>NZ_RKIE01000001.1:0-535556 GCF_003751785.1 Frigoribacterium sp. PhB160
CGGTCCCATTCCGAACCCGGAAGCTAAGACTCTCAGCGCCGATGGTACTGCAAGGGGGACCTTGTGGGAGAGTAGGACACCGCCGGACTCCCTTTAGACAACTGCTCTGCAGTTGCCGCGAGAGCCCCTCTTCGGAGGGGCTCTTCGTGTTTAACGACCGGGCTGGGCGGCCCGTGCTGCCGGTAGGATCATGGGCGATGTCTGCTCCCTTCTCCACCGCCACCGGCGCCGACGTGCGCGTGCGGTTCTGCCCCTCGCCCACCGGTACGCCCCATGTCGGGCTGATCCGAACCGCCCTCTTCAACTGGGCGTACGCACGCCACACCGGCGGCAAGCTCGTGTTCCGCATCGAGGACACAGATGCAGCCCGTGACAGCGAAGAGAGCTACGAGCAGATCCTCGACGGACTGCGCTGGCTCAAGATCGACTGGGACGAGGGCATCGACGTCGGTGGTCCTCACGGACCATACCGGCAGTCGCTCCGTCACGACATCTACCGTGACGTCATCGACCGGCTGCTCGAGAAGGGCCTGCTGTACGAGAGCTTCGCCACCGGCGAGGAGATCGAGGCTCGCAACATCGCCCAGGGGCGCGACCCCAAGCAGGGCTACGACAACTTCGAGCGCGAGCTCACCGACGAGCAGCGTGCGGCGTACCGGGCGGAGGGGCGCCAGCCGGCCCTGCGCCTCCGGGTCCCCGACCGCGACCTCAGCTTCGACGACCTCGTGCGCGGCGAGATCACCTTCCCCGTGGGGTCGTTCTCCGACTTCGTCGTCGTGCGCCCCAACGGGGTCCCGCTGTACACGTTCGTCAACCCGCTCGACGACGCGCTCATGGGCATCACCCACGTGCTGCGCGGCGAGGACCTCCTCTCGTCGACGCCTCGGCAGATCGCGCTCTACGAGGCCCTGGTCGAGCTCGGCGTGACGACGTTCATCCCCCGCTTCGGCCACCTGCCCTACGTCATGGGCGACGGCAACAAGAAGCTGTCGAAGCGCGATCCCGAGTCGAACCTGTTCCACCACCGCGACCGCGGCTTCATCCCCGAGGGGCTCGTCAACTACCTGGCGCTGCTCGGCTGGTCGCTCACGCACGATCGGGACGTCTTCACCGTCGACGAGATGGTGGCGGCGTTCGACGTCACCGACGTCAACCCGAACCCGGCGCGCTTCGACCTCAAGAAGGCCGAGTCGATCAACGGCGACCACGTGCGGCTGCTCGAGGTCGGTGACTTCACCCGGCGCCTCCTGCCGTACCTCGAGGGCGTCGTCAGCGACCCGCCCACCGAGGCCGAGGCGCGCGTCCTCGAGCAGGCGGCTCCGCTGGTGCAGGAGCGGATGACGTTGCTCGGCGAAGCACGGGGCATGCTGACGTTCTTGTTCGTCGCCGACGACGAGCTCGAGTACGACGACGAGGCGACCGCCTCGTTGCCGGACTCGGCCGGGGACGTGCTCCGCGCCTCCTCGTCGGCCCTGCAGGGCGTCACGGAGTGGCGCACCGACGCCATCCAGGAGGCGCTCAAGGGCGCGCTCGTGGACGGGCTCGGCCTCAAGCCGCGCCTGGCCTACGGCCCGCTGCGCGTCGCCCTGTCCGGGCGTCGGGTCAGCCCGCCGTTGTTCGAGTCGATGGAGATCCTCGGGCGGGAGTCGACCTTGGCGCGACTCGAGCGCCTGCTCGGCCGCTCGTGAGCGAGCACTTCGACGTCGTCGTCGTCGGGGGCGGCCCCGCCGGCCTGAGCGCGGCGCTCAACCTCGTCCGGGCGCGGCGACGCGTGCTGCTCGTCGACAGCAACCGCCCCCGCAACAGCGCCACGCTGCTGTCGCACGGGTACCTGACGCGGGACGGCATCTCGCCGCTCGAGCTGCGGAAGCTCGGGCGGGAGGAGTTCCTCTCGTACGACGAGGGCACCCACTGGCAGACGATCGCGACGAGCATCAGCAAGCCCGGCGAGGCGTTCGTCGTCGACTGCGAGTTCCGGGGCCAGCAGGCCCGGGCGACCGCCGACGTCGTGCTCGTCGCGACGGGCCTGCAGGAGACCCTGCCGGCCATCGACGGGCTCCGCGCCTTCTACGGCACCTTCGTGCACAGCTGCATCGAGTGCGACGGCTACGGCAAGCGCGACCAGGCCCTCGCGGTGATCGGCGAGCACGCCGACCTCGCCGAGCGTGCACTGCTGCTGACCCAGTGGAGCGACGACCTCGTCGTCTTCACGAACGGGTCCGCCGAGGCGGTGACCGAGGCCGAGGAGGCGCTGCTCGCCTCCCGCGGCGTCCGCACCGACCGCCGTGCCATCGCGTCGCTGCAGGGCGGCCGCGAGGGGCTCACCGGCATCGAGCTCGAGGGCGGCGAGGTCGTGCCGCGTGAGGGCGGCTTCGTGCGGCCCGCCTGGGCCGGCAAGCTCGAGTACGTGGCGCCTCTCGGCGCCGATCTCGACGACGACGGGCTGTTGATCGTCGACGACCACGGTCGTACCTCGGTCGCCGGCCTCTACGCCGCGGGGGAGTCGACCGCCCCGGGGCCGCAGCAGTTGATCGTCGCCGCCGGCTCGGGGGCTCGCGTGGCCGCCGTCGTCAACCGTGACCTCATCGGTGGCCTCGCCGAGCTCGGAGATCGTGTACAGTAGACGTCGGTTCATCTGATGGGCCACCATGATGTAGACCTAGCGGTCGTCATCATTGGGGTATGGTGTAATTGGCAACACGACTGATTCTGGTTCAGTTGTTCTTGGTTCGAGTCCAGGTACCCCAGCAAATCGATCCCCCGTGTCCTTTCGGACCGGGGGATTTGCTGTTCGTGCTGGTTTGGCGCCCTGCCGGGCGCGCGTCGGGCTCCGCCCGACGGGGGCGGCGGCGCTTCGCGCGCCTTGGGGGGCGGCGGCGCTTCGCGCGCCTTGGGGGGCGGAGGCGGCGGCGCTTCGCGCGCCTTGGGGGCGGGGGCGGCCCTCCTCCTGGGGAGGGGGAGGGCCGCCGGGGGTGTGCTGAGGGGGCTTACTGGGGGATGGTGGCGCCGAAGTGGTCGGGGAGGGTCGCCCGGTGGGTGCGACGGAGCTCCTCGAGGGGGACGGTGAAGACGTCCTGGATCTCGAGCGAGTCCGAGGCGCCGTCCGTCACGCCGATGCGGAGCACGGGGTACCCGCGTCCCTCGCACAGCCCGCGGAAGCGCACGTCGTCCTCGCGCGGCACCGACACGACCACGCGACCGGTCGACTCGCTGAAGAGCGCCGTCGCCACGTCGACGCCGTCGCGCTCGAGCAGCTCGCCCAGCCACACCCGTGCGCCGACGCCGAACCGCAGCACCGACTCGGCCAGGGCCTGCGCCAGGCCGCCGTCGCTGAGGTCGTGCGCCGCGGCCAGCAACGACTGGTCGGCCCCGGCCGCGAGCAGCCCCGCGAGCTGCTTCTCGGCGTCGAGGTCGACGGCCGGGGGGCGACCGCCGAGGTGGTCGTGCACCACGCCGGCCCAGGCCGAGCCGTCGAGCTCGAGCGCCGTGGTGCCGAGCAGGTAGATGTTGTCGCCCTCGTCCTGCCACCCCGACGGCACGCGCTTCGCGACGTCCTGGATGACGCCGAGCACGCCGACCACGGGGGTCGGGTGGATCGGCTTCGTGCCGGTCTGGTTGTAGAACGAGACGTTGCCGCCCGTGACGGGGATCTCGAGCTCCAGGCAGCCGTCGGAGAGGCCCTCGACGGCCTGCGAGAACTGCCACATGACCTCGGGGTCCTCCGGGCTGCCGAAGTTGAGGCAGTCGGTGACGGCGGCGGGGACGGCACCGGTGACGGCGACGTTGCGGTACGCCTCCGCCAGGGCCAGGCGGGCACCCTGCTTCGGGTCGAGCTGGCAGTAGCGGCCGTTCGCGTCGGTGGCGATGGCGAAGCCGAGGCCCGACTCTTCGTCGACGCGGATCATCCCGCCGTCGTCGGGGAAGCTGAGCGCCGTGTTGCCGAGCACGTACGTGTCGTACTGGTTCGTCACCCAGCTCTTGTCGGCGAGGTTCGCCGAGCCGAGCAGCTGCAGGAACTGCTCGCGCAGCACCGCGTTGCCGGTCGGGCGGGCGAGGCGCGACGCGGAGTCGGCCTGCAGCGCGTCGATCCAGCTCGGGTAGGCGACGGGGCGGTCGTAGACCGGGCCGTCGACGGCCACCGTGCGGGGCTCGACGTTGACGATCTCCTCCCCGCGCCAGTTGATGACGAGGCGGCCCGTGTCGGTGACCTCGCCGAGCACGCTCGTCTCGACGTCCCACTTCGCCGTGACGGCGAGGAAGTCGTCGAGCTTGTCGGGGCGCACGACGGCCATCATGCGCTCCTGGCTCTCGCTCATGAGGATCTCCTCCGCCGTGAGCGAGGGGTCGCGCAGCAGGACGGCGTCGAGCTCGATGAACATGCCGCCGTCGCCGTTCGAGGCGAGCTCGGACGTCGCGCAGCTGATGCCGGCCGCGCCGAGGTCTTGGATGCCCTCGACGAGCTCGCCGCGGAACAGCTCGAGGCAGCACTCGATGAGCACCTTCTCGGCGAACGGGTCGCCGACCTGCACCGCGGGGCGCTTGGTGGGGCCGCCCGACGAGAACGTGTCGGAGGCGAGGATGGAGGCGCCGCCGATGCCGTCGCCGCCGGTGCGCGCCCCGAAGAGCACGACCTTGTTGCGGACGCCGCGGGCGTTGGCGAGGTGCAGGTCTTCATGGCGGAGCACGCCGACCGCGAGGGCGTTGACGAGCGGGTTGCCCTGGTAGACCGCGTCGAAGTACGTCTCGCCGCCGATGTTCGGCAGCCCGAGGCAGTTCGCGTAGAAGCTGATGCCGCCGACGACCCCGTCGACGACGCGGGCCGTGTCGGGGGCGTCGATCGCCCCGAAGCGGAGCTGGTCCATGACGGCGACCGGGCGCGCGCCCATCGAGATGATGTCGCGGACGATGCCGCCGACGCCGGTCGCGGCGCCCTGGAAGGGCTCGATGTAGCTCGGGTGGTTGTGGGACTCGACCTTGAAGGTCACGGCCCAGCCGCCTCCGACGTCGACGACGCCCGCGTTCTCGCCCATGCCGACCATGAGGTCTTTCTTCATGGCCGGGGTGACCTTCTGCCCGAACTGGCGCAGGTAGTTCTTGCTCGACTTGTACGAGCAGTGCTCGCTCCACATCACCGAGTACATGGCGAGCTCGCCGCTCGTCGGGCGCCGGCCGAGGATCTCGCGGATCGCCGCGTACTCGTCGGCCTTGAGGCCGAGCGCCTCGTAGGGCTGGTGCTTGTCGGGCGTCGCTGCGGCGTCAGCCACGGTGTCGGGCTTCGGGCCCTCGGGCCGCACGTCGATCAGCTCGGCGTGGTCGTTGTCGGTGCTCACTTGGCGAGGGCCCTCTCGATGACGGACGTGAAGAAGGTGAGGCCGTCGACGCCGCTCGACATGGCGTCGGGCATGTCGGGGCCGAAGCCGGCCTCGGTGGCGTGCTCGGGGTGCGGCATGAGGCCGACGACGTTGCCGCGGGCGTTCGAGACGCCGGCGATGTCGTCCATCGAGCCGTTCGGGTTCACGCCGACGTAGCGGAACGCCACCTGGCCTTCGCCCTCGATGCGGGCGATCGTCTCGGCGTCCGCGATGAACCGGCCGTCGGCGTTCTTGAGGGGGATGGTGATCTCCTGCCCCTCCGAGAAGCCCGACGTCCAGTCGGTCGACGCGTTCTCGACGCGCAGCACCTGGTCGCGACGGATGAACTGCTGGTGCGCGTTGCGGGTGTGGGCACCGGGGATGAGCCGCGCCTCCGCCAGCATCTGGAAGCCGTTGCAGATGCCGAGGACGGGCATGCCGGCGTTCGCCGCGTCGACGACCTCGGTCATGATCGGCGACAGCGACGCGATGGCGCCGGCCCGGAGGTAGTCGCCGTAGCTGAAGCCGCCGGGCAGGATGATCGCCTCGACGCCCTGCAGGTCGTGCTCGCCGTGCCAGAGGGCGACGGGCTCGCCGCCGGCGAGGCGGACCGCGCGCTGCGCGTCGCGGTCGTCGAGCGAGCCGGGGAAGGTGACGACGCCGACGCGCATCAGGCGACGGGGGCGGCGTCGAGGACGGTGATGCTCACGACGTCCTCGATGACCGAGTTCGAGAACACGTCGTCGGCGAGCTGGCGCACGTCGGCCAGGACGGCCTCGGTCACCTCGCCCTCGACGGTGAGCTCGAACCGCTTGCCGATGCGGACGTCGGTGAACGCGTTCTTGCCGAGACGGACCAGAGCACCGGCGACGGCCTTGCCCTGGGGGTCGAGCAGTTCAGCCTTGGGCATGACCTCGACGACGATTGTGGGCACGGTTTACTCCTGCGGAGGCGGCAGCGGGTGGACGCGACGAGTCTACGACAGCAGGAGGCGCGGGCCGGGTCCGCGACGCCCGCCCGCGAGGGCGTCGTCCCGGCGTGAGCCGGGGGGCCCGACGCTCCCAGCCGACTGCGAAGCTCCTCCCAGCCCCGTCATCGGATCGCGTCGCACCATTGATGCAGCGGAGGGGTCGAGGCCTCGTGATCGGGTCTCCTTCCGCTTCCCCGGTCGAGGGTTCCTGATCCGCCCGAGACCGTCAGACGCCCGGCCGGACCCCCCACCGACCGGGCGTCTCCCTTTCTCCGGCAGCGCGCCTCCGACACCGCGGCTCTCGTGGTCGCGCGGGGCGGTCGGGCGGAGGCGGGGCGTCAGCGGACGACCGCTCCGACGAACTCGATCTCGACCCGGGCGCCCTTCGGCAGGGCCGCGACCTGGTAGGCCGCGCGGGCGGGCAGCACCCCGCCGGAGAAGACCTCGGCGTAGACCTCGTTCACGACCGCGAAGTCGGCGATGTCGGCGAGCAGCACCGTCGTCTTGACGACGTGGGCGACCCCGGAGCCCGCCGCGTCGAGGATCGCCGCGCCGTTGCGCAGCGACTGGGCGGCCTCCTCGCGGACGCCCGGCCCGGCGAACTCGCCCGTGGCCGGGTCGATCGGCAGCTGGCCGGAGACGAAGACGAGGCCGCCGACGCGGACGGCCTGCGAGTAGGCGCCCACGGCGGCGGGGGCGGCGTCGGTGTGCACCGCGCGGACGGAGTCGTCGGCGTGGGCGTGGTCTGCAGTGGTCATGCGCGTCCTCCCAGGACGGTCAGGGCCGCGTCGAGCGCGGCCGGGGTGGTGGTGGCGTGCACGCTGAGGCGCACGCGGTCGTCGCCGTGGACGGTCGCCGTGACGCCCGCCGCGTCGAGCCGTGCGCCGACGGCCGCGGCGTCACCGGCGGGAACCCCCGCGACGACGATGCCGGCCCGTCGCCCGCGCTCGACGGGGGAGAGCACGGGCACCCCCGCGGCGCCGAGGCGGGCGACGAGGTCGCCCGCGGTGGCGGCGACCCGGGACGCGACGACGTCGACCCCGACGTGCTCGAGCTGCTCGAGCGCGGTGGCCAGGGCACCCGAGGCGAAGGGCGACCCGTTCGTCACCGAGAGGCGCTGCGCCCCGGGCAGCGGCGCGTGCGGCACGCCGTCGTAGCGCGACGGCCCCTCCACGCCGGTCCAGCCGCCGAGCACCGGGCGGAGGCGGTCGAGGGCCCTCGGCGACAGCGCCACGAACCCGGTGCCCCAGCCCGCGCGCAGCCACTTCTGGCCGCCGACGACGAGCGCGTCGGCGAGGGTCCAGTCGGCGTCGAGCACCCCGAAGCCCTGGATGCCGTCGACCACGAGGAGGCGGTCGCCCACCGCCTCCCGGAGGCCAGCGAGGTCGGCGACGGCGCCGGTGCGGAAGTCGACCGCGCTCACGGCGACGGCGACGGTGTCGGGGCCGACCGCGTCGGCCACGCGCTCGGGCGTCACCGGGGCGAGCGGCTGCCCCGGGACGGGCGGCAGGGGGCGCACCCGGGTGAGGCCCGCCTCCTCGGACCGCCACCAGGCGTAGAGGTTCGACGGGAACTCGGCGCTGCTCACCACGACCTCGCCGCGCGGCAGGCCGAACGCCACCTGCATCAGCCCCAGGGAGGTGCTGCCCGACAGGGCGACGCCGGCCCGGTCGACCCCGGTGAGGCGCGACACGGCCGCGAGGGCGCGGTCGTCCTCGGCGTGCAGCCCCGCGGACGGGACGCCGGCGCTCGCCGCCGCCGCGAGCCGCCCGATCGTCTCGACGACGAGGCGCGAGGGCGGGCCGTAGCTGCCGAAGTTGAGGTAGCCGGCCGGCTCCGCGAACGACGACAGGTAGGCCTCGAGGGCCGACGTCACGCCAGGACCCGCTGGAGGAACTGCTTCGTCCGGGCCTCGCGCGGGGCCCCGAGCACCTGCTCCACCGGCCCTTGCTCGACGATGCCGCCGTCGGCCATGAAGACGACGCGGTCGGCGACCTCGCGGGCGAACTGGATCTCGTGGGTCACGACGAGCATGGTCATGCCGTCGCGGGCGAGGTCGCCCATCACCTTCAGCACCTCGCCGACGAGCTCCGGGTCGAGGGCCGAGGTCGGCTCGTCGAAGAGCAGGAACAGCGGCTTCATCGCCACGGCCCGGGCGATGGCGACGCGCTGCCGCTGCCCGCCCGAGAGCTGGCCGGGGTAGGCGTCGACCTTGTCGCCGAGGCCCACCCGCTCGAGGATCGCGACGGCCTCGGCCCGCGCCTCCTTCGCGGGGCGGCGCTGCACGCGCACCGGCCCCTCGACCACGTTGCCGAGCACGGTGAGGTGCGGGAACAGGTTGAAGTGCTGGAACACCATCGCGGTGCGGGCCCGCTGGGCCGAGAGCTTCCGCTCGGTGAGCTCGTGCAGCACGCCGTCGCGCAGCTCGAAGCCCATCGGCTCGCCGCCGACCCAGACCTCGCCGGCGTCGGGCTCCTCGAGCCGGTTGAGCGTGCGGAGGAACGTCGACTTGCCGGCGCCCGACGGGCCGATGATGCAGACCACCTCGCCGCTGCGCACCGTCATCGAGACGTCGCGCAGCACCTCGTGGCTGCCGTAGGACTTGCCGATGCCGAGGGCCTCGAGGACGGGTGCTCCCTCGGCGGCTCGCGCCGCGCCTCCGGCGGTCGGGGTGGGCGTGGCGGTCACGGGGTGCTCCTCACGAGGGGTGCGCGGCCGAGGTCGGCGGCGACCTTGCGGCGCAGCGCGCGGGCGTTCGGCGGTCCGCCGGGGCGGCGGTCCTGGCGGTCGAAGCTGCGCTCGAGGTAGTACTGGCCGACGCTCGCGACGCTGACGATGACCATGTACCAGACGGCCGCGGCGATGAGCGTCTCCATCACCTGGAGGTTGAACGACGAGATGTTGTTCGCCGCCTTGATGAGCTCGAGGTAGCCGATCACCGACGCCATCGCCGTGCCCTTGAGCATGTTGATGAAGTCGTTGCCGGTGGGCGGGATGATGATGCGCATCGCCTGCGGCAGGACGATGCGGGCCATGCGCTGCAGGGGGGTCTGGCCGATCGACTGGGCGGCCTCGATCTGGCCGCGGTCGACGCTCTTGAGCCCCGCCCGCACGATCTCGGCCATGTAGGCGCTCTCGTTGAGGGCCAGGCCGAGGAACGCGGCGACGAAGGTCGTCATCACGTCGTTGGTGCTCACGTCGAGGAAGACCACGTCGGTGAACGGCACCCCCACCGTCAGGCGGGGGAAGATCAGGGCCAGGTTGTACCAGAGCAGGATCTGCAGCAGCACGGGCAGGCCGCGGAACAGCCAGGTGTAGCCGGCCGCGAAGGCCTGCGCCACCGGGTTCTTCGAGATGCGCATCAGGGCGATCACGACGCCGATGACGACGGCGCTCACCTGCGCGACGACGGCGAGCACGATCGTGCCGACGAGGCCCTGCAGGATGATCGGCGAGACGAGGTAGTAGGGGATGTCGCCGTAGGCGATGTCGCCCTGCGACGCCCCGTACGCGAGGGCGACGAGCACCACGACGATGACCGCCGCGCTGACCAACCGCCCCCAGTGCTTGAGGCGCACCTGCGGCAGCAGCTCACGCCCCGCCGAGGAGGCGCGGGTCGGGTCGGCCGTGTCGGCCCCGGCCCGCGGCCCGGGCGCGGTCACGGCTACTTCCCTCCGTTGACGGTCGCCTCGGTGACGCTGCCGGAGGTGATGCCCCAGGCGTCGAGGACCTCGCCGTAGGTGCCGTCGTCGATGAGGGAGTCGAGCGCGGCGGCGATGGCGTCGCGCAGCTCGGGGTCGTCCTTGTTCACGCCGATGCCGTAGGGGGCGCCGTCGATGACGTCGCCGGGCACGACCTCGAAGGCCTCGCCGTCCTGCGCGGTCTTCGAGATGTAGACGGCGCTCGGCAGGTCGTTGACGATGGCGTCGATGCGGCCGGTGCGCAGCTGCGTCTGGTTCTGGCTGTCGCTGTCGGTGACGGTGATCTCGAGGGGATCCTCGCCGTCGGACTCGCACTGCGTGCTCGTCGCCTCGGCGAACTCCTGCTGGCTCGTGCCGGTCACGACGGCGATCGTCTTGCCGCAGAGCGTGTCGGGGCCCGTGATGTCGGCCGGGTTGCCCTTCTGCACCATGAGGGTGATGCCCGAGGTGAGGTAGTCGACGAAGTCGATGGCCTGCTGGCGCTCGGCGGTGTCGTTCATCGCGGCGATGGTGACGTCGACGCGGCCCGACTGCAGGCTGGTGATCAGCGAGCCGAAGTCCTGGTTCTGGTACTCGACCTCGAGGCCCAGCTTCTTGCCGACCGCGGTGATGAGGTCGTGGTCGGAGCCGATCACGGTGGAGCCGTCGGCCGCGTAGAAGTTGTTCGGCGCCGACTGGACGTTCGAGCCGACCGTGAGCGTGCCGGCGTCGGCGATGTCGGACGGCACCTGCGAGGCGAGCGAGTCGTCGACCTCGACCGCGTCGAGCAGCGCGCTCGTGTCGGGGACGGTCGACGACGCGGAGGACGACGCGTCGCCCGTGGCGTCGCCGGGCTGCGGCGCGCTCGGGCCCCCGCAGCCGGTGAGCGTCAGGGCCAGGACGGCGCCCGTGGCGACGGAGCTCCAGAGCGCGGGGCGGAGGCGTGATCGGGTCATGGTGGAGCCTTTCGTGAACGTCGTCGGTCATCGGAAGCTAGCCGATCTCTCGGCACGATGAGAGAAAATTATCACAATGCGACGATTCTTTTACATGCCGGTAACCTCGGTGCCATGACGACAGCCAGCAGCGCCACCGTGGTCGACCGCAGTCGCGTGCTCCGGGCGGAGTTCGGGCCCTACCTGCCGCTCATGGACTTCCTCGCCGAGCTCCTCGGCCCGCGGACGGAGATCGTCCTCCACGACACGAGCGACCTCGGCCGCTCGATCGTCGCCCTCACCAACGGGCACGTCAGCGGTCGCACCGTCGGCGGCCCCGCGACCGACCTCGTGCTCAAGGTGCTGCAGAACCACGAGCACGACGACCGCGACTACCTGGCCAACTACCTCGCCGAGTCGCGCACGGGCGGCACGTTCCGGTCGTCGACCTTCTTCATCCGGGACGACGGCGGCGACGTGGTGGGCATGCTGTGCCTGAACATCGACGACGAGCCCCTGACCCGCGCCCGCGACCTGCTGGCGGCGATCACGGCGACGACCGGCCTCGTGAAGGGCGCCGGCCCCGCCGCCGTCGAGGTCGGGCCGCCGCCGTCGACGGTGGCCGAGAGGCTGAGCACGACCGTGGACGAGCTCGCCCTCGACGGCGTCGCCCGCATCGTCGCGGCCCAGGGCGTCGACCCGCACCGCATGACCTCGGACGAGAAGGTCTCCGCGGTGCGGGAGGTCGAGCGGGCAGGGGTGTTCCTCCTCAAGGGCGCCGTCGCGCAGGTCGCGGAGGCGCTGCACGTCTCGGAGCCGACGGTGTACCGCTACCTCAAGCAGGTGCGGCGAGGGGGCTGAGCCACGGGCCAGGATGGACGCATGAGCGCAGCAGAGCCCACGGTCGCCGTGGTCGGATCCGTCAACCTCGACCTCGTCGCGCGGGTGCGCGAGTTCCCGCGCGCGGGCGAGACCGTGCTCGGGTCCGACTACCACGAGGCGCCCGGCGGCAAGGGGCTGAACCAGGCGCTCGGCGCCGTCCGCCGCGGCGCGACCGCGCTCGTCGGCGCGGTGGGCGACGACCCCGTGGGCGACCGGGTCGTCGCGCACGCCGCGGGGCGCGGGCTCGACGTCACGGGCGTGCACCGCGTCGCCGGGCTGACCGGGCGGGCGCTGATCACGGTGGCCCCCGACGGCGAGAACGTCATCGTCGTGGCGCCGCTCGCGAACGGCGAGCTGACCGCCGGGCACGTCACGACCGAGCTCGACCGGGTCGCCCCCGACGTCGTCCTCGCACAGTACGAGATCGGGGAGGCGCCGCTGCGGGCCGCCGCGGAGTGGTGTGCCGCGCACGACGCCCGCTTCGTCTTCAACGCCAGCCCCGTGCGGGCGATCGGCCTCGACCTGCTGCGGGCCTGCGACCCCGTCGTCGTCAACGCGGCGGAGGGGCTCGCGCTGCTCCGGGCGTCGGAGGCCCTCCGGCCTCGCGACACGAGCGACGTCGCCGCGCTCGTCAGCGGGGGCGGGGCCTGGCGGCCCGCCGACGTGGCCCGTCGCCTGCTCGAGGTCTGCCCGTCGGCCGTCGTCACGGCCGGCGGCTCGGGGGCGTTCGTCGCCGACGCCGAGGGCGTCGAGCACGTCGAGGGGTCGAGCCGCGTCGTCGCCGTCGACTCGACGGGGGCAGGCGACGAGTTCGCCGGGGTGCTCGCGGCCGAGCTGGCGGGGGGTGCGACCCTCCGGGCCGCGGCCCGGGCGGCGAACGACGCCGCGGGGGCACTGGTGCAGGTGGCGCGCGACCAGCGGTGACGCGCCTCCGGCGGGGTCAGGCGGCGGTGCGGCTCGTCAGCGGGGCAGGCCGACGCTCGTGAACGGGACGCTCGACGGCACGACCGGCGAGACCGGGACGGACGAGGCCGCGGCGACGTCGGCGTGCGCACGACGCTCGGCCTCGAGCAGGGCCCGGGCCTCGGCCTCGCGGCGCTCGCGACGGGTCTGGGGCTGGTAGGCCGGAGCGACGGGCTCGTAGCTCTGCAGCTCCGCCTCGGCGCGCAGGGCGAACTCGCGCAGCTTCTCCGGCGAGACCGTCGAGGCCTTGCGGGGACGCGTGTTGTGCAGGCAGAACGTGCCGATCGTCTCGCCCGTGGTCGAGTGGATCGGGTGCCCGGCGTAGAAGTAGCCGTGGTTGAGGTCGAGGTAGGGGTTGTCCGAGAAGCGGTCGTCCTTGCGGGCGTCCTCGACCACGACGGTGTCGTCGGCCGCGACCGTGACGTCGCAGAAGGTCAGCTCGCGCGGGATCGACACCGGCAGCAGCTCGGTGTTCATCGCGTACCAGAGCTTCGTGCCGTCGAGCATGCTGACGACGGCCACGTCGACGCCGAACTCCTTCTCGGCCTCCTTCGCGAGCTCCTGCAGCGTGTCCGACCCGCCGCGGGTGGCGTTGTCGACGAGGGTCTCGGCGCCGCTCCACTCGAAGGTGCGCTCGGGCAGCGTGCGCGGCAGGCGCGCGTCGAGGTCGACGTTGCGGACGCTGTCGAGCGTCGGCGCGATGCGGTGCGCGATCGTCTGCGCCCACTGGCGGTAGCCCTCGGCGCAGCCGTGCGGCTGGCCCGGGCGCCGGAGGCCGGCGGGCAGGGCGAAGTAGGTGAGGTCGTTCTCGGCGGCGACGCGCTCGGTGATGGCGTTCATGCGCTCGGCGTGGTGCTCGGCGAACGAGCCGAGCACGGTGTCGAAGGCGTGCACCGACCGCACGGGCGGCACGCCGACCAGCACGATGCGCGCCGTGGGGTGACCGCGACGCACGATGTTGGCGACGAGCATGCGGATCTCGCGCTCCCAGGTGTCGAGCGGCGTGAGGCGGACGGCGTCGTTGAGGCCGACCATGACGAGGAACGTGTCGTAGGCGCTCATGTCGACGTCGCGGATCCAGGCGCGGGTCGACTCGATGCTCATCATCTCGTCGCCGACGTAGTCGACCGAGCACGGGCGGCCGGTGGCCCCGGCGGAGGCGCGGGCCAGCTGGCCGGTCAGCGCGTCGGCGTGCGTGGCGACGCCCCAGCCGTGCGCGGGGCCGTTGCCGATCAGCAGGAGCGTGTCGGCGTCGAGGGCCGTCGAGCGGGAGGTCGGCTCGTCCCGGGGGGAGAGGACGTGGCGCGAGCGCGACAGCCACCACAGGTACCAGAGGCGCATGACGGGTCGCATGCGCTCGTACGCCATGGGGGTGCTGCTGTACTGATCGACCATCCTGGTCACGGTCTCCTCGGTCCTTCGGGTGCCTTCCCGGTGACCACGCTAAGCACCCGGCCCCGTCGGTGCATCCCCCAGTACTGGGAGGGCGGGCTGTCCACGACGCGCCGTGGTCCGGCTCTCTTTTGAGTCGTTCAAGGAAGCGTGGCAGACTGGGGCGATGCTCCCCGAGACGACGACACCGGCCCACGCGCTGCTCCGCGACGCCGGGCTGCGCGTCACGGCTCCCCGCCTGGCCGTGCTCGCCGCGCTCGACGGCCTGCCCCACGCCTCGGCCGACGCCGTCTTCGGGCGGGTCGCCCTCGCGCTGCCCGGCACGTCGCTGCAGGCCGTCTACGGCGTGCTCGCCGCGCTCGCCGGGGCCGGGCTCGTCCGTCGCATCGAGCCCGCCGGCTCGGCCGCGCTCTACGAGTTGCGCACGGGCGACAACCACCACCACGTCGTCTGCACCGTCTGCGGCGACGTCGCCGACGTCGACTGCGTCGTCGGCCACGCGCCCTGCCTCACGCCCTCGAACGACGCCGGCTTCGTCGTGCAGACCGCCGAGGTCACGTTCTGGGGGCTGTGCTCGCGGTGCCGCGACGCCGACGACGACGTCGCGCTCGAGGCGGAGGCCGTGAGCGCGACCGGCGCGGTCGGGGCCGAGGGCCTCGAGGGCGCAGGCCGAGCGTCCTGACCGGCACCGCGCCTCCTCGTGGTCGGCACCTCGCCGACGACCGAGCAGCACCCACCAGCTTCCCCGGCAGCCAGCCGGGCGACCGACGACCCGCGACAGAACACCGAACGGAAAGAGGAGTCATGACAGACGCGACCCCCATCACCACCACCGACAACGGAGCCCCCGCGGCGAGCGACGAGCACTCCCAGACCGTCGGGGCCGACGGCCCCATCGTGCTGCACGACCACAAGCTGGTCGAGAAGCTCGCGAACTTCAACCGCGAGAAAGTGCCCGAGCGCATCGTGCACGCCAAGGGCGGCGGGGCCTTCGGCACCTTCGTCACCACGGGCGACGTGTCGCGCTACACGCGTGCCGCGCTCTTCCAGCCCGGCGTCGAGACCGAGATGCTCGCGCGCTTCTCGACGGTCGCCGGCGAGCAGGGCAGCCCCGACACCTGGCGCGACCCCCGCGGCTTCGCGCTGAAGTTCTACACGAGCGAGGGCAACTACGACCTCGTCGGCAACAACACCCCGGTGTTCTTCATCCGCGACGGCATCAAGTTCCCCGACTTCATCCACTCGCAGAAGCGCCTGCCCGGCTCGCACCTGCGCGACCACGACATGCAGTGGGACTTCTGGACCCTCTCGCCCGAGTCGGCCCACCAGGTCACCTGGCTGATGGGCGACCGCGGCCTGCCCGCCTCGTGGCGCATGATGGACGGCTTCGGCTCGCACACCTACCAGTGGATCAACGCCGAGGGCGAGCGCTCCTGGGTCAAGTACCACTTCAAGTCCGACCAGGGCAACGAGATCCTCACGCAGGCCGACGCCGACCGCATCGCGGGCGAGGACGCCGACTTCCACATCCGCGACCTGTCGGCCGCCATCGACCGCGAGGAGTTCCCGACCTGGACCCTCTCGGTGCAGGTCATGCCCTACGCCGACGCCGCGGGCTACCGCTTCAACCCGTTCGACCTCACGAAGGTCTGGCCGCACGCGGACTACCCGCTGATCGAGGTCGGCACCATGACGCTGAACCGCAACCCGGAGAACTACTTCGCGCAGATCGAGCAGGCCGCGTTCGCGCCCTCGAACTTCGTGCCCGGCATCGCGACCAGCCCCGACAAGATGCTGCTCGCCCGCATCTTCAGCTACGCCGACGCGCACCGCTACCGCGTGGGCGTCAACCACCAGCAGCTGCCGGTGAACATGCCGAAGACCGAGGTGCACTCGTACTCGAAGGACGGCGCGGCGCGCTACCACTTCAGCGAGGCCACGGCGCCGGTCTACGCGCCCAACTCGGTGGGCGGCCCCGCCGCGTCGCCCGAGGCGGCCGGCGACACCGGCGGCTGGGAGAGCGACGGCGAGCTCGTCCGCTCGGCCGCGACCCTGCACGCCGAGGACGACGACTTCGGCCAGGCCGGCGCCCTCGTCCGCGACGTGATGGACGACGAGCAGCGCGACCGCCTCGTCGCCAACATCGTCGGCCACGTGTCGAAGGTCACGCGCCCCGACCTGCTCGAGCGCGTGTTCCAGTACTGGAACTCCGTCGACCCGATCCTCGGCTCGCGCGTGCGTGCGGGGGTGTCGCCGGAGGCGCCGGGCTCGAACGAGGACCCGGCGACGGTGGGCGTGCGCGCGTAGTCGCGAGGCACGTCAGACCGCGGGAGGCGCGGTGTCCGTTCGTCGGGCACCGCGCCTCCGGTGCGTGCGGGGTGCGGGGTGCGGGCGCTGTCGCCGAGTTCGCGACATGTCGGTGAGCGGGGGCCGGGGGACGCGGGAGGCGCGGGCCAGCTGTGCGGATCTCTCTCGCTCTCGAGCCGGGCCGGGCCCGGTCGGGCCGTCAGACCATCTGGCCGTTCCAGCGGATGTCGCCGGCGGGCCACTCGGCGGCGCGGGCGCCGACCTCGCGGAGGAGCCATCCCTCGTCCTGGCTGACGAGCACCCCCGCACCGTCGGCGGAGAACGCGGTGTAGTGGCCGGTGACGGGACCGCCGGTGACGTCGTCGAGCGGCACCCAGCCGCCGCGGCGGTAGAAGCCCTGCACCGACTCGCCCGTCTCGAGCAGGCCGAAGCGGCTGCCGAGGCGCTCGAGCGCGGCGTCGACGTGGCGGAGGAGCTCGGCGCCGAGCCCCGTCCCCTGCGCGGCGGGGCTCACGGCGACCATGCCGACGGCGGTCACGAGCACGTCGGCGTCGCCGACGGTGACGAACTGGCGGCGGAGCCCGGCGTGCGCGAGGACGACGTCGCCGTCGCGGGCCACGACCCGGAGCTCGGGCTGCATCCCGGCCCAGCTGCGCGCCCCGGCGTACCAGTGGTCGTAGCTGTCGAAGGTGCGCGCGAGCATCGCGGCGAGGGCCTCGTGGTCGTCCAGGGTGAGGTCGCCCTCGGCGACGGTGCTGAAGGTCGCGGCCGCGGTCGGCGTGACGGCGGGGGTGGTGGGCGTGGCGGACTGTGCGGCGTCGGACATGAGGTCGACGCTAGTCGCGCGGGGCGGGGCTGCCGTCACCGTCGCCGCGGGGTGTCGCCGCGGTCGGGTGCTGTCGCCCGGGCGGGTGCCGTCGCCGCGGGCGGGTGCTGTCTCCCCCCCCCCCCCCCCCCCGGGTGGGCTGGCTCGTCGCCGGGACGTCAGACGCGCCCGGAGCGGGTCGTGACCTCGATCCGGTTCAGCCACGGGTCGTCGAAGCCGAGCACGCGGCCGTCGTCGCGCGTCGCCACACCGTGGTGGCCGAGGCGCTCGCCGAGGGAGCCGAGGTCGTCGGACGTCGGCACTTCGATGCGCACCAGCCCGAGCCCGAGGGCGAGCTGACGGCGGCCGGCGCCGGCGCTGTTCCACGTGTTCATGGCCATGTGGTGGTGGTAGCCGCCGGCGCTGACGAAGAGCGCCTGCGGTCCGAAGCGCGTCGTCGCCTCGAAGCCGAGCTGCTGGACGTAGAACTGGTGGGCCTGGTCGACGTCGCCGACGCTGAGGTGCACGTGGCCGACCGTCGCGGGTCGGGATGCGGTGCCGGCCAGCGCCTCCTCGGTGACGTTCTCTTGCAGGAACGCGTTCGGGTCGAGCGCCAGCGTCGCCATGTCGACCTGGCCGTGGGTCCACGACCAGGCGGTGCGGGCGCGGTCCCAGTAGAGCTCGATGCCGTTGCCCTCGGGGTCGGTGAAGTAGAAGGCCTTGCTGACGAGGTGGTCGGCGCTGCCCGTGAAGCTCCCGGGGTGACGGCTCGCGACGGCGTAGACCGCGGCGGCGAGGTCGGCCTCGGTCTCGAACAGGATCGCCGTGTGGAACAGCCCGGCCTCACGCGGCGCCGCGTGCCGCAGCTCGGGCGCGTGCTCGAGGATCACGATCGGCGTCGCGCCGCGGCCGAGCACGGTGCGCCCGGCCGAGGGCTCGTGCGTGAGCACCGTCAGCGTGACGGCGTCGCGGTAGTACGCGGTCATGGCGTCGAGGTCGGCGACCCGCAGGGTGACCGCGCCCATGCCGGTGTCGGCCGCGAGGAGGTCGGGGGACGAGCTCGGCGTGGCCGGGGCTGCGGGGGAGGTCATGCGGGCTCCTGGGTGGGTGCGGGGGTGCGGGGGTGCCCGCGTGTCGTGCGGGCGCGTCAGTCGATGACGTGTCACCGATCTGCAACCGGGGGAGGCGCGGTGCCATTCCCGGCGCCGTTCGCGCCCCGGGCGTGCGCGGCTCGGGTCGGCTCGGTCCCGGCTCGGGCCCGGCTCCGCTCGGGGTTCTTCGCGGCGTGCGGCGTGGGGTGCGCGGCGGCGGCAGCGCCGACACAGGGCTACGCGCCGGTCAGGCGCTCGATCAGCTCGCGGTAGCGGGCGGAGGTGCGGGCGACGATGTCGGCGGGGAGCTCGGGCGGGGTGCCCTCGCCGTCCCAGTTCGCGGAGAGCCAGTCGCGGACGATCTGCTTGTCGAAGCTCTCGATGCGGCCGCCCGAGCGGTAGGCGTCGGCGTCCCAGTACCGGCTGCTGTCGCTGGTGAGCACCTCGTCGCCGAGGGTCAGCTCGCCCGTCTCGCGGTCGGCCCCGAACTCGAACTTGGTGTCGGCGAGGATGACCCCCCGCGCCTCCGCGACGCCCGAGGCGAGCCGGTAGACCTCGAGCGACGTGTCGCGCAGGGCCGCGGCCGCCTCGGCCCCGACCAGCTCGACGGTGCGCTCGAACGAGATGTTCTCGTCGTGCTCGCCGAGCGGCGCCTTGTACGCCGGCGTGTAGATCGGCTCGGGCAGGCGGTCGCCGTCGCCGAGGCCCTCGGGCAGCGCGATGCCGCACACGGTGCCGTGCTCGCGGTACTCGAGCCAGCCGCTGCCGACGAGGTAGCCGCGGACCACGCACTCCACCGGGTACATGTCGAGCGGCTTCACGAGCATCGCCCGGTCACGCACGCGCGCGGGCAGGGCGACGGAGGCGCCGGTCGGGTCGACGAGGTGGTTCGGCACGGTCTCGAGCAGCGCGAACCACCAGAGGCTGAGCTGCGTCAGCAGCGCTCCCTTGCCGGGGATGCCGGGCTCGAGCACGTGGTCGAAGGCGCTGACGCGGTCGGAGGCGACCACGAGCAGGTGCTCCGTGTCGTCGAGGGTGGCGGCGTCGCCGACCGAGTCGGTGATCGGCGCCGGCACGTAGAGGTCGCGGACCTTGCCCGAGTAGGCGTGCACCCACTGCTCGAGCTCGACGGCGTCGCCGCTCATCGCTCGCCGCCGGCGACGCGGGCCGCGATGTCGCGCCGGTACTGGCCGCCCTCGAGGCCGATGCGGCCCATCGCCTCGTAGGCGCGCCCCCGCGCCTCGGTGAAGTCGCTGCCCTCGGCGACGACGCTGAGCACCCGCCCGCCCGTCGCGATGAACTGGTCGTCGAGGCGCGCCGTGGCGGCGTGGGCGACGTGCACGCCGGCGACGGCGACCGCGTCGTCGAGGCCGGTCAGCGGTCGGCCGCTGATGACGCCCTCGGGGTAGCCCTCGCTCGCGAGCACGACCGTGACGGCGCGGGTCGGCGCGAAGCGGGGGGCCTCGTGGTTGGCGAGCTGGCCCGTGGCCGCCGCGAGCAGCAGGCCGCTGAGCGGGGTGAGCAGCCGCGGCAGCACGACCTGGGTCTCGGGGTCGCCGAAGCGCGCGTTGAACTCGATCACCCTCACGCCCGCGTCGGTGAGGATCAGTCCGGCGTAGAGCAGGCCGATGAAGGGCGTGCCCTCGGTCTCGAGCTGCCGGACGGTGGGGGTCGCGATGGTGTCGAGCACCTCGTCGACGAAGTCCTTCTCGCTGCCGAAGCGGTCGGCGAGCCACGGCAGCGGCGAGTAGGCGCCCATGCCGCCGGTGTTCGGCCCCTCGTCGCCGTCGAGGAGGCGCTTGGCGTCTTGGGCAGGACTCAGCGGCACGACAGTGTGGCCGTCGCTGAGGAAGAAGAGCGACACCTCGGGCCCGTCGAGGAACTCCTCGACGAGGACCGAGCCGTGCTGCAGCCAGTAGGTGGTGTGCTCGATCGCCGCGTCGCGGTCGCCCGTGACCAGGACGCCCTTGCCCGCGGCGAGCCCGTCGGCCTTGACGACGTAGGGCGAGCCGAAGTCGTCGAGCACGGCGACGGCCTCGTCGAGCGTGCCGACGCGGGTGGCCCGGCCGGTGGGCACGCCGGCGGCTTCCATCACGCGCTTCGCGAACGTCTTGCTGCCCTCAAGGGCGGCGGCCTTCTTGCCCGGCCCGAACACGGGGATGCCCCGCGACCGCAGGGAGTCGGCGACACCGGCGACGAGCGGCGCCTCGGGCCCCACGACGACGAGGTGCACGTCGTTCTCGAGCGCGTACTCGGTGACCACGGCCCCGTTGGACGGGTCGAGGTGCACGACCTCGACCTGGGCCGCGATGCCGGCGTTGCCGGGGGCCACGACGATCTCGTGGCCCGCGTCTTCGCGCAGCAGGGCGGTCATGATGGCGTGCTCGCGAGCACCGGAGCCGAGGACGAGGATTCGCACCCGGCGATCCTACCGAGTGCGCTCCCGGCCGCCCCCGTCGCCCAGCGGACTCGGGGAGAGCGCACGGGCCGGGGAGGGACGGCCCGCGAGTAGCGTGTGCGCATGGCCAGGGCGAGGATCGACGACGGTGCCGGCGCGGCGGCCGTGCGGGAGGCGCGGGTCGCGATCTCGAGCGGAGGCTCGGCTCCCCGGGCCACCACCGCCACCGCCGTGCGCTGGCTGCTGCAGGTCATGGCCGACGCCGAGCCGGGAGCCACCGTGGAGGTGCGGGTGCCGCCGTTCGGGGCGGTCCAGTTCCGCGAAGGGCTGAGCCACACCCGCGGCACCCCGCCGAACGTCGTCGAGACCGACGCCGCCACCTTCATCCGCATGGCCACCGGCGACCTCGCCTGGGACGACGCCCTCGGCCAGGCCCTCGTGTCGGCGTCGGGCAGCCGCGCCGACCTGCGCGGCTACGTGCCGGTGCGCCTCCCCTCGGCCTGAGCCCCGGCCCGCACCGGGAGGGACCCGGGCCCCGGCCCGCGCCGGGCGGCTGGTCCAGGCGACCCGAGCCCGGCGGCCGACTCGACGTCGAGCGCTCCGACGCCCGTGTCGCCGCGCCTCTGGGATGATGGAGCCCGTGACCGACGCACCCGACCGACCTGAGCAGCAGCCCGACGCCGACGGCGTCGCCTCGACCGACGAGGTCACCGTGCGCCGCGCCCCGAAGATCGGCGTGTTCCTCATCATGGGAGCGCTCGCCGGGGTGCTCGTGTCGCTCATCCTGACCTCGCTCTTCCCGTTCGACCAGGGACAGGGCGTCGCCTCCACGTACGGCTACTTCGCGCTGTGGGGCCTCACGTTCGGCGGAGCGCTCGGCGCGGTGGTCGCCGTCGTCATCGACCAGGTCTCGTCGCGTCGTGCCCGTCGGCTGCAGGCCTCGCGCGAGCGCGTCGACGCGCCCGACGCCACCGAGGTCGAGGGCGAGCTCGAGTAGCGGGCGACCCCCGCCTCACCCGGGCCCGTTCGCCCCGACACGTCGGCCACGCCTGACACGTCGGCCACGCCCGGCACGGCGGCCACGCCCGCCGCGGCGGCCACGCCCGACGCGGCGGCTACGCCCCGTGCGCTCGCCGCAGCCGCGTCAGCAGCTCCGGCCCGCGGGCGTCGAGCCGGCGTCCGCCGCGCTCGACGCCGATCCACAGCACGGCCGCGCCGAGCAGCACGCCCACGACGAGCGTGACGACCCCGAGGGCGACGTCGCCGGTGACGAGCGAGATGATGCCGAGCGCGAGCTCGGGCGCCGCCAGGCCGAACGAGATCGCCCAGGCCGCGTACATGCCGAGCGTCGAGGTGATGCTCGCCCCGGGCGGCGACTTGAACGGGCTCTCGCCCGCCGCCGGCACCGGCATGAGGAAGGTCGCCGACGCGACGCTCGACACCCCGAACCCGGTCAGCATGACGCCGAGCCCCATGCCGAGCAGGGCGGGCAGCTGCGTCCACGCCCCGAGCACGGCGAGCGGGATCACCGTCGCGAGCACGACCACGGGCACGGCGATGACCGACAGGGTCAGCACGCGCCCGAGCCGGTCGGCCCGGCCGGAGACGCCCGTCGAGAGGTGGGCGGCGAAGGCGGTGCCGTCGTAGGAGATGTCGGCGCAGAGCGTCACGGCGAGCAGCGCCGCGATGCCGGGCCCGATCGCGAACAGCAGCCAGGTGCTGCCGCTCGTGACCGCGACGAAGACGGCGAGCACGGGCAGCAGCGGCACGACGACGAGCGACCCGCCGTAGCGGGGGTCGCGCAGCCAGTAGACCGCGGCCCGGGCGGCGACGGCGCCGGTCGGCGTCGCCGGGAACACGCGGAACGGCCCGAGCCCCTTCGCGCTGCCGCCCGACGCCTCGCCGGGCGAGGTCACGAGCGAGGCCCGCAGCCCGACGCGCCACAGCGCCAGCAGCACGCCGAGGGTCGCGAGCGCGATCAGCGCCTTGAGGCCCGCCTCGCCGGGTCGCCCGAGCGCCAGGTCGCCGGCGACCGACCAGGTCGCGCCGACGGGGGTCCACGAGAGCACGCGGGCGATGTCGGGCAGGTCGTCGCCGATCGACGACAGCCCGCGCCCGGCCACCGCGATGAGCGGCCCGGCCAGGATGAGCGGCACGAAGACCAGCACGTTCATCAGCTCTTTGTAGCGCCGCCCGCTGCCGAACGAGCTCGTCAGCGACTCGAGCGCCCGCGACGCCGCGATGCAGGTGAGCACGCCGACGGCGCCGAAGACGACGGCCGTGACGAGCGACAGCGGGTGCTGCCACCAGCTCAGGCCCGTGGCCACGGCGGCGACGGAGGTCACGACGCCCGGCACGCCGAGCACCCCGCAGACCAGCAGGGCGACGAGGAGGCGGTCGGCCGGGATCGGGAACGCGCGCAGCTTCGTGACCGCGAGGGTCTGGTCGATGCCGCGCAGCAGCAGAGGCACGACGGCCCAGCCGAGCACGGCGAGCGAGCCGCCGAGGACGGCGGCCGTCCAGGCCCAGCGCTCCGGCGCGAAGGAGAGCGCGAAGAGCCCGCCGACGAGGGCGACGAGCACGCCGAGGCCGTAGAGGGCGCCGATGATCGCGGCGACGAGCTGCCAGGTGCTGCGCTTGAAGCCGTTCAGCATCACCCGCCAGCGCAGGCTCAGGAGGTGCGCAACCACGAGGGCCCCTGGTTGTGCTGGCGTCCGCCGACGAGCTCGACGAAGCGGTCTTCGAGGCTGGAGCCGGCGCGCACCTCGTCGGTGGTGCCGGCGGCGAGCACGCGCCCCGCGGCGATCACGGCGACGTGGTCGCACATGCGCTGCACGAGGTCCATCGAGTGGCTCGACACGATCACGGTGCCGCCGCCCTCGACGTAGCCGTGCAGGATGTCGCGGATGTTGGCCGCCGAGACGGGGTCGACCGACTCGAACGGCTCGTCGAGCACGAGGAGGCGCGGGGCGTGGACGAGCGCGCAGGCCAGCGCCACCTTCTTGGTCATGCCCGCGGAGTAGTCGACGACGAGCGTGCCGCCCGCCTCGCGGAGGTCGAGCAGGTCGAGCAGGTCGCCGACCCGCATCGCGGTCGTCTGCCGGTCGATGCCGTTGAGGAGCCCGTGGTAGGTGACGAGCTGCTCGCCGGTGAGCCGGTCGAAGAGCGCGATGCCGTCGCTGAGCACGCCGACGAGCGACTTCGCCCGCACCGGGTCGCGCCAGACGTCGGAGCCGAGCACCTCGATCGTGCCGGCGTCGGGCCGCAGCAGGCCGGTCGCCATCGAGAGGGTCGTCGTCTTGCCGGCGCCGTTCGGGCCGACCAGCCCGTAGAACGAGCCGGCCGGCACGAGCAGGTCGAGCCCGTCGACGGCGACCTTCTCGCCGAAGGCCTTGCGGAGGCCCGCGATGCGCAGGGCGGGCGTGCCGCCGGGCTCCGCCGCGGGGCGGTCGGGCGTCGGGATGGTGGGGGAGCCGTCGTCGCTCATGCGGTCGAGCCTATTCAGCACCGCCGACGTCGACCACCGTCGGGCGGGTGAGAGGCGGGGGTCTCGGGGGCGGGGCGGGCGGTGCTCGGCCGCCCCGCGCCTCCGGACGGGGTGGTCAGCTGAGCTGGTTGGCCTCGACCCAGGCGAGGTACTCCGGCGAGACGGTGCCGGTGACGTACTCGCCGGTGAAGCAGCTCATCTCGAGGTCGGTGACGTCGCTGCCCTCGACGATGGCGGCCTGCATGTCGGCGACCTCTTGGTAGATGAGGTGGTCGGCGCCGAGCTCGCGCGCGATCTCGGGGATCTTGCGGTCGTGGGCGACCAGCTCGTGACGCGACGGCATGTTGATGCCGTACACGTGCGGGTAGCGGACCGGAGGCGCGGCGGAGGTGAACGTGACCTCGTTCGCCCCGGCGGCGCGCGCCATCTCGACGATCTCGCGCGAGGTGGTGCCGCGGACGATCGAGTCGTCGACGATGAGGATGTTCTTGCCCTTGAACTCGCTCGACATGGCGTTGAGCTTCTGGCGGACCGAGCGCTTGCGCTCCGCCTGGCCCGGCATGATGAAGGTGCGGCCGACGTAGCGGTTCTTGTAGAAGCCCTCGCGGTACTCGATGCCGAGCTTGCGGGCCACCTGCATCGCGGCCGGGCGGGACGAGTCGGGGATCGGCATGACCACGTCGATGTCGCCCGTCGGCGCGTAGGTCGCGATCGTGTCGGCCAGGCGGTCGCCGAGGCGCAGGCGCGCGTCGTAGACCGAGATGCCGTTCATGACGGAGTCGGGGCGCGCGAGGTAGACGTACTCGAACGAGCAGGGGATCAGGCGCGGCGACGCGTGGCACTGCTTCGACACCATCTCGCCGTCGAGCGAGACGAAGACGGCCTCGCCGGGGGCGACGTCGCGGACGATCTCGTAGCCCCCCGACTCGAGCACGAGCGACTCGCTCGCGACGATCCACTCGTCGCGCTGCCCGTCGGCGGCCTTGCGGCGGCCGAGCACGAGCGGCCGGATGCCGAACGGGTCGCGGAAGGCGAGCAGGCCGTGGCCGGCGATCATCGCGATCGCGGCGTACGAGCCCTCGACGCGGTCGTGCACTCGGGTGACCGCGGCGAAGATCTGCTCGGGGTCGAGGTCGGTGCCGTTGACCTGCTCCTGCAGCTCGTGGGCGAGCACGTTCACGAGCAGCTCGGTGTCGCTGTTCGTGTTGAGGTGCCGACGGTCGACGTGGAAGAGCTCGCTGGTCAGCTCGCGCGTGTTCGTCAGGTTGCCGTTGTGCACGAGCACGATGCCGTAGGGCGCGTTCACGTAGAACGGCTGGGCCTCCTGCTCGTTGGTCGCGGCGCCCTTCGTGGCGTAGCGGACGTGGCCGAGGCCCATCGTGCCGAGGAGGGCGCGCATGTCGCGCGTGCGGAAGCCCTCGCGGACCTGCCCCTTGGTCTTGTGCACGTGGAAGATGCCCCGCTCGGCGGTGGCGATGCCCGTGCTGTCTTGCCCCCGATGCTGGAGGAGGAGGAGGGAGTCGTAGACGAGTTGATTAGCTGGCTCGTGCGCGACGAGACCGACGATGCCGCACATGCGGATCTGGCTCCAGACCGTAGAGTTGGGGTTACTGCGTCAGTCTGCCACGACACCGAACGGATGAACGAATGGTGACTTCCCCTGCCCACTCGACCAGCGCCTCCTACGCTGCGGCGGGGGTCGACACGGCTGCGGGCGACCGCGCGGTCGAGCTGATGAAGGCCGCCGTCAGCGCCACCCACGGGCCGGGCGTCGTCGGAGGGTTCGGCGGGTTCGCCGGGATGTTCGACGTGTCGTTCCTCAAGTCGTACGAGCGGCCGCTGCTCGCGACGTCGACCGACGGCGTCGGCACGAAGGTCGCCATCGCGCAGGCCCTCGACAAGCACGACACCATCGGGCAAGACCTCGTCGGCATGGTCGTCGACGACATCGTCGTCGTGGGCGCCCGGCCGCTGATGATGACCGACTACATCGCGTGCGGCCGCGTCGTCCCGGCGCGCATCGCGTCGATCGTCGAGGGCATCGCCCGCGCGTGCTCCGAGACGGGCACCGCCCTCGTCGGCGGCGAGACCGCGGAGCACCCCGGCTTGCTCGGCCCCGACGACTACGACGTGGCCGGGGCCGCGGTCGGCGCGGTCGAGGCCGGCCAGCAGCTCGGCTCGCACCTCGTCGGCGACGGCGACGTCGTGCTCGCCCTCGCCTCGTCGGGCCTGCACTCGAACGGCTTCTCGCTCGTGCGGCACATCCTCGCGTCGGCCGACCTCGGCTACGACGACGTCCTGCCCGAGCTGTCCGGCACGATCGGCGAGGCGCTGCTCGAGCCGACGCGGCTCTACACCTCGCCGCTGCTGCGCGTGCTCGACGACCCGGCGCTCGCCGGGGCCGTGCACTCGCTCAGCCACATCACGGGCGGCGGCATCGCCGCGAACCTCGCCCGCGTGCTGCCGAAGGGGTCGTGGACCGAGGTCGACCGGTCGACCTGGTCGCCGGACCCCGTGTTCCGCGTGCTGAGCGACCTCGCCGGGTCGACGCTCGAGTCGAGCGAGGGCACCTGGAACCTCGGCATCGGCATGATCGCCGTCGTCGACGCCGCGTCGGCCGACGCCGTCACCGCGGCGCTCGTCGCGGACGGCGTCGCGACGTGGCAGGTCGGGGTCGTGTCGGTGGGTGCGGGTGCTGGGTCTCGGGGGCTCGAGGGGTTCGAGCAGGGGGCGAAGGGCGTCGACGGAGGCGCGGTGCGGCTGGTGGGGGCGTTCCGGGGGTAGGTGCGGGTGCGGGCTGTCGGCCCGTCGGCCCGTCGGGACGTCGGGACGTCGGGACGTCGGCCTTTCGGCCCGTCGGCCTTTCGCGTCACGTTTCGCGCGTGACGTCGTGGAAGAACGTGACGCCGTGCTCAGAACGTGACGCCGCGGCAGCCGGGCCCGGTGCGTGCAGCAGTGTCGGTGGCCGGACGTAAGATGCTCACATGCACGCCCGTCTCGGGCGACCACACCTGACGACGATGTCGGGTCGGACGACGAAGGAGTCGACCATCATGACCACCACCCCGCTCTCCCGCACGCCTGCCAGCTCGAGCCACCTCTGCCGTGTGCCGCTGACGAAGGCTCCCGCTCGTGTCACGTCCGCCGTCGGCGGTCGCCGTGTCGCCTCGCTCATGGCGGGCGGGCTCGGCCTGCTCGTCGTCGTCGGGCTCCTGCCCGTCGTCGCGCAGTTCGTCCGGTAGTCGGGGCGGTCGCTGCGGTCGTCACCGCGAACCGCGTTCCGAACCATGAACCGTGTTTCTTCGCGGTTCATGGTTCGGAACGCGGTTCGCGGCAAGCGAGCGTGCTGGCCGGAGGCGCGCAGAGCGCTGCGGGGGAGCCGCGCGGTGTGCCGCGCCCCGCAATGCGAGAGAACTCGGGCAAGGTGTGCGGGTCGGGCGCCAGTCGGCCCGTATTCTCGCCAATTCGGTAGGTGGCCGAAGGCGTACCGCGGAGGGGCCCGGGGGAGCCGGCGCGGGGCCGGGCGCGCGGGAGCGCTGGTCAGGGGCGGCGGGAGCCGAGCACGCAGAACTCGTTGCCCTCGGGGTCGGCGAGCACGACCCAGCTGACGTCGGCCTGGCCGACGTCGACGCGGCGGGCGCCGAGGGCGACGAGTCGCTCCACCTCGGCGTCGCGGTCGTCGGGACGGAAGTCGAGGTGCAGGCGGTTCTTCACCGTCTTGCCCTCGGGCACCTTGACGAAGAGCAGCCCCGGCAGCGTGTCGGCGTCGGGCCGGAGCTCGGGCTCGTCGTCGGTGCCGGCGGAGATGTCGACCCAGCCGAGGGCCTCGACCCACCAGGCCGCGAGGGCGTCGGGGTCGAGGGCGTCGACGACGACCTGCTCCCAGATCAGAGTCACGAGGTCACCCTTCTCGCCGACGAGGGAGCGCCTAGGCGCTCTTGTCCTGGTCGTGTCCGGCGTCGTACTCGTCGTCGAAGTCGTCGGCCCACTTGTCGACGTACTCCTCGCCGGAGTCGCTCTTGGTGGCTAGTTCTTTCTCGAGCGCACCGTAGTTCGTGTCAGGGCTGAAGTACTTCAGCTCTCTGGCGACCTTGGTGTGCTTAGCCTTTTGACGGCCGCGCCCCATGCGTGACCCCCTCGTGAACTCGGCCCGGAAAGTGTGTCGGACGAACCGGGAACTACCGACAGGTGTGGTTGCAAAACTGGACCCGATCTTATCATGGGCCCCTGCCCCCGGCGGCTCCCCCGCAGGCCGACTCGGACAGAGGCCCTCAGGGTCAGGCTCGGTGCCTCCGCCGGTTGAGCACGACCAGGACTAGTCCGAGCGCAAGAGCCAGTATCCCGAACAAGCTCGCGGCCAAGGTGGAAGGGGAAGTGCCCGTCCAAGCAAGCGCGAGGCTAGGAGCTGCAAGCTCGGATGCTGCCTCGACCGTGGCCGGCGGCGGAACGCTGGCGTCGGCGGGAGAAAGGGCTCCAGGCCCCTGCCCCTCTTCGCTTCCCTCCGAAACTGGGGTGCGCTCGAGAATACGGAACGGCAATGGTGCAGGGGAGCCCCCTTCCTGGAACGACACGTACCCTCCGAAGCCATGTTCATCAGTCAGCGTCATGCCGACGACGGTGAAGTCGCCTGGTCTGAGGCCTCGATCACCTGTCGCGACTACAACTGCGCCCGTCGTCACGTCTTCGGTCGTCTCGAGCTCGTCAGGATCGGAGTCGAAGAAGTAGACCCCTCCATCCGAAGTCGTCACAACGACTTGCGCTACGCCGATATGGCTCGCATCACGCACCGACCACGTGATCCTCACGTCGTCGCCATACGCGACCTCGCTTGGCGCCGCGACCGCGAGAATCTCAGGAGGGTCGCGATCGATGGCCCCTCCGTCGATCAAGAACGTGACAGGTGCCGATTCCGTGCCAAGGGCTCTGATGGTCACGCCCCCCTCGGCATTGTGGGCAGCAAACCGCGTGACAGTCCAGATGCCCGGGGAGGCTGACAGGTCCACGCGCCAGGTAACGAGACCTCGTTGAACGTCACCCTCCCCAGCGGGCTCCCCATCGACTTGGTAGGAAAGGGTCCGCGACTCCCCTGAAGGACCTTCCAGGTCGACATCCAAGGAAGCGACTTGAGGTAGCCCAGTCACGGCCCATTGGAAGTCGACGTCGTCACCCGCTGTGAATGGCCCAGGCGCAGATGTGATCTCCAGGACGGGAGCGCTGGGAGAAGGGCCCTCGCCCCCCGGCTCGGAGGGTTCCGGCTGGGGCTCAGGCTGGACGCCCACGACGCTGATGTTGGGGAAGGTGATGGCGCCAGGGGCGGTGAAGTCGACGTGGCCGTCGTTGGAGGCTTGGTCGTAGATGTTGACGCTGTGGGGTGTGTAGGTCCCGCCGGGCCAGATGCCGCCGTCGACTGTGGCCGTGGCGGTTCCGGTCCAGAGGTCGCCGGTTTTTGTGGCCGTGTCGTCGTTTTGGTCCCACCTGATCTGGAAGAGGGAGCCGGTGGGTGCTTCGACGTAGAAGATGGCGGCCTTGAGGGCGTTCTTCTCGCGGATGGTGAAGTCGAGGCGGATCTGGTCATCGGCACCGACGGTCGCCGGAGAAGCCAACTTCACGCCTTCCAAGATGGGCGCGGTCAGGTCAGCTGAGGCGTTGACGACGGTGATGTTGGGGAAGGTGATGGCGCCAGGGGCGGTGAAGTCGACGTGGCCGTCGTTGGAGGCTTGGTCGTAGATGTTGACGCTGTGGGGTGTGTAGGTCCCGCCGGGCCAGATGCCGCCGTCGACTGTGGCCGTGGCGGTTCCGGTCCAGAGGTCGCCGGTTTTTGTGGCCGTGTCGTCGTTTTGGTCCCACCTGATCTGGAAGAGGGAGCCGGTGGGTGCTTCGACGTAGAAGATGGCGGCCTTGAGGGCGTTCTTCTCGCGGATGGTGAAGTCGAGGCGGATCTGGTCATCGGCACCGACGGTCGCCGGAGAAGCCAACTTCACGCCTTCCAAGATGGGCGCAGTCAGGTCAGCTGAGGCGTTGACGACGGTGATGTTGGGGAAGGTGATGGCGCCAGGGGCGGTGAAGTCGACGTGGCCGTCGTTGGAGGCTTGGTCGTAGATGTTGACGCTGTGGGGTGTGTAGGTCCCGCCGGGCCAGATGCCGCCGTCGACTGTGGCCGTGGCGGTTCCGGTCCAGAGGTCGCCGGTTTTTGTGGCCGTGTCGTCGTTTTGGTCCCACCTGATCTGGAAGAGGGAGCCGGTGGGTGCTTCGACGTAGAAGATGGCGGCCTTGAGGGCGTTCTTCTCGCGGATGGTGAAGTCGAGGCGGATCTGGTCATCGGCACCGACGGTCGCCGGAGAAGCTAGCGCCAGCGACTCGAGAACAGGCGAAGTGAGATCTGGATCGACGGGAATCGGAGCTGCTTGCGCCGCAGATGCGCCGAAGAAGGACAGAGCGGCAACGATCGTCACACTCGCCTTGAGGAAGGTATTTCGTTTCACAGCTTCTCCATCACTCACCAACAGGCCCGCTGAAGGCTATAGGTGATTTTGGCTCATGCGCGCACGCCGGGGTTGCGTGATGCCGAGGCGAGCGCGCGTTTGACATCGATCACTGTCAGCCTGAAGCAGGTGGGCCTCGCCGCCCCTGCCCCCGGCGGCTCCCCCGAGCGGGCATGATGAGCGGGTGCAGCAGACCGCCGACGCGCCGACGACACGCGTCGTCGTGGTGGGCGCCGGGCAGGCCGGGCTCTCGGTCGCGTACCACCTGCGGCGCCTCGGCCTGCGGCCCCACGTCGACTGGGTCGTGCTCGACCGCGGACCCGCCGCCGGAGGCGCGTGGCAGCACCGCTGGGCCTCCCTCCGCCTCGGGGCCGCCCACCGCGTCGCCGACCTGCCGGGCATGGCCGAGCTCGGCCTCAGCTTCGACACCGCCGACCGCTCGGCCCCGGCCCGCGACGTCGTCCGCGACTACTACGCCCGCTACGAGGAGCACTTCGAGCTGCCCGTGCTGCGTCCCGCCGCGGTGCGCGACGTGATCGACCTCGGCGGGCGGCTGCGCGTGCGGTACGCGCACCGCGCCTCCGACGCGACGACGGACCCCACGACCGGCGGGTCGACCGAGGCGACCACCGACACGGCCGAGGCGACGATCGACACGGAGGCGCTGGTCACCGCCACGGGCACCTGGGGCACCCCGTTCGTGCCCTGGTACCCGGGCCGCGACGGGTTCCGCGGGCGGCAGGTGCACACGTCGTCGTGGGTCGACGCCTCCGAGTTCGAGGGCCTCGACGTCGTCGTCGTGGGAGGCGGCACCAGCGCGATCGGGTTCGTCCTCGACCTCGAGGGGGTCGCGTCGTCGACCACGTGGGTCAGCCGTCGTCCGGTCGAGTGGCGCGACGGCACCGAGCAGCTGGGCGTCGGCGCGGCCGTCGCCGCGGTCGCCGAGCAGGACGCCGCCGCCCGCGCCGGCCTCGCCCTGCCGAGCATCGTGAGCGGGACGGGCGTGCCGCTGACCCGACGGTTCCGTGCGGGCATCGAGCGCGGCACCCTGGTCGAGCGACCCGTGTTCACCGCGATCGAGCCCGACGGCGTGCGCCTCGCCGACGGCGGCTTCCGCCACGCCGACGTGATCGTCTGGGCGACCGGGTTCCGTCCCGAGCTGCGGCACCTGGCCCCGCTCGGGCTCCGGTCTGGCGGCGGGGGAGTCGCGGTCGCCGACGGCGTCTCGACCCGCGACCCGCGCGTGTTCTTCGCCGGCTACGGCCCGCAGGCCTCGACGATCGGAGCCAACCGCGCCGGCCGGGCCATCGCCCGCCAGGTCGTCAGCCTGCTCGAGTCCCGCCGCGACTGAGACCCGAGCCCCGAGCCCCGCACCTCGACCCCAGCACCTACCGCTCCGGCGCCGCCACCCCGTGCGTCGCCGCCCACACCGCCACGGCCGCCGCCGCCGACCACGCCTGCGGACGGCACGACGCCGGGTACGGCACCGGCGCCGGCACGTCGGCCCGGGCGTCGCCCGAGTGCAGCTCGGGCATGCGGTGATCGAAGGCCGGGGCCGCCGCGAGCAGCCCGTCGGCGAGCTCCTGCGCCTCGGCCGCGAACCCGGCCCGGGCGAGACCGGAGACCGCGATGGCCGTGTCGTGCGTCCAGACGCTGCCCCCGTGGTAGCTCAGGGGCCAGAAGCCCGAGCTGTCGCTCGACATCGTGCGCAGCCCGAAGCCGGCCGCCAGCTCGGGCGAGACGAGCCGGGAGGCGACCAGCGCCTCCTCGTGGGGGTCGAGCAGTCCCGTGCCGAGCAGGTGGCCGAGGTTGCTCGTGACCGTGTCGACGGGCCGCTTGGCGGCGTCGAGCGCGATGGCCGGGTAGTGGCCCGCGGGGTCGGCGACCCAGAAGGAGGCGCGGAACCGCTCCCGCAGGCGCGTCGCCCAGCTGCGCCACGCGTCGCCGCCCTCGCGGCCGAACCGGTCGAGCAGCTCGGCCCCGTGCACGGCGGCCTCGTAGGCGTAGGCCTGCACCTCGCAGAGCGCGATCGGCCCCTCGGCGAGGGTGCCGTCGCGCCACTGGACGCTGTCACCGCTGTCTTTCCAGCCCTGGTTGGCGAGGCCGTGGCCGGTCTCGTCGACGTACTCGAGCAGGCCGTCGCCGTCGCTGTCGCCGTGGTCGCGCATCCAGGCCAGCGCGGCCTGCATCGCGGGCAGCAGCGCCTCGACCTCGTCGTCGGGCAGGCCCCAGCGCCAGGCGTCGTGCAGCAGGCAGACCCAGAGCGGGGTCGCGTCGACGGTGCCGTAGTAGAGGGGAGGCAGGCTGACCCCCTCGCCGGGGATCGTCAGCGTGCGCTGCCGCAGCTCGTGCATCACCTTGCCGGGCTGCTCGGCCGTGTCGGGCACCGAGGTCGTGCCCTGCAGCCGGGCGAGCACCCGCAGCGTGCCGGCGGCCACGGTCAGGTCGAGCGGCAGCGTGAAGCGCGCGGCCCAGATCGAGTCGCGGCCGAAGAGCGTGAAGAACCAGGGCGCGCCCGCGGCGTAGAAGACGTCGTCGGGCGAGCCGGTCGTCGTGAGCCGCAGCGCCGCGAGGTCGTCGTGGGCGCGCTCGAGCCAGCGGGCGAGGCGGTCGTCGCGCGGGGCGGGCTCGGGCGCGGCCCAGGCGAGGGGGCCCGCGACGCCCGCCACGACGGCGGTGTCGTCCGCGGCGGCGAGGGCGAGGGCGACCGTCGTGCGGGACCGCGGCGGGACCACCACGGTCCACGTCGCGACGAGACGGGTGCCGTCGAGGTGCACCGCGCCTCCGGTGCTGCCCTCGGTCGCGGCGTCGACGGTCACGGCGACGCCGTCGGACGACCAGGAGGCGCGGGTCCCGTCGCCCGAGACGGTCACGTCGCCGGGGCGCTCGCCCGGCAGGCCGGCCTTGACGATCTCGAGGGCCGAGGCGTCGGGCACGAGGGCGACCGCGACCTCGAGCCGCAGCTCGCGGTCGAGCCGCGACGCGACGGTGAGGCGCTCGACGAGCCCGTCGGACGAGACCGTGCGCACCTGGCTGAGGCGCACTCCCGGGTCGGCCCCCTCGTCGTCGACCGCCCGCAGCAGCGACTCGAAGCGGATCGTCGAGGCGTCGACCGGCACGGTCGCGACGTGCTCGGGCGACCGGCCGTCGACGGTGGCGACGAGCGAGCGCACCAGGCGGACGTCGCCGAGGTAGACGCCGTGCACGGGCGAGGCTCCCATCGCGCCGTCGTCGGCCGACCAGGCCTGGGCCGGCGCCCGCAGCGCGACGGCCTGCCCGGCGAGGAAGGGCTGCAGCGGGGCGTCGGAGGTCGGCGCGGCGGCGGCGGACGCGTCGGCGGGCGAGGCGCCGTGCGGGCGCGTGGTGGTGTCGGTCATGCGGGGCTCCGGTGGGTGGGGCGCGGCGGGGTCGGTCGGGAGGGCGCGGAGGCGCTCACTCCTTCACGGCCCCGTCGCTGGCGTTCATGATGCGGCGCTGGAAGACGAAGAACACGATCGCGACGGGCACGGTCATGATCGCCGCGGCGGCGAGCTTGATCGGGTACTGCGAGCCCTGGCTGAGCTGCCCGGAGGCGAGGCTGGCCACGCCCTTCGTCAGCGTCGTCAGCTCGGGCGACTGGGTCGAGACGATGAAGTGCGAGAGCTCGTTCCACGAGCCCTGGAACGACAGGATGATGATCGTCACGAGGGCGGGCCGGGCCATCGGCAGCACGATCGACCAGAACACGCGGAAGGTGCCCGCGCCGTCGATGCGCGCCTGCTCCTCGACGCTGCGGGGGATCGACTCGAAGAAGTTCTTCATGATGAAGACCCCGGCGGCGTCGGTCAGCAGCGGCACGATCATGCCCGAGTACGAGTCGTACATGCCGAGCTGGTTGATGACGAGGAACTTCGGGATCAGCAGCACGACCGTCGGCACGGCCATCACGCCGACGAGCAGCACGAAGATGACGTTGCGCCCGCGGAACTGCAGCCGTGCGAGCGCGTAGCCCGCGAGCGAGTTGAAGAACACGCGGCCGAGCGTCACCACGACCGTGACGATGCTCGAGTTGGCGAACCAGGTCGGGAAGTCGCTGTTGAGGAAGAGCTGTCGGTACGCGGCCGTCGTCGCGGTCGCGGGGATGAGCGACAGCGGGTCGGCGGCGGCCTCGGGGTCGGTCTTGAACGACGTCGCCACGTTGATGAGGAACGGCAGGATGTAGATCGCCGCGATGACGATCAGCACCGCGTAGAGCACCGACGTGCCGGCGACGCGCGCCGAGCTGCGGCGCTCGCGCCCCGCGGGCCGGGGAGCCGCCGGAGGCGCGGCGAGGGGAGAGGGGGCGGGCGTCGCCCCCGCGATCGGTGCGGTGGTCGTCATCGACGTGCTCCCGACGTGTAGAGGGCGATGCGGCGCTTCGAGACCGCGCGCTCGCGGAGGACGATGCGCTGGAGGATCGTCAGCACGACGATGATGACGAACAGGACGAAGGCGATGGCCGCGCCGCGGCCCCACTCCTGGTCGCCGAACGCCGACGTGTACGAGAGGTAGGCCGGCGTCAACGTGGTCTTCTGCGGCCCGCCCTGCGTGCCGGTGTAGATCTGGTCGAACACCTGCCACGTGCCGATGAGCCCGAGGGTCAGCACGGTGAAGAGCGTCGGGCGCAGCTGCGGCAGCGTGATGCGCCAGAACCGCTGCCAGCCGCTCGCGCCGTCCATCATCGCTGCCTCTTGCACGTCGCCGCCGAGGTTCTGCAGCGCCGCGAGGAAGAGCAGCATGAAGGTGCCGCTCGTCGTGAAGACGGCCATGAGGATGAACGCCGACATCGCGACCGAGGGGCCGGCGAGCCAGTCCCACAGGGTGATGCCGAGGGCCGTGTGGTCGGCCAGGAAGGCCGGCGCCCGGTCGACGCCGACCAGGCCGAGCAGGTTGTGCAGCACCCCGCTCGCGTCGTTGAACCAGGCCGGGCCCGTGATGCCGACGAACGACAGCAGCTTGTTGACCGCGCCGCTCTGGGAGAAGAGGAAGAGCCACAGCACCGTGATCGCGACCGAGCTCGTCACCGACGGGAAGTAGAACGCGGTGCGGAAGAACCCGCGGCCGCGCAGCACCTGCCGGTCGACGAGCACCGCGAGCAGCAGCGACACGGCCGTCTGGATCGGCACGACGAGCAGCACGTACCAGGCGTTGTTGCGGAGGCTGAGGCCGAAGTCCTTCTCGGCGAGCCCGCCGCCCGTGAGCAGCTCACGGTAGTTGTCGGCCCCGACGAAGCCGACGCCGGCGGCGAAGGGGGAGCCGCGCCCCGTCCAGTCGGAGACGCTGACCCAGAGGGCCATCAGCACGGGCACGGCCAGGAACAGGCCGAGGATCACGAGGATCGGCGAGACGAACAACCAGCCCGAGAGGCCCTCGCCGCGCGTGGAGGCGCTGCGGCGGCGAGGTGCCCTCGTGACGACGGCGGACACGGGAGGCGCGCCTTACTTCAGGATCGCGTCGAAGTTGGCCTGCGCCGACTCGAGGATGGCCTTCGGGTCGCCGTCCTCCAGCCCGGAGAGCTGCGAGTTGAAGTCGCTGATCACCGCGGCCGAGCCGTCCTGGTTCGGGACGCCCTGGGCGAAGTCGGCCGAGTCGAGGAACGCGGCCTGCTCGGGGTTGTCGGTCTTCCACTGGTCGGCCGCCGACTGGATCGAGGGCATGACGCCGAACGCGTCGGCGAAGGCCAGCTGCTGGTCGGTGCTGGTGAGCTGCTCGACCAGGGCGACCGCCGCCTCCTGGTTCGGGCTGTCGGCGGCGATGCCCCAGCAGTTGGTGAACTGCAGGGTGCCCTGGCCGCCGGGGCCCGCGGGCAGCTCGGCCACCTGGTAGGCGACGTCGGGGTAGTCGTTGGTCAGCGCGCCGCTGATCCAGTTGCCCTCGATCGTCATCGCGGCCTTGCCGGTGCCGAAGGCCTCGCCGCCCCAGCCGGCGCCGAGGTCGCTCGAGAAGGCGGCGTCGCCGCTCGTGAGCAGCTCCTTGACGTAGGTGAGCGCCTCGACGTTCTCGGACGAGTCGAGGGTGGCCTCGGTGCCGTCGTCGTTCGTCACCGAGCCGCCGGCCTGCGCCATGAAGGCACCGACGCGGGCGTACTCGGGGCTGAAGGCGAGACCGACGTGGTCGGCCGTGGTGAGCTTCGCGGCGACGTCGGTCAGGCCGTCCCAGTCGGTGGGCACGTCGGCGTCGGTGAGGCCGACCTCGGCCCACATGTCGGTGTTGATGATGAGGCCGAGGGTCGAGAAGTCCTTCGGGGCGCAGTAGAACTGGTCGTCGACGGTGAAGCTCTGCACGAGCGTCGGGAAGAAGTCGTCGGCGTTGGTGAGCTGGTCGCCGTAGGGCAGCAGGCTGCCGTTGCCGGCGAAGCCCGCGAGGGTGTCGGTCGACACGTAGAAGACGTCGGCCGGCTTGCCCGAGGCGAAGCCCTGGCTGAGCTGCTGCGGCAGGTCGCTCGCGACGCTCACCTCGGCGTCGGTGCCGGAGTCGGACGACCACGAGGCGACGGCGTCGGTGACGGCCTTCGTCTCGGCGTCGCCGCTCGAGCCGATCAGCACGCTGAGCGCGTCGTCGCTCGAGGTGAGCGCACCGTCGGAGGCGCCGCCGCCGGAGGTGTCGCTGAAGCCGGAGCCGCCGCAGGCCGTGAGGCCCAGGACGGAGATGGTCGTGAGGGCGGCTGCTGCTGCCAGTCGGGTCGTGCGTCGTTGCATGATGGGCCTCTCGTCGCGTCGTCGCGGTGATGTCGGGGGCGGATTTGATCGATCAAATCCGCGGGGTCAGGGTAAGCAGGCGTGCGCGGGGGTGTCAAGCACCGGGGACGCAGGATGCGTTCCGCGGCCGACGGCGGGGCCTGGGGTACCGTGACTCGGGGTCGGCCACGAGGCGGGCCGGGGCGGGAGGCGACCATGACTCGGGTGCCGACACCGCGCCTCCCGACGGTCTCGGACGTGGCGTCCGCCGCGGGCGTCTCGCGCCAGACCGTCTCGAACGTGCTCAACTCGCCGGCCGTCGTGCGGCCCGACACCCGCGGGCGCGTCGAGAAGGCGATCGCCGACCTCGGCTACCGGCCGCACGCGTCGGCGCGTCGGCTGCGCACCCGCAAGAGCTCGACCATCGGCATCCGCCTCGACCCGGTGCAGAACGGCATCTCGGGGGCGGTGCTCGACCGGTTCCTGCACGCGGTGACCGAGCAGGCCGACGCGCGGGGCTACCGCATCCTGCTCTACACGGCGGCGGGGCCGGGCGACGAGATCGCGCAGTTCCGACGCCTGCTCGACGGCGCCGACGTCGACGGCTTCGTGCTCACCTCGACCTCGTTCGACGACCCGCGCACCGAGTGGCTGATCGAGGCCGGCGCCGACTTCGTCACCTTCGGGCGGCCGTGGGGCATCGACGACCTCGACGACCCGCGGCACCGCTGGGTCGACGTCGACGGCCGCGCGGGGGTCGCCTCGGCCACGCGGCAGCTGCTCGACGGCGGGGCGCGGCGGGTGGCGTTCCTCGGCTGGCCGGCCGAGTCGGGCGCCGGGGACGACCGGAGGCGCGGGTGGCGCGACGCGATGACCGCCGGCTCCGCGCTCGCCCCGGCCCAGCTCGACGAGCTCGACCTCGCCGTCGAGGACTCGGTCGCGCTCGCCGCGGCCCGGGTGCAGGAGCTGCTCGACGCCGGCGTCACGGTCGACGCGGTCGTCTGCGCGAGCGACACCCTCGCGCTCGGGGCGTCGACGGTGCTCGGGCCGGCGACCCGCGTCGTCGGCTACGACGACACCCCGGTCGCCGCGGCGCTCGGGTTCTCGAGCGTGCAGCAGCCGCTCGAGGAGGTCGCGGCCGCGACGCTGGGGCTGCTGCTCGACGGCGACCGCGACGGCGACGGCGACCGCGACGGCGACGCCGGGCCCGGCCCGGCCGACCGTCACCGGCTGCTGCGGCCGACGACCGTCTGGCGCTGAGGCCCCCGACTCCGCCCTACTTCTTGCGGCGGGTGGCGCTGCCGCCCGGGCTGTTGCGGGCGGCCGAGCGCTCCTTGCGGGCCGCCTTCGCGGCGGCGCTGCGCGAGCCCTTGCCCTTGCCGCCGCTGCTCGAGGCGCCCGGGCGGTGGCCGTGGGCCGAGCCCGGGGTGACGACCGAGCCCGTCTCGGTCGTGACCGGGTCGCCGTGGGGGCCGACGGCACCGCCCTCGGCGGCGGCGCCGGGGAGGCCGGCGGGGCCCGCGCCTCCGGCGGTGGGGTCGACGGCGGCCCCGGCCGGGGTGAGCACGCGGCGGGGGACCGGGCGGATGGGCTCGCCGCGGCGGTCCATGCCGGGCACGGGGCGCGAGCGACGGCCGTAGAGCATCTCGGACGAGTCGAGCAGCCACGGCACGAGCGAGATGGTGACGCCGTGCACGAGCATCAGCTTCTGGCGGATGCGGCGGCTCTTGTGGTTGTGGAGCGCGGCCTCCCACCAGTGGCCGACGATGTAGATCGGCGTGTAGATCGTGACGACCTCCGAGCCGTGCTCGGCTCGGTGCGCCTTGAGGTACTTGATCAGCGGCATGCTGATGTCGCGGTAGGGGGAGGCGACGATGCGGAGCGGCACCTCGATCTCCTGCTCGGCCCACTGGCGCTGCAGCAGCGCGGTGGCCTCGTCGTCGATGCCGACGTGGATCGCCTCGAGCGACTCGTGCCGGGCGGCGATGGCGTAGTCGAGGGCCTTGAGCACGGGCTTCTGCATGGTGCCGACCAGCACGATGGCGTGGTCGCCGTGCGAGCCGAACGTCGTCGTGGCGTCGGGCTCGATCTCGACGCGCACGTCGCGGTAGTAGCGGTTCACGCCGAGCATCAGCGTGAAGAGGATCGGCATGATGACGAACACGAGCCACGCGCCGTGCGTGAACTTCGTCACGGTCACGACGATCAGCACGGAGGCGGTGAGCAGCGCCCCGAAGGCGTTGATGCCGCGGGCGCGGTACACGGCGCCGCGATCGGCGCAGCCCTCGCGCAGCATGCGGGTCCAGTGCACGACCATGCCGGTCTGACCGAGGGTGAACGAGACGAAGACGCCGATGATGTAGAGCTGGATCAGCCCGGTGACGCTGGCCTGGTACACGAGCAGGATCGCGCAGGCGACGAGCGCCAGCACGATGACGCCGTTCGAGTAGATGAGGCGGTCGCCGCGGGTGTTGAGCGCCTTGGGGGCGTACTGGTCGCGGGCGAGGATCGAGCCGAGCAGCGGGAAGCCGTTGAACGCCGTGTTGGCGGCGAGCAGCAGCACGGCCGCGGTGCAGGCCTGGATCAGGTAGAAGGGGATGCCGAACAGCGAGCCGCCGAAGACGGCGCTCGCGATCTGGGCGATGAGGCTGCGCTGCGGGGTGCCCTCGCAGTCGACGAAGCCCTGCAGGTCGCAGGCGTCCTCGGCGTAGTGCACCTTGGCGATGAGGGCCACGGCCACGAGGCCGGCGAACAGCACGATGGCGATGCTGCCCATCAGCACGAGGGTCTTCTGGGCGTTCTGCACCTTCGGGCGGCGGAAGGCCGGCACGCCGTTGGCGATGGCCTCGACGCCGGTGAGGGCCGAGCAGCCGCTCGAGAAGGCGCGCAGCAGCAGCAGCACGAAGGCGGCGTGGGCGAGCTGGTCTGCCTGCACCGTGTACTCGGCGCTCTCGGCGACGGGCGGGTCGCCGAGGGCGGTGCGGACGAGGGCGATGACGATCATCACGAAGACGCTCGAGACGAAGAGGTAGGTCGGCACGGCGAAGGCCTTGCTCGACTCGCGCACCCCGCGCAGGTTGACGGCGGCGAGGGCGATGACGAAGAAGATCGCGAGCTCGACGCGCACGGGGGCGAGCTCGGGCACGGCCGAGATGATGTTGTCGACGCCCGAGGCGACCGAGACGGCGACCGTCATGACGTAGTCGACGAGCAGCGCGGAGGCGACGACGAGGCCGGCCTTCTCGCCGAGGTTGCGGTGGGCGACCTCGTAGTCGCCGCCGCCGGAGGGGTAGGCCTTGATGAGCTGGCGGTACGAGGCGACGACGACGAGCAGCAGCACGACGACGGCGACGGCGACCCACGGCGCGAGGGTGAGGAACCCGAGGCCGCCGATCAGCAGGATCATCAGCAGCTCCTGCGGCGCGTAGGCCACGGAGCTCAGCGGGTCGCTGGCGAAGATCGGGAGGGCGAGGTGCTTCGGGAGCAGCTGGCCCTCGAGCTTCTCGGAGGGGAGGGGTTCACCGATCAGCCACCGCTTCGGCGACCTGGCGTCGTCTGTCACGAGCGGCGACTCTACTCCGCGGCGAGGGCCTGTCAACTCGCGGCGCGACGCGGATATTCCCTGGTCGGCGCGGGACTCCCGAACCAGTTCGTACCGGCGGTCACGGGTGCACGACAGGTGTCGGGGTGCCATCGTGGGGCGCGCGTCGGGCGGGCGCTCAGCCGGTGGTCGGGTGCGGCACAGCCGACGGCATGGTCCGCGCCGCTACCGTTGCCGGATGCTGCTCAGCCCCGCACCCGTCGACGACCCGAGGAGGCGCGTCGCCGCCCCCGGGGATCGCCCGCGTCGGGCTCGTCTCGCCTCGTCCGCCGCGGGCCCGGGCGTCGCCGCGTGACGGCGCGTCGCCGCCGGCCTCGTCGGGCCCGGGCGACGACGGGCAGCCGCCTCGTCGCCACCCTGCTGTTGCTGGTCTACGGCGTGCTCGTCGCCGCGGTCGCGTACTGGCCGACGCCGGTCGACCGGGGGATGCGGCCGCGCATCGACCGGGTGCTGGCCGCGCTGCACCGCCGGGGCCTGCCCGACTGGTTCGGCTACGACCAGCTCGAGTGGTGGGCGAACGTCGCGTTCTTCGTGCCGCTCGGCCTGCTCGTGGTGCTGCTGATCGGCGGTCACCGCTGGTGGGTCGCGGTGCTCGTGGGCGGCGCGGCCAGCGTGGCGATCGAGGTCGGGCAGCACCTCTTCCTGCCGTCGCGCTACGCGACCGTGGACGACGTCGTCGCGAACACGCTCGGGGCGGCGCTCGGGGCTCTCGCGGGGCTGGCGCTGCTGGCCGTGGTGCACGCGCGTCGGCGCGCGAAGGACCGGCGGGCGGTGCGGCGGCTCGAGGTGTGAGGCGCTCGAGGCGGTGGGCCGCGCCGACCGTGACCCTCGTTGTGGGGCCGCGATGAGCGCTGCACCATACCCTTCGTCGCATTCCTGCGCCCCACGTCAGGTCGCTCATGTGCGAGTATGAGAGAAGGCCTGAAGTGACGATGTTTCGTCGATAGCGCGAGCTGCCGATCCGTCGCCCTTCTTCATGGAGCCGTCCCGGGGGTCACTGTCTGTTGAGCCCCCCTGCCGACCGACAAGAAATGGGGCCACGTGGAACTGCGTGACTACATCCGGATCCTCCGCAAGGGCTGGATCCTCATCGTCGCCGTCACCCTCGCCGGCATCGCCGCGGGTGCCCTGGCCTCGATCCTCGCGACGCCCAAGTACGTCTCCTCGACGCAGCTCTTCGTCAGCGTGCAGTCGTCGGACTCGAGCAGCGCTTCCGACCTGGTCCAGGGAGGCAACGCCGCCCAGCAGAAGGTCCGTTCCTACGTGGATGTCGTCACCAGCACCAGCGTGCTGACCCCCGTCATCGAGCAACTCGGTCTGGACATGAGCTCGCAGGAGCTCGCGAACCAGGTGACAGCGTCGTCGCCCCTGAACACTGTCCTGATCAACATCACCGTCGAGGACCCGAGCCCGGAGCTCGCCGCGGGCATCGCGAATGCGGTCGGAGAGAGCTTCGCGACCGTCGTGTCCGACGATCTCGAATCGCCGGCTGGCGACGGACCGAGCCTTGTGAAGATCGCCACGATCGAGCCTGCTATCCCGGCCACGGCACCATCCTCGCCGAGAACGTCACTGAACCTCGCGATCGGATTCCTCGTCGGACTGGTCCTCGGAGCCGGCGTGGCGGTGCTCCGAGGCACGCTCGACACGCGCATCCACGGCACCCACGACATCGAGATGGTCACTGAAGCGCCCATCCTCGGGGGCATCAGCTTCGATCCTGGCGCACGCAAGCGGCCGCTAATCGTCAACGCGGACCCGCGGAGCCCCCGGGCGGAGTCCTTCCGCTCGCTGCGCACCAACCTCCAGTTCGTCAATCTGGAGTCGACGTCGAGGTGCCTCGTCATGACATCGTCGCTGCCGGGTGAGGGCAAGACGACCACGACATCGAACCTGGCGGTAGCCCTCGCCGAGACCGGTGCCAGTGTTGCTGTCATCGACGGAGACCTTCGACTTCCTCGCCTCGCAGACACCATGGGTCTCGAGGGCGCGGTGGGCCTCACGGATGTGCTCATCGGCCGAGCCGATCTCCAGGACGTCCTGCAGCCCTGGGGTCGTGGAAGCTTGTACGTCCTTCCCGCGGGGCGCATCCCACCGAACCCGAGCGAGCTGCTCGGATCCAAGGCGATGGTGTCGCTCATCGAATCCCTCACGTCCTCCTTCGACTACGTGCTCATCGATGCGCCACCGCTGCTGCCGGTCACCGATGCGGCCATCTTGTCGAAGCTCACGGGCGGTGCGATCGTCGTGGCTGCTGCAGGGCGGACGAAGCGGAACGAGCTCCAGTCGGCCATGCGGACCCTCGATCACATCGGCGGTCGTGTCCTCGGCGTCGTCGTGACGATGCTCCCGACGAAGGGACCCGACGCATACGGCTACGGGAACTACGGCGCGTACTACGGCATGGATCAAGACAAGGTCGACGGTCCCAACGAGATGCCGAGCGACAACGCGAAGACGCAGGTGAGATCGCGGTGAGCATGGCGTTCACCTTCGATCGGACGCCTCTTCCCCCCACCTTCCGCATCCTGACCGTCTGCACCGGCAACATCTGCAGGTCGCCGTTCGCCGAGCAGTACATCCGCCGAGGGTTGGACACCGCCGGTGTCGGGAACGTCGTGGTGGAGAGCGCTGGCACCATGGCCCGAGATGGCCAAGAGATGCCCGACCAAGCGGCGGAGCTGTCTCGTCGATACGGCGCCGATCCATCGACTCATCAGGCTCGCTACCTCGTAGAGGGGTTCGTCTCGCGCGCCGACCTCGTCTTCGCCATGGGCCGTGACCATCGTCGAGCCATCGTCTCGATGCATCCGCGAGCGTCGAGAACGACTTTCACCCTCCGCGAATTCGCACGGCTCGCCGAGGGAATGGAAGAGGGCGATTTCCGCGATATCGCCGCGTTGCCCCTCGCGCAGACTGCAGAACGCTTCCGGGCTCTCGTAGCTGCGGTCGCGGCTCGGCGCGGACTCGTCGAGCCCGCTCGGCAGCCAGAGGACGACGACATCGTGGACCCCTATCGTCTCGACGACTCCGTCTTCGACGAATCAGGCCGTCAACTCGTACCCGCGGCCGACATCGTCGTCGACATGCTTCGCCACGCCGCGACCACAACAGCAGGAACAGGAACCCACCCCTGATGGCCAAGGACAAACGCCGCCGCCGCGGCTCCGCATTCAAACGACCGCTTCTGATAGGCGGGCTCGCCCTCTTCCTCGCGGTCGATGTGGCCTTGGTCGGTTACGCCGTTCTGGGGCAGGGCGACGCGCCCTCTTCCGATGCCTACACGCCAGTCCCTGTGGCCTCGGCCAGTGACGACCCGTCTGAATCCGACGCGGGCTCGACGACCCCGGAACCGACTGCGGTCGCTGTCGCGGCACCGACGACTTACCTATCGGCGGTCGATGAGAGCGTCGCTTACCGAGTGGCGGCCGGGACCTGCTCGGCGACGTCCCGGCCCGTCCTGGAGAAGACCGATGACGGCGGTTCGACCTGGATCGCGTCGACGTCCACCACGGACCTCTCGTCAGTCTTCCGGTTGCAAGCCGTCGACCAGTCGTATGCCTACATGGTCGGTCTCGGCGGGACGTCCTGCCTCCCTGGACTCACCGCTACGTACACGTCGGGTTCAGGCTTCCAGACCTACCCGGACCGAGTGGCGAGCGCATGGTTCCTGGACCCCGCGAATCCGGCCGTCGTCCATGCCCCGGGCGGCAACGCAGCTGCCCCGTGCGCCACGGGAGCGGTGCTGGCCCCGCTGGACGACCTCAGGGCTGCCCTCCTCTGCGACGACGGTGTCATCTACCGGACTGCGAACTCAGGCGTCGTCTGGGACGCTGGCACGATCATCGAGGGTGCCTCTTCCCTCGCCGCGACCGGAAATGGTTACGTCGTCGCTGGCCGTCAGGCTGAAGACTGCGCAGGCGTCGCGGTCGTCGGCCTGAGTGCGTCGAGCGCGGGCGCCGCCCCGGTCGCCGTCGGTTGCGCGGCGGAGACCCTGGCGGCCGAGGACACGACCGGTCCGATCGCCATCGCAGCGACCGATGAGTCGGTTTGGATCCAGCTGGGCGGGACTGTGACGGTGTCGGCCGACGGAGGTCGGACGTTCTGACGACGGCGGCCATCGTCGGCCTTGCCTGGGGTCAGAGACGGCCGCGCTCGAATACGGTACGCCGTGCGATGCGAACGACGTCGACGACTTGTCGGCGTGCCAGGAGCGCGTAGGTCAGCCCGTAGACCAGGACGAAAGCGATGATCGCGAGCCAGAGGGGAGCTGTGCCCATGATCGCCGCTGCGGAGCCCCAGGCCAGGACCAGGCCCAACATCGCGGTTCCCCAGCCAGCGAGGTAGGTCGTCAGTCGGTACTGGATGATGCGGCGGAGAACGAGCATGCGTACCGGCCAGAACACGTACTGGCGGACGACGACGGCGGCGGCGACGGCCACCAGGCCGAACGGGCCGGCCACCAGGAGCAAGGCCACCCCGAAGCCGGCCTGACCCACACTCAGCCAGAAGGCCGTGGAGGCCCGTCCGACTGCGATGAGGACTGACCTGTCGAAGATGAGCAGCGAGTTCAAGGCCCCGAGGAAGATCAGGATCTGAAGGATGGGTATGGCGGGCAGCCATTGCGAGCCGAAGACGACGGGGACGAAGAAGCTCGCGAACGCGCCGATCGCGGCGAATACCGGAACCGTAGCCAGGCTCGTCGTCGAGGTGAGTCGATACAGCAGTGCGCGGAGTCGAGGTCGATCGTCTTGCAGTTTCGAGAACGCGGACAAGCCGACATTGGAGAAGACGGCAGTGAAGAGCTCGATGGACAAGGAGATGATCCTCATGGCGAAGAAGTACTGACCGAGCGGCTCGACTCCGAGGAAGATCGCGACGATGAGGCGGTCTGCCTGCGAGTTGACGAACGTCACGAACTGGATTCCGAGGACGCCGAGGCTCGTGTTGAACAGGTCCCGCAAGCTCCCCAGGTCGAAGGCGATGCTCATGGACCGCCAAGTCGAGACCCAGACGAGGACGCCTCCGATGACGGCGAAGCCCAGAGATTGCACTACCAGGGCCCAGACGCCGCCTCCTACGAGAGCGACGACGACCGCTGCGGTGCCCGAGAGAAAGGTCGCAGAGGTCCGCCGGATGGCCAGGGCCTTGAATTGCATCTCACGTTCGAGCAGGGCCGCGGGGACGGACGAGAGGCCTTGGATGAAGAGTGAGACCGAGAGGGCTCTGAGGACGCCAGCGGTCTGGGGGCTTCCGAATAGATCGGCGACGGCGGGCGCGGAAAGGAGACTCACTCCTCCGAGGGCGAGGCCGAAGACCGCGCTCACGGAGAAGGCGGTGCCGATGTCCCGCTTCGTCAGGTGGGCCTTCTGGATGAGCGCGTTGCCGAAACCAGCATCGACGAAGATGGTGACGAAAACCACGTAGGACGTCGCCAGCGCGACCGCACCGAAATCGGACGGCGTCAACAGCCGGCCCAGGATCACGAACACGACAAGGGTGAAGATTCGGGAGATCCACTTGTCGAGGAACGACCAGAAGATCGACTTCCCGAGACGCCTTCCGAAGTCCCCGGACGCCTGTACGGGGGCGCTCGGCACTCCTCAGCCGATCGTGGGGTAGAGGCGGATGGCCCGCCGGGTCACGTCGTCGAGGGCTGCCACGAACTCGCGACTACGCCGTTCTGGCTGTGGACCGGGCTTCCTGGCGAAGATCTTCTGTGCTTTGCCGAGGTACGTGTCCAATACGGATCGCTGGTACCCGGCCCTCAGGTCACCCGTGTAGTGACGGATGTGGTCGACGAGATCAGGGTCGAAGGTGTTGTTCCACTCGAGAGGCAGACGATCGGCTCGTGAGACGGTCCGATCCACGTAGATGAAGTTCCCGTTCTCGTACTTCAGGCCCGCACGGTCCTCGAGGGAAACGGACTCGGTCAGCGTGGCGAGGACCCGATCAATGTAGCCGCGAGAAGCCTCGCTGTTCCTGGCGAATATGACGCCGGAGTTCACTCGCCCAGAGCGTCCCTCCGCCATGTGGACATCGACGGTCCCTGAGGTGATGGATTCGCGAAAATCAGGCGCCTGCTCGCTGACGACACAGTCAGCGTCGATGTATGCAACCCACTTTCGAGGGCTCGCTAGCGCGGAAGCCAGGAGAGGGACCTTCAGCCAGGCAGCCAGTGCGGGGTCCTTCACGAAGGGCTTGGTCACGCTGACGTGTTCCGCGCCGAGCCGTCGCGCATAGGCCTCTTGGGAACGAATGGCCCGTCGGTACGACGTGCCGTAGCCGTTCAGGGCAACCGTGTAGAGCAATGTGTCGTTTGTCATGTCGGTGTTGACCGTGAACTTTCGATTATTTCAGGAACGGCCGAGGGCGTTCTTGGGGGTCTTGAAGCCTCGTGTCGCACTGCGAGCCGCCCGGCCGTGGGCCGAAGGAGCTACTGCTTGATCGGACTCGAGCCCCTCTTCCAATTCGAGGGTCGCCTGAGGAGACGGACCGAAGACGTGAGCGAGGCTGATGCCGAGGAGGAAGAGGATCGCCGGGTTGGACTCGAGGCCGTTGAAGGAAGCGAGCATGATGCCGAACGTGATGACGAGTCCGAGGCCGGCCAGGTCACCTCGCCGAAGTGTCCGTACGAGTGCCACTGCCAGGATCATGGCGAACAGCGCGACACCGGGGATTCCTGCGCTGATGAACAATTGGAAGTACCCGTTCTCGATGAGGTATCCCTCCGGGTTGAACTGCAGAGCAGCTGCCGTCGACGTGCCGACACCGGAACCGACGTAACCGAAGTAGTCACCTGCAGCCAAGACGATTGCATTGATGCTCTGTCGAGCTGCTACCGAAGAGAGAGCTTCAGCCGAGAACAACCGTTCCTGCAATTGAGGGATCTGGAACGCGGCCAGGCCGGCGACGATCAGGGCGAAGGAGATACCCACCTTGCCACCGAGATTGAGGCGGGTCTGTCGGAACACGGCCAGCGTCGAGATAGCAACGAGGGCCAGAGCCAGGACTGCGATTCCGCCTCGCGAGATCGTCAGCACGGTCGCCAAGCTCGCTAGCCCCGCTACCACGAAGTAAGACCGCCGGCCGTTCACGATCGCCCAGCCATAGGCGAACGCGGCCGACATGCTGTAGAAGAGCGCTGCATAGAGGGGGTGACCAAAGGATGCATTCGACCGGTAGACCGACCACGTGCGTACCAATGGACTGTCCAATAGCTGTCGCAATTGGTCGTAGATGGGATTGGACCCGAGCAGGAACTCCAGGATGCCGTAAAGGGAGAGAACAGCGGCCGTCCAGATCCAGACCTTCCTGAGGACCAGGACGGAATCAGCTTCCCGGCTGCCAACGACCACCAGGACGACGCCCAGCACGAACGGTGCGATCCAGCCGAGGCTGGTCAGTTGGTTAAGGCTCCAGGTCAAGGTCGCGGCGAACCATGCCAGGGCGACGACGAGCAAGGCCACGAGCCTGATCTTCGCTCGCCTGTTCTCCGGGTCGGACGTTCTCTCCCCGAGAGTACGGAGGACCCAGACCGCGACGACCCAACCGAATGGGGGGATCCCTTGGATGATCGAGTTCTCGCTGTAGATGAATCGCGGCAAGACCACGAAGACGACTAGAGCTATCCCGAGCCCATAGCGTTTGGGCAGCACCATGGCGAGGACCACCCCAAGGCCCCCGAGCGCGAGGGCGATGCCGCTACCCAAGACGCCACTCCTCAGCGTCGAATCGAAGGTGACAGGGTGGGACGACTGAGGTCATGTGCATGCTCAGTTCCTTTCAGAGGACGCCCCCGCCCTCAACACCACGTGAGATGCCTTCGAGTGGTTCGCGGGAGGTCACACGAACCGATGGGGTGCCTGCTGATCATCAGGCTGTCTGCTGGTGAGAGCCTATCAACACTGAAGCTCGTTCCATGAGGGGCGGGTTGTGTGCTCGAATTGGTGTCGTTGCGTTCAACTCGGATGAAGTCGGGGAACTATGAGAGTGCTGATCACCGTGAGGCGGTCGACTTCGACGTCGAATCCGTATGTGGATCTCTTCGAGGAGGGTCTACCTCCGGCCGTACACACCCTGAGGTTCTCTTACCGGGCAGCCTTGCTGGGGCGTTATGACGTTGTCCACGTCCAGTGGCCGGAGTACATCTTCCGCGGCTCGACCGGACCGAAAGCAGCTGTCAAGGCGATCATCGGCCTGACGTTCCTCGCCCGCCTCCGTCTTCTCGGAGTGCCGGTCGTTGAGACGGTGCACAACCTTCGTTCTCACGAACCTGCTGGACGCCTGGAACGGATGCAAGTTCGTCTCCTCGAGAAGCTCACAGTCGTCAAGGTGTACCTAAACGAATCACCCGAGAACGACATGGCGGCCGGTGTCGTCGTTCTCCATGGTGCGTATCCGGTCAGCGATGTCGGCCTTGAGCGCACATCGCGCGGGAGCTCCAAGATCCTGACATTCGGGCAGGTACGCCCGTACAAGGGTGTGGAGGACCTCATCACCGCCGTCGGCCCACTGGCGGACGTCGAACTCGTGATCGCCGGCTTGCCCATCGACCTCAGCTACGCCCGACGAGTCAGGGAGCTAGCGCACGCGGTCGGACAGCACGTGACTCTGAGGCTCGAGCACCTGGACGACAAGGCCCTGGAGGCGACCATCCGCGCTGCAGACCTCGTCGTCCTTCCGTACAAGCGCATGTACAACTCGGGAGCTGCTCTATTGGCACTCGGGAGTGCCAGACCGGTTCTTCTCCCCCGTAGCGGATCGACGACGGCACTAGCCGAAGAGGTGGGGCATGAATGGGTCACCCTGTTCGACCCCCCGATCGCAGCTTCGGACGTTCGAGTCGCGAGAGAGAGGGTCGAAGGCCTGGCGGCGGCGGCCCTACCTGACTTGTCGCGCCGAAATAGGCAGGTCGTCGGCCGTCTGCACGAGAAGATCTACGCGACGCTCCTGGCAGAGAAGCACAATGGCGGCACATCTCGGGCCGGGTGGCGAAGCGGGGTGCTACGACGCCTGGCCGGAGATGACGAGTTCCGTCGCCACTCGCGTTTCAACGCCGACGGTGGGGGCGGGACTGCGTCTGACTGACTGCCTCATGAATTTCACGCACCGATGCCTCGAACATGAGTCGAAGTCGGTGATCGCCGAAAGCGGTGGTGACGCCTTTGCCGTTCCCGGTCAGAGCCGACATCTTCTCGGGCGATCGAAGAACTTCGTCTAGGACGTCGCGGAGGGCTTCAGGCCGACCCGATGAGAAAGTCAACCCGTTGACGCCATCTGTGACGACCTCGAGTGGTCCTCCCTGGTCGGGAACGACGACCACCGCTCCGTGCGCGAGGCCTTGGACGACGACCTGCCCGAAGGGCTCGGGGAATCGGGTGCTCAAAACCATGACGTCGATGCGATCCAACACGCTGTCGACGTCATCGACGTGACCCCTGAACGACACGGGCACCGGCGATTCTCGCGCCAGGCGCTCGACTTCGGTGACGAAGACGGGATCCGAGAAGAACGTGCCTCCGTAGATCTCCAGCCGCACGGCGCGGCCGCGGATGATCGGCTCGAGTTGAGCGACGGCCTCGATGAGGATGTCGGTGCCCTTCCATCGGTCAGGACGGCTCAGAGAGGCGATGACGAGCTCTTCACCTGTCCCGCTAGGCGCGACCCGGCCGGCGGAAGATGTCTCGTCCACGCCCGAGATGGGATAGGCGACGCGGACAGGGCGGCGCGCGAGGCGGCGGGGGATGCAGGAGGCCGTCCATTCACTGTTGGCCAGGAAGCCATCGAACTGCCTGAACAGGAGCCTCATCGCAATGACGCGCTTGATGCCACGAAGGGTCTCCATCGAGACCCGCGAATAATAGATGCGCGTGATGTTGCGGGGTAGGCGTGCGAACGCCATCGTGATGGTGCTGTACAGGCTGTTCGCGACGATCACGTCGGGCGACTCGCGGCGCACTACGCCGGCGAGGCGAGCGCTGAACCGGGGCGCCCGCGAGAAGCTGAACTGTGACTCGTCGTCGATGACCGTCACGCGGTGGCCCAGAGCCCGTATCTGTCCTACGAGCGCCCCGCCGGTCAGCAGGATGACCGACACGTCGAAATCCGTCACGTCCCTGAGGTAACGCAAAAGCCCGAGTTGACCCCCGCCAGGGTCAGCGGAATGATCTATCAGGACCACCTTCAGGCGGGCGGGCACGGGAGCGCTGCCTTCGTCAGTCATCTTGTCCTCTTCGTCTCGAGGTGGGTCTGGACCGCCCGACGCATGCTCGCGACCGACACCGACCAGTCGTACCTTGCTTGCCAAGCCTCCGGCGCCACACTGGTAGCGCGCGCCTCCGCCGGCTGAAGCGCGGAAGCGACTCCCGCCGCGATCGCAGGCGGTGAGAGCGGGTTGACGAAATGTGCCACGGAGCCGACGGTCTCGTGGAAGACCGGCAGATCGCTGACGACGATCTCCGAGCCGAAATAGGCTGCCTCGACGGGGGGCATGCCGAACCCTTCTCCGAGGGATGCGAACACCGTGCACGACGCATTCTCGTAGAGCCACCTGAGCTCACCGTCCGAGACGAACCCGGCGAAACGCACGACCCCACTGTCGACAGCGCGGCGTTGCGCGTCGGTCTCAACGTCCGACCTGCCGTCCCCGGCGCCCACGATCAGCAGGGGCCGTTCTCTCGAGATGACACCCGCATCGAGACATCCCTCGATGACACGCGCCAGATTCTTCCGTACGTTCAGCCGGCCGACAGCAAGGACGTACGAACCGGCCTCGACTGGCGAGGCTGTCCTGACACGGTCGTCGGGTACCGCCTGCACGAGCTCCTTCGACAACCCGATGCCCACCGCCAAGACCGATCTGGGCTTGGACCGCGACCTGATGCGCGCTGCCTCCGTGCTCGTCGACGTGAACACGACGTCTGCCCGAGGCGCCAGGCGTGGCATGAAGCTGAAATACGCGCGTTCTGTGGGGGTGAACCATTCTGGGTGATCGACGAAGAGCACGTCGTGGAGGAAGACGGCGCTGACGCCTCGGCGGAAGCGGGCGGCGAAGTTCTGCGCCAAGACTGCGTCGGCTCTCCAGCGCCGCGCCGAGCGGGAGAGCGAGACCGCGGCCACGACAGCGTGGGGGTATGCCCTCGAAGGGAAGAGGGTCACTCTGGAGGGCAGCTCTCGACGAGCTTCGTCCGCATCGCGAGCGCGGACGACGAGCCCGACCTCGTCACCGGGGAACTGATCGAGCCAAGTCGTAACCATCTCTCGAAGTACATGTCGCTGCGATGGTGGACCGCTGATGAACCAGAACCCGTCGAAAAGGATCTTCATCTGAGGGCCGTTCGGCCTCGTCGTGAATGCATGTGGGATCCCCTCGTGGTGGTTTCAGCCTCGGGGCTGCCGTCCTCATGGATGGTCACGGACTCGCTCGTCGACGTGACCCACCTGCGGCCAGCACCCCCATTGGGCCGCACCTATGCTAATTGGTGTTTGTGCGCCTGTGGCATCGGGGTTGGACGGCGGAGATCGCCCGACTTGCCGTCAAAGGCTCCACAGTCTTGAGATCGAGCGGGGAGACGAATGATGAAGGTTCGCGGCGTCGAGGCATTCCAATGGAATCCCAGGCGGCACAGGTTGCCGTACTTGCGGCCCAGGCACAACAATTTCGGCGACTTGCTCGGCCCTGTCGTCGTTGCGAAGCTCCTGACTGACATGCTGCCCCAGGCCGACGTCGCAGCTCGACGAGGATCGCCAGCTCGCAAAGTCATGTCCGTCGGGTCCGTGATGCACTTCGCAGACGACGACGATGTGGTCTGGGGCACAGGTGTCAACGGGAAAGTTCGGACTGATGAGCACCGGTTTTCGAGACTCGACGTCCGAGCGGTACGGGGGCCCCGAACGCGCAGGTGGCTGATGGAGAACAAGGGCTTAGAGGTGCCGGAGGTCTACGGGGATCCTGCACTTCTCCTGGCTCCACCAGAAGGCACGGATCGCAGGCATGAAACGCGCGAGCTGACCGTCATACCGAACATGAACGAGATCACGAAGTTCAAGTCGCACCCCGCATTCATCAGCCCGAGACGGCCTGTGAAGAACGTCTTGGAGACCATTGCCGCTAGTGAGGTCGTCGTCGGTTCCTCTTTGCATGCGATCGTGCTGGCCGAGGCGTTCGGAGTGCCCTGCGCGCTGCTCAGATCGGCAGTGGAATCACCCTTCAAGTACTCCGATTACTTCGAGGGGACCAACCGCTTCGACGTCCCGACCTTCGATGATTTCAGTTCAGCGGTCGCACACGCAAAAAGTATCGACAAATCCACGTACGAACCGTTGGAGGCCTGGGATCCGACCCTGCTCCGAGAGTCATTCCCGTCGGACCTCTGGGCCCCGCCCCGGCAGGCTCACTAGGTCTACTTCATGCAGGCTGCGGGGGCCGTCTTCACGCTGCTGGGCGACACCGTGTTCGAGCACTTGATCACGGTTCCATTGGCTGCGAATCCGTAGATAGCCAGGGAGTTGGTCGTTGCCTTGGAGAATGTGATCGTGTTCTTCGTGATCACGTTGCCTTCTCCCCAAGTCGCTCCGTCGGAGTACGGACCCGACAGGATGCGAATTCCCTGCTCGAGTGAACTGGTGAGGCTGTTGCCGTACACGACGTATTTGCTGCCCTTGATCTGGAGAGACGAACCCGTGATGTCGTTCTGGCCGGATGTGGCTCCCACCGTGTTCTTATAGATCATTCCGCCGACGGTCTGCTCTTTGGCCTCGATTGCCTCGCCCGTCGTCCCGGTGATCGTGTTATAGGCGATCACGTTCCGGCTGCTCCGGTCAGCCGCACACGAGGGCTCGCAAGTGTCATTGCCTAGCGAACTCCCGACGTAGATGCCTTCTCCGAATCGCGCATCCCGCTTGCCTGTCTGCGAGATTGTCGAGTGTGCCACCACGTTGTCGGACGAATTCTTGCTCAGGTAAATGCCGGCCTGTGAGGTCTGAGCAACTCGGAGGTAGTCCATGACGAGATTGGTGCTCGAGTGAGCCTCAACGCCAGCATGCACGAGCGCGATGTCGATGTTCTCGATCCGGATCCAGCTGGAGTCTTCGATGAGGAAGCCCGCGTTCAGCTTGGAGTAGTCGACGTCGCTGCCACTGAGCCGGATGTTTGAACCAGATACCCCGCAGATGCTGATGGGTGCGGCGGCGGTGCCGTGACGGTCCGAGATGGTGAAGCCTGCGTAGAGACCCGGCGCCCTCTCGCGCCCCCGGTAGGTGCCAGGCTGGAGTTTGATCGTGTCACCGGCTTTGGCCTGTGTCAGGGCGACTTGTAGCGCCGCGCCGTCTCGGACAGTCGCAGTGGGGTTTGCGCACCTCGAAGATCCGAGGGCCTTGTTGACGCCGAGCGACCCCGTCGTCCGGTTGACGGTCGAACTGGATTGTGAGGAGAAGCCCCACCTGTCTCGTGCAATGAGGCGGTAGGCAAATGCCGTGTTCTCGGCGAGACCAGCGTCAACGTATGAAGTCTTGTCGGGCAGATCGATGTTGGTGGCAGCACCGCCTGCCTCAGAACGGGTCAGTCTGTAGGTGATGGCGTCGCGGCTTTTCGTGGCCGGCTTGGACCAGGTGATCGCGGCCCCGAGAGCCGGTGCGGTGCTGTCTGCCGAGGCGATCGCAACGGAAGACGGCTTCGTGGCGCTCAGATCCGACACGACGAAGGCGTCCAGGTGGATGGACGCCGACGACGCGGCAGAGTTCTTCTTGCCCGTCCACTGGATCTCGATGGTGTGAGTGCCCGAAGTCAGTCCCTGCTTGAGGAACAACGTCTGCTGGTAGCTCGTCGTCGCCGCGTAACGGTCGACGTCCGGTTGAGCGATTCCGTCGATGGTGACCTTGGCTATGCCTGAACCTGCACTCTTCCGGCCGACCCAGGCGATGCCCGTGCCGGAAAAGGAGAGTGTGGCATTGGACGCCGACATGGCATAGCGGCTCTGTCCGCCTTGCTCTCCTGAACTGGGTGACGTGACCCAGGGGCCTTCGTAGGCGATGGCCGACGAGTCGTCCCCGATCACGCCCGGGGCTGCGACGAAGGCGCTCGCAGCGTTCTCAACTCGGAAAGCGTCGAAGTGGAGTGCATCCGACGACGCTTCCGTGTTTTTCTGACCGCTCCAGGTCACGGAGATCGTGTGAACACCGGCGCTGAGGTCCTTCTTGGAGAACAGGACGTTCCGGTATGCGGGCGCAGCCGAGTACCTGTCCACCTTGCCGGCCACTTTCCCGTCGATGGTGATCTCGGCTATGCCAGAACTCTTCGACAGCCTGCCGATGTAGGCGATGCTCGTCCCCTTGAACGTGAGGGTGGCCGACGACCGGGAATTCGCGTAGATGCTCTTCTCCCCGCTGTCCAAGCTGCTCGTCGTGGCTGTCCACGGGCCGGTCAGGGACACGTCCGGGGAATCTTCCTCGAACATGCCCGCGGAGACCGGGCTGCGGGCGCCCCGGACCACGAAGGCATCCAGGTGCAGGTGAGTCCCACGCGACTGCGCATTGGTCTTGTTCGTCCACTCGATCGTGATGGTGTGGACACCGTCCCGAAGATCGCGGAAGCGGAACAGTTCCTGCTGGTAGTCGTTCGTGGGGGAGTACCTGTCCACATCCGGCTGGCGTATTCCGTCGAGCACAACTGCGCCAATGCCCCCCGCGGAAGACTTTCGGCCGATCCACGAGATGTCCGTTCCGCGGAACGTGAGCGTCGCGGTGGCGGTCGCAGATGCGCTTGAACTGGTCCCACCTGAATCTGCAGCGTTCGCACTGCGAGTCCAAGCGCCCGTGAGGGTCAGGTTCGGATCGTCCTGCTGGTAGACACCGGGGCCCACGGCGATGCTCTCGTCCTTTACGACCATGGCGTCGAGGTGCGAACTCGTTCCCGAGGCCGCTGCGTTCTTTCGTCCAGTGGAGGTCACCGTGATGACGTGGGATCCCGCGCCGAGGCCGTCCCTGGACCATACGATCTGGTTGAACTTGTCCGAGGGGCTGTAGCGGTCGACGGTGCCGACAACTGCCCCGTCGAGAGAGACGCTCGAGATGCCCGACGATGGTGAGGTGCGCGCTAGCCACGACACCGACGTGCCGGTGAAGCGCAAGGAGAACGACGCCTGTCCTGAGGCGTAGTAACTACTGCCGCCGGAATCCTGAGCGTTGGTGAGCTTGGACCATTTGCCTGTCAGGGCTACCCCCGTCGATGTTTCCTCGTGGCGGCCCGCGCCCACAGTGGCGGCCTCCTGGGCGAACGACGGTGTGACCGCGATCGGGACGAGCAGGGCAGCCAGGGCTGTCGCGGCCATCAGGGAACGGACGAAGTAAGCCATGTGCTTCGACAAGGTGATCCTCGATCTGGTTACGGGCAGAGGCCTGGACAAGCGGCAGGAGCCCGATCGACGTGTGGTCCTGTCCCACGGTAGACGAACCCGTCCGCTCGTGTGGTCTCGAAGTTTTGGTCTCGTACCCCCAGACCTGGCCACATGCGCACTCAGACGGTGCGTACCAGCTCGCGGAGCGCCCCTGCGTAGCGATCGAGAACGGTGGACCACGAGTACTCAGCCCTGGCCCGGGTCATCGCGGCGCTCGACAGCTCAGCCTGCCGAGCCGGGGCATTCAGTAGGCCTAGGACGGTATCGGCGATGGCAGCCGCTTCGGGCGGCACGAGCAAACCAGCATCGGCGAGGACCTCGCGGTTGTAGACCGTGTCCCGCGCGACTGTGGGTGCTCCCAACATCATCGCTTGGACGAGCGCAGGATTAGTCCCACCGACGCTGTGGCCGTGGAAGTAGGCACCGGCGTGCTGCCACAGCGCGAAGAGCCTCTGATCATCGCTTACATGGCCGAGCCAGCGCACGCGAGGATTCGCCGTGGCGAGCCCAGACACCTTCTCGTCGAGGTCGCCTCCATAGCCACTCGAACCGACGATGACGACGTCGTGCGTCTGGGCGATCATGGATGCCGCTTCGACGAACTCGTCGATGGTGTTCTCGGGGACGAAGCGTGCCACGACGAGCGCATAAGACCGCTCGGCCAGGCCTTCCTCCAAGGGCAGCGCAGTTGGCGCCTCCTCACCGCCGTACGGGATGAAGACTCCGTCCCGGCCGAACCCATCCTGCCAACGTCGAGCAATGGCATGAGCGTCGAAGACGAGGCGATCTGCCCACCAAGCGGTCGTCTTGGCCCCCCAACGGAACACCGCTTTAGCCAACGCACCCCACTTGGCTCGCTCCCATTCGATTCCATCGACGTTCACGAGAGTGGGTATGCCGCGAAGCTTCAGGAGCGGCAGCCAAAAGCCGTTGGCGACGTTCATCACGAGTGCCACGTCCGGTTTGCGGATCATGCAGTCGACGACCGCAGTCAGGCCGTAAGTCAAGGTGCTCAAGGACTTTGTCTCGAGGCCCCGCGTCTCGCGACGGACCACCCTGTCGTCGATGTCGCGATCATCGCCTCGAGTGGCACCGGGCCGTCCGTAGACGGTCACATCCCAGCCTGTGCCTGCCAGATAGGGTGCCAGCTTCCGCACCGCGGTCTCGAAGCCGCCGTAGTAGCTGGGGTAGCCACGCGTGCCGATGATGGCGACTGATCGCGTCGCCTCGTTCTTCTGGGACATCTAGTAGGCACCGCTCCCGCGGACAACGGCGCGGGCAGTACGGCCGAGCAGGATGAGATCGTTGAGCACTGACCAATTCTCCACGTAATACAGGTCGAGGCGAACCGAGTCCTCCCACGACAGGTCGCTGCGACCGCTGACCTGCCAGAGCCCGGTGATGCCAGGGCGGACCAGGAACCGACGGAAGTTGTGCTTCTCGTAGGCCTTGGTCTCGGCGTCGAGCGGCGGGCGGGGCCCGACCAGCGACATGGTCCCGTTGATGACGTTGAAGAGCTGGGGCAGTTCGTCGAGGCTGTACCGGCGGAGGAAGGCACCAGGTCGCGTGAGGCGAGGATCGTCCTTCATCTTGAAGAGGACGTCGTTGCCGGCGTCACGGTTCTGGGCTGCGAGCGTCGCGAGGTGCGCCTCGGCGTCGACTCGCATCGACCGGAACTTGTACATGGTGAAGGTCTCGCCGCCGAGGCCCACGCGCTGTTGCCGGAAGATGACGGGGCCCGGCGACGTGAACGCGACGACCAGCGAGATCGTCAGGAGGACGGGCGAGAGGACGAGCAGCGCCAGGGCGGCGGCCGTCTTGTCGATGGCGACCTTGGTCCACACCTTCCGGCCGCCGTAGACGGGCGACTCCACGTGGATCAGGGGCAGACCGGCGACCGGACGGGTGTGCATGCGCGGGCCGGCGATGTCGGTGAGAGCCGGTGCGACGATGAGCTCGGTTCCGGAGGCCTCGAGGGACCAACCGAGCCGGCGCACCTCTTTGGCGGGAAGCTCGTCACTGCTGGTGACGATCACGCAGTCGATGTGGCCGCGATCGAGGACTGCTTCGACGTCGGTCAGGGAACCCGCGACCTCGATGCCGTGGATCGTCTCGCCCCGTCGTGCGTTGGGCACGCAGATGAGCGCCGGCTTGTAGCCCGCAGCCGGCATCTGGGAGAGGCGCTCGGTCAGGTGCAGGACCGATTCGCGAGAACCGACGAGCAGTGCTGAAGCCGTGTACGTGCCTGCGCGTCGCTTGGACACGAGCCATTGCCGCCACGCCCATCGAGACAGCACCAACGACACGGCGGCGACCGGGAACGCCGTCAGCACGAAGCTGCGACCGAGGTCGAGCCGGAAGGCGACCGCCAGGATGGCGAAGGTCCCGAAGAGCATCAGGGAGCTTTCCAGGACGCGCTTGTACTCGAGTGCGCCCTGGCCGATGATCCGGGCGTCGCGCGTTCCGTAGGACGTGAGGACGAAGAGCCAGCCGGCGGTGAGCGCCAACGTCGCGATCGTGTGACGGGTCGCCGTAGGGGTCCACGCCGCCCATCCCCAGGTCGCCGCGATGTTGATCGTGTACCACAGCAGCTCCGCGACACCGACGGCGATGAGGACGATGAGAGTGTCGGTCAGAGCCAGGCGTCGTGCGTAATGCCGCGCCCAGGGTGCAGGCGCCTCGCCGACGATGCCATGCCTCAGGCGCGCATGTTCGGTCGTCGTCACTGGCTCCCCCCTCAGGCAGCATCGATTCCGAGGTGTCCAACCGGGAGTCTTCTCGGGTCCGGTTCCGAGGCCGGTGGCCTCGAGATCGGATACTTCTGCGTATCCAGTCAGTGCACTCTCAAAGGGCCATCGTAATGACTTCGAGTCACGTTGTGGTGGCGGACGACAAATACTCAAGCTGCCCCCCCGATCGTGGGGTGCAGCTGCCGGAGCCGGATCGCCTACTGCAGAGTCAGGAGGAAGGACTCCATCGTGTCGTCCTTCAGCGCTGTCTGGAGGCGAGGGATCGCCTCCGTGTTGAGGTTGACGATGGACTGACCGTCGGCAGACGTTCCCGTGCCCGAGGTCGGGACAGTGAAGAAGTTGATGTCCTCCTTGGACAGCCCCCGCAGGCTGACGCCGAGTTTGGCGAGCGCACCGGCATCCAGGGTGTCGTCCACCGACAGGTACTCCGACACGGAACCGACGAAGTCGGAGATCTTGGCCGGGTCCGTCAGGGTGTCGCGGCTGATCACCTTGTCGACGATCGAGGTCATGAACGCCTGCTGGTTCCGGACGCGGGTGTAGTCGCCGTCCGTGAACGCGTATCGCTCGCGGACGAAGTTCAGCGCGTCCTCGCCCTGCAGGTGGTTCAGGCCCTCGACGATCGTCGTCCCGCGGGCCGTGAAGCCCTTCTGGCTGAACACGTCGACGCCGCCGAGGGCGTCGGTCATGCCCTTGAAGCCCTCGAAGTCGATGATGGCGACGTGGTCGATGCGCGTCTGGAGCAGCTGCTCGACCGTCTGCACGGTCAGGGGAGCGCCTCCGTAAGCGAAGGCGGCGTTGATCTTGGCCTCGCCGTGACCAGGGATCGGCACCCAGAGATCGCGCATGATCGACATGACGTAGACGTTCTTGCGGTCGGCGTCGACGTGCATGAGCATCATCGTGTCGGTGCGCTGGTCGCTGGGCCCGGCCTCGTCGATGGTGGTCTCGTCGGCCCGGGAGTCGCTGCCCATGAGCAGGATGTTCATCGAGCCGTCACTGGTGGCAGCCGGACGAGTGGACTCTTCCGGGAAGGCTTCGGGGATCTTCGTCGTCTTCTGGTCATAGCTTCGGGCCAGGTTCATCGCATAGACCCCGCCGATCACGCCGACGACGACGAGCACGCCGACGAGCACCGACGCGAGGATCACAAGGGTCTTGACGGGGCCTGACATGCGGCGCTTGCGCTTGCGCGTCGGCTCCGGGGTGTCGTCGTGACGGTCGTCCGGGCCGGTGTTGAAGATGTCGGTCATGAGGCTCCCTGGGGCGCACGAAGACGCGCCCCCTGTTCGTCGGTCAGACGAGAGTAACAAGAGGATCGCCCGTTCTCGGGTCGACCGCGTCCCCAGCTCGGGGCTGACGGCGGGCCGCGCGGCGCCGGCCGTCGAAGAGCGGCAGCGTCAGCGCGACGAGCGGCCCGATCAGCAGCGCCTCCGCCGCGGTGCCGATGCCGACCTGCCCGCCGAGCAGCCAGCCGACCGCCAGCACGGTCACCTCGATGCTCGTGCGGGCCACGCCCACCCGCCAGCCGAGCCGCGCGTGCAGCCCGAGCATGAGGCCGTCCCGCGGCCCCGGCCCGAAGTCGGCCCCGATGTACAGCCCGCTCGCCACCGCGAGCAGCAGCAGCCCGAGCGCGAAGGTCAGCCCCTGCGCCCACCACACCGTCTGCGTCGGCAGCGCCCGCAGCGCCAGGTCGGCCGCCGGCCCGATCATCAGCGTGTTCGCCACGGTGCCGAACCGCGGTCGCTGCCGCAGGGGGATCCAGAACAGCAGCACGACCAGGCTCGTCCCGAAGATGACCCACCCGTACGGCAGCCCGGTCTGCTTCACGATGCCGAGCGTCAGCACGTCCCACGGGGCCACCCCGATGCTCGCGCGCACCATCAGCGCCAGGGCGACGCCGTACAGGGCGAGACCGACGACGAGCTGCAGGAGGCGACGCGTGAGGAGCATGGACCGATCCAATCCCACGAGTGGCCTGGTCGCCAAGGGCCAATCGGGCTACGGTGGCCGCATGTCGAACCACATCGGCGCCGGCGCCGCCGTCTCGTCCCGAGCGCTGGGCACGCTGCTGGACTCGTGGCGCGCCTCCTCGTCGCCCGGGTACGCGGCGCTGGCCGACCGCCTCCGCCTGCTCGTCGTCGACGGACGCCTGCCCGTCGGCACGCGCCTGCCGTCGGAGCGCGAGCTCGCCGCCCACCTCGGCGTCAGCCGCACCACCGTGGCCGCGACCTACTCGTCGCTGCGCGAGACCGGCCACGTCACCAGCCTGCGCGGCAGCGGCAGCGTGGTCCGCCTGCCCTCGCGCTCGACCACGCCGCGGCCCACCGACCGCGGGGGAGACGTCGTCGACCTCACCAAGGCCGCCCTGCCGGCCGTCGACGGCATCGGCGAGGCCGCCCAGCGCGCCGTCGACGCCCTGGGCGCCTACCTGCCCGACAGCGGGTACGACATCGTCGGACGACCCGTGCTCCGCGAGGCGATCGCCGCCCGCTACCGCGAACGCGGCCTCGACACCCACGCCGACCAGATCGTCGTCACCCTCGGCGCCCAGCACGCCATCGCGCTGCTCGCCCGCGTGCTCGTCGGGCGCGGCGACCGCGCGATCGTCGAGGTGCCCGGGTACCCGCACGCGTTCGAGGCGCTGCGGGCGGCGGGGGCGCGGCTCGCACCGGTGAGCGTCACGGTCGACGACGGGTGGGACGAGTCGGCGCTGCTGCAGACGCTCCGCCGCACGAGCCCGCCGGTCGCGTACCTCATGCCCGACTTCCACAACCCGACCGGCGCGACGATGCCGGCCGAGCAGCGCGTGCGCGTGCTCGAGGCGGCCGCCGCGGAGGGGACCGTCGTCATCGCCGACGAGACGATGGCCGAGCTGCGGGTCGGGGGCGACGGGGAGGCGCGGGGCCTGCGGGACGTGGGGCGCGCCTCCTCGTCGTCCTCGTCGGCGGCTCCGGCGCCGCTGCCGATGGCGGCGTACGGGCCGGCCGTGATGATCGGCTCGGCGGGCAAGTCGCTCTGGGGCGGGCTGCGGGTCGGGTGGATCCGTGCCGAGCGGCCCCTCGTGGAGCGCCTCGTGCGGGCCCGGTCGGCGGGCGACCTCGGCACCCCCGTGCTCGAGCAGCTCATCGTCGCCGACCTCCTCGGCGACATGGAGAGGGTGCTGGAGGCGCGGGCCGCCCACCTGAGGAGGGGCCGCGACCACCTGGTGGCCGGGCTGCGCGCCGCGTTCCCCGGGTGGAGCGTCCCCTCGCCCGCCGGCGGCCTCAGCACGTGGGTGAACCTCGGCGCCCCGGTCAGCTCGCAGCTCACGGTCGCGGCCCGGCAGCACGGCCTCGCCGTCGCCGCGGGGCCGATGTTCGGGGTGGACGGGGCGTTCGAGCGGTTCCTGCGGCTGCCGTTCTCGTACTCGGCGGAGGAGACGGACCGCGCGCTCGCGGCGCTCGCCGCGGCGTGGGAGGGGATCGACGGGGTGCAGGCGTCGAGCGGGACGGCGTTGTCGGAGGTCGTGTGAGCGCGCCCTGACGGGTCACGGTTGCCTGGCAACGCGGCACGGATTGTCAGAGGGGACGGTGAGAATGTCCCCGTGCATCTCCTCTCGGTCTTCAGCCTGCGCAACCGCGCCCTCATCGCCCTCGTCACCATCGTCGTGGCGGTGTTCGGCGGCATCGCGCTGACCTCGCTGAAGCAGGAGCTGGCGCCGAACGTGCAGTTCCCGCAGATCGCGATCGTCAGCTCGTACCCGGGCGCGACGCCCGAGGTCGTGAGCGACGACGTCTCGACCCCGATCGAGCAGGCGGTGCAGATCATCCCCGGGCTCGAGGGCACCACCGCGACGTCGAGCACGTCGCAGAGCACGGTCTCGGCCGAGTTCACCTACGGCACCGACCTGAACTCCGCCGAGCAGAAGATCCAGTCGGCGATCAACCGGCTGTCGCTGCCCGACTCCGTCGACACCCAGGTCGTCACCGGCAGCCTCGACGACCTGCCGATCGTGCAGATCGCCGTCACCGGCTACTCGGCCGACGACGCGCAGACCCTCGTCGACCGGCTCACGACCACCACCGTTCCCGACCTGCAGAAGCTCGACGGGGTGCGCGAGGCCAGCGTCTACGGCGACGCCGGGCAGCGCGTCACGATCTCGCCCGACCAGACGGCGCTCGCCGCGGCGGGGCTGACGACGCAGGCCTTCCAGGACGCGCTCGACGCGAACGGCACGCTGATCCCCGGCGGCACGATCACCGAGAACGGGCAGACGCTGTCGATCCAGGCCGGCCAGCGGCTGACCAGCGTCGACGAGATCGCCGCCCTGCCGCTGCTCGGCGGCAGCGCCGTCGAGGCCGACGGCAGCCCGGCGCTGACGACCGTCGGCGACGTCGCCGACGTGCAGCTGACGAGCGCCCCGATCACCTCGATCAGCCGCGTGAACGGGCAGGACGCCCTCACCGTCGCCGTCACCAAGACCCTCGACGCCAACACGGTCGACGTCTCCGAGACCGTCAAGGCGGCGATCCCCGGCCTGGCGGCCGACCTCGGCGACGACGTCGAGCTGACGGTCGTCTTCGACCAGGCGCCGTTCATCCAGCAGTCGATCGACAGCCTCGCCACCGAGGGGCTGCTCGGGCTCGCGTTCGCGGTCGTCGTGATCCTCGTCTTCCTGCTCTCGATCCGGTCGACGATCGTCACCGCGATCAGCATCCCGACCAGCGTGCTCATCACCTTCATCGGGCTGCAGGCCTCCGGCTACACGCTGAACATCCTCACCCTCGGCGCGCTGACGATCGCCATCGGGCGCGTCGTCGACGACTCGATCGTCGTCATCGAGAACATCAAGCGCCACCTCACCGCCGGCACCTCGCGGCTGCAGGCCATCACCACCGGCGTCCGCGAGGTCGCGGGCGCCATCACGGCGTCGACGCTCACGACGGTCGTCGTCTTCCTGCCGCTGGCGTTCGTCGGCAACATCACGGGCGAGCTGTTCCGGCCGTTCGCGCTGACGGTGACGATCGCGCTCGTCGCGTCGCTGTTCGTCGCGCTGACGATCGTGCCCGTGCTGGCGTACTGGTTCTTGCGGGCGCCGAAGGTGCACAAGCACGCGGGGGTCGGTGCGGGGGTCGGTGCTGGGGCCGGGGCCGGGGCCGACGCCGTCGATCCTTCGTCGGAGACGGCGTCGGCCGAGCCGCTGACGACCGCGGCCTCCGACCCGAGCGACCCGGTGAAGCTCGACCGGCTGCGTCGCGTCTACGTTCCCGTGCTGCGGGGCACCCTCCGCCGGCCGGTCGTGACGATCGTCGTCGCGCTGCTCATCCTCGGCGGCACCGGTGCCGTCATCCCGCTGATGAAGACGAACTTCCTCGGGTCGAGCGGCCAGAACACCTTCACCGTCACCCAGACGCTCGCGCCGGCGTCGAGCCTCGACACGCTCTCGACCGCGGCCACCAAGGTCGAGGACGTCATCGAGGGCATCGACGGCATCGACACCGTGCAGCTGACCATCGGCTCGAGCGGCACGTCGATCTCGAGCTTCTTCGGCGGCACCGGCGACAGCACGGTCACGTACTCGATCACCACCGACGAGGACGCCGACCAGGAGGCGCTGCAGGCCGACGTCCGGTCGCAGCTCGCCGACGTGCAGGACGCAGGCACCATCGAGCTCGCGGCGTCGAGCGGCTTCGGCACGAACAACGACATCACCATCGACGTCTCGGCCCCCGACCCCGACACCCTCGCGACGGCGACCCAGGCCGTGCTCGACGAGGTCTCGTCGCTGCCCGGCACGGCCGAGTCGAGCTCGAACCTGCAGTCGGCCCAGCCGATCATCGGCGTGACCGTCGACCGTGACGCGGCAGCGGCCCTCGGCTACAGCGAGGTCGCCGTCGGCGGCATCGTGTCGCAGGCCGTCCAGCCGTTCCGCGTCGGGTCGCTCGAGATCGACGACAACGCGGTGGACGTCTACACGATCGACGCGACGCCGCCCTCGACCCTCGACGACCTGCGTGCCCTCGAGCTGCCGAGCCCGACCGGGCCCGTACGCCTCGACTCGATCGCGACCGTCGAGCAGTCGACCGGCCCGACCTCGGTCACGACGAAGGACGCCGTCCGCACCGCGACCGTCACGGTCACCCCGTCGAGCGACGACCTGTCGTCGGCCGGCACCGAGGTGAACGACGCCCTGGCCGACGTCGACCTGCCGGCCGGCGCCGACGCGGTCGTCGGCGGGGCCACGGCCGACCAGGCGAACGCCTTCTCGCAGCTCGGCCTCGCCGTGCTGATCGCCATCCTCATCGTCTACATCGTCATGGTGGCGACGTTCCGCAGCCTGGCGCAGCCGCTGCTGCTGCTCGTGTCGATCCCGTTCGCGGCGACCGGCGCGATCCTGCTGCAGCTCGCGTCGGGCATCCCGCTCGGGGTCGCGTCGCTGATCGGCGTGCTGATGCTCGTCGGCATCGTCGTGACCAACGCGATCGTGCTGATCGACCTCGTCAACCAGTACCGGGCGAAGGGCCTGCGCGTGCGAGAGGCGCTGCTCGAGGGAGCGTCGCGCAGGCTCCGCCCGATCCTCATGACGGCGACCGCGACGATCTTCGCGCTCACCCCGATGGCGCTCGGCATCACCGGCCACGGCGGCTTCATCTCGCAGCCGCTCGCCATCGTCGTCATCGGCGGGCTCGTCTCGTCGACCCTGCTGACGCTGGTCGTGCTGCCGGTGCTGTACTACCTGTACGAGCGGATCTTCGAGCGCCGGGCGGACCGGCGCGCGGAGGGTGAGTCGGGGGCGGCGGCGTCGGCTGCGGCGTAGCTCGACGACGCCAGGAACCGTGACGGCGCGGCTGTCTAGGCTGGCGACGGCAGAGGGGGGACGCCGTGGACGTCAGCGCCGTCGAGGCGAAGGAGGGGGAGGCGGCGCTCGTCGTGTTCCGGGCCGTGTCGCGAGCGCCACGGCCGTCGCGGTCGACCCGAGGCGAGTGGGTGCGGGCTCGGCTCTTCTGGTCGGAGATCGCCGGCAACCGGAGCTCGTTCCTCGAGATCTGGGACGCCGACGGCGAGCGGTGGGGCATCTTCTCGCCCCGTGAGGTGGACGCGCCCCTCCGGTGGTTGCGTGCCGAGACCGCGACGCCGGGCGAGGGAGCCTGGCTCAGCCTCTTCCTCACCGTCACGCGCGACGGTCGGCACAGCGTCGAGTACGACTACGACCACCGTCCGTCGTGGACGAACTCCGACGACCCGCTCGCCGGACACCCGGGCGACTCGCCGGCCGACGAGTCGCTGATCGTCGATCTCCGCCGGTACCCGCGTCGGCCCGAGGCGCTGCCCGCCTGGTACCCGGTCGAGCGTCCGGCGCCCGACGGCCCGCGGGTCGCAGCCCCGCGAGCCCGGGCCGACCGATCGGCCCCGATCGCGCCTCCGGCGTCGGTGGCGGCCGTGGTCGCGCTGCCCGGGTGGGACGTCGTCTGGCAGGCCGTCGTGGCCCACCTCGACGACGTCGCGACCCCGGAGGTGCTGGGGCAGCTCGCGTCGACCCCCGCGGGCGACCGGGTGCAGGAGACGGACGACGTCGTCGACGCGGTCTGGGACGCCGTCTGGCAGGAGCTGGTGCTGCCCCTCGACGGTCGGGGCGCGGTCGCGTTGTGGGAGCCGTGGGCCCGGGCGACCGACCTCGACCGCGACCTCGAGCTCGGCAGCGAGGTGCCGCCGGAGGCGCGGGCGGCCGACGTCGGTGAGCCGAACGCTCCGCTCGATCTCGTGCTGCAGGACTTGGGGGACGTCGTCGACGAGCTGGTGGAGTCCGCGCTCGACGCCCGGCTCGACGGCGTCGGCTGAGGATCGGGCCGGCGGGTCGGTTCGTGCTCGGGCCGGCGGGCTCGGTCGACGCCGGTCGGGGCTCAGTGGAGGTCGTTCATCCGGGAGTCGTTCGCGCCGCGGGCCCGCAGGGTCTCGACGGCCGCGGTCGCCACGAGCACGTCCGAGAACGCCGCGACGTCGTCGGGGTCGAGGGCGTGGTCACCGGCGTCGACGACGACGAGCGTTCCGGCGGCCGACAGCACGGCGAGCATCGAACCGGGCGAGCCCGGTGAGCCGTAGCGCGGCAGCACCTCGAGGTGCAGGCGTCGCAGGTGGTCCGTCACGACGGCGCGGGCCCGCCGGGCGGCCGACCGGAACTCGACGATCGACGGGTCGTGCGATGCGAGGGCGATGCGCGACCACCCCCGGCGCTCGAGGGCAGCCGAGGCCTCGCCGGCCCGTCCGGACGCGACCAGGAGGGGCGACTCGGGCCTCGTCAGCGGGCTGAAGCCGAAACGGGTCGTGAGGGCACGCTCGACGGGGTCGTGGGCGGGGTCGAGGGCTGTGCCTGTCGCCTGGTCGTGACTGACGTCGGGTGCGGCGGGCAGTCGTCGCAGGACGTCGTCTCGGAGGCGGGCCAGGGCCGAGGGCCAGATGCCCGCCCCGCGGTCGTCGAGGAGCTCGTCGTGGTCCCCGGAGCCCAGGGCGTCGGCGACCACGTCGTCCAGCCGGGCGAGACGACGCAGGGTCGGGCCGTCGACGCCCGGGGGCAGCTCGAGACGAGGACGCAGGAGGCGCGCGACGGCACGCTGTCGCTCGGTCGCGTCGCGAGGGCGGCCGGCTCCGACGGCGCGGGTCGGGGGCGTCACGGCCGCGCCGCCGTGGCCGGCGTCACGGGCGGTGCTCCGGGCGGCGTCACGAGCGGTGCTGCGGCCGGTGTGCAGGTCGGTGTCGCGTCACGTCGTGCAAGGCGTCGGGTCAGGCCGACGGCCGGGTCGGGGCGTGGGGTCGACATGCGCTGATCCTAGGCGCGGGTCGGGTCGGGCGTCGGGAGCGGGGGGTTACGGTCTGGGGCTCGAGCGGGTAGGCTCTCTCGGTCGGCTCAAGACACCGCGCCTGTGGCGCGAAGGATCGTCAGCTGCGTACAGCGGCGATCATGCATGAGGGTTTTGTACGTCTTGTGGGCCGGATTCTCGACGGATGTCGTCGGGATGAATTCACGATGGTGAACGGTCCTGGCCAAAGGCTGCCCGGGTATTGCTGTGCGTCATCAGACAAGCCCGGAGAGAACTGACATGCCCCCCTACGACAAGACGCCCAAGCGCTCCGCCCCGAAGGCCGACGGCTACAAGGCCGGCTCGAAGAGCGCCAAGCACCGCGGCCACCGTCCCGACGAGGCCGCCGCCCCCGAGCGCAAGCAGCGCTGGAACAGCGACGCCCGCTCCGAGCGACGCGGCGACGCCCCCCGCAGCGGCAGCAGCCGCCCCAACTGGGAGCCCCGCGAGAAGACCGGCAACAGCCGCTTCGCCCCCCGCGACCACGACGCCCGCAACGCCGAGCGCGGCCGCGACGGCTCCGCCGGACGCTTCGGCCGCGACGGCGGCAAGGAGGCCGCGCGCTACGGCCGCGACACCCGCCCCACCCGCAGCTGGGACCGCGACGACCGCGCCCCCCGCAGCTACGACCGCGCCGACCGCCCGGCCCGCGACGACCGCGCCCCGCGCAGCTACGACCGTGCCGACCGGCCCGCCCGCGACGACCGCGCCCCGCGCGGCTACGACCGTGCCGACCGGCCCGCCCGCGGCTACGACCGCGACGAGCGACCCGCCCGCCGCGACGACCGCGCGCCGAAGAGCTACACGCCCGCCGGGCGCCCGCCCCGCGAGGACCAGCCGTCGCGCTCGTACGGCGACCGTCCTGAGCGCGGTGGACGCGCCTCCGGCGGTTCGTACGACCGCGCCGACCGCGCTCCCCGCAGCTTCGACCGGAACGACCGCGGCGGCGACCGCGCCCCCCGCAGCTACGACCGCGGACCCGGCGCCGCCGAGCGCAACGACCGCAGCGACTTCTACCCGAAGCGCGACTCGGGCACGCACTACACGCCCGAGGACGACGTCAAGCTCGAGAAGCTGCAGGCCGAGGTCGTCACGGCGGCCGACGTCGAGGGCGTGAGCTTCGGCGACCTGGGCCTCGGCGACAACATCGAGCGCCAGCTGGCGTCGATGGGCGCCGCGGCTCCGTTCGCGATCCAGGCGGCGACGATCCCCGACGTGCTCGCCGGCAAGGACGTGCTCGGCCGCGGCCGCACCGGCTCCGGCAAGACGATCGCCTTCGGCGCCCCCCTCGTCGAGAAGCTCATGGAGAACAACGGCGCGAAGAACCGCAAGATGGGCCGCCGGCCGCGTGCGCTCATCCTCGCCCCGACGCGCGAGCTCGCCATGCAGATCGACCGCACCGTGCAGCCCATCGCCCGCTCGGTCGGCCTCTTCACCACCCAGATCTACGGAGGCGTGCCCCAGGCCCGCCAGGTCGGCGCGCTCAACCGCGGGGTCGACATCGTCATCGGCACCCCCGGCCGCATCGAGGACCTCATCGACCAGGGCCGCCTCGACCTCAGCGAGGTCGTCATCACGGTGCTCGACGAGGCCGACCACATGTGCGACCTCGGGTTCCTCGAGCCGGTGCAGCGCATCATCCGCGAGACCGCCGACGTCAAGCCGAACGGCGACCGCGCCCAGAAGCTGCTCTTCAGCGCGACCCTCGACAAGGGCGTGGCGAAGCTGGTCGACGAGTTCCTGGTCGAGCCGGCCGTGCACGAGGTCGCCGGCGAGGACCAGGCCAGCGCCACGATCGACCACCGCGTGCTGCTCATCGAGCAGCGCGACAAGACGGCCGTCATCGAGCAGCTCGCGTCGGGCCCCGGCAAGACCCTCGTCTTCGCCCGCACCCGCGCCTTCGCCGAGCAGCTCGCCGACCAGCTCGAGGACGCGGGCATCCGCGCCACGAGCCTCCACGGCGACCTGAACCAGGCCCGTCGCACGCGCAACCTCGGCCTGCTCACCAGCGGCCGCGTCAACGTGCTCGTCGCCACCGACGTCGCCGCCCGCGGCATCCACGTCGACGACATCGAGCTCGTCGTCCAGGCCGACATGCCCGACGAGTACAAGACGTACATGCACCGCTCGGGCCGCACCGGCCGTGCCGGCAAGGAGGGCACCGTCGTCACGCTCATCACGCGCCAGCGCCGCCGCCGCATGGAGGAGCTGCTCGACCGCGCCGAGATCGACGCCGAGATGGTCGACGCCCGCTCGGGCGACGCCCTCATCGACCAGCTGGCCGGCGCTCAGGCGTAGGTCTGGGCCAGCGGGGCGCTGCGCCGGTCTCCCCCTCGGGGAGGCGGGGCGCGCCTCCTTCGTCCTGACGGGCGTCCACCTCCAGGGTGGGCGCCCGTTCGGCGTTCGCGGGGTGCGTGTGGGGGGCGCGTGCTCGTGCGTGGGCGCGTCCCGAGCGCGTGCCCGAGCGGGTCCGCACCCTAGGAACCCGCACAGACCCTCGGGCGCGCCGACGGGTGCGGGCGGGTTCGTGGGGTGCGCGCGGGTCCGTGGGGTGCGCGCGGGTCCGTGGCGTGCGGCTCGGTCCGGGGGTGCGGGTCGGGCGTGGTGACACCGTCGGTCCGGCGATGCACCCCCTGGGCAGACGGTGTGGTGCGGGTCCGACGGTGCGGCGCGGGCCCGAGGGCGCCGCGCCGGCGGGTCAGCGGCGGTCGAGCAGGCCTCGCACGTAGGAGGCCTGGCCCAGGTGCTGCACGCAGTCGTTCAGGATGCTCACGAGGCGCGACCCGGCGGTCACGGGCGGGTCCCACGCGTCGTCGACCACGTCGTCGTACGAGGCCGCGTCGAGGTCGTCGAGGTAGCCGCGCGTCCGCAGGGTCACCGCCTCGAGGTAGCCGACGAGCAGCTCGGCCTCGACGCGCACGGCGCCCACGTCGGACGGGCTCATGCCGTAGCCCATCTCGCCGGGCGCGAACGGCAGACCGAACGAGTCGACCCAGCCGTCGACGACCCAGACCTGGTCGCTGCCGGCGAGGTCGGCGACCTGCACGTCCTGCCCGCGGGCGGTGTGCCAGACGAGCCAGGCGATCGTGTTCGCCTCGTCGTCCGGACGCCACGCGAGGTCGTCGACCGAGAGGCCGTCGACGGCGAGGGTCGCGATGGCGGGCAGGCGCGAGAACGCCTCGATCAGCACGTCGGAGGGAGTCATCGCGCCACCCTACGACCGCGTCGGGGCCGCACGTCCAGCACCCGGGCCCGAGGGCACCAGGCGGGGGACCGCAGGAGGCGCGGTGCCGGTCGTGCCGACACCGCGCCTCCTGCAGGGGGTCGCGCCTACGCCTCGGGGGCCGCGGCCTCCGCAGCAGCAGCAGAAGCCGGAGCAGGAGCCGCAGCCGCAGCCGTCGCTGCGGTGTCGGCCTCGGCGACGACGGCCGCGCGCGTCAGCGAGTCGCCGATCGCGCGCATCGCCGCGGCGAGGAAGTCGAGGTGGTTCGGGTCGACCGCGTCGCGGAAGGCCTGCCGGTAGAAGACGTCGATCTCGTCGATCGCGTCGCGGCCCGACGGGGCCAGCTCGAGCACGACGCTGCGGCGGTCGGTCGGGTGCGGCGCCCGGTGCACGAAGCCCGCGGTCTCGAGCCGGTCGATGAGGCTCGTCGTCGCCCCGGTCGACAGCTCGAGGAACTCCGCCGTCATCTTGGGCGTCGCGTCGCCGGTCTCCGCCACGAAGCGCAGGCACCGCAGGTCGCTCGTGCCGATGCCGAAGTAGGTGGCGACGAGGCGCTCGACCTTCTCGTTCTGCTGCTGCAGCTGGCGGAACGCGCCGAGCACGCGCGAGACGTCGAGGGCGCCGTCGACGTCGAGGTCGGGAGCGGCGCCGGCGGGCGGCTGGGGCGAGACGTCGGTCATGCGGGGGAGGGGCTCCTGACGGGCGGGGGCGAGTTCGATCGCAGTCTAGCTCGCCGAGCGAGTAACTCGATCATCGAGTCATGTCCCCACCAGTGGGGGTATCGCTCGCATTGCGTGCATCTCGGAGCCTGAGTAACTTGATGGTCGTACCACTTGAGAAACGAACCACTCACTCACCGAGCCACTCGGGCATCGAGCATCTCAGCTGGTCGTCCACCAGTCTTCCCACCCGTTCCTTCCCCACCACCTGGAGCTCCTGATGTCCCGTCCCACCTCCCGCACAGCCCGCATCGCCGCCTGGATCGCCATCCCCGCCGCCCTCGTCGCCTCCGGCCTCGTGGTCTCGCAGGCCTCGTACTCGGCCTTCTCGTCGACGACGACGAACCCCACCAGCAACTGGAGCAGCGGCACGGTCGTCCTCGCCGACGACGACGGCGGCACCTCGGCCAACTCCGCCCTCTTCCAGGCCACGAACCTCAAGCCCGGCCAGACGGGCAGCAACTGCATCGCCGTCACCTCGACCGGCACCCTGGCCTCGACCGTCAAGCTCTACGGCACCGCCGCCGCGACGACGAACAACCTGGCCTCGAACATCACCCTCAGCGTCGTGCAGGGCACCGGCGGCGGCTTCGGCTCGTGCTCGGGCTTCACCCCCCTCGCCACCGGCTCCTCGCTCTACGCCGGCACGCTCGCCTCCTTCGGCACGAGCTACACGAACTTCGCGAACGGCGTCGGCACCTGGGCCCCCACCGGCACGACCGGCTCCGCCACCACCACCTCGGAGACCCGCGTCTACCAGGTCACCTACACGGTGAACGCGAACGCGGCCAACTCCGTCCAGGGCGGCACCGCCTCCCTCGGCCTCACCTGGGAGGCCCAGAACAGCTAACCCCCGCCGGGCGGCGCCCCGAACCCGCCGCCCGTGCCGAGACCCCCGCCGCCGGCGCTCCCCCCTCCCCCCTGCATGCCGGCGGCGGGCACCACCGCAGCGCACCCGCCGCCGCCCCCTGCAGCGCACCCGCCGCCGCACCGCCGCACCACCCGCAGCGCCCCCGCCGCCGCACCCCGCCCCACCACGCAGCGCCCCCAGCCGCCGCGACCCACCGCCGCACCACCCGACCCGAGGCACCCCATGACCACGTTCGACCTGCTGCAGCCGGCCACCGCCGCCCAGCGGATCGTCGGCTCACGGGGTGCCTCGCGGTCGTGGCCCCACTGGCTGCGCCTCGTCGTCGGCGTCGTCTCGCGCACCGTGCTCGGCACCCTCGTCGGCCTGCTGCTCTGGGCCGCCGTCCCCGCCGTGATCGGCTGGACCCCCACCACCGTCATGACCGGCTCGATGGAGCCCCGCATCCACCCCGGCGACGTCGTCGTCGCGAAGCCCGTCGCCGAGACCGAGATCCACCGCGGCCAGGTGCTGCTCTTCCAGGACCCGGACCACGCCGACCACCTCCGCCTGCACCGCTACGACGACAACGGCCAGGGCACCCAGATCATCACCAAGGGCGACGCCAACCCCGCCGCCGACAGCACGCCGATCGACCGCAGCGCCGTCGTGGGCGTCGGCTACCTCCGCGTCCCGTACCTCGGCACGCCCTTCGTCTGGGCGCAGTCGCACCAGTTCGGGCACCTGCTCGTCACCGGCGGCGTGCTGCTCCTCCTGCTGCTGGGGGCCCGGGCGGACGGCTACCTGCGCCGCGCCGCGACCGGCACCGAGACCGACGCGACGGCCGACGAGGAGGCGCCCCGCGCCTCCCGACGCCCGGTCGCCCACCAGGGCGGTCGCGCCGAGCGCCGCCGGCTCGACCGTCGTCGTCGTCGCCTCCGGGCCGCGGCCGGCACGTTCGCCGTCGTCGGGGTCGCTTCCGGACTCGCCCTCACCCTCGTCGTCTCGGGCGGCGCCGGCGCCGCGTTCTCGGCCCCGACGACGAACCCGACCAGCACCCTCGCCGCCTCGACCTCGTTCGACTGCCTCAGCCCGACCATCACCGACTCGCCGGTCTTCGCCTGGGGCTACAACGAGGCGTCGGGCACCACGACGGCCGACAGCGGCTCGGCGGGGCGCACCGGCACCCTCTCGGCGGGCGTCTCCCGCGTCGGCGGCACCTGCTCGTCGAGCCCCTACGTCACCCTCAACGGCACCTCGGGCCAGGTCACGAGCTCGGCGGCGGCCGTCGCCGCTCCGTCGGCCTTCACCCTCGAGACGTGGGTCAACCTGCCGACGACGAGCACCGGCGGCAAGATCGTCGGCTTCGGCAACCAGGCCTCGGGCCTCTCGGGCGCGTTCGACCGCCACCTCTACGTCTCGTCGACGGGCGTCATCACCTTCGGCGTCTACAACGCCGGCACCAAGACGATCAGCACGCCGAAGACCTACCGCGACGGCGCCTGGCACCACGTCGTCGCCACGATGGGCGCGAACGGCATGGTGCTCTACGTCGACGGCGTCAGCGTCGGCACCAACGCGAACAAGGCGGCGGAGGCGAACAACGGCTACTGGCGCGTGGGCTACGACAACCTGTCGGGCTGGCCGAACGCGCCGACGGCGGCCGCGAACTACTGGCTCGCCGGCAGCCTCGACGACACCGCGGTGTACACGACGGCGCTCAGCGCGGCGACGGTGACGGCGCACTTCCAGGACGGGCGGTAGCGCGGGCCGCGCCCTGCGGCGCCGCGCGACGGACCTCCTCGCCTCGCACGGACAGGGCCGCGGCCCTGCGAGACTCGGGGGATGCCCCTGCTCATCAACGACGTCTACGTCGACGGCCGGCTCAGCTCGTCGCCCGCGACCCTCGACGAGACCTACGCCGCGCTCACCGCCACCGGCGGCACGGCCTGGGTCGTGCTCAGCGAGCCCGACGGCGCCGAGCTCGCCTCGCTCGCCGACCGCTTCGACCTGCACGAGCTCGCCGTCGAGGACGCCGGCCACGGCCACCAGCGCGCCAAGCTCGAGCGCTACGGCTCGACCCTCTTCGTGGTCGTGCGCCCCGCGGTCTACCAGGACGCCGAGGAGTCGGTCGCGTTCGGCGAGATCCACGTCTTCGTCGGCCCCGACTTCTTCGTCGCGATCAACCACGTCGCCGACATCGACCAGCGCTACCTCGCCCGCAGCACGAGCCGGCTGCGCGCCAAGCCCGAGCTGCTCGAGGTGGGGCCGCAGGCGATCCTCTGGGCCGTGCTCGACGCCGTCGTCGACGCCTACACGCCGGTCGTCGACGGCCTCGAGAACGACATCGACGAGATCGAGCAGCAGCTCTTCGCCGGCGAGGCCACGGTCGCCCGCCGCATCTACGAGCTGTTCGGCGAGGTCGCCGACTTCCAGAAGGCGACGCGGCCGCTCGTCGGCATGCTCGACGGGCTGATCCGCGGCGGCGAGAAGTACCGCATGGGCACCGAGCTCGAGCGCCGGCTCCGCGACGTGCAGGACCACGTGATCCGCGTCGTCGACCGCGCCGACACGTTCCGCGCGGTGCTGCAGAACGCCCTCTCGCTCAACGCGACCCTCGTCGCCCAGGTGCAGAACGACGTGACCAAGCGCATCTCGGCCTGGGCCGCCATCCTCTTCGCCCCGACCCTCGTCGGCGCGATCTACGGCATGAACTTCGACGTCATGCCCGAGCTGCACTGGACCTTCGGCTACCCCTTCGCCCTCGCGCTGATGGTCGGCATCGGCGGAGGGCTCTGGGGCGCCTTCAAGCTCAAGCGCTGGCTCTAGCGAGCGCCGGGCCCCGCGGTGCCGAACGCCTCGGCGACGCGGGCGCGGACGATCTCGGCGACGGTCGCGCGCATCCGGGGGGCGAAGAGCGAGTGGTCGCCCTCGGGCACGCGGACGACCTCGACCCCGCCGCCCAGCTGCTCGACCGCGTCGGGCCCGCCGAGCTGGTCGAAGAGCTCGCCGTCGAGCGGGCTCATGACGAGCACCGACCGGCTGCCGGCCTGGACGACCGGACCGAGGTGCGCCCCCACGTCGCCCGCTGGTCCGCGGCGGGCGAGCTTGAGCCGCAGCCACGGCGGAGCCCAGCGGTTGAACCGGTCGCGGGCCCAGTGGCGGGCGGCCGAGACGTCCTCGACCTCGCGGGCCGCGTCGACGTAGGCCCCGGGCGCGGCGGGCTTGCGGCGGTAGTCGTTCGGGCTGATCTCGATCACGAGGCGCGGGGCCTCGGACGCCGACCGCGCGGCGAGCCACGCTCCCGAGCACATGCCGACGACGGCGAGGTCGTCACCCGCACCGGCGGCGCCGGCGCGCACGGCCTTGACGACGGCGGCCTGGTCGTCGATCCACTCCTGCGAGAACATCAGGTCGAGCTCGTCGGCGCTGACCGGTCCGCTCTCGCCCGTGCCGCGGCGGTCGAACCGCACGACGCGCACGCCGTCGCGGGCGAGCTGCCGGGCCAGGTCGACCTGGTAGTCGGCGGCGCCCACGCGGTGCTCGGACGCGCCGTTGTGCAGCACGACCACGGGGAGGCGCGGGCCGGCCCCCGCAGGCACGCTCTCGACCGCGAACAGCCGGTCGGGCCCGAGCGTGGTCACCCGGTCGACGACGTCGCCGTCCGGGTGCCGGACGAGCAGGTGGTCGTCGAGGTGGACGGGAGCCGTGAGCCGGTCGACGTCGGAGGCGCCGGGCGCCTCGGTCGAGGCGGGGACGTCGGGGACGTCGAGCCCGTCGGGCCCCGAGGGGGCTCCCGCCGCGCCGAGGAAGGCGTCGCGCGCCCAGTCGGCGACGACCTCGACGACGCCGCCGGGGATGCGCGCGGCCATGCTCGTGCCGTCGAGCAGCTCGGCGGTGCCGGGCGGGTCGACGTGCGCGGCTCCGGGGGCGAGCCCGGGCGGCACGGGCGCACCGGGCCGCGTCACGGCCAGCACGGGGCCGTCGCCGTCGGAGCCGATCGTCATCGCGGCCAGCCGGTCGGCGACCCCGGGCGCGAGGTCGATGCCGACGAGGCTCTCGCGGTCGCCGACGGTGCGGTCGGCGCCCATGCTCATCGTCGCGAGGGCGCGCTGGCGGCGGACCCAGGCGCGGCCCGACGCGGGCGCGTCCCAGACGACGAGGCCCGCGCCCGGCAGCCGCCGGGCGGCCTCGGCGGCGATCAGCGCGCCCGAGGTCAGGCCGACGAACACGACGCGCGCCCAGCCGGCGTCGCGCAGCAGCGCGGCGGCCGTCAGGGCGCTCGTGACGGGCGCGTCGGGCGAGTCGTCGGGCGCGCTGTCGCCGGTGCCCGAGGGGTCGAAGCGGACGGAGGCGACGCCGCGGGCCGAGAGCTCCTCCGAGAGCAGCCGCAGGGTGCGGTAGGCGACGACGTGGTCCTGCCCGAGGGGCGGGCAGACGACGACGGCGGTCGTCGGGGAGGCGGGGCGCGCCTCCTCGGGGCCGTCGTCGGCGGGGCGCCGCGGGGCGTCGGGGGTCGCCGGCAGGTGGAGGGCGACCCGGATCGCGGGCTCGCCCGTCCAGCCGTGCCGCACCGTGCCGGCGGGCGCGACGGCGCTGGCGGGGCTCACAACGAGAGCGCCGTGCGGGCCTCCGCGGGCCACGCGTCGACGTCGGAGCCGTGGACGCCGAAGAGCGCCAGGGTGATCCGCTCGAGGCCGAACGCGAGGCAGGCGCTGTGCGCGGTGCCTCCGTCGGCCGTGGTGATGCCGAAGGCCAGGCCGAAGTGGTCCTCGTGCAGGTTCGCCGAGGCGATCGCCGTCCAGGGCTGGTCGGCTCCGTAGACCGGCGTGATGAACTCGAACTTCAGCGACTGCGCGACCTGGTTGCGCGCGAGGATCTTGCCGACGCGGCCGAAGAACGGGTCGTTCGCGGGCACGACGTCGATCTCGAGGCCGAACGAGCGCAGCAGCTCGGCCATCGGCTCGACGTGCGAGTCGCGGTGGCTGCGGGCCGAGGCGGGCGTGCCGACGTGCACGAACTCGTGCATGTGGAATGCCTGCAGGCGCATCGGGTCGAGCGACGGCTCGTGGCGGAACGAGTCGCCGTCGACGTCGAACATGCGGCCGCCCTCGGGCAGCTGGCCGGAGAGCAGCGCGTAGACCGGGTGGCAGGCCGCCGGGGTCAGCATGACGTCGGCGGGCTCGAGGAAGCGCTCCCAGCGCTCGCCGGCGGCGCGGGCCGCGAGCAGCTCGCGGTGCTCGCGGTCGCCTCCGCGGAACGACGACACCGCGGCGGCGAGGTCGGGGAAGGACGCGATGTAGTCGGTCTGCTCGAACGTCGGCAGCGTGATCACCGGCGGGAAGCGCAGCAGGTCGGGCTCGAGGTCGGCGTTGGCGGCCGTCCACGTCGCGCGCACGGCCTGCATGACGCGCTCGAACGCGCGGCTGCGGCCGTAGAGGCCGGGGCGGCCGAGGTCGACCAGCACCCGGTCGTCGAGGAGGCGCGCCCGGAACGTGGCCCGCGCGGCCTCGAGGTCGTCGGCCGACCCGGTGGGCTCGGCCAGCGTGCTCACCAGCGCCCCGAGGTCGACCGCGGGGGCGGTCGCCGGCAGGTCGGCGGGCGTCACGGTGCTGCTGTCGTCGGCGTCGGCGGCGTGCACCGGGACGACGGCGGCGGTGTCGGCGGTCACCGAGGCGGTGGCGGCCGTGGCGTCGTCGGCGGCGGGGGTGACGCCGTCGGTCGGGCCGGTCACAGCGTCGCCCCGGAGAGGAGGGCGAAGCCCGCGTCGGTCTGGAGGAGCCGTTCGTTGCTGATCATCATCGATGCTCCGTGTGCGTCTCTGAGGTGGCGCCCGAGCGAGAGGTCGCTGTCGAGGCGGTAGGCGGCGATCCCCACGATGCGGAGGGCGCGGGTGACGATGTCGACCACCGCCTCCGACGTGGCGATCTTGAGGCCGTTGGCGGTGAGGGTGTACGACACGGCGCCGAGGGCGTCGCGGTCGTCGGCGATCTGGTCGAAGCGCGCGGCGGCGTGCCGCGTGCTGTCGGCCATCGTCTGCAGGGCGACGAGCAGCTCGGCGAGCCGAACGGCCGCCGGGGGCGTCGTGCCGATCGCCGTGCGGGCCTGCTTGCGCACCGCCTTGCGGGCGATGTCGGCCGCCGACGCGGCGATGCCGAGCCAGGTCGACGCCCAGAGGACGTGCGACACCGGCACGATCGTGTGTGCCGAGATGGTCGCGTAGTCCTCGGGCAGCACGAGGCCGGCGTCGACCTCGGCGTCGAGCAGGTAGCCGCGGCTGTTCGTGCCGCGGAATCCGAGGGTGTCCCACTCGGAGGTCGGCGTCATCGCCAGGTCGGCGACGGGCACGACCACGAGGCGCTGGTCGCTGGCGGGCGCGTCGGGCGCGCGGCGGGCCGTCACCAGCACGGCGGCGGCCTCGGTCGCGTACGAGACGACGGGGCTGTCCTTGCGGAGGTGCACCCGGCCGCCGTCGACCGGCTCGACCGAGCAGGTGCTGCTGCCGGTCGCCCCGCCGCCGCCCTTCTCCGTGGTGGAGGAGGCCATCAGGCCGCCGGCGAGCACGACCGTGATCGCCTCGGCCACCGCCGGGGAGTCGCCGCCGTGGCGCCAGAGGGCCATCGCCTGGCCCTGGTGCATCGAGAACACCATGCCCGTCGCCGCGCAGGCACGGCCGAGCTCGGTCGCGATCTCGGAGAGCTCGGCCAGCGTCGCGCCCTCGCCGCCGAGGGAGACGGGCACGGCCGCGGCCAGGAGGCCGTTCTCGCGCAGCGCGGCGATCGCCTCGGCGGGCGGGCGCGCGTCACGGTCGACCTCCGCCGCGTGGGCGGCGGCGACGGCGGCGCTCGCGGCCGCACGGGCCGCGAAGCGGCCGGTCACTGGTCGGCCGCGGTGGCGGCGGCCACGAGGGCGCCGACGGTCTCGAACGTCGACCGGGTGAGCAGCTCGTCGGGGAACTCGACGTCGAGCTCGGTCTCGATCGCGAGCATGACGTTGACGGTGGCGTGCGACGTGAGGCCCAGGGCGTAGAGGTCGGCGTCGGGCGCCACCGACGACGCGTCGGCCGTGAGCCCGCCGTACTGGGAGAGCGCGCGGCGGACGGCGTCGTGGGCGGCGGAGAGGGCGGCCTGGCCGGGTCGACCGACGGCGTCGTCGGTCATCGAGGTGACGTGGTTCGGGTAATCCATAGGGGGAGGGTAACCCCAAGAAAGATGCTCCGACGAGGCCTTTGTACCCTGCACGCAGCGATCGCCACCGCGACCCCCCGTTCGTGGGACAGGCTGATCACGACGTGCCCGAGGCCCTGCTCGACGGCGAGGCGGGCCGCGCCGCCGGACAGCTCGACGGTGGGTGCCCCGCGGTCGTCGTGGACGACCGCGACGTCGTGCAGCCCGACGGCGTCGGTCGGTCGGGGGCGCAGCACCTTGAGCACGGCCTCCTTTCCGGCGAAGCGTGCGGCGAGTCGGGCGGGGTCGTCGTGGCTCTCGGCACGCTCGACCCACGTGAAGACGCGGTCGAGGTACCGGTCGCCGAAGGTCGCGATCGACGCGGCCACGTCGTCGGCGGAGGCGACGTCGCAGCCGAGGCGGAGGTCGCCGCGGCGCTCGCGCGGCTCGGGGGCGCCGGGGGTGCGGGCGCTCACGCAGGGCGTCCGCTCGCGAGCGTGAGCACGCGGGTCGCGCGGGCCGCGAGGTCGTCGTCGTGCGTGGCGACGACGACCGCGAGGCCGTGCTCGGCCGCCTCCGCGAGCAGCAGGTCGACGACGCGTCGCGCGTTGACGGCGTCGAGCTGCGCGGTCGGCTCGTCGGCGACGAGCAGGGCCGGCCGGGTCGCCAGGGCCCGGGCGATGCCGACGCGCTGCTGTTGGCCGCCCGAGAGCTCGTCGGGGCGCTGGCCGGCGTGCTCGGCGAGGCCCACGAGGCCCAGCACCTCGGCCACGCGGGCGTCGCGTCGCGCGACGGAGGTGCGCCGGACGCGCAGCGGCACCTCGACGTTCTCGGCGGCGGAGAGCACCGGGATCAGCCCGAACGACTGCGGCACGACGCCGAGGCGGTCGCGGCGGAGGTCGGCGAGGCGCTGCTCGGACAGCGACCCCACGGCCTGGCCGTCGACGACGACCTCGCCGCTCGTGGGCCGGTCGAGGGTCGCGAGCAGGGCGAGCAGGGTCGACTTGCCCGCGCCCGACGCTCCGCGCACGACGAGCACCTCGCCCGCCGAGACCTCGAGGTCGACGTCGGCGAGGGCGGTCACCGGGCCCGCGGGGGTGTCGAAGACCCGGCCGAGACCGGTGGCGCGGAGGACGGGGTCGGTCACGGGCGGGGCTCCTCGTCGTCGGCGGCGGTAGCCGGTGCCGGTGCCGGTGCCGGTGCTGGTGCTGGTGCCGGTGCCGCTGCGGGTGCGGGTGCGGGTGCGGGCGCCGGGTCGTGACCGGGGCGCACGGCGACGTGGTCGGGCTCGAGCGAGAGCCGCACGCGGTCGCGCAGCCCGAGCTGCTGCTGGAACGCCTCGGGCAGCTGGAGGCGCCCGACGCGGTCGATCACGGAGAACTCCTCGGCCACGACGTCGCCCTGGTCGGCGTCGGCGAGCGTCCGCCGGGCCGTGCCGGTGCCCATCCCGGTGTCGACGTCGCCGGTCGCGGCGGTCGACCCCGCGCCCCCGGCGACCGGCTCGCCGCGGCGCCGCCGCAGCACCTCGGTCGACGTGCGCCCGTCGCGGATCTGCACGGTGCGCCGCACGTGCTCGGCGACCGACGCGTCGTGCGTGACGATCAGCGTCGTGACGCCGCTGCGCTCGTTGAGCAGGCGCATCGCCTCGAGCACCTCGGCGCTCGTCTCGTCGTCGAGCGCGCCGGTCGGCTCGTCGGCGAGCAGCACCGCAGGGTCGCCCGCCACGGCCACGGCGAGGGCGACGCGCTGCTGCTGGCCGCCGCTGAGCTCGCGGGGGAGGCGGTCGCCGAGGTCGGCCACGTCGAGCAGCCCGAGCACCTCGTCGACGCGTCGTCGACGCGCCCGACCGCCGCGCAGGCCCGCGACGGCGAGCACCGCGGCGACGTTCTGCGCGGCCGTGAGGAACGGCAGCAGGTTTCGGCTCGTCTGCTGCCAGACGAAGCCGACGCGGTGCCGGTGGAAGAGCGCGCGGTCGCGGGCCGAGAGGCCGGAGAGGTCGACCCCGGCGACGACCGCGGAGCCCGCGGACGGCTCGTCGAGCCCGGAGAGGATCGTCAGCAGCGTCGACTTGCCCGAGCCCGACGCCCCCACGAGCGCCGTGATGTCGCCGCGCTCGACGACGAGGTCGAGTCCCTGGAGCGCCTGCACCTCGACGTCACGGGTGCGGAAGATGCGCACGAGGTCACGGCACACGATGTCGGGGCCGTCGTGCTCGCGTCGGTCGGTGGGGCGGGGGCTCATCGTTCCTCCTCGGGGGAGACGGGCGGTGCGGCCGGGGGTGTCGGCGGTGTCGGGGGTGTCGGGGGTGTCGGGGGCGTCGGCGGGGCAGCGGGCCGTCCGGGGCCGCGACGCGAGGCGGCGTGGGCTCGGCGGCCGGCGGCGGGGGAGGCGTCGTGCCCGGCGGGCGCCTGCCGACCCGGTGAGCCCCGGCCCGGTGCCTGCTCGACCGACGACCGCTCGACCGGCGACTGCTCGACCGACGACCGCTCGCCCGGCGTCCGCCGCCCGCCGCGGGCCCGCCGCTCGCCTCCGGTCGCGACGGCCACCGCGACGACGGCGGCGACGAGCAGCAGCCCGACCCCGACCGCCCCCGCGGCGGAGGCGTCGACGTGCACGGGCGGCCGGGTCGCCCCGCCGGTGAACGAGCGCAGGTCGGCCGCGGACAGCACGACCGCGACGACGGCGACCGAGGTGAGCACGCCCGTGACGAGGGCGAGGAGGCCGACGGGCGCGGTCTCGGCGACCAGGAGCCGCGCCTCCTGTCGGCGGTCGAGCCCGGCCACGCGCAGCTGGCCCGTGCGCTCGCGGCGGTGCGGCACCTCGAGCAGCACGCTGGCGAGCAGCGCCGCGAGGGCGAGCAGCCCGCCGACGAGGGTCGCGGCGGTCGCGAGCTGCCGGATGCCCGGCACGCGCGGGTCGGCCTCGAGGCGGGCGCGCGCGTCGGCGGCGGTCTCGACCACGACCGCGGGGGTGTCGACGAGGGCGGTCCGCACCTCGGCGACGACCGCGTCGACGTCCGCTCCGGGGGCGGTCGCGACCAGCGCCCGGGACGGCAGCACGTCGACGCCGTCGAGATCGTCGACGGCGGAACGGTCGGCGAGCAGCCAGAGGCGTCCCGTCGCGAGGGACGTGTCGGGGGCGGCCTCGCCGACCACCTCGAGGTCGTCGTCGCCGACGGTGAGCCCGCCGGAGCCGAGCACCTCGGTCAGCGCCGAGGACGCGACGACGGGGACGGCGGCGGGCTGTGCGCCTCCGGTCCCCGCGCCTCCGGCGGCGAGGTCGGCGGGCAGCTCGGGGGCCCCGGGCACGCCCGCGGTGGCGGCGGCGAACCGGTCGGCGTCGACGACGAGCAGGTCGGCCTGCCGCCGCTGCCCGCCGCCCTCGACGTTCACCCGGGCCACGACGACCCCTGCGCTCGCCGCGACCCCGGGCAGCGTCGCGAGGTCGTCGACCGCGGCGTCGGTGAGCACGGGGGCGGTCACCGAGACGTCCGAGCCGACGGAGGCGCGGGCCGCGTCGTCGAGACCGCTGCGGAGCGTGCTCAGCACGACCCCGGAGAAGAGCGCGACCGACACCCCGACGACCGCGGCCAGCAGGGGCAGCGCCGTTCCCGCCGCCGAGCGGGCGGCGAGGGCGAGGCCGACCGCGAGCGACGGGCCGCGGCGGCGGCGGGCGCGTCGGTGCAGGGCCCCGAGCAGGCGCGGCCCGACGCGGGTGGCGACGACGCAGCCGACGAGGCAGAGCAGCAGCGGCAGGGCGGCGGCGAGGGGGTCGACGCCGCCGTCGGGCGTCGTGCTGCCGAGCCCCTGGCGCGTCACGACCACGGCCGCGGCGACGGTCGCGCCGACGAGGACGACCTCGACGAGGAGGCGCGGGCTGCGTCGCCGACGCGGCAGCGCGTCGGGCAGGCCTGCGGCCACCGCGGCCACCGGCACGAGCGCTGCCGCGACGACGGCCCCGACCACGAGGGCTGCGGTGCCGGGCGACACGGCGCCGCCCCCCGCTCCGACGCCTGCGCCGCCGGTCCCGGCGCTCGTCACGGCGGCCACGGACCACGCGGCCGCCGCGCCCAGCACGGCGCTCGGCACGGTGGCGGCGCCGACCAGGGCCGTGGTCACCGCGGTGAGTCGCCCGCGGCCGGCCCCGCGGGCGGCGACGAGGGCGAGGGCGGGCCCGGCCCGGGCGAGCAGCAGCCGCGCGAGCAGCAGGTCGAGGGCGACCGCGGCGCCCGCGGGGCCGGTGAGGAGCGCCAGCGCGAGCGACGTCGTCGTGGCGCCGCGGGCGAGGGACGACTCGACGACGTCGCCGAGCCCCGTCGAGAAGGTCAGGGCCGAGCCCTCGCCCGGCAGGTGCGGCGCGGGCTGGCGCACGCTGGTGACGCGACGGGTCTCGGCGGCGACCTGGCGGGCGTCGGCGCCCGACACCGCCCCGGGCCGGAGGGGGAACCAGGCCGAGCCCGCCACGACGCCGGGCAGGGCGGCGACGACCGGGTAGGAGGCGGGCGCGACCGTGCCCGTGACGTGCACGACGATCTCGCCGCTGCGCAGGGTCTCGAGGGCGGGCTCGAGGGTGGCGACGGCGTGGCCCCAGTACGGGTCGTCGGGGTCGACCGCCCGCCAGGTGCCGCTGACCACGGCGTCGACCTCGGTGCCGTCGGCGAGCGAGAGGGTGCGCGTCTGCCCCACCGGCCAGGCCGCGCGCTCGGACGAGGCCACGCTGATCGTGACCGGCACGACGCCGCCGGGCTCCGCCGTCGGGGGCTCGGCGCCCTCGACGAGGCGGACGCGCCCGGCGAAGTCGGGGTCGGCCGCGATCGACAGCGAGCCGCGCGGGGCCCCGGCGGGCGCGGCGTGCGGCAGCCGGTCGGTGACGACGACGTGGTCGGCCGGGCCGACGGCGCGCTGCAGCACGGCGGGGAAGTCGTCGCGGACGGCCGCGAGGTCGGCGTCGAGGCCGCTCCACGGGTCGTCGTCGTCGGTCGTCGCGACGCTGCGGATCGGGGCGGTGAGGTCGCGCCGCACCGGCGTCGCGGCGGTGAGGTCGTGCCGCAGCCCCTCGGTGAGCAGAGCCGAGAGCGCGAGCGGGGCGAGCACGGCGAGGACGGTCACGACGAGCGTCACGACGGCGGTCGCGACCAGGGGCCCGCGCTCGGCGAGGCCCGCGCGGACGAGCATCGCGCCGTCGGAGAGGCCCGGGCGGCGCGTCACCGGTCGCCCTCCGCGAGGGTCGCGGTGCGTGCCGAGCGGGCGACGACGAGGGCGTCGACGACCACGACGACGGCCAACGCGGCGACGAGGGCGGCGACCGCGAGGCCCCACGAGACCGGGTCGACGCCCGGGGTCGACCGCACGATCGCGCTCGACCCGGGCACCGCCGCGAGGGCGAACGGCGCGACGGCCGTGCCGACGACGGCGGCCCCGACGGCCACGCCTGCCACGACCGCGGCGAGCAGCACGGCGACGCTCTCGGCGGCGCGCTGGGCGGCCTGCCGCGCCGGGCGGACACCGAGCTGGCGCAGCACGGCGACCTCCTCGAGGCGCTGCCGTCGCTGACCGGCCGAGGCCGCGGCCGCGACGAGCACGGCGAGCACCCCGGCGGCCGCGGCGGCGGCCCACGCCGCGGTCACGGCGGGACGCACCACGGGGGCGACGGTGGTCGACGCGGCGGACCGGACCACCGCCTCCTCGTCGACCGCGCGGACGAGGTCGACGGTGGCCTCGGCCGTCCGCCCGTCGCGCGGCGCGACCCAGAGCGAGCCGGGCGTCGGCACCCGGTCGCCCGCGAGCACGGCGTGGTCGGTGAGCGCCCGCAGGTCGACCGCCGCCGACCGCGACCGGCCGGAGCCGGGCAGGGCGTCGACGACGCCGGCCACCACGGCGGGCACGGGATCGCCCGTCGTGCCGGGGAGGACGTCGACGGAGTCGCCGACGCCCGCGCCGGTGCGGGCGGCGAGGGCGGAGGTGAGGACGACGGGGACGTCGGGGAGGGCGGCGTCGCCCCGGCCGGTGCCGCCCGGGCCGACGTCGCGCGGGTCGGTCTCGGCGGCCGCGGGGCCGAGGGGGACGCGCTCGACGGCCTGCTCCTCGACGACGAGGAAGCGCGCGGAGAGGTCGACGGGCTCGGTGGCGGTCTCGGGAGCCGCGGCGTCGGTCCCGTCGGCGGTGCCCACGCGCAGCGACCCGATCGCGACGTCGACCGCCACCGGCGCGGGCTCGGGGTCGCCGGGGAACTCGGCGAACGGCGCGAAGGTGAGCTGCATCGTCGACTGGGCCGCGAGCAGGCGCCATGAGCCCCGGGCCGCCGGCAGCTCGGCACTGACCTCGGCGTCCTCGCCGAGCCGGAGGGAGCCGCGGGAGGCGGAGGCCGCGTTGGCGTCGGTCTCGGGACCCGTCTCGGTGTCGGTGCCGGTGCCGGCGTCGGTGCCTGCCGCGGCCTCGGTGTCGGGGGCGGCGCCTCCGGCTCCCGTGCCGACCAGCGGCACCTCGACCACGACCCCGTCGTCGTCCGCCGCCCAGAGCACGGTCGAGACCGTCCCCCCGGCGAACACGGGCGACCCGTCGGCCGACGACGTCGGCTCGCCGACGGCCAGCGACGCCGTGACGCGCCGGGTGCCCTCGGGCAGCGGCGTGCCCGCGAGCGACGGCGGTGCCAGCCGGTCGGACAGCGAGGAGGCGCGGGCCGGGTCGTCGAGGAGCCCCGCCCACCGGTCGGACGCCAGCCCCACGAGCGCCACCTCGTCGTCGCCGACCGTCGCCGTGTCGACGACCACCGCCGCGGACGCCGTGACGTCGTCGGAGCCCGCGAGCGCGGCCGACCGCAGCGGCACGGCTCCCGACTCGACCGAGCGGGCGTCGGACACGGTGGCCGTGAGCGGGGCGCCGACGCGCACCGCGGCGGCCGACGCGTCGACCTCCCGCCACGTCGAGGCGAAGCCCGAGGCCAGGCCGGCGGTGGCCACGGCCGCCGCGACCGCGGCGGCGACGGCGACCGCCTGCCATGGTCGTCGGGCGACCTGCCGGGCGGGCAGCGAGGGGGCGAGCCGCGGGCCGCGCGCGGCGACCCGGGCGACCCCGGCCGACGCGGGCACGAGCAGCAGGCCCGCGACGAGCACCCCGGCGACGAGCACGAGCACCGGGCCGAGCGCCGCGACCGGGTCGACGCCGACGACGGTCCCCGCCGCGGTGCCGTCGTCGGTGCGGAACGGCGTGCCGCGCTGCAGCAGCCGCGCGGTCGTGAGGCCGGCGCCGAGCAGGGCGACGACGCCGGCCGCGACCAGGGGGACGACGGGCGACGCCCCCGCGCGACCGGGGGCCCGCCCCCGGGCCTGCGCGCGTGCGTCGACGAGGCCCACGAGCCCGGCGACGACGACGCTGCCGACCACGACCGCGAGCAGCGCCGCGGCCGTGGCCGCGAGCCCGGCGACGCCGCCGGAGGCCCCGAGGCCGACCGCGCCGCCGACGAGGCCGGCGACGAGCGCGACGACCCCCGTCTCGACCACGGCGAGGAACGTGAACTGCCCGGTCGTCGCCCCGCGGGCCCGGAGCAGGTCGTGCTGGTCGCGCCGCGACCGGGCGAGGAGCGTGCTCACCTGCAGCACGGCCGTCGCGGCGAGCACCCCGGCGAGGCTCAGCGCCACGGCGGCGAGGGCGAGCGCCGACGACCGCGCCCGCACGAGGTCGTCGAGGGTGCGGCCGAGGGCGCCGTCGACGTCGGGCACGGTCGAGCCGCCGAGGTCGGCGTCGGCGAGGTCGTCGGGCAGCGTCGAGAGCGCGGCCGCGACGTCGGACGCCGTCCCGCCCCGAACGCCGGTCGGCGTCGCCGCGAGCACCCACGAGGCCGTCGCGGCGCCGGGCACGTCGCCCGCGGAGCCCTCCGGCACGACGACCAGCCCGTCGCTCGTCGTGGTCGCCCCGCCGGCCGCGGCGGGCTCGCCCCACCAGGCGGTCGCCGTCGGGTCGGCGGCCCGCCAGGTCGACGTCACCTCGAGCTCGAGCGTCTCGTCGTCGGTGCCCACCGTCAGGCGGTCGCCGATCGCGAGCCCGAGCGCCTCGGCCGCGTCGGCCTGCACGGCCGCCGGCACGACCCCCGACGAGGAGGCGCCCCCCGCGTCGAGCGCCTCGCCCGCCACGACCTCGGCCAGGTCGCCGAGCGCGGGCTCCGTCCCGACGACGACGGGGCTGCCCAGGGCGCCGGCCGGCCCGGCGGCGACGGTCAGCGGGGCGCTGCGCGTGCGGGAGAGCACGTCGACCGAGTCGGCGGGGAAGCGCTCGGCGACGAGCGCCCGGACGGCGTCGTCGGCGGCCGCGGGGTCGTCGGCCAGGGGCGCCGAGACCCGGGCCGAGGCGGCCTGGGCCGGCTGCGCACGCAGCACCTCGACGGCCCCGCGCGAGGCGCCGTCGTCGACGAGCCCGAGCACGACGGCGACGAACGGGACGGTCAGAGCGGCCACGAGCGCGACGGCGGAGACGAGGGCGCGGCGGGCCAGCGCCCGGCGCCACAGCAGGCCGATCGTCGTCACGGGCCCCCTCACCGACCGTCGCGGGCTCGGCGCCGACGACGGGTCATGGCCGCCCCCACCCGGGCGGTCGTCTGGTCGAGCATGCCGCACGGGCCGGGCGCCGACAAGTCCCGGGCCCCTATCGCGCGAGCTCGACGGGGTCGGACAGGTCGAGCGACCACACGGCCACGCCCGCGATGCCGAGCCGCTGCGCCAGGTCGACCCGTACGGCGAGCGAGCGGGCGTCGGACCACCAGACGACCCCGCCGTCGGCGAGCGTCGCGGTGTGCTCGCCGACGTCGTCCTGCCAGGTGGAGGCGGCGGCGCCGGCCAGGTCGCGAGCGGCCGCGTCGGAGACCTGCGCGGCGGGCTCGTCGCCGCCCCAGCGGTAGCCGTAGCCGGCGACGCCGAGCACGACCTGGTCGGCGGGCGCGAGCGCGGTGAGCGCGTCGACCGCCTGGGCCGTCCAGTCGAGCGAGCCGACGGGACCGGGGTCGTCGGCCTCCCACGGGCCGTGCTCGTCGTAGGCCATGAGGGTCAGGTGGTCGAGCGACGACGCGAGGGCGGGGACGTCGTAGCCGAGGTCGGCGTAGCCCTCGGGCGTCGTGGCCGCCTGCAGCGCGACGTCGAGCCGCACCTCGGGCCCCACGGCGGCGCGCAGCTCGGCCGCGAAGGCGGTCAGCCCGGCCGTCTCGTCGCCGCTCATGCCCTCGAGGTCGATCATCACCGAGTCCCAGCCGCCGTCGGCCAGGTCGGCCGCGAGCGACGCGACGACCGCCGCGCGGTGGTCGGGCGAGCCGAGCAGCCCCGCGGCCACCGCCTCGCTGAAGTCGCCCAGGCCCTCGTCGAAGTTGCTGACCACCAGCTGCGCCGTGAGCCCGGCGTCGTGCGCGGCGTCGCGCTGGGCGAGCGCGTCGTCGGACGGCGACCCCACGCCCGAGCCCACGCCCGACCCGTCGTCGGCGAGCAGGACGCCGTCGACCCCGACCACGTCGAGGGAGGCCGCGCTCGCGGCGACGAGCCCAGGGTCGGCGCCCTCGAGCACGAACCCGGTGACGTCGAGGCCGGCCGCGTCGGCCGGGGCCGCGGCAGGCTCGACGGCGGGACCGGAGGCCGCCGGCGCGACCTCGGGCAGGGTGCTCGCCACCGTGCAGGCGGCGAGCACGAGGGGGAGGGCGAGCAGGGCGGCGACGACCCCGCGCCTCCTCGTCCGGCGTCCTCGCACGGCAGCTCCTCGGTCGCGTCGGCACCGGCGGAGAGCCGGTCGGTCGGCCCGAGCCTAGGGGCGACCGCCGACACCCTCGTCACGACGCCGTAGGGATGCCGTGAGGACGTCCGGAGGCGCGGGTCGGCCGCACTAGGCTGCCACCGGCCCACGAGGGGCCGGGCCCGGGAGGGCCGCACGGCCCGGAGGTGCTCATGGCGCTCATCGACAACGGCATCTACGTGGGCGGGGCGCGGACGCAGACGCCCGGCGACCTCCGCTCGACGTACGAGGCCCTCGACCAGACCCCCGGCGGCATGGCCTGGATCGGGCTGTTCCGGCCCAGCCCCGCCGAGCTCGACTCGGTCGCCGCCGAGTTCGACCTGCACCCCCTCGCCGTCGAGGACGCCCGCAAGGGCCACCAGCGCGCCAAGCTCGAGCGCTACGGCAAGACCCTCTTCATCGTGCTGCGCTCGGCCTGGTACGACGACGAGCACGAGGCCGTCGAGTTCGGCGAGGTGCACCTGTTCGCCGGGTCGCGCTTCGTGGTCACCGTGCGGCACGCCGAGCGACCCGACCTCGGGCTCGTGCGGAAGCGGCTCGAGGGCGATCCCGAGTTCCTCGCGAAGGGGTCGGAGGCCGTGCTCAGCCGCGTGCTCGACGAGATCGTCGACGGCTACGCGCCGGTCGTCGCCGGGCTGCAGGACGACATCGACGAGATCGAGGACGACCTCTTCGACGGCGACGTCGACCCCGAGTCGTCGAAGCGCATCTACCAGCTGCTGTCGGAGGTGATCGGGTTCCAGCGCGCCATCGGTCCGCTGCCCGGCATGGTCGACTCGCTGCTGCGCGGCGCCCAGAAGTACGGCACCGACGACGACGTGCAGCACCAGCTGCGCAACGTGCTCGACCACACGATCCGCATCACGGAGCGGGTCGACACCTTCCGTGTGCTCCTCGAGAACGCGCTGACCCTGCACTCGACCCTGGTCACCCAGGAGCAGAACGACGCGATGCGGCGCATGACCAGCGCCAGCCTCGCGCAGGGCGAGGAGAGCAGGCGGCTGGCCCGCGCCTCCATGGAGCAGGGGGAGCAGGTGAAGAAGATCTCGTCGTGGGCGGCGATCCTCTTCGCGCCGACCCTCGTCGCGTCGATCTACGGCATGAACTTCGACGTCATCCCCGAGCTGCACTGGCGGTTCGGGTACCCGTTCGCGTTGGGGCTGATGCTGCTGCTCGGCTTCCTGCTGTGGCTGGTGTTCAAGAAGAAGCGCTGGATGTAGCGGCGTCGCCGGGCGCCGCGTCGCCGTCCTGTGCGGCGGCTGCGGGGCCCTGGGCGGCGGCCACCGGGTCCATCCAGCCGAACTCGAGGATGTTGCCGTCGGGGTCGGCGAGCTGCCGCTGGTACATGAAGCCGTAGTCGCTCGCCGGGCGCTCCTCGACGCCGCCCGCCGCGAGGCCCGCCGTGACGACCGCGTCGACCTCGTCGCGGCTGCCCTGGAAGAGGGCGGTCGTGACCGAGACGGTCGTGGAGGGGTCGCCGACGGGGCGGTCGGAGAAGGTCTGGAAGTAGTCGCGCACCAGCAGCATGAACGCGTTCTGGTCCTCCTCGACGACGATGCAGGCGGCGTTCTCATCGCTGAAGGCCGGGTTCTGCGTGAAGCCGAGCGCCGTGTAGAACCTCACCGCACGGTCGAGGTCGGTCACGGGCAGGTTGACGAACATCATGGGGGACTCCTTCGACAGCGGTGCACGGACGGGCGCGCGCGGGGAGTCGAGCACGCTCGGTCGTGATGGTGCACCCGCCCAGGGCCGCGGTCAAGGGCGTGCTCGGCGGACAGAACGGTCCGGTTCGGTACAGTGAGCCGACCTCAGTACGACGACGTGAACGGACACCATGAGCCAGCCGCCCTCCTTCCCCGCCGGACCGCCCGCTCCTCCCGCCGGCTACGGCGACCAGCCCGGAGCGCCGCGCCGGAGCGACGCCGACCCCTCCACCCCGTTCTTCTGGGCGATCGTGCTGCTGCCGCTGGTCGGCCTCGTCAGCGTGTTCTTCATCGACATCGACACGTGGGTCGGCGACATGATGCGTGCGGGCACGTCAGGCGACGGAGCCGTCAACGCCGCCACCCCGCCCGGCCTGGTCGCGGCGCAGCTGATCAGCTGGGCTTCGTTCGCGCTGACCGTCGTGCTCGCGTTCTTCGACTGGCGGGCGCTGCGGGCCCGTGGCATCGACCGGCCCTTCCCGTGGCCGTGGGCGTTCCTGTCGGTCGTCTACGTCATCGGCCGCACGGTCGTCGTGAAGCGCCGGACGGGCCGCGGCCTCGCGCCGCTCTTCGTCTACATCGGCGTCTGGCTGGTCAGCGTCGTCGTCGCGAGCATCGTGGTCGCCCAGGCGCTCGCCGTGATCGGCTCGATGACGCCGGGCGTGCCTGCGGGGTCGTAGCCGGGCGTCGGCTGCCGCCAGCTTGCGGGCGGCTGCCGGGCCAGGTCACCCGCCGGGGAGGCGCGGGCCGGCCTCCCGAGGACGGGCGCGTCGGCGCGACGCACCTCACCACCGTCGGCCGGGTAGGACTGAGCGATGAAGAACGATCGGCTCGGCCACGTCGTGTGGGGCATCAGCGTCGTCGTCGCGATCGGCATGATCGCCCTCGTCTGGCTCGTCATCGAGCCGAGCGTCTGGTTCTCGATCCTCTTCACGGCGTTCGTCGTCGTCATCACCGCCGTCAACGGTCGCAAGGCCTTCGGCACGACGCCGCCCGCCGACCAGGGCGGCGGGGACCGCGCGCCGGGCTTCTTCTAGACCGCGCCTCCGGCCCGGGGCCCTGGGGCGGGTGCGCTACGGGCGCGGGGCCGCGAGCTCGAGGTCGATGTCGTCGGGGTCCTGGAGCGAGAGGATCACGAGGCCGAACGGCGGCAGGTCGGTGACCTCGCCGTGGACGATGCCCGCGGGGTCGAGGCGGGCGGCGGCGGCGTGCAGCTCGTCGACCGAGCCGACGCGGAGGCTCAGGTGGTCGAGCCCGACGCGGCTTCCGCTCGCCGGAGGCGCGGGTCAGCTCACCGGCACGGCCAGCGTCCCCGGGCGGGCCGGGTCCTCCGACCCGGCGCCGACCACGCACGCGCCGGCGTGCCGCGCGGCGTCGACCACGCCGCGCACCACGTCCGTGCTCGTCGGGTCGAGCTCGCTCGTGGGGTCGTCCAGGCAGAGGACGGCCGGCTCCGCGACCAGCGCCCGCGCCACCGCGACCCGCTGCTGCTGACCCCCGGAGAGCTGCTCGAGCAGGTTGTGCCAGCTGGCCTCCGGCACGCCGAGACGGCCGAGCAGCTGCTCGACGCGGGCCCAGTCGGCGAGGCCGCCCGCCGAGCCGGCCAGCAGCGGCAGCGCGACGTTCTCGGCGGCCGTCAGGGTGCCGAGCAGCTCATGCTGACGCGTGACGAGCCCCACGGCGGGGCGGCCGGCGGCGTGCAGCTCGACGCGTCCGGCGAGCGGCTGCTCGAGCCCCGCGACCACCCGCAGCACGGCCGAGGGGACGCCGTCGGGGTCGCCGACGAGCACGACCTCCGCGCCGGAGGGCACGACGAGGTCGATCGGCGACGAGGGCGCGCCGTCGGGCCGACGCACCACGAGCCCGACGAGGCGGAGCGTGGGGAAGGTGGGGCGCGCCTCCGGCGGGCGGTGGTCGGGGTCAGCCACGGTCGTCTCCTCCGTCCGCCGGCACGCTCGCCCGGCCACCCGCATCCGCCCGGGACCCAGCACCAGCCCCGGCCCCCGCCCCAGCCCGCCGCACGCGCAGCTCGCCCGGCGCGACCTCCTCGACGGAGACGAGCGAGCCGTCGGCCCAGTCGGCCCGCAGCGCCTGCGGCAGCTGCAGCGATCCGTCGGTGCCGACGACCGACCAGCGTCCCTCGGCCGTCGCCTCCTCGCCGACCCGTCCGTCGCGGAGGTGCACCATGCGCTGCATCCGCGCCGCCACCGCGTCGTCGTGGGTGACGACGAGCACGGCGGTGCCCGACGCGTCCGTCGTCTCGACGAGCAGGTCGAGCAGCGCGTCGCGGGCGACGGGCCCGAGGCGGCTGGTCGGCTCGTCGGCGAGCAGCAGGCGCGGGCGCGGGGCGAGCGCCACGGCCAGCGCGACGACCTGCTGCTCGGTCGGGGTCAGCTGCCCGACGGGGCGACGGTCGCCGGCGAGCCCCGTCGCGCGGAGCACCCGCCGCCCGACCCGCAGGTCGTCCCGGGCGCGGCTGCCGACGGCCCAGGCGAGGTTGCCGAGGGCGTCGTCGTGCAGCAGCAGGTTCGCCGGGGCGCCCTGCATCATGAGGCCGAGGGTGCCGCGGCGGAGGCGCCGGACCGTCGCGGCGCTCGCGGTGGCGAGGTCGGTGCCGAAGACCTCCGCGCGGCCGGCCGAGGGGCGCGTCACCCCGGCCACGATGGAGAGCAGCGTCGACTTGCCCGAGCCCGACGGGCCGAGCACCGCGACCCGCTGCGCCCCGGGCACCACGAGGTCGACGCCGCGGAGCGCCGCCACGTCGGTCCCCGCCTCGCGGTAGACGTGCACGAGCCCGCGGCAGAGCAGGGCGAGGTCGTCGCTCATCGGGTGGTCCCTCCGTCGCGGTGGTCGTGCCGAGGGTCCCGACGCCCGTGTTCGACCCGGGCCGCGACCCCGGCCGTGCCGGCCAGCAGCGCCAGCGTCCCGACGACGACGAGCGCCAGCGGCAGCCAGGCCGGGGCGAGGTCGGGCGGCGGAGTCCGCCCCGAGTCGACGACGAGGGGCAGCCCGGGGATCGTCAGCAGGTACGCGACCAGCCCCGCGACCCCGCCGAGCACCGTCCCGACGGCCGGCGGCAGGAACACCTCGAGCCGCGTCGCCCGCCTCAGCCGCCCGCCCGGGATGCCCGCCGCCTCGAGGGCGGTCCGGTCGCGTCGTCGCGACGGCGCCGACACGACCCGGGCCGCGACGGTCGCCGCCAGCGTCAGCAGCAGCGCCGCGCCCCCGACGACCAGGGCCAACGAGGAGGCGCGGGTCGGCGCCGCGTGCCGGTAGCCGTCCGCCGTCGCCGCCAGGGTCGTGGTGGTGACGACCTCGATCCCCTCCCGTCGCAGGGCCGACACGACCCGCGCCTCCTCGTCGGCCGTCGTCGGGGCGAGCCAGACCTCGTGCTCCGACTGGGAGAGGGCCGGGTCGGTGACCCGGTCGAGCATCGCGAGGTCGACCAGGACGCCCTCGCCGCCGAGCCGCGGCAGCACCCAGGCGTGGCCGACGTCGGCGAGCAGCCGGGAGCTCAGGTCGGGCCCGATGCCGACGACCCCGCCGTCCACGCCGGCGAACGGCTCGACCGCGGTCCCCTCCGCGACGAGGGCGGGCAGCGGCTCGGGGGCGTCCCGCGGCGCGATCGACGCCGTGTCGCCGCCCTGCTCGTCGAGGAGGGTGAGCTCGAGCCCGGGGCGTCCGTCGGCGTCGAGGACGAGCGCGGTGGCCGGACGCGTCGGGTCGACGTCGTCGCCGACCCGGTCGTGCCAGCGGTCGGCCGCGAGCCAGCCCTCCGTCTCGTCGGCGCCCTGTCGGTCGGTCGAGACGCCCGTCACCGTCAGCGAGACGCCGAACGGCGGCGTCGTCGCGCGCGAGCTCGTCGCGCCCAGCCAGACGACGCGGCAGCCGGCTTCGCAGGGGAACCGCCCGGGCACGCTCGTGAGCGTGCCGTCGCGCGGCGAGCCGAGATCGACGGTGTGCCAGCCGTCGTCGGCCTGCACGACGAGGCGCAGGGAGACGTCGGCAAGGTCGGTGGGGAAGGCGTCGGTCGTCAGCCCGCTCGGCGCCGCGGTCGCCACGTCGGCGACGTCGAGCGAGACGCTCGAGCCCGTGAGGACGAACGAGTCGCCGGCGGGCGGCGAGAGCAGGTCGTGCAGGCGTTCGGCGGTGCCGGCGTCGCTCCAGGCGGGCGACCAGGCCGCCACCGCGCCGAGGCGCTCGGAGTCGACGGCGACGAGCCGCCCGACGCCGGTGCCGCGGGTGAAGACGTCGACCGCCATCGCTAGCCGGCCGTCGGGGTCGGCGGCCCGCACCGCCTCGACGAACGGCACGTCGCCGGGCACCGAGACCGAGAGCGCCGTGGCCGCCCCGACGGAGGCGCGGGCCCGGTCGACCTGGAGGCGGTCGGCCGTCGTCGCCACCTGCGTCGCCCAGCCGGCGACGGCCACCCCGAGGCAGACGAGCACGGCGGCGGTGAGCACCGAGGGCGCCCGGCCGAGGCGCCGCGTGACGAGCACGGCCGTCAGCGAGCGCGGCGGTCGGCGGGCGGACCGCGCCGCGAGCAGGGCCACGACGCGGAGGGCGACGACGCCGAGCAGCACGGCCACGAGGCTCGGGGCGAGGAGGGCGACGCCGGGGGCCGCGGCGGTGCCGGCGTCGGTCGTGCCGGTGCCGGTGCCGTCGCCCGCGCCGGTGCCGACGCCGCTCGTGGCCAGCGCGACGAGCACGGTGACCGTGACGAGCGCGAGCCCGGCCTGCACGGCGACGCCGACGCGGCCGAGGCGCTGGGGGTCGGCCTGCCGCGCGAGCAGCTGGTCGAGCGGCACCCGCGCCGATCGCAGGCTCGCGACGCCGAGCGCCGCCAGCGACCCGAGGAGCGCGAGGGAGGCGGCGCCTGCCACGAGCGGGCTGGTGGGCTCCACGGGCACCTGCGACCCGAGGCCGGAGCGGACGGCGACGACGGCCGCGCCCCAGCCCGCCAGCGCGCCGAGCACCGCGCCGACGAGCACGGCCAGCGCAGGCTCCGTGAAGACGGTCGCGAGCCACCGGGCACGGGAGAGCCCGCGCAGCCGCGCGAGGCCCCATTCCGCCGAGCGGACGCGGGCGAGGCGCTGCACGACGAGGGCGACGCCGAACCAGGCGAGCGCGAGGGCCTGCAGGGCGGTCGCCGCGGCGATGACGGCGGCCGCGTCGGACTGCCGGTCGAAGCGCTCGAGCACCCCGGTCAGCCCGGTGCGGAGCTGCGCCCGGGCGGCGGCCCCGTCGGAGCCGAGGGTCGACTCCTCGATCGCCGCGACGTCCGCCCGCACGCCCACGACGTCGTCGAGCGCGAGGGGGCGGGTCGGCACGAGGGCGCCGTAGATCTTGGCCTGCAGTGCCAGCTCGTCGAAGCCGCCGCTCGTGACGACGAGGTCGTCGACGACGGGCACGTCGACGCTGACGGCTCGCGAGGGCGCCGCGAAGAACCGGCCGTCGCCCCGGCTCGCGTCGTAGCGGCCGGTCACGGTCAGCTCGACGGCGCCGTCGTCGGTACGGGCGACCAGGGTGTCGCCGACGGCCACGCCCTCGGTCGTCGCCGAGGCCATCACCTCGTCGTCGGCCGTGGGGCACCGGCCCTCGACGAGGTCGGTGTCGCCGCAGTCCTCCCGGTAGAGGCCCGCGACGCGGGCGCCGCCGGTCACGTCGGGAGCCGCCGTCGTCGACCAGGTGACCTGCGCGCCCGACTCGAGGGCGGTGACGGCCGGTCGCCACACGCCGCCGACCTCGACGTCGCCGACGACGTCGCGGACGTTCGAGGTGCGGACCACGGCCGAGCCGTCCTCGGCCGCGGAGACGACGACGAGCGTCGTCTCGTCGACGTGCGAGGGGGCCGTCGCCTCGGCGAGCGACTGCTGCTCCACGGCGCGGAGCGTCATCGGCGCGAGCACCGAGACGAGCACGGCCAGCGCGGAGAGCACGACGAGCGACACGGCTCCCGCCGGTCGGCGGAGCACGCTCGTGACCCAGGAAGGACGAGCCACCGGCACCTCCTCGTGCGGTCGTGGACGAGCCGACCCTATCGGCGAACGGCGCCTCCGCCCGGCTCGGCCCGGGCCACGGCGGGCCGCCGCCTGCGAGACTCGGGGGCATGCCCGTCCACGGTTCCCCCCTGCAGCGCCTCGGCTTCCTCACGATCGGGTCGTTCGACCCCGCCTCGCCGGCCGGCGGGCACGAGGACACCCTCCGCGTCATCGAGCGCGGCGAGGAGCTCGGCCTCGACAGCGCGTGGCTGCGCCACCGCCACCTGCAGCCCGGCATCTCGTCTCCCGTCGCGATCATGGCCGCGGCGTCGCAGCGCACGAGCCGCATCGAGCTCGGCACCGCGGTGACGCCGATCGGGGCCGAGAACCCGTTCCGGCTCGCGGAGGACCTCGGCACGGTCGACGTGCTCCTCGGCGGTCGCCTGAACCCCGGCTTCTCCGCGGGCACGCCGATGAACTTCGACCTCTACCGCGACGCGATCTACCCCGACACGCTCGAGCACGAGGACCTCGGCTACGACCGCCTCCTCCGCCTCCGCGACCTCGTGCGCGGCGACGTCGTCAGCGCGTCGCCGGGCACGCGGGGCATCGAGCAGTTCAGCGACGTCGTGCAGCCGCACAGCCCCGGCCTGGTCGACCGCCTCTGGTGCGGCGTCGGGAGCACCCGGTCGGCCGTCTGGGCGGGCGAGAACGGGTTCCACCTGCTGGCGTCGAGCGTCACGAAGGCCGAGCACGGCACCGACTTCGCGGCGAACCAGCGCGCCCAGATCGACGCGTACCGCGACGCGCACGCGGACGGCTCCTCCGCCCGGGTCTCGCAGGGGCTCGTCGTCGTGCCGACCGACTCGGCCACGCCCGAGCAGCGTGCCCGCTACGCCGCGTACGCCGAGTCGCGCGCCGGCCGGGTGGGCGTGCCGCAGGGCCCCGGGCAGCTGCTCTTCGCGGCCGACCTCGTCGGCACCTCGGCGGAGATCGCCGACGCCCTGCACGCCGACCCCGCCTACCAGGCCGTCGACGAGGTGGCCTTCGCGCTGCCCTTCGCCCTCGAGCCCGACGACTACGCGCAGATCCTCACCGACCTCGCCGAGCACCTCGGCCCCGAGCTCGGCTGGTCGCCCACGCCGGCCTGACCCGCCCCCGCCGCGGCCACCCCCGCGGCAACCGGCGCCGCTCCCGTCAGCCCTCCCCGCCGCCGTGCACCACGCGCTCGAGCAGCTCGAGGTCGATGCCGACGTGGGCGCGGGCGAGGCGGGCCGCCTCGGCCGCACGCCCGTCGTCGATCGCGGCGACGATCGCCTCGTGCTCGGCGAGCGCACGCAGCTCCATCTCGCGCATGCCGTCGGGTCCTCCCCAGACGTGGGCGGGCGCGGCGATGCTGACCCGCGCCTCCAGCTCGAGGAGGACGTCGCGCAGGGTCGCGTTGTGCGCCGCCGCGGCGATCGCCACGTGCAGCAGCTCGTCGGCCTTCTGCGACGCGAGGCCCGAGTCGGCGGCGCGGTAGGCCTCGAGGCGCTCGCGCAGCACGACGACGTCGGCGTCGGTGCGGTTCTCGGCGGCGGCCTCGGCGACGGTGCCGTGCAGCCGGCCGATCGCCTCGCTCGTGTCGCGGAGGTCGCTCCAGCGCGCCGCGAGCGTGCGCCGCGCGACGGCCGTCGCCGTGCCGCCGTCGGGCGCGAGGACGAACGAGCCGCCGCCGCGCCCCCGCTGGGTCTCGATCAGGCCGTGCTCGACGAGGCGGGCCAGCGCCTGCCGCACCGTCATGCGCCCGACGCGCAGCGACGCCGCGAGCTCGCGCTCGGCGGGCAGCCGCTGACCGGGCAGGTACTCGCCGGTGGCGATGGCCGTGACGAGCCGGTCGGTGATGTCGTCGGCGCGGGTCGTGGTCTCGAGCGGGGCGTGCAGGGCTCCCGAAGCGGGGGAGGCGCCCGTCGCCTCGACGGGACCGGCGGCGGCCTCGCTCGTCGTCATCCGTCCCTCCCCAGCCCCTCGTCGTGTTACACCCACGTTAAGTCACGCAGAAAGGTCTTGGCACGAGACCTTTGCGGGTGCATGCTCTCTCGCATGTCCACGAGCACCGAGTCCTCCCTCCCGTTCCGCGACGGCCAGACGTGGTTCCAGGTGACCACGCCCGACGAGCCGCGCGACGGCGCGCTGCCCCTCGTCGTGCTGCACGGCGGCCCCGGCATGGCCCACGACTACCTCCGCAACCTCACGGCCCTCGCCGACGAGACCGGCCGCACCGTCGTCCACTACGACCAGTTCGGCTGCGGCCGCAGCAGCCACCGGCCCGACGCCCCCGTCGAGACCTGGGGCGCCCCGCTCTTCGTCGCCGAGTTCGAGGCGCTCGTGGCGCACCTCGGCCTCGAGCGGTTCCACGTGCTGGGCCAGTCGTGGGGCGGCATGCTCGGCGCCGAGATCGCCGTGCGGCAGCCCGCCGGCCTCGCGAGCCTCGCGATCTGCAACTCGCCGGCCTCCATGCAGCTCTGGGTCGAGGGCGCCGCCGAGCTGCGCGCGCTGCTGCCGACCGAGACGCAGGAGGCGCTGCAGCGTCACGAGGACGCCGGCACCACCACCGACCCCGAGTACCTCGCCGCCACCCAGGTCTTCTACGAGCGCCACGTCTGCCGCGTCGTGCCCATGCCCCAGGACTTCGTCGACAGCGAGGAGCAGATGGAGGCCGAGCCCACCGTCTACCACACGATGAACGGGCCGAACGAGTTCCACGTCATCGGCACGATGCGCGACTGGACCGTCGTCGACCGCCTGCCGCGCGTGAGCGCCCCGACGCTCGTCGTCGCCGGCGAGCACGACGAGGCGACGCCCGCCACGTGGCAGCCCTTCGTCGACGGCATCGCCGACGTGCGCAGCCACGTCTTCGCCGGCGCCAGCCACTGCAGCCACCTCGAGCAGCCGGAGGAGTTCCGCCGCGTCGTCGGCGAGTTCTTCGCGGCGCACGACGCCACGACCCCCACCGACTCGACCCCCGCCGACCTGGCCCCCTGACCGGCGCGGGTCGCGCTCCCTGAACCGACGCGACCCGCGCCTCCCGCACGACCGCCCCACCGCACCTCTCCTGCGGCACCCCCACCGCACCTCCTCGTCGTTCCCCCGCCTCGACCCGAGAAGAGACACCATGTCCGAGAAGACCGCGTCACCCGAGCTGAGCAACCAGCAGCAGCTCGAGCAGTACGGCTACACGCAACAGCTGAAGCGGTCGGTCTCGACCGGCGACCTGCTCATCTACGGCCTCATCTTCATGGTGCCGATCGCGCCGTGGGCGATCTTCGGCACCGTCTACAACGCCTCCTCGGGCATGGTGCCGCTGGTCTACCTCGTGGGCCTCGTCGCGATGATCTTCACGGCGCTCGCCTACGCGCAGATGGCGAAGTCGATCCCGCTGGCGGGCTCGGTCTTCTCCTACGTCGGGCGCGGAATCCACCCGATCGCCGGGTTCTTCGCGGGCTGGGCGATCCTGCTCGACTACCTGCTCGTGCCGACGCTGCTCTACGTCTTCGCGGCCGAGTCGATGATCGGCATCTTCCCGGGCACCGCCCGCTGGATGTGGGCGCTCATCTTCGTCGCGATCAACACCGCGGTGAACCTGCTCGGCATCAGCTCGATCAAGCTGATGAACCGGGTCTTCCTCGTGATCGAGGTCGTCTTCATCGTGATCTTCGTCATCATCGCGGTCACGGCCCTCAACGGCGGCACGATCCCCGGCGCCGAGTTCACCACCGACCCGGTCTGGGACTCCAGCAAGGTCACCGCGCCCCTGATCGCCTCGGCGCTGTCGATCGCCGTGCTGAGCTTCCTGGGCTTCGACGGCATCTCGACCCTCGCGGAGGAGAGCACCGGCAAGCGCGGCGGAGCGGGCAAGGCCATGATCATCGCCCTCTTCATCGTCGCCTTCTGCTTCGTGCTGCAGACCTGGCTCGCCAGCGCGCTCGCCGCGGGCCGCGACTCGTTCCCCGAGGGCGAGGCGGGCAACGCGTTCTTCGAGCTGGTCCGCGAGGCGTCGAACAGCGGCTGGGCGACGGCGTTCTTCGTCGTCAACGTGCTCGCCGTCGGCATCGCCAACGCCATGGCCGCCCAGGCCGCGACGTCGCGCCTGCTGTTCTCGATGAGCCGTGACGGGCAGCTGCCGAGATTCCTCTCGACGATCAACGCGCGCCAGGTGCCGCAGGCCGCGATCCTCGTCGTGTCCGCGCTCTCGGCGGTGCTCGTGCTCTTCTTCGTCGGCCAGATCGACGTGATCTCGTCCCTCGTCAACTTCGGGGCGCTGTTCGGCTTCATGCTGCTGCACGTGTCGGTCGTCGTGCACTACGTCGTCAAGAAGAAGTCGCGCAACTGGCTGCTGCACATCGTGGTGCCGGTGATCGGGTTCCTCATCATCGGCTACGTGCTGGTGAACGCGGCCCCCGAGGCGAAGATCGGCGGCCTGGTCTGGCTCGTCGTCGGGGCCGGCGTCTTCCTCTACTACCGCAGCCGGGGAGGCGCGGCCCCCACCCTCGGACAGGCCGCCGACGGCGAGGCGGTCACCGCCGCCCCCGCCGCCCCCGCGGCCGACAGCGAACGGCACGACGCGTGAGCGGGGTCGAGGCGGGCGCCCCGGGTGCCGCAGGCTCCGGTGGCGGGGCGGCCCGCGCCTCCTCGTCGGGTGCGGGCGCGGGTGCGGGTCTCGAGGGCGTCGACCACCTCCTCGGCAACGAGCTGGGCCGGCCGGGCTTCAGCGCCGCGGTCGAGCCCGTGCTGCGCATCACGCCCGGCACCGGCGAGACGATCGGCTTCGAGACGAGCGACGCGGTCTACGCCGAGCTGCACGACCACCACGACCTCGCGGCGCTGTCGGTGCCGATCAACCCCGTCACCGGACCGGTCTTCGTCGAGGGCGCGATGCCCGGCGACGCGCTCGCCGTGACGGTGCACGACATCCGGCTGGTCGACCACGGCTGGTCGGTGAGCCTGCCCGGCTCGGGGGCCCTGCAGCACGTGATGGGCGACGAGATGTTCACCCGACGCGTGCCGATCGACGCCGAGGGCGTGCACGTGACCGACCGGCACGTCTTCGCACCGCGTCCGATGATCGGCTGCATGGGCACCGCTCCCGCGGAGGGCGAGAACTCGACGATCATGCCCGCCTACCCCCAGGGCGGCAACATGGACGTCACCGAGAACGCCATCGGCTCGACCGTCTACCTGCCCGTCATTGTCGAGGGCGCGTACCTGTCGATCGGCGACGTGCACGCGATCATGGCCGAGGGCGAGTCGTCGTTCGTGGCGATCGAGGCGCAGGGCACCGCGGTCGTGTCGATCGACCTGGTGAAGGGCGCGGGCCTGCGGGCGCCGCGCATCGAGACCGCCGACGACTGGATCTTCGTCGGCCTCGGCGACCCCGTGCAGGAGAGCGTCCGGCGCGGGTACGAGGACGCGTTCTCGTTCCTCGTCGACGACCACGGCTGGACGCGGGGCGACGCCTACGCCGTGCTCAGCGCGGTCGGGCACTCGCGGCTGGGCGGGCCGACGGGGTCGGTCGCGCCCGACCCGCTGCACCCGTTCGCGGCGGTGGGGGCCGTGACGCTGCACCGCGTGCCGAAGTCGGTGCTGTAGCCGCGCCTCCTGCGGCGGAGGCGCGGGGTGCTCGGGCGCCCCGGTGCCGGCGGAGAGACGCCCCGGTGCCGGCGGAGAGACGTGCCGGTGCCGCCGGTCCAGGCCGGAGGCGCGGGGTGCGTCCCTACGCCAGCTCGGCGAACAGCGCGGTCACGAACTCGGTCCGCTCGACCATGCCGTCGAGGCTGATCCACTCGTGGCGGGCGTGGGCCCCGCCGCCGACCCCGCCGACGCCGTCGAGCACGGCCGCGCCGAGCGCCGCGGCGAAGTTGCCGTCGCTCGCGCCGCCGACCGACACCTCGCGCAGCTCGAACCCGAGGTCGGAGGCGACCCGTGCCGCGCGCTCGTAGAGGGCGCCGGTCTGGGGGGAGCGTTCCATGACGGGACGGTTCCAGCCGCCCGTGACCTCGACCCGGGCGAGCGGGTCGTGCGCGGTGAGCGAGGCGAAGAGCCGCTCGACGCGGGCGGCCTCGTCGGCCGTCGTCACGCGGACGTCCACCATCGCGCGGGCGTGCCCCGCCCGCACGTTGGTGCGCGTGCCGCCCTGCACGATCCCGACGTTGATCGAGGTGCCGGCGTCGATGTCGGCCTCGCCGTGCAGCTGCAGCACGAGCCGCGCCATCTCGTCGACGGCGCTCGCGCCGGCCCGCGGGTAGAGGCCGGCGTGCACCTCGACCCCGAAGGCCTGCACCTCGAAGATGCCGACGCCCTTGCGGGCGGTCTTGACGGCGCCCTCGGCGGCGGACTCGAAGACGAGCACCGCGCCTCCACGGCCGACCTCCTCCTCGATGGAGGGGCGGGACGCGATGCTGCCGACCTCCTCGTCGCCGTTGAGCAGCAGACGGACGCCGGGCCGCGGCAGGCCCAGCGCGTCCGAGACGGCGAGGGCGTGCCCCAGCTGCACCAGCCCCGACTTCATGTCGAAGACGCCGGGGCCCGTCATGCGGTCGCCCTCGATCGTGACCGGCCACTCGGCGAGCGTGCCCTCGGCCCAGACGGTGTCGTAGTGGCAGAGCGCGGTGACCCACTCGGCCGAGCCCGTCGGCGAGGGGAAGTCGAGCGCCACGGTGTCGCCGTAGCCCTCGACGACCCGCACGCGACGGTCGGCGGCGGGGCCCGCGGTGCGCCCCAGGAACGCCTCGATCCACGCCAGCCCGACCTCGAGCAGGTCGACGTCGTCGGACGGCGTCTCGAGCGAGGCGTACGTCACGAGGTCGTCGACCATGGCGTCGCGTCGGGCCTCGACGGCGGTCCGCATCGCGGCGCGGTCGGTGGGGGAGAGGGTCACGGGGGCTCCGTCGGTGGGCGTTCTGCGGTCCCGACCATCGTGCACCCTCCACGCGACGGGCGCGGGCGCGGCGGGCGGGCGCGACGGGGCGGGCTCGGGCCCCGGGGAGGGCGCGGCGATGTCGGGGGGGGGGGCGTCGATACAGTGACGACGACCACCGAGCCGTGACGAGAGGGGCCCCGTGCGCATCCTGCACACCAGCGACTGGCACCTGGGGCGCACCCTGCACGGCGTCGACCTGCTCGAGCACCAGTCCGCGTTCGTCGACCACCTCGTCGAGCTCGTCGTCGAGCGATCGGCCGACGTGGTCGTGGTGGCGGGCGACGTGTACGACCGGGCCGTCCCCTCGGTGCCGAGCGTGCGCCTCCTCGGCCAGGCGCTGCGGCGGCTGAGCGAGCACGCGGTCGTCGTCGTCACGCCGGGCAACCACGACTCGGCGGTGCGGCTCGGCTTCGCGGCCGAGCTGATGCGACCGGGGCTGCACGTGCTCGCCTCGGTCGAGCGCCTCGCCGAGCCCGTCGTCGTGCACGACGAGCACGGACCGGTCGCCTTCTACGGGCTGCCCTACCTCGACCCCGACACCGCGCGGCACACGCTGGCCGAGCCCTCGGCTGCCGCGGGGCCCACCGACCCCTCCGCGGAGGAGGCGCGGGTCGGCCCCGACGCCCCGCCGCCGGTCCCCGAGCCGCTCGCGCGGTCGCACGAGGCCGTCGTCTCGGCCGCGCTCCGGCGCGTGCGGGGCGACCTGGCGGCGAGGCCCGGCACGCGCTCGGTCGTCGTCGCCCACGCCTTCGTCTCGGGCGGGGCCGTCAGCGACAGCGAGCGCGACATCCGCGTCGGCGGCGTCGACTCGGTGCCGAGCGGGGTGTTCGCCGGCGTCGACTACGTCGCCCTCGGCCACCTGCACGGCGCCCAGCGCGTCGGCCCGGCCCGCGACGTGCGCCCGGTGCTGCGCTACTCGGGGTCGCCGCTGGCCTTCTCGTTCGGCGAGGTCGGGCACGTGAAGTCGACGGCGCTCGTCGACCTCGCGGCCGACGGGTCGGTCGAGGTCGAGCTGGTGCCGACGCCCGTGCCGCGGCGCCTGGCCGAGGTGACCGACACGCTCGGGCACCTGCTCGACGGGCGTCACGACCACCTCGCCGACGCCTGGCTGCGCGTCAGCGTGACCGACCCGGTGCATCCCGACCGCCTGTACGCCCGGGTCACGGAGCGCTTCCCCCACGCGCTCGTCGTGTTGCACACCCCGGTCGGCGCCGTCGACCAGCCCCGGCTGCGGGTCGTCACGGCCGAGACCGACCCGGTCGAGGTCGCCGCCGACTTCGTCGCGTTCGCCTCGGGCGGGCCGGCCAGCGAGCCCGAGCTCGCCGCGCTGCGCCACGCGTACGAGCAGGCCCGGGCGAGCGAGGCCAGCGCGTGATCCTGCATCGCCTCACCCTCTGCGCGGTCGGTCCGTACGCCGGCGAGCACACCGTCGACTTCGCGGCGCTCGGGGCCTCGGGCATCTTCCTGCTCGAGGGCCCGACCGGCGCCGGCAAGTCGACCGTCATCGACGCGATCGTCTTCGCGCTCTACGGCGGGCTCGCGGGCGAGGGCGCGAGCATCGACCGCCTGCGCAGCCACCACGCGCCGCCCGGGGTCGAGCCGTTCGTCGAGCTCGTCTTCGAGACGGCGGCGGGCGTGCACCGCGTCCGGCGGACGCCGAAGTGGCAGCGCCCCAAGTCGCGCGGCACGGGCACGACGACCGCCAACGCGACGGCCTCGCTGAGCCGCCTGACGTCGCCCGACGCCGTCGGGGGCGAGCCGGTGTCGACCAGCACGCAAGAGGTCGGGGGCGAGATCGCCCGCATCCTCGGCCTGACACGGCAGCAGTTCGTGCAGACCGTGGTGCTCCCGCAGGGCGAGTTCGCGGCCTTCCTCCGCTCCACCGGCGAGCAGCGCCGACTCATGCTGCAGTCGCTCTTCGGCACCGAGATCTACGAGCAGACCACCGCGCAGCTCGTCGAGGGGCGGCGGGCGGCGCACGCGGCGGTCTCCGCGGCCGACCGCGCCGTCGAGCTCGGGGTCGCCCGGCTGCGCGAGGCCGTCGGGGTCGGCGGCGACGAAGCGAGCGCCGACGGGCCGGCCGTCGACGGGTCCGCCGCCGACGGGCTGGCCTCCGACGACGTCGCCGTCGACGTCGGCGAGCAGGCGCTCGTCGCCGAGCCGGCTCGGCCGACCGTCGGCGAGGCCTTCGAGCAGGCCGTCGGACTCGGCGGCGCCGCCACGATCGACGGTGAGGCCCTCGACGCCGTCCTCGGCCGACTGATGCACCACGCCGACGTCGAGGCCGCCCGCCGCGACACCGCCCGCGCGGCCCGCGACGAGGCCGCGACCCACCACGACGAGCAGGTGCGACGGCGCGCGGCCCTCGATCGTCGCTCCGAGCTGCTCGAGCGTGCGCGGCGGCTGGCCGAGGCCGAGCCCGACGTCGAGGAGGCGCGGCTCCGCCTCGACGCGGCCGGTCGCGCCGACGGCGTGGTCGGCTCCGCCCGCGGGGCCCGAGAGTCCGAGGCGGCCCTCGAGCGCGCCGGGGAGCGCCTGGCCGACGCACGGGCGACCGCGGAGGAGCACGGCGCGACCGACGGCGCAGGACCAGCCGCAGCCGTAGCCGACCTCAGGGACGCCGCCACCGACACCGACACCGACGCCGACACCGACACCGACGCCGACGCGGCGCACGCGTCCCTCTCCACCGCCCTGGGGCTGCTCGTCGCGCGACGAGACGCGCTCCGGGCCGACCTCGTCGGGCTCGGCACCGTCGCCGCGCTCGAGCGGGAGCTGCCCCGGCGGCGCCGCGCCCTCGAGGTGGCCGAGGCCGACCTCGTGCGCCTCGACGACCGGCTCGCCGAGACGACGGCCGACCTCGTGCAGCGTCCCGGGCGCCGTGCCGAGCTCGACGCGGCCCGCGCGGCGGTCGCCGCCGCGGCCTCCGCCGTCCCCGTGGCGGAGGCCGCCCTCACGGACGCCCGCCGCACCCTGGCCGCGGTCGACCTCCTCGACGGGCACCGGAGCGAGGCCGACCGCCTCGCCGACCTGCTCGTCACGGCGACCGAGCGGGCCCTCGCCGCCGTCGAGACCGAGTCCGCCCTCCGCCGACGCCAGATCGCGGGCATGGCCGGTCAGCTCGCCGCGGCCCTCGTCGACGACGAGCCGTGTCCGGTCTGCGGCTCGGTCGACCACCCCGCTCCCGCCTCGCTCACCGACGACCACCCGTCCGACGACGACGTCGAGGAGGCCGCCGGTGCGACGCGGTCGGCGCAGGGAGCCCAGGCCGACGCCTCCGCGGCCTGGCGGACGGCGACGACCCGTCGAGACGACGCGCTCCTCGGGCTCGGCGACGTCGACCGCGAGACCGCACAGGCCGCCGTCGAGCGGGCGACGAGCGACCTCGAGGCCGCCCGCGCGGCCGTCGCGGCGGAGGCCGCGGCCGTCGCGACGCTCCGCGACTTCGACGCCGAGACCGAGGCCGTCCGCGGCCGGCTCGACGCCGAGCGACTCGAACGGGCGACGCGGCGGGAACGACTCGACGGCGACCGCCGTCAGCTCGACGACGACGCGACCGTCGTCGCCGGGGCGCTCGAGGCCGGCGCCGCCTCGGCCTCCGTCGCCGACCGGGTCGCGGCCGTCACCCGGCGCGCCGACGCCCTCGACGTCCTGGTCGAGGCGACGCGTGCCCACGACGCGGCGCGCGACCGCCGCGACGAGCGGCGCCGCGAGCTCGCCGACGCCCTCGAGAGGTCGGGCTTCCCCGACGCCGGGGCGGCCGCGGCCGCCGCGCTCGAGCCGGGCGAGCGCTCCGCGCTCCGGGCCCGCGTCTCCGCCCACGACGTCGAGGCCGCCGTCGTCACCTCCGGGCTGCTCGAGCCGACCGTCGCGGCCCTGACCGGCGACGAGCCCGTCGACGTCGCCGCCGCCCGCGCCCGCCTCGACGAGGCCGAGGCGCAGCTGGCGGAGCGCACCGACGACGCGGCCCGGGCCCGCGACCGGGCCACGCGGTCGGGCGAGGCCCTCGCGGCGCTGCGGCGAGCGGAGGCCGCCGGGGCCGAGGTGGCCGAGGAGGCGCGGGCGGTGGTGCGGATGGCCGACCTGGCCAGCGCCTCCTCGTCGGTGAACCCGACCGGCGTCACGCTCGGCACCTACGTGCTGCTGCGCCGCTTCGCCGACGTGGTGGCCGCCGCGAACGTGCGGCTCGCCGTCATGTCGAGCGGCCGGTACGCGCTCGAGTCGTCCGACGAGCGCGAGCAGGGGTCGCGCTCGCGCAAGACGGGGCTCGCCCTGGCGATCCGCGACCGGACGACCGACAGCACCCGCGACCCCGCGAGCTTCTCGGGCGGCGAGACGTTCTACGCCTCGCTCAGCCTCGCGCTCGGCCTCGCCGACGTCGTGCAGGCCGAGGCCGGCGGGCTCGAGCTCGGCACCCTCTTCGTCGACGAGGGGTTCGGCTCGCTCGACCCCGAGACGCTCGACGCCGTCATGACCGAGCTCGGGCGGCTGTCCGACTCAGGCCGGGTCATCGGCATCGTGAGCCACGTCGACGAGCTCAAGCAGCGCATCGCCGACCGCCTCGAGGTGCGCCGGCTGCCCGACGGGTCGTCGACGCTCCGGTCGACGGTCGGCCCGTGACGCCGACCCCGAGCCCTCGGCCCGTGACCCCGAGCCCGAGCCCTCGGCCCGTGACCCCGAGCCCCGACACGCAGGCGGCGGGCCGTGCGTCCCGTCCCGGCCGGTGCCGAGGGGACGCACGGCCCGCCGGGGGTCGTGCGGGTGGCGCGGGTCAGACGACCGGGCCGCCGCCGTCCGTGGTCGAGCGGCGCGTGACCTGCTCGCCGCTCGTGGGGTCGACGGCCGTGCGGGAGGTCGAGGTGACCTGACGACGACGCGTGAGGAAGACGATGCCGAGCAGCGTCACGACGACGCCCGCACCGATGAGGATGTAGCCGATCAGCTGGATGTCGATCCCTGCGACCTGGAAGTCGAGAGCGAACGCGAGGATCGCGCCGATCACGATCAAGGCGATGCCGCCGCCGATGCTCATGTGGTCTCCTTGGGTAGCCGACGACGGGTCTCGTCGGGTGCCTCACCGTACCGACCCCGCGCCTCCCCGGTTACGTGACCCACCCGGTCTGGGGGTCGAGGGTCGCTGCGGTCGGCAGCTCGTGCCCGTCACCGCGTGCCGCGAAGTCAAGGGGGCTGACGACGCGCGCGACCTGAGGTAACCTCGTCACACCCCGGCCGGTGCCGCCCCTGTGACTCCTTTCAGAGCGACGACCGTCGTTCGATTCCCGGTGGTGGAGAACAGGCGGCACCGCCGGGGACCCTCGCCTCAGCCGAGCGTGCCGCCGAGAGCCCGCAGCGCCGCCCGCAGCGATCGAGCGTCGACCTGGCCCGGCGCGCTCGCCTCGCCCGCGGCGCCGAACGTCATCGCCGACCCGACCGTGTCGCCGGCCAGCCGCGACACCGCGCCGAGCGCGCCCATCGACATGGTGACGGCCGGCACGAGCCCCGGTCCGCGGCGGAACTCCTCGGTCGCGGCGAGCAGCGTGAGCACATCGGCCGGCTCCCGGGGCATCGCCGCGAGCTTGACCACGTCGGCGCCGTGCTCCTGCTGCTCGACGAGGCGCGAGACGATCTCGGCCCGATCGGGCGTCGCCGTGAAGTCGTGCGACGACAGGAGCACGACGATCCCGGCCGCATGGGCGGCGTCGACGACCCGCTCCAGCACGTCGGGCTGCGTGTACATCTCGACGTCGACGACGTCGGGCCGGGTCGCGGCGTCGAGCCCGATGAGCCGCTCGAGCAGGCGGCCGTAGGCGTCGGGCGTGATGTCGCGCGCCCCGCCCTCCTGCTTCGTGCGGAACGTCGCGATCACCGGCACCTCGTCCGGCAGCGCCGCGCGCACGACGCCGACGGCCTCGGCGACGCGGTCGAGGTCGTCGACGGCCGTGAGGTGGTCGAGCCGGAGCTCGACGACGTCGACGGCGTCACGCCACGGCCCGGCCGCGTCGGCCAGCTCGGCCGCGCGGCCCGCGAGGGCGTCGGCGGTCGCGGCGACGAGCGGCACGCAGATCGCGGGCGTCCCGTCGCCGAGCGTGATCGACCGCAGGGTCACGGGCCGGGGCACGGGCCGCACGTCAGCCACCCACCGACGAGGAGGCGCGGCTCGGCTGCGCAGGCAGCCCGACCGAGCGTCGCATCGCGTCCCGCACCGCGTCCTCGTCGGGCAGCGCCGTGTCGGGCCGCACCGCGCCGGCCGAGCGCGCGTCGCCCGCCACGAACAGCCGCACCTGCCCGATCGCCTGCTCGACGAGCATGTCGAGCCCGCTCAGCACGATCCCGCCCTGCTCGGCCCAGCGGCTCGCGAGGCGCGTCGGCCACGGGTCGTAGGCGACGTCGAACAGCACGGAGGAGGCGCTGCGCGGCGCCAGGTGCAGGTCGTCGGCCGCGCCGCCGGGCAGGGTGCTGACGACGAAGTCGAGGGGCCCGAGCACGGCGAGCTCGGTGAGCGGCGCGACCGAGACGTCGGCGCCGAGCGACGCCGCGAGCGACGTGAGCTCGCCCGCCTTGCCCGGGGTGCGGAGATGCACCGAGAACGACCGTGCCCCGAGACGGTGCGCCGCGAGCATCGCCGAGGCCGCCGTGGCGCCCCCGCCGAGGATCGTGGCGGCGGCGGGCCGGGCGTCGTGCCGTCGCTCGACCGAGCGGACGATGCCGTCGACGTCGGTGTTGTGCCCGTGCAGAGCGCCGTCGTCGCCGCGCACCACCGTGTTCGCGACGCCGAGGTCGGCGGCGAGCGGCGAGACGGTGTCGAGCAGCGGCAGCACCTCGCGCTTCAGCGGCATGGTGAGGCTGAGCCCGAGCCACGACGCGTCGAGCCCGTCGACGAAGGCGGTCAGCCCGCCCGAGGCGACCTCGGCCCGGCCGTACTCCCAGTCGAGGCCGAGCACGTCGTAGGCCGCGGCGTGCAGCGTCGGCGACAGCGAGTGCCCGATCGGGGAGCCGAGCACGGCCAGTCGGCGGGGAGCTGCGGTCACTCGGGCACCTCGGTGTCTCAGGTCGGGTCGGGGAGGGCCGCACGGCTCGACCGGGGCGGCGCGGCGGGGGACGACCCACCCTATTACCGGCGGCTCCGGGGCTCGACGGCACCGCGCCTCCTCGGGGGTGCTCGTCCCGGCCCCCGCCGGTCTGGCACGATCGGGCGATGGAGATCCGTCCGTTCGAGCCCGCCGACACCGAGGCCGTCGTCGCCCTCTGGGAGGAGTGCGGCCTCACCCGACCCTGGAACGACCCCCGCGCCGACATCGCCCGCAAGCTGCTCGTGCAGCCCGAGCTCTTCCTGGTCGGCGTCGAGCCGGGCGACGGACGCGAGGAGGCGCTGGTCGCCACGGCCATGGCCGGTCACGAGGGCCACCGTGGCTGGCTCCACTACGTCGCGGTGTCGCCGTCGCTCCGCGGTGCGGGCCGCGCGCGGAGCCTCGTGGCCGAGGTCGAGCGCCTGCTCACCGAGGCCGGCTGCCCGAAGCTGCAGCTCATGGTGCGGACCGGCAACGAGCCCGCCCTGGCCGCGTGGCGGCGCCTCGGGTACGAGCCGGCGGACGCCGTCGTGCTCGGGAAGCGGCTGATCGCCGACTGAACGGCTGCTGGCCGGGGGCTGGTCGCCGCCTCGTCGACTCGGCGACGACCGTCGCGTTAACAACACGTGACGAACGGCACGAGGGGCTTGTCAGAGTTCACAGCGCTTGCTTAGGGTCGTGTGGTCGGGCCCCCGTGCGGGGTACACCGCCGACATCGCCCCCGCACCAGCCGGCCCACCAGGAGAACCCCACAGCATGCGCGAGAGCCGCCCCTCCACCACCACGACCGGGACGGGGGCGCGACGACGTCGTGCGGCCCTCTCCCTCGTCGCCGTCGCCACGCTGGGAGCCGGCCTCGTCGCCGCCGTCCCGGCGCAGGCGGACACGACCACCATCGACATCCTCGGCATCAACGACTTCCACGGTCGCCTCGCGCAGGAGTCCTCCCCGACGGCCGGCGCGGCCGTCATGGCCGGCAAGGTGAACGAGTACCGCGCCGCCAACCCGAACACGCTCTTCGTGTCGTCGGGCGACAACATCGGCGCCTCGACCTTCACCTCGTTCATCCAGGACGACGAGCCGACGCTCGACGCGCTGAACGCCATGGGCCTCGACGTGAGCACCCCCGGCAACCACGAGTTCGACAAGGGCCAGGACGACTTCAACGGTCGGGTCACCGCGAACAGCGAGTTCCCCTACGTCAACGCGAACATCTACGAGACGGCGACCGGCGAGCGCGCGTACGACCCCTACTCCGTCCAGGACGTCGACGGCGTGCAGGTCGGCTTCATCGGCGCGATCACCGAGCTCATGCCCGAGCTGGTCAGCCCGGCCGGCATCGAGGGCCTCGAGTTCCGCGACATCGTCGACTCGGTCAACGACGCGGCCGCCGAGCTCACCGACGGCGTCGACGAGGCGGGCAACGCCGAGGCCGACGTCATCGTGCTGCTCGTGCACGAGGGCAACGCCTCCGCCGACGAGGCCGACGCGACGGGCGACTCCGACTTCGCCGACATCGCGCTCAACGTCTCGCCCTCGGTCGACGCCATCCTCTCGGCGCACACGCACGCCACGTACGACTTCACCGACATCGTCCCGACCGGCGGCACGAAGCCCCGCCCGATCGTCCAGACCGGCAGCTACGGCGCGAACCTCAGCCACCTCGTCGTCGCGCACGACGACGTGACCGGCGAGAACACCGTCACGAGCGAGCTCGTCCCCCTCTACGAGTCGGCCGACCCCGACCCGACCGTCGCCGGGATCGTCGCCGACGCCGAGGCGTTCGCCGCCGTCGCCGGCCGCGAGCCGGTCGGCACCGTCACGGGCGACCTGAACCGCGCCCGCCAGAGCGACGGCTCCGAGAACCGGGGCGGCGAGTCCACCCTCGGCAACCTGGTCGCCGACGCGCAGCTCGCGGCCACCCAGGACCAGGAGGCGCAGCTCGCCCTCATGAACCCCGGCGGCCTCCGCGCCGACCTGGCCTACGCCTCCAGCGGTGCTCCCGGCGACGCCGACGGCGTGGTCACCTACCAGGAGGCCGCGGCCGTGCAGCCCTTCGCGAACACCCTGGTCGTCTCCGACCTGACCGGCGCGCAGATCCGCGCGACGCTCGAGCAGCAGTGGCAGCCCGCGGGCTCGTCGCGGCCGTTCCTCAAGCTCGGCGTCTCGAAGGGGCTGTCGTACACGTACGACCCCGCCGCCGCGCAGGGCGAGCGCGTCGGCGTCGTCACCCTCGACGGCGTCGTGCTCGACGAGGCCGCCACCTACAAGGTGACCGTCAACTCGTTCCTCGCCTCGGGCGGCGACAACTTCACCGCCCTCGCCGGCGCCTCGTCGCAGGCCGACAGCGGCAAGATCGACCTGCAGAGCGCCGTCGACTACTTCGCGTCGAACCCCGTCGTGTCGCCCGACCTCGCCCAGCGCGCCGTCGGCGTCTCGTCGCCCGACGTGGTGCCCGCCACCGGCTACGCGCTCGGCGACACGATCACGGTCGACCTTTCGTCGCTGACCTTCAGCGACCAGGAGGCCCCCGCCGCGCTCGACGTGGCCTACGAGGGACGCTCGCTCGGCCAGGTGCCGATCGACGCGACCATCGTCGACCAGAGCGACGAGCAGGGACGTGCCCAGCTGAAGCTCGACGTCGTCGACGGCGCCCAGGGCGACGTCGGCACCGCGGCCGTGCGCGAGCTGCAGGTCTCGGTGCCCGGCACCGACACCGTCGTGACGGTCGCCGTGCAGATCCCGGACGAGGCCACGCTCGAGCTGGCCGCGGCGGTCGACCCGGTCGACCCGACGCTGCCGGTCGACCCGACGCTGCCGGTCGACCCGACGCAGCCCGTCGACCCGACGCAGCCCGTCACGCCGACCGACCCCGCCGCCCCCGGCGCGGGCGGCGGCTCGGGCCCCGGGACGACACCCGCCGGCGGCGACCTCGCCTACACCGGCTCGGACGCGGCCTTCTCGGGCCTCGCCCTGGCGCTCGCCCTGCTGGTGGCCGGCGCCGGTGCGCTGACCGTCACGCGCCTCTGTCGTCGCCGCCTCGCCGCGGACGCGTCGGGCACCACCGCGGACTGACCACGCAGGGCTCGGCCCGCACCACCCGCACGGACCCGGACGGCCCGGTCGCACCTCACGAGGTGCGGCCGGGCCGTCGGCGTGCGGGCACGGCTGGTCGTCGGACGGCGGCGCTAGCCTCGTCGGGTGACCGTCGCCTACCACCGCCTGTTCCGCGAGCTGCCGAGGTACCGCTGGTACAAGCCGGTGCTCGCGCTGCTGCTCGGGGCGTTCCTCTACCTCGTCTTCTCGAACGCGGTCGTGCTGGCGCTCTACGCCGTCGTGCGCTCGGTCGGCGGGCAGCCCGCGGCGGCGGCCCTCGGCGCGGGCATCGTCGACGACCCGCTCGACTCGTCGCAGCCGCTCGTGCTGCTGGCCACGCTCGGCTCGATCGCCACGATGCTGCCGGCGGTGCTGATCGCCGTCCGGCTGACCGGGCTCGGCTCGTCCGGTCAGCTCTCGAGCGTCGTCGGCCGACTGCGCTGGCGGTGGATGCTGCGCTCGCTCGGGCCCGCCGCCGTCTTCATGGGCCTGACCGTCGGCCTCAGCTACCTCGTCGTGCCGCTCGTCGTCGGCGACCCGCTCGGGACGGGGCCGGTCACGACGCCACCGACCGCGCTGGCGTGGTCGGTCGTGGTGATCCTGCTGCTGGTGCCGCTGCAGGCGAGCGCCGAGGAATACGTCTTCCGCGGCTTCGCGACCCAGGCCCTGGGCTCGTGGATCGCGTGGCCGGCCGTGGCCGTCATCGTGCCGACCGTGGCCTTCGCGCTGTCGCACGCCTACAACCCGTGGGGCATCGTCGACGTCGCCGTCTTCGGCGTCACGGCCGCGTGGCTGACCTGGCGCACCGGCGGGCTCGAGGCCGCGATCGTCGGCCACGTGCTGAACAACACGGTGCTCTTCCTGTTGCTGGCGCCGTTCGCCGGCACCGGCTCGAGCGACGGCAGCCCGATCGGCCTCGCGGTCACGGTGGTCTGCACCCCCGTCTGGGCCTGGCTCGCGGTGCGCGCGTTCGACAGGTCGGGGGAGCTCCGCTCCTCCCCAGCCCTCGGCGTCGGACGCCCTCCCCCCCAGGAGGCGCGGGCCGCCTGAGAGCGTCGGTACCGCCTCCTAGACTCGCCTGGTGACGACAGCTCCCCCCGCCCCCGCCGCCCCCTCGCCCGGCAGCACGCCCCTCGAGGTGCTGCACCGCGTCTTCGGCTACGACGCCTTCCGCGGCGACCAGGCGGCCATCATCGACCAGGTGGTCGGCGGCGGCGACGCCCTCGTGCTCATGCCGACCGGCGGCGGCAAGTCGCTCTGCTACCAGGTGCCCGCGATCGTGCGGCCCGGCACCGGGGTCGTCGTCTCGCCGCTCATCGCGCTGATGCAAGACCAGGTCGACGCCCTCGAGGCGGTCGGCGTCAGGGCGTCGTTCCTCAACTCGACGCAAGACCCCGACCAGCGGCGTGCGGTCGAGCAGGCCTTCGTCGCCGGCGAGCTCGACATGCTCTACCTCGCGCCCGAGCGCCTCAAGCTCGACTCGACGAAGAACCTGCTCGACCGCGGACGCGTCTCGCTCTTCGCGATCGACGAGGCCCACTGCGTGGCGCAGTGGGGCCACGACTTCCGACCCGACTACCTCGAGCTGTCGGTGCTGCACGAGCGCTGGCCCGACGTGCCGCGCCTCGCCCTCACCGCGACCGCGACCGAGACGACCCACCGCGAGATCTCCCGCCGGCTCGAGCTCGACGACGCCGCGCACTTCGTCGCCGACTTCGACCGGCCGAACATCCAGTACCGCATCGAGGCGAAGGACGGCCCGCAGCAGCAGCTGCTGCGCTTCATCCGGGCCGAGCACGACGGCGACGCGGGCATCGTCTACTGCCTGTCGCGCAAGTCGGTCGAGGGCACGGCCGAGTTCCTCGTGAAGCAGGGCATCGCGGCGCTGCCGTACCACGCGGGCCTCGACGCGGGCACGCGGGCGCGCAACCAGTCGCGCTTCCTCCGCGAGGACGGCATCGTGATGGTCGCCACCATCGCCTTCGGCATGGGCATCGACAAGCCCGACGTGCGCTTCGTCGCCCACCTCGACCTGCCGAAGTCGGTCGAGGGCTACTACCAAGAGACCGGCCGAGCAGGGCGCGACGGCCTGCCGTCGACCGCGTGGCTCGCCTACGGCCTGCAAGACGTGATGCAGCAGCGCCGCATGATCGACCAGTCCGAGGGCGACGCCGAGCACCGCCGCAAGCTGAGCGCCCACCTCGACGCCATGCTCGCGCTCTGCGAGACGGTCGAGTGCCGCCGCGTGCAGCTGCTCGGCTACTTCGGCCAGGCCAGCACGCCCTGCCACAACTGCGACACCTGCCTGAACCCGCCTCAGTCGCTCGACGGCACGGTGCCCGCCCAGAAGCTGCTGTCGACGATCGTCCGCCTCAAGCGCGAGCGCGACCAGCAGTTCGGCGCGGGCCAGATCATCGACATCCTCCTCGGCAAGGTCACCCCCCGAGTCACCCAGAATCGCCACGAGCAGCTCTCGACCTTCGGCATCGGCACCGAGCTGAGCGACACCGAGTGGCGCGGCGTGGTCCGGCAGCTGCTGGCGCAGCGCGTGCTCACGGTGTCGCCCGACGGCTACGGCACGCTGCTCATCACCGACGCGGCGGCCGAGGTGCTCTCCGGCGCCAAGCCCGTCCGGCTGCGACGCGAGCCGGAGAAGGCGCCGCGTGCTCGCGGGTCCCGGTCGGGCTCCGGCTCAGGGTCGCGGGGCTCCCGCTCGGGCTCGGGGTCGGCCGACCTCGACGCGGCCGACGTGCCCCTGTTCGAGACCTTGCGCGCCTGGCGTGCCGGCGTCGCGAAGGCCCAGGGCGTGCCGGCGTACGTGGTCTTCGGCGACGTCACCCTGCGCGGGGTGGCGGCGGCGAAGCCGTCCTCGATGGGCGAGCTCGCCGGCATCAGCGGAGTCGGCCAGAAGAAGCTCGACACGTACGGGCAGCAGGTGCTCGACGTCGTCGCCGGGACGTCGCCCGAGGAGGCCGCCGCGTCGGCGGCCGAGCGCGCCGAGGCCGGCACGACCGCGGGCCCGCGCTTCGTCGGCGGCGGCGACGGCGGCGACGCCCCCGCCGCGCCCCCGTCCGCTCGACCCGCGCGCTCGACCGCCCCGGCCACCGGTCGAGGTCGTTCCGCGGCGCCGGCTGCCGAGCCCGACCCGTTCCCCCTCGACGACGAGCCGCCCTACGACCCCTACGACGAGGCCGAGCCCCCCGACGACTGGCGCTGACGCGCCGCGCCCGCCCCGCCCCCCTCCACGCGAGGCGGGGCGTTCGCGTGTGCGCGCAGGCGCGCGCCGTGCGTGCGTGCGTCCGCCCGTCCGTGCGCCCGTGCGCCCGTGCGCCCGGCCGTCCGTGCGTCTTCCGCGAGGGCGGGTGTTCGCGGTCGAGGGCGGGTCGTCGGCGACCCGCCCTCGCGCACGGACACCCGCCCTCGCCGAGAACGGGAGCGCGCCGCTACCGCGGGCCGGGGCCGACCTGGCTCACGCGACGCCAGAGCAGCATCAGCGCGAGCGTCGTGCCGAACATCGCCTCGAAGCCGCCGATGAAGGGCCCGCCGTTGAGGCGCGAGACGTAGGCGGCGGCCAGCACGAAGGCGCCCGCGACCGGACCGACGAGGTAGACCGCCCGCACCGCCGCCTTCGAGGCGGTCCGGCCGCGGCTGCCCTGCACCTGGGCGACGATCATCGTGACGGCCACGGCCACCGAGATCACGGCGGCGATCACGTACAGCAGGGACGAGACCGTGGCCCAGGGCTCCTCGAACGCCGCGACGGTGACGGCCCCGACGATCTCGATCACGGCGAACCAGGCATAGACGGCCGGTCCCGCGACGTAGCCGGCCCGGCGGGCCCGGCTGGGCGCGAAGGGGAGGACGGCATCGCGGCGGTCGTCCTCGACCGCGACGTCACGCAGGCGTCGTCGACGCGGGGCACGGGCGGCCCGCGCCGTCCCCCGGGCACCGGTGACGGACATCGGGGCCCGCTCGACGAAGGGCGTGGCCGCACCGACCGGTGCAGCTGCGTCGGCCGTCGACGCCGCGGCGCCCCCGGACGGCAGCGTCCCCGGCTGCGTCGTCGTCCCTCGTTCGTTCCCCATGCCGCGAGCATACGAGCAATGAGAAAGCCTCGCGATCCTCTCTCCGGAGGACACCCCGTGTCCCCGGCAGAGGGTGAGAGGGGTGGCCTTCCTGAGAGCACCGGGTGCCCCGCGGGTGCCCCCGACACCCCCGGCACCCGACCGGGCGTCACGCGTCCCGCGTCCCCACGGTCGTCCACGGATCGTCGCGCCACGAGACCTCGGGCGACGATCCGTGGACACCCGCGCGCCCAACCGGGCGGGCCCGACGCGACGCGACGCGCCCGACGCGACGCGACCGCCGCGACGAGGCCCCACGCCACGCCCGCCCGCCCCGCATGCCCGCTCGGGCATGCACCCTGCGCCACCCTTGACCATGCTCACCTTCGTCAGCCGAGCGTTCCTCGCGCCCCTGGTCCGCCTGACGTGGCGCCCGAAGATCGTCGGTCGCCGCAACGTCCCGCGCACCGGCGCCGTGATCCTCGCGAGCAACCACCTGTCGTTCATGGACAGCGTCGTCATCACGCTCATGGCCCCGCGCGAGGTCGCCTTCCTCGCGAAGAACTCGTACTTCACCGGCACCGGCCTGAAGGGCCGCCTCCGCCGCTCGTTCTTCGCCGGCATCGGCGCGATCGGGGTCGAGCGCGGTGCCGGGGCCGCCGCCCAGCAGTCGCTCGACCTCGGCCTCGAGCGCCTCACGGCCGGCGACGCCTTCGCGATCTACCCCGAGGGCACCCGCTCCCTCGACGGCCGCCTCTACCGCGGCCGCACCGGGGTGGCCTGGCTGGCACTCACGAGCGGGGCGCCCGTCGTCCCCGTGGCGCTCACCGGCACGCAGGACCTGCAGCCCGTGGGCACGACCATCCCGCGCCTCCGACGGTTCACCGTGGAGTTCGGCGAGCCCCTCGACCTCTCCCGCCACGGCGACGCGAAGTCGGGCCGCGCGCGACGGCACGCGACCGACGAGGTGATGGCCGCGATCCAGCGCCTCAGCGGCCAGGAGGAGGCGGGCGCCTACAACGAGCCGCCGGCCCCGTCGGTCGTCGAGCGGGTGCGCCGGGCGATCCGACGCGACCCCCTCGGGTCGGGCGAGGTCGACTGACGCGGCCCGCGCCTCCTGACCGGCCGTCCGGAGGCGCGGGTCGCGTCCCGCAGACCGCCCGCCCCGCGACGCCCGCCGGAGGAGCGACCCGCTCCCCGCAGACCGTGCGGTCGCGCACGGCGTCGCCCCGGCCCCTCGGCGTACCGTCGAGCGCGGCGGCGACAGGCCCGCCACGACGACGACGCGGCCCGGCGATCCCGTGGCCGCCGACGAGGAGCAGGCAGATGAAGGTCGCGGTACTGGGCACGGGGATCATGGGGACGGGCGTCGTGCGGACGCTCCTGCGCGAAGGGCACGACGTCACGACGTGGAACCGCACCCGCGAGAAGGCCCAGCCGCTCGCCGACGACGGCGCGACCGTCGTCGACACCGTCCGCGAGGCCGTCGCCGGGGCCGAGGTCGTCGTCACGGTGCTGTTCGACGGCGACGCCGTCGTCGACGTGCTGCGCGAGGCCACCGACCAGCCCGACACCGACCAGCCCGACACCGACCAGCCCGCGACCGACCAGCCCGACACCGACCAGCCCGCGACCGACGCGCAGACCGGCGCCGCGGCCCCCGTCTGGCTCCAGGCCAGCACCATCGGCGCGGCCGACACCGGGCGCGTCGTCGACCTCGCGGCCGAGCGCGGCGTCCCGCTCGTCGAGGCGATGATGCTCGGCACGAAGAAGCCCGCCGAGACGGGCGCGCTCGTCATGCTCGCGGCCGGCGACCCCGACCTGCTCGCCCGGGTGCAGCCCGTCCTCGACGCGATGGGCGCGAAGACGATCACGGCCGGCCCGTCCGTCGGCCAGGGCACCGCCCTGAAGCTGGCAGCCAACGCGTGGATCGCCTCCATCACCGCCGCGACCGCCCAGTCGCTCGCGCTGACGCAGTCGTTCGGGCTCGACCCGCAGCTCTTCCTCGACGCGATCGACGGCGGGCAGTCCGACACCCCCTACGCGCACCTGAAGGGGGCCACGATGATCGCGGGGGAGTACCCGGCCCAGTTCGCGCTCGACGGGCTCCGCAAGGACATCGCCCTGATGCGCGCGGCCGCCGAGGGCACGTCATTCGACCCCTCCCTGCTGGAGGCGCTGGCCGGCCTCTACGCGACCGCCGCCGACCGCGGCCACGGCGGCGACGACGTCGCGGCGGTGCGTGCGGCCTTCACCGACTGACCCGGCGGCGCCGGGCGGCGCTGGCGGCGGCGCCCGGCGCACGCCGTCGCGTCACGGTCTGCGCGTCACGTCGCGGCGAGACGCGACGTGACGCCCAGAACGTGACGCCGCGCCCCGCCCCCGCACGTCCGGACGCGCCCAGCGCGCCTGCGCCCCGCGGAATGCCCGAGCCCGCCCCCGTGTTGGGACGCAGGTGCGCGACGACGGGCACCCCACCTCCGCGCCGCACGACGGCGCGACACCCCACCTCACCCCCACCGGAAGGACCCCTCCGTGGACCTCTTCTCCTCCGCCGTGCTCGGCGACCTCGTCCTCTCGAACCGCGTCACCATGGCGCCCCTGACCCGCACCCGCGCCGACGCCGGCGACGTGCCCGGCGACATCGTCGTCGAGCACTACGGCCAGCGCGCCACGCTCGGCATGATCGTCACCGAGGGCACCTACCCCACGCAGGAGGGCAAGGGCTACACCGGCCAGCCCGGCATCGTCACCGACGAGCAGGTCGCGGGCTGGAAGCGCGTGGCCGACGAGGTGCACGCGAAGGGCGGCACCATCGTCATGCAGGTGATGCACGCCGGACGCGTCTCGCACACCGACGTCACGGGCACCGACCGCATCGTCGGCCCGAGCGCCGTGGCGATCGACGGCCAGGTGCACGTCCCCGCCGGCAAGGCCGACTACCCCGTGCCGCACGCCCTCACCACCGAGGAGGTGCGCCAGGTCGTGCAGGACTTCGTCACCGCCTCGAAGCGCGCCGTCCTCGAGGCCGGCCTCGACGGCGTCGAGCTGCACAGCGCCAACGGCTACCTGCTGCACGAGTTCCTCTCGCCGGTGTCGAACGTCCGCACCGACGAGTACGGCGGCAGCCCCGCCGCCCGCGCCCGCCTCGGCATCGAGGTGGCCGAGGCCGTCTCCGCCGCGATCGGCGCCGGCCGCGTGGGCATCCGCATCTCGCCCATGCACAACATCCAGGACGTCGTCGAGACCGACCTCGACGACGTGACCGCGACCTACGACGCCCTCATGGACGGCCTCGCGCCCCTCGGCCTCGCCTACATGAGCGTGCTGCACGCCGACCCGCGCGGCGAGCTCGTGCAGCGCCTCCGCCGTCGCCTCGGCCAGGCGGTCGTGCTCAACAGCGGCTTCGGCACGGTCACCGACCTGGCCGAGGCGAAGGACCTCGTCGAGAACGGCCACGCCGACGCCGTCGCCGTGGGCCGCCTGGCCATCGCGAACCCCGACCTCGTCGCCCGCTGGGAGCGCGAGGCCGAGCTCAACGAGCCGAACCCCGCCACGTTCTACGCCGACGGTGCCACGGGCTACACCGACTACCCGGCACTGGAGTCCGTCTCGCGCTGAGAGCCGGGCCCCGGCACCGGACGGTGACCGACGAGGAGGCGCGGGGTGCGGTCGAGGCACCCCGCGCCTCCTCGCGTCCCCCCGCCTGGCACCGCGGCCGGGTGTACGACGGACGCATGAGCGACGACGTGAAGCACCCCTCCGACCTCGGAATCGACGTGAGCGACGGCCGGCCGCAGCAGCTCTACCGCTGGCTGCTGGCCAGCGTGCTGTTCGGACGGCCCGTCCAGCAGAGCGTCGCGGCCGACACGTACCGCGTGCTGATCGACCACGGGCTGACGAGCCCCGCCCGGTTCGCCGAGCACGACCACGAGGGGCTCCGTCGGCTCCTCGACGAGGGCAGCTACGCGCGCATCGACCACGTCATGAGCGACGAGCTCCACGAGGTCATGGCCCACGTCGTCGACGACTGGGGCTCGGTCAGCCACCTGGTGCGGTCGTCCGCCGATCGCCGCGAGCTGACCGCTCGACTGACGGCCCTCACGGGCGTCGGGCCGAAGACCGCCGAGATCTTCACGCGCGAGCTGCCCGACTCGCTGTACGGCACCGCCGAGGCCTGAGCCGCCGGCGTCGGCTGCTCGGGCTACGATCCCGGGAGCGGTGCGTCCCGAGCCTCCGCCGAAGGAGTCCCCGTGACCACGACGCCGACCGTGCCGCCCTCGCTCGAGCGCCTCGCCGAGCGGCTGCGCCACGACCTGCCGGGCCTCGAGGTCGGCACCGTCCCCTCCGACTACGTCGCGCCCGGCTGGCGGGCCGACGCGCTGCGGCTCCGCCTGGGGCACCGGCTCTGGCTCGACGTCGCCGACGACGGCGGCGAGTGGTCGACGCACGGCCTCTACGCCGACCACGGCGGGGTCACGCCCGTCGCCGAGCGGGCCCGCGAGGCCCTCGCGGTGGCCCCCGACGCGGAGGCGCGGGTCGTCTCCCTCGCCGTCGTCGCCTCGGTCTGGCGCTGGGTCGACTCGGTCGGCCCGGGCGAGGCCGACGCCCCGTTCGTCCTCAGCCGCTCCGCGGCGCCCCCGGCGATCCCGACCCCCGCGGCCTTCGACGGCTCGGCCCCCGCGCTGCTCGCGCGTCCGCCGATGCCGCGGCGGCGCCGCGGGCTGCTGGTCGCGGGAGTCGTGGCCGCGACGACGCTCGTGCTCGCCCTCGTCGGCACGGGCGTGGTGGCGGGCGTCAGCACCGTGACGACCGCCGTCACCGGGTCGGGCTGGTGGCAGGGGCCCGGCAGCGGCGACCCCGACAGCGGCGCCCCGGGTGCGCCGGGCGACCAGGGCACCGGCGGCGACGGCTCGGGCGACGACGGTGCCGAGGGCGGCAGCGGGCTCGACCCCGACCCCGGGGCGACCTCCGACACCTCGACCTACGACCTCGTCGTGGGCGACTGCTTCTCGTTCGCGGCCGACTCGATGTCCGGCGGCGGTCTCTCCGGCGTCGACGTCCGGCCGTGCCCCGACGAGCACCAGGCCGAGATCTACCTCGAGGACGACCTGCCGGGCGGTGCGTGGCCCGGACAGGAGGAGGTCGGCGCCGAGGCCGACGACCTCTGCTACGGGGCGTTCGCCGGCTTCGTCGGCATCGAGTGGGAGGACTCCGTCGTCGAGTACTCGTCGCTCGTCCCCTCCGAGTCGAGCTGGGCCGAGGGCGACCGGGCGGTCTCGTGCTACGTCTTCATCGGCGGCGTCGACCAGCGCGGCACCCTCGAGGGCCTCGGCGAGTAGCCCGGCCCGCCCGGCCCCGCCCGACCGGAGCTGCACCGTCGATCCGGCACTGCACCCCCTGTCCCGACGGTGCGACGCCGGTCCGACGGTGCGACGCCGGTGCGACGGTGCGACGGTGCGACGCCGCTAGAGCAGCCGCTCGAGGAGGCGCAGGGTCGCCGAGATGTCCACGCGGCGGTCGAGCAGCCACTGCACCTGCAGGCCGTCGAACGCGGCGATGATCAGCGAGGCGACCTGGTCGAGGTCGAGGTCGGTGTGCCGACCGGCGGCGGCGAGCTCGGCGGCGAGCTCCCTCGCGAGGCCGGCCCGCGCCTCCTCGAACCGGCGGGCGAAGAACTCGCGCGACTTGTCGTTGCCGGGCTCGACCGAGGTCGCGAGCATGGTCGTGTACAGGGTGGCGAGGCCGGGCACCGTGACGTTGTCGTCGGCGGCGAGTCCGAGGCGGGCGAAGGCGCCGACCGTGTCGCCCATGACGACGCCCGAGTGCGCGTCGCGCTCGCGGAGCACCTCGAGCAGCAGCTCCTCGCGCGAGTCGAAGTAGTGCCGCAGGGCGGCGTGCGAGACGCCTATCGCCTCGCCGATGGCCCGCAGGGAGGCGCCGTCGATGCCTCGCGAGGCCACCACGTCGAGGGTGCGGTCGAGGATCTCCTGACGGCGCTGGACGCCCTTCGCGTACGGGCCGCGCTCGCGGGTCTCGCCGGTCGTGGACATCGCACGACAGTACCCCGCAGGAGCGCCCGGAGAAGTCCGGGCGGCGAAAACCCCCACGTGGCTGTTTTCGGTGCTACTGTCCTGCCACTGCACTGAATCCCACTCGGCTTTCAGGACGCAGCCGCTGCCGACAGGCACCGGGAACGGGCCCAGGCCCCTGATGACTCAAGGAGGAGTCATGACGACACCGACGTCGATGGACGACCCGAAAGACGGCATCGCCAGCACGGCCCCCGTGCCCGGCAGCCTGATCGACGAGGGCGTCACGCAGCCCGTCGCGACGATCAAGGTCACGCGCACGTACATCTTCGGGCTGGGCCTCGCCCAGTTCGGCCTCTTCATCGCCCTGCTCTCGCCGGTCTTCGTGAGCATGTCGCTCAAGGCCCAGCAGCTGAACCCGGACGACCCCGCGTCGATCATCGGCTCCGTGCTGCCGATCGGGGCCTTCGGAGCGCTCTTCGCCAACCCGCTGGCCGGCGCGCTCTCCGACCGCACCCGCACCCGGTTCGGCCGCCGCCGCCCCTGGATGCTCGGCGGCGTGCTCGTGTTCGTCGCCTCGCTGGCGTACATCGCCTACGCCGACACCGTCGGCCAGCTGACGATCGGCTGGCTCGTCGCGCAGATCTCGGCCAACGCGGTCTTCGCGGCCCTGACGGCGAGCTTCGCCGACAACGTGCCCGAGATGCAGCGCGGCCGGGCCTCGAGCGCGATCGCCCTCGCCCAGAACATCGCCATCCTCGCCGGCCTCTACCTCGCGGTGTACCTGGTCGGCAACCTGCCCGTGCTGTTCATCGCGCCCGGCGTCATCGCCATCGCGCTGATCCTCGTGTACTGCTTCATCGCCCGCGACGAGCTGCCGACCTACACGCTGAAGAAGTTCAGCCTGGTCACGATCGTCAGCTCGTTCTGGACCAACCCGTTCAAGAACCCCGACTTCGGCTGGGCCTGGTGGGGCCGGTTCCTCATCACGTTCGGCACGTTCATGTTCACGACGTACCGCCTGCTCTACATGCAGGACCACATCGGGCTCGACGTCCAGTCGGCGACGTCGGCCGTCGCCTTCGGCGTGCTGCTCTACACGATCGCCCTCATGGTCAGCGCGGCCCTCTCGGGCTGGGCGTCCGACAAGCTCGCCCGGCGGAAGGTCTTCGTCTGGGGCTCGACGGCCCTCACGGCGGTGGGCCTCGTCGTGCTGGCGCACTCCGACACGGTGGGCATGTTCTACGTGGCCGAGATCATCATGGGCTTCGCCTTCGGCATCTACACCGCCATCGACACGGCCCTGATCGTCGACGTGCTGCCGAACGCCGACCGCCCCGGCAAAGACCTGGGCGTCATCAACATCGCGAACGCCCTGCCGCAGTCGCTCGCCCCGGCGGCCGGCCTGTTCCTGCTCCACGTCGGCAGCACCGCAGGCGAGAACTACACGCTCATGCTCTGGGGGGCCGGCGTCGCCGTCCTCCTCGGCGCGATCGCCGTCTTCCCGATCAAGTCGGTCCGATGACCGCGCAGCCCGCTCCCGACCGCCCCGAGAGGACCCGCACCATGACGCCCACCATCTCGCTCCAGCTCTACACGGTGAACGCCGCGCTCGAGCCCGACCTCGACGGCGGCCTCGCCCGCCTGGCCGCGATCGGCCTCGACACCGTCGAGGCGTTCGACTTCGTCGGCCGCGCCCCCGAGCTGAGGGCGGCCTTCGACCGGCACGGCATCAGCGCGAAGACCGGCCACGCGTTCCTCGTCTCGGAGCAGATCCCCCTGCCCGACGGCACGGTCATGACCGCGCCGACGCACGCCGAGGTGTTCGCCGCCGCGACGACCCTCGGCCTCGAGATCGTCATCGACCCGTTCGTCGCCCCCGACGAGTGGACGACCCGCGAGGGCGTCGAGCGCATCGCCGAGCGCCTCAACGCGGCGGCCGCCGAGGCCGCCGAGCACGGCCTCCTCGTCGGCTACCACAACCACGACCACGAGCTGCGGCCGCAGATCGACGGCGTGCCCGCCCTCGAGCACCTCGCCGGGCTGCTCGACGACCGCGTCGTGCTCGAGGTCGACCTGTACTGGGCCACGGCCGCCGGCGTCGACGCCCCGGCCCTCCTCGAGCGCCTCGGCGACCGCGTCGTCGCCGTCCACGTCAAGGACGGCCCGATGCGCGGCGACGTCTCGACCGCGAACGTGCCCACCGACCAGACGCCCGCCGGCCAGGGCGACGTGCCCCTCGCCGCGGCCCTCGCCGCCGGTGAGCACCTGCGGTACGCCGTGATCGAGTTCGACGGCCAGCAGGGCGACGTCTTCGAGGCGGTCGCCGCGAGCCACGCCTGGCTCTCCGCGCAGTTCGAGGCGGTGTCCGCCTGATGGCCCGCACCGGACGCGTCGGCGTCGGCATCGTCGGCGCCGGCATGATCAGCGAGCAGTACCTCGAGAACCTGACCCGGTTCCCCGACGTCGAGGTCGTCGCGATCGGCGACATCGACACCGAGCGCGCCGCGGCGTCGGCGGCGACGTGGGGCGTGGCCCGGTCGGGCACGGCCGACGACGTGCTGGCCGACGACGACGTCGAGATCGTCGTGAACCTCACGATCCCGGCCGCGCACGTCGCCGTCTCGACGGCCGCGCTCCGGGCGGGCAAGAGCGTCTGGTCCGAGAAGCCCATCGGCATCGACCGCGAGTCGGCCTCCGGGCTCGTCTCGCTCGCCGCCTCCTCGGGCCTGCTGCTCGGCATCGCGCCCGACACGGTGCTCGGCCCGGGCTGGCAGGCCGCCAAGCGCGCCGTCGAGGCGGGGGCCATCGGCACGCCGCTGACGGCCGTGACGAGCTTCCAGTGGCAGGGGCCGGACATCATCCACCCCGCCGCCGACTTCCTCTACGCCGAGGGCGCGGGCCCGCTGTTCGACATGGGCCCGTACTACTTCACGGCGCTCGTGCACCTGCTCGGCCCGATCGCCTCGGTCGTCGCGACCGGCACCAAGGCGCGCGACACCCGACAGATCGTCGTCGGCCCCCGCGCCGGCGAGGAGTTCCCGGTCGAGGTGCCCACCCACCTCTCGGTGCTGACGAGCTTCGAGCAGGGCGGCGCCGCGCAGAGCCTGCTGAGCTTCGACACGCCCCTGTTCCGCCACGGCGTGTTCGAGGTCAACGGCACCGAGGGCACGATCGTGCTGCCCGACCCGAACACGTTCGGCGGAGGCCACCCGATCCGCGTCGCGCGGCCCGTGACGGAGTTCGCGTTCCCGATCGAGAACCCGTGGGAGACCCTCGTCGACGAGGAGCCCGGCGTCGGCCGCGGCCTCGGCGTGCTCGACATGGCCCGGGCGCTCCGCGGCGGCGGCGCGCACGTCGCCACCGGCGAGGTCGGGTACCACGTGCTCGACACGATGGTCGCCGTCGAGGAGTCGATCGCGACCCGCTCGTTCGTCGACGTCGCCAGCACGGTCGACGCCGTGCCGTCGCTGCCCGAGGGCTTCGACCCGTTCGCCGCGACGCTGACCGAGGCCGTCACGGCCTGACGCACCCCCATGCGGAGGCGCGGGCCCGGCACGCGCCGCGCCCGCGCCTCCGCGTCGTCCCGTCCCGCGCCGCGGCGGAGCTGCACCGTCGGCCCGGCGCCGCACCCCCTGCCCCGACGGTGCAGCGCCGGTCCGACGGTGCAGCGCGCGCCTCCCCGTCGACACGGCGCCGCCTAGGATCGTCGTGGGCGTCGGGCACGACCGCCCGGCCGCCCCGAGACCCGCGAGGAGCACGCGTGCAGCTCACCGACCGCCTGTTCCGCACCGACGAGTGGCGGACCGTGCCGAACGCGATCACGGCGGTGCGCCTCCTGCTGCTGCCGGTCTTCGTCGTGCTCATCGTCGGGCAGCACTACTGGTCGTCGATGGTCGTCATCGCGATCGTCTTCGTCACCGACTTCCTCGACGGGTTCATCGCGCGCCGCACCGGTACCACGTCCGAGCTCGGCAAGTGGCTCGACCCCGTCGCCGACCGGCTCACCGTCATCGTCGTCGTGCTCGCCTTCGCCCTCGGCGGGCTCGTGCACTGGCTGACGTTCGTGCTGCTGCTGCTGCCCGACGTGCTGCTCACCTCGTACGCGCTCGTGGTGCTGCGCGGGGCGTCGTTCCCCGTCTCGTGGATCGGCAAGGTGCGCACGGCCCTCATCTTCGTCGGGCTGCTGCTGCTGCTCGTCGGCTACGCGTTCGTCTCGCAGTGGCGCGGCACCGACCAGGCCGGGCTCGACCAGGCCGGCCAGACCATGGTCGTCGTCAGCGCGGCCGTCCTCTACCTCGGGCTCGTCGGGCACTGGATCGCCGCGGTCGTCTACGCCCGGGCGCTCGTCCGACAGCACCGCGGGCTGCGCGAGCAGCGCCGGACGGCCTGAGGTGAGCGACGCGGCCGGCCCCGGCCCCTCGGCCGAGACCGAGACCGAGACCGACGCCGAGATCGTCCTCGCCGAGGTCGACCCCGACGACCCGCGGGCCGCGTGGTGCCTCGGGCAGTACCTCGCCGAGATCGACGCGCGCTTCGACGTCGGCTACGACCCCGCCGCCGCCGTGCCCACCACCCCCGCCGACATGCGTCCGCCGAAGGGGCTGTTCGTGCTCGCGACGCAGGACGGCGAGCCGGTCGGCTGCGGCGCGCTCAAGCTGCACGGCGACGGCACCGCCGAGGTGAAGCGGGTCTGGACGTCGGCCGTCGTGCGCGGTCGCGGGCTCGGCCGCCGGCTGCTCCGCGACCTCGAGTCGCGGGCCGTCGCGTCGGGCCGCACCGTGCTGCGGCTCGACACGAACGCCGCGCTCGTCGAGGCGATGGCGCTCTACCGTTCTGAGGGCTGGGTCGAGGTGCCGCGCTTCAACGACGAGCGCTACGCCGACCACTGGTTCGAGAAGCACGTGCCCGCCCGCCCCTAGGCTCGCGGCATGCCCTCCTCGACCGCTGCGACCGGACGCCACGACGACTCTCCCGTGGCCGTGCTGCTGCCGGGCTCCGGCTACACCGCGCAGGCGCCGCTGCTCGCCTGGAGCGCGGCGCTCCTCGCCGAGCGCGGCTGGCACGTCGAGGTCGTGCGGTGGGTGCTCGACGACGAGGCCGGGGCCGATCCCGGGGCGTTCGTCGAGCGGGAGGCGACCGGTGCGGCGGAGGCGGCCCGCGCCTCCGGCGCTCGGGGCCCCCTGCACGTGGTCGCGAAGTCGCTCGGCACGCTCGCCCTGCCGTGGGCGGTGCGGCTCGGCGTGCCCGGCGCGTGGCTGACGCCGCTCAGCACCGAGCCCGCCCTGCGCGGGGCCCTCGCCGCGGCCGGGCCCGAGCACCTCCTCGTCGGGGGCGGCGACGACGGCTGGTGGCGGCCCGACGAGCTGCCCGCCACCCGCGCCGAGGTCGTGACGGTGCCCGGAGCCGACCACGGGCTCACCCTCACGACGAGCTGGCGCGCGTCGCTCGCCGCCCAGGCCGACGTGTTCGAGCGGGTCGACGCGTGGGCCGCGGCCCGGGTCGCGGCGGTCGCCGCGCGCTGACGGCCCGTCCAGCGGCGCGGCCTACCGTGGCCCGCATGACACGACTCACGACTCCGTTCTCCGCCGCCAGCACCGCCGCCGAGGTGGTCGACGGACTCGACCTCTCCGGGCGCCGCATGGTCGTCACCGGAGGCGGCTCGGGCCTCGGCCTCGAGACCTCGCGCGCGCTCGCCGCGGCCGGCGCGGACGTCACGCTCGCCGTCCGCAACCCCGACCAGGGCGAGGAGGCGGTGGCCGACATCCGCCGCACGACCGGCAGCGAGACGGTGCGGCACGCCCACGCCGACCTGCAGGACCGCGCCTCGCTCGAGGCCTTCGCCGCGGCCTGGACCGGTCCGCTGCACGTGCTCGTGAACAACGCCGGCATCATGGCCACGCCCCTGACCCGCACGCCGGAGGGCTGGGAGATCCAGTTCGCCAACAACCACCTCGGGCACTTCGCGCTGTCGTTGGCCCTCCGCGACGCGCTGGTGGCGGGGGCGGAGGAGTCGGGCACGCCGTCGCGGCTCGTGTCGCTGAGCTCGACCGGCCACCACCGCTCGCCCGTCGTGTTCGACGACGTCATGTTCGAGCGCCGCGAGTACGACCCGTGGGCCGCGTACGGGCAGTCGAAGACGGCGAACTCGCTCTTCGCCGTCGGCGCCACGCAGCGCTGGGCCGACGAGGGCGTGCTCGCCAACGCCGTGCACCCGGGCGGCATCATGACGAACCTGCAGCGGCACATGCCCGAGCAGGAGATCCTCGACCGCGGCTGGCGCGACGCCGAGGGCACCCCGAACCCCGCGTTCAAGACGCCGGAGCAGGGCGCCGCGACCTCGGCGCTGCTCGCCGCGTCGCCGCTCGTCGAGGGCGTCGGCGGCCGGTACTTCGAGGACGTGGCCGAGGCCGTGCCGTTCTCGGACGAGAAGCCCGGCGTCGGCGTCAAGGCCTACGCGCTCGACCCCGAGGCGGCGGACCGGCTCTGGCAGTACACCGCGGGCCTGCTCGGCTGAGCGGGTCCGGGCGGGCTGCCCGGCGCCTCCCGGCGCCTCCCGGCGCAGAGCGGCTCGCGTGCCGCCGCGCTCGCGCGCGCACCCGCGCCGACGTCCGCGCCGACCCGCACCGACGAGGGCACCCCGCCGCCGACGAGTCGGGGCGGGGTGCTCAGCGCGGTGCGTGGTGCACGGAGGTCAGGAGAACTTCTTCTCCGCCTTCTTCACGGCGACCTTGCGGGCCTTCGCGACGTTCTTCTTGGCGGTCTTGCGCGCCTTCTTCACCTGCGGGTCGTTCCAGAACGAGCCGAAGTAGTTGGCGATCTCCTTGTAGCGGCCGTGTCCGGCCTTGGCGCCGTACGTGTAGGCGACGAAGGCGATGATGGCGATGAGCAGCCAGCGAAAACTCATGAGTGTCCTCCCGTGTGGAACGAAGTGCGTGTCGTGACGACGGTAGTCCTCGGCGCTGGGCGGCGACTCGATCGCGAGGCGGAGTTCGCGGAACGGCCCCGGGTCACGGCGGACGGCGAGCCGTCCCTCCCCTGACCGCATCGTGGCGGGCCCTTCCCTCCACCGATCGCATCGCGGTCGGCCCGTCCCCGGCGCGCAACGCCGTCGAAACACCCCCGCAACACCCCGTCGCTAGCTTCGACCCATGGGAGACCTCTTCGACGGATACGCGGGCCCGGCCATCGGGACCGGCACCGCCGGCGGTGCCGCCGCCCGGGCGCTGCGAGCCGTGCGCCCCGCCCGCGCCCCGCTCAGCGCCCACGCGGCCCCGCGTGCCTGGGACGAGATGTTCGACACCGACGGCCAGGCCCGCCGCGCCTACCAGGAGATCCACGCGACCCTCCAGGGCATGACGCAGGACGACCTGCGGCACCGCACGGCCGCCCTCGCCGACTCGTACCTCGCGCAGGGCGTCACCTTCGACTTCGCCGGCGAGGAGCGCCCGTTCCCCCTCGACGCCGTGCCGCGCGTCGTCGAGCAGCCCGAGTGGGTGGGCGTCGAGCAGGGCGTGAAGCAGCGGGTCAAGGCGCTCGAGGCGTTCCTCTCCGACATCTACGGCGCTCAGCGGGCGATCGCCGACGGGGTCATCCCCGCGAGCCTCGTCACCAGCTCGAGCCACTTCCACCGCCAGGCGGCGGGCATCGAGCCCGCCAACGGCGTACGGATCCAGGTCAGCGGCATCGACCTCATCCGCGACGAGGCCGGCGCCTGGTGCGTCCTCGAGGACAACGTCCGCGTGCCGAGCGGCGTCAGCTACGTCATCTCGAACCGGCGGGTGATGGCCCAGACGCTGCCCGAGCTCTTCGTCTCAATGAGGGTGCGGCCGGTCGGCGACTATCCCAACCGCCTCCTCGCCGCCCTGAAGAAGAGCGCGCCGTCTGGCGTCGACGAGCCCACGGTCGTCGTGCTCACCCCCGGCGTCTTCAACTCGGCGTACTACGAGCACACCCTCCTCGCCCGGCTGATGGGCGTCGAGCTCGTCGAGGGGCGCGACCTCTACTGCTCGGGCGGCCGCGTGTTCATGCGCACCACGGGCGGCCCCGAGCGGGTCGACGTGATCTACCGCCGGGTCGACGACGAGTTCCTCGACCCGCTGCAGTTCCGCGCCGACTCGGTGCTCGGCTCGCCCGGCCTGCTGATGGCCGCGCGCCTCGGCACCGTGACGATCGCCAACGCCGTCGGCAACGGCGTCGCCGACGACAAGCTCGTCTACACGTACCTGCCCGAGCTGATCCGCTACTACCTGGGCGAGGAGGCGTTGCTGCCGAACGTCCGCACCTGGCGCCTCGAAGACCCCGGCGCCCTCGAGGAGGTGCTCGACCGGCTCGACGAGCTCGTCGTGAAGCCGGTCGACGGCTCCGGCGGCAAGGGGCTCGTCGTCGGCCCCGCGGCCAGCCGCCGCGAGCTCGACGACCTGCGCTCGCGCCTGCAGGAGGACCCGCGCGGCTGGATCGCGCAGCCCGTCGTCCAGCTGAGCACCATCCCGACCCTCGTCGAGGACGGCCTCCGCCCCCGGCACGCCGACCTCCGCCCGTTCGCCGTGCACGACGGCGACGACGTCTGGGTGCTGCCCGGCGGCCTGACCCGGGTCGCGCTGCCCGAGGGCCAGCTCGTCGTCAACAGCAGCCAGGGCGGCGGCTCGAAGGACACCTGGATCGTCGGCGGCGACGTCAACGCCTGGGCCGGCCACGACGTGAGCGCCCTCATCGCCGAGCAGACGACCCCGACGGAGGCGATCGCGATCATCCCGCCGGAGGTCGCGGCCGCAGCGGCCGACCACAGCCCCGACCACGCCCCGCAGGACGACCCGCGCAACGACCAGCAGGCGCAGCAGCAGCAGGAGCACGTGCAGCAGCAACAGCAGCAACGGACGCAGGAGGCGCGGGCCGGGACCGCGCGCCGCCCCGCGCCTCCCACGCCCACCGCCACCATCACCACCGAGAGGGCATCATGCTGAGCCGCATCGCCGAGAGCCTGTTCTGGATCGGCCGCTACATCGAGCGGTCGGACGGCACGGCGCGCATCCTCGACGTGCACCTGCAGCTGCTGCTCGAGGACCCGTGGATCGAGGAGGACGCCGCCTGCCGCAGCCTCCTGTCGGTGATGGGCAGCGACGCCCCCGCCGACGTGCAGCTGACCCGGGCCGACGTGCTCGCCATGCTCGCGGTCGACCGGCACAACCCCGCGTCGATCGCCTACTCGCTCGGCGCCGCCCGCGAGAACGCGCGCCGGGCCCGCGAGATCGTGTCGACCGAGCTCTGGGAGTGCCTCAACACCACCCGCGCCCGCATGCCGCGCAAGGTCGCGGGCGACAAGGTGCACGAGTTCTTCGGCTGGGTGCGCGAGCGCAGCGCCCTCGCCGTCGGCATCATCGAGAGCGCCACGAGCCGCGACGAGGTGTGGCAGTTCTTCACCCTCGGCCGGTCGATCGAGCGGGCCGACATGACGGCTCGGCTGCTCGCGACGCGCACGCTGACCGAGGCGTCGGGGCCCTCGTGGACCACGATCCTCCGCTCGTGCGGCGCGTACGAGGCGTACCTCCGCACGTACCGCGGGGTGCCGAGCGCCCGCAACGCGGCGGAGTTCCTGCTGCTCGACCGCCTCTTCCCGCGCAGCGTGCTCTTCGTGGTGAGCAGGGCGGAGGCCTGCCTCCGCGAGGTCGAGCCGACGAACCACCGGGTCGCGGCGTCCGACAGCGGCGTGCGGATCCTCGGGCAGATGCGCAGCGAGCTCGAGTTCCGGCCGATCGGCGACATCATCGACGACCTGCCGGCGCAGATGGACGCCGTGCAGGCCGCGACGAGCGCCGCGTCGGAGGCGATCCGCCAGCGGTACTTCCCGACGAGCGCCGCGCCGACCTGGGTGGGGGAGCGGTCGTGAGCCGCCTGCGCATCCGCCACGTCACCGGCTTCCAGTACGCGGGAGAGGCCGTGGCCAGCTACAACGAGGCGCGCATGCTCCCGGCGCACACCGAGGGGCAGTACGTGCTCTCGTCGCACCTGCGCATCGAGCCCGTCGCGGGCGCCCACGAGTACGTCGACTACTGGGGCACGCGCGTCTCGTCGTTCGAGGTGCTGCTGCCGCACCGCCAGCTCTCGCTGACGGCGACGTCGCTCGTCGAGGTGCGGCCGGTGCAGCACCCCGACTCCCAGATGGACTGGGACGACCTCGCCCGCGTCGCCGGGGCCACGACCGAGTTCGTCGAGCACCTCGAGCAGACGCCGCTGACGGCTCCGCCCGCCGACCTCGTCGCGCTGGCGATCGAGACGCGGGGCGGGCAGGCGTCGCCGTGCGCCGCGGCCCTCGCGATCTGCGAGGCGGTGGGAGGCGCGGTGCGGTACCTGCCCGGCGTCACCAACGTGAAGACCACCGCCGCCGAGAGCTGGGCCGAGCGGGCCGGGGTCTGCCAGGACATCGCGCACATCACGGTGGGCGCGCTCCGCGCCGCGGGCGTGCCCGCCCGGTACGTGAGCGGGTACCTGCACCCGAAGCCGTCGGCCGAGCTCCGCGAGACGATCGTGGGCGAGTCGCACGCCTGGGTCGAGTACTACTGCGGGTCGTGGCACGGCTACGACCCGACGAACCTCATCGACATCGGCGAGCGCCACGTCGTCGTCGGCCAGGGCCGCGACTACCGCGACGTGCCGCCGCTGCGCGGGGTGTACGCGGGGTCGGGGGCGTCGAAGCTGTTCGTCACGGTCGAGATCACGCGCGAGGCTTAGCGCGGGCGCGCCGCGAGGCGTCCGGCGTCAGCAGCGGGCGAACGAGTACCCGGGGTCGTCCGGCGTGACGAGGTCGCGGTCGCGCACGACCGTGCTGCGCGGCGTCGACGACCGCGAGCACAGGCCCGCGACGGTGTCGCGCAGGTCGTCGACGTACTCGATCGCGAGGACGCGCTCGCCGTAGACGTCGGTGTAGGCGGGGCACTCGTCGTAGCGGTCGCACTCCTCCACGACGGCGAAGTCGTAGCCGATCTCGTCCCGGCCCCGCGCCTCCAGCTCGGCGGTGTTCTTCTGGCCGGCGAGCAGGCCCGCGTCGTGCGCCTGCCCGACGAGCAGGGTCGCGAAGGCGACGGCGTCGTCGAGGCCGAAGGCGCCGTCCGAGCGCGTGTACGAGTCGAGGTTGTCGAACTCGACGGCGTCGAAGCCGTCGTCGGCGCAGGCCTGCACCGTCGCGCGCATCCGGTCGGCGACGGCATCCCGCGTCGTCGCGCTCGCCAGGTCGAAGAGGTGCTCGTCGGGCCAGCCCGGGTCGACGAGCAGCTCGCCGGAGGCGCGGTGCACCAACAGCTCGTCGGGCCACTCCACGCCGGGCTGCGTCTGGAACCCGTTCACGTAGCAGACGTCCCAGGTGCCGGGGGCGGGCTGCTCGGTGCTGTCGCGGGCGACGATGCCCGTGCCGGCCGGGGGGTCGTAGGCGCCGCCGAGCTGGTAGTCGAGGGCGGCCCCGACGGGGAAGCCGTCGGCGTCGGGCGTCGCGGTCGGGGTCGTCCCGACGACGGTCGGGTCGTCGTCGACGTCGAGGGTGAGGCTGGTCGCGCAGCCCGTCAGCGCGAGGGCCAGGGCGAGCGCCCCGACGACGGCGGCGGTGCGGCGGAGGCGGGGCGCGCCTCCTCGGGGCGGGGTGTCGGGCATGCGGCGAGCCTACGGCGAGCACGACGCGGACCCGCACCGCGTCTCGGCCGGGGCACCGCGCTCGTGGCTCGGCGTGGGTCACGCGGAGCCGGGGGGCCGTGACGCGGGTCAGTGGCGGTGGGCGCGCGCGGCGAGGACCCCGGCCGGGGCGACCCACGACGACCGCGCGGCGGCGGGAACGGGATAGGCGCTCGGCCCGGCGAGGTCCGGGGCGACGGGAGCACGGTGCTGGCCGACGGTCGGCGCGGCGCGGACGGCCCGCTCGGGCGCGACGGTCGCTGCCCGGTCGCGGTGGTCGACGGGGGCCGGCGCCGGGGACGCGCCCGGGGTCGTCGTGGGGGGAGCGGACGCCGTGTCCCGAGCTCGACCCTCCGGTGCCGCCTCGGTCGGCGGCACCGCGCCGAGCAGTCGGTCGGCCGCCGCCACGAGCAGCACCGCCGCCCCGCCGAGCACGATGGCGACACCGAGCAGCCACACCGCCGCGGTGACGAAGTCGAGCCGGCCCGCGCGGATCCCGTCGGGGCCGAACGCCCCCTCGCGGATGAGCGCGACCGTCGCGATCCCGCAGATCGTCACGCCGACGGCGGTGGTCGCCAGGGACGCGCCCGTGGCCGTCGTGAGCCTCTTCTGCATGCGGCGCCTCCCGTCGACGGGGCGGCGTCGGTCGGCGACCGCGCGGCGACTCCCTCGTCGGGGGGACTGTACGCCCGCCCCGCCCGCCGCGGAACCCCCGAGCCGCCCGACGCACCCGCCGCCGTCACACCCGACACCCGGGCCCCACCGGCACCAGGTCCGGGGACCTTCCGGAGGCGTCGCGTCACGTCCTGCGCATCGCGTCACGTCCTGCCGTGACGTCACGCCCAGACCGTGACGCGACGCCCGCGCCTCAGCTCGTGCGCGCTGCCGCCTCGTCGGCCTCCATCGCATCGGCCGTCTCCGCCCGCGCGGTCTCCGCCCGCGCCGCGGCGGCCCGCGCCCCGGCGGCCCCGTCCCCGTCGTGCTCGACGGCGAAGTGCGGCAGCGGCGGCAGGTGCGGCAGGTGGGGGGCACGGCGGGCGGGCGGCGCCGGGGAGCCGGCCCGCGCCTCCTGCGCGGCGGTCGGCTCGACGGGCACCCGGCGCACCCGCAGGTGCTGCGCGCGCACCAGCCACGTGATCGCGATGCCCGCCGCGACGAACCCGGCCGCGGCGGCGACGCCGATGGCCCAGCGCGGCCCGAACGTGTTCGCCACCCAGCCGACGACCGGCGCCCCGAGCGGCGTGCCGCCCGTGAAGATCGCCATGTACAGCGCCATGACGCGGCCGCGCATCTGCGGGGCCGCGCTGAGCTGGACGGTGCCGTTCGCGGTGGTCATGAGGGTGATGGACGACAGGCCGACCGTGACGAGCACCGCGGCGAAGCTCCAGTAGGTGGGCATGACGGCGGCGACCGCGCAGGTCACGCCGAACGCGAGGGAGGCGAGGACGAGGATGCGCATCCGTGGCCGTTCCCGTCGGGCCGAGAGCAGCGCCCCGGCCAGCGACCCCACGGCGATGCACGACGAGAGCAGGCCGAAGCCGCTCGCGTCGACGCCGAACTCGACGCTCGCCATCGTCGACGTGAAGATCGGGAAGTTCAGGCCGAAGGTGCCGATGACGAAGATCATCGTGAAGATCACCATGAGGTCGGGGCGGCCGCGGACGTAGCGGAACCCCTCCTTGATCTGGCCCTTCGCCCGCGACACCGGCGGCTTCGCGAGCAGCTGCGCGACCCGGATGAACCGCAGCGACAGCAGCACCGCCGCGAACGACGCCGCGTTGATGAGGAACACCCACCCCGTGCCGACCGTCGCGATCAGCACCCCGGCGACGGCGGGGCCGAGGAGGCGCGCGGCGTTGAACGAGGCCGAGTTCAGCGAGACCGCGTTCGCCAGGTGCCCCGGCGGCACGAGCTCGGAGACGAAGCTCTGCCGGATCGGGGCGTCGATCGCGTTCGCCGTGCCGAGCAGGAGCGCGAAGACCCAGACCATCCAGAGCTGGGCGACGTCGGTGAGCACGAGCAGCCCCAGCGCCAGCCCCAGCAGCCCCATCGTCGCCTGCGTCAGCATCAGCATGCGTCGCCGGTCGAACCGGTCGGCGATGAGCCCGGTGACCGGCACGAGGAGGATCGGCGGCGCGAACTGCAGCGCCATCGTGATGCCGACGGCGGTCGCGTCGTGGTCGGTGAGGTGGGTGAGGACGAGCCAGTCCTGCGCGGTCGACTGCATCCACGTGCCGGTGTTCGAGACGAGGGCGCCGCCGAACCACAGGCGGTAGTTGTAGAGGCTCAGCGAGCGGAACATGGCGCTCACGAGCGGGTCAGCTTCCGCAGGACGGCGGTCGCGTCGGCGAGGGTGCGACGTTCGTCGGCGCTGAGCGCGGCGAGGCGCGGCACGAGCCACTCGTCGCGGCGACGGCGGGTCTCGAGGACGAACGCGGCGCCCGCGGGCGTCGTCTCGAGCACGACCCGGCGGCCGTCGGCGGGGTCGGGGCGTCGCGTGAGGAGGCCGGCGTCGACGAGCTTGCCGACGGTGCGGTTCATCGACGGCGGGGTGACGCCCTCGTGCTCGCCGAGCTGACCGATCGTCAGGGGCTCGGCCTGGAACACGTAGCCGAGGGCCGCCATCTGCGCGTCGGTGACCTCGGTGTCGGCCTTCTCCTGCCGCAGGCGGCGGGCGAGCCGCAGCACCGAGCCGCGCACCTCGCTCGAGAGCTGGGCGTGCGCCACCGCTCGCTTCGGGGGGTCGGTCACGTCGCTCAGGTCGGTCATCGCCGGCCAGCCTAGGCATTTAGCTCGGCTAAGTAAATAGTTCGACCCGATAAGCGACACGTGTTGAATCGAGGAGGCGCCGGGCGTATCGTCGAGGACGGCTCACCGACGAGCCCACCACGCAGACAGAGGAAGAGGGACGTCATGTCCAGGTTCGACAGCAAGACCGCGATCGTCACGGGCGGCGGCAGCGGCATCGGCGCCGCGATCTCGAAGGCGCTCGCGAGCGAGGGCGCCTCGGTCGTCGTCACCGACATCAAGCTCGACGCCGCGCAGTCGGTCGTCGACCAGATCACCGCCGCGGGCGGCACCGCGTCGGCGTTCGAGCAGAACACCGCGGTCTGGGAGCACTCGGAGGCGGCCGTCGCGTTCGCGAAGGACACCTACGGAGCCCTGCACCTCGCCGTCAACAACGCGGGCATCGGCGCCGCGCCGCAGACGATCGGCGACTACGACATCGAGGCGTGGGACCGCGTGCGCGCGGTCGACCTCGACGGCGTCTTCTACGGCCTCAAGTTCCAGCTGCCGGCGATCGTGGAGGCCGGCGGCGGAGCCGTCGTCAACATGGCGTCGGTGCTCGGCACGGTCGGCATGGCGCACAACGCGGCCTACGTCACGAGCAAGCACGCGCTGGTCGGCCTGACCAAGGTCGCGGCCCTCGAGTACACGGCGCAGGGCGTCCGCACGAACGCGGTCGGCCCCGGCTTCATCGACACCCCGCTCGTGCGCTCGGGCCTCTCGACCGAGCAGCTCACCGCGCTCGAGGGCGAGCACGCCGCGGGTCGCCTCGGCACCGACTCGGAGGTCGCGGCCCTCGTGCTGTTCCTCCTCAGCCCCGAGGCCTCCTTCATCTCGGGCAGCTACCACCTCGTGGACGGCGGCTACTCCGCGCACTGACGCCCCGCGTCGGCGCCGCGCGCCCGCCGCGTCCGCGCCGCCGATCTGCCGAGGGCAGGCAGGCAGGCGAGCAGCGCGCTTCAGCGCCGCTTCAGCGGGGCCGCGCCAGGATGGGCACCGGCGGGCAGGGTGCGCGCGGGGGAGGTCGGCCGTGCGCGTGCTCGTCGTCGAGGACCAGGCGACCCTGGCCGAGGGCCTCCGCATGGGCCTCGAGGCCGAGGGCATGGCCGTCGACGTGGCAGGGAACGGCGTCGACGCCCTCTGGCGCACCCGCGAGGGCCGCTACGACGTCGTCGTGCTCGACATCATGCTGCCCGGCATGAGCGGCTACGCCGTCTGCCGCGCGATGCGCGAGGGCGGCGACTGGACCCCGGTCATCATGCTCACGGCCAAGGACGGCGAGTGGGACCAGGTCGAGGCCCTCGACACGGGCGCCGACGACTACCTCACGAAGCCGTTCTCGTTCGCGGTGCTGCTCGCGCGCCTCCGGGCCCTGGTCCGCCGCGGCGCCCGTGAGCGGCCGGTCGTGCTCGAGGCCGGCGACCTCCGGCTCGACCCCGCGTCGCGCAGCGTGCACCGCGGCGACCAGCCGATCGAGCTGACCAGCCGGGAGTTCGCGGTGCTCGAGTTCCTCCTCCGCCGCGCCGGCCAGGTCGTCACGAAGCGCGAGGTGCTCGACGGCGTCTGGAACGACGACTTCGAGGGCGACCCCAACATCGTCGAGGTCTACGTCCGGCACCTCCGCAACAAGGTCGACCGGCCGTTCGGCCGCGAGGCGATCGTCACGCTCCGCGGTGCCGGATACCGTCTGGAGGCGCGGGGTGGCTGACCGCAGCGCGCCCGTCCCCGGGGCGCCCGCCGCGCCTCCCGGGGCCCGGCCTCGTCGCCGTGCCTCCCTCCGCCGCCGCATCACGACCGCCGCGGTGCTCGCGGTCGCCCTGACGCTCGGCGTGTTCACGCTCGTCTTCGCGCTCGTGCAGCGCGCGGTGCTCGACGACGCCCCGCGGTCGGCCGCGACGTCGGACGTCGACCGGGCCGTCGCCGCCCTCGAGACGGGCTCCACGCCGGCGGCGGCGGTCGCCGGGGAGGCCGACGGTGCCGTCGTGCTCGTCGTCGACGACACCGGCGCGCTGCTCGCCGCCGGGGGAGAGGACGACCTCGTCGAGCGGGCCGGCTCCCTCGTCGACGCCTCGTCGGGCGACCGGGTGCGGCTCGACGACGAGTGGTACGTGGTCGAGCGCGACGGGGCCGACGTCGCGGTGACGGCGAGCCCGAGCCCGAGCGCGAGCCCCAGCCCGAGCACCGACCCGGCCCCGAGCGCGTCGGCCTCGTCCGGCCGCGGTTCCGACGACGCCGACGACCTCGATCCCGACGACGACCCGGCCGGTGACGACCCGACCGACGACCGCGACGACGCCGACACCGCCGACGACGCGACGGACGACGCGAGCGACGACTCGACCGAGGCCGCTGCGCCCGTCGTCGACCGCGCCTCCTGGTCGGTGGTGGCGGCGCGCAGCGTCGAGGAGTCGCAGGCGGCCGCCTCGGCGAGCCTCGTGACGCTCGGGGTCGCGATCCCCGTGGCGTTGCTCGTGCTCGGCGTGACGACCTGGCTCGTCGTCGGGCGGGCGCTGCGCCCGGTCGAGACGATGCGGCGCGAGGTCGCCGAGGTCACCGCCGCGAACCTGTCGCACCGCCTGCCCGACCCAGGCGGCGGCGACGAGGTCGCGCGGCTCGCCCGCACGCTGAACGGCATGCTCGACCGGCTCGACGCCTCGGCCACGGCGCAGCGACGCTTCGTCGGCGACGCGTCGCACGAGCTCAAGACGCCGCTGGCGACGATCCGGCAGCACGCGGAGGTCGCGCTGCTGCACCCGGAGGCGGTCGACGGCCGGGCGCTGGCGGGCACCGTCCTCGGCGAGGAGGCCCGGCTGACGGCGCTCGTGCAGGGCCTCCTCGTGCTCGCGCGCGCCGACGAGGGCGCGCTCGGCGTCGCGCGGCGACCGGTCGACCTCGACGACCTCGTGCTGGCCGAGGCGTCCCGGCAGCGGGCAGCCGCGGCGGCGGCGTCGGCAGCAGCAGCCGAGGCCACGGCCACGCCCGCGGCGACCGGCGCCGCCGCCCCGCTCGTCGTCGACGCGACCGGCGTCGGCCCCGCCCGCGTCGTCGGCGACGAGGGCCTGCTCGGCCAGGTCGTGCGGAACCTCGTCGCCAACGCCGCCCGCCACGCCGCCGCGACCGTCGCGATCGGCCTCGTCGACCGCGACGGGCGGGCCGTGCTGACGGTGGACGACGACGGCTCCGGGGTGGCCGAGGCCGACCGAGAGCGGGTCTTCGACCGGTTCGTGCGGCTCGACGAGGCCCGCGACCGCGACGCGGGCGGCAGCGGCCTGGGGCTCGCGATCGTGCGCGAGATCGTCCGCGTCCACGGCGGCTCGGTGCGCGTCGAGGCCTCCCCGCGCGGCGGTGCGCGCTTCGTCGTCGAGCTGCCCGCGGCTGGCTGAACGTCCCTTCAGCGGGCTTCAGTTCCGCTTCAGCGCTCCCTCGAGAAGCTGTCTCCATCAGCTCGACGACCTCCTCCGGGAGCCCCGCCGAGCCCCGACCGGCCGCCCGCGGCCCCCTCGAACGGAGACACCATGCCCACGAAGAAGACCCTCCTCATCGCCGGCGGCATCGCGGCGGCCCTCGTGCTCGCCGGCGGCGGCGTCGCCGTCGCGTCCACGGTCGGCGACGACGACCGCGTCTCCGCCGCCACGAGCGACCAGGCGCGGGAGGCGGCGCTCGCCGAGGTCGGCGGAGGCACCGTCACCGAGGTCGACCGCCTCGACGACGGCCTGCCCGGCTACGACGTCGAGGTCACGACGACCGACGGGCGCGAGGCGCACGTGTTCCTCGACGACTCGTTCGCCGTGACCTCGAGCCGCGTCGACGACCGCCGGGACGGCGACCGCGACCGCGGCGGGGACGACGACGACCGCGACGACGCGACGTCCGCGGCGAGCCCGAGCAGCGGCGCCGGCCCCTCCGACGACGCGAGCACCGGCTCCGACGACGTCACGGGCGCCGACTACGACGACGCCTCGGCGGCCGCGATCGCCGCGGCCGGCGGCGGCACCGTGACCGACGTCGACCGTGACGACGACGGCGACGTGGCCTACGAGGTCGACGTCCGCCTCGACGACGGCACCGAGGTCGACGTCGACCTCGACGCGGCCTTCGGCGTGCTCCGCACCACGGTCGACGACCGCCGCTGACCCGCGGGGGCCGCGCCGCGCCTCCCCGGGGCGGTCGGGTGCGACACTGGCCGCATGCCCGTCTTCTCCGCAGCCCGCGGCGACCACACGTTCGTCGATGCCCACGGCGTCACCGTCCACTACTACGTCTGGCGGGCGGGGGCGCCCCGTGGCGTCGTGCAGCTGCTGCACGGCGTCGGCGAGCACGCGCTCCGCTACGAGCGCCTCGCGCAGGAGCTCGTCCGCGCCGGCTACACCGTCTACGCCGACGACCACCTCGGGCACGGCGCCACCGGCCTCGGCCAGTGGGACGGCGACCACGCGAAGCTCGGCCGCCTCGGCCCCTCGGGCCTCGCGGGAGCGGTGGAGGCGGTGGTCCGGCTCACGGGCATCGTCCGCGAGCAGGAGCCGGGCCTGCCCCTCGCGGCGCTCGGCCACTCGTGGGGCTCGCTCATGCTGCAGAAGATCGTGAACCGGCAGGCGTCGCTCTACGACGCGGTGGTGCTGAGCGGCACCGCGTACCGGATGCCCGGCAGCATGAACGGCGGCGACCTCAACGCCCGCCACGCCCACCTCGGCAGCACGGGGTTCGAGTGGCTGAGCCGCGACCCGGCCGTCGCCGAGGCGATGAGCGTCGACCCGCTCGCCGTCGACGCCAAGGTCGCGAAGCTCTTCGGCTACCGCGACGCGGCCCGGCTCTTCGGCCGCCCGGCGAAGCAGCTCGACCGCGACGTGCCGGTGCTCATCCTCGTCGGCGACGACGACCCGCTCGGCGGTGAGGAGAGCGCCCGCAAGCTCGCCACCGCCTACGCCTCGCGCAGCGGACTCACCGACGTCGAGCTCGTCGTCTACGCGGGTGCCCGCCACGAGGTCTTCCAGGAGACGAACGCGGACGAGGTCACGGCCGACCTCGTCGCCTGGCTCGACGCCCGCCTAGGCTGACGACCATGCACGGTGAGTACAAGGTCCCTGGCGGCAAGCTCGTGGTGGTCGACCTCGAGGTGCGTGACGGTCGCATCGCCGACTTCCGCCTCGCGGGCGACTTCTTCCTCGAGCCCGACACGGCGCTCGACGCGATCGACCGGGCGGTGAACGGCCTGCCCGCCGAGTCCGACGCCGCGACGATCGCCGACGCGGTGAAGCGCGGGCTGCCGGACGACGCCGTCATGCTCGGCTTCTCGGCCGACGCGGTCGCCGTGGCCGTCCGCCGCAGCCTCTCGCGGGCGACCGACTGGCGCGACTACGACTGGCAGGTCGTGCACGACGGCCCCGTCTCGCCGAACATGCACCTCGCCCTCGACCAGGTGCTCACCGAGGAGGTCGGGGCCGGCCGCCGCGGACCGACCCTCCGCTTCTGGGAGTGGGACCAGCCCGCCGTCGTCATCGGCAGCTTCCAGTCGCTCCGCAACGAGGTCGACCCGGAGGCCGCCGAGCGCTTCGGCTTCGAGGTCGTGCGCCGGATCAGCGGCGGCGGCGCGATGTACATGGACGCGCAGTCGATCGTCACGTACTCGCTCTACGCGCCCGGCGAGCTCGTGCAGGGCATGAGCTTCGCCGACAGCTACGCCTACCTCGACGAGTGGGTCATCACGGCCCTGAGGTCGCTCGGCATCGACGCGTTCTACCAGCCGCTCAACGACATCACGAGCGCGAAGGGCAAGATCGGCGGCGCCGCGCAGAAGCGCCTCGGCAACGGAGCGCTCCTCCACCACGCCACGATGTCGTACGACATGGACGGCGAGAAGATGGTGCAGGTGCTCCGCATCGGCCGCGAGAAGATGAGCGACAAGGGCACGACGAGCGCGGCGAAGCGCGTCGACCCGCTCCGCAGCCAGACCGGCCTGCCCCGCGCCGAGATCATCGAGCGGCTCAAGCAGACCTTCACGGGCCTGTACGGCGCCACGCCCGGCCACGTCACCGACGCCGAGCTCGCCGCCGCGGAGGAGCTGGTGGCGACGAAGTTCGCCACGCCCGAGTGGCTGCGCCGCGTCCCCTGACCCGCGGAGGCGCGCCTCCTCTCCGCCGCGCCGATCGACCCGCCCCACGAGGAGGCGCGGTGCCGCCCGGCTCCGCCGCGGCGGCTCCCGGCAGGGTCGCCCTGGCTAGGGTGTCTGCGTGGACCTGGTGATCGGCGGTGCGGTGGTGCTCGGGCTCGTGGTGGTCGGGACGGTGCTGCACCGGCTCGGCGTGATCGACCTCAGCGACAAGAGCCGCCGCGGCGGCTCGGGCGGGGGAGGCGTCGCCGGCATCGGCGACGAGGTGTTCTCGCCGACCCGGTACGAGGCCCAGGTCGAGCTCGACCGGCAGACGATCCTGCCGGCTCCCGCGCCCTTGCCGGGCGACGGCGACGGCCGCGGAGACCGTGGTCGGCACGTGCCCGACCTGGCGTCGCGCGTGACCATCGACCTGCGCGACCGCGACTGAGCCGGCGGCGCGCTGCGGGACGCTACCTGCCGCGGCGGCGTCACCCGCGCCTCCGGCGTCGGGGTGGTCAGGGCTGGCGGCGCAGCAGCTCCTGGTAGTCGACGTGCTCGTCGATCCACTCGACGACGAACGGGCAGAGCGGCACGACGCGGCGGTCGGACTCGGCCCGCACGTCGTCGAGCGCGCCCTGCACGAGCTGCGCCCCGAGGCCCGCACGGCGGCGGCTCGGCTCGATCTCGGTGTGCGTGAACCGGATCTCGTCGCCCGCGACGTCGTAGGCGGCGAAGCCGATGGTCTCGCCGTCCTCGACGAGGGCGTACTGGTTCTGGGCGGGGCGGTTCTCGACGGTGACGCTCATGCGGCCGAGGATACGCCCGGCGGCCTGGGCCTGGGCCTGGGCCCGCGGTCCGCGGCCGGCGGTCCGTGGTCCGCCGCCTCGGTCCGCGGCCACGTCCGCCCTCCCCACCCGACAGAATGGGGGGCATGCCCGTCGACTGGACCGCCGCCTCCCCGAGCCTCGTGGTGCACGGCGACAACCTCGACGCGACGCGCACCCTGCCCGACGGCGCCTTCACCGTCGTCTACCTCGATCCGCCCTTCAACACCGGGCGCGCCCAGACCCGCCGCTCGACCACCTCGACCCGCAGCGTCGAGGGCTCGATCACCAGCATCACCGGTTTCAAAGGGGTCGCGTACGAGCGCATCCGCGGCGACCTCATGCGGTACGACGACCGCTTCGACGACTACTGGACCTTCCTCGAGCCGCGGCTCGCCGAGGCCTGGCGGCTGCTCGCCGACGACGGCACGCTCTACCTGCACCTCGACTACCGCGAGGCGCACTACGCGAAGGTGCTGCTCGACGCGCTGTTCGGCCGCGAGTCGTTCCTCAACGAGATCATCTGGGCGTACGACTACGGCGCGAAGAGCCGGGCGCGCTGGCCCACGAAGCACGACACGATCCTCGTCTACGTGAAGGACCCGCAGCGCTACTGGTTCGACTCCGAGACCGTCGACCGCGAGCCGTACATGGCGCCGGGGCTCGTCACGCCCGAGAAGGTCGCCCGGGGCAAGCTGCCGACCGACGTCTGGTGGCACACGATCGTCTCGCCGACCGGTCGCGAGAAGACCGGCTACCCGACGCAGAAGCCCGAGGGGGTGCTGCGCCGCATCGTGCAGGCCTCGTCGCGCGAGGGCGACTGGGTGCTCGACTTCTTCGCCGGCAGCGGCACGACGGGCGCCGTCGCGGAGGCGCTCGGTCGACGCTTCGTCCTCGTCGACAGCAACGAGGAGGCGGTGGGGGTCATGCGCCGGAGGCTCCCGTCGGCCTCGTTCGTCGTCGCCGAGCCCTCGGCGACCGGTGCCGCCCCGGAGGCGTCGGCGAGCTAGCGGGCCTCGTCGTGCCCTTGGTCGTCGACCTCGATCGCCGACGTCATCTCGGTGAGGAAGCGCACCACGGCGGCCGACTCGTCGGCGCTCATCGACTCGGCGGCGTGGATCATGCGGGCGTGCATGCTCGCCATCGTCGCGCGCACCTCGCCGTCGGAGTCGCCGGTGGCGGTCAGCAGCACGCCGCGCTTGTCGGTCGGGTGCGCGTGCCGCAGCAGGTGGCCGCTCCGCACCAGGCGGTTGATCAGCACGGAGGTGGAGGCCGAGGTGATGCCGAGGCTGTCGGCGAGCTCCTTCGCGCTGACCGTCTCCGCGCGGCGCTGGGCCCGCAGCAGGAAGCGGATGGCGGCGAGGTCGGTCTCGCCCATCTTCATCGAGGTGCGGGTGCGCCGGCGCATCTCGGACTCGGCCGCGCGGTAGCGACGGAGGGAGTTGAGCACCTCGACCCCGCGCTCCTCGTCGGTGGAGGCGTACCAGTAACCGGAGGCGTCGTAGGTCGGGTGAGGCCGGTCAGACATGCTAGTCAGCCTAACGACCCGGCCCGGGGACGAGAAGAGGGCCGCGCACCCGGGGGTGCGCGGCCCTGGTCGTCTGGCCTCCCACGTGAGCTTCACGGGCAGGGTACGCCGGGGGCGAGACGACCGACTCGGGAGGCGACGAGCGCCTCCGACCCGGGCAACGTTACCCGTCCTCCGGGCCCGGCGCGGTCAGGAGCCTCGGAGGCTGCCGTTCTCACCCGGGCGGTCGCGATCGTCACCCGGCGCGGTCGCCGCCGTGGTCGCCGCCGCCGCCGAGGTGCGGACGCTCCCGGTGTCGGGCGCGACCAGCGCGCCGGTCGCGGCCGCCGCCTCCTGGGCCGCCACCGCTGCCGCGGCCGACGCGGCCTGGGCGTCGTCGTGGGCCTCGTCGATGGCCGACTTCTGCCGCAGCGGCGTCGCCTTGAGGAAGAAGCTCAGCACGAACGCGACCAGCACGACGGCGAGGGCGACCCAGAACACGGTGACGGCCGCGCTCGCGAACCCGTCGAGGAAGGGCGCCGCCAGGCGGCGGTCGGCCGTGTTGAGGAACGACGTGTTGCCGTTCAGCGCACCGCTCACCGACGAGGTGTCGCCGCCCTGCGCCGCCTGGTACAGCTTCAGGATCGACGCGTTTCCCGGATCGGCGACGACCGCCGGGTCGGCGAGGGCGCTCTGCACGTCGCGCTGCAGCGACGTGTCGACGAAGGCCGCCGCGATGGTCTGGGGGATGCGCGAGAACAGCACCGAGAAGAGCACGGCCGTGCCGAGGGTGCCGCCGATCTGGCGGAAGAACGTCGAGGCCGACGTCGCCACCCCGATGTCGCGCGGGCCGACCGAGTTCTGCGACGCGATGGTCAGGGTCTGCATCAGCTGACCGAGCCCGAGGCCGACCAGCAGCATGCCGATCATCATGAACCAGTAGGGCTTGTCGTACGAGAGGTTCGTGAACCAGAAGAAGCCGAGCGACATGAACGCGGTGCCCGTGATCGGGAAGACCTTGTAGCGCCCGGTGCGCGAGATGAGCTGGCCCGAGACGATCGACGAGATCATCAGCCCGGCGATCATCGGCAGCATCTGGAAGCCGCTCTCGGTCGGGGTCGCCCCGTTGACGAGCTGCAGGTACAGCGGCACGGTCAGCAGCGCGCCGAACATGCCGAACCCGACGAGCACGCCGAGCACGGTCGACATCGAGAAGGTCGGGCTGCGGAAGAGCTTGAGCGGGATGAGTGCGTCGTCGCCCATCGCCCGCTCGATCGCGACGAACGAGGCGATGCCGACGGCGCCGACGACGTAGCAGGCGAGCGCGCCGGGCGACGACCAGCCCCACTCGCGGCCCTGCTCGGCGACGAGCAGCAGCGGCACGGCGGCGACGATCACGGCGGCGGCCCCGAGCCAGTCGATGCGGACGTTCTCGCGCCTCTTCTGCCCGGGGATGTGCAGGAACTTCACGACGACCGCGAGAGCGACGATGCCGATGGGGATGTTGATGAGGAAGACCCACCGCCAGCCCGTGACGAACAAGATCTGGTCGGCGCCGGCGAACAGGCCGCCGACCAGCGGCCCGATGACGCTCGAGACGCCGAAGACGGCGAGGAAGTACCCCTGGTACTTGGCCCGCTCGCGCGGGGCGAGGATGTCGCCCATGATCGTCAGCGGCAGCGCCATGAGCCCGCCCGCGCCCATGCCCTGGATCGCCCGGAAGATCGCGAGCTGGTACATGCTCTCGCTGAACCCGGCGGCGAGCGAGCCGACCAGGAAGATCGAGATCGCGATCAGGAAGAGCGGGCGACGGCCGAAGATGTCGCTGAGCTTGCCGTAGATCGGCGTGGAGATCGTCGAGACGATCAGGTACGCCGTCGTGACCCAGGCCTGCAGGCTGAGGCCGTCGAGGTCGTCGGCGATGGTCCGCATCGAGGTGCCGACGATGGTCTGGTCGAGCGCCGAGAGGAACATGCCGGCCATCAGGCCGAAGATCACGAACAGGATCTGCCGGTGGTTCATGAGCCCCTGGCGTTCGACGGGGGCGGTGGTCGTGCGTGACATGGAGCTGCTTCCTGGAGCGGACTGCGGAGCGGGACCGGGCGAGAGGGGACCGCGGGAGGCGCGGTTCGGCACGGCGCGGAGGGACCGCCGCGCAGACATTGCGTAGTACGCAGAAGTTACTGCACTGCACGATCCTCCGCCAGGCGTCCAGGGCCCCGTAGCCTGGGGGCATGCCGGCGCACCGCTCGAGACCCGTCCGCGCGATCACCACGGCCGTGGGCCTCGTGCTCGTGACGGCCGTCGTCGCCGGCTGCACGGGGGGCGACGACGGCGGCGGCGGGACGACGGCCACCGGCACCGCGCCTCCGGCGGGGCCGTCGTCGTCGGCCACGTCGAGCGCCGCGCCGACCGACGACCCGACCGACGACCCTCCGGAGGAGACCGTGGCCCCCGAGCCGAGCGAGACGCCCGCCCCGGGCTTCGACAAGACGGCGATGTCGATCGACGACCCCGCCAGCCTCTGGGTCGTCAGCGACAAGCTGCGGCCGCTGCAGCCGAGCGACTACGCGCCGAGCGACCTCGTCACGATCGCGGTGCCGTCGCAGAACCCGCCGGTCTTCCGCGCCGAGGCGGGGCAGGCGCTGCTCGACCTCGTCGCGGCGGGCGAGGCGGCGGGCGCCGGGCAGTTCCAGGTGCAGAGCGCGTACCGGTCGTACGCGACGCAGGTCAGCGTCTACGGCGGCTGGGTGCAGCGGCTCGGGCAGGCGCAGGCCGACATCCAGAGCGCGCGGCCCGGGTACTCCGAGCACCAGACCGGGCTCGTCGCCGACATCAGCCCGATCCCGCTGAGCTGCGCGCTGCAGGCGTGCTTCGGCGACACGCCCCAAGGGCGGTGGCTGGCCGAGAACGCCTGGCGGTACGGCTGGCTGCTGCGCTACCCGGCCGACAAGACGGCCGTCACCGGCTTCACGTACGAGCCCTGGCACTTCCGCTACGTGGGGGTGCCGCTCGCGACCGAGATGCACGAGACCGGCGTCACCACCCTCGAGGAGTTCTTCGGGCTGCCGGCCGCCCCGACCTACGCCGGCTGAGCCGCGCAGGTCGGGGTCACGGTCACTTCTTGGGGTAGACCGCGGCGAGGCCGGCGGCGTCGCCGACGCCCTTGAGGCGCGACGAGAAGTCGCACGGGGGGATGGACGGCTTCATCGTCTGGCCGGTCGAGGCGGCGACGTGGCCGAGCCCGAGGGCGTGGCCGAGCTCGTGCGAGGCGGCCGTCGACAGGTCGTAGCGCGTGCCCTTGCAGCCGGTGGCCGACGTGCTGGAGAACCACGACTGGGTGGTCGAGAAGGCGATGTCGGCCTCGAGGATCGTCGACCCCGAGTACACGACGCAGGTCAGGCCGAGGATGCCCTTCGGGAGCTGCTGCCAGCCGACGACGTTGACCTTGTCGCGGGAGCCCGTGCACGAGCCCGCCGTGGTGATCGCGGGTCGGGCCGTCGTCGTCCCGGCGAGGACGGCGGAGGCGCGGGTCGCGACCGTCGCGCCGGCGCCGCATCGCGTCCCGCCGGAGGCCATGGACTTGAAGGCCGCGTCGATGACGGAGGTCGAGTTCGACGACGGGCGACCGCTGTCGTTCGACTTCCACGTGTAGGCGCCGGGCCACGACCGGCCGGTCTTGACGAAGGCCGTGCGGGCCGAGGCCGCGCACGAGGTCGAAGTGGGGACGGCGGCGGTGGCGGCGGTGCCGAGGGCGCCGGCGTCGGCGTGGGGCGCGTGCGCCTCGTGCGCCTCGTGCGCCTCGTGACCGAGCAGCACCGAGACGCGGCCGGCGGCGGTGCGCTGCACGACGGCGTCGGCGTCGGAGGCGTCGTCCGCTCCGCCGGCCGCGAGGGCGTCGAGCGCGAGGGTCGTGCCGGCGGCGGGCACGCCGATGGTCCGGCCGTCGCCGATGTCGATGGTCACGCCGGCGTAGTCGCAGGTGCCGGTCAGGTCGGCCGCCTGCTCGACGGTCACGACCGCCACGTCGGTGCACGCGACGGGTGCGGCGCTCGGGGTCGTCGGGGTCAGGGGTGCCGTGGCCGAGAGCACGCCGGCGACGAGCGCCACGGCGGCAGCCAGGCTGCTCACCGTCGCGACGAGGTGCGTGCGGGTCGGCCGACGACGGATCGAGGAGGCGCGCTCGGGGCTGCGCGCATCGGTGGTCTTCACGTCGGGTCGTTCTCCAGTGTCGGGGTCGGGTGGTGTGCCTGACGCCGGGTCTGCGGAGGCACGATCGCGAGCGTATGCAGACGCATGGAGTTGAGGTCGACCCCAGAACGAGGCCGTTCGGTGGCGCCCCGCATGGCTGCGTGCGGGAGTGGCCGGAGAACGAACGAAGGACGCCGGACCGCGGCGGTCTCCCGCTGCGGTCCGGCGTCCTCGTGGTGCCGGTGCGTGGTGGTGCTGGTGGGGCTGGTGGTGCTTGTGCCGCTTACGCGCCGAGGGCGGCGTCGACGATCTCCTTCGCCTCGGCCTGCACGCGCTTCAGGTGCTCGGGGCCCTCGAACGACTCGGCGTAGATCTTGTAGACGTCCTCGGTGCCGCTCGGGCGGGCCGCGAACCAGGCATTGTCGGTGACCACCTTGAGGCCGCCGACCGAGGCGCCGTTGCCCGGCGCCTCCGCCAGCTTCGCCGTGATCGGGTCGCCGGCCAGCTCGGTCGCGGTGATGTCGTCGCCGCTCAGCTTGCCGAGGCGCGCCTTCTGCTCCTTGCTGGCGGCGGCGTCGACGCGCTCGTAGACGGGGTCGCCGAACTCCTCCGTCAGCTCGACGTAGAGCTGCGAGGGGGTCTTGCCCGTGACGGCGATGATCTCGCTGGCGAGCAGCGCGAGCAGGATGCCGTCCTTGTCGGTCGTCCAGACCGTGCCGTCCTTGCGGAGGAAGGAGGCGCCGGCGCTCTCCTCCCCGCCGAAGGCGACGGAGCCGTCGACGAGGCCGGGCACGAACCACTTGAACCCGACCGGCACCTCCCAGAGGCGACGACCGTGCTTCGCGGCCACCCCGTCGATGATGCTCGACGAGACGAGCGTCTTGCCGATCGCGGCGTCCTCGCGCCACTGCGGGCGGTGGGTGTAGAGGTAGTCGATGGCGACCGCGAGGTAGTGGTTGGGGTTCATGAGGCCGCCGTCGGGGGTGACGATGCCGTGGCGGTCGGCGTCGGCGTCGTTGCCGGTCAGCACGTCGAACTCGTCCTTGCGGTGCACGACGCTCGCCATGGCGGAGGCGCTCGACGGGTCCATGCGGATCTTGCCGTCCCAGTCGAGCGTCATGAAGCGCCAGGTCGGGTCGACGCCGGGGTTCGTGACCGTCAGGTCGAGGCCGTAGACGTCGCGGATCGCGCCCCAGTACTCGACGCTCGCGCCGCCGAGCGGGTCGGCGCCGATCTTCACGCCCGCCGCCTTGATCGCGTCGATGTCGATGACGTTGATCAGGTCGCCGACGTAGCCGCGGAGGAAGTCGTGGCGCCCCGGGCTGCCGTCGCCGCGCACGACGTCGACGCTGCCCGCGGCGATGATCTCGTTGGCGCGGTTCGCGATCCAGCTCGTGGCGTCGCTGTCGGCCGGGCCGCCGTGCGGCGGGTTGTACTTGAAGCCGCCGTCGCGGGGCGGGTTGTGGCTCGGGGTGACGACGATGCCGTCGGCCTTGTCGGCGTGCGACGGGTCGTTGTTGTAGACGAGGATCGCGTGGCTCAGCGCGGGGGTCGGCACGTAGCCGCCCTCGGAGTCGGCGAGGATGTGCACGCCGTTGCCGGTCAGCACCTCGATCGCCGTGCGCTCGGCGGGCCCGCTGAGGACGTGCGTGTCGCGACCGATGAAGAGGGGGCCGGTGATGCCCTGCGACGCCCGGTACTCGACGATCGCCTGCGTGACGGCGGCGATGTGGGTCTCGTTGAAGGCCGCGTCGAGCGACGAGCCGCGATGGCCGGAGGTGCCGAAGACGACCTTCTGCTCGGCCTTCGAGACATCGGGCACGAGGCGGTAGTAGGCGTCGACGACCTCGGTCGTGTCGATGAGGTCGCTTGCTTCTGCGGGTGTTCCGGCGCGGTCGGTCATGGGGTCATCTTGGCACCCGCCACCGACGGCCGTCCCAGGGCGACCGGCTCGCTCAGTAGGCTCTCGGTCATGCCGACCCGCGCCTCCTCGTCCTACAGCTACCTGGGGCCGGCCGGCACCTTCACCGAGGCGGCTCTCAAGCAGGTGCCGGAGGCGGTCGGCGCCGACTGGCGGAGCGTCAACAACGTGGGGGAGGCGCTGGCCGACGTCGTCTCCGGACGCAGCACCGCCGCGATGATCGCCATCGAGAACAGCGTCGAGGGCGGCGTCTCGGCCACGCAGGACGCGCTCGCGACCGTGCCGGGGCTCCGCATCATCGGCGAGTACCTCGTCGCCGTCGACTTCGTGCTCGTGGCGCGGCCCGGCACGACGATCGACGAGGTGCACGTCGTCAACGCCCACCCCGTCGCGTACGCGCAGACGCACCTCTGGCTCGAGGCCCACCTGCCGGGCCACGGCCATCTGCCCGCCACGTCGAACGTGGCCGCGGCGGCCGACCTGCTCGCGGGCCCGGCGGGTGCCGGTCGCGCCGACGCGGCGGTCGCGCCGCCGACGATCACCGAGCACCACGACCTCGCGGTGCTCGCCGAGGGCATCGGCGACAACCGCAACGCGGTCACGCGCTTCGTCCTGGTCAGCCGCACGGTCCCGGTGCCCGCCGCGACCGGTGCCGACAAGACGAGCCTCATCGTCGAGCTGCCCGAGGACGGCGCCGGCGCCCTCGTCGACATGCTCGAGCAGTTCGCGACCCGCGGCATCAACCTCAGCCTGATCCAGTCACGGCCGATCGGCGACGCCCTCGGCCGGTACCGGTTCGTCATCGACCTCGAGGGCCACGTGCTCGACGAGCGGGTCGCCGACGCCCTGCTCGGGCTCAAGCGGTTCAGCCCGAACGTGATCTTCCTCGGGTCGTACCCGCGGGCCGACGGCCGACCGGTGGCCGTGTCGCCGCGCTACGACGACGAGGCGTTCGTCGACGCCCGCGACTGGCTGCGCGCGCTCGTCACGGGCGCCGAGTCGGCCTAGCCGGCCTGGCCGACCTGGTCGGGTCAGCTGTCGCTGGGCACCCGGACGGTGAGCGCGCCCGGGTCGACGACCGCGCGCAGGGCGACGGTCTTGCCGACGGAGTCGCCGTCGATCTCGAAGTCCTGCGGGGAGTCGAGGCGGACGACGAGCTTCTTGCCCTTCGTGTAGCGGAGCGTGCGCACCTCGCGGTGGTTGGCGGCGAGGATGCGGCGACCGACCTGGCTGCGGCGCAGCACGCCGTTCTCCCACACGATCTTGAGCCAGATCTGGACCCAGCCGAAGAAGCCCTCGGGGCGCAGCGCGACGATGTCGAAGATGCCGTCGTCGACCGCCGCGTCGGGCAGCAGCATGATGTTGGCCGGCAGCAGGCCGCAGTTGCCGACGATGATCGTGTGGGCGCGCATGGTCTTGCGACCGCCGTCGTCGAGCTCGTAGCGCACGTCGATCTTGTTGTTGTCGCGCAGGGCACGGGCGATCGCGTCGACGTAGGCGAGCCACCCGACGCGCTTCTTCAGCTCGTCGTTCGTGTTCGCGAGCATCTTCGCGTCGAGGCCGACCCCGGCCATGACGACGAAGGCGAAGGTCTCGCGCTCGCCGTTCTCGCGCTCGACGTCGACGACGCCCAGGTCGATGTCGCGGTCGCGGCCCCGGAAGGCCGTCGCGATCGAGTCGTCGAGGTTGTCGAGCGACAGGTCGAGGTTGCGGGCCAGCAGGTTGCCCGTGCCCGAGGGGAGCAGCCCGAGCGAGGCGTCCTTGCCGCGGAGCGCCTCGGCGACCGCACGGACGGTGCCGTCGCCGCCGGCCGCGATGACCATGTCGGCACCTGCCTCGAGGGCCTCGGCCGTGACCCCGCCTCCCGGGTCTTCCTTGCTCGTCTCGTAGAACAGGGTCTCGGCCCAGCCGGAGTCGCTCTCGTGGCGGGCGATCGCGGCCTTGACGGCGTCGATGTCGACCTTGATCGGGTTGTACACGAGGGCAGCGGTCTTCTGCCCGGCACCGGCCGAGGAGGCCTGCTCGGCCTCCGGCGTCGAGGCGTGCTCGGCGGGGGAGGAGGAGGGGGAGGTCGTCATCTGCTCACCGTACCGGCGGGGCCCGGCGGAGGTGACGGTCTCGGGGACGCGACGGGGGACGGAGCGCGGCCCGCGCCTCCCGGGGGAGGGGCGGCGTGGGGGCGGTGGGCAGCGGCTGTGGAAGGGACCCGCCGTCGGACGCGGTCCCTAGGATGGACGGGTGATCGATCCCCAGCTGCTCCGCGACGACCCCGACCTCCTCAAGGCGAGCCAGCGTGCGCGGGGCGACTCCGAGTCGCTCGTCGACGACGCGGTCGCCGCCGACGCCGCCCGACGTGCCGCCATCACGGCCTTCGAAGAGCTGCGCGCCGAGCAGAACGCCTTCGGCAAGACCGTCGCCAAGGCGCCGAAGGAGGAGAAGGCCGCGCTCGTGCAGCAGGCCCAGCAGCTCGCGGGTCGCGTGAAGGAGGCGCAGGCCGCGTCGACCGAGGCCGACGCGGTCTCCGACGCCGCCCTCCGCTCGCTCGGCAACCTCGTGGTCGAGGGCGTGCCCTCGGGCGGCGAGGAGAACTTCGTCACCCTGCGCGAGGTCGGCACCCGCCCGACCTTCGACTTCGAGCCGCTCGACCACGCCGACCTCGGCGAGAAGCTCGGCGCCATCGACATCAAGCGCGGCACGAAGGTGTCGGGCTCGCGCTTCTACTTCCTCCGCGGCATCGGGGCGCGCCTCGAGCTCGGCATCATGAACATGGCGCTCGACCTCGCGCTGCAGAACGACTTCGTGCCGCTGATCACGCCGACGCTCGTCCGCCCCGAGGTCATGGCGGGCACCGGGTTCCTGGGCTCGCACGCCGACGAGGTCTACCACCTGCCCGCCGACGACCTCTACCTCACGGGCACGAGCGAGGTGGCGCTCGCCGGGTACCACGCCGACGAGATCCTCGACGTCGAGGCCGGGCCGATCCGCTACGCCGGCTGGTCGACCTGCTACCGCCGCGAGGCCGGCGCCGCCGGCAAGGACAACCGCGGCATCCTCCGCGTGCACCAGTTCAACAAGCTCGAGATGTTCAGCTACGTCCACCCCGACCAGGCCGAGGCCGAGCACGACCGCCTCGTCTCCTTCCAGGAGGAGATGATGCAGTCGCTCGGCCTGAACTACCGCGTCATCGACGTCGCGGCCGGCGACCTCGGCTCGAGCGCGGCCCGCAAGTTCGACATCGAGGCCTGGGTGCCGACGCAGGGCACCTACCGCGAGCTCAGCAGCACCTCGAACTGCACGACGTTCCAGGCCCGCCGCCTCGACATCCGCTACCGCACCGAGAGCGGCAAGACCGCGCCCGTCGCGACGCTGAACGGCACCCTCGCTACGACCCGCTGGCTCGTCGCCATCCTCGAGACGCACCAGCAGGCCGACGGCTCGGTCGTCGTGCCGGAGGCGCTCCGTCCGTACCTGGGCGGCCTCGAGGTCATCGAGCCGGTCGCGTGAGCGACGGACCCGTGGTGCCCGACCGGGCCGTGACGCCCGACGAGCAGTGGCTCGTCTGCCTCGACGTCGACGGCACGATCATGCAAGAGAGCGGCGCCATCGGCGACGCGGTCGCCGAGCAGATCACCCGGCTCGCCGCCGAGGGGCACCAGGTCATGATCGCCACGGGGCGGTCGGCCTCGATGACCTTGCCGGTCATGGAGCGCCTCGGGCTCGTCTCCGACTACGTCGTGACGGCGAACGGCGCCGTGACGCTCGGCCGCGACCCGTCCTCGCCGACGGGCTACAGCCAGGTGCACGTCGAAGAGTTCGACGCCACCGAGGTGCTGACGACGATCCGCTCGAACCTCTCCGCCGGCGGCTACGCCGTCGAGGACCGGAACGGCATGCTGCGGTACTGCGGCTCGTTCCCCGCGATCGAGGCGGCGGGCAACGGCGAGAAGGTCGAGTTCGAGGCCCTGTTCGAGCACCCCGCGACCCGCGTCGTCGTGGTCTCGCCCGACCACGACACCGAGGACTTCCTCGAGGTCGTCGAGCGCATGGGCCTCTCGAAGGTCAACTACAACGTCGGCTGGACGGCCTGGCTCGACATCGCCCCCGACGGCGTGACGAAGGCCACGGCGCTCGAGCGCGTGCGGGAGTGGGTCGACGTGCCGCGCAGCCGCGTGCTCGCGGCGGGCGACGGTCGCAACGACATCGACATGCTGCGGTGGGCCTCCGTCGAGGGCCGCGGAGTCGCCATGGGCCAGGCGCCCGACGACGTGCTCGAGGTCGCCAACGAGCGCACCGGCACCGACCTCGACGACGGCCTCGCGACGGCGCTCGCGACGCTGTAGCCGTCGGCCGCGGTCGCGGCTGCGGCAGTGTCGTGCACGGGACGCGGTGCCGTGCGGCGAGGCGGGGGTCTCGGGGGCGGGAGCTGTCCGCCGGTGGCGGCCGCGCCTCCTCCGTTAGACTCGGCCCGGGATGCGCGGCCTCGGTCGGGCATGCCGGGAGGGCTGTCCGAGCGGCCGATGGAGCTTGTCTTGAAAACAAGTGGGCAGAGATGTCTCGTGGGTTCGAATCCCACGCCCTCCGCAAAAGCCAGGCCCCCTGAATACCCCCGATATCGGGGGTCTGGCTCGTCCTTATGAGCGTTCTGCCCACATTTTGCCCACAACTGTGTGCGCCAAGCCCTCATCCAAACGTTCTGCAACCGCGTCCAGGTCGTCGTCGAACAGGTCGGAATAGACGTCCAAGGTCATTGACGCCGATGCGTGACCGAGCATCCGTTGTACTGCTTTGACGTTCGCCCCTGCGCTGACAGCAAGGCTCGCAGCTGTGTGTCGGAGCGTGTGCGGCGTCATGGCGGGGAGGCCGGCAAGCCTGACGGCGGCAGGGAACCAACCGTGGTCATTATGAGACCGGCGCTCGTGCGACCCGTGCCGATTTCCGAACAGCAGATCATCCCCAGATTTGCCTTCGCACTGCTGAGCAAGGGGGAAGGTCAGCAGGGCCGGGAATGGGACGCTACGGCGCTTGTGCGTCTTGGGTGTCCCGACCTCGATTCGGTCACCGACCTCGACGGCGTTGACCGTCACGTTGATTCGACGCCGGAGCATGTCGAGGTCCTTGACCCGCAGACCCACGGCCTCACCCCAGCGGAGACCGCAGTAGGCGAGCGTCAGGACCAAGGTACCGCGATCGCCGGCAGCTATAGCCAGGGCTGACACCTGGTCATGCGTGAGATAGACGTGTTCTTTCTTCGTCTTGCGGGGGAGGTTGATGCCTCTAGCCGGGTTGCTCAGTAGCCGGCGGTCCTTAACCGCAACATCAAGGATGCCTGCCAGAACCCCGTAGACGCGGAGGACGGTGGTAGCGCCGCGCTCCCGTGACAGGTCGCTTATCCACGTCTGGACGTCGCTGTGGCGGATCTCGCTGACCTTCCGTGCACCCCACCTTGGCTCGACATACAGCCGCCATGCAATCTCGAGGGGCCGAAGTGACGACGGTTTTAGATGTGATTGGTTCGATAGCCACGGCGGCCCCAGAGCGCCAATGGTCTCCCGTGCGTCGGCAGGCTGCACGAACTCCCCGCGCGCCTTAGCGACCTCAATAGAGGCAAGGAACAGCTCGGCCTCGCGCTTTGTTTTGAAGCCACGCTTATCTGTCTGCTTTCGTTCGGGCGTGCGATACCGGACGCGGTACCGCTTGCCGGCTGCCGATTCGTAAGGCGTGATGCTGCCCATCAGTCCGCCATGAAATGCGGAGTCATGTCGACTTTGAGCTGCCTCAGCGTGTGTGCCTGGCCCCGTAGTTCGAGCTCACGCACGTGCCTGTCCTCGGTTCCTTCTGGGCTGCGTGCCGCACCGTCTTCCGTGCGGAAGTATTCCGCGATGGCTGACATCATCTCGCGCGTGAATGCGCCCGCGGGCGTGGGGTCGGGGCTGCCAATGCCCCCGGGTTCGTCTTTTCCCTCAAACCATTTGGCTAGGGCCCAGGATCTGACTGCCACCAGTTCACCGGGGGAGGACACCGTTCGGACTGCTCGATACGGTTCGTCTACAGGTAGGGCCAAAACGACGGGCGGCACATCAAGCGCCCATGCCAGAGCGATAAGCTGATCGATCGTTATGTCGGTTTTGCGGCCACTCTCAATGTTCGCGATGACACCACGGCTCATCTCGCCGCCAAGGGCCTCACTCAGCTCGCGGGCACTAAGTCCAGCCAGCTTCCTGTACTTCGCGAGGCGTCGCCCGAATCCTGCGGATGCTCGTTCGCTCATGTCCTGATCGTAGATGGTGTGCGTCCCTTTTGTGTTTCCCCGGACCACTTTCATTCTCCTAGACACAGCCCCCAATGCGGGGTACTGTGTTTCACAGAGACAACGCGTCTCTGGCAGAGACAGGAGCAGATATGGACGAGTACCTGGACGGCGAGCAGGCGGCCGCTTACATCCCGGGCATGACAAAGGCCTTGCTGGCGCAGCTGAGGTTCAAGGGAACAGGGCCGGTATTTCTCAAGCCGACTCCGCGGAAGGTCATCTACCGCCGGAGCGACCTCGACAAGTGGCTAGCCGACAGTGTCCAGACGAGCACGCGAGCGTCGGCGTGACGCACGCACTTGCCGGGGGAGTGGCCCCGGAGGACGAGGAGCAGGCGTCTGCGTGGTGCAACGACGGATGCGAAGTCGAAGCACCCAGCGTGAGAGAGGCGGTTGCCCTACTCACCTGCACCAAGAAGAAAGCCGCCACTGGGGTGCAACCCAGTGACGGCCAGACCGGAACCCCTACAGGAGGAACGATCATGAACAACGTTAAGACCAGTGTGGCCGAGACCGCTGACAATGCAACAGCCCCCCGTCCGGAGGTCGACCGGGAGTGGATGGTGTCGCTCCGCGAGGAGTTCGACCTCCCCGCGGAACAGCTCGCCCGTGAGCTCGACATCACCGTCACCTACCTGACCGCACTTGAGGACGGCACCCTGCCGCTCTCACGCACCATGTACCAGCGCATCACGCGGGCCATCACCTACCGTCCGCACCCGACCATCCACATCGACTGCGTGACCCCGGGCTGCAACCTGTTCGGCCTTGGGCACGTCGTCAGCAGGATCGACTACTACCGCGGCGAGAGCGTCACCCACACGGCGTTCGAGGACAACCGAGACGAGTGGCAGGTGCAGGTCACCCTGTTCGCGCCGCACACGACGTGGGGCGTCTGGACCGCCTTCGAGACCGACACCGACCCCGGCACCACCTGCGAAGCCTGGGCCGAGTACACCGCCACCGTCACCGGAGCATTCCAGCTCGCCGGCCAGCTGAACGAGGAGGCCGGACGATGAAGCACAAGCAGCCCCTGGAGCACGACGTCGCCCGCGCCTTCTACGAGCTCGAGCCCGTTCGCGTCGGCGGTTTCGAGGCCAACTTCGACCAGGCTCCTCAGGCCGTCCGTCGTGCCTGCTACGACCGTGCCACGGCCACCGTGGCTGCCCTGCGAGCTGGCTGCTGATGGCGCAGGTGAAGACCGGCATGAACTGCGACGCTCAGACGGTCGTGCTCATCGCACAGCACGCGACCTGCAACATCACCGAGCACCTGACCGCATCCGAGGCTCGCCGGTTGTCGATCGAGTTGCTGTCCGCGGCCGGTCGTGTCGAACGTGCTGACGCGCGTCCCGAGTGGCCGTAAGGAGGCTTTATGACTGATGCGCGACTTCGCGGCGAGTGGGTCAGCTCCATGAAGTTCGACAACCTCTCGGACAAGGCTTGGCGGATCTTCACGGGCGCTCTCATGTGGTCCGCCGAGAACGGGACAGACGGGTTCATTCCCGACCGCTACAGCAAGCGCCTCCACCCAGACGGCTCGGACATCCAGGCTGAATGGGAGCTGTCTGAAGCAGGTTTGTGGGAGAAGACCCGTGATGCGGACGGCAACAAGGGCATGCAGCTCGTCGACTGGGATGGCGCTCTTGGGCAGTCGCTCGCGATCCAGGTCGAGACGTACAGGGCGAATGCTCGTGGGCGTTCTCGCCGGTACCGCGAGAAGGAGCGGGCCAAGCTCGCCAAGTCGGTCGGGTTCACCGACGAGTCCGTTACGCGTGACGTGACTGGTGACGTGACGAGTGAGGTGCGCCCGCACGTAGGCGAAGGCAAAGGCAAAGGCAGAGGCACAGGCGACGTGAACGACGAGGTTTCTCTGAACGAGGAGACCGGAGAAGTCTCGATCCAGGGAGAACCGTTGTGGGAGACGGTGGCTATCCCATCTGGGAAGAAGTGTCGGGTGTGCCTCGACGCTCTGGCGGCTGATTTCCCGGGAGATGTCTGTTTTAGGCAGGATGCCGCTCACGTTAAGGCTCGAAGGGCTCGGGTCGCTTGATGGCGGACAGGCCAGATGTTTTCGACTCGGCGCTTTCAGACTTCGGTCGCGCTGTCCTCCCTCACCGAGATCCGACGTTCGATGCTGTCGCGCGCCTACTCGAGCGGGGAGACCCGGTCACCGATTGGTGCATCACGGGGCCACGGACGGTCATCCCGTCCGCGGTTCCTGAGGTGTCCAACCAGCCCGTGACCATGAACCTGCAGCCGGCGGTGGCGCACGCCGTCCTGCAGTACCTCCTGCACATCGCCGAGCCGCAAGCGTCGCGCTCGGGCAAGAGCATCACTTACCGCCTGAAAGGCAGGAACCTATGACCCACAGCTTTGAGGAAGCCACCGCATACGTTGAGCGGTTTCTGGCCGCGCTACACGCTGACGATCGCGCCGGGTTCGAGGCCGTCTACCAGGACGCACTTGCCACTTCCGATCCGACGAGACCGATGTTTCGCGTAGTCAACATCTTGGTGGCCAATCTCGTGAACTTGGTGGCGGAGGGGGTGGAGAGCGACTTCAAGAATGCAGAGCAGCTCATCAGCGACGTGTTCAAGGGCATTGCCGATCCCTGGACCACATCTGAGAAGGGTGAGAAGTGAGCCGGGGGCACAACGGAAAGGCGATGTCAGCCTGGCATCACGATGTCCGCGCGGCTCCCCACCGCAACCTGAGCCGCCCGAAGCGGGTCTCGCTGAGCTTGTCGACCATGGCTTGGTGCGCGGCGGCCTCGTCGGCCTCGGCGTCGAAGGATGCGGCGAGGAACAGCAGAAACAGGGCGGCGGTCAGGACGATTCCCACGAAGCACATCCACGCGAATACGGCCAAGGCTGGCGCTCTCAGTCCGTCGAGTTGGACCCCCAGCACGGCAAGGATGAGACCGAAGAAGCCAAAGCCGAGCGCCGCAGACATGACGTACACGAACAAACTGCGGGCCCGGATGCCCAGGTGCACGTTCCGGGCTTCCAGGATGACTGTGAGAAGCAGGACTGGGAAGACCCCGGCGAGTGTCGCGCAGGTGGATGAAGTCACGGAGTCGACTGTCGGCAGCGTTCTCAGGACTGTTAGCAAGGGGGCGAGGTGAAAGCTCCGGATGCGTACCTTCACGGCGACGACGGGCCGGTCGTCATTGTGCCGGCGCGTGTGGCTGCGTTTCTCAAGCGCCACACACCGTTGGACAAGCTGCGCCTCCAAGTCCGACCTACGGGGGACAGGGAGGTCTACGACGTCCTGAATAGCCTGCAACGAGCCGCGCTGGCTTACATGCCGCCCGACCCCGTAGCAGACGATCAACCCGCCCGAGCTCAGATGGCAACGACAGTCACCACCCGTCAAGCGGCCACCCTGCTCCACTTGTCGACCCGGGGCGTCCGAGACGCATGCGAGAAGGGGCGGCTCGAGGGGCGCCTTATTGAGGGCAGATGGATCATCAGCCTCGCCTCAGTGAAGCGGTACGCAAAACCGACCTAGTAAAACTGCCACATGTGGCATACAAGCAGCGGGGCTAGCGGCAGTCGGGAGAACCTAGACGTAGCTGATCGACAGCACGTCTCGGCAGAACCAGGAGGTTCCCCCATGCCCGCTAGCCCCGCACCCACCTACGCCAGCTCTCTTCACGAGCAGGCAGAGAAGACCAAGACCGAATTCCACCGCCGCGCGGACACCATCCGCGCAGACAACCGACTCAGCCCCCAGGGTAAGCAGCACGCGATCGCCAAGCTTTACGCGACAACTAAGCCCGCACTCGAAGCGCTCGGCGCAACCTACGACACAGGCCGCGCGGAACGACGGTCCACCCTCGAGCGTGACCTTTTCGGCCTCAAGTCCGGCGCGCTGAGCACCGACACCATCAGCTACCGCGACGCCATGGACCGAGTTGCAGGAGTGAAGGATCAAGCAGATCTTCTCCCCATCCTCCGCACTGCCAACCTCAGCGGTGACACCATCCTCGGCAAGGCAGTCCTCGCTCGAGCCTTTGAGCTGGGCGAGGTGGGCACCATTAATCAGTGCATCGAAGCAAGCCCGGCGCTCGAGAAGGACGTCGTCGAGCTGTGGGGGCTGAGCGCACCCAACGACTTCCAGAGCATGTTCAACGACACGATGTTCGCCGTGCAGAAGCCGACCGAGATCGCTGCACTGAGCGACTCTGCGATCAATGGCATGGCCACCGCAGAGGAGTAATCCATTGCCTGCCAGTGGCAGTGCCTGGAACCGGCTGCGTGCCCAGCTCAAAGCACAGTGGCAGAGGGAGGGCAGAGCCTGCGCGCTCTGCCACCAGCCCATCGACTACAACGCACCAGCCGGCAAGCCACGCGCTTTCACCCTTGACCACATTCTCGCGACCAGCCACGGCGGAGAACCGCTGCGGATCAGTAACCTCCGGGCGGTCTGCGCCTCTTGCAATAGCGCGCGAGGCAATGGAGAAGGTCGACGTTCCCGCTTCGACTACCCGACCAGTCGAACTTGGTGACCCCCACCCCCCACGCCCTAGCCGCATCCAAGCGGAGTACCACCGGGGCGTCGTCGCTTCTGCCCGTCACCCTGAAATGACCGACCCTTGGGCGCTGATTACCCTGAAAGGACAACGAAGTGAGCGAAACGAACTCACCCCAAATGCCCCCTCCGACGCCTCGCAACCTCAACGCCGCTGGGCGCAAGCTTTGGGACGCATCGACGGATCCGGAGGCATTTGAGTGGGCGCAGCACGAGCTGGCGATCCTCGAAGAGGCTTGCCGGACTCGAGACCGCATTGTGCAGCTCGATCAGGCGGTGGCTAGTGATGGCGTGATGATCTCGTCGTCACAAGGCAGCCGCGTGCATCCAGCCATTGGCGAGAGTCGGCAGCAGCGACTTGCGCTTGCACGTCTCCTGTACACCCTTGGGATCCCGCCGCTTGAAGATGACGTGTTGCCAAAAACTGCTGGCGTCCGTGGCTTTTACCGCGGTAGCGCCACGCGCTAATGGTGCGCCGTCGTCCAGCCCGCACGGGTCTCGACGTGCCGGCCTGGGTTGCCACCTTCGAGCCGGCAGCGTGGCCGCTGGGAGTCACCGAATGGCGAGAAGCAGTGAGAACTTACTGCCGTCGTCAAGATCTCCTTCACTCCGATGTTGAACTCTGGTTGCGCGTGGTGTCCGAAACGCATGCCATACGCCTAGGTGTCATTCGCGAGGATCGCGTACGAGTCACCGTGACGCAGCTCGAGGCCTAGCGCCTCCGCATAAACGCGAGGGTGAGGACGGCAACCGCGACCGCGTACGAACGAAACGTCATGGGCTGGAGGGGTGGCGTTGGTGCCCCCCGGGTCGATGGGGGCGTGTTGAAGTCCCTGCGCCTTCTCCAGGCCTCTAAGGCCACTTGGCTCAGGGCTAGCCCCACCGCTGCGCCGGAAGCGCAGTACAGCACAATGCCGTCCCGTCCACTGATCGTGATGTCGTTGGCGACTAAAAGCACGTAGGCAACAATGACGCCGAGCAACGCCATCAGGAACACCATGAACAGCCATATTGGTACGCCCTTTCTACCTGCGACGGAGTCGAGGAGGGCATAGACGAGAAACGTCGTAAGGAGGAGGCCCGCCACAAGCGAGGCCACGGCGGGCGTGAAGTCCATGTCGTCAAAGTATCGCCATCTAATCCAAACCTGAGAATTCAGCAAATCAAGGACCCGCCAATGTCGCGGGTCCTTTTCAGCGCCCGGAACAGGCGCACAGCCCTTAGGAGGCACCAATGGCAGCCAACAGGACGACCCGCGTAAGCCTGGTCGCAGAAGTCAGCTCGTACGTCGCTGGAATGGAACGTGCGGCCCGTTCCACCCGTCAGACGGGCGACGCAGCGCAGCAGCTCGCGCAGCGCCGCGAGGGCATCGACACCCTCGGCAAGACCATGTTTGCCGCTGGGGCCGTCATGGCCGCGGGGGTCGGTTTGGCCGTGGCTAAGTTCGCTGAGTTCGACCAGGCCATGTCCGCCATTCAGGCGGCGACGCACGAGACCGAAGCGAACATGGGCCTGCTCCGACAGGCGGCGATCGACGCGGGCGGGGCGACCGCTTTCTCGGCTACCGAAGCCGCCGGCGCGATCGAGGAACTTGCTAAGGCGGGGCTCTCGACTGCCGAGATCCTCAGCGGTGGTCTGGCGGGCGCCCTCGACCTCGCCGCCGCCGGCGGGCAGAGCGTCGCTGACGCCGCGCAGACGACCGCGATTGCCATGAAGCAATTCGGGCTCGAGGGCGACAAGGCCTCGCACGTGGCCGACCTCCTTGCAGCCGGTGCGGGCAAAGCTGTCGGTGACGTGTCCGACATGGCCGCAGCTCTGGGTCAGGCGGGTCTGGTCGCGAATCAGACCGGGCTGAGCATCGAGGAAACGACCGGTGTCCTGGCGGCTTTCGCTGATCAGGGTCTGCTCGGTTCTGACGCTGGTACGTCGCTCAAGACGGCCCTGCAGGCGCTTACCCCGTCGTCGAAGGAAGCGGCCCGGGAGATGGAACGGCTCGGGATCTCCGCGTTTGACGCTCAGGGCAATTTCATCGGGATCTCCGAGTTCGCCGGGGTGTACCAGAACGCACTCCGCGACCTGTCTCCCGAGCAGCAGGCGGCGACGTCGAAAATCATCTTTGGCTCTGACGCAGTGCGGGCAGCGAATGTCCTGTACACGAACGGTGCTCAGGGCATTCAGAAGTACATCGACCAGACCAACGACAGCGGTTATGCCGCCGAGACGGCCCGGATCAAGATGGACAACCTGGCGGGCGATATCGAGAAGCTCGGGGGCGCGTTCGATACAGCTCTGATCCAGGGTGGGTCTGGTGCAAACGACGTTCTGCGTGAGGTCACCCAGGGCGTGACGTTCCTGGTGGACGCCGTTGGTGGTGCCCCTCAGCCCGTCCTGAATGCGGGGCTTGCCATCGCAACTGTGGGGGCAGCTGTGGGCATCGTCGGTGGTGGCGCTCTCCTGGCCGTACCCAAGGTGATTGCGTTCAAGGCCTCCCTCGACACCCTCGGCATTTCCGCCGGCCGGGCAGCCGCGGCGACCGTCGCAATCGGTGGCGCTATCGGCCTGGCTGCGGTCGCGGTGGGGACTCTCGTGGGGCAGCAGGCGAAGGTGGCGGCGACTACCGCTGAGCTGGCTGACACGCTCGACGAGGCGACTGGTGCGACTACCCAGTACACCCGTGCGTCTATCGCTCGGAAGCTGTCCGACGAGGGCATTTTCGACACGGCGAAGAAAGCCGGTGTGGGCCAGAAGGAACTCACTGACGCGATCCTCGAGGGCGGCGACGCACTCGAGGAAGTGCAATTGAAAATTGGTGACCTCAACACCGCTGGAAACGTGTTCAACGGCCTGGCCCTGAAGTCGGATCTTGCTGGCCGATCCATTCAGGATCTACGGCAGTCAGTCGAGAATGCCCCGACCAAGTTCGAGGATCTGAAGAAAGCTGGTGACGAAGCGGGCGAGGGCATGGCGAACACCGCTGATGGGCTCTCGCAGGTGCAGGCAGCTAGTGCAGATGCTGGGGCAGAGATTGACGACCTTAAGGCAACGATTGAAGGTTTCGGTTCTGCGCAGCTCGACGTGAACTCGGCTACTCGCGACTTCGAGGCAGCCGTCGACGGGCTGACTGACTCGGTGAAAGAGAACGGGCAGAGCCTGGACGTGACCACCGCGGCGGGGCGTGAGAACGAGGCAGCTCTCGACCAGATTGCACAGTCTGCCCTGGGGCTCTCGAGTGCGACGCTGGCTCAGACAGGTTCGCAGGAGAAAGCCTCTGCGGCGCTCTCTGTGGGCCGTAAGAAGCTCATTGAGGCTCTCGGGGCACTCGGTATCACCGGGCAGGCTGCGGAGGACTACGCGGACCGCCTGGGGCTCATCCCGAGCAACATCGCAACGGCAGTGAACCTCTCCGGTGCTCAGAACGCGATCGACAAGGCCTATCAGGTTGCTTCTGCGATTCGGAACATTCCGGGTCAGCGCGACATCGTGATCAATCAGGTTGTGCGCGAGACGGATGCAGCTCGAGGTGTCGTCGGGGCCGCGTACGCCGCCGGCGGGGCAGTGCAGGGCCCCGGCCCGGTCGGGCGTGACTCCGTTGTCGCCATGCTCGCCCCTGGTGAGCACGTCCTCACGGACAAGGACGTGAGCCGTCTGGGAGGACAGTCCGGCGTCTACGCAATGCGAGCCAGCCTCGCCGCTGGAACGTTCCCCAGATACGCGAAGGGCGGTCCGGTCGGGATCAAGCACTACACCTACGGGCAGGCTGCGGCCTATTCAGCCGCGACGGCCCCTGCCCCGCAGATCAATGTCTCGATTCAGTCGAAGGGCGGCATCGACCTGCTCAAGTACGTGGACGTGCGGATCGACCGGGCCGACCAGGCCGCGAGCCTGTCTAACCGGATGGGCCGACAGGTCCGCTGAGCCGCTTCCACCCCTCGAGGGCGCACCCAACCGGGTGCGCCCTTTTTCGTACCATCCAGAAGGAGAAATCACATGGTCATGCGACTTGTAGGAGCAGACAGCCAGACCGGCAAGCTGCCCGACATTGTTCTCGACGAACTGCAGGCCCGCTTCCCCCGAAAAGCCGACATCAACGTCTACGACTACGGCGCAACCGATGTCAGCTCAATGACGGACCCTGCAATTGCCCCGTCCTCCCAGAACGCCATCGATCGGGCCGTAGCGGCGGCGGAAAAGCTTGTAGTGGGCGAAACGCGGGTATGGATCTCGATCCCCTACGGAGCCATCAAAGGCACCATCACGGTGCAGTCGCCGTTCATCTGCGTCACGGGACCGGGTTCCCTCGTCGAGGGTCAGCTCGTGTTCCAGCCCCCGGCAACCGGACAGCAGCTTCGATTCCATTCCGTTGTCTTCAACATGGGTTTCCGCCCCCTAAACGCGTCCGTCAACCGTGGGGAGAACGGCATCCGTGTCGTGGCTGGGGCTTCGATCGAGATCATGTCGTGCCGGTTCCGTGACATGCCCAAGGCCGTGCATCTCGACAGTTGGGCCGACACCACGGGGCAGCAGAACAAGACAATCGACGTGCATCACAACCAGATGACCAACGTCGACTACGGCCTCTACGCCCCCTTGAAAGGTGCGAACACGTGGGACACCCACGCCGACTCGAAGTTCAACGAGAACGTCGTGCGGCTCGCGTACGTCTCGCATGTGTGGGTCGGTGGGGCGGATGGTTTCGACGTCCACGGAAACACCCTGTTCCACGTTGGACGGGACTCGACCGATCTCAGCCGACGGAACCAGAAGGAAGACTCGATCTACTTCGGACCTCGCTCCAACTTCCTCAAGATCGGAACCAACCAGATCTTTGAGGCTGGACGCTCTGGCATCTTCCTTGATCGGGTTACAGACGCGAACGTGGTCGGCAACACCCTCGCCTGGTGCGGCCAGAACCTGCAGGTACCCGCCATCCGGCTCGTGACCAGCTCCACGTCTCTGACCGCCGCCATCCTCATCGACGCGAACATTGTCGAAGAGTGCACCCATCATGGAATCGGCATCAGCGGTGACGGCAACGCAGGCAACATCACCATCACCGACTCGAACGTCATCCGTCTTATTGGCGACAGCGCCCGAAACGTCTACCGGGGCGACTCCATGGGCAACGGCCCACTCGTTACCAACGACATCGCGCGCATTTTCGTCGCCTCGACCGTGACCGTCGTCCCACGGCTGACCATCACCCAGATGCCGCGCGGCAGCCGAAACGGTGTTGTGTCCATCAAGGGGATGTACTCGAGCGCGCGCAGTCAGCCCTTTGCAGACAACTACGAGACGACCATCAACCTCACGAAGACCGTCGCTCAGGGAACGGCTACAACAGTTGGTGTCCTTCGGTCCGCGGGCGACAACCCTTCCGAGACGACCTTCGTCGGGCTGGTGACCGTAGTAGTGAAGAACACCACCGCGAACTTCGTGGGGCGCTATGAGTTCACTGCGGCCTCGAACGGCACCAACAAGAGCGTGCAGAATCTGCGCACGGCAGGATCAGTTTCGGCGATCACAGACGGCACGACTCCGGCATTCGTTTTCACCATCGCGTCGTCCGGCAGCAGTGTTATTGCCACCCCTCAGGGCAACACGGCGGGCACATTCGAATTCACAGTGACGGCGACTGGCTACCTGCAGACCAGTTACACGCAGGCAGAGTTCAACGGCCTGCAGCTCATCACCTCCCTCTCGACGAGCTGAGCGATAGTTCTTGGGGCTCAGCGTCGTGCTGAGCCCCAGGCCCGTTCGACGGTCGTGCCTGGGCGCACCAGGCAGCGCTTATCTAGGCTTGGGGAAACCCGACGAGAGGCTGACACCGATGTCCCTGGCAGTTACGACCCGACGCAACTTCGCCGCCCTGGCGGCCTCGACCATGGCAGTGACCTTGCTCCTCGCCGGCACACCCGCTCAAGCCGCCGAAACGGGACCATCGATCAAGGCCACCATCTCCCGCGTCCAAGAGAAGCCCTCCTACTACCGCACCGTGGACGGTATTCGAGAGCCTGTCTACGAACTCGCCGAGGGCGACACCATTCACGTCCGGGCGCGAATGGCCAACAACGGCAGCGACTCGTACTGGGCCATGCGCATGGACTTCGTGACCATCGGTGACGACATCTTCGACACTCCTGACGTGCCCGCGTACATCGAGGGTCCGACGACGAATTGGGGCACGCAGTTTGGTGCTCGCTACATCGGTCAGCAAGGCCCGTACGTCCGCCGAACGATGGTCGTCTACAAGGACGTCGCCCCGGGCGAATCCTCGCTGCTTTCGTACCCGATCACAGTTGACTCGCTGCCCGTAAAGGGCAAGCTGTACAAGGCGCGGTTTGAGAACAAGAGCAGCGTCTCGGACCCCAGCCTGAAGTCGACCGCGACCTCGGAACGCATCTGGATCGTGCGCAAATAGCTCTCCTGCACGCGCGAAACGACAAGCCTCTATCGGCCGCCACCACTCTCAGTAGTGGTGGCGGCCGTTGTCGAGTTGCCATTGTCCGTGGCTGCGTTTGTCGGGTTGGACGGCCATGGGTCAGACGCTAAGGCCGACCACCGTTGTCCCGCACGCGGCAAGCCAGCTTCGGACCGACTTGCCGCGGCACGGTCGAGATCGCCACGTCAGTGTGACGCTCAACGGACATACCGGCTGGTTTGTTCGCGGAGACTGGCCCGCAGGTCACGTCGAGGGGGAGGCCGAAGTTTTTACTCCTCGCAAGCATTCTGCAGCTCTTCCGCCGACGCCACGAGGGCCTTCCAGTCGAAGGCGGAAGCGTCCCGAGGGCTTAGGAACTTGACTCGAGTTCGCAGTGGCTCCTCCGTGCCGACCATGAGTGCGTTCCCGCTGGCGCGAACAAGGTGGCCCTGCACATCGAGGAACAGTCCCGGTGCCTTCAGGTCCCGTGCGGCTGCAGCCTTACGCACAGCCTTGAGGTCGTGCCTTATCTGCTTCCGATCCGCAGCGCTCAAGTTGCCAAGACCCCATTGCCGGCCGAGGCTATGGATGCCTGCGAGGAACTGGCTGGCTTCGGCGTAGAGGTCATCATCGAGAGACGCGACACGCGTGAACCTGTTGGCCTCGATCTCGACGAGGCCGTAGCTCGCGAGCTGCGCGATGGCCTCGCGGATGGGCGTACGAGACGCACCCAACCAAGCCGACAGCTCACTGTCGTTCAGTCGCTCTCCGGGCTCGAGCGTGCCGTCGACGATGGCGGCGAGGATCTGGTCGTAGACGACGTCGCGGAGAAGGCGGCGAGGTCCGGTGGTTTCTTCCCGAGTGGGTACTGGCATGCGCTGATCATAAGCATTGCAGTGTCTAATATGTCAAGCGAATGCTTAAGTTTCAACCGATCTTGGTCCAGGTGCCGCAGCGCTCAGAACTGAACGCGACATCGCCCGGCAGGATCGAAACTACCGCTGGGCCCGATGGCAGATCGTTGGCAATAAGGTCGCTAAAGTCTCCGGACGTGCCTCTTAATCTCGCCCAGTAGCAATCATCGGATCCCGTGTTCCGATATTGGCCGGGCTGGATGTCGGTACCTACGAGGTGCACACCCGAACCGAATTCGTTAGCTTTCTTAGCGGCTTCCGCCGTCCCCACGGCCTGTTCGCGAGCAACAAGCTCGACTTCACGCGCGTCCGCAGCGGCCTGCGCCTTCTCGACTTCATTCGCCGCCTCCTCGAGCTTGCCCTTGGCGACGCGCAGTTCGCTCACCTGCTCGCGCAACTCATCGATGTCGTCGTCCTTGGCCGAGGCGGTGCGATCAAGCCGCCCCTGCAGGGCTGCGTACTCGGGCGTCTCTGTGGCAACCGGCGTGGCGCTGGCCACGATTCCAGCGCCCGCCAAACCGCCGACGACAAGGGCGACGGCAACACAGCAGGCTACAACGGCGTTCCTGCTGGTTCCCAAGTGCGTAAGGCGTGCCTTGACCTGACTGCGAACCCCACGGGCACTCGTTTTCAAGGCGTCCTCATCTCGGTCCACATACATGAGGGACACTACGGTTTAGCTCATTTGGTGTCGACGCCCCAGTACTGGGCCTGTCATTGGTGGTCCCCTCTCCCGCGACCACCAAATACCACCTGGGATAGACCGTTTTCACACACGGAACATCGACCGGGGATTGGTCCGGGCTGTTCGCTCCGATTGACTACTCATATGCCTCACCGTGACGACTATTTGAACGAGAAGCAGGTCACCGTCCTGAAATGGGTCGATGCCGGGGCGGACCCCAATGCATACCCCGAGGGCGATTACGCGCATCGCATCTCTGCGCGGGGCCTCGCTAATCGCGGGTTGGTCGTTATATCTGGGCAGGGATCGACGTGGTCGGCAGCGTTGACGAGCGATGGGCACAAGCGGCTTGCTGACTTGCCACGGAACCCACCGCCAAACGTCAGCGCCGATCTCTTCGCAAGGGTCCTTGCTGCTGGCGGTTCGCTTCTCATTAGCGAAGACGACACGACGAACTACAACGCACTCGTCGAGAACTCGCTGCACAGCCCAAGCCGGCCACACGGTCAGAAGCTCGAGACGAGAAGCGAGGGGCCATGGTTCCGTGCTCGCGTTGTCGAGGTGTACTTGACCGAGTTCCCGCGCGAGCTGATCCAACCTAAGCCGGTGCCTATTGCGGCCCGCCTGCGCAACCCACACCCTGTAGTCAAGGCGTTCAAGTCAAACCCTGATGCCAGCTACGTATCGAAAGGGTCGATGGATCGCGCGGCACGTGTGTACGACGCCATTGCCAAGGAAGCCGAGCAGCGGGGCTACCGGGCACAGGACCGGGAGACATTCCTTCGCGGCCACCAGGTGAGCCTTGGGGCAGGGCACCTGGTGATTACCGCACAGGACCACAATTTCCCCATTGCCGTGCGTGAGATCTCAGGAACGGGCGGGGCGAAGCTGGAGTACCCCGCGAAGTACAAGCAGCCAGCGTGGGTCCAAAATCGCGGCTATGAATTCGTGTCTACGGGCAAGCTCGAATTGCGCATCGATGGCCCCGGGACGCCGTACCAAGGTCAAAAGCTGCGGGAGACACGGCAGCGCTCTATCGAGGACATCTTGCCGGAGGTCTTCGTCACCATCGAAGTTGGTGGCCAGGACGCGAGGCGAGCCGAGAAGCAGCGACAGGTGCGTCTGCTCGAGCGTCAGTCGAGGTGGGAAGCGGCCATGGATGCCGCTAAGGCCAAGCACCGGGCCGTTCAAATTCAGACTTTCATCGCCTCGAAGGCAGAGGAATGGAGGGCCGACCAGGAGCTGTCCAAGTTCCTAGATGCCCTCGAACAGCGCATGCCTGAGATGAGTCCGGAGCAGCGAGACATCGCGGCCACCTGGCTGGGCCAAGGAAGGTCCAACGTTCAAGGCCACAAACTGATCGACGAACTGCCGCCCTTGCAGGTTTTCCTTCCGCAAGCCGGCGAGCTCCGGCAGTACCTCCCGGACGCATTCACCGAGACGCGTCCGAGCTAGGCAAGGCAGCCTCAGTTCCGTGCCCACAATTTGCCCACATGTGAGCGCGGCCCTAGTAAGTCAAAGTTTGCGAAAGGTGGCCAAAAAGCTTGTAAGTGCCGTTCTCTCAGTAGCCCACTGTGTAGCCGCTAGGCGCTGGGCAGGGTTCGAATCCCACGCCCTCCGCCACCGGGCGCGTGACCGGCTAGTCGTCGGTCGGGCGTCGGCGCTGCTTCTTCGTGGCCGAGCGCTCGGTCTTCGCGGTGAGGCGACGACGGTCCGAGCCGCGGGTGCGCCGGGTGGGCCGGCGAGGCGCGGCGTCCGGCGCGAGGCCGGCGGCGACGATCTCGGCGAGCTTCGCGAGGGCCGTCTCGCGGTTGCGCAGCTGCGACCGCTGCTCGGACGACGTCACCGTCAGCACGCCCGCCACCAGCCGACCGTCGAGGCGGGTGAGCAGCCGCTCGCGCTGCGCCTCCGACAGGCTCTCGGCGCGGGCGACGTCCCACGACAGCTGCACGCGGCTGTCGGACGTGTTCACGTGCTGCCCGCCCGGCCCCGACGACCGCGAGAACCGCCAGCCCAGCTCGACCGCGGGGATCGTGAGCGCACGCGTCACGACCAGGTCCATGCGTCAAGACTCGCATGCCTGCCGATCGAGTCGTCGAGCGTCCACGGATCGTCGGCGTCGGCGATCGCGGGCGACGAGACGTGGAGACCGGTCCCACCGCCGAGGGCAGGAGGCGCGCCCCGGCCCAGGACTGTCGGGGGACGTGTCTAGGCTCGCGGCATGGCCACAGTGATCCTCGTGCGGCACGGCCGCACCACCGCGAACGCGAGCGGCGTCCTCGCCGGGCGCACCCCCGGCGTCGAGCTCGACGACGTCGGGCGCGCCCAGGCCGAGCGCACGGGCGAGCGCCTCGCCGCGGTGCCGCTCGTCGCCGTCGTCTCGAGCCCCCTCGAGCGCTGCCGCCAGACGGCGCAGCTCATCCTCGACCGACAAGAGGGCTCGCCCGTCACCCCGGTCGACGACGGCATCACCGAGTGCGACTACGGCGACTGGCAGGGCCGCACGCTGAAGGAGCTCAGCACCGAGCCGCTCTGGGCCACGGTGCAGGGGCAGCCCTCGGCCGTGACGTTCCCGGGCGGCGAGTCGATGGCGACCATGCAGTCACGGGCGGTCGCGGCGATCCGTCGCCACGACGCGGCCGTCGAGGCCGAGCACGGCCCGGGCGCCGTCTGGGTCGCGGTCAGCCACGGCGACATCATCAAGTCGGTGCTCGCCGACGCCCTCGGCATGCACCTCGACCTCTTCCAGCGCATCGCCGTCGGCCCGGCCTCGGTCTCGATCGTCCGGTACGGCACGGCGCGGCCCGAGGTCGTCGCCTCCAACACCGACTCGGGCGACCTGTCGTGGCTGCGAGCCGCCGAGCCCGCCGCTGACGCGGCCGTCGGGGGAGGCGCGGGGCACGCGTGAGCCCCGTGGCCGCACCGGCCCCGGCACGCCCTCCGCGCCTCCGGCCGTGAGACCGCGAACGACCTGAACACCGCCCCCGACCCGCTCGTAGGATGGCCGGCATGCCCACCATCGTCCACGGATTCGACTGGCCCGACCGCATCGTCGTCGGCACGATCGGTCGACCCGGCCAGCGTGAGTTCTACCTGCAGGTCCGCGACGGCGCCCGCGTCGTCAGCGTCGGCCTCGAGAAGCAGCAGTCGGCCGTGCTCGCCGAGAAGATCGACGAGATCCTCGACGAGCTGGCCACCCGGGCGGGCGACGCCCTGAGCATCCCGTCCTCCATCCCGCTCGAGCTCGTCGACAACGAGCCGCTCGACCAGCCCGTCGAGCCCGAGTTCCGCACCGGCGCCATGAGCCTCGGCTGGGACCCGACGACGGCCCAGGTCGTCATCGAGGCCTTCCCGATCATCGAGGTCGACGACGACGACCCCTTCGACGACGTCGTCGGGGCCGACACGGCCACGGGCTCGCCCAGCGACGCCGTGCTCGACGCCCTCCGCGCGCTCGACCTCGACGACGCCGACGTGGAGGTCGAGGCCGTCGAGGCCGACGTCGAGATCGTCGAGGCGCCCGAGATCCTGCGCGTGCGGATCCCGGTCGGCACGGCCCGCGCCTTCGCCGCCCGCACCCTCGAGATCGTCGGCGCCGGCCGCCCGATCTGCCCGATCTGCGGCACCCCGATCGACCCCGAGGGGCACGAGCACGTCGTGCCCGGCCACGACGTCTGACGCCGACGTGACGAGGCCCGACCCCGCGGGGCCGCCCGACGACGCGACGACGGCCGAGCCGACGGCCGTGCCGGCAGCCGAGGGCGACGTCGCTGCCGACGACCTCCTCGACGGCGAGCTCGTCCTCGAGGGCCGCATCGCGGTCGCCTCGAACGACACGTTCCTCGGGCGGATCGGCACGACCGTCGTCGTCTACAAGCCCGTCGCCGGCGAGGCACCCCTCTGGGACTTCCCCGACGGCACGCTCGCCGGCCGCGAGGTCGCCGCGCACCTCGTCTCCGAGTCGTTCGGCTGGAGCGTCGTGCCGCGCACGTGGCTCCGCGACGGCCCGCTCGGCCCCGGCATGGTGCAGCTCTGGCAGGACGTCGACCCCGACGCCGACGCCGTCGACCTGGTCTCCTCCGACGAGGTGCCCGAGGAGGGCTGGTGCACCGTCCTCGACGGCACCGACGAGCGCGACCTGCCCGTCACCCTGATCCACGAAGACAGCACCGCCCTGCGCCGAATGGCCGTCTTCGACGTCGTCGTCAACAACGCCGACCGCAAGGGCGGCCACGTGCTCGCCCTGCCGAACGGGCACCGGCACGGCGTCGACCACGGCCTCACCTTCCACGTCGAGCACAAGCTGCGCACGGTGCTCTGGGGCTGGCTCGGCGAGCCGCTGCGCGACGACGAGCTCGAGGGGCTCGACCGCGTCGCGGCCGACCTCGCCGGCGACCTGGGGGAGGCGCTGCTCGCCCACGTCTCCCCGCTCGAGGTCTCGGCGCTGGCGGCGCGCTGCGACCAGCTGCGGTCGGCGGCCCGCTTCCCGGCGCCCCGCGGCCACATGCCCGCCGTGCCCTGGCCGTTGTTCTAGGCGAGGCCGGCGGCACGACCCGCACCGCGACCGGCTAGCGTCCGGAGCCCCGGCCGCGCCGTCGCCGGCCGCCGCCGGTCTCGTCGCCCGGCCCCGCGCCTCCGCGTCCGGGTCGGCGGTCGTCGAGGTACGAGCCGACCACCGCGGCGCCCAGGTCGTCGGCCTCGGGCGCGACGACCGAGCCGCCGACGCGACGGGCCATCGCCGCGACGAAGCGGGCGAGCCCCGGGTCGTCGCCCAGCCGGAAGATCGTCGTGTGCGCCCCGAGCCGCATGCTCGCGTCGAGCTCGCGCACCGTGTGGGCGATCGTGACGGGGTCGGGCGGGTAGCTGAACCAGACCTCGCCGTCGGGCTCGAGGTGCGACGTGGGCTCGCCGTCGGTGACGACGAGCAGCACGGGCTGCGCCGTCGGGTGCTTGCGGAAGTGCCGGTTCGCGAGCAGCAGCGCGTGGTGCAGGTTCGTGCCCTTGTCCCACTTCGCGTCGAGTCCGACGAGCTGCTCGATGTCCATGACCTCGGCGTGCCGCCCGAAGCCGATCAGCTGCAGGTCGTCGCCGCGGAACCGGCTCGTGACCAGCGTGTGCAGCGCGAGCGCCGTGCGCTTCATCGGCACCCAGCGGTCGTCCATCGCCATCGAGAACGAGGTGTCGACGAGCAGGGCGACGCAGGCCTGGGTGCGGGCCTCGGTCTCCTGCACCTCGACGTCGCCGATCTCGATGCGCACGCCGCGCGTGCCGGGCGACCCGACCCCGCCGGAGGCGCCTCCCGCCTCGGCCGCGGAGGCCCCCGCCGTCCGCGTGATCGCATTCGTCACCGTGCGGGTGACGTCCCACGGCTCGGTGTCGCCGAACTCCCACTCGCGGGTCGCGCCGGAGCGCTCGCCCGCCGCGCCCGCACGCCGCACGTCGCGCGATCCCTGGCGCCCGGTGACGCTCTCCGCGATGTCGCGGAGCAGGGCCTTGCCGAGCTGGCGCATGGCCTTGGGGGTCAGCCGCAGCTGCCCGTCGGCGGCGCGCTTCATCGCCCCGGAGTCGCGCAGGGCCCGCTCGAGCTCCTGCAGCGCGCGGGCGTCGACGGCGGCCTCGTCGCCGAGCTGCCGGGCGAGCGCGTCGAGGTCGAGGTCGTCGAGCTGCGAGCCGGGCTGCGCCTGGGCGAGCTGCTCGGCCAGGTCGTCGAGGTCGGCGACGTCCTGCAGCACGCCCGTGCCGTCGCCGAGCCCGAGTCCGCGCTCGCCGTCCATCGCCTCGGAGCCGCCCCAGTCCTCGCCGGGCCGCAGCGAGCGCAGCTGGTCGTCGAGCCGTCCGAGCTCGGCCATGAGGTCGGGGGATCCGAAGGCCTGCTGCGCGAGGGCGTCGAGCTCGTCGCGCTGCTCGGGCGTCAGCGAGTTGCGGAGCCGCTGGGCCGCCGCGGCCCGACGGGCGAGCGAGTCGAGCAGCTCGTCGACGTCGCGGGGCGCGTCGGGGAAGGCGTCGCCGTGGGCCGCCATGAACTCGTCGAACATCTCCGGCGTGTCCTCGCCGCGGGCGTGCGCCGCGAGCAGCTCGTTGAGGTCGCGCATCATCGCGGCCACCCCGGCGCGGTCGGCGTCGGTGGCCCCCTCGAGGGCCTGCTTCATGCCGGCGAAGCGCTGGTCGAGCAGCTCGCGGCCCAGGAGGTCCTTGATGGCCTCGTAGTCGCGGCGGGCGTCGGGGCTCGTCCAGTCGTAGCCCGCCAGGTCGCTCACGGCCGCGGCCGGAGACGGCGGCAGGCTGTCGAGCTGCAGCTCGGCGAGGGCCCGCACGTCGTCGTCGAGCTCGACGTCGCGGGCGAGCTGCCGACGCTCGGCGAGCACCGCGCGGTCGAGCAGCTCCCTGACCTGCTGCAACGTGCCGTCGAGGTTGTTCTCCCTCGTCAGCTGTCGCCTCTTCTCCGCGACGCGGCGGGCGAGGTCGTCGAGTCCCGGCCGGTCGCGGCCGCCCCGACGGAGGAACTCGCGCAGGGCGCGCTCGGGCGCCGTGCCGGCCATGACGTCCTCGCCGATCGCGTCGAGCGCCTCCCGCACGTCGGCCGGCGGCGCGAGCGGGTCGGGCCCGCCGTCGTACCGCTGGTAGCGGGCGTCGCGAGCCAGCCGCCGGTTCGGCCTAGCCATAGACGGCCTGCCCCTCCCCGGTCTCCTTGCTGATGCGGCGCGAGAGCCAGAGGCCCTCGAGCGCCAGCTCGACCGCCCCGGCGCGCTCGCCGTCGGTCGTCGCCCCGAGGCGCTCGCCGACGACGTCGTAGAGGTCGGACTCGCCGAGCGAGGGCAGCCCCGCCAGCACGTCGCGGGCCGTCACCTGTTCGCCCGTCGTCACCATGACGCCGCTCTCGAGCGCGCTGACGAGCGGGGAGAAGTCGACGCCGCGGAAGTGCGCGCGCACCACCTCGGCCGTCGCGGTGCGCAGCAGGTGGTCGAGGATCTCCTCCTCGCGCCCCTCCTCGCCCGACTCGAACTCGATCTTGCCGCCGAGCACGTCGACCGCGGTCTCGAGGTCGATCGGCCGGGCGACGGCCTCGGCCTCGCCCTGGCGGGCGGCGCGGTGCAGGGCCGCGGCGGCGATCGTCTCCGCGCCCGCGATGGCGAACCGCGCGCTCACGCCGCTCCGCTGGTCGACCGAGGGCGAGTCGCGGAGCGCGCGGGTGAAGCGGGCGAGCACCTCGACGAGCACGTCGGGCACGGCGGCCACGAGGTCGGCCTCCTGCCGGATCACCGCGACCTCGTCGTCGAGCTCGATCGGGTAGTGGGTGCGGATCTCGGCGCCGAAGCGGTCCTTCAGCGGCGTGATGATGCGCCCGCGGTTCGTGTAGTCCTCCGGGTTGGCGCTCGCGACGACGAGCACGTCGAGCGGCAGCCGCAGCACGTAGCCGCGGACCTGCACGTCGCGCTCCTCCATCACGTTGAGCATCGCGACCTGGATGCGCTCGGCGAGGTCGGGCAGCTCGTTGATCGCGACGATGCCGCGGTGGCTGCGGGGGATCAGCCCGAAGTGGATCGTCTCGGGGTCGCCGAGGCTGCGGCCCTCGGCCACCTTCATCGGGTCGACGTCGCCGATGAGGTCGGCGACGCTCGTGTCGGGCGTGGCCAGCTTCTCGACGTAGCGCTCGTCGCGGTGGCGCCACGAGACGGGCAGGGCGTCGCCGAGCTCGGCCGCCCGCTGCCGGCTCGCGGTCGTGATCGGGTCGTACGGGTGCTCGCCGAGCTCGGAGCCGTCGACGACGGGCGTCCACTCGTCGAGCAGGCCGGCGAGGGTGCGCAGCAGGCGGGTCTTGCCCTGGCCGCGCTCGCCCAGCAGCACGATGTCGTGCCCGGCGAGCAGCGCCCGCTCGACCTGAGGCACGACGGTGGTCTCGAAGCCGTGCAGCCCGGGCCACGGGTCGCGGCCCTCGCGGAGGGCGCTCAGCAGGTTGTCTCGGATCTCGGCGCGCAGGCTCTTCTGCTCGTGCCCCGCAGCGCGGAGCTCGCCGACGGTGGTCTCGGGGGGTCGGGTCACGCGGGCGACGCTACGCCTCGACCTCGTGCGCCACCAGGGGCCGGGCCCACCTAGGCTCGGGTCGTGCGCGACGTCATCACGAGGGGGGTGCGCGACGCGCCTCCGGTGCTCGTGGTGCTGGTGCTCTACGCCGTCTCGCGCCTCGTCTCGAGCGCCTGGCTCGGTGGCCTGTTCGCCCTCGCGACGTCGCGCGGGTGGGAGTTCGCGAGCCACCGGGCCGACCCGGGCTTCGCCTCGTTCTCGGGCTCGTGGGACTCCAGCTTCTACCGCACGATCGCGCAGCAGGGCTACCCGACCGAGCTGCCGACCGACGCCGACGGGCAGGTGACGCCGAACCCGTGGGCGTTCCTCCCGGTCTTCCCGCTCGTCGTGCGCGGCGTGGCGACGCTGCTGGGCGTGGAGCTCGCGGGCAACGCCTTCTTCGCGATCGGGGTCGTCGTGGCCACGATCGCCGGAGGCGCGGCGGTCGTCCTCCTGCACCGCGTCGTCGCCGAGACGGTCGGCCCCGCGAGCGCCCTCTGGGCCGCGGCGCTCTTCTGCTTCGGCCCGATGTCGTTCGTGCTGCAGGTCGCCTACGCCGAGAGCCTCATGCTCGCGCTGACCTTCGCCGCCCTGCTCATGATGATCCGGCGGCGGTACCTGCTGATGATCCCGTTCGGCGTCGTGGCGGCGTTCACGCGGCCGGGCGTCCTGGCGCTGGCGCTCGCGCTCGCGGTGACGGCCCTCGTGCGGCTGCGCCGCGAGGGGCGGGGCTTCCGGAGGCGCGACCGGGCCTCCGTCGTCGTGGCCGGCCTCGTGATCGCGGCCGCGGGCCTCGCGTGGTCGCCGATCGCCGACGCCGTGACGGGGCGGCCGGGCGCGTACCTCGACACCGAGCTGTCGTGGTGGGTCGGCTTCGTCGGGCGACGGCACTTCGTGCCGCTGACGCCGTGGTTCGTGATGGCCGAGACCTTCCTCGGCGTCGCGGGGATCGTGCTGGTGGTCGTCGTGCTGGTCGGCGCCGCGTGGTTCCTGACGCGTCGGTCGACCCGGCGCCTCGGGATCGAGGTCGTCTCGCACGCGGGCAGCCACCTGCTCTACCTGGTGGCCGTGTTCCTGCCGCAGCAGAGCCTGCCGCGGCTGCTGCTGCCCGTCGCACCGCTGCTCGGGCACCCCGCGATCGCGGCCTCGCCGCGCCTCCGGACGGCCCTGCTGGCGACGGGTGCGGCCCTGCAGCCGGCGGCGATCGTGCTGCTCTGGTTCGTCGGCTACCCCTGACCGGAGCCTGCCCCCAGAGGAGGGCTGATCGGGCCGGATCCTCCCCAGGACTGAGGCGGGCACCGAGGCGGGTCGCTTACGATGCCTCTCTGCCCGCCCATCGCGCGGGGTCCGTCGCCCGCCGCCGACACCACCGTCGGCCCCGGTCGTCGCGGGCCCGCGTCGACCGAGAGGACTCCGCTTGAGCGACACCCGTGACGACCGCGACCCCCGTGCCGACGGCTTCGCCGACGGCGACCGGCCCGGCTCCGCGCCGGGCTCGGCGCCCGGCTCCGCGCCCGTGAGCGAGCGGCGTGCCGCCGCCGCCGCGTCGGCCCCGACGTCGCGTCGCACGGCCCGCACGGCCGGCACCGGAGGGGCCCGCCACGGCCGCCTGCGCCGCAGCCGGCCCCTCGTCGGGGCCGCCAAGGTGCTCGCCGGCGCGCTCGCCGTGCTGCTCGTCAGCGGCGCCTCGGTCGGGGCCATCGCGGCCTACCAGGTGCGCAGCGACCTCGGCGAGGGCGTCGCCCTGCCCGCGGCGGAGGGGCAGACGGCCGCGCCCACGCAGCAGTCGATCGCGGCCTACGAGGGCGGGTTCAACGTGCTCGTCGTCGGCACCGACAACGACGCCTCGCAGGACGAGTCGGCCTTCGGCAAGCGTGACGCGACGCTCAACGACGTCAACATCCTGCTGCACGTCTCGGCCGACCACACGAACGCGACGGCCGTCAGCATCCCGCGCGACATGGTGGTGCCGATCCCCGCCTGCGCGAAGGAGGACGGCAGCGGCTACTACTCGGCGATGTCGGCCCGACCGATCAACGAGGCCTGGTCGTACGGCGGGCTCAGCTGCGTGGTGTCGACCGTGCAGTCGTTGACCGGCCTCGAGATCCCCTTCGCGGGCATGATCTCGTTCAACGGCGTCATCGAGATGTCGAACGCGGTCGGCGGCGTGCCGGTCTGCGCCGCGACGCCGATCACCGACCGCCACACGGGCCTCGACATCCCCGCCGGCGAGACCGTGCTCTCGGGCAGCGACGCCCTCGCGTTCCTCCGCACCCGCTACGGGGTCGGCGACGGGTCCGACCTCGGGCGAATCAGCAGCCAGCAGGTCTACCTCTCGTCGCTGCTGCGCACCGTGAAGAGCGCCGACACCCTCTCGAGCCCCGCCAAGCTCTACAGCCTGGCCCGTGCCGCGGCGAGCAACATGTCGCTCTCGGAGCAGCTGACCGACGTCACGACGATGGTGCAGATCGGCTCTGCCCTGAAGGACCTGCCGCTCGACGCGGTCAACTTCGTGCAGTACCCCGGCACCACCGACGGCACCGGCGTCTACGCCGGCAAGGTGCAGCCGACGACCGCGGTCGCGACGCAGCTCTTCGACGCGATCAAGGCCGACGTGCCGTTCACGCTGCCCGAGGGCAGCACGGGCATCGGGTCGGAGTCCGCGGCGGCGGCGGGCGACCCCCCGGCGGGAGACGCGGCCGCGGGCGAGGCGGCGACCGGCGACGCGGCCGCCCCGACGGGCGACGCGGCGACCGGCGGGGCCGGGACGCCGACCGGCGAGGCCACGGCCCCGGCGGCCGCGGGCACGGGATCGACCGAGGTCATCTCGGGCCTCACCGGCCAGACCGCGGCGGACCAGACCTGCTCGGTGGCGAACGACGGCTGAGGCCCGGGCTGGGAAGTCGTCCCGGTGAGTAACCAGCTCACCGGGACGACCCGTAGCTCACACGGCGGCCCGAACGCGCGCGCGTGAGGACCCCGCGCTGCCGGGATCAGGGGTACGGCACCGCGGGGGGCGGAGGTCGACGTCAGTGTCGCCAGGCGTGCCCGTCGAGGTCGCCAGGGGGACGATCTCGACCGATGTCGGGTCGGGGCACGTGACGGGCTGGGCGGCGGGACCACGTCCGGCAAGGGAGCGGACGCGACCCGTGCTGTCGGGTCGCTGGTGCCTCCGCCGTCGCCGGCGTCAGGGGTACTCTATGTGTCCGCATATTGACCGACAAGGCGCGGGGTGACCCTAGAACGGGGGGTTCGCGGGTGAACCGGGGGTGGTAGCCCGTTCCCGCCCTCGTCGCGACCCCCCTGTCGCGTCGGCCGCGCGGTCGGGTCGGCCGGAGGACGCAGCCGGGGAGGCGCGGTTCGGCAGATCGCGCGACTCCCGCTATGATCGGGGGTGCGCGTTCGCGTCCCGCACGAGATCACGCATGGAGCCGTCGCATAGTTCGGCCTAGTGCACCACCCTGCTAAGGTGGAGTTCCCTTTGTGGGAACCGTGGGTTCAAATCCCACCGGCTCCGCTGGACTGGCCATGTCGCAACTCTCTCTCGCCAGAGGTGTTGCGGGGTGGCCTTTCCTCATTTCGGGGGGGATGCGCTCATTCCTGGGCGCGTGCGTCGTCCGTGACCCGCGCCTCCTCGACGCCCCCGCGTCCTCGCCGGCCGAGCGCCGTCGTCGCCAGGGCCAGCAGGGCCAGCGCGACGATCAGCGCGAGCAGGTAGAGCGCGACGCCGCCGGCTCCGCCCTGCACCGCCGGGTCGAAGAACGGGTACGGGTAGAAGCCGTCGAGCGAGCCGCGCACGAGGGCGACCGCGCAGTAGACGACCGGCACCGCGACGGCCACGGCGATCGACCACCAGGGCAGCACGCGGCGCCCGGGCGGCGTCACGAGCCAGTCGACCAGCACGGCCACGGGCGTGATCATGTGCACGACGACGTTGACCTGGGGCAGCATGCCGCCGAGGCTGCCGCCGCTCAGCAGCAGGTTGAAGACGAGGCCGATGAACACGAGCGACACCGTCGTCACGGCGCGCACCACCGCCCAGCGCCGGGAGTCGGGCCGCCGGCGGAAGAGCCGCGCGGCACCGACGAGCAGCACGACGACGGCCCCCGTGTTGCCGATGTTCGTGTAGTACGAGTAGAAGCCGACGAGGGTGTCGCCGTAGGCGAGGTTCAGCAACAGCTGTCCGCCGACGGCGACCAGGGCCAGCAGGCCGAACACGAGGCGGTAGACGGCCATGGGCCTCGCGAGCTGCATGGGACGAGCCTAGGCGCGCCTCCTCGTCGCGAGGCGGTGCCGTGCCGGTCGCGGCGCCCGCGGCCGAGACCCTCACGGCATCCTCACGCCGTGCGACCGCGGGCGGGGCCCGGGGGTGCGATGCTGGCGGACATGACACGAGGCAGGCTGCGGGTGCTGCTGGGCGCGGCCCCGGGCGTCGGCAAGACCTACACGATGCTGGAGGAGGGGCTGCGGCTGCGCGCCGAGGGCAAGGACGTCGTCGTCGCGGTCGTCGAGACCCACGGCCGCGCCGCGACGGCCGCCGTGCTCGGCGACCTCGAGGTCGTGCCGCGCCGACGCCTCCGGCACCGCGGGGTCGACCTCGACGAGATGGACGTGGAGGCGGTGCTCGCCCGCCGTCCCCAGCTCGCCCTCGTCGACGAGCTGGCCCACACGAACGCGCCGGGCAGCGCCTCCGAGAAGCGCTGGCAGGACGTCGAGACCCTCCTCGCCGCGGGCATCTCGGTCGTCTCGACGGTCAACGTGCAGCACGTGGAGTCGCTGAACGACGTCGTCACGAGCATCACCGGCGTCGCGCAGCACGAGACGGTGCCCGACCGCGTGCTGCGCTCGGCCGACCAGCTCGAGGTCGTCGACCTCGCCCCGCAGGCGCTCCGCGACCGGCTCGCCGCGGGCGACGTCTACCCGGCGGCCCGCGTCGACGCCGCGCTGTCGAACTACTTCCGGCTCGGCAACCTGACGGCGCTGCGCGAGCTCGCCCTGCTCTGGCTCGCCGACGAGGTCGACACGGCCCTGCAGGCCTACCGCGACGAGCACGGCATCGACCGGCCCTGGCAGGCCCGCGAGCGCGTGGTGGTGGCCCTCACCGGAGGCGCGGAGGGCGACACCCTGATCCGTCGCGCCGCGCGCATCGCGGCCCGCTCGGCCGGCGGCGAGCTCGTCGCCGTGCACGTCAGCAGCCAGGACGGCCTCCGGCAGGGCGCCCCGGGTGCCCTGGCCTCGCAGCGCGCCCTCGTGGAGAAGCTCGGCGGCACGTACCACCAGGTCGTCGGCGACGACGTGCCGCGGGCGCTCGTCGACTTCGCCCGGGGCGTCGACGCGTCGCAGCTCGTCATCGGCGTCAGCCGTCGCGGCCGCTTCGCGACGGCGGTCACCGGGCAGGGCATCGGCGCGACGGTGATCCGCGAGTCGGGGCAGATCGACGTGCACATCGTCACGCACGACGCGGCCGGCCGCGGCTGGGCGCTGCCGCGCATCGGCGGGGCCCTGTCGCGGGGCCGCGTGCTCGCCGGCTTCGGGCTCGCCCTCGTCGTCGGCCCGCTGCTCGCCCTGCTGCTCGTCGGCACCCGCAGCGAGGACTCCATCGCCGGCGACGTGCTGCTCTTCCAGCTGCTCGTCGTCGTGGTCGCCGTCGTGGGCGGCCTCTGGCCCGCGCTCTTCGCCGCCCTGCTCTCCGGGGTGACGCTCGACGTGCTCTTCATCGCGCCGGTCTACGAGCTGACGATCGCCGAGCCCCTCCACCTGCTGGCGCTCGTGCTCTACGTCGTCAACGCCCTGCTCGTCAGCTGGGTCGTCGACCAGGCGGCCCGGCGCAGCAGGGCCGCGGCGCGGGCCGTCGCCGAGACCGAGCTGCTCGCCACGGTCTCGGGCAGCGTGCTGCGCGGCCAGGACGCCGTTCAGGCGCTCGTCAGCCGCACCCGCGAGGCGCTCGGGCTGTCGCGCGTGCGGGTGCTGCAGGGCGACGTCGAGGTCGCCGTCGACGGGGCGCCCGCGAGCGGCGACGCCGTCTCCCTGGTGAGCGCCGGCGAGGGCACCTCGCTCGAGCTCTCCGGCGGCGAGCTGCACGCCGCCGACCGCCGGCTGCTCGCCGTCGTCGCGGCCCAGGTCGAGGCCGCGCTCGAGCACTCGGCGCTCAGCCGCGAGGCCGGGCAGGTGGCCCCGCTCGCCGAGGTCGACCGGATGCGCAGCGCGCTCCTCGCCGCCGTCGGGCACGACCTCCGGCGCCCCCTGGCCGCCGCGACCGCCGCCGTCAGCGGGCTGCGGCAGGCCGACGTGACCTGGAGCGACGCCGACCGCGACGAGCTGCTCAGCACCGCGTACGAGAGCCTCGAGTCGCTCGCGACCCTCGTGACGAACCTGCTCGACGTCAGCCGCGTGCAGGCCGGGGCGCTCGCCGTGACGACGACCGACGTCGACGTCGACGACGTCGTGCTCGGCGCCCTCGACGAGCTGGCGCTCGGGCCGGCCGAGGTCGAGCTCGCGCTGCGGGCCTCGGTGCCGCTCGTGCGGGCTGACCGGGTGCTGCTGCAGCGGGTGCTCGTCAACCTGCTCGACAACGCGCTGCGCTACTCGCCGAGCGGCGAGCGGGTGCGCATCTCGTCGAGCGCGTTCGCGGGCCGCGTCGAGGTGCGCGTCGTCGACCGCGGGCCGGGCGTCCCCGAAGAGCGTCGGGGCGAGATCATGGCGGCGTTCCAGCGCCTCGGCGACACCGACAACGCGGCGGGCCTCGGGCTCGGCCTCGCCCTGAGCAAGGGGTTCACCGAGGCGATGTCGGGCACGCTGACGCTCGACGACACCCCGGGCGGCGGGCTCACGATGGTCGTCTCGCTGCCGGAGGCGTGAGGCGGGGGATCCTCACGGGATCCTGACGCGGGGGAGCCGACCCGCGCCTCCCCGGTCGGGTACGGTCTCGACGTGGCCCCCGTGACGATCCTCATCGCCGACGACGACCCGCAGATCCTGCGAGCGTTGACGGTGACGCTCGGGGCGCGCGGCTACGTGATCCACACCGCGGCCGACGGGCGCGAGGCGCTCGACGGGGTCGTGGCGCACCACCCCGACGTCGTCATGCTCGACCTCGGCATGCCGCGGCTCGACGGGGTGCAGGTGATCGAGGGCATCCGCGGCTGGTCGACCGTGCCCATCCTCGTCGTGTCCGGGCGCACCGACGCGGCGTCGACCGTGCAGGCGCTCGACGCCGGCGCCGACGACTACGTCACGAAGCCCTTCGCGATGGAGGAGCTGCTCGCCCGCCTCCGCGCCCTCGTGCGCCGGCTGGCGCCGGGCGACGACGACGCGCCCGTCGTGGCCTTCGGCGACGTGCGGGTCGACCTCTCGGCGACGACCGTCACGCGGGGCGGGGCGCCCGTGCGGCTGACCCCGACGGAGTGGCGCGTGCTCGAGCTGCTGCTGCAGAGCCCCGGGCGGCTCGTCACGCGCGAGACGATCCTCACGCGGGTGTGGGGCCCGTTCCACGCGAAGGACACCGGCTACCTCCGCCTCTACTTCGCCCAGCTGCGCAAGAAGCTCGAGCCCGTGCCGGCCGAGCCGCGCTACCTCGTGACCGAGCTCGGCATGGGGTACCGCTTCGTGCCCGACGGGGCCGACGGGGCCGACGGCGCGGGCGGGCCGGGGGAGGCGCGGGCCGAGTCCTAACGCGATCCTCACGCGGCCGCCCTGGTGGGCCTCGCGGCACGGGGCTAGCGTCGGAGGGCGCGTGCCCCGTCGTGGCCGCGCGCCGACGAGAGGTCCCGACGTGTCCCGCACCGATGCCCCGCTGAACGACGCCGACGCGCTGGAGCCGAGGCCGGTGCCGGTGCCCGGCCAGCGCCTCCGGAACTGGCTGCTCGACGGGCTGACCGACCAGTCGGGCGCCCACCAGGGGCCGCACGCGGCGACGGTCGAGAAGACCCACTCGTGGTGGCGCGTCATGTGCCTGACCGGCGTCGACTACTTCTCGACGCTCGGCTACCAGCCGGCCATCGCCGCCGTCGCCGCCGGGCTGCTGTCGCCGCTCGCGACGATCGTGCTCGTCGCCCTCACCCTGCTCGGCGCCCTGCCCGTCTACCGTCGCGTCGCCCGCGAGAGCCCGCGCGGCGAGGGCTCGATCGCCATGCTCGAGCGGCTGCTGCCCTGGTGGGGCGGCAAGGTCTTCGTGCTCGTGCTGCTGGGGTTCGCGGCGACCGACTTCATGATCACCATCACCCTGTCGGCGGCCGACGCGACCGCCCACGCGGTCGAGAACCCGTTCACGCCCGAGTGGTTCCACGGCGCCGAGGTGCCGCTGACGCTCGTGCTCGTGGCGCTGCTCGCCGCCGTGTTCCTCCGCGGCTTCAAGGAGGCGATCGGCATCGCCGTCGTCCTCGTCGGCGTCTTCCTCGCGCTGAACGCCGTCGTCATCGCCGTGGCGCTGCTGCACGTGGCCGAGAACCCCGTCGTCGTCGGGAACTGGTGGCAGGCCCTCACCGTGCAGCACGGCAACCCGCTCGTCATGGTCGGGATCGCGCTCATCGTCTTCCCGAAGCTCGCGCTCGGGCTGTCGGGCTTCGAGACCGGCGTCGCGGTCATGCCGCAGATCACCGGCGACGCCGACGACACCCCCGAGCGGCCGACCGGGCGCATCCGCGGCGCCCGCCGCCTGCTCACCACGGCGGCGCTCATCATGAGCTCGTTCCTCATCCTGTCGAGCTTCGTCACGACGCTGCTGATCCCCCAGGAGGAGTTCCAGGCCGGAGGCTCGGCGAACGGCCGCGCACTCGCCTACCTCGCGCACGAGTACCTGGGCAACGGCTTCGGCACGCTCTACGACGTCGCGACGATCTGCATCCTCTGGTTCGCCGGGGCGTCGGCGATGGCCGGGCTGCTCAACCTCGTGCCGCGGTACCTGCCGCGCTACGGCATGGCGCCGCAGTGGGCCCGGGCCGTGCGTCCGCTGGTGCTCGTCTTCACGGCGATCGCCTTCGTCATCACCATCGTCTTCGACGCCGACGTCGACGCCCAGGGCGGGGCCTACGCGACGGGGGTGCTCGTGCTGATCACCAGCGCCTCCGTCGCCGTCACGCTGTCGGCCCGGCGGGCCCGCCAGCCGAAGCGCACCGTCGCGTTCGGCGCCATCGCGCTCGTCTTCGTCTACACGACGATCGTCAACGTGGTCGAGCGGCCCGACGGCGTGCGCATCGCCGCGATCTTCATCATCGGCATCATGGCGGTCTCGCTCGTGTCGCGGGTGCGGCGCTCGTTCCAGCTGCGGGCCACGTCGATCACGTTCGACGACGCCGCCCTCGGCTACGTGCGGGAGGACGCCGACGAGTACGGCAGCCTGCGCCTCATCGCCCACGAGCCGGGCCGCGAGGTCGCCGAGATCTACAAGAAGAAGCTGGCGGCCGAGCGGAAGTACAGCGGGATCCCGCAGCGCTCGCCCGTGATCTTCGTCGAGGTCCACCCCGGCGACTCGTCGAACTTCGAGGAGGACCTCGTCGTCACCGGCCACGTCGTGCACGGCTACCGCGTGCTGCGCGTCTCGAGCGGCGCCGTGCCGAACACGCTCGCGTCGGTGCTGCTGGCCGTGCGCGACGAGACCGGCGTCGTGCCCGACATCTACTTCGAGTGGACCGAGGGCGGGCCGCTGTCGAACATGGGGCGCTTCCTCGTGACGGGGGCCGGCGAGGTGGCCCCGGTCACCCGCGAGGTGCTGCGCCAGGCCGAGCCGAACCGCTCGCGGCGCCCCGACGTGCACGTCAGCTAGCTGTACTGCCGCTGCCCTCAGAACCCCGTTCCGTTCAAAGAACCACGAAGCTTCGTGGTTCTTTGAACGGAACGGGGTTCTTGCTCGGCCCTCCCCAGCTGGGCCTGGTCCGCGCGCATCCACACCGGGGAGGCGCGGTCCGAGACCCCGAGGACTGCGCCGTCAGGCTCGGCCCATGTCGTCGCCGGATCCGTTCCTCGTCCGCCTCTTCTTCGCCGCCACGCACGGCGACGGGGCCAAGGAGACGCTGGCGCTCCGGAGGGGGGCGGCCAGCGGAGAGCTCGTCCGGCTGCACCGGGGGGTCTACGGCGAGAGGGCCGAGGTCGAGCGGCTCGACGCGCGTGGGCGGCACGTGGTGCTCTGCCGGGCCGTCTCCGCCGGCCTCGACCCGTCCGCCGTCGTCTCCCACGCCTCGGCCGCGGCGGTGTGGGACCTGCCGAGGATCGTCGACCCGGACGACGTCGTCGACGTGGTCGATCCTCGGCGGGAGCGCGTGCGGCGATCGACGCACCTCCGCCGCCGCCCCGGGGCGGTGCCGGACCACGACGAGCGGCGGGTGGGAGACCTCTCGGTGACGTCTCTCGAGAGGACTGCCGTCGACGTGGCGCTCACCGCCGGCTTCGCCGCCGCCGTGCTCTGCCTCGACGGCGTTCTCCGGCGCCTCGTCCTCCCGCGGGGTCACGAGCACGGGCTCGGCACGGACCGCCGGCTGCAGGAGACGCGAGCCGCTCTGTCGTCGCGCCTCGGCGGCGAGGGCAGGCGAGGAGGGGTGGCGGCCCGCCGGGCCCTCGCCTTCGCCTCTCCCTGGGCGGAGAACGGCGGGGAGTCGCTGCTGCGCCTCGTCCTCCACGAGCTGGGCGTGGGGGAGATGAGCCTGCAGCGGGAGTTCCGGCGCGACGGCCGGCTGGCCGGGCGGGTCGACGTGTTCCTCGAGCAGCACCGCACGGCGGTCGAGCTCGACGGGTTCGTCAAGCTCACCGACCCCGAGATGCTGGGCGCGCGCTCGCCCGCTGCCGCCGCTCGCGATCAGAACCGGCGCGACCAGCGCCTCCTCATGGTCCCGGAGGTCCGGCACGTGGTGCACTGCGAATACGGCGACATCGTGGTGCCCGAGCGGCTGGCCGGCCTGCTGGTCCGGGCCGGGGTCCCGCTCGACCCGCGCCGGATCCAGGCCGCGGTCCGCGCTGCTGCCCGACGCTTCGCTGCGCACCCGTGAGCACGTGTGGCGGGCTGAGAACCCCGTTCCGTTCAAAGAACCACGAAGCTTCGTGGTTCTTTGAACGGAACGGGGTTCTTTACGGCGGTGCCAGGCAGCCGGGCCGGGCGGCGCACCGCGCGGCCGCGGCCGGGGCGGGGTACAGCGGGCTGGGCGCTCAGCTTGGCCCGCGCCTCCGGGGGTCCTGTATGTCTGGGTGATGACCGCTTCCCGCTCCCTGCCCTACCCCCTCGGCGTCACGCCCCTCGAGGACGGCGGCGCCCACGTCGCCGTGTACTCCGAGACCGCCGACCAGATCTGGTTCTGCCTGTTCGACGACGAGGGCTCCGAGACCCGTCACGAGCTCACCGAGCGCACCGGCCACGTCTTCCACACCGTCGTCGAGGAGGCGCGCGTCGGCTCTCTCTACGGCCTCCGCGTCGCCGGCCCCTGGGACCCCGCCGCGGGCCTCCGCCACAACGAGGCGAAGCTGCTGCTCGACCCCTACGCCACCGCCCTGCACGGCCGCTTCGACTGGGGCCAGGCCGTCTTCGGCCACGACATGGACGAGCCCGAGGCCCGCGACGACACGGACTCGGCCGCGGCCATGCCGCGCAACGTGATCGCCGACCGCGACTTCGACTGGGGCTCGGACGAACGTCCGCTCACCGCCCTCGAGGACACCGTCGTGTACGAGGTGCACGTCAAGGGCTTCACGCGCCAGCACCCCGACGTGCCCGAGGAGATCCGCGGCACCTACGCCGGCCTCGCGCACCCCGCCTCCATCAAGCACTTCACCGACCTCGGCGTCACCGCCGTCGAGCTGCTGCCCACGCACCAGTTCGTGCAGGACAGCCACCTCGAGGAGAAGGGCCTCCGCAACTACTGGGGCTACAACTCGATCGGCTTCTTCGCGCCGCACGACGAGTACGCCTCCGAGGCCGCCGGCACGCGCGGCGGCCAGGTCGCCGAGTTCAAGGCGATGGTCAAGGCCTTCCACGAGGCCGGCCTCGAGGTGTGGATGGACGTCGTCTACAACCACACCGCCGAGGGCAACCACATGGGCCCGACCATCTCGTTCAAGGGCATCGACAACGCGTCGTACTACCGCCTGGTCGAGGGCGAGGAGTCGGCGTACTTCGACACCACCGGCACGGGCAACAGCCTCAACGTCAGCCACCCGGCGGCGCTCGGCATGATCATGGACAGCCTCCGCTACTGGGTCACCGAGATGCACGTCGACGGCTTCCGCTTCGACCTCGCGACCACGCTGACCCGCCAGGGCGGCGAGGCGAGCGAGCACAGCGCGTTCCTCACGCTCATCCACCAGGACCCGGTGCTCCAGAGCGTCAAGATGATCGCCGAGCCCTGGGACACCGCGGGCTACCAGGTCGGTGGCTTCCCGGCCGACTGGTCGGAGTGGAACGGCAAGTTCCGCGACGACGTCCGCGAGTTCTGGAACGGCGAGCCCGGCGTGCTGTCGACCTTCTCCGACCGCGTGCTCGGCAGCCCCGACGTCTACGAGGACTCGCGCCGCTCGCCGCTGTCGAGCGTCAACTTCGTCACCGCGCACGACGGCTTCACGCTGGCCGACCTGACGATGTACGCCGAGAAGCACAACGAGGCCAACGGCGAGGACAACGCCGACGGCGAGAGCGACAACAAGTCGTTCAACGGCGGCGTCGAGGGCCCGACCGACGACGGCGCCGTCAACGAGTACCGCGACCGCCAGCGTCGCAACTTCCTCGGCACCCTGCTGATCAGCGCCGGCGTGCCGATGATCCTCGGCGGCGACGAGATCGCCCGCAGCCAGGGCGGCAACAACAACGCGTACTGCCAGGACAGCGAGATCTCGTGGTTCGACTGGGAGCGCGCCGACCGCGACCTGCTCGCCTTCACGACCGAGCTGATCACCCTGCGTCGCGAGAACCCCGCCCTGCGCCCGGACTGGTTCCGCTACGCCCCCGAGGTCGAGAGCGACGACCACGTGCAGGTGCGCCGGGCCGACGACCACTCGTTCTCGAGCGGCGACTGGCAGCAGGGCGAGAACAAGGCGATCACCTTCGTGCTCACGCACAAGGACGCCGACGCCTTCGCGTTCCTCACCAACGGCTCGACGAGCGTCGTCGAGTTCCAGGTGCCCGAGGCCCCGCACGCCGAGTGGGAGCTCGCCTCGTCGAGCGATCCCGACCAGCAGGTCGAGGGTCCGGTGACGACGCTGCTCGTGCGGGACGCGAGCTTCACGCTGCTGCGGTCGCGCGCCTCCTGACCGGTTGATCGACGGCGGGCCGTCGTCCTGGGCGACCGGGGCGGGGGCCCGTCGGCGAACGAGAAGGGCGGGCCAGCTCCAGCGGAGCGGGCCCGCCCTTCTCGGCGGTGCAGGTGGGCGCAGGGCCCGGGCGGATCAGGCGGAGGCGAGCTGACGGCTCGGCGCGACGAGGAAGTCGGCGTAGGTCGGCTCGGCGGGGACGACCGCGGCGCGCGGCGCGACGGGGGCGACGGCGACGGGGGCCAGGCGCGGCGCCGCGGTGAGGCGACGACGCTTCGGGTAGGTCTCGATGCGCACGGCGGGCACGTGGGCCTCGCGGAGGTAGTGGCTCGGGCTGGTGACGTCGGTTCGCGACCGGACGTGGCGGACGAGCTGCTCGGCGGTGAGGCCGGTGAGCTGGTGAGCCGTGAGGGGGCTGGTCTGGCTGGTCATGTCGTCTCGTTCCTGTCGGCCCTGCTGCTGACTGAGGTGACTTCGTACTGGTCTGCACCGCCGTGAACCGGTGCGAGAACATCATGGCACCAGATGCCTAGATCGCCTAGCTACATGGGTGAACTGTTCGCCTCACGGACAGTCCCGCCCCGGCGTCAGCGGCGGCGAGCCTCGAGTGCCTCGACCAGCTGCGCCGTCAGCGCGGCGTCGACGGGCACGGCCGCGCCGTCGAGCGTCGTGATCGGCGCGATCTGGCGACCGCTCGAGACGAGCCAGAGCGCGTCGGCCGACGACAGCTGCCCGATCGGCACGAGCTCTTCCGACACGGCGTGCCCGAGCTCCGTGAGGATCTCGAAGAGCGCCGCCTGCGTCGTGCCCGGCAGGATGCCCTGGTCGGTGCGCGGCGTCACGAACGCGTCGCCGAGCCGGAGCACGAGCGACGCCGACGGGCCCTCGAGCGCGTAGCCGTCGCTGCTGACGAACACGACGTCGTCGGCCCCGCGTCGCGCCGCCTCGCGCAGCACGGCCTTGTTGACGGCGTACGAGAGGGTCTTCGCGCCCTGGAGCAGCCACGGCGAGGTCTCGGCGACGTCGTGCCGGTAGCCGCGGTCGAGAGTGACCACGGCGATGCCGTCGCGGCGCTCGGCGTCGTGGTCGGGCAGCACCTCGGTGCGCACCCAGGCCGTGGGGCGGCCGTCGCCGCCCTCGATGCCGCGGGTGACGACGAGCTTCTGCAGCAGCGGGGCGTCCGACCCGTGGCGTCGCGCGCCCTCGAGGCAGGCCGACCGGATCACGTCGAGGTCGAGCGCGGGCAGGTCGAGCATCGCGGCCGACCGTGCCAGGCGCCGGAGGTGCGGCTCGAGCGCCTGCACCGCACCGCCCACGACGCCCAGGCCCTCGAAGATCCCGTCCCCGCGGGTGAGGCCGAGGTCGGCGACGTCGATCTGGGGTTCGTCGGCCGGGACGACGCGCCAGCCCGTCTCGCCCGGCGCGAGGGGCGGGTCGTCGAGCGTGACCCGGTCGATCATGACGAGCACGGGCGGCGGGGTGGGGGTGGTCGTGTCGGTCACGGGGTTCCTCGGGGTCGGGCGGCCGGGCGACCGGTCGGCCGCGGGGGATAGCTAGACGAACTCGCTAGGCAAACTAAGCAAAAGAGGGTCTGATCAGGCCATTCTGGGGTACGTGAGCCCTGGCGCCTTCCAGTTCCGAGCGCGTACCGTGGGACACGAGCCAGCCCTTCGAGGCAGGCCGTGGTCTCCCGTGTCGGTGCGGAGCTTCACACGCAGGGGCGCCGCTGCGGGAGACCACCACCGCAGGGTGCCCCACGGTGCGACGACGAGGTCGCCCGTGCGGGCAGTCCGCGCAGGCAGCCCGTGCAGGCGGCCGCCGCCCGAGCCGTGGCCCGCGCCTCAACCCGAGAGCGGGTGCGAGCCGTCGTGCCACGTGCGGGTCGCGATCGCCCGGGCGAACGACGAGAGCGTCTCGTCGGAGGTGTGGCGCGGCGACCAGCCGAGCACGCGCCGCGCCTTCTCCGTCGACATGACGGGGATCTTCGCGGCGATGTCGAGCCAGCCGGGCTCCGTCGGCTGCAGGCGGAGCAGCCACGTCACGAGCGCCGCGGTGCGGAGCACCCGGTACGGGACGGGCAGCACGCGGGTGCCGAAGGCGCGGGCGACGCGGTCGGGGTCGACGACCGGCTCCGCGGCCAGGTTGAACGCGCCTCCGGCCCTCTGGTCGATCGCCCGCCAGAAGGCGTCGGCGACGTCGTCGGCGTGGACGACCTGCGAGACGAAGCGCGGGGCGAGCGGGAGGAACGGCAGGCGGTGTCGCTGCATCCAGCGCGTCGGGACCCAGCGGCCGAGGAAGAGGCCGACGATCTCGCTGGCCGCGGCGGGCTGGAAGACGAGTCCCGGGCGCATGCGGGTGAGCGTGACGTCCGGCCACCGCTCGGCGAACTGGTCGAGCAGGCGCTCGTTCGTCGCCTTCTGCTTCGAGTAGCTCGAGCGGCGGACGCCCTTGGTGCGCCAGGTCTCGTCGACGCGGCGGCCCTTGGGGCCGCGGCTGTAGGCGCCCACCGACGACGCGGTGAGCACGTGCGGCACGCCGGCCCGGACGGAGGCGCGCAGCACGTGCGCCGTGCCCGTCACGTTCGTGCGCCACATCGCGTCGCGGTCGTGGCTCGGCTGCAGGGCCCAGCCGAGGTGCACGACGGCGTCGGCCCCACGGAACGCGTGCGCCAGCTGGTCGACCGCGGCGTCGTCGCCGATGTCGATCGAGTACCACTCCATGCCGCCGTAGGGCGGGGTGGCCGATCGCGGCGACCGGCGCGCGACGCCGACGAGGTCGGTGACGGAGGGCTCGGCCTGGAGCCGGGTCAGGAGGGCCGTGCCCAGGTTGCCCGTGGCTCCGACGACGACCACGCGCATGGGCGTTCTCCTTCTCGCTGCTGGCTGGGTGGTGCTCGTGCTGGTGCTTCGTGCTGACGGTGCTCTGTGCGGCACCTGGGAGGAGCCTACGCCGGGAGGCTGGGGGCTCCGACGGCGGGGCCGGGCGCACCGGCGGCCGCGGCGATCGCGAGCACCTGGTGCTCGTCGAGCGTGAACACCTCGTCGCCGTCGCCCGGCCCGGCGACGCGCACCGGCGTCGAGCGCACGCCGTCGCGCGCCGTGGCGCCCGGGCCGGTGACGGGCAGCAGGTCGACGACGACGAAGCCCGAGCCCCGCACCGCGCGCTCGGTTCCGACGGGGGCGGCGACGTCGGTGTCGTTCGCGACGGCGGGCGCCACGACCACGGGGACGCCCGCCGCCGACCCGACGACGTGGTGGTGGTAGTGCCCGGCCAGGACGACGCGGACGTCGGTGTCGGCGATCGTGGCGGCCAGCGCCTCCGGGGCCTGCAGGGCGAGCGACTCGTGCAGGGTCGTCGGGGCGGGCAGGGGCGGGTGGTGCAGCACGAGCACGGTGCCCTGCTCGGCCGGGGCGGCGAGCAGGTCGCGCAGCCAGGCGAGCTGGGCGGGACGGAGCTCGCCGTAGCCGGCCCGGGGCACCGACGTGTCGAGGGTGACGACGCGCCAGCCGTCGACGACCGTGACGCCGTCGATCGGACCGGCCTCGGCGGGGGCGTCGTCGTCGTCCGCGGCCGTGTTCACGTTCTCGGACGGGGCGTGCCCGTCGCCGAGCTCGGCGGCGAAGCCCGCGCGCAGGTCGTGGTTGCCCGGGGCGAGCACGACGGCGACGCCGCGCGGCCCGGCCCAGGCCGCCAGCCGGTCGCGGAGCAGGGCGTAGGAGGCGCGGCTGCCGTCGTCCGACAGGTCGCCCGACCCCACCAGCAGCCGCACCCCCTCGACGCGCCCGGCCTCGGCGAGCACGAGGTCGAGCGCCTCGGTCGTGTCGACGACGCCCTGGTGCAGGGCGCCGCCCGCGAGCAGGTGGGTGTCGCTGAGGTGGACGACGCGGAGCGCTCCGGGGGGCAGGGGCTGCATGCGGCCGACCCTACCGGCGGCCGCGGGCCGCGGTGCGGTGGTTGCGGCCGCTGCGGGGTGCGGGTGCGGGGTGCGCGGGTCGCGTCATGTTCCGGGCGTCACGTCGCGCCGTGACGCGACGTGACGCGCAGAACGTGACGCCGTGCGCCGTCACGCAGGGGCAGCGGCCCGCGCCTCAGGTCGCGAGGTCGTCGAGCGGCACGAGGCGGGCGTCGAGCCGGGCGCCCAGCGCGGCGAACATCGACGACACGACGGCCCACTGCTCGTGCGAGGGGTTCGTCGGCTCCACGTAGAGGCCGTAGAAGCGGCGGCCGAGGGCGAGCGTCTCGAGCAGCACCGTGCCGGTGTCGTCGATCATCTGCGTGCCGTCGCGGCGGAGGTCGGCCGGCACCACGACGTCGCCGGAGACCGTGCGGAACCCCGCCGCGACCAGCGCGCGGCTCGTCTTCGCGGCCGACAGCCGGGGCAGGTGCGACCCGGCGCGGCGCCGGGCGCGCAGCGAGTCCGACCGGTCGACGACCGGCTCCGCACCGCCGAAACGAGCGCGGACGTGCGCGAACACGAGCTCGGGTTCGCGGACGGGGTGCGCACCCCGGGGGTCGTCGACGGTCATGTCGTCAGCGTGGCAGCCCAGGGTGCTCTCGGGCGACGCCCAGTTCGGGTAACCCTCCGACGGGGGAGGGCGGGTGCCCCGCCCCGTCTCGCCCCGCCCGTCCCGGCCCCGCCTCAGCCCGGCCCGGCCCGGGTCTGGCTCAGCCCGGCCCGGGTGCCCGCCCTTCCCCGCGGGGCGCGTCGCTGCCATGATGCGTGCGAGACGCGGCACCCGCCGCCGCCTCGTCGATCGAGGAGGATCCATGGCCGTCCAGCTCACCGCCTACCTGGCGTTCCGGTCCGAGACCCGTGAGGCGCTCGGGTTCTACGCGGAGGTGCTCGGCGGCACCCCCACCTTCAGCACCTACGGCGAGTTCGGCGTCGGCACGCCGGCCGAGGCCGACAAGGTCATGCACGGCCAGCTCGTCACGCCCGACGGCATCACGCTGATGGCCGCCGACCGCCCCGACGAGGTGCCGCTCGAGAGCGAGAACGCGATCTCCCTGTCGCTGAGCGGCGCGGCCGAGGACGGCGACCGGCTCCGCGCCGCCTTCGACGCCCTCTCCGCCGACGGGCGGGTGCACGAGCCGCTCGCCGCCGCGCCCTGGGGCGACTGGTTCGGCATGACCGACGACCGCTACGGCCTGCACTGGATGGTCAACATCGCCGGCGCGGCCGCCTGAGGCGGGGCGGGGGCGTGGCGGGCGCGCCCCGGCGGCCGACCCGCGCCTCCTGCCCGCCGGAGGCGCGGGTCGGCCGACCCCGCCCGCCCGCTCTGCGACGATGGTCGCCATGACCCCCGTGGACGACGCCGCACGCTGCCCCTGCCTCAGCGGCCTGCCCTGGGGCGAGTGCTGCGGCCCGCTGCTGCGCGGCGAGCACGCGGCACCGACGGCCGAGCGGCTGATGCGCAGCCGGTACTCGGCCTTCGTCGTGCTCGACGCGGCGTACCTGCTCGGCCACCTGGCACCCGTCGACGCGGCCGGCAGGGCTCGAGCTCGACGCGGGGACGAGGTGGTTCCGGCTCGACGTCGTCCGCACCGAGGCGGGCGGGCCGCTCGACGACCGCGGCGTCGTCGAGTTCGAGGCACGGCACCGCGGGCCCGACGGGGCCGAGGTGCTGCACGAGACGAGCCGCTTCGTGCGGGAGCGCGCGGGCGGACCCGAGCGACGCTGGCTCTACGTCGACGGCGTCGTGGCCTGACCCGCGTCGGGCGCCTGCCCTGCCACGGGAGCCGTCCCGGGCGCCGTCCCGGGCCAGCCGCCCTGCGCCATCTGCTCGGTCCACGCGGCCGCGTGCCCGAGTGCCGTCGCCGCCTCGACGAAGGCTGAATGGGCCCGGGCAGCGCCGATCGCGCCGCCCTTGACCGCGGCGAGCCCGAGCTCGCGCGAGATGCGAGCGACGAGGCGGTCGTGGTCGTCGACGAAGTACTGCACGTACAGCACGACGTGGAACCCGCGCCCGGCCAGCCCGCCGACGAGCAGCGAGGCCGCGAGGCTGCCGCGCACCGCCTTGGTCGTGCCGTTCGGCATCGCCTCGAGCCGGTAGCCCTCGTGCACGAGGGCCTGGTCGATCAGTCGGCGGGCGTCGTCGTGCGGGCCCGAGAAGAAGTAGTCGTAGCTGCTGTCAGCCATGCCGCGCCCCCGGTCGTCGTGACGCCCGGCGACGTCGGGCTCACTGTAGCGGCAGGCGCAGCTCGACCTCGCGGGCCGTGCGGTCGAGCACGTAGGGCACCGTGACGCCGGTCGGCTCGAAGCCCCGCTTCCGGTAGAAGGCGATGGCGCGGGGGTTCGCCTCGTGCACGTGCAGGGTGAGCGACGGGCCCTCCGAGCGGGCCCAGTCGACGACGCCGTCCAGCAGCGCGTCGGCGACCCCGGCGCCCGAGCCGCGGTGCGACGGCCGCACGAAGACGCCGACGAGCATCGGGGTCGACGGGGAGTCGAGGTAGCCGCCCATCGTGCCGACCCACTCGCCCGTCTCGTCGTCGACCGCGGCGAGCAGCACGCTGTGCGGCGCCTGCCCGCGGGCCCCGCGCGACCGCCACTCGCCCTCGTCGTGGCCGAGTCCGTCGTCGAGGGTCTCGCCGAACGCGTGCGGGGTGTCGCCGAGGGCGGCGAGCCGCAGGTCGCGGATCTCGCGCCAGTCGTCGGGGGTCGTGCGGCGGATCGTGACGGTGCGGGCGGTCATCGGCCCAGCGTGCCAGACGGGGGAGGCGCGGTGCCAGCGGTCGAGGTCGCCCCGACTCGCGCGGCCCCCGCGCCCACGGCCCCCGCCCTCACGGCAGCGCGACCGGCGGCAGCGCGACCGGCGGCAGCGTGACCGGCGACGGCTCCCGCCGCTGCTCCGGCCGGCACGGCGCGAGGATCGTCGCCCGCCGCCCGAGCTCGTCGGGCTCGGTGCCGTGGCCGAGCACCTGGAGCCGCTCGGGGGCCTGCGCCCGCATCGACGCGGTCCACGCGCAGAGCAGGGCGTCGAGCAGGTCCTCCCGGTGCTTGTAGGCGCGGTCCACGAGAGGCGAGGGCTCGTCGAGGAGGAGACCCGACACGGGGTGCGACCCGAGCCGCAGGCCGAGCCCCGGGGGCGTCGTCGCGGCGGGGCCGCCGGCCGCGCGGTCGAGGCGCACGAGGAGGTCGTCGCAGGCGGCGGCGCGGGACGCACGCCGCGCCTCCGGCGGGAGGGTGAGGTCGGGGCGCTTGTAGCGGGGGCGGCGCTCGTCGTAGCCGAGCTCGGGGGTGCCGACCAGGGTCGTGTACGGGTAGCACTCGAAGTACCCGGCGACCCCGGCGGGCAGCGGTGCGACGCCGTCGTCGAGCACGAGGCCGGCGGCCGCCAGGCGCTCGCCGAGGGTGCGTCCGCCGAGCCACGGAAGGGAGGCGCTGCTCGCGTTGGCCGCGACCTTCCAGCGGCCGTAGGCGCGCGCCACCTCGCGCTCGCTCGCCCGCATGCCCGTCGCGTTCGGCACGAGCACGGGCGCGTCGATCGCGACGACCGAGCCCGGAGTCGTCCAGCGCAGCACCCACTCCGTGACCGCGTCGACCCCGCGCGCCCAGCCCGCGTCGAGCACGGTGCCCTCGGCGTCGACGACCGCGAGGCCGGTCTCGTTGGCGGGCCGCCCCGGCGTCGAGTCGCGCCAGGCCAGGTCGACCCCGACGAAGCGCCTCACGGTCACGGCCCGCCGAGCCAGTGGTCGATGCGGTGGTGGTCGGGCGTGAAGCCGTTCTGCACGCCCCAGAGCACGGCCTGCGTGCGGCTCGTCGCGCCGATGCGGCGGTAGACCGAGCGGATGTACGACTTCACCGTGTTCGGGCTGAGGTATGTCAGGGCGGCCACCTCGGCGTTGCTCTTGCCCTGCGTGATCAGCGCGAGGATCTCGCTCTCGCGGTCGGTGATGCCCTCGCGGCGGCCGGGCCAGTCGAGCCCCGGCGCGCTCGGCATGCGCGGCCGCGTCTCGCTGACGACGAGCTCGCCGCGGTGCACGGCCTCGAGTGCCTCGACCAGGTCGCGACCGCCGAGGGTCTTCGAGAGGTAGCCGTGCACGCCCTGCGCGAGGGCCGCCTCCACGAGCTCGGGGTGGAAGTTCCACGTGTAGACGACGACGCGGCGCGCGGCCGGGTTCGCGACGAGCGCGGCCAGCTCGTGGTGGTCGGACTCGGGCTGCGCGAACGAGTCGTAGAGCACGATGTCGACGCTGTCCGAGAGCGACGTCGTCGCGTCGATCTCGGCGACCGTGACGCGCTCGCGGTACCGGTCGAACATGTGGGCGAGTCCCGTCAGCACGACGTCGTAGTCGTCGACCAGAGCGACGGTGATCGCCCCGGGAGGCGCGGGTCGGCCCTCGGGGGAGGCGTCGGTGGGCGGGGCGGTCGGGTCGGGCATGGCCTGAGCTTCCCACCCCTCGGGGTGTGTCGGCACATCCCCAGGGGTGCTCTGCTGTGCCAGGCGACACCGCGGCACCGCCGGTGCCGGTCGCCCACCCGGAAGGACACCACCATGATCGGTCTCATCATCAGCCTGCTCGTCATCGGCCTCATCGCGGGCTTCGTCGCGAGGGCCGTCGTGCCGGGACGTCAGAGCCTGTCGATCGCCATGACGATCCTGCTCGGCGTCATCGGCTCGTTCGTCGGCGGGCTGCTCGGCTTCCTGCTGTTCCAGCACGACCCGACCGACGGCTTCTTCCAGCCGGCCGGCATCATCGGCTCGATCATCGGCGCCATCGTGGTGCTCGTGATCTGGGTCAGCGTCTCGGGTCGCCGCACGGCTCGTCGCTGACCGACGGGTCCGGCCCGGGCCCTCACGGCCCGGGCCGGCGTCGCGGCCGACCGCGGCGGCTACGCGCGGCGGTCGAGCTTCCAGGCGATCCAGGCGGTGACGAGCACGACGCCCGCGGCGGCCAGCCGCGCGCCCATGAGCATCCCCTCGCCGCCGGACGAGGTCGTGAGGCTCATGTCGCTGCCGATGCCGATGCCCCACACCGCCCCCGAGAGGGCGAGGCAGACGACGAGCGCGAGCCCGATCACGATCGACGTGAGGGCGTGCGCCTTCGGGCCGACGACGTCGGTGCGCCGGGGCTCACGGGCCCAGCGGGCCGCCCCGACGCGGACGAGGCCGAGCCAGAGCAGCGCCACCGCACAGGCGCCGACGACGTCGCTGCAGCGGTGCCAGCCGTAGGCGACGGTCTGCTCGGCGACGACCGCGGCGAAGCCCGTGCCGACGACGAACACGAGGGGTCTCGCGTGACGGCCGAAGGCCGTCATGAGCGCGAGCATGACCGCGACCGCGATGGTCACGTGCCCGCTCGGGAAGCTGTTGGCGTAGACGTCGCCGCTGAGGTCGGGCCGGGGGGCGAACTGCTTCAGCACCTGCGTCGTCAGGGTCGCGCCGACGATGAGCACGCCCGACTGGACGGCCGCGGCAGGTCGTCGACGCACGAGCGCGACCGACATCGTCAGGGCCACGACGAGCAGCACCGCCGAGGGCGAGATGGCGTCGAGGGCGCTGCCCGACTGCAGCAGGGTGTCGTCGCCGACCGAGCGCAGGATGCCGTCCTCGACCGACTGCCCGGCCGTGGTCAGCACCGCCGCGACGTAGACGCCGGCCAGGGCGAGGCCGCTGAGGCTGGACAGCACGACCCACTTGCCCGCCACGCGCCGGCGGACGGCCGGGGTCGCGGAGACGAGGGTCGAGGCAGTCACCTCCCCATGGTCACGCACCCCTCCTGGACGCGTCCTCCCGAGGGCCTGCCGAAGAGCGGAGAACCGGCGGACTCACAGGAGCCGCAGAGGAGGCACCAGGGGTCTCGGCGGCAGGGGCGCGTTCCATGAGCCGCCACGCGCCTCCGGAGAGGGGGGTCAGCGTGACCGCGACGTAGACGACCGCGACCGCGGCGAAGCAGGCCGCGAGGCCCACGAGGTCGGCCGAGACGCCGCCGAGCACCGCCCCGAGCGGGATGCCGGCCCACGCCCCGGCGGTGACGAGGCCGAAGACGCGGGCGCGCATGTGCTCCGGCACGCGCTCGAGCTGCACCGCCCCGAGGATCGGGTTGATCGCCCCCGCGGCGAGCCCCGACAGCGCGGTGGCGGCGACGAGCCAGGGCAGCGGGGCGCCGAGGGCGAAGGCGGCCGACGACGGCCCGCCCGCGAGGGCGAAGCAGATCGCGAAGGTGACGCGGCGGGGCATCCGGTGCGCGACGAAGCCGAAGCCGACGCTGCCGACGAGGGCGCAGCCGCCCATCACCGCGACGAGCAGGCCGAGGTCGGCCGCGCCGCCGAGGCGGTCGGCCGCGTAGAGCGGCAGCAGCGTGGCCGAGCGGGCCGAGTCGAGCAGGTTCGTCACGAGCACCAGGCCGACGAGGAGGCGCATGAGCGGGTCGCGGACGACGAAGCGCGCTCCCTCGCGCAGGTCGGACCACCAGGAGGCGCGGGCCGGCTCCGCGCCGCCGGCGCCGCCCTGGGCTCGTGGCGACCTGCCCGACGCCGGGTCGCGCGGCACCAGCGCCCCCGTCAGCGCCGCCGACACCGCGAACGAGCCGGCGTCGACGAACAGCGTCGCCACGGGGCCGACCGTCGCGACGAGCAGGCCCGCGACGGAGGCGCCGACGAGCTTGGCCAGGCGCTCGCTGCCGTCGAGGAGCCCGACGCTCTGCTCGAGCCGCACCCCGGCCGCCGTGCTGAGGCGCGGCAGCATCACGCGGCGGGCGGTCTGGCCGGGGGTGTCGAGCAGGCCGCCGACGAAGACGAGGGCGAGCAGCGCCCAGAACGGCAGCCCGACGGTCAGCGCGAGGACGGGGAGCGCGAGCACGGTCGCGCCGCTGACGAGGTCGGCGACGACGGCGGCGCGACGGTGGCCGACGCGGTCGACGACGACGCCGCCGAGCGGCCCGCCGATGATCACGGGCGCCGTCGCGAAGGCGGCGGCGACGCCGACCTCCACGCCGGAGCCGCCCGAGCCGAGGACGTAGAAGGGGACGGCGAACGAGGTGACCACGTTGCCGGTCTGGGAGACGGCGTGGGCGGCGAGCAGGGCCGTCAGCGCGGTGCGGGGGCGGGCGGGGGCGGAGGTGGGGTGCGCCTCCGGGAGGACGGGGGCCCCGTCGTGCCGGGGGAGGGCCGGCTCGGGCGTCGTCACCTCAGGCCTCGGGGGAGCGGTACGCCTGGTAGACGAGCGTGACGCGCTCGGCGGGGGTGCGGGTGTCGGGGGCGGCGGTGCGGCCTTCGCCGACCGCGCGCCAGCGCTCGGTCAGGGCCTCGAGCTCGGCGCGCAGCTCGGCCAGCTCGGCCGCGGTGAGGCGCAGGGTGCGGTCGCCGCTGGCGGCTGCGGCGACCCACTCGCGGGGCAGGGCGGGGACCGACTCGAGGTAGCGGTCGTAGTTCGCCGCATAGAGGTGCGCGATGGTCCGCTGCATCGCCGTCGAGGCGGCGGCGGTGGCGGGGTCGTCGAGGGCGTCGGCGGGCTCCCACGTGGTGAGCTCGGACGTGGCGCGCCACCAGCGCTCGCGGCGGTCGGTGCCGGTGCCGGGCGCCTCCTCGATGAGGGCGATGCTCGCGAGCTTGCCGAGGTGGTAGCTGATCGTGCCCGGGGCCTCGTCGACGCGGTCGCCGAGGTGGGCCGCGGTCTGCGGTCCGTGCTGGCGCAGCAGGCCGAGCAGCCGGAGGCGCGTGGGATGCGCGAGGACGCGGAGCGACGCGGCGTCGGTGAGGCGCGTGGCGCGATCGTGGGTCATGCGTCGACCGTAGGTGCACAAGGAGCATTGCGCAAGAGTCGTTGTGGTCTTGGTGGACGTGGCGCTTCAGGCGGGTCTCGCGTCGCGGTCCGGCGGGCATCCTGGGAGGCGCGTCGGCGGGGCGGAGCATCGTGGGGCGACCATGACCCGAGCCACTGGAGGCACGCCATGACCAGCACGAACCAGAACGAGCCGCAGCAGGGCGGCGTCACCGACGAGACCGCCGAGTTCGGCGACCGCGCCCGCGTGCCCGTCGCGGGCAGCACCGAGAACCACGGTGCCGTCGAGCAGCCGGTGTCGCCGGGCACCGACGACGAGCCCGACCACCTCACGGGCCGGGAGGCGACGGGCGACATGCACGACCGCACCGGCACGGTCGACTCAGGCGACGTCGACGAGCTGCTCGGCGAGCGCGAGGACCGCGACGACGACCACGAGGGTCCGCGCGCGCCGTAGGTCTCGTGCTCGGCCGGCTCGTCCAGGGCGACGGTTCGTCATGTGTCGCTACGCGGGGTCTGGGTCGCTCGTGGGCCCCGCCGTGCCACAGGTGACGAGGGCTCGGGCTGCTGTGGGGGCCTCGATTCGCGAGGGCGCGCGTGGTCGTGTACAGTTTCCCTCGGTCATTCGGCCGGAGAAATGCGCCTGTAGCTCAACGGATAGAGCATCTGACTACGGATCAGAAGGTTGGGGGTTCGAGTCCCTCCAGGCGCACAGAACACAAGGAAAGGCCCGGTCTGAGACCGGGCCCTTTGCCTTTTCTGGCCTAACTCGCCCTAAACTTGCCCTAAACGACTCGTCGTGACAATGCCTCGTTTTGTGGCCCAGTCGCGGCGAGCAAAGGTGCTCCTTGGGGGACGCTTGAGACTAGAAGCGGTAGCTGTCAAGAACTTCCGTGGCTACACGGATGAGCAAGAAGTGCTCATCGGGGACCTTACGACCATCGTCGGCCGGAACGACGTGGGCAAGTCGACCATTCTCGAAGCCCTGGCGATCTTCTTCGGCAGTGAGGTCGTCAAAGCCGACGCGGGTGACGTGAACGTCGACTCTGACGCCCAGGAGTTTGAGGTGACCTGCACCTTCAGCGAGTTGCCGGAGAAGATCGTGCTCGATGCCCAAGCGGAGACGTCGCTCAAAGATGAGTTCTTACTGACGGAAACAGGACGCCTTCGTGTCCGCAAGCGATGGACGTGCTCCGGCGCTAAGCCCAAGGAGGAGGTCTTCGTCGTCTGCCATCACCCGGTAGACGACGACCTGAATGACCTACTTCTGCTCGGCAACGCAGCCTTGAAGACACGGCTGGGCAAACATCTGGAGCCAGCTGACTCTGCGGAAGTGAACAAAGCGAGCAACCCGGCGATGCGCAAAGCGCTCTGGGCCTCCGAAGCGGAACTGGTCCTCGAGGAAAGAGATGTTCCCGTAAGTAAAGAGGACTCCAAGCGCATCTGGGAGAGGCTTGCGCCGCTGCTCCCTCACTTTGCGCTCTTCCAGTCGGATCGGTCGAGCCGCGACTCGGACAGCGAAGTTCAAGATCCGATGAAGCTTGCCATCACGGCTGCCCTGGCAGAGAACGACGTCCAGCAGGCCTTGGCCGGCGTCGTCTCGATCGTGAGGGAAAGAGCGACCGAGCTGGCGACGCGGACGCACGCGGCCCTCGAAGAACTAGATCCGGAACTCGCCGATGGTCTGGTCGCCTCGTTCAAGAACGATCCCCGGTGGTCGTCTCTCTTCGGCGTGACGCTCGAGGGTAGGAATGGAATTCCGATCAACAAGCGAGGCAGCGGTGTGCGCCGACTCGTCCTCGTGAGCTTCTTCAAGGCTGAGGCGCAGCGTCAGATCGAGGAGGGGTCGAAGAGGAGCGTGATCTACGCCATCGAAGAGCCCGAGACGTCCCAGCACCCGCGCAATCAGAAGATCCTTCTCGAGTCATTCCAGGAGATGGCCCAAAGTGAGGGTTGTCAGGTACTACTGACCACCCACAGCCCAGGTTTGGCAGGCCACCTCCCGACGGAGAGCCTTCGCTTCGTGGCGAGGAACGAGGACGGCACTCCCCAAGTTCGACCGGCCAACGAGGACACGTGGGACCGAATCGCACAGGAGCTCGGCGTTCTGCCCGATGACCGAGTTCGAGCCCTAGTTTGTGTGGAGGGGCCGAACGATGTCGCTGGGTTGAAGGCTCTAAGTGGTGCGCTCTGCGATGGCGGAGAGTCGCTCATCGACCTACGGACTGACAACCGCTTCGCATTCGTGCTGCTCGGTGGTGGCACACTGCACCAGTGGGTGTCGGAGCGTTATCTCAAGGGCTTCGGGCGCCCTGAGTTCCATCTTTACGACAACGACGTGTCCAGTTACCAGAAGGCGGTCGACCAAGTAAATAGTCGATCAGATGGTTCGTCAGCGCGTCTGACCACGCGCCGGGAATTGGAGAACTACCTGCATCCGGATGCGATCACGTCTGCCCTTGGTGTGACCGTGAGTTTCGGGCCAACCGATGATGTGCCTGCGCTCGTCTCAGCGGCAATGAAGGCCGACCCCAACCTCAAACCAGTCAAGGCGCAAACTGCCAAGCGGTACCTCGCGGAACGGGTGTTTCCCACGATGACCCACAGTTTGCTCATCGAGGCGGGTGGAGCGGACGAGGTGCGCAATTGGATGCAAGCCCTGCAACAGATGGCGAAATGAGCCCGACGCTCACGAAGTGACGCACGGCCGTCGAATCACCTCGGCGCCGGGAGCAAAGGCGTCCAGAGTGGCTCGGACGTCGGCCTTGAGCTCGGCTCGCTCGACGTACGAGGCCTGGGTGATGACCGTGTTGGAGTGACCCAGGATGCTGCTGGCAGCCGCAAGCCCCTCGTGCTTGTCCACCGCCGTCGCGACTGTCTTGCGGAGGTCGTGGAGGACGAAGTACTCGACCCCGGCATCGTCGAGAGCCTTCCTCAGCGCTCGATAGATGTTGCTTCGCGAAAGAGGCTTGCCCGACTTGGTGCAGAAGACGAGGTCACTGTTCGGGTTTCGAGGCGCTTCTGCGAGCCGGGTACGCAGCCATTCCGGCAAGCGGACGGCGCGCATGCTCGACTTCGTCTTCGTCCGTGACTGTCGGTGCAGGCCCGTTCCGTTGTTCTGGTCGTTCCTCACCTCGACGGTCGTTCCGAGCACCCGCAGGGTTGGCTCTTCGCCCTCAAGGTCGAGGTCGATCCAGCGCAGAGCGAGCGCCTCGCCGATGCGGAGTCCTCCGCCGCCCAACATGGTGTCGATGATGAGGTCGACAGGCACGCTTGGGGTCGGGCCGCCGCGTCCGGGCTCGGGTCGCATGTAGCGAGCAACTGCGTTCCGAATGCTTTCAAGCTCAGTGGCACGGAGAGCAGTTGGGGTACTCGTCTTGGGCTTGATGGCGTCTGTGGCGCGGGCCGGGTTGAACGGAACGAACTGCTTCTTGTGCGCGTAGCCGAAGACGTTCATGAGCAGGCTGCGGAGGGAACGGGCCTGTGAGATCTGCCCACGTTCGACGAACTCCTGGAGGAAGTCGTCGAGCTGCACGATGCCGATGTCACGGATGTCCTCGTCACCGAAAGCTGGCTCCAGGTGAAGCCGCAGCAGGTCTCCGTAACGAACCCGGCTCGAGATGGCCAAGCCCTCACCCTGCGACGCCCTTAGCCAGCGGTGGGCCACATACGAGAAGGAGCGGCGGTCACGTGCGCGCTTGGCGTCCTCGGCCGCTCGACTCTCTTCCTCAGCTTGTTCGATGGACTGCTTCGCACGCGCCTCGCTGGCCGCTTTGCGTTCTTCGAACTTGTCTTTCAGTGCCCTCTTGGCATCGGAGGGCGAGGTGCCCTGTGCGGAGACGCGTGTCGTCACGGTCAGGGAGTCTCGTATCGTCGCGGTCGCTGTCCACTTGTTCTTAGCCAGCTCCTCCGTTCGGATGTGACCGTAATGGCCGACTCCGAGCGCCTTCCTGCCCATCAGCGCGTTCCCGAGTTGGTGGCGATGCAGGCGTCGCCATCGGAGCGCCGGTAAAGAACACGGCGTCCTACCGTGAAGCCGACTGGGCCGTATCCAGGCTTGCCCTCGAGTCCCTTGAGCCGCCAAGACCTGACCGTCGAGAGGGTCACGTGGAATTCACGGGCGAGGTCGTCTGCGGTGAGGAGGGTTGTTGGCCGGGGGGCTTCGAGGATGGTGGACATGTCTTCGTTCCTGGTCGAGTTCTGCCGACGGGCGCCGGCTCGCCAGCACCATGCGCGGCAGGTCGCGACTTGTGTTCCATCGGCGCTGCCACGGCTCTCCGGAGCACCAGGCGTCTCGCCGCGCATGACGTGGGCATGCAGAAGTCATTCCTTCATGCCAGTGGTCCTGGCTCCCGTGGTGAGGTTCTTACCGGTACGTCCGAGCAGATCGTCGAGGCGCTCATCGGTCTGCACTTCGGGGAAGGCGTCGACCGGCCGACCGCGATGCGAGCGATCGCCGTCGTGGCAGCGACCGAGTTCCAGGCGGAGTCGATGCAGCGGGCGTCGTGCGCTGGCACGTTCTCGCTCGACGGGTGCACGATGGCAGAGATCGACCGACTCACCAGAGACCGGACCATCCCCGACCGTGACCCGGCCCCGTGGCTCCGCCGCGACGTGCCCCTCGTTCTCGTCCACCCCGGCACCGAAGGGTGGCAGCCTCCCCAAGGAAACGTCATGACTCTCCAGCATCAGACGGCATCTGCTCTCCTGTTGAGCCTTGCCCGAAGTGGCTACCTGCGGGTGGGCGCCATCTCGATCTGAGGTCTGGCGCCCACGGTGGGTCAGGCGCGCGTGCTGGCCTGGCGGCGTCGGGCCGCGCGCTCCGCTCGGGCAGCCTCCTCGCGGTCCTCCCTGCGGTCTGCCCGGATCCGGTTGATGCTCGTCGTTCCGAGCTCGAGGCCGTTGCTGCTGAGGGTGAGCTGCAGGTCAGCAGCCGTGAGGTCGTCGTCGTCGAGGAGCCGAGCGAGGTTCTGGCGCGACACTGGGTCCAGGGTCCTGACGAACTCCTGGAACTTGCCGGCGTAGCGGCGGCGGCGGATGGGCTGTTCGAACATGCTGTTCTCTTCCTACGTGTTGCGCCATCGAGGGGCGCGGATGAGTCTCTTGTGAAGACGAGGGGCTTCTTCTCCCTCACCCCATCAGATGGGTCACGATCCGGCAGAAGTTAAGCCGCCACTCGAGATTCCTTGGCTTGCATGAGATCAGGCCAGCGGTCCAGGGCTGGGGCACGGCTTGGCCAGCACCTGGGGCAGCGTCAAATTCCCGTGAAGTCAGGCCTGTTATCGCTTCTCTTCTCTCCAGACCAGCAGATCTAGAAGCAAGAGCCGCGCTCCGCGCTTCGCGGGTTCCCGCCCGCCTGCCGCTGTTGTTCCGGTCACCTGCCCCAGGCGGTCGACAGTTGGCTACCCCCCCCGTATGCCGTGTTGGGTTCGGCCCCCGAAAGAAAGATGAGTCCGGCGCTTAACTTTCCGTCGTTCGTGCCCCCTTTCCCTTGTGTGCCGCCGAGTGGCGGTGCCCCGGAGACGGGATCACAAGGGATCGACCATGGGGGAAACCACCACCGAGAGCATGGCTCTCAACGAGCAGGACTGGGCAGCGCAGCACGCTGCGATCTGGGGCAGCCACGACTGGCCCACAGGCACGGTCATGAGCATCTGCAGCCAGGCCGTCGACAAGCTCACCGGCGTCAAGGGCGCCTTCCGAGGAATCGCGGCCGTCCCCATCAGTGACGCATCAGCTGCCTGGGACGTCCTGGCGACGGCCGCGAGCATGGGCGACAACGTCTGGGTGGGAGTCGGGGGACTCCGCCCCAGCTTCGGGCCGGGACGGGGCAGGAAGGCCGACGTTGTCGCCTTGCCTGCGTTGTTCGTTGACATCGACTTCAACTCGGGCAGCCACTCCGCCGGCGACAGGAACCCGACGAAGGAACAGGCGCAGCGATGGATCGATGCTGCTCCGCCGGCAACCGTCAAGGTCTTCACCGGAGGCGGCGTCCACCTTTACTTCGTCCTCGACGACCTCCTCGACCCGCACACCCCCGACGGCGCCGCCCTGCTCGAGGCCCACAAGAAGTTCTGGATGCAGCTCGCAGGCGAGGACGTCCTCAACATCGACGCGGGAGTCCTGGCCGATGCCGCCCGCATCCTGCGCCCCGCCGGGACCTGGAACGCGAACCAGGGCCGGCGCACCCGGCTCGAGTTCGCGGACGGCCCCCGCTACTCCACGACCGAGCTTCTGACCCGCTATCCAGAGGCGTCACCGCTGAAACCCCGACGGACGAAGACCCGGGGCACTGAGCCGCTGCCCGCGGCGGCCGGTTCGACTCCCGGGACGTCCGAGCGTGTCGGTGACCGCTTCGCGCTGACCGTGCCAGTGAGCGTCTTCGCCGAAGCGGTCTTCGGTGCCGACGAGCGCCCCCAGAACGGACTGACGTTCCCCGGCCCCGACGGGGATCTCGGGCCGCTGGACTCAGCCCGTATCTACCGGGCCAGGAACGGTGAGCCGGAGCGGCTGACCATCTTCGACACCGCGATCCAGAGCATCTTCGGGCTCAATGGGCAGAATCACTCCTGGTCGTCCTTCGACCTCCTCGCCCACGCCTTCGGCGGCCCCACGGGGTACCGGAGGGCTGCTCGCCTGGTCGCAGACGGCGAACGCGGCGGGACCTGGCCGCTGCCGTTCTTCACCAGCCTGCCCGCCGTGCTCGCCCCTGACGTGCTCCGCGCGTTCGGCATCACGCCAGCGCCGCAGACAGTCTCGCTGGCGCCAGCGCCAGTGACGCCCGTGGCGACCGTCACCGGGCCGCAGGCCGTTGTTCTGGCACCCGTGGGGGCGTGGGCTGACGACGCTGCCGAAGCCGCCGACGAGGCTGCGCTGCTGGACCTCCTCGGCCCGACCTCCACGTCGACCCCGGCCGCGGCGGAGGCGCCTCTGACCATCGCTCGTGCCGTGGCCGACCGTGTACCCGCCCGGTTCGAACTCGAGGACGGACTACGCGCCTACGTCTGGGACGACACCGCCTCAGGGGAGACCCGGCACGGCATCTACAAGACCGTCCGCTTCCAACTGCCCGATCTGACGCACGGGGAACGCCTCGAGCGCATCAGCAGCTGGGTCGCGTTCAAGAGCCGCAAGACCGAGCAGCTCACCGTCGACACACAGGGCCGGAAGGTCATCGCCGCCGAGGCCAAGGTCACCGTCACCCTCGCGAGGTCCGACGGACGGGTGCGCACCCAGGCGGGCTTCACCACTGCGGAAGCGCACTCCGCGAAGACAGTCGTCGACCGCCTCGACGTCGGCGTCAGCCTCCCCATCAGCACCGTCGCCCGCGAGCAAGTCGGCAACGCCCTGCGTGAGCTCGGCACCGACGGTGGCACCGACGTCGTCGAGGCCTACGGCACTCTCGGCTGGCTGAAGCCCGACGGCGGGGGATGGACCTACCTCGCGCCTGCCGGATCGGTCAACGCCCAGGGAACCGTCCCGGGCTTCACCGTCGGCAGCCCACCCCGAAGCGAAGAGGACTCCCTCCTCGAAGCGCAGCTCGCCTACGGCTTCCCCGACCTCCCCTCAGACGCCACCGCCATCCGGACGGCGGCGTCGGCCATCCCGGCGTTCCTCGCCATCACGCCCACGAGCCACGCCGCGTTCGCGATGCTGGGCCTCGCCTTCGCCGCCCCGCTGGCACTCTCCGAGCGGACCAGCGTGTTCCTGGTCAGCCCGCCGGACGCGGGCAAGACGCAGCTGCTGCGCGCCTTCCAGGCGTTCCTTACGGGCAACGCCTACCTCTCCTCGTGGACGGGTTCTTCCCTGCCGAGCGCCACTGCGCTCGGTGCATCCATCACCGCCAAATGGGCGCGTCACGCTGTCAGCATTCACGACGATTTCAGGGTCCCCCAGGACCGCCGCAAGGCCGACGTCGTCAACCTCGCCGTCGCGAACGTCGTCCAGGCCAGCTACGGAGGTGCTGGTTCCGGGGCGAAGTCCACCGTCGACGGCGGACTTAAGACCGCCTCCGAAGCCGAGACTTGCGCCATCATCTCCGGTGAAGCCCTGCCCGGCGGAGGAGTCGGTGTACTCTCCCGCATCCTCGCCATCGACCTCCCACCCGGAGCCGTCGCGATGACGCCCCGAGACGCATCCCCCTTCGACACCTTCCGCGAGGCGCACCCGGCTGCTGCTCAAGCGCTCTACGGCACCTACATCCGCTTCCTCGCCAGCCGCCTCGACACCGCCGGCAGCCTCCGCCAGTTCCGAACCACGAACGAGCGTCTCCGAGCTGAGAACGCACCCAGGGCGGGCCGCTCCGCGAGCAACGCCTCCGTCGTCGGCGCCGGCTGGACGATGCTCCGCCTCTTCGCCGAGACCGCCGGCTTCGCCGACCTCATCCCCACCCAGGAGGACGTCGTCAAGGCGCTCGACGACCTCGCCGGGGCCAACACAGCCCTTGTGCTGGACGCGAACCCCGCGCAGGCCATCGTCAACGCCGCCCGCGACACCATCGCCTCGAAGACCGGTCACATCGCCCTGCACGACGGCAGCATGCCCACCGGGGAGGAAGCGACTCGCCTCGGCTGGCAGTGGACGGCCCGTACGGCGACCGCTGGCGTCTACGAGCCCACCCGTTTCGAGGTCGGCGTGCTCTCTGAGGACCGTCAGTACGTCGTCCTCCGCAACCAGGCCGTCACGGACCTCAAGCGGCGAAACCCCGCCCTGGAAGGCCTGCCGATGGGGCAGCTCAACACCGGCTTCCTCAGCCTCGTCAAGGACGGCACGACCCCGGGAAGCAAGGCCCCCAGGTCCATCGCGGGCGAGACCCGCCCCCGCGGCTACGTCCTGCCCGCCGCCGCCTTCGACCTCTGACACCCAACCTGCCGCATGCCCAACCGGTAGGAGCACCCGCGTCCTACCGATGAAAGGAACACCTCATGACCTGTCACCTCAACTGGGGCCAGCCCAGTCCGAGGCCGCCTCCCGGAACCACTTTTTCCGCCGCATGTCTTCCAGGCGCAGGCCACAAAGCGACCGCCACCCGGCGAATCGTCCGGCCGGTAGAGCGAACGCTCGCCCACCTCAGGACGCATCGTGGCCACCACTTTCCTCTCCACCGCCCGAACCCTCACAAGCCAGCAAGAAATGGACTTGGCCAGGCGCATCGCCGCCGGCTCACGGCAGGCGGCCTTTGAGCTTGCCGGTTCAGTCGGCCCACTCATCCGCTCGCAGGCACGTCGAGTCGCGGCTTCGCACCCGACACTCGATGCCGACGACCTGGATATGCGCGGCTGGCTGGGAGCGGCGAAAGCAGTCGCCCACTTCGCGCCCCAGCAGGACGGCACGAGCGAAGAAGAGGTGCGCCACCCCCAGTTCCCTGCATTCGCCGCGCCCTACGTCCACGCCGAGCTGATGGACGAGGTGCGTCGCTACGCGACCCCCGTCGTCATCCCTGAGCACGTCTTCAAGGCCCGAAAGGGACGCGACGCCGCCTCGGCCGTCATCCTGCCGTGGCTCCGTGCCATCTCGCTCGACGGGGCCAAAAGCACCACGGAGCTTGCCGCTGAGGACCAGGCTCAAGTCATCAGCAGCATCGATGTGCGGCGGGCCATCGGGCAGCTCCCCGACAAGCAGCGCTACGTGATGCTCCGCATCCTGGAAGACGCCCCCGCAACGGACATCGCAGTGGAGTTGGGCGTCGGTACTGCACGCGTCTCCCAGCTCCGCAGTAGCGCCGCGGACTTCCTGCGGGAATCTCTCGCAACATATCGAGCCGCGGCCTAAACATTGTCGCCTCCTTGCCCCATCTACCCATCAGACGCCCCAGTAAGGGGTGCTCGACACCCACCGGCAAAACGCCAGAAAGAGGTAACCATGAACATCACTCGAGCGACCTGCATCTACTGCGACATCCTGCTCGCCACCGTCGAGGCCGACGACGAGCTCGAGGCCGAGGGGCACACCCCACAGCTCGACGGAGCAGCAGGAGACGAGGTCCGTGCAGCAGCCGTCACCATCCGAACCGCTCGGACCTACCTCGCGACGGACCACGAAGGCGCCGACTGCCCCCACCGCGAACTCATCGGCGAATGACGACGCACGCCGAACCGAACCAGTCCCCAAGTCACGCTTCCCGCTCTGGGACCTGGCGTCACAGGGAACTCGTCCTCGCCGCCGCCGCCGCCATCCTCGACCACCGCAGGAGCAGCGACTACGCCTGCCGGTGCAGCACATGCGACGCCATCGTCGCTGCAGCAGACCAGCTGATCTAGACCGCGCAACACCACAACCAACAGGAGAACCACATGCCCACAAAGACCAAGGCCGACATCGAGGCTGAAGCTGCACTGTTCAAGTACGAGCGACAGATCTACCTCCGCCGGAGGCTCGGTGACTACACCTACCCCGGGCTCACCCCCGAGCGGATCGAGGAGCTCCTGGACGCGGCCCACATCGTCCGTCAGCTGAACGCGGAGGACGCCTTCAGAGCTGAGCGCCGAGCGGCTCGGCGGGACCTGGCCCGAGCGCGGGCCGCGATGGCCTCGTAGCCGCTCGGCCAACTGTCGTGAGTCCACCTGGTCGGACACCCTGCGACCCCGGCTCGCAACGACGCCGCCCCATGTCGATTGCCGAAATGATGGGCGGCGTCGTCGCGTCGTTGTACGACTGTGCTGGTGCTTAAGTCGCCCGCCGACGACGCCGTGACGAGAGAGCAGCTGTCACACACGTGGACCGGGCTTCCGGCCCGCGGGAACTCGGCTTACGCACCTTCTGCTTCGCAGCGCGAGGACGACGATCTCCTCGAGTGCTTGCCCAGGATCACGACGTGAACCAGCCGGTTGCGCAACAGCCGAGAAGCACCTTTGTCGGACACTCGTCCATCGCGCGGGAGACCAACCGTCCACCGCCTCCGAGGTGACGCAAACGTCGGAACACACTCTTTCGGCACAGCGCGACTTCGGATGAGCTCGACAGACACGAGAATCGCCCACCGGCTCTGAGGCGCTGGCAGCCCCTTCACTCTGCCTTATGCCCTCCTCAGCTCGCGCGCCTCCGTCAAGAGAGAACAGGCAAGCTGTAGCCGTCCACGGGACGCATCACGAAGCCAGCAGGTAGGCGCCCCCACGTGAGCCACGAGAAGAACACATCCACACACGTCGCGGGGTCCAACAGTACGTTCGGGTCGGCAACCGAGGCGTGCGGCCAGACGTCACCCGCACGCGTCACGACAACCGGTTCGGCACACGGTGCGCCACCCGGGGCGACGATCCCCACGCCACTGTCGAAGCCCACCTCGACAAGTAGTGGAGTGCGGCTGCCGCCCGTGCATTGAGCCCACCGATACGTGTAGCTCATCTTGATGGCGGGTTCCACGATGAGGTAGCCGGCACGCGCTGAACCGACCCGGTCGACGAGTCGACGCACGCCTGGCCATCGCGTAACGCCGTCTGAGGCCGGGAACCGCCATTCGACGTCAGTCTCCGCCGCCTCGCCGACAGCCACAAGCTCGAGGTCGCGGAGATTCGATTGAAGGGTGAGGTGCATCTCCATCCATGCGCGGCTAGTCATCTCCCGATTGGCTTGAAACCAAGTGCTCATCGACGTTCGACGCTGAACTCTAGAAACGTCCCATGGCCTTCAGGGCCCTGAACTCGGAGACGTGGGTCCGTCCCACCGGGCCGCACGGATCTCAGTTCTCCCTCGGCGACCGCCGAATCCAGGCTCGTGAAGCACTGCCGGCGCTTGTGCTTCTGGGCCTGCAGGGGATGGCAGCGGTCGACTTGAGGCGCTCTTTCTCAGGTCCAGTGCCGAGGACGGTGGCTATCCGAGGCATCCGGTGAAACGTCACTCGCCCTCGTCCCGACGACCGGCACGGCTGACGACACGCCAGCCGCAGCGACAACCCCCGTATCGCTGTAGAAGCCGACGCTCGACGAGGGCCGAACGTCGTCGCTGCCGCAGGGCGAGGGATCCAGTGCCCGAGGCGTCCGACACCGAGCTCGAGACGTACTCCGAACGGAGTACGTGTTCCTGGTCTCATGGCACGACGCGGAGGCGAGCCAAGTCCGCGAACCTTGGACGAACCAAAAGCCGCAGCCACTCGAGGAGACATCGATGACCACCATCAGCCACACGTCCGCCTACTTCGCCCCCGTCGCGGCCCGCACCGCGGCTCAGCAGATCACGACCACCCCTCGCCGAGCCCGCCGCGACCGCTGGCGCATCATGCGGACTGCGCTGACCCCGGCACGCTGGGCCCTCATCGTCGTCTGGGTCCTCTCGCTCGTCGTCGGTCACGTGGTCTACGCGATCGGCCTGGCGGTGCTTGCTCTCGTTGCCGCCATGACGAATCAGCCCAGCCAGGTGCACTCGACTGCGTCCGGCGAGCGAACGGCTTCCTGACGATGATCGCCGAACACGGTGATCTGATGGCACGTGTGTCGGTTCCCAGCGGAGACCGACTTCGTGAGTCTGGGTGGGGCACGCGTGCTCTGCGCATCCTCGTCGTCGATGAAGAAGAACCGATCACGCGCTTGCTGGAGATCGCGCTGCAGCTCGAGGGCTGGTCGGTCGAGTCGGCTGCGTCCGTAGAATCGGCCATCGCCATGATCGAGGAGCAGCGTCCTGACGCTGTCGTGCTCGACATGATGCTGCCGGACGGGAGTGGCGTCGAGGTCGTCCTCGAGATGCGTCGACAGGGGCTTGAAACCCCCGTGGTGTTCCTCACTGGTCGGTCCGACCTCGACGATCGTCTCGATGCATTCGGGGCCGGTGCTGACGACTACATCACCAAACCATTTGCGCTCGAGGGCGTCGTCGACAAGCTTCGCGGCCTGTTCCGGAGTCAGGGCAGGGCAGGTGCCTCGACGATCGGCAAAGACTCGTCAACAGGCTGGCGGAAGAGGGAGGGGACTTCGTGACGCCCAGGTCGCTGTGGGGGCTTGCCTCGAGCTGCCGCGACGCGGTGGGAGCAGACCAATGGTCCGTGCGCATCGAGGGACCAGAGCTCGTTCTGGTCGCGGCGATCTGATGGCCCCCGTCAGTCATTCTCCAGGTACCGACGGCAGGCCTGCACCGCACGTGGACGCCACCGGGGAAACGCCGACCGAGCCGATCGACATGATCCCGCTCCTTGCCGAGTGACGGCCGCTCTCCGCTTCGAGCACGGGCGATGGCCCGACACCACGAGCCTCCACCGCGCCGGTGGGGGCTCTTGATGTTTCGTAGGGGCGGGACGGCTCCATCCGCCAGCGCCAGGACCTACTCCATCTGGAGTACACGGGTCGATCCCGACAGACGACGGCCGGGTCATCGGATCGAGAAACGATGGGGTCATCCCGGGGTGAGCAGACCCTGGCCCCCCACCTCTCTCGCTCTCAAGGAGTCCGCATGTCCCTGTTCCTCTCCCGGATCGGGCGCTTCAGCGCCCGGCACCGGTTCATCGTCACCGGCATCTGGCTGGTCTTGTTCGCCGCTCTGATCGGGGCGTTCGCCATCGGTTCGACTCGCGACAAGCCGGAGGCAGCGGCACAGACAGCATCATCGTCGACCGCGGCCTCGGAGACCCTCGACCGGCTCGCGACCGAGTTCCCCTCCATGGGTGGCGCGCAGGACCCTGCGGCGGACTCGCTGCAGCTGGTGTTCGAGGCACCCGCCGGCAGTTCCGTCACCGACCCTGCCACCTCGGCCGTCGTCACCGACACCCTCTCCGACGCCGCGAAGCTGCCCGGTGTCGCTGCGGTCACGAACCCCCTGGACCCCGCTGCGCCGTACATCTCCTCCGACGGTTCCGTCGCCGTCGCGACCCTGTCCTATGGGGGCCTCGGCGACACCGCCGACAAGGAGGCCGACTACGCCGCCGCGCTCGACCTGCAGGAGTCGGCCACCGGCGACGTACGCGTCGAACTCGGCGGCAACCTCCTCGAGACCCAGGCTCCCGAAGCAGGCATCGGCGAGGCCGTCGGCGTGATCGCCGCCCTGCTCGTGCTCGTGCTCACGTTCGGGTCGCTCTTGGCAGCCGGCGCCAACCTGCTCGTCGCGGCCTTCGGTGTCGGTCTCGGCACGGTCGGCATCCTCACCTACGGCGCGTTCTTCCCCATGGGCGACAACACCCTCATCCTCGCTGCCATGCTCGGCCTCGCCGTCGGCATCGACTACAGCCTGTTCATCCTCAGCCGGTTCCGCTCCGAACTGCGCGACGGACGCAACGTCGAGGACGCCGTCGCTCGCTCTGTCGGCACGGCTGGTACCGCGGTCGTCTTCGCCGGGCTCACCGTGATCGTCGCCCTGGTCGGGCTCGTCGTGGTGAACATGCGGGCGATCACCGAGATGGGAGTCGCCGCAGCGGTCGCCGTCGCGATCTCCGTCCTGATCGCCCTGACCCTCCTGCCCGTGCTCATGCGCACCCTCGGACGCCGTGCCCTCCCTCGACGCGAGCGCCACCTCCGTGAGACTGCACGACTCGCGGACGAGCCCGCCCGCCGTGGTTTCCTCGCCGGCTGGGCCCGCACGGTCGTGAAGCACCCGGTCCTGGCCGTGGTCGCCGGCGTCGTCGTCCTCGTCGTCGTCGCCCTGCCCACGCTGAGCATGAAGACGGCGTACAACGTGCCCGGCGGCACCGATCCAGAGTCCACCGAACGTGCCGCGTACAACCTGGTCCTCGACGAGTTCGGTGGCGTCCAGAGCCCCCTGATCGTCCTCGCCGAGGGCACGGACATCGCCCAGGACGCCGCAGCCACGGCCGCAGAACTGAGCAGCCTCGACGGGGTCCAGTCAGTCACCCCTGGTCAGATCGCCGACAGCGGCGACGCCGTGATGTACACGGTCATCCCGACGGGCAGCCCGATCGACGACGACACCATCGACCTCGTCTCGGCGATCCGCGACGACACCTCCGTGAGCGGCGTCACCCTCGAGGTGACCGGTGAGGCAGCCATCTACATCGACGAGTCGGCCGCCCTCAACCAGGCCTTGATCAAGTACGTCATCGTGATCGCGGTGCTCTCGCTCGTCCTGCTGACCGTCATGTTCCGCTCGTTGCTGATCCCGATCGTCGCCACCCTGGGCTACCTCCTGTCGCTCCTGGCGTCCTTCGGCGGCAGCGTCGCGGTCTTCCAGTGGGGCTGGCTCGATGCCATCATCCCCGCCCCCCAGGGCGACCCGATGCTCAGCCTGCTGCCCATCCTGCTGGTCGGCGTGCTGTTCGGCCTCGCGATGGACTATCAGGTGTTCCTCGTGTCCCGCATCCAGGAGATGCACTCGAAGGGCATGACCCCGAAGGAGGCGGTGGTAGCCGGGTTCAGCAAGTCGGCCCCCGTTCTCGTGGCGGCTGGCACGATCATGACCGTGGTCTTCGCCGGGTTCGCGTCGAGCACCATGGCGATCGCCGCCTCCATCGCGTTCGGCCTCGTCGTCGGAGTGCTGGCCGACGTGTTCATCGTCCGACTCGTGCTCATGCCGGCAGTGCTCTCTCTGCTCGGAAAGGCCGCGTGGTGGCTCCCGGCCTGGTTGGACCGCATCATCCCGCGTCTCGACATCGAGGGCCACGCCCTCGACGCTCACGACGCGGAGAGCCCGGCCCGCACGCCGGATCGCGAGCTCGTGGACGCCTGACCCCGCTGGCCCAGGGCACGCCGGACCTCTCCACCGAGGCCCGGCGTGCCTCGCGCATGACGACAGATCCGACCGAGACAGGACAGGATGACACCGTGACGATGGACAGTGCTGAGCAGTACCTCCGGCCCGAGCCCTGGTACCGCCGACCTGCGACCCTGGACAGGACCGCGTTCGTCGTGTCGCTGGCCGCCCTGGCGGGAGAGACCGTGCACTTGCTGGGCACGTCCTCAGCGGCTCCCGTGGGCGCCTGGTTCGCGTTCGCGCTCGCGGGGGTCGGGGTCATCGTCGCGCGCCGATCCGCCTGGGCAGGGCTCGTCTTCGTCCTCGGCGGGGCGTTGACCAGCGGTCTCGCCGGGTGGGACCCGATCACCTTGTGGACCATCGCGGTCTTCACCGTGTTCTCCGCCACCGTCCGCGGTGTCTCGGCCGTCAGGAGTGGTCTCGTGACCGCGCTGGTGACCGCACTGTCCGAGGCTCTCGCGCTCTCGTTCCAGATCGCCCAGCCCGAGGTCACGCTGGCGGCCGCGACGTCGATCGCCGGCGCGGCCGCGGGCAGCGCCCTGCTCAGCCAACACCGCTACTGGCGCTCGCTCGAAGAACGCACCAGGGACGCCCTGCTCACGCGTGAGGCCGAGGCCGACCGCCGGGTCGCGGAGGAGAGGCTCCGGATCGCGCGGGACCTGCACGACGTCGTCGGCCACGAGGTCGCCATCGTGAGCATGCACCTCGGCGTCGCCGAGGTCAGCCTGCCCTCGGGGGCGGACGCCGCCCGACGAGCTCTCGCAGACGCACGCATCGGGGTGCAAGCCGTTCTCCACGAGACGCAGGAGATCCTGTCGCTGCTCCGCGCCTCCGGCCCGTCGTCGGACGACGACACCCGACCGGCTCCCGGCACCGCGGGACTGGAGGCGCTCGTCGCGTCGTTCGAGGGCACGGGCCTCGACGTCCGGGCACGACTGGCATGCCTGCCTCCTGGTCTCGACGCGACCATCGACACCGCCGTGTACCGGATCGTGCAAGAAGCACTGACGAACGCGCTCAAGTACGGCAGGGGCACGGTCGACCTAGACGTCCTCCTGGTGAACGCGACCATCACCATCCGTGCGCGGAACGACCGGCGGACCGACGTCGTCGTCGCCGGGAGGCGTGCCGGGCTGGGCCTGGTGGGCATGACCGAGCGGGCTCGCAGTGCGGGCGGAGACGTGGACGTCGCCGCCGACGAGGCGACCTTCACGGTGACCGTGACCCTGGACATCGACGGAAGGCACGACTCATGATCGACCACCCCATGCCGGGCGGCAGCAAGGCTCCCGTGCGCGTGCTCATCGTCGACGACCAGCTGATGATCCGACTCGGGCTGCGGGGGATGCTCGAGGCGAGCGACGGTACGGAGGTCGTGGCCGACCTGGAGGACGGCCTGCAGGCAGTCGACTACGTCAAGGAGCATCCTGTCGACCTCGTGCTGATGGACATCCGCATGCCGGGCATCGACGGCGTGGAGGCGACCCGACGCATCCGTGCCGACGAGGCGACCGCCGATGTCAAGATCCTCGTCCTGACCACGTTCGACAACGACTCCGTCGTCATAGCGGCCCTGCGCGCCGGAGCGAACGGCTTCCTCAGCAAGGGCGTCGGTCCGACGGAGCTGATCGCCGGGATCGTCGACGTCGCCCAGGGCGGCGGCGTGCTGTCGGCCAGGGCATCCGCGGCCCTGATCGAGCAGGTCGCACAGACGGCATCGGCTCCCGTCGACGAGGCTCTTGCAGCGACCTTCGACCAGTTGACGCCCCGCGAGCGCGACGTCGTGATCGCGGCGGCCTCAGGCCGAGACAACCAACAGATCGCCCAGCAGCTGTTCGTCTCGCCCTTCACCGTCAAGACCCACGTCGCGCGAGCCATGATGAAGGTAGGCGCACGAGACCGGGCCCAACTCGTCGCTCTCACCTACCAAGCCGGGTTGATCCGCTGAGTCGTGGTACGACGAGTCTGTGTCCGAGGATGCCAGCTCTTCGCCGAGGGCTGCGTCTCTGGTGCTGGCCTGGGGTCCGGAGACGTCACGTCGTCCCGCCAGCGATGAGCTCGAGCGAGAGTTCGACCGAGCTGCCCGGAGAGCCGTGCTCGGCCCGGTCGATCGTCGCCAAGATCGACGCCACAGCTCCCCGAGCGGCTGCTGCCATGTCGTACTGGACCGTCGCGAGCGCTGGCTGCGTCAGACGCGACAGGGGCGTGGCGTCCATGCCGATGACGGCGAGGTCGCCGGGGACGGACCAGCCCTGGGACGTCGCGACCGAGAGGAGCGCGGTCGCGACGTCGTCGTTGTAGCACCCCACGGCGACGCCTCGGTCACCGAGGTCGTCGAGGGCTCGAGCCGCCGACCCAGGGTCGATGTCGAGATGGACGATGATCGGCTGGGGCAGTCCCCGAGACACTGCGACCTCGGCGAACGCCGCTTCACGATCGGCACCGAACGGGTCGCGGCGGGCGTCCTCGAGGTGGGCGTAGGCGAGGCGTCGGTGACCGCGAGAGACGAGATGTTCGGCCTGCAGCGTCCCGATCTCCCGGTTCAGCGGGCTGCGACTCGTCGTGCCGGGATCGATGGCGTCGACGCCCCGTGCGGCCAGCAACGCGCGTTCGGCCTCGGAGAAGGAGGTCAGCGACAGCACGGCACGTGGCTGGAGGCTCGAGACGAGGCTGTCGAGCACCTCGGTCGAGGGCGTCGAGAGACGCAGGACCAAGGTGAGGCCGCGACGGGCCAGCTCATCGGTCAGCGACTCGAAGACCGTCTGCAGGTTGCCGCCGAACGTGGTGTCGGGGATGAGCGCGACCACCACGTCGCTCGAGCCCCGAGCCAGGGCTCGGCCGGCAGCCGAAGGGCGGTACCCGAGGTCGGTGACGGCTCGGAGAACGCGGTCGCGCGTCTCTGCGGTGAAGCGAGCGCCTCGCCCGTTGAGGATCTGGCTGACCACCGCTCGCGAGACGCCCGCGTCTCTGGCGACGTCTTCACTGGTGACCGGCACGCCTGCTCCTCCGTCTCGGCTGTGACGATGTTACCGAGAGTTGACAGGCCCGGAGAGCCGTGGTTGAGTCGGTAACGCGCGATACCTCGCGATGACGACGATGTTCTTGGAGGCTCCCCGTGGCTGTCATGGTTCTCAACGACGGCTGGTCGTTCCGGCGCAAGGTCAGTGCCTTCGCCGAACTGGGCGGGGCGGGAGGCGCGTGGACGGACGTGACGCTGCCGCACGACGCGCAGATCGCCACCACCCGCGAACCCGATCTGGCGAACGGGGCCGCGCCCGGCTACTTCGCCGGAGGCGCATGGGAGTACCGCAGGCAGCTCGAGGTGCCGGAAGAGGCGGCGGGCCAGCTGTGGGCTCTCGAGTTCGACGGCGTCCACCGCGATGCCATGGTCTACGTGAACGGTGCCCTGGCCGGACAACACGCGTTCGGCTATTCGCGGTTCGTGGTCCGGATCGACCCCTGGCTCCGACACGGTGAGGTCAACACGATCGCGGTGCACTGCCGCACCCACCAGGACAGTCGTTGGTACACGGGGGCCGGCATCTACCGCGACGTGCGCCTCATCGTCAAGGACGCCGTTCACCTGGCCGTCGACGGTGTCACGGTCACGACGCCCGACGTCGATGCTGATCGCGCCCTGGTCGAGATCGCCGCTGTCGTCGAGAACTCCAGCACGACCACACGCACGGTGCGGCTGTCGTCCTCCCTCGATGAGGCGGGTCTGGCCGAGGTCGCCTCTGACAGCTCTCCGGTGACCCTCCTGCCGGGAGAGCGCGCCACGGTCCGTCACCGGCTTCTCGTGTCCGACCCCGCCCTGTGGAGCGTCGAGCAGCCCTCCCTGTACACCGCGCGCCTGGCTCTAACCGACGGCGATCGTCGCCTCGACGACGAGGTCGTCCCTGTCGGCATCCGCACGTTGCAGGTCGACGCCCGCCGCGGCCTCCGGATCAACGGCGAGCCTCTCGTGCTCCGAGGCGCGTGCATCCACCACGACAACGGGCCTCTCGGTGCGGCGTCCATCGCACGCGCTGAGGAGCGCCGGATCGAGCTCCTCAAGGCAGCCGGCTTCAACGCCGTCCGCAGCGCACACAACCCGATCAGCACCGCCCTCCTCGCGGCCTGCGACCGGCTCGGCATGCTCGTCATGGACGAGACCTTCGACATGTGGACCTCGAGCAAGAGCGACTTCGACTACGCCTCCGACTTCACGCAGTGGTGGGAGCGCGACGTGGAGGCACTCGTGGCCAAGGACCGCAACCACCCGAGCGTCGTGATGTACTCGATCGGGAACGAGATCCCCGAGACCGGGGCGATCAGCGGCGGCGTCTGGAGCAGGCGGCTCGCCGAGAAGGTCCGGTCGCTCGACCCCACCCGCTTCGTCACCAACGGGATCAATGGCTTCGTCTCGGTGCTCGACATGGTAACGGCAGGCATGGCACAGCAGCGCCAGGCGATGGCCTCGGCCGAACCTCAGGCCGGAGGCGGGGTGAACGCCATGATGACCCAGGTCGGCGACATGATGAACCAGATCTCGGCGTCACCACAAGTCAGCGAGCGGACCGAGGAGTCGTTCTCGGTCCTCGACATCGCAGGGATGAACTACGGCGACGGTCGCTACGAGCTCGACGCACAGCGGTTCCCGAACCGCGTCATCGTCGGCAGCGAGACGTTCCCCTCCCGCATCGCCCGCAACTGGGAGCTCGTCGAGCAGCATGAGCACGTCATCGGTGACTTCACCTGGGTGGGCTGGGACTACCTGGGGGAGGCCGGCCTCGGCGGGGTCAGCTACCCCGACGGTGCCACGGCGCATGCCGCGGCCAAGGCGTACCCCTGGCTCGCGGCGTCCAGTGGCGATCTCGACATCACCGGCCACCGGCGCCCCGTCTCGTACTACCGGGAGACCGTGTTCGGTCTCCGGTCCGAGCCGTACGTCGCCGTGCAGCGGCCGGAGCGGCACGGACAGCCGGTCCAGGGGACGCCGTGGTCGTGGAGCGACGCCCTACCCAGCTGGAGCTGGGAGGGGCACGAGGGGACACCCGTCACCATCGAGGTCTACAGCGACGCCGACGAGGTCGAGCTCGTGTTGGACGGCACGTCGCTCGGCAGGTCGTCGGTCGGTGACGAGCTGGCTTTCCGGGCGATGTTCGAGACCACGTACAGCCCGGGACAGCTGGTCGCCGTCGCCCGTCGTGGCGGCGTCGAGACCGGGAGGACGACCCTGAGATCGGCCGCGCACGAGCTCCGCCTCCAGGTGACAGCGGACCGGAGCCAGCTGGAGCAGGGCACGACCGACCTCGCGTTCATCGACGTGTCCCTCACCGACGAGAGCGGAGTGCTCCGCCCGCTGGCCGACCGTGAGATCTCCGTCGTCGTGGAGGGAGCGGCTGTGCTCCAGGCGCTCGGCAGTGGCGACCCCGCACCCCATGAGCTGTTCTCGGGCTCGACCCGCAGCACCTACGACGGCCGCGCTCTCGCGATCGTCCGCCCGACCGGCGTCGGCCCCGTCTCCGTCGCCGTGTCCGCAGACGGGTGCGAGCCCGTCGGCCTCACGCTCACCGTCGCTTGACCGACATCCCCGTCACCGCCGAAGGGACCACCATGACCGACACCGGACGCCCCGCATTCATCAGCGCCGCCGAGCCGAGCGAGGAGGGAAGCCCCGCGCCATATTTCCGTCGTGGCTTCGAGGTGGGCGACGACCTCGTCCGGGCCACGCTCACCGCAACCGCCCTGGGCATCGCAGAGATCTGGGTCAACGGTCACCGAGTCGGGGATGAGGTCCTCTTCCCCGGCTGGACCTCCTACTCGCACCGCATCGTCGCGCGCACCCACGACGTCACGGACCTGGTGGCCGTGGGTGACAACGCGGTCGGCGCCATCGTCGGTGAGGGCTGGGCCGTCGGCCCCCTGACATGGGAGAACAACCGCCACAACTACGCCGACCGCCCAGCACTGCACGCGCGACTGGAGCTCGAATACGCCGACCGGACCGACGTCGTCACGACCGATGCCTCCTTCCGCGTCGGCACGGGCGCCGTCCGGTCGAGCGGCATCTACGCGGGCGAGGTGCACGACGCCCGGGCCGAGCCGGTCGGGTGGGCCTCAGCCGGCTTCGACGACTCCTCTTGGGTCCCGGCAGCGGCCTACGACGCCGAGGTCGGACGCGTCGAGGTCGACGGGGCCCCGCCCATCCGTCGCATCGAGGAGCTGACGCCCACCTCGATCACGGAGCGCGCCTCCGGACGTTTCATCGTCGACTTCGGCCAGAACATCTCGGGCTGGGTGCGCCTCACCGTCTCCGGCAACGCAGGGGACACGATCGTGCTGCGGCATGCCGAGCTGCTCAACCCGGAGGGCGGCCTCGAGCTCGAAACGCTCCGCAGTGCCGCGGCGACCGACCGCTACACGCTGCGCGGCGGGGGCGAAGAGACCTGGGAGCCCGCATTCACCTTCCATGGATTCCGGTACGCCGAGGTCGCGGGATGGCCCGGGACGCTCGGCGCCGACGACCTCCGCGCCGTCGTCGTGCACAGCGACATGGAGCGCACCGGCTGGTTCGAGACGTCCGACCCGCTCGTGACGAAGCTGCACGAGAACACGGTGTGGTCGATGCGCGACAACTTCGTGGGCGTCCCGACGGACTGCCCGCAGCGCGACGAGCGCCTCGGCTGGACCGGCGACCTCAACGCCTTCTCGCCGACGGCCACCTATCTCTACGACGTGCGGGGCGTGCTCGGGTCGTGGCTCCAGGACCTCGCAGCCGAGCAGGAGGCGGCGGGCACCGTGCCGTGGAGCGTTCCGGACGTGCTGCCCACCCCCTCCACCGCGACCGCGCTCTGGAGCGACGTCGCGGTGAGCTTGCCGTGGCAGCTCTACCAGGAGTACGGGGACACTGAGATCCTCCGTTCCAGTTGGACGTCCATGACCTCGTTCATGGGCGAGGTCGAGGCCGCACTCGACGACGACGGGCTCTGGGGCCACGGCTTCCAGTTCGGCGACTGGCTCGACCCCGATGCCCCCTCCGACAACCCTGCCGGCGGCAAGACGGACCGATACCTCGTCGCGCAGGCCTACCTCTGCAGGACCACGCGCGAGCTCGCATCGGCGGCCGAGGTCCTCGGCAAGCGCGACGACGCCCGGCACTACGGCGCGCTCGCCGATCGCGTGCGTACAGCCTTCCGGCGGCACTTCGTGACCGAGGTCGGCCGTGTCGTGAGCGAGTCCGCGACGGGCTACGCGCTCCCCATCATGTTCGGCCTGCTCGACGACGACCAGCGGCAGGTGGCTGGAGACCGGCTGCGCGAGATCGTCACCGCCGTCGGCGGCACCATCTCGACGGGCTTCGCGGGCACGCCCCTCATCACGGACGCGCTGAGCAGCACGGGGCACGTCGACGTCGCCTACGACATGCTCCTGCAGAAGAAGAGCCCGTCCTTCCTCTATCCGGTCACCATGGGAGCGACGACCATCTGGGAGCGCTGGGACTCCGTACTGCCGGACGGCACGATCAACGCCACGGGCATGACGTCGCTGAACCACTACGCTCTCGGGGCCGTCGCCGACTGGCTGCACCGCGTCGTGGGCGGGCTCACCAGGACCTCGCCCGGCTGGGAGACCTTCACGGTCGCCCCTCTGCCCGGAGGTGGGCTCACCTCGGCCAGGACCGCGCACGAGACGGTACGCGGTCGCGCGGAGAGCAACTGGTACGTCGACGGCGAGGAGCTCGTGCTCGACGTGGTCGTGCCCGAAGGCGCGACCGCGACGGTCGTGCCGCCGCTCCACCCGGAGGCGCTCGTGGTGGAGGTGGGCGCGGGCCGTCACTCGTGGCGCTGGCCCCGGCCGGCCGGGTTCGGCGAGGACGTCGTGCTGACGCTCGAGTCACCCGTCAAGGACGTCATGAAGGACGACACGGCGTGGGCGGCCGTCTTGGACGTGCTCCGCACCTACTTCCCGGGGGTTCCTGTGGAGGCGGCGGGGAGCCAGCTCGGCGACGCCCCTCTCGGGATGCTCGCACAGCGCCATCCCTCGGCCTCCGAGGACATGGCACGCGACCTGCTCGCCGCCCTTGCGACCGGCACCTCATGACCAGCTGATCTCTCGAGCGAGGGGAGCGAATGGACGACGGCCCTCGTCTCAGGCCCTCGACCAGATCTCCGCTGAAACGATTCATTATTCCCATTGACGCACGCCTCGCGGTGTGATTTCCTCTTGGTTACGCGCGTTACCCACCCGCACTCGAACAATGGAGTTCCGTCATGACCGACGCACCCGGCAAGCACCCCGCCCCTCGTCCGGCGACAGACCATCCCGTTCCCGAGTTGCCGCTCTCGGCAGCAGGGAACCTCGAGATCGGCGCCGAGCAGATCAGTGAGGGCCTCCGCGAGTCCGGTGAGAGCGAACGGCCGAAGTTCCGGAAGGGCTATCTCGCTCTCCTCTTCTTGGCGCAGTTCACCCTCTACCTGGCATTCGTCGCCCCGATCGCTTACTCGCTGGCCGTTCGCATCGACCAGATCGCGCCGGACTCCCGCAACTCGCTCCTCGCGCTCGCCGCGGGCATTCCCGGCATCCTGGTGGTCGTCCTGATGCCGCTCGTCGGCATGCTCAGCGACCGGACGCGGTCCCGCTTCGGCCGGCGACGCCCCTGGCTGGTGGGAGGTGTGCTCCTCGGACTCATCGGGTCGATCGCGATCGGATTCACCGACACTCCCTTCGCGCTCATCGCCGGCTGGTCGATCGCCTACGTCGGCTACTCCACCTCGGCAGCCATGATCGTCAACCACCTCGCAGACAAGCTGCCCGAGCAGCAGCGTGGACGCGTCACGGGCATCATCGGGGCCATCAACCAGATCGCGCCGTTGTTCGGCGTCGTCCTCGGCGGAGTCCTCGCCAGCACCGGAGCCGGCCTCTTCCTGTACCCCGGAATCATCGCGTTCGTCGGCATGACGATCTTCGCCATCGCGATGCGGGACCCCCGCGTGACTGCGCCTCGTGTGACCTCGAGCCCGAAGCAGATCCTCCGGGGGTTCTACTTCAACCCGAAGCGCTACCCCAACTTGGCGTGGGTGTTCCTCAGCCGGGCCTTCGTCTTCCTCGCGCTGTCCTTCTCGCTCTACAACGTCTACCTCCTCCAAGATCGGCTCGGTCTGAGCCCCGCCGAGGTGGCGCAGCTCGTCTCGCTCTCCGGCATCCTGAGCATCGTCGGCGGCATCGGCGGCGCCATGGGGTCCGGGTGGCTCTCGGACAAGCTCAAGACGCGGAAGCCCTTCCTCCTCGTCAGCGGCATCGTCATCGGGATCGGTCTCGTCGGGACAGGTACGACAGCCAGCATCCCGCAGTACGTCGTCGCGAGCCTCCTCACCGCGTTCGGCATCGGTGTCTACGGTGCCGTCGATCAGGCCCTGGCTCTCGACGTGCTGCCCAAGGACGAGGACGAGAACGGGCGCTACCTCTCGCTCCTGCAGTTGGCGAGCTCGATCCCTCAGGCCGCTGGAGCGTTCCTGGCGGGTGGCATCCTGGCGCTCTTCAGCGGCGAGTACACCGCAGTGTTCATCGCAGGAGCGATCTGTGCCGTCCTCGGCGCCCTGGCCATCTTGCCCATCAGCGTGGGGCGGCGGGCCGAGCTCTCGACCACGAGCGTCACCGTTCCTCGCTGAAACGTGGCCGACGTGGCAGACGTGGCAGACGATCGGATGAGTGACGTGACTGAGCAGGCCGACGAATTCGCCGAGCCCTTCGTCGACGTCGATGAGTGGCGTGAACGCCCTGCGCCTCATCGTTACGTCCACGGGGGATTCGCGGGCACCGACACCCGGTTCTCGTTCCACCTGCCTCCGGCCCAGCAGTACGAGGGTCGTTTCTTCCAGTACATCACCCCGGTCCCCGACAGCGAGCACTTCTCCGAGGGTCTGACGGGGGAGGAGGACAAGATCTCGTTCGCCCTCGAGAGCGGTGGTTGCTTCGTCGAGACGAACGGCGGCGGACAGGCGTCGGGCGACCCGTTCTCCGGCGCAGACCCCACCATCGCCGCCTATCGCGCGAACGCGGCAGCGGCGAAGCACGCGCGCGTCGTCGCGTCGGAGATGTACGGCGAACATCGCGCCTGGGGCTATGCGTTCGGAGGCAGCGGCGGCGCGTTCCGCACGATCGGCGGAGCTGAGAACACGACGGGTGTCTGGGACGGTGTCGTGCCGTTCGTGATCGGCTCGCCGTTGTCGATCCCCAACTGCTTCACGGCGCGCATGCACGCGCTGCGCGTGCTCCGGGGTCGATGGGGAGGCATCGTCGACGCCCTGGACGCCGGAGGCAGCGGCGACCCGTACGTCGATCTCGACGCCGAGCAGGCCGACGCCCTCCGGGAGGTCACCAGCATGGGCTTCCCGCCGCGTTCCTGGTTCGGCCACGCGACGATGGGCATGCACGCCCTGGCCGTCCTGTATCCCGGGCTCCGCGCGGTCGACCCCGGGTACTTCGACGACTTCTGGACCGTCCCCGGCTACCTGGGCGCCGACTCCGGCAGCTCCGTGCACCGCGATCGCGTTCAGCTCCCGACGCGGATCACCGGTCTGCTCACCGCAGGGGACCTCGCTGGTGCCGGAGTCGGCGATGTCCCGCACCCGGGCGAGTCGACGGGTGCCGCCGACGACGCCTGGTTGGGTCTCGGTGCTGGAGGGGCCACCGTGGCCGTCCGTCTCGCCGACGTCCCCGAGGTCGACCCGCAGGCCGCCGAGCTCATCGTCACCACAGGTGCATCGGCGGGGTCCCGCCTCGTCGTGCTCCAGCTCGTCGGCGACGTGGCCGTCTTCGGGCCGCTGGACCCTCGAGAGGCTGCCGCACTCGGGGAGGGCGACGAGGTCCTACTCGACAACAGCGGGTTCCTCGCGGTCCAGACCTACCACCGCCATCAGGTGCCCGGCCCTGAGTTCACCGTGTGGGACCAGTTCCGTGACGAGAAGGGTCGACCGCGGTACCCTCAGCGCCCGATGCTCGTGGGTCCGATGTTCGCCGCCGGAGCCGCGGGCACGGTGCAGACAGGACGATTCGGCGGTCGCATGATCGTGGTCGAGTCGTTGCTCGACCGGGAGGCGTACCCGTGGCAGGCGGACTGGTACCGATCTCAGGTCGAGGCACACCTCGGACACTCCGTCGACGACCGCTTCCGGTTGTGGATGATCGACCATGCGCTGCACGGCGACTTCACTGACCAGGAGCACCCCAGTCGAACGGTCAGCTACCTCGGCGTCGTGCACCAGGCACTTCGCGACCTGAGCGCGTGGGTCGAGCGGGGGATCGAACCCCCGGCGACGACACGCTACGAGATCGTCGACGGCCAGGTCGTAGTACCCGACACGGCCGAACAGCGGCGGGGTGTCCAGCCCCTCGTCCACCTCACCGCTGACGGGTCGGAGCACGCCGAGGTGAGCGTTGGGCAGGAGATCGTGCTGCGAGCCGAGGCCACGACCCCCGGCACGGGCACGATCGTCGCGATCGAGTGGGGCGAGGAGGCGCGGGGCATCGTCACAGCGCAGCCGGACATCGCCTCGGGCCCCGCCGTCGAGGTCGAGCGCCGTGTCTCATTCGCCTCTGCCGGGACGTACTTCCCGACCGTGCGCGTCACGGCACATCGTGACGGCAACCGGGACGACCGTTTCGCGAGGTTGCAGAACCTCGCTCGAGTGAGGGTGACCGTTCGATGACCGCATTCCCCGACGACTTCCTCTGGGGCGCCTCCTCGGCTCCGCACCAGAACGAGGGAAACAACACGAACAGCGACATGTGGGCCCTCGAGCAGCTGCCCGGATCATCGTTCGCCGAGCGCAGCGGCGACGGGCTCGATTTCTACCATCGGTGGAGAGAGGACATCGACCTGCTGAAGTCCTTGGGCTTGTCCGCGTTCCGCTTCGGGATCGAATGGGCCCGGGTCGAACCCGTCAGGGGCCATGTCGCGAGAGCTGAGCTCGGGCACTACCGGCGCATCATCGAGTACTGCCTCGAGGTCGGTGTCGAGCCGGTCGTGACGTTGCACCACTTCTCGAGCCCACTCTGGTTCGTACAGGCGGGCGGGTGGGCATCAGACGAGGCCGTCGACCGGTTCGGGGACTACGTCACGGCGGTCGCGCCCATCCTCGACGGGGTCACCTGGGTCGCGACGATCAACGAGCCGAACATGTTCGCCGTCATGCACCAGATGAGCACGCCGCTGCAGTACGACGATCCTCAGGCGGTGCTGGCCCGCATGCGCGAAGCGGCGTCACCCGTGAGCGGGGAAGCCGGCATCAACGCCTTCACCATGCCAGAGCCGAAGCCGGCAGCGACGGCAGTCATGATCCGAGCCCATGAGCGAGCCCGGGAGATCCTGCACGACCTCACGTCGGTCGAGGTGGGTTGGACCATCGCCGTGCAGGGCCTCGTGGCTCGATCTGGCCATGAGGAGGATCTCGCCCGGTACCGACACACGTGGGAGGGCGCCTATCTCGAGGTCAGCCGAGAGGACGACTGGGTGGGTGTCCAGTCGTACACGAGTCAACTCGTCGGCCCGGACGGACTCGAAGGGGCTCCCGACGGGGCGGAACTGACGCAGGTCGGCTGGGCGTACCGCCCTGACGCCCTGGAGATGGCCCTCCGGCAGACGTGGCAGGCCACCGGCGGCACCCCCATGCTCATCACGGAGAACGGCATCGCCACGACCGACGACGCCCGCCGGATCGACTACACGACGGGCGCCCTCGAGGGAGTCGCCAGCGCCATCGCGGACGGGCTGGACGTGAGGGGCTACCTGCACTGGACCTTCGTCGACAACTTCGAATGGGTGCATGGGTACGACGTCACCTTCGGTCTCGTCGCCGTGGACCTCGTGACCTTCGACAGGACCCCGAAGCCCAGTGCCCGGTGGCTGGGGCGCGTTGCCCAAGCCAATTCCCTCACTGCCGTCGCGGGTGCTTGATGACACTCAGCCCGGAGTGCCCGCTGGGACGGACTCGCGTGCTGGTTCCTGTCCCGGGTCCTGCGGTGTCTTCAACACGAGCGTAGCCACGGCAGCGAGGAGGTAGAGGGCCACGAAGACCCAGATGATCACGGCCATGTTGCTCACACCGCCGAGGAGTCCGACGAGGACAGGGCCCACGAAGGCCGACAGGCCCGCAGCGAGCGTGTAGACGGCGAGAGCGCTGCCCTTGTCTTCTGTCTTCACCATGGAGGGAACGAGAGCCGTAAGCGGGACGAAGCCCGCCAAGCCGATGCCGAAGACGGCCCAGCAGAGCACAGCGACCGCGAAGTTCGGGCCGACGGCAAGGGGCACGTAGTAGAGCAGCAGTGCCCCTACGGCGCAGGTGACGCAGCCGAACCAGGTCACGGTCCGCTTCCAGCCGAATCGGTCTCCGATGAGGCCGAATGCGAGATTCGCGAAGATGTTGGCCGTGTAGACGATGGTCACGATCTGCAGGTACTCGCCCTGTGAGAAGCCCACTTCGTTCGTGAAGAAGAACGGAGCGACGATGAACAGGGCGAAGTTGGGTGCCGTGTTCACGAGACGGGCGAAGGCGCCGGCGCTCACTCGTGGCTCGCGCCACAGGATCGAGAGGCCCTTGCCCATCTCGTGGAGGGGGCTGGTGCCGGGCGCCCCGAGCGGGCCTGCGAATGTGCGTTCCCGGACGCCTAGCAGGGCCACGACGGCGCCTATGGCAACCAGTCCGGCAGACAGCCACAGGGTTCCGAACTCACCGAAGACAGGAATCGACGCCGAGGCAACGAGCGAGCCCAGCGTGGGGAGGCCTGCTCCGAAGACGAACCAGAACCACCCGACGGAGCTTCCACGCTGATGCGCCGGCGTCGCGGCGTTGATCCAGACCAAGAACGCGTAGGCGAAGAAGGGATACCCGATTCCCCGGATCGAGTAAGCAACGACGGCCACCCAATGGACGTCCATCCCCACCCCGACCCCGAGGAACAACGCCTCGAAGACGACCCAGTTCAGGGCTCCGATGAACATGACCCGGCGCGGTCCGAGAATGCTCGAGAGCGTGCCGGCGAGCCACGAGCCGATCGTGACGAAGATGCCGTAAAGGCTGATCGTGATGGCGGCGGCAGACTCGGAGAAGCCCTCCGAATCGACCAGGAACGGCGACAGGTAGTTCGATTCGACGCCGTCACCCACCATGAAGAGCAAGACTCCGACGAATCCCCAGAAGAGGGGCGCGGGGATGCCGGCTCGATCAACGAGGCGCGCAGGGGCAGACAAGGTTGTGGTCACGTGATGTTCCCTTTCGTCAACGGCGACGGGACCACGCTAAGTCAAAAAGTACGGACTGTACAGACAATACGAACAACACGGACGGACGTTTCACTGCAGAGAGAAGACCCCGCAGCGAACGACTGCGGGGCCTCTCGTGTCGCGTCAGGAGGCGCGGGTCAGCTCCCCGACTGGCCGAACGAGCCGAGCTGCCGGGTGGCCTCGACCACGCGGGCGGCCATGGCGGACTCGGCGACCTTGCCCCAGGCGCGGGGGTCGTACTGCTTCTTGTTGCCGACCTCGCCGTCGGCCTTGATGAAGCCGTCGTAGTTCTTCAGCACCGTGTCGGCGATCGAGCGGCTGAAGGCGTACTGGGTGTCGGTGTCGAGGTTCATCTTGACGACGCCGTTCGAGACGGCCTCGCGGATCTCGGCGTCGGACGAGCCGGACCCGCCGTGGAACACGAGCTCGAGGGGCTTCTCGGCCGTGCCGAAGCGTTCCTGGATGCCCTGCTGGATCTCGCCGAGCAGCTCGGGACGGAGCTTGACGTTGCCGGGCTTGTAGACGCCGTGGACGTTGCCGAAGGTGAGGGCGGCGATGTAGCGGCCGTTCTCGCCGAGGCCCAGGGTCTCGACGGCGCGGGTCACGTCGCCGACGGTCGTGTAGAGGGCCTCGTTCGAGCCCTCGTGCTGGACGCCGTCCTCCTCGCCGCCGACGACGCCGATCTCGACCTCGAGGATCGCGTTGATCGCGGCGGTGCGCTTGAGCATCTGCTGGGCGATCTCGAGGTTCTCGTCGAGGGGGATGGCCGAGCCGTCCCACATGTGCGACTGGAACAGCGGGTTGCGACCGGCCTTGACCTCTTCTTCGCTGGCGGCGATGAGGGGCAGCACGAAGCCGTCGAGGGCGTCCTTCGGGCAGTGGTCGGTGTGCAGCGCGACCGTGACGGGGTAGTTCTTGGCGACCTCGGTCGCGAACTTCGCGAACGCGATGGCTCCGGCGGCCCGGTTCTTGACCGTCTGGCCGGCGAAGTAGTCGGCACCGCCCGTGGTGACCTGGATGATGCCGTCGCTGCCGGCCTCCGTCAGGCCCTGGAGCACGGCGTTGATCGTCTGCGAGGACGACACGTTGACCGCGGGGTAGGCGAACCCCTTGTTCTTCGCCTTGTCCAGCATCTCGGCGTACTGCTCGGGGGTTGCGACGGGCATGCGTTCTTCTTTCTGATCGTCGTGCAGCAGCGGGGACGCAGCCCCTGCCGCGTTTGTCTCTGGTTGCTGTTGCTTATTCCGTGTCGCTGTACCACTTCGAGACGAGGTGGTCGGCCTCGACGCGGCGGATGGTGCCCGAGTGCGAGCGGAGCACGATGCTCGACGTGCGGATCATGCCCTGCTTGCGCTTGACGCCCGCGACGAGCGCGCCGTCGGTGACACCGGTGGCGACGAAGTAGGCGTTGTCGCCCTTGACGAGGTCGTCCTGGTCGAGCACGCGGTCGAGGTCGTGACCCGCGTCGATCGCCTTCTGGCGCTCCGCGTCGTCCTTCGGGGCGAGGCGCGTGAGGATGAGGCCGCCGAGCGCCTTCACGGCGCAGGCCGTGATGATGCCCTCGGGGGTGCCGCCGATGCCGACGCACATGTCGATGCGCGAGTCGGGGCGGGCCGCGTTGATGCCGCCGGCGACGTCGCCGTCGAGCAGGAGGCGGGTGCCCGCGCCGGCGGCGTGGATCTGCTGGATCAGGTCGGCGTGACGGGGACGGTCGAGCACGGCCACCTGGATGTCCTCGACGGCGAGGCCCTTCGCGTCGGCGAGGGCGCGGATGTTGTCGCCGACCGGCTTGTCGAGGTCGATCACGCCGATGCCCTCGGGGCCGGTGACGATCTTGTCCATGTAGAACACGGCGCTGGGGTCGAACATGCTGCCGCGGTCGCTGACGGCGATCACCGAGAGGGCGTTCATGCGGCCGGCGGCGGTGAGGCTCGTGCCGTCGATGGGGTCGACGGCGATGTCGCAGGCGGGGCCGAAGCCGTTGCCGACGTGCTCGCCGTTGAAGAGCATCGGCGCCTCGTCCTTCTCGCCCTCGCCGATCACGACGACGCCGTCGAAGGCGACGGTGCCGAGGAACTTGCGCATCGCGTCGACCGCGGCACCGTCGGCGGCGTTCTTGTCGCCCTTGCCGATGAACGGGGCGCTGCGGATCGCGGCGGCCTCGGTCGCCCTCACCAGCTCCATGCCGAGGTTGCGATCAGGGTGCGTGTATGACTCCGGCTGTTCGCTCACGCGGTCACCTGCACCTTGATCTGGTCGGGGCTCTTCGCTGCGGTCAGTGCCTCTGCGTAGTCCTCGAGCGTGAACGTCGCAGTGACGAGGCTCTTGAGCTCGTCCTGAAGATCGACCATGCGTTCGGCCGATTCGCCGTACTTCTCGGCCAATGAGTTCGAACCGATGATGCTCAGTTCCTTTGCGAACACCTCGTAGGGGTTCAAAGCGACTGTCGCGGTGGGGGAAGCCACGCCCATCTGGACGAGCCGGCCGCGGGGACCGAGGGAGGAGATCGCCTGTGAGATCGCGACGGGATGTCCACTCGCGTCGAGGGCCAGATCGAAGACCTTGTTGTCGAGGTCGTCGGCCGACGCCACTGCCTGAACAGCTCCGAGTTCGAGCGCGGCGTTGCGGCGGGCCTCGTTGGGCTCGACGACTCGGATGCCCGTTGCCCCCTCGGCGCGGCCGAGGATCACAGCCATCAGCCCGATCGACCCAGCTCCGAAGATGACGAGCTCCTGCTCCTTCCAGTCCGGCACTCGCTCAAGGGCGTGGAGGACGCACGCGAAGGGCTCGATCAGGGGTGCCGCACCGTGACTGATGGAGGTGTTCAAGGGGAAGACGATCTCGCTGGGAACGGCGACGAACTCAGCGACAGAACCGTTGATGGCCACGCCGACGGGAAGGATGTTCTGGCAAAGGTTGGTTGCCCCTCGGAGGCACCACGTGCACTTGCCGCACGACACGTTCGGGTTCACGCCCACGTAGTCGCCCTCTTGGACGGAGGTGACGCCCGCACCGACTTCCGTCACATAGCCGGCGAATTCGTGGCCGGGAACGACGGGGAACCGCCCGTGCGGGTAGTCACCGGAGATGAGGTGGAGATCGGTGCCGCACACGCCCGTGCCGACAGGGGCGATGACGACCCATCCTTCTTGCGCCGTAGGCACGGGCAGGTCCTGGATCTCGATCCCACCTGCGCCATCGGCCACCGCGGCTCGCATCGTCTTGCTCATGTTGATCTCCAAACTTGATCTGAGACAGAGGGGCCGCCGAGTTCGATGCGCGTCACGACGCTGGGATGCCGGGGCCGCGCTTTCTCGGGGCTTGTTCCGCATGCTTCTGACTGTCCTGCGAGGACATCGCTGTTCTCGTGAAGATGTGCCTGCACACTCGCTTCCGCGTGATCCCAAAATAGCCGATCTTGTCCGCCTTGTCGATGCTGTACGTACAGTTCCGCCGTCGTGGGCGATTGATGGCCCTGTACGCTTCCAGGCAAAGGAGAGTGGCCGTGACGCAGACCATCGATCGCCAGTCCCCAGTTCCGTACTGGGAGCAACTATTCGGCATTCTTCGGGACGACATCGTCAGTGGAAGGTATCCGGCCGAGGAACGACTCCCGAGTGAGCTCGAGTTGGGTCGGCAGTTCGCTCTGTCACGAGCAACGATCCGCCAGACGTTGTCCAACCTTGAAGCCGAGGGCTTCGCGAAGCGTGTCCCGCGTCGAGGTGTCTTCGCCTCGCTCCCGACTGAGCCCTCGGGGTGGACTGTCGAGCAGGGCTTCCTGGAGTCCCAGATCCATCACGGCAGAACTGGCATCGAGACCAAGGTCGTCGACGCCGCGTTCGTGGTTCCTGCTCAGCACGTCGCCGAGGCCCTCGGCATCGACGCCGGGGCGAAGGTTTTCGCCCTCCAGCGTGTTCGTTCCCTGGACGGGCGCGTGACCATGTTCAGCACTAACTGGTTCCCGGAGGAACCGGCACGAGTCATGTCGACGGCGCCCCAGGTGCTCGATGGTTCGGGATCGGTGAACGAGACTCTTGCCGCTGCGGGCTTCACGGTGCACGGCGGGCATCGCGTCCTCAGGGCGATGAGGGCTCCCGAGAACGTTGCGAAGCACTTGGGCGTCACGTCCAGCGACCCGGTCCTTCGTGTGCGGTCATCGTCGTGGGCTCAGGGCGACAAACGATTCGACTACTACGAGACGTGGGTGTTGACCGACATTGTTCCCCTAGAGGTCCACATCTCAGCCAGCTAGTTCTCCTGACGGCCAGCAGCAGCGCCAGCGGAACCTTGCAAGGCCTCCTGAGCGTCGGGGGTCCAGCCGATCCCCCTGGCGGCCAAGAGCGCAGCGCTCACCCCCGTGAGTTCTGGTTCGGTGATGAGTCTCGGGCTGAACCCGTTCACGGCGGTCTTGATGGCGACCCAACCAGGCGACCGAGCCCACCCGCCGGCTAGCCAGACGTCGGAGCGCGCTGTTCGATCCGTGTCAGCAGATGGTCGGATGTCCCTGACGGCCTCTCGGCCGGCCACTGCGAGTGCTCCGAGCACGGCTGTTGCTCGAGAGCGGGAATCGCTGGGGGCATCTAGCGCGTAGGCAGGCGTCCCGCCGCCACGTCGGCCCGGAATGAAGTGCCCGGCTTCCAGGATCGAGTCGATGGGAGCGGCGCCGTGGAGAAGGCGCTGGATCTGCCCCGCCACCTCGGGGTCTTGCGACGCCCACTGGACGTTCCTCGCTAGTTCTTCTACCCGCAGGAAGGTGAATCCTGGGGTGTCGATGCTGGGGGCGATGTCGAAGTGACGGCGCGCGGGGTGAGTCGAGTGAGTGGGCCGAGCAACGATCACTTCTGCTGTCCCCATGGAATCGAGGACAGCGCCTGCGCTCAGCTGTTCTGCGCCCCAACCGGCGATGAGATGATCGTGTCCACCCACGACGACGACGGCGTCGCGTCCGAGGACTCCCTCGTCACGCAGCCGCTGAGAAAACAGCGGTCCCGCCAGGTGTCCTGTGGGGCGGACGGGGGGAAGAAGATCTACTGACCCGAGCGTGAAGCCGATCCTGGACGACGACCACACGTGTTCTCGGGAACGCCGTGCACCGGTCCGCGACGCGAGGGACTCGCTCATGAACGGGCGACCCGTCCACCGAACCGCGGGAAGATCCGTGAGCGCGACCCAGTGGGCGGCGTCCTCGGCACCTGCCTCACTGCGGGCCCATGCCCACCCGACCATCGTGCGAGCCGGATCGCTGTCGACGTCGAAGCTCTCGTCGGACCCTAGGAGCGGCGAGAGCTCGCGGAAGATCGACTGTCGTCGCGGGTCGAACCACGCGAGCGGGGCCGAGACTCCGTGACCATCGTGGTCGACGAGGATGCCGTCCTCACCGATGCCGGCAGTGCACACCCCGACGACCGAGAAGTGGCTGCTGCACGCCTCGATGATCATGTCCTCGATGCACCTCAGGAGACCGTCGACGTCGACGGACAACCCCAGTTCATCGCGGGGCGTCGTGCGGACCACCCGAGCTACGACAGCGCCGTGACGATCCAGGACGATCACCTTGACGTTGCTCGTGCCGACGTCCACTCCGCAGACGACGTCCGTGCGCGCCCCATGGGTCATCAGCGCACCTTCCTCGGGTCCTCGTTCGTCGCCGAGAAGTGCTTCGGGCGTGAGGGTCGAGGGCTGATGACAAGGATACCGATCAGGCGTCTGCCGCCCACGGAGACTCTTCGGTCATCGAGGTGGGTCAGTGGCGTCAGTACCCCAACGCGGCTTTCGCCTTCTCGTGTTGCTCGTTGATCTGCTCCTCCAGGGGCCGAGGGACGAGTTCGGAGATGGAGATGGGCCAGGCGGGGAAGTCGCCGGTGAGCGCTGCGGCGGCTTGCATGGCTGCACCTTTGGTGACGTACTCGTCGAGCAGTGGCACGTAGACCGGGATGTCCACCATCTCGCTCAGGATGGCTTGGACTGCGACGCTCTGGGCTGCGCCGCCGATGAGGAGGAGTCGTTCAGGTTCGACGCCGCAGGAGCGCAGCGCTGTGAGCATCTCGACTTGGCTTGCCAGGGTGCCCTCGATCACTGCTCGAGCGAAGTTCGCTCGCGTGAAGTTCGTGAGGGACGCTTCGTGGAGCGAGCCGCGGGCGTGGGGAAGGTCGGGAGTCCGCTCGCCTTCGAAGTACGGCAGGAGGGTGAGTCCTTCGGCGCCTGGGGGTGCGGAGAGGGCCAGCTGTGCGAGCTCGTCGTACGTGCAGCCGAGGAGGGCTGCGCCGAGGTCGAAGTTGCGGGCGGCGTTCAGGGTGGCCACGAGGGGGAGATGGTGCCCGGTGGCGTCGGCGTAGCTGCATACGTAGCCGGCAAAGTCGTGGACCGGTGTCGCGGTCTTGGCGTAGACGACTCCCGAGGTGCCGAGGGACAGCACGGCGTCGCCTTCGTCGAGGCCGAGAGCGAGAGAGGCCGCAGCGTTGTCTCCACTGCCGACGCCGATGGGGATGCCCGCAGGGATGCCGGGAATGTCGGTCCCTGTCACTCCTGCTCGGTCGAGCGGGCCGAGAACTCGGGGGAGAAGAGCTGGTTTCCCCAAGGCAATCTCGAAGAGGTCCATGCAGTACTCGTTGGTCTCTCCCGACCAGTAGCCCGTGCCGCTCGCCTCGGAGCGGTCGGTCGTCAGGTGTTCGAGCCCACCGTCGCCGACGCCGAATCCCATGAGCCGCCACGTCAGCCAGTCATGCACGATCGCCACTGCCTCGGTACGGAGGGCTGCCTCGGGGTGCAGATCGCGGAGCCAACGCAGCTTCGTCACGGTGTCGGACAACGTCAGAGGCAGGCCGGTGCGCCTGATCCACTCGTCCTTGCCCAACTCGTCGTTCAGATCGCCCATGTGGGAGTGGGAGCCTGTGTCGTTCCAGAGGGGTGAGTCACAGACGACCGCTCCCTGGCCGTCGAGGAAGATCGGGGTGTGCTGTTGACCGCTGACGGCTATCGCAGCGACGTCGTCCAGACCGCCCGCACGGCGAACGGCAGTGAGCAGGGCCGTCCACCAGGACTCCGGGTCGATGATCGTGCCTGGGGGGTGCGATGCCTTGCCCTCCCTGACGGTCTCTCCGCTGTGGAGGTCCCTGACCGTCACCTTGCATGCTTGCGTCGATGAATCGACTCCTGCGACGAGCACCATTGCGTCCCCTTGTGTGTGCGGCTTCATGAGATCTCGTTGATCGGGCAGAACGGGCGGCGGCTCATGAGGGCACGCCCTTGAGGTAGTCCCACCGCTCACGGACTCGGTCTGCCCATGCCTGGATGCGAAGGCTGCGTTGCTGATCATCTGCCACCTCGAACGGGTCACACGAGAGCCAGGCACCCGCTTCCCCGGAAGCCAGCGACTGCGCACCTCGGGAGACGACTTCAGGAAAGGTCGACACGCTTAGGGGTGTCCCGAGGAGGTCGGCCTTGAGCTGCAGCCAGAGGAGGTTCTGGCTCGCGGGCCCGATGACCTTGATGCGCGTCGGAGCGGCCCTGAACAGCTCGAGGACGTCCCGGAACTGCAGCACCATCCCGAGGAAGCACCCGAGGATGATGTCATCCGAGGTCGTCGTCGAAGAAAGCCCCGCGATGATGCCTCGAGCCGACGCATCCTTCGTAGGAGGCGGGCTGCCCCGGAACTGAGGCAGGACCAGAGGCGCCGCATCCAGATCGACATTCCCAGCGACGTATCGAGCGTGGATGCCAGCGATGCGTCCGGTGATCGTCTCGGCGTCGAGGTCCAGCATGGTCTGCAGGGTCGCGAACGCGGAGCCACCCGTGGGTATGGACGCGAACAGGGTGAAGCCTTCTCCCGTGCAGGAGATGCCGTTCGCGAGCTTGGAAGCGGCGAAATTGTCGTCGAGGCTCGGAGAGTCGCGGAGGAAGAGGAGGCCTTCGGTCGTTCCTGTGGAGTTGAGGAGTTCACCGGGCAGGAGTTCTGCACCGACGGCGCCGACCATGTGGTCGTGCCCGGCCACGTGCACGACGACGTCTGGCGAGAGCCCTGATGCTGCGGCGAAGGCCGGGTCCATGCCCGAGCCGGACGAAGCAGGGCGCAGCTCGGGGAGGACCGACTTCTGCAATCCCAGCTTCTCGAGTACCTCCTCCGACCATGAGCTGCTGGCGAGGTCGAGGGCCATGGTGCGACTGGCGAGGGAGGGCTCGGCCCAGCGCTGTCCCGTCATGCGGGCGGCCAGGTACTCGGCGACGTTCAGCCACTGGGCGTCCCCGAGGCCGCCTGCTGCCTGGTGAACAGCCCATGCGATCTTGGACAGGCCGTAGTTCGCGTTCACCGGCAGGCCCGTCACCTCGTAGATGCGGGCCCGCGCCGACGCGTCGAGCGAGTCCAGATACGGTGCGCCGCGATGGTCGTGCCACAGGACCATCGGTGAGGCCAGCGTGCCGTCTGATCGAACGAGGCCGCCGGATTCGCCGACGGCCGTGACGGCGATGCGGGCGACCGAGGTGCGCTGCGGGTCGCTCAGGTCCCCGGCGAATGCGAGGACAGCGTCGACGACAGCGTCCACGTCGTAGATCTCGCCCCATGCGTCTGGCAATGTCGGCGTCGGGACCCGCCCGGATTCGAGGAGGCGACCTCCAGCATCGAAGAAGCAGAGCTTGATGCTGGTGGTCCCTACATCGACGGTGATCGTAGGAAGCACGACGAGATCCTCGCTCAGTTGACGGCGGGGTTGAACGTACGGATGCGGCCCTCGACGACATCGGAGATCGCGGCGACGGCGTCCTTGGACACGCGGATGAGGGATGCTTCTCGCGGGTTGGCCGCGTACGCCTCGCCGAAGGATCGGATCATGGCGTTTCGCAGGTCGCTGGCGACGTTGACCTTGACGACGTTGAACTCGTGGAGACGAGCGAGCTGCTCGTCAGGGAGGCCGGATCCTCCGTGGATGACCAGGGGCACGGGGCTCGCGTCCCTGACCTGGCCGAGGAGCTCGAAGTCGATCCTCGCGTTCGGGACGAATCCGTGCTGGTTGCCGACGGAGACTGCGAGCATGTCGCAGCCGACTGCCTCGACGAACTCCTTGGCCTGGACAGGGTCCGTGTGCGCAGCGAACTCAGGAGCGACGTCGTCCTCCTTGCCGCCGATGCTGCCCAGTTCTGCCTCGAGGGCGAGGTTCCGCGGTGTCATCTCTCGGGCGATGGACGAGGTCTTGACGTTGTCCTCGAACGAGGCCTCGGAGTCGTCGATCATGATCGACGTGAAGCGGGCCATCAGTGCGGCGTGCACGGCCGAGAGGGACTTGCCGTGGTCGAGGTGGAGCGCCACCGGCACCTTCGAGGACTCCAGGCGGCGGGCGACCATGTCGTAGATGTATTCATAGCCGGACAAGGAGACGTTCGTCGGGGCTACCTGGATGAACGTCGGGACACCGACCTTGTCGACCGCGTCGAGGATGCCGAGGGTCGTCTCGAGGTTGGTCGTGTTGAACGCGCCGGCGACGAGTCCTCGCGAGGAGCACTCCTGGATGACGTCGATGCCGCTTACGAGAGCCATGGAGAGTCCTTTCGATGGTGGGTACCTGGTCACCAGCGATTCTCAGAGCGATGCTCGGCAGTGAGTCAGGATGCCGCCTCGCAGTGAGGTGCGAGGCGCCTGTCCCGTGGGGGCAGCTATCTGCTGCTTTTGACAAGCCTAGGGCGTTCAGTACGCCCCGTCCAGTCTGTACGTACAAAACGAACGATCAGTCACGGAGCGCAGCGACGAGACGACGCACCACCCGGCCCGTGTCGGGCCGGGTGGTGCGTCGTGAGTGGCGGTCGAGATCAGGCGGTCGCAGCGCCCTTGCCGTTGTTCGGAGTCTCGACGATGCCTTCTTCGACGGCGCCCTGCAGCGTCCCGCCTTGTTCGACGACTCGCTGAGCGCTCTCGGGAACGCGAAGCCAGCGGACCGAGATGCCGGCCAGGACGTAGAGGGCCGCGAAGATGATCGTCACGCCACCGGCGCCGAGGGGCGCAAGGAAGATGGCGACGATGGCGGGGCCGACGAAGGTCGCGGCTCCGGCGCCGAGGTTGAGGACGGCGATCGAGTTGCCCTTCTGGTTGGGGGCCATGAGGGACATCAGCACCGAGATCGGCGTGAAGCCGGCGAGCGTGATGCCGAAGAGAGCGGCGCACAGGGCGGCTACCCAGTACTGGTCAGTGACGTACTGGGGGAGGAAGTAGAAGGCCAGCACGGCGACGGCGCTGCCGATGCAGCCGAACCAGCGGAGGGTGCGGTGCCAGCCCATCCGATCGCTCAGGACTCCGAAGAACAGGTTGGCGAAGATGTTCGAGGCGCCCAGGATGAAGACCAGCTGCAGCCAGCCGGACGTGCCGAAGCCGAGGTCGTCGGCAAAGATCGCCGGGAAGAAGACGAACAGGCCGAACTGCGGTGCCGTGTTGACGATGCGGACCAGGCAGCCGAGGCCCACGCGGGGGTTGGTGAAGGCGATGGCGATGCTGTTGACCAAGCTGTGCCCCGTGGAGACGCCGGGTGCTGCCAGGCGGCCGCCGCCCTGGGCCTTCCGCAGCCCTACGAGGGCGAAGATGCCACCCAGGATGACCAGCCCGAGGGACAGCCAGAAGGTGTTGTAGGCGCCGAGCAGCGGAATCGATCCGCTCGCGACGAGCGATCCGAGGGTGGGGAGCCCGCCGGTGAAGGCGAAGTAGAACCAGCCGACAGCCGAGCCCAGGCGGTGTGCAGGACTGGCCCCCAGGATCCACACGAGGAAGCCGTAGGCGAAGAAGGGGTAAGCGATCCCTCGGAGGCCGTAGATTACGAGCATCAGGGGGTAGCTCTCGCTCGGCAGGGCCACAGCGAGGAACAGAACTTGAAGAGCGGCCCACAGGACGAGACCGATGATCATGACCCGCCGCGGGCCCCACACGTCGGACAGGGCGCCTGACAGCCACGACCCGAGGGTGACCATGAGTCCGTAGACGGAGATGATGACGGCTGCGTTCGTCTCCGACCCGGCGCCGTTGTCAGCGAGGTAGGGGGCGATGTAGCCGGACTCGACACCGTCGCCGATCATGAAGAGCAGGAGGCCTACGAAGCCCCAGATCAGCGGTTTCGGTAGGCCCATCCGCTCGATCACGCCGTTGGAGCCGGGACCGCCGGTGCGGATTGTCGTCGTCGTTGACATCGTGACCCTTCAAAGTTTTCTCGTGCGTCATCGGGGGAGCTTTGAGTGCAGCTCGAAGGCGAGGTGCTTCGCGAACGACCTCAGATACGGTCTGTCCATGCTGTACGTACAGAAGGTAGCAAATGCATGTCGTGGGCGCCAGCACCATTTCATTCCGACCGCTCGGGCCTCGAGAGTCCCTGCCGCCGATCGGGGTCGGCAGCCGCTGCTCGCATGGTTGACACTCAAAGTGACTGCGCTCATAATTGAGTTTACTCGGTAAATCGGTAGATTCTCCGAGAGCCCGACGACCCGGAAGAGACCACCATGCGAGCCTTCGCCTTCGACACCTACAAGCAGCCCCTGCACGAGACCGACGTCCCCGAGCCCACCATCGGCGTCCACGACGTCCTCATCAAGGTCGAGGCCGCCGGCCTCAACCACCTCGACGCGAAGATCCGCGAGGGCGAGTTCAAGCTCATCCTCCCGTACAAGGCACCCCTGACCCTCGGGCACGACCTGGCCGGCACGGTCATCGAGGTGGGCGGCTCGGTCCGCAGCCTGAAGCCCGGCGACGCGGTCTACGCACGCCCCCGCGACCACCGCATCGGCACCTTCGCCGAGCGCATCGCCGTCGACGAGGCCGACGTCGCCCTCGCACCGACCACGATCAGCACCATCGAGGCCGCGTCGCTGCCCCTCGTCGCGCTGACGGCCTGGCAGGCCCTCGTCGAGCGCGGCGACGTGCAGCCCGGCCAGAAGGTGCTGATCCACGCAGGCGCGGGCGGGGTCGGCTCGATCGCGATCCAGCTCGCGAAGCACCTCGGCGCACACGTCGCGACCACCGCCTCCTCGTCGAACGCCGACTTCCTCCGCGAGCTCGGGGCCGACGTCGTCGTCGACTACCGCACCCAGGACTTCGAGGAGGAGCTTTCCGGCTACGACCTCGTCCTCGACAGCCTCGGCGGTGAGAACCTGGCGAAGTCGCTCCGGGTGCTGCGCCCGGGCGGCCTCGCGATCGGCATCCAGGGCCCGCCCACGCCCGCCTTCGCCGAGGCCGCGGGCCTCAATCCCGTCGTGCGCCTCGCCATCGCTGGCCTCAGTCGCAAGGTGCGTGCCCAGGCGAAGAAGCTCGGGGTCCGATACGAGTTCCTCTTCATGCACGCCGACGGCAGCCAGCTCCGAGAGATCGCCACACTCGTCGACGCGGGCGCGATCCGCCCGGTCGTCGGCGCGACGCACCCGTTCACCGAGACCGCCACCGCCCTCGACGGGCTCGACAAGGCCGGGATCCGCGGTAAGACCGTCATCACCCTCCCGTAGCTCGCCCCGCCACAGACCCGCGTCGCCCCCAAGAAGAGAACCGTCATGACCACCTCAGAACCCGTCGTCAGCTCGTATGCCGACACCCCCTCGAAGACCGTCACCGCGAACGGCATCCGTTACGCCTACCGCGAGCTCGGGCCACGGGGAGGCATCCCGGTCGTGTTCTTCGTGCACCTCGCCGCTACCCTCGACAACTGGGACCCGCGCATCGTCGACGCGATCGCTGCTCATCGGCACGTCATCACCTTCGACCAGCAGGGCGTCGGCGCCTCGTCGGGGCGTGTGCCGGACACCATGGAGGAGGCGGCCGACGACGCCTACGCCTTCATCAGTGCTCTCGGTCACGACACGATCGACGTCTTCGCGCTGTCGATGGGCGGCATGATCGCCCAGGACCTCGTCGTGTCGCACCCCGAGCTCATCCGCAAGCTCGTCTTGACCGGGACCGGCCCGCGTGGCGGGAAAGACATCGACAAGGTCGTCGGCATCACCTTTTACGACGTCCTGCGATCTGTCTTGACGCGGTCCGACCCAAAGGAGTTCCTCTTCTTCAACCGCGACCGTGTCGGCAAGACCACCGGCAAGGCGTTCGTGGCCCGCCTCGCGGAACGCACCCGCGACCGCGACGCCAAGATCAGCCTCCGAGCATTCGCCACCCAGCTCAAGGCGATACAGAGCTACGGCCGCTCGAGACCGTCTGATCTGGGTGTCATTACGCAGCCGACCCTGATCGTCAACGGCGACCACGACCGCATGGTTCCCACGGTGCTCTCGCATGACCTGCACCGCCGCATCGCCGGGTCAGAGTTGATCATCTACCCGAACTCCGGCCACGGCAGCATCTTCCAATACTGGGAGCAGTTCACGACGGCCGCGGCGAAATTCCTCACGGACTGATCCCTCTTTTCTTCGACGAAAGCAGCCCACATGACCTCACTCCAGAACGCAGTCGTCCTTGTCACCGGTGCGAACGGAGGCCTCGGCACCGAGTTCGTCCGTGCCGCCCTCGCTCGTGGGGCAGCCAAGGTCTATGCCACAGCCCGGGCCCCTCGGGAATGGGGCGACGAACGCGTCGTCGAGTTGACGCTCGACGTGACGGACGCCGCGTCGGTCGCCGCTGCGGCCGCCGCAGCGCCCGACGTGACCGTTCTCGTCAACAACGCAGGCGGGCTGCCGGCTACCGCGAGCATGCTCGACATCGAAGAAGCCGACCTCCGTCAGACGATGGAGATCAACTTCTTCGCTCCTGTCCGAATGGCCCAGGCCTTCGCCCCCGCTCTCGTCGCTGCCGCCGACGGAGCCCTGATCGACATCCACTCCGTGGCCAGTTGGTATGCCTTCGGCGGGGGATACAGCGCTTCGAAGGCTGCGTTCTGGTCCGCCACCAACACGCTGCGGCTCGAGCTGGCTCCCCGAGGGGTGCTGGTCACGGGCGTGCACGTCGGATACGTCGACACCGCGATGGCCGCGCATGCAGACGGAGAGAAGATGCGCCCGGCCGAACTAGTGGCCGCCGTCCTCGACGGGGTCGAGGCGGGTGCCTTCGAGGTCGTCGCCGACGAGCTCAGCGCGGCCGTGAAAGCAGGTCTCTCCGGACCGATCGCAGAGCTCTACCCCGAACTCGCCAGCTGACCGCCTGGGGGCCTGCTGGGCTCACCGAGGCGGCAGGATCACCTCGAGCTGACGTCGCACCCCCGCGACGATCTCGTCGTCCGGGACGGACTCGTCGACCGCCGACGACATCGCGAGCATCATCACCGCCGACACGACGTGGGCGAGCGCGGCCGCGTCGGCGGGCGTCGCCGAGGTGAGGCGCACCACGATCCCGGCCACCGCCTCCTCTGTCCGGGCCGCGATCGCGAGCGCCTGGGCGTGGTGCGGCTCCGTCGCGTCGCCGAACGCCATCTCGCGGAGGTAGGTGCGGCCGTTCTCGACCTGGGCCCGGTTGCAGTGCACGATCGGCTCGAGCACGGCGACGACGGCGTCGAGCGCGGTCGTGGCAGTCGAGGAGGCGCGGATCCCCTCGTCGAGGGAGCGCGCGTACGCCGCGTTCTGCACGAGCAGCAGCAGCTCGCCCTTCGTGCGCGCGTAGAGGAACAGCGTGCCGGCGCCCACGTCGGCCGCCTCGGCGATCTGCTGCGTCGTGACCTCGTCGACCCCGTGCCGGGAGAACAGGTCGGACGCGGCCCGCGTGATGCGCTCGAGCTTCTCCTGCTTGTTGCGCTCGCGCCTGCCGAGAGACGGGGCGGACGACGACATGGGTTCTCCTGGGATGCACACTGGTCGGAATAGAAACTGACTGAACTCAATTATGACATGAGTCAGCTACGGTGACCCGGTCTCGGGTCACCTCATCCTCGCACCACCCCCGGAAGGAACACCCATGACCGACATCACCGGCTCCGTCGTCCTCGTCACCGGAGCGAACGGGGGCATCGGCACCCGCTTCGTCGAGGCCGCCCTCGCCCGCGGCGCCGCCAAGGTCTACGCCACGGCCCGCACCCCGCGCACCTGGGAGGACGACCGCGTCGTGCCCCTCACCCTCGACGTGACCGACGCCTCCTCGATCGCGGCCGTCGTCGAGGCCGCGCCCGACGTGACCGTCCTCGTGAACAACGCCGGGGCGAACGCCCCCACTCCGGGCATCCTCAGCCACACCGACGACGAGATCCGCGCGAACGTCGAGACCAACTTCCTCGGTCCGCTGTTCCTCGCCCGGGCCTACGCGCCCCTCCTGTCGGCCCACGGCGGCGGCACGGCGATCATCGACATCCACTCCGCGCTCTCCTGGTACGCCGTCGCCGGCATCTACTCGGCGACGAAGGCCGCGCTCTGGTCGGCCACCAACTCGCTGCGCCTCGAGCTGCAGCCCGCGGGCGTGCAGGTCGTCGGCGTCCACGTCGGCTACGTCGACACCGCCATGGCCGCCGGCGTCACCGACGCCAAGACCGACCCGGCGGTGCTCGTGTCCGACGTGCTCGACGCCCTCGAGGCCGGCGAGCACGAGGTGCTCGCGGACGAGACCTCACGCCAGGTGCGAGCGGCGCTCTCGGCACCGCTCGAGGCGCTCTACCCGCAACTCGCGCGGGACTGACGACGGGAGCGTCGACCCTAGGTCCACCAGGCTCGCTGCTCCGACCGATGGTCGGTCAGTGTGCCCGGCGTGCTACCGCTGTGCGGACGAGTTGCGGATCACGAGCATCGGGTCGAGCTCGACGTGGCGTGGCTCCGTCGGTGTCTCCCGGATGCGGTCCATCAACAGCTCGATCGCGGTCGCTCCGATCTTGACGCCGTATTGGTCGACGGTCGTGAGCGAGACGAGCGGGTGGCTCGCCAGCTCGATGTTGTCGTAGCCGACGACAGAGACTTCACGGGCGGACAGCCCCCGTTCGGCGACGGCACGTAGGGCCCCGATGGCGAGGGTGTCGTTGCCGGCGAAGATCGCCGTAGTGCGACGGGCCCTGTCATCCAGGAGGAGTCGGGTGGCGATGTAGGCCGAGTTCTCCGATGCGTCCGAGAACACGACGTGGGGTCGCAACTCGTTCTCGAGCATGCATCGTTCGTAGGTCGCCTGCCGGATCGCGTGTGGGGTGGAGGAATCGGCCCGGGTCGGGCCGGACCCCACCGTGAGGTGTGCGATTTCCCGATGGCCCAGTGCTAGGAGGTGCTCCATCGCCGACGTGACTCCCGCGCGGTCGTCGTTGGTGACCGTGTCGTAGTTGATCTGGCGGTCGTGGCGGCCGACCAGCACCATGGGGACGTACTCGGCGAGCCGATCCAGGTAGCTCGGAGTGACTTCGAGGGAGATCGCGAGGATGCCATCGACCTGCCTGTCGACGAGGGCGTCGAGGACCTTCTTGTCCCCCTCGCCGTCGAGAGCCGGAGCGATAATGAGCTGGTAGCCGCTGCCGGCCAACCCATGCGCCGCTCCCGTGGTGACCTGCGTGAAGAAGTCGTTGCCGAGCTGGGGCATCTCCGAGCCGATCGCGATCGTGAAGGTCTGACCACGCATGCCACGCGCCCCGGTGCGCGGACGGTAATTCAGGTCGTCGATCGCACGTTGCACCCGCTGCTGCATCGCGGGGCTGACTCCGTAGGCGTTGCGGATGACCTTGGAGACAGCACCCTGAGACACTCCCGCATGGCTGGCGACATCGGCGAGCGAAGGTCGACGACGACGCCCTTGCTCGTTGACCTGTGTCATCGTCGCTCCCTCTGCGTCCTGCCCTCGGGCTGCCTCACTGTACTGGGGCGGCGTCGATCGGTTCACGGACAGGTGCGATGACCTGGTGCGTTCCTGGCGGCAGTTCCTGGTCAGGTCGTCCCCTCCGGCGGAACACGCCGACCGAGCCGCGAGGGATCGTGACGTCGAACCGTACGTCGTCGCCCGATCGCGCCCAGCTGACCTCGGCGTGGCCGTGCGGGGTGGCCAGGGAGCTGCGCGCCCAGTCGATGCCGGGGCCGATGTCGGGGGCGATGAGGATCTTGCGGTAACCCGGTTCCAGAGGGGCGAGGCCGCCGACGACACGATGCATCCAGTCGGCGACGGCGCCGAGCGCGTAGTGGTTGAAGCTGGTCATGCCACCGGGATTGATGCTCCCGTCGGGGAGCATGGAATTCCACCGTTCCCAGATGGTCGTCGCGCCCATCGTGACCGGGTAGAGCCACGAGGGGCACTCGCGCTGGAGCAGGAGCCTGTACGCCGTGGCCGTCTGGCCGGTGGACGTGAGGGCGTCGTTGATGAAGGGCGTACCGGCGAAGCCGGTCGAGATGTGGAAGCCGCTCTCCTGGACGAGTTCCGCGAGCCGCTCGCCTGCCCACGCCTCCTGCTCGGGTTCGAGGAGGCCGAAGACGATGGCGAGCGAGTACACGGTCGTGCAGTCGCTGAGGATCATGCCAGAGTGCACGTACTCACGGTGGAAAGCGGCGCGAAGGCCGTCTGCCATGCTCTTGAACTCGGCTGCCTCAGCGGCATGTCCGAGGACGGTCGCAGTTGCGCTGATACGTGCAGCGCTGCGGTAAGCACACGCGGTCGCGACGACTCCGGGGTGCGCCTTGGCGGCGCCGGGCTCATCTGCCGGCGCGTCGGGGTCGAGCCAATCCCCGAACTGGAAACCGGTGTCCCACACCCCTGTCGAGGACAACAGGGATCGTAGGCGGCGACCGTAGGTGACCATCGACTCGAAGGTCTCGTCGAGCACTCGCGGATCGCCGTACGCCTCCCAGAGCGACCACGGGACCCAGACGGCCGCATCGCTCCAGAACGCGGCGATCTCCTCGGCGCCGGCGCCTTCCTGAGCGACAGTCGCGTACTTCAGGACATCGGGAACGATGTACGGGACGACGCCGTCGTGGTGGTCCTGCTCGAGGGCGACGTCACGGAGCCAGTCGGCGAGGAAGTCCTGCACGTCGAAGAGGTAGGCGGCGGTGGGGGCGAATGCAGACAGGTCGCCCGTCCAGCCGAGGCGTTCGTCTCGTTGCGGGCAGTCGGTGGGGATGTCGACGAAGTTGCCGCGCATGCCGCGAACGACGTTCTCGTGCAGTTGGTTCAGGTCGGGCACGGAGCACTCGAACGATCCGATGCGTCGCAGGTCGGACGAGATGGCGATCGCAGAGGCCGCTGCCTCGACGTCTCGCAGGGGTGCGTCCCAGCCGATGATCTCGGCGTAGCGGAAGCCGTGGAACGTGAAGGTCGGCTCGAAGACGTCGTCCCCGCCCGAGAGGATGTAGACGTCGGTGGACTTCGCCGACCGGAGGGTGCGCAGGGCCAGTTCTCCGTCTTCCAGGACTTCAGCCTGCCTGACCGTGATCGTCGTTCCCGGGGTGCCCCTGATCTCGAGACGAACGAAGCCGACGATGTTCTCGCCGAAGTCGATCAGGGTCGTCCCGGAGGGGCCGTACCACGTCCTCTGTGGGGGAAGCTCGTCGATGCGTCGGACCGGCGCGGCGGGATCGAGGTCGAACTGTTCAGGGTCGTAGTCGACTACGTGGACGGAGCCCCAGTCGGGGCTGCTGAAGCCGGGCATCTTCCAGCTCTCGTCACGGAGCCGGGCATCGATGATCTGCCCGTCGTAGAAATCGTTCGCGACGATCTCGCTGGGCCCGACGGACCAGGTCTCATCTGTGACGACGACCTGCTCGTGCCCGTCCTCGAAGCAGATGCGCAGCTGCGCCCAGGCGGCGATCTCCTCGCCGTACCGGGCGGTCTCGATCCACCCGAGTCGACCCCGGTACCAGCCGTTCCCTACTGCGATGCCCAAGGTCGAGTCCTTGGCGAGCAAAGTCGTGACGTCGTGATCGACGTAGTGGAGCCGCCACTCGTAGCTGGTCCACCCAGGTGTGAGCAAGGCGTCGGAGACGGGGACCCCGTTTATCCAGGCTTCGCAGATGCCGAGCGCGCTCAGTGACAGAACGGCCGCCGTCACGAGTCCATGACCGTCGTCGAGCTGCAGATCGCGGCGGAACAGTGGCGCGCTTGCTGGCTCGTCGTCGGCAGCGACGAAGCGAGCGGTTCCGAAGGTCATGAGGGTCTCTTTCAGGGCACACAGACTGAGTCTGCGGACGAGTCGGTGCTGGTGCGGACATCGCTCTGGCAGCGGCCGCAGGCCCACTCCGACGCGTAGCTCCGCGCCGAGCGAACGACTCACGGTAGTTCCCGACGAGTTCAGGTGTCAATCGATTTACGGACCGCATCCCGCGTGCGTCAATCGATTTACGTCAACTGATTGACGAAAGAAGACGAGACCCCTAATGTCGGTCTCGCATCGCCTCGTGGCCGTTCTCGTGACCGTCAGGCGACCTGCCTGGCCAACGCGGTCCGGGTACTCACCCTTGAAGTCCAATGGAGCATTTCATGCGTAAAGCAGCAGCACTCGTGCCCGCGGCCGTTCTCTCGGCACTCGCACTCGGCCTTGCAGGTTGTTCTGCCGGCCCACAGTCCGCCGGTGGCGGCGACGAGAACACCTTGACCGTCTCGGGGTGGAGTGGAGACGAGGTGATGTCTGCCCTCGCGAGCCAGTTCGAGGATGACAACCCGGGCGTCACCGTTGAGATCACCGAGCTCCCGTGGCCGAACATCCTCACGCAGATCAACACCGAGATGGTCTCAGGAACCGCATCCGACTTCGTCGTCGTTTTCCCGGGCAACGGGAACCCGATCACGGCGCAGACCCTCGCCAAGGGCAACTTCCTCGAAGACCTCAGCTCAGACGAGTGGACGGGCGATTTCACGGACGTCAACAAGGCAGTGATGGGCGCTGACGGCAAGATCCTCATGGGTTCCAACAACTTCACCATCATCCCTGCCACCTACAACACGCAGGCCCTGGAAGCGCTCGGTGTTACAGCTCCCACCACGTGGACCGAAGTTCTCGACCTGTGTTCTGCTGCGAAGGCGGAGGGAAAGGTCGCCTACGCGTTGGCGGGACTCGCCGGCGGAACCTTCAACTACCTCCCCTACGCCCTGTCGGCAACGCTGGTCGATGGCGCCGACCCCGACTTCGCCTCCGAGCAGGCCTCGGGGAGTGCGACATTCGCCGACTCTGAGTGGTCGACGGTCCTCGACAAGTACCTCGAGATGATGGATGCAGGCTGCTTCACCGCCGACGCCTTGGGGACGAGCCTCGAAGTCGCTCAGGGTCAGGTCGCGACGGGCGACGCCGTCGGCATCGTCACCGTCAGCAACCAGATCGGTGACATCGAGCGTGCCGCCCCGGAGGGTTCGACCTTCGAGACGGCACCTCTGCCCGCAACGGACGACCCGTCCGAGACAGTCCTGCCAGTCGGGCTCGGATCCGGATACGGCGTGAACGCGAAGGCCAAGAACAAGGATCTCGCGAACAAGTTCATGAACTTCTACCTGAGTGAGCAGGGCGTCCAGCTGGCGCTCGACACCGGGTCCATCTTCCCCAGCGTCCCCGTGGACGGGTTCGAGCCGACTCCTGCCCTGGTGGGCGTCTCCGAGCAGGCCCAGAGCGACAAAACCGCTGCGTTCCCCGACCAGACCTGGCCCAACTCCAACACCACGAAGGTGTACCAGGACGAACTGCAGAAGCTTCTCGGGGGTCAGACCTCGGTCGACGACGCCCTGGCGGCCATGGACTCCGCCTACGCAGGCTAGTTCTGCGACGCCCCCGAGGCGGTGCGATCCCGCGTGGACCCGACGCATCGCACCGCCTCTCCACGCCAGTCACTGCGCCGAGAGAAGAAGAGCACCATGGCCATCGCCCCTGCCGCCGCGGCGAGCACCCTGCCAAAGAAAAAGCCGAGCCGCCGTTACCGCGGGTATGCCCAAACCGTCTGGTGGTTCGTCTTGCCTGCCGCCGTCGTCTACGTGTTCGCAGTCATCGTCCCCAGCGTTCAGGGTGCGTTGTTCGCGTTCACCAACTGGGATGGCGTGTCGGCCGAGCGGGCGTGGGTAGGGGCGAAGAACTTCCTCGCGATCCTCGACGATCCCAATGCCGTCGTCGCCATCCGGAACACCCTGCTGATCGCTGTCGCGGTCACCATCATCCAGAACGTCCTCGGACTCCTGATCGCACTGGGGCTCAACTCGCAGATCAAGTCACGGAACGTCTTGCGCGTCGTCATCTTCGCCCCGGTGGTGATCACGTCGATCGCGGTCGGTTTCCTCTGGCAGAACCTCTTCGCTCCCGCCGGCGGGATCAACGTCGCTCTCGAGGCGGTCGGACTGGGCGGGCTGCGTCAGAACTGGCTCGGCGACCCGGACGTCGCGATCTGGTCGATCATCATCGTCGTGATCTGGCAGTTCGTCGGGTACTCGATGGTCATCTTCCTCGCCGGACTCCAGGGTGTGCCGGAAGAAGTGCTCGAGGCTGCCGCCATCGACGGCGCAGGCCCGGTTCGCCGATTCTGGTCAGTCGTGCGGCCCATGCTCGCACCGGCGATCACGATCAACGTGATGCTCTCGATCATCGGGGGCTTCAAGCTCTTCGACCAGGTCTTCGCCATGACCCAGGGCGGTCCGGGTGGTGCCACGAACACGATCTCGACCTTGATCTACTCGAACGCCTTCCAGCTCGGCCGATTCTCGTACGGAGTCACCCTCGCCGTGGTCCTGACCGTGTTCGTCGCGATCGCCTCTGCCATCCAGTACAAGCTGCTGTCACGACAGGAGAACTGACATGTTCCGATACACATGGCGGACAGCCGTTCTCGAGGCGGTCATGATCTTGGTGGCCATCATCTTCCTCTTCCCCATCTATGTCTTAGTCAGCCTCGCGCTCAAGGCCCCAGGCGACCAGAGCTCGACCCTCGCGCCACCACTCGAGCCGACGTTCCAGAACTTCGTCGACGCATGGAACCAGGGTGGACTGGGAACGGCACTGATCAACAGCGCCGTCGTCTCGGTCGTGGCCATCACGATCATCGTCGTTCTCAGCGCCGCCGCTGCCTACCCTCTGTCAAGGCTCGCCACTCGATGGTCCAAGGGCACCTACTACCTGTTCCTCCTCGGACTGCTCCTCCCCGCCCAGCTCGCTCTGCTGCCCCTCTACCAGACGATCCGCGACCTAGGCCTGCTGGGGAGCCTCGCGGGTGTCATCCTCGTCACGGTCGGGCAGAGCATGCCCTTCTCGATCTTCCTCTACGCCGGGTTCATGCGTGCCCTGCCGGCGGACTTCGAGGAGGCGGCGTCGCTCGACGGGGCCAGTGCGTTGCGCGCCTTCCGGTCCATCGTGTTCCCACTCGTCCGTCCGATCACGGGCACCGTGATCATCCTCACGGCAGTGTCGACGTGGAACGAGTTCCTCACGCCTCTGCTCTACCTCTCTGGATCGCAGCAGCAGACGATCACGATCGCGGTCTATGGTTTCGTCGGCCAGTACGGGGCGCAGTGGAACCTCATCTTCGCCGGAATCATCATCAGCATCTTGCCGATCTTGATCGCCTACTTCTTCCTGCAGCGGTACATCGTCGCCGGATTCGCCGGTGGGCTGAAAGGCTGACGTCTCCCACCGGGCAGGCGGCGGTCAAGCCTGGTCGAGAGCAGTGATCTGGCGGGCGATCCCTGTCATCCCTCTGAGGAGCCCTCGCAGTTCCGGGAGACTGAGGCCTTCCAGCACGTCGTCCCGGAACTCGGGGCGGGCCGAGACGATGTCGCGTACGACCGAGCGACCTAGGGTCGTCGCCGTCACTCGCCGGACACGGTGGTCGGCCGGATCCTCGACCCGCTCGACCGCTCCCAGTGCCGTGAGGCGGTCGAGCAGGCCGGACATGGCGGCCTCGGAGACCCCACACGTCGTCGCGAGAAGCCGACCAGTGGCGGCGCCGTCGCCGGTGACGAGAAGTGTCAGCACCTTGAGCTGCTGAACGGTCAGGCCTAGGGACAAGAGGGGCGCGGCCGAGGCTGGCAGCGTCGCCGTCTCGAGGAGCGTCGTGACGACGCGGAGTTCGCTCGCGATGCGCTCTCGTTCGGTCACTGTGCCCTCGTCGGCGTTCACGTTCTCACACTAGAGCAGAACTGACAGGCACGATTCAGGTCCAGATGCTTAAGGTCGCATTAAGCAGTTGTCACATGTCGGCTGCGTTCACGAGACCGCACGAGGAGCACCATGACCGACCGTACGTCCGACACCCTCGACCTCGCCCCCAGCGCCGACGACCTCGACGCCCTTCGTGACAAGTACGCGGCGGAACGCGACCGCCGCCTCCGTCCCGACGGGGCGGGCCAGTACCGCCGGGCTGCTGGTGAGTTCGGCTACTACGCGAAGGACCCTTACACGCCGTGGACGGAGAGGCAGGCGTTGACCGACCGGGTGGAAGTCTTGGTCGTCGGTGCGGGCTTCGGCGGTCTCGTGACGGCCGCGCGCCTTCGCCAGGCCGGGATCGACTCTCTCCGTCTCATGGACGAGGCTGGTGACGTCGGCGGTACCTGGTACTGGAACCGCTACCCCGGGGTCCACTGCGACATCGAGTCCTACGTCTACATGCCCCTTCTCGAAGAGGTGGGGACGGTGCCAGAGTGGCGGTACGCACCGGGGGAGGAGATCAGGAGGCACGCCGTCGCGATCGCCGAGGCGTTCGACCTCTACCGGGACGCGGTCTTCCAGACCCGCATCACAGAGCTCACCTGGGACGACGATGCGGCGGAGTGGATCGTGAACACCGATCGAGGCGACCGGATGCGTGCCCGCTTCGTCGTCACCTCGTCTGGCACCCTCAGTCAGCCGAAGCTCCCCGGCATCCCCGGGATCGAGTCCTTCCGCGGGCACACGTTCCACACGAGCCGGTGGGACTACGGCTACACGGGCGGCACGCCCGACGGCGACCTGACCGGGCTGGCCGACAAGAAGGTGGCCGTCATCGGGACGGGAGCGACCGGCCTGCAGGTGGTGCCGCACGTGGGCCGTGACGCGCAGCACACGTTCGTCTTCCAGCGCACGCCCTCGACCGTCGACGTGCGCGACAACCGCCGCACCGACCCGGACTGGGCCGCGTCACTCCGACCCGGGTGGCAGAAGAAGCGGCAAGACAACTTCCTGGCCGTCGTCTCCGGCGAGGACGTCGAAGTCGACCTCACGCAGGACGGCTGGACCTCGACCCCCGACCTCCAGCGCGCGATGATCACGGGCAAGCTCGACCCCGCCCTGACGCCCGAGGAGCGCGAGCGTCGTGACGAGCTTCTCGACGCGCAGAAGATGGACGCCATCCGGGCCCGGGTGGACGCCGTCGTCGACGACCCGACCATAGCGGAGGTGCTCAAGCCCTGGTACCGCTACATGTGCAAGCGACCCGGGTTCAGCGACACGTACCTCCAGACCTTCAACCGCGAGAACGTCACCCTCGTCGACACGGCCGACCACGGTGGCATCACCCGCATGACCGAGACGGGGATCGTCGTCGGCGACACCGAGTACGAGGTCGACTGCGTCATCTTCGCCACCGGCTTCGAGGTCGGGGTCTCGGGCGTCCTCAGCGGGACCATGCCCGTGCACGGTCGTGATGGCCGCACCTTGCTCGAGGCTTGGGCGAGAGGGCCCGAGACGCTGCACGGCTTCTACAGCCACGGGTTCCCGAACCTCTTCCAGCTCGGGGCCCTGCAGAACGCCAATTCGGTGAACTTCGTCCACATCTTGCAAGACCAGGCAGAGCACATCGCGGCGGTCGTCACCGCGGCGCGTCAGGCGGGTGCCGGGATCGTCGAGCCCAGCGAGGAGGCGCAGCGAGAGTGGACGAGGGAGGTCCAAGAATCGGCCTTCGACAACGAGCAGTTCCAGGCCGACTGCACACCGGGCTACTACAACAGCGAGGGCAAGGGGCGGCCGAACGACTTCACGTACGGACCCGGTCCCGTCGCGTTCCACCGGGTCCTCGAGGCTTGGCGTGAGGAGCACCTCGACGAAGTCCTCCGGGTCGAGACCGAGGTCTGCTCGTGACTGGTCGTCGCGCGGCGGGCGGCTTCGTCGCGGCCGTCGGTGCGACCGTCTTCCTGGCCGGGTGCACCTCCCCGACGGAACCTGCACCGGACGGCACCGCGGACGCGCCACGCACGACCGCGACCCAGCTCCTCAAGGTCACCGAGGTGCACCCGGAGACCGGGTCGACCCTGCTGGAGGGCCCGACGTTCGGGCCCGACGGCGACCTCTACGTCGTGGACGTGACGGCCCCCGCCGGCGAGCCCAAGGTGTTCCGCATCGACGTCGAGACCCAGGACGTCATGCCGATCCACACTGACGACATCAGCGCGTTCACCTCGGCGCAGTTCAGCCCGTACGACGGCCGCCTCTACCTCACGGACATCGCGGGCGGCGCCATCACGAGCATCACCCCGGAGGGTGAGGACCCCCAGGTGTTCCATGCGGGTGAGGTAGACGGTCAACGGTTCAGCCCGGACGACTTGGCGTTCGACGAGCACGGTGACCTCTACGTGAGCGACTTCACAGCCTTCCCCGGAGCGCCTCTCGAGGCTGCCTCCCTCGGGGGGCGCGTCGTGCGGTTCGACGCCGAGACGGCCGAGCCCACGGTCGTCCTGGACGGCCTGGCCTCGCCGAACGGCATCTCGTTCACCGACGACTTCAGAGGTCTCTGGCTGAGCCAGTACGCGGCGAACCGCATCGACCTGCTGACGCTGACCGAGGACGGAAAGGGCGCAGCATCCGTGCACCCGGCTGTGTACGTCGACGCCGGGTCGGCGCATGTCGACTCGAACGCGGTCGACGCCGAGGGCAACATCTACCAAGGGTTCGAGGGCTCGCCTCGGATCGTGGTGCACGGGGCGGACGGCGACGAGCTGGCTGCGATCGAGCTCCCCGCGGGCGACGTCGCGGCCGGCCTGTCGTCGGCCACGAACGTCGCGATCGAGCCGGGATCTGACAAGGGCTACATCATGGTCAGTGGGGCCGCCGGCGGGTACGTGTACGAGTTCACGGCGCTCGCCGAGGGCATCAGGCAGTCCAACGGAGGTTGAGCGGTCGACGCCGCTGGCAGAAGGGCTTCTACGACTACTCGGAGCGGTGAGCGACCCGGACTGGGAGGGCGCTACGAAACCCGAGCGTCATCGCCGAACTTGGCGAGGTCCTCGATCGCGGACTCGTCGACGTAGGCGCGGCGGACGCGGTCATGGACGGTGAACAGCATCTCGACGAGCCCGGCGACGATGAAGTACAGGCCCACCTGTAGCACGAAGAGCGACATGACGCGGTCGGCCGTCACGAGGGCGACGATCCCCATCAGCACCGCAACGGCAGCGCTGATGAGCAGGAGTGCACCGCGCATGCCACGGCGAGGGCGACGGTACAACAAGGGAAAGCCGTCCTTCGCGCTCGAGCAGCCGGCCGCGATCAGGGCCGCGCCGAGCAGCAGGTTGGTCGGCGTCACGAGGCTCTCCACGTTCGCCAGGCCGACCAGCAGGAGCGCGAACGCGAAGACGCCGCCGGCGATCCAGGGCCAGCGCACCTCGTGCTCCTTCCTGTACCGGGCCGCGTACCGCAGGAGGCGCACGGCGACGACCACGCTCACGACGAACGTGGCGAAGGCGCCCAGCACCTGGAGCGCGACGACGGGTGCCTCGACGAACAGGACCCCCACGACGACGAGGAGCGCACCGCGCATCATCTGGCCCCGGCGCAACAGCTCGGACGCGTCGACCCTGCGCACCGCGCGACGCAGTACGCGGACCGTCGTACCGAGGGAACGACGCGTCTCGCTCCGGCTGCGCACGAGGGAGAAGAGCACCGATTCGAAGCTGCCGTGGTCACGACGGGCGACGTCCTGGACCAGGGTGGCGCCTCCGGCCCCCAGGGCGGTGAAGAGCGCGTCGGTGAAGTCGCGACGGTCGTCGTGTGCCGCGTCCTCGAGCCAGGCGTCGATGAGGCCGGAGACGGTGGCGGCACGGGCGGAACCGGTCGCCCGCTCCACGAGGTGCGTGCCCTCGACCTGCCACGTCATGATGTCGTGCTGCACGATGCCCTTGCCGGTCGACGCCACGATGAGCGAGGCGGGACCGCTCTCGAAGAGCCGTCCGATGACGGCGAACTCGGGCACGATCTTCGTGGTCCGTGAGCGGAAGACCTCACGGGCATCGAGATCGGTGATCTCGGGGCTCAGCCCGGGACCGTCGTTGTCGTAGACATGGACGATGCGCTCCCGATCGGCAGGTGTCGTCGACAGGGCGGCGAAGACCGCGAGGTGCCCACCCTTGGAGTGCCCGCCCACGCGCACGGGCCCTGAAGTGGTCGCCAGGACCTCGCGGAGATACGCGGCGGCCGAGGTCTGGGCCGGCACGCGGTCGAAGCTCAGGGTGAAGTCCTCGCGCCAGCCCACCAGGGAGTTGTCGGTGCCCCGGAACGCGACGTAGCTGCTGCCGTCCGGCAGAGCCACCGTCACGGCCGCGAACTGGGTGCCGGTCACCGCGTCCGTGATGTCCACGGCGCCGGAGAGGAGGGCCTCGCCGAAGCGCCGCGACGAGCCCGCGTCGACGACCAGCGCCGGGGGCACGAAGACGAGACGCCGGGAACGTGGCGTGCCCGCCTCCTGCTCGGTCAGCGCCCGTCCCACGGCCTGGAGCGTGACCGCTCCGCCCCCGAGGGGCGGGACGAGGTCTCCGAGTTCGACGTTGGCCAACGCGGCGAGCACCAGATTGTCGACGATGTTGAAGGCGTCGTCGTCGAACGGCAGGTCGCCGCGCCAGCGCACGTAGTCGTGGAGGTTCGGCATGAGGTCAGAGGGCAGCGGAACCGGTGGGCGCAGTCGCGTCGGGTCAGTCGCGGTCGGCGTCGGGAGCCGGGACGGATGCGAAGAGGTCGGCGACGCTCGTGTCGACGGGGACGGCGACGATCCGCTCGGCGTCGAGGGACTCGAGCACTCGGCGTGCGCTGGCGACGGTGTCCGTCGCGAGCTCGAACACGACGACGGATTCACGGGCCCCCAGGGAGGCGCCGAGCTCACGCAGCTCCGCGTCCTTGAACCCGACGTCGCGGAGCTTCGAGGCCAGAACGCCGATGCCGCTGCCTGCGAGCACGCCGAGGGGTCCTCCGATGAGGCCGATCGCTCCGCCTACGAGTGCTCCGCGCCCGGCTCCCCAGTCGTTGGTCTCCATGAAGCGGGGTGTCCCGTCCGACTTGACGGAGAGGATTGCTGTGTTCCCGATCTTGCCTGGGTGCGCGACCGTGACGGCAGCGCCTGCACGGGAGCCGCCATCGGGCGTGCTGAACGACGCGGCGAGGATCTGGCGGGTGGTGGCTCGGTCGTGTTCCGTGGTGGTGCTCATGATGGGCTCCTTCTCGTGGCGCCGGCACCTGCCGGCTCATGGGACCACTCTCGCCGACGACGCCGGGGGCGGAGTCGTCCTCAGGGACGGTCCTCGCCTCGTCCGTCTGCAGTAGTCCCGGTGAGGAGGCGCTGCAGGCCAGGGGCATAGAGGGCGACGACCTCGTCGGCAGGTGCGTCGCGGAGGAAGCGGTCGTCGTAGACCGCGAGCGCGGACATGAGGCCCGTCAGCTGGGCCGCGAAGAGGTGCGCCCGTAGGCGGGCGTCCGGACCGGCGAGCTTCGCGACGAGCGGGTCGGCGAAGAACGTGATCGTCGACTCGCGGAGGCGTGCGTGGATCTCCGGTCGGCCGGAGGCTCGCACGATCGCCCCGAAGCTCTGCAGTCCCTTCTTGCGGCTCGCCATGATGCGTGCCACCGCCCGCTCGGCGACCTGCTCGACGGGCCCGTCGAGCAGGGCCTGCCACGCCTGGACGCCGTCCACGCTGACGACGAACAGCGCCTCCTTCGATCCGAAGTGGCGGATGACGATCGCCGGATTCACGCCGGCGTCGGCAGCGATGTCACGGATGCCGGTCGCGTCGAAGCCGTCGGCGGTGAAGAGGCGACGCGCCGAGGCGCGGATCGCGTCCTTCACCGAAGCGCTGCGATCAATGCGGCCTGGCGGCGGTGAAACGGACATCTTGCCTTCTCTCGGGTTGCGACGTCGTCAGTCAGAGTCTCGCGCATCCGAGATGGGCCAGGCGCATTTGACCTGACTGTCAACGCCGTTTACATTGTAAATGCTGTTTACATCTATCTGTGGAGATCCCGTGACCGACACCCCCGCCCCCGCGATGGCTCAGGGGGCCGAGACGGCCCCTGCTCCCTCGGTGGCCGAGCCGAGCCGCGCTTCCGTCGCCAAGAAGCTCGTCTTCGCTCTTCTCCTGCCGCTGTACTTCGTCATCGTGTTCCCTGTCATGTTCGTGTCCGCCCTGCACGCGCCCACGCCCCACGACCTCTCGCTGATCGTCGTCGGGCCGGCTCAGGTCGTGGGGCAGATCGCCGACGGGCTCGACGAGACCAGGGAGTTCCGGGCGACCCACACCGACGTCGTCGAAGAGGCGCGCAGCAGCGTCGAGGACCGCGCCGTCGAGGGGGCGATCGAGATCACCCCCGTGCCCGCTGCCGACCCGACGGAGCAGACCGACTTCGTGGTCACCACCTACTACGCTGACGCCGAGGGGCGATCGGTGGGGTCAGCCGTGCGAGCAGCAGGCGACCAGGTGGCCGAGCAGCTGGGCACGACGGCCTCGGCCGTCGACGTCGCCCCGCTGGCTGCGACCGACACGCTCGGCACGACGCTCTTCTACCTGCTCACGTACACGTCGCTCGCGGCTTACCTCGTCATCATCGTGCTGACCCAGGTCCAGCCTCGCGCCCGGCTCCGCACCCGGTACCTCGCGTCGGCGATCACGGCGGTCATCGCTCCGCTCATCGTCTTCGGCCTGTCGTCGATCTGGGTCGGCGACTACGGTGCGAGCTTCGGCACCATCGCGGGACTGCTCGGCGTCAACGCCCTCTACGTCTTCACCGTGGGAGCGGCGGCGATCCTCATCCAGCAGTTCCTCGGCAACGTAGCGACCTTCGGGATCATGGGCTTCATCGTCTTCCTGAACTTCCCGAGCGCAGGAGGCGCGGGCCCGTCGGCCATGCTGCCGCCCTTCTGGCAGGCGGTGCACTCCTTCTACTTCGGCGCCGGTGCGAACGAGGCGTTCCGGTCCATCGTCTACTTCAACGGCGCCGGGGCACAGAGATGGGTGCTGCAGTTGCTCGCGTGGACGGTCGGTCTCGTCCTCGCCACGGTGGTCGTGCACCTCGTCAAGACGGTGCGGGCGCAACGTGTCGATCTCGCCCTGCTCACCGACCGCGATGCGCAGCACGTCGACGCGCGGCGAGAGCTGCGCGAGGCGAACCGCCTCGTCGACGACGAGGCTGGCGACCGTCACCGCCACGTCAAGGTCGAGGCCTACGTCCTGGACGACGAACCCGACGCTGAACCGCCGACGAGCGAGCCACGCCGCTCGATCACCGCCGGTCACCCCTCCACTTCCGAAGGAACGGCCCGATGACCGCCTCCGAACAGCGCCCGCACGGCACGCACCTCCCGGAGCGCTTCGAGATGCCCGAGAACCACCTCGACGTCGTCGTGTCGCCCGGGTCCATCGACACCTCGCGGCGTGCGTCGCTCAAGACCACGCTCATCGCGGTCGTCTCCATGCCGTTGTTCTTCCTGTTGGCCTTCACCATCTGCTACGTGAGTGCCTCACACGCGCCGGTGCCACACGACCTGGCGCTCACCATCGGCGGTCCGGCCTCGATTACCGACCCAGTCGCTGAGATGATCGACGACGAAGCCCCGGCAGCCTTCGACGTCACGCAGACGATCAGTGCCGACGATGCTCGCGAGGCCGTGGCGACGCGGGAGGCTGTGGGAGCGGTCGTCGTCGACGGCTCCGACGTCACGACGGTCATCGCCTCCGGAGGCGGTGCCCTGGCCACGCAAGTCGTCCAGACCGCAGGGCAGGAGATCGCGGACGAGCTCGGCGGCGTGAACACGGTCGAGGACGCATCGCCCCTGCCGGCCGACGACCCCGGAGGATCGGTGCTCTTCTTCCTGCTCGTCGCCTGCACGGTCGGCCCGTTCCTCAGCATCACGGCCATCAGCCAGGTCCTGCGGACGGCGCGGACGCGAACGTACGTGGCGACCGCGGCGGGTGCCGCCGTGCTCGTGCCGGTCATCGCGTTCTCGATGATCAGTCTGTTCGTGGACTACGGAGTGACTTTCGGCACGGTTGCCGCGGTCCTCGGGGTGGCGATGATCTACGCCTTCACCGTGGGCCTGCTGGCGACGTTCTTCACCAAGGTCGCCGGCCAGGGCGGGGTGCTGCTCGTCATCCTCTTCCTGGTCGCCCTCAACTTCCCGAGCGCGGGCGGGACCGCTCCTGAGTCGATGCTCCCGCCGTTCTGGCAGGTGCTGCACCAGGGATGGCTCGGGGCCGGAGCCTTCGAGCAGATGCGGAACATCCTCTTCTTCGCCGGTGACGGCAGCCACCGCTGGCTCATGCAGCTGCTCATCTGGACTGCGACGGCCGCAGCGCTGGTCGGACTCGTCACGGCACGCGACAGGCGGCGGTCGGCAGCGGGCGACGTCGGCCATGACGCTGATGGGAACAGCCCCTCAGTGGGAGCAGCCGTGGTCGGGTGAGGTGCAGGGGCAAACGACCCGAGACATCCGAGGCGCGTCGTCGAGTTCGTCCGGGAGCTAGCCTCGCAACATGTCGACAGCTGCGTCCACCTCCTCGTCCGACATGACGCGACGCGTTGGTCGTCCGATCGCGACCGACCGCGCGGCGGTCGCCCGGACCGCCCTCGCCCTCTTCGAGGAGCGCGGGTACGACTCCGTGAGCATGGCCGACATCGCCGAGGCTGCAGGGGTCGGACGGCGCAGCCTGTTCCGTCATGCCAGGAGCAAAGCGGATCTCGTCTGGGACGGCGCGGGCCCCGCGGCCGACGAGATGGGCAGTCGTCTTCGATGTGCGCCTGCGGGGGTGCCGATGCTCGTCGCGTACCGCGAGGCGTTCGTCGGCGCGATGGAGTCCGCCGCGGTCGACCTCGTCGCGACGCGCAGCCGCCTCCGGCTCATCGTGCGGCACGCGGAGCTCCGCGCTGCTGCGCCGCAGCACCTCGCGGAGACCGCGGAGGTGCTGTGCGGTTTCGTGGAGGACAGGCGGCCGGAACTGGCCGGGACTGTCGGACTCCAAGTCGTGGCGGAGGCTCTCGGCGCGGCATCCTTCGCGGCGCTGCGCTGGTGGGCGACGGCTCCCGACGAGAGGGGCGAACGTTCGCTCCGTGAGGCGGTCGAGGAGGCACTGGAGGCGCTCGCCGTCTTGTGCGGACCGGCCAGCGCCTCCTGAACCGTCGCTCAGATCGCTGACCAGCCACCGTCCGAAGCGAGGACGACGCCGTTGACGTTCGACGCGTCGTCGCTGGCCAGCCAGGTGATGGACGCAGCCATGACGTCTGCCTCGACGGGGGTCGGGATGGTCGCCTGCATGATCGGCCCGAGCACCGCCGCGGCGACCCGCGACTTCATGGGAGCCTCGATGTTCGTGATGGTGGGTCCGGGTGCGACGGCGTTCGTGCGGATGCCCTGCTTGGCGTAGATCACCGCGGTGTTCTTCGTCATCCCGGCGACGGCGTGCTTGGAGGCGGTGTACGCGAGCCCGGCTGCCGAGCCTCGGAAGGACGCCTCGGAGGCGACGTTCACGATGGCGCCCCGGCCGGCCTCGAGCATGAGGGGCAGGACGGCGCGCGTGAGGCGCATGACCGCCGTCACGTTGACGGCGAACACGAAGTCCCACGCCGCGTCGTCGATCTCACCGGCGGGCACGAACGCGTCCATGACGCCCGCGACGTTGGCGAGGGCGTCGACTCGTCCTCCGGCGGCCTCGACGACCGCTTGGATGCCTTCCTGACTGGTGATGTCGCCCGCCACAGTGATCAGCTCGAGGTCGGGGTGCTCGGCGACGAGCTCGTCGAGACGCTGCGCGACGACGTCCGCCGCGATCACCCGAGCGCCCTCGCGCGCGAAACGCAGGGCGGACGCGCGACCGATGCCGCTGCCAGCTCCGGTGACGATGACGGTCTTGCCAGCGAATCGGTCGGCGACGATGGTGTTCTGAGACATGGTTCCCCTTACGTTCGGGGCGGGCCTCGAGGCCCGCCGCTGAAACTATTGTGGCATCAAGTGCCGTAAGTCTTATGGCATGCATCTCCACGCATACGACGTCGGTCACTCGGATCTGAGCATCGCGTCCCCTCCTCGGACGACACGACCGTTCAGGCCTTGGGTGGGACGCGCGTTGTGGTCGTGAACGGCGTCCAGGCGGGCGATCTGCTCCGCGGACAACGTGACTGGTTCGGAGAAGACGACCCAGGAGACGCCCTCGCTGCAGGGCGGAGTGGTCAGGCTCCCGTCGTAGGACCAGTACTGCAGCGACGACGGAAGAAGCGATGCGACATCGATCGTCGAAGTTGTGCCGTCCGGGCCGGTCGCCGTGTCGAGGAACGTCTGCCACGGCTCCGACGCGGAGCCCTCGTCGACGAGGACGCTCAGGACGAGCAGCTGTCCGTCGTCAGAGGTGTGCACGAGGTGCATTTCGGCGACCGGTGCAACGCCGTCCACGGTGTGCTCTGCCGGCGTGTGTGCGTGCATCTGGAGGAGCTCGAAGTCACGGCTACCTGCGCGCACCGTAGAGCCGTCCTCACCGACCTCGACCTGCGAGGCGTGACCGGTGTCCGCTTCCGTCACCGGAGCGACCCGAGTGCCGATGCTCACGTCGTCTGAGAGGTCAGGCACAGTACGCGGCAGGTCGATCGGGGATTGCGAAGTTCCCGAGGCACATAGGTCGTAGTCCTCCGATAGGCCACCCCACGCCTCGGGCCCGCCGACCTCCTCGTAGGACCAATGAGCCGGGGCCCGACCAGTGGAGGGCGGTGTCCCGGTCTGTCGCGAGGCCTCGTCACTGGTGCTGGAACAAGCGGTGAGGAAGAGGGAGCTTGCAGTCAGGCCCGCGAGAGCGAGCACGAGGGGCATCTTCGATGGCATGGTCGTCTCCGAGAAGTCGATGACCTGGTCCGCGGTCGGCCAAGTGCTGAGGAGACCAGCCTCGTGACGCTCTATCGCTCGTGCGTCATCCGCGTGAATCGGTTCCGCTACTCCAGCTGTACTACGCCGAAGACTCCAAACAGTCCCGCGAGGGGCGAGCATGCTCACGGGCAGGAACCTGTCAGCATGTGCTGGATCGCACCACGTGCCTTGCTCGCCCTTTTGGTCGCCCTAAACGGCCCCACTCAGATGCATCTCGATGGTTCTCGATCGCAGAAGCCGGTGAACTGCACGTTGTCCGTCCCGCGTGTTTGTCGACGACCCGGCCTCGCCAAGGGCTCGGCGACGGTCTGACCACGGATCAGAAGGTTGGGGGTTCGAGTCCCTCCAGGCGCACAAGAACGAGGCGGTCCACTACGTGGGCCGCCTTTCTTGCGCCTGGAGCGACTCGAACCCCCGATGCGGCCCGGCCATGCTTCGCATCGCCCCCGTCCAGGCGCACAAGAACGAGGCGGTCCACTACGTGGGCCGCCTTTCTTGCGCCTGGAGCGACTCGAACCCCCGACGTGGCCCGGCCATGCTTCGCATCGCCCCCGTCCAGGCGCACGAGATCGAGAAAAGCCCCTGCCCTACACGGCAGGGGCTTTTCTCGTTCTCGGTGCTCGTCTGGCCGCCTGCCGGCGGCGTGCGCCTGGCGGCGCTCGAACCCCGGGTGGCCAGCCGTGAGGTGTCCCGACAGGGCATCCGTCGTCGGCGGCGCGGGTCGTAGCGTCGACGGCATGGCCGAGAGACGCGACACCGACACCGCCCGCCCGACGTGGCTCGGACGACTGCGCCTGTGGTGGACGGCGACGTGCGAGATCCGCGACCTCACCCGTGACGCCGCGCGCGAGGACGCCGTCCTCGACGCCATGGCCACCCACCTGACCCCCGGGCCGTGGGCCCTCGGGGTCCTCTTCCGCCCTCGTCGTCGCCCCGTCGACGAGGCCGCCGCCCCGCACCTCGAGAGGAACCACCCGTGACGACCTTCGACCCCGCCACCCTGGCCGCGATCGCCGACAGCGACGACCTGCACGTCTCGCCCTTCCGCGAGGACGGCACGACCTACGGCACGCCCACCTGGATCTGGTCCGTCGTCGTCGGCGACCGCCTCTTCGTCCGTGCCTACAACGGCACCTCCTCCCGCTGGTACCGAGCCGCGGAGGCGCGGGGTGCGGGCCGCGTCCGCGCCGCCGGCACCGAGCACGAGGTGGCGTTCCGCCCCGCCGCGGGCGAGGTCGACGACGAGGTGAGCGCCGCCTACGAGGCCAAGTACCACGGCAGCCCGTACCTGCCGCCGATGCTCACCGACCAGCGGGTCGCCGCCACGATGGAGATCGCCCCGCGCTAGGTCGCCCGGCCGGGCCTACGGTCGGGGGATGACCCTCGCCTCCGTGCCTCGCTTCCTCGCCGGCGCGTTCCTCGCGAACGCCGTGCCGCACGGGACGGCGGCCCTGCGGGGCCGGTCGTTCCCGAGTCCGTTCGCGACGCGTCCGGGAGTCGGTCTCTCGCCGCCCCGCGTGAACGCGGCGTGGAGCGGCATCAACCTCGTGGCCGGCACCGCCCTGCTGCTCGCGACGCGGCGACGCACCGGATCGCCGCTGCCGACCGTGCTCGGGGCGGCGGTCATGGGCGGCTTCCTCGCCTGGTACTTCGAGCCCGACCGGCGAGCGCGCCGCCTGGCCGAGGCCGAGGCCGAGTCCGAGGCCTCGACGCGCTGACCCCGCCCGGGCCGAGGCCCCGGGCCGCTAGCCCGGCGCCAGCGGCACGAGGTCGAGCTCCTGGAACGAGCTGACCTCGGCCGCCCACCGCGACGCCACGAACCCGCGGTGGTCGGGGTGCGCGTCGTAGGCGTCGTAGGCCGCCTGGTCGGCGAACGACATCGCGAACTGGAACGCGTGGTCGCTCTTCGGGCTGACCTGCCTGCTGACGACGAAGTCCTCGACGCCGGGGATCGCGCTGAGCGTCCGCGCCCCGGTCGAGAGGAAGTCGGCCTCGGCGTCGGAGCCGGCGGGGTGGACGAGCGAGAAGCTGACGGTGTGGCGGATCACGCGACCGCCCCCTCGCGGGTGGTGGCGGCGAGGTGGGCGCGCAGCGCCTCGACGACGAGGTCGTGCTCGACGTCGTCGTTCACCCCGGAGGCGACGGCGACGCCGACCTGGCGCGAGCCGACCCGGATCGGGAACGCACCGCCGTTGAACGCGTACGCCATCGGGTCGACCATGCGGGCGGTCGCGGGGTCGTCGATGCCGTAGGAGGCCATCTGCTCGGCGACCAGCAGCGACGCCTTGTCGAAGCGCCGCACGGTGGCCGCCTTCCGGTTCATCCACGAGTCGTTGTCGGCCGTCGTGCCGGCGAGGGACGCCTGGAAGACGAGCTGCTCCCCGAGCCACACGGACGTCGAGATCGTCTGCGAGCGACCGCGCGCCAGCTCGATCACCCGGAGGCCCACGGCGATCGCGTCGTCGTGGGTGAAGTCGGCGAAGCGCAGCTCGTCCTCCTGGGCTGCGAGGGTGCCGAGCTTGCCGGAGTCGTCGTGGGTCATGGGTGGCCGTCCTTGTCTGTGGTGCCGTCAGCCGGGGAGGAAGTGGTGGTCGCGGGATCCGTCACGACCGAGGAGGCGCGGTGGGCGTCGCGTGTCGTCACGACGTCACGGGGTCACGACGTCACGGGGTAGTCGACGTAGGCGAACGCGCTGCCGTCGGGCGCCCAGCTGTTGACGTTGATCGTGCCCTGGCCGCCGTTGAACTCGGCGACGACGCGGCCGTCGCGCCAGGCGTCGGCCGAGGGACCGGTGGCGCCCGAGCCCGGTGCCCCGGTGACGAGCACGAGCTGCACCGCCTCGTCCGCAGGGTGGCCCTCGGTGCCCTCGGGGAAGCTCAGGTAGACGGCCAGGTCGCCGACCGGTGCGAGGTGCGGGAACCAGTTGACGCGCTCGTCGGTCGTCAGCTGCTCGAGCCCGCTGCCGTCCGGGCGCACGCGGGCGACTTGCGCCCGGCCGGGCTCGAACTGCTCGGTGTTGAAGTAGACCCAGGTGCCGTCGGGGCTGTACTCCGGGCCGTCGGCGGGCCCGGGGTGCGTCGTGACGGCACGGTCGCCCGTGCCGTCGGCCCCGATCTCGTGGATCGTCGCGTTCGCCCACCAGTCGTCACCGGCCGGTTCGAGGCGCACGTACGCGAGGGTGCGACCGTCGGGCGAGACCCCGTGCAGGAAGTGCAGCGGGCCGTCCTCGCTCGTGATCCGACGAGACGGGCCGCCCGACAGGGACGCCTCCCAGAGGTGGAAGTCCATGCCCGAGACGAAGATGCCGTCGCCCGAGGGGGCCAGCACGTGATCGTTGTTGAGCGCCGGGACGCCCTCGATCGCGACGGGTCCCGGAGGCGCGGAACCGTCGACCGGGAGCGTCCAGAGCAGCCCGTCCGCGTTCACGACGAGGCGACCGTCGCGGGTCCAGTTCGGCGCCTCGAACAGGGTCTCGGCCGACTCGTGCACGGTCGTCGCCTCGCCGCTGGCCACGTCGAAGACGCGGATGCGACAGCGCTGGCCGGGGAGCAGGGCGCGGTGCTGCGGGGCGTCCTGCGTGTCGTCGGTCATGCGTCCACCATGACGCCGTGCGTGCTGTCGACGCCTGTCGAGCGCGTGCCGTGCGCATCCTCGAGCTGTGCCTTGGCCGAGTCGATCGTCGCGAGGATCGACACCGTCTCGTCGAGCGTGTGCAGGGGCGACTCGGTGCGTCCCTCGCCGACGAAGCGCGCGAGCGCGGTGGCCTCCCACGAGAGGGCGGCGAACAGCCTGAGGCCGCTCGTGTCCGTGAACTCGAGCGACGTGCCGCCGGCCGGGTCGTTGGGGTTGTTCGCCAGCAGGCGGAACGACGACGGCGTGTAGAAGAACGACTCGAACTCGACGCGCGCGACGCTGCCCGAGATCGACGCACGCGTCGGGGTGTTCGTGAGCATCGTCGTCGTCACCGTCGACTGCGCGTCGTCGCCGTGCGACAGCACGAGCGTCGAGAACGCGTCGACGCCGGTCTCGGCCAGGCCGCCGACAGCGGTGACGGCCGTCGGCGCGCCCAGGACCATGGAGTCGAACTGCACGGGGTAGATGCCGAGGTCGAGCAGGGCGCCGCCGCCGAGCTCAGGCCGGTAGAGACGGTGCTGCGGGTCGGCCGGGATCGCCTGGCCGTGGTCGGCGTGCACCTGCGCGACGTCGCCGAGCACACCGTCGTCGAGCAGCTGCCGCACGACGGAGGTCTGCGGCAGGTACCGGCTCCACATCGCCTCCATGGCCAGGACGCCGGCCGCGCGGGCCGCATCGGCGAGCTGCTGGGCCTCGGCGGCCGTGAGGGCCAGGGGTTTCTCGATCAGCACGTGCTTGCCCGCGGCGATCGCGAGCAGGCCGAGCTCGAGGTGCTGGCTCTGCGGCGTCGCGACGTAGACGACGTCGACCTCGGGGTGGGCGACCAGGGCCTCGTAGCTGTCGAGGGAGTGCGCGATGCCGTGCGTCGCCGCGAACGAGGAGGCGCGGTCGAGCGAGCGGGACGCGACCGCCGTGAACCGCTGCGCCGTGTGCGCGTGCGCGGCGCCGACGAACTCGCCGGCGATCCAGCCCGGGCCGATCAGGCCCCAGCGGAGGGAGGGCTCGCCGGCACCGGGCAGGAACAGCTCGGGATCGGGCAGGTGGGTGGGCAGCATGCGGGCCTCCGGGAGGGTCGGCGCCGCCGGGAGCCGCGGCGCTCCGATCACCGTAGCGGAAAAAGTTGGCACGAGCTAAGCTCGCGCCCACTCTTGCCCTTGGCACGAGACAACGAAGTCTGCCGAGCAGGCCCCGACCTGCCGGAGAACCGACCAGAGGAGAACGTCGATGTCGACGCGCCAGCCATTCGCCCACCCGTACACGGTGCCCGTCAGCACGAGACGAGTCGGGAAGGGGTACCTGGCCGCGCTCTTCGCGGGCCAGTTCGGCATCTTCCTGGCGATCCTCTCGCCGGTCGTCGTCAGCCTGCAGCTCAAGGCCACCGAGATGAACCCCGACGACCCCGCGTCGGTGATCGGCTCGGTGCTGCCGTTCGGCGCGCTGGGCGCCATGATCGCCAACCCGCTCTTCGGTGCCCTGAGCGACCGCACCCGCACGCGGTGGGGCCGCCGTCGGCCGTGGCTCGTCGGCGGCATCGTCGCGCTGACGCTCGGTCTCGCCTGGGTCGCCGCGGCCGACACGGTGCTGACGCTGACCTTCGCGTGGCTGTTCTGCCAGCTCGCGTCGAACGCCGCCTTCGCCGCCCTGGTCGCCAGCCTCGCCGACAACGTCCCGGAGGAGCAGCGCGGCCGCGCCTCCAGCGTCCTCGCCCTGGCGCAGAACGTCTCGATCCTCGCGGGCACCTACCTCGCGGTGTTCCTCGTCGCGAACCTGCCCGTGCTGTTCGTGCTGCCCGGCGTCGTCGGCGTCGTGCTCGTGGTGATCTACGTGCTCGTGACCCCCGACGTGCTGCCGACGAACAAGGTCAAGCCCTTCTCCGTCTCGCAGATCGCCGGCACCTTCTGGACGAACCCCCTGAAGCACCCGGACTTCGGCCTCGCCTGGTGGTCGCGGTTCCTGGTGACCTTCGCCTCCTTCATGTTCACCACCTACCGGCTGCTCTACATGCAGGACCAGATCGGGCTGTCGGCGGCCGACGCCGTGGGCGCCGTCGCGTTCGGCGTGCTGCTCTACACGATCGCGCTCTTCGTCAGCCTCACCTTCTCGGGCTGGCTCTCCGACAAGCTGCGCCGCCGCAAGGCCTTCGTGGCCGGCTCGACGCTGCTCTTCGCCGTGGGGCTGATCGTCCTGGCGCACGCCGAGACGGTGGGCACGTTCTACGTCGCCGAGGTCGTGCTCGGCTTCGCCTACGGCATCTACGCCGCCGTCGACACGGCGCTGACGATCGACGTGCTGCCCGACCCCGAACGGCCGGGGAAGGACCTCGGCGTCATCAACATCGCCAACTCGCTGCCGCAGTCGCTCGCGCCGGCCTTCGGCCTGTTCCTGCTGGGCGTCGGCGCGGGAGGCGACAACTACACCGCGCTCCTCTGGGGCGCGGGCATCATCTCGCTGGTCGGCGCCGCGGTCGTCCTGCCGATCAAGAAGGTGCGGTAGCGGGCAGGGGCAGGGGACCCGGGGAGGCGCGGTGCAGGCCAGGCCGCACCGCGCCTCCCCGGGGCGTCAGCCGGTGCCCTCGGCGCCGGGCGCGCGTCCGGTCGACCCGCGCGTCACGAGCGTCGTCGGGGTGAGCACCTCGCGCGGCGCCGTCGACCGGTCGGCGAGGCGGGCGACGACGGTCTCGAGGGCGGCCTCGACCGTCGCCTCGACGTCCTGGCGCACGGAGGTGAGGTCGTTGTACGAGAGCGCGCAGACGTAGCTGTCGTCGAAGCCGACGACCGAGACGTCGTCCGGCACCGCGACGTCCGACCGCGCGAAGGCCGAGAGGACGCCCACGGCCGAGAGGTCGCCGCCCGAGACGACCGCGGTGGGACGGTGGGACGCCGGGCGGGCGGCGATCTGCCGAGCGGCCGCGGCGCCGTCCTCCTCGCCGAAGTCACCGGGGATCACCTCGACGCGGTCGCCGAGCCCGGCGCCGGCCATCGCCTGCCGGTAGGCCTCGGACCGGTCGCGGCCGACGATGCCGGCGTCGCCGCCGACGTAGGCGATACGCTCGTGCCCGAGGGCCCGGAGGTGGTCGACGGCGAGCCGGAGGCCCGTCACCTCGTCGACGCGCACGGTGTCGGCGCGGGGCTCGGGCGACCGCTCGCCGAGCCAGACGACGGGCAGGCGGTCGAGGGCGTCCTGCAGCGCGGGGGAGGCGGGGTCGGGGTTGAAGGCGACCAGCGCCTCCACCCGCTGGGCCATGAGGTCGGCGACGACGACGTCGGTGGGGCGTTCGGCGGAGTGGGCGCCGAGCACGACCCCGAAGCCCTCCTCGGCCGCGCGCTCGACGAACCGCTCGACGAAGCGGACCTCGAACGGGTTGCGCAGCACGAACATCGCGCCGATGAGGTGGGTCCGGCGTTGGCGCAGCAGCCGGGCGGAGGCGTTCGGCCGGTAGCCGAGCTCGGCGGCGGCCGCGAGGATGCGGACGCGTGACTCCTCGCTCGGGCCGGGGGCGCCGCGCAGCACGAGGGAGACGAGCTGGCGCGAGACGCCGAGGTGCTCGGCGACGTCGCGCATCGTCGGCAGCTGGGAGGGCCCCCCGGGGTCGTCGCCTGCTCTCGCCATCCCGGTACTCTGCCACGTCTGGCGCGTGCCAACGATCTGCCGGGGTGTCCTGCCGGAGCACCCCTCTCCCGCCCCGGGCGTCGTACGGTCGATGCCATGGACACCAGGAGCGAGGCGCGCGACTTCCTCACGACGCGCCGGGCGCGCGTGACGCCCGACCGCGTCGGGCTGCCGGGCGGACCGGGCCGTCGCGTGCCGGGTCTGAGGCGCAGCGAGGTCGCGATGCTCGCAGGGGTCAGCGTCGAGTACTACTCGCGGCTCGAGCGCGGCGACCTCGGGGGAGTCTCCGACACCGTGCTCGAGGCCGTCGGCGGCGCGCTGCTGCTCGACGACGCCGAGCGGGCGCACCTCGCCGACCTGGCCCGGGCGGCGAACGAGTCGCCCGTCCGCGCACGGACGCGCAGCCGCTCCCGGCCCTCGGGGGTCTCGCGGTCGATGCAGCTCGCCCTCGACTCGGTCGTCTCGGGCCCCGCGTTCGTGCGGAACGGCCGCATGGACGTGCTGGGCGAGAACGCGCTCTTCCGCGCCCTGTACTCCGACCTCTACGCCCTGCACGAGCGGCCGGTGAACCTGGCGCGCTTCGTCTTCCTGCACCGCGAGCTGTCCGAGGCCTTCTACCCGTCGTGGTCGGTGGCTGCCGACATCAACGTCGGCATCATCCGCACCGAGGCCGGCCGCGACCCGCACGACGAGGCCCTGCACGAGCTGGTCGGCGAGCTGTCGACCCGCAGCGACGAGTTCCGACGCCGGTGGGGCGCGCACGACGTCCGGCACCACGTGTCGGGCGGCAAGGAGTTCCGGCACCCCGTCGTCGGCGACCTCGAGCTCGTCTACGAGGCCATGGAGCCGATGGGCCAGCCGGGCCTCAACTTCCTCATCTACAGCGCCGAGCCCGGCTCGCCGACCGAGGAGCGCCTCCGCCTGCTCGCCAGCTGGGGGGCGAGCGGCGCGCCCACCCAGCCGAACGCGCTGCGGGCGCCGTCGTCCGCCCGCGGCGGCGCGGCCGAGTGACGGGGGCGGCCGGCGCCGCGCGTCCGTCCGCGTCGCCGCGGCGCACGCTGTTCCTGGCGTCGCTCGGCTTCTTCCTCATCACGCTCGACATCCTCATCGTCAACGTCGCGCTCACCCGCATCGGCGACGAGCTCGGCGGCGGCCCGACCGGGCAGCAGTGGGTCATCGACGGGTACACGCTGATGTTCGCCGCCCTGCTGCTCTCGGCGGGTGCCCTCTCCGACCGTGTCGGCGCGAAGCGCACGCTCGGGGCCGGCATCGCGCTCTTCCTGCTGGCGTCGGTCGCGTGCGCGCTCGCCCCGACGGTCGGCGCCCTGATCGCCGCGCGCGTCGTGCAGGGGGTCGCGGCCGCGGCGATGCTGCCCGCGTCGATGGCCCTCATCCGCGAGGCGTTCCCCGACGCCCGCGAGCGGGCCCGGGCCCTCGGCGTCTGGGCCGTCGGCGGCGCCGTCGCGACCGCCGTCGGCCCCCTCCTCGGCGGCCTGCTGACGACCCTCGACTGGCGCCTCGTGTTCGTCATCGACCTGCCCGTCTGCGTCGGCATGCTCGTCCTCCTCCGGACGGTCGCGCCGTCCGCCACGGCGTCGGTGCCCTTCGACCGCGCCGGGCAGGCCCTGTCACTGATCGCCCTCGCCGCGCTCATGTACGGCCTGATCGAAGGAGGCGCGGCGGGCTTCGCCGAACCGCTGGTCGTCACGGCGCTCGCGGTGGCCGTCGTCGGCGTGACGGCGTTCCTCGTCGTCCAGTCGCGCTCCCGCCACCCGATGATGCCGCCATAGCTGTTCCGCAGCCGCGAGATGCGCATCTCCCTCGGGGTCGGCTTCGCCTTCATGGTGGGCAACTTCGGGTCGGTCTTCGTCGTGAGCCTGTACCTCCAGCAGCACCTCGGCCTGTCGCCGCTGCTCGCCGGGCTCGTCTTCCTCCCGTCGGCGGCGTTCGCGGTCGCCGGCAACGTCGTGAGCGGGCGGCTGTCGAACCGCTTCGGGCCCCGGGTGCCCGTCGTGGCGGGGCTCGCGTCGATGGCCGTGGGCCTCCTCGCGATGGCTGCCACCGCCTCCCTCGGGTCGCCCTGGGCGTTCGCCGCGCTGCTCGTGCTGACGGGCGCCGGGGGGTCGATCGCCATGCCGCCGGTCACGTCGGTCGTGCTCGCCAGCGCCCCGGCCGAGCGCGCGAGCACGGCCAGCGCGATCTTCAACACCTTCCGGCAGGTCGGCGGCGCGGTCGCGATCGCCGTGCTCGGCGGGCTGCTGGCCGGGGCCTCGTCGTTCGTGCCCGGCCTGCGGCTGAGCTTCGTGATCGCGGCGTCGGTCGTCGTGGCGGCCGCCGTGGCCGCGGCGTTCCTCCGGCGCGACCGGGTCGACGAGACGGGCGCGGCCCCGGCCTCGGCCTCGGCTTCGGCCTGACTCTCGGGCTCGAGGGCCGGGCGGCGGCGAGCGTGCCGGCGTTGCCGTCCTGCAGGAGGGGGCGGGTGGTCCTCGAGGAGGGTGCCGCGCCTCCCGCGATCCGCCATGCTCGCGGGATGACTCGGATCGTGGTGCGCGCCGTCGCGTGGTGGCTGCTCGGCGCGGCGGCCGGGCTCGTGCTCGGCGGCGCGACGTCCTTCGGCCAGACGTACCTGCCCGGCGGGCTGAACTCGTCCGCCAACTCGAACGGCGGGTGGACGCTGCTGGCGTTCGTGGTCGTCGTCGCGGTCACCCGTCGGCCGAGCGCGCGGCGGTGGTGGGTCGGGGCCGTGCTGGGGCTCGTCGTGTTCCACGCGCTGCTGCAGGGCTACGCGGTGGTGTCGACGCTGCGGGGGTTCCCCGACGCGTACGGCCCGGGCGACTTCTACTTCACCGTCGCGACGCTGGCGGGGCCCGTGCTCGGCCTGGCCGGGTCGTGGTGGTGGTCGCGGCGGCGGATGCTCCGGGCGGTCGGAGTCGCCGTGTTCGCGGGCACGATGATCGGCGACGGCGTCTCGGCGCTGCTACGCGTGCTCGCCACGACGGGGTGGGCCTGGTGGACGCTCAGCATCGTGATCGGCGCGGCGACTCTCGCCTGGGTCGTCGTACGGCGGCTCGACCGGCGGCGGGAGCGACTCGTGGCCGCGGGGCTGACGGTCGTCGCGGCCGGCGCGTTCGTCGGGCTCTTCAGCCTGCTCTGACGGAGCTGTCGCGCACGATGAGGCGCGGCGGCAGCACGACGGTCTCGTGGCGGTGCGTCGTCGGGTGCTCGAGCTCGTCGCGCAGGAGCCGCATGGCCTGGCCGCCCATCTCGGCCCCGGGCTGGCCGACCGTCGTCAGCGGCAGCGTCGTCCCCTGGGCGAAGTGGTTGTCGTCGTAGCCGGTGATCGACAGGTCGCGGGGGATGCTGACCCCGCCGAGCAGCAGCGACTGGACGATGCCCGAGGCCAGCGCGTCGGAGGCGGCGACGACGCCGTCGGGGCGCCCCTCGGCGCCCCTCGCGAGGAGGTCGTCGCCGACCGCGAGGCCCGCCCGCACCGTCAGGGCGGAGGTCGTCACCAGCTGGAGGGGCACTCCGGCCTCGCGGGCGGCGGCTGACGCTCCCTCGAAGCGGTGCCGCACGGCGGTCAGGTCGAGCGGCCCTCCGACGAAGACCAGCTCGCGGCGCCCCTGGTCGAGCAGGTGCTGCGCGGCGAGGCGGCCGCCGAGCACCTCGTCGACGACGACGCCGCAGCTCTCGTCGGCGTCGCCGGGCCAGTTGACGTAGACGACGCGCACCCCCCGGCGGCGGAGCCGACGCGCCTCGTCCATCGGGCCGTCGAAGGGGGCGAGCACGATGCCGGCCGCCTGGGCCTGCTCGAAGAGGGCGAGGTAGCCGGTCTGCTTGTCGAGGTCGACGTCGGAGTTGCCGAGCAGCACCGACTGGTGGCTGAGGTCGGCCTCGCGCTCGACGCCCCGGGCGATGTCGAGGAAGTACGAGTTGCCGAGGTCGACCGCGACGAACCCGACCAGCGTGCCGCGGCCCGCCGCGAGGGTGCGGGCGGAGGTGTTGGGCACGAACCCGAGCGAGGCGATCGCCTCCTCGACCCTCTGCCGCGTCGCGGGTCGGACGCGGTCGGGCGCGTTGACGACGTTCGAGACCGTGCCGAGCGAGACACCCGCCAGCCGGGCCACGTCGGCCATGACCGGCGGGCGGCGCTGGGAGGAGGGGGTCGAGGTGGTCATCGTGGCGCCGAGCCTAGCCCCCGGCCGGCTCGGATCGGGTGTTGACAAGCCGCTGTGCCACGGTTGATTATGAAGCGCTTCAACTTTTCTGAGGCGCCCACCATTCAAGGAGGAATGATGCCCCGCACCGCACGCCGTGTTGCTGCCTTCACCGTCGCCGGCCTGACCATCGCCGCCCTCACCGCGTGCTCGGGCGGGGGAGGCGGCCAGGCCGCCACCGAGTTCACCGTCCTCGGCAACGTCGAGAACGAGGTCGTCCCTGCAACGCTTCAGACACTCGCCGACGGTGCCTGCGCCACCGAGAACGAGGCCATGCCGCTCAAGGTCGAGACCGTCCCGCAGACGAACCTCAACCAGCAGGTCCAGCTGCTCGCCGGCCAGGGCGGCCTGCCCGTCATGTACGCCGTCGACACCAACGAGCTCGTGCAGCAGCTCGACGACGCCGGCTTCGTCGCGCACTTCGACGAGCTGCTCGACGAGATCGGGGCGGCCGACGCGATCGAGCCCGCCGCGCGGTCGACCGTCGAGTCGCTCTACGACGGAGAGTTCCTCGTGCTGCCGACCGAGTACAACATCGAGGGCATCTGGTACAACAAGAGCCTCTTCGAGGAGAACGGCGTCGACGTGCCCGAGAGCTGGGACGACGTCGTCGCCGCGGCCGGCACGTTCCAGGACGCCGGGCTCACGCCGTTCGCCGCCAGCGGCGAGCAGGGCTGGCCGCTGACGCGCCTCGTCGGCAACCTCATCGAGCGCGAGATCGGGCCCGACGCGCTCCAGGCCGTCGCCGACGGCGACGCCTCGCTCACCGACCCCGAGTACGTCGCCGCCGCCCAGCAGGTCGCCGACCTCGGCGCCGCCGGGTACTTCGGCGAGGGCGTCGGGTCGATCGACTACGACACCTCGATCAACCAGTTCCTCAACGGCAGCTCGCCCATGCTCTACATGGGCAGCTGGGTGCTGAGCAACTTCGCCGACGACACGGCGAACCAGATCGGCGAGGACGCCATCGGCTACCTGCCCTTCCCCGACGTCGACGGGGGCGAGGGCGACAGCAGCGAGCTCGTGGCCAACGTCGGGCTGCCGTTCACGATCAACCCGAGCGTGCTGAACGACGACAGCAAGGCGTGGGTGAAGTGCATCGCCGAGAACTACGGGCAGGTGGCCCTGGAGGACAGCAGCCGCATCTCGGGCTTCACCGTGTCGGGCGACGCCTCGAGCAACGCCCTGACGACGGAGGTGCGTGACCGCATCTCCGCGACCGACACCACCATCCCGTGGTTCGAGGCCTACTTCAGCACGCAGGCGACGAGCACCTCGCAGCAGAACGCCGCGCAGCTGGTGACCGGCGCCATCACGGCGGAGGAGTTCATGACGCTCGTCCAGGGCGACCTGGGCTGACCTCCCGTCGGCGGGGGCGGGGGCGCGCACGACGCGCCCCCGCCCGCGCCGACCGCCCGCGGCGCGCGCCGCCCCGCGCCTCCGGCTCGCCCCCGCCGCCCTCCGTTCCGACCTCCCGCCCGACCGAAGGCACCTCATGAACCCCCTGCTCGGCGATCGCCGCGCGACCCTGATCCTCATCGGGCCGGCGCTGCTCATCTACTCCGTCGTGATGCTCGTCCCGATCATCGTCTCGTTCGGCTACACCCTCACCAGCGGCAACGCGATCACGGGGTTCACCTTCTCGGGCCTCGAGAACTACCAGCGTCTCGTCACCGACACCCGGGTGCGGGACGCCCTGCTGCTGACCGTCCGCTACGCCGTGCTCATGACGATCCTGCAGGTCGGCTTCGGCTACCTGCTGTCGCTGATGTACGTCTTCGTGCTGCGGAAGTGGTCGAGCGCGGTGCGCACGCTCGTCTTCTTCCCGGTCGTGCTGCCGACGGTCGCCGTGGCGCTGCTCTTCCAGCAGATGTTCGCGATCGCGCCGCAGAACGGCCTCGTGAACACCGCGCTGGAGGCCGTCGGCCTCTCGTCCGTCGACTGGTTCGGCGACGGCGGCACGGCCTTCCTCGTCATCATCGTCATGGACGTGTGGCGCTCCATGGGCTTCTACGGCGTGCTGCTCTACGCCGGCCTGCTCGACATCCCCGAGGAGGTCTTCGAGTCGGCCCGCATCGACGGCGCCTCCGGTCTCGGCCTCGTCCGCCGCATCGTCCTGCCCCTCTCGCTGCCCGTGCTGATCTCGTCGCTGATCTTCTCGGTCAACGGGACGCTCAAGGTGTTCGACAGCATCCTCGCCCTGACGAACGGCGGACCCGGCACCTCGACCAGCCCGCTCACCATCTACATGTTCGACACGTCGTTCCGGTTCGGGCAGTACGGCTACGGCAGCACGGTGGCGTTCCTCCTCACCGTCGTGTCGCTGCTCGTGACCGTGTTCATCTTCCGCGCGAACAGTCGCGACCTCACGAAGGACTGACCGATGACCTCCGTCGACACCACCGTCCCGGCGACGACCGCACCGCGACGGACGCCCGGGCCGGGCACCCGCCGCCGCCGATCGACCCGCGTGAGGGTCGGCCAGGTCGTCAGCGGCGCCCTGGTCGCGCTGCTCCTCGTCATCGTCGTCGGCCCGCTCGTCTGGATGCTGCTCGGCTCGTTCAAGACGCAGACCGAGTTCCTCGAGCAGCCGGTGTGGGCCCTGCCCGCGCAGTGGAGCCTCGACAACTACGCCTTCGCGTGGACCCAGGGCAACTTCGCCCAGTACGCGTCGAACTCGGTGCTGACGGTCTTCCCGTCGCTGCTGCTCGTGCTGCTCTTCGGCTCCATGGCGGGCTTCGCCCTCGAGGTGCTCGTGTGGAAGGGCCGCGGCGCGATCCTCATCACGTTCCTCGCCGGGATCATGGTGCCGACGCAGATGATCCTGCTGCCGCTCTTCGCCGCGTACTTCCGGCTGGGCCTGACCGGCACCCTCTGGCCGCTGCTCATCACGTACACGGCCACGAGCCTCCCGCTCGCCGTCTTCCTCATGGCGACCTTCTTCCGGGCCGTGCCGCGCGAGATCTTCGAGGCCGCGACGCTCGACGGCGCGGGCCTGATCCGCTCGTTCTTCCTCGTGGGCCTGCCCATGGTGCGGAACGCCCTCTTCACGGTCGGGCTCGTGCAGTTCTTCATGCTCTGGAACGACCTGCTGATCGCCCTGACCTTCACGAACTCGGGCTCGCTCCGCACCCTGCAGGTCGGGCTGCTGAACTTCACCGGCCAGTTCGGCTCGGTGCAGTACGGCCCGCTCTTCGCGGCCATCTGCCTCAACGTCGTGGCGATCCTCGTGATCTACCTGTTCCTCAACAAGCAAGTGCAGAAGGGGCTGACCGCCGGCGCGGTCAAGGGCTGACCATGAGCGCTACAGTCACCGACCTCCGGGTCGAGCACGGCCGGGAAGCGCTCGGCCTCGGCATCCCGCGACCCCGTCTCAGCTGGCGGCTCGACGCCCCGGCCGGGTGGCGGCAGGCCTCGGTCGAGGTGGCCCTCGACGCGGCGACGCGTGAGACGGCCACGGTCGTCCTCGACACCGTCGACCAGGTGCTCGTCGCCTGGCCCTTCGCCGACCTCCGCTCGCGCGACCGCGTGGCGCTCCGCGTCCGCGTCACCGGCGCGGACGGCTCGGTGTCGCCGTGGAGCACGAGCACGCCGGTCGAGACCGGCCTGCTGCAGCCGACCGACTGGACGGCGCGGCCGGTCGGCGGCGCCTGGGCCGAGGAGCCCGGCACCGACCGCCGGCCCTCGCGGGTGCGGCGGGCGTTCCGGCTCGACGCGCCCGTCGCCTCCGCCCGTCTGTACGCCACGGCGCACGGCGTGTTCGAGGCCGAGCTCAACGGGCTCCGCGTCGGCGACGACGAGCTCTCGCCGGGCTGGACGTCGTACGACGCCCGGCTCCGCTACCGCACCCACGACGTGACCGACCTCCTCGCCGAGGGCGACAACGTGCTCGGCGCCTGGCTCGGCGACGGCTGGTACCGCGGACGGCTCGGGTTCAACGGCGGCTACCACGACCTCTACGGCGCCGACCTCGCGTTCCTCGCGCAGCTCGAGGTCGAGCTCGTCGACGGGAGGCGCGTGGTCGTCGCCACGGACGACCGGTGGGAGGCGCAGCCCAGCCCGGTCCTGTTCAGCGGGCTCTACGACGGCGAACGCCACGACCTGCGGCTCGACGACGTCGGGTGGTCGACGCCCGGCGGCGACCCCGAAGGCTGGAGCCCGGTGGCCGTGGGGGAGCGCGACCCGCGCACGCTCGTCGCGCCCGAGCAGCCGCCCGTGCGCTGCACCGACGAGCTCGCCCCGGTCGCGCACTGGACGACCGACCGCGGCACGGTGGTGCTCGACTTCGGCCAGAACCTCGTCGGGCGCCTGCGCGTCACGGTCGACGGCGAGGCCGGCCGCGAGGTGACGCTGCGCCACGCCGAGGTGGTCCAGGACGGCGAGCTCTACCGTCGCACCCTGCGTCTGGCGGCGGCGGAGGACGTCGTCACCCTGCGCGGCGACGGCCCGGTCACCTGGGAGCCGCGCTTCACGATCCACGGCTTCCGCTACGCCGAGGTCGAGGGGTGGCCGGGGGAGTTCGACCCCGCCGCGGTCGTCGCCCGGGTGCTGCACACCGACATGGAGCGCACGGGCTGGTTCGCCTGCTCCGACCCCGGCCTCGAGCGCCTCCACCAGAACGTGCTGTGGAGCACCCGGGGCAACTTCGTCGACATCCCGACCGACTGCCCGCAGCGTGACGAGCGGCTGGGCTGGACGGGCGACATCCAGGTGTTCGCGCCCACCGCCTCCTATCTGTACGACTGCGCGGGCATGCTCGGGTCGTGGCTGCAGGACCTCGCCGTCGACCAGCTGCCCGACGGGACGGTGCCGTGGTTCGTGCCGCGCATCCCCGGCGGGCCGTCGTGGGAGCCGATCGAGCCGGGCGCCGTCTGGGGCGACGCCGCGGTGCTCACGCCGTGGACCCTCTGGCAGCGGTTCGGCGACGCCGCGGTGCTCGCGCGACAGTGGGACTCGGCGAAGGCGTGGGTCGACCTGATCCTGTCGCGGGCGGGCGACGACCGCGTCTGGGACGAGGGGTTCCAGCTGGGCGACTGGCTCGACCCGGCCGCGCCGCCGGACGACCCGGCCGACGCCCGCACCGACCGGTACCTCGTCGCCACGGCGTACCTCTGGTGGTCGACGACGCACCTGGCGAAGACCGCCGCGGTGCTCGGGAAGGACGCCGACGCGGCCCGCTACGACGCGGTCGCCGAGGAGGTGCGCGCGGCCTTCGTCGGCCGCTACACGGACGGGCGCGGGCACACGACGAGCGACGCGCAGACCGCCTACGGGCTCGCGCTCGAGTTCGGGCTGGTCCGCGGCGACGACGCGCAGGCCGCGGGCGACCGGCTGGCCGAGCTCGTCGCCGAGGCGGGCAACCGCATCGCGACGGGCTTCGCCGGGACGCCGGCCGTCGCGCCGGCGCTCACGGCGACGGGCCACGTCGACCGGGCGTACGACCTCGTGCTGGAGCGCTCGTGCCCGTCGTGGCTCTACACGGTCGACATGGGCGGCACGACGATCTGGGAACGCTGGGACAGCATGTTGCCCGACGGCACGGTCAACCCGGGCGAGATGACGAGCTTCAACCACTACGCGCTCGGCGCGGTGGCCGACTGGATGCACGCGACGGTCGCGGGGCTCGCCCCCGCCGCTGCCGGGTGGCGTCGCGTGCGCTTCGCGCCCCGCCCGGGCGGGGGGCTGACGCACGCGTCGGGTCGTCACCTCTCGCCCTACGGCCCGGTGTCGTCGGAGTGGCGCGTCGACGGCGACAAGGTCCGGCTCACGGTGGAGCTGCCCGTCGGCACGACCGGCGAGGTCTCGCTGCCCGACGGCACCGCCGTCGAGGTCGGGCACGGCCGGCACGAGTTCGCCTGGGCGGCGCTCGCGCCCGTCACCGCGAGCTGAGGAGGCGCGGGTCCCGTCCCGCGGGCCCGCCCGCTCGGCGGTCGTTCATCGGGACACCTTGGCGGGCTCGCTCTGGCCGGCCGAGGCCAAGTGGCTCCTGGCCTGCGGATTCGCGTATGCGTGTCCCGCAAAAATGCCCGGTGATGGGGTATAAACGCTACAGTCCTGAGATGCTCATCGGATACGCCCGCGTCTCCACCTCGGGACAAGATCTCGCAGCACAACGCGACGGTCTTGCAGCACTCGGTGTTGACGATCAACACGTCCATGTCGATCACGGGCTGTCCGGCACGACTCGAGCCCGGCCGGGCCTTCGGGAGGCGCTGGCTGCGTGCCGTGCCGGCGACGTCCTCGTCGTCACGAAGCTCGACCGCCTCGCCAGATCCCTGCGGGACGCGACCGACATCGCAGACGAGCTGACGAAGAAGGGCGTCGCCCTGAACCTCGGGGGAGCGGTCTACGACCCTACCGACCCCGTCGGCCGGCTCCTGTTCAACGTCCTGGGCATGGTGGCCGAGTTCGAGGCCGACCTCATCCGTGCTCGCACCCGTGAGGGTATGGCGATCGCGAAGGCCGCTGGCAAGCTCCGCGGCCGCAAGCCCAAGCTGACCCCCTCGCAGGAGAAGCACCTCGTGCAGCTGCACCGCACCGGCGAGCACACGACCAGCGAGATCGCTGAGCTCTTCGGGGTTGCCCGCTCGACGGTCTACCGAGCCATTCAGCGCGCGACGGCATGAGCGGCCTGGCGATCCGCGGGGAGCTGTACAGCTAAGCGCTACTGATTGTCGACTCGTCCACCCAGCGAGCGAGCAGGCTAAACGCTGCCAGCTGCTCAAGGGCGAGATGCTCATCGTCCGTGCCAGCGGCTTGGTGCATGCCCGGATTACGTATGGCCGCGTAGAGGCCTTCCGCAAATGCTCGGGCACCACGATGCAAGCTCTTGAATGTGTCCCCACCATCGTCTGCTGCGAGGCGCAGTCTGCTTCTCCCACTCTTTGGCCCCTCCATTGAGAAGGCTTCATTGAAGAGAGCTGTCTCGGACACGTCCATGCGGCCCAGCTTTGCCTGAGTCTCGGCGTTGATTCGAATGGCCGCCTGCATGACCGCCTGGTGGAAATGTCCCGTGCGCCAGTATGAGGCGCCGTTTTTCCACGCCCACGGGTGTAGGTGCGCGGCGTCCATCTCGGGTGCCGTGTCGCCAAGCCGCGCCGCTACCTCCTGGCCGCGTTCGATGGCTGCTCGTCCACGAGATGCCTGAGTTCTCAGCCAGGAATAGTCTTTGTCTTTCGCGGGGCGCTCTAGCTGCCACTGAGGAAGACTTCTATCCAGGATCTGCTCGACGATGAGGCTTCGCTCGTCAGCCTCGGAGCGCGGTCCACGCATGACCGTTCCGAAGTAAACGACTCCGGGGCCAGTCCGTGGAACAACCTGAGCGGTGACGCTCAGGAAAGCATCCAGTTCGGCGACAGCCCAAGCTGCATCCATCTTCGACATCGTTGCTCACTTTCTTGCCTACCTGCTCGTACTGCACGGTAGCGGCGTCCTCCGTCAGAGCGGACGGAGTGCGCCCGAGAGGGATCCTCAGCCGATGCGCTCGATTCGGTGGGCTGCTAGCTTCCGGGCATGACCTGGCCTGTCGTCCACATCTCACACTCGCTCGACCACGACGTCGCCGCCGTCTCCAGTGTCGCCGGGAACCCCGAGAACCTCCCCGCGTGGGCGGCCGGTCTGAGCGCCGGGATCCGCCAGGAGGACGGGCGGTGGATCACGGACTCGCCCATGGGCGTCGTCGAGGTGGCCTTCACCGGGCCGGTGGAGCTGGGGATCCTCGACCACGACGTGACCCTTCCCGACGGATCTGTAGTGCGGAACGCCTTCCGCGTCGTGGCCAACGACCAAGGCAGCGAGGCCGTCTTCACCCTCTTCCGCCGTGACGGGATGTCCGAGGCGGACTTCCACTCCGACGCTGACGCCGTCCGCAAAGATCTCGATCGACTCGCGGCGCTGCTCGAAGAGCGCCTGCCTCGCGCCCGATAGGGGATCCTTGACGGGGAACCTGGGCGAACCCAGGAACCCCGCCATTCACAGCGGGGTCTGGGCTGCCCTCGCAACGTAGCCGTATGTCGGCCGAGCACCTAGTGCCCGGTGAAGGATTCCAGAGCGGACAGTGACACTGGGCATGCGCGGACGACCGGTGAGCGACGGCGGTCCCGCGGAGGCCACATCGCTTGCGGTGTCATCGAGCTTCGCTAGGCCGAGTCGTTCACGCGCTTCCAAGCAAGCTCCAGAGCCCCGACGACGGTGTTGGGGATGACCACAGTCATAGTCCTGCCCGAGACCACCGCGGTGACCACGGTCTCCTTGCCCGCTGTCACACAGGAAAGGACCTCGAAGTCGCTAGCAACTACCCTCTCCATCTTCGGCGGTTCACGCGAACTCGCTGGCGCGGAGCCGAACAGCAGGAGACCGTGGTGCAACTCGGCCGCGTAGGAGATGCCGTGCATCGTCCACTTCGAGCTGAAACGCACGCTCAACTGTAAGGCGGCTCCAAGCGCCGCTCGCGACTGACGCTGCCCGATAGACGATCGCTGACAGACCCAATCTGAGACCGCTGGCTGCGGCCGCGGCCATGACGGGGCCGGGTGCCCCGAGGTGCTCTGTCGCGAAGGTGTCGGGTGCCTGTCGGGTCGGTGTCGTGGACCTCGGCGCCGGTCGTTCTTAGTGTGAGGTTCATGAACGAGACACGGATCGTCGACCTCCGGGCCCAGATTGGTTGGACCCAGGAACGCCTCGCAGACGAGAGCGGCGTGACCGTCCGCACCGTCCAGAGGCTCGAGGCAGGCAACGACGGGAGCCTCGACACGCTGTCGCGAGTGGCGAAGGCATTCGGGGTTCCGGTTCGTGATCTCTTCGTCACCGTCGCCGAGGACGACTACGGCCGCTCGGTGACCGCTCTCGACGACCGGACGACTCGCCAGCAGGAACGGCGGGGCCGGATCGAGGAGGGCTTCCGAGCCCTGTACTACGGGGTGGGCGTGCTCTTCACGATCGCCGTGTTCGTCGCAGTCGCCACCGACGTCGTGTCGAACGTCGCGATCCTCTCGATTCCCGCCTACTGGGTCGCCGGGTGGCTGCTGTCGATGTTCCTGTTCCTCGTCGTCCTCAGCCCACGCCTCGACCGCGCCTATCCCCTCTCCTGCGCAGCCACGGACGAGGCGACGAGCAGCTAGAGGCAGCGGCCCGATAGGGGATCAGTAACTGCGACGACTTTGACGGCTGTACTTCTGGGGCAGCTGCTCACGCAGAATTCTTGCCGCCAGCCGACCAAGACATTCCGCCCGCTTCGCCGCGTGGTCCTTCCTGCTGGCGCTCGGCGTCTGCTTGAGCCCGAAGGCCTGCCCCTGGGTCGGTCGCGTCGAGTCGGGTGGCAAGAGCACGATCGCGACGTTCACGAAAAACTATGGCGAAGGTCGCCGCGAAAATACCGATAACGATCAGGGCGATGATGACGGTAGCGGTGTTCATTCGGCTCTCCTTTGATCGCGTGTGACCACCGTAGCCAGCATGAGCACGAGAGTCGACGCTAGGAGTGCGTCCCTACTTGGGAAGAGGGACTGCCCGATAGCCGATCCATCACCGGCCCCACTGCGTCACGACGGGCGGTGACCAGGGTGGCTGGCCGTGAATGCCGACCCGCCACCTGACTCGACGTCGTCCGGCTTACTGGCCAGAAGGACGGGGAGCGCTGTGCCAGCGGCGGGGGTGCCGCGGGACCGGTGTCGCGAGGCTGGACAGCATGAACAAACCGACCCCCCTGCCCCTCGAGGTGCGCGGACTCCGCAAGGCCCACCGCGGCCGCCCCCGCGTCTCCGACGTCTCCTTCTCCGTCCGGCCCGGTCGTGTCGTGGGCCTGCTCGGCCCGAACGGCGCCGGCAAGACCACCACCATCCGCCTCCTGCTCGACCTCGTCTCTCGGGACGGAGGCGCCGCTCTCGTCCTCGGCGCCCCCTACCGCGAGCTGGTGCACCCGGCTCAGCAGGTCGGCGTCGTCCTCGACGCAGGCGGCCTGCACCCGGCCCGGACCGGCCGACAGCACCTGACGATCGCCGCCCTGCGGGCGGGCGTCGGCGCCGACCGCGTCGCCGCAGTCCTCGCCGAGGTCGGGATGAGCCAGGACGCCGACCGCCGTGCCGGCACGTATTCGCTCGGCATGCGCCAACGGATCGCGATCGCCGCGGCCCTGCTCGGCGAGCCGCGCCTCCTCGTCCTCGACGAGCCCGCCAACGGCCTCGATCCCGCGGGCATGCACTGGCTCCGTCAGAGGCTCCGCGCCTTCGCGGAGGACGGGGGCGCAGTGCTCGTGTCGTCGCACCTGCTGTCCGACATCCAGGAGATCGCTGACGACGTCGTCGTCATCACCGAGGGCCGTGTCGTGGCCGAGACCACCATGGCCGCGGTCCTCGCCGACCGCACCGGGACCCTCGAGGGCTACTACCTCGAGGTCACCGGCACCGAAGGGGTGGTGCGCTGATGTTCCGCGCAGAGATCCTCGGGCTCGTCACCACGACGGCCACCAAGGTTGCCGCCACCGTTGCGCTGCTGGGCCTCGTCCTCACCCAGCTCGTGTTCGTCGTCCTCCTCCCCGCCCTCGCGTCGGGCCAGGTGGGACCCGGAGCGGAGGCCCTCGGCGACGATCTTCCCGTCGTCGACCTGACGGCCGCGGCGACACAGCTCGACGCTCTCTCTCCCCTCGGGACCACGCTCGGCGGCGGGTCGATCGGCCTGGCCCTCGTCGCGATCGTCCTGCTCGGGGTCCTCGCGGGGACGAGCGACGACCGTCACGGCGGCATCGTCGGCGCCGTCCTCGCGAGCCCTCGTCGCAGCCGTGTCGTCATGGCGAAGGCCGCCGCCGTCGGCGCCGGCGCCGCGGTCGTCGGGATCGTGCTGGCGATCGTCAGTCTGCTCACCCTGGTCGGTTCCCTCGCGCTGACCGCGACGCCTTTCACGGCAGCCACCGGCGCCGTCGTCGCGACATTGGCACGGGGGGTCCTCGCCATCACCTGCCTCGCGGTCGTCGGCCTCGCCGTCGGCATCCTCTGCCGGTCCCAGCTCACGGGGGTGCTCGTCATGATCGGCGCCCTCGTCGCCGAACCGATCGTCGCCGCCGTCGCCCAGCTCGTCGGCGGGGGAGCGGCGGCCTCTTGGACGCAGTTCCTGCCCGTCGCCCTCGCCCAGTCCGTCATCCACGGAGGCGCGGGCACGGTCAGCGGAGGGGTCTCGATCGCTGCCCTCCTGGCGCTCACGGCCGCGGCGCTCGTCGCGGCGTCCATCACGCTGTCCCGCCGCGATGTCTGAGCGGGAGGGGCGACCCCGCAGCCGCACGAAGATCGTCGTCGTCACCGCCTCGGTGTTGATCGTCGGCGCGGTCGTGTCCGGCATCTGGTCCCGTGTGTCCGGTCCGACCGGGGAGCCGGCATGGATCGGCGTGATCGAGACGAGGACAGGCCTGTGATGTTCCTCGCGAGCAGGGCGCGATGACCTCCGCCGCCCGCCCTGACGCCGATCCCACTGGGGGTCGGCGTCGGTCGTGGTTGACTCGCCCCATGGATCCGCTGCCGCGTCGCACACCCGCGTCGCGCTTCCGGTCGGCGTTCCCGTCGTTGCTGGTCGCGGCCGTCGCGCTCGGGTACGTCGCACTCGACCTCGGGGGTGAGCAGATCCCCGCGACGGTGCCGGGCGACGTGCCGCCCCTGGTGCACGCGGCCCTCGTGCTCGTGCAGGCGCTCGCACTGCTGGCGCGGCGGCATCGTCCCCTCGCCGTGTTCGCGGTCGTCGTCGCTGCCGATCTCGTCGTCCTCGCCACCACGGCGGGCGAGCTCGGCATCGGCGCCCTGGGCGTCATCCTCGCTGGGTACACGGTCGCCCGCCGCGTGGACCGCACCGTCCGGCTCGTCGCGCTCGTGGCCGCGGCGTCCGCGACCGCCCTGGTCGGGGCGGCGGCGATGGTCGTCGGCCCGGTGGGTTCGCCGGCCGGGGTCGTGCTCGCGACCGCGGCTGCCCGGGTCGTCGTGCTGTACCTGCTGCCGGCGGTGGTCGCCGAGCAAGTGCGTGGTCGTGAGCGCCTCCGGGAGGCGCTCGACGCCCAGGAGCGCTCGGTGGAGCGGGAGCGGCGGGAGGATGCCGACCGCGCCGTGCGGTCGGAGCGTGCCGCTCTCGCCCGTGAGCTGCACGACATCGCCGGCCACCACCTGTCCGGGATCATCGTCGGGGCGCAGGCGGCCACGGCCCTGGTCGCCAGCGACCCCGAGCGGGCGCGGGAGATGCTCCGAACTGTGCAGGACGATGCCCGCATCACGCTCGGCGACCTGCGACGCACCGTCGGCCTGCTGCGCGACGACGAGCCCGAGGCGTCGGGGCGGCCCGTCGCGGCACCCACCATGGCCGGCATCGAGGGGCTCGCAAAGGCGGCACGCGAGCGGGGCCAGGACGTCACGACGATCGTCGAGGGCGAACCTCGGCCGCTCGGCCCCCTGGCCGAGGCGACCGCCTACCGGATGGTGCAGGAGTCACTCGCCAACGCCGCGCGGCACGCCCCGGGAGCGCCCTGCCGTGTCGCCGTGACCTGGACGGACACCCAGGTCGAGGTGGTGGTGCGGAACGAGGCCGCCGATCCGGCCCTGGTCGCCCTGGGCCTGAGCACGAGCACGAGCACGAGCACGAGCACCGGCTACGGACTCGCCGGCATGGCCGAGCGCGCCGAGCTCGTCGGAGCCCGGCTGACGACGGGCCCCGACCGGCACCACGGCGGCTGGACGAACCGACTCATCCTCGTCGGCGACACGGGGCGCGCCTCGTGATCCGCGTCGTGGTCGCCGACGACCAGATGGTCGTCCGGGCCGGGCTGTCCGTCGTGCTGGGCGCCGTCGACGACCTCGAGGTGGTCGGCCAGGCCATCGACGGGGCCGAGGCCGTCAGCCTCGCCCGTGCCTTGCGCCCCGACGTGGTGTGTATGGACATCCGCATGCCCGGCACCGACGGCATCACCGCCACCCGGCAGATCACTGCCGACCCGACCATCGACGCAGGCGTGCTGGTCCTCACGACCTTCGACGTCGACGCCGACGTCTTCGCCGCGCTCGAGGCGGGCGCAGCCGGGTTCCTCCTCAAAGGCACGGACGAGGCCACCTTGGTCAGCGCTGTCCGATCGGTCGCGGCTGGCGAGGGCACGCTCGATCAGAGGCTCACCCGCCGCGTGCTCCGAGAGTTCGGCGAGCGTCGCGCAGGCGCCGTGGGGCGGGCGACGCGTGAGAACGCGGAGGGTGCCGGGCTTACCGCTCGTGAGCTCGACGTGCTGCAGCTGCTCGCTGTGGGGTCGTCGAACGCGGAGATCGCGCAGAGCCTGTTCGTCGAGCTGACGACCGTGAAGTACCACCTCGCCGGGCTCCTCCAAAAGACCGGTTCCCGCGACCGGCTGCAGGCAGTCCTCTGGGGTATTAGAGCCGGCCTCGTGCAGGTCGGCTGACCGGCGACCGTGATCGTTCGAGTTCGCACCACTACGAGTCGATGCCGTGATGATCTGGGAACCAGTGACCGTCTGGTAAAGGATCCTTTCTCGGGCCGCATCGGGGTAGCTTGACTCGGGGGTAGCCATGAAGGACGGTCCGGGCAGTCGTGCGGCTCTCGTCGCTGGGATAGTTGCGTTCGTTTTGGTCGCCGGAATCCTGATCTGGGCAGCGTTGATTCGACCTGAGGGCATGGCCGTCTTGCGTTCGCTGGGGTTCGACGCCTAGCCAGACTCCGCGTTCGGTAAGGGGCCGCTTACTCAGATCAGTTCCGGACTGACCTATTAAGACGGCTGGTGCCCCGTAGCTGCGGGGGAGTGGCTAGTCTCCGCCGGTGGGCGGTGACCGATTCCCTGTTGGGACGCCTTATCTATGCGATCGCCTAGCTACTGCGGACAATCTTGAGGAGGAGTCTGTTCAGTTCAGCGCTCTCAGATGCGTCGAGACCGACGTCCCTCAGATCGTTTGCTTCCAGCGCGATCACCCACGCCGCATGCAGAGCGGCCCGGCCATCTGTCGTGATCCGGACGGGGTTGCGCTGCCCTCGGGTGCGTGCGCCCGTGCGGGTGACGAGTCCGCGGCTCTCCAGCCCGTCGAGAAGAGGGGCGATGCTCTGGGGGCGGACCAGCACGGCGCGTGCGATCTCGGCCGATGTCATCTCGTCGTCGCGGTCGAGGAACGCGAGGACGCCGAAGTGCACCGGGTTCAGTTCGAGCTCGCCCAACCTCCCTGCGAGCCGGCCGCCGATGAGGCGAGCCGAGCGGACGAAGTTCCAGGTGAGGATGTCGTCGAGATCCGGTCGTTCGCCGTCGTGACCTGCCATGCGCTCATACTTCCAGCCGATCAGTACCGCGGTACTCTCGACATGCAGAGTCCTGTTACTGACGGAGAGGCCCACCATGTCCGACACCGGATCCGCTGTCCAGCGACACGGCGCCACGCGGTGAACGAGGAGCAGGAGACCTCGAGCATCCCCGCGACGCAGCGGCTCTCTCTCACGATCTTTGGAGCCAACGGCGGCACGGGCGCTGCCGCCGTGAAGCAGGCCCTCGCGGCCGGTCACCGGGTGACAGCGGTCACCCGCCACCCGGAGCAGTTCGCCCAACGCCACGATCGCTTGACGGTGTTCAAGGGCGACGCGACTGTCATCGCGGACGTGGTCGAGGCGATCACGGGAGCCGATGCGGTGCTGTCCGCGCTGGGGGTGCCGTACAGCCGTGTGTCGATCAGTCTCTACTCCGACAGTGCCCGCTGCCTCGTTGAGGCCATGGCGCAGACGGGCGGTCGCCGGTTGGTGGTCGTCACCTCGTCCGCCGTGGACCCCGACGGCTTCCCGGTGACTTCGCCGGTGAGCCGGATCATCGGCAAGTACCTCATCGGACCCGTCATCCACAGCCTGGGACGCACCATGTACGCGGACATGCTGCGCATGGAGGAGATCGTGCGGGGGAGCGGTATGGATTGGACGATCCTTCGACCGCCTGCCCTGTTCGACAAGGAGGCGGCGGGACCCGTCGAGGTGTCGCTGGCGCCGATGGCCGGGCAGTTCATCGCTCGACAGGACCTCGCGGCCATCATGCTCACCGAGGCGAGCAGCACGCAGCACCACCGGGAGACGCTGTACGTGCGCTCCCTCGATGGTCGACCGAGCATCCTGCGCACCATCTGGGACGACGGCATCGGGAAGAAGAAGAAGTAGTAGCCGAGCTTCGCGACACGTCTCCTCCGGGGCCACTGAACCCAGCAGCCACGCGGTGAGGTGATGCCTCCGCGCGCTGGCGCCGACGCGTCCGGCTAGGGATCGGCCAACGGACGACTTCGTCTTCGGCTTCGGCTTCGTTCACACGTCGGGCACGCTCACAGTAGGTCACGCGTTGGCGGTGAGGTATGACGTGAGGGAGGCATCGATCATCTCGAAGCGAGCGGCGCGCGTCCGTACGTCATCTCGCAAGGTGGCGACCTGGCGCAGAAGATCTGGGCAAGCCGCTTTGGATCGTTCTCCGACCGTGCAGGGCAAGACGTCTTTGACCAGGGACGAGGGCATGCCCATGTCGAGGAGGGAGCGGATCGTCTCGACCATCGCGACCGCGTTCGGGGCGTACTCGCGGTAGCCGTTCGACTGGCGCTCCGCGCTGAGGAGGCCCTGCTCCTCGTAGTACCGCAGAGCACGCGGAGTCGCACCCGTCTTCCTGCTCAGCTCACCGATTCGCATGGTGCCCTTCCTGGTCCTTGACCTTCACGCTGACGTCAGACTCTACGCTCCGAGCATGACCCCGCTGACGCACCCGATTCGCACCCGCCTGTCCGATCCTCTTGCCTCCGCCCCGGACCTCACCGGTCGGCGCGCAGTCGTCACAGGCGGGTCCAGTGGGCTAGGCGTGGTCACCACCCGGGCGCTCATCCGTCGCGGTGCCACAGTCGTGATCGGAGCCCGTGACACGGCGCGGGCCCAGCGCGCACGAGACCACCTGATCGCAGAGCTGAACCTGCCGGCTGGCCGCCTGATCGTCGCGCCACTCGATCTCATCGACCCACACTCGATCCGTGACTTCGCCAAGGCCATGGGTGACGCGCCTCTCGACCTGCTGGTGCTCAACGCTGGGATCAGCAGCGTCCCCCTCCGACACGACCACGCCGGCATTGAAAGCCAGTTCGCGACGAACCACCTCGGTCACTTCGCCCTGACGGGGCATCTGCTCCCGTTCCTCGTACCCGGAGTCGACCCCCGAATCGTCACCGTGTCCTCTGCCCTGTACACCGGGGCCACGCTCAACCTCGACGACCTCTCGAACCGCACCTCGTATTCACCCGGGCGCGCCTACAGCCGTTCCAAGCTGGCAAATGTGATCTTCGCCGTCGAGCTGCAGCGACGCCTCAGCGCACAGGGCAGTCCGGTCCGGAGCTTTGCCGCACACCCCGGCATGGCGCGCACGCCCCTCCACGCGACATACCCCTCCGCAGCCACGAGGGTTCTGACCGGCGCTGTTGCCCGAGTCATCGGCCGCGATCCAGGACCTGCCGACATCGGAGTTCTCACCGCCGCCCTGAATCAAGAGGCCACGCCCGCGCTGTTCTGGGGCCCTACCGGCTTTAAGACCGCCCCCGACGCGCTCGGGCAGCCCTTCGCCGCCGTGGCCTCCGACACCGCGACAGCCGCCGCCCTCTGGCTAAAGTCCGAGCAACTAACTGGTGTCGGAATCCTGAGCTGAAAACACAGGCCGTGGCCTTCGACCACTGAATTTCAGGCGTCCCGATAGACGATCGGTCATCGAGATCAGTTTCGGACTGACCTATCGAGACAGCCGGCGCCCCGTAAATGCGGGGGAGTGGCTAGCTTCCACCGGTGATCGGTGACCGATCGGCTATCGGACACTGAATTGTGCCCAGGAGTCGGGGGGCAGTTCAGGTCGACCGGGGACCTCACGTTGCTCGAACGTGCACGACCGGTCGAGTTCAGCAGAGACTGTGTGCCAGAACTTCGCTGCGACTTCGTTGCGGTCCTGGAAGGCAACAGCCCACCGACCGGGGTGCGCGGCGGTCAGCTCTGTCACGGCCGATCGTCCGATGCGAGAGCGTCGCGCCCCGTGCACGATGAAGAAGCTACTGATCACGTGCTCCTCGGTGTCGAGTCCGCGGAGGACCGCGAACCCGACCGGGTGCGGCCCGAGATGGAAGACGTGTGCGGACCAGCCCGGTTCGGAGAGGCCAGCATCGAGTCGTTCTTGTCGGAAGCGGCCGTGCTCGTCGGGAAGTGTGCCGGTGTACGCGGACATCTCGTGCCGGAACATGGTCCAGAGCTGTTCGAGCTGTGGGCGGTGTCGTTCGTCAGCGGCGTGGATGGTCAGGGGCGTGAGGGTGCTCATACAAGAAAACCTCCGCCGTGGTCGGCAGAGGTTTCGTTGCTAGGCAGTCTATCGCCCCATCCGGTTCCCCATCGTTCACTGGGAGCTGAGCAGACGTAGGGTCTTGCTCTCTACTTGCAGTTTCGGTCAAGCGCCCTCCATCGGGGATCGGCATACTGAGGCCGTGCCGATCCCGCCCCATCACGAAGCCACATTCGGGCGGCTGACTGATGCAGCCAGGAGGACGTTCGGGACGGACCACGTCTCCTTGACCCTGCTCGATCCCGACACGTATCGCCTGCCGTTTCTGGAAGTCCCCGGACTGTCGTTCATCGGTGAGCAATGGATCGTCGTCGAATTCGCTGGCGGCCGAAGACTAGAGCTCGAGTGGAACGTACCCGGTGTCGACCGGGCATTCAGTCTGCTCGAGCGACGGCAGCTGAGGATGACCATCGACAAGACCGCCTCAGGGGGCCTGCCAGGCTGGATCGAGGCACTCGTCGGTACTCACGGCCGGGTGACGGTCCACGCTGCCGTCGCTGAGTTCGACCTGGAGGTCCGGGTGGTTCCTGATCGGGGTTCCGCTTTGCCCTTCTACGTTCACGTGCGGCATGACGGCAATGTTGTGGTCGAGGGCTCGCAGCTTCACTGGTGGACCTTCGGCGCCGGACGCAGCGACGATGACGGCATGGCGGCAGCGAAGGACCTGATCGAACAGGTCGTGCTCTACGGCGGCAGCATCAGACGGACGTGGCGAGGCGTCACCTTGCTCGACGAACACGGTGATTACTTCTTAGGGCCGATTCCGGGACCCAGGCTGCCATTCCGGCCCCAGCGTCTCCACTTCCGCGCCTACAGCTAGCCCATCCTGCCCGCACAGAACGCAATTACGTTCAAGCCATATGTTCTGCATTTTCGACGGCCGCCCGATAGGGGATGGCCCTGCGGGCGGCGCTGGCTTCAGATGAGCCAGCTTGCGACGTAGAGGGAGACGGCGATGAGCATGACGACTCCGGCAATGCCTACGATGCGGAGTCTCGCCCGTCGGGGTAGTTCCTTGCCCTGGCTGTACTTGATGCCGATGTAGGCGAGCAAGCCAAGCGCCACGAAAAGCAGCGGCGAGAAGGCAAGGCGAAGCGCCTCTGAGGTCGTCATGGTGCATTCTCTCGCGCCTCAGTCATGGAGATCCGGGGGCGACCGACAGGGGGATCGGGTAGCGGGCGAGGCCTTGTCGAGGGCACCGCGTCTTGCGAAGACATCCGGACTGGTTGCTTGCAGGGAATGGGTTAGGGTCGAGGTTCAGGCGATGATCAGTTCTTGATCACCGTCGGACGGTCGTCGATGACTTGCTCGAGCTCGCCGACCGGGAGGATGCGTTTGGTGAACAAGCCCGCGCGTCGGTAGCGCTGCACGGAGACGACACTGTTCGCAGCCCCGGACTCGTGCACCTCGAAGAAGATGGCTTCGGACCGGCCGTCGGCGCCCGTGAAGTAGCCGTCCCAGACGATCACGGCGCTTTCCAGTCCCACCATGGAAGACACGACCTGGTAGGTCTGCTCGAGGGCGTCTTCCAGCCGTTCGGCCATGCATCGTCGCAGCTTTCGTTCGCGTCCGTCGTCGGTCAAGGCGAAGGGGAGCATCGGACCGCGGGACGGGACGGACGCAAGAGCGTGGTCGCGGGCGATCCGGAGGAGAGCGGACATCGAGCCGGAGACGTGGTCCATGTTCGGAGCATAGGAAAGCCGAACATGGACTGCCACGCCCATAAGAGGGGTCCGGGATTCGCTGCAGTCGCCCCCCGTCGACGTCCCGATGGACGATCGCTCAGCGGCCAATAGGTCCACCGGGGATCACGCTGGGCAGAGAGCCCATTCTTTAGGGCCTCGCTATGAGGGTGACGAGCACGAGGAGTGCCGGCACGCAGACGAACCCGAAGAGGGCTGAGCCCACAGCCCACACGACCTTGCTGTTCACGCCGACCTTTCGGTCGAGAAGTGCTGCGAGTGTGCCCCCGAAAGCCAGGAGCGGAGGGAGGGGCAGAAGGAACAACGCGAGTCGCGCGCCGCCCGAGACGTAGGGACTAGGCAGCAGAGGGAGCAAGACGAGAAGTACGAAAGCTGCCGCGAGAAGCGCAGCAGCGATGCGAGGGACCCGTCGCTGCTGAAGGCGAGACTGTATGCCGTCGTCGTAGGACATGGCCCCTCATCGCTCTGAATCGGTGACAGCTAGGTCGCAAGACTTGGTCTGCCCGATTGAGGATCGTCCTGCGGTCGCAGATGCTTTGAGGTCGAGGAGGGGCGTTACGCTCGCGTCAAGGGGGAACAGTGAGAGGGAAACGAACAGGTCCGCTCCTGTTGGTGCTGGGTTTGACTCTGACGGGCTGCGCGTCTGAGGTGGTTGATCCCTCGCTGGCCGAGCATGTGCGGTCAGAGGCAACAGAACTAGCGGACGACGCCTTGGCGTGGCCCGGTTCGGTATCGGCTCCGCGAATCACTATTGCGCGAGAAGACACCTGCACGTTCGCCGATGACCCGTCTGGCCTGTTCGACGACGCGAGTGGTACCCGTTGCCTTCAACAGGGCCGAGCTGTCTATGCCCTCCTCGACGCCGTAACCTCTGAGCAGGCGCTCGAGCAAGCTGCTGTCGCCCTCAAAGACTCAGATATCTCTCCGGTGGACCCGTTCGCAGACACAGAGGATCTCCCTTTGCTTGCCGATCCTGCCTTTGGCGTTCTCACGGCACATCCCGCGTCGAGAGCTTACGGAACGGACGAGACGACAATTGTCGTCGCGACAGTTGACGCTTTCTTAGACCGCGCTTATTTCCACCCAACAGACGTCGTCGTTTCGTCTACGGCTGGGTTGGAAGGAGACAAACTAGCAACGGCAATGAGTGCCACGGGGACCGCGTATGTGCTGGGGATCGAGTACAACCGTGAATACTTCGACAGCAGATCCGTCGGAGTCAACAAGGCCCCTCGCAACAATCCGCCTCCCTGCTTCGGCACGAGCGGCTACTGCCCCGGCGGGTAAGGCTCGTCGTGTCAGGTGAGTGGTGCCCGTTCGTCACTCGGCTCGGTGCTCTAGGTGACTCACTAGGGCTCCTTCTTGGGGCAGGACTCGGCAGTGCCTTTCACGCTTTCGAATCGATCACTGTGTCTCTGCGCCGACGACGCCTGCTCTAAGGGTGCCCGTTAGGGGATCGCCTGCCGGGCTATGCGCCGACGAGGTGAGCTAGAAGCAGGTTGAACAAGGATGGGTACGCGAGGTCAAGCGAGTTGGAAGGCAAGATGAGTGCCATGGCACCCTCGGACCTTCTCCTGGCGATCGGGCTTGTGTGCGTCGTCGTCGCCGTTGGGATGAACGTAGTCACGGCCGCTCGTTTCAGTGGTGGCAAGGCGATGTCGAAAGAGAGTCGCATCCGCTCTGCTGTGCTCACGGTCTCTATTGCTGTTCTGGGGCTGGCTTGCATGGTCGCTTGGTTCGTGCAGTCCTAACTGCTCCGCCAAGCGAGCACGGGGCCGTCGTGTGCCCGTTGGACGATGGGTCACCGGTCGAGGCGGCCCCAGGCATCATTGGGGCATGAGAGCGGGGACAGTCACGTACAGGAAGACCCTCGCTGGTGTCTTGGCTGTTCTCAGCGATGTGGACCCGTATGGTCTCGAGTCTGGTTCGCCGGACGGTGCTCCGTCGGATGAATACGAGATGGAGGCGGTTGACCTCGTTCGCATTCTTCTCAAGGCCGGCGTCGTCGCTACCCAGGATGTCGAGGCGGTCTGGATGCGCTGGTTCTCGGAGTCGCTCGTCCTTCGACTAGGACCGCCCCGAATGGCGCAGCTGGTCGATCGCTTGAACGCACTCGTGGACGGCGCCCGATAGGGAACCGGCTACTGATCAGGCATGAGCCTGAATTGTGTGCAACCGGTAAAAGTAGGGCATGACTCTCTCCGCCCAGCCGCCTATCGGTACGCCGTGGCACGAAGCGAATTTTGTGGCCTCCTTCGGACGGTTCTGGCGCGGTTACGTAACTTTCCGTGGTGGAGCGTCACGCGCGGAGTTCTGGTTCTGGACTTTGTGGTGGGTCCTCATCGCCTTCGCCATCAACATCGTTTTCCTCATCGGGGCAGTTGCATTGTTCACCGATCCGACTGGGTTCCCGGAGGCGCCGCCGGACGTCGATCAGGCTCTCGAGACCTTCAACCCCGTGCCGGTGTGGGGGTACCTGTTCTCAATTCTTCCGCCGGTGTCCCAGATCGCCGTCGGCGGGTTCGCCTTGCTAGCCCTTGTCGCTGTCCTGCCGTGGCTCACCGTCAGCGTCCGTCGCCTCCATGACGCCGGCTGGTCAGGGTGGTGGGTGCTGCTCGTTCTGGTGCCCTTCGGCTACGTAGCCGTAGGAGTGCTTCTCGCTCTGCCCTCAAGTCGACATGGTCTGCCACTTACGAACCTGACCGAACAAAGCAACCGATCGTTCTGATGCAGTGATGCAGATACTTGGGGGCTTAGTCATTGCTTTGGCTTCAGCGGTGACCATCTGGAAGGCCGACGAGCTCGCAAACCTTTTCAACTCAGCGCCCTGGAATAGCCGACGTGAAAACGGCGCCGACTTCTATCGAGGGTGGCAAATTCAGCTGGGCGGGCTTGTAGGCCTCTTAGTCGCAGCGGGCGTCATACTCGGCAGCCCATGACACTCGCTACGTCCCGGCCGCTACCAGTCGCGACGAGTTCCCCTCGTTCGCCCGGTAGGTCACGGGGTCGCGCTGTGGTCTAGCGCCGGCGCCTAGCTCGGGCGAGAAGGATGGCCCCGTAGATCACTGCCCCAACCCCGATAGGGATAAGGGCGAACTCAAGTCCCCTGGAGGAAAAGCCGACACGACCGCTCAGGATGATTGCCCACCACGCGACTCCACCCAAGACGGTCAGAGAACCCATCACGATCCAGTACACCGGTCGTGGATCCCGACCATCAGGCAACTTGTCGTTCCACACCCATCCAGAATGACAGCTTCGCCATAGCGTCACGAGCTCCCATGACGAAACCCATGAGGGCAACATGTGCTGCCCCTCCGGCGCCCGATAGGGGATCCCCTAACGGACACGATTGACGAACAAGGCTGACCGTGCGGCAGGTCGATGTCGGCCGAGGTTCGACCCGTGTCAAGCTTGCAAGGGACGCCAAGCCACATGCACGATCTCGGGCGTCCTGGCGACGACTACTTCCACGCTACGCTCTCGAGCGACCTCAGCGATGACAGCGTCGACCTCTTCAGGAACGCCCTCGTGAGGCAGGACGGTCGCTCCGACGTCGGCGGTCGCGAACATGTCCAGCAGGTCGTCGATGGCATCCCCCATGCCTCCATCCTTCCGCGTGCATAGGTTGCTGCGCAGCACGTGTCGGCATTCGTGACACGATCGTCACCGATACCTCTTCGCACCACCCAGCCCGGTCCCGGAGCAAGTCGGCATCGAGCTGCTCGGTGCTGGAACTACGTCAGCTGTGCCCCCACTGGCCGATCGCCTGCGGGACGCCGTGATAGCCAGTTCTGGCCTTCAGCACCTGCCTGGTGGGGTGTCGAGCTGCCGCTGTCTGATAAGACAAGGAGCGATGCCACACGACGACCTGACCCCTTCCCGTCCCTCAGCCGCTGCTCCCGGATTGTTCGCTGAGGACACCTCCTTGGAGTCCACCCGTCTCGGGGAGATCCTCCGCAAGGAGACCGTCGGCGGCATCGTCCTGGTCGTCGCGGCGGTCGTCGCCGTCGTGTGGGCGAACTCTCCGCTGTCGGGTGCGTACTTCGCGATCCGTGACTTCGAGTTCGGCCCGGCGGCCCTGGGGCTGCACCTCAGCGTGGGGGAGTGGGCTGCGGACGGGCTGCTGGCGATCTTCTTCTTCCTCGTCGGGCTGGAGCTCAAACGCGAATTCGTCGCGGGAGAGCTGCGGAAGATCAGCAAGGCGATCGTGCCGGTGGCCGCCGCGTTCGGCGGAGTCCTCGTTCCTGCCCTGATCTTCACCGCCATCAACATCGCCGACCCGGAAGCGGTGCGCGGGTGGGCGATCCCCACGGCCACCGACATCGCCTTCGCCGTCGCGGTCCTCGCCATCGTCGGCTCGAGACTCCCTGCTGCGCTGCGGATCTTCCTCCTCACCCTCGCGGTCGTAGACGACCTGATCGCCATCGGCATCATCGCGTTCGTCTACACCAGCGCCATCGAGGTGCTCCCTTTGGTGCTGGCCCTGGTCCCGCTCGCCGCGTACGTCTTCCTCACGCAGCGGTTCCGACGCTTCTTCGGCCTGCACCCGGCTGCGAACTGGTTCATCCTGCTGCCGGTCGCCGTCCTCGTGTGGGGACTCATCCACGCCTCGGGCGTGCACGCCACCGTCGCCGGCGTCCTCCTCGGCTTCGCCGTCCCCGTCATCCGCAGCCAAGCCAGCGGCGGACCGGGCACCGGCCCCGGGCTCTCCGAGGTCTTCGAGCACCGCTTCCGGCCCATCTCCACCGGCTTCGCCGTCCCCGTCTTCGCGTTCTTCTCCGCGGGCGTCGCCTTCGGCGGCCTCGACGGGCTGAGGACCGCGCTGTCCAGTCCGGTCACCATCGGCATCATCGCCGCCCTCGTCGTCGGCAAACCCATCGGCATCCTCGTGACGACGTGGATCACGACCCGCATCACCCGGGCAGAGCTCGACCGGACGATCACGTGGATCGACCTCACCGGTGTCGCCCTCCTCGGCGGCATCGGCTTCACCGTTTCCCTGCTCGTCGCAGAACTGAGCTACGGGCTCGGCAGCGACCACGACGACGACGCCAAGGTCGCGATCCTCATCGCCTCGGTCCTTGCTGCTGGCCTTGCGACAGCTGTCCTCAGGCCGCGCAACCGGCACTACGAGCACCAGGACGCCTAGCTGGCCAAGGGCTGATCGTTCAGCCAGTGCCTGAGCTGGCGGTGCTCGTCTTGTGCGCGGTGCCTCTGGCTGTGGCGGGGATCGTTGTCGAGATGTCATCGCCGATCGCCCCTTTACTCGGCCGTGGGCGCCTCTGAGCCGTCACCATGGATGGATGGCTACGACAACACCGTCCGCTTCCGGGCCCACCGCCGACCATCCCGCTTCCCTGACGGAGACCGTCTCGACCACCCCGCAACTGCGCCGATGGGTCTTCTGGCCCGCCGCCGTCGTCGTCCTCGGCTTCGTCGCCTACACCCTGATCGCCCCGGCCTCGGCTGAGGCGCTCTTCCTCGGCCTGCAGAGCGGCATCGTCAAGAACTTCAGCTGGTACTACGTTCTGATCGCCGCGTTCTTCGTCGGGTTCAGCCTGTTCCTCGGCTTCAGCAGGTTCGGTGGCATCAAGCTCGGCAAGGACAAAGACGAACCCGAATTCTCCACCGGCTCCTGGTTCGCGCTCCTGTTCGCGGCCGGCATGGGCATCGGCCTCGTCTTCTACGGCGTCTCCGAGCCCCTCAGCCACTTCGCCTCCCCGCGACCTGGCGTCACGGGCACGGAAGACCAGCTCGCGCAGCAGGCCCTGACCCAGACGTTCCTGCACTGGGGGCTGCACGCCTGGGCCATCTACGTCGTCCTCGGCCTCGCCCTCGCTTACGCGATCCACCGCAGGGGCCGTCCGGTCTCGATCCGATGGGCCCTCGAACCCCTCCTCGGCGATCGTGTCCGTGGCGGTTGGGGCAACCTGATCGACGTCATCGCCCTCGTCGGCACCCTGTTCGGCGTCGCGACGTCGCTCGGCCTCGGTGTCATCCAGATCGGCGCCGGCCTGGAAGCCGCCGGTATCGCCGACAGCAGCATCGTCAGCCAGATCTCGATCATCGCCGTCATCACCGCCGTCACCATCGTGTCGCTCGTCACCGGTGTCACCAAGGGCATGAAGATCCTCTCGAACTTCAACCTGATCCTCGCCGCCGCGCTGCTCCTCTTCATCCTGATCGTCGGACCGACCCAGTTCTTGCTCCGCGACTTCGTCCAGTCGATCGGTGCGTACCTCCAGAACGTCGTCGGATTGTCGTTCAACGTGACCGCTCAGCAGGGCGCCGCCGGTGAGGAGTGGCAGGGCGCCTGGACCACCTTCTACTGGGGTTGGTGGATGTCATGGGCGCCGTTCGTCGGCATCTTCATCGCCCGCATCTCCAAGGGCCGCACGGTCCGCCAGTTCGTCTTCGGCGTGCTGCTCGTCCCGACCGCGCTGACCTTCCTCTGGTTCGCCGTCCTCGGCGGCGCCGCCATCCACCAGCAGACCGACGGTGCCGGCGGCCTCGTCGGAGCCGACGGCTCGGTCGACGTCGAAGGGTCCCTCTTCGCACTCCTCGGCGGCCTGCCCGCCGGGACCGTCCTCACCTTCGGTGCGATCCTCCTCATCGGGGTGTTCTTCGTCACCTCGTCCGACTCCGGATCGCTGGTCATGGCGATGATCGCGTCGGGCGGTGACATCGAGCCGAAGAACTGGATGCGCGTGTTCTTCGCCCTCGTCGCCGCGCTGCTCGCCGTCGCGCTCCTCCTGACCGGCGGGCTCGACGCCCTGAAGACTGCGGCGATCACGACGGCGTTGCCGTTCAGCATCGTGCTGTTGCTGACGTGCTGGTCGACGATCATCGCCTTCAACCGTGAACGACGCGCGTACGACAAAGCCGAACGCGACGTTCTCCTCGAGCACGTCGGTGCCTACTACGGTCTCGAGGTCGACGCGCCCGCCCAGGCGAGCAGCAAGGGCCTGACCGGACCTTGGGAGGCGGTCAAGCGCCGCGTCCGCGGTGCTCGACAGGGTTCCGTCTCGGGCCCGGATGCGTCGGCGTCGGCGGTCGTCGCCGAGCCGCCGCTGCGGGTCGACGTCGTGTCGCCCGACCCGGCCATCGACGGCCGCCTCGACGAGGACGCACCCGCTTCCGCCGACCTGGACGGTACGAACGAGCGCTGACCTCGCAGTGTCGGCCTGACGGGCGTCCTCTCCTCGGAGGCGGCGCCCGTCAACGTTCCAGCCCGGCGGAGTTCCCGCCCGGCATCAGCCGATGACAGGGCGGTCCTTCGGGTAGTCGTACAGGAGGGTGCGGCGGCGGACGTTCTCGTCACCCTTGCCCTCGGCCGCGATCGCGAGGAATAGCAGCGCGTTCGTCATGACCTTGATGCCGCCGGCCGTGGAGGCGGACCCGCCGCCGACGAACATGAGGGCGTCGGTGACGAGGAGGGTGATGGGGTGAGAGGCGCCGGTGTCGACGAGCGCGAAGCCCCCGCTTCGCATCATGGTCGACGCGAAGAGCCCGTGGACCAGTTCCTCGTTCGCCGGGAGGTCGCCCATGGTCGCTGTGTTGCCCTACTCGAGGAGCGTCCACATCACCGCTCCCACGATCAGCAGCCCAGTGGTGACCGTCACGGTCACCTTCGTGTGGAGGTTCCAGCGTCGGAGGTGCGTCTTGTGGACCATGAGGACCATGAAGACGGGGAAGCCCAGGCTGCCGACGAACACCCCGACCATGAGCGGGACGGTGATGAACGGGTCGGTGGCGAACTGTTCGAGGCCCTCGGCGTGGGTGACGATGCCGGCGTTGTCGAAGGCCGAGATGGCGTAGTGCCCGGTAGGGATCGGCCACCGGTCTACTTCTAGACTGGCGCGGTGACGCCAGTGGGTGCGGTCGGCTTCGACCTCGACGGGACGCTGTTCGATCACCACGGTTCAGCCCGATCCGCCGCGGTCCACTTCCTCGGCTCGCTCGGCGTGGTCGCGTCCGACTCGACTCTTGCGAGCTGGTTCGCCGCCGAAGAGCTGCACTTCGAGCGCTGGCGGTCGGGCGAGATCGGCTTCTCGGAGCAGCGCCGTCAACGCCTGCGCTCGGTCCTCCCTCCGCTCGGGGTCGATGTCCCTGCCGTTGACGTCGATGTCGACGAGCTGTTCGACGTTTATCTGCGGGCGTACGAGTCGTCATGGCGGGCATTCCCCGATGCGCTTCCGCTTCTTCAGAGCTTGCGCGCGTCCGGTCATCGCATCGGGCTGCTGACGAACGGGACGGAGGCTCAGCAGCTAGCGAAGCTCCGGCATACAGGTCTCCTCGTCGAGTTCGATGTCGTCTGCACGTCTGAGCGCGTCGGTTTCTCGAAGCCCGACGTGAGGGCCTTCGCTGTTCTTGCCTCTGAGCTCGGAGTCGAGCCGGGGGCATGCTTGTTCGTCGGCGACGATCCGGTGAAGGACGTTGACGGAGCCAGGGCAGCCGGGATGCAGGCGCTGCTGGTCGACGGCCACAGGCGTCGTGGGCTTCCGATCGGTCAGTTGGTCGGGTCCGCCATCGCCAGGTCTGCGGGTGCCCGATAGGGGGTGGCTGGCCGATCAGGCCTGAGCGTGAATTGTGATGGCCGGGCTGGGTCTTGATACCGCAGGATGAAGTCATGGCACCGGTCCCCGACGACGTCATCGAGCGGTTCGAGTTGTTCGCCACTCGCGCCGGCGAGAAGTTCGGTGGCGCCGTCCGGGCAAGATCCCTCGGGTCAGGCAGCTTGACACTGCCGATGCTTCACGTGGGCCCGTTCTCGGTCGTCGCGGCTGACGGGCTGGTGATCGACATCGCCCCGACCTCAGGCATGCCCGCGCGGCGGTGGGAGCTGGGCTGGGATGAATCCGACTTCGCAGAGGCTTGGTTCCTGCTCACGGACCATCTCCTGACCGGGCGCCCCGAGCCTGGCAGTCTTGACGCATTCGTCGCCCGGGTCGTCGCCATGGTCGGCCAGGCTGGCGACGTCGAGGTCTCCACCGTTCAGGCCGAGTTCGACCGTGTCGTGACCGTGACCCCGCACCGGCATGGAGCCCTGCCTTTCGAGGTCCTAGTGACCAAGGACGACTCGGTCGTCGTCAGCGGTGACGACTTCGGTTGGTGGGATCTGGACGTCGACGGCGCTGTCATCGGCGGCTCGTATCGGGACGGAGTACATCGACTGCGTCCTCGTCAGCTGTACTTTCTCCCTTACATGCCCGGCCGCGCTCGTGAGACCGGGCACCCGTCTCACTAGACGATCGGTCACTGGAGGGTTCGGGAGCGCTCGAGATGCTGGACGAGACTCGCCGCATCACCAGTCATGGCCGTGAAGATGCGGTAAAGGGTCTCAGATCGATCGATCGGCCCCACTGCCCAGCAGTGTTTCCCGAGCCCGTAGGCGATGCCGGCCTCGATGTGCGCCGCTGCGCCAGCGGGAAGAACGAGCACGAACTGGTCGGCATCGCGAAGTGCGGCCAGATCCTGGTCGAAGAGCCTCTGGATGCCCGGCTCATGGAGGTCCGCGTCGTCCGCACCTCCCGGACGGGCGAAATCGGAAGCGCCTTCGTCGTACTCGGCTCGGACGAAGCTGTATGACGATGCCCCTGCGTCGTCGAGCGCTTGAACGACTTCGACGATGGCCGCACGGTTGCGCCAGCTACCTGCGACGAAGAAGTCACTCACGAGCCCACGGTACTGGTGCGCTCGCTCAAGACGGGGCTGTCCCGATAGCCCAGCAGGTATCGAAACGAGATGCTCGGCCCTAGCTTGGGCACATGCGGATGCTCGTTCTCGGCGGTAGAGGCCTTCTGGGCGGTGAGCTGCTGTCTCAGGCGCGAGCTCAAGAGATTGAAGCGATCGGTACTTCCACGCTTGCCACGACGCCGTCAGGTGGTTCGGCGTGGCGACAACTGGATCTCCGCGACCGGCAGGCGACCATCGAGCTGATCCAAGCCACTCGCGCCGATGTCGTGATCAACGTCGCGTATCGACAGTCGGATTGGGCCACGACAGCGGACGGTGCGGCCAACGCAGCGGTCGCGACGTCGGCGGCAGGCGCCCACCTCGTGTTCGTCTCGAGCGACGCTGTTTTCTCCGGCGCCCGTTCGCCCTATTCCGAGCGGGCCCTGCCAGACCCGCTCACTCCCTACGGCGCCGCCAAGGCAGCGGCAGAGACAGCAGTGCGCGCTGTCGCCGCTGAATCCACGATCGTACGCACGTCTCTCATCATCAGCAGCAACGGTGCGTCCGTGCATGAACGTCGTACACACGCGGCTGCCCGGGGCAAGGAGCAACTCTTCACCGATGATGTGCGCTGCCCAGTGCACGTCGAAGACCTCGCAGGGGCGATCTTGGAACTGGCCAGCGCGAGACGGAGCGGCATGCATCACCTCGCGGGCCCGGAGGCCATGAGCCGGTACGACCTCGGTCGTCTGATCGCTCTTCGAGACGGTCTCGATCCGTCTCGCATCCCCGCATCGCAGCGAGCACGTTCATCCATGCCAGGGCCGCTGGATGTCCGCCTCGATTCGCAGGCGACGCAACGTCGCATCGGCACACGACTTCGAGGTCCCTCCTCGTTCCTCACGACATCGGGCTAGGTGCGGCACCTTCGTTGTCCCGGTAGGGATTGGCCTTGGGCGTTGGCTCAGCGTGTCACGATGAGCGACAGGGCCACGACGAGCGCAACCAACACGACGAAAGCTGCCGTGAGCAAGAGACGGACCTTGAGCCGGGCCCAGGGCAGAGCCACGAAAGCCGCGGCCACAACGGCTGTTCCGATCCCCATGCTCTTGATGGCCTGAGCCACCCCCTCGGCAACCTGCGCCTCTGATTCACAGCCCGTCGCTGCTGTGCCGCACCACCCGATGAAGCCTGGAATCGCCGTGACAGTGAGTGTGCCCACGGCGAGGAGGCCCATCCAGGCCCCATGCGCGACCGCGAGAGTCGCGCGGCTCGGCCTTTGCTCCTCAGTTGACATGACCCTCCTCGGCAACGGGTTACGAAGCTGACGGATCTGGTGCGCTCCCCAGTGAAGGGGGAAGACCCTGCCCGATAGGGGATCGACTAACGGACGGTCACGAGAGCCGTACGGTGGGCGCATGAGCGAGATACATCTCACTGGTCAACTCGTCTGCGCCACTGAGGAACAGGCAGAGATCGTCAGATTCCACCTGGCGGATCACATCAAGCTCACGCGTGCCGAAGCCGGGTGCATCTCGTTCGTGGTCGCCCAGACCCGAGATCCGCTGGTCTGGTCAGTCGAGGAGCGGTTTGAAGACCAGCACGTCTTCGAAATTCATCAGCGACGCGTCGCAGGCAGTAAGTGGGGTCGGGTGACGGCCAGCATCGAGCGCCGCTATTCGATTCAAGGGCTGTCCCGCTAAGCCATCGTCGTCCGCACGGGTCCTGATGCGAGAAGTCCGGTGCCCGTAGGCTCGCGTCATGGTCTCGGCGATGAAGCAGACGGTAGTCGCCGACGGGGTGACGATCGCCTACAGGGTGTTCGAAGGTGCTGAGCCAGCAGTGGTTGTCCTTCATGGGCTCGCAGGGAGCAGCCGCGAGTTCATCGACACTGCGGAAGGCTTGGCCGGGCGCCGGGTCATCCTGATCGATCAGCGAGGCCACGGGCAAAGCACGACCAGGCCGGCGGACACCTCTCGCGAGGCCTACGTGTCCGACGTCGAGGCCGTCATCGGCGAAGAGACGTCGGGGCCGGTGACCCTCGTCGGCCAGTCGATGGGGGCGCACACGGCCATGCTCGTCGCCGCGGCTCGTCCGGACCTCGTGCGGCAGCTCGTCATGCTCGAAGGCAATCAGGGCGGTGGGACGGCTGATGAGCACAGAGCTCTCGGCGACTTCTTCCGGTCCTGGCATGTTCCGTTCACCGACCGGGCACAAGCCTTGGCGGCTCTCGGTGAGGGGCACCTCGAGCGTGCATGGGTGGAGGACCTCGAAGAACGGGCCGATGGCTTGCATCCCCGCTTCGACGCCGACGTCATGCAGGCCACGATCGAAGCGGTCGGTGAGCCGCGGTGGGCTGAGTGGGAGAGCATCACCGCGCCGACCCTGGTGCTCTACGCGGATGGTGGCATGTTCTCGGACGAGCAAAAGGCGGAATTCGTGACTCGTGGGCGTGTTGTCCGACGCGTAGATCTCACGGGCGCATCTCACGACGCGCACCTTGACACCTTCGATCAGTGGATCTCGGCACTTCGCAACGTCGTGGCCGAATCAGCACCCGCCTCCTGAGCGTCCCGATAGGGGATCGGGCACCGGACGCGCTCTAAACTCCGGACCTGGTGCCCAGAAGCCCATCGCCCACTGGATCACTTGCTGTGGTGCGAGCGCACTCGGAGAGGACTCCATCTTGGTCGTTCCGCGTCGTCGGCGAGCGTGGGCGGAAACGGTCCTCGACGTCGTACCGTCTAGGGATGCAGCAGCTCAGGGGCCTCGATCAGCTCGTATCGGAATGGCGGAGCTCCGGACCAGAACGTGCGCGCTTCGTGCCTGGCTTCGACCCATCAGGTGGAGGAGCAGCGGCGAAAGTTCTCGTGCTGATGGAATCACCCGGTCCTGCCACGATCAGGCAGGGCGAGGACGCGATCAGCAGTGAGGACAACCCGGGGCCGACGGCGTCTGCGTTCAAGCGAGCACGGATCGAGTCGGGTCTGGGCAGGAACGTCTACCTGCGATGGAACATCGTCCCGTGGGCCCTTGGTCGGGCGCCGACCGTCACTGATATCGACGACGCACGCCCTGCCCTGGCCCAGCTGCTCGATTCTCTGCCGCAGCTGCGGGCGATCGTGACCTTCGGCACCCCGGCCCTGACGGGCGTGATGAGGTACTTCACCCTGGAACCGCGTGCGAGGGTCGTGCCCGTGCTCGCGGCACCCCATCTGTCGCCGGCGAACGCCACCCGCGCCGGCGAGAAGCACCTGCGGGCCGTCACGGCCCTCCGGCACGCTTCGCTTCTCTGATCATCTCGGCGAGGAGTCGGGGCTGTGCTGCAACGCGGCGATCACGGCCAGGAGATCCTGCGCCCCGGCGCTCAGACCGGCCGACCACACGGCGCGGAACGGGCGTCTCAGGTCGACGGCTGCCGGGACGGTGACGAGGCGCCCGGCGCGGAGGTCGTCCTCGACCAGCAACGAGCTGATGACTCCCGGACCCACACCACCGGCGATGGCCGCCCGGATGGCGCCCGTCGACGACAACTGCGCAGCGGGTTCTGCCATCAGGGCAGGGTCGATCCCCAGCGCGAGCTCGAGGGTCCGGCGAGTGCCCGAGCCCGACTCCCGAGACACGAGCGGTGTGGATGAGAGATCCGCTGCCGTCACGGGTTCGGACTTCGATGCCCATGCGTGCCTGGGCGAGACGACGATGAGCAGTTCGTCGACACCCAGGACGGTCGTGGCGAGCCCGTCGGCCTCATCAGGGGTCTCCGTGAACCCGAGGTGCGCGCGCCCCGAACGGACCTCGCCGACGACCCAGTCGCTGTTGCCCGACTCCAGGCGCACCCGGACACGATCCGCTGCCGCTGTCATCCAGCGGGGCATCAGCGCCTCTGACACCGTCTGACTCGCCGCGACGAGGAGAGCGTCGGAGGCGCCGGTCGTCAGGGTGTGCAGCGATCGTTCGAAGGTGGTCGCCGCCTCGAGCAGGGGTCGGCCCCACTCGCACACCAGGAGTCCGTGCTCGGTCAGCGCCGAGCCCGCCCGAGAGCGGACGAGCAACGTACGACCCAGCCGCCGCTCGGCGCCCGTGATGCGAGACGACGCCGCCTGCTGGCTGATGCCCACCGATGTCGCGGCTCGGCCCAGACTGCCCGATCTCGAGATCGACTCCAGCAGTCGGAGCGTCTCGAGATCAACAGGGAGTCCGGTCACAAGGATCGATTGTGACACCACAAGCATCCGCCCGTATCGGCAGCCGGACGCACGTACGAAGATGGAGACATGCCTGCCGCGATCACACCGACTGTCGCCCTTCCCCGCACGCACGGTCTGTTCCGCCAGCTCGAGCACCGCGGGCAGATCGTGTCGAACCTGACCCCGAACTGGTTCGCGTCGATCATGGGGACCGGCATCGTCGCCAACGCTGCGGCGACCCTGCCGTTGCAGTTCCCGGGGCTGCGCCCCGCCGCGACCATCGTCTGGGCACTGGCCAGCGTGTTGTTGGTCGCTCTCAGCACGGCGACCGTCATGCACTGGGTACGTTACCGAGCCACCGCCCGGGGGCATCGACTCAATCCGGTGATGGCGCACTTCTACGGGGCACCGCCCATGGCGCTGCTGACCGTCGGCGCGGGCACCCTGCTCTTGGGTGAAGACGTCCTCGGTACGCCCCTGGCGGTCGGCATCGACTGGGTGTTGTGGACCATCGGTACGGTGCTCGGCCTCGTCAGCGCGATCGCGGTCCCGTACCTGACGTTCACCCGGCACGACACGGCCCCTGACAGCGCGTTCGGCGGCTGGCTCATGCCCGTGGTTCCCCCGATGGTGTCTGCCTCGACCGGTGCGCTGCTGCTGCCCTTCCTGCCCGAGGGGCAGGCGAGGCAGAACATGCTCTGGGGGTGCTACGCGATGTTCGGCTTGTCGTTGCTGGCGTCGATCGTGATCATCACGCTGATCTGGTCACGCCTGGCCCAGCACAAGATCGGCCCGGCCGGCATGGTCCCGACCCTCTGGATCGTCCTCGGCCCCCTGGGGCAGTCGATCACCGCAGCCAACCTGCTCGGTGGCAACGCCCACCTCGCCGTCGACCAGGGAACCTCGCACGCCCTGTTCGCCTTCGGGCTCGTCTACGGTGTGCCCACTCTGGGATTCGCCCTGATGTGGGCGGCACTGGCATCGGCCATCACCCTCCGCACCATCCGCCAGGGGCTCCCGTTCTCACTCACCTGGTGGTCGTTCACCTTCCCCGTCGGCACCTGCGTGACAGGCCTGAACGGTCTGGCCCTGCACACGGGACTCGTCGCGCTGCAGGTACTGGCGGTCGTGTTCTACATCGGGCTCGTCGGGGCCTGGATCACGGTCGCCGTGCGCACCTTCCACGGCAGCGTCATCCGCGGAACGCTCCTCGCGCCTCCCCGTCCTCTGGCCTGACCGCGGATGACGAGGGGGCGTGTGGGAGAGGCTCAGATCGAACAGGCGTCGTTCCAATCACGGCGATAGGCCTCGGGGTCACTGACGTCGACGATGGCCGAGGCGGCGCCCTTGGGCTCGTCACGCGACCGGTAGCTCTCGAACGCCACCGCAGTGCGGTCGTTGCTCGCCGGATCACGCACCCCGGAGGCTTCCACCCACAAAGTCCAGTTCCACCGGGTCCGGACGCCAGGCTGCAGCGCGCCTTCGCCGACGATCAACACCACGTCCGTGCCGGCGGTCGAGGACTCGAAGTCTGTGCCCGTGAATGCTCGGACGGACGACGTGAGGCCTCTCGCGCTGATCTCCCGAGCCAACTGACTACCCATGTCCGAGAGTTGCTCGCCAGCATCGCCGTCCACAGCCACGATGCCTCCACCTGACGGAAGCCGACTCAGCATCTCGGAAACCAAGTCATGGATGACGGTGTTGTTCATGATGCTTTCTCCTGCTCACTCGTTCGTCGAAACGGAAAAGGGAGTCGGCGGCCGCCGACTGACGCGGCTGCACGAAGCGGTCGCGAACCTGATGAGACCACGAGCATGCCCCGATGTTCAGCCCTCATGAGGGGCAGGCTCCGGCTGTGACCAGGTCGTCCTGGGCGGTTCCGGGGTGACGCCTGGGAATGCGTCGCCCCGGAAGTCAGAAGGGTGTCATGACGTGCCGATGGTGAGGCCGACGAGCCCGGCAGCGACAGCGAGCAGCAGCATGCCCGCGCCGCTGGCGATCCCCGCGACCCATTTCTTCTCGGCTACGAGGCGCACGGTCTCGACGCTGGCGGTGCTGAACGTGGTGTAGCCGCCCATGAGCCCGCCGCCCGCGACGAGCAGCCACTCTCGGGGCAGCCCCGCGTGGTCGGCGAGACCCGTGAGCAAGCCGAGCACGAACGACCCGCTGACGTTGATGACCAGGGTTGCCAGCGGAATGGGCGCCGACCGCGTGCTGCGGACGGCACCATCGACGACTAGGCGCAGGGCCGCACCCACGCCACCGGCGACCGCGATCGCGACGAAGAGCCATGGGGCGATCACGACGCCGCCTCAGAACGGCGGTGGAGGGCGGCACCGCCGGTGATGCCGGCCCAGGAAGCCACGGCGCCGAGCACGACCGAGCCCACACCGTAGGCGATGGCGATCGACGGCGCGTCACCGAACAGGGTCGCGGTGTCGACTGCGAGGGCGCTGTAGGTGGTGAATCCGCCGAGAACGCCTGTTCCGATGAGTAGACGCAGGTCGCGTCGGCGACCCGCGTCCGGCCCTCGTCGCACCAGCGACTCAAGGAGCAGCCCGAGCGCGAACGCACCGACGACATTGATCAGCAGGATCGTCACGGGGATGGTGCCCGGGGCCGCGGGGAAGCTCAACGCCAGGGCTTCGCGCAGGCCCGTGCCGATCGTGCCGCCGAGGGTGACGAGTCCGATGAACCGCCACCGCAGGTGCACGGGCCGTTCGGTGCCCGTGGAGTCGTCGACATCGAGGTCCGGGTCCTGGCCCAGCCCTCGGAACTCGTCGCCTCTGCTCGAAGGCAGCGGCGGGAACGGTGAGTCAGGTGAGGGTGAGGTCATGCATCGTCCTTCGTGCTGAGGCCGTAGGGAAGTCCGGGCTGATCGGCTTCGATATCGGTCAGGCGGTTGTACTTGCAGACCCGTTCCCCGCGTGCGGGGGCACCGGATTTGATCTGGCCGACCCCGGTGCCGACGACGAGGTCGGCGATGAACGTGTCGGTGGTCTCCCCGGAGCGGTGCGACACCATGCAGGCCATGTCGTGCGACCGGGCCGTCGCGATCGCGTCGAGGGTCTGGCTCACAGTACCGATCTGGTTCGGCTTGATGAGAACGGCGTCCGACCAGCCCTGATCCGCGCCTTCGGCGATCCTTCTGGGGTCAGTCACGTACAGGTCATCGCCGACGAGCTGAACCCGTCCGCCGAACCGCGACGCCATCAGCGCCCACCCGTCGTGGTCGTCCTCGTGGAACGCGTCTTCGATGCTCCTGATCGGGTACGCCTCGAGCAGGGCCCCGTACCGGTCCGCGAGACTTCCACGATCGAGGTCTTGCCCGGCGACTCGGTATCGGCCGTCTCCGTCGCCGAATCCGTTCGCGGCAGGGTCGAGGGCGATGGCGACGTCGTCCAGCGCTGCCCGGTGGCCGGCGTCGGTGATCGCCTGGACGATGAGGTCGAGGGCCTCCTCGGGGTTGCTGATCGCCGGGGCGAAGCCGCCCTCGTCGCCGAGCCCTGCGGTGCCGTAGCGCGTCTGTACGAGCGTCTTCAGGGCGTGGTAGACCTCTGCTCCGGTCTGTACCGCTTCCTCTTCACTGGTCGCCCCGACGGGAGCGATCATGAATTCTTGGAAGTCGAGGTCGTTAGCTGCGTGGGCGCCTCCGTTCAGGACGTTGAAGTGCGGGACGGGGAGCGTTTCGTTCGCCCCCGACAGCAGGGCGATCCACCGGTGCAGGGGCAGGCCGGCTTCGCGGGCCAGCGCCCGGGACGCCGCGATCGAGGTCGCGACGACGGCGTTGGCGCCGAGCCTTGACCAGTTCGACGTGCCGTCGAGGTCGGCGAGGGCACGGTCGATCTCGCTGATCCCGGCCCAGGGGCGTGAGGTGAGGAGGTCGCCGATCTCGGTGGTGACCATCTGCGCGGCTCGTCGGACGCCCTTGCCACTGAACGCTGCGCCACCGTCCCGGAGTTCGACGGCCTCGTGGGCACCGGTCGAGGCTCCTGCGGGGGCGGCGCCCGAGACGAGGGTGCCGTCGGCGAGTTCGAGGTCGACTTGGACGGTGGGGAATCCGCGGGAGTCCAAGATCGACCGCCCGAGGGCGGACACGATCTGGACGGGGTGTGCGCCTCCGTGGGTGACGTAGGTGCCGACGTCGTGGGTGTGGATGGTGCGGTCGCTGATGTAGTCGTTCACGTCAGGTTCCTCCTTCGTGGGTGATGACCGCGGCGGCGAGGGCCGCTGCGGCCGGGTCGAGGTACGTGCCGCCCCGCGTCAGCGGATGCCCATCGGAGGCGAGGTCGTACATCAGGGGGTGTCCGGTCGGGATGTTGAGCGCGGCGACCTCGAGCGGGGTCAGCGCGTCGAGCAGCAGGCAGAGTGCGCGGAGGCTGTTGCCATGGCCCACCACGAGCACGGTGCCGCCGGCGGTCCCGGCCTTGACCGCCTCGGTGACGGGGCGGACCCGGGCGATGACGTCGAGCAGGCTCTCGGCCCGGGTGCGGTTCTCGGGTTCCACATGACGGAGGGCATCCTGAGCCCACAGCTTCGCGAACAGCGCGTCAGAGGACGGCGGGGGCGGGGTGTCCAGGGAGCGCCGCCACAGGGTGAAGTCCTCCTCGCCGGCTGAGCGGCGGACATCAGCCTTGGTCCGTCCGGTCAGGTCGCCGTAGTCGCGTTCCCGGAGTCGCACGTCGACGGTGGCGGGCACGGGCCACTTGTTCTCGGCCACCATGATGCGGGCAGTCTCAGTCGCACGGGCCAGCGGTGAGCACAGGGTCGATGCCGGGCGGAAACCCGCCTCGTCGAGCAGGTGTGCAGCACGGCGGGCTTCTTCCCGGCCTCCGGTCGTCAGGGGTGAGTCGGTGATGCCGGTGAAGAGCCCGTCGGCATTGGCCTGGCTTTCGCCATGTCGCACGAGGGCGATCCGGGTCGTCACGGCCGTGCCTCTGAGACCGGCACGACGAGGACTGGCACGAGCTGATGGTGCATGAGGAACGATGCCGTGGACCCGTGCAGTGCAGCCTTCAGGCCCGCGGCCGGACCGTTCGAGGAGCCGACGACGATCATCACGGCGTGCGTGTCGGCGGCGACGCGGGCCAACGCCTCTGCGGGGTCACCGGCGAGGACACGGACGTCGACCGTGATCTGCACCTCGGTCCGGAGCCGGGCTGCCGCAGTCTCGACGGCGGATGTGTCGACGGCGTCGTACTCGTCTGGGTCGAGGGGAGCGGTCGCTCCTCGGCCGCTGCCGTCAACGGGGTCAGCGGGGACGCGAGAGTCGTCGACCCAGACGACGACGAGTCGCGCCGACAGCCGGGCCGCGATGCGGGCAGCGGTCGAGAGAACGACGCCGGCCGTTCGGGCATGTGCCCCGACGACGATGGTGTCGGTGGTCATCTAGTCTCCTATCTCGGTATCTGGGCACGCCAGTGGTTGAGATAGGGACTGTTGTCGACCTGAGTCGAGGTTGGTGACGGCGAGCCCCACCGCCGTGGCGTTTCCGCCACACTCAGTGAAGCACTTATCGGATCAGGCCGCACCTCCCGGCGCAAGATCATCTGGGGCTGGGGGAAGGCTGGGCAGATCGTCCCGAGAGAAGATCGACAGCCAGGCGTGGCCAGCTCGTCTGATGGCTCTGCTGCCGGTCGACACGACGTCGTGCGGGCGGACGAGTGCGCTCAGGTGGCCGACGAGTCTGACCAGACAGCTTTTGCACCCGAGTCGCCGATGCGAACGGTGGTGACGATCCCGCCGATGCTGGTGCCGACGACCAGCACCGTCAGCACGGCGCTGACGACCAGGCGCACGTCGTGCCGGAGTGTCGGCCGTGGGCGGTGCGCTTCCGCTGTGAGCACCCAGCGCTGCCACGCCCACTGCGCCACGGCGACGACGAACACGGCGATCGCCCACGGCAGCAGGGTGTCGCCCAGCTGCGTGTGGGCCTCGAGCAGTGCGCTGGGGCCGACCCGCTCTTCCAGCGACTCGCCGGAGGACGTCGCGAGGGGCACCGCGATCAGCGAGACCAGGGCGATCAGCGGGGTGATGACGCCCAGCCGTCGACGGAGCGCGGGCCAGAACGCCTCGACCAATATCAGCAGTGACGCCGTCGGGAACGCGACGGTAACGAGGTGGACGATGAGCGGGTGCATCGGGAGACCGTTGATCTGCCAGTCCATGGGGTCCTGCTTTCTCGTGAGGGTGGTGCCGGAGGGTCAGACGCGCAGCGCGGGTCGCGCCGGTCGTCGCACCGTGAGCACGACGACGAGGGCCGCGATCGCGGCCAGGAACACCACGCTCGTGACGGTCGACCCGAGGCCGAGCCCGCCGTCGGCGACCGGCTGCGACAGGAAGTCCCCGACGGAGGCGCCGAGCGGCCGGGTGAGGACGTACGCTGCCCAGAACGCGAGCACCGAGCCGACGCCGGCGAACCGGTGCGCCAGGGCGACGACGGCGATGGCCGCCGCGAACAGCAGCGCCGAGGGCAGGTAGCCGAGCGCGAGCTGCTCGCCGAGCAGGTCGCCGACCGCGGTGCCGAGCGCGAAGGTCATCAACACGGCGGCCCAGTAGAAGGCCTCGCGACGCGGGGTCGTGACCTCGTGGATCGACAGGGTGCCCGCGACGCGGTGCCAGGCGACGAACACGACGGCCAGCGCCACCGCGAAGACGGCCGTCGACACCCACAGGCTGACGCCGAGCGAGTCGGTCAGCGTGTCGGTGAGGAGGGTGCCGACGACGCTGATCAGCACGACCGCGAGCCAGTAGACGACCGGGACGTAGGCCCGGGTCCTGAACTGCACGACCAGCGCCACGACGAGCAGGGCAGCCATCACCACACTCGTCACGGTCAGTCCGAGTCCGAGGCCGTCGGCGAGGAAGTCGGCGAAGGTCTCGCCGACGGTGGTGCAGAGGACCTTGATCACCCAGAAGGCGACGGTGATCTCGGGGACCTTGTTGAGCAGGGCCCGGCGGTCGGGGGCCGTGGCCCCGGTCGGAACAGCGCGTGTCGTCATGCGATGACGGTCGCGTGTCGCCTCCCAGAAACCGCCCAGAGCCCGAGACGAGGAGGCGCGGGTCGGCCCGCCAGGGCATCTGGGCGGTTTCTGGGACGGCCGGGCGGAGGCTCGGCGCATGACCGTCCTGCACAGTCCGACCTCGTCGGCGCTCCCTCGCGACCGCACCGCGCCTCCTCTTTTCCCGGCCGTCCGCGCCGTCGTCCGCGACGGGGCGTGGGCGGTGTCAGGCGCGACCGGCTTCGCCGGCGTCGTCGTCGCGGGGCTGCTGATCACCTCGGGCACGGGCGGCGTGAACGAGGTCGACCTCGACCTCGTGCAGCACGCGAGCCGCGCGCACGTGCCGGTTCTCGACGAGGCCGCGCTGCTCGTCGACCGGCTGCTCGGGCCGCAGCTCGGCGCAGCCCTCGTGCTGCTGCTGTCCGTCGCGGTCTGGGTCCTGAGCCGTCGCGCGGCTGCGGCCCTCACCGTCCTCGGCGTCGCGATCGGGCCGTGGGCCGCGGCCGAGCTGGTCAAGCTCGTCGTGCAGCGCGACCGGCCCGACCCCGGGCTCCTCGCCGACCCGCTGATCATCGAGCCGCACTCCTTCTCGTTCCCCAGCGGGCACACGGCCCTCGCGACCGGGCTCGCGCTGGCACTCGTTCTGCTCGTCTGGGGGAGGCGCTGCGCGCCCATCGTGGTCGGGGCCTCCGCCCTCGCCGTATCGTTCGTCGGGCTGTCACGCGTCTGGGTCGGCGTGCACTGGCCGAGCGACACGGTCGCGTCCGTCGTGCTGGGCTGCTCGGTGGTCGCGCTGCTGCTGCCGCCGTGGCTGCGCCTCCTCGACCGGATCGGGCAGCGCTCAGACCCGACCCACCCCGTCGAGGCCCCGGCACCGAACCCCGACACGACCACCGATCCAGGACGGACCCGTTCATGAGCATCCTCGACCCCCAGACCCTCCTCGCCGGCATGGGCCCGTGGGCCCTCGGCGGCCTGTCGCTGATGATCTTCGTCGAGTCGGGCCTGCTGTTCCCCTTCCTGCCCGGCGACTCCCTGCTCGTCACCGCCGGCCTCCTGCACCAGAGCCTCGGACTGAGCGTCGCGGTGATCGCGCTCTGCGCGTTCCTCGCGGCGGCTGCCGGCGACCAGGTCGGGTTCTTCCTCGGCCACCGGTTCGGGCGCCGCTGGTTCCGCCCCGGCGCCCGCGTGCTGAAGACGGCGCACCTCGAGCAGGCCGAGGCGTTCTTCGAGCGCCACGGCGGCAAGGCGCTCGTCCTCGGCCGGTTCGTTCCCGTCGTCCGCACCTTCGTGCCGCTGGCCGCCGGGACCAGCGGCTACCCGTACCGCCGGTTCATCGTGTGGAACCTCACCGGCGCGTTCCTCTGGGCCGTCGGCATGACGGTGCTCGGATCGCTCCTCGGCGGCCTACCGTTCGTGGCGGACCACATCGACCTGCTCGCTGTCGGGCTCGTCGTCGTGTCGGTGCTGCCGATCGTGGTCACCGCCCTGCGGCGATCGCGCGCCGGCCGGGCCGAGCAGAGGGTCGCAGCGACGACGACGAGGGACGAGGAGGCGGTGGGTGACCGGTCCTGACACGCCCCCGCGCCTCCTGCTGGTCGAGGACGACCCGGCGCTCGGGCCCATCGTGGCCGACGTGCTCGGCGAGGCCTGGCAGGTCGACCTCGTGACGGACGGGCGCGGCGGGCTCGAGGCTGCCCGGGCAGGCGGGTACGCGGTCCTCGTCGTCGACCGGCGCCTCCCGGAGCTCGAGGGCACCGAGCTCGTCGCGGCTCTCCGTCGCGAGCACGTGACGACGCCCGTGCTGATGCTGACGGCGCTCGGCACGACCGCCGACCGCGTCGCGGGGCTCGACGGCGGGGCGGACGACTACCTGGTCAAGCCGTTCGAGTTCGACGAGCTGTTCGCCCGGCTGCGCGCCCTGACACGGTCGTTCGCCGCCGAGGAGCGCTGGCTCGACGTGGGGGAGGCCCGCCTGTACCCGGAGAGCCGCATCGTCGTCACGCCCTGGTCGAGCCGCGTCGTGCTGAGCGAGCGGGAGAGCGCGCTGCTCGCCGAGCTCGCCCGACGCCCGGACCACACCTTCGACCGGGCGGACCTGCTCGCGCGGGTGTTCCCGCACGGCGAGCAGCTCGGCACCGTCGACACCTACGTCAGCTACCTGCGCCGCAAGATCGACCGCGACGTCGTGTTGACCGTGCGCGGGCGCGGGTACCGGGTGGGTGCTCTGTGAGCGGGCTGCGCGGACGTGGACGCAGGCGCACGGGCGCCCAGGCCCTCCCCGATCCTGAGGCCAACCCCGAGGCCGCGGCCCTGCAGGCCGCCGCCCGGTCGATCGGCCGACAGATCGTGCTCGTCTCGGGCCTCGTCGTCGTCGGGGCCCTCGCACTCACCATCGCGTGGGTGCTGCACCAGACCGTCCCGCAGGAGCGCCTCGAGCAGGTCGCCGCCGCAGGCCAGGGCGAGGTGTTCGTCTCGGCCACGGACGTCGTCGCCGGCCTCGTCGTGCTCGGCGTCGCCGGCGTCGTCTTCGCCGGCCTCGTCACGGTCGTCATTGCCCGGCGGGCCGTCCGGCCGCTCGGCGAGGCCCTCCGGCTGCAGCGCCAGTTCGTCGCCGATGCGAGCCACGAGCTGCGCACGCCGCTCGCCGTGCTCGACGCCCGACTGCAGGCCCTGCAGCGGAAGATCGCCGGAGGCGCGGCGACCGCCGACGAGCACGTCACCTCCGACCTGGCGAGGCTCCGCGACGACTCGCGGGCCCTGGTCGACATCGTCGGCGACCTGCTCGAGGCAGCAGGAGGCGACCCTGCTGGGCCGGCTGGCGTGCCCGAGCCTGTGCGCATCGACGACGCGGTCGCGGACGTCCTGCGGTCGATGTCAGTGCTCGCCGACGAGCGCGGCGTGGTCTTGCGGCACGACAGCGCCACAGCCTCGTGGGTCCGAGTGCCTCGCGCGAGCCTCCGACGGGCGGTGCTGGCTCTGCTCGACAACGCGATCGGCCATGCGCCCCCGGGCTCGACCGTCACGCTGTCGACTCGTGACCAGCGCGGCTCGGCCGTGCTTGCGGTCACCGACGAGGGGCCAGGGATCACCGGCATCGAGCCCGCGCGCGTCTTCGACCGGTTCGCCCGGTCTGAGCCAGCAGACGGAGCCTCGTGGCGTACCAGCGGCGGCACCCGACCGAGCTTCGGAATCGGTCTCGCCCTCGTGAGGGAGATCGCCGTCCGCCACGGAGGCAGCGTCCGGGTCGCTTCAACATCTGCCGCGGGTACGACGCTCGAGCTGGTCCTGCCAGCCTCCACCGACACGACCTGACGCGATCCGTCGGGCGTGTCCCGAAGAAAGATGACCCCGGAGATTCGCACACCGCGACCCTGGAACCGCCGACGCCGCTTGGCCTTCGAGCGGCTCGAACCTCTACGGTCGCTGTCGTGCCTTCATCCTCCACGCCGGTCCTGCCGTGAACGCGATCGTCTCCTGGCTCGAACACCGGCAGATCGGCCTCTACCTGGTGGCGATCATGGCTGCCGGCGTCGTCGGCCTCACCGTGCCGGGAGCGCACCACCTAGAAGGAGCGATCGAGCCCGTGCTCGCGCTGCTGCTGTTCGCGACGTTCCTCGGGGTGCCGTTCGCGGCGATCGGGAATTCCCTCCGAGACGGACGGTTCCTGGTCGCGGTCGGGGTCCTGAACTTCGTCGTCGTCCCCCTCGTCGCATATGGGCTGTCCCGGTTCGTCGCGCACGAGCCGGCACTGCTGTTCGGGGTGCTGCTGGTGCTGCTGACCCCATGCATCGATTACGTGATCGTGTTCGCCGGCCTTGCCGGCGGCGCGTCTGAACGACTCCTCGCCGCTGCACCGCTGCTGATGCTGGCGCAGATCCTGCTCCTGCCGTTGTACCTGCTGTTGTTCATCGGCCCCCAGGGCGTCGCCGTGGTCGAGGTCGGCCCCTTCGCCCGGGCGTTCCTGCTCCTGATCGTCGTCCCGCTCACCGCGGCCGCGCTCGTGCAGGCACTCGCCCGGCGACACCGATCCGGTGTCGTCGTCGAGCGGACGATGCTGGGCCTGATGGTGCCGCTGATGATGGCGACCCTGTTCACCGTCGTGGCCTCGCAAGCGGGTGCTGTCGGGGAGTCCGTGGGGCAGCTGCTCGTGCTGGTGCCGATCTACGCCGGATTCCTCGTCGTCATGGCAGGCCTCGGCATCGGCGCCGGCCGCATCTTCCGACTCGACGTGCCAGCCACCCGAGCCCTCGTGTTCAGCGGCGCGACCAGGAACTCGCTCGTGGTCTTGCCGCTCGCGCTGGCCCTGCCGGCGTCGCTGTCGCTTGCTCCGGTGGTCGTCGTGACCCAGACGCTCGTCGAGCTCATCGGCATGGTGATCTTCGTCCGACTCGTCCCACGCCTCGTCCCGAACCCGAACGGGCGAATCGAATCTGAGGCGGCTGGACCGGTGTCTCACTGACCGGACGCCTCGCGTCAGCGTCGACTGTATAGTCAGCACATGCTGACTCTTTCCTCGCGCGTCGACGTCATGAACCGCCTCGGGCGCGCCATGGCCGATCCCACCCGATCACGCATCCTGCTACACCTGCTCGACGAGCCTGGCTACCCCGGCGCCCTGGCCGAGCAGCTCGAACTCACGCGGTCCAACGTGTCGAACCACCTGTCGTGCCTCCGGGGCTGCGGCATCGTCGTCGCCGTCCCTGAAGGCCGGTCGACCCGCTACGAGATCGCTGACGCTCACCTCACGAAGGCACTCACCGCCCTCGTCGACGTCGTACTGGCTGTCGACGACGGAGAGCCCTGCACCGACGACAGCTGCGACGTTCCTCTCTGCCGCGGAACCGGCGCATGACCACGACCGCGCTTCCCGCCCTGCTCGCGCCGGCCCGCCGGCTGCTCTTGCAACGTCGCATCCGGATCATCGTCGCGATCACGATCACCTACAACGTGATCGAGGCGATCGTCGCGATCGCCGCCGGCACCGTCGCCTCCTCGACCGCCCTGATCGGCTTCGGCCTCGACTCGATCGTGGAGGTGCTGTCGGCCGCCGCGATCGCGTGGCAGTTCGCCGCCCCCGACCCGGAGAAGCGAGAACGGGTCGCGCTGCGCGTCATCGCCGTGTCGTTCTTCGGCCTGGCCGCGTACGTCTCCGTCTACGCAGTGCTGGCGCTGACCGGCATCCGCGAACCCGATCACTCCCCCGTGGGCATCGTTCTCGCCGCGGTGAGCCTGGCGATCATGCCGTTCCTCAGCCTGGTCGAACGCCGCACCGGCACAGAACTGGGCTCGGCGTCAGCGGTGGCCGACTCGAAACAGACCCTGATCTGCTCGTACCTGTCATCTGCGGTCCTCATCGGCCTGGTCCTCAACCTCGCCTTCGGGTGGACGTGGGCTGATCCGGTCGCGGGGCTCGTGATCGTCGTGTTCGCCGTCCGGGAAGGCCTCGAGGCGTGGCGCGGCGACGCGTGCAAGACGCCCGTGTCGGCCCTGACGGGCGAGCGCCAGGTCGAGGCCTGCGACTGCTGCTGATCTGCTCACCCTCGGCGGCATCACCACCAGCGTCGTGTACTCCGGTCCCGTCCCTGCCCGCCACATCACCCCGGCGTAGCGATCACCCCGCCCGATGGGGGATCGGCCACCGGACGGGGTGGAATCGCCACCATGCCGGAGAGAGCGACCTGTTGGATGATGGATCAGTGAACAGGACCGACCGTCTCTACGGCCTCGTGGAGGAGTTGCGTGCCGTGTCACCGCGGCCACGAAGCGCGCGTCGTCTCGCGGAACGGTTCGAGGTGTCAGTGCGCACGATCGAGCGGGACCTTGCTGCGTTACAGCAGTCGGGCCTGCCGATCTGGGCGGAGCCCGGCCGGACCGGTGGGTACGTCATCAACGCGTCAGCGACGCTCGGACCGGCAGGATTCACGCTGGACGAGGCCCTTGCAGTGCTGATCGGGCTCGGATCCCTCCGGCACAGCCCGTTCCGGCAGGCCGCCCAGACCGCCGCCCGGAAGATGCTCGCGGTCATGCCCGACGGGGACGCTGCACGTGCCAGCGCGCTCGCTTCCCGGGTCCACTTCCTGGAAAGCGAGGATGACGCAGTTGTGCCGGCCGAGTTCGCGGCGGCCCTCCGTGCGGACCGTGTCGTGCGGCTTCGGTACCAGGACGCCAGCGGCGCTGGCTCCACCCGAGACGTCGAACCATTGGGTTCGATCGGGAAGGACGGGCGGTGGTACTTGATCGCGTGGTGCCGACTCCGTGACGGGGTGCGAGCGTTCCGGGGAGACCGGATGCTCTCAGTCGAGGTGACCGACGAGCGGCCACCGCAGCGCACTCTCCGAGCCGAGGACCTCGCGATCCCCTACGGGCGGCTGCGATCCGTCATCGACGATTGATCCGCAACCGGTGATATCTGGAAACACCGACAGGACGGTGTCGCGAAGACCGGTGAAGCTGATGCTCACACCTCGTCAGCTCTACCGAAGGAACCCCATGTCGTTCGCCTCCATCCGCATCGTCACCGACGACCTCGACGGCCTCGTCGCCTTCTACGAGCAGGTCACCGGCCAGCAAGCAGAGCGCCCAGCACCGGTCTTCGCCCAGTTCAGCGGCCCGGGCGCGAATCTCGCGATCGCGAGCACTGCCACCGTCGCCATGCTCGACGGTGCACTGACCCCTGCGACGAACAGATCCGTGCTCATCGAGTTCGAAGTCGCTGACGTCGACGGTGAGTTCGCGGAGCTTCAGCCAGAGAGTGAGGACGTCGTCCTCGAACCGACCACGATGCCATGGGGCAACCGGTCTGCTATGGTCCGCGACCCCGACGGCAACGTCGTCAACCTGTTCAGCAAGCCCACCACGAACTAGCGCCGGTCGCGTCCGGTAGGGGATCGCTCAGCGGTCGCCCTGGGGGAGGGGCAGGAACGATCGGGTCGTGGGGCCACCCGGGCCCGTGGGGGCAACTCCGACGAGCGCTTCCCGGATGATGTCGCCGAGGTCGACCCGCTGCACGGGATCGGCACCGAGGTCACGTCGGGCCGAGCCGTGGTGGCGGATCACGATGTGAACGACCCGGTAGCGACACGGCTGGTTCTTCGTCGACGCCGGCGCGGCCTAGGTCGCCGATGCTGCCCGCAGGGACGCCTCGAGGTGTCGAGTGCCGTGACTCCTCGCTAGCTGAGGCCAGGTCGTGCATGTGCGCGTCCGTCCAAGGACGGGGTCTGTCTCAGGAGGGGATCGCTGGCCGGGCCCTCGCAGTGGGGCGTCGCGACGATGTGCGCTTCCTGCCATCCTTCGATCGTGTGCCCCCGATCGCTCTGCCTGCTCGTCGTGACCCTCTGTGCTGTCAGCCTCGTCGGGTGCTCCGAGGTCGATCCCGGTGAGCAGGCCGGCGACATCGCTCTGTGGCTCGACCAGGCGCCTTCAGCGGTGCGGGACGACGGCGACGAGCTGGCCGTCTTGGCAGCGGTCGCCGATCGCGGCGAGGAAGCGGGCGGCAGCGAGATCTCGGTGACCTTCGAGGAGCCCGTGACGATCAGGCGAGTCGAACTCGAGTGTTTCGGCGACGGATCCGTCGAGGGGCTGTTGGGTCTGACGTCGGCTGCGGGTGCCGTCGACACGACGTCCGCCCGTGCGAGCTGCACCGAGGGCGTGCTCGAGCTGGACATCCCGGAGTCGTCCCGCGAGGGCGTGACGAAAGTCAGCTTCTCCTCGGTGGCGAGCACCGAGAAGGGCGCGTGGCGCGTCATCGTCCGATAGGGGATCGGGCCGCGGGCATGGACATTCCTCCGTCTGCCGGACACGTACGAGGTGAACCCACCTTGGAGGAACGATGAACCCCACCCCCGATCACCTCGACGTGCTCCTCGCCGACAGTGCGCCCGCGGAGACGACCTCGAGCCCTGCACTGCGCCACGACCTCGCCGTGATGGCGGTCGAGGCCGGGGCCGCCGCGCGCCTCCGGCGTCGGCCGCTCCGCGTCGCCGCGACCGCGGGCCTCGCAGCGCTGCTCGTCAGCGGTGCCGGGACGGCTGTCGCAGCCTCGGTCTTCGACTGGGCGCCGTGGGCCCAGGACCCTGACCTCGCTTACCCGTTCATCCTGCCGAGTGGTCGAGCCTGCGAGGCCCGGGTCGCCGTCTACGACATCGAGAGCGTCGACGGCAACGGGGCCGTCACACGATCCGACCCGGCGAACGACAGCGACTTCGCCCGCCACCTCCGAGACCTCGACCTCGTCGACCAGGCCGACGTCCAGGCCTCGATCACGGAGGTGCGCCAGCGGGACTCGAGCATCTCCTACGTGGCCGTCCTCCCGGACGGACACCTCGAGGACGTCCACGCCACCGCAGCCGGCCCGACCGAGGACGACGTCTACGCCGCAGCGGTGTCGATCGCCGTGAGGGACGTCGTCGACGCCGAAGCTGCGGCATACGAGGGCGGCCATGAGTACACCGGCGAAGAGTCGATCCTCTGCGAGACGGTCGCCCCGTGATCGGGAACCGGAGGCGCGCCCTCCGCTCTGCCTTGGAGGCCAGCTCCGTCGACCTGTTGTCGTACCTGCGGAGGCGCGCTGACCTCGACGACGCGCCTGACCTGCTGGGCGAGACCTTCGTCGTCGCGTGGCGCCGCCTCGACGACCTGCCCGACGAACCCGAGCGGGCCCGGATGTGGCTCTTCGGCATCGCCCGGGGCGTCCTGCTCAACCATGCTCGGGGCGTGCACCGGCGGTGGGCGCTTGCTGATCGCCTCCGGGGGCACGCCGCTCTGGCGCAGGCCACGGCACCGCCGGCGGACGCGCACCTCGAAGTCAGGGTCGCCATCTCACGGCTCGAGCCGGACATGGCGGAGCTCGTCCGGCTCATCCACTGGGATGGCTTCACCATCACCGACGCGGCTCACGTCATGGGGGTCCCGGCATCGACCGCACGGGGCCGCTATCAGCGCGCCAAGGAACTCCTCCGCCTCGCCCTCGACCCCGCGGTGGCCCCCTGAGCCGAGCTCGCGACCTCGTCGCCGACGGCACCTGCAGAACGCGTCAGCTGTCGCGACAGCCGATCGTCGACGGGACGCCTCAGGCCGTCAGGTGCTGCGTGATGCTTCCCTGGCCGTCGACTAGGGAGACGTCGGCGAGAGCCCCGTTGACCAGCGGCATCTGCGGGGGCTGGTGGCCGGTGTCGAAGTCGAGGATGACGGGGAGATCGACGTCTCCCAGTGCGCGTCGCACGGCATCTTCCTGGCTCAGTTCCGGGGTGTCCGGGCCGTTCGTGCGCCCGATCAGGACGCCCTGGGCGGCGTCGAACCACCCGGCCAGCCGGAGGGAACGAAGCATGCGCAGGACACCGATCGCGTCGGAGCCCGCGGCCTCGAGGTAGATGAGGGTTCCTTCGGGGGCGTTCTCGCGGGCGAATCGGGGCACGTCTCCGTATGGTGTGCCTGCCAACAGCGACACGGTCTCGAGGCATCCACCGATGAGGCGTCCGCTGATGCTGATGTCGCTTCGGCCGTCGAGCGTGCGCCACCTGGTCGGGGTCTCGTAGACGCGTTCCCGGTCGAGGGGCTCATCGCTCCAGGCGGCCCACGGGCGTGAGCGGCGACGCGGTGCGCTGCGTTGCTCGAACGAGCTCCCGGCCAGCATGCTCGCGACGTCTGTCCAGCGGTGGAACTCCGTCGGCAGCTCCCATGGCTCGTCCATGAGGTTCGCACCGTGCATGGTGGCGAGCCCGGTGAGGGTGGTCAGCGGCAGGAGCAGGGTCGAGATGTCCGACCAGCCGACGAACCAGGTCTGGGCATCCGCGAGGGCAGCCCAGTCGATGCCGTCGAGCAACTCGATGGCCAACTCACCTCCCCAAGGGGGCAGTACCGCGTCGCCGGAGCCGAACGAGTCGTGGAGGTCCTGGACGCGGTCTGCAGCCGACGCGGGAACGAGGCCGCCGATGGCGGCGTGATCCCGGACGTGAACATCGAGGCCCTGGGCGGTCAGCGAAGCAACGGCTGCACGGAGACGCTCGTGGAGTTCTTCAGGGACACCCATCGACGGAGCGGGCACCTCGATGCGCCCTCCTGCCCGGAGCGGTGTCGGGTACGTGATGCCGGCCATCCGTCGACGCTAGCAACGCGCCGTCTGCTCCCGCCTCGTCGTCCCGACATGCCGTCCTCGTGCAGACGCTCGTGGGTGCTCTTCAGGGCCCTGTTCCCGCCGTTGCGCCGAGTCGCACCGCGAGCTCCATCGAGCGCAGGCGGGCCGGGGAGAAGTCGTAGGGCATGCTCTGGATGATCGCCGCCGCGCTCGTGACGCGCGAGCCCTGTACGGGGTCGGGCGACGCGTCGGCGTCCTGGGACGGGTGGAGCTCGTCCCAGGCGTCGAAGATCGCGTCGTCCTCGTCTAGCTGACCGGATTCGTCGATGACGCGCATCAGCGTGGTCTCGAAGGCGTGACGTTCGGCCGCCACCTGCGTCACCCGGGGATCGTCGACGGCGACTGTGTCGTCGAGCGCCTCCTCAGCGGCGTCGACGCGGTCGGACTCGACGCGCAGCTCGGGATGGAGGGCCAGGGCGAGGAAGCGCCCCGCCTGGGCGACGGCGCCGAGGGGACCGAAGATCCGCTCGTTCACCAGCAGGGCGTCGAGGTCGTCCTGGCGCAACGAGCCCTCGGGCGCGGCCTGGAGGCGGCTGGAGACGATGTCGTCGAGCAGTCCCAGCCGGCTGCCGAGGGTGCGCATGCGCCGCACCGAGGCGAGCTTCTCCTGCAGTTCGGCTGCCTGAGCGGAGAGGGTGTCCTCGAGGTGTGCGAGGACGTCTGCTACCCCGTCGTCGCTGTCGGCCGCGGCGGGTGCGGCACCCGCGAACGCGTCGCGGATGTCGTCGAGGGCGATCCCGGCGTCGGCCATGCGTCGGATCCAGAGCAGCCGGATGATCTCCTCGTAGCCGTACCGGCGGCGGCCGTCGCTGCCGCGCTCGCGTTCCGGGAGGAGGCCGACCTGGTGGTAGTGGCGGATCGTGCGGGGAGTGATGCCGACGAACGCCGCGGCGTCGCCGATCAGGACCTGACGGGGCGGGGCCGGGAACGGGTGCATGGCGGACCTCTCGGAGCGGGACGGGACGTGCTTCGAGGAGACCACATGACGCTGCGGCAGGTGCAAGCCCATCTCATCTCGGATGCTGGCCCCGACGAGGTCACGGGTGCATCGCCTCCCCCAGGGGCGGGCCCGGGGCGGGCGATCCACATGCCCGCCCCGGGATGCCGTCAGGGAGTGGGGTCGAGGAGGCGCCCGGTCCAGTCGCGCAGAGCGGCGACGGCCCGGCGCGACAGGGTCGCTCCCGGCATCATGCTCGTCGACCCGTGGAACGCCCCCGGCCACACGTGCAGCTCCGCCTGCACTCCCGCCGCCCAGAGCGCGCTGGCGTAGGCGACGGTCTCGTCGCGGAACACCTCGGCGCTGCCGCAGTCGACGTACGCCGGCGGAAGGCCCGCCAGCTCGTCCGCGCGGCCGGGAGCGGCGTAGATCGACACGTCGTCGCCGCCGCGACGGTCGCCGAGGTAGGCGTCCCAGCCGAACCGGGTCATGTCTCGGTCGGCGACGCCCACCCCGTCGAACTGCCGGGCGGAGACGGTCGCGTCGCGGTCGTCGAGCATGGGGCTGACGAGCACCTGGCCGACGACGGCCGGCCCCTGCCGATCGCGGGCGAGGAGCGCCGTGCCCGCCGCGAGCCCTGCCCCGGCGCTCTGGCCGACGAGGACGATGCGATCCGGGTCGACGCCGAGCTCGTCGGCGTGCGCGGCGACCCAGACGAGGCCGGCGTAGCAGTCCTCGACCGGGTAGGGGTCGGGGTGCTCCGGGGCGAGACGGTAGTCGGGGCTGACGAGGACGACGTCGTGCACGAGCAGCCAGTCGTCGTACGAGTCGAGGTTGCCGAGGTGGTGGCCGAACATCATCCCGCCGCCGTGGATCGCGTAGGCGCAGGCCGCCGTCCCGGTGCGGCCGATGCGCTGGACCACCGCCAGGGCGATCGGCTCGCCGAGGTGCCCGGGGACGGTGATGCTGCGCCTCTCGAGACCGCGGGCGCGCAGTCCTTCGTCGAGCTGCGCCTCCGTCATGTCCAGCTGCCGCATCTGCGGCAGCATCGCGGTCTCGAGGCGGGGGCGGCCGCGGGCGTCCATCGCCTCGAGGAAGGGCACGTACTCGGCGTCGAACGGGGGACGGGGCAGGGTGGTGGCGTCAGGCACGAGAGGGCTCCTGGGTCGTGGGGGTGAGCGTGGTCGAGGGGTCGGGTGCAGTGGTGAGGGGCGCCAGGTCGGCGGTTCGTGCCCGGAGCATCCCGACCACGACGAGCCCGGCGGCGACGGCGGCGAGACCGAGCCCGGCGACGGTGAGGGCGTCCTCGAAGCCCGCGAGCCGAGCGGCCGTCCACGGGGTGGTCGTGATGCTGCCGGTGACGAGGGCGGCGACGATCGTGCCCGCGGCGGCGACCGCGGCTCCTCCCACCAGCTCGCTCGACGTGTCGACGAGGGCCGCGCCGACCGAGGTGCGGTCGGCCGGGAGGCCCGTGAGCACGGAGGCTCCCGCGACGACCCCGACGACGCGCATGCCGGCGGCGACGAGCACGAGCGCGACGAGCACCCAGACGTACCCGTGACGGCTCAGGGCGCCGAAGACGGCGAGGCCCGACACGACCGCGGCCGCGCTGATCCACGCCGCCCGGCCGAGGCCGACCCGCTGCACGAACGGCCCCACGAGGCGGCCTCCGGCCAGGAGCACGACGACCTGCGGCAGCGTGCCGACAGCGGCCAGGGCCGGAGGCCAGCCCCAGCCGAACTGCAGCTGCAGGGTCACGAGGTACGACAACCCGGCGACGGCGAGGCCCGACGCGGCCTTGAACGCCAGGCCGCTCGACACCAGGGGGCGGGCGAGCAGGTGCAGGTCGACCACCGGGTGCCGCGCCGTCCGCAGGCGCACCACGAACCCGGCGCCGCACGCGACGGTCAGCACGACGGCGGCCCACCCCCACGAGGAGGCGGTGGCCGGCTCGACGAGGACGGTCGGCGTCACGAGCAGCCCGGTCACGGCGGCGGTGCCGAGCAGTGCGCCACCCACGTCGACGGGGACGCGCCGCAGCCCCGCCGCGTCGTCGCGAGCGACGCCGACGCGGATGCCGACGAACGCCAGCACCGCGATCGGCACGTCGGCCAGCAGCAGCACCTGCCACGGGGCGACGGCGAGCACGAACCCGCCGACGGTCGGGCCGACGGCGAGGCCGACGAGCCCCGCGGTCGAGATCACGGTCAGGGCCCGGACCCGGAGGCCCTCGTCGTCGAACAGCCGGAACGCCAACGCCATCGACCCGGGGGTGGTCATCGCGGCGGCGACGCCCGTCAGCACCCGGACGGTGACGAGCTGCTCGGTCGTCGTGACCGCCACGGTGGCGAGGCTCGCCACGGCCAGCAGCGCGAGGCCCACGAGCATGACGCGGCGGCGCCCCACACGGTCGGCGACGGCGCCGAAGAGCAGCATCAGCCCGCCGAAGGCGACCGCGTAGGCGCCCGACACCCACTGCAGGCCCGTCGTCGACGAGCCCAGCTCGCGGCCGATCGTCGGCAGCGCGACGTTCAGCACCGAGGTGTCGAGCATCTCGAACAGGAACACCGCGGACAGCCCGGCCAGGGCGATCCACGCATCGGAGAGCCGGGGAGGCGCGTCGCCGGCACGCAGCCGACCGCGGGAGACAGAGGTGAGGGGGGACACGAGACGCACTCCTTCTGGGAAGAAGTGGCGACTCGTTCGATGCCGCGTGCGGGTGCGTCGCAGAGCGCGACGCCTTTTACCTCAGTGATGGGAACGATACACCGGCTGCCGCCGGAGGAGGACTCCGGCAGTCCGGCCGCTCATGCAGGTGCCCGACAGGGGATCACGCACCGAACGTGTCCAGGCGCCTGGCGGCCCAGGCGCTCGTCCGCCAGGCTGTCCTCGATGACCGACACCGACGCCTCCCTGCTCATCAGACGGTGTCGACGTGCCGACGTGCCGCTCCTGACGGCCTGGACGAGTGCCGATCCCGTGGCGTGGGTCGGGAGGAGAGCGCTCACGGACGAGCTCGAGACGGGCGCCTACCGGCCGGAGTGGTCGTGGATCGCCGAACGGGACGGGCGGCCCGTGGGTCGAGCGCTGTGGTGGGGCAGGGCGGGGGCGGACGTGCCCTCGACCCTCGACTGCCTCACCGTCTCACCCGGGGTCCCTGTGCCGGAGGACGTCGGAACGGCGCTGGTCCGAGCCGGTCTTGACACGTTCGGCTCGCACGGCGACCTCGAGTTCAACGTCGACGTCGCGGTGTCGTGGGCCGGCGATCCGGCTGCGGCCGAGGCAGTCCGCTGGCGTCATGAAGCAGCCCACCGTGGTGGCTTCGCCCGCACCACCGAGCGGATCAGCTTCGCGTGGACCTCGTCGGACCCCATGCCGCCCCGATCGACCCGTCTGCGCTTCGAGTCCGCCCCTGATGCCTTCTTCCAGGCGATGTTCGCCGACGTCGCGTCGGGGTCGCTCGACGGCCACACCATCGACATGGCCGCCCGTGAGGGTGTCGAGGCCCTGGCCGAGGACGACTTGGCCTTCTACCTCTCCCTCCCCGGCGACCGGGAAGCGTGGCGCTCAGCCCGCCTCTCGGACGGGAGGACCGTCGGATTCATCGTGCCGACCAGGACCGCCTACGACGCGAGCATCAGCTACCTCGGCGTGCTGCCCGGACACCGAGGCCACGGCTACGTGCACGACCTCCTCGCGGAGATGGTGCACGTCCACCACGAGGACGGCCAGCCCCGGATCGTCGGCACCACCGACGCAGCCAATCGACCCATGCGAGCCGCGTTCGAGCGGGCCGGGTTCTCCGTCACCAGGGTGCGCCTCGTCCACTCCCGGTGAGTCGGGTCAGGTGCGCCGCCGACCTGGATGAGGACGCCCGCGAGGGGGGTCACCGGGGCGTGGCTCGGGACCCGACGTCCAGCGACGCGAGGTGTTCAGCGTTGCCTCGCAGAGCTGGCTTGTACCTGTCGAGCTCTGGTGCGTCGACGTGATCGGCCAGGAGGTCGAGGAGGCGTGCCAGGGCCGTGTCGACCTGTCCCGCCGCGTGGAGGGTGAGGGCCTCGAAGGCTCCCAGAGCGACCGAGTCCGGGAACTCCCCCCGTGCCCGGGCGAAGACGTCCAGTGATTCCTCGATCCTGCCGAGGTTGCGGAGGGTGCTCCCGTACTGGAGGTAGCAGCGTCGGCGGATGTCACCCGCCAGTCCTTCCTGCATCGATCGCTCGTAGAAGCCGAGTGCCGTCGCTTCTTCTCCCGCCGTGTCGTAGGCGCCGCCGAGTTCGTAGAGGACCCGCGGATCCTCGGGGTGCTCCCTGTGGAGGGGCAGGAGCGCGTCGATGGTCGGGCGCATGTCGTCCCGGTCGCGGGCGGCGAAGATGCGGTCGAGCTGCGCTTCGAGGGTGTCTGGCATGACAGGTTCTCCTAGAGGGATCGGACAGGGCCTGCCCGACAGACGGTCGGTGACGGGCGCCGCGGGCTCGGGCGAGATGCGCCGCACCAGGTCGTCAGCGGCCTGAGAGGCGCGACGTAGGATCTCACGCATGGTGCGGAACGGCAGCCCAGGCTGGCTCGGATCGCTCTTCCGTGCGCGTCCGTGGGTAGCAGCCGTCGTCAGTGCGGGCTTCCTCGTGATCATCCTCTGGGGCGGGACGTCCGTCGGGTGGGATCCGTGGGCTCCGATGGGTCGGGGCCTGAAGAGTCTGCCGGTGTGGCTGATGGTCGCGGTCGGGGTGCCCTTCTTCGCCACGGGCGTCGTCGTCGGGGTCGTCCTGCAGTGGCGGCTGCTGAGGCAGAAGTCGCAGGTCCCTCCCGGACCGAGCCGCGAGCTCGAGCAGCTCCGACGCGACGGACCGGGCTGGCTCAGTCGTCGAGCGGGCGTCGACGACACGGTCTACGACTCCGTGTCGACCATCAGCACGGACGGGGGCACCGACTACTCCGTCGCCGTGGAGGTCGATCAGACGCCGAAGGGCTGAGTCGCGCAGCGGCGTGCCGCGGACCTTCCTCCACGGTCGGCGTCGGCCGCCGACGTCGGTGGGCCTGGACGCGTCAGGCGCCTCCTGCCAGCACCCTGCTCCGCCCGTACCGTCCGGTCCATCGGCCGAGGATCAAGATCTCCCACGGCAGGGTGAACGCTCCGCTCAGGGAGGCGTTCTCCCGAGGTCGGACCAGGTACTCGAGCCGCAGTCCGTCATCTCGGAGGTCGAAGGCGAGACGTGCCTGCACCGCGACGTCGCGGTCACCAGGCCCGTCGGAGTTGTCTCGCGTGTACTGGACGGAGCCCACGTCGTCGGAGACGAGCTCGACGACTGCGTGACGACTCATGGTGAGAAGGTCGCGCACCCTCTCGAGGTCGACGCCGCGCAGGCTCACCCGGACCGGGTCTTCGCGTCCTTCCACGAACCCGGTGCTCGAGCGGGTCTCTCGGAACGGCGCACAGAACGTGAAGGTGGAGAGGAAGTAGATGACGCTCACGAGTCGGCCGTCGTCGGTCCGGGCGAAGAGCCCGCCGTCGGCGCCGACCGGCGTCGCGGCGAGCCGCATCGACGCTGCTGTCGTCCGGGTCGTCCGCTGAGGCGCCTCTCCTGGTGCATCGCCGTAGAGCGTGGTCGACATCGAGCCGTAGGCGAGAGCGCGGGTGGCTGGATCGAGGGTGCACTCCAACGACAAGCGGGAGTCGGCCACGTCGGACGGCCATTCACTGCGGGGTCCGGAGTCGGCGGGGTGCGGGCGCAGCGCTGCCGAGAGGTCGATCCGGACGGCGCCTGGGTCGACGGCGGCGTCGTCAGCGACGGCGGTGACCGCGATCCTCCAGTCCGACGCGCCGTGCTCGAAGCCGCCCCCCGGCAGCCGGACACCGCCAGGAGCATCGACGGCCACGGCCAGGGGAGCTGAGCCGGCGTACTTCACCACGCGACCGATCAAGCTCCCGACACCGACCGGCAGACGCACGGTGGCGCCCTGACGGTCCGACGTGAGGTAGCCCGATCGCTGGTCCCTGTCGGACGGGGCGGCCGTGAAGAACTGCGCGGAGGACTCGTTCCCCGCGACCTCGATCGTGGTCGCCTCGGCGGTGACCTGGTCCATCCCGAGGAAGGACAACCGCCCGCGTCCGTACACCTGCCCCTCACGACCGATCATCGCGTCGCTCACCTGCACGGTTCCCCCTGGTCTCGTCCCTCCGTCGAGCATGCCCGGATGCGAGCCCCGAGACCACCCCCAGTGCAGGAGGCCTGCGGGCCCCGGCGTCCGACTGAGCGACGGCCCGATGCGCTCGTGCCGCTCGAAGGCGAGGCAGCACCCGTTCAGGTCTGCGCCTGGACGGCGGCACGGATCACTTCGATCGGGACCTTCGGGCGGCGTCGGGCGTCGACCAGGCCGTTGGCCTCCTGCCGGGTGTCGGTCAGCTGCGTGTAGCAGAAGCCCGCGAGGCTCGAGCTCGCGATGACGGCCCCGAGCAGCCCCCGCAGCTGGGACGCGAACTGCTCTGCGCTGCCGGCGCTCGAGTAGCCCCAGGCGTCGTCTGCGCCCTCCGCCGAGGTGTCGTAGCGGATGCCGCCGAACTCCGTCAGCATCAACGGCGACCCGGGGTCCGTGTCCCCGGGCAGGAGGATGCGTCGTCCCGCCGGTCCGTGACCGGAGACGAGGTCTTCCCGGGCCGTCGCGGAGCCGTACCGCTCCGCCATGACCGCGGGTGACGCCTCGTAGTCGTGGACGGAGATGATGTCGGACGACACGTGCTCCCACCCGTCGTTCGAGATGACGGGACGCGAGGGGTCGAGCGCCCTGGTGAGGTCGGCCATGGAACGGGCGAACGCGCGTTGGGCCGGATCGCGGGCGATGTGCTGCACGCCCCAGCTCTCGTTCATCGGCACCCACGTGACGATGCAGGGGTGCGAGACGTCACGTCGGACGGCTTCCGTCCACTCGGACGCGAAACGGGCGACGGCCAGCGGCGAGAACTCGAACGCTCCGGCCATCTCGCCCCAGACGAGGAGGCCCAGCCGGTCGGCCCAGAAGAGGAACCGCGGGTCCTCGATCTTCTGGTGCACCCGAGCCGCGTTGAAGCCCAGCGACTTGATCAGCTCGACCTCGTCACGGAGGGCCCCCGGCGAGGGAGCGGCCAGGTGGGACTCCGGCCAGTACCCCTGCTCGAGGACGCTGCGGACGTAGTACGGCCGGTCGTTGAGCCGGAACGCCCCGTCCGAGACGTCGACGGATCGGAGCCCCAGGTAGGAGTCCACGAGATCGAGCACCTCGCCCGCCGGACCGACGAGCCGCACCGTCGCGTCGAGCAGGACCGGCGACTCCGGCGACCACAGCAGTCGCTCGTAGGCCTGCCCGTTGCGCTGGGCGACGAGGTGGACCCGGGTCGTGATCGTCCGCGAAGCGGCAGGCACGGTGACGCGGCCGAGCTCGGCGCCGTCGTGCGCGACGACCACCTCGACGACCGCGGAGGCCGTGACGGGACCGCGGAGCTCCAGCGCGAGGTCGACGGCGGCGGCGGGCAGGTCGCTGGTCCAGCCGAGCGTCCGGATCGAGGTGCGCGGCACGGCCTCGAGCCAGACCGTCTGCCAGATGCCCGTCGTGCGGTGGTACCAGATCACGTGCGGATCGAGCTGCCAGTCCTGCTTGCCACGAGGCTGCGTGACGTCGTGGGGGTCGTCCTCGGCCCGGACGACCAGCAGCTGCTCGGCGGCGTCGTCGTCGACCGCGTCGGTCGCGTCGAACGTGAAGGGGGTGTGGCCGCCCTCGTGCTCGCCCAGCAGCACGCCGTTGAGCCAGACCTTGGCCCGGTAGTCGACGGCACCGAAGTGCACGAGCAGCCGGGGGGCGTCGGGCCCGAGGCCGGCGTCGCGGAGCTCGTCGACCGTCAGCGCTCGTGAGTACCACACGACGGGGTGGAAGCCGGTGTCGGCGATGCCGGACGCCGGTGACTCCGGAGGGAACGGCACGGTGATGGTCCGATCACCGACGGGGCGCCGGGACCAGCCACGTGCTTGGCCCTCGTCGTCGTCGTCGTGGCAGAAGCCCCACGGGCCCGACAGGTCCGCCCACCGCGGGCGCACCACCTGGGGCCGCGGATAGCAGCCGTCCCCCCGCGACGCAGGGACGGAAGAGGAGGCGTCATCGCCGTCGTTTCTCAGCACGCGGACAGTATGTCCGAAATTTCTAGCGCTGTAAATTCTCTGGCGCGCTGCCGCGGTAGACCACCTCGTGGCCGACCAGGACGTGCCTGCCGAGCTCGTCGAACCCCGCGATGCGCTGTTCGAGCATGCCGAGCGCGGTGCTGGCGAGGGCGGCCATGTCGGGCCGGACGGTGGTGAGGCCCGGCTGCGTGAACGACGCCATGGCGACGTCGTCCCACCCGCTGACGACGACGTCGTCCGGGACGCGGACGCCCGCGGCGCCGAGGGCGTGGATCGCGCCGATGGCGGCCAGGTCGTCGCGGCAGACGAGCCCGTCGAAGCGCAGCCCGGCCTCGAGCGCCTCGGTCACCGCCCGGTCGGCGCTGGCCGACGAGACGGCGTCGCTCGCCACGAGGAGCCCCATGTCGAGGGGGAGGCCCTCGGCCTCGAGGCCCTCCTGGTAGCCCGCGAGGCGGACCTTCGAGGTCGGGCTGAGCGCCGAGCGTTCGTGGCCGAGGAAGGCGATGCGGCGCGCGCCGAGCGACGCCAGGTGGCGCGTGACCTCGCGGGCGGCGGCCACGTTGTCGATCATCACGTGGTCGACGCTGACCGGGGCCTGCGCCTCGCCGAGCAGGACGACGGGGATGTCGCTGCGATGCCGGGCGATCTCGGACGACCCGAGGGTGGAGGGCTGGAAGAGCACGCCGTCGACGAGGCCCGCCTCGGAGGTGGAGACGATGGCCCGCTCGGCGTCGAGCGTGCCGTCGGTCTGCTCGAGCAGCACGCGGTAGCCGCGGTCACGCGCCAGCGTCGAGACGCATCGAGCCAGCTCCGAGTAGTAGGGGATGCTGATGTCGCTGAACGCCAGGGCGAGCAGCCCGGTCCGTCCGGTCGCCAACGACCGGCCCGACTCGTTCGGGCGGTAGTCCAGGTCGTCGATCGCCCGCTGGACCTTCGCGCGCGTGGCGGGGGACACGTGGACGTAGCCCCGGACGACGTTCGACACGGTCTTCATCGAGACGCCGGCCACCTCGGCGACGTCCTGCAGTCTCGCCCTCGCCATGCTCCGCCTCCCGATCGTCGTCCCCCGACTGTAGGGCACAGACTTGACGGAGCGTTTACAGCGCTGTAAAGATACGTGCACACCACGGCGACGCCGCCGACAGCGTGCCTCGGCACGACGGCGAGGCCGGACTCAAAGGAGAGCACCCACATGAACAGATCCCTCGTCACCCGGGCGGTCACGGTCGCGACCGTCGTCGGTCTCGGCGTCTCGCTCGCCGGCTGCAGCTCAGGCGCCTCGTCCACGACGGGCAGCGTCTCGGGCGCGGACTACACGGGGCCGAAGGTCACCGTCGACTTCTGGAACGGCTGGACCGGCGGCGCCGCGCCGACGATCGTGCCCGAGCTCGTGAAGCAGTTCAACGCCGAGCACGACAACATCGTCGTCAAGAGCGTCCCCATGGAGTGGGCCGACATCTCCGCGAAGATGCCCCTCGCCATCAAGGCGGGCAAGGGGCCCGACGTCGCCGTCGCGCACGGCGACGACGTCGCGACCTACGCCGCCCAGGGCCTGCTGCTCGACAGCGGCGACATCGTCGACGGCCTCGGCTACACCGCAGACGATTTCCCCGAGGGACTCTTCGAGGGCAACCAGTACCAGGGCACCCAGTACGGCATCCCGTGGAGCGTCACGCCCCTCGGCCTGTACGTCAACAACGACGTGCTGAAGGCAGCCGGTGTCGACACGACGGTGCCGACCGACGCCGCGTCGTACGAGAAGAGCCTCGCCGCCCTGAAGGCCGCGGGCGTGCAGGGCGAGTGGGTCGACGGGTACGTCTTCACCGGCACCTTCGAGTTCCAGAGCCTCCTCTGGCAGTTCGGGGGCGACCTCTACGACGAGGACGTGACCGAGGCCACCTTCAACAGCGACGCCGGGGTCCAGGCGCTGCAGCACATGGTCGACCAGATCGACAAGGGCTACAGCCCGAAGAACGTGCCCCAGGACGGCAACTTCAACGCCCTGGTCAAGGGCGAGAACGCCTACAACTGGAACGGCGTCTGGCAGACCACGAACGAGGCCCTGCAGGACGTCGACTTCTCCGTCGCCCCGCTGCCCCAGATCGGCACCGAGAAGGCGGTGTGGTCGAGCTCGACCGACTGGATCTTCCCCAGCAACAAGGGACAGAGCGCCGACGAGACCTCCGCTGCCGCGACGTTCGTCAAGTGGATGAACGACAACTCGGCCGGCTGGGCCGAGACCGGCGAGCTGCCGGCCGCCAACGACGTGCGAGAGGACCCGGCCCTGGTCGAGGAGTACCCGAACCTCAAGCCCTTCCTCGACCAGCTGCCCTACGCCCACTACGAGACCGTGGCGCCCGGCATCACCGCCGCCAACGCCGAGATCACGACGGCCGTCGGCGAGGCCGTGCTCGGCAAGAAGACCCCGAAGGAGGCGCTCGACGACGCGGCCGCGCAGGCCGACAAGATCCTCGAGCAGAACGCGCAGACCTACGGTGGCTGACACGCTCCTCAGCCCGGCCGCGCGGACCCCACGGTCCGCGCGGCCGGGCGCCCCCCGTCGCGACCTGACCGCCTACGCGTTCCTCGCGCCCTTCCTCGTGCTGTTCGCCCTGTTCGTGCTGGTGCCGGCCGTCTACGGCCTCGTCATCAGCCTCCACCGGTGGAACTCGCTCGTCCCGGTGCACCCGTTCATCGGGCTGCAGAACTACGTCGACCTCGTGACGCCCGGGTCGCTGACCTTCTCCGACTTCTGGTCGAGCATGCGGGCGACCGGCATCTTCACGGTCTTCAGCGTGCCGCTGCTCATCGTCGTCCCCCTGCTCGCAGCCGTCCTGCTGAACCAGAACCTCAAGGGGACCACGTTCTTCCGCGGCGTCTTCTTCGCCCCCTACGTGCTGGGCGTCGCCGTCATCGGCGTCATCTGGAAGTACCTGCTCGACCCGCAGGCCGGGGTCGTCAACCACCTCCTCGGCCTGATCGGGCTCCCCGACCAGACGCCGTGGACCGTCGACGTGCCGTGGGCCTGGGTGTCGCTCGTCGGCGTCACCATCTGGTGGACCGCCGGCCTCAACACCGTCATCCTCCTCGCGGGCCTCAAGGGCATCAACGCCGACCTGTACGAAGCCGCGGCCCTCGACGGGGCCGGCACGATGCGGAAGTTCTGGTCGGTGACGCTCCCCGGGCTGCGGCCGGTGATGATCTTCGTCACGACGACGACGATCCTCGCCTCGGCCAACATGTTCGGGCAGTCGTTCCTCCTGACCCAGGGCGGCCCCGGCACCGAGACCCGCTCGGCGATCATGTACATCGCCGACCAGGGGCTGGCGCAGGGCAACATGGGCGCCGCGTCGGCCATGAGCTACCTGCTGTTCGCCGTCCTCGCCGTGATCAGCGTCGTCAACTTCCGCATCCAACGAGAGAAGGCGTGATGACCCAGCTCGCCCCCGAGCGGCTGCCGGCCGCGGTCCCGCAGCCCCCGACCCGCGCCTCCACCGGTGGCCGCCGTCGCCGCCCGTGGCACCGACGCGTGCCGACCGTGGCGCTCTACGTCGCCCTGGCGATCATGACGCTGGCGATCCTGCTGCCGCTCCTCTGGATCGTGCTGACCTCGTTCAAGACGGACTTCGACGCCATCAGCAGGCCCGCCTCCCCGATCCCCGACCCCTTCACCGTCGACGCCTACCAGACCCTGTCGAGCGGGCAGCAGCCGATCTTCCGGTGGTTCCTCAACAGCCTGGCGGCGGGAGCCCTGCAGACGGCGATAATCCTCGTCACCGCCTCGCTCGGGGCCTACGCCCTGGCGCGGCTCGAGTTCCGCGGCAAGAAGATCGTCTTCGGCATGATCGTGTCGACCCTGCTCGTGCCGCCGGTGATCTTCCTCATCCCGAACTACCTCATCGTCGAGAGCCTCGGCTGGCTCGACACCATCTGGGCCATCACGGTCCCGGGAGCCGCTGGTGCGTTCGGCATCTTCTTCCTGCGGCAGTTCTTCGTCGGCCTGCCGGCGGAGATCGAGGAGGCGGCGCGCCTCGACGGGGCGAGCGACCTGCGGATCTTCCTGCAGATCGTCATCCCCCTCTCGCGGCCGGCCCTGGCGACGCTCGCCGTGCTGAGCTTCCTGTCGAACTGGAACGACTTCCTCTGGCCGGTGTACGTGCTGCTCAGCCCGGAGAACCTGACCCTGCAGCCGGGACTCTCGGTGCTCTCGGGCGCCTACTCGACCCACTTCGGCATCGTGATGGCGGGGGCGGTCATCGCCTCGGTGCCGGTCCTCGTCCTCTTCACGCTGGCGCAGCGGCAGATCGTCGACAGCGTGGCGGCCTCGGGGGTCAAGGGATGACGTCCTCGCCCTGACGGGCGACGGAGGAGGCCTGCCCGACCCCGGGCGGGTCGGCCCCGGTCGACGACGACCGGGGCCTGCCCGCGAGGAGGCGGGCCCACCATGACGACACGACCTTCACTGATCCGCGCGCTGGTCGCCGGCGCCGGGGCGTTGCTCCTCGCCGCGGGACTCGCCGTCCCGATGGCGGCGGCCCCCAGCGCACCCGCCGAGGCGGCGCCTTCATGCACCCTCTCGAACCCGATCTCGAACGGGGCCGATCCGTCGGTCTGGCTGCGGAACGGCGTCTACTACCTCGCCCAGTCCGACGGAGCCCGGTCGATCTCGCTCAAGGCGGCCAGCACGCTGTCCGGCCTGTCGACCGCCACGGCCCGGACGATCTTCACCGCGCCGACCGGCACCGATCACAGCGCGCAGACCTGGGCGCCCGAACTCGAGTACCTCGACGGCAGATGGATCATCTACTACGCCGCGGCGACCGACCGTGGCTCGTTCGACGCCACGAACGACACCCACCGCATGTTCGCCATCACCGCGAACGGGCAAGACCCCCTGGGCACGTGGTCGTTCGCCGGCAAGATCGCCGACTCCACCGACCAGTGGGCCATCGACGGAACCGTGTTCCGGTACCAGGACAGCTGGTGGATGCTCTGGTCGGGGACCCCGACCGGGAACGGCGGCCGGGCGCCGCAGCAGATCTACATCGCCCACATGTCCGATCCGCTGCACATCGACCAGGACCACCGTCGCCTCATCGGCAACCCCGACCAGGCCTGGGAGACGAGCCGCCAGGCGATCATGGAAGGCCCGGAGGCGTGGATCAGCCCCTCGGGCACCCTCTCGATCGTCTACAACGCGAACGCGTCGTGGACGACGTCGTACGCGCTCGGGATGCTGGTCTACAAGGGCGGTGACATGACGACGTACCAGTCGTACGCGAAGCGCGGGCCCGTCTTCTCGTCGGGCGGGGGCGTCTACGGCCCCGGCGGTGAGTCGATCCCCGTCCCGGGTGCGAACGGCATGAACTGGAACGTCTACCACGCGAAGACGACGACGGCCGACGGCTGGGACGACCGCAAGGTCTTCGCCCAGCCCGTGCCGTGGGCCGCCGACGGCACTCCCGCCTTCGGCACGCCCACCGGGTTCGCCGGGTACGACGAGGCGCTGCAGCAGCGCTGTTGACGGTCGTCGACCGGAGCGCGACCGTCGTCGTCACGACGCCGCCTCCGGTCGACGCCGGTCCTCGCCGGGGCCAGGGTGTGGGCGTCGTGGTCGAGGCGGTCGTTCGTCAGGTCGAGCCACTCCTGCAGGGACCGGTCTCGACGACCCGGTCCTCGGTGCCGTGCACGAGGACGACCCGCGCCGTGACGTCGGCGAGCTCGACACCCCAGGGCCTGACGAACGCGAGATCGTCGTCGACGCTCCCGTCCAGGTCCGCCGGCGAGGGCGGGACGATCGATCACGGGTCCGTTCCTGGCGCATCCGCCCCGCATCATCCACGGTCTCTCGATCCACCTCGCGCGACCGCGGCGCCCGTGTCGCGCCGGTGCACCCGGGAGGCGGAGGTCGCCGCCGGGACCGCCGTGCCCCGTCTACGGTGGGCACGGTCACCCTCGGAAGGAACCGTCATGAGCATGGAAGGCGCGGCCTGGAGCTCGCTGTACAAGATCTCGAGCGCCCGCGACGGCGAGCACGGCATCTCCCGCGCGTCCGTGCGACGGATCATGACGTTCGCGGTGCCCTACCGGTCGAAGCTCGTGGTCTTCATCGCCCTCTCCGTCGTCGGGGCCTTCCTCGCCGTCGCGACGCCGGTGCTGGCCGGCCGGGTGGTCGACGTGATCGTCGCCCGGGGCGAGACCTCCACCATCGTCAAGCTCGCCGTCCTGATCGCCGCGGTCGCCGTGGCCGACGCGGGTGCGTCGCTCGTGACGCGCTGGTACTCGGCCCGCATCGGCGAGGGCGTGATCCTCGACCTCCGCACCGCCGTGTTCGACCACGTGCAGAAGATGCCGATCGCGTTCTTCACGCGCACGCGGACGGGCGCCCTGGTGAGCCGCCTCAACAACGACGTCATCGGTGCCCAGCAGGCCTTCAGCGGCACGCTGTCGGGCGTGGTCACGAACGTCGTGGCGCTCGTCCTCACCCTGGTCGTCATGCTCAGCACGTCGTGGCTCGTGACGGTCCTCGCCGTGGTCATGCTCCCGATCTTCCTCGTGCCCGCGCGGCGCATGGGCACCCGCCTCGCCGCGCTCCGCCGCGAGGCCGCCGACCACAACTCGGCGATGAGCACGCAGATGACCGAGCGGTTCTCGGCGCCCGGCGCCACCCTCGTCAAGCTCTTCGGCCGTCCCGACGAGGAGTCGGAGGAGTTCCGCGTCCGTGCCGCCCGCGTCCGCGACATCGGGGTCCGCAGCGCGCTGCTGCAGTTCGTCTTCGTCACCGCGCTGACGCTCGTCTCCGCCCTCGCCCTGGCGCTCGTGTACGGGCTCGGCGGTGCCCTGGCGCTCGCCGGCCAGCTCGACACCGGGGAGGTCGTCACCCTGGCCCTCCTCCTCACCCGCCTCTACGTGCCGCTGACCGGTCTCGCGAACGCCCGGGTGGAGATCATGAGCGCGGTCGTCAGCTTCGAGCGCGTCTTCGAGGTCCTCGACCTGGAGCCGCTCATCCGGGAGAAGCCCGACGCCGGCGTCGTGCCCGCCGGCCCGGTGGCCGTCGAGTTCGACGACGTCCGCTTCGCCTACCCGTCCGCCGACAAGGTGTCGCTCGCCTCCCTCGAGGAGGTCTCGACGCTCGACACCCGCGGCGGCGAGGAGGTGCTGCACGGCGTCTCCTTCCGGATCGAGCCGGGGCAGACCGTCGCCCTCGTGGGCACGTCGGGTGCGGGCAAGTCGACCATCGCGCAGCTCCTCTCGCGCCTGTACGACGTCGACGACGGCGCGGTGCGCCTGGCGGGGACGGACGTGCGCGACGTGACCTTCGCCTCCCTGCGGCACACCCTGGGCATGGTGACGCAGGACGGCCACCTCTTCCACGAGACGATCCTCAGCAACCTGCGCCTCGCGCGGCCGGAGGCGTCCGAGGACGAGGTGTGGGACGCCGTCCGTCGGGCGCGGCTCGAGCCGCTCGTCCGGTCGCTGCCCGACCAGCTCGACACGATGGTGGGGGAGCGCGGCTACCGGCTCTCCGGGGGCGAGCGCCAGCGGATGACCATCGCGCGCCTCCTGCTGGCCCAGCCTCGCGTCGTGATCCTCGACGAGGCGACGGCGGCTCTCGACTCGACGTCCGAGGCGGCCGTGCAGGCAGCCCTCAGCGAGGCGCTCGAGGGGCGGACCGCGCTGGTGATCGCCCACCGGCTCTCGACCATCCGCAGCGCCGACCTGATCCTCGTCGTCGAGGACGGCTCGATCGTCGAGCGCGGCACGCACGACGAGCTGCTCGCCGCGGCCGGTCGCTACGACGAGCTGCACCGGACCCAGTTCGCCGTGCAGAAGGAGGTCGCGGCCGACGAGGAGGCGCTGCCGACGGGGGCGACGCCGCTCCCGTCGTAGCCCCCGCGCGCCAGCGCTCCTGCCGCCCCGAGCTCGACTGCGAGCTCTGTGCGGGTCAGCCGGACCGCGGTCGTCAGGCCGGAGCCGACCCCGCCACGGTGCTCGCCCGCACCACGAGCTCGGGCGCGAAGACGACCCGGCGCGGCTCGCGCGTCGGGTCGTCGATCTCGTCCTGGAGGATGTCCATCGCCGTCTGCCCGATGAGCCCGCTGGGCTGCCGGATCGAGCTGAGCGGCACCACGGCGGCCCGCGCGAAGTCGATGTCGTCGTAGCCGATCAGCGCCACGTCGTCGGGCACCCGCAGGTCGCCGAGCATCACGAGCGACTGCAGGACGCCCATCGCCACGAGGTCGTTCGCCGCGAACACGCCGTCGGGGCGCTCCGACGGCGGGCGCGCCATGAGCGCCGCGGCGGCCGCGCGGCCGTGCTCGACCGTGAGGCCCGGCACCTCGACGACCTCGAGGGCGACGTCCGCGCCGGCGCGGCGCACCGCCTCCTGCGCCCCGGCGAGGCGGTCGGCGACCTGCTGCAGGTCGAGCGGTCCGCCGACGAAGGCCAGGCGCCGTCGACCCACGGCGACGAGGTGCTCGACGGCGAGCTGGCCGCCCCGCACGTCGTCGACGGAGACCGACGAGAACGTCGTGAGGCTCGCCTGCCGGTCGACGAGCACGGCGGGCGTGCCGCGGCGGCGCAGGCGGGCGAGGCGCTCGCTCACGTCGCCGACGGGGGAGATGAGGATGCCGAGCACGCGGTTCTGCTCGAAGAGGTCGAGGTAGTGGGCCTCGCGCTCGACCTGCTGGTCGCTGTTGCCGAGCAGCACGACGCGGCCCGCCTTCTCGGCGGCCGTCTCGGCGCCGCGGGCGACGTCGGTGAAGAACGGGTTGCCGCCGTCGAGGATCACGAGGCCGATCGCCCGGCTCGCCCCGGCGCGCAGCTGACGCGCCGCGTCGTTGCGGACGAAGCCGAGCTCGTCGATGGCGGCGTGCACGCGGTCGACGGTCGCCGGGCTGACCTTGTCGGGGTGGTTCAGCACGTTCGAGACGGTGCCGACCGAGACGCCGGCCGTGGTCGCGACGTCGCGGATGCTGACGGACTCCACCCGCGCCTCCTGCCCCTGGTCGACCGCACCGCCGCGGGGCAGTGGTCGACGCCGGAGGTCGACGGGGCCGAGTCTAGGCGGGCCCTCCGCGCCCGTGACGCAACTGGTGCTTGACGCCGCACCGACCCGCCCCTACTGTCGACCCCAGCAGCTTTTGAAACGATTCATTTCTCGATGAGGAGAACGATCAGTGACGATCGACCCCACGCCCGGCGGCCTCTCGCCCACGGCCCCCGTGCTCGAGCTGAGGGGGGCGCGCAAGACCTTCGGCGCCGTCGTGGCGCTCGCCAGCGGCAGCGTCCAGCTGCGGGCCGGCGAGATCAACGCCCTGGTCGGCGAGAACGGCGCCGGCAAGTCGACGATGGTCAAGATCCTCGCCGGGGTGCACCAGCCCGACAGCGGCGAGTTCCTCTTCGACGGGCACCCGATCGTCTTCCGCACCCCCGCCGAGAGCAAGGCCGCGGGCGTCAGCGTCATCTACCAGGAGCCCACGCTCTTCCCCGACCTCACCGTCGCCGAGAACATCTTCGTCGGCCGCCAGCCCACCTCGCGCCTCGGCTTCATCGACCGGGCGAAGATGCGCGCCGACGCCCGGGCCCTCTTCGAGCGGCTCGGCGTGCCGATCGACCCCGACCGCGCCGCCGAGGGGCTCTCGATCGCCGACCAGCAGATCATCGAGATCGCCAAGGCCATCTCGCTCGACGCCAAGGTGCTGATCATGGACGAGCCGACGGCCGCCCTCAGCGGCGTCGAGGTCGAGCGGCTGTTCGGCGTCGCCCGCGCCCTCCGCGACCGCGGCAGCGCGATCATGTTCATCTCGCACCGCTTCGACGAGGTCTTCGGGCTCAGCGACCGCATCACGGTCATGCGTGACGGCGCCTTCATCAGCGAGCACGCGACCGGCGACGTCACGACGGCGGAGATCGTCCGGGCCATGGTCGGGCGCGACGTCGACCAGCTGTTCCCCAAGCAGGAGGCGCGGATCGGCGAGCCCGTCGTCACCGTCCAGGGGCTGACGCGGCAGGGCGTCTTCCACGACGTGTCGTTCGAGGTGCGGGCCGGCGAGATCGTCGGGCTGGCCGGGCTCGTGGGCGCGGGCCGCACCGAGGTCGCCCGGGCGCTCTTCGGCATCGACCGCTACGACGCCGGCAGCGTGACGATCGGCGGGAAGCCCCTCGCCCGACGTGACCCGCGGGCCTCGATCAGCGCGGGCATCGGCTTCGTGCCGGAGGACCGCCGCAAGCAGGGCCTCGTCATGGACATGTCGGTGAGCCGCAACACGACGCTGACCCTCCGCAAGACCCTCAGCCGCTTCGGCCTGGTCAGCGCCCGACGCGAACGAGAGGCGGCCGCCGACTGGTCGCAGCGCCTCCAGGTCAAGACCGGCAGCCAGGAGCTCGCGGTGGCGACGCTCTCGGGCGGCAACCAGCAGAAGGTCGTGCTCGCGAAGTGGCTGGCGACCGACCCGGCCTTCCTCATCGTCGACGAGCCCACCCGCGGCATCGACGTCGGCACGAAGAGCGAGGTGCACCGGCTGATCAGCGACCTGGCCGGCCGCGGCATCGCCGTGCTGATGATCTCGTCCGAGCTTCCGGAGGTGCTCGGCATGGCCGACCGCGTGCTCGTCATGCACGAGGGCCGCCTCACCGCGACCCTCGACCGCGCCGACGCCACGGCCGAGCGCGTGATGCACGCCGCGACCGGTTCGGGAGCCGCCGACGTCACCGAGCACGCGGCGCCGTCGGCGCCCGTCACCCCGACGACCCCGACCGCGGAGGCCCCCCGATGACGACCACCCACGCCCTCGCCCCCGCCCCGACGACGGGTCGCGGCCCCCTCGCCTCGGTGCTGAGGCAGCGCGAGGTGCCGGTCGCCTCCGCGCTCGTCGTGCTGGTGATCGTCACGACGATCGCCAACCCTCTGTTCGTGTCGGCGCAGGGCGTCAAGGACCTCATGCTGAACGCGACGATCACGGTGATCATGGCCGTCGGCCTCGGCACCGTCATCATCACGAACAACATCGACCTCTCGGTCGGCTCGATCCTCGGCCTCGTCGCCTTCGCGACGGGCACCGTCTTCGCCGCGGCCCCCGACATCCCGATCGTGGTCGTCTTCCTCATCGGCCTCGCGATCGGCGCCGTGCTGGGGGCGATCAACGGGCTGCTCGTGACGGTCGCACGGGTGCCCTCGCTCGTCATCACGCTGGGCATGCTCTACATCTACCGCGGGCTCAACAACGCCTGGGCCGGCGGGCAGCAGTACTTCGCCGGCGACCGGCCCGCCGCCTTCGGCCGGCTCTCGGTCGACACCGTCGTCGGCATCCCGATCATCACGATCATCGCGATCGTGGTCGTCGTGCTCGTGGCCGTCTTCCTCGCCCGCACCCGCCCCGGCCGCGACATGTACGCCATCGGCTCCGACGAGCAGGCGGCCCGCCTGTTCGGCATCTCGGTGAGCAGGCGCGTCGTCACGGCCTTCGTGCTCAACGGCACCCTGACCGGCCTGGCCGGCGTGCTCTACGCCAGCCGCTTCAACTCGGTGGGCGCGACGACGGGCACGGGGCTCGAGCTCGACATCGTCGCCGCGGCCGTCGTCGGCGGCATCGCCATCTTCGGCGGCTCGGGCAGCGTCGTGGGCGCCGCCATCGGGGCCGTGCTGCTCACCACCATCACGAGCAGCCTCACCGCCCTCGGCGTCGACAAGTTCTGGCAACAGGCCATCGTCGGCGTCCTCATCCTGACCGCCATCCTCGTCGAGCGGATCGCCTCGATCCGCAAGGCCCGACGACTGCGCACGAGCGAGGCCACCAATGCCTGACCGGACGACCACCGAGGCGGCCCTGCGCCGCCGACGACTGCTGACCGGCCGCGGCGCGATCATGGTGTGGGCCCTGCTCGCCACCCTGCTCGTCTGCGCCCTGACCGTGCCGCGGTTCGCGAGCGTGCAGACGACCGGGTTCCTGCTGCTCGACGCGATCCCGATCCTCATGATCGCCATGCCGATGGCGCTCGTCGTCATCACCGGCGAGATCGACCTCTCGGTCGCGAGCACCGCCGGCCTGACGAGCGCCGTGATGGGCGTGCTCTGGGCCGCGGGCTGGGGCATCCCCGAGATCTTCGTCGTCTGCGTGCTGATCGGCGTCGCCTGCGGCGCCCTCAACGGCGCCCTGGTCACCTCGATCGGCCTGCCGAGCCTGGCGGTCACGATCGGCACCCTGGCCCTTTACCGCGGGCTGGCCCTCGTCGTGATCGGCGACAACGCCGTCGCGAACTTCCCGCCCGGGCTCACCTCGTTCTTCACCTCGAAGATCGGCGGCACGGGCATCCCCACCGTGATGGTCGGCGTGGCCGTCGTCATCGTCTTCTTCGGGGTGCTGCTGCACGCCAGCTCGTTCGGCCGGGCCCTGCCCGCCATCGGCTTCAGCAAGGAGGCCGCGAGCTTCGTCGGCGTGCACGTCGGCCGTGCCAAGTTCTGGATGTTCGTCGCCACCGGCGTCGTCTCCGCCCTCGTCGGCATCTACTGGACGCTCCGCTACTCGAGCGCCCGCAGCGACAACGCGACCGGCATCGAGCTGGCCGTCATCGCCGCCGTGCTGCTCGGCGGCGTCTCGATCTTCGGCGGCCGGGGCTCGATCCCCGGCGTCGTCGCCGGCGTGCTGATCATCTCGAGCATCAGCTACGCGCTGCGGCTCGGCGGCATCAGCGACGTCGTGCTCAACATCGTCACCGGGCTGCTGCTCGTCGGCAGCGTGGTCACGCCGAGCCTCATCGCGGTCGTCCGCGAGAAGACCCGCGTCAGACGGGCGTCGAGGGCCGTGCTGGCCCGCTCCGCCGAGCACGCCTGACACCCCCGATCCCACCCGCACCACCCGGCTCCACCCACCCCGGCACCATCCCACCCACAGCAAAGGACAGAACGATGACGTTCCCCACCTCCCCCCGAGGCCGTGCCCTCCGGCGTGGCCTCGCCGCCGCCGCGGCCCTCGCCGCCGTCTCGCTCGTCGCCTCCGGCTGCGCCCTCACCGCAGGCGGCGACGACGCCTCGTCGGGCTCCGGCTCGGGCGGCACCGAGTCGATCGCCTTCGTGCCGAAGCAGCTCAACAACCCGTACACCGACGTCGTGCTCGGCGGCGGCGAGGAGGCCTCGAAGGCGATCGGCTACGACTACAGCGTCGTCGGCCCGCTCGAGGCGAGCGCCTCCTCGCAGGTCACCTTCCTCAACACGCTGACGCAGCAGGGCACGAACGTCATCGTCATCGCCGCGAACGACCCCGACGCGGTCGGACCGGCCTTGAAGGAGGCGCGTGACGGCGGGGCGAAGATCGTCGCGTTCGACTCCGACACGAACCCCGACTACCGCGACGTGTTCGTCAGCCAGGTCGAGGCCAAGGACGTCGCGCTGATCCAGATCCGCCAGATGAGCGAGCAGATCGGCGGGGAGGGCGACATCGCCATCCTGTCGGCGACCGCGAACGCCACGAACCAGAACGAGTGGATCAAGTACATCCAGGAGGAGGTCGACACGAACCCCGACTACGCCGGGATCACGATCGTCTCGACGGTCTACGGGGACGACGACGACGCGAAGTCGTTCCAGGAGGCCCAGGGCCTGCTGCAGGCGAACCCCGACCTCAAGGGCATCATCTCGCCCACGACGGTCGGCATCGCCGCCACCGCCCGCTACCTCTCGACCTCGGAGTACAAGGGCAAGGTCGCGCTGACCGGCCTCGGCCTGCCCAACGAGATGCGCGAGTTCGTCAAGGACGGCACCGTCACGGCCTTCGCCCTGTGGGACCCGGCGCAGCTCGGCGAGGTCGCGGCCTACGCCGGCCAGGCACTCGTCGACGGCACCATCACCGGCGCGAAGGGCGACACGTTCACCGCGGGCGACCTCGGGGAGCGCACCGTCGGCGACGACGGCATCGTGATCGTCGGCCCGCCGACCGAGTTCGACGCCGACAACATCGACGACTACGACTTCTAGTCGTCGCCCGTGACGGGGCGCGGCGGTGCGCACGACCGGCACCGCCGCCCCCGGCCACGATCCCCGGGGCGCACGCCGCGCCTCCCCGGCGGCCCCGCACCCCGCTGCCCGCAGTCCCACCGTCATCGGCCCTCGCAACGGAGCGAACCCCATGAGCACCACCCCCTCGCCGGTCAGCGACCTGCTGCCCCCGTCCCGCCGCCGTCGCACCCGCGTGGGCCTCGTGGCCGGCGGGCTCGGCACCTACTGGCCGCAGTTCCCCGGGCTGCTGCCGCAGCTGCAGGAGTCGACCCGCTACGTCGTCGACCGCTTCGGCCGCCTCGACGCCGAGGTGGTCGACACCGGGTTCATCTCCGACGCGCAGGAGGCGCGGGTCGCGGCCGACACCCTGCGCCGGGCCGACTGCGACCTGATCGTCGTCTTCCTCACCACGTACCTGACCTCGTCGATGGTGCTGCCGATCGCGCAGCGGGCCGGAGTGCCCGTGCTCGTCATCGACCTGCAGCCCACCGAGGCCATGGACCACGCGACCTTCGACACGGGCCTGTGGCTGGCGTACTGCGGCCAGTGCCCGGTGCCCGAGGTGGCGAACGTCTTCACGCGGGCCGGCATCGAGTTCCGCTCGGTCACGGGGCACCTCCGCAGCGAACGGGCCTGGAGGCGCATCGAGCGCTGGGTGCACGCTGCCGGCGTCCGAGCCCGCCTGCGCGAGGCCCGCCACGGGCTGATGGGCCACCTCTACCCGGGCATGCTCGACGTCTCGACCGACCTCACGCTGCTCTCGACCCACTTCGGGTCGCACGTCGAGGTGCTCGAGCTCGACGACCTGCGCGTGCGGGTCGACGCGGTCGCGGACGCCGAGGTGCGCGAGCGCGTGGCCCTCGCCCGCGAGGTCTTCGACGTCGACGCGTCCGTCCGCGAGGAGGACCTCGACTGGGGCGCGCGCGTCTCCGTCGGCCTCGACCGGCTCGTCGACGACCTCGACCTCGACTCGCTCGCCTACTACCACCGCGGCCTCGAGGGCGAGGTGCACGAGCGGCTCGGCGCGGGCCTCATCCTCGGCGCCTCGCTGCTCAACGCCCGGGGCGTGCCGGCCGTGGGCGAGTACGAGCTGCGCACCTCCGTGGCGATGCTCGCGGCGCAGGCGCTCGGGGTCGGCGGCTCGTTCACCGAGATCCAGGCGGTGAACTTCGACGACGACGTGGTCGAGATGGGCCACGACGGGCCGGGGCACCTCGCGATCTCGTCGTCCCGGCCCGTGCTGCGGGGCCTCGGCGTCTTCCACGGCAAGCGCGGCCACGGCGTCAGCGTCGAGTTCGACGTGCAGCCGGGGCCGGTCACGACGTTCGGCCTCGGGCAGGACCGCGACGGCGCGCTGTCGTTCGTCACGAGCGAGGGCACGGTCGTGCCGGGGCCGCTGCTGACGATCGGCAACACGACCTCCCGGGTCGACTTCGGCGGCGACCCCGGCGAGTGGGTCGACGAGTGGTCGCGCACCGGCATCGGGCACCACTGGGGGCTCTGCGTCGGCCACGTCGCGCGCGACGTCGCGGCCGCGGCCTCGCTGCTCGGCATCGAGCACCGGCACGTCTCGGCGCCCTTCGACGACGCCGACGGGTTCGCGCGCAGCCTCGGCAGCGGGCCCTCCTGAGGCGCTTGTCGGGCGGCACGGCAGCCGCTACGCTCGACTCATTGAAACGATTCAACGACGAACCGGAGACCACCGCATGACCGCCGACGAGCACGAGCGCTACGCGTTCCGGCTGCAGGTCGCGCCCGACCGCCTCGACGAGTACGCCCGGCGCCACGCCGAGGTCTGGCCCGAGATGCTGCAGGCCCTCCACGACAGCGGCTGGCACGGCTACTCGCTCTTCGCCGCCCCCGACGGCCTGCTCGTCGGCTACGTCGAGGCCGAGTCGCTCGCCGCGGCGCAGGCCGCCATGGCCGAGACCGACGTCAACGCCCGCTGGCAGGCGTCAATGGCCGAGTTCTTCACCTCGCTCGACGGCACGCCGCCCGACGAGGGCTTCGAGCTGCTGACCCAGGTCTTCAACCTCGAGACGCAGCTCGGGCTGCCGGGCGGCGGCCGCCGCGCCGCCCCCACCACGACCACCACGACCCGCTCGACACCGGCGTCGCCGACGACGTCCGACACCACGACCACGGAAGAGACCTCATGACCACCTTCGAGTCCATCGCCCCCACGCTCGAGCGGCAGGCCATCGAGCTGCCCAGCTGGGCCTTCGGCAACTCGGGCACCCGCTTCAAGGTCTTCGGCACGCCGGGCACGCCGCGCACCCCCGAGGAGAAGATCGCCGACGCCGCGACCGTGCACCGCTTCACCGGCCTCGCGCCGAGCGTCGCCCTGCACATCCCGTGGGACGAGGTCGACGACTTCGGAGCCCTCCGCTCGCACGCCGCGGGCCTCGGCGTCGACCTCGGCACCGTCAACTCGAACACCTTCCAGGACGACGCCTACAAGTTCGGCAGCCTGGCCCACAGCGACGCGGCCGTCCGCCGCAAGGCGATCGACCACCACCTGCGCTGCCTCGAGATCATGCACGAGACGGGCTCGCGCGACCTCAAGATCTGGCTCGCCGACGGCACGAACTACCCCGGGCAGGACAGCCTCCGCCAGCGCCAGGACCACCTCGCCGAGTCGCTCGCCGAGATCTACGCGGGCCTCGGCGACGAGCAGCGGCTCGTGCTCGAGTACAAGTTCTTCGAACCGGCGTTCTACCACACCGACGTGCCCGACTGGGGCACCAGCTACGCCCAGGTGAGCGCCCTCGGCGACCGCGCCCTCACCTGCCTCGACACCGGCCACCACGCACCCGGCACGAACATCGAGTTCATCGTCATGCAGCTGCTGCGGCTCGGCAAGCTCGGCTCGTTCGACTTCAACTCGCGCTTCTACGCCGACGACGACCTCATCGTCGGGGCGGCCGACCCGTTCCAGCTCTTCCGCATCCTGTTCGAGGTCGTCGACGGCGGCGGGCTCGACGAGGGCTCGCCGGTCCAGTTCATGCTCGACCAGTGCCACAACGTCGAGGACAAGATCCCCGGCCAGATCCGCAGCGTGCTCAACGTGCAGGAGATGACGGCGCGCGCCCTGCTCGTCGACCGTCCGGCGCTCGACGCGGCCCGCGCCTCCCACGACGTCCTCGGCGCCAACGCCGTGCTGATGGACGCCTTCTACACCGACGTCCGCCCGGCCCTGGCCGACTGGCGCGAGGGCCGCGGCCTGCCGCGCGACCCGATGGCGGCCTACCTCGCGAGCGGCACGCCGGAACGCCTCGCCGCCGAGCGCGTCGGCGGCAAGCAGCTCAGCTGGACCTGAGACGCGACGGGCGCGGCCGGCCGGCCCGCGCCTCCCCCGCACGACCTGACCCGACCCGACACGACACGAACGGACCTCCCGTGAGCAGCACGACCACCGCCGCCGACCTCGTCGCGCGCAGCAACCGCCTCGGCGCCGACCCGGCGAACACCAACTACGCCGGCGGCAACACCTCGGCCAAGGGCACCGCGACCGACCCCGCCACGGGCGAGCCGGTCGAGCTGCTCTGGGTGAAGGGCAGCGGGGGAGACCTCGGCACCCTCACCGAGGAGGGCCTCGCGGTGCTGCGGCTCGACCGGCTGCGAGGCCTCGCGGGCGTCTACCGCGGCGTCGAGCACGAGGACGAGATGGTCGCCGCCTTCGACTACGCCCTGCACGGCAAGGGGGGCGCGGCGCCGTCGATCGACACCGCGATGCACGGGCTCGTCGACGCGGCGCACGTCGACCACCTGCACCCCGACGCCGGCATCGCGATCGCGACGGCGGCCGACGGCGAGCGGCTGACGGCCGAGATCTTCGGCGGCGCGGTCGTCTGGGTGCCGTGGCGCCGACCCGGCTGGCAGCTGGGCCTCGACATCGCCGCGATCGCGGCCGAGCACCCGGAGGCGCGGGGCACGATCCTGGGCGGGCACGGCATCACCGCGTGGGGCGACACGAGCGAGGAGGCGGAGCGCAACTCCCTCTGGATCATCGAGACCGCGCAGGCGTACCTCGACGAGCACTCCCGCCCGGAGCCGTTCGGCCCGCCGCTGGCCGGCCACGCCGCCCTGCCCGTCGAGGAGCGCCGGGCCAAGGCCGCGGCCCTCGCCCCGGTGATCCGCGGCATCGCGTCGCGCGACCGGCCGCAGGTCGGGCACTTCACCGACAGCGACGTCGTGCTCGACTTCCTCGCCGCCACCGAGCACCCGCGGCTCGCCGCGCTCGGCACGAGCTGCCCCGACCACTTCCTCCGCACGAAGGTGCGGCCGCTGGTGCTCGACCTGCCGGCCGACGCGAGCGTCGAGGAGGCCGTCGCGCGCCTCCGCGAGCTGCACGAGCAGTACCGCCTCGACTACCAGGCCTACTACGACCGCCACGCGACCTCCGAGAGCCCCGCCATCCGCGGGGCCGACCCGCTGATCGTGCTCGTGCCGGGCGTCGGCATGTTCTCGTACGGCAAGGACGCGCAGACCGCCCGGGTCGCCGGCGAGTTCTACGTCAACGCGATCGCCGTGATGCGCGGCGCCGAGGGCGTCTCGAGCTACGCGCCGATCGACGAGGCCGAGAAGTTCCGCATCGAGTACTGGGCCCTGGAGGAGGCGAAGCTGCGGCGGATGCCCGCGCCGAAGCCGCTCGCCACCCGCGTCGCGCTCGTCACGGGCGCTGCGTCGGGCATCGGCAAGGCCATCGCGACGCGCCTCGCGGCCGAGGGGGCCTGCGTCGTGATCGCCGACCTCGACCTCGCGAAGGCAGAGGCCGCGGCGGCCGAGATCGGCGGGCCCGACGTGGCCCGCGGCGTCGCGGCCGACGTCAGCGACGAGGCGGCCGTGAAGGCGGCGATCGCCGAGGTGCTGCTCGCGTTCGGCGGGCTCGACCTCGTCGTCAACAACGCGGGCCTCAGCCTGTCGAAGTCGCTCTTCGACACGACCGAGGCCGACTGGGACCTGCAGCACGACGTCATGGCGAAGGGCTCGTTCCTCGTCGCGAAGAACGCCGCGCGCGTGCTCGTCGACCAGGGCCTCGGCGGCGACATCGTCTACATCTCGTCGAAGAACTCGGTCTTCGCCGGCCCGAACAACATCGCGTACAGCGCCACCAAGGCCGACCAGGCCCACCAGGTTCGACTGCTCGCGGCGGAGCTCGGCGAGCACGGCATCCGCGTCAACGGCATCAACCCCGACGGCGTCGTGCGCGGCTCGGGCATCTTCGCGAGCGGCTGGGGCGCCAACCGCGCCGCGACCTACGGCGTCGACGAGAAAGACCTCGGGGCCTTCTACGCCCAGCGCACCATCCTCAAGCGCGAGGTCGTGCCCGAGAACGTGGCCGCCGCCGTGTACGCCATCTGCACGAGCGACTTCTCGCACACGACCGGCCTGCACGTGCCGGTCGACGCGGGGGTCGCCGCGGCCTTCCTCCGATGACGCCGACCCGGCCGCTCGCGGGCGGCGTCGTCGCCGCGGTCGACCTCGGCGCGACGAGCGGGCGCGTCGTGCTCGGCCACGTCGACCGCGACGGCGTCCGGCTGCAGCACGTCGCCCGCTTCGCGAACGAGCCGGTGACGCTGCCCGAGGGGCGGTCCGCCGACCAGGGCACGAGCGCCGGAGGCGCGGACCGGGTCGGCCTGCACTGGGACGTCACGGGGCTCTGGCGGTCGGTCGTCGCGGGGCTCGCGCTGGCGCTCCGTGACGAGCCCGCCACGGCCTCCGTCGGCGTCGACTCGTGGGCGGTCGACTACGGCCTCCTCCGCGACGGACGCCTGCTCGGCGCCCCGTACCACTACCGCGACGAGCGGTCGGCGGCCGGCGTCGAGGCCGTGCACGCCGTCGTGCCGCCCACGGAGCTCTTCGCCCGCACGGGCCTGCAGCACCTGCCGTTCAACACGGTCTTCCAGCTCGCGGCCGACCGCGCCGCCGGGGTGCTCGAGCCCGCCGACCGGGCCCTGCTCGTGCCCGACCTCGTCTCGTGGTGGCTCACCGGCACGGCCGTCACCGAGCGCACGAACGCCTCGACGACGGGGCTGCTCTCGCCCTTGACGGGGGAGTGGGACGACGAGCTGTCGGGCCGCCTCGGCCTCGCGCCCGACCTGTTCGCGCCCCTCGTCGACCCGGGCGCCTCCCTCGGGGCGCTGCTGCCGTCGGTCGCCGCGGCGATCGGGGCGCCGGCCTCCCTCGGCGTCACGGCCGTCGGCTCGCACGACACCGCCTCCGCCGTCGTCGCCGTGCCGCTCGCGGGCGACGACGCCGCCTACGTCTCGAGCGGCACGTGGTCGCTCGTCGGCCTCGAGCTGCCGTCGCCCCTCCTCGGCGACGAGGTGCGGGCCGCCGGCTTCACGAACGAGGGCGGCGTCGACGGCCGCGTGCGCTTCCTCAAGAACGTCTCGGGCCTCTGGCTGCTGAGCGAGTCGATGCGCGCCTGGAGCCGCTCGGGCACCTCGTCCGCCGAGCGCAGCAGCGACCTCGCCGCCCTCCTCGCCGAGGCGGCCGCCGTCGGCCGGTCCGTCCCGGTCTTCGACGCCACCGACGCCCGCTTCACGCCGCCCGGCGACATGCCCGCGCGCATCGAGGCGTGGTGCGTCGAGCACGACGTCGCGCCCCCGCGCGGGCGGGCCGAGACGGTGCGGAGCATCCTCGAGTCGCTCGCCGCGGCCTACGCCGCGACCCTCCGCGACGCCGAGCGTCTCTCCGGCCGCACGGTCCGCACCGTGCACGTCGTCGGGGGCGGCTCGCAGAACGAGCTGCTCTGCCAGCTGACCGCCGACCGCACCGGCTGCACCGTGCTGGCCGGCCCCGTCGAGGCGACCGCCCTCGGCAACGTGCTCGTCCAGGCCCGCGCCGCCGGGCTCGTGCGCGGGAGCCTCGAGTCCTTGCGCGCCCTGGTGCGCCGCAGCTCCTCACCCGTCCGGTACGAGCCGCGGACCACCGCGGCCGCCACTTCGCAGAAAGGCTGAGACCGTGGTCCAGCGTCAGTTCCCCAAGCCCGTCGAGCTGCTCGAGTACCTGAGCTTCAAGAAACCCGAGCTCGACGGGCGCAAGCGCCGCCTCGAGGCCGCCCTCACCATCGAGGACCTGCGGGCGATCGCGAAGCGCCGCACGCCGAAGGCCGCCTTCGACTACACGGACGGCAGCGCGGAGGCGGAGATCTCGATCACGCGGGCCCGGCAGGCGTTCGAGGACGTGGAGTTCCACCCCGAGGTGCTGCGGGACGTGGCCGAGATCGACACGACGGCGACGGTGTTCGGGGCGCCGTCGGCGATGCCGTTCGCGATCGCACCGACGGGCTTCACCCGACTCATGCAGACCGAGGGCGAGACGGCCGGTGCGTCGGCTGCGGCGGCAGCGGGCATCCCGTTCACCCTGTCGACGCTGGGGACGACGTCCATCGAGGACGTGAAGGCGGCGAACCCGCACGGTCGCAACTGGTTCCAGCTCTACGTCATGCGTCAGCGCGACATCTCGTACGGGCTCGTGGAGCGGGCTGCGACTGCCGGGTACGAGACCCTCTTCTTCACGGTGGACACACCTGTCGCGGGGGCGCGCCTCCGCGACAAGCGGAACGGGTTCTCGATCCCGCCCCAGCTGACGCTGGGGACGGTGCTCGACGCGTTGCCGCGACCGTGGTGGTGGTACGACTTCCTCACGACGAACAAGCTGGAGTTCGCGTCGTTGAGCGCCACCGGCGGGACGGTCGGCGATCTGCTCGACCTGGCGATGGACCCCACGATCAGCTTCGACGACCTGCGGATCATCCGCGAGATGTGGCCGGGAAAGCTGGCGGTGAAGGGCGTGCAGAGCATCGACGACGCGAAGAAGTTCGTCGACGCGGGAGTCGACGGCATCGTGCTGTCCAACCACGGCGGGCGGCAGCTCGACCGGGCGCCGATCCCCTTCCACCTCCTGCCGGAGGTGGTGCGCGAGGTGGGCGCAGACACGGACGTGCTCGTCGACACCGGCATCATGAACGGCGCCGACATCGTCGCGTCCGTCGCGCTCGGGGCCAAGACGACCCTGATCGGGCGGGCCTACCTCTACGGGCTCATGGCCGGAGGGCGGCAGGGCGTCGACCGCACGATCCAGATCCTCTCGGACCAGGTCGTCCGGACGATGAAGCTGCTCGGGGCGCACTCCTTGGAAGAGCTCGAGCCGCGGCACGTGACCCAGCTCGAGAGGCTCGTGCCGCGGGCGCGGGGCTAGGGCGCGCCTCCGCCTCCGCCTCCGCCTCCGCCTCCTCCTCCTCCTCCTCCTCCTCCGCCTCCGCACCCTCTTTCTCCGGGCCGGTGTCGTCGACCATCTCGTCGACGGCACCGGCCTCGGTCGTGCCCGGGTTGACTGGGGTGCTGCTGCCCCCGTCGTCGTCATGATGCATTGACAGGACATGAGCACATGGCTAGTCTCGGCACATCGCCCGAGTCGGGGGCGACGGTCCGGCCCCCGCTGGCCGGAGCAGCCACAACCAACGGAGGAATCGTGGTCACGAACGCACCCGGGAGCAGCCCTCGCACGGCACTCCCCGCCCTGGTCTCAGGGCCCCACACGAAGCGGCTCGGCACGGTCGCCGTCATCGCGACCTTCGGCGGGCTCCTCTTCGGCTACGACACCGGCGTCATCAACGGTGCCCTCGACTCGATGGAGGAGAGCCTCGGCCTCACTCCTGCCAGCGAGGGGATCATGGTCTCGGCGATCCTCATCGGCGCCGCGGTCGGAGCCTTCTTCATCGGCCGCATCTCGGACGCGTTCGGCCGCAAGCCCACGATCAACACCCTCGCGATCCTCTTCTTCTTCGCCGCGGTGGCCTGCGTGCTCGCCCCGACGTGGGAGTTCTTGACGGGGGCGCGGTTCTTCCTCGGCATCGCCGTCGGCGGAGCGTCGGTCACCGTCCCGGTGTTCCTCGCCGAGCTGGCGCCGACCGAGCAGCGTGGCGGGCTCGTCAGCCGCAACGAGCTCATGATCGTCTCCGGTCAGCTCGCGGCGTTCACCATCAACGCCGTCATCGGCAGTGTCTGGGGCGAGCACGACAACGTGTGGCGCTACATGCTCTCCGTCGCCGTCCTGCCGGCCATCGCACTCTTCATCGGCATGTTCCGGGTCCCCGAGAGCCCTCGGTGGCTCATCGCCAAGGGCCGTGACGACGAGGCCCTCGCCGTGCTGAAGCAGATCCGTGCCGACGACCGGGCGATCGCCGAGATGGCGGAGGTCCGCCTGCTCGCCGAAGAGGAGAAAGAGGCCAAGAGCGCCCGCCTCGCCGACCTCGTGGCCGAGCCCTGGCTGCGCAAGATCCTCTTCATCGGGATCGGGCTGGCCGTCGCCCAGCAGCTGACCGGCATCAACTCGATCATGTACTACGGCACCCAGGTGCTGCAGCAGTCCGGCTTCTCCCAGAGCGGCGCACTGATCGCCAACGTCGGGGCGGGCGTCATCGCCGTCGTCGCGATGCTCGTCGCCCTGCGCGTGATCAACAAGGTCGGCCGACGCAACATGCTCATGTTCGGCTTCGCCGGCGTGACCGTCTTCCACCTGCTCATCGGACTCTCGTCGCTGCTCATCCCCGAGGGCCTCGGCCGGGCGATCGTCGTGCTGGTCTTCGTCATCTGCTTCGTGGGCACGATGCAGGGCACCATCGGCCCGCTGGTCTGGCTGATGCTCTCCGAGATCTTCCCGCTCAAGCTGCGCGGCGTCGGCATGGGCGTCACCGTCCTCATCCTGTGGCTCACGAACTTCGCCGTGAGCCTGCTCTTCCCGATCCTCGTGGCCGGCATCGGCATCTCGACGACGTTCTTCATCTTCGCGGTGCTGAACGCCGCGTCGCTGGTCTTCGCCGCGACCCGGGTGCCCGAGACGAACGGACGATCGCTCGAGCAGCTGGAGGAAGACTTCAGCACCGGCGCCATCTACACCGTCCAGGCAGGCAAGAAGTGACGAGCCCCGGAGAGGACCACCCCGCCATGACTCCCGACGACACCGCGACCACGACCCCCTACGACGTCCTCACCGTCGGCCGGGTCGGCGTCGACATCTACCCGCAGCAGGCCGGCGTGCCGCTCGAGCAGGTCGAGACCTTCAGCAAGTCGGTCGGCGGCAGCGCGACGAACGTCGCCATCGCCGCCGCCCGCCACGGCCGCTGCTCGGCCGTGCTCACCCGCACCGGCGACGACCCCTTCGGCCGGTACGTCGTGCAGGAGCTCGATCGGCTCGGCGTCTCCACCCGCCTCATCTCGACCGTCGACGGACTCAGCACGCCCGTCACGTTCTGCGAGATCTTCCCGCCCGACGACTTCCCGCTGTACTTCTACCGCAAGCCCAAGGCGCCCGACCTCATGATCACCGCGGCGCAGCTCGACCTCGCCGCGATCGCGCAGGCCGGCGTGTTCTGGGCGACCGTCACCGGCCTCAGCGAGGAGCCCAGCCGCCAGGCCCACCACGTCGCCTGGCAGGCCCGGGCCCGCCGACCGCTGACGATCCTCGACCTCGACTACCGCCCCATGTTCTGGAGCAGCCCCGAGGTCGCGCACCGCGAGGTCGCCCGCGCCCTCGAGCACGTCACGGTCGCCGTCGGCAACCGGGAGGAGTGCGAGGTCGCCGTCGGCGAGACCGAGCCCGACCGGGCCGCCGACGCCCTGCTCGAGCGCGGCGTCGAGCTCGCGATCGTGAAGCAGGGCCCCAAGGGCGTGCTCGCCAAGACCCGCGACGAGCGCGTCGAGGTGCCCGCCCACCTCGTCGAGGTCATCAACGGCCTCGGCTCCGGCGACGGCTTCGGCGGCGCGCTCTGCCACGGCCTGCTCGAGGGCTGGTCGCTCGACCGCACCCTCCGCTTCGCCAACGCGGCCGGCGGCATCGTCGCCACCCGCTTCGAGTGCTCCACCGCCATGCCGACGACCATCGAGGTCGAGGCCGTCCTGAAGGAGGCGCTCCATGCCTGAGCAGGCCACCCCCGTCACGCTCGACCACGCCACCGCCGCCGCGGTCAGCCCCGGCCGGTTCGACCGTCTCCGCGAGATCCGGGCCGCCGAGCCGCACCGGGTCGCCGAGGTGCTCGCCTCTCGCACCCGTCGCCTGCCCGTCGAGGGCGACGGCCGCCTCTTCATCGTCGCCGCCGACCACCCGGCCCGCGGCGCCCTCGGGGTCCGCTCCGAGCGCATGGCCATGGCCGACCGCCACGACCTCCTCCGCCGCCTCGTGGTGGCGCTCGGTCGACCGGGCGTCGACGGCGTGCTCGGCACGCCCGACATCATCGACGACCTCGCCCTCCTCGGCGCCCTCGACGGCAAGGTCGTCGTCGGCAGCATGAACCGCGGCGGCCTGCAGGGCGCCTCGTTCGAGCTCGACGACCGCTTCACCGCCTACTCGGCGCGGTCGATCGTCGACTCCCGCCTCGACTTCGCCAAGCTGCTCGTGCGCATCGGCCTCGGCGACCCGGGCACGGCCGCGACCCTCGAGGCGACCGCACGGGCGGTGACCGAGTCGGCCGCCCTGCGCCTCCCGATCATGCTCGAGCCGTTCATGAGCGAGCGACGTGACGGACGCATCGTCAACGACCTCAGCCCCGAGGCGGTCATCACCTCGGTGGCGATCTCGTCCGGGCTGGGCGAGTCGTCGGCCTACAGCTGGCTCAAGCTGCCCGTCGTCGACGAGATGGAGCGGGTGATGGCGTCGACGACGCTGCCCACGCTGCTGCTCGGCGGCGACCCGGCGGGCCACCCCGACGAGACCTACGCCCGGTGGGCCGACGCGCTCGCCCTGCCCGGCGTCCGCGGCCTCGTCGTCGGGCGCACCCTGCTCTACCCGAGCGACGGCGACGTCGCCTCCGCCGTCGACGTGGCCGCCGGCCTCGTGCACGTCGGCGAGCCCGCCCGGCGCTGACCGCGCCTCCCGCCCGAGAACCAGAACGGACCTGCCATGACCACCACCACCCCCTCCGCCTCGCCCGGCACCGCCGCCGGCGTCGACGGCCTGCCCCTCGTCGCCCACTGGATCGACAACGCCGAGGTGCCCGGCGCGAGCGGACGCACCGCCCCGGTGTTCGACCCCGCCCTCGGCGTCGAGACGAAACGTGTCTCGCTCGCCGACCAGTCCGAGATCGACGCGGCCGTCGCCTCGGCCGCCCGGGCCTTCCCCGCCTGGCGCGACCTGTCGATCACGAAGCGGCAGCAGATCATGTTCCGCTTCCGCGAGCTGCTGAACGAGCGCAAGGGCGAGCTGGCCGAGATCCTCACGGCCGAGCACGGCAAGGTGCTCAGCGACGCGCTCGGCGAGATCACCCGCGGCCTCGAGGTCGTCGAGCTCGCGACCGGGTTCCCGCACCTGGTGAAGGGCGAGTTCTCGCAGCAGGTCTCGACCGGGGTCGACGTCTACTCGACGAAGGCGCCCCTCGGCGTCGTCGGCGTCATCAGCCCCTTCAACTTCCCCGCGATGGTCCCGATGTGGTTCTTCCCCATCGCGATCGCGGTCGGCAACACGGTCGTCCTCAAGCCCAGCGAGAAGGACCCGTCCAGCGCGATGTTCCTCGCCCGCCTCTTCGCCGAGGCCGGCCTGCCCGAGGGCGTCTTCAACGTCCTCCACGGCGACAAGGAGGCCGTCGACGGCCTGCTCACCCACCCCAAGGTGAAGAGCATCTCGTTCGTCGGGTCCACCCCGATCGCGCAGTACATCTACGAGACCGCCGCCAAGCACGGCAAGCGCGTCCAGGCGCTCGGCGGCGCCAAGAACCACATGCTCGTACTGCCCGACGCCGACCTCGACCTCGTCGCCGACAGCGCCATCAACGCCGGCTTCGGATCGGCCGGCGAGCGCTGCATGGCCATCAGTGTCGTCGTCGCGGTCGAGCCCGTCGCCGACGAGCTGATCGAGAAGATCACGGCGCGCATGTCGGGCCTCACCGTCGGCGACGGGCGGCGCAGCTGCGACATGGGCCCGCTCGTCACCGAGCAGCACCGCGACAAGGTCGCGAGCTACATCGACATCGCCCTCGAGGACGGCGCCGACGTCGTCGTCGACGGCCGCGGAGTCGAGGTCGACGGCGAGGCCGACGGCTTCTGGCTCGGGCCCACCCTGATCGACAAGGTGCCGCTCACGAGCCGCGTCTACACCGAGGAGATCTTCGGCCCGGTGCTCTCGGTCGTCCGCGTCGCCTCGTACGAGGAGGGCGTGGCTCTCATCAACGCCGGCGCGTTCGGCAACGGCACCGCGATCTTCACCAACGACGGAGGCGCGGCCCGGCGCTTCCAGGCCGAGATCGAGGTCGGCATGATCGGCATCAACGTGCCGATCCCCGTGCCGGTGGCGTACTACTCGTTCGGCGGCTTCAAGGACAGCATCTTCGGGTCGGACAAGGCCTACGGCCTGCAGGGCTTCGAGTTCTTCACCCGCGAGAAGGCGATCACGTCGCGCTGGCTCGACCCGAGCCACGGCGGCGTCGACCTGGGGTTCCCCCAGAACTGACCGACGGGCGGATCCGTCCCCAGGCTGCACCCCGCGACCCCCGGCCGTGGCACTCGATGATGAGGTAGGCGACATGAACGACGACCCCCGCTGGTTCTTCCCGCACGGCGACCTGGCCCGCGACGGCTGGCAGGCCGTGGCCGACGACCGGCTCGACGGCTGGCAGCACACGGGACTGCGCGTCGGCGACCTCGCCGGCGGCGTCGAGCTGCGCCTCCCGCCGCGCCAGGTCGAGTGCATGGTGGTGCCGCTCTCGGGCGACGTCGTCGTCGAGTGGAGCGACGCCCGGGGCGGCTCGGGCACCGTCGAGCTCGCAGGCCGGGCGTCCGTGTTCGACGGCCCCGCCGACGTCGTCTACCTGGGGGTGCAGACCGGGGCCCGTCTCACCGGCACGGGCCGGGTGGCCGTCGCCGAGGCCCCCGCCGACCAGGTGCTCGACCTGCAGGTGCTGCGTCGCGACGAGGTGCCCGTCGAGATCCGCGGAGCGGGCCGGTCGACGCGCCAGGTGCACAACTTCGGCACCCCGGAGGGCCTGCACGCGCAGAAGCTGATCGTCTGCGAGGTCGTCACCCCGGCCGAGAACTGGTCGTCGTACCCGCCGCACAAGCACGACGAGCAGGTGCCCGGGGCCGAGTCGCGCCTGGAGGAGATCTACCTGTTCGAATCCGCGGTCTCGCGCGGGCTCGAGGCCCCCGACGGGGCCGACCCGTTCGGCATGTTCGCGACGTACGGCTCCTCCGCCGGGGAGATCGCCATCGACCGGCGAGTGCGCACCGGCGACGTCGCGCTCGTGCCCTTCGGGTACCACGGCCCCGCGGTCGCGGCGCCGGGCTACGACCTCTGGTACCTCAACGTCATGGCCGGCCCCGACCCCGAGCGGGTCTGGGCGATCACCGACGACCCCGCCCACGCCTGGGTGCGCTCGACCTGGGGGGCCCAGCAGCCCGACCCACGCCTGCCCTACCGGCCGGCCGACACCACGACCTCCCACCCCACCGCCCCGAGAGGAGCACGTCGATGACGACGACGCGACTGACCGTCGGCCAGGCCCTGGTCACCTTCCTGGCCAACCAGCACACGGTCGACGGCGACGTGCGCGAGCGCACGATCCCCGGCATGTTCGGCATCTTCGGCCACGGCAACGTCGCCGGCGTCGGCCAAGCCCTCAAGCAGGCCCACGTCGACAGCCCAGGCCTCATGCCGTACCTGCAGGCGCGCAACGAGCAGGCCATGGTGCACGAGGCCGTCGGCTTCGCGCGCATGCACCGGCGCCGCGCCACGTACGCGTGCACCGCCTCCGTCGGCCCCGGCGCCGCCAACATGCTCACGGGGGCAGCGCTCGCGACGACGAACCGCCTGCCCGTGCTGCTGCTGCCGAGCGACACCTTCGCCACCCGCGTCAGCGACCCCGTGCTGCAGCAGGTCGAGATGCCGCACGACACGTCGCTGCAGGTGACCGACGCCTTCCGGCCCCTGTCGCGGTTCTTCGACCGCGTCGACCGGCCCGAGCAGCTCTTCTCGATCGCGCTCGCCGCGATGCGCGTGCTCACCGACCCCGCCGAGACCGGCGCCGTGACGATCGCCCTGCCCGAGGACGTGCAGGCCGAGCAGCTCGACGTGCCGCTCGAGTTCCTCCGCCCGCGCGAGTGGCACGTGCGGCGCCCGGTGCCCGAGCGCGGTCCCCTCGACCGCGCCGTCGCGGCGATCCGCGCCGCGAGGCGCCCCCTCGTGGTCGCGGGCGGGGGAGTGCTCTACTCCGGCGCCGAGCAGCAGCTCGACGCGTTCGCGCGCGACACCGGCATCCCCGTGGGCACCACCCAGGCGGGCGGCGGATCGCTCGTCTGGGACCACCCGCAGAGCCTCGGCGGCATCGGTGCCACGGGCACGACGGCCGCGAACCGGATCGCCGCCGAGGCCGACCTCGTCATCGGCGTCGGCACCCGGTACAGCGACTTCACGACCGCGTCGCGCACGGCCTTCCAGGCGTCCGACGTGCAGTTCGTCAACGTCAACGTCGCCTCCTTCGACGCCTACAAGCACGGGTCGCAGCTGCCGGTCGTGGCCGACGCCCGCGAGGCGCTCGACGCCCTGCGGGCCGCCCTCGGCGACCACCGGGTCGACGCGGCCCACGCCGACCGCGTCGCCGCGGAGAAGGCCGCGTGGGACGACCTCGTCGACGAGGCCCTCCTGCCGACCGGCAGCGCCCTGCCCGGGCAGCCCGAGATCATCGGCGCCGTGCAGGCCGCGAGCGACCCGACCGACGTCGTGGTCCAGGCCGCGGGCTCGCTGCCGGGCGACCTGCACAAGCTCTGGCGGGTGCGCGACGCCCTCGGGTACCACGTCGAGTACGCCTTCTCGTGCATGGGCTACGAGATCGCGGGCGGCCTCGGCGTCGCGCGCGGGGCGCCCGACCGCGACGTGATCGTCATGGTCGGCGACGGCTCGTACCTCATGCTGCACACCGAGCTCGTGACGGCGGTCGCCGAGGGCGTCAAGATCATCGTCGTGCTGATCCAGAACCACGGCTACGCGTCGATCGGGCACCTCTCCGAGACCGTCGGGTCGGAGCGCTTCGGCACGCTGTACCGGCGCCTCGACCCCGAGACCCTCGACTTCGAGGGCGGCGACGTCCTGCCCGTCGACCTCGCGATGAACGCCCGCAGCTACGGCGTCGACGTCATCGAGGTCGAGCCCGGGCCGTCGGCCGTCGCCGACCTGTCGGCGGCCGTGACCGCGGCGAAGGCCTCGCCGACGACGACGCTGATCCACGTGAACAGCGACCCGGTCGTCTACGCACCCGACGGCGAGGGCTGGTGGGACGTCCCGGTGGCCCAGGTCTCGACGCTGCCGAGCACGCAGGCGGCCCGCGACGACTACCTGCGGCAGCAGGCCGCGCAGCGCCCCCTGCTCGGCTGACCCGGCCGCGCCCCCCTCCACCGTCATCGACACCCCCACCGTCCCGAGAGGCACCGACGCCATGACCGACACCGTCACCGACCCCGACGCCACCCCCACGAGCCCCGCCGGCGGCTCCTCAACGAACCCCGGCCTGCGCATCGGCACGGCCCCCGACTCGTGGGGCGTCTGGTTCCCCGAGCACCCGAGCCAGGTGCCCTGGCCGCGGTTCCTCGACGAGGTGCAGCAGGCCGGCTACCACTGGATCGAGCTCGGCCCCTACGGCTACCTGCCGACCGACCCGGCCCAGCTCGCCGACGAGCTCGCCGCCCGCGACCTCCGGCTCTCGGCCGGCACCGTCTTCACCGGCTTCCACAAGGGCGAGGGCCAGTGGCAGCGCGCCTGGGACCAGGCGCTCGCCGTCGCCGGGCTCTCGTCGGCGCTCGGTGCCGAGCACCTCGTCGTCATCCCCGACCTCTGGCGCAGCGACGCGACGAGCGAGGTGCTCGAGCCCCGCACCCTCACCGACGAGCAGTGGTCGGCGCTCGGCGCCGGGCACGACCAGCTCGGCAAGGCCCTCCTCGAGGAGTTCGGGGTGAAGCAGCAGTTCCACACCCACGCCGACAGCCACGTGGGCACCTACCACGAGACCGAGCGGTTCCTCGCCGAGACCGACCCGCGCTACGCGAACCTGTGCCTCGACACCGGCCACTTCGCCTACTACGGCGGCGACTGCCTCCGCCTCGTCGACCAGCACCCTGGCCGCATCGGGTACCTGCACCTCAAGCAGGTCGACTCCGACCTGCGCTTCACCGTGCTGAAGAACGACGTGCCGTTCGGCGACGCGGTCGCGCAGGGCGTGATGGTCGAGCCGCCGTCGGGCGTGCCCGAGCTGGCGCCGATCATCGAGGCGGTCAGCGACCTCGACCCCGACATCTTCGCGATCGTCGAGCAGGACATGTTCCCGGTCGAGTCGATCGACCTCCCCCTCGGCATCGCGACGCGCACCCGCGAGCACATCGTCGGCTGCTCGCACCGCGCGCGCCTGCGCTGAGCCGACGCCGACCCCACCGCCACCCCACCCTCCCGAGGAGAACCACCGTGAGCATCCCCACCACCGGACCCCTGCGCGTCGCCGTCGTCGGCGCCGGCATGATGGGCGCCGACCACGTCCGCCGCATCACCTCGACCATCAGCGGCGCCGAGGTCGTCGTCGTCGTCGACCCCGACGGCGACCGGGCCTCGGCCGCCGCCGCGACGGCGCCCGGCGCGGTCACCGCCGCCAGCTTCGAGGAGGCGCTCGACGCGGTCGAGATCGACGCGGTGATCATCGCGACGCCGGGCTTCCTCCACGAGGCCGTGCTCCTGCCCGCCCTCGAGCGTGGCCTCGCGATCCTCTGCGAGAAGCCCCTGACCACCGACGAGGCCGCGTCGCTGCGCGTGCTCGAGGCCGAGCAGCGGCTCGACCGGCCTCACGTCCAGGTCGGCTTCATGCGGCGCTTCGACCAGGGGTACCTCGACCTGCGTGCCCTCGTCGAGTCGGGCGAGCAGGGTGCGCTGCTCGCGCTGCACTGCGCCCACCGCAACGCGACGACCCCGCCGAACTACTCGGAGGAGATGCTCATCCTCGACTCGGTCATCCACGAGATCGACGTCGTGCCCTTCCTCGTCGGCGAGCCGATCGTCGCGGTCGAGGTGAAGAAGCCGCGCCGCAACTCGCTGGCGCCCGCGGGCCTGCCCGAACCGCAGATCGTCATCCTCGAGACGACGTCGGGCACGATGGCGATCGTCGAGATCAACGTCAACGTCCAGTTCGGCTACCAGGTGACGACCGACGCCGTCTTCGAGAGCGGCGTCGCGTCGATCGGGCGCGAGACCGGGCCCCTGCTGACGACCGCGGGCCGCACGGGCCAGCCCGTCCCGCCCAGCTTCAAGGAGCGCTTCGCCGCCGCCTACGACACCCAGGTGCAGCGGTGGGTCGACGCCGCACGCCGCGGCACGATCGACGGACCGAGCGCCTGGGACGGCTACCTCGCGAGCGTCGTCGCGACCGCCGGGGTCGAGGCGCAGGCGTCGGGGCGTCGGGTAGAGGTCGAGTACGCGATGGCCAAGCCGGCCTTCTACGAGCTGGGGGCGGGCGCCTCGGCGGGCCGCGCCTCCTCGTCGCCCTCCGTGGTGGGGGCCTGACGATGGTGAAGATCGCCCTCGACCCGACGCCGCTGCACCACAGCCACTCGCTGCTCGAGCTGCCCGCGGCCGTGCACGCGCTCGGCTACGACCACCTGCAGCTGACCCCGCACCGCGACATGATCCCGTTCTTCCGGCACCCGAAGGCGGACGACGACCTCGTCGACGCCTTCGCTGCCGCGTGCCGCGACGCCGGGGTGCAGATCGCGTCGGTGCTGCCGGTGCTGCGCTGGTCGGGCCCCGACGAGGAGGCGCGGCGTGCGGCGGTCAAGCACTGGAAGCGCGTCATCGAGATCACCCTGCGTCTCGGCGTGGGCGTGATCAACACCGAGTTCAGCGGCCGGCCGGAGCTCCAGGAGGAGTCGGAGCGGCAGTTCTACTGGTCGATGGAGGAACTGCTGCCGATCATCGAGCGCGAGGGGCTGCAGGTGCTGATCGACCCGCACCCCGACGACTTCGTCGAGGACGGGCTCGAGGCGCTCCGGGTGATCCGCGGCCTCAACTCGCCGAACGTCGGGCTGGCGTACGTGGCCTGCCACACGTTCCACTACGGCGGGAACACGGCCGAGATCATGGCCGCCGCGGGCCACCGGCTCGGGCTCGTCCACGTCGCCGACACCTTCGACCACCGCCGCTCGCACGGGCTGCGCTACATCACGAACCCGCCCGGCAGCGCCGCGCGCGTGCACCAGCACCTCAAGATCGGCGACGGGGACGTCGACTGGGACGCCTTCTTCGGCGGGCTGGGTCGGCTGGGCTTCCTCGACCGCGACGACGCCGTGGTCGTGTCGAGCGTCTTCGCCGAGGACGAGGCGGTCGACGAGGTCAGCCGGTACCAGCTCGAGCAGATCCGGGCGCGCATCGCCGCCGCGCCCCGCGACTGAGCCTCCCGCCACACCCGACCTCCCGCCACGCCCGACCTCCCGCCACGCCCGACCTCCCGCACAGCACCCGCACGTACCGTGACCCGGCGCGGGCTCGACCTCGCCCGCCGCCCCACCTGGAAGGACCCACCACCATGCCCCTCGTCCGCATCGACCTCCTGCCCGGCCGCACGCCGGAGCAGGTCACCGCGATCGCCGACGCGATCCACGAGGCGATCGTCGACTCGTACGGCATCCCGCCGCGCGACCGCTTCCAGGTGGTCAGCGAGCTGCCCGCCGGCCGGATCATCGCCCAGGACGCCGGGCTCGGCTTCGAGCGCAGCGACGGCGTCGTGATGATCCAGGTCTTCACGCAGCGCGGGCGCACCGACGAGGCCAAGCAGGCGCTCTACGCCCGCATCGCCTCCGGTCTCGCCGAGGTCGGCGTCGCCGGGGAGGACGTCTTCATCGGGTACGTCGAGAACGGCCCGCAGGACTGGTCGTTCGGCTTCGGCGCGGCCCAGTACGTGACGGGCGAGCTGTCGGTGCCCGGGGCGTCGTCGGGCGACTGACCCGGTCGGGGCGGCGGAGGCCCGGCGACCGCCGCCCGGCGACCGCCGCCCGGCGACCGCCGCCCGGCGGCCTACTTGTCGACGAGCGTGATCGAGAACGAGTAGAGGTCGGGTCGATAGCAGTGCGTCCCGACCTCGACGGCGCGGCCGGAGGCGTCGTACGCGGTGCGCGTCATGGTCAGCAGCGGGCCGCCCGCCTCGATCTCGAGCAGGTCGGCCTCGTCGTCGTGGGCCGCCCGGGCCCCGATCCGCTGCTTCGCCACCCGCATCGTGACCCCCTGGCCGCGCAGCAGCTGGTAGAGGCCCGAGGCCGCGAGGTCGTCGGTCGCGAACTGCGCCAGGTCGACCGGCAGGTAGTTCTCGAGCACCGCCACCGGCACGTCGTCGGCGAGGCGCAGCCGCCGGATGTGGTCGACGGGCGAGCCCGGCTCGATGCCGAGGGCCTCGGCCGTCTTCTCGTCGGCGTCCACGACCTCCCGCAGGAGGAGGCGCGTGGTCGGCGCCTGCCCGCTCTCCGCGAGGTCCTCGAACAGGCTGGTCAGCTCGACGTTGCGGGTCACGGGACCGTGGACGACCTGCGTGCCGATGCCGCGCCTCCGGACCACGAGGCCCTTGTCGACGAGCTCCTGGATGGCGCGGCGGATGGTCGGCCGCGAGAGGCCGAGGCGCTCGCCGAGGCCGATCTCGTTCTCGAGGCGGGAGCCGGCCGGCAGCCGACCGCTCGTGATCTCGTTCTCGAGCCGGCTCGAGACCTGGTACCAGAGGGGCACGGGGCCGGTGCGGTCGAGGTCGGCGAAGAGATCGGCGGGGAGCGCGCTGACGGTCATGGTGCCCTTCGATCGCTCGGCTGTCGTGATGTCCCGACAAGGATACGAGATGCCAGCGCCGAGCGGGCGGCGGGCGACCGACTCGGCCGGCGCTCCCCGCGTCAGGGCGCGGGGAGGCGCGCCGCGCGCGCCGCCCAGGCGCGCCGGCTCGTCTTGCCCGCGTCGTCCCGCACGGGCTCGTGCACGAGGCGCACGGCCGCCGGTCGGCGGGCGGGGTCGAGCCGGGCCCGGGCCCAGGCGAGCACCTCCGCCGCGGTCACCACGGCCCCCGCGACGTCGACCACGGCCTCGATCCGCTGGCCCAGGTCGTCGTCGGCGACGCCGAACGCGACGGCTCCCCGGACGGCGGGGTGCGCCTCCAGCACGCGCTCGACCTCGGCCGGGTGCACGTTGACGCCTCCGCGCAGCACCACGTCGTCGGCGCGGTCGACGAGGTGCAGCCAGCCGTCGGCGTCGAGCCGCCCGAGGTCGCCGAGGGTGTCCCAGCCGTCGTCGGTCCGGGCCGACCGGCCGCCGAGGTAGCGGTAGGTCGGACCGCCCTCGCGTCGCAGCCAGACGTGGCCGACCTCGCCCGGGGGCAGGTCGACGCCGTCGGCCGAGCGCACCGCGACGGTCGTGCCGCGGGTCGCCCGCCCGACGCTGCCGGGGTGCTCGAGCCACTCGTCGCCGCGGATCGTCAGCACGCCGTTCGACTCCGTGCCCGCGTAGGCCTCGACCACGCGGTGCGCGCCGACCCACTCGAGGAAGCGGCGCTTGACCTCGGGCGCGCACGGTGCCCCGAGGTGCAGCACGGTCTCGAGCGACGACAGGTCGGCGGCGGCCCGGTCGGCCTCGGGCAGCCGCAGCAGGCGGTGCATCATCGTCGGCACGAGGAGGGCCCAGGTCACCCGGTGCTCGGCGATCGCCCGCAGCACCCGGCGCTCGTCGAACCGGGGCAGCAGCACCAGCTCGTGCCCCGTCAGCAGGCCGCGGAACGCATAGGTGAAGGTCGCCGAGTGCGTCAGCGGCCCCGCGACGAGCTGCACCTGGCCGCGCGGCAGGAACGACGTGACCGCCACCGTCGGGTCGATGAGCGCGGGGGCGGCCGCCAGCACGACCTTCGGGCGGCCGGTCGACCCCGACGACGTGGGAGCCTTCCAGCTCGCGGCCCACGCGTCAGGCATCGGCGGGGCGTCGGGCGCGGCGGGGCCGGGCGCCCAGCCGGCCGGCACCCACGGCACCGAGGCGGAGGCCGACGGCGCCCCGACCACGAGCGCCGGCCGCGCCAGCGCCTCGACCTCGGCCCGCTCGTCGGAGTCGAGCCCGGGCGAGACCGGCTGCGGCGTCGCCCCGCACCGCCAGATCGCCACGCAGGCGACGATCGTCTCGACCGTGTTCGGCAGGGTCACCGTCACCAGCGAGTCCTGCCCGACGCCGAGGTCGCGGTAGCCCCGCGCCAGGGCCCAGGAGGCGCGGTCCAGCTCCGAGGCCGTCAGCGTCCCGGCGTCGTCGCGCGCGACCACGCGGCCCGGGTCGGCCTCAGCGAGACCCGTGACGACTCGGGAGAAGGACTGCCTCGCCATGGTCGCCCACCTCCCCGACGGCCGCGTAGAACTCCTCGTGGAGGAGCGCCACGTCGTCCCACGAGTGCGACGCCGCGAGGGCGCGCCCGGCACCGGCGGCCGGGCCGTCGCCGTCGAGGGCCGCGAGCAGCGCCTCCGCGACGGTCGGCGGGTCGGAGGCGTAGGCGACGGTCGCGCCGAGCACCTCCCGCAGCACGGGCAGGTCGCGGGCCACCACGGGCACGCCCGCGGCGAGGGCCTCCATGGCGGCGAGCCCGAAGCCCTCCTTGGTCGAGACGAACGCCAGGGCTCCCGCGGCGGCCACCAGCGCGGGCAGCTCGTCGTCGTCGACCACGCCGAGCACGACCGGGTCGAGCCCGAGCTCGGCGACGCGGGCGTCGACCTCGGCCCGGTAGGCGCGGTAGTCGAAGAGTGTCTCGCCGCCGCCGAAGACGAGGCGCACGTCGGGCCGCCGACGCCGCAGCAGGGCGAACGCCTCGACCAGGTCGAGGCTGCCCTTGCGCGGCTCGATGCCGCCGAGGGCGAGCACGTAGGGGCCGAGCCGGTCGTGCCACCGGGCGCGCGCGGCGTCGCCCGCGGGCCCGGCCGCCGCGGCGAAGCGGGCGGCGTCGACCCCGTTCGGCACGACCGTCGGGGTGAGGCCCCAGCCGCTCTCGACCTCGGCGGCGACCGCGGCCGAGACGCAGAGGCGCGCGATCGGTCGGCGGACCGCCTCGTCGTGGCAGCGCACGAGCTCGGGCGTCGTGAACTCGTCGAGGTGGTGGACGGTCCGGAGGCACGGCCCGACCGCGTTCGCGGAGATGCAGTCCTGGGCGTGGACGACGTCGTACGCCTCGACGTCGCGCGCCGCCGCGAAGGCCTCGCCCATCGTCTCGATCGACCGGCGGATCCGGTCGCCGACCGACTCGTCGTCGCGCGCCTCGAACGGCACCACGCGGATCGACACGGCCGGGTCGACGCGGCGGAAGAAGGCCTGGTCGCCGCCCCGGCCGAGGGTCCAGACCGTGACGTCGTGACCGCGCCGGGCCAGTGCCTCGGAGAGCGCCAGCGTGTGCACGACGCCGCCGCGGGGCTTCGTCGAGTAGGTGACCTGGGCGACGCGCATCAGCGGCCGCCGTCCGCGTAGGCGGCGGGCACCCGCTGCCGCAGGTGGTCGAGCGTGCGGCGGGCCCGCGCGACGTCGGCCGTGACGTCGGCGGTCGCCACGGCGAGTCCGCCCTTCGCCCAGGTCTTCGCGACGATCTCGCCCGCCGGGTCGACGACCTTCGCCTGCCCGAGGAACCGCAGCCCGCCCAGCACGCCGGTCTGGTTCGACGAGACGAGCCAGAGCTGGTTCTCGGCGGCCCGGGCGCAGTCGTAGAGGTCGAACAGGTGGGCCTGCCGGTCGGTGCGCAGCCGGTCGGAGCGGTCGGTCACGCTGGCCGGCCACGCGCTCAGGCAGACGAGCAGCTCGGCGCCGTCGAGCGCCAGGGTGCGCGACGACTCGGGGAACGTCTTGTCGAAGTCGATCATCAGGCCGAGGCGGCCGACCGGGCTGTCGACCGGGGCGAACGTCGTGCCGGCGCGGTACGCCTCCGACTCGCCGAGGGGCAGGTGCACCTTGCGGTGCGACCCGAGCACGCGACCGCCCTGCACGCAGACGGCACTGTTGTACCGCACCTCCTCGCCGCCGTCGAGGGCGCGCTCGGTGACGCCGAAGCAGATCGTCATGTCGCCGGCGAGGTCGGCGACGGCCTGCACCTCGGGGCCGTCGATCTCGACGGCGGGCGGGAGGCCCTCGGCGCCGGCCGCCAGGGACCCCGGGTGGACCAGGTCGAGCAGGTAGCCGCCCACGGTGGCGTCGGGCAGCACGAGCAGGTCGACCCCGCGGGCGCGGGCCTGCTCGACCATGCCCGGCAGCTTCGCGAGCGTGCGGGCGACGTCGCGGCCGAAGTGGGCGGCGACGGCCCCCATCGTGATCTCGGCCATGGCGTCAGGCTAGCCCGCGGCCACGGGCTCCTCCGCGAGCGGGGACCGGCCCGCCCGTGCCGCGATGCCGTCGGCGAGGTGCGCGGCGTCGCGCGCGATCGCCTCGAACCGCCCCGAGCCCCAGGTGTGCAGCCACGGCAGCCCGAGGAAGTGCAGCCCGGGCGTCGTCGTCGAGCCGCGCTGGTGGGTGGGGTGCCCGGCGCCGTCGAAGACGCCGACCTGCACCCACGAGTAGTCGGAGCGGAACCCGGCCGACCAGACGACGCTCGTGATGCCCGCCTCGCGGAGGTCGAGGCTCGTCGTCTCGGTCTCCGGCCGCCAGACCGGGACGTAGGGCGGCTCGACGGGCGCGTCGACGCCCGTGCGCTCGATGTGGCGGTCGATGTCGGCCTTGATCGACTCCATCACCGAGTCGGCGTGGTCCAGCGAGGCCTCGGCGGTGGGGCTGAAGGTCAGGGCCGTGCCCTCGGCGCCGGTGAGGCGGCCGAGGAGCTGCATGCCCTCCAGGGCGAACGTCCGCAGGTCGATGTCGCGTCCGCCGTCGCGTCCGGTCATGTAGTGGTTCGTCGACTCGCGCTTGGTCAGGCCGCCGACCTGGGCCTGGACGGGGATGTCGTAGACGCCCATGTCGCTCAGCCAGGCGATGCAGTCGCGGCCGCGGTACCGACGCGCGCAGCGCGGGGCCGACCCGAGCGCGAGGTGCACGCGGCGGCCGGCGAGGTGGAGGTCCTCGGCGATCTGCGCGCCCGACTGGCCCGAGCCGACGACGAGCACGCCGCCCTCGGGCAGGGCTCGTGGCGACCGGTAGTCGGCCGAGTGCACCTGCACGACGTCGTCCGAGACCCGGGCGGCGACGGCCGGCAGCACGGGCCGATGGTAGCCGCCGGTGGCGACGACGACCTGGTCGGCGACGACCGTGCCCTGGTCGGTCACGACCTCGAAGCCGCCCCCGGCCCCCTCGCGGAGGCGCGTGACGAGCACGCCCTCGACGACCGGGGCGTCGAACGACGCGGCGTAGCGGCCGATCCACGCGTGCACCTCGTCGCGGCGCATGAAGCCGTCGGGGTCGTCGCCGTCGTAGGCGAAGCCGGGCAGCACGCACTGCCAGTTCGGGGTGACGAGCGTGAACGCGTCCCACCGCCGGTCGAGCCAGTCGTGGCCGATCGTGTCGCGCTCGAGCACGACGTGGTCGACGCCCTGCCGCGTCAGGTGCCAGCTGATCGAGAGACCGGCCTGCCCGGCGCCGACGACCGCGACCTCCACGTGCGTGCCGTCGACCACGCGGCGCGGGGCGGTCACGAGGCCGCCCCCGGTCCCGACGCAGCCGACACCGACGCAGCCGGCACCACGGAGGCCTGCACCGACGAGGACGCCGGAGGCGCGGCCGCGGTCGCGGGGACCGGCAGCGGCGGGTGCATCTCGACGACGCGGACCGCGCCTCCGGCGTGCCTCGCGGCCGCGGCGACGATGTCGGCCTCCTGCTGCAGCGCCGAGGTGCAGGCGAAGCCGTAGGCGGCGGCGACGCGCTCGCCGGCGAGGCGCAGGGCGGTCGTCGAGCGCTCGACGAACTCGGCGAGCGGGTACTCGGCGCCCGTGACGAGGTGGTCGTGCACCACGAGGCTGGGCGAGTAGCAGCTCGTCTCGGTGCCGTCGGGCCAGCGCACCCGGAAGGTCATCTCAGGCACGGGCGAGGCTCCTCTCGGACGCGGCCTCGGCCTCGCCGGTGCGGTAGACGTCGGGCCGACGGTCGCGCAGGTGGAACATGCCGCCGCGCATCGCCCGGAAGGTGCCCTCGACGTCGATCTCGGCGATGGCGAGGCCCGCCTCGAGCAGCGTGGTGGCGAGCACGACCCCGCCCGGGTCGACGACCTTGGCGTTGCCGACGTACCGCAGCGAGCCGAAGGAGCCCGCCTGGTTCGAGGCGATCCAGAACACCTGGTTGTCGAGGGCGCGGGCCATGTCGAGCAGGTTGAAGCGGTAGGTCCAGCGGTCGTCCTGCAGGTCGTCGGCGGTGGCCGTCCGGGCGACGGGCCAGGCCGACATGCTGACGATGATCTCGGCGCCGTCCATCGCGAGCGACCGGGCCGCCTCGGGGAAGGCCTTGTCGTAGCAGATCTGCAGCCCGACGCGGCCGACGGGGGTGTCGAACGCCTCGTAGACGTCGCCCGCCGAGTACGACATCGCCTCGCCGAGCGGCTGGTGCACCTTGCGGTACGAGCCGTAGACCCGCGAGCCGTCGAGGCAGACCGCGGCGTTGTACCGGGTCTCGCCGTCGTCGGCGAGCTCGCAGAACCCGATGCAGACGACCATGTCGCCCACGATCTGCTGCACCCGGCGGATCTCGGGACCGTCGAGGGAGACGGCCGGGGGCAGCGAGCGGGTCGTCGTGCGGAGGGTGTCGCCGTGGTTGCCGAGCGACGAGAGGTAGCCGCCGATGGCGGCCTCGGGGAAGGCGAGCAGCTGCACGCCCGCGGCCCTCGCCTCGCCGACCAGGGTCTCGATGAGCTCGTAGTTCTGGTCGAGGTCTCGGGTGAAGTTCGCCGAGACGGCGGCGACGGTCGTCGACATCGTGTCTCCTCGTGGTCGGTGGGGGCGGGGCGCAGGGACCTGCGGTGCGTCCATCAGACGACAGGAGGTGTTTCCGATTGGTTACAGCCGGAATAAGAACTCGCGTCGGCGGTCGGGGGCGCAGTAGAGAGGCACGATCCGCGGCGCCGAAACAAAACGGCGAATCCTCGTAATCCGCCTGCAACACGGCGGTCGAAGACTCGTGCCAGATCGACCGGCAGCGCAGCCCGGCCGCATGCGCATCGTCCCGACCCCGCAAGGAGCCCGCACCATGAGCGACAACGACATCGACTTCGACCAGCAGGTCCTCGACAACATCGAGATCTCCCGCGCCGAGATCCCGCACCCCTCGCTGCCGAAGGGGAGCGACATCTACGGCTCGACGAAGATCTTCCCCGACTACACCGCCACGAAGGAGGAGCACTACTTCCAGCTCGTGCACGGCATCGCGCACGAGTCGTCGGTGAGCTTCGTCGCCGTGCTGCAGGCCACGCGGGCACTCCGCAAGGGCTTCACGAGCGTGCTCTACTTCTACGGCCCCGGCTCGATGAACTGCATCGCCAACCGCGGCTTCCCGACCACCGGCGCCGACGGCTTCCCGGGCGAGAACAACATCAACAACGCCCTCGAGACGTTCATCGCCGAGGGCGGGACGGTGTTCTGCTGCCGCTTCGGCCTGGCCCTGCACGGCAACCGCGAGGAGGACCTCATCGCGGGGGTCATCCCCTGCCACCCGCTCGACGTGCAGGACGCCGTGATCCACTACGCCCGCAAGGGCGCCATCATCAACAGCACCTACATGGTCTGAGCCGGTGAGCGCGTGACGATCACGAACGAGCCGCAGGCGCCCGCGCGCGGCCTCGCCGGCATCTCGAACGGGGGCGCGGCCCCGTCCGCGCGGACGCCCGCCGACCTGCTGTCGACCCGCGTCGACGTCGCCATCCGCGGCATCCGCGTCGCCGCGCCGGTCCACCGAGAAGGAGGCGCGGGGCCGAGCGACGACGGACACGTCCTGTTCCAGGGACTCCAGACCGCGGTCCCGCAGAGCCAGGACAGCCCGTACCTCGTCGACGACGGCAGGCTGCTGCTCGACGGCGAGGACACCGGCATCGAGGTCTCGGCCGTCGACCGGCCGCGCTTCTACGACCTGGCGACGGCCGACGGCGTGCCCTACGAGCAGATCGCGCGCCTCCACGGGGCGAAGGTGCTGGCGACGACCGTCGTCCAGACCTGCGTCCGGTACGACGTCGCCGAGCGCTGCCGCTTCTGCTCGATCGAGGAGTCGCTCAACGCCGGCGCGACCGTCGCCGTCAAGACGCCGTCGATGATCGCCGAGGTGGCCGAGGCCGCCTGGCGCCTGGACGGCGTCGAGCAGATGGTGATGACGACCGGCACGTCGAACGGCCGCGACCGCGGCGCCACCCACCTGGCGCGCTGCGTCCGGGCGATCAAGGCGGTCGTGCCCGGGCTCGAGATCCAGGTGCAGTGCGAGCCGCCGGGCGACCTCGCGACGATCACCGACCTGTACGAGGCGGGGGCGCGCTCGATCGGCATCCACGTCGAGTCCACGGACGACGACGTGCGGCGCCGCTGGATGCCGGGCAAGTCGCGCGTGTCGATGGACGAGTACCGGGCCGCGTGGCGCGAGGCCGTCCGCGTCTTCGGCCGCAACCAGGTGTCGACGTACCTGCTCGTCGGCCTCGGCGAGGACCCGGACGAGATGGTCGCCGGCGCCCAGGAGCTCATCGACATGGGCGTCTACCCGTTCATCGTGCCGTTCCGCCCGCTGCGGGGCACGCTGGCGACCGACGTCGACCACGTGCCTGCGCCGCACGGCTCGGTGCTGCACGACATCACGGCCCGCGTCTCGGAGGCCCTCGTCGCCGCCGGCATGAAGGGGACCGACCAGAAGGCAGGATGCGCGGCGTGCGGCGCCTGCTCCGCGCTGCAGACGGCGGGGGGCTGAGGTGGCGCTGCTCGACGTGCCGGCGCTGATGGGCCCCCGGGTGGTCGCGGGGGCGCCCGGCGGCCTCGTCGTCGCGGTGCCCTCGGGTGCGGTGCCCGCGGGTGCGCCGCCCGCCGGCGCGGTGCTCGTCGGCGTGGCCGAGGGAGCTGAGATCGACGCCTACCGACGGCTGCGGCAGGCCGCCTTCGTCGACGAGCAGGGCCTGTTCGCCCGCACCGACCGCGACGACCTCGACGACGACCCGCGCACGGTCGTCCTCGTCGCCCGGGTCGGCACCGCGGTCGTCGGAGGGGTGCGGCTCGCGCCCGTGGGCGAGCGCGACATCGGCTGGTGGACGGGGTCGCGGCTGGTCGTCGCCCCCGCGGCGCGGACGGCGGGCGGTGCCGGTGGCGCTGCCGGGGCCGACGCGGCCGTCGGCGTCGGGACGGCCCTCGTGCGGGCCGCCGCGGCGCTCGCCGAGCAGCTCGGGGTGATCCGGTTCGACGCGACCGTGCAGGCGCGGTCGGCGGTGCTCTTCCGGCGGCTCGGGTGGCAGCAGACCGGCACCGCGGTCGTCGGCGGGGTCGACCACGTGCGCATGCGCTGGCCGGTCGACCGGTACCAGCGACTCGTCGACGCGACGAAGGCCGTGCTCGAGGCCGTCCTCGAGCCGCACACCGCCTGGGCCGACTCGCCCGCGGGCTCGCTCGGCGGGCCCGGCTGGGTCGGCGACGACGGGGCGCCGGTGCCCGGCACCGACCTGGTCGCGGCGTGCGACGCCATCCTGCCGTCGATGGTCGAGCGCGACCCGGAGTGGGCCGGCTGGTGCGGCGTGCTCGTCAACGTCAACGACCTCAGCGCGATGGGCGCGACCCCGGTCGGCCTGCTCGACGCGGTCGCCGGTCGCGACGCCGCCTCGGTGCGCCGCGTGCTCTCGGGGGTGAGGCGGGGAGCCGAGGCGTGGGGCGTGCCCCTGCTCGGCGGCCACACGCAGGTCGGCGTGCCGGCGGCGCTCAGCGTCACGGCGCTCGGCCGCACGAGCAGCCCGGTGCCGGGCGGCGGCGGTCGGTACGGCGACGCGCTCAGCCTCACGGTCGACGTGAGCGGCTCGTGGCGCGAGGGCCACCACGGCACGCAGTGGAACTCGACGGAGGGGCGCCGCTCGGACGAGCTCCGCGACCTCGCGGGCACGGTCGCCCGCGCGCGGCCGGCCGCCGCGAAGGACGTCAGCATGGCCGGCGTCGTCGGCACGGTGGGCATGCTCGCCGAGGCGAGCGGCTACGGCGCCGTCGTCGACGTCGCCTCGGTGCCCCGGCCCGGAGGCGCGGGGCGAGCCGGCGCGGACGTCACGACGGGCGACTGGCTGGGCTGCTTCCCGGGGTTCGGCATGGTCACGGCCGACCGGCCGGGCGACTCGCGCATGCACTCCCCGTACGCCGTGACGGCCGAGGTCGGTGGGCTCACCCTCGAGCGCGGCGTGCTGCTGCGCTGGCCGGACGGGGCGACGACGCGGGCCGTCGGCGGCGGCGTGACGGGGCTCGGGCCGGCGTGACCGAGCGCGGTCGGGCAGGATCGGGGGATGACCACCGAGACCGCCGATCCGACGACAGCCGTCGTCCACGTTCTGCATGACAACGAGGAGTGGCTGCCGCCGCTGCTCGCCGCCCTCGACGCCGCCGGGGTGCCGCACGCCGAGCACCTGCTGGACGGGAGCTCCTTCGACCTGGCGGCCGCGCCTCCGGCCGGGGTGTTCTGGTCGCGCCTCAGCGCGTCGGCGGCGACGCGTGGCCGGGCCACGGCGAAGGAGGTCGCGCGCGCGACCCTCCGCTGGGCCGAGCGGCACGGTCGCCGCGTCGTCAACGGCAGCGCCGTCGTCGAGCTCGAGGTCAGCAAGGTCGCGCAGTACCTCGCCCTCGCGGCCCACGGGTTCGACGTGCCGCGCACGGTCGCCGTCTTCGGCACGGCCGACCTCAAGGAGCGGGCGCGCGAGCTGCCGACGCCGTTCATCACGAAGCACGACCAGGGCGGCAAGGGCATCGGCGTGCGGCTGTTCGACGACCACGAATCGTTCGACGCCTACGTCGACGGACCCGACTTCGAGCCGCCCGCGAACGGCACGACGCTGCTGCAGGAGCACCTGCAGGCCACCGAGCCCTTCGTCACCCGGGCCGAGTTCGTCGGCGGCCGATTCGTCTACGCCGTGCGGGTCGACACCTCGGCCGGCAGCTTCGAGCTGTGCCCCGCCGACGCGTGCGTCGTGCCCGCCGGCGCCGACCCGGCCTCGTGGGCGCCGTTCGCGGTCCGCGGGTCGGTGACGGCGGAGCACCCGCTCGTGCAGCGGCTCGAGGCGTTCCTCGCGGCCGAGGGCATCGAGGTCGCGGGCGTCGAGTTCATCGAGACGGCCGACGGCCGGACCGTGCCGTACGACGTCAACACGAACTCGAACTACAACCCCGACGTCGAGCGCGAGTCGGCGGTGTCGGCCGCTGCCGTGCTCGCCGCGTGGCTCGGCGGCGAGCTCGCGGCGGAGCGCGCCCGCGCCTGACCCGCGGGTCGCGCCGCGTGCGGCGCCGCGTGCGCGTGAGTGCGTGCGTGCGGAGCCGCGTGCGTGTGCGTGCGTGTGCGTGCGCGTGCGCGTCGCGTCGCGTTTCGCGCGTGGCGTCGCGGCAGAACGCGACGCGGTGCGCAGAACGTGACGCCGTGCGGCGGACGGCCAGGGCTGCACCGGGCCGCTGCCCGGCCGGCGCCGCCGTCAGCCCTTGCGCTGCGCCCGGTACGCGCTCGGCGCCACCCCGTGCACGGCGCGGAACTGCCGTGCGAAGTAGAAGGGGTCGCCGTAGCCGACCCGCTCGGCGACGAGCCCGATCGGCAGGTCGGTCGTGTCGAGCAGCTCGCGGGCTCGCGCCATGCGCAGCTGCGTCTGGTACCGCAGCGGCGTCACCCCGGTCTCGCGCCGGAACCGCGTCGCGAAGTGCGACGGGCTGAGCCGGGCCATCGCGGCGAGCTCGTCGACCGACACGCGCTCCGTGACGTGCTGCCGCAGGTACTCCTGGGCCTGCCCGACGAGCGAGACGCGGGGGGCGCCCGCGGTGCGCTCGGACGAGAGCAGCGCCATGAGGTGCCAGGCGGCGCCGGAGGCGGCGAGCGCGCTGGCGAACGTCTGGTCGCGTTCCATGGCCTGGACGACCTCCTCGACGAGCGCGACCACCCGGTAGACGTCCGACAGCTGTCGCACGGGGGCCGACGCCGTGACCCCCGCCACCCGGAGGAACTCGCCGAGGTCGCGCCCCGCCACGTGCAGCCACCAGAGCGTCCAGGGCGTGCCGTCGTCGGCGCCGTAGGCGTGCGGCACCCCGGGCGGCACGACGACGACCTGGCCGGCGCGCACGGGGTGCCGCACGCCCGCGACCTCGCACCAGCCGGAGCCCCGCGTGCAGACGAGCACGACGCACTGGTCGACCCCGTCGGGCCTCGTCATGCCGTGCGCCCGGGCCTCGGGGAAGTAGCCGGCGTCGGTCACGACGAGATGCGAGGTGCCGGGCCTCGCGAGGGCTGCCCGCACGCGCGGGCGGGGCATCACGAGCAGTCGTTGGCCGGGGAAGCCGTCCTCGAGGAGCATCCCGCCAGTCTGGCCGTCGACCGGGGTTTCGTCCAGGCACGCGGCAGGATCGGTCGTTCCGCCCCGACCGCGGGCTTCGTAGGGTCGATGCATGCTCACCGTCGAGTCGACACTGACTCTCCCCTCCGTGCCCGCTGACCAGGCCGCCGCCGGCGTCGCCGCCTGGTCGGAGCCGATCACCGTCGACACGTACCTGCCGGGCGAGCCCGACCGCTATCCGGCCTTCCTCGACGCCCGCGTGTACCAAGGATCGTCCGGCCGCGTCTTCCCGCTCCCGTTCCACGAGCGCATCTCCGCCGAGAAGCGGCCGCACCGCTGGGAGGCGGTGCACCTCGAGAACCGCTGGCTGCGCCTCGTCGTGCTGCCCCAGCTCGGCGGCCGCCTGCACGTCGCCTACGACAAGACGGCCGACTACGACGTCTTCTACCGCAACAACGTCGTCAAGCCCGCCCTCGTCGGCCTCGCCGGTCCGTGGATATCCGGCGGCGTCGAGTTCAACTGGCCGCAGCACCACCGCCCCGCGACCTTCCTGCCGACCGACGTGTCGATCGAGCGCGAGGCCGACGGCGCCGTCACCGTCTGGTGCTCCGACCACGACCCGTTCGCCCGCATGAAGGGCATGCACGGCATCCGCCTCCGCCCCGACTCGTCGCTCATCGAGGCGCGCGTGCGCTTGTTCAACCGCAGCGACGAGACGCAGACCTTCCTCTGGTGGGCCAACGTCGCCGCGGCCGTGGGCGACGACTACCAGTCGTTCTTCCCCACCGACGTCCGCCACGTGGCCGACCACGCCAAGCGCGCGGTCGTCGACTTCCCGCGGGTGGACGGCGACTACTACGGCGTCGACTACCCCGCGCGCGTCGACGCCGGCCACCCCGACGCCGACCGCCTCGACTGGTACCGCAACATCCCCGTGCCGACGTCGTACATGGTCACGGCGACCGCCGACGACTTCTTCGGCGGGTACGACCACGGCAGGCAGGCGGGCTTCGTGCACTGGGCCGACCGCGCGATCTCGCCCGGCAAGAAGCAGTGGACCTGGGGCGACGCGCCCTTCGGCCACGCCTGGGACGCCAACCTCACCGACGGCGACGGCCCGTACGTCGAACTGATGGCGGGCGTCTACACCGACAACCAGCCCGACTTCTCGTTCCTCGCCCCCGGCGAGACGAAGTCGTTCAGCCAGTACTGGTACCCGATCACGGAGATCGGCCCCGCCCACCAGGCGACCCGCGACGCGGCGATGCGCCTCGACCTCGACGACGCCGTCCTCCGCGTCGGCCTCGCGGTCACCGCAGTGCGGTCGGGCGTCGAGCTCGTCGTCCGGGCCCTCGACGGGACCGTGCTCGACACGGTCGCCGTCGACGTCGAGCCCGGCGTGCCCGCGGTCGTCGACCGTCTGCTGCCGGCCGGCACGCGCCTCCCCGACGTCGTCGTCGAGGCCCGTCACGACGGTCGCCTCCTCGTGGCCGTCGACGGGCGCGCCGTGCAGGGCCAGCTCGACGCGACCCGCGCCCCGCACCGCGGCGAGGGCAGCAGCACCGGGACGAGCGACGGCGCCGGGACGAGCGACAGCACCGCGTCGATCGAGAGCGCCCCCGCCGCCGCCGTGGCCCCGCCCGCCCCCGCCGACGTCGCCACGGTCGAGGAGCTCTTCCTCGTCGGCCAGTACCTCCGCCAGTACCGCCACGCGACGCGCTCGCCCGAGCCGTACTGGCGCGAGGCCCTCCGCCGTGATCCCGGCGACGTCCGCACGAACGTCGCGCTGGCCGCCCTGCTCCACGGCGCCGCCCGCTACGACGAGGCCCACGCCCTCCTCCGCACGGCCGTCGCCCGGCAGCTGACCTGGGCGCCGAACCCCGCCGACGGCGAGGCCCTCTACCGCCTGGGCCTCGTGCTGACGCGCCTCGGCCGGGTCGACGAGGCGAAGGAGGCGCTGGCCAAGTCGGCCTGGAACGCCGCCTGGGTGGCCCCCGCCTCGCTCGCCCTGGCCCGGCTCGCCGGCCCCGACGACGCCGAAGCCGCCGAGGCGCTGCTGCGCACCGCCCTGACGCACGGCAGCGACAACCTCCAGGTGCGCGACCTGCTGACGCTCGTGCTGCGCCGTCTCGACCGCCCCGCCGAGGCCGACCGGCTGCTCGCCGAGACGCTCGAGCTCGACCCGCTCGACCAGTGGGCCCGGCACCTCGCCGGCCAGCGGCTCACCGACGACGCCCCGACGCTGCTCGACGTGGCGCTCGAGTACGCGTCGTCGGGCTACGCCGACGAGGCGGCCGGCGTGCTCGACATCGCGCAGGGCGCGGTCGGCGCGACCGCGCTCGGCCAGGTCGCCGTCGGCCCGCTTCTGGCCTACCACCGCGCGTCGCTGCTGCTGCGGGCGGGCCGGGTCGACGAGGCCCGCCGCGCGCTCGCGACGGTGCACGCCCTCGACGCGACCAACTGCCTGCCCTCGCGCCTCGACGACGTCGCCGCGCTGCTCGACGCGGTGGCGCTCGACCCCGGCGACGGCCTCGCCTGGTCGCTGCTCGGCAGCTGGTGGTACGACCGGGGCCGGGGACGCGACGCGGTCGAGGCCTGGCGCCGCGCCTCCTCGTGCGGTCTCGACGACGCGCAGGCGGCGGTCGTCGAGCGCAACCTCGGTGTCGCGTCGTACAACGTCCTGCACGAGCCCGCGACGGCCGCCCGGCACTACGACGAGGCGCTCCGACGACGCCCCGACGACGCCCGCCTCGTCTTCGAGCGCGACCAGCTCGCCGGCCGGCTCGGCGCCCCCGCCGCCGAGCGGCTGGCCGTGCTCGACGCCCGCCTCGACCTCGTCGCCGAGCGCGACGACCTCTGCGTCGTGCGGGCGGGCCTGCTCACGCGGGTCGGTCGGCACGCCGAGGCGCTCGCCGCCCTGTCGTCGCGAGCCTTCCAGCCCTGGGAGGGCGGTGAGGGCCAGGTGCTCGGCGCCTGGGACGACGCGTCGCTCGCCGCCGCCCGGCAGGCGCTCGCCGACGGCGACCCGGCGGCCGCCCGCCGTGCCGTCGAGGGCGCGCTGACGCCCCCCGCGAGCCTCGGCGAGGCACGTCACCCGCTGGCCACGACCGCCGAGCTGCACCTCGCGCTCGGCGACGCCCTCGCCGCGGCGGGCGACGACGACGGCGCCCGCACGGCGTGGGCCGAGGCGTCGCGCGCCACCGGCGACTTCGCCGGCATGGCGACCCAGGCGTTCACCGAGCGGAGCGGCGCGGTCGTGACCGCCCTCGTGCGGCTCGGTGACGCCGAGGGCGCTCGTGCCCTGCTCGACGAGTTCGACGCGTACGTGGACGAGCTGGGCCGGACGCCCGGCGAGGTCGACTACTTCGCGACGTCCCTGCCGTCGCTGCTGCTCTTCCACGACGACCCGCAGGACGTCCGCGACGCCGAGGTCGCGGTGCTCCGTCGCACCGTGTCCGGCCTCCGCGCCGACCTCGACGGCGAGCCCGCCCCCACCGACCGGGCCACCCCCGCCGACCCCACCGACCCGACCGGCCCCACCGACCCGACCGCCCCCGCGGTCACGCCCGGCGACGACGCCGTGCGCCCCTAGAAAGGAACCCGCACCATGACGACACCGACCAGGACGCGACGACGCGCCCTCGCCGCCGCCGCGCTGTTCGTCGCGACGGCCGCCCTCGCGGGCTGCTCCATCCCGAACGCCGGGGGAGGGGACGGCGGCACCGAGCGCATCGGCGCCCTCTACCTCGACTCGCAGGGCTTCTACGGCGGCGTGAAGAAGGGCGTGCAGGACGCCGCCGACGCCGACTCGAAGAAGGTCGACTTCATCGAGTCGACCTCCGCGGGCGACGTCTCGAAGGAGAGCTCGTTCATGAACACGCTCACCTCGTCGGGCGTCAGCGCGATCATCATGTCGGCGGTCTCGACCGACGGCAGCGTGCCGGCCGTCCGCCAGGCCAGCGAGGCCGGCATCCCGGTGATCTGCTACAACACCTGCGTCAGCGACGACGCCGTCGACCAGTACGTGACGGCGTGGGTGCTGGGCGACCCGCTGAAGTTCGGCGGCGACCTGGGGAAGCAGGCCGCGGAGTACTTCACCGAGGCCGGCGTCACCGACCCGCAGATGGGCGTGATCAACTGCGAGCAGTACGAGGTGTGCCAGCAGCGCTTCAAGGGCTTCTCGGAGGCGCTCACCGCCGCCCTGCCCGGCACGACCTTCGTCGCCAACCAGGAGGGCGCCGAGGTCGACACCGCGGTCTCGACCGCCGAGCAGATGCTCAGCGCCCACCCCGACCTCGACGGCATCTACGGCGAGGCCGGCGGCGCCACGGTCGGCGCGTACAAGGCCGTGCACACCCGCGGGCTCGTGGGCCAGGTCGCCGTCTTCGGCTCCGACATGACCAGCGACATCGCGGCCGAGCTGGCCGACGGCTCGGTGCTCAAGGCCGTCGTCGACATCAGCGGCATCGAGGCGGGCAAGCTCGCCTTCGCCGCCGCGCAGGACGCCATCGACGGCACCGAGCCCGACGAGAAGGTCGTCGCCGCCCCGATCGACCTGTACCTCACCGCGGACGCGGCGGGCTGGTCCGAGACGCACCCCGACGGCCTGCCGTGATCGGCAGGGGGAGCCCGGCCCGCGCCGGGCTCCCCCTCGCCCGCTCCCCGCTCCACCACCCGATCCACGGAGGACCCCCTTGTCAGAGTCGACAGCCGGCACCCCGGCCCCGCCGCTCGATCCCGCCCGCGACCGCGGCGCCCCGATCGCCGAGGCCCGCGGCGTCAGCCAGGTCTACCCCGGCGTCACCGCGCTCGACGGCGTCGACTTCGCCGTGCACGCCGGAGAGGTCCGTGCCCTGCTCGGCCAGAACGGCGCCGGCAAGTCGACGCTGATCCGCCTGCTCAGCGGCGTCGAGACCCCCTCGGCCGGCGAGGTGCTGCTCGGCGGCCGACCGCTCGGCGACGGCGGCGTGACGGCGGCCTCGGCCGCCGGCGTGGCCACCTGCTACCAGGAGCTCAGCCTCGTCCCCGGCGTCACCGTCGCCGAGAACCTCGCGATGGGCCGCTGGCCCCGCGGCCGGTTCGGCATCGACACGCGCGCCATGGTCGAGCGGGCCCGGGCGACGTTCGAGCGCCTCGGCGCCGACATCGACGTGCTCGCCGAGGTGGCCGGGCTGACGCTGGCGCAGCAGCAGATCGTCGAGATCGGGCGGGCCCTGCAGGACGACCCGCGCCTCCTCATCCTCGACGAGCCGACGAGCGCGCTCGCGGCCGCCGAGGTCGACCTCGTGCTCGACACCGTGAAGCGGCTCGCCGCCCAGGGGGTCGCGGTGCTCTACGTCAGCCACCGCATGGACGAGATCCGCCAGATCGCCGACACGGCGACCGTCATGCGCAACGGGAAGGTCGTCGAGACGGTCTCGATCGCGGGCAGCGACACCGCCCACATCATCGAGCTGATGATCGGCGCCGACCCCGAGGAGCGCGCCGTCGCCACCCGACCGGCGACCTCCGGCGAGGTGCTGCTCAGCGTCGCCGACCTCGACGTCGCGCCGAAGCTGCGCGGCGTCAGCTTCGAGGGCCGTGCGGGCGAGGTGCTCGGCATCGCCGGGCTGCTCGGCTCGGGCCGCACCGAGCTGTTGCAGGCGATCGCCGGGTTCCGCCCTGCGTCGGGCGGCACGATCGCGATCGCCGGTTCCGTCGTCGACCGGCCCACCGCCTCCCGCATGCTGTCGCTCGGCGTCGGCATGACGCCGGAGGACCGCAAGGGCCGCGGCGTCGTGCCCGGCCTCGGCATCGACGAGAACATCGTCATGAGCGACTTCGGCGCGGTGAGCCGGGGAGGCGCGTTGTCGGCCGGCGCGATCGCCACCGCCACGCGGGCCCTCGCCGAGAAGCTGAACATCAAGGCGCACGACCTGTCGCGTCCCATCAGCACCCTGAGCGGCGGCAACCAGCAGAAGGCGGTCATCGCCCGCTGGCTGCACGCCGACAGCCGCGTGCTGCTGCTCGACGAGCCCACCCGGGGCGTCGACGTCGAGGCGAAGGCGCAGATCTACGAGATCATGCGCGCCGTCGCCGACACCGGCAAGCTCGTCGTCTTCGTCTCGAGCGAGGTCGAGGAGCTGCCGCTCGCCTGCGACCGCGTGCTCGTCCTCCGCGACGGCGGGCTCCGCGAGGAGTTCCGCGCCCCCGACATCTCCCTGCCCGTGCTGCTCGAGGCCTCCATGGCCTCGGGCGAGAGAAGGACGACCCGATGACCACCACGCTCGACCCCACGACCGCCCCGACCCGACCCGGAGGCGCGCCCCGCGACGGCGCCGTCGGTCGCGTCCGCGACACCTTCCGCCGCAACACCACGCTCGTCAACATCGTCGGCCTGCTCGTCGCGATCGTGCTGCTCTACCTGTACCTCATGTTCAACGCGGTGGGCTTCTTCACCGTCGCGAACCAGAGCGGCCTGCTCCGCGACGCCGCGCTGATCGGCATCGCCGCGACCGGCATGACCCTCGTCATCATCGCCGGCGAGATCGACGTGAGCACCGGCCCCGCCGTCGCGCTCTCGTCGGTCATCGTCGCCGTCGCCATGACGCAGTGGGGGCTGCCGGCGCTGCTCGCGATCCTCCTCACCCTCGTCGTCGGCGCCGGGTGGGGCGCCCTCGCGGGCGTCCTCCGCGCTCGCTTCCTCGTGCCGTCGTTCATCGCGACGCTCGGGCTGTGGAGCGTGCTGCGCGGCCTCGGCCAGTTCGGCACCGACGCGCTGCCCGTGCCGCTGCCGATCGACGAGCCGGTCATGCCGTTCCTCACCGGGACGATCGTCGGCGTCCCCACGCCCGCGGTCGTCATGATCGTCGCCTTCCTGGTGTTCGCGTTCGTCGCCCGCAAGACGGCCTTCGGCCGCTCGGTCTTCGCCATCGGCGGCAACGCGGCCGCCGCCCGCCTCGCCGGCATCAAGGTCGCCCGGGTGCGGATCGTCCTGTTCGCGATCATGGGCATGCTCGGCGCCCTCAGCGGCGTGCTGCTCGCCGCCCGCCTCGGCTCGGGCAACGCCGGCGCCGCCAACGGGCTCGAGTTCGACGTCATCGCGGCGGTCGTCATCGGCGGCACGGCGATGTCGGGCGGACGCGGCAGCCTCGTCGGCACGTTCCTCGGCGTCATCTTCATCACCCTCATCGGCAACGGGCTCGTGCTGCTCGGCGTCGACTCGTTCCTGCAGAGCGTCGTGCGAGGCGTGATCATCGTGCTCGCCGTGCTGCTCAACGTCACCCTGTCGCGCAAGCGCGGATCCCTCGAGGAGAACTGACCATGACCACGACCGCACCCTCCCCGGCCGACGCGACCCGCGCCTCCTCGTCGCCCTCGGGCACCATGCAGGGCGTCTTCCTGCCCGGCGACCGCACGGCGGTGCTGCGCACCCACGACATCCCGACGCCCGGCCCCGGCCAGGTGCTCGTGCAGGTCGGCGCGAGCGGCATCTGCGGCAGCGACATCGGCTTCATCTACGGCGGCTACAAGACGCACAAGGGGCTCGACGGCGCCCCCGCGTACCAGGGCGTCGTGGCGGGCCACGAGCCCTGCGGACGCATCGTCTCGTCGGGCCCCGGCGTCACCCGCTTCGGCGTCGGCGACGACGTCATCGTGTACCACATCCAGGGCTGCGGCCGGTGCCGCAACTGCCGGGCGGGCTACTTCATCAGCTGCACCGACCAGCCCCACAAGGCGTCGTACGGCTGGCAGCGCGACGGCGGCCACGCCGAGTACGTGCTCGTCGACGAGTCGACCTGCGTCCCCCTGCCGGACGGGCTGTCGTACGTCGACGGCGCTCTGATCGCGTGCGGCTTCGGCACGGCGTACGAGGGCCTGCGGCGCACGGGCGTGCACGGCGGCGAGGACCTCCTCGTCGTCGGGCTCGGGCCCGTCGGCCTCGCCGCCGCGATGCTCGGGCGCCTGCTCGGGGCCCGTCGCGTGATCGGCGTCGAGCGCTCGCCCGAGCGCATCGAGTTCGTGCGGGCCACGGGCCTCGTCGACGACGTCGTGCTCGCCGACGCCGACGCGGTGCAGAACGTCCTCGCCCTGACCGACGGCGTCGGCTGCCAGGTCGCCGTCGACTGCTCCGGCAGCATGCCGGGCCGGTCGACCGCGGTCGAGGCGGCGGCCGAGTGGGGCCGCGTCGGACTGCTCGGCGAGGGCGGACGGCTCGAGACCGAGGTCTCGGACACCCTCCTGCACAAGCAGCTCACGCTGACGGCTTCGTGGGTGACGTCGCTGCAGGGCATGGAGGACGTCGCGCGCATGATCGCCGAGGGCGGCCTCAGCCCCGAGATCGTCGTCTCGCACCGCCTGCCCCTCACCGACGCCGACGAGGCGTACCGGATCGCGGCCGCCGGGGCCACGGGCAAGGTCGTCCTGGTCCCCGCGGGCGCTCCCGTGCGCGAGGAGCCGGTCGGGCGCGAGCCGGCCGGGCGCGAGCCGGTCGTCACCTCGGCCGACGCGTGACCGCGGGCCCGGCCGAGCCGCTCGACGCCACGGGTGGGGCCGGGCCGCTCCCGGCGCCGGTGGTGGCCCCCGCCGGGACGCCCGAGCTGCCCCTGCTGCGGGTCGCCACGGCCGACCTCGTGCTGACGTTCGCCCCGACGCGCGGGGGTCGCCTGCTCTCGCTCGTCGCCGGTGGCCGCGAGCTGCTCTGGCACGACCCGCTCCTGCTCGACTCCGACCTGGCGCCCGTGCGGCCGGTCGCGAGCTGGCCGGCGAGCGACGGCGACATGTCGACCTGGGCCAACGTCGGCGGCTCGAAGACCTGGCCGGCCCCGCAGGGCTGGTCGGGCCCCGAGGAGTGGGCCGGCCCGCCCGACCCCGTGCTCGACTCGGGAGCGTGGACGGCCGCCTGGACCACGACCCCGGGCCTCGCGACCGTCACCCTGACGAGCGCCGACGACCCGCGCTCGGGCCTCCGCGTCGAGCGCCGCTTCACGGTCCCCTCGAGCGGCACCGCGTTCACGCAGACGGCCACCTTCACCAACGTCTCGGCCGTCCCGCGCACCTGGTCGATCTGGGAGGTCTGCCAGGTCGACACCGCCGGAGGCGCGGGTCGGCCCGTCGAGGAGGCCGCCGTCGTCGTCGCCCACGCCGAGCGCCCCGTGGAGCTCGACCTGGGCAGCTGGGAGGGCCGAGTCGCCTCGACCCGGCACGGCGACGACGTGCTGCTGCCGGTCGGGTCGGGCGTGGCCAAGCGCGGGTACCCGGAGGCGTCGGGCTCGGTCGCGTACCGCGCCGACGGCCTCGCGCTCGAGCTCGCGACCGTGCCCGTGCCCGGGCCCGGGGGGACGTGGCCCGACGGCGGATCCAAGGTCGAGGTGTGGCTGCAACGGCCGACGGCCGAGCCGATCACGTCCCTCGGCGACCTGCACCCCGCGGCGCACCTCGTCGAGCTCGAGGTGCTCGGGCCGCTGACGACGCTCGCGCCGGGCGGGTCGACGAGCCTCGACGTGTCGTGGAGCGTGTCGGTCGCCGACCGGAGCCGCTAGCCGGCGCCCGGGCGTCGCGTCGCGTCGCGTTCTGTGGGTCGCGTCGCGGCGGAACGCGACGCGGCGCGCGGAACGTGACGCCGTGCGGCGGACGGCCAGGGCCGAGGCCCGCGGCCTGCGCACCGCTAGGGTGACGCGGTGGGCGTGGAGCAGCTGACGGTCGGGGTGGTCGCCCTCCTGCTCGTCGCGGCGCTCGCGGCGGGCTGGATCGACGCCGTCGTCGGCGGCGGCGGGCTGCTCCAGCTGCCGGCCCTGCTCCTCGTGCCGGGGATGAGCCCCGTGCAGGCGCTCGCCACGAACAAGCTCGCCGGCGTCTTCGGCACGACGACGAGCTCGATCACCTACTACCGGCGGGTGCGGCCCGACCTCCGCACGGCCCTGCCCACCGCGGCCGTCGCGCTCGTCGGCAGCTACGCGGGGGCGAGCCTCGCGGGGTCGCTGCCGGCCAGCGTCTTCAAGCCCGTCATCATCGTCGCGCTCGTCGTCGTGGCGGTGGTGACGATCGCCCGCCCGAGCCTCGGCGCCGTGACGGCCCTCCGGCACACGGGCCGCACGCACCAACTCGTCGCGGCGGGCATCGGCCTCGGGGTCGGCTTCTACGACGGGCTGATCGGCCCCGGCACGGGCACGTTCCTGCTGATGGGGCTCATCGCGGCGCTCGGCTACGACTTCCTCACCTCGAGCGCCACGGCGAAGATCGTCAACGTCGCGACGAACCTCGGCGCGCTGCTCTACTTCGCCCCGCACGGCCACGTGCTCTGGGCGCTCGGCCTCGGCATGGGCGTGGCCAACGCCGTCGGCGGCTACGTCGGCTCGCGCATGGCGACGGCCCGGGGCAGCCGCTTCGTGCGGGTCGCCTTCATCGTCGTGGTCGGCGCGCTGATCGTGAAGCTCGGGTGGGACGTGGTGCAGGAGAACCTGCGGCCGCTCTGGAGCTGAGCCGCCTCCTGACCGATCCGGGCGGCGCGGCCGGGCCTCAGCGGCCGAGCGTCTCGCTCGGGTACTCGCCGAAGCGCTTCGCGTAGACCGCCGAGAAGCGGCCGAGGTTGCCGAAGCCCCACCGGCGCGCGACCTCCGACACGAGGGCGTCGCCGGGCCCGGCCTCGACGAGCTCCTCGTGGACGCGCTCGAGCCGCACCTGCCGCAGGTACGCGGTCGGCGACATGCCGAAGTGCTCGTTCATCGCGAGCTGCAGCGTGCGCGTGTGGACCCCGACCGCGTCGGCCATGTCGGTCGGGGTGATGGCCTCGTCGGCGTGCGCGTGGATGTACTCGGCGGCCTGGCGCACCCGTGCCCCGCGCTCGGTGCGGAGGCTCCGCGGCACGTCGACGGCCCGCCACGGGAAGAGGTCGAGCATGCCCCGCACGAAGGTGAGCTGCGACTCGAGGCGGAGCAGCGGCTCGGCGGCCCCGTCGACGATCGCGCGGGTGGCGTCGGCGGTCCGGGTGCGCCACCGGGCGACGTCCGCCGCCGACGGCACGACCGTGTGGTCGAACGCGATGCGCTGCGGCGGGCCGCCGTGCCGCTCGGTCGCCGTCTGCTCGAGGAACTCGACGCCCGCCCGCACGAGGTGGCTGTGCCGCGGGGTGAACTCGAACGAGATCGCGTCCTCGGCCGGCACGAGGAAGGGGTCGGCGCCGACGCTCGAGAAGGTGTGCCCCTTCGTCGTCACCCGGGCCGACCCGCGGCGGAACCACATGACGATGTACTGCCGCGGGAACGGGATCTCGCCCTGCATGAAGGCGGTGAAGAGCGACGACTGCAGCACGAGCCGCTCGTCGCCCGCGTAGAGGTACCGGTAGCGGAACGGCTCGTCGGCCAGCTGCGCGCGGAAGTCGCGGCCCCGGTAGTGCGCCGTGCGGCTGCGGAGGGCCTCGGCGAGGTCGTCGCCCGCGTTTTCCTCGCGGAAGTAGCCGGGGGTCGAGGGACCGCCGGAGGCGCTGGTCGCCCCCGTCGTCGCCGTCGAGGCGCGCTCGTCCCGCGACGTGCCGGGGTCGTCGGGCTGGTGGGTCACCTCGGTGCTCGTCATGACGTGCCTCTCCTCGGCGGGCCGTCGTCGGGTCTCGGGCGGGGACTGGGCGGGTCGCCCGACGTGCGGTGCCGTGGCTCCATACTGGCCGACGGACGTCCCCGCCGGGCGGCGACCGCAGGGCCGCACCGGCCCGCCCGACCCGAGGAGGACCGTGACCACGCACCACGACCAGGACCACGTCGTGGTCGGCGCCGGCGTCGTCGGGGCCGCCACCGCCCGGGCGCTCGCCCGGGGAGGCGCCCGCGTGCTGCTCGTCGAGCGCGGGGCTCGCGGCCACGACCGGGGCTCGTCGCACGGGGCGTCCCGCATCGTCCGCCGCGGCTACGTCGCGGACGACTGGGTCGCGCTGACCGGTCGGGCCCTCGACGACTGGCGCGCGCTCGAGGCGGAGACCGGTCGAGTCCTGCTCGACCTCACGGGCGCCGTCGACCACGGCGACCCCGTCGTCGTCGACGGCATCGCGGCCGCCTTCGAGCGCGCCGGCGTCGAGCACGAGCGCCTGACGCCCGACGAGGCGTCGGCCCGGTGGCCCGGCCTGCGGTTCGACACGAGCGTGCTGTTCCACGCGCAGGCCGGTCGCGTGCGCTCGGCCGACGCGATCGAGGCGATGCTCGACTCCGCGGTCGCCGCGGGCGCCGAGCTCCGCTTCGAGACCCGCGTCACGAGCGTGGAGGCCGCGGGGGACGACGTGGTGCTGCGTCTCGAGGACGCGGGAGGCGCCTCCTCGTCGGTCGTGTCGGCCAGCGTCGTCCTCGCGGTCGGCTCGTGGGCCCACGACCTGGTCGGCGACCTCGCCGCGGCGGCCGGCACGCCGCTGCCGCCCGTGCGCGTCACGCAGGAGGAGCCCGCGCACTTCGCCACCGACCTGCCCGACGACGCGTGGCCGAGCTTCGTGCACTACCCGAGCGACCCCGCGCTCGCGAGCCGGGTGAGCTCGGTCTACGGCCTGCTGACGCCCGGCGAGGGCGTCAAGGTCGGCACGCACGGCACGGGTCGCGAGGTGCATCCCGACGCCCGGCTCGAGCCGAGCGAGGAGGGCCGCGCCGTGCTGCGGGAGTACGTGGCCGAGTGGGTGCCGGGCGTCGACGTCGATTCGCTCGACCCGATCAGCTGCCTCTACGACACCACCCCGACCGAGGACCCCGTGCTCGACCGCGTCGGGGCCGTCACCGTGGCGACCGGGTTCTCGGGTCACGGCTTCAAGTTCGGGCCGACGCTCGGTGCACTGCTGGCCGGGGTGGCGACGGGCACGCCGGCGCCGGAGCGGTTCCGGCTGCACGGGGCCGGCGGCGGGGACGTGCGGTGATCAGCGACGTCCTGATCGGCCTCGGCGACCTCGTCCCCGTGCTCTTCTGGGTCGGGGTGGCGCTCTGCGGCGTGCTCGCGCTCCGCAAGCGCCCCGCCCGCCCCTGACGACGGCAGGGCCACGGGTGTCCACGACCGGTCGGGCCCGCACGCGCGAGGCGACGGTCCGTGGACGCTCGCCGTGCTCGCGCGCGCCCGGGCGCGGGTCCGCCCAGAGCGGAACGGGGTGCGGGGCTGCGGGCCCGCCCGTACGGTCGGGGCAGGGCGCGCCGACGCGCCCGGGGACGAGGGACCCATGACCGACGTGATCTTCGTGCACGGCGCCCTGGTGCGCGACGGCGCCTGGTGGTGGCGACCCACCGCCGACCTGCTGGAGGCGCGCGCCGGCCTCCGCAGCCGCGCCCTGGCCCTGCCCTCGTGCGGCGAGACCGCCGACCCGGGCAGGGCCTCCGACCCGGCGTCCCCGCGTTCCGCTCCCGCCGCCGACGCCCCGCCCGCGCCGGGCCTCGTCGAGGACGCCGCCGCGCTCCGCCGGCTGCTCGACGACGTCGAGGACGACGTCGTCGTCGTCGCGCACTCGTACGGCGGCACGGTCGTGGCGGAGGCCGGTCGGCACCCGGCCGTGGCGCGCCTCCTGCTGGTGTCGTCGTACCTGCCCGACGTCGGAGCGACCCAGGCGTCGCTGCTCGCCGACGAGCCCGACCCCGTCGCGATCGGCGACGCGGGCGGCGGGCTGCTCGCCCTCGAGGGCCACGACGCCGGGTCGTTCGGGGCGAGGTTCCTGCAGGACGCCGACCCCGTCGTGCAGCGCGAGGCTTGGTCGCGCGTGACCGGCCAGTCGGCGGGCGCGTTCGTCACGCCGACGACGGCCGCGGGCTGGCAGGGCGTCGACTCGACCTACCTCGTCTGCGCCGACGACCGCAGCACGACGCCCGAGCTCCAGCGCCGGCACGCCGCCCGTGCCACCCGCTCGGTCGAGCTGCCGACCGGCCACCACCCGTTCGTCACGCGCCCCGACCTCGTCGCCGAGCAGGTGCTCGCCCGCCGATCATGAGACACGCCCGGCGGCCGTCGTGCCCGTGAGCCAGCCGTGCATCCCCGCGACGTGAGCCGTGCATCGGACGCCGCCGGGGGAGCAGGGTGGGCGCATCCGCCTCACCGGCCCGGCCTCGCCCGGGCACCACGACAGGAGCAGACCATGACCGACGACACGACCACCCACGACGACGACGTCCAGACCCTCGCGAAGCTGCTGAAGGACTTCGACTTCGCGATGCTCACCACCATCGACGAGAAGGGCAAGCTCGTCGGCCACCCGATGACCGTGCAGGAGGCCGAGTTCGACGGCGACCTCTGGTTCATCGTCGGCAACGACTCCACCGCCGTCGCCCACATCGGCCGCGACGACACCGTCGGCGTCACCCTCAGCTCGAACGACTCGTGGGTCTCGCTCGCGGGCTCGGCCGTCGTCGTCGACGACCACGCCAAGCTCGAGTCGCTCTGGAACAGCCGGGTCGAGGCCTGGTTCCCCGACGGCCCGTCCGACCCGTCGGTCGGCCTCGTCAAGTTCTCGGCCGACAGCGCCGAGTACTGGGACACCCCCGGCGGCAAGGTCGCTTCGGCCCTGTCGTTCGTCAAGTCGAAGGTCACCGGCGACGCCCTCGACGCCCCGAACGCCAAGATCGAGCTCTAGCGAGCGACCGCTCGCCGTCGTCTCGGGCGACAGATGTCGTCCGGGGCGGGAACACCGGGGCGGCCCGACGACTTGGGCCCTGCATGAGCATCATCGACACGACCGACCTCGACGCCCGAGACCGCACCGCCCCGGCCCGCACCGCCCTCGTCGTCGGGGCCTCCGGCATCACGGGCTCCGCGCTGGTGGCCCGGCTGGTCTCGGAGGGGTGGGCGGTCGTCGCCCTCTCGCGCCGCGCCTCCTCGTCGGAGGGGGTGCGCGGCGTCGCCGCCGACCTGCGCGACGCCGACAGCCTCGCGGCCGCCCTCGCCGACGAGCACCCGACGCACGTCTTCTTCACGGCGTGGCAGCGCCAGGCGACCGAGGCCGAGAACATCGCCGTCAACGGCGGCATGGTGCGCGACCTGCTCGCGGCGCTCGCGCACGCGCCGCTCGAGCACGTCGCGCTCGTCACCGGCCTCAAGCACTACCTCGGCCCGTTCGAGGCCTACGCCGCGGGGGAGATGCCCGACACCCCGTTCCACGAGGAGGAGCCGCGCCTCGACACCCCGAACTTCTACTACGCGCAGGAGGACGAGCTCTTCGCCGCCGCCGAGCGCCAGGGCTTCACCTGGTCGGTGCACCGCTCGCACACCGTCATCGGCCACGCGGTCGGCAACGCCATGAACATGGGCCTGACCCTCGCGGTGCAGGCCGCACTCGTGAAGGAGCTCGACCTCGACTTCGTCTTCCCCGGCAGCGAGGCGCAGTGGAACGGCCTCACCGACATGACCGACTCGGGCGTGCTGGCGGAGCAGATGATCTGGGCGTCGACCGACCCGGCGGGCGCCGACGAGGCGTTCAACATCGTCAACGGCGACGTCTTCCGCTGGCGCTGGATGTGGCCGCGCCTCGCCGCCCACCTCGGCGTCGACCCGGCCCGCGTCGTGGGGTTCCGGCAGGAGGCGCGCCCCCTCGAGGTGCAGATGGCGCCCCACGAGGCGGCTTGGCCCCGCATCGCGGAGGCGCACGGCCTCGTCGAGCCCGACATCACCCGGCTCGCGTCGTGGTGGCACACGGACGCCGACCTCGGCCGCGAGATGGAGGTCGTCACCGACATGGGCAAGAGCCGCGACGCCGGGTTCCTCGCCTACCGCCGCACCGAGCAGGCGTTCGCCGACCTGTTCGCGCGGTACCGGGCGGAGCGGCTCGTCCCGTAGGGGAGCAGACTGGGGGCAACAGCCGACACCCGTCGTCGAACGGCTCGTCGGCGTCCGCCACGAGACGAGGAGAGACGCCATGAAGGCGCTGCGCTACACCACCATCGGACAGGCCCCTGAGGTCGTCGAGATCGACAAGCCCGTCCCCGGCCCGGGCGAGGTGCTGCTCAAGGTCACCGCCGCCGGCGTCTGCCACTCGGACGACTACGTCATGAGCCTGCCCGAGCAGGACTACCTCGACCAGCACTACCCGCTGCCGCTCACGCTCGGGCACGAGGGCGCCGGCGTCATCGAGGAGTTCGGCCCCGGCGTCGAGACCGGCCTGCAGGTCGGCGAGGCCGTGGCCGTCTACGGCCCGTGGGGCTGCGGCCACTGCCTCAACTGCTCGAAGGGCTGGGAGAACTACTGCACCAACGCCGCGGCCGAGGGCATCCGCCCGCCCGGGCTCGGCGCCCAGGGCTCCATGGCCGAGTACATGATCGTCGACGACGTGCGCCACCTCGTGCCGATCGGCGACCTCGACCCGGTCGAGAACGTGTCGCTGACCGACGCGGGGCTGACGCCGTACCACGCGATCAAGCGCAGCCTGCCGAAGCTCGGCGCGGGCACGTTCGCCGTCGTCATCGGCTCGGGCGGCCTCGGGCACGTCGGCATCCAGATGCTCAAGGCGCTCTCGGGCACGACGGTGATCGTGCTCGACGTCAGCGACGAGAAGCTCGAGCTCGCGACGCACGTCGGCGCCGACCACACGCTGATCAGCGACGAGTCGGCGGCCGACGCGATCCGCGAGATCACGGGCGGGCTCGGCGCCGACGCCGTCTTCGACTTCGTCGGGGCGGCCCCGACCATCGCGATCGCGACGTCGGTCGCGGCGATCGACTCCGACGTGACGATCGTCGGCATCGGCGGCGGGACGGCCGAGGTCGGCTTCGGCTCGATCGCCTACGACGCCGCGGTCCGCGTGCCGTACTGGGGCTCGCGCAGCGAGCTGATCGAGGTCTTCGCGCTCGCCGCCGCGGGCAAGATCGACGTCGCCGTGCAGCGCTACTCGCTCGACGACGCACCCTCGGCGTACCGCGACCTGCACGCCGGGACGGTCCGCGGGCGCGCGGTCATCGTCCCGTAGGGCTCGCTCGCTCGTGCGCTAGCGCGCGCGCTCGCGCGCGCGCCGGCGGGTGTCCACGTTCTGTCGCTTCAGCCCCGCGCTGGCGACGAGTCGTGGACACTCGTGGGGCGGCGGGCGCGTCAGCGCTTGCGGCCGAGGTAGAGCACGAGGGCGGCGACGGCTCCGGCGACGATCACGACGATCGACGCGATGATGAGCAGGTGGGCGGCAGAGACGTTCTCGAGCATCCGTCGAGGCTAGCGGCCCCGATGCGCGGGCGGCTCCGTCGCGTGGGCGGCCCCCTCAGGGCGCGAGCACACGGTCGACGACGCTGCCGTCGTCGAAGGCGAGCCGCACGGCGACCTCGTCCGCGGGCGCGGTGCTCTCGGGCAGGTCGAGCGACCACGACGTCGGCCCGTAGTCGGCCGTGCAGACCTCGCCTCCGATCTGCTGCATCTCGACCACCACGACGTCGTCGTCGACGCCGACGGCCGTCGGTGCCGACGGGCAGCTCGACGAGCCGTAGGTGGTGACGAAGAAGCTCCGGCCGGTCTCGACCCAGCCGACGGCCGGGGTCGTGTCGCCGGGTCCGTCGAGGGACAGCGCGTCCGGCACGGCACCGTCGTAGCGGTCGCCGACGACGGTGGGCCCGCTCGTGCAGCCGGTGATGAGGGCGACGGCGCCCAGACCGGTGACGACCCCTGCGACGACGCGCCCGACGCGACGCCCGGGCGCGGGCCCGCGCCGACGGCGGGGTGCCGGCCCGGTCACGCCGCGGGCGGAGTCGGGGGCACGGGCGGCCCCGCCGGGCCGGAGGGCGCGGGAGGCGCGGTCGGCCCGCCCGTTCCGTGGCTCGGAGCGGGCCCCTCGGGGCCGCGCGGGTCGGCCGGCCCCGACCCGTCGGGGTCGTCGCCGGCGAGCAGCAGGTCGAGGCGCAGCTCGCGCTCGCGGACGTAGACCGTCAGGGCGCGGATGACCCAGAGCAGGGTCCTGACCAGCAGCACGCCGAGCACGATCGCGAAGCCGATGAGCACGACGTAGACCATGAGGCCGAGCACGCCGGCGAGTCCGATGCCTGAGGAGTACATCCCGACACCGTAGCCAGGGGTGCCCCGCCGCGGCCATCCCCCACGCGACGGGCGTCGCCCCCGGGTACAGCCGACGGCGTCCCCCAGCGTCGCCCGGGCACCCCGCGCGTAGGTTCGGCCGATGGACGCCGACCCGACCGCCGCCGCCGCCCCCGGCCCCGACCCCCGCAACGACGCCGACGCCGGCCCCGACCCCCGCGACGACGCCGAGGCCGGCCCGCGACGCGTGCGCCTGGTGCTGCCGGGGCAGTGGGGCCCGCTCTTCGACACCGACCCGGGCGCCGCGACCGATGCCGAGGGCGATGCGGGCGCCGACGCCGTGCCTCCCCGCGTCCTGGTCGTCGAGGCGACCGAGACGTTCTCGGCGCGCCCGATGCACCGGGCGAAGGCCCACCTCTGGCTCTCGGCGCTGCGGCACCGCGTCGCCGAGCTCGGCGACCGGGCCGAGCACGTCCGCACGACGACCGTCGCCGAGGCGCTCGCCGGTCGCGACGACCTCGAGGTCGTCGACCCGCCGACGCGCACCCTCCGGGAGCTCGTGCGGTCGGCCTCGCCGGCGGTGCGCATCCTGCCCAGCCGCGGGTTCGTCACCGACGAGGCCGACTTCGCCGCCTGGGTCGCCGGTCGGGAGGGCCGCCTGCTCATGGAGGACTTCTACGAGGGCGTCCGGAGGCGCGAGGACTGGCTCATGGACGGCCCCGGCCCCGCGGGCGGTCGCTTCAGCCTCGACGACGAGAACCGCAACCCTCCGCCGAAGGGCGCCACGACCCTGGGCCTGCCCGACCCGGTCTGGCCCGACGAGGACGAGATCGACGACGAGGTGCGCCGCCAGCTCGACGCGTGGGAGGCCGACGGCACCGTGCGCTTCGTCGGCGAGGACGACCGGCGGCGCTTCGCCGTGACCGCCGCCGAGGCCGAGGCCGCCCTCGAGGACTTCGTCGAGACGCGCCTCGGCGACTTCGGCCCGTTCGAGGACGCCATGCTCGCGAACGACTGGACCATGGCGCACTCGCTGCTCAGCGTGCCGATGAACCTCGGCGTGCTCGACCCGCGCCACGTGGTCGAGCGCGTGCTGCGTGCCCACGCCGAGGGCGACGCACCGCTGGCGAGCGTCGAGGGCTTCGTGCGGCAGGTGGCCGGCTGGCGCGACTACGTCTGGCATCTCTACTGGCACCTCGGCCCCGCCTACGTCACCGACAACGACGCCCTCGGCGCCCGGGAGGAGCTGCCCGCCTGGTGGACCTCCCTCGACGCGTCGGAGGTCGAGGCGGCCTGCCTGTCGGAGTCGCTGGACGCCGTGCGGCGACACGGGTGGACGCACCACATCCAGCGCCTGATGGTGCTGGGCAACTGGTCGCTCCAGCGCGGCTACCGGCCCGACCAGCTGACCGAGTGGTTCACCGACGTCTTCGTCGACGGCACCGACTGGGTCATGCCCGCGAACATCGTCGGCATGTCGCAGCACGCCGACGGCGGCGTCGTCGCCACGAAGCCCTACGCCTCGGGCGGCCGGTACATCGACAAGATGAGCGACCACTGCGGCTCGTGCCGCTACTCGCCGACCGTGCGCGTCGGCGAGGACGCGTGCCCGTTCACCGCGGGGTACTGGGCCCTCCTCGCCCGGGCCGAGCCGGCGCTGCGCGACAACGGGCGGATGCGCTGGCCGCTGCGGCAGATGCGCGACCTCGCCGACCTCGACGAGGTCGTGGCGCAGGAGGCGGCGCGGCGGATGCCCTGAGCCGTGCGCCGGCCGGCCTCGGTCGGCCGGCCCGCGCCTCCTACGCGTCGACCGGGCGGCGGGCCGCGACGAGGCCGAACAGGTCCTTCGGGTCGTCGGGCTGGGCGACGAGGTCGAGCGTCGTGGCGTAGTCGGTGCCGGCCACGTCGTCGCGCAGGTACTTGAGGGCCGTGACGTCCTCGATCGCGAAGCCGACCGAGTCGAAGAGCGTGACCTGGTCGTCGCTCGTGCGGCCGGGCAGCTCGCCGGCGACCACCCGCCAGAGCTCGGTCACGGGCGAGTCGGGCGGCTGGTTCTGGATCTCGCCCTCGACCCGCGTCTGCTCGGGGAACTCGACGAAGACGTCCGCCCGCGCCACCGTCGCCGGGTCGAGTTCGGTCTTGCCGGGGCAGTCGCCGCCGATCGCGTTGAGGTGCACCCCCGGTCGCACGGCCTCGTCGGGCAGCACCACGGCGTTCTGCTTGTCGGCGGTGCAGGTCGTGACCACGTCGGCCCCGCGGGCGGCCTCGGCGGCGCTGTCGCAGACCGTCACGTCGAAGCCGAGGGGCGCGAGGTTGCGCACGAGCTTCGCGGTCGCCCGCGGGTCGACGTCGAAGACCCGCAGGGTCTCGATGCCGAGGGAGGCGCGCATCGCCAGCGACTGGAACTCCGCCTGCGATCCCGCCCCGATCAGCGCCATCACGTGCGAGTCGGCGCGCGCGAGCCGCTTGGCCGCCATCGCGCTCGTCGCGGCGGTGCGGAGCGCGGTGAGCAGCGTCATCTCGGCCAGGAAGGTCGGGTAGCCGTTGTGCACGTCGGCCAGCACGCCGAACGCCGTCACGGTCTGGAAGCCGCGCGCCGGGTTCGACGGGTGGCCGTTGACGTACTTGAAGCCGTACGTCTCGCTGTCGCTCGTCGGCATCAGCTCGATCACGCCGAGAGGCGAGTGCGACGCGACGCGGGCGCTCTTGTCGAACGACCGCCAGCGGGCGAAGTCGCGCTCGAGGGCCGTCACCATGCCGGCGGTGATCGGGCCCACCCCGCGGTCGGTGACCCAGCGGATCATGTTCTGCACGTCGACGAACTGCACCATGCGACGACTCTAGGAACCGGCGGAGCGCATCGGCAAGGGCGAGAACGCCTGACTTCTGCGCGGTGGGCGAGCAGTGTGTGCACGGCAGGTGCGCACTTCGCGTGTGGTGCGCCTCGGGAGGCCACGTCGCGCCTCCCGCACGCTCCTGGGCCGCGGTGTGCCGGCGGCCTCAGCGTCCCCGGTGCGTGCCGCGACGGAGCGTGTCGCGCGGGTACTCGCCGAACTCGGCGGCGTACGACGCCGAGAAGCGCCCGGCGTGGCCGAAGCCCCAGGTCAGCGCCACGTCGGCGACCGAGGTCGTGCTCGGCTCGGAGTTCAGCAGCTCGTCGCGGATGCGCGCGAGGCGCACCTGGCGGATGTAGCCGTGCGGCGTCACGTCGAACAGCCGCTGGAACGCCTGCTGCAGCCCCCGAGCGCTGAGCCCGGCGGCCTCGGCCACGTCGACCGGCGTGAGCGGCAGGTGCGCGTTCTCGTGGATGTGCTCGACCGCGGCCCGGAGGCGCGCGTTCTTCGGCAGCAGCAGCTCGGGCGGCAGGGGCGTCTCGTCCTGCGGGTAGAGCTCGAGCAGCGACAGCCCGGCGAGGCGGCCCATCTCGGCCTGCAGCAGCGGGCTCGCGTTCTGGTCGAGGACGCTGCGCGAGATGAGGCTGATGCTGTTGCGCCAGACCTGCATGGCCTTCGGGTCGGGGTCGGTGCGGTGGTCGAGCGTGAGGCTGTGCGGGGCGACGCCGCGCTCCTCCGCGAGCTTCTCGACGAAGCGCCGGTTCATCTGCACCAGGCGCTGGTCGTAGTCGCGGAAGGCGAAGCGGAACGAGCCCTGCGGCCACATCCGCGCATGGCCGGTCTTCAGCTCGATCTCCGTGTCGCCGACGTCGAGCGTGCCCCTGCCCCGCGTGAGCCACTGGACGACGATGTCGTCGCCGGCCACCATCTCGCCGCTGAGGCTGCCCTCGAACTGCACGTGGCGGAGGGTCATGGCGTCGTCGCCGGCGGCCGCGTAGTGGAACGAGAAGTCGTTGTCGCCGAGGTCGGCCTGCCATTCGACGCCCGCGTAGGCAGCGGCGAGCACCGCGCGGGCGGCCTCGAGGTCGGTGCCTCGTTCGTCCACGCGGATGCGTTGCGGTCTGCCCTCATCCACTGGCGCCAACTCTGGCACGGCGACGGGGCCGGGACCGCCGATCATCCGATTTGCGCAGCAGATCCGACCGGGGGGCGCGGGGCGGCCGCCTAGGACGCGACGGTCGGCTCGTACACCGCGATGAGCATCGCCGCGGCGGTGCGGGCGGCCCGCACCGGGTGCGGACGGTCGCGCACCTTGGAGGTCATGGCGGCGCCCTCGACGAGCAGCACGACGGTGTCGCCGACGACGCGGGGCAGGCCCGCCTCCTCGCAGAGCTCGGCGATGAACTGCTCGACCTCGACGAGGTGGCCGACGGCGAGGGCCTCGACGACGTGCTGGCCCGTGCCGACGGTGTCGGCGCAGGGGCAGCAGCCCGTCTCGTCCGACTCGAGGTAGGTGAACACCTCGAGCACGCGGTCGCGCGGCTCGTCGACGGCGCGGACCGCGGCGCGGAGGTCGGCGAACCAGCGGTGGTGCCGCTCGACGCAGATCGCCTCGACGAGGTCTCGGCGGGCGGGGAAGGCCTCGCGCACCTCGTCGACGGTGACCCCCGCGGCCTTCGCGACCGTCGCGTGCGAGAGCTTCGCGAAGGTGCCCGACCCGACGGCGGCGTCGGCGGCGGCGAGGAGGGCCGCGCGGTCGGGGACCACGGGGGAGGGAAGGGGCACAGGAGCTCAGATCGTCAGGACCACGCAGGAGGTGGTGGCCTCACTGTATGCGCAGCCCGCACCGAGTCGACCACACCTGTCCCCGATCCGTGGAAGCCGGTCCGCGCTGTCCCCGATGCGCTGCGCCGGCCCGGGCGCCGATGCGCCGAGGCGCGTCTTCTGGCCACTTGTCGCGGGACCGCGCGCATTGTGTCTGCCCGGATTGCCCGCCCCCGCCGGGGCTGCCATGGTCAGGATCGCGGGCGGACAGCCCCTGAACACGAGCCGCCGGGGCCACCCGGTCGGCGGAGACACGAGTCACCATGAACACCCTCCCCACGACTACCGGCGCCTACGACCTCGCGCCGACGGAACCGATCGACATCGCCGCACTCCTGAAGGAGATGACGTCTTGACCATCGAGAACCTCAGCCGCCTGCCCCACGAGCAGCTCGTGACCCACGTCCAGGGCCGGGTCACCGGCCGTCCTGCACCCCGGATCGCCCACGAGTCCCGCCTCGACGCCGACGCGGAGGACGGGTCACGCGACAGCAGCTACGTCCGCCTGACGAGCGTGCCCCAGGCCCGCATCGAGACCTACCCCCGCCGCCGCACACTCCGGGGCGCGGCCGTCGCCCGCCTCGCGGCCTGGCCCGTCGACGGCTCGACCCTCGTGCGGCCCGTGGCCGGCGAGGTGCGGTACGCCGACTTCTTCCGCCTCGACGAGCGCGAGCACGTCGTCGCCTGACGACCCCGCACCACCGACAGCGCCCCGCGGCGTCGTCCCGGCCTCGGCCGGGGGACGCGCGGGGCGCTGTCGTCGTCAGGGCGTCGTGCCGGTCAGAACGTCTGCAGGGCGCCGACCGAGAGCTGCGAGGCAGAGGTGCTGCTGCACGCGTCGACGAGCGAGCCGCCGGCCGCCACGAAGATCGACTCGACCGACCCGGGCGGGTAGATGCGGAACCCGTCGGCCGTGACCGGCCGGCAGTCGGCGTCGTCGTAGTTCGCGGCCTGGGCGATGGTGAGGATCGCCTGCACCTCGTCCTGCGGGGCGAGCGTGAGCGCGGGGTGTGCGGACGAGCGGTCGAGGGTCGCCGAGGCGCCGATCTGCGTGCCGTCGCCGTCGCCGACGAACGAGACGCCGGGCCAGCCCTGCAGCGTGCAGCTGCGGCTGCCCGTGTTCGTGAAGATGAAGGCGATGCCGACGCTGCCGGCCGCGCCGCCCCCGCCGTCCGCGATCTCGGCGCTCAGCTCGCTCACGGTGCAGCGGTCGGACGCCGTGCCCGTGTTGCCCTCGCCGAGGTCGCCGCCGCCGCCCGAGGCGCCGTCGGGGCCGGGCGTGGCCGTGGGGGCGGTCGAGGGGCTCGCGCTCGTGCCCGTCCCCGTGCTGGGCGAGGCGGTCACGGTCTGCGTCGCGGTCACCGTCGGGTCCGGGGCGGGCCCTCCCGAGCTGCAGGCCGCGAGCACCGCGACGAGAGGGAGGGCGAGCAGGGCGGACGTGAGTTTCCGGTTCGAGATGGACACGCCCCGAGCCAAGCACCGGCGCGACGACCCGGGCCCCGCGGTGTGCGCCCCGGGGACAGCAGGAGGCGCGGGGTGCGTGACCGCACACCGCGCCTCCTCGTGGGTCGCCTAGTGCCCGCGGGGCTCGTGGTCGTCGGACGTGGCGTGCGTCACGGGCTCGCCCTCGACGCGGTCGCGACGGTTCTTCTCGGCGTCGCCGCGGGTCTTCGCGAGGCTCGCGACCGTCGCGACGGCGATCGTCGCGCCGATGAAGGTGAGCGAGAACCAGATCGGGATCTCGGGCACCCAGAGCAGGGGCTCGCCGCCGTTGATGAAGGGCACCTCGTTGACGTGCAGGGCGTGGAAGACGAGCTTCACGCCGATGAAGGCGAGGATCACCGCGAGGCCCTGCGACAGGTACACGAGGCGCTCGAGCAGGCCGCCGATGAGGAAGTAGAGCTGGCGGAGGCCCATCAGCGCGAAGGCGTTCGCGGTGAAGACGATGTACGCCTCGTTCGTCAGGCCGTAGATCGCGGGGATCGAGTCGAGCGCGAAGACGAGGTCGACGAAGCCGATGGCGATGACGCAGAGCAGCAGGGGCGTGACGAAGCGCTTGCCGCTGATCTCGACCGTGAACTTGTCGTCGTGGAACTCGTCGTGCACCGGGAGGATGCGTCGCGCGATCTTGACGAAGGCGTTGTCGGCGGCGTTCCCGCCGTGGCTGCCCTTGATCTGCTGATACGCCAGCACGAAGAGCAGCGCGCCGAAGAGGTAGAAGACCCAGGAGAAGTTCTCGATGAGGGCCGCGCCGGCGGCGATGAAGCCTCCGCGCATGATCAGGGCGATGACGATGCCGATCATCAGCACCTTCTGCTGGTAGGCCCGCGGGACGGCGAAGCCCGACATGATCAGCAGGAAGACGAAGAGGTTGTCGATCGACAGGGCCTTCTCGGTCAGGTACCCGGCGAAGTACTCGCCGCCGTAGCCCCAGCCGTTCGTGACGCCGATGCCGACGCCGAAGAGCAGCGCGAGGCCGATGTAGAACGCCGACCAGCGAGCGGACTCGCCGATGGTGGGCTCGTGCGGCTTCCGCACGTGCGTGAAGAACTCGTAGACGAAGAAGGCGATGGTGACGCCGATCGTGATGAGCCAGGTGGTGGTCGTGACGTTCACGGTGCTCCGCGGGGTGGGTCGGGGTTCGGGTGGGGGGCGGCGAGGCGGGGCCTGCGTCGTCGTGCCCGCGACCGCCTCAGGAGGAAGTGAATACAGGGACGCCGCTCACTGGCTGTGAAGCTGCAGTGCCTGCACGGACCGGACGCGCTCCGCCCGCGACGCCGGACGTGCGACACCCCCGACCCGGCGACGCACCGTCAGTTCTGAGGGTGTTTCGCCGGATCGGGGGTGCGGGGTGCGTGTGCGTGCGCCGTGGGGCGCGCTAGGCGTCGCCGCGGACGGCGGCTCGCGCCTCGTCGATGACCTGCATCACGCCGACGACGTCGTCGTGGGTGTGGACGGGCGACTCGACCCGGCCCTCGGCCACGTACGACGCGAAGGCCGTCGCCTGGTCGCTCAGGCCTTCGTGCAGCGACGCGAAGCGGTCGTCGGTCCAGGTCGCCGATCGCTCGTCGTCCCCGCCGCCGAGCGTGAGCGTGAGGCTCGACGGGCCGAAGAACGGGCTGCCGACGTCGACGCGCCCCTCCGACCCGACGACCGAGGCACGCACCGGCAGGTGCGACGACAACGAGGTCGAGAGCAGGGCCCGCGCGCCCGACCCGTACGAGAGCATCAGGTCGGCGCGCACGTCGACGCCGCCGGGACCCGACTCGCCCTCGGCCACCACGCGGTCGGGAGCCCCGAGCACCGAGGCCGCGAACGAGATCGGGTAGACGCCGGCGTCGAGCAGGGCACCGCCGCCGAGGGTCGGGTCCCACAGGCGGTGCGACGGGTCGTACGGCAGGGCGAAGCCGAAGTCGGCGGTGACGAGGTGGACGTCGCCGATCGTCCCCGCGGCGAGCACCTGGCGCAGCACGTCGGACTGCGGCAGGTACCTCGTCCACATCGCCTCCATGACGAGGACGCCGGCGGCGCGGCCCGCGGCGGTGACCTCCCGCGCCTCGTCGGCCGACATCGCGATCGGCTTCTCGACGAGGACGTGCTTGCCCGCCGCGATCGCGGCGAGGGCCTGCTCGCGGTGGAGAGTGTGCGGGGTCGACACGTAGACGACGTCGACCTCGGGGTCGGAGACGAGGGCCGCGACGCTCGGCAGCACGCGGTCGACCCCGTGCCGGGCCGCGAAGGCGGCGGTCTTCTCCGGGTCGCGCGCCGTCACGGCGACGGCACGCTGCGTGGTGTGGGCGTGCAGGGCGGCCACGAAGCGGTCGGCGATGCTCGTGCCGACGACGCCCCACCGCAGGGCCGGCACCGAGCCCGCGTCGACGACGCGCGGGGCGGGCAGCTCGAGCGTCATCGGGCGTCCCCCTCGAACCAGCCGAGCGGGTGGAGGTCGGCGGTCAGCTCGCGGCGGGGCTGCGTCGGGCGGGCCCAGCGGACGCCGTTCGCGAGCACCCGCCGGATCTCGGCCTGGTGGTACACGGGGTACTCCTGGTCGCCGGGCGAGAAGTAGAAGAGCTTGCCGAGGCCGCGGCGCCAGGTCGCGCCCGAGCGGAACACCTCCCCGCCGGTGAAGGTCGACAGGAAGATCAGCTCGTCGGGCGTCGGGACGTCGAAATACTCGCCGTAGGTCTCCTGCTCGGGGATGACCAGCGGGTCGGGCACGCCCTCGGCGATGGGGTGCGTCGGTGCGACGGTCCAGACGAGCTCGCGCTCGGCGGCGTTCCGCCACCGCAGCGAGCAGGTGGTGCCGAGGAGGCGCGTGAACGGCTTCGAGTAGTGGCCCGAGTGCAGCACGATGATGCCCATGCCCGACTGCACGTGCCGGACCACGCGCTCGACGACCTCGTCGCTCACCTGGTCGTGCGCGATGTGCCCCCACCAGAGCAGCACGTCGGTCTCGGCGAGGCGCTCCTCGGTGAGGCCGTGCTCGGGCTCGGCGAGCGTCGCCGTCGACACGTCGACCTCGTCGCCGAGGAGCTCGCGGAGCCCGGCGGCGACCACCTCGTGGATGCCGTCGGGGTAGTGGGCCAGCACGGTCTCGTCGCGGCGGGTCTCGTGCACGAACTCGTTCCAGACGACGACCCGCGTCGGGCGGGTCGGCTGCTGCGGGGCGTCGGTCATCGGGTGGTCTCCTCGGTGCGGCCGGCGGCGCCGGTCGGGGGCGTGACGGTGGTGGTGGGCGTGGTGCCGCGGTCGGCGCTCGCAGGGTCGTCCTGGGGCACCTCGATCTCGCGGCCCTGCTCCGCCGAGGCGTAGATCGCGTCGACGACCCGGCTGCGGTGGAGCGCGTACTCGCCGTACCGGCCCGGGTAGCGGGGGGTCGCGTCGGGGGAGGCCGCGCCTCCGGGGGCCTGGCCTGCCTGGACCGAGGCGATGAACCCCTCGATGACGGTGCGGTGGTGGCCCGAGGGCACGTGCACGACGGGGCGCGTCACGGCGGGCTGCCCGAGCACGTCGGAGTAGAGCGTCAGGGTGCCGTCGGTCGCGTAGTCGTCGACGTGCAGGCGCGCGCCGCCGGTGGCGCCGAGCAGCTCGACCTCGATGTCTTCGTGCACCTTCGAGTACGAGGCCCAGGAGGCCTGCAGCTGAAGGCTGCCGCCGTCGTCGAAGCGGAGCAGGGCGCTCGAGAAGTCCTCGACGTCGAAGGCCGCCCCGGTGGGGCTCGACGAGACGCCGTAGACGCGGCCGCCGCGGCCGGCCGCGCCGAGCACGCCGTACGCGACGGCCGAGACGCTCGTGACGCGGGGCTCGCCGAGCAGGTGCAGGGCGATGTCGAGCACGTGGGAGCCGAGGTCGATCATCGGGCCGCCGCCGGAGGCCGACTTGTTCGTGAACCACGAGCCCATGCCGGGCACGCCGGCCCGCCGCATCCAGCTCGCGCGCGCGTGGTAGACGTCGCCGATCGGGTCGTCGGCGAGCCAGTCGGCGAGGAACGCGACGTCGGCCCGGCGACGGTGGTTGTACGCCACCTCGAGCACGCGGTCGGCGTCGCGCGCGGCCGCGACCATCTCGGCGGCGAGGTCGCCCGTCGTGGCGAGGGGCTTCTCGCAGAACACGTGCTTGCCGCTTCGCAGGGCGGCCATGGCGATGGGATGGTGCAGCGCGTTCGGGACGCCGATCGAGATGACGTCGAGGTCGTCCATGGCGACGACGTCCTGCCAGTCGGCGACGAGGCGCTCGACCCCGTAGGCCGAGCCGAGCTCGTGCAGGCGGGCCTCCTCCTGCCCGGCCAGGGCGACGACCGTGGCGCCGGGCAGCGACGAGAACGCCTCGAGGTGGGTCGACCCGGCGAAGCCGAGGCCGATCACGCCGACGCGGAGGTCGCGGGGAGTCGTGCTGGTGCTCACGTCGGCGTCGCCGGCGGTCGCGGGGTCGTGATCGAACGTCATCGTTTCCTCTCGAGGGGGGCCGTCGGGGTCGCCGACGCAGTCCGTCGAGCGTATCGACGGGGGAGGGGGGGCTGTCGAGCCCGGGCGGGCGTCAGTGCGCCCCGGGGCCCGACGACGGGGCTGGGGAGGGATCACCGGCGGGGCCGGCTGCGGCTGCTGTGCGGCGAGACCGCGAGACCGAGACGCCGGCGGCGGCGATCGCGACGACGACCGCGGCGGAGCTCGTCCAGTAGAGGGGCACCGCTCCCGGAGCGTGGTCGCCGCCGGTCGTCAGGAACCCGTCGGCGAGCTGCATCCCGGGGGTGAACGACACGAGCGCGAGAGCCGGGGCCCCGGCGGCCAGGACGAGCGAGAACTCGATGACGACGTGCAGCGGCGACAGGTCGCGCGAGCGCAGGGCGGTGACGAGCAGCCAGCCGGCGATCGCGACGCCCGCCACGCCGAAGAGCAGCGGCGGCACCGGCGAGAACGACTGCCCGACCCGGTCGAGCTCGGCGTGGATCTCGGCGAGCGAGCGGCCGGGCACCGTCGCGAGCGGGTTCCAGACCAGCACCTGCAGCACCCCGACGACCGCGTAGGCCGTGACGAGCAGGGCGCCGACGACCGCGACGAGACGGCCGGAGGCGCGGTGTCGGCGAGGCATCCCGCCACCGTACCGGGGCCGGTCCCGCCGCCCCTGCCGGGACCGTCCGGGTGCTGCGTCCCCGACCCGCGCCTCCCCGGCTCTCAGCTCTCGGAACGGGATTCACCCGGCTCGAGCCCGAGCTCGGGTGCGGGGGTGCGGCGCTCGGGCTCGGGTTCACCGGTGTCGCGGGCGCGCGGCGTGGGGGCGCGACGGCCCGGGCAGGCGGGCTCGGTGTAGGCCGGACGGGTGTCCGCCGTCGCCCCGCCCCTGCCGCGCCGCCCCGTGACCCAGCACGACTGGCGCGAGGTCGTCGGGCTGCACTGGCGCGTCGAGCCCGACCGCGTCCGCTCGCTCGTCCCGCCCGGCACCCGTCCCGACGAGCACGCCGGAGCCGCCTGGGCCTCCCTCGTCGCCTACCGCTTCGTCGACAGCACCGTGCCCCCGCTGCCCCGGCTCGGGCGGATCGGCACGATGACCGAGATCGTCGTCCAGGTCGCGACGGTCGACGGCCTCGGCAGGCAGGGCGTCGCCTACCGCTCGATCGACACGCAGCACCTCCCCGCCGTCGCGGCCGCCCGGCTCATCGGCCTGCCCTACGTCTGGGCACGGGCGGGCTCGCGGGTCCGCCCCGACGACGTGGCGCACCGCACCGAGCGTCGCCGGCGCGGCAGCACCGCGGGAGGCGCGGGCTGCCTCGTCCGCGTGACCCCCGGCACCGAGGAGGTCGTCCCCGACGCCGCGACCCGCTTCGTGTCCGACCGCTGGGGCGTGCACGCCCCGTCGTGGGGAGCGACCCGGTGGTGGCGCCGCGAGCACGAGCCCTGGACGTTCCGCTCCGTGACCGTCGACCGGCTCGACGACACGCTCCTCGCGGCGGCCGGCCTGCCGGGCCTCGCCGACCGTGAGCCCGACCTCACGACGTGGTCGCCGGGCGTCGTCGTCCGCTACTCGCGGGGCTGACGCCCTGTCGTGCTGCCCCCGACCCGGCGAACCGCGTTCCGAGCGATGAACCGCGAAGCTTCACGGTTCATCGCTCGGAACGCGGTTCATGGGCGAGTGGCGAGTGGCGAGTGGCGAGCGGGGGAGGCGCGGGGTGCGCGGGAGCCGCACCGCGCCTCCCCGGCGGCTCGGGTCAGACGCGGGCGGGGAGCATGCCGGCGTAGCGGTCGGTCGGGTCGAGGGCGAGGCTCGCCTTGACCTGGCGGGCCGGCTCGTCGGCGAGCACCTCGAGATCGCCGCGCTCGAGTCCGTCGAGCGCCGCCGTGACCACGTCGGCCACGGTGATCTTCTCGCCGTCGAACCCGGCGGTCATGTCGGTGTCGACGAGTCCCATGTGGAGGCCCGTGACCTGGGTCCCCTGCGCGCCGAGCTCGAGGCGGAGGCCGTCGGTGAGGCCCCAGGCCGCGGCCTTCGTGGCTCCGTAGGTGGTGGCGCCCGGGAACGACGACCACGACGACGCCGACAGCACGTTCAGCACGGCGCCGCCGCCGTTGCGGGCGAGCGTGTCGGCGAAGGCCCGGGTGACGGCCAGCGGGCCGAAGACGTTGGTCTCGAACTCGCGGCGGATCGCGGCGAGGTCGCCCGTGACGAGCGGGATGGCCGACGAGATGCCGGCGTTGTTGACGACGATCGTGACGTCGCCGGCCGCGTCGGCGACGCGCTGCACGGCCTCGTGGTCGGTCACGTCGAGGGAGACGGCCTCGACGACGGTGCCGGTGACGGGATCGGTGCCGACGCCGGCGACGGTCGAGGCGTCGCGCGCCCCGGCGACGACTCGGGCGGCCCCGCGCTCGCGCAGCTGGCGGACGAACTCGGCCCCGATGCCTCGGCTGGCTCCGGTGACGACGACGACGGACTCTCGGATCTGCATGGCTGACCCTTTCTGTAGTGGTTGTTACACATCTGACGAGGCCGACCGTAGCACATTGCGTAGCGAGCGCTATAGAATGATCGACATGGCTGGCAGACCGAGGGGATTCGACCGCGACGAGGCGCTCTCCGTCGCGATGCAGCAGTTCTGGACGGACGGCTACGACGAGACGACGGTCGCGACCCTGACCCGCGAGATGGGCATCTCGGCCCCGAGCCTCTACGCCGCCTTCGGCGACAAGGACGCCCTCTTCGACGCCGCCGCCACCTGCTACGCGGACGGGGCGACGGCGACGCTCGAGCAGTTCCTCGCCTTGCCGACCGTGGGGGAGGCGCTCAGTCGCGTCGTGCGCGGCAGCGCGGCCGGGTACTCGGACGCGTCGACGCCCTCCGGGTGCTTCGTGCTCAGCGAGCCCAAGCTCGCCGCCCGCCGACGCGACATGGCGGAGCGCATCGCCCGCCGCCTCGACCAGGCCGTCACGGAGGGCGAGCTGCCCGCCGAGACCGACGCGCGGGCGCTCGCCGAGTTCGTCGTCGCCGTGCTCGGCGGCATGTCGACCCGGGCCCGTGACGGCGGATCGGCGGCCGAGGTGGCGGCGATCGGCGAGCTCGCCCTCGCCGGGCTGCCGGGCGTGCCGCCCGCGCGCTGAGCCCGGAGCGCGAAGAACCGCGTACCGAACCATGAACCGCGGAGCTTCGCGGTTCATGGTTCGGTACGCGGTTCATGGTGCGGTGCGAGTGCCGGGCAGGCCGGGCCGCGGGCCGCAGGGCGCGACCGCATGCGGGAGGCGCGGTGCCGGCCTGGCCGACACCGCGCCTCCTGAGGGAACGACTACTTGATCGCGGCGCGGATCTCCGCGGCGGCGGCGGCCACGTCGTCAGCACCGTAGATCGCGGCACCGGCGACGGCGACCTGCGCGCCGGCCTCCTGCACCGAGCCGACGGTCGCGGCCTTGACGCCGCCGGCGACCGAGAACGGGACGCCCGAGTCACGGCCGGCCTCGAGCAGCTTCTCGAACGTGAAGCCCTCCTCGGCCTGCTCGTCGAGTCCGGCGTGCATCTCGACGAACTCGGCGCCGAGGGCGACGACCTCCTTGGCGCGGGCGGCCTTGTCGGAGACGCCGATCAGGTCGACGACGATGCCCTTGCCGTGCTCCTTCGCGGCCTTGACCGCACCGGCGATGGTGCTGTCGCCCGCGACGCCGAGGACGGTGACGAGGTCGGCACCGGCCTTGAAGGCCTCGCCCGCCTCGAGCTCGCCGGCGTCCATCGTCTTGAGGTCGGCGAAGACGGTCTTGTCGGGGTGCGCCTCCTTGATCGCCGTGATGGCGCGGAAGCCCTCGGCCTTGATCAGGGGCGTGCCCAGCTCGATGATGTCGACGCTCGGCGCCGCGGCGGCGGCGAGCTCGAGGGCGGCCTCGGTGGTCAGGGTGTCCATGGCGAACTGCAGCTTCATGTGGTGCTCCTTCGTGGGGTGGGATGGGTGGTCGAGTCGCCGGGTCGGCTACTCGAGGTTGGCGTGGCGGGGCCACATGTCGTCGGCGCTCTGGCCGGAGCGCTTCCACAGCGCGTGGAAGACGGCGTCGCCGACAAGCAGCACCGCCTGCTCGAACAGGCCTCCGGCGTACTGGGCCGAGGCGGTGCCCGAGCGGTCCTCCTTGCCGGCCGCGGGCACGACGACCGTGACGGTCGCGAGGTCGGCGAGGGGCGACGACGAGGCGGCGGTCACGGCGAGCACGCGAGCCCCCGCCGAGGAGGCCGACTCGGCCGCGCTCACGACGCCGCTCGTCGTCCCGGAGCCGCTGGCCGTCAGGAGCACGTCGCCCGGGGTGATCGCCGGCGACGTCGCCTCGCCCACGACGTGGACGGTCAGCCCGAGGTGCATCAGCCGCATGGCCGTCGCCTGCAGGGCGATGCCCGAGCGGCCGAGGCCGTGGACGAACACGCGATCGGCCGACGACAGCGCGTCGGCGAGGCGCTCGAGGTGGTCGGGAGCGGCGACCAGGTGGTCGACGAGGTCGCCGAGCTCGTCGCGGACGAGCCGCAGCGAGTCGGCCACGGACGGGCCGGAGGCGCGGGTCGGGTCGCCGGCGGAGGCGTCGGTACGGGGATCGGTCACGTCGCTCATGAGTTCCAGCTTTCTCTCGCTCGCCCCGCGACGTCACCGTCCGTCCGGGCCGTTCGACTGCCCGTTCGGGTAGTCCGGCGCGGGTGGGCGGGTAGGTGCGTGGGTAGGGTGACCGGCATGACCGAGCCGAGCCGCGCCTCCTCGCCCGCCCTCGACCACCGGGCGGAGCCGGGCGGTCTGCCGCACGACGCCGCCGCGCGCGCCCTCGCCTCCGAGCACACCCGCGCCCTCGCCGCGCTCGTCGACCGCCAGGCCGTGACGCTCGAGTCGCTGCTCGCGGTGCTGCGCTCGGATCGCCTCGACGACCGCGCGGCGCGCGTCGAGGCGATCGACGTGGCGGCGGGGGCCATCGTCGAGCTGCGGACCGGCACCGACCGGCGACGCGACGGCCAGCTCGAGCCGGTGGTCGGCGCGTTCGCGCGGCTGCGCAACGACCTGCGGCCGCTCGTGCGGTTCGGCGACCTCGACGTGCAGTTCGTCGAGCCGCCCGCGACCGGTCGGGCGCTGCCCGGCGACGTCGCGCACGCGGCCCGGGCGGTCGTGCGGAACGCGGTGCTGACGCTGGTCGACCGGGGCTCGGCCCGCCGGGTGCGGATCCAGTGGGACTGCGACGGGCTGAACCTGCTCATCGGGATCCGCGACGACGGCGACGGCGGCCTGAGCGCCCGTGACGACGCCCTGCGGCCGATCGCGGAGCAGGTGACGGCCGTGGCCGGCGAGCTGACCGTGTCGTCGACGTCGGGCTGGGGCTCGGAACTCGCGGTGCGGATGCCGCTCGACCCGCCCCCGGCGCCCGAGTCGTGGCAGGGAGGCACGACTCTGAGCGAGCGGGAGCGGGAGGTGCTGCGGCTGGTGGTCGGCGGGTCGCGGAACCGCGACATCGCCGGCGAGCTGGGCATCAGCGAGAACACGGTGAAGTTCCATGTCTCTCGACTGCTGCGCAAGCTCGGCGCCCGGAGTCGCACCGAGCTGGCAGGGCTCGCGGGCGCCGTCGGCGGGGCGTAGCGCCCGACCGGGTCAGGGCCCGTGAGGGCCTGTTCAGGGCTTGTTCAACCCGGCGTGGCCGGTCATGTCGATCTCGTCAGGATCGACCTCGACGGTGCCCTCGTCGTCGGGCCCGCCGGTGCCCGGCAGGGTCGTGACGGCGTCCTCGTCGATGTCGTCGTCGACGGCGGGGCTGTCGCTCACGGGCGACGACTGCATCTCGTCGATGGTGCCCTCGCTGCGGGGGCTGTCGACCGTGGGGTCGTCGGTGTTCGAGGTGGCGTCGGTCAGGTCGGTGGAGTGCTCGTCTTCGCGCATGCCGCGACCGTACGCCGCACCCCCGACAGCGGCCCGGGGGCCGGCTCGACGTCGAGCGATCCTCGCCGCGGGGCCGCTCGGCGCCCGGCAGCGCCCGAGGCCGGCGTCAGCGCGCGAGGAAGGTCGCGTCGTGCTGACCTGCCGCGCCGACGACCGTGACCGCCCAGCCGCGCTCGTCGCCGGTCCCCGCGCTCGTCAGGCGGGCCGTGAACGACTCGCCCGTCTCGGCGGCGAGGAGGGGGGCGACCCAGGCGGCCACCTCGTCGCCGACGGCCTCCGGCACCTCGGTGGAGGAGTCGTCGAGCAGCAGCACGCTCACGCCGCGGAGGCGGGCGGCCCGCGCCTCCTCGGCGACGGGTCCGACCGCGAACGAGCGGGCCCGGAGCGCGTCGCGGAGCTCGGCCTCGACGGCCTCGTACTCCCGTCGCTGCCGGGGGTCGGTGGGGCTCGCCGTCGTGATGCGCTCGAGGGCGGGCCGGGCGACGCGCACGAGGCGGTCGGCCTCGCGCCGTCGTTCGTCCGCGCGCGCCGACTCGGCCTCGACCTCGGCCCAGCGGGTGCGCTCGGAGGCGTGCAGGCGGTCGAGGCGGGCGCCGAGCCGGGCGATTCCGACGGCGAAGGCGGTGCCGATCGCGAGGGTGCCGACGTGTCGCACGACGAGTCCGGCCCCCGCCGCCGCGCCCGGCCCGGCGAGCTCGGCCCAGCCGACGACGATCGCGACGACCACGAGCATGCCGACCCAGGCGAGGCGGCTGCGGCCCCGGACCGCGACCCCGGTGAGCGAGAAGGTGACGGCGCCGAGCGCCCAGGCGGAGTACCCCGCGGGCTCGCCCGTCGTGGGGATGCTGTCGAGCGTCGAGAGCACCACCGCCGCGGAGGCGCCCACCACGACCCACGCACCCGCCCGCGTCAGGCGCCGGTCGCCTCGCCGCACGCAGACGACGGCGCTGAGGGCGACGAGCACGAGCGCCAGCCACTGCACCGGGCTGCGCGCCGCCCCGGCCGACATCACGGCGAGCACGACCTGCGTCAGGACGACGACGGCGGCCACGAGGGCGGCGGCGGGCATCGGCAGGGTGAGCGGACCGGGCGCCGTCGAGCCCCCGCGCGGCCGAGCCCCCTCGACGACCGCGGTGCCCTCGGCGGCCGCGCCGCCGGCCCGCTGTTCGCCGCTCACGGCGCCCGCCAGTCGATCTGCACGCGCGTGCCGACGTCGGGTCGCGAGACGACGACCACGCGGGCCCCGGGCTGCGCCGAGACCGTCTCTCGGATGCCCTGCGAGAGGCCGAGCCGGTCGCTCCGGGTGCCGCCCACGACGAAGCCGCGGCCGTCGTCGAGCACGGTGACGGCCCCGCTGCCGTCGGCCCGCACCTCGACGTGGAGGGCTCGCCCGACCGACCGGTCCGGGACGTCGGCGTGCTTCTGGGAGTTGCGCAGCGCCTCCCTCGTGGCCTCGCGGACGGCGGTCGCGAGCCGGGCCGGCAGGTCGGGCGCCGCGACGACGTCGTGCGAGAACTCCGCCGTGGGGGCGAGCTCGGTGAGGTCGGCCTGCAGGGTCCAGGCGAGGTCGCGGCCCGAGACCGGTCGCGAGGGGGCGTCGGCGGTGACGAGCTCGTCGATGTCGCGGATCGCGCGGCGGGCGTCGGCGGCCGCGACGTGGGCGAGCCCCTCGGGCGCCTGCGCGGCGACGAGCAGGGTGCCGAGCACGCGGTCGTGCACGAGGGCGGAGACCCGCACGCGCTCGGCCCGGCGCGCGTCGGCGGAGGCGGCGGCCGCGGCGGCGACCAGCTCGTCGGCGGCCGCGGCGTCGACCTGGGCGGCCGAGCGGCGGGCCAGCAGCACGAACGAGGCGAAGAGGAGGTCGAACGCCACGGCGTAGACGCCGTCCTGCACGGCCGTCGGCAGCGCCTCGGCCGCGGAGGGGTGGACGAGCACACCGCCGACCGTGACCCCGACGCTGACGCCGGCCACGACGACGAGCACCCACGGCCAGCGCATGACGAGGGCGGCGGCGGTCGTGCCGACGGCGGTGAGGCCGAAGACCCACGGTCCCGCCGGGCCGGCGGGCAGGCCCGCGCCGACCACCGCGACGGGCACGGTCGCGACGACGAGGAGGTAGCCGATCGCGACCAGGCGCGCGAGGACGGCCGCGGCACGCAGGCGCCCGAGCAGCGAGAGCACCCCGAGCGCCGCGGGGAGGAGCGTGACGACGGCCACGGCGGCGACGGACCACGCCGGGTGGAAGACGCCCTGCTGGTCGAGCGCGGAGGGGGCCGCGAGGGCGGTGAAGACGACGGCCCCGGCGCCGAACGCCGTGCCGACGACGCGGTCGGCGCCGTCCCGGGCGGAACGGGGCTCCCGGGCGGGGTGCGTCTCGCGCGCGGGCCGAGGCGCGCGCGCGGGGCGGGGCTCGCGGGCGGGTGCGGCCTCGCTCACGCGCCGTCGCCCGGCAGGGGCAGGAACCCGTCCTCGACGGCCCGTTTGTAGAGGTCGACCTTGGTCGGCGCGGGGCGTCCGGCGCGGGCGTACTTGTCGCGGATGCGCCGCACGTAGTCGTCGACCGTCGCGACCGAGATGCCCGTCGTCGTCGCGACCACCTGCGCCTTGTTGCCCGCGGCGAAGAGGGCGAGCACGTCCGACTCGCGCGGGCTGAGCGCGGCGTCGGGCAGGGCGGGGTCGGAGGCGAGGGCGGCGGCCCACTCGGTCGACACGACGGGGGCGCCCGAGGCCGCCCGACGCAGCAGCTCGAGCAGCTGGGGGCCGCTCGTCGACTTCGAGATGACGCCGAGGGCGTCGGTCGTCGCCGCCAGCCGGACGAGGTAGGGGCTCTCGCCCGACGTGAACGCGACGACGCGGGCGCCGGTCGCGGTGAGTCGCCGGACGTTGCCGACCGGGGACGAGCCGTCGCCGAGGCGCAGGTCGAGCAGCACGAGGTCGTCGTCGCCGAGGCCGGGCCGCGCGGCGAGCAGCTCGTCGACCGTCGAGGCGCTCGAGCCGTAGGCGAGGTCGTCGGCCGAGTCGACGAGGCGCTCGACGGCGACCGAGATGATCTCGTGGTCGTCGACGGAGCTCACCGTGGTGCTCGGCCGCGGGGTCGGTGCGTCGTCCCGAGCGTGCGCGTCGTCGCCTGCGTGCGTGTCGTCGTCCATGTGCCCCCCGGCGTCCGTCGGACCCGACGTCGCGTCGGTCAGGGGAGGGGGAGCCGGACGCTGTCCGGCGACCGCGTCTCGCGGTGGCGATCCGACGTTCGGGCGACGTCCAGGCTATCGGCCGCCTGCGCGTGTGACGTCGGACGACCGGGCGGAGGAGGGGGTGAACCTGCCGGGCTCCGGGTGGGTGGTTCGCCGGGGCGCGGCCGCCCGGTTCGGGTCGCGTTCGGCCACGCCCCGACAGCCGGTGACGGAGGGGCGCCGCTGCTCCTCGTCCGCGCCGCGCGCGTCGGGCACCGCGTCGTCGGCTCGTCGTCGGGTCGACGGCGCTGACGACGAGGGGCTGCCACGGGCGGCACGACATCGGGTGACCCCAGGCTGACACATGCTCACGAATGGATCTGCCCCGGGATTCGGGGGCTTGCCCCGGGTGTCGGCCAGCCGGCGGGCGCGGCTCGCCGGGGCCTGCGGGGCCCGCCGGCGGGCGGGGCCCGCGCCGCCCGCCGGCGCGCGTGCACCCGCACGCACCCTCGAGACTCGCACGCACCCTCGAGACTCGCACGCACCCTCCAGACCCGCGCGCACCCCCCAGACCCGCGCGCAGCCTCCAGACCCGCGGCACCCTCGAGACCCGCGCGCACCCTCGAGACCCGCACGCACCCTCGGGCGCGCCGTGGGGTGCGTGCGGGTTCGCGGGGTGCGGGCGGAGCGGGGCGCGCAGCGCGGCTCGGGCGGCGCGGGCCGAACGCGGGCCGTCCGGGTGCGGGCCGGCCGTGCGCGGCGGGGCTCGCCGGGGCCTGAGGGGGCCGCGCGGGTGCGGGTCGGGCGCCGCGGTGCGGGACGACGGGGAGGCGCGGGCGGGCTCCTCGGGGGAGCCGGCCCGCGCCTCCGGCGCTGGTGGGTCTGCGGCCTACAGGGCCGTCGAGGAGCGGAGGATCTCGGCGAGCTCCGTCATGTGGGCGGCCTGCGAGCGGTAGTCGAGGGCGCCGCCGGACCAGCCGTCGTGCGACTGGCCGGCGACGAGGGCGGGGTGCGAGGCGAAGGTCGGCTGCTTCTCGAGGTCGGCGTTCTGGTAGCCCTCGTTGTTGACCAGCAGCACGTCGCCGGTCATCATCTGGGACGCGTTCTCCCAGCTGAAGATGTCCCAGTAGTAGTAGCCGTCGGGGTGCAGGTTCGTGTATTTCACCCCGAGGCTCGAGTAGAGCTCGGTCTCGGGCTCGTCCATCGGCTTGGTGACGTAGACGCCGTCGGCGTCGGCGTACATCGCCGTGACCTCGAGGTCGCTCTCGGCCGCCGCGGCGCTGAGGTCGGCGGCGGCCGCGTCGAACTCCGTCTCGGCCTCGGCGATGGTGTCGTCGCTCACGCCGAGGGCCTCGGCGAGCCTGTTGAGGCTGTCGATGACGTCCATGCCCGCGCCCCCGACCTCGATGGCGACGATCGGGGCGATCTTCTCGAGCTGCGCCTGCTGCTCGGCGTCGGCCAGGCCGTAGAGCGGCCCCTCGAGGTCGAGGGTGCCCTCGCGGTCGGCCGGGTAGATGCCCGCGACGATGAGGTCGGGAGCCGACTCGGCCAGGGCCTCGAGGTCGACCTCGCCGTACGAGTTGCCGACGATCGCCGTGTCGGAGATGTCGTAGTCAGCCAGGCGTTCGTCGCTCGCGACGTCGTAGCGGCCGAACAGGGCGACGGGCTCGACGCCGTAGCTCATGAGGCCGATCGCGTAGTCGGTGTAGCTCGCGATGCGCTCGGGACGTCCGTCGAGGGTGACCGTCGTGCCGGTGTCGTCGGTGAAGCTCCACTCGGAGTCGGACGACCCGCCCTCGGCGGGCCCGGCCTGCGTGGCGCAGCCGGCGGTGCCGAGCACCAGGGCTGCGGCGACGAGGGGGACGAGGAGGCGGAGGGGGCGGCGTGCTGCCGTCGAGATGTTCACGTGAGCAAGGTTAGCCTAACCTAACTTGCCAGGGCGAGACGGGTGACGGGGTCGTGATGAATCCGTGATGCGGGGTGCGCCCCGGCCCGCCCCGCCCCGCGCGACCCGGCCCGCCCGGCTACGCGTCCCGCGGCACGACCAGCGGCGCTCCGCTCGTCGGGTCGGGGATGACGAGCGCGTCGAGGTCGAACGCGTCGCGGAGCACCTCGGGCGTGAGCACGTCCCACGGCGCACCGTCGCCGAGCACGCGGCCGCGTCCGATCACGACGAGCCGGTCGGAGTAGCGCGCCGCCAGGGTCAGGTCGTGCAGCACCATGACGACCGTCGCGCCGCGCGAGCGGTTGATCGACCGCACGAGCCGCAGGATGTCGAGCTGGTGGCTGAGGTCGAGGAACGTCGTCGGCTCGTCGAGCAGGATCGTCTCCGCCTGCTGGGCCAGCACGAGCGCCAGCCAGGCCCGTTGCAGCTGACCGCCCGACAACGTCCCGACGTCCCGCGCCGCGAGCTCGGCCAGGCCGGTGGCCGCGAGGGCATCGTCGACGGCGGAGGCGTCGGCCGCGGTCCAGGGCGTGAGGAGGCTCTGGTGCGGGTGCCGCCCCCGCGACACGAGGTCGCGCACGGTCGTCGCCGACGGGGTCAGCGGCTTCTGCGGCAGGATCGCCAGCCGTCGCGCGACCGCCTTGCCCGAGAGCGACCGCACCGGCGCGCCGTCGATCTCCACGTGTCCGGCGGTCGGTGCGAGCAGTCGCCCGAACGCCTTGAGGATCGTCGACTTCCCGCTCCCGTTCGCCCCGATCAAGGTCGTCACCGTCCCGCTCGCCACCTCGAGGTCGAGCCCCTCGAGGACCACGGCGCGCTCGTACGACAGGGTGACGCCCCGGGCTGCGAGCGCCGGAGGCGCGGCGCCGACGAGCGGGTCGCCGGCGGTCTCGGGGGCGGGGCCCGCGCCTCCCGGGCTCGGGGCGGTCGCGGTGCGGGTGGTCTCGTCGGTCGTGCCGGTCATGCCGATCGATCCTCTCGTCGGCCGCGGATCAGCAGCCAGATCAGGTAGGGCGCGCCGATGATCGCCGTGAGGATGCCGACCGGCACCTCGCTCGGCAGCACCGCCCGGGTCACGAGGTCGGCCGCGACGACGATGAAGGCGCCCGTCACGGCCGAGGCGAGCAGGGGCGGGCGCCCGGTGCCGGTGAGGCGCCGGGCGAGCTGGGGGGCGACGAACGCGACGAACTCGAGGGGCCCGCTGGCCGACACCGCGGCCGCGGTCAGCAGCACCGCGCAGGCGAGCACGACGATGCGGTGGCGCTGCACCGCGACGCCGAGCCCCGTCGACAGGTCGTCGCCGAGCTGGCTCACCTCGAGCGCGGACGACTGGGTGGCCGCGAGCGGTCCGATCACGGCGAGCACGACCAGCGCCGGCCAGACGCTCGCCCACGAGATGCCCGACAGGCTGCCCACGAGCCACTGCGTCGCGGCGGCCGCCTCGGTGATCTGCGCGCGGGCGATCATGTAGGTCGTGAGGCCGGTCAGGGTCGCGGTCGCCCCGATGCCGACGAGGATCAGCCGGTAGCTGTCGACCCCGCCGCGCCAGGAGAGCCCGTAGACGACGACCGAGGTGACGAGGGCGCCGACGACGGCCGCGACGGGCACGCCGACGCTCAGCAGGCCGCCCGTCACGGCGTAGCTGCCGCCCGCGAGCACGATCGCCGAGACGGCGCCGAGGCCCGCGCCCGACGTGACGCCGAGGATGTCGGGGGTCGCCAGCGGGTTCCGCGCGAAGGTCTGGGTGAGCGCGCCGGCGAGGCCGAGGCATGCCCCGACCACGAGGGCGCCGGCCACGCGGGGCAGGCGCAGGTCGACGACGATCAGCTCCTGCGCGGGGGTGCCGAGCCCGACGAGCGTCCGCACGACGTCGCCGAGGCCGAGCGACGACGAGCCGGCGGCGACGCCGACGAGCGACACCAGCACGACGACCACGACGGAGGCGCCGGTCGCCACGACGAGACGGGTGCGGCGGGTGCGTCCCGGCCCCCGTCGGTCGGCGGGCGGGGTCGGGGCGGCGACCCGCGCCTCCTTCTGTCGTGGCGTCGGCGTCGGCGGCGTCTGCTGCGGCTGCGGCTGGGTGGTCGAGGCGCTCACAGGGCGGCCGTCTTCCCGCGGCGGACGATCAGGATGAACACGACGCCGCCGACGACGGTGAGGACGACGCCGACCGAGACCTCGGCGGTGCCGCCGACGAGGCGGCCGACCACGTCGCAGGCGAGCAGCACGACGGCCCCGACGAGGGCCGAGGCGGGCAGCAGGCGACGGTGGTCGCCGCCGACGAGGGCGCGCGCGAGGTGCGGGGCGGTCAGGCCGACGAAGCCGATCGGTCCGCTGAGGGCGACGGCGCTCGCCGTCAGCAGCGTGATGGCGCCGAGTCCGATCAGCCGGGTGCGGAGCAGGTGCTCGCCGAGGCCGCGGGCGAGCTCGGCGCCGAGGGCGAGCGTGTCGAGCGAGCGGGCGTTGAGCGCCGCGAGCACCACCCCGAGCAGCGCGGGCACGAACGCGGCCCCGAAGCCGTCGAGGGTGCGGCCGGACAGCGAGCCGACCACCCAGATGCGGTAGGCGGCGAGGGTCGTCTCGTCGGAGAGGACGAGGTACGAGGTGATCGCGACGAGGAAGGCCGAGACCGCGGAGCCCGCGATCGCGAGGGGGACGGGGCTGGCGAGGCCGCGGCCGAGGGCGGCGACGGTGAAGACGAGGACGCTGGCGACGAGCGCGCCGACGAGGGCGAGCCAGAGCGTCGTCAGCACGGAGCTGGTGCCGAGCACGTAGACCCCGACGACGACGGCGAGGCTCGCCCCGGCGGAGACCCCGAACAGGCCCGGGTCGGCGAGCGGGTTGCGGGTCTGGCCCTGCATCACGGCGCCCGCGAGGCCGAGGCAGGCCCCGACGAACAGGCCGAGCACGGTGCGCGGCACGCGCGAGCCCCAGACGACCGAGCCGACGTCGCGGGCCGGGTCGAGCAGCGCCGCGGCGACGGTCTGCGGGGGGAGGAGGTTGCTGCCGAGGACGAGGCTCGCCGCGGCGACCGCGAGCGCGAGGGCGAGGAGGACCGCCAGGGCCGCGGGGGCCGGGGAGCGGAGGGCGCGGGGGCCGCGGCCGCCCCCGGCCGTGCGGGGGACGCGGACGGTGCGGGGAGAGCGGGCAGAGCGGGTGCGGGGGTGGTCGCCGCGGGACGTCGGTGGGGCGGGGTCCTGGGTGAGCACCGGGTAAGCGTAGCCTCACCTAACCTCTTGGTGCGAGACCGGTCCGCCGCCGGTCGGGCGGTCGGGGCTCCGCACCGCCCCGTTCGGGGGGCGATGACACCTCTTGTCGAGCGGATGAGGATGACTTATCTTGATTGTCGAACCACCACCGCACGCCGAGACCTCACCACTCTCGGGCGACGTGGCCCCACGGCGACCTCACCAGTCGCGAGGCTGCTCGTGACCCCGCCGTCGGTGTCGCCGCGTTCCAGGATCAGGACCTCGCCATGCCCATCGCCACGCCCCGCGCTGCCCGCCTCGCCGCCTTCATCGGCGTCCCCGTCGCCCTCGTCGTCTCCGGGGTGCTCGTCTCCTCGGCGTCGTACTCGGCCTTCTCGGCGACGACCCAGAACCCCACGAGCAACTGGACGGCCGGCTCGGTCGTCCTCGCCGACGACGACTCGAACGCCGCGCTGTTCACCGTCACGAACATCAAGCCCGGCGCGTCCGGCTCGAACTGCATCAAGGTCACCTCGACCGGCTCACTGCCGTCGAACGTGGTCCTCTACGGCACGGGCGGCACGCCCGCGACCCCGCTCGGCTCCGCCCTGACCCTCTCCGTCGACCAGGGCACCGGAGGCGGCTTCGGCTCGTGCACCGGCTTCGCGGCCGACGCGACGGGCGGCTCGGTCTACTCGGGCACGGTCGCCGGCTTCGCCGCGGCCCGCACGAACTTCGCCACGGGAGCCGTGCCGTGGACCACGACCGGCGCCGCCAGCGAGTCGAAGGTCTACCGCTTCACCTGGTCGCTGCCCGCCGGTGCCGCCAACTCGCTGCAGAGCGCGACCACCTCGCTCGGCTTCACCTGGGAGGCCCAGAACAACTAGGCCCCGCCCGGGCCCGCTCCGGCTCGGGCCCCGGTCGGTCGGCCGGGTCCTCATCGCCGAGTCCCTTCGCCGAGGGCGGGCACGAAGACCCGCCCTCGGCCGGAGGGGGAGCAGGCCCGCACCGCCCCCGCCCCGCACCGCCCACCGCACCCGCCCCCGGACGAGAGGCCGTCGTGAGCTCGCACCCCGCACACGCCCTGCCCGGGCGACGCGCGGCCGCGGGCACGGCGGCCGCCGGCGCGGCAGCAGGTGCCGCGGCCGTCGTCACGAGCCCCGACGCCGCCGACTGGGCCCGCATCGGCGTCGCGACCGTCGCCCGCGGGCTCGTCGCCGTGCTGCTCGGCCTCGCGTTCTGGGCTGTCGCCCCGCTCGTGCTGGGCTGGCAGCCCACGACGGTGATGACCGGCTCGATGGAACCGCGCATCCAGGTCGGCGACGTCGTCGTGGCCCGCCCCGTCGCCGAGACGTCGCTCCAGCCCGGCCAGGTGCTGCTCTTCGACGACCCCGACCAGGCCGGTCACCTGCGCCTGCACCGCTTCGCCGAGCCGGGCGTCGACGGCCTCGTCGTCACCAAGGGCGACGCCAACCCCGAGCTCGACTCGACGCCGGTGGAGCGCAGCGCGGTGCACGGCGTGGCGATGGTCCGGGTGCCGGCCGTCGGCCTCCCCGTCGTCTGGGCCCGCGAGGGCCAATGGTCTCGCCTGGCGCTCGTCGTCGCGGCGTTCGCCGTGGTGCTCGCCCTGACCACCCTCGACGGCCCCCTCCGCCGCGGCCCGGTCGCCCCCGGTGCCGACGGCGGCGACGACGCCGGCCCGCGCGTCCCCCCGCTCGACGGCCACGAGGAGGCGCGCCCCACCCACCCGTCGCCCGTCGCCTCCGCGACCCCCTCCGACCCGGTCCCGGCGCACGCCAGCGGCACGAGGCGGGAGCTCCGCCGCCTCGAGCGCCGCCGACGCCGCCTGCGCGCCGCCGCCGCGGGGACCGCCGTGGTCGTCGGGGCCGCCGGCATCGGCTTCCTGCTGCCCGCGGAGGCGCTCGCAGCCCCCTTCGGCGCGAGGACGACCTCGCCGACGAGCACCATGACGGCGTACACGGTGCCGGCCGCGACAGCGGTGACGTGCGTGAACTCGACGTCCAACAGCGGCGTCGTCATCTCGTGGAGCTACCCGACGAGCGTGCCCGCGAGCGACCCTGCGTCCTTCACCGTGACGATCGGCTCCGCCACGCAGGACTTCCCCGGAGCGACCCGGGCGATCTCGTACAACAACGTCGGGCTGCTCGACCTCGGCACGGTGTACCCGGTCACCCTCCGCACGAACGACGGGTCGGGCTGGACCAAGCCGGGATCCAACACCACGGGCATACGGATCGTCTCGGTGCTCGGTCTCGGTGCCACGGTGCGCTGCGCCAACTGACCTGGCGCCGCCCTCTCGGAGAGAACTCGCCGTTCTCGGTGCCGGCCGCGTCGCCGCGCGCGTCAGGCCAGCCGTCGTTGCTCACATGAGCAAACTCCTGCGCGGATGTTGACCCGTCCTCGAGACGCGACCTACCTTGTGGCAGGCCCAACGAGGGGCCTCTCTCCAGGAGGAACGATGAAGTTCTCACGCACGATCCCCGTGGCCGCCGTCGTGGCCGCCACGACGCTGGCGCTCGCCGGCTGCTCCGTCCCCGGCGAGGCCGGCACCGCGGTCAAGACGGTCGCCGCCGACGACGCGCTCACCATCGGCTTCAGCCAGGCGACCCAGCAGAGCCCCTTCTACGTGTCGCTCAGCGACGCGGCGTCGGCCCGCGCCGAGGAGAACGGCGACGAGCTGCTCATGGTCGACGCGAACGGCGACGTCACGAAGCAGAACAACGACGTGCAGGACCTCATCACCCGCGGCGTCGACGTGCTGATCATCAACCCGGTCGACCCCAAGGGCATCGCACCGGCGCTGGCGGCGGCGGAGGCGGCCGGCATCCAGGTCGTCACGGTCGACCGCCCCGTCGAGAGCGGCGCGGTGTCGTTCGTCGGCCGTGACAACGAGGCGATGGGCAAGCTCGTCGGCGACCAGCTCGTGGCGACGCTGGGCGACGCCGGCGGCACGGTCGTCGAGATCCAGGGCGACGCCGGAGGCGCGGTGGCGGCGGCGAGGAGCGCCGGCTTCCACGACGCGGTCGACGCCGTCCCGAGCATCGAGGTCGTCGAGGGCCCCTACGCGAACTACGTGCGCAGCGAGGCCGTCACGGCCATGCAGGACCTGCTGCAGGCGAACCCCGACGTGAAGGCGGTCTACGCCCACAACGACGACATGGCCCTCGGGGCGATGCAGGTGCTCGGCGAGAACGGCCGCAGCGACGTGAAGGTGTTCGGCGTCGACGGCCTCATGGAGGCGGTCGAGGCGATCGCCGACGGCGACCAGTACGTGGCGACCGCCGTCAACGACCCCGGGTCGGAGGGGGCGTCCGCCGTGGACACCGCCAGCTCGGTGGCCCGCGGGGAGGCGGTCGACGAGTTCGTCGACGCCGGCACCGGACTCATCAGCAAGGACAACGCGTCGACCCTGGTCGGCACCACCACGTTCGCGGAGGCGACCAAGTGACCATCGACACCACGACCACCGACAGCACCGAGGCCGGACCGCGGCCTGCCGCGGCAGGGCACGAGATCCCCGAGACCATGACGGCGGCGGTCATGTACGCGCCGGGCGACATCCGCGTCGAGGACGCCCCCGTCGAGCGTCCCGGCCCCGGCCAGGTGCTGCTCGAGGTGGCGGCCTGCGGCGTCTGCGGGTCGGACATCCCGCGGATGCTCCGCAACGGCGGCTACGTGATGCCCATCATCTGCGGCCACGAGTTCAGCGGCCACGTCGCCGAGCTCGGCGAGGGCGTCACCGGCTTCGAGCTCGGCGACCTGGTCTCGGTGCCTCCCCTCATCCCGTGCCGACACTGCGACTTCTGCGTCCGGGGCGACTTCGGCCTCTGCGTGGACTACGACTACTTCGGCAGCCGCAGCAACGGCGCCTACGCGCAGTACGTCGTGTCGCCCGTCGGCAACCTGCTCAAGATGCCGGCCGGCATCGACCCCCGCGCCGCGGCCATGCTCGACCCCGCCGCCATCGCGCTCCACGCGCTCTGGAAGACCGGCCTCCGCACGGGCCAACGCGTGCTGGTCGTCGGCGCCGGGCCCATCGGCCTGTTCGGGGTGCAGTGGGCGAAGCTCGCCGGCGCGGGCGAGATCGTGACGATCGACCTCAGCGCCGAGAAGTCGGCGATGGCGATCGAGGCCGGTGCCACGCACGCGGTGAAGACCCACGACGAGGCGAAGGCCCTGGCGGGCCGCGGTTTCGACGTGGTGCTCGAGTCGGCCGGCGTGCCGGTGACGGTCGACATGGCCGCCGGCCTCGTCGGCCCGAAGGGCCACGCCGTCTTCATCGGCATCCCGCACGCCGAGGTCACCCTGTCGAAGGAGACCTTCAACACCTTCCTGCGCCAGGAGGTGACGCTCCACGGGTCGTGGAACAGCTTCTCGGCCCCGTTCCCCGGCGACGAGTGGCGCACGGCCGCCGAGAAGCTCGCGAGCGGCGAGCTCAAGTGGGAGTTCATGATCACCCACCAGCTGCCGCTGTCGGCGCTGCCCGACATGATGCAGGTGCTCGGCGCCCGGTCGGAGCACAGCTCCAAGGTGATCTTCATGCCGAACGGGGACTGACGTGGGCGTCCTCCTCAGCATCGACCTCGGCACCGAGGGCGCACGGGTCGGCGCCTTCACCGACGACGGGACGTCGCTCGGCTCGGTCCACCGTCCGTACCGGACCTCCTTCCCCCGACCCGGGTGGGCCGAGCAGGACCCGGAGGAGTGGTGGTCGGCGTTCGTCGACGCCGCCCGCACCCTGCTGTCGACCGACGCGTGCCGTACCGCCGGGCCCGTGGTCGCCCTCGCCTCCGCGACGACGGCCTCCACGGTGGCCGTCGTCGACGAGGCCGGCACGCCGCTCCGTCCGGCGATCCTCTGGATGGACTCCCGCGCCTCCGCGCAGTCCCGCCGCACCGCCGACCTCGCGGCGGAGCACCCGGTGCTCGCCTGGTCCGGCGGCTCGGACGCCGCCGAGTGGCTCGTGCCCAAGGCGATGTGGCTGCGCGAGAACGAGCCCGAGACGTACGAGCGCGCCGCGCGCGTCGTCGAGGCGATCGACTACCTCACCTTCCGGCTCACTGGTCGCTGGGTGGGGTCGCAGATGAACGCGGTCTGCAAGTACAACTACGACCCGATCGCCCGACGCTTCCCCGTCGAGCTCTACGCCGCCCTCGGCGTCGAGGGCCTCGCCGACAAGCTGCCGGACGCGGTCGTGCCCGTGGGCTCGGTCGCGGGCGAGCTGACGCGTGGGGCGGCCCACGAGCTCGGGCTGGAGCCCGGCGCTCCGGTCGCCGTGGGAGGGATCGACGCGCACGTGTCGCTGCTCGCCTGCGGCGGCGAGTGCGAGGGTCTCGTCTCGCTCGTCTCGGGCACGTCGTCGGCGATCGTCGCCGAGGTCGACGCCCCCGTCGCCACGACCGAGGTGTGGGGGCCGTACCCGCAGGCCCTCCGCACCTCGAAGTGGCTCGTCGAGGGCGGCCAGGTGACGAGCGGCTCCGTCCTGAAATGGGTCGGCGAGGGCATCATGGGCGTCGCCCGCGACGACCTGCCGGGCCTCATCCAGGGCGCCTCGGCCGTCGACCCCGAGGTGCACGGCCTCCGCGCCCTCGACTTCTTCATGGGCAACCGGACGCCCTACCGCGACGCACGCCTCCGCGGCGCCGTCGTCGGGCTGACCCTGGGCACGACCCGGGAAGAGCTCTACCGGGCGGCCGTCGAGGCCGTCGCCTGCGGCACGCGCGGCGTCGTCGACTCCTTCGAACGCGCCGGGGTCTCGTGCGACCGGCTCGTCTTCTCGGGCGGCATCGAGAAGAACGCGCTGTGGCAGCAGGTCACGGTCGACGTGCTGGGCCGGGAGGCCGAGATCGTCGACGGCGACAACCTCACCCTCCGCGCCTGCGCCGTCATCGGCGCGGTCGGCGCCGGCCTGGTCGGCAGCCTCGACGAGGGCGCGACCCTCTTCGCTCCGCGCACCCGGGTGCTCACGCCGGACTCGGCGCGGCACGAGGTCTACCGCGAGACGTACGACGACTACGTGGAGCTCGTCGGCGCGCTCACCCCCGTCATGCACGCGACGGCGGCCCGCCAGGAGGCGCGTCGCACCGCCGCGGCGTCGCTGCCGTCCGACGCCCGCTCGCTCCTCGTCCCCGGGGTCCGGGGCAGCGCGGCGCTCCGATGAGCGCCCTGGGCGTCGGGAGCGAGCCCGACCGGTCGGAGCTGCTGCTCTCGGTGGCGCAGTCGTACTACGAGCGCGGCCGCACGCAGGAGGAGATCGGGCGAGACCTGCACCTCACGCGCTGGAAGGTGGGGCGCCTCCTGGAGGAGGCCCGCACGGAGGGGATCGTCCAGATCCGCGTCGTGCACCCCCAGGCTCGGAAGAGCGACCTCGAGCAGGAGCTCCGCACGAGGTTCGGGCTCGGCGCCTGCGTCGTGGTGCCGACGCCGGACGACGACGAGCAGGGCCACGCCCACGTCGCGCTCGCCGCCGCGGGGTGGCTGCGGTCGCACGGCGACCGGCTCCGCACCCTCGGCGTCTCGTGGGGCAACACCATGGAGGGCGTCGCGGCCGTCCTGCCGCAGGGGTGGACGCACGGCATCGAGGTCATCCAGGTCAACGGCGGGATCAGCCGCTCGGTCCGCCCGACGACGGCCGCGAACGTCGCGCTGAGCATCGCCCACAGCGGCGACGGTCGTGCGACCCTGCTGCCCGTGCCGGCCATCGTCGAGCACGTCGGCACGCGGGAGGCCCTCTACGGCGAGAACTTCGTCGTCGAGGTGCTCGAGAGCGCCCGCGCCGCCGATGCCCTCCTGTTCTCGCTCGGGGCCCTCGGCCCGCGCAGCGTGCTCGTGCAGAGCGGCGCCGTGGGCGCCGACGAGCTGCTGAGGCTGCGCGGCGCCGGCGCCGTCGGGGACGTCCTCGGGCACTACGTGACGACGGACGGCGGCATCGCCGACGACGACGTCGAGAGCCGCACCGTCGGGCTGACGCTCGACGACCTGCGCGCCCACCCCCAGAGCGTCGCGGTCGCCGCCGGCGCCGCGAAGTCCCGCATCATCACCGCCGCCCTCGTCAGCGGCCTCTGCTCCGTGCTCGTCACGGACGAGGCCGCGGCTCGGGCCGTCCTGGAGCACTGACATGACCGTACCGAGACCCGTGGCCGAGGCCGCGACGCGCGTCGACGGAGACGCGACCGACGAGACGGCGTCGCCCCGCGCCTCCTCGACGTCCCCAGGGGCCGGCACCGCCGTGCCCGCCCTCGTCATGAGCGGCATCGTGAAGTCGTTCCCCGGCACGCGGGCGTGCGACGGGGCGTCGCTCGAGGTCGCCCGCGGGGAGGTGCACTGCCTGCTCGGCGAGAACGGTGCGGGCAAGAGCACGATGATGAAGATCCTGTCGGGCTCGTACGTGCCCGACGAGGGCTCCATCACCCTCGACGGCGAGCTCGTCTCGTTCTCGAGCCCGCTCGACGGGGTGCGCGCCGGCATCGCGACCATCTACCAGGAGCTCGACCTCGTGCCCGACCTGACGGTCGCGCAGAACCTCTTCCTCGGGCACGCACCCACCCGCGGACCGCTCGTCGACCACCGGCGTCGCACCGAGCTCGCCGCCGAGGCGATCCGCCGCGTCGGGGGCACGTTCTCGCCCTCGGCCGTCGTGCGATCGCTCTCCGTCTCGGAGCAGCAGCTGACCGCCATCGCCCGGGCCCTCACGAGCGACGCGCGGGTCATCGTCATGGACGAGCCCTCCGCCACGCTCACCGAGCACGACCTCGAGGCCGTCTTCGACGTCATCCGCGAGCTCGTCGCCGAGGGGCGGTCGATCATCTACATCTCGCACCGCCTCGACGAGGTCAAGGCGATCGGCGACCGGGCGACGGTCATGCGTGACGGCCGCACCGTGTCCACCCACGCCGTCGCCGACGTCAGCAAGCGCGACCTCGTCGACGCCATGATCGGGCGCGAACTGGCCGAGTCGGAGAGCACGACGCGGCCGCCGTTCACGGGCGCCGGGCAGCTGCTCGACGTCGAGAGCGCGGTCATCCCGGGGGTGCTCGACGTCCGCGGCGTGCGCGTCCGACCCGGCGAGATCGTCGGCCTCGCGGGTCTCGGCGGCGCCGGTCGGACGACTCTGCTCGCCTCCGTCTTCGGCGACTCGTCGGCGACGCTCGACATGACGTTCCGCGGCCGCCGGCACACGCGCATGTCGTCGCAGCGGGCCGTCGCCCTCGGCATCGGCCTCGTGCCGGAGGACCGCAAGCGCCAGGGCCTCCTGCTCGACCTCTCGATCCTCCGCAACGCCGGCCTCGCCGCCCTGCGGCCCTTCGGCCTGAACCCGGCCGCGGCCGCCCGCCGCGTCGCCGCCGGTCCGCTCGCGGGGCTCGGCGTCAAGTACGCCAGCGTCGACCAGGCCGTCGGCCAGCTCTCCGGCGGCAACCAGCAGAAGGTCGTCCTCGCCAAGTGGATGGCCCGCGGCATCGACCTCCTCCTGCTCGACGAGCCGACCCGCGGCCTCGACATCGGCGCCAAGGCCGACCTCTTCGCCCAGGTGCGGGAGCTCGCCGCGACCGGCGTCGGAGTGCTGATGGCCAGCAGCGAGCTGTCCGAGCTCACCGAGAACTGCGACCGCGTCTGGGTCCTCCACGAGGGCCGCAACGTCGCCGAGTACGAACCCCACCAGACGCCCGCGGCCGAGATCGCCCGCGCCGTCGTGACAGGAAGCATCGACCATGACTGACAACGCCGTCATCACCGACCCGACCCGTGCCGCAGGGAGCGGCGGCGGAGCCGGTCCCTCGGGTCCGCGCAAGCCACTCGTGCCGGGCAGGGCGACCGGCCGCCAGCAGCGCCAGGCGCTCCTGGTGCGGTTCAACCTGCTCATCATCTTCGTGGTGCTGTTCATCGTGGCGTCGATCGTCGCTCCCGAGTTCCTCTCGCAGCAGAACCTGTCCAACCTGCTGCAGCAGTCGAGCCTCGTCGGCATCGTCGCGATCGGCATGACCGTGGTCATCCTCACCGCAGGCATCGACCTCTCCGTCGGCAGCGTCGCCGCGCTCGCCGGGATGCTCGTCGCGATCTTCATCGGCCTCGGCGTCCCCTGGCCGATCGCCGTGCTGCTCGCCGTGGGCGCCGGCGTCGTCAGCGGCGGGGTCGTCGGCAGCCTCATCGCCTACCTCAAGCTCCCCGCGTTCATGGTGACCCTGGCGGCGCTGCAGAGCGTCCGCGGCGTCACCTACCTGACCACGAACGGCACGCCCACGACCTCCGAGATCCCCACGGGCCTGCGCTTCCTCGGCGCCGGGTCGATCGCGGGCGTCCCCGTGGTCGGCGTCCTCTTCATCCTCGTCACGGTCGTGGTCGCCTTCGTGCTCAAGCGCACGACCTACGGCGAGTACGTCTACGCGGTCGGCAGCAACAAGGACGCCGCCCGCCTCTCCGGCCTGCCGGTCAACCGCATCCTCACGAGCGTCTACGTCATCTCAGGCGGCCTCGCGGCCTTCGCCGGGGTGCTCCTCACGGGGCGCCTGACGATCGGGCAGCCGACCGCCAACCAGGGACTCGAGCTCGACGCCATCGCCGCGGTCGTGCTCGGCGGCACCAGCCTGTTCGGGGGCAAGGGCGGCGTCGCCGGCACCTTCATCGCCGTGCTGCTGCTCTCCGTGCTGCGGAACCTCTTCAACCTGATGGGGCTGAGCTCGTTCTTCCAGATGGTCGTGACGGGCCTCATCCTCGTCGCCGCGCTCGTCATGAACCACGTGCTCGACCAGCGCGGCAAGCGCGCCTGACCTGCTCGGCAGCGACCGCCTGCTCCACGACCCGCCACCCACGAGAGAGAATCGACGCATGACCGACACCACCCCCACCACCGGCGCCGCCGCGCCCACCGCCGCCGACGTCGCGCGGATGATCGACCACACCCTGCTCAAGCCCGAGGCGACCCGCGCCGACGTCGACGCGCTCGTCGCCGAGGCCGTCGAGCTCGGCACCTACTCCGTCTGCGTCTCGCCGTCGATGCTGCCGCTCGTGCTGCCCGAGGGCGCCGACCTCAAGATCGCCGTGGTCGCCGGGTTCCCGAGCGGCAAGCACACGAGCGCGGTCAAGGCCGCCGAGGCCGCCGAGGCCGTGGCCGCCGGCGCCGACGAGGTCGACATGGTCATCGACGTCGGGGCCGCCAAGGCCGGCGACTTCGCCTCCGTCGAGGAGGACATCGCCGCGGTCCGCACCGCCGTCCCCGCCCCGACCGTGCTCAAGGTCATCATCGAGTCGGCCGCGCTCAGCGACGACGAGATCGTCGCGGCCTGCCGGGCCGCCGAGTCGGCCGGCGCCGACTTCGTCAAGACGTCCACGGGCTTCCACCCGACCGGCGGCGCGACGGTGCACGCCGTCGAGCTCATGGCGCAGACCGTCGGCGGGCGCCTCGGCGTCAAGGCCTCGGGCGGCGTCCGCTCCCTCGCCGACGCGCAGGCGTACGTCGCGGCGGGGGCGACGAGGCTCGGCGTCTCGGGAAGCCGGGCCCTGCTCGGCGACGCGGGTGCCGGCGACGGGAGCGGCGCCGGGTACTGACCCGCGCCTCCCCGGCTGTCCCGAGGCCCCGTCCGCACCCGCGGGCGGGGCCTCGGTCGCGCCCGGCGGGTCAGGCCTCGGCGGCCCGGCGCTCGCGGAAGGCCAGCATGTTCATCCGGTTGCCGCACCGCACGCTGCAGAACCGCTTCGAGCCGTTGCGCGAGAGGTCGACGAGCACGCCCTCGCAGTCGTCGGCGGCGCAGGCCCGCAGCCGTCCGCACTCGTCGGTGCGCACCACGTCGACGAGCGCCAGGGCGGCCTCGACGAGGATCCGGTCGGCGAGGGGCGCGTCCTGGGCGGTGGCGTGCACGTGCCAGCCGAGGTCGTCGTGCCGCTCGAGCCGCGGCACGGCGTGCAGGCCCGCGAGCAGCGCGTTGAGCTCGGGCACCATCGCGTCGCGCTCCAGGGTCCAGAGCGACCGGAGGCGAGTGCGGGCCCGTCGCACGTCGTCGAGCTCGGCGTCGTCGCCGTCGAGCCGGCCCGAGAAGCGGAAGGTCGCCATCAGCGCCGCCAGCTGACCCCTCGTGGCCAGCTCGTCGTCGCCCGACCGCGTGGCGCCGGCGACGGTGTTGACGATCGCGGCGTCGAAGTCGAGCACGTCCTCGGTGTCAGGGGCGAAAAACATTTTGACTCCTTTCCTCCGGGGAGTCTAACCTCGCGGTAGCAGGTGTTCGTCATGACCCATCGGTCGTACGGCCCTGACAGTCGAGGAGTCGCCGTGTCGCGTCGTCAGCTCTCCACCGGTCTCGTGGTCGCGGTGGTCGCCGCGGCCTCGTTCGGGGTCTCGGGGCCCTTCGTCAAGCCGCTGCTCGAGAGCGGCTGGAGCCCGGTCGCGGCCGTCACGCTCCGGGCCCTCATCGGCGGCCTGCTGCTCGCGCCCCTCGCGCTCGTGCTGCTGCGCGGCCGGTCCGCGGCACTGTGGCGGGCCCGCTGGCGCGTCCTCGGCATGGCCGTCGTCGGGGTCGCCGGCACGCAGGTGCTCTACTTCGCGTCGATCGAGCACATCCCCGTGGGCACCGCCATCCTCATCGAGTACCTCGCGCCGCTTCTGCTCGTCGCGGTCGCGTGGGCGACCACCCGCCGTCGCCCGGCCGGGGTCGTGCTCGTCGGGTCGGCCGTGGCCGCCGTCGGCCTCGTGCTGGTCGTCTCCCCGAGCGGGGGCGGCTCGCTCGACCTCGTCGGCGTCGCGTTCGCCGTCGGGGCCATGGTCTGCTGCGCGGGGTACTTCGTCCTCGCCGCCCTGCCCGGCGACGGGCTGCCGCCCGTCGCGCTCGCCGCCTCGGGGCTGCTCGTCGGGGCCGTGCTGCTCGGCCTGCTCGGGCTGACGGGGCTCGTGCCCTTCACCGCGTCGACCGACCCGGTCGTCGTGCTGGGCGCCGTCGTGCCGTGGTGGCAGCCGATGCTCGTCGTCGGCGTGGTGTCGACGGCCGTCGCCTACGCGACGAGCATCACCGCGGGGTCGATGCTGGGGTCGCGCCTCGCCTCGTTCGTGGGCCTGCTCGAGGTCGCGGCCGCCGCCCTCTACGCCTGGCTGCTGCTCGGCGAGGAGCTGACGCCGCTGCAGCTCGTGGGCGGCGCGGTCATCGTCGCCGGCATCGTGGCCGTGCGGTCGGAGGCGGCCGCGACGGAGCCCGCCGAGACCGAGCCGGCGCTGCCCGGGGCGCCCGCGGTGCCGCTCGGCGACACGGCCGACGCGGCGTAGCCCGCCGGCCCGGCCGGTCGGTCGTCAGCCCTGGGGGAGGACGCGCAGCCGTGCCTCGAGGGCGGTGTCCCACACGACGGAGGCGACGTCGTCCTCGCGGCGGGTGGGTGCCGTGCCGCGGCGCACGACGCCGGAGGCGCCGGGCGCGATCGCCACGTCGGGGAGGGCCGGGTGCTGGTCGGCGGCGTTCATGCGGTGTCTCCCCGGGGCGGTGCGGTCGCTCGATGGTAGTGGGCGGGGGAGGCTCCCCTCACCACCGCGTCCCGAGGGCTGCGGCGGCTCCGTCGATCGTCGGTGACGAGGGGGGTGCGGCGCGGCCCCCAGTCCGGGTGGGCGGTGCCGGGGACGGCCCCGCGCCTCCGGCCTGATCCGTCCTCCCCAGGCCGACCCGCGGGTCGGCTGTCCCCCGAAGCCGCCCCGCTGCGAGCGAGGTCAGCCGCCCGGTCGTACCGTCGAGGAGCTGTCCGACGAGGGCCGCGACCACGAGGAGCCGCCTTGACCCACCCCACCGACCACCCCTCCGCCGGGGGCCCCACGACGACGATCGCCGGCGCCGGCATCACGAACGCGGCGCGCCCGATCGACGGCCCCACGGCCCGCCCGCACGACCGCCCCACCGCCTTCTGCCTGCATGCGCTCGGCGCGTCCGCCCTCGAGTTCGAGGGGCTCCGCGCGCACCTCGCCGAGACCCTCGACGTCGTCGCGATCGACCTGCCCGGCTTCGGCGACGCCGCCGACGACACCCGCGGCGGCGTGACGGTCGACGACATGGTGCGCCAGGTCACCCGGCGCATCCACGAGAACGGGGCGACCCGCTGGCTGCTCGTCGGCCACAGCATGGGCGGCAAGATCTCGTCCGTCGTCGCCTCGCAGACCCTGTCGGGCGCCAACGGCCTCTACGGCCTCGCCGGCGTCGTCCTCCTCGCGGCCAGCCCGACCAGCCCCGAGCCCATGGACGAGGAGCGCCGCGAGACGATGCTCGGCTGGGCGGCTGAAGGCCAGCTCGACGAGGCCGCCGCCCGTGAGTTCGTCGACGCCAACGTCGGCGCGCCCCTCGACCCCGCCGACGACGGGCGGATGACGACCGACGTGCGCCGCGCCTCCCGCGAGGCGTGGCTCGCCTGGCTCGAGCAGGGCAGCCGTGAAGACTGGTCGCCCGACGTGGGCGTGCTCGACGTGCCCGCGCTGATCGTCGCCGGCGGCGCCGACGGCGACCTCGGTCCGGAGGCGCAGCGTGCGCTCAACGGACGCACCTACCCCCGCGCCCGGCACCTGGTGCTCGACGGCGCCGGGCACCTCCTCCCGCTCGAGCGCCCCGACGAGGTGGCCGACGCGGTCGGCGCGTTCTGGCGTGACGAGGCCGGTCGGGCGCCGAGCCCGAGCCCCGACTTCTCGGCCACGATCGCCGGGCCGCGCACGAGCGCGAAGACGCGTGGCATCCTGGCCCGCCGGGCCCTCGCCGACGACCCGCGCTACGAGCCCCGGGTGCTGAGCGCGGAGCAGCTCCGCACCCTGCGTTCGCTGGCCGACGTCGTCGTTCCGCAGGACGCGGGCAGCCGCGCGATCGACCTCGCGGCCCGGGTCGACGCCCAGCTCGCCCGGGGGGAGGGCGACGGGTGGCGCAACGCCGACCTGCCGCCCGACCCCGAGGCGTACCGGCTGGCGCTCGACGCCCTCGCCGACTTCGCCGACCGCACCGCCGCCCAGCAGGTCGAGCTCGTGACGGCGATCGTGGCGGGCGACCCCGACCCCGAGCTGCAGCACCACGGCGACAGCGGCGGCGGCAGCTCGCACCACGGCGACCAGCCCGACGGCGGCGACGACGCACCCGAGCCGGAGGAGGCGCGCCCGCTCTCGGTCGAGCAGCTGACCGCCTGGTTCGAGGACTGCCGCGTCGACCTCGTGCGGCACTGGCTCTCGCACCCGGCGACGATGGAGCAGATCGGCTTCGACGGGTTCGCGAACGGCGGCGACGGCGTGCGCATGCAGGGGTTCCGGAGGCTCGGTGCCGACGAACGAGAGGGCTGGGAGCCCCGGATGGAGATGGCCCGATGAAGCTCGACGACATGACGAGGTACCCGCAGGACGAGGTCGTCGACGCAGTCGTGATCGGCACCGGTGCCGGCGGCGCCCCGATCATCGCCGAGCTGGCCGCGGCCGGCAAGCGCGTGGTCGCCCTCGAGGCCGGGCCGAACTTCGACCCGACGCAGTTCACCCCGGACGAGACCGAGGCCGTCGTCATCAACTGGATGGACGAGCGCCTGAGCGGCGGCGAGACCCCCACCGCCTTCGGCCAGAACAACAGCGGCCGAGGCGTCGGCGGCTCGACGCTGCACTGGGGCGCCTTCACGCCCCGCCCCGACCCTCGTGACCTCACCCTCAAGACGCTGACCGGCGAGGGAGAGGACTGGCCGATCGACCACGCCGAGCTGATCGGGTACATCGAGCGCGTCGAGGAGTTCGTCGGCGTCTCGGGCCCGGCCGAGTACCCGTGGGACGACTCACGCTCGTACCTCCTGCCGCCGGCGGCGCGGAACGCGTCGAGCGACATGATGATGGCGGCCTGCGCGTCGCTCGGCATCACCGCGACCGACGCGCCCGCCGCTCTCGTCACCCACGACCGGGACCAGCAGGGAGGCGGCCACCGGCACGCCTGCGTCGCCTGCGGTGCCTGCCACCAGGGCTGCCGGAACGGGGCCAAGGTCAGCACCGACACGACGTACCTGCCCGCCGCCGTCGCCGACGGCGCCGAGATCCGCGCCGAGGCGACCGTGACGGGCATCGAGCTCGACGACGAGGGCCACGTCCGTGCCGTCGTCTACGTGCAGGACGGCGTCGAGCACCGACAGCTCTGCGCCGCGCTCTTCCTCTGCGCCGGCGGGGTCGAGACCCCGCGCCTGCTGCTGCACACCGGCCTCGCCAACAGCAGCGGACAGGTCGGCCGCAACTTCATGGCCCACGGGGCCACGCAGGTCTGGGGCACCTTCGAGGGCGAGATGCGCAGCCATCGTGGCTACCCGTCGTCGATCATCTCGGAGGACTTCTACCGCCCGCAGGGCGACGACTTCGCCGGCGGCTACCTCATCCAGAGCCTCGGCGTGATGCCGCTCACCCTGGCGACGACCCTCGCGCGCGGCGCCGGCCTGTGGGGTCGCGAGCTCGTCGAGGCGATGGGCAAGTACCGCTTCATGTCGGGGGTCGGCATCAACGCCGAGTGCCTGCCGTACGAGCAGAACCGGCTCGTGCTGTCGGACGACCCGGCGGAGGTCGACGCGTTCGGCGTGCCGAAGGCCGTCGTCACGTTCACCCCGGGCGAGAACGAGAAGGCCATCGACGAGCACGCCGTCGCCACGATGACCTCGATCCTCGAGGCGGCGGGGGCGAGCGACATCCGCGTGCTCGCCCGCACGGCGCACACGATCGGCACCTGCCGCATGGGCACCGACCCCGAGCGGGCGGTCGTCGACCCCGACGGGCGCAGCTTCGACGTGCCGAACCTGTGGGTGTGCGACAACTCGGTGTTCCCGAGCGCGGTGGTGGCGAACCCGGCGCTCACGATCATGGCCCTCGGGCTGCGGACCGCCGAGAAGTTCCTCGCGGCCTGAGGCCGGTGCGCGGCCTCCGACCTCGTGCGCGAGTGTCGGAGGCCGCCCGTAGCCTGCCCGGGTGCCGGAACCGATCTCGAGGTGGTGGGCGCGACGTCGCTGGTCGCGGGGCCTCGACGTGCCCTACGCCGTCGGCGAGTTCCGGGCAGCGTGGGCGTCCTTCCCCGTGCTGATCCGGCAGTACCGCCCCGAGTTCAACGACGGCGTCGTGCTGAGCCAGGTGCCGCCGGCGGCCGACGTATGGCTCACCTGGCAGTGCGACGTCGGCCACGTCTTCGTCGCGACGCCCGACGAGCAGCGGCACCGGCCCGGCCGTGAACGGCGTCGTTCGTCGTGGTGCCCGAGCTGCGCCGAGCTCGCCGCTCCGCGCACCCCGAGCCTGCCGATGGCCGAGACGGTCCGCCTGCCCGGGGCCGGCCCGGTGCTGGGCAGGCCCGTGTCGGGACGCGACCCCGAGGCGCCGTCCCGACCGTCGAGGGCCGACCGGGTCGTCGCGCCGCGCGCCGTGACGCGGGCCCCGGTGCGCTCCGCGGCGCGGACCACGACTTCCGTCCTCTGCGTCAAGACCCCGACGCTGGCGCCGGGGGAGCCCTTCGCGAGCGTCTGCGCGCCTCCTCCGGCCTCCGCCGTCGAGGAGCGGCTGCGAGCCGACCTCACCGCGCGGCTCGAGTTCACCCCGGGCCTCACCGCCGTCCGGCTGGCGCGGCCGTTCTTCGACCATGTCGAGGCCTGGCCCGACATCGTGCTGCCCGAGCTCCGCGTCGCGATCGAGTACGACTCGACCGGTCGGCACGGACTCGAGCACGTCGGCAGGCGCGAGGACGCCGATCGGCGGAAGGACCGCGCCCTGCGCGCCGTCGGGTGGGAGGTCGTGCGGCTCCGCACCGGCAAGCTGCCCGCGCTCGGGCCCTGGGACCTGCAGGTGGGTGGGCTGAACCGCGGCACGGTGCCGCTGCTGCTCGACCGGCTGCGGGCGATCCGGGGCGACCTGTTCGTCGACGCGTACCTCCGGCAGTGACCGACGGGTCGGTCGGCGACGGCGCGCTCGGCGCGGTCGGTCGCGCTCACCGCCCGGGCGGCGGCCCTGCCTACGTCCCGAGGTGCGGCAGCACCGCCCGGATCGTCGTCAGCACCCCGTGCTCGGTGTTCGCCGGCGCCGTGTGCCGGGCGCGCTCGACGATCGACGGGTGGGCGTTCGCCATCGCGTACGAGTGCGTCGCGACGTCGAGCATCTCGGCGTCGTTGAGGTAGTCGCCGAAGGCCATCGTCTGGTCGGGTCCGATGCCGAGGGAGTCCTGCAAGATGGCCAACGCCCGGCCCTTGTTGATGCCCGAGCGCATGACGTCGACCCAGTGCTCGCCCGAGACGACGACGTCGAGGCCGATGCCCGTCTCGGCGGCGAGGGCGCGCATGGCGGGCCCGGTGCGTCCCTCGGCCGAGCCGAAGTCGTAGACGGCGAGCTTCAGCACGGGGTCGTCGGCCGACGCGGCGACGACGTCGTCGACCACCTCGAGGGCGGCGTAGTAGCGGCGGACGTGCGCGACGAAGTCGTCGTCCGTGCGCTCGATGTACGCCGTGCGGGCACCGCAGACGACGAGCCCGACGTCGGCGTGGCCCGCATCCGGGCCGCCGGTGGTGCCGCCGGCACCGAGGGGCACCGCGCCCGAGGCGGTCCGCCGCACCCACTCGACGACGGGCGCGACGGCGGCCCGGTCGAGCGGCTCGATCGCGACGGTCTGCCCGTCGCGGACCACGTTCGTCCCGTTCTCGGCGATGAACACGAGCCCGGGGCGCTCGCCGAAGACGGCGGCGAGGGTCTGGTACTGCCGACCGCTGGCCGGGGCGAAGAGCACGCCCGCGGCCTCGAGCTCGTCGAGCAGCGGCCAGAACCCGTCGGGCACGCGGCCCTCGCCGTCGAGCAGGGTGCCGTCCATGTCGCTGACCACGAGCCGGATGTCGGGCGCGGCGGGGTCGCCCGTCGAGACCCCCGCCGGAGGCGCGGCCTCCGTCGCCGCCGCCGCCGGCGGTCGGCCGTCGGGCAGGGTGGTGGTCGCGGGCGGGGGGCTCGTCTCCGTGGCGTCGTTCATCGGACACCACTCTGCCGCACGCGCGCTGCCGGGTCCGCCGGGCCGGCGGTCCTGGGCGCGTCCGGACCCTCGGGACCCGCACGCACCCTCGCGCGCGCCGAGGGGTGTCTGCGGGTTCCGAGGGTGCGCGAGTCCGACGGGGGCGGACGCCGCCCGCGGCCGTCAGGCCCCGGAGTCGCCGGCCGCCGCGCCGCTCCGCACCTCGGCCTCGGCCCCGGCCCTGCCGCGCGCCGGGCCGCGTCCGCCCATCGCGCCCGCGACGACGAAGGCCACGCCGAGCAGGGCCGCGACGAGCCAGAACGAGTCGAGCAGCCCGACGGCCTCCGACAGCCCGCCGATCACGGGCGGCCCCGCCAGGTTCGCGAGGTAGCCGATCGAGGCGACGGCGCTGACCCGCGCGGCCGCGTTCGGCCCGCTCTCGGCCGCCGCCGACATGCCGAGCGGGAAGCCCATCGACACGCCGACGGCCCAGAGCACGACGCCGACGAGCACGAGCCACACGGGCCCGCCCAGGATGTAGAACGCCAGCCCCACCACCCCGATGCCCGTCGTCAGGCGGATGGTCTGCACGCGCCCGATGCGGTCGACGACCGGTCCGCCCAGCACCCGCGCCACGGTCTCCGAGATCGCGAACACGGTGAAGAACAGCGCCGCGACGGTCTCGGTCCGGCCGTGGCCGTCGCTGGCCGACAGCGGCAGCCAGCTGTTCGCCGTGCCCTCGCCGAGCTCGGCGCCGAGCATGACCACCCCGATGAGCAGGAGGCGCGGGTCGAGCAGCCGGCGCCCCGACCTCTCCAGGCGCACCCACCACCCCGCCCCGTCCGCGACCTCGTCGGCGGCGACGGCCTCCGCGACCGGCAGCTGCAGGTACCGCGTCGCCCCGAGCCCCACCACGGCGATCAGCGCCGCCTCGGCGAGGAACTGCCACGGGAAGGCGACGCCGAGCGCGGCCGCGCCCGCGCCGATGCCCGAGCCGACGACGGCGCCGGCCGACCACGCGGCGTGGAGGAGCGGCATGAGCGTGCGACCCGCGGCCTTCTCGACGGCGGCGCCCTGCAGGTTGATCATCACGTCGAAGCTGCCGACGGCGAGGCCCACCACGACGAACCCGGCCACCGTCGCGGGCACGGAGGCCGCGAGCCCCGCCCCGACCCCGACGAGGGCGATGCCGACGCCGATGGTCACCGCCGCCGCGCCGATCGCCCGCCTCGGGCCGAACCGCGCCAGCACGTGCGCCGAGAGCGTCAGCCCCGTGATGGAGCCGACGGTGACCCCGGCCAGGGCGATGCCGATGAGGCCGTCGCCGATGCCGAGGGAGTCGCGGATGCTCGGCAGCCGCGGGCCCCACGTCGACAGCGCGATGCCGCCGAGCGCGAAGAGCACCATCACGGCGTTGCGCCAGGAGGCGACGCCGCGATAGGTCGAGAGGGGGCCCGAAGCGTCGGGTCGAGGAGTGCCGTGAACGTTCACGGGGTCACGCTAGCAGCATGAGGCGCCATGTCGACAGGGGTCAGGCCGAGGCGCGGAGGGTGAGCGTCAGGGGCACGCTGACGAGCCTCCTCGGGGCGGGTCCTCCGTCGCGGCCCGGGTCGCTCAGGGCCGCGTCGAGCAGGGCGACGGCCTCGCGCGCCAGCCGGGCCTTGTCGATCGAGAGCGTCGTGAGTTCGGGCGTGACCGCGCGGCCGAGCGCCAGCCCGTCGACGCCGACGACCGCCACGTCCCCCGGCACCGAGCGCCCCGCGTCGGCGAGGGCCTTGAGGGCGCCGAGGGCCATGAGGTCGTTGTAGACGACGACCGCGTCGGCCTCGGGCCAGGCGGCGAGCACCTGGCGGACGCCGTCGGCGCCCCCCTCGAGCGACTCGGGCCCGGCGAAGGCGGGCTGGTCGGCCCCGGGCAGCCCGGCCTCCGCGACGAGGCGGCGGTACAGGTCGAGGCGGTCGCCCGGGCCCTCGCTCGAGTCGACGAACGCGACGCGGCGCCGGCCCGACGCGACCAGGTGACGGAGCGCCTCCGTCATGGCGGGGGCCAGGTCGAGCACGACCCGGGCGTCGAGGCGGGGGTGCTCCGGACCGTCGAGCATGACGAGCGGCATGCGCAGGCCCTCGCCGGCGAGCACCTCGTCGGGCAGCAGGGCCATCGTGTCGCCGCGGCAGCCCGTGAGCAGCACGGCGTCGACGCCGGCGATCATCGAGGCCAGCTGGGCGCGGCTCTTCGCGGGGTCGGTGCCGACGTCGCAGAGCAGCAGGCTCCAGTCGTGCTCGGCCGCCTCGCGCGACAACGCCGACGCCAGCTCGGCGAAGTACGGGTTGCCGAGGTCGTCGATGACGAGCCCCACCGTCGTGCGGCGACCCTGCACGAGACTCTGCGCCGCACGGTTGGGCCGGTAGCTGAGGCTGCGCGCCGCCTCGACGACGCGCTCTCGGGTGGCCGGGGCGACGTCGGCGAGGCCGTTCAGGGCACGGGTCACCGTCTGGCGCGACACCCCGGCGAGCTCCGCGACGTCGATGATCGTGGCGCGGGGCGACGGGGAGGGCATGGGCCGAGGCTACTTCGTCCCGGGCTGCCGCCCGGTGTGACCCGATCGGGGGGCACCCGCGGGCGATCGGGATGATTTCGTCGACCCGGAGCGTCTTTCTCGTCGTCGTGGGGGTGGCAGAACGGCCGACTGGGGGTACCGTCGGCCGTGCAGCACGTCTGCGTCGGACGGCCTCACCAGCCCTCACCGCAGACCTGACCGGCTGCCATGAGGATCAGGAGCGAGTCCATGAGACTTGATGCATCTGCGCGCGCCGACGACGGGCGGGTCACCACCGCCTTCCGGCGCCGCCCACTCACCACGAGGGGGGTGGCCGTCGTCACGGCGGCCCTCCTCGGCCTCGGCGGGAGCGTCCTCGCGGCGTCGCCCGCCCTGGCCGCCCCGCCGGCCTCGACCGGCGAGGGGCGGTTCCTCGGCGGGTCCGCCCTCGGCCTCGACCTCGACGACCTCGTCGCGCTCGAGACCGCCCGCGCCGTCAACACCGGCGGCGACCCCGTCACCGACGTCACACCCCTCGACGCCACGGTGCTGAACGCCGTCGAGGTCGACCTCGGCTCGGGCATCGAGCTGCTGGGGCCGAACGGCCTCCTGACGCTCGGCGCGGTCAACCAGTTCGCGCAGGCGAGCCCGGACGGCAGCTCGACGGCAGCGTCGGGCGCCGTCACGAACGCCGGGGCCGTCGGCGTGGGAGGCGCGGCCGGGGTCCCGCAGGCGGACGCCGCCTTCGACCTGTCCGGACTCGTCGGCGACGACGTGGCCGGGTCGCTCGCGAACCTGACGCTCGACGTCGGCAGCGTGTCGGCCACCGCCGCCCAGGCGGCCGGCCCCGACGGCGCGCAGACCGGCGACTACGGCATCGCGAGCCTGGCGCTGACGCTCGACAGCCCCGCGCTCAGCGCCACGACCGCCGACCTCCGGGCCGCGCTCGCGGCCCTGCAGCCGACCGTCGACGGCGTCGACGACCTGCTCGGCGCCCTCGGGCCGCTCGTCACCGTCGACGGCATCCCCACCCTCGTCGACGCCCTCGACTCGGCGACCGCCGTGACCACCGCCGACGGCTCGATCACCGCCGACCTCCAGACCGGGGCGATCACGGTCGACGTGGCCGCCGTGCTGGCGGCCCAGGGCCTCGACCTGAACGACCTGGCGCCCGGCACCGACCTGCTGCCCTACGTCACCGACGCGCTGACCGCGCAGCTGCTGCCGGCCCTGAGCTCGGCGCTGCAGGGCGTGGCCGACCAGCTCACCGCGTCGCTCACCGACCTCGACGTCACCGTCGCGGGCGTCCCCGTGCCGGTCGGCACGGTGCTCGGCGTCGTCTCGCCGGTCATCGACCAGGTCGTCGCGCCGATCAGCGACGTGCTGGCCGACCTCGGCGCCACGGTCGTGACGCCGCTCGTGGTCGCGCTCGACGGCGTCGTCGCGATCGAGGCGAACACGCAGTCGACCACCGCCGACGGCGTCTTCACGCAGGGCGCGCTCCGCGTGAGCCTGCTCGGCGGGGCGGCGACGCCCCTCGCGGTCGTCGAGCTGGCCTCGGCCGCCGTCGGCCCCAACGCCGGTCCGCTCGCGGTCCCGACGCTGGTGTCGCTGGATCCTGACCAGGGTCCGGTCACGGGCGGCACCCCGGTGACGATCACGGGCACGGACTTCACGGACGACTCGACGGTGTCGGTCGACGGGTCCGACCCGATCGCGCCGACCGTCGTCTCGGACGACGGCACGTCGCTGACGTTCACGACTCCGGCTCACGCGGTGGGTCCGGTCGACGTGACGGTGACGAGCCCGGCGGGCACGAGTGGTCCGTTGACGTTCACGTACGTCCCGGTCGACGGCGGCGGCGACGGCGACGTGCCGACGCTGGTGTCGCTGGATCCTGACCAGGGTCCGGTCACGGGCGGCACCGCCGTGACGATCACGGGCACGGACTTCACGGACGACTCGACGGTGTCGGTCGACGGGTCCGACCCGATCGCGCCGACCGTCGTCTCGGACGACGGCACGTCGCTGACGTTCACGACCCCGGCGCACGCGGTGGGTCCGGTCGACGTGACGGTGACGAGCCCGGCGGGCACGAGTGGTCCGTTGACGTTCACGTACGTCCCGGTCGACGGCGGCGGCGACGGCGACGGCGACGTGCCGACGCTCCTCAGCCTCGACCCCGACCAGGGCCCGGTGGGAGGCGGCACGCTCGTCACGATCACGGGCACCGACTTCACGCCTGGCTCGACGGTCTCGGTGGACGGGTCCGACCCGATCACCCCGACGTCGATCTCGACGGACGGCACGACGATCGTGTTCTCGACTCCGGCGCACGTCGCCGGGGGCGTGCCGGTCACGGTCACGAACGACGCGGGCACGAGTGCCCCGCTGACGTTCACCTACGTGGCCGCTCCGGCGGGCGCGCCGACACTGACGTCCCTCGACCCCGACCAGGGTCCCGTGGGCGGCGGCACGCTCGTGACGATCACGGGCACCGGCTTCACGCCCGGCTCGACGGTCTCGGTCGACGGCTCGGCGCCCATCACGCCGACCGCGGTCTCGACCGACGGCACGACGATCACCTTCACGACCCCGGCGCACGTGGCCGGAGCCGTGCCGGTGACCGTCACGAACGGCTCGGGCACGAGCGCCCCGCTGACGTACACGTACGTCGGGGTCGGCGTCACGCCTCCGCCGGTCATCACCTCGCCCGAGGACGGCGAGGTGGTCGACACTCCGACGCCCGTCATCACCGGCACCGGCACGCCCGGCTCGACCGTGACCGTCACGATCGGCACCGGCGTGGTCTGCACCGCGCTCGTCGTCACCGACGGCACGTGGAGCTGCTCGCCCGTCCTGCCCCTGCCCACCGGCGAGGTCACGATCGTCGCGACGGAGTCCGGCCCGCTCGGCACCTCCGAGCCCTCGGCGCCCGTCACCTTCACGGTCGGCAGCCTCGTCGACGGCGGCGGCCTCGGGGCCGACCCCGGCGACGGAACCACGCCCGGCGGCAACGGCGGCAACGGCGGGGCCGGCGGCAACGGCGGCGGCTTCGGCGGCGGCGCTGGCAACGGCAACGGCGGCGGCTTCGCCGGCAACGGTGCCCTCGCCTACACCGGCACCGACAGCGCGCCGATCCTGGCCTTCGCCCTGGTGCTGATGGTCGTCGGCGGCGTCATGACGATCAGGAGGCGCCAGCAGCGCGACTGACCCCGGTCGGCAGCGTCATCCGAGGTGCCCGTCAGGTCCGACCTGGCGGGCACCTCCGCGTGCGGGGAGGTCCGTGCACGTCGACCGGGACGCGCGTGGGTCTGCCTGGGGTCGGGGCTACCGGCCCTGAGGCCCGCCGAGGGCCGCGTCGAGCACGACCGAGACGGCGGCGCGCTGTCGGTCGGCCGGCCAGCCCTCGGGATCGCCCGCCGCGAGCGACGACACGCCCTCGACCATCGCGGCCAGGGCGGACGCCCGTGCCCGTGCGTCGTCGTCCGAGCTGTCGGAGACGGCCTGCAGGAGGCGCCCCAACCGGCCCGCGAACGCGCTGCTGTCGGTCGCCTGGCGCTCGGCCAGCACGGGGTCGCTCAACGACGCCGCGAGGAAACCCGTCCAGACCCGCGCCTCCGCGAGCGTCTCCGGCGAGATCGGCAGGGCCTCCAGGACGATCGCCCGGACGGCCGACGCGGCGTCGGGCGCTCGTCGCTCGAGGTCGTCGGACCGCTCGCGGGTCCGGGCGTGGGCCCCTCGCGCACGAGGTGCTCGGCCCGGACGTCGTCGAGATCAAGAGGATGTACGTCGAGCCCTCTGCACGAGGCACGGGGGTGGCCACCGCCGTGCTCCGGGCGCTCGAGGCGGCCGCGTCCGAGCGGGGCGCGCGCCGGCTCGTGCTCGAGACCGGCACCGGCCAGCCCGACGCGATGCGCTTCTCCGCCCGGGAGGGCTACGAGTCGATCCCGCTCTTCGGCTCGTACGTCGGGGGAGCGGAGTCGGTCTGCTTAGGCCGGGACCTGGCGACGCGCTGACGGCCCCGCCGGGCGCCCGCCCCGGCCGAGACCCGTGAGACCCGCAGGCACCCCGCCGCCCGCGATCGCTCGACGTCGAGCGGCAGGGGTGACACGACGGGGCTCGGGGAGTACCGTCTCGGTCATCAGGTTCCCCCGATCTGATCGGGATCAGCTCCCCCCGGTTGATCCCCCGGCCCCGACTCGTTTCCCATGAGCCGGGGCCCCTCTCTTTCCCGGCCCGCCCCGCGGTCGGGCACCGCGCCTCCGCCGGTTAGGCTGCCCGCATGGTGACCGTCGTGATCCCGTGGCGGCCGCAGCCGAGCCGCGTGCCCGTCTTCGAGACCGTCGTGGCCTGGTGGCGGGCGAACCTGCCCGAGGCCGAGATCGTCCCGGTCGACACCGACGACGTGCCCTTCGCGCTCGCCCGCTGCCGCAACGTCGGCCTCGCGGCCCGGCCCGACGACGAGGTCGTCGTGGTCGCCGACGCCGACACCCTCCCGCAGGTCGGCCCGCTCCGCGAGGCGGTCGCGGCGGCGCGCACCTCCGGCCGCGTGCACCTGCCGTACACGGCGTACCACTGGCTCGGCGAGGCCGGCAGCGCCCAGTTCGCCGACGGCGTCGCCCTCGAGGACTGCGACCACGAGCTCGTCCGCGGCGCCTGCTCGGGCGTCTACGTCACCACCCCCGCGACCTGGCGCAGCCACGGCGGGCAGGACGAGCGCTTCCGCGGCTGGGGCTTCGAGGACGCCGCCTGGTACCTCGCGCACACGACCCTGCTCGGTGAGCCGCCGGTGCGCCACGACGGGCTCGTCTTCGCCCTGCACCACCAGGCGGAGGTGCGGGAGGGCCCCCAGTACGACGCCAACGCCGCCCTGATGCAGCAGTACCGCGACGCCGCCGCGGCCGGACCCGCCGCGATGCGCGACCTCCTCGGGGTGCCCGCGCCGTAGCGGCTGCGGGCCGGCGCGCTCAGCGCGGCCGGCGCTACGCCCGGGGCGGCAGCGCGGCGTCGACGGCCGCCAGGGCGCGGAGCCGACCCGGCTGCTGCCGGAGCGACGTCGACAGCGCGACCAGCGCCTCCCGCGCGCCGGCGGGCAGGTCGAGCACCCGGGCGAGCGCGTCCGCGACGTCGTCGACCGTCGCGGTGACCGGCGGCAGCACGACGCCCGCGCCGACCCGCTCGAGCGCCTCGGCCCCGGCGAACTGGTCGGTGGAGAACGGCAGCACGACGAGCGGGACGCCCTCGGTCATCGCCTCGGTGACGCTGTTGTTGCCGCCGTGGGTGACCGCCGCCGCCGCGTGGCTCAGCAGGCGCACCTGCGGCAGGAACTCGCGGACGAGCCACGACGGCGGCAGCTCGCCGAGGGAGGCGAGCTCCGCCGGGTCGGCCGAGCCGGTCGCGATCGCGGCCCGCACGCCGAGCCGGGCGAGGGCGGCGGCGACGCGGGCCAGCACGTCCCCCCGCACCGAGAGGAAGCTCCCGAAGCTGACGTAGACGTACGGCTGGTCGACCGCGAGCCAGGCCTCGACCTCGGGGTCGGGCAGCTCGTGGCGCACCGCCGAGCCGAGGTGCGCGTGCGGCGGCAGCAGTGGGGTGCGGGCCGGGTCGGCGAGCTCGGCGGGGTAGTTGTAGAGCAGCAGGTCGCCGTGCTCCGCAAAGGCCGAGCGGGAGGCACGGGCCGACGGGTCGAGGACGGCGAGGGCCGCGTTCCACTCGGCGGTGAAGGAGGCGTCGACGCGCTCGCAGAGGTCGCGCAGCGACGCCAGCGCGGCCGGGTCGAGCGCCTCCTGCCAGCCGGCGGGCCAGGTCGGCGGGAACCCGTAGACCTCGTCGCCGACCGGCAGCGCCGAGGGGTGGCCGAGGACGACGTCGGCGTGCGCGACGCCCCCGGCGACGAGCGCGAGCCGCGCGCTGAACGCGAGGTGGTCGACGACGATCGCGTCGGGCGCGACCTCGGCGACGACCGCCTGCACCGCGCGCGCCGTCTCGACGGGCTGCCACATGAGGTCGGTGAGGCGCTCGCGTGCCTGGTAGGCCAGGGTCTCGACGGGCCCGGCGCGCGTGGCGTCGAAGAAGCCGCGGAGCGAGTCGTCCTCGCCCTCGGGCTGCTCCTCGGCGCGGATGACGCCGGGGTTCGAGCCGCGGGCGAGCTGCAGGTGCACGCGCTCGAAGCCGAACTGCTCGACGATCGACGCGGTGGCCTCGCCGGTGGCGACGACGACGCGCTCGCCGCGGTCGCGCCAGGCGGTGGCGAGGGTCGCGAGCGGCAGCAGGTGCGACGCGTAGTCGGGCGAGATGACGAGGAGGGTCATCGCAGCCACGCCCCGTCGAGCGAGGCGACCTCGTCGCGGTGCACGCCGACGTAGACCGTCGACAGCGCCGCGGCCATGGCCTGGATCGTGAAGCTGCGCTCGACCGTGGCGCGCGAGCGGGCGGCGCGGGCGTCGTCGGGCTCGGTCGTCGACAGCTCGAGCGCCCGGGCGACGGCGTCGGCGAGCTGCTCGACGTCCCACGTGCGGGTCAGCACGCCGGTGACGCCGCGCTCGACGTAGGTCGAGGGGCCGCCGCCGTCGGGCGCCACGACGAACAACCCGGTGCCCATCGCCTCGAGCAGGGCGATGCCGAACTCCTCCTTGAGGCTGCCGCAGACGTAGACGCCGCGCGGCGCGGCGAGCCCGGGCACGCCGAAGCGGGCGGCGGCCACCCAGCGGGCGACGGTGTCGTTCGGGCGGTGGCCGGGCAGCAGCAGGCCGGAGGCGCGGCGCCGGTCACGAGGTACCAGCGCGTCGATGAGGTCGAGCTGCTCCCGCTCGTCGGGCGACGGGTCGTCGAGGGCGCCGCCGATCAGCAGCAGGTTGGCCTGGTCGCGCAGGGGGCCGCGGGCCCAGGCGTCGGCGATCGTCGCCATGCCCTTCACCCGGTGGAACCGTCCGACGCTGACGACGAGCGGCAGGTCGCGGCGCTCGGCGGGGAGGCCCTCGAGCAGCTCGCGCAGCTCGGCGAGGGGCGGGGTCGCGGGCTGGCCCGCGGCGTGGGCGGCGGCCTCGGAGACCGCGCGGTCGACGACCTGCAGGTCGATGCCCTCGGGCACGACGCTGTGGCGCTCGGGGTGCGCCGTGATGTCGATGCCCACGAGGTCGCGCAGGTCGGTCGCGAGCTCGGGCCGGGGGAACAGCACCGTGTGCGAGGCGTTCGAGGCGAGCTGCTGCACGAGGCGGGCGCGGAACCAGAAGTGCTCGCGCTCGTCGACCTCGCCGAAGTTCTCGCGGGTCAGCCCGCCGGCCAGGTCCATCGACTGGATGACGGCGTGCGGGTCGGGCGCGACCGTGAAGACGACGGGCACGTCGAGCTCGCGGGCCACGTCGGCGGCGGCGAGGCTGCCGACGTCGGCCATGCGCAGGTGCAGCACGTCGACCCCGCCGGTGGCGCGGAGCACCCGGCGGATGCCCCGCCGGGCGGCGACGCGGAGGGGCCAGGCGGCAGCGGAGGGGACGGGCTCGCTCAGCAGCGGCACGCGCCCGAAGACGTGGCCGTGCTCGTCGGCGGCGAGGGCGGCGACGCTGTCGAGGGCGCCGGCGGCAGAGCCACGGGAGAGCGTGACGACGCGCCGGACCGCGGCGCGGGTCGCAGGGTCGGCGTCGGCGACGAGCGCGTCGCCGAGGCGCACGAGCAGCGTGGCGATGCCGCCGTTGTCGCCGCTGCCGGCCGCCGTCAGCTCGGCGTCGATGTCGGCGTGCAGGAAGAGCTGCGCCACGGTGAGCCCGCGGTCGTCGTCGGCGTCGCGGGTGGTGGGGGAGACCGGCGCGGCCGACACGGGCGTCGCCGAGAGGTCGACGAGCGCGAGCCGCGCGACGTCGGCGAGGTAGCCCTCGCCCTCGGCCCACGCCTCGAGGGCGAGGGCGACTCCGGGGGCGCCGCGGCGCTGGCCGAGCGCGGAGACCGCGGCCACGCGGACGTGCTCCGTCTCGGCCTCGTCGGCGGCGACGACCAGCAGCGGACGGGTGGCGATGCGGTCGCGCACCAGGCCGAGCGTCTCGACCAGCCGGTAGCGCGCCTCCGGGTCGCGGATGCCGATGAGGCCGCCCTCGACCGCGACGGCGACCAGCCCGGGCGACGAGTCGGACCACTGCTCGAGGGTGCGCTGCGCGAGCATGCCGGCGAAGCCGCCCTCGACGACGAGGGCCAGCAGGCGGCCGACGGTCTCGGGGCGGGGCAGGCGCGAGCTCAGCGCCCAGGCGGCGTGCTCGCGGAGGAAGGCGCGGTCGCTCGACAGGACGCCCGACAGGGCCACGTCGGCCTGCTCGTCGTGCACCTGGGCGAGGGCGTGCGTGGCGGCGATGGCGACGAGCTGGTCGGTGCTGCCGAGGGCTCCCGTGAGGAGGCGGATCGTGCGGGTGCCGCCGGTGCGCGCGGCCTCGAACGCGAGGTCGTCGGCGAGCCGCATCGACTCGACGAGCCCCGCCGCCTGGTGCACGGCGTCGAGCGATGTCTGGATGCCCACGGGCGACCTCCCTGCGGGCCGGAGGCGTCCGGCGCGGCGGCTCCCGCGCGGGACCCGAGACGACGATACCGGGGGCGGGTGCGCGCGTCCGCCGCGGGGACTCGCGGGCGGGTCAGGCGCCGACGGCGGGCACCTCGGCGACGGCGACGTCGCCGTCGGCCCCGCGGATCTCGACGGCGGCCACGTGGTCGCGCGACACCGCGGCGTTCAGCGCGCAGTCGATCTCGACCTCCGAGCCGAGGAACGCGCCCGACTCGTACTCGCGGCCCGCGTCGTCGACGACCACGACCGAGAACGGCGTGCCGGCCGGCAGCCCCTCGACGGTGAGCAGCGTCTCGGTGCCCCAGGTGTGCGCGACGAGGTCGCCGTCGACGCGGACGCCGTCCGGCGCCCCGGCGAAGTCGATGCCCTCGACGGCTCCCAGCGTGCCGGGCGGGCCCTGGACCACGGCATCGCGGGGCTGCACGACGAGGGCTCCCACGGCGGCGCCCACGAGCAGGCACGCGGCGGCGCCGAGCGCGGTGACGAGGGCACGACGCGGGTGCAGGGCGCGGGGCGGGGCGGGGGAGGAGGAGGGCGCCTCCCCGGGTCCGGTGTCGGGCGCGCGGTGGGCGGCCGCGTCGGCGTCGGTCCCGGCCCCGTCGGCGATCGCCGCGACGCGGCGGACGAGCAGGTCGCCCGGGCGGGCGTCGTCCCAGCCGCCGAGGTCGGCCAGGGCGCCGGGCAGGCCGCCCAGCTCGGCGAGCTCGACGTCGACGGACGGGTCGGAGGCGCGCAGGCGGGCGAACTCGTCGGCCTCGGCGGGTGAGAGGTCGTCGGCGAGGGCCGCGGCGATCAGCTCGGCGCGGCGGTCGTCGGCTCCGGCCGCGGCGGGCAGGTCGGGGAGGGCGGGCTGGTCAGGCATCGGTCGGGGTCCCCTCGTCGAGGTGGCTGCGGAGCGCGCGGAGCGCGTAGAACACCCGGGTGCGGAGCGTGGCGACGGGCACGCCCGAGACCTCCGACCACTCCTGGTAGCTGAGGCCGGTGACGTGCACGGCGACGACGGCCTCACGGTGCTCGGGGCTGAGCCGGGCCAGGGCCTCGGTCATGCCGAGGCGGCCGAGCGGGTCGGTCGCGCCCCGGGCGACGGGCTCGGGCAGGTCGTCGTGGTCGACCGGTCGCGGACGCCGGTCACGGGCGCGCACGGCGTCGAGCACGACGTGTCGCTGGATCGTGAACAACCAGGTGCGCTCGCTGCCGCGGGCCGGATCGAAGGAGGCGCGCGACCGCCACGCGCGGAGGAACGTCTCCTGGACGCAGTCCTCGGCGAGGCCGCGGTCGCGGAGCGCGTTGACCGCGAAGCCGAGCAACGCCGAGCCGTGCTCCGTGAACGCCGAGCGCACGTCGAAGCCGGGCGCGGGCGTCGTCATCAGGCTCCACTCGGGTGCGGGTCGGGTCGCCTCGGGTCGTGTGAGCACGAGCGTCATGAGGCTTCCTCCATCCTACGGGGGCACCGCGGCGGCGACCCTGCGGGGGATACGTCCCCGCGCCTCCGTCCGTTCAGATCTCCCCGTCGGTCGCCGGCAGGGCCCGCTCCGAACTTTCTCGGACGGTCGATGAACGCCGGCCCGACCGGCGGCGTACCTCCTTGCAGAAGCGCCGCCCCGGCGCCTCACCGACGAGAGGCCGAGACAGATGACGACGAAGCGCACCATCCGCACCCTGACCATCGGAGGAGCCGCCGCGGCAGCCCTCACCCTCGTGGTCGCCGCCCCCGCCGCCGCCGAGACCACCGTGCCCGAGCCCTCGACGTTCACGAGCGCCTTCACCGTGATGGCCACCCCCGACCAGGTCATCAACAACGACGGCGTCGCCACGCCCGGCGAGACCGGCGCGACCGGCACCTTCGACTTCCGCATCAACAGCGACACCGAGGTGATCTGCTACGACATCACCCTCAGCGGCGTGACGGGCGACTACATGAGCCCGGCGAAGACGGCGACCCACATCCACCAGGCCGCCGCGGGCAAGGCCGGCCCGCCGCGCATCGCGTTCCCGAACCCCGTCGACCAGGGCGACGGCACCCGCACCAGCAGCGGCTGCCTGCAGGGCCCCTTCACCACGGGCGTCATGAACGACGCCGGCGCCGACACGGGCACCGGCTTCACCCTCGCCCAGATCGAGGCCGACCCGGCCGGCTTCACCGGCGACACGCACACGGCGTCGTTCGCGGCCGGCGTGGTCCGCGGCCAGCTGACCCAGGTGCCGGTCGGCGGCGTCGACACCGGCCTCGGCGGCGCGGCCGCCTCGGGCGACCAGGACTCGGGCCTCGCGCTCGGCGCCGGCGCCCTCGGCCTGACCGGCGTGCTCGGCGCGGCGGCGTTCGTCGCCGTCCGTCGTCACCGCTCGCACCAGGCCTGATCGCCGTGCGCGCCCGTCGCCTGCTCGTCGTCGCCGCGGTGGTGGCGGGCGCGAGCCTGCTCACCGCGTGCGCGGTCGGAGGCGACGGGGGCGCGGGCGGTGCCGGTGGCGGTGGGGCGAACTCAGGAGGAACGGTCTCGGCCGAGCCGTCGACCGGCCCCACGGGGACGGACGCGACGGGGAGTCCTGAGTCGTCGACGACTCCTCCGGCGGCGGGACCCGATGCCGCCGTCGGAGGCTCCGCGCTCACGATCGGGGTGGCCCCGGCGCGGGTGGACGTGCCCGCGATCGGCCTCTCCGAACCGCTGATCGACCTCGGCATCGCCGCCGACGGGGCGATGGAGGTGCCGACGGACGCCGACGACGTCGGCTGGTTCACCGGAGGCGGCCGCCCCGGCGGCCGCGGCCCCACGGTCGTCGCGGCGCACGTCGACTCGGCGACCGGGCCGGCGGTCTTCGCCCGGCTCGACGAGGTCGTCGTCGGCGACGAGGTCACGCTGACCGACGTCGAGGGGGGCACGGTCGCGTACGTCGTGACCGAGGTCGTCGACGTGCCGAAGGCCGAGTTCCCGACCGCGCGGGTCTTCGGGGCCCAGCCGACCGACCAGCTGCGGCTCATCACCTGCGGGGGCGTCTTCGACCGCGGGTCGGGGCACTACGACCAAAACCGCGTGGTGTTCGCGGAGCCCGTGGGCTGAGCCGGGTGCGGCGCGCGGGGGGTCGCGTCGCGGTCTGCGCGTCGCGTCGTGTTTCGCCGTGACGCGATGCGCGGTACGTGACGCGACCGGGCTGGCCGACGATCTGGCTGGCCGACCGACCGACCGAGGAGCAGGCGACCCGTCCGGGCGCCTGCTCCTCCGTCGTTGTCGGGGAGGGACTGGCGTAGATCCGATAGGATATGCGATAGTTCTGGCAGCGGGTGGTCTGCACCCGGGTGGAACCGATCACTGGAGATCAAGACGATGAAGTCACGCACCCCCCTCGTCGCCGGCCTGGCCGCGGCGTCCCTGCTCTGCCTCACGGCCTGCGGCTCCGCCGCCGGCGCGGGGTCCTCCGACGGCGTCCCCACGGGCAACGTCACCATGCTCGTGCCGATGGGCGCCGGAGGCGGCAGCGACCTCTCCGGCCGCGCCATCGCCTCCGGCCTCGAAGGCGGCACGGGCCTCAACGTCAGCGTCGAGAACCGCGAGGGCGGCTCGGGCGCCATCGGCTACTCGTACTTCCTGGGCCAGGAGGGTCGCAACGACCTGCTGCTCGCCGCCGAGACGGCGATGCTCGCGCTGCCGGTCACGCAGGACGTGCAGTTCACCTACGAGGACTTCACGCCGATCATGAAGGTCGGCGACGACTTCACGCTCATCGTCGTGCCCGCCGACAGCGACTACGACACCTGCACCGACGTCGTCGACGCCGCCGCGGACGAACGCGTCGTCGCGGCCGTGTCGGGCTCGACCTCGCTGGACGAGATCGTCTTCACCCTCATCGAGCAGGAGGAGGACGTCGAGTTCGACCGCGTGCCGTTCGAGTCGGGCAGCGAGGTCCTCACCGGCCTGCTGGGCGGACAGGTCGACGTCGCGTCGCTCAACCCGGCCGAGGTCATCGCGCAGCTCGAGGCCGGCGACCTCAAGGCGCTCTGCGCCGTCGCCGAGGAACGCTACGAGTACGAGGCGCTGGCCGACATCCCCACGGCGGCCGAGCAGGACATCGACGTGTCGTTCGCGCAGTTCCGCGGGTTCATCGCCCCGGGCGGCATCAGCGAGGAGGCCGAGCAGTTCTGGATCGACGCCGGCGAGGCCTACGCCGACAGCGACGCCTACACCGAGTACGTCGAGAGCAACTACCTGCAGGCCAACGCCCAGTACGGCGACGAGTTCCGCACCTACCTGGGCGAGAACACGGCCGACCTCGAGAAGGTGTTCGGCGAGTGACCGCGGCGCAGCGCGGCGGCCTCGCCGCCAGCGCCGTCCTCGCGGTCGTCGGCCTGGCCGCGCTCGTCGGCGGCCTCGGCTACGGCGTGACCGTGGAGGGCGGCGAGATCGGACCGGGCTTCCTGCCCGCGATGGCCGGCGGCCTGGTCGCGGTCTTCGCGGTCCTCGACCTCGTCGGGCGCCTCCGTCGCCGGTCCGACCGGCCCACGCAGGCCGAGCTCATCCTCGACACCCCCTCCCGCCCCGAGGGCGGCATCGTGCTCGGCGACCCCCTCGACCCGGGCGCCCCCACGACGAGCACCCAGTCGATCCACTCGCCGCTCGCGACCGACGACGACGCCGACGGCGTCGACATCCTCGGCCGCACGCAGCGCCAGCGCAACCGCATGCTCGCGGTCGTGCTCGGCCTCGTCGTCGTGACGCTCGTCATGGTGCAGGTGGTCGGCTTCCTGCTCGCCTTCGTGCTGCTGCTCTTCGTGGTCGCCGTCTTCGTGGAGCGCCGCCGCGTGCTCCCCTCCGCCCTCGTCGCGGTCGCCGCCGGCGCGGTCACCTACGCCGTCTTCGTCGCCCTCCTCAGCGTGCCCCTGCCCCAGGGCCTGCTGGGCCTCATCTAGGGACTGACCCTCATGATCGACAACCTCGTCCTCGGCTTCTCGACGGCGTTCACGCCCGAGAACCTGCTGTGGTGCTTCATCGGCGTGCTGCTGGGCACCGTGATCGGGCTCATGCCCGGCCTCGGCTCCACCACCGGCGTCGCCATCCTCATCCCCCTGACCCTCACCCTCGAGCCCGTCACCGCGCTGATCATGCTCGCCGGCATCTACTACGGCGCGCAGTACGGCGGGACGATCACCAGCGTCCTGATCTCGACGCCGGGAGAGGCCGCGAGCGTGGTCACCACGCTCGACGGCTACCAGATGGCGAAGAACGGCAAGGCCGGCTCGGCCCTCGCCATCAGCGCCATCGGCTCCTTCGTCGCGGCGATCATCTCGCTCGCCCTGCTCATGTGGCTCGCCCCGCCGCTCGCCGACCTGGCCCTCAACTTCGGCCCGGTCCAGAACCTGGCGATCATGATCCTGGGCCTCGTCATCGTCGTCAGCTTCGCCGGCGGCTCGCTGTCGCGCGGGCTGATGATGGCCGCCGCGGGCCTGCTCATCTCCACGGTGGGCGTCGCCACCGGCTTCAGCGACGCCCGCTTCACCTTCGGCAGCATCAACCTGCTGAGCGGCATCCCCTTCATCGAGGTGATGATCGGCCTCTTCGCCGTCGGCGAGGTGCTGCACCAGATCCGGCGCGGGGCCGACGCCCCGATCCGCACGCGCTTCCGCGACATGGTCATCAGCCGCGGCGAGCTCAAGCGGAGCGCCGGTCCGATCCTCCGGGGCAGCGGCATCGGGTTCGTGCTGGGCATCCTGCCGGGCGCGGGCTCGACCCTCGCCTCGTTCATGGCCTACGGCATCGAGAAGCGGGTCTCGCCCCGCAAGGCGATGTTCGGCAAGGGCGCGATCGAGGGCGTCGCCGCCCCCGAGAGCGCGAACAACGCCGCGGCGAACGCGAACTTCGTGCCGACGCTCGCGCTCGGCATCCCGGGCGGCGGCACGACCGCCGTGCTGCTCGGCGCCTTCACCGTCTACGGCCTCCAGCCGGGTCCGCGACTCTTCGAGACGCAGCCGACGCTGATCTGGGGCCTGCTCGTCTCGTTCTTCATCGGCAACGTCATGCTGCTGGTGCTCAACCTGCCGCTCGCGCCGGTGTTCGCCCAGATGCTGCGGATCCCCTACGGCTACCTGTACCCGATCATCCTGCTGACGAGCTTCGTCGGCGCGTACTCGGTCAGCAACAACATGTTCAGCGTGGTGCTCGTGCTGATCTTCGGGGTGGTCGGCTGGGTCATGAAGGAGCTCGACCTGCCGATGGCGCCCCTCGTGCTGGGCCTCGTGCTCGGCCCGCTGTTCGAGAAGGCGCTCGTGCAGACCTCGGCGATCGGCCAGGGCAGCTTCCTCGTGCTGCTGCAGAGCCCCATCAGCGTCGGCATCCTGCTCTTCGCCGTGCTGCTCATGGTCGGCCCGAAGCTCGCGGCCCGGTTCGCGGTCCGTCGCGGCCCCCGTGGCTCCGCGACGGCCGGCCCCGGCTCCGACGCCGCGGAGGCCCGCGAGCACGAGCGTGACGAGGCCGGCCGATGAGCCCCTCCCGCGCCGACTGGCCCATCGCCGCCGCGATGCTGCAGTTCCCCGCCGTCGACCGCGACGGCATGAGCACCCTCGACGCCGAGCCGGGGGCCTGGCAGGCCTCGTTCGACGAGATCCGCGAGGCCGGGTTCGACCTCGTCGAGATCAACGACAACTGGCTGCGGGTCGGTGACCTGCCCGGTCGTCGGCTCGACGAGCTGGCGGCGGCCGGCCGTGCCGCGCACGTCGACCTCACGAGCGTCTGCGTCGTCCGGTCGAGCGTGATCGACCCGGACGCCGGCACGGAGAACCTGGCCTACAGCCACCGCACCCTCGAGGCCGCGGCCCGGCTGGGAGCCGACGTCGTGTCGATCGGCTTCCACCGGCCGCTCACTCCCGAGCAGCGCGCACGGCTCTGGTTCTGGACGGCGCAGGGCGCGGTCGACGCGCCCGACGACCCCGAGAACTGGCGCCTGGCCGTCGACCGCGTGACGGAGCTCGGCCGGCACGCCGCCCAGCTCGGCCTCGACCTGACCCTCGAGATGTACGAGGACACCTACCTCGGCACCGCCGAGAGCTCGGTCCGGCTCGTCACGGAGGTGGGGCTCGACAACGTCGGCCTCAATCCCGACGTCGGCAACCTCGTGCGCCTGCACCGGCCGATCGACGACTGGCGGGAGACCCTCGCCGCGACCCTGCCGCACGCGAACTACTGGCACGTGAAGAACTACCACCGCGACGAGGACCCGGCCACCGGCACCTACACGGCCCTGCCGGCCCCCCTCGAGCTCGGCCTCATCAACTACCGGCACGCCGTGCGCGACGCCGTCGAGGCCGGCTTCCGCGGGACCTTCGTCTGCGAGCACTACGGCGGCGACGGGCTCTCCGTCGCCGCCCTGAACCGGGACTACCTGCGCCGCGTGCTGCCCAGCGCCGAGCGCATGGCCGTCCTCGACGAGCAGGAGGCGCTGGTCGCCTCCGCCGTCACCGACCCGAGAGAGGAGATGGTGTCGTGACCATCCTCGAGTACGACGCGACCACCTTCGCCGACGAGGCCCTGGACGGCTTCACGGCGGCCCACGACTCGCTGCGCCGCGTGGACGGCGGCGTGGTGCGGCGCGACCCGCTGGCCGACGGCCAGGTCGCCGTCGTCGTCGGCGGGGGCTCCGGCCACTACCCGGCCTTCGCCGGCCTCGTCGGCCCCGGCCTCGCAGCCGGGGTCGCCTACGGCAACATCTTCGCCTCGCCGTCCGCGGGCCAGGTCTGCCGCGTGTCGCGGGCCGTCCAACGCGGCGGCGGGGTCGTGCTGTCGTTCGGCAACTACGCCGGGGACGTGCTCAACTTCGGCCAGGCTGCCGAGCGCCTCCGGGCCGAGGGGGTCGACGTGCGCGTCGTCGCCGTCACCGACGACATCGCCAGCGGAGGGCGCGACGAGATCGCGAAGCGCCGGGGCATCGCCGGCGACCTGACGGTCTTCAAGGTGCTGGGCGCCGCGGCCGAGGCCGGCCACGACCTCGACCGCGTCGAGGAGCTCGGGCGTCGGGCCAACGACCGCACCCGCTCGTTCGGCGTCGCGTTCTCCGGCTGCACGCTGCCGGGCGCGACGGAGCCGCTCTTCACCGTGCCCGAGGGGCGCATGTCGATCGGCCTCGGCATCCACGGCGAGCCCGGCGTCGGCGAGGCCGACCTGCCGTCGGCCCGCGAGCTGGCCGAGCTGCTCGTCGGCTCGCTGCTCGCCGAGGCCCCTGAGGGCGCGGGCGACCGGGTCGTCGTGCTGCTCAACGGCCTCGGCACCTACAAGTACGAGGAGCTCTTCGTGCTCTACGGCCACGTCGCGCGCCTGCTCGGCGAGGCCGGCGTCACGATCGTGCAGCCCGAGGTCGGCGAGCTCGTCACGAGCCTCGACATGTCGGGCGTCTCGGCCACCTTCTTCTGGGTCGACGACGAGCTCGAGCAGCTCTGGGGCAGCCCGGCATGGAGCCCCGCGTTCCGCAAGGGAGCAGTGGAGGCGCGGGGCGGCGACGCGCGCGACCGTCCCGACCTCGAGGCGGTGCCCTCGGTGGCCGCGGTCGACGACCCGCGCCACGTCGACGCCGGCCGGCCGCTGCTCGCGGGCCTCGAGCGGGTCGCCGAGATGATCGTCGCCTCCGAGGAGGAGTTCGGCCGCCTCGACGCGGTGGCCGGCGACGGCGACCACGGCATCGGCATGGCCCGCGGCGTCACCGCGGCCCTGACGTCGGCCCGGTCGGCCGTCGAGCGAGGTGCCGGCGTCTCGACGGTCCTCGCCGAGGCCGGCGAGGGCTGGGCGGAGCACGCCGGCGGCACCTCGGGCGCGTTGTGGGGCGTGTGCCTCACCAGCGCCGGCGCCGCCCTGGCCGCGGAGCCCGACCTGCGCGACCCGCGGGCCTCGGCCCGCGCCGCCGGGGCGGGCCTCGAGGCGATCCAGCGCCTCGGCGGTGCCGAGGTCGGCGACAAGACCCTTGTCGACGCCTTCGTGCCGCTGGTCGACGCGCTGCGCCGCGCCGCCGACGACGGGCTCGCCCTGCCGGAGGCCTGGACGCGGGCCGCCGCGGCAGCGACCGAGGCGGCGGACGCGACCGCACGCCTCCGGCCCCGCCTCGGCCGTGCGCGGCCCCTGGCCGAGAAGAGCCTCGGCCACCCCGACGCGGGCGCCGTGTCGTTCTCGCGCATCGCGGGCGTCGTCGCCCGCGAGACCCGCGAGACCCGCGAGACCCGCGAGACCCGCGAGGACCGCGCTGCGGGCCCGACCGTCGACCCCGACCCCACCCCGATCCGCCAGGAGGCCTGACCCGTGAACGAACCGTTGAGGATCGTCGTCGGCTGCGACGACGCCGGCTACGAGTACAAGGAGCGCCTGCGCGCCGACCTCGAGGGCGACGACCGGGTCGCGAGCGTGGTCGACGTCGGCGTCGGCCCCGACGGGCACACCGCCTACCCGCACGTCGCGGTCGAGGCCGCCCGGATGGTCGCCGACGGCCGTGCCGACCGCGCGCTGCTGGTCTGCGGCACCGGTCTCGGGGTGGCGATCGCCGCCAACAAGGTGCCCGGCGTCCGCGCGGTGACGGCGCACGACGGCTTCTCGGTCGAGCGTGCCGTGCTCTCCAACGACGCACAGGTGCTCTGCTTCGGGCAGCGCGTCGTCGGCATCGAGCTCGCCCGCCGTCTCGCCTCGGAGTGGCTCGACCACCGCTTCGACCCCACCAGCGCCTCGGCCGCCAAGGTCGACGCCATCAGCTCGTACGAGGAATCCCCGGAAGGACCCGCAGCATGACCGTCAGCACCCCCGCCTCCACCTCCACCTCCGACCGTCATGACGAGGCCCCGACCGCCGACGGTGTCGCGCCCCGGCCCCGCATCGCCCTGACCCTCGGCGACCCCGCCGGCGTCGGCCCCGAGCTCGCGGCCCGCCTGCTCTCCGACCCCGCCAACCTCGAGGCGGCCGCGATCTTCGTGCTCGCCGACCGTGCCGAGCTCGACGCCGCGGCCGCGGTGATCGACGTCACGATCCCGCTGAGCGACGAGCCGCGGCCCGGCTTCGCGACCCTGCTCGACGACGGGTCGGCACCGGCCGAGCCCATCCCGCCGCGCCAGGTCAGCAAGGAGGCGGGGGAGCGGGCCCTGCACCAGCTGCGGCGGGCCATCGACCTGGCCAACGCGGGCGAGGTCGGCGCCATCGTCTTCACGCCCCTCAACAAGACGAGCCTGCACCTCGGCGGCATGACCGAGGAGGACGAGCTGCGCTGGTTCGCGAAGGAGCTCCGAAGCGAGGGCGTGACGAGCGAGATCAACATCATCCCGGGCCTCTGGACGGCGCGGGTCACGTCGCACATCGGCATCCGCGACGTCGCCGACCGCATCACGACCCAGGGCGTGGTCGACGCCGTGCGCCTCCTCGACGAGCTGCTGCGCGACTCGGGCGTCGAGCGCCCCCGACTCGGCGTCTGCGGCCTCAACCCGCACAACGGCGAGAACGGCATCTTCGGCCGTGAGGAGATCGACGTCATCGCCCCCGGCGTGGCCGAGGCGGCGGCGGGCGGCGTCGACGTGGTCGGGCCGTTCCCCTCGGACACGATCTTCGTCGGGGCACGCGACCGCTACGACGGCATCGTGACGATGTACCACGACCAGGGCCAGATCGCGATCAAGCTGCTCGGCTTCGACGGCGGCGTCACCGTGCAGGGCGGCCTGCCCGTCGTCATCGCGACGCCCGCGCACGGCACCGCGTTCGACATCGCCGGCACCGGCGTCGCGAGCGTCACGTCGAGCCAGCGCGCGCTCGACGTGGCCATCGCCGTGGCCGGGCGCCGCGCGGTCCGTCGGCCCTGAGCGTGCTCGTCGGCATCAGCACCAAGGCGTACCTGTCGCGGGCGCGCACGCTGGAGTGGCTGGGCGAGCTCGCCGACCTCGCCCGCGGCCACGTCGCGGTGCGGAGCGGTGCCGTCGAGCTCGTCGTGGCCCCGGCCACGCCGCTGCTCGAGGCGGCCGTCCGGCTGCTCGACGGCACGGGAGTGCGGGTCATGGCCCAGGACGTCAGCCGGTTCGCCGGAGGCGCGGTGACCGGCGAGGTCGTCGCGTCGCTGCTCGCCGACCTCGGCGTCCTCTACGTCGAGATCGGCCACGCCGAGCGCCGCGGTCTGCTCGGCGAGACCGACGCGGTCGTCGCGGAGAAGGTCGCGCGCAGCCGGGAGGCCGGTCTCGTCCCCTGGCTCTGCGTGGGGGAGGAGGCGCGGGTCGGGCCCGCCGAGGCTGCCGCGTCGTGCCTGGCGCAGGTCGCCGCGGCGGCGCCCGGGCGGGGGCCCCTGGTCGTCGCCCACGAGCCCGTCTGGGCGATCGGCGCGGCGGAGCCCGCGCCGGTCGACCACGTCGTGCGCGTCGCCGAGGCGCTCCGGGCGGGACTGCCCGAAGGCGTCGACGCCGCCCGGCTCGTCTACGGCGGCAGCGCCGGACCGGGACTGCTGGCCCAGACGGTGCCGGCCGTGGACGGCCTGTTCCTCGGACGGCGGGCCCACGACGTCGCGGGGGTGGCGCGCGTCCTCGACGAGGTCGTCCGCGCCTCCTCACGTCCCCTGAGCACGGCGGACCGGCCGGTCCCATGAGCCTGCCTATAGGAAAGACGACCACGGCGAGCATGTGGAACACTGGGCGGATGCCAGCCACGGACGGACAGCGTCGACCGAAGCGCGTGGCGCTGTCGGAATGGGTCTACGACGAGCTCCTGAGCCGGTTGTTCGACGACACGCTCCCTCCGGGCACTCCCCTCAACATCGACGCGCTGGCCCGCGACCTCGACGTGTCGCAGACCCCGATCCGGGAGGCCCTCGCCCGCCTCGAGTCGACCGGCCTCGTGACGCGTGCCGCGCTGCGGGGCTACCGGGCGGCGCCGTTGCTCACGGGCGCGGAGCTCGACGACCTCATGCACGCGCGGGGCGTGATCGAGCCCGCGGTCGCCCGGCTCGCCGCCCCACGGCGCACGGACGGCTTCATCGCGGCCCTCGGGGAGACCGTCACCCGGCTCGCCGAGGCGCCCAAGGGGCCGACGTTCGCCGAGTACCACGCGTACTGGGAGGCCGACGAGACCTTCCACCAGCTGATCGCCCAGCACGCCGACAACGCCTTCCTCCACCGCGCCTTCGAGTCGCTCGGCGGGCAGGCCCAGCGGTTCCGCATGTTCGGCGGGCTGGGCGTGAGCGACGCCGACCACGCGATCCGCGAGCACCGGGCGGTCCTCGAGGCCCTCGACTCGGGCGACGCCGACGCGGCGGGGGCGGCCATGCAGGCGCACGTCGACGCGGTCCGCGGACGGGCCGCGGCCGAGGCGTAGGACGCGACCCGGCCCCGCGACGTACCGTCACCGTCATGCAGCCACGCCGCCTCGCGCCTCCCCGATGGTCCCGTCGCGTCGCCCTGGCGGCGTGGATCGCCTGCGCGCTCACCGGCGTGGCCCTGGCGTCGGCGGCGCTCGACCCCGAGGTGCAGGCCCGCGGGTTCCTCGTCGCGACGGGCGTCGTGTTCGCGGTCGTCCCCGGCCGGGCGGCGGTCCGCAACCACCGCGTCGGCGTCGTGCTCGACGACACGACCCTGCACGTCCACGGCTGGCTGTGGTCGCGCCGGGTGCCGCGAGACCACATCACCGCCGTGTGGGACCCGGGCCAGGTGCAGTTCGACGGTGACCGCGGCGTGCCCGAGACCGTGTGGATCACGTGGCTCATGCGGAACGGGCCCGACGACGACTCGACGGTCTTCGGGCGGCTGCAGCGGCCGTGGCGCGAGGCGACGACGGAGATCCGCGAGTGGGCGGGCGTGACGAACGCGCTCTGACGGGGCCCGCTAGCGTCGGACCAGAGCGCCGGAGGCGCGCCCCGCCCCCGAGGAGGACCCCATGACCCAGCCCCGTCACCCCGCATCCGCCACCCCGGCCACCGGCTCCCTCTGGGTCGTCACGGGGGCCGCCGGCACGGTCGGCACGGCCCTCCGTGCCGCCCTCTACGAGCTGGGCGTCGACCTCGTCTCGACCGACCTCCGCGAGCCGACGTCGCTCGGGGAGCGCGACCGGGTCGTCGCCGCCGACGTCGCCGACCTCGAGGGGCTCGTCGAGCTGGTCGCCGGGGCCGACGGCGTCATCCACCTCGGCGGGATCGCCGACGAGGCCGACTTCCACGACCTGGCGACGGTGAACGTCGTCGGCACGTACCACGTGCTCGAGGCCGCACGCCGGGCAGGCGTGCCCCGCGTCGTCTTCGCGAGCACGAACCGCGTGACCGGCATGCACCCCGCCGGGACGACGACCGACCCGACGATGCCGACCCGGCCAGACGGCTTCTACGGGGCCTCGAAGGTCGCCGGCGAGGCCCTCTGCCAGCTCTACGCCGACAAGTTCGGGCTCAGCACGATCGCCGTCCGCATCGGCAGCTACGGCGACGAGCCCGGCTCGGCCCGGGAGCAGCGCACGTGGCTGAGCCGGGCCGACGCGGTCCGCGCGTTCGTCGCGGCGATGACGACGGACGCCCACCACGCCGTCTTCTACGCGGTCTCGGCGAACCGCGACCGCTGGTGGGACCTCGAGGCAGGCCGGGCCGTCGGCTTCGAGCCGCAGGACGACGCGTCGACGCGTCGTGCCGACGAGCCCTACGACCCGGCGGCGCCGCAGGGCGGGCCGTACGCCGAGGTCGCCTTCTCGCTCGACCGCATGACGCGGTAGCGGCAGCGGCCGGGCCCGCGCGCACCGCTGGACCGCGCGTCTCGGGGCGGGTCCCGCCCTCGGTGCGAAGAGGGGGACTGGCTCAACCGTGAGTCGGCTCGGTCGTGTCGTCAGGCCTGGTCGAGGACCTCCTTCGCCACGGCCATCGCTGCCATCCCGTTCGGCCAGCCCGCGTAGAGCGTCACGTGGGTGATGGCCTCGACGAGCTCGTCCTGGCCGACGCCGTTCTCGACGGCGCGACCGAGGTGGAAGCGCAGCTCGTCGGTGTGTCCGCCGGCGGTCAGCACGGCGACCGTGACGAGGCTCCGGTCGCGGGCCGAGAGCTCGGGCCGGTTCCACACGTCGGCGAAGAGGACGTCGTCGGTGAGCTCGGCGAGCTTGGGGGCGAAGTCGCCGAACATCGTCCGGCCTCCTCCCACCTGGCGGGGCTGGTCGGTCATGGGGGTCCTTCTTCCGTGTCGGGGCGATGCGGGGCGGTGGCGCCCGCGACGACAGTGCACGCCCGGGCTGCCCGACGAGGGATGCCCTGAGAGGGCCTCTCTGCCGAGCGCGCCCGTCCGTAGCGTGGAGCACCTCCCCGCTGCTCGTCCCGCCGACGACAGCGCCCGCCCGCTCCCTGGAAGGACCGCCTCCGGTGCCCACCGCCTCCGTCCCCACCGCCACCGCGCCTCCCGCGGGGCCGGCGTCGCCGACGCGCCTGCCGCTGTTCTCGCTCGTCGTGCTCGCGACGACGGGCTTCATCCTCGTCGCGATGGAGACGATGCCCGCCGGCCTCCTTCCCGAGATCGCCCGCGGGCTCGACACCGGCCAGGGCACGGTCGGCCTGCTCATCAGCGCCTACGCCCTCGGCACCGTGCTCGCGACGGTGCCCGCCATCACCTTGACGCGCGGGCTGCGCCGTCGTCGGCTGCTCGCCGCAGCGCTCGTCGGGCTGGTGCTCGCGAACGTGCTGACCGCCCTGGCGCCGACGGTCGCCGTGGCGCTCGTCTCCCGCTTCGTCGCCGGGGCCTTCTCGGGCACGATCTGGGGCATGCTCGCGGCCTACGGCCGCCGCATCAGCCCGCCCGACCGCGCCGGCCTCTCGCTCGCGATCGTGTCCGCGGGCGCTCCCGTCGGCTTCGCCTTCGGCACCCCGCTGGGCTCGTGGCTCGGCACGACCTTCGACTGGCGCTGGTCGTTCGGCGGGCTCAGCCTGCTCGGCGTCGTCGTGCTGCTGCTCGTGGTCACCGTCGTGCCCGACGCGGCCCCGACCTCGGCCGCGGCCCGCCTGTCGCTCGGCAAGGTCTTCCGCATCCGCGGCATCGCCGTCATCCTCGCCGTGATCGCGACCTGGATGATCGCGCACAACACGATCTACACGTACGTCTCGCCCTGGCTCCGCTCCGGCGGCTCGGGCCTCGGCGTCGACGTCACGCTGCTCGTCTACGGCGTCTCGTCGATCGGCGGCATCGTCGTGACGGGAGCACTGCTCGACCGGCACCCCCGTCCGCTTCTGCACGGAAGCGTCGCCCTCTTCGTCGTCGCCGGCGCCGTGCTGTTCGTGGGCCACGACTCGGCCGCGGCGGTCGTCGTCGCCGCGGTGCTCTGGGGCGTCACCTTCGGCGGGGCCTCGGCGCAGCTGCAGGCCGCCCTCACCACGGCGGGCGGCGAGAACGCGGACGTCGCGAACGCGTTCCTGCCCGTCGCCTTCAACGTCGCGATCTTCGCCGCGGGCATCGTCGGCGCCGCCCTCCTCGGCGGGATCGGCCCCGTCGCGCTCCCCGTCGTCATGATGGTCTTCGGCGCGGTCGCCCTCGGGCTGACCCTCCGGGGACGCCGGTCGGCGTTCCCGGCCCGGCTCTGACGGGGGCGGGCCCGACGGCCCGACCCGCGCCTCCTCGTCTTCCCGTCTTCTCTTCCTTCCCCGACACACCCACCAACCCAGGAGCATCCATGCGCACCGTCAACGCCTACGCGGCACCGTCCGCCACCGAGCCCCTCGTCGCGACGACCATCGAGCGCCGCGACGTCGGCCCCAAGGACGTCATGATCGACATCGCCTACGCCGGCATCTGCCACAGCGACATCCACACCGTCCGCGGCGAGTGGGGCGAGATCCAGTACCCGCAGGTCGTCGGCCACGAGATCGTCGGCACCGTCTCGGAGGTCGGCTCCGAGGTCACGAAGCACCAGGTCGGCGACCGCGTCGGCGTCGGCTGCATGGTCAACTCGTGCGGCGAGTGCGAGTACTGCCAGCGCGGCGACGAGCAGTACTGCGCGAAGGGCAACATCGGCACCTACACGAGCGTCGACCCGATCGACGGCACCGTCACCCAGGGCGGCTACTCGCAGGCCGTCGTCGTCACGGAGGACTTCGTGCTGCGCGTGCCCGAGTCGCTCGACTACGACAAGGTCGCGCCGCTGCTCTGCGCCGGCATCACCCTCTACTCGCCGCTGCACCACTGGGGCGTGACCGAGGGCACCAAGGTCGCCATCGTCGGCATGGGCGGCCTCGGCCACATGGGCGTCAAGATCGCCGCGGCGCTCGGCGCCGACGTCACGGTGCTGTCGCAGACGACCTCGAAGAAGGACGACTCGCTGCGCTTCGGTGCGAAGGCGCACTACGCGACCAGCGACGAGCAGACCTTCACCGACCTGGCGAACTCGTTCGACCTCATCGTCAACACCGTCTCGGCCAAGATCGACATGGGCGCCTACCTCGGCCTGCTCGCCGTCGACGGCACGCTCGTCAACGTCGGCGCCCCGTCGGAGCCGCTCGAGGTCCCGGCGTTCGCGCTGATCCCCGCGCGTCGCAGCTGGGCCGGCTCGGCCATCGGCGGCATCCGCGAGACCCAGGAGATGCTCGACTTCTGCGCCGAGCACGGCATCGTGCCCGAGACGGAGCTCATCAGCGCCGACCAGATCAACGAGGCGTACGACCGCGTGCTGAAGTCGGACGTGCGGTACCGCTTCGTCATCGACGCGGCCACCTTCGCGTAGGGACTGCTGCGGCGCGGGCCTGTGGCCCGCACCCGCGCGAATCGCTCGCACCCTCGAGGACCGCGAACACCCCCGCTCGCGAGCGGGGGTGTTCGCCGTTCTTCGGGGTCCGGGTCGGGGAGTTTGCCGGGCGCCGCGCGCTACTCCGCGGGGATCTCGGCCGTCGCGACCAGCACCGCGCGCCCGAGGATGTGCGACGCGATCGTGAAGTTGAGGTACGCGGGCGTCGCGTCGGCCGGCACCTCGATGTCGGCGACGTCGAGGGCGTGCACGACGACGAAGTAGCGGTGCTGGCCGTGGCCCGCCGGAGGCGCGGCGCCGATGAACGAAGGAGCCCGCGAGTCGTTGGGCAGCTGGTACGCGCCCTCCGGCAGCTGGGCCCCGGAGGAGTCGCCGGCGCCCTCGGGCAGCGACGTCGCCGACGCGGGGACGTTCGCGACGGCCCAGTGCCAGAAGCCCGACTGCGTGGGGGCGTCGGGGTCGTACATCGTGACGGCGTAGCCCTTCGTGCCCTCGGGGGCACCCGACCACGACAGCTGGGGCGAGACGTCCTCGCCGCCGGGCACGCCGAACGCGCCCGAGTACTGCGGCTGCGCGAAGGCGGCGCCGTCGTCGATCGTGGTGCTGGTCACGGTGAAGCTCGGCACCTCGGGCAGGCGGGCGAAGGGGTCGTTGCCGGTGTGGTCGCTCATGGCGGTCCTTTCCTGGGGCGGCCGGGTGGCGCCTCCTGGTCGATGATCGACCCTCGCGGCTGAGGGCGCGCGGGGTGCCCGGTCGTCACGCACCCGGTGGCGGCACCTCCGGCGCAGCCGTCAGAGGTGGCCGAGGTCGAGCATCAGCAGCATCGCGGCCGTGCTCACGAGCGACAGGGCGAGGACGCACCCGCCCACCCGGGCCAGCACGGCGTCGCGTCGGCGACGACCCTCGCGCGCGGGGCGGGAGGCGCCCGGTCCGCGGACCGCGAGCACCGCCTCCTGCGCCTGGTCCAGCGTGCAGAACGCGCCGACCGGGTCGCCCGCGACGTCCGTGGCGACGTAGCCGGAGCCGGTGAGCGTCACCTCGCCGAGGTGGGCCGTGCCGACCGTCGCGGTCCAGACGCCCGAGGTGGTCTCGGTCCAGCGGCAGCCGGACGAGTCGGCGGCCGACGCGGGGCCGCGACTCGCAGGTCGAGACGCGGCGGATGCCCTGGCGGGGGCGGGCGGGGTGGCGAGCGTCGTCACGGGGCGTCTCCTGTCCGAGGTCGGGGTCGGTCTCGGTCCGGCGACCCTGGTCCGACTGGTGAGGTCGAGGAGCTCGGCGGACGATGCCGATGGGCTGACCGTACGTCATCGCGAGCACTGGCGTGACAGGTCTGTCCACTTCCGGTCGCGAGGGGGCACGTGATGGACAGATCGGCCCCGGAACGACCCCCGCACGGGGCACATCCGACCCCTGATCAGGCCTTGTCGTGGATGGTCACGTGGTACCCGTCGGGGTCGGCGAACGTGAACGTGCGGCCGAAGGGGCCGTCGGTCGGCGCCGACACGATCCGGTGCCCGGCCGCGACGAGTCCGTCGTGCATGGCCTGGACGTCGGTGCCGTGCAGCCAGATCGCCGCGCCGACGCCCGGCCGGGGGGCCGCGTCGAGGTCGGTGCCCTCGACGACGTCGCGCAGGGCGAAGGCGATCGGCGTCGTGGTGAACACGACGGCGTGGGGCGGTCCGGCGGGGGAGCGCACGAGGCCGAGGTGCTGCTCGTAGAACGCCTGCGAGGCGTCGAGGTCGCGCACCTGCAGGGAGATGAAGTCGGGTCCGGTGACGGGCATGATGCTCCTTCTTTCGATGTCAGTCTGCTGACATGCCCCACCGTATGTCAGGATGTTGACATGAGTCAAGACGAACTGGTCATCGACCTCGACACCTCCGTCGGCTACCTCCTCAAGGAGGCCGCGAGCGCCCTCCGTGCCGCGATGGAGGACGTGCTCCGCCCGCTCGGCATGACCGTCACCCATTACTCGTGCCTCGAGCTGCTCGCGCAGCGCCCCGGCTCGTCGAACTCCGACCTCGCCCGCGGCGCCTTCGTCACTCGCCAGTCGATGAACGTGCTGCTGCAGCAGCTCGAGCGCGACGGCGTCGTGACCAGGGCTCCGGAGGCGCGGGTCGGCCGAGCCCTGCCCACCCGCCTCACCGACGCAGGTCGTTCCGCGCTCGCCGAGGCGTCGGCCGCGGTGCGCGGCGTCGAGCTCCGCATGCTCGAGGGCCTGTCGGCGAGCGAGCAGTCGCAGGCGTTCCGCACCCTGCGGGGCATGACCCGTGCCCTCCGCGGCGAGGGCACGGGGGGCGACGCGGCGGACGCGACGGACGCGCCCGACCGGCCCGCGAACTGACCGGCCCGGGGCTGAGCTCGTCCCGGCAGCGCACCCCGCGCCTCCTCATCGCTCCGCGCCGGCGCCGTCAGCGACCGGCCGCGTACCGGTCGGCGACCTGCGACGCCGTCAGGGCCGCGTCGGACACGCTCGTCCCGTCGAGGTCGCCCTCGTAGTGCGCCGTCGTCGGCACGGAGGGCCACGCGCCCCCGAGGGTGTCGTAGCCGATGCGCCAGTAGCCGGTGATGGGCTCGGCCTGCGTCTGCGGTGAGGAGGCCACCGCGACGCCGTCGACGTAGAGCACGATGCCGTCCGGCCCCATGCTCACGGTCGCCTGGTGCCACCGGCCGTCGGTGTACGACGACGGGCTGGTGACCGTGTAGTGCTGGGTCCGGTAGACGCCGAAGACGAGCTGCCCCGAGTTCGTCAGGTAGAGGTGCCGGTCGTACTGCCCCGACCCGGAGGAGCGCGCGTTGCCGAAGCCGACGAGCTTGCCGCCGGTCGTCGTGGTCGTGCGGAACCAGGTCTCGATGCTGAACACCTGGGGGGCGAGGTACTGCTCGGCCGTCGTCACCTGCCCGGTCGCCCCGTCGAGCCGCAGGTAGGGGTTCTCGCCCGAGCCGCAGCTCGCGCTCGTGATCTGCGCCCCGCCGACCAGCGTCCCGTCGCGGCGGCTCGGCCCGGAGTCGCGCACCGGCCCGCTCGCGCTGTCGGCGTAGAGGTAGGCGAAGTGCGCCGGGCTCGGCACGGTCCGGTCGAAGCAGGGGAAGCGCGCCGTGGTCGCCGTCGCGGCGCTCGCCGTCGACCCGGCGAACGCGGCGTGGGTCGACCCGACGACGAGGAAGAGCACCGCGACCCCGGCCACCACCCCGACGACCACGCCCGAGACGCGTCGCGCCCGGCCCCAGCCGGTCACGGGCGGTCGTGCCCGGTGCCGGCCGAGGGCGAGCGGGTCGACGACGTCGTCCTCGTCGCGCGGCTCGAGGCGGGTCAGCGCCAGCAGCACGAGCACGGCGAGCGACACGACGCCGATGCCCAGGGCACGCTCGCCGCCGCTCCAGAGCATGGCCGAGCCGATCGCGGGCACCCGCAGCACGCCGGCGCCGTGGACGGCGTCGGGCGCGACGAGCGTCGAGTCGGCCGTGGCGTTGGCGTCGCCGCGCAGTCGCAGCAGCCCGTCGTCGGTGACGTCGACGAGCCGGTGGAGGCGCAGCTCGCCCGGGCGGTCGGGGTCGTCCACCAGCAATACCTGACCCACGTCGAGGGCGTCGGCCGCCACGGGCATGGCGACCACCACGTCCCCCGCGACGATCCGCGGCTGCATCGAGCCGGAGACCACGGTCGTCGGGCTCCAGCCCCACAGCGCCGGTGCGGCCGCCCCGATCAGGAGGCACGCGGCCGTGAGCAGCACCACCCGCGCCCCGGTGGCGATCGCGAGGGCGAGCCACCACGGCAGGGCGAGGGCGGAGGCGCGGGACGCCGCCGACCGGTCCGAGGCGCGCTCGACGGCGGCGTCGCGCGGGGCGTCGCCGAACGGGCTCAGGGCGTCGGAGGTCATGGCAGCGGTGGCGGCTCAGCCGTCTCGGGTGGGCGACGGCGCCGGTCAGCGCGTCTGCGCCTCCCAGGTGAAGGCGACGGCGGCCTTCGAGTCCTGGCTCGTGTTCGGCGTCGTCGACTTGAGCGAGTAGGTGAACTTGAAGGTGCGCGACTCGGGGGCGGTGCCCGTGGGCGCGAAAGTGACGGCGCCGGTCGCGTAGCCGGTGCGCTGTGCGCCGAAGTCGGCGAGGGTGCCGGAGAAGACCTGGCTCTCGTCGCGCGTGCCGTCCGCCGACGTCGACGGCGTGAAGCCGGTGCACGAGGCCGACGAGCCGCCGGTGCCCTGCGTCACGACGAGGTCGAGGTACGACGACAGCTGGTTCGTGGTCGTCGCGCCCGTGCCGTAGAGGCGCACCGTCGAGGGAGCGCTGCCCTTCGACGTGACGGTGATGCACTTCGTGCCGGTGTCGCCGGGCACGAGGTTCGAGGCGGTGAAGAGCGCCGCGTCGGAGTCGTCGTCGACGAGCTGCACGGAGCCCGTCGACCAGTTGCTCGTCGGGTTCGCGGTGACGGCCGAGAAGGCCGAGTACGAGGCGGTCGAGATCAGCGCGCCGGAGGCGATGACGGCGACGGGCAGGGCTGCCCAGCGGGCACGACGCGTCCAGCGGGCGCGACGGATGGATCGAGACATGTCGGGGATGTCCTTCGGGTGGTGGGCCGCCGCGCTCCCGGGTGACACGGTTCGGGCGGAGCTCGGACGGCGCGGTGCGGTCAGGTGAGTGGCAAGCTACGCGGGCGACGCTGCGCGGGATGTCCCCAGTCCTGGGGGCCGCAGCCGTACCCCACCCGTCTCACCCGTTCCGGGCCCCGCCGTTCCGGGCCTCGCGGTCGCGAGGTGGGCTGAGAAATGATCAGGACTAGGAGGCGCGGACCTGCGCTCCGAGGACATCGCGCACGGTCGTCCACTCGTGCGGACCCCATCGGTCGACGTCGACGTGACGCAGCTGCGCCTGGCCGCTGAACATGCTCACGAAGTACTGCATGCCCTGCCAGGCGGGGAAGGTCGCGGACTCGTCACGCGACACGAGGCGCCCGATCTTGCTCATGGCCGAGAGGGTCCCGGCCGTCCCGGCCCACTGCAGGGCGAAGCGCGTGCCGGTGAGCTCGGTCATGATCTCGGCGACCTGGCGGGCCGAGAGCGTCGAGCCGGCGATCTCGACGACGCGCGGAGCGTCGGGGTCGAGGGCGGCGAGGGCGGCGACACGGGCCGTGTCGTCCTTCGTCGTGAAGTCGAGCAGCTGGTCAGGGGACGACCAGTAGAGGACGCGGTGGCGGGAGAAGAGGATCATCGGGGCGTCGCCGGTCAGCAGTTCGGTGAACATCCCGTTGAGCACGGAGGTCGCCCGGATCGGCGCCGCGTCGACGTCGGCCGCGAACTCGCGCCGCAGCTCGAAGTTGCGGTTGCTGTCGACGGCGATCGACCGGTAGTCGGCCGACCAGTCGGAGGGCATGAAGCGCGGCACGCCGGCCTCGACGGCGGCGGCGAGCAGGGCCCGCTGGGCGTCGACGACGACGTCGCGCACGCCGCTGACGGCCGAGACGACGACGTCGACGCCGCGGGCGGCGGCGACGAGCGCGGCGTGGTCGTCGTAGGCGGCGGTGACGACGTCGACGCGGTCGTCGTCGCCGAAGAGATCGGCGGCGGTGCCGCTGCCGGGCCGCGTCAGCACGCGCACGTGGACGTCGTCGTGCCCGAGCAGCTCGCGGACGATGCGCCGGCCGAGGTCGCCGGTGGCGCCCGCGACGAGGAGGGTGGTGGTCATGGGGCTCCGTCCGTGGCCGCCGGGGTGGAGGGGGCCACCGACAGTCTGCTCGCAGCGGGCGCGGTCACGCCCCGCGGCAGGCGTAGTCGTCGCCGAAGGCCTCGTGCACGCGCGCGATCGCCTCGGCGCTGCCCCACTCGTCGGCGGCGTCGCAGTCTGCCCCGGCTCGGGAGGCGTAGAGGCCGAAGACGCCGACCCCGACGTAGCTGTAGGTCGTCTGGCCCACGGTCGTCGCGCCCGTGCCCGGGTCCTGCTCGGGGAGGTCGAGCGTGGCACCGTCGGGGAAGACGAGCGGCACGCCGTGGGGCGTGCACGCAGGACGTTCGTCGGTGACGAGCGACCCGACCTCGACGGGCTCGAAGGTGGAGCAGAGGGGGATGTCGGCCTCGGCGCCGGAGAGGCTGAGGACACCCGTGCCCGGTCCCGAGGCGCGGACGGCGACGACGAGCAGCACGAGGCAGAGCACGACCGCGGCCGCGATCCCGGCGAGCACCTTCATGGGTCGACCGTACTGCTGCGCGGGCGGTGTCCGGGCCTGACAGGATCGACCCCGATGACGATCACGACCGCGCCCTGGCAGCACCCCGACCGTGCGCTCCCTCGGGTGCACCTCGACGTCGTGCCCGAGGGCGTCCTCCACGCGCTGGCCGCGGGCGAGCCCGTGCCGGCCGACGTCGTCCCGCCGTACCTCGCCGGGCCGGAGTGCGCGAGCCTCTGGCGGATGCGCAGTCGGCAGATCCTCGAGGCGCCTGCCGACGCCCCGTGGGTGACCCGGTTCATCGTCGACCCGACCGTGGGCGTCCCCGTCGGGGTGGCCGGCTTCCACGGCCCGCCCGACGCGGCGGGCATGGTCGAGGTGGGCTACCGGGTCGACCCGGCCCACCGACGACGCGGCCACGCCCGTCGGGCGCTCGAGATCCTGCTCGCGGTGGCCCGCGACCATCCCGACGTGCACACCGTCCGCGCGACGATCAGCCCCGACAACCTCGCGTCGCGCGCGCTCGTCGTCGACCACGGGTTCGTCGAGGAGGGCGAGCAGTGGGACGACGAGGACGGCCTCGAGATCGTCTTCGAGGTCTCGGTCGACGGGGTGTCGGCCGGTACCTAGGTACCACCCGGGCGAGAGGTCGGGCCCTGGGTCCGACGACCGGACCCCCTCTCGATTCCTAGCGTCGGAGGATGCTCACGCACACCTCCTCGACCCTCCTCCGATCCGTCGTCGCCGCCGCCGGCTGCGCGACCGCTGCCGCCGCGATCGTCCTGATCTGGGCGCTGCGGGGTCAGGTCGACCGGGCCGTCTACGTGAGCGAGCTCGGCGCCGACGGCGAGCCGACCGCCGCGCTCTTCGAGGTCGCCCTGCTCCTCGTCGTGCTCGGCGGGGCCTGCGTCGCGTGGGCCGGCCGCGGCGTCCGGGCGTCGGTCCGCCTGCTCGGCGCCTGGACCGTGTCGACGTCGATCGGGGTGGCCGCCGCCCTCTTCCTCGTCGCCTCGCAGGTGCCGTGCACCGCGGGGTGCCCGCTCCCGGTCGGCCCCTCGGCCACGCTGCAGGACGCCGTCCACACCTCGTCGGCCGTGCTGGCCTTCGCCGCGGCGTGCGTCGCGATGCTGCAGGCGTCGTTCGCCGCCGGCCACCGTGCGCTGCGGGTGCTCTCGATGTCGTGCGGCCTGCTCGTGGCGCTCGTGGCCGCCGCGGGCGGCGTCCTCTCCCTGCTGCGCTTCGCCACGGAGGTCGGCGGGGTGCTCGAGTTCGTCGCCACCTCGGTCGCGATCTGCTGGCTCGTCGTGTTCGGCGGGTCGACGGTCGCTCGCGCAGGCCGGCCCGCGGCCCAGGTCGTGGCCCCGGGGCCCCGCCGCGCCGCCGCGCCGACGGCTGCGTAGGGTCGTGGTCATGCCCGCTCGACGACCCCCGGCCGCGGGTGACGTGCCCGTCGGCGCCACCGCCGACGTGCACCTCGACGTGCGGTCGGACCTGCCGGAGGCGCCGCGACCGCCCGGTGCGCTGCGAGCCCTCCTGAGGCGCCACCCCCTCGCGGTCGACGTCCTCGTCGCGGTCGCCTACGTCGTCGTCACGGCGTTCGGCCTCGCGAGCACCTACCTCGCCACCGGCGACGGGCGACCGCTCGGCGTCGACGTCGCGCTCGCCGTCTGCCTGGGGCGTCGGCCGCGGCGCTGCTCGTCCGTCGACGGCGTCCCCGCGCGGCGTTCGTGGTCATCGGCCTCGCCACCGTCACGTCCACCGTCGTCGACTCGGGCCTCGACCCCCTCGGCGTCTCGCTCGCCCTCTACGCGCTCGCCGTCCACCGCTCCGATCGCAGCGCCTGGATCGGCCTGGGCGTCTCGGTGCTCGGGGGCGGCCTCGCCGTCGCGCTCTCCGGCGTCCTCCACGGCGACGGGACGCGCAGCGGGGTCGCCCTGCTCAGCCCGGTCTTCGTGCTGGTCACCCTCGTGGCCGTGCTCGTCGGGGTGACGGTCGGCGGTCGGCGTCGCTACGTCGCCGCCCTCGTCGACCGGGCGGAGCGCCTCGCCCGGGAGCAGCAGCAGCGCGAGCAGCTCGCCGCCGCCGCCGAGCGCGCCCGGATGACCCGCGAGGTGCACGACATCGTGGCGCACGGCATCTCCGTCATGGTGTCCCTCGCCGACGGCGCGGACGCCATCGCCGACAAGGACCCGCGTCGCTCCCGTGAGGCGATGACGCACATCGTCGAGGTCGGGCAGCGGTCCCTGGCCGACATGAGGCGCCTCCTCGGGGCCACCGACGAGGCCGGCGCCGCCGCGGCCGCCGAGCTGCAGCCCGCACCGACCCTCGACGGCCTGCCAGCCCTCGTCGAGTCGTACCGGGCCGCCGGCCTGCCCGTCGTGCTCGAGTCCCGGGGCGAGACCCGGCACTCGGAGGGAGTGCAGGCCGCGACGTACCGCATCGTCCAGGAGGCGCTGACGAACGCCCTGCGGCACGCCGTCGCCCCGGAGGAGGTGCGGGTCGAGCTCGACCTCGGGACGGTCGTCCGCCTCGCCGTGACCGACGACGGGCGGGGCGACGACGCCGACGGGGCCGACCGACACCCTGCCGTGGGGCGGGGCTCGGGCCGGGGCCTCCTCGGCATGCGCGAACGCGCGCGCATGGTCGGCGGCTCCGTCGAGGCCGGCCCGGTGCCGGGAGGCGGCTGGCGCGTGCACGTCGAGCTCGAGCCCGGGGAGGGCACCCGATGAGCGACGCCACCACGGTCCTGCTGGTCGACGACCAGGAGCTCGTCCGGCACGGCCTGCGCATGATCGTCGAGTCCACCGACGACCTGGCCGTCGTCGGCGAGGCGGGCACCGGCGAGGAGGCCCTCGTGGCCGTCGCGTCGCTGCGACCCGACGTCGTCGTGATGGACGTCCGCATGCCGGGCATGGACGGCATCGAGGCGACGCGACGCCTCACCCACGAGCACCCCGCGAGCCGGGTGCTGATCCTCACCACCTTCGACCTCGACGAGTACGCGTTCAGCGGCCTCCGGGCCGGTGCCAGCGGGTTCCTCGTCAAGAACGCCCCGCGGGCCGAGCTGCTGGCGGGCATCCGGGCGGTCGCCGCCGGCGACGCGGTGGTCTCGCCGCGAGCGACGCGGGCGCTCCTCGACGTCGCCGTGCCGCGCCTCCCTCGCGCTGCCGTGGCGCCGTCGGCCCTGTTCGGCGGCCTCACCGAGCGCGAGAACGACGTCTTCGTCGCCGTCGCGCAGGGGCTGACGAACACCGAGATCGCCGATCGGCTCGTGCTCAGCGAGTCGACGGTCAAGACGCACGTCGGACGCGTGCTGGCCAAGCTCGACCTCCGTGACCGGGTCCAGATCGTCATCCTCGCCTACGAGCACGGCGTGGTCTGAGCGACCCCGGGCGACAGGTCGAACGGGACGGTTCGGATCACTTCCGCAGCTTCTCCCGGGGGTCTCCACATCGCCACCCAGCACGATGGGCGGATGCCCGACTTCAAGCGCCTCCTGGGCGCCGCCGCGAAAGCGCTCGGCGACTCGAACTCGTCCTCGTCCCCCTCCTCGTCGTCAGCGGACCGGTCCGGCCAGCATCGACCGGCAGGCAGCTCCGGCGGAGACTGGCGAGACCTCGTCCGGACCGCCGCTGACAGGCTCACAGGCGACGAGGGTGGACGAGGAGGCGCGGTGCGACAGCAGCCGACCGCACAGCCCACGCAGCAGGCCGCCCCCGACCAGGCCGGTCAGCGACGGGCCCGCCCCCAGGACGGAGCCGGCTCGGCACCGCGGGCCTCCGAGGCCGACCGCGTCGCCCTGGGCAAGTACGACTACCTGCTCCGCACCGCGGAGCCCGATCAGCTCGAGCAGGTGCACCGTGACGCCTTCGCGCGGCTGACCCCGCAGCAGCGCGAGCTCGTGCAGGCGCGCCTCGCCGAGGAGCTGCCCGCCCACGAGCAGCCCCGCAGCGGCAGCACCGACGATCTCGCGCGGGCCGCGACCCGCGGCGAGACCGTGCACCCCGGACTCATGCAGCGCGTCTTCGGCGGGCGGGGCCGCGACGGCGGGGCGGCGACCGCACCGCGCTCGGGCTCCGGCGCGGGCAGGTTCGCCGCCGGTGCCGCGACCGGGGTCGGCGTCGCCGCCCTCGGCGGTCTCGCGCTCGCCGTGGCGGGGGGCGCTGCCGTCAGCAGCGTCGCGGCCCCGCTCCTGTCCGGTGCCCTCGCGGACGGCGTCGACTTCGGCGGCCTGGCCGAGAACTTCGGGCTCGAGGGCATCACCGGCCTCACCGACGGGCTCGGCGGCCTGACCGAGGGCGTCGACGGCTTCGCGCAGGGCGGCGAGGACTACCTCACCGGCCTCGGCGACCAGGTCGGCGGTCTCGGCGAGGGCTTCTCGATCCCCGGGCTCGGCGACCTCTTCGACCGGTAGCAACCGCCGGGACGCCTCCGCGCCACCGCGCCTCCGCGCCTCCGCGCCTCCGCGTCACCGCGTCACCGCGTCACCGCGTCACCGCGCGAGGGTCTCCCGCGGCTGCTCGCCGTACCGGGCTGCGTACGAGGCGCTGAAGCGGCCCAGGTTGCCGAACCCCCACCGGCGCGCGATGTCGCCGACCAGGACCTCGCCGGGCCGGGCCGCCAGGAGGTCCTGCCGGGCCCGGTCGAGTCGCACGTGGCGCAGGTAGAGGGTCGGGCTCGAGCCGAGGTGCTCGTTCATCAGCTGCTGCAGCGTGCGCGTGTGCATGCCCGCCGCGGTCGCGATGTCGGCCGAGGTGATCGCCTGGTCGGCGTACGAGTGGACGTACTCCGCGGCCTGGCGGAGGCGGCGCATCCGCTCGGTCCGCACGGCGTCGGGCACGTCGACCGCCCGCCACGGGAACAGGTCGAGCAGCGCCCGCGCGATGTCCGTCTGCGCCGCGAGGCGGACGTCGGCCGGCGTGGTGTCCCCGACCACGACGGGCGTGGCCGCACCGAGGGCCTGGCGCCACGCCTCGAGGGCCTCGTCCGACGGCACCGCCGCGTAGTCGAAGACGATGCGCTGCGGGTGGCGGCCGTGCGTCTCCGCCGCGACCTCCTCGAGGAACGCCGCGGCGATGTGCACGATGCCGTGCCGGTGCGGCGTCATCGAGAACGAGTACGACGTCTCGGTCGGCGTCAGGAAGGGGCGCGAGCCCACGCTCGTCAGCTGCCCGCCGGGGTGGTCGATCGTCACCGAGCCCGACCGGAACCACGACACCACGTAGTCGCGCGACCACGGGATGGTGCCCTGCAGGTGCCCGAGGAACGTGCCGGTCTGCAGACTCAGGCGGTCGTCGCCGGCCGAGGCGAACCGGAACGCGAAACGGTCGGCCCCGCGGCGCGCGCGGAACTGGCGCCCATCGTAGGTGGTCTCGAGCAGGCTCCGCGCCTCCTCGATGTCGTCCGTCGAGAAGCGGGCCCGCTGAGGCGCCGTGGGGAGGCTCGACGACGACGACGACGTCGACGTCGACGTCCGAGGCGCGGCGGGTGGGGCGGTCGTCCCGTGGCTCGACTCTGACGCGGAGGTGCTGGTCATGGGGTCTCCTGGTCCTCGTCCTGTCGGCGACCCACGATGGTCAGTCGTAGGGGCGCATCTGCATGACGTGGTGACGGCGCCAGATGTCACGGACTCGCTCGACGGGGCGTTCTCCGCCCAGTCTGACGCAGCCCCGAGAGGGCGCGCGACGCCCCAGAACTCGGGTCACGAGGGCTGGAGGGGGAGAAAGGGCGGGGCGGCGGACCCCGCCGCCCCGCCCGTGGCTGGGCACACCCGAACGGCCCAGCCACAGCGCCAGGGCGACACCATGAGAGCTGCCCCGGCTCAGGGAGGCCTGCACCCGAGCAGGCTGTTCCCCACATGAAGTCAACGTCATCGCCGCCACGATGTCGAGTCGGCACTACTGCGGACAACACTCGTCGCTTTCTCAGCCTGGCGGCCGCGCGGGAGCCCGCGCGAGCCGCTCCGCCAGCTGCGCGAACGCCGCCCGCAGCTCGGCGGGCTCCGCCGACTCGACCTCCCCGTCGTGCCCGGCGACGCGGGCCGCCAGCGCTCGCCACGACCACGACCCGAGCTCGACCCGCGAGCGCTCGTCGTCGAGGCGCTCGACCGTCCCGTCGTGGACGTACGGCGCGACCTGCCCGACGGGCAGCCGCAGCACGACCGACCCGGTGCAGGGCCAGGCGTCGGCCCCGGTCGAGCCCTTGGCCCGGGCGGAGAGGAAGGCCGCCGGGTCGCCGCCGGGCACGGTGCGCGGCCTGAAGTGCCGGCCCGTGTGCTGGCGGAGGTCGAGGCGGTCGACCCGGAAGGTGCGTCAGTCGTCGCGCTCCGGTGCCCAGGCCACGAGGTACCATCGGCCGCCCCGGAGGAGCAGGTGGTGCGGCTGGGCGCGTCGGGCCGGGCCGGGCTGGGCGGCGGGCGCGGCGGGGGAGCCGGCCCGCGCCTCCTCGTCGGCGGGGCTCGCGTAGTCGAAGCGGATCTCGACCTGCTGCTGGATCGCCTCGCCGAGGCGGAGCAGCACGTCGGGGTCGACCGGCGCGGGGGCGGGGCCGGCGCTCGCCGTGCCGATCTCGAGGCGCCCGACGCGACGGGCGAGGCGGTCGGGCAGCAGGCGGCCGATCGTGCGGAGGGCGCGGTCGGCGGCCTCGTCGATGCCCGCCCCGGCGGCGGCGGCGGTGCGCAGCGCGATCGCGACCGCGACGGCCTGCTCGTCGTCGAGCAGCAGCGGGGGCAGCTGCTCGCCGGCGGCCAGCCGGTAGCCGCCCTCGGGCCCCCGCGTCGTGTCGACGGCGTAGCCGAGCTCGCGCAGCCGTTCGACGTCGCGACGCACGGTGCGCTCGCCGACGCCGAGCCGGGCCGCCAACGTCGGCGCCGACCACGTGCGGGGCGTCTGCATCAGGGAGAGCAGGGCGAGGAGGCGCTGCGACGTCGTCGAGGCGGGTGCGGCAGGCATGCCCCGATCCTCCCTCACGATGCGGACGCGTGCTGACCGGTACGGGCGGTGGGATGGGTCCAGCGCTCGGAGCCGGGCGCGTCAGCAGATCAGAGGAGCCACCATGACCGTCACCAGCACCCTCCACGTCAACTTCCGGGGCCAGGCCGCCGAGGCGCTCGCGTTCTACCAGTCGGTGTTCGGCGGCGACCTCGTGCTCGTCCGCTACGGCGACTCCGACGCCGACTCGGGCCAGGGCCCCGACCAGGCCGACCAGGTCGTCTGGGGGCAGGTCACCTCGCCCTCCGGATTCCACGTCATGGCGTACGACGTGCAGGACTCGCTGCCCTGGTCGCCCGGCGAGAACCCGTTCTACCTGTCCCTGCGCGGCACCGACGCCGACGAGATCGCCCGGCTGGGCGGCGCGCTCGCCGGGTCGGAGGGCGCGACGGTGCACGTGCCGTTCGGCCCGTCGGCGTTCTCGCCGCTGTACGGCAAGGTGACCGACCGGTTCGGCGTCACGTGGGTGGTCGACGTGATCGTCGCCTGGGGCTGAGGCGCGGGTGTCGCGCGGTCCCGCACGCACCCGCACGCACCCGCATGCGCCCCGCGAACCCGCATGCACCCCGCGAACTCGCACGGACCCTCGTGCGCGCCGGGGGGTGTGTGCGGGTCTCGAGGGTGCGGGCGGGCGGGCACGGCCTGCGCGCTCAGCCCGCTCAGCGCCCCGCGGCCGCCCGCAGCCCTCGGTCGACGGCGTCGACCAGCCAGTCGAAGCTCGCGTCGACGTCCGTGCCGAGCTGGAAGCCCCGGCCGGCCTCGAGGCTCGCGAACCCGTGCAGGCAGCTGCGGAGGTACCGCAGCGCGTGGACGTCGTCGGCCGGGTCGAGCCCGTACCCCCGCAGGACGGCCGTGAACGAGGTGAGGGCCCGGTCGAGCGCGCCCGCCAGCGGGTCGTCGGCGTCGGCCGGACGCGACCCGACGGTGGCCGCGTAGCGGCCCGGGTGCGCGAGCGCGTAGTCGCGGTGGGTCCGGGCCGCGGCGCGGAGCGCGTCGCGCCCGGCGAGCCCGTCGGTCGCGGCGGCGAGGGCGTCGCCGAGCTCGGTCGCCGCGAGGAGGGCGACCCGGTGCGTGAGGTCGTCGAGGCCGTCGACGTGCTTGTAGAGGGACGGCGGCCGGACGCCCAGCCGGTCGGCGAGCGTGCTGATGCCGAGCCGGGCGAGCCCGAGCTCGTCGGCCAGCGCGGCGCCGGCCTCGGTCACCACGCTCGGGTCGAGGCCCGCCCTAGGCATCGGTCGCGGGCGAGGTCGGGGCTGCCGGCGCGGCGCCGGGGCCGGTCGGGGCGACCTCGGCGAGGAACGGCAGCATCAGCGCGACGAGCTCGCCCGGCGCCTCGACGTGCGGGTAGTGCCCGACGCCCTGCAGCACCGCGAGCCGGCCGAGCCCGTCGGGCAGGTCGGCGACGATGCCGGCGCCTTCGGCGGCGGGGTCGGTCCAGTCGGGGTCGGCGGCGCCCATGACGACGAGCACGGGGCTCTGCACGCCGGGCAGGTGCTCCCCGGCCTCGGCCGGCGAGGTCTTCATCATGGCCTGCAGCACGGCCATGCGCCCGGGCTGACGCAGCTCGTCGGTGAGGCGGGCCCGCTCGTCGCGCCAGTCGGCCGGAGGCGTGGCCACGCCGACGTCGAGGTACGACGACCAGCCCGACAGGCTCCCGCCGAGCATCACGCGGGCGAGCTGCACGGTCGCCCGGCGGTGGTCGGCGTCGCGGACCAGGCCGAGGAGGCTCATCGACTGGCGTCGGGTGAACGGTGCGAGCTCGACGACGCCCACGACGTCGTCGGGTGCCGTGGCCGCGGCGATGGTGGCGGCGCCGCCGCTGATCGACTGGCCGACGACGACGGCCGGACCGCCGAGGTGGCGGACGAGCGCGACGATGTCGCCGGCGATGTCGGAGCGCGCGTAGCCCGTCCACCCGGTGCTCGACTCGCCGCAGCCGCGCACGTCGAGGGTCGCGACCCGGTAGCCGGCGGCGACCAGCTCGGGCACGACGAAGCGGTACGAGCGGCGCGTGTCGCCCATGCCGTGGGCGAGGACGACGAGCGGGCCGGAGCCGGCCACGTCGTAGGCGAGCGTCCCCCCGTCGGTGGTCAGCTGCGGGGTCACGAGGTCCTCCTGGCTAATGGTCATAGCCGAAAGCTACGACCCTTAGCCGATCATGTCAAGCGGCCCGCGTCAGAGCAGGTCGGCGACCAGCCCGAACGTGCGGTCGGGCGCCTCCAGCTGCATGTCGTGGTGGACCCCGGGGAGGCGTCGCACCGCCCAGCCCTGCTGCTCCAGCCGGGCGAGCACCGCCTCGGGCAGCACGGCGGGCGAGTCGTCGGAGAGCACGAGCGTCGACGGCACCGCCGGCGGCTCGACGGCGACGGGGTGGTGGGCCACGTCGCGGAAGACGCCGATCGCCATGCGAGAGTCGAAGCGCTCCTTCGCGCGGTCGAGCAGCTCCGAGGCCCCCGGCTCGTAGCCCTTGCGGAGGGCTGCGCTCTTCCGCGCCTGCAGCAGGCCGGCCACGCCGAGCGTCAGCGGCGGCACCGCCCAGAAGAGCCGGCCCGCGACGCCCGTCGTCGGCAGCGCGAGGTGGAAGCCGGGGTCGAGGTACACGGCGTGCGCCGGGCGGAGCCGCGCGACGGCCCGCACGAGCACCGATCCGCCGAGCGAGTGCCCGACGAGCGAGTGCAGGCCGGTCGGGAGCGTCTCGACGAGGTCGTCGGCGAGCTCGCCGAGGGCGTACGAGCCGGCGCGTGCGCTGCGGCCGTGGCCGCGGAGGTCGACGGTGGTGACCGTGAACCCGCCGGCCGCCGCCATCCGGTCGACGAGCGGGCCCCAGGTCGCCCCGTCGGCGCCCAGGCCGTGGACGAGGCCGACATGCCTCTCGCCGTCGCCGGTCGTGGTGCTCTCGAGCCGCACGGGTCAGCGCACCGACTTGATGGGGATGACCGCCAGCGCGCCGAGCGCCACGAACACGATGCCCGAGACGAACAGCACCGGGTAGCCGCCGGTGAGCGAGACGAGGCCCGCCGCGATGGAGGGGCTGAGCGCCTGCGGCAGCGTCGTCGCGAGGCCGAGGATGGCGAGGTCGCGCCCGGCCGTGCTCGCGCCGGAGGTCATCGACGCGGGCAGCACCTCGGTCATGAGGGCGAGGTCGATCGAGATGTAGGCGCCGAAGCCGAGGCCGAGCAGGAAGCTGTAGACGAGCACGCCCGTCGTGGTCGGGAACGCCAGGGGCACGGCGAGGCCGAGGGCCATGACGACCGAGGCGCCGATGATGAAGGGCTTGCGGCGGCCGAGCTTGTCGGAGAGGACGCCGCTCGTCAGGGCGGAGAGCAGCACGCCGAGCAGCAGCACGATGCCGATCTGCGCCGCGAAGCCGTTCGAGGCCTCGTCGCTCAGCCCGATGTAGTCGCGGAGGATGAACAGGCCGAAGGTCTGCGCGCCGTAGAAGCCGATCACCATGAGGAAGCGCGCGGCGAAAGCCCAGGCGAAGTCGGGGTGCTTGCGGGGCGACACCCAGAAGCCGCGGGCGAACTCGCGGAACGTGGGCCGCTCGACGGCGACCTCGTCGCGCGACGAGCGGTCGGGGTTGAGCACGACGAACAGGGCGACGACGCCCACGACGAGCAGGGCGAGGATCACGTAGGGCAGGGCGCCCCGGTCGGCGAACGACCCGGCGACGATGGCGCCGGCCGTGTTGCCCACCGTGATGCCGAGGCCGATCAGGCCCGAGACGCCGCCGCGCTGGGCGGCGGGGAAGCGGTCGGGCACGAGGGCGGTCGCGGCGGCCTGCAGGGCGTTGAGCCCGAGCTGCACGACGAGCCAGACCAGCGCGACGGCGACGATGGAGCCGGCCAGCGGCAGGCCGAGCACGAAGCCGGCGGCGAGCAGGGCGCCGCCGACCATCCACGGCGTGCGGCGGCCGAAGCGCGACCGGGTCGCGTCGGAGAGGGCGCCGGCGATCGGCTGCGCGAAGACGTTCGCGAGGAAGGCCACGGTCGTCACGATCGCGAGGTTGCCGATCTTGTTCGCGGCGTCGATGTCGGAGACGAGGTTGGGGATGAGGATGCCGAGCCCGCCCGAGTTGATCGCGAGGATCGACACGTAGACGAGGGCGAGGCCGATCGAGAGGCGACGGAGGCGCAGGGGCGCCCCGGGTGCCGGCGGGGTCTCGGCGACCGCGGCGACGCCGGCTGCCCCGGGCGCGACGGGCACGTCGGGGAGGGCGGAGGCGCTGCCGGCGTCCGGCGCGGAGCCGGCGGGGGAGGTGGGGCGGACGTTCGTCATGGGGGCTCCTGAGCTGAGGGGCGGCGCTGCCGCTCGGGGACGCTCTACTCTGCGGCTCGGTCCCCGCCCGCGACAACGGCTGCATCGTCTACTGTCGACGGATCGAGTGGAGGGTGCGACCATGACGGCACGGGGGTGGCTGGAGCTCCTCGTCGACCAGGCCGACCTCCCCGAGCTGGAGGCGCACCGCCGGTCCCTGCTGGCGGCCGGGGTCGACGAGGCGGTCGCCGAAGCCGAGACCCGGGCCGCCGTCGAGGTCGCGCAGCTGCTCCGCGAGCGTCGGCAGCGCGCCGTCGAGCTCTCGGCCCTCAACGACGTCGCCCGTCGCCTCGCCGCGGTCGTCGACCCGGCCGACCTGCTCGTCGAGGTCGTCGACCAGGCCCGCCGCCTGCTCGGCGTCGACCTCACGTACGTCGCCCTGCTGCGCGGCGACGACCTCCGCATCGAGGTGGCGAGCGGCGACCGGTCGTCTCGGCTCGTCGGCATCAGCCTGCCCCGGCACGCGGGCCTCGTCGGCAGCGTCGTGACCCGCGGCACGCCCCGGTGGACCTCCGACTACGCCGTCGACGACGAGCTCGAGCACGAGGAGGGAGCCGACCGTGCCGCCGCGGCCGAGTCGATCCGCGGCCTGCTCGGCGTGCCGCTCGCGGTGCGCGGCCGCGTGCTCGGCGTGCTGCTCGCCGCCAAGCGCGAGGAGCGCCGCTTCGGCGAGCACGAGATCGGCCTGCTCACGGGGCTCGCGGCCCACGCGGCCGTCGCCCTCGACAACGCCGGCACCGCGCGCGAGCTGCGCGACGCCAAGGACGAGCTGGAGGCGACGCTCCGCCTCGACGCCGACCTCACCCGGGCCGTCCTCGCCGGCGGTGACCCGGCCTCGCTCGTCGAGCGGCTGCGGGTGGTGACCGACGTGCCGGTCCGCTGGGCCGGGCACCCCGGCGAGGGGGCCGTGGGGGAGGCGCTGGCGGCGGTCGAGCGGGACGCGGTCGCGGCGGGGCGGTCGGGTCGGGTCCCGGGGCGCGCGTCGGCGTCCGCGCCCGGGTCCGCGCTCGGGCCCACGCCACGTCCCGTGGGCGGTCCCGTGGTCGTCGGGACGAGCGTCGTGCAACCCGTCACGGCGGCAGGGCAGCTCCTCGGCGGGCTGGTGGTCGACGGGGTCGCGTCGTCCCCCGGCGCCCGGGCCGCGGGGGCGGAGGGCGACGGTCTCGGGGACGGGAGCGGCGCCGGGGCGGGGACCGCGCCTCCTGAGGTGCTGCTGCTGCTGGAGCGGGCGGCGCCGCTCATCGCGCTGACCCTCGTCGGCAGCCGGGCGACCGCGCGGGCGGACCAGCTCGGCCGGGACATCGCCACGATCGACCTGCTCAGCCGGGCCGAGCCCGACGAGGCGGCCGACCGGAGGCGCTGGCGCGGGGCCGGCCTCGACCCGCGGCGCGCGCACGCGGTCGTCGTGGCCGGCGGCGACCCGGCCGTCGCCCGTCGCTGGGCCGCGGGCCTCGGCCTCGGCGACCGGGTGGCCACGGCCACGCTCGCCGGACGGTTCGTGCTCGTCGTGCCCGACGCGGACGACCTGGAGGCGCGGTGGATCGGCGAGGGAGCCCCCGCGGCCGGGCTGGCCGGCCCCGTCGTCGACCCCGCGGGCCTGCGGGACGCCTACGCCGAGGCCGACCGCACCGCCCGGGCGCTGACCGCCCTCGGACGTCGCGGGGGACTCGCCCGGGCCGCCGACCTCGGCGTCTTCGCCGTGCTGCTCAGCCGGACCGGCCGCCGAGACCTCGAGGAGCAGACCTCCCGCGAGCTCGGCGTCGTCCTCGCCGAGGAGGCCGCCCGCGGCGTGCCGCTCGTCGCGACGCTCGAGGCCTACCTCGAGCAGGGGCGCCGTCCGCGGGCGACGGCGACGGCGCTGCGCGTGCACGTCAACACGGTCTACCAGCGGCTCGCGACGCTCGACGGGCTGCTCGGCGACGGGTGGCGCGACCGGTCGCTCGAGCTGCAGGTGCTCCTGCGGCTGCGCCGCGTCGCACGGGCGGTCGACGGGGCGTAGCCGACAGGGCCGGCGGGCGGAGCAGGGCCTCGCCGGGGTCGGGGCAGGCGCAGGCGGCGGCTCAGAGGCGGGCGAGGAACTCCCGCAGCACGGCGTCGAACTCGTCGGGCCGGTCGAGGTTCGTCGCGTGGCCGGCCTGCTCGATCACGACGGCCGTGCCGTGCGCGTTCGACCCGACCGCCGCCTCCGCGTGGGTGCAGGGCCAGAGCTGGCTGTCGCGCCCGGCGACCATGACGAACGGCACGTCGAGGCGGGCGACGACGTCGCGCCAGTCCTGCAGGCCGTGGTCGCGCAGCAGCCGTCGCGTCTCGGGCGCGTTCGCCTGGCGCACGGCGGGCATGCCGCCGATGCGCTCGACCAGCCGCGCGACTCCCGGCCGGGCCTCGTCGACGCGGGCGCCGCGGCCCGTGTCGGGGATGCCGTCCTCGAAGAACGAGCCGCTGTCGTCGGCCGTCATGCCGTAGAAGCCGTGGTCCCAGCCGTCGGCGTTGACCATCTTCGGGGTCTGGTCGATCGTGACGACGCCCGCGAGGCGATCGGTGCCGAAGGCGTCGACCAGGGCCCAGACCGAGCTCGCGCCCATCGACTGGCCGACCACGACGACGTCGCGGAGGTCGAGCAGCTCGAGCAGCTCGTGCAGGTCGGCGCCGTGGCGCGAGACGCGTTGGCCCCAGGCGACGTCGTCGCTCTCGCCGGTCGAGCGACGGTCGACGGCCACGACGCGGTGGCCGTCGGCGAGCAGCGCGTCCGACTGCAGGGCCCACGCGGTCGCCGGCATCGCGTAGCCGGCGACGAGCACGACGGTGCGGCCGGGCGCGGGCACCGGGCCCGAGTCGGTGTAGGCGATGCGGGCTCCGTCGGTGGTGACGAAGGAGGCGACGGGCGGGGTGCCCGGCGTCCAGGGCGCGGCGCCGGGGGTCGAGGTGCCGTCGGGGGCGGGCGCGGCGCCGGGGGTCGGTGTGCTCGGCATCAGAAGGCCTTCCCGGGGTTCAGGGTGCCCGCGGGGTCGAGGGCGTCCTTGACCGAGCGGTGCAGGTCGAGCACGCGCTGGCCGAGCTCCTGCCGCAGCCCCGGCAGCTTGAGCAGGCCGACCCCGTGCTCGCCGGTGACCGTGCCGCCGAGGGCGAGGCAGTCGTCGACGATGGCGGAGAAGGCGGCCTCGGCGCGGTCCTTGGCGGCGGCGTCTCCCTCCGGCGCGATGATCAGCGGGTGCAGGTTGCCGTCGCCGGCGTGGGCGATGTTCGCGATGGTCACGTCGTGGGCCGCGGCCGTCGCCTGGATGCGGCGCAGCATCTCGGGGACGGCGCCGCGCGGCACGCAGACGTCCTCGGTGAGCACCGGGCCGAGGCGTTCGAGCGCCGGGTAGGCGAGCCGGCGGGCCTGGAACAGGCGGTCGATCTCGACCGGGTCGGTGGCCCGCTCGACGTCGGTGCCCCCGGCCGCGGCGAAGATGTCGGCCACGTGCGCGGCGAGCTCGTCGCCGGCCGCCCCGCGCTCGTCGACGCGCGCGAGCAGCAGCGTGTCGACGTCGTCGGGCAGGCCGAGGTGCATCCACTCGTCGACGGCGCGGAGGCACGTCCGGTCGACGATCTCGAGCGCGGCGGGCACGATGCCGGCCCGCGACACGGCGGCGACGGCGTCGCCCGCGGCCACCAGGGAGGGGAAGTACCCGATCACGGCGCGTTCGTCGCGTCCGGCGAGCGGGAGCAGCTTGAGGGTGACCGACGTGACGACGCCCAACGTGCCCTCGGAGCCGACCATGAGCCCGACGAGGTCGTACCCCGCGACCCCCTTCGCGGTGCGCCGGCCGAGCTCGACGACCGAGCCGTCGGCGAGCACGACGGTCATGCCGAGCACGTAGTCGCGGGTGACGCCGTACTTGACGCAGCAGATGCCGCCCGCGTTGGTGGCGACGTTGCCGCCGATCGTCGAGATCGCCGAGCTGGCGGGGTCGGGCGGGTACCAGAGGCCGTGACGGGCGACGGTCGCGCGCAGCGCGTCGTTGACGACGCCGGGCTGGACGACCGCGTACCGCTCGTCGACGTCGACCTCGAGCACGGCGTCCATGAGCTCGAGCGAGAGCACGACGGAATCGGCGACGGCGTTGGCCGCGCCCGAGAGGCCGGTGCCCGCCCCGCGGGGCACGACCCGGACGCCGGAGGCGGCGGCCCAGCGGACCGTGGCGGCGACCTCCTCCGTGGTGCGCGCGAGCACCACGGCGAGGGGCGTCTCCCACGGCGCCCACTCGGCGTCGTCGTGGCTGTAGCGGGCGAGGGAGTCGGGGTCGCGGAGCACGCGGTCGGCGCCGACGGCGGCCTCGAGGCCGGACACGTCCACGTCGGGGGAGACGATCGTCACGGGGATGTCCTTCCGGGTCGGGCCAGGTCGGCTCGACCTTAGCCGCCCCCGCCTCGCCCGCGCCGCGCGTCCCGGACCCGTGCCGGCACGTCGGGCGGAGGCCGCGCCCGCCCGGGCCAGGCTGGGACCTCCCTGGGCGCCGCGGACGCGAGCGGTCCGACAGGAGTGGTGTGGTGGCGGCCCGCGTCGGCGGGCCACCGACGAGAGGACGACCGACATGGGTCTCATGGACAAGGCGAAGGCCGCGCTCGACAGCGACAAGGGCGAGAGGGCCACCGACACGGGCATCGACAAGATCGAGGAGCTCGCCTCGAAGAAGACCGGCGGCGGGCACGACGAGCAGATCCGCAAGGCCGGCGAGGCCGTCGACAAGAAGCTCGGCACGAACTGACTCGACTCCCGACACCCCCGATCCTGCACGGCGCCCCTGGTTCTCGGGGTGCATCGCCGGACCGGGGGGTGTCGCACTGTCCGGGGGTCGACGGTCAGGTCCTGACGCGTGGTGCGGCGGGCAGCGTGAGGGTGCGGACGCTCCGCGTCGACACCGCGACGGCCGTCGCCGCGACGATGACGACCGAGCAGGCGACGAGGGTCGGCCCCGTGCCGACCGCGTGTGCTGCCGGCCCCACGAGCACCTCGCCCAGCGGCACCGCGACGAACGAGCCGACCATGTCGTACGAGTAGACGCGCGAGAGGGCCTCGCGCGGCACGGCCGTCTGCAGCGACTGGTCCCAGGTGATCGCGAAGACCTCGAGCGCGACGCCGCCGAGGGCGAACGCCGCGAGCAGCACGGGCAGGGTCGGCAGCAGACCGAGCGCCGCCACGGGCACGGCGGTCAGCGCCATCGTCCCCACGCCGACGGCCAGGGCCCGGCGGGGGCGCCAGCGCAGCGCGACCACCGCCCCGACGACGAGGCCGACGGTCTGCGCCGCGACGACGAGCCCCCAGGCGGCCCGCCCGAACGAGGCGTCGGCGACCACGGGCCCGAGCACGGTCGTCGCGCCGACGAAGGCGGCGTTGAGCACCATGAACTGGACGACGACGATCCACACCCACCGTCGGCTGCGGAACTCGTCCCAGCCCTCGCGCAGGTCGGCGACGACCGAGGCGCGCGGGCCGGTCGGCGACGCCGTCCGCGGCAGTCGCAGCCGGGAGAAGAGCAGCCCGGCGAGGGCGAACCCGGCGGCGTCGACGGCGAGCCCCCACCCGGGCCCGACGAGCGCGACGACCCCGGCCCCGGCCGACGCCCCGACGACCGTGCCGCCGTTGAGGCCGAGCCGCAGCAGCGCGTTCGCCGGTCGCAGCAGCTCGGTCGGGACCGTGTCGGGCACGAGCGCGGCGGCCGCCGGCAGGCTGACGGCCGCCACCGCGCCGTTCAGCACGCCCAGGACGACGAGCGACGGGACGGTCGCCGTGCCGGTGACGACGAGCGCGGCGACGACGGCCTGGGTCGCGGCCGCGGCGAGCGACGTGCCGACCAGCACGACGTCGCGCGGCAGCCGGTCGGCGACGACGCCGCCGAGCAGCAGCACCGCGACGTTCGCGACCGACCGCGCCGCGACGACGAGGCCGAGGTCGGCGGCGGAGCCCGTCAGGTCGAGCACCGCGAAGGCCAGGGCGATCGGGGCGACGGCGTTGCCGAGGACGCTCGTCGTCCGTGCGGCCAGCAGCCACCGGAACGTGCGGTGCCGCAGCGGTCCGGGTGCGTGACGAGCGGCGGCGACCGGCGACGCGCCTCCGGCGGGCCCGGTCACGGTCGTCGCAGCGGGAACAGAGCCGCGGTCATCGAGACGGGCCGGGTGCCGGGCGTGCGCGGGGCCCGTGCGGCGGCGTGGAGGGCCGCCGACGCCTGCCCGACGTGCCGCACCACGCTGCGCCAGGTCTCGGGGTCGACCCAGAGCTCTGCGTCGGTGCTCGTCTGCGGGCCGTCGGCGCGCAGGGCCGAGCGGCGCCGCAGCTCGTCGGCGAGGGCGTCGACGAACAGCTCGCGGTCGTCGGCCTCCGCCCGGGACGAGGAGGCGCGGGGCGCGTCCACCCGGAACGGCCGCGCCGACGAGGCGTGCCGGTACCGCTTCGCCTCGCCGCCGCGCAGGCGCACCGTCTCGACGACCTCGACGAGCCCCGCCCTCTCGAGCACACGCAGGTGGTAGCTGGCGCTGGCCTGCGAGCAGCCGAGCTCGCGGCCGGCCTCGGCGGCGCTCGCCGGGAGGCCGGTGAGCAGCGAGAGGAGGCGCAGCCGGAGCGGGTGGGCGGTGGCGCGGAGTTCGTCGAGAGAGGACACGAGGGCCATGCTGACCGCCGCACGCCGCCACCGTCGAATGGGTCTTTGGGGGTCGTGGAGGCCCGTGTCGCACCCCCTGTCCGGCGCTGCACCCCCGGGCCTGAGGGTGCGACGCCGGTCCGGGGGTGCGGCGCAGGCCGTGCGGGCGCCTGGCGGCCGCCTGAGGGTACGGTCGTCCTCCGTGCCTTCCTTCACCGAGACCCCGCTCGCCGACCGATGGTTCGAGGACTACGTCCCCGGCGCCGGCGGCACCTTCGGCCCGGCGGAGGTGACGGAGGCCGAGATCGTGGCCTTCGCGACGCGGTTCGACCCGCACACGATGCACGTCGACCCCGAGGCGTCGCGCACCGGCGACTTCGGCGGCCTCATCGCCAGCGGGTGGCACACGACGGCCGTGATGATGCGCCTCATGGTCGACCACTTCCTCAACGAGGCGGCGAGCGTCGCCTCGCCGGGCGTCGACGAGCTGCGCTGGCACCTTCCCGTGCGGCCGGGCGACCTGCTGCGGGCGCGGTTCCTCGTGGTGTCGGCGCGCGCCTCCTCGTCGAGGCCCGACCGGGGCCTGGTGCGCACGCGCATCGAGCTGCTCAACCAGCGCGACGAGGTCGTCATGTCGCAGCTGATGATGAACCTCATCCGCCGCCGGCCGGAGGCGTGACGTCGCGTCGCGTCACGTTCTGCGCACGGCGTCGCGTCGTCTCGTGACGCGACGCGCAGGGCGTGACGCGAGACGGGTGCACCGCCGCCGCCGGGTCGTCAGCCGCGCGGCGTGACGGTCGCCCGCCGCAGCCGCACCACCCAGCCCACGAGCCGGCCTGCGTGCCCCCGCCGCTCGTCGGTCGAGAGCACCTCGTGCCCGACCGCGCCGCCGGGGACGGGCGACAGCTGCCTCCGGCCCTCCTCGTCGAGGGTCGGCTCGAACGCCGTCGACACCTGGTCGAGGCGCGAGACGCGCCCGGTCACCGTCATCGTCCCCGAGCGACCCGTCGCGTCCGCGTCCGTGTCCCGGTCGAGCCGCACCGGCCGCCGCCCGGCGAACAGCAGCTCGACCCAGGCCTGGTCGGCGGGCACCACGACCCACTCCACGGTCTCGCTCACCCACGCGACGAAGGCGTCCTCCGCGACCTGCCACTCCGAGAGCCAGACGTCCACGTCGCCCGCACCGGCCGGAGGCGCGGTGTCCGCCTCCTCCACGACCACCGGTCCCCGGGGCGCCCGCGCCTCGTACGAGCCGGCGTAGTGCGTCCGCGGCTGGTCGTCGTCGCTCATCGGTCCCTCCCCGGGTGTCGAGCGCACCACGGTACGGCAGCCCGGGCCCGCCGCCGCCCGGCGGCAGTGTCGGAGGCATGACGTATCGTCCTCGGCGGGAGGCCTGGTGGACGACGACGGAGAGCCATGCGCGCGTGATGACGCGCGCCTCCTCGTCGAGCCTCGAGCACGCCTCGGGGGCTCGCGGTGACCGCCGTCGTCGGCCCCGTCGGGGGAGAGGAGCGGCCCGACCACCTCCTGCCGCAGCAGGCGTCGGAGGCCGTCCACGCCGGCTTCCCGTCGCCCGCGCAGGGCTACTACAACGGGCCGGTCGACCTCAACCGGCACCTCATGCGCGACCCGACGGCGACGTTCCTCGTGCGGGTGAGCGGCGACAGCATGACCGGGGCCGGCATCTTCGACGGCGACGAGCTCGTCGTCGACCGCGGGCTCGACGCGCACGACGGCCACGTCGTCGTGGCGGTCGTCAACGCCGAGCTCACGGTCAAGCGCCTGTCGTGGCGCGACGGCCTGATGGTGCTCAGCCCCGAGAACCCGGCCTACCCCGAGATCGTCCTCTCCGAGCTCGACGAGGCGACCGTCTGGGGCGTCGTGACGAGGTGCCTGCATCGTGTCTGAGCCCGCCCGGCCCGGGCCCGCGCCGACCGGGCGCACGGCGACCGGGCGCACGCCGTCCGCGCGCATGCCGTCCGGGCGCACGCCGTCCGAGGCCCGTCAGACCGAGCGCAGCATCGCGATCGTCGACGCCAACAACTTCTACGTCTCGTGCGAGCGGGTCTTCGACCCCTCCCTCGAGGGCAGGCCCGTGGTCGTCCTGTCGAACAACGACGGCTGCGTCATCGCACGCTCGCAAGAGGCCAAGGCGCTCAACGTCGACATGGCGGCGCCCTGGCACAGCATCGCGCCGATCGCGGCGATGCAGGGCGTCGTCGCGGTGTCGAGCAACTACGAGCTCTACGGCGACATGTCCGCCCGCTCGGCCGAGATCCTCAGCCGCTACACGAGCGAGCAAGAGGTCTACTCGATCGACGAGTCGTTCATCGAGCTGACCGGCACGCTCGACGAGACGATCGCCCAGGCCCGCGAGATCCGCCGGGCCATGCGCAAGCTGATCGGGCTGCCGGTCAGCATCGGCATCGCGCCGACCAAGACACTGGCCAAGCTCGCGAACCGCGGCTCGAAGCAGAACCCCGCCCTGGGAGGCGTCTGTCACCTCGGCAGCTACGCCCCGACCCAGCAGACGGCGATCCTCGCGAGCGTCGACGTGGGCGACGTCTGGGGCATCGGCCGACGCACCGCGAAGAAGCTCGCGCCGCTCGGCGTCCACACCGCGGCGGACCTCCGCGACGCCGACGCGGCGCTCGTCCGGAAGCGCTTCGGCGTCGTCCAGGCCCGCGTCGTGCACGAGCTCCGCGGAGTCGACTGCCTGCCGATCGAGCAGGTCCAGCCCGAGCGCGAGCAGATCTACCACTCGCGGTCGTTCGCCGTGCCCATCACCACCGTGACCGAGCTGGAGGAGGTGCTGTCGGTCTACACGCAGCGGGCCGCCGCCCGGTTGCGGAAGCAGGGCTCGCTGACGCGCCTGATGCGGTGCTTCGCCGCGACCTCGCCGTTCTCCGACACCGCCGGGCACACGAACCACTCGGTGTCGGTCGCGTTCCCCGAGCCCACCGACGACGCGACGACCCTCTACCGCGCGGCCATCGCCGCGCTCGGGCCGCAGCTCGAGCCCGACAAGCGCTACGTCCGGGCCGGGGTGACGCTGATGGAGCTCACGCCGCGTGACGAGCACGCGAGCCTCGACGTCTTCGACGAGGCCGCCGCCGCACCGCCGGCCTACGGCGCCGTGATCGACCGCATCGCCGGCAAGTTCGGCGAGGACACCCTGGGGCTCGGCGTCGCCGGCCTCCGCCACCGACGCGGCTGGTCGATGAAGCGCGACATGGTCTCGCCCCGAGCGACCACCCACTGGGACGAGCTCGCGACGGTCAAGGCGACCTAGCGACCCGCGACCTGGCGACCTGGCGACCTGGCGACCTAGCGACCTGGCGACGGGCGACCTGGCGACCCGACGACGCGACGACCCGGCGGCGCAGCGACCGGGCGACCCGTCCACCTCGCGGGTCCGATGCGCCGGTCGCATACCGCGCCTCCGCGTGCGTCGACGACTCAGGAGCATCCGTCGTCGTCGTTCGCCCCGGCGCCCAGGCCCGGGCGCCCGCGACGAGATGTCCTGAGTCGTCGACGGGGCCGCGCGGCCGACCCCGGGGGCCATCACCGAGCCTGGGTGCCGGCCCCGGGCGGCGTCGGTGGCCGGGTATATCGTTCGGGCATCGTTCGGCCCCCGCCAGGAGGCCGGTCGCACCCCTCAGTCCGACCCCGTCAGGAGACCATCATGGGCAACTCGCACGCACCGACACCCTTCGGCGTCGACCTCGAGGGGATGTGGCAGGCCATGGACCAGCTGCGGTCCACCTTCGACCGTCGCGACGGCTCCCGCGCCCCGCGCGGCGAGGTCCGCGCCGCGATCCTCGCGCTGCTCTCCGAGCGGCCGATGCACGGGTACCAGATCATCCACGAGATCGACGAGCGCAGCGGCGGCGACTGGAAGCCGAGCGCCGGCTCCGTCTACCCGACCCTCCAGCTGCTCGCCGACGAGGGCCTCATCTCGGCGGAGGAGACGGACGGGCGCAAGGTCTGGTCGCTGACCGACACCGGCCGTGCCGCGGCGGGCGTCGACCCGGCCGCCTCGTGGACGGCCCCGCGCTCCGGCGGCGACCGCCGGACGGCCCTGCCGAAGGCCGGCGTCGAGCTGGCCCGCGCGACGGCCCAGGTCGGCCGCACCGGCACCTCCGCCCAGGTCGACGAGGCGGTGGCGGTGCTCGACGAGGCCCGTCGCCGCATCTACTCGATCCTCGCCCGAGACTGACGCGGGTGGCGTCGCCCCGTCTCGACGAGGCCAGCTCCGCGGTGCGCGACCCCGCCGGTCGTGCCCGCTACCGGCGGATCCTGCGGTTCGCCTCACGGCACCTCGCCGTGACCTGGTGGTTCGAGCTCGTGCTGCCGCGCCTCGGCCTCCGGTGGGTGGCCGAGCGCACGCGCGCCCGGCGCATGCAGCGCTTCGCCCGCGGCTTCCACGCGCTCGCGCTCGACCTCGGCGGCCTGATGATCAAGGTCGGCCAGTACCTGTCGTCGCGCCTCGACGTCCTGCCGCCCGAGATCACGAAGGAGCTGGAGGGCCTGCAGGACGAGGTCACGCCGGTCCCGTTCCCCGAGATCCGGGCGCTGGCCGAGGCCGAGCTCGGCGTGCCCCTCGGCGAGGTCTTCGCCTCCGTCTCGCCCGAGCCGATCGCCGCCGCCTCGCTCGGGCAGGCGCACCGGGCCGTCCTCGGTCCCGTCGACTCGGCCGACACCGGCCTCGTCGACGTCGTGCTCAAGGTGCAGCGCCCGGGCATCGACCGGATCGTCGACGTCGACCTCGCCGCCCTCCGCAAGGTGGGCGGCTGGCTCAGCCACGTGCGGCTCGTCTCCGACCGCGTCGACGCCCCGGCGCTCGTCGAGGAGTTCGCCCGCACGAGCCTGGAGGAGATCGACTACCTGCACGAGGCCGCGAGCTCGGCCCGCTTCGCGGCCGACTTCGACTGCGACGACCGCGTCGGCGTGCCCGACGTCGTGTGGGAGCGCTCGACCCGGCGCGTGCTCGTACTCGAGGACGTCTCGGCGATCAAGATCACCGACGTCGACGGCCTCCGCGCAGCGGGCATCGACCCGGTCGACGTGGCACCGGTCTTCGCCGCCGTCATGTTCGACCAGCTCTTCTCGAACGGCTTCTTCCACGCCGACCCGCACCCCGGCAACATCTTCGTGACCCCGGTCGCCGCGGCCGAGGGCGAGCGCCCCTGGCGACTCACATTCATCGACTTCGGCATGATGGGCGAGGTGCCGACCGGCACCCGCAACGGCCTGCGCCAGCTGCTCATCGCCGCCGCCAGCCGCGACGGCAGCGGCATGGTCGGCGCGATGCGCGACCTCGGCGTGCTGCTGCCGACCGCCGACACGATCGAGCTCGAGCGGGCCGTCACGGCGACCTTCGCCCGCTTCGGCGGCATGGGCTTCGCCGAGCTCCGCGAGGTCGACCCGCGCGAGTACCGCGAGTTCGCCGGCCAGTTCGGCGACCTCATCCGGTCGCTGCCGTTCCAGCTGCCCGACGACTTCCTGCTCGTGCTCCGCGCGGTGACGCTCACCTCCGGCGTCTCGAGCGCGCTCGACCCCGTCTTCAACCTGTGGGACTCCGTCGAGCCCTACGCCGCGCAGCTCGTCCGCGACGAGCGCGGCAACGCCGTGCAGGACGTCGTCCGGCGGGCGACCGACGCCGCCGGGGTCGCGGTGCGCCTCCCGGGCCGGCTCGACCACCTCGTCTCGCGCCTCGAGGACGGCACGCTCGAGGTCGGCAGCCCGCGCATCGAGCGCCAGCTGACGGGCATCCGCCGGGCGGTGCGCCGCGTCGTGTCGGCCGTGCTCTTCGCGGGGCTGCTGGTCGCCGGCGCCGTGCTCCGCGTCGGCGACGACGTGCTCGGCACCTGGCTGATCGCCGTGTCGGCGCTGCCCCTGCTGCACGCGCTCTTCGCGGGCCGCCGCACGCCCTAGTCGGAGGGCGGCCGCCCCGGCGACGCGAGCAGGTCCGCGACGGTGCGGGTCAGCGCGTCGGCGCCGAGGTGGTCGTCGGCCGTGACCGTGACGACGGCGTCGCCGCCGAAGACCAGCAGCTGGCCGTAGGCGCCGTGCAGGCGCCAGGCATCGCCGGGTCCGTCCCAGCCTGCGAGGGCGTAGCCCCGGTATCCCTCGTTCTGCCCCGAGACGACCCAGTCGGAATGCATGGCGTCGACGATGCCGGCGGGCACGAGCTGGCGGTCGCCCCACCGCCCGCGGTCCCGCACCAGCCGGCCGAGGCGGGAGAGCTCGGCGGTCGTGAGCCAGAGGCCGCCCGCGCCGACGAGGTGGCCGAGCGGGCAGCGCTCCCACGTCGGGTCGTCGATGCCGAGCGGGTCGAAGAGGCGGGGCCGCAGGTACTCGGCCACGTCGCCGACCCGCGTCGCCAGGGCGCGCATCGCCGTGTACGTGCTCGCGGTCGAGTACTGGAAGACGCGCCCGCGCGACGGCCGCGACAGGAACTCGAGGGCGAGGTCGGGCCAGTCGGTCATGATCGTCTCCGACCAGGGCAGGTCGACGCCGCTCGACATCGACAGCAGGTGCCGCATCGTGATCGCGTCGACGCCGGGCCCGGGCCGGGCGCCCGCCACGAGCGGAGCCACGGGCTCGTCGAGCGAGAGGAGGCCTTCCTCGGCCGCGAGGCCCGCGGCCAGCACGCAGACGCCCTTCGCGACCGAGTGCACGTCGCGCCGCTCGTCGGCCCGCCAGAGGTGCCCCGCCTCGTCGTCGTCGCCGACGAGCACGTGCAGCCCGTGGGCCCCGAACCCGGAGGCGCCCACCGAGCGCACGATCTCGTCACGGAGGTGCTCGGCACGGGTCATGCCCGCCAGTCTCCCGCGTCGCCGCCCGGCGACCTGACCCGTCGCGCGGCGAGCCCGCACGCACGACGAGGTCGCCCGCGTCCGCTACCGTCGAGGAGGCGCGGCCCGGCTCGCGCTCTCCCCCCACCCGTCGACGGCCCCCCCAGGCCCGGAGGTCCCCCGTGCGCACACTCGTCATCGGAGACGTCGGCGTCGTCGACGACATGATCCACATCGGCGACGAGGCCATGACCGAGGAGCTCGTGACGCAGCTCCGACAGCGTCGCGTCGACGCCGTCACGGTCGTCTCGTCCGCCCCCGACGAGACGGCGGCCCGCTACGGCGTCGACGCCGTCCGCCCGATCGGCTTCGCCCCCGCCGGCCTGGCGGCGCTCGGCACGGTCGCGAGCGGCCGCGACGGGCAGGTCGAGCGGCAGCAGCGCGTCGTCGAGGCCGCCGAGGGCAGCCGCACGTCCCTCCCGCACGACGACCCCGCCCGTGCGCTGATCGAGGCGGTGCGCGAGTCCGACGCCGTCGTGGTCGCGGGCGGCGGCAACATGGCGTCGCGCTGGGCGCTCCACGTCTTCGAGCGCTCGACGATCGGCCGGGTCGCCGCGGTCGTCGGCCGCCCCCTGGTCGTCACCGGCCAGACGATCGGGCCCGACCTCGTCGCCGACGACGAGCGCCTCGTCTCGGGGCTGCTCCGCGACGCCCGGCTCTTCGGCGTCCGCGAGGGCGCCTCGCTGTCGCTCATGCGGCGCGTGGCCGACGACACGCAGCCCGGGCTCGCGCGGCGCGTGGCGCAGAACGTCGACGACGCGACCTTCCTCGGGGCGGAGGACGTGCCTCCGGCGGTCCCGGCCCCACGGTCGACCCTCGTCGCGGCGGACGACGCCGCGTACTGCGCGGTGAGCCTGTCGACGCACGTCGGCGACGCCGACCGGGGCCAGGTCGTCACCGCCCTCGCCCGCCTGCTCGACTCGGTCGCCGACGAGACCGGCCTCGAGATCGCGTTCCTCGCGCACTGGGCCTCGGTGCACGAGGGCGACGAGCGCGGCGACTCCGTGCTGCACCGCCGCGTGATCGACGCGATGACGGCCTCGCGCGTGCGGATCGAGCCGACCACCGACTCCGTCGCCGCCGCCCGCTTCGCCCGGGGGGCCGCCCTGCACCTCACCAGCCGGTACCACCCCGCGGTCTTCGCCGTCGCCGGGGGAGTGCCCACGGTCGGCATGTCCGTCGACGGCTACACGCGCGTGAAGCTCACGGGTGCGCTCGGTGCCTTCGGGCAGACGAGCGTCGTGCCGGTCGAGTCGGTCGTGCTCGGCAGCGCGGTGCGGGCCGTGCGGTCGGCCTGGCTCGACGCCGGCACGACGCGGGCCGCGTGGGAGGCTCGGGTCGGCTCGGTCCGCGCCGCCTCCGTCGGCTGGTGGGACCGCGTCGCCGAGGAGCTCGGGGCCTGAGCCGCACGGCCGCCCGGGCGGGGCTCGGGGCCTGGGCCCCGCGCCGGCCGGGGCAGGTCACGCCGCCGGGGCGGCCGACTCCCGTCGTTCCTCGACGAGGCGGGCCGTCACGCTGACGACGACCTCGGTCGGCGCGCCGTCGGGATCGCCCGGGCCGCCGCCCGGCCGGGCGACGGCGCGGTCCGCCACGTGCTCGCGCAGCGCCGCGGCCGCCCGGGCCAACGTCTCGGGCGTCGGCTGCGCGAGGTCGGTGGCGACGTGGGCCGCGACCGACAGCAGCCCCTCCGAGCGGTCGACGTCGACGAGCCCCGGCGCCTCGCGCAGGTCGAGCTCCGCGGCGACGACCTTCACGGCCGCCTCCACGACGGGGTGGGCGTCGAAGACGTCGACCACGCCCGGCACCCCGCGCAGCAGGCGGGTGAGCTCGCGCGACAAGGTCGCGTCGGTGGGCTGCTCGGGGGCCGTGCCCTCGGTCGCCCTGGTCTCCTGGTCGGTCATCGCGCGCCTCCCTCGAGGTCCGGGTCGACGTCGCTCGCCAGCCACACGTCGTCGACGGTGACGTCGACCGCGGTGACGGCGAGCCGGGTGTGGGTGGCCAGCGCGGCCACGACCTGCCCGCGCAGCCCGTCGGCCAGCCGCTGCAGGTCGAGCCCGTAGCGGGCCGCGATCGTCACGCGGACCACGACCGGCGCCCCGGGCACGTCGACGTCGCCGTCGAACGTGGTCGAGGTGAGGATCACGCCGTCGAGCGCGTCGCCGGCCCGGCGCACGAGGCCGCGGGCGGCCGCCTCGGTGACGCTGAGCACGGTGCGGGGGTCGGGGTGGCCGACGGGGATGTCGCGTCCGCCCACGACCTCGCCGCGGATCGTCTCGAGCAGCCCCGCGATCCAGGCCTCGTCGCGGTCGGGCTCGCGCTCGGCCTCCTGCTCGAGGGAGGCGCGGGACAGGGGCGCGAGCCGCTCCAGCGCCTGCAGGGCGAGCCGGCAGTCGGCGGACCCCTCGATCCGCGGGTCGCGGGGCGTCCGACCGCGCTCGAGGTAGTCGGCGAGGTCGTCGAGGGTGAACCCGTCGATCGTCTCGGCGGGGGCGGCGCCGGGCAGGTCGCCGGGGTCGCCGGGGGGCGGTGCGGAGTCGACGGGGGTCATCGCCATGCCTCCATCTCGGTCATCAGGAAGGATCGGGCGCGGGCGAGCTGCCCGCGCACCGTCGAGAGGGGCAGGCCCAGGGCCTCGGAGATCTCGGCGTACGAGTACCCGGCGGTCTCGCGCAGCAGCCAGCACCGGCGCTGCTCGAGGGGGAGCTTGTCGAGGGCGGTCCACATCGCGTCGACCTGGAGGCGCGCCTCCACCACGCGGTCCGGCGCCTGCGACCGCGGGGCGGCGGGCTCGCGCTCGTCGACGTCGTCGTGGTCACGTCGCACCCGCAGCCGGTCGATGCTCCGGTTGCTCACGATGCGCATCAGCCAGGCGCGCAGGTGGGCGGGCTCCTCGAGGTCGCCGAGCCGACGCCAGGCCGTGAGGAAGGCCTCCTGCACGACGTCGTCGGTCTCGAGGTCGGAGCCGAGGAGGCGCCCCGCGAACACGCGCATCAGCGGGCCGTGCCGTCGGGCCAGGACCTCGAAGGCGTGCACGTCGCCGTCGCGCGCCCGGACGGCGAGGGTGCCGTCGGTGGCGTCGAGCAACGGGTCGTCGTCGATCTCGGCCTCCAGGGTCGCGCGGTGAGCGGACGGCGGTCCGCATGAGTCGTGACTACCACGCGGCGACGGGCCGGGGGCGGTCGCTGGCCGTTCCCGGCAGGACGCCGTCGCCCGGCCTCCGACGGATCCGTGACGAAACCGGCCCGAAGCTCGTCCTGCAGTCGGCGTGGTCGTCCCGACGGAGGACGAGCGCCGCGAGAGGACCGAGCACCATGAGCACGTACCAGTCGTCCGGCGAGGAACCGACCGGGGTCGCGACCGCGGAGGCCGGGGACCGGCCGGGAGCCGGCGAGGCACCGACCACGGCCGAGCGCTTCCGGCTCTCCGGCACCGACCTCGACGAGGCGTGCGCCCGCTACCAGGAGATCTGGCGCGGCCGCGACTTCCGGGGCGAGCCGGTCGGGTCGGCGTTCTCCTACCGCTACGCCAGCGCGGGCGACGAGCGGATGACGCTCCGCACCTCGACGTTCTCGGGCCGGATCGGCGGGGAGGTGCCCTGGCTGGGGGAGTACGTCGTGAGCTGGTTCCGCGAGGGCTCGGGGGCCGTGCGGCACCGGAGGGGACGCCAGGCGAGCCGCGCCTCCGACCCGTTCACCCTGCCGCCCGAGCTGCCCTTCGACCTCGCGGTCGAGCCGCACGTGCTCAATCTCGTGCACGTCGCGCCGGGCTTCCTCGAGGACACGGCGACCGAGCTGCACGGCGGGCCCTCGCAGCTCGTCGTCTTCGACCACACGGCCGAGCCGCAGCCCGCCGCCGTCGAGACGTGGCGCCGGGCGGTCTCGGTCGCGACGCCGGCCGTCGTCGACCCGGAGGGGTCGCCGCTGCTCCGACTCGACGCCCAGCTGCTGCTGGCGCGGGCGATGCTGCAGCTCGTGCCGTGGCGGCCGATGGACGTGCCCCGCGCGGTCCGGGCCGAGCGGGGCGGCAAGCTCCGCGACGCCGTCGACTTCGTGCACGAGCACGCCCACGAGCCCATCACGCCGGCCGACGTGGCCCGCGCGGCCGGCATGCACACCCGCACCCTCCAGCAGCTGCTGTCGTCGCGCCTCGGGACGTCGCCCGCCGCCTACGTGCGGCAGGTGCGGCTCGACCGCGTCGAGGCCGAGCTGGTGCGGAGCCGACCGGGCGAGGTGCGTGTCTCGGACGTCGCCACGCGGTGGGGCTTCGGCAACCTGGGGCGCTTCTCCGCGGCCTACGCGGCGCGGTTCGGGGAGCAGCCCCGGGAGACCCTGGCGAGGCAGCGGGGTACAGATGGCCGCAAAGTGAGCGGCGCCGGGACGAAAGCTGACAGCTGACTGATCGACCATGACCTTCGGGGGGGTCGATGCGTCTGAATGATGAGTCCCACCAACCGGGAACTCGCACCACGGCCCCGTGGCGCACCACTCGCACTCAAGGAGACACACCATGACCAACGTCGCCCCCACCTCGACGAACGCCGCCGCCAAGCACACCAGCGACGCGGCCGGCAAGAACACCATCGCCGAGGGCGTCGTCTCGAAGGTCGCCGGCATCGCGGCCCGTGAGGTCCCCGGCGTCCACGACCTCGGCAACGGCGCCGCCCGTGCCATCGGCGCGATCCGCAACGCCATCAACCAGCAGGACCGCGGCCAGGGCGTCTCGGTCGAGGTCGGCGAGAAGCAGGTCGCGGCCGACATCGTCATCGTCGCCGAGTACCCCGTCGAGCTGCAGAAGGTCGCCGACGACGTCCGTCGCTCGGTCACCGACGCCATCTCGCAGGTCGTCGGCATGGAGGTCACCGAGGTCAACGTGACCGTCTCCGACGTGTTCATCCCCTCGGACGACGCCGACGACGACGCTGACGACAGCCGCGTCCAGTGACCACGACCACGACAGGCATGGCCGTCGGGGCGGTCCTCGCCCTCACGGCCCTCGCGTTCGGCTTCTGGGCCATGATCCTGGTGGCCCTGGCCATCGCGATCGGCTTCGGCGTCGGCCGCGTGCTCGAGGGCAAGCTCGACGTGCGCGGCGTCGCCGACGCTCTCCGCGGGCGGCGGTCGTCGTGACCGCGGCGGTGATGGCCGACCGGGCCCTCCACGGCCGCAACAAGATCACGTCGCGCGCGGTGCGTCGGGTCGTGTCGGCCGTCACCGCGGACGCGCTCGACGTCGATGCGTCCGACGTGTCGGTCGAGCTGGCCGACCACGACGGAGCACTGACCGTCGTCGCCCGCACCCCCATCCGCGTCGCCCCCCTGGGCGACGGCGGGCGGGAGCGCGGCACCCTCCTGGAGCGCCTCACGGCGGCCCAGACCACCATCCGGCAGCGGGTCCTCCAGCTGACCGGCTCCACCGTCGAGCGCGTCGACCTCCGCGTCACCGCAGCCGACATGCGCGAGAAGAAGAAGAAGAGGGTCCAGTGAGCACCTCGTCGCTGTACAAGCGCATCCTCCGACGCGAGACGCACTCGTCCCGCTCGGGGATCGCGATCACGCTCGCCGTGCTGCTGATCCTCGTGTTCGCGTGGATCGGCACCGAGTCGGTCATCGCGGCCGTCGGCGGACAGGCCCTCCTGGTCGCCCCGGTCGACGCCGCCTCGGCGACGCTCGACGCCGCCTCCGCGCCCGTCGGCGTCCTCACGGCCGTCGGCGTCGTCGTCGCGATCATCGGCGTCGTGCTGATCGTCGTCGCCCTCGCACCGGGTCGTCGCGGTCGTCGTGCCGGCCCCGCGGGAGACCGCGCCGCCGCCGTCGTCGACGACCGGGTCATCGCCCGCTCGCTCGCCCGCACCGCCAGCTACGCCGGCGACGTCGACCCCGACCAGGTGAGCGTCAGCGTCGGCAAGCGCCAGGCGCTCGTCGAGGTGACCCGCACGTCGGGCCGCTCGGCCGACCTCCGCAGCATCGAGGAGGCCGTCCGCGACGAGCTCGACGGCTACGACTACCGACCCGCCCTGCGCCCCCGCGTGGTGCTGTCGAAGAAGGGGACGGTGGGCGCATGAACGCCACCAACCGTGCACTGAACCGCCTGCTCGTGCTCGTCGTCGGCCTGGTCCTCCTGGCCGCCGGCGGAGCCGTCGCCGTCGGGGCGCTCCTGCCCGACGTGCAGCAGACCGTCTCAGGTGCCGCCTCGGACGCCTCCGGGCCGACCTCCGACGCCCTGTCGGGCGACCAGCCCTGGATCCTCTGGGTCGTCGCCGTGGCCTGCCTCGTGCTCATCGCGCTCCTCGTGTGGTTCGCGCTCCGCCAGGGCGGGGGCCGCACCGGCACCCTGCTCGAGCTGAGCGAGGGCAAGGGCGCCGGGTCGCCCACCGGCGGCCACCTGGTCGTCGACGCGAAGGTCGCCGAGCAGATGCTCGAGGAGGCGCTGAGCGACACCGCAGGCATCGTCTCGGTCGACGTCACCGCCTTCCGCGTCAAGCGTCAGACGGTCCTCCGCGTGACGGCGAACGCCCGCAAGGGAGCCTCGCCGCTCGACGTCCGCGAGGCCGTCGACCGCGCGATCGAGGCGTGGGACGCGCTGCTCGGCACGGAGACCCCGGTCGTCGTGCAGATCAACGGCGGGCTGCGCACGCAGCTCTCCGGCGCGACCCGCCTCGACTGACGCAGCCCTGCCCGGGCGAGGACGTCGAGGACGCCTCCCCGCCCTGATCCACCCCGCGACGGCCCTCGACCTCTGCCGAGGACGAGGGCCGTCGTCGTGTCCGCCGGCCGCCATCCGGCCGCGGCCCCCGACGACCCGCCGGCCTCTCGGCACCCGCACACCAGACAGACCCCGATCGCCCGAGGAAGGGCTCGAGAATGACCTCCAACGCCACGCACCACGTCACTCCCATCGACCTGGGGGCCGTCGGCCAGCCCGACGCCTCGTCGCCCGAGGCCGCCCTCGAGCGGGCCATCGCCGTCACCGTGCTCGGCACGACCGGCGTCCACGCGCTCGGCACCCCCGTCGCCCGGGCCGTCGGCGCCCTCCGCTCGCGCCTCGGCGCCGGCGGGGTGACCGGCGTCACCATCACGCGGACGACCGGAGGCGTCGTGGTCGACGTCGCGCTCGTCGCGGAGTACCCGACGAACGTCACCGAGCTCGCCGAGACGGTCCGCACGCAGGTCGGCCACGCGGTCGCCCAGCTCGACGCCGACGGGGTCACCGTCGACGTCATGGTCACCGACGTGCACGGGCCGTTCGACGAGGCCGACGAGCTGAAGGAGGCGCAGGAGAAGGAAGAGAAGGAGCGGGCGAAGGAGGAGAAGCGCCGCGAGAAGGAGGAGAAGCGGGCCGCCGCGGAGCGCGAGGCCGCCGAGCGCGACGCTGCCGAGCGCGACGCCGCCGCCGCGACTGCTGACTCCGCTTCCAGTTCCGGTTCCGGCGACGACGGCCAAGACCTCGGCGACCGCGCCCGTGGCCTCGCCGACTCGGCCGCGAACGCCATCGCCGACGCCATCGACGGCACCGCCGACGCCGTGGACGGCGCCGTCGACCGAGCCCGCGACGCCCGTGACCGCGCGGACGACGACCGTCCGGCCGTCGGCCACGACGACGCCGCGGACGCCGAGCGCACCGAGGACGCCCGTCCGGCCGCCGCCGCACAGGCGGACGGTCCCGTGGACGAGCGCGACGACGCCGCCGAGGTGGCCGCGCACGCCGCCGACGCCGCAGCCTCCGCCGCCGAGGCCGCGGCCCGTGCGGCCGAGGCCGCCGCGGAGGCCGCCGACGCCGCCCGCGACCCGGAGCCGGAGCACGAGGGCGACCGCCCCGTCGAGGCGACCGGGCCGGTCGACCCGACCCGCGCCTCCTAGGCCCGGACGAGACGGAGGACGACGATGTTCGGACGTGGACGAGCGACGAGCTCCCGCCGGCCCCGCGCCCGCGCGGTGTGGTGGGCCCTCGGCACCGGCGTGGTGCTGTGCCTCGTGATCGTGGGCGGGGTGTTCCTGCCGATCCTCGGACTGATCGGGGCGGCCGACGCCGGCACGGCCGGGGCGCTCGACGTGCCGGTCGGCTCGATCGCCGGGGCCGCCGTGATCGGGTTCCTGCTCGCGCTGGCCTTCCTGGCGCTGATCCTCGTCACGCGGAACGGCGCGCTGGCCTGGATCCTCGCCGTCGCGGCGATCGTGTCGACGCTGCTCGTGTCGGTGTGGCCGCTGCCGGCCGTCGCCTTCGCGGGCGTCGACCAGGTGCAGGACGTCATCCCGTTCATCCAGGACCTGATCAGCAAGTACTGGCCCGGGTCGTAGCCCGCCGGAGGCGCGGGCCGGCTCAGGCCACCCGCCTCCCGTCGACGAGGTGAACCACGTCCACCCCCGCACCGCGCAGGGTGGCGTCGTGCGTCGCCTCGACCACGGTCGCGCCGCGGGCGAGCTCCGCCGACACCGCCGCGCGGATCAGCGCCGTCGCCGCCGCGTCGACCCCCGCCGTCGGCTCGTCGAGCAGCAGCAGCTCGGCGCGCCGGGCGAGGCCCTGCGCGACGAGCACCCGCTGGCGCTGACCGCCGGACAGGTCGGCGAGCGGCCGGCGGGCCAGGTGCCCGACGTCGAGCGCCTCGAGGCTCTCGGCGACGACGACCCGGTCGGCCCGTCGCAGCGGCCGCCACGCGCCGCGCTCGGCCCAGCGCCCCATCTCGACCGTCTCCCGCACCGTGATCGGCAGCCGGTCGGTCACCGCCGAGCGTTGCACGACGATCGCCGTCGCGGTGCGCCCCCGGGGCCGCGTGACCGACCCGGTCACGTCGTCGTGGGTGCCGGCGAGCACGCTGAGCAGCGTCGACTTGCCCGACCCGTTGGGGCCGACGAGCACGGTCAGCCGAGCTGACCGCACCTCGAGCGACACGCCCGAGAGGGCCTCGGTGCCGTCGTGGCGTGCGGTGACGTCGTCGAGCCGCGCCGCCGCGGCGGGCCGGGGGAGGGTCGGGTCCTGGTCCATGTCTCCACCCTATCGAGAACGCTAACGATATTCGTTCTCATGTAGGGTCGACGCTCGTGACCGTCCCCCTCCGCCCTCCGCTGCTCGTCGACGCCCTCCGAGTCGCACTCGTCGAGCCGTTCGCCTCCGACTTCCTCGTCCGGGCGCTCGCGGGCGGCGTCCTGGTCGCGGCCGTCTGCGGAGTGGTCGGCACCTGGGTGGTCATCCGCGGGATGGCCTTCCTCGGCGAGGCGATGGCGCACGGCGTGCTGCCCGGCGTCGCGACGGCGGCCCTGCTCGGCCTGCCGCCCGTGCTCGGGGCCGCCGTGAGCGCCAGCGTCATGACCGCCGGCGTCGGCCTCGCCTCCCGCCGGTCGCGGGTCTCGCCCGACACCGCGATCGGCCTGCTCTACGTCGCCCTGCTCAGCCTCGGCGTCGTCGTCGTGTCGCGCTCCCGCTCGTTCGCCACCGACCTCACCGCCGTGCTCTTCGGCGACGTGCTCGCGGTCGACGCGGCCGACCTCGCCTTCCTCGCGGCGGCCCTGTTCGTCGCGGTCGCGGCGGTGGCGGCGTTCCACCGCCCGTTCGTCGCGCTCGCCTTCGACCCCCGCGTGGCCCGCACCTCGGGGCTCCGGCCGCACCTCGCGCAGGTCGTGCTCGTCGGGCTCGTGACCCTCGTCGTCGTCGCGTCGTACCAGGCCGTCGGGAGCCTCCTCGTCGTCAGCCTGCTGCTCGGCCCCGCCGTCGCCGCCGGCCACTGGATGCGCCGCATCCCCACGACCATGGCCCTCGCCGCCGCCGTCGGGGCCGTCGCCGTCCTCGTCGGCCTGCTCGTCTCGTGGCACGCCTCGACCGCCGCCGGCGCGACCGTCGCGTTCGTCGCGGTGGCGCTGACCGCGGTGTCGGCGGCGTGCCGGGGAGCGGTGACGCGCCTCCGGCACGCCGCCCCGCCCGCGGGCACCGCGCCTGACGCGGCCGCCTCTGCCCCTGTCCCTGCCGTGCCCGCCGTGCCTGTCGTGCCCGCCCTCCCGAAGGAGTCGATCCACCCGTGACCCGCCCTGCCTCCCGTCTCCGTCCCGCGGCCCGACCTCGTCCTCGTCCTCGTCCTGCGGTGGCGGTCGCGCTCGCCGTCGGCGTGCTCCTCGCCGTGACGGCGTGCAGCCCCGCGACCTCGTCCGGCGCCGTCTCCGCCCCGATCGGCGACGCCGAGACCGCCGTGCCGCACGGCTACGTCGAGGGAGCGTCCGAGCTGCAGGAGCCCGCGCTCCGCCTCGTCGCCGCGTCCGACGGCACACTGACCGCGCTCGACCCCGCGACCGAGCAGACCGTCCGCCTGGCCGACGTCGGCGCCGCCGCGCACCTCGCGACCGACGGCCGCTACGTCGCCGCGTCGGGCCCCGACGGCCTCACCCTCGTCGACGGGGCCGCCTGGACCGTCCCGCACGGCGACCACTCGCACTACTACCTGGCCGAGCCGCGCGTCGTCGCCGAGCCCGGCGACCTCGACGGCGGACCGGGAGCCGAGGAGGCGCGGATCGCCTCCAGCGCCTCCGTCACCGCCGTGACGTGGCCGGGTTCCGGTCGCGGCGTGCTGCTCGACGGCGACGCTCTCGGCGACGGCGAGCTCGTGGAGACCGGGCGCGTCGAGGGCACGCCGCACGACAGCGTGCTGGTGCCGCTCGGCGACGTCGTCGTGGCGAGCGTCGTGAGCGGCGGCGGCGGCGGTGACGGCGTCGGCGGCGGCGGGGCGGGCTCGGCCGCGGACGAGGTTCGCGTCTACACGGCCGAGGGGGAGACGGTGGACGGTGCCCGCGCCTCCTGCGAGGGTCTCCGCGGAGCGGCCCCGACCCGCGTGGGCGTCGTCGTCGGATGCGCCGACGGGGCCGTGCTCGTGACCGAGTCGGAGGGGAGCGACGTCGGGATCGAGCGCATCCCCTACCCCGAGGGCACGCCGGCGTCGGACGTCGCGACGTCGTTCGAGGCCCGTCCGGGCCGACCGGCCGTGGCCGCGGTCGCCGGGACGCGCGGGGCCTGGCTGCTCGACGTGCGCGCCCGCACCTGGACCCTCGTCGCGACGCCCGAGCCGCTGCTGCGGGCGACGGCCGTCGGCGACTCGGACGACACGGTGGTGGGCGTCGACGCGTCCGGCCGGGTGGTCGTGTCGTCGCCGGAGGGCCTCGTCGCGCAGACCGAGCCGCTACTCGCCGGCGACCTCGTCGACGGCGCGCTGCCCGCGGGGGTGCAGCTCGAGGTGGACGTCGCCCGCAGCTACGTGAACTCGCCCGCGAGCGGCCTCGTGCACGAGATCGACCACGCCGACGCCGCCCGCGTGGCGCGCAGCCTCGAGCTGCCGGCGGACCTGCTCGTGGAGACGGGCCGATGAGGGCCGCGCGCGTCGCGCGCTCCGCCCGTGCTGCCCTGTCGGCGAGCTCCGCTCGCGCTGGTGGCACGGCGTCGGCTCCTCGCGTCGACAGCTCAGGAACTTCCGTCGCGGCCGACCCCGTCGGGTCGGAGGGCGGTGCTCCCGCGACGCTGGTCCCTGAGTCGCGAACCTGCGCACCCCGAAGCCGGCGCACAGCGCGCGCCGCGCTCGCGGCGGCCATCGCAGCCGGCGCCCTCCTCGCCGCGACCGGCTGCACCGCCGGCGCCCCACCCGGCGCGGCCCCCGACCCCGACCGCCCGCGCATCGTCGTGACGACCAACATCCTCGGCGACGTCGTCGGCGAGCTCGTGGGCACCCAGGCCGACGTCGTCACGCTCATGCCCCCGGGCGCCGACCCGCACTCCGTCGAGATCTCCGCGCGGGAGGCCGCCGACCTCCGCACCGCCGACCTCGTCGTCGCGAACGGCCTCGGCCTCGAGGAGGGCCTCGTCCAGCACGTCGAGGCCGCCGCCGACGCGGGGGTCCCCGTCGTCGAGGCGGGCGACCTGATCGTCCCGCTCGACTACGACCAGGGCGACGCCGAGGGAGAGGTCGACCCGCACCTCTGGACCGACCCGGGTCGCATGCTCGACGTCGTCGACGGGCTCGTCGCCGCGATCGGTGCGGAGGTAGACGGGATCGACGGCGGCGCGCTCGAGGCGACGGGCGCCTCCTACCGTTCCGAGCTCGAGGAGCTCGACGCCGAGCTCGAGGCGACGTTCGCGGCGATTCCGGCCGAGCGCCGCGCCCTCGTGACGAACCACCACGTCTTCGGCTACCTGGCCGACCGCTACGACTTCCGGGTGGTGGGCGCGGTGCTGCCGAGCGGCACGACGCTGGCGGCGCCGAGCGCGTCCGACCTGTCGAGCCTCGTGACCGCCGTCGAGGAGGCGCAGGTCGCCACGATCTTCGCCGACTCGTCCCAGCCCGACCGCCTCGTGCAGGTGCTCGCCGACGAGGCCGACGTCGACGTCGACGTCGTCGCCCTGCACACCGAGTCGCTCAGCGCCCCCGGCGGGGGAGCCGAGACCTACCTCGAGATGATGCGCTCCAACGAGCGGCTCATCGCGACCGGCCTGTCACCGTGACCGGCCTCATCCCCACCCATCGGAAGGACCACATGATCCAGCGACACCGGCGAGCCATCGCCGCTCTCTCCCTCGGCCTCGCGGCGGGCCTCGGCCTCGCCGCCTGCTCCGCCCCGGGAGGCGCGGGCAGCGACGCCGACACCGCCGCCGCCCCCGAGGCGGGCGCCACCAACGCCCCCGCCGCCCAGCCGCGCGTCGTGACGACGTACGACGGCGGCCTGCTCGTGCTCGACGCCGGAACCCTCGAGGTGCAGGCGGACATCCCCCTCGAGGGCTTCGTGCGGGTGAACCCCGCCGGCGACGGGAGGCACGTGCTCGTGTCGACCGCGGACGGGTTCCAGGTGCTCGACACCGGGGCGTGGACCACGCCGGACGGCGAGCACCACGTCGGCGAGCCCGAGCTCACCGATCTCGTCTTCGACGCTCCGACGCCGGGCCACGTCGTGCGGCACGGCGAGAAGACGATCCTCTTCAGCGACGGCACCGGCGAGACGACGGTGTTCGACACGGCCGACCTGCTGACCGCGTCCGAGGACGGGGCCCTGCCCGAGATCGAGCGGATCCCCGCGCCCGACGCCCACCACGGCGTCTCGATCGAGCTCGAGGACGGCACGCTGCTCACGACGATCGGCGACAGCGACTCGCGCACCGGCGTCCGCGTGCTCGACGCCGACCGCGCGGAGATCGCCCGCAGCGAGGAGTGCCCGTCGGTCCACGGCGAGGGCACCGTCCAGGACGAGGTCGCGGTCTTCGGCTGCAGCGACGGCGTGCTCGTCTACGCCGACGGTGCCTTCACCAAGCTCACCGCGCCCGACGACTACGGCCGCACGGGCAACGCCTACGTCTCGGACGAGTCGTCCGTCATGGTGGGCGACTACAACGACGACCCCGATGCGGAGGGCTCGCTGCTGACCGACCTCACCGTGGTCGACACGTCGTCGATGACGTCGTCGATCGTGGCGCTTCCCGAGGGGGTGTCGTACACCTGGAAGGGCGTCGTCCGCACCGACGCCGACACCGCGGTGCTGATCGGCACCGACGGCGCCCTGCACGAGCTCGACGTGGCGACCGGCGACGTGACCGCGTCGCACCCGGTCATCGGCGCGTGGGAGGGACCGGCCGAGTGGCAGGACTCGCACCCGAGCCTCGTCGTCTCGGAGGGGGTCGCGTACGTGAGCGACGCCGCCGCGTCGGAGCTGCACGCGGTCGACGTGGCGTCGGGCGAGGTGCTCGCCTCGGCGTCGCTGCCGGGAGTGCCGAACGAGCTGGCCGTCGTCACCGGCTAGGACGCCCCGCCCCGCGCCGCGCCGCGCCGCTCAGTGCGCGAAGAACCGCGAACCGAACCATGAACCGCGTTTCTTCGCGGTTCACGGTTCGGTTCGCGGTTCGAGGTGTTCTGAACCCGGGGCCGGGGCCGGGGCCGGGGCCGGGTCAGGGGCGGCGACGCACGCGGAGGCGCGCGGCCGCCACGAGCCCGCCGCCGAGCAGCAGCAGGCCGGCGGCGATCGCGGCTCCCGTGCCGGAGCCGTCGGTGCCCGTGTAGGCCAGTCGTCCCGCGCGGTCGGACCGGCCGACCACGACGACGCCGCCCGTGGCCGCCACCGGCGTGGCGACGGGTGCCGCCGGCACCACTGCCGAGGCCGCGGCCACCGAGAAGGAGGCGACCGCGGACTGGTCGGAGGCGTCGCCCGTCTCGAGGTCGATGGTCGAGGCCGTGGTCGAGAAGCGTCCCTCGGGCAGGACGAACCGGGCCTCGAAGGTGCCGTCGGCGGCCACGGGCACGAGTGCCTGGGCGGGCCCGTCGGTCGCGTCGTAGGGGACGGGCTCGGTGTCGTACAGGCCGTTGGCGGGGTCGTCGGCCTGTTCCTTCATGACGACGATGTCGTCACCCACGTGCACCGCCTCGTCGCCGGCCGGGTCGGAGGGGTCGGCCTCGTCGGCGGGACCGGCCTCCTCGGTGGGATCGGCCTCGTCGGTGGGATCGTCAGAGTCCGCCTCGTCGGCCGTCAGGCCGGAGCCCTCGACGGACCACGACACGGTCGCGCCCGTCGAGCCCCCGACGGCCGAGCCGAAGCCCTCGGCCAGGTCGGCGGGGTCGCCGACCACGACGAAGGCCGCGCTGCCGGGCTGGGCCCCGGCCCCGCTGATCGTGACGACACCGGCCGTGGCGCCCTGCGGCACGGTCACGGCGGGCACGGGCAGGGGCGGCGTGACGGCGAGGTCGGCCGAGACGCTCACGCCGTGGGCGTCGCTGACGGTCACGACGAGGTCGCCGAGCGGCAGGTCGTCGGGGATGACGACGTCGAAGAGAGCGCTGCCGGTCGGGTCGAACGCGAAGGGCGACTCCCAGGGCAGGACGGTGAAGACGTCGTCGGCCTCGACGGCGTCGCCGTCGACCCGCACCGAGACGGGGTCGCCGCCCGTGAAGTCGTCGACGTAGACCGTCGACGACCCGCCCGCGTGCGCGACGGTGGGGTAGATGTCGACGGCGGGCACCACGTCGGGCTCGACGACGACGACGGTGCCGTCGCCGGTCGGTGACGGGCCCGCGGTGGGCGGCGTCCCGGCGGAAGGGGTCGCGGACGGCGTCGATCCCGCCGGGGCGGGCTCGGCGGCCGTCGCGGCGGGAGGACGGCTGCCGACGGCGGTGTTGCCGGACACGGCCTCGACCGGAACGACCTCGACGGGCGTGGCGTCGCCGGGAGCGGCCTCGACGGGGGCCGTGTCGGCGGGCGGGGCGTCGCTGGACGTGGTGTCGCCGGGCGCGGCGGCGGTCTCCGCGTCGGACGGCGTCGGTGCGCCGCTCTCGGCCGGGGCGGGGCTCGTGCCCGCGGGCTCGTCGGCGAACGCGGCGACGGGCGCGAGCACGAGCGCGGCGGAGAGAGCCGCGGCCAGGGCGGGCGTGCGGAGTCGGGTGGTGATGGTCATGCGGTCCCCCAGGGCGTGGACGCCCGGACGGGCGTCGTCGGGCTGAACCTAGGGCCGGGCGACGACCCCCCACACGCCCGCGTCGGGGGCGCGGGGGCCGCCGAGACCGGATCGTTGCCGAAGCGTCCCCCGTCTCGGGTCGGCGGGGGACGTCGGGAGCCGGCCCGCGCCTCAGCAGGCCGCGTCGCCGCCCGAGCCCGACCCCGAGCCGCCTGACCCCGACTCCGCGCCCACCACGTGGTGCCGTCCGAGCGGCAGCATCATCGGCGCGCCCGTGGTCGGGTCCTCGACGACGCGGCTGTCGAGGCCGAAGACGGCGCGGACGCAGTCCTCCGTCAGCACCTCCTGCGGCGTTCCCGCCGCGTGCACCCGGCCCGCCGCGAGGGCGACGAGGTGGTCGGCGTAGCGGGCCGCGAGGTTGAGGTCGTGCAGCACCATGACGATCGTCGTGCCCCGCGACCGGTTGAGGTCGGTGAGCAGGTCGAGCACCTCGACCTGGTGGCTCACGTCGAGGAAGGTCGTCGGCTCGTCGAGCAGCAGCAGGTCGGTCTCCTGCGCGAGGGCCATCGCGATCCAGACGCGTTGGCGCTGCCCGCCCGACAGCTCGTCGACGGGGCGCTCGGCCAGGGCCGTCGTGTCGGTCGCCTCGAGGGCGGCCGCGACGGCGAGGTCGTCGGCCGTGGACCACCGCGAGAGCACGCCCTGGTGCGGGTGCCGTCCCCGTCCGACGAGGTCGGCGACGGTGATGCCCTCGGGTGCGACGGGCGACTGCGGCAGCAGGCCGAGCGTGCGGGCCAGCTGCCGCGCGGGCAGCCGGTGCACCTCGGCCCCGTCGAGCACGACCCGCCCGGCGCGCGGCCTCAGCAGTCGCGACATCGAGCGCAGCAGCGTCGACTTGCCGCAGGCGTTCGCCCCGACGATCGCGGTGACGCGACCGGGCGGCACGACGAGGTCGAGGTCGTCGACGACGACGCGGTCGCCGTAGCCGAGGGTGAGGCGCTCGACGGCGAGCGAGTGGTCGGTGGTCACAGTGAGCCTCCGGCGCGGTTGGTGCGGACGATGAGCCAGATCAGGTAGGGCGCCCCGAGCACGCCGGTGACGACCCCCACGGGGAAGCGCGTGCCGAGCGCGTACTGCCCGACGACGTCGGCGACGAGCACGAGCAGGGCGCCGACGAGCGCCGACGGCACGAGCAGCGAGCCGTGCGGCCCGACCACGCGCGCGGCGATCGGCCCCGACAGGAACGCCACGAACGCGATCGGCCCGCACGCCGCCGTGGCGAACGAGATGAGCCCGACCGCGGCGACGATGACGACGAGGCGCGTGCGGTCGACCCGCACGCCGAGCGCCGACGCCGCGTCGTCGCCGAGCTGCGTCGCCGACAGGTCGCGCGAGCGCGACAGCAGCACGGGCGTGAGCACCGCCAGCGCGACGAGCACGGGCAGCGCCTGCGACCAGCTCGCCCCGTTGAGGCTGCCGGTGAGCCACCGGGTGGCCTCCTGCAGGTCCCACTGCGCCGCCCCCGAGAGCACGTACGCGGTGAGGCTGTCGAGCATCGCCGCGACGCCGATGCCGACGAGCACGAGGCGCGTGCCGACGACCCCGCCGCGGCGCGAGAGCAGGTAGACGAGCACCGCGACGGCGAGCCCGGCGACGATGGCGAACGCCGACACCTGCGCGCCGTCGAGCGAGAGGGTGACGATCGCGAACGCCGCGGCGGCGCTGGCGCCCGAGCTGATGCCGATGATGTCGGGGCTCGCGAGCGGGTTCCGCAGCATGGTCTGGAACGTCACGCCGCCGAGCCCGAAGCACAGCCCCGCGAGGACGGCGAGCACCGCGCGGGGCAGCCGAAGCCGCCCGACGGTGAAGGTCGCGCCGGGGACGTCCTGCCCGAGCACGACGCCGAGCACCTCGCCCGGGCCGTAGAAGGTGCGCCCGACCATGAGGCTGAGCACGAACGCGACGACGAGCGCCACGACGAGCGCGGCCATGACGGCCCGACGTCGACGGCCGCGGCGGCGACGGCCCCGCGCCACGTCGGCCGCGACCCCCGCCAGGCGAGACGAGGAGGCAGGAGCGGCGCCCGGGCCGCGTGGTGCGCTCACAGCGCCCGCAGCTTCGCGCGGCGGACGATCCAGATGAAGAACGGCGCGCCGATCAGGGCGGTGACGATGCCGACGTCGATCTCGGCCGGCCGGGCGACGACGCGCCCGACGACGTCCGACGCGGTCAGCAGCACGGCGCCGGCGACGGCGGAGAACGGCAGCAGCCAGCGGTGGTCGACACCGGTCAGCAGGCGGCAGGCGTGGGGCACGACGAGTCCGACGAAGCCGATCGGGCCGGTGACGGCGGTGGCCGCGCCGCAGAGCACCACGGCGCCGAGGGCGGCCGCGCCCCGGGCGACGGCGACGCGCTCGCCGAGCCCGGCCGCGAGCTCGTCGCCGAGGGCGAGCGAGTTGAGCGCCTTGGCCGAGAGCAGGCAGACGACGAGCCCGACGGCGAGGAACGGCAGCACCTGCCCGAGGCTCGCGAAGGTGCCGCCGCCGACTCCGCCGATCTGCCACGAGCGGATGTTCGCCGCGATGTCGCCGCGGGGCAGCGCGACGGCGGTGATGAACGAGGCGAGGGCGGCGGAGGTGGCCGCGCCGGCGAGCGCCAGCTTGAGCGGCGTGGCGCCGCCGCGGCCCAGGGAGCCGACGGCGTACACGAACAGGGCCGTGCCTCCGGCGCCGGCGATGGCGACCCAGACGATGCTCGTCGACGCGCTGAGGCCGAAGAACGCCAGGCCTGCGACGACCGCGAGGGAGGCGCCGGTGTTGACCCCGAGGATCCCCGGGTCGGCGAGGGGGTTGCGCGTGACGCCCTGCATGACGGCGCCGGCGACGGCGAGGGCCGCCCCCGCGGCGGCGGCGAGGAGCGTGCGCGGGATGCGCTTCGCGACCGACGCGCGGTCGAAGCCGTCGGTCGCCCCGCCGAGCGCGGCCACGACGTCGTCGAGCGGCACCGCGCGGGTGCCGATCGCGAGCGAGAGCAGCATCACGACGACGAGCGCGCCCAGCAGCGCGAGCAGCCAGGCGGCACGCAGCCGCCTCGGGCGTCGCACGGGGGCGACGACCGAGGCGGCGGCGGGGGTGGTGGTCAGGGTCACGACTTCGCGGCGGCTCCGTCGAGGAGGTCGGCGTACTCGTCGAGGATCCACGGGATCGACAGCGGGGTCGGGTTCGCGGCGGTGCCGATCGGGCCGGTGCTCGGCAGCGCGACGACGGCCTCGGTCGCGACGGCCGGCATCTGCGACAGGACGGGGTCGCCCTCGAGGGTCGAGACGAGCTCCTCGTCGCCGTAGGTGACGATGATGTCGACGTCGTCGAAGGTGTCGGCCGTCTCGGCGCTCTGGGTCAGCGAGAACAGCTCGGTCGAGTCGGAGGCGTCGCTGATGCTCTGCGGCTGCTGCAGGCCGAGGTCCTCGAAGAACTGCACGCGGGTGTCGTGCGTCGTGTAGAAGCTGACCTCGCTGAGGTCGGTCGTGTCGACGTGCGTGAGGAACATCGCGGTCTTGTCGGCGAGGGCGGGGTGCGCCGCGGCGACGTCGGCGATCTCGGCCTCGAGGTCGGAGACGAGCTGCTCGCCCTCGGCGGCCATGCCCATGCCCGTGCTGTTGAGCTCGATCATCTCGCGCCACGAGGTGCCCCAGGCGGTCTCGGGGTAGGCGACGACGGGGGCGATCTCGCTGAGCGTGTCGTAGTCCTCCTGCGTCAGGCCCGAGTAGGCGGCGAGGATCACGTCGGGCGCGGTGTCGGCCACGGCCTCGAAGTCGATGCCGTCGGTCTCGTCGAAGAGCACGGGGGCCTCGCCGCCGAGCTCGTCGAGCTTCTCCGAGACCCAGGGCAGGATCCCGTCGCCGTCGTCGTCGCCGAAGGTCGCGGCGGCCATGCCGACGGGCACGACGCCGAGGGCCAGCGGCACCTCCTGGTTCGCCCAGTTGACGGTGGCGACGCGCTCGGGCTTCTCGTCGATGGTCGTGGTGCCGAGGGCGTGCTCGATCGTGATCGGCGTGAAGGCGTCGTCGCCGCCGGAGGCGACGTCGTCGGAGCCGCCGGCGGGGGCGGAGCAGGCGGTGAGGCCGAGGGCGAGGGCGGACGCTGCGCCGAGGGCGAGCAGTCGCGTGGTGCGGGACATGGGTTCCTTCCGTGACGTGCAGGGCTTCCGCGCACGGCGACGCGATCGCTGTCGGGAGGGCGCACGGAGGGCACGCCGCGTCGACGGACGGCCCCGCCGGTCGCTGTGGTGACCGGGGCGGGGACTCACGGGTGATCGCCGTGTTAGGTGTGCCTTACCTTAGCTGGACGCCGCGGCGATCGGCAACACCCGATGTCCCGAGGCGACGCCGCACCACGGCGCGCAGCCGCCGGGCGACCCGTCGCCGCGGGTGCTCCTCCGGCCAGTGCGCGTACACCGAGTGGAAGCCGCGACGCACCCGTACGGAGAAGTCGCCGGTGCGGAAGGGGCGAGCCGAGACGCGCATGCCGAGGCGGTGGTCGTACCGGATCCGCGCCTCCGGGCCGAGGTGGAACGAGAGGTCGATGTCGTCGTGCATCAGCGCGTCGTCGCGGTGGACCTCGCCGCGCACCCGCAGCCAGTCGTCGCGGCGGAAGGCGCAGTTCGAGCCGAAGAGGGGCACGTGCCCCAGCGCGAGCGAGACGGCCACGACGTAGGCGCCGAGGTAGAGCGCTGCCCCGACCCGCCGCAGCAGCACGGGGCCGTCGGTGAACCGGGCGCCGCCGGTGAGGGCGACGAGCCCGGGGTCGAGGTCGAAGCGCTCGCGGACGCGGGCGATCCAGTCGACCGGGGCCTCGCAGTCGGCGTCGAGGCGGGCGACGACGTCGCCGGTGGCGGAGTCGTAGCCGGCGGCGCTCGCCGCGCTGACGCCGGGCACCGGCTCGACGACGACGCGGGCGCCGGCCGCGCGGGCCACCGCGGCGGTGTCGTCGCTCGAGGCGTTGTCCACGACGACGATCTCGTCGGGCGGCGAGGTCTGGGCGGCGAGCGACTCGAGGCAGCGCCGCAGCAGGACGGCGTCGTCGCGGCACGGGATGACGACCGAGACCGTCGTCGGGCGACCGGCGGGGGCCCGCTCGCCCGGGGGCCTGGTCTCGCTCGTCGTGGTCATCGCCGTCCATCCTGCCCGCGGGCACCTGTGCCGGGCCCGTCCCGCGACGCGTGACCGGGGTACGCGCGACCAGGTCGCACACGACCCGTCTGGTTGGGTGGTCGGATGACTCGGGCCGCGACGACGGAGCGCGAGGAGGCGCGGGCCGACCCCCGGCGCCCGCTCGCCGCCGCGGTCGTGCGCCTCCTCGTCGTCTACGTCGGGGCCCGCGTGGCGACGGGTGCGCTCCTCGCCCTGGCCTGGGCGCTCTCGCGCCCCGGTGCGCCCCTCGCCGCGCTGTCGATGAACGACGGCCGGCCGGGGCTCGGCGGGTTCCTCTCGGCCTGGGACGGTCGCTGGTTCGAGAGCATCGCCTCCGGCGGGTACCCCACGGAGCTGCCGCGCGGCGACGACGGGGCCGTCGTCAAGAACGAGTGGGCCTTCCTGCCGCTCTTCCCCCTGCTCGTGAGGGGGCTGTCGTGGGCCACCGGCGGGTCGTTCGTCGTCGTGGGCAGCGCCGTGGCCGTCGTGGCGGGCGCCGTCGCGACGGTGCTGCTCTACCTGCTCGTGCGCGACCGCGTCGGCGACCGCGAGGGCCGTCACGCCGCCGTGCTGTTCGCCGTCGGGCCGATGTCGTTCCTGCTGCAGGTGCCGTACGCCGAGGCGCTCTCGCTCGCCCTCGTCTTCGGGGCGCTGCTCGCCCTCTCGCGGGGGGCCTGGGGCTGGTTCGCCCTCTGCGGCGTGCTCGCCGCGCTGACGCGGCCCGGAGCGCTCGCGCTGGCGGCGGCCCTCGTCGGCATGACGCTCTGGACCCTCTGGCGGGCCAGGGCGGCTCGCGGCGACGGTGCCGACCGCGCCCACGGCCGGCTCGTCCTGACCGCCGGCGAGCTCGCCCGCCGCGGCGGGGCGGCGCTCGCCGTGGCCCTGGCCGGGGTCGCCTGGCCCGTCGTCTGCGCGGTCGTCACCGGCGAGGCCGACGGGTACCTCGAGACCGAGTCGTCGTGGTGGCGGGACTACGGCGTCGGCCACGACGGCTTCGTCCCGTTCACGCCGTGGTTCGCGTTCGCCGCGGCGTGGCTCGGCCCGTGGGGCGTCGTGGTCGTCGCGCTCGCGGTGGTCGGCATGCTCGCCGGCATCGTGGCGGGGTGGCGCCGCGTCGGATCGACGATCGCGCTCTGGACCCTCGCCTACGCGGGCTTCCTCGTCGCGGTGTTCCTCCCGCAGCAGAGCAGCTTCCGCCTGCTGATGCCCCTCGCCCCGCAGCTGGGGCACCCGGCGCTCAGCGCGACCCGGGCACGCAGGACGGCCACCGTGGTCGGGGCTGCTGCCCTGACCCCGGTGGCCGTGGTGCTGTTCTGGGTGGTGTGGCCCGCGTGACGCGGGCGGTCTCGACGGCCGCCCCGCGCCTCCTCGTGTCGGTGGGGCGGGGGAGGCGTGTCAGACCTTCGAGACCGACTGCGACGAGATGACGGTGCTGAGCCCCTCGAGGAAGGCGCGCACGGCCTCGGCCTGGTCGTCGGGCACGTTCATCAGGTAGTCGCGCACCGGCGGCACCGTCGTCGGGGCGTCGCACGCGGCCTGGCCGTCGGCGGTCGTCGCGATGATCTTGCGGCGGCGGTCGGCGGGGTGGACGGAGATCTCGATGAGGCCGGCGTCCTCCATGCGGTGCAGGAGGTTCGACACGGCCGGGGTCGTGAACCCGAGGCGGGTCGCGAGGACGCCCGGCGTCATGGGCTCGTCGGTGCCCTCCGCCGCGAGGACCAGGGCCAGGGCGTCTCGCTCGGTGCGCGGCAGACCCGCCGCGGACTCGGAGCGGAAGAGGCGCTGCTCGGCGATGCGGTAGCTCTCGAGCGCAGTGAAGAGCTTCGCGGCCTGGATGCGTTGGGGCATTGTGCTGGTCCTCGGTGATCAGGTGAGGCGGGACTGCTAGAGGTGGTGCGGGTCGTGCCGGTGGTGCGTGGTGCGTGGTGCTGCCGGTCAGTCGAGGTCGTCGTCCTCGACGGTCGTGTCGAAGTAGGGGGTGTGGTCGGTGCCCTCGGGGGCGAGCGCACGGGCGGCGAAGTTCATCGGCCGATCCCCGCGTTCGTCGAGGTGAGGGTCGTCTCGTCGACGCTGAAGTCGTCGGACGAGAGGGCGTCGATGCCGATGCGGCCGCCGAGGGCGGACGAGACGGCGGCGACGAGGTGCTCGTGGCTGAGGCTGCGCAGGTCGAGGGACATGGTCACGCCGCCTGGGTCCCGGAGGCCGGCTCGAAGAGGTCGGCCAGGTCGAGCGGCTGGGTCATCGGGAGGTCGTCGGCCGAGAAGGCGGACGAGACGGCCGCGGCGCTCACGCGCCGGCTCCGACGGCCACGAGCATGGCCGCGATCAGCGTGCCGCAGGCGGCGAGGGCCGACGTCGCGATGACGAGGAGGGTGACCTGGCGGTCCTTCTCCCTGACCTCGGAGAAGGGCGAGTTGTGGATGATGCTCATGTCGTGCTCGTTCCTGACAGCCCTGCGCTGTCGTCGGTGGTTCGATCACTCCCGCTGCCAGCGGGGGCAGTACCGCCGTGAATCGGTACGAGGGAGATGCTTACACAAACTCCCTAACGCGTCTAGCTAGTTCGACGAGGGATGCGCTGGGCGGACAACGGACGTCGTCGAGGTGCGCGGAACGGACAGCGCGGCTCCCGACCCCGGGCTGCCGGCCCCGACCGTCGGTCGGGGGAAGGACGTCCCGGACGCGACCGACGCCCCCGTCCGCAGGGACCGGGGGCGTCAGGTGGAAAGGGCGCGAGGGGTCAGGCGGGCGTGGGCTCGGCCGAGCTGAGGTACGCGAGCATGCTGTGCACGGCGGTCTGCAGGTCGGGCACGCCGGTGCCGTCGTCGGCGGCGCCGGTCACGCGGCGGTAGCCGGGGATGTCCTCTGCGGCCGTGTCGACGCTCGTGCGGTAGCCCATGGTCCACTGCGGGAAGCGGCGCTCGGCGATGGTCTCGCGCTGGACGACCTCGACGTCGGCGTGGCGCGGGTCGGCCGCGATGATCGCGTACCGCTCGTCGACGACGTCCTCCGGCCCCTCGAGCACCTGGACGAAGCGGCCCTGCTCGTGCATGAGGAAGCCCGTCAGGTCGCGACGGCGGTTGTTCGCCCGGCTGTTCATGAGCAGCTCGGCGAGGTCGCCGTCCGAGAAGGGGGACGAGGCGACGCTGGTGTAGACGAGGGAGATCATGGGATCGGGGGGCCTTCCGGGTGGCGCAGCGTGGCGCAGGGAGCGGGGCGCGCAGGGCGTAGGTCCCTTTCTATCGTGCTGCGGGCCGTCGGGGTACACCTCCTTTCTGGGGGTCAGCGTCCGGGGCGGTCCCGGACAGCGGTGCGGTGGTGCGCCCGGCGTGCCCTCGACCGGAGACGGAGGCCGTGCCACGATGAGCGCGCGCCCGACCCGGCGCACCCCGATCGAGAGGCGAGACCATGGCGACCGACGACGGCTTCACGAAGGAGGAGCGCGCGGCGATGAAGCAGCGCGCCGCCGAGCTCCGCGCCCAGGCGAAGCGCGAGAAGGCGGCCGACAAGGCCGCCGCCGACCTGCAGGACGTCCTCGACGCGATCGCCGCCATGCGCGACGACGAACGGCCGATCGGGCAGATGGTGCACGACGTCGTGCTCGAGCACGCCCCGGGCCTCGCCCCGAAGACCTGGTACGGCTTCCCCGCGTACGCGCGGGAGGACGGCAAGACCGTCGCGTTCTTCCAGCCGGGCGCCAAGTTCGGCAGCCGGTACGGGACGCTGGGCTTCTCCGACAGCGCGCGGCTCGACGACGGCCCGCTGTGGCCGACGTCCTACGCCGTGACGGCGGCCGACGACGAGACCCGCGCCGCGGTCGCCGAGCTGATCCGCCGGGCCGCGGGCGACTGAGCCGGCGGGCCCGGCCCGCGTGTACCCCTCCCGGGGGACACGCAGGCCGCGTCGGAGTTGGCTGAGCCGCGTCGCCGTCGTCCGTCCCCGAGGACGTCGCGTCGTCGCCCCGCCCACACCGACGCGCCACCGACCGCACCAGCGGAGGAGCTCACATGACCCTCACCCGACGTCACTTCCTGGCCGCGAGCGGGGCGGTGTCGCTGACCGCGATCCTCGCCGGCTGCGCCGGCTTCAGCAAGCCGCAGACCGAGTCGGCCACCGGCACCCTCACGTTCACCACCTGGGGCACCGACTCCGAGCTCGCGGGCTTCCGCGACCAGATCGCCCGCTTCGAGGACGCGAATCCCGGCTCGACGATCGAGCTGAACGCCGTCCCCTACGAGCAGATGTTCACGAACATCGACGCTCAGCTGCAGGCCGGCAACCCGCCCGACGTCTTCCGCGTGCCGTACTACACGTTCGGCAGCTACGCGGGGCGGGGCCAGCTGCTCGACCTCGGCGACCACCTCGACGCCGACGTGCCCGGCCGGTTCACCGACGCGGCCTGGGCCGCTGTGCAGAACGAGGGCTCGCCGTTCGGCGTGCCCCACCACACCGACACGACGGCGATCCTCTACAACAAGACGATGCTCGACGCCGCAGGCATCACCGACGTCCCGACGAGCCTCGAGGACGCCTGGACCTGGGAGCAGTTCGACGAGGTGGCCGCGACCCTGCGCCAGAGCCTGCCCGCCGACCAGTACCCCTTCGCCTACAACTGGCAGGGCAACGGCGTGACCCGCTGGCTGACCTGGCTGTTCGAGGCCGACGGCGCCTTCCTCGAAGAGGACCTCGTCACCCCCGCGATCGACTCCGACGCCGGGCGCAGGGCCGTCGACTTCACGAGGTCGTTCTTCGAGAAGCAGTACGTGCCGCAGAACGACTCGATCAAGTCGTCGACCTACGCGCAGGACAGCTGGTACTCGCAGACCACCGCGATGGTCTTCTCGGGCGCCTTCGCGATCCCCGACGCGACCCAGACCCTCGACTTCGAGTGGGGTGCGACGTTCGCCCCGCGCGACGTGCGCGCCGCGAGCGACTTCGGCGGCAACGCCCTGGTCGCCACGAAGGACGTCGCCGACCCCGCGCTCGCCGCGTCCTTCCTCGCCTTCATGACCGAGGAGGAGGCGATGCGCTCGTTCTGCGAGGGCGCCTCCCTGCTGCCCACCCGGCAGGACCTCGTCGACGGCGGCAGCATCGAGTTCGCGGTGCGGCCCGAGCTGTCGCCCGTCTTCGTCGGCCAGGCCAGCACCGTGGCCGCCTCCGACTCGGGCCAGGTCGCGTCGCCGTCGATGGCCGCCATCATCACCGTGCTGCAGGACGAGCTCGAGCAGGCCTTCACGAGCGGTCGCAGCACCGACGACACGATCGCGGCGCTCTCCGAGGGCATCGCCGCCGCCACGAAGGCCTGACGATGACCACGGCCACCCGACCGGTCGCACGAGGAGGCGCGGTGCCGGCACCCGAGACCGCCCCGCCCCGTCCGCGGCGTCGCCGCCGGTCCCGGGGCGAGGCCGCGGTCGCCTGGGCGCTGCTCACCCCCAACCTCGGCCTGCTGGCCCTGTTCGTGATCGTGCCGCTCGTCTGGGCCGTCGTCGTGAGCCTGCAGCGGACCGACGGCTTCGGCGGCGGCACCTTCACCGGCGTCGACAACTACCAGCGCCTCGTGCAGGACCCGGTCTTCTGGCGCTCAGCCGCGAACACGGTGCTCTTCACGGTCATCGTCACGCCCCTGTCGATGGCCCTCGGGCTCGGCGCCGCGGTGCTGATGAACTCCGTGCTGCCGGCCCGCGGGCTGTTCCGGTCGATCCTCATCCTGCCGATGGCCATCTCCGGCGTCGCGACCGCGCTGATGGGCGTGCTGCTCTTCGACGAGAACAGCGGCCTCATCGACAAGCTCGTGCGGGCCGTCGGCCTGCCGGGCGTGCCGTGGCAGTCGGGCGGCACGGCCGCGTTCGCGTCCATCGTGCTCATCACGCTGTGGTGGCGCGTCGGCTTCAACATGCTGATCTACCTCGCGGGCCTGCAGTCGGTCGACGCCGAGATCTACGAGGCGGGCCGCCTCGACGGCGCCGGCGGCTGGCAGCGCTTCCGCCACCTCACGGTGCCGCTCGTCGGGCCGTCGTCGTTCTTCCTGCTCATCCTCAACGTCATCTACTCGTTCCAGGTCTTCGACCTCGTGTTCGTGATGACGGGCGGCGGACCCGGCAACGCCACGTCGGTGATCGTCACCTACGCCTACGACCAAGGGTTCGTCACCCGTGACCAGGGCTACGCGGCCGCCATCGGCGTCGTGCTGCTCGTCGTCATGCTCGCCTTCACCGTCGTGCGCTGGCAGACCAGCCGCTCGCGCGACCTCGTCGACTGAGAGGCCGGCCCGTGTCCTCCACCCCCCTCGCCCCCGTCTCGTCCGGGCCCGCCGTCGCGGCCGACGGCGCGGGCGTGCGCACCGCCCGGCCGAGCGGGCGTCGGCGACGCGACCGGCGCCTCCTCGTGGTCCGCGTCGTGGTCGCGGTCGTCGTCGCGCTCGTGGTGCTCTTCCCGCTGTACTGGATGGTCGTCGTCGCGTTCTCGACGCGCGCCGACCTGCTCGGCGGCGCCCTGCGGTTCTGGCCGAGCGCGCTCACCACCGAGAACTTCCGCCGCGTGTTCGACTCGTTCCCGGTCGTGACGTGGTTCGGCAACTCGGCCGCGATCGCGATCGTCGTGGCGCTCATCTCGGTGACGGTCAACGTGCTCGGGGGCTACGCGTTCGCCCGGCTGCGGTTCCGCGGGTCGAACGCGGTCTTCCTGGTGTGCCTCGCGACGCTGATGATCCCGGTGCAGGTGATCATGGTGCCGCTGTTCACGCTCGTCACCGACCTCGACCTGTACGGCACGTACTGGGCCGTCATCCTGCCGACGGCGGCCTCGGCGTTCGGCCTCTTCCTGGCGCGGCAGTTCATCCTCGGGATCCCCACCGAGCTGATCGAGGCGGCGCGGATCGACGGCGCGAGCCACCTGCGCGTGCTGCGCAGCATCGTCCTGCCGCTGTCGAAGCCGCTGCTCGCCGTGCTGTTCTTCATGAGCCTGCTGCAGACCTGGAACGACTTCTCGTGGCCGCTCATCGCCCTCAAGCAGAACGAGCTCTTCACGCTGCCGATCGGGCTGCTCTACCTGCAGGGGCAGTTCGGGTCGGACTACGGCGGCACGATGGCGTTCGCCCTCGTCAACGTGGCGCCGATGGTCGTGCTCTTCCTGGTGTTCCAGCGGTACTTCGTGCAGGGGTTCGCGCGCAGCGGCATCCGGTGACCCGATCGGCGGTGCGTCAGTAGGATCGAGGGCGGTCCGCCTCGCAGCGCTGCGTGACTCCGCGGGCCGAGCAGCAGCGAGGCACCCAGGAGGCCCCCCTTGACAGAATCCGCTCCCGTCGACCCGACCTCGACCGAGGCGTGGCGCCGGCTCGCCGGCATCGCCGACGGCTTCACCCCCGACCTGCGCGGCTGGTTCGACGCCGACCCGACGCGTGCCGAGAAGCACACCTTCCAGGCCGCCGACCTCACCGTCGACATGTCGAAGGGCCTCGTCACCGACGAGGTGCTCGACGCCCTGCTTCAGGTCGCGCGCGACGCCGACGTCGCCGGCCGCTACCAGGCGATGATCTCGGGCGAGCACATCAACGTCACGGAGGACCGCGCCGTGCTGCACACCGCGCTCCGTCGCCCGAAGGACGGCACCGACCTCGTGCCGGCGGCGGGCTTCGTCGTCGACGGGCAGGACGTCGACGCCGACGTGCACGCCACGCTCGACAAGGTCTACGCCTTCGCCGAGAAGGTCCGCTCGGGCGAGTGGACCGGCGTCACCGGCAAGCGCATCGAGACCGTCGTCAACATCGGCATCGGCGGGTCCGACCTCGGCCCCGTCATGGTCTACGAGGCCCTGAAGCCGTACGTGCAGCAGGGGCTCGAGGTGCGCTTCGTCTCGAACATCGACCCCACCGACGTCTACGAGAAGACCGCGGGCCTCGACCCCGAGACCACCCTCTTCATCGTCGCGTCGAAGACCTTCGGCACGCTCGAGACCCTCACGAACGCGCGCCTGGCCCGCGAGTGGCTCTGGCGTGAGCTCGCCGCCGCCGGCGCCCTCGACGACAGCGACGACGCCCGCACCGGCGCCGTGGCGAAGCACTTCGTCGCCGTGTCGACCGCCCTCGAGAAGGTCGCCGCCTTCGGCATCGACCCCGAGAACGCGTTCGGCTTCTGGGACTGGGTCGGCGGTCGCTACTCGGTCGACTCGGCCATCGGCACGTCGGTCGTCATCGCGATCGGCCCCGACGCCTGGCGCGAGTTCCTCGCCGGGTTCCACGCGATGGACGAGCACATGCGCACGGCGCCGCTCGAGCAGAACGTGCCCGTGCTGATGGGCCTGCTGAACGTCTGGTACTCGAACTTCCTCGGGGCGCAGAGCCACGCGGTGCTGCCGTACGCGCAGTACCTGCACCGCTTCCCGGCGTACCTGCAGCAGCTCACGATGGAGTCGAACGGCAAGAGCGTCCGCTGGGACGGCTCGCCCGTCACGACGTCGACCGGCGAGGTGTTCTGGGGCGAGCCCGGCACGAACGGGCAGCACGCGTTCTACCAGCTCATCCACCAGGGCACGCGCCTGATCCCCGCCGACTTCATCGCCGTCGCGAACCCCGCGCACGCGCTGAAGGACGAGACGGGCGACGGCAGCACCGTCGAGGCCGGCCAGGACGTGCACGCCCTGTTCATGGCGAACTACTTCGCGCAGACCAAGGCGCTCGCGTTCGGCAAGACCGCCGACGAGGTGCGCGCCGAGGGCACCGCCGAGTCGGTCGTGCCGGCCGGCGAGTTCAGCGGCAACCGCCCGACGACGTCGATCCTGGCCCCGGCGCTGACCCCGAGCGTCCTCGGCCAGCTCATCGCGCTGTACGAGCACATCGTGTTCGTCGAGGGCACCATCTGGGGCATCGACTCCTTCGACCAGTGGGGCGTCGAGCTCGGCAAGCAGCTCGCCCTCCAGGTCGCGCCCGCCGTCGACGGCGACGAGGAGGCCCTCGCCTCGCAGGATGCCTCGACGAAGTCGCTCATCGCGAAGTACCTCGAGCTGCGCGGCTGACGCGTCGCTGAGTGCTGAGCGCTGAGGCGCGGTCCGGGGTCGCCCGGGCCGCGCCTCTCGCGTGTGGGGGCGCGCGTGCCGCTCGCGGTGGGTCTCGTCGTGGCGAACTCAGGAGGGAGCGTCGCGGCGCAGCCGCTCGACCAGGCTCCGGGCCGGCGCCGGTCGGCGTTGCCTGAGTCGTCGACGCTGCGCGTCGCGCTCCCGCCGGGCGGCCTGGCGGCGCGCAGCGCGTGCGGTGGTGGCCGGTGTGGCGAACTCAGGCAGAAGTGTCGCGGCGCAGCCGCTCGGCGGGGCTCCGGGTCTGCGCGGGGCGG
>NZ_RKIE01000001.1:535563-1906797 GCF_003751785.1 Frigoribacterium sp. PhB160
GCGGCGCGCAGCGCGTGCGGTGGTGGCCGGTGTGGCGAACTCAGGCAGAAGTGTCGCGGCGCAGCCGCTCGGCGGGGCTCCGGGTCTGCGCGGGGCGGCGTTGCCTGAGTCGTCGACGCTGCGCGTCGCGCTCCTGCCGGGCGGCCTGGCGGCGCGCAGCGCGTGCGGTGGTGGCCGGTGTGGCGAACTCAGGCAGAAGTGTCGCGGCGCAGCCGCTCGGCGGGGCTCCGGGTCTGCGCGGGGCGACGTTGCCTGAGTCGTCGACGCTGCGCGCCGCGCTCCTGCCGGGCGGCCTGGCGGCGCGCAGCGCGTGCAGTGGTGGCCGGTGTGGCGAACTCAGGAGAGAGCGTCGCGGCGCAGCCGCTCGACCAGGCTCCGGGCCGGCGCCGGTCGACGTTGCCTGAGTCGTCGACGCTGCGCGTAGCGCTCCCGCCGGGCGGCCTGGCGGCGGCCCGACTCAGCGTCGCAGGAACGGGATGACGGGGAACGTCACCTCGCGCCCGCTCATCGCCTGCACGAGCCCGGTGATCGCCGCGGCCAGGTTGACGATGCCGAGCACGACCCACACGATGACGCTGATGCCCCAGGGGAAGAACCCCTGGGCCTCGATGATGAGAGCCGTGAGCCAGAGGGCGATGCTGGGCACGATGAGCACGAGCACCGTCAGGCCCCAGTTCGCCGCGCGTCGACCGTTGACCTCGGCGAGGCCGCCGTGCTTCCGCTGGGCGAGCCCGACCGCGACCATGACGATGCCCGAGACGAGCAAGTTGACGAACGGCAGGAAGACCAGCCCGAGCAGGGCGAGGCCCCACGGCAGGGCCCCTCGGGCCGGCGCGGGCGCGACCGTCCCGTAGTCGACGGGGGCGGGCGGCAGTGGCGGGGGAGTGGTCACCGCATGAGCGTACCGACCGTTCTGCCGTGATCGATCGTGCGAAACAGGGTCGTCGCTCCGCCCTCTGCACCCGGGCCCGGCACCGTCGGTGGCTCCGCCTACGGTCGCGACATGGGAGTCAGGGGATCAGGGGACGCGATGAAGGCCGTCCTCCGACGGCCGGTGCCGACGCATCCGCTCGCCGTGCCGCCGATCCCCGACGGCTTCGGCGTCTGGCAGGTGCGCCGCGTGCCGGAGGCGCCCCTCGGCTACGTCCGGTCCGAGCACCGTGGTCGCGACCTCGCCTACCACTGCTACGCCCACGGTCGCGACGACGCGGGCGGGCGGCCGTGGCTGCACACGGCCTCGTCGCTGAACAGCGCGGTCGCGTGGCTGCTCCAGCACGAGTCCGAGCTCGGTGCCCAGCGACGAGGCCTCCGGCCCGAGCCGGAGGCGTGGCCGCGCTGAGGAGGCCCTGCAGCACGTCCGGGCGGCCAGCCGTCGGGAGCGAGCAGACTGGAGGAGCCCATCACGAAGGAAGAAGCCTCATGTCAGCGCTGACAGTCCTGTTCATCGGCGGTACCGGGATCATCAGCTCGGCGGCCGCCGTCCGGGCCGTCGAGCTGGGTCACGACCTCACCGTCCTCAACCGCGGGTCGTCCTCGACGCGGCCCGTGCCCGCCGGCGTCGAGGTGCTGACCGGGGACGTGTCCGACCCGGCGTCGATCCGCCGTGCCGTCGGCGACCGGCACTTCGACGTCGTGGTCGACTTCGTCGCCTTCACGCCCGACCAGGTCCAGGCCGACGTCGACCTCTTCACGGGCCGCTGTGGCCAGTACGTCTTCATCAGCTCGGCGTCGGCGTACCAGAAGCCCGTCGCGGCCCTGCCGATCCGGGAGTCGTCTCCCCTCCGCAACCCGTTCTGGCAGTACTCCCGCGACAAGATCGCGTGCGAGGACCTCCTGGTCGCCGCCTACCGCGACCGCGGCTTCCCGGCCACGATCATCCGGCCCTCGCACACCTACGACCGCACCTCGATCCCCGTCACCGGCGGGTGGACCGTCGTCGACCGGATGCGCCGCGGCCTCGAGGTCGTCGTCCCCGGCGACGGCACCTCGCTGTGGACGCTGACGCACCACGCCGACTTCGCCCGCGCCTTCGTCGGGCTGCTGGGCCTCCCGGCCGCCGTGGGCGACGTCTTCCACATCACCTCCGACGAGGCCCTGCCGTGGGACCAGATCTACACGACGCTCGCCGCCGCGGCGGGGGTGGACGACCCGAGGCTCGTCCACGTGGCGAGCGAGAGCGTCGCCGTCGTCGAGCCCGAGTGGGGTCCGGGCCTGCTGGGTGACAAGGCGCACTCGGTGGTCTTCGACAACGCGAAGGCCAAGGCCTTCGTCCCGGGCTGGCGCGCCACGACGTCGTGGGCCACGGGCGCGCGGGAGATCGTCGAGTGGTTCGACGCCGACCCGTCGCGTCGTGAGGTCGACCCGGCGGCCGAGGCCGCCTTCGACCGCCTCCTCGCGGGCGCCCGCGCCTTCGGGGCCTGAGCGAGACGCCGAGGCGAGGCGATAGGTCGCCGCACCCGACGGCAGCGACCTACCCACGGCCGTGACCGTGCCCTCGAACCCCTCGGCTCGAGGTGGCGCTGAGGCTACGCCTGATCAGCCCGCACCGGGAGAGCGGCGGACACCTTCCCTGAAGTCACCGTGGGGGAGGTGCCCGCTGACCGGTACCCGACCAGGCGGGTCTGATGTGATCAACGCGATGCCTGAGGTTCGGGTTCAGGGCTGGATCACCAGACGTTCGCTGCCTGGTGGTCGTGTTCCGAGAAGATCGGGGCCGACTGCTCCGGAAGCTACACCCGTCGTCGCTCGGCCACCAGGTGCAGTCCTGCGTGCGTCCCCGGACGTCGACCGCGGCTGCGCGTCGCGTCGGGACGACCTCCAGATGAGGTCTTCTCGGGAATCGTTAGGCGATGCGACGATGCGGGCATATGGTCGGCCTCACCGGTCGGGTACCAGCAGTGGGACGGACCACAGGAGGCCCCTCCCTATGCCTGCCTGTCGTCCCACGGGCCCGAGTTCGTCACTGAGGCCCTCGACGGCCGGTGGCTCGAGGTGCCCTGGCTCGACGAGGCGGCAGGGTGCCTCAAGTCGGATCGTCACCCGCCGGCCAGGAACGACCAGAGGAGCTGCCATGGACGTCGACGCACTCGACCGAGCACTCGACTCGACGGTCCTGAGCATCGGACGCGAGCTCGACCGCGCCGAACGGGCCGCGATCCCGGGCCACCGTGTGCTCCGGACACGGTTGCGGAGCGTGTCGGACGGCATGGAGCAGGGCACGCTGACCCCGGCTCATGCCTGGTTCGCCCTCTCCGACGTCCAGACGGGCGTCACTCAGCTCCTCGCCTGAGCGTCGCGCCGCCGCCTCGTCAGCCCCGCCGGTAGCTGCTGCCGTCGCAGGTGTGCACGGCCGTGTCGTCGGCCAACGCCCTCAGGGTGTAGCTCGCGCAGTCGACGAACGTGCCGATGCTGATGCGACGGGACGACCGCTGCAGCTCGCCCTTCGACGGGCCGTCGGAGCCGATGCCGGCGCGGTGGACCATCCACTCGAGATCGCGCGCCTCCTCGTCGAGGTAGCGCATGACCGCCTCGTTGTCCTCGTGCTGGCCGACGTAGCCGCGGGCGAGCGTGCCCCGCACCACCCGGAGCACCGCAGGCAGCCGGGTGCCGGGAGCCGCGCTCAGCCCGCCCGCCTGGTAGAGGAGGCGCCGGGTCCCGCTCCGACGCATGGCCGGCACCAGCCGGCGGACGAGAGCGGTGTTGACCTTCCGCTCCCGCTGCGCGGCCGCGTCGCCCAGCATCATCACGACCGCGTCGGTGCCGTCGAGCAGCGCGTCGAGGTCGAGGTCGTCGTCGATCGACCCCTGCACGACCTCGAGGTCGTCGTCGGCGAGCGTGAGCTTCGAGGGCGTCCTCGCGAGGACCCGGACGCGGTGTCCGGCGGCGAGGGCGAGTCGGGTGAAGTGCTGGCCGGTCTGCCCCGTGCCGCCGAACACCAGGAGGTTCTCGTGATCTGTCATGGTCCCCAAACTAGGCGGTGTCTAGAAAATAGGCAATGCCTAGAGCGGGTTTATGATGACCGGATGACGCAGCAGCCCTTCCACCACGGGAACCTGCGGGCCGTGCTGCTCGACGAGGCGACGACGGTCCTCCGCGAGTCGGGCGTGGAGGGCCTATCGCTCCGCGACCTCGCGCGTCGCGCCGGGGTCAGCCACGGCGCCCCGCGCAGCCACTTCGTCGACCGCCAGGCGCTGCTCGACGCCCTGGCCGAGTCCGGCTTCGTCCGGCTCACGGCGTCGGTGCGAGACGTCTCGGCCGGGGGAGGAGACCTGCCCCGACGGTTCCGCGAGGTCGCGCGGGCCTACGTCGACTTCGCCATCGTCGACGCTGCCCTGATGGAGCTCATGTTCCCGGTGGGGACGGCCCGCCGAGCCGGGCACGTCGACGAGGCGGCCGGGGCCCTGTTCGCCACGCTCGACGGCGCTCTCGGACCCGCGGCGGACGGCGCGGAGCAGGTCGAGTACCGCGACGTCCTCAAGATGCTCTTCGCCTCGACCATGCAGGGCATCGCCGCGCTCGTCGTCTCCGGTCGCGTCGCGCGCGACCAGGTCGACGGCCTCGTCGACGCGGCCGTCGACATGATGCTCGGCTCGGAGCTCCGGCGGAGGGCGATCGCCGTCGACTGACGCCGTGGTCAGCGTCCGCCACGCCGCGGGTCGCATGATGGGGCGGTGTTCATCCCCACCAGGGCCGCGGGCCTCGAGGCGCTCGCCGAGTTCGTCCCCGTCGCCGGCCCCGACTACGCCCGTGACCGCAACCACGACCTCGGGCCGTCCGAGCGGGCCGTCTCCGGGCTGTCGCCGTACCTCCGGCACCGTCTCGTCACCGAGCACGAGGTGGTCGCCGCCGTCCTCGACCGGCACAGCCTCCAGGCCGCCGAGAAGTTCGTCCAGGAGGTCTTCTGGCGCACCTACTGGAAGGGCTGGCTGGAGCAGAACCCCGAGGTGTGGCGCCGGTACCGTCGCGAGGTCGACGAGCTCGCCGCCGGTGACGCCCCGGCGGGCCTCGAGGCCGCCCTCGCCGGTCAGACCGGCATCGAGGCGATGGACGCCTGGGTGCGCGAGCTCGTCGACACGGGCTACCTGCACAACCACGTGCGGATGTGGTTCGCGAGCATCTGGATCTTCACCCTCGAGCTGCCGTGGCAGCTCGGCGCCGATTTCTTCCACCGTCATCTGCTCGACGGCGACGCCGCCTCCAACACCCTCTCGTGGCGCTGGGTCGCGGGCCTGCAGACCCGGGGCAAGACCTACCTCGCGTCGGCCTCGAACATCTCGCGGTACACGGACGGGCGCTTCTCGCCGGAGGGCCTCGCCACGAGCGCCCGTGCCCTCGACGAGGAGCCGCTCCCGCCCCGGACGACCGTCGAGCCCGGCGACGTCGACGGGACGGTCGGCGAGCGGGCCGGGCTGCTCGTGCACGAGGAAGACCTCGAGCCGGCGAGCCTCCTCGCCGAGCACCCCTCCCTGGCCGGCCGCCTGGCGGCCGCGGCCGTCTCCTCCGACCCGGCCGGACGTTCCCCCGCCGGCGTCTCGGACGCCGTCGCCGCGTTCACGTCCGGCGCCGTGGCGGACGCCGCGGAGCGGACCCTCGACGCGACGGGCCGGGGGGCGCGTGTGCTCTCCGACGCCGCGCCGTCGACGGTCGTGGACTGGGCGCGGTCGGAGGGCCTCGACGCGATCGTCGTCCCCCTGGCCCCGGTCGGCCCCGTCCGCGAGCGGCTCGACGCGCTGCGGCCCGTGCTCGCCTCCGAGGGCGTCGCGCTGGTGACCCTGCGCCGCCGGTGGGACGGCGTGGCCTGGCCCCACGCCTCCCGCGGGTTCTTCCCGTTCCGCGAGCGCATCCCGGAGCTCGTGCGTCAGCTCTGACGCGCCCCCGGCGTCGTGGTCACCGCTCGAGGGTCTGCCGAGGGGACTCGCCGTAGGCCTCCCGGTACGCGCGGCTGAACCGGCTCGTGTTCGTGAAGCCCCACTCGAGGGCGACGTCGGTGACGGTCGTCTCGTCCGGGGTCGCGCAGGTCAGCTGGGTGCGGGCGTGGCTCAGGCGGGCTCGGCGCAGGTAGTCCGTGGGCGTCGTGTCGAGGGCGCGCCGGAAGGCGAGCTGCAGGCCCCGGACGCTCATCCGGGAGGCCTCCGCGACCTCCGCGACCCCGATGGGCTCGGCGGCATGGTCGTCGATGAACTGCACGGCACGACGGACGGCGCCCGGCAGGACGACGTCGCCGGCGGGGGACCGGACCGTCTCGACGGTCAGGCCGAAGGCGTCGACCGCGGAGGCGAGGACCAGGTCGATCGTCGCCCGGCGCACGAGTTCGTAGCCGCTCAGGGCCGGCGCGGAGAAGACGCTCCCCGCATGGCGCGCCACGTGGCGCCAGTAGTTCCCGGCGGCGTCGGTGAGCGGCGCCGTGGACGGCATCCGGAGGCGCGCCCCGGCCCTCGCGGACCCGTCGCCGGCCCCTGCGCTGCGCGTGAGCGCCGCGAGGTCGAGGTTGACCACCGTCAGGTCGTGGTGCGTGGACCACGACCGGGCGGTGCCCGGTCGGATGAGGAACGGCTTCGCGGCGTCGACCGGGTCGTCGTTGGTCGCGGCACGGTAGTCCCCGCCGGAGGCCGTGGCGATCCCGACCACCCCGTCGAACTCCACCGCGAGCTCGGACCGGGAGCTGACCTCGAACCGGGCGACGCTGACCGAGGCGTCGTCGCCCACGACCCGTTGCCGGAACGTGAAGGGCGAGTCGCAGTCGCGGAGGGTGCTGCCGGGGTAGACGCGTCGGTCGAGGTCCTCTGCCTCACCGCGGTCGTGGGTCGTGAACCCTGCGTCGACGAGCATGCCTGTCCTCCCCTGGGGTCGTCGCCTGGTCCGGGCGTCGGCTGGTGGGGCCCGCTCGGATCCGTCCAGAGTAGTGAGGGCGCGCCCGGCTCGTCCGCCGACGTCGCACCTCCCGCACCGCCCGGCGCCGTGGCGCTGTCACCGGGCGCCCGGGGGTGCGGAAAAGCCCCGCTGCGCGATGCGCAGCGGGGCTCCACCGGGAACGCCGACGTGGTGGGCGTCGGCGTGGGCCGTCGCCTGTCGGGGTGCTACTTGGTGGCGACGGTGATCTTGGCGACGCCGACGAGCATCTCGTCCTGGACCGCGGTCGTGCCGAACGTGGTGTTCAGCAGCGCGGCGGCGTCGGGGCTGATGTGCACCGTGGTGCCCTCGAGGATGGCGTTGTCGCCGTCGGTCTGGAGGGGCTTCAGCGAGCCGCCGTAGAGGTTGAACAGGTACGCGTCCTCCGCGGCGACCTCGCCGTTGGCGGTCACGGTGCCGTAGAGCTTCGACTCGCCCGGGTCGATGCGGAAGTCGCTGAGCTCGACGACGGTGTCGCCGGCGGTCAGGCTGAGGCCCGAGCCGTCGTGGTCGATCTCGCCCTGGACGTACGGGCGCACGTCGCTGGCGGGGTCGTAGTAGTCGACGTTGCCGCCGGTGATCGGGAAGGCGAAGGTGCCGGTGCCGCCGTCGAAGGTGGCGGAGCCGACGACGCCGGGGGTCAGGCCGAGGCTCGTGAGGGCGTCGACGAAGCTCTGGTCGACGGTGACCTCGGTGTCGACGCCGTTGCTGAGGTCGGCGATCGAGGCCAGGGGGGTGGCCTCCGCGGCGGGCTCGGACGCCGACGACGACGCGGAGCTGGTGTCGGTGGATCCGGCGTCGTCCATGGAGCAGGCGGCGAGGGAGAAGACGAGGGCGCCCGAGGCGACGACGCCCAGGCCGGCCTTGACGATGTTCTTGCGCGTGAAAGCGTTCATGATCAGGTCCTTTTCTGTGATTTCCCGGTGGGGATGCAAGGGGTTCGCCGCCCTCACGGAAAAGGGTTGGTGCCGTTATGACTTCGTGACCTCGTCGGCCCGACCACCGCGGGACCCTTGGCGCCTTGACGCGTGACCCGGCCGGGACGAGTCTTGCGCGCATGACCCTCTTCATCTCCTGTCCGGTCGACGACGTCGACCGCGCGACCGCCTTCTACTCGGCCCTCGGCTGGGAGCTCGACCCCACGATGTCGCGGGCCGAGGTGTCCGCCTTCGTCATCGCCCCCGGCCAGTACGTGATGCTCGCCAGCCGCGCGATGTACGCCAGCGTCGGAGGCGTCGAGGACCTGATCGGCGGACCCGGCACCCCCTCGAAGGTGGCGGTCTCGTTCGACCTCGGCAGTCGCGAGGAGGTCGACGACCTCGTCGCCCGGGCCGAGGCCGCGGGTGGTCGCGTCGGCGACACGGACGACTACCCGTTCATGTACCAGCGCCAGTTCGACGACCCCGACGGCTACCACTGGTCGCCGTTCTGGATGAAGCCCGAGGTCGAGGAGGCCGCCCCCACGGCCTGACCCGGCCGCCGGCGCGGGCGTCGGCGGCCGGTCCCCGAGGCGCGACACGCCCGGGACGTGGACACCGACACGCCCGGGATGTACTGTCGCTTCCCGTGCCGATCGTCGGCACCACCCGTCGCCTCGTCGACGTCGAGCCCCGAGAGAGAGGACCGCACCGTGTCGAACCGCACCCTGACCGACCTGCGTGCACCGCGCCTCCTCGACGGCCGTGTCCTCGCCTGGTATAACGCGCAGCACGCACTGCCCGAGCAGCAGCACGACACCACGCTCGAACTCGACACCCTCTCGTAGGCCGCGCGCGTCACCCGACGCCCCGAGCCCACGAGGGCCGGGGCGCATCTCTCGCATCCACCGACACTGCAGGGTCGGCGTGCGTCCGTCCGTCCGTCCCGGACGACGACACCCCACCCCACAGAGGACCGAGAGGATTATGGAGAAGATCACCGCCCGGCTGTTCAGCTGGGCCAGCCTGCTCGAGGAGAAGACCGAGCACCAGGCCAGGACGACGTCGACGATGCCGTTCATCCACCCGCACCTCGCGCTGATGCCCGACGCCCACCTGGGCCTCGGCGCCACCGTCGGGTCGGTGATCCCGACGCTCGGCGCCGTGATGCCGGCCGCCGTCGGCGTCGACATCGGCTGCGGCATGATCGCCGTGCGCACGCAGTTCACGGCGGCCGACCTGCCGACCGACCGCAAGCTGCTCCGCGAGCAGATCGAGCGGGCGGTGCCGACCTCGGCCGGCGCCTACAACCGCAAGGTCGTGGCGACCGCCGCGCCCCGCGTCGCCGAGCTCGAGGCCCTGGCGGCCGAGGCCGGCTTCGACCCCGCGTCGTACGCCCGCACCTGGCAGCTGCAGCTCGGCACCCTGGGCAGCGGCAACCACTTCATCGAGGTGAGCCTGGACGAGGCGGACGCCGTGTGGCTGTTCCTGCACTCGGGCAGCCGAGGCGTCGGCAACAAGATCGCCCAGGCGCACATCGAGGTCGCCCAGGCGGCCATGAAGAAGTGGTGGATCACGCTGCCCGACCCCGACCTCGCCTACCTCGTCGAGGGCACCGCCGAGTTCGACCGGTACATCGCCGAGCTCGGGTGGGCGCAGCGCTTCGCCCTGCTCAACCGCGAGGAGATGATGGACCGGGTCGCGCGCCAGTTCGCCGACTGGGTCGGCTCGCCCGTCGAGGAGCAGGAGCGGATCAACTGCCACCACAACTTCACGCAGCGCGAGCGGCACTTCGGCAAGGACGTCTGGCTGAGCCGCAAGGGCGCCATCTCGGCGCGGGCGGGGCAGGCCGGGCTGATCCCCGGCAGCATGGGCACCGCCTCCTACGTCGTCGAGGGCAAGGGGAACCCCGTCGCCCTCGAGTCGTCGCCGCACGGCGCCGGCCGGGCGTACTCGCGGAGCGCCGCCCGCAAGACGTTCACCCACGACGAGCTCCGCGCCGCGATGGAGGGCATCGAGTACCGCGACACCGACGCGTTCCTCGACGAGATCCCCGCGGCGTACAAGCCGATCGACCAGGTCATGGCCGACGCGGCGGAGCTCGTCACGATCCGGCACACCCTGCGCCAGATCGTCAACGTCAAGGGCGACTAGCCGCCAGGAGGCGCGGGTCGGGTCCCCGGGGCCCCGCCCCGCGCCTGCCCGCCCCGACGGCCGTCGCACGACCGCCCGCGCACGCCGCGCGGGCGGTCGTGCGGTACTTTGCGAGGCGTGGCTGAACTCGACGACCTCGACCGGCGCCTCCTCTCGGCCCTCCGGGTCGACGCCCGCGAGTCGGCCGCGAGCCTGGCGCGACGCCTCGGCGTGACCCGGGCGACGGTCACCTCGCGGCTCGAGAAGCTCGAGTCGTCGGGCACGGTGCTCGGCTACACGGTGCGCGTCCGCGAGGAGCACGACCCCGACCTGATCCGCGCGATCGGCTTCATCGAGATCGAGGGCCGGTCGACCGACCACGTCATCCGCCAGCTGCGCGGCTTCGCCGAGGTGGCGTCCCTGCACACGACGAACGGCGGCTGGGACCTCGTCGTCGAGCTGCGCACCTCGTCGCTCGGCGCGTTCGACCGGGTGCTGGCGCGCATCCGGAGCATCGAGGGCGTCGTCAACAGCGAGACCAGCCTGCTGCTCAGCTCCGTCCTGCGCTGACGGCGTCGGGGAGCGTCGTCACCAGGCCGTCGGGTCGGTCGCGCCGGCCGCGACGAAGACGCAGAACGGGTGCCCCGCGGGGTCGGTGAAGACGTAGAGGGCCTCCTCGGGGTCGGCGCTCTGGTCGTCGACGACCGTCGCCCCCAGCGAGACGGCCCGGGCCCGGCTCTGCTCGAGCTCGTCCGCGTCGGCGACCATGAAGTCGAGGTGCAGCTGCTGGGGCACCGGGCCCTCGGGCCACGTCGCCCGCGGCAGGTCGGCCACGCGCTGGAACGCGAGACGCACCCCGGCGGGCGTGCGGAACGTCACCCACTCGGCGCCGTCGTCCGAGCCGTCGGCCGGCGGCTCGTCGCCGGGACGGTAGGTGCCGCCGACGAGGGAGTGGTAGAACGCGGCGAGCCCGCGCGCGTCCTCGGCGTCGAGGACGGTCTGTCTCAGCTGGAGGGTCACGCGCGGCAGGCTACGCCGGGTCCGGGGCGGCCGCCAGCGCCGCGGCCTGGGCGGCCGCCAGCCCGGGCCGCCCGGGCCGCCCGGACGACCCGGGCAGCCCGGGCCGCGCGCGCAGCCCGGGCTGTTGCCTACGCCTCGCGCCCGGCGGGCATCTGCGTCTTGCGCGGGTCGGTCTCGGCGAGGCCTTCGAAGATCGACTCGATCCTCGCCAGCACGTCGGCCTCGAGCGTGACGCCCGACGCCTTCGCGTTCGACTCGACCTGCTCCGGGCGCGACGCCCCGATGATGGCCGACGCGACGTTCTCGTTCGACAGCACCCAGGCGAGCGAGAGCTGCGCCTGCGTGAGCCCGAGGTCGTCGGCGATCGGCTTGAGCTGGGCCACGGCGTCGAGCACGTCGTCGCGCATCCAGCGCTCGATCATCGCCGCGCCGCCCTTCTGGTCGGTCGCGCGGCTGCCCGCGGGCAGCTCGGCACCCTTGGTGTACTTGCCGGTCAGGACGCCCTGCGCGATGGGCGACCAGACGATCTGCGAGATGCCGAGCTCCTTCGAGGTCGGGACGACCTCCTCCTCGATGACGCGCCAGAGCAGCGAGTACTCGGGCTGGTTCGAGACGAGCTGGATCTTCAGCTCACGAGCCAGGGCGTGCGCCTCGCGCAGCTGCTCGGCGTTCCACTCCGAGACGCCGATGTACAGCACCTTGCCCTGGCGCACGAGGTCGGCGAACGTCTCCATCGTCTCCTCGAGGGGAGTCTCGACGTCGTAGCGGTGCGCCTGGTACAGGTCGACGTAGTCGGTCTGCAGGCGGGTCAGCGACGCGTCGATCGACTCCGTGATGTGCTTCCGGCTGAGGCCGGTGTCGTTGTGGCCCTTGGGGCCGGTCGGGCCGTAGACCTTCGTGAAGATCTCGACCGACTCGCGACGCTCGCCCTTGAGGGCCTCGCCGAGCACGACCTCGGCCTGGGTGTTCGCGTAGACGTCGGCGGTGTCGAACGTCGAGATACCGACGTCGAGCGAAGTGCGGACGCAGGCGGTCGCCGTGTCGTTCTCGACCTGCGAGCCGTGGGTGAGCCAGTTGCCGAACGTGAGCTCCGAGACCTTGAGGCCTGAGTTGCCGAGGTACCTGAATTCCATGGGGTTCTCCTTGTCGGGCACGCTCCGCTGCGCACCGACGTCGACGCTACGCCTCGTCGGCGTGAACGTTCACGCCGGTGCGCATCGCGTCCGCCGCCTCGCGGTGCCCCGTCAGGAGGCGCGGGGCGCTTCGTCCCCGCCACCGTCGTCCCCGGGGCCGTCGGCCTCCGGGTCGGCAGCCGCAAGTCCCTCGGCGGGCGCAGGCCCGGCCGGCGTCGGCGTCGGGATCCGCTCCGCGAGGAGCAGCTGGAGGCGGAGCTCCCGGTCCCGGGTCGCGACGGCGAGGAAGCGGGACGCTCCGAGGAGCACCCTCACGAGCAGGACCGTCAGCAGCACGACCACCGCGGCGAAGGCCAGGGTGAGGAAGATCTCGACGACCGTGGAGATGCTCGGTCCGTAGTAGGCCAGCGCGGGCTCGTCGTCGTACACGGTCCGACGCTAGGGGCGACCGCCTCGTCGGCGCGCCCCCGCGATCGAGGGACGCCGCGCCTCCCACGGGTCAGGCGTCGTCGGACCCGCCGGGGGCGTCCTGTCGGCGGAGGGCGCGACGGATGCTCCTGACGCCGAAGTAGAGGCCCACGGCCACCAGGGGCAGCCCCGCCCACGGAGCGTCGAGGGTCATGACCAGGGTGAAGCCCGTCATGGCGAAGACGACCGCCAGGGCGGTGTCCGTCTCGCCCGTGGCGGCGCCCTCCGCGCCCTGACGATCCGTGCCGTGCCGTTCCGCGTCGTCCATCCGTCGACGCTACGGGAGGCGAGGCGACCTCGCCTCCCTCGGGCGGCGGATCAGGCATCCGGGACCGCTCAGCGGCGCGAGGTCGGGTCGCTCCGGAGGGTGCGGACGTTCAGGTACATCGTGATCATCGCGCCGGCCAGGGTGAACCACATGCCGGGACGGCCCGGGTCGGCCGCCAGCAGCACGATCGCCGCGATGGCGACCAGCCCGGCGAGCACCAGCAGGGCCCACGAGATCGGGCGGTTCACGGGCTGTCGTCGGTCGTCGGCCATGACTCGACACTCTCTCTGATCCGCCGCGAGGTCAAGGCGGCCGGCAGGGGACGCCCGCCCGGCGGCGGCGTCGCGCCCGCCTCGGGTGACAGCCTGGGCGGCCCGGAGGCGCCCCGGAGCAGAGTCGGGGCATGACCGACCGAGACGACGCCTTCACCGCCCTCAGCGTCCAGCGTGCCCAGGAGAACGTCGACGCCGGGGGCAAGCCGTTCGCCTGCCTGCTGGTGCGCGACGGCGAGGTCGTCGTCGAGGCGGCGAACCACGTCGCCCAGACGGGCGACCCCACCGCGCACGCCGAGATCCGGGCCATCCGGCTCGCGGCGGAGCAGGGCATCTCCGACCTCGCCGGGTTCACCGCCTACGTGACGGCGTACCCGTGCCCCATGTGCCTCGGGGCGCTCTACTACGCCCAGCCCGACCGGGTGGTCTACGCGGTGTCGCGCGAGGAGGAGGGCGAGCACTACGAGGACGGCAACCGCCTCATGAGCCTCGACACGTTCTACGACGAGTACGCCAAGCCGATCGGCGACCGCGCGCTGGCGGCGGAGCAGGGCAGCGCCGCCGACGCGACCGCGCCCTTCCGCGACTGGACCGCCCGCCACGCCTCCTGACGGCTCGACCGGCCGCTAGGGCAGCCAGCCCTTCTCCATCGCGAGGGTGACGGCCCGGGTCCGGTCGCCCACGCCGAGCTTCTCGAACACGTGCAGCAGGTGCGTCTTGACCGTCGCCTCGCCGACGAACAGCCGCAGGCCGACCTCGCGGTTCGAGCAGCCCTCGGCGACCAGCGCCAGCACCTGCGTCTCGCGCGGGCTGAGCGGGCTCGGCGCGGGGCCGGCGGCGCTTGCGGCCGACTCGGCCTGCGTCCGTCTCGCCCGGCCCACGAGCAGCGCGGCCATCGACGGCGCCAGGGCGACCTGGCCGCCGACGACCGACCGCAGCCCGGCGAGCAGCTCGTCCTCGGGCGCGGCCTTGAGCAGGTACCCGCTGGCACCGGCCTCGATCGCGCCGAGGATGCTGTCGTCCGACTCGTAGGTCGTCAGCACGACGACCCGCGCCGTCGGCACGTCGCGCAGCACGGCCTCCGTCGCGGCGACGCCGTCCAGGCGGGGCATGCGCAGGTCCATCAGCACGAGGTCGGGCCGCAGCCGGGCGGCGAGCTCCACCGCCTCGACGCCGTCGGCGGCCTGCCCGACGACCTCGAAGTCGGCCGTCGTGGCGAGCAGCGCGGCGAGGCCCTGGCGCACGATCGGGTGGTCGTCGACGACGAGCGTGCGGACGCTCACGTCGTCGCCCCGGGCAGGTGTGCGGTCACCGTCGTGCCCGCCGGGCCGCTCGTCACCTCCAGACGGCCGCCGGCGAGCCGCAGCCGGTCGGCCAGGCCGTCGAGGCCGAACCCGCCGCGCGGCGCCTCGGCGTCGAAGCCGGCGCCCTCGTCTCGCACCGAAAGCACGAAGCCCGGCGCACCGGGCAGGCCGGGCGCGCCCGGCGCGGAGTCCGCCGCACCGCCGCGCCCGCCGGCCGGCCCGAGCGAGACGTGTGCCGAGCGCGAGCCGCTGTGCTTGCGGACGTTGGCGAGCGCCTCCTGGGCGGTGCGGACCACGACGACCTGCTGGTCGCGGGGGAGGGCCGACCCCGGGGCGACGTCGACGGTGACGACGACGCCGCTCTCGCGCGAGAACCGCTCGGCGAGGCGGCGCAGGGCGACGGCGAGGTCGCCGCCGTCGAGCCCGGGGGAGGCGGTGGCCGCGACGAGCGTGCGGGCGTCGGTGAGCGCGTCGCGGGCCGACGCCTCGATCAGCTCGACCCGCGCGAGCCCCGTCGACGCGTCGCCGGCGACCAGGGCGCTGCGGGCCTGCTGGCTGAGCATGACGAGCCCGGTGAGGCTCTGGGCCACCGTGTCGTGGATCTCGCGGGCGAGCCGCTCGCGCTCGGCGACGGTGCCCGCGTCGCGGTGGTGGGCCGCGAGCTCGTCCTGGGCGGCGCGCAGCTCGTCGAGCAGGCGGCCGCGTTCGGACCCGGTGCGGGCGATGGTGGTGATCCACAGGCCGAGGGCGACGCTGAACGCGAGCGACAGCCCCTCGCTCGTCACGGCCGTCACGAGGGTCTCGGTCGACCAGCCGAGGCTCACGACGAAGCCCGCCGCGACGGCGAGGCAGAGCGCAACGTTCGCGGCGATCGCCGACCGCGGGGTGGGCAGCACCGTCCAGAGCAGCGGCATGAGGAAGGCCTGCAGCACGGCGAGCTGCGGCGCGCCGGCGACGGCGAGGCCGCCGACGAGCACGGCGCCGACCACGACGGCGAGGTCGGAGGCGCTCACCCGCTCGTCGTCGCGTCGGACGGCGGGCCGGGCGAGGGCGATCCAGAGGACGACGAAGGCGACGCCGGCCGCCGCGGCGACGACCGGGTGCCCGACGGGCGAGGTGACGGCGAGGGCGGCGACGACGACGGCCGTCGCCGCGGCGCCCAGGTCCCACCACCGGGTCGAGAGCGGCGCGGGCGCGGGGAGGGCGTCGGCGGCCGTGGCGGTCATGCCCGCCACCGTATCGTCCCGGCCGAGCGGGATCACCCGCGCCGGCGCCGTCGCGGGCGCCGTCCAGGGCGTCGGCCCGCTCACGCGTCGCGCCGTCCCCACCGGAACGCCAGCCGCGCCGCGACCGCGCCCGCCACGAGCCAGACGGCCAGCCAGAGCGCCACGCCCGCGAGGTCCCACGAGCCGCCGACCTCGGCCGCCGCCGACGACTTGGGCAGGAACACGCTGCGCATGCCCTGCGCGAGCCACTTGAGCGGGAACGCCGACGCGACCTGCTGCAGCCACGTCGGCAGCTGCGCGAAGGGCAGGTACACGCCCGAGACGAACTGCAGCACGAGCGCGATGGGCACGATGACGGCGGTCGCGCTGCGGCCGGTGCGGGGGAGGCGCGAGAGGGCGATGCCGAGCAGGGCCGACCCGGCGAGGCCGAGCAGCCACACCCACCCGAGCGTCGCCCACGACGTGGCGTCGGTCGGCAGCGGCACGCGGAAGAGCACGGCGGCCACGACGAGCAGCAGCGCCACCTGCAGCAGGCTCGTCGTCACGACCTGCCCGAGCTTGCCGAGGAACCACGAGGCGACGGGCAGCGGCGTCCCGGCCAGACGCTTGAGGGTGCCGTCGGACCGCTCGACGGCGATCTCGACGCCGAGGCCCTGCACGCCCGAGAGCAGCACCCCGGCCGCGATCATGCCGGGGAGGTAGTACGCCGCCGCGTCGACCGCCGAGCCGTCGGGCCGCACGCCGTAGGGGCCCGAGGCGCTGAACGCCGTCGAGAAGATCGCCAGCATCACGACGGGGAAGAGGAAGGTGAAGAACACGGTGTCGCCGGCGCGGAAGTAGGTGCGCACCTCGTGCCGCACCTGCACGCCGCCGAGCGTCAGCACGCGGCGGAGGCCGGACGACGAGGAGGCGCGCGGCCGGGTCGTCCGCGTGGCGGTGCCGCCCCCCACGCCGCTCACGAGGCCGCCGCCTCGGCGACGAGGTCGAGGTAGACGTCCTCGAGCGACGGGCGGACGACCTCGAGGTCGCGCAGCTCCGAGCCCGCGCCGTGCAGGCGCGCGACGAGGCCCCCCGGGTCGGCCGTGCGCTCGTCGTGGCGGCCGTCGGCGTCGGTCCATCGCACGCGCGGCGTCCGCGACTCGGCGCTGCCGAGCTCGTCGGGCCGGCCCTCCGCGACGACGCGTCCCCCGATGACCACCGCGACGCGGTCGCTGAGCTGCGCGGCCTCGTCGAGGTAGTGCGTGGTGAGGAGGATGCTCGTGCCGGCCTCCCTCAGCGACCGGATCAGGCCCCAGAAGCTGCGCCGCGCCTCCGGGTCGAAGCCCGTGGTCGGCTCGTCGAGGAAGAGCAGCTCGGGGTCGCCGACGATGCCGAGCGCGACGTCGACGCGGCGGCGCTGGCCGCCCGACAGCGCCCGGACCCTCGTGCGCGCCTGCGCCTCCAGGCCGACGGCCGCCACGACCTCGTCGACGTCGCGCGGCCGCGGGTAGAGCGCCGCCACGTGGGCGACCTGCTCGCGGACGGTCGAGGTGCCCTGCTCGGCGGAGGTCTGCAGCACGATGCCGAGCCGCGCCTTCCAGTCGAGGCCGCCGACGCGAGGGTCGACGCCGAGCACGGTCGCCTCGCCGCCCGTGCGGTCGCGATGCCCCTCGAGGATCTCGACGGTGGTCGACTTGCCCGCCCCGTTGGGGCCGAGCAGGGCGAGCGTCTCGCCCCGGGCGACGTCGAAGGAGACGCCGTGCAGGGTCGTCGTGCGCCCGTAGGCCTTGGTGAGGTCGCGCACCCGCACGACCGGATCTGATGTCATGCCCCGAGCCTCGGGCAGGAGGCGCGGGGCGCGGAACGGCGGACCGGTCGACCCGGCATCCCCCGACCGGTGGACCCCGGCGCCCTCGCCCGCCGCACGGTGGCTGGGAGGTTGCCCGGGCGGCAGGCGACCCGGTCGGGCGGGGCCTACCGTCGCCCGCAGCTGGAGCACTCCGGCGTCCCTGACACGAAGGAGCAGCACATGAGCATCGGAGACAAGGCGAAGGACGCAGTCCAGAAGGCCGCCGGTCACGTCGAGGAGGCCGTCGGCAAGAAGACCGACGACGCCGAGCTGACCGCGCAGGGCCAGAAGGACAAGTCCATGAGCGAGGACCGTCTCGACACGGAGCGCGCCAAGGACGACGGCAAGCTCTAGCGACGAGCCTCGGGGCCACAGCCCCACCGAGCCCGGCGATCCCCTCGGGGACGCCGGGCTCCGTCGTGCCCGGGCCGGACCCGGGTCACGAGCCCGGGGGCCTGGCCGCCCGGCGTTTCTTGGGCTGGGCGTCCTCGCTGGGGTCGACGGTCCAGTCGACCGGGTCGCCCGAGCCGTGAGGCAGGCGGGTGCCGGCGTCGCGGACGGGTTCCGGCACCTCGTGGAGGCCGCGCCCGGAGGTCGCCGCCTCGTAGAGGGCCGCGAGCCAGGTCGGGTTGATCTCGGGCGTGCGGCTGCCGGCGAACTTGAAGCGCAGCGCGATGTTCGGCGAGAGCCAGACGGAGGCGCGGCCGTCGCCGGTCTCGACCGGCTCGTGCCAGGAGAAGAGGAACGAGCGGTTCTCGCGGAACATGTTGACGATGACGATCTGCAGGTGGGAGAGGAGGCGGTCGTCGACCTTGAACTCGAGGACCTCCCCGTCGTACACGATGTATCCCATGGGGTGCTCCTGTGGAGGCATGCCGGAGACGGCCCAGCGGGGTCTCGGCTGAGGATGGTGTGCGGGTGCGCCCTCGCACGGCGCCATGACCCGTCTGCGCGGTCGCCTCGGGCGACTCGATCTCCCGTGCCGGTCGGCACGTGCGCGGGTCCTCCTCTGCGGCCCAGCGTACGTCCTGCCGGACGGTGCGGGGGCGTCGGTGAGGGATGCGGGTCGAGGTGCACACCCGACGTGCTCCTCGACCCGCAGCCCGCTGACCTGGGTCGCCACCCGACGCGGTGCCCTGCGGTCAGCCCCGAGGCCCTGATCCGTCCTCGAGGTGTGTCGAGCATGGTCGTGCGGACCGGCTGTCTCCAGTCCTAGACATAAGGATCTCTCAGTGCTAGAGCGCGTCCAGGCGGTCTGGGCTGCCTAGAGGAAGGCGCCCGCCGCCAGCGCCAGCACGGCGACGAGCGTGATCGCGGCGACGACGCGGCTCGACCCCATCACGAGGCGTCGTCGCGGCCCGGGCGAGAGCGGCTCGTCGTCGTCGGTGTCGCGCAGCTCGGGCGGCAGCTCGGCCTCGCGCCGTCGACGGGCTTCGTGGCGAGCGGCGAGGGCCGCGCGGTCATGGTCTCGGCGGCGTGCCTCCTCCGCCTCCCGGTCGCGCTCGACGAGCGCCTCGAGCTCACGGTGACGCTCGGCCGACCAGGCGTCGAGGTCGTCGTTCGTCTCGTCGGGCGTGCCGTCGTGTCGCATCAGGGAGCCTCCGGGCCGGTGGGGGTGTGACCCGAGGCTAGCCGCCGTCGGCCGTGGGCGCGCGACGCCGGGCGCCCGGCGACGGGCCCGGCGTAGGGGAGCCGTAGGGATGGCGTCCGCGGGCGTGAGGAAGTCGTGAGGGGCGCCTCCCGGCGGTCGGCCGCGGTGTCTACTGACTCGCTGTGCCCGCCTCGGGCACCGGGCCTCGCGGCCCGCCGCTCGTCACCGGGAGTCGTCCGTGCTCGACATCGTCTACGTCCTCGCCACCCTCGCCGTCTTCGGCGTCGTGGCCCTCGTCGCCAAGGGGGTCGAGAAGCTGTGATCGTCCTCAGCGTCGGCGCGGCCGTCCTCGCCGTGGCGGCCCTCGCCTACCTCGTCGCCGCGCTCGTGAAGCCCGAGGACTTCTGATGGAGGCGCTCCTCGGCATCCTCCAGGTGCTCACCGTGGTCGTCGTGCTCGTGGTGGCGTACCGCCCGCTCGGCGACCACATGGCGCGGGTCTTCTCGTCGGCACGGGACGCCCGCGCCGAGCGCCTGCTCTACCGCGCGATCGGCGTCGACCCGTCGTCCGAGCAGACCTGGCCCGCCTACCTGCGCGGCGTGCTCGCGTTCTCCCTGGTCGGGGTGCTGTTCGTCTACGCCGTCCAGCGCCTCCAGGCGGTGCTGCCCCTCTCGCTCGGGTTCCCGGCCGTGCCCGAGGGCCTGTCGTTCAACACGGCGGCGTCGTTCGTCGCCAACACGAACTGGCAGTCGTACTCGCCCGACGTCACCCTGGGCTACGGGGTGCAGGTGCTCGGCCTCGTCGTGCAGAACTTCGTCTCGGCGGCCGTCGGCATCGCCGTCGCGGTGGCCCTCGTGCGCGGCCTCGCCCGGACGCGCACCGGCACCCTCGGCAACTTCTGGGTCGACCTGACCCGGGCGGTGACCCGGCTGCTGCTGCCGCTCTCGCTCGTCGCCGCGGTCGTGCTGATCGCCGGCGGCGTCATCCAGAACGTCGCGGGCCCCGTCGAGGTGGCCACGCTCACCGGGGGCACGGCGACGATCCCGGGCGGCCCCGTCGCCTCCCAGGAGGCGATCAAGCTGCTCGGCACGAACGGCGGCGGCTTCTTCAACGCCAACAGCGCGCACCCGTTCGAGAACCCGACGGCCTGGACCAACGTCTTCCAGGTGCTGCTGATGCTCGTGATCCCGTTCTCGCTGCCGCGCACCTTCGGCCGCATCGTCGGCTCGACCCGGCAGGGCGTCGCGATCGCGGCCGTCATGACGACGATCTTCGCCGTCTCGCTCACCGCGATGACCGCCTTCGAGCTGCGGGGCGCCGGCACGGCGACCCAGCTCGCCGGCGGTGCCATGGAGGGCAAGGAGGCGCGGTTCGGCATCTGGGGATCCACCCTGTTCGGCTCGACCTCGACCCTGACCTCGACCGGTGCGGTCAACTCGATGCACGACTCGTACACGGCCCTCGGCGGCATGACGGCGATGCTGAACATGATGCTCGGCGAGATCGCCCCCGGCGGCGTCGGCTCGGGCCTCTACGGCATGCTCGTGCTGGCCGTCATCACGGTGTTCATCGCGGGCCTGCTCGTCGGCCGCACCCCCGAGTACCTCGGCAAGAAGATCGGGCCGCGCGAGATCAAGCTCGCGAGCCTGTACATCCTCGTCACGCCGACCCTCGTGCTCACCGGCACGGCGCTGAGCTTCGCGATCCCCGCGGTGCGCGCCGACGTCGAGGGCACGTCGATCTGGAACCCGGGCCTGCACGGCTTCAGCGAGGTGCTCTACGCCTTCACCTCGGCCGCGAACAACAACGGCTCGGCCTTCGCCGGACTCACCGCGAACACGCCCTGGCTGAACACGGCCCTCGGCGTCGCGATGCTGCTCGGCCGGTTCGTGCCGATCGTGCTCGTGCTCGCCCTCGCCGGCTCGTTCGCCGCGCAGGACCGGGTGCCCGCCACGGCCGGCACGCTCCCCACCCACCGCCCGCAGTTCGTGGGCCTGCTCACCGGGGTCTCCGTGATCGTCACCGCGCTGACCTACTTCCCCGTCCTCGCTCTGGGACCGCTCGCCGAAGGGCTCGTCTGACCATGTCCACCACCACCGAGACACCCACCACCGACCCCGCGTCGGGCGCCGCCGCCGACCCCGCGACGCCGACGACGAGCACCCGGGGAGGCGCGTTCAGCGCCGCCCAGCTGGTCGCCGCCCTGCCCGGCGCGCTCCGCAAGCTCGACCCGCGCGAGATGTGGCACAACCCCGTCATGTTCATCGTCGAGGTGGGCGCCGCCTACACGACGATCCTCGCCGTCGCCGGGCTGTTCGTCGGCCCGCAGACCTCGGGCGGCTCGCCCGTGCCCGCCTCGTTCACCGCGGCCATCGCGATCTGGCTCTGGCTGACCGTCGTGTTCGCGAACCTCGCCGAGTCCGTCGCCGAGGGGCGGGGCAAGGCGCAGGCCGAGACCCTCAAGGCGACCCGCACCAGCACCGCGGCACACCGGGTCACGGGGTACGACGCGACGGGCGACGCCGGGGCGGAGCGCGCCTCCCTCGAGTCCGTCTCGTCGGCCGACCTCGCCCTCGGCGACACGGTCGTCGTGACCGCCGGCGAGCTGGTCCCCGGCGACGGCGACATCGTCTGGGGCATCGCCAGCGTCGACGAGTCGGCGATCACGGGCGAGAGCGCCCCCGTCATCCGCGAGTCGGGCGGCGACCGCAGCGCCGTCACCGGCGGCACGCGGGTGCTCTCCGACCGCGTCGTCGTGCGCATCACGAGCAAGCCGGGCGAGACCTTCGTCGACCGGATGATCCGCCTCGTCGAGGGCGCCTCGCGGCAGAAGACGCCCAACGAGATCGCGCTGAACATCCTGCTCGCGAGCCTGTCGATCGTCTTCGTCGTCGTGGTGCTGACGCTGAACCCGATCGCGAGCTACAGCGACGCGGCCGTGAGCGTCCCGGTGCTCATCGCGCTGCTCGTCTGCCTCATCCCGACGACGATCGGCGCGCTGCTCAGCGCGATCGGCATCGCCGGCATGGACCGCCTCGTGCAGCGCAACGTGCTCGCCATGTCCGGCCGCGCGGTCGAGGCCGCGGGCGACGTCACGACCCTGCTGCTCGACAAGACCGGCACCATCACCTACGGCAACCGCCAGGCCGCCGACTTCACGCCGCTCGACGGCGTGGCCCGGGCCGAGCTCGTCGACGCCGCCGCGCGGTCGTCGCTCGCCGACCCGACGCCGGAGGGGAAGTCGATCGTCGACCTCGCCCTCGGCACGGGCTGGCACGACGCCGGCGGGCCGCGGGGCGAGATCGTGCCGTTCACGGCGCAGACCCGCATGTCGGGCCTCGACCTCTCCGACGGCACGCAGATCCGCAAGGGCGCCGGCGCCTCGGTCATCGCCTGGGTCGAGGACGGCGGTCGGCTCGCCAGCACCGAGCACGACGAGCTGCAGACGCGCATCGACGAGATCTCGAACGCGGGCGGCACGCCCCTCGTCGTCGCGACGAAGGGGACCACGGCCGACGCCCGAGTCCTCGGCGTCGTCCACCTGAAGGACGTCGTCAAGACCGGCTTGCGCGAGCGGTTCGCCGAGCTGCGCAGCATGGGCATCCGCACCGTCATGGTGACGGGCGACAACCCGCTCACCGCGAAGGCGATCGCCGCCGAGGCGGGCGTGGACGACTACCTCGCCGAGGCCACGCCGGAGGACAAGCTCGCCCTCATCCGCCGCGAGCAGGAGGGCGGCGCCCTCGTCGCCATGACCGGCGACGGGACGAACGACGCCCCGGCGCTCGCGCAGGCCGACGTCGGCGTGGCGATGAACACCGGCACCTCGGCCGCGAAGGAGGCCGGCAACATGGTCGACCTCGACAGCGACCCGACGAAGCTGATCGACGTCGTGCGCATCGGCAAGCAGCTGCTCATCACCCGCGGCGCGCTGACGACGTTCTCGATCGCGAACGACGTCGCGAAGTACTTCGCGATCATCCCCGCGATGTTCGCCGGGGTGTTCCCGGGGCTCGGGCTGCTGAACGTCATGCAGCTGAGCTCACCGGCCTCGGCGATCCTGTCGGCGATCGTCTTCAACGCGCTCGTGATCGTCGCGCTCATCCCGCTCGCCCTCCGTGGCGTGCGGTACCGGGCCGCGTCGGCGTCGTCGATCCTGTCGCGCAACCTCCTCGTCTACGGGCTCGGCGGCGTCGTCGCCCCGTTCGTCGGCATCAAGGTCATCGACCTCGTCGTCAGCCTGATGCCCGGCTTCTAACCGGCCCTGCCCCGCCCCCCGACACACCCCAGAGAGAAGACCATGTCCGTCCGCACCCTGTCCCGCCAGTACGGCGTCGCGCTCCGCGCGATGCTCGTCGCCACCGCCGTCCTGGGGGTCGCCTACACGGCCCTCGTCACGGGCGTCGGCCAGCTCGCCCTCGACGCTCGCGCCGACGGGTCGCTCGTCGAGGTCGACGGCCGGGCCGTCGGCTCGTCGCTCGTCGGCCAGTCGTTCACCGACGCCGACGGGGCCGCCCTGCCCGAGTGGTTCCAGTCACGGCCCTCCGCGGCCGGCGGCGGCTACGACGCCTCCGCCTCGGGCGGGAGCAACCTGGGCCCGGAGAGCGACGACCTCGCCGCCGCCGTCGCGGAACGCCGGGCCGCGATCGCCGCGAGCGACGGCGTCGACCCGGCGAGCGTCCCGGTCGACGCGCTCACCGCCTCCGCGTCCGGGCTCGACCCCCACGTGAGCCCGGCCTCCGCGCGGCTGCAGGTGGAGCGGGTCGCCGCCGCCCGCGACCTGCCGGTCGCCGAGGTGTCGGCCCTCGTCGAGCAGCACGTGCAGGGCCGCGACCTCGGGTACCTCGGCGAGCCCACGGTCGACGTGCTCGAGCTGAACGTCGCGCTCGCGGCCCTCGCCGGTCGCGTGGGCTGACGCACCCGGCGGCGCCGCCGTCGCGTCGCGTCACGTCCCGAGCGTCGCGTCGCGGCGGAACGTGACGCGACGCGCGCTCCGTGACGTCGCGCGACGTTCGCCGGCCGGTACCGCCCTCGGCGACGAACACCCGGCCTCGGCGAGAGGCGCGACCGTCAGGAGGCGCGGGCCGCGTCGGCCCCGGAGCCCGCGCCCCGCGCCCCCGACGCCCAGAGCTGCACCGCCAGCCCCACCGCGATGAAGCCGAGCATGAGCGAGCCCATCGCCGTCGCGGTCCCGCCGAGCGCCCCGGCGAGCGGGGTCGCCGCCCCGCCGAGCCCGAACTGCAGGCCGCCGACGAGCGCGGACGCCGTGCCCGGGTGGCGGTGGCCGAGCGCCTGCGTCAGCGTGATCGAGCCGGGGATCACCCAGCCCCAGCCGGCCGTGACGAGGGCCAGCGCGGGCCAGACGAGGGCGGGGCCGACGCCGCTGACCGCGCCGACGAGCACGAGGGCCGAGCCGGCCGTGCAGGTGACGAGGCCGATCGTGTAGAGGCGGTCCTCGTCGAAGCGGCCGACGAGGTGGCGGAAGACGAGGGTCGACGCGATCATGCACGACGCGTTCGACGCGAAGACGATCGTGTAGAGACCCTCGCCGAAGCCGTACTGCTGCTGGAAGACGAACGACGACGTCGCGATGTACGCGAAGAAGCCGATCGTCGCGGCGCAGCCGGTCACGAGGTACCAGCGGAAGCGCGGGATGCGCAGCAGCTCGGCCATGCGTCCGACGACCGCGCGGGGCGAGCTGCCGCCGGGGTTCGTCGCGAGGAGGGTCTCGGGCAGCAGCCGGGCCGCGGCCACGGTCAGCCCGAGGCCCAGCACGGCCAGCACGACGAACGCGGCCCGCCACGACGAGAACGACAGCACGAGCCCGCCGACGAGCGGGGCGACCACCGGGCCGACCGAGTTGACCACGGCGAGGGTCGCGAACAGGCGGCTGCGGAGCGTGCCGGTCGCGGCGTCGCCGACCATGGCCCGGCCCGAGACGGCGGCGGCCGCGCCGCCGAGGCCCTGCACGACGCGGGCGAGCACGAGCGTCGTGACGTCGGGCGAGAGCGCGCAGACGACGCTGGCGACGGTGAAGAGGGCGGTCCCGGCGAGGAGGATGCGCCTCCGGCCGACCCCGTCGCTGATCGGCCCGACGACGAGCTGGCCGACGGCGAAGGCCACGAGGAAGGCGGTGAGCGTCAGCTGCACCGAGGCCGTCGAGGCGCCGAGGTCGGTCGCGATGGCGGGCAGGCCGGGGATGTAGAGGTCGGTCGCGAAGGGCGAGATGCCGACGATCAGGGCGAGCGTGAGGAGGGGGCCGCGCCGGGCGGTCCACGCGGTCCGCGGGTCGGGGGCGCCGTCGGGGCCGGGGTGTCGGGCGTCGTCGCTCATCCCGATCGACAGTAGCCCGTGCCCGGTCGCGGGGGCGGGCCTGCGCTCGGGCCGAGGGCGCCCCGGGACGAGGGAAACCCCCCTCCCGTCCACGAGACGAGAGGGGGGTCCACCGGGAACACCGGCGCACAGGGCGCCGATGTCGCCGCCGCCAAGAGGGAGAGAGGTTACTTGGTGGCGACGGTGATCTTCGCGACGCCGACGAGGAGCTCGTCCTGGACGGCCGTGGTTCCGAAGGTCGTGTTGAGCAGCGAGGCCGCGTCGGGGCTGATGTGCACCGTGGTGCCCTCGAGGATGGCGTTGTCGCCGTCGGTCTGCAGGGGCTTCAGCGAGCCGCCCCAGAGGTTGAAGAGGTAGGCGTCCTCGGCCGCGACCGTGCCGTCGACGGTGACCGTGCCGTAGAGCTTCGAGGCGCCCGGGTCGATGCGGAAGTCGCTGAGCTCGACGACCTTGCCGCCGCCCGTCAGGCTGAGGCCCGAGCCGTCGTGGTCGATCTCGCCCTGCACGTACGGACGCACGTCGCTGGCGGGGTCGTAGTAGTCGACGTTCCCGCCGGTGATCGGGAAGGCGAAGGTGCCGGTGGCCGAGTCGAACGTGGCCGAGCCGACGACGCCGGGGGTCAGGCCGAGGCTGGTGAGCGCGTCGACGAAGCTGCCGTCGACGGTGACCTCGGTGTCGACGCCCTTGCTCAGGTCGGGCAGCGAGGCCAGGGGGGTCGCGGCCGCGGAGGGCTCGGACGAGGCCGACGACGAGCTGCTGCTCGACGAGCTCGATCCGGCGTCGTCCATGGAGCAGGCGGCGAGGGAGAAGACGAGGGCGCCCGAGGCGACGACGCCCAGGCCGGCCTTGACGATGTTCTTGCGCGTGAAAGCGTTCATGATCAGGTCCTTTTCTGTGATTCCCGGTGGGGATACCAAGCATTCGCCGCCCTCGCGGAAATCGGTTGGTCGGATCGGCTGGGCGTTCCCTGAGAGCGACACGCGCCTCGTGGCGGACGGGATGCGAACGGGACCGGCACCGCGAGACCGTCGAGGGCGCATGGTGGGCCCGGCGACACCGCGTCGCTCGTCACGCAAGGAGGAACCATGTACTTCCACGCACAGACCTGGATCAACGACATCGCCGACGGCGAGCCCGACCCCGCCGCCGCGAACGCGCTGCAGGAGGGCCTCGGCGGCCAGTTCGGCGAGATGCGCACCATGATGCAGTACCTCTTCCAGGCCATGAACTTCCGCGGACCGGCGGCGAAGCCCTACCGCGACCTCATCCAGGGCATCGGCACGGAGGAGATCAGCCACGTCGAGCTGATCGGCACGACGATCTCGCGCCTGCTCGACGGCAGCCCGCAGTACACCGGCAAGCTCACCGACCCGCTCGACACCCCGGGGGCAGGAGGCGCGACCCCCCTGGGCATCGCGCTCGACACGGGCAACATCCACCACTACCTCGTCGGGGCGCAGGGCGCTCTGCCCGTCGACTCGGTCGGCAACCCGTGGAGCGGCAGCTACGTCTACAACAGCGGCAACCTGCCGCTCGACCTGCTGTACGACCTCATGCTCGAGTCGACGGGGCGGCTGCAGAAGAGCCGCATCTACGAGATGACCGACAACCCGGTCGCCCGCAAGACGGTCGCGTACCTCATCGTCCGCGACCAGGCGCACGAGAACGCCTACGCGAAGGCGCTCGAGACCCTCGGCGTCGACTGGGGCAAGCTGCTGCCGATCCCGAAGACGAACGCCGAGGCGTTCCCCGAGGTCAAGGAGCTCCTCGACCTGGGGCTGCAGAGCAAGCAGTACACGTTCGACCTCGACGGCAAGTCGGAGGCAGGCAAGATCTTCCAGGGCGCCTCGCCCTCGGGCGACGGCACCGACCTCACCGCGACCGAGCAGGCGCCGACGGGCGCGCCCTCGACCATCTCGCCCGAGCGCCTCGAGGAGTTCTCACCGGGCCTCGACGAGGACCTGCTCTCGCTCATCCAGCAGACCGCCGAGATGGAGCTGGCCGACATCGAGTCGTTCTACGGCCCCACGACGTAGGCCTGCCGTGCGCCCACGAGGGCCACGGCGCACGAGGTGACCGGACGCGGGAGGCGCGGTGCAGCTGCTGCTGCACCGCGCCTCCTGCGTGTGGTGGGCTATGCCGCCACGGGGCTCCGCTGCCCGACGGTGGCGCCGGCGTCCGCGGCCGCCGTGTCGGCGCCGGCCTCGGTGGGGGTGCCCCGACGCACGAAGCGCTTGAGGCCCACGAGGACGACGGCCGACACCACGGTGCCCGCGAGGATCGCGACGACCCACATGCCGAGGTTCTCGATCGCGAAGAACACGAAGATGCCGCCGTGGGGAGCCTGCGAGGTGACGCCCGCGGCCATCGAGATCGCGCCGGTGACGGCGCCCCCGGCCATGCTGGCGGGGATGACGCGCAGCGGGTCGGCCGCGGCGAACGGGATCGCGCCCTCGGAGATGAACGAGGCGCCGAGCAGCCAGGCCGCCGTGCCGTTCGAGCGCTCGACCTGAGTGAAGCCCTTGCGGTACAGCACGGTCGAGGCGAGGGCCATGGCGAGCGGGGGCACCATGCCGGCGCCCATGACCGCCGCCATGATCATCAGCGGGGCGGGGTTGTCGGACAGCGACCCGGCCGAGAGGCCGGCGACGGCGAACGAGTACGCCACCTTGTTGACGGGGCCTCCGAGGTCGACGCACATCATGAGCCCGAGCACGACGCCGAGCACCACGGCGCCCGTGCCGTTCAGGCCGTTGAGGAAGTCGGTCAGCGCGACGGTGAGGGCCGCGATGGGGCCGCCGAGCACGAGGACGAGCAGGCCGCTGGCGAAGATCGACGCGAGCAGCGGGATGATCACGACGGGCATCAGGCCCCGCAGCCAGCGGGGGACCGTCGGACGACCGATCCAGTAGGCCGCGAACCCGGCGAGCAGGCCGCCGACGAGGCCGCCGATGAAGCCGGCTCCCATGAAGACGGCGACGGCTCCCGCGACGAACCCGGGCGCGATGCCCGGACGGTCGGCGATGGCGTAGGCGATGTAGCCGGCGAGGGCCGCGACGAGGAAGCCCATCGACAGGTTGCCGATCTGGAAGGCGGCGGCGCCGAGGAAGTACTGCAGGCCCTGGGGCGGCAGGTTCGTCAGCGAGTAGTCGGTGAGGACGGTCGCGGCGTTGCCGGCGATCTCGTAGCCCGAGAGCAGGAAGCCGAGCGCGAGGAGGAGGCCTCCTCCGGCGACGAACGGGATCATGTACGAGACGCCGGTGAGCAGCCAGCGCTTGAGGGACGAGCCGAAGCCCTCCTTCGCGACGTGCTCCTGCGTCGCCGACGAGTCGGCCGAGCCGGCCACGCGGGGGGCGTTCGGGTCGGTGGACGCGGCCACCGCCTCCTTCACCATCGCGTCGGGGGCGTCCACGCCGCGCTTGACCGGGCCGCGGACGACGGGCTTGCCGGCGAAGCGCGACTGGTCGCGCACGTCGACGTCGACCGCGAAGATCACGGCGTCGGCCGCGGCGATGACGGCGGGGTCGAGCGGGGTGACCTTCGACGAGCCCTGCGTCTCGATCTGCAGGTCGGCGCCGAGGCGCTTCGCGGCGGCGACGAGCGCGTCGGCGGCCATGTAGGTGTGCGCGATGCCGGTGGGGCAGGCGGTGACGCCGACGAGCTGCGGGCGCCGGGCCGCGGAACCGTCGGTCGCGGCGGCGCCGGTCGTCGCGCCGGTCGTGGTGGTGCCGGTCGTGCCGCGGGTCTCGGCCACCTCGCCGCTCACCTCGCGGTCGACCAGCTCGACGATGTCGGCGGGCGTGGCCGCGGCGCGGAGGGCGGCGGTGAAGTCGTCGCGGATCAGCGCCCGGGCCAGGGTGGAGAGGACCGTCATGTGGTCGCTGTCGGCGCCCTCGGGCACGGCGATCATGAAGACGATGTCGGCGTCGCCGTCGGGGGCGCCGAAGGGGACGGTGCGCCGCAGGCGCGAGAAGGCGAGCGTCGGCTCGGTGACCGACGACGACCGGGCGTGGGGGATGGCGATGCCGCCGGGCACGCCGGTGCCGACGGAGGCCTCGCGGGCGATGGCGTCGTCGGCGAGCGAGTCGGCCGAGCCGGCGCGGCCCGAGGCCGCCACGCGACCGGCGAGGGTGCGGATGACGTCGGTCGACGTCGCTCCCAGGTCTTCGTCGAGACCGACGAGGTCGGTGCTGATCAGTGCGGACATGGTGGTGTGCTCCTTGGGGTCAGGCGACGGTGTCTGAGGGGTGGCGGTGCTCGGTGCGGGTGCTGCGGGGCGTGCCGGTGGTGCGGGGGCGGTCAGGCGTGCTCGACGACGGCGGGGGCCGCCTCGACGACGTCGATCGCCTCGGGGGAGGTCTGGTCGAGGGAGGGGACGATGCTGCCGGGCAGCGACGCCGCGGCGGCTCCCGACGCCACGGCCTGGGCGAGGCGGGCGGGCGCCGCGGCGCCCGCCGTCTCGGCGAGCAGGTAGCCGGCCAGCGACGAGTCGCCGGCCCCCACCGTGCTGAGGGGGACGATGGTCGGCGCCGCGGCGAACCAGGCGCCGTCGCCGTCGACGAGCACGGCGCCGACGCTGCCGAGGGTCAGCAGCACGGCGTCGACGCCGAGCGCGCGCAGGCGCTGGGCGCCCGCCACGGCCGCGTCGACGTCGGCCTCGAAGGTCTCGGCGTCGCCGCCGACGATCTCGGCCAGCTCTTCGGCGTTGGGCTTCGCCAGGTCGACGCGGACGCCCGAGGCGACGAGCGCGGCGAACGGGGCGCCCGACGAGTCGACGGCCACGCGGGGGGCCGAGTCGCCGCAGGAGGCGCGGACCGCGTCGACGACGTCGGCCAGCCAGGTCGTGGGGAGGCCGGGCGGCAGCGAGCCCGCCAGCACGAGCCACGAGGCGAGCGGCGCGTGCTCGACGACGAGCGCGGTCAGGGCGTCGGCATGGGCGCTGAGGTCGGGGCCGAGCTCGTTGATCTTCGTCGTGGTGCCGCCGGGCTCGGTGACCGTGACGTTCGCGCGGAGGCGCTCGTCGATCGGCAGGTTCACGGTCGCGACGCCGCGGCTGCGGAGGGCGGTGAGCACCGGGTCGTCGAGCAGGCCGGGCAGGAGGGCGACGGTCTCGGCGCCGGAGGCGGAGAGCGCCCGCGAGACGTTGACGCCCTTGCCGCCGGGCTCGTCGGTGGTGCGCGCGGCGCGCTGCACCTGGCCCCTCTGCAGCTCGCCCGTCAGCTCGATCGTGCGGTCGAGCGAGGGGTTCGGCGTGACGGTGAGGATCATGCGCGGGCCTCCTGCTGGTCAGGGCGCCTGCGTCGGTCGGGCTCGATCGTCGCGGAACGCCGTCGTTCTCCCGGGTCCGGCTGGTGGAGCTCGATCCCGTTCGGACGATGAAACCACATGAACGGACAGAAAACAACACAAACGAAGAAAGCCCTTCCCCTGCCGGCACGCGTCGCGTCACGTTCCGCGCATCACGTCCCGGCAGGACCCGACGCGACGCGCAGAACGTGACGCGGCACCCGTGGGCGCGGACGACCGCAGCCCCGGCCGCGCGAGGCGGTCGGGGCTGCGGTCCGGAGGGCGGAACCGTCCGGCGGGGGCGCTACGCGCGGCGGCGGCGGTGCACGAGCAGCGCGACGGCGCCCGCGAGCATCGCGAGGGCGGCGGCGGCCACGCCGACCCGGGCGTCGGTGCCGCCCGTGTAGGCGAGCGACCCGGAGGCGCTCGTCACCGGGGTGCCGCTCCCGTCGGCCGCGTCCGAGCCGGGCACGACCGGGCCCGCGCCGGGCGCGCCGGCCACCGGGCCGCCGTCGACCGGGGTGCCCGGGTCAGCAGGCGTGCCGGGGTCAGCAGGCGTGCCGGGGTCGGCAGGGGTGCCCGGGTCGGTGGGCGTGCCGGGGTCGGCGGGGGCCTCCGGGTCGGTGCAGGGCAGCGTGCCCTGGCGCAGCGAGAACCCGTCGGTGTCGGCGTCGTCGGCGTAGAACGTCAGGCGTGCGCCGCCGGAGCAGGTCGCGGCGTCGGCCACGGCGAAGCCCTCGTTGGCGAGGCCGCGGTCGGCGTTCGTCGGGGCCTCGTACCGCGCCTCCTCGACGAAGGTGCCCTGGTCGAGGCCGAAGAGCGCCGTCCGGCCCGAGCAGGCCTCGTCGCAGACGACCCACATCGCGTCGAGGTCGGCGTCGAACTGCACGTCGGCGACGACGTCGAGGCCCGTGCCGATCGTGGCGACGCGCTGCGCCGAACCGTCGGCCATCAAGGCGTAGCCGTAGACGCTCGCCGTGCCCTCGACACCGACGAAGAAGAGGCCGTCGCCGTGTCCGGGGTACGAGGCCGGGGCGTAGGAGGCGCCGGTCGCCTCGTCGAGGAAGCCCCGCTCCGTGAGCCACGCGTCGGGCACCCACGTGATGCCCTCGAGGCCGGCGTTCGCGCCGAGGCCGGGGAAGTCGGCGGCCAGGTCCCACTCGTCGGTCGCGACGAGGGCGTCCGAGCCGGTCGCGCCGGTCACGTCGTAGCGCAGCACCGACGGCCGGCTCGTGCCCGAGGCCGCGTTGTCGCGCTCGGACGAGACGTAGACGCCGCCGGCGGAGGAGTCGCCGGCGACCGTGACGCCCTCGGCGTCCACGACGCTCGTCGTCACGCCGTCGGGGTAGCGGAGGGTCGCACCCGCGGTCCATCCCGCGGCGGGCGCCCAGCCGCCCGCGCCGTCGGAGACGATGCGGTACAGCAGGCCGTCGCCGTTCTGCACGGCCCAGAGGGTGCCGTCGGCGGCGGTGCCGGAGGGCTCGTAGTCGAGGCCGCTGAGGTCGCCCGCGAAGGTGCCCTCGTCGTCGAGCGCGACGTCGTCGGGGCCGCCGGGCCACGGCTGGGCGAGGACGGTGCCCTCGAACACGTTCGCGGAGCCCTTGGTGGCCTCGGTCGTCGCGGCGAAGTCGCCGGTGCCGTCGGGGCTGCGGCCCCAGGTGACGGCGGCGTGCTCGGTCCAGCTGTACGAGTCGAGGACGGTCACGCCGTCGGCCGCGAGGAGGCGGGCGCTGTCGGCGCCGCCGAGGCCGAAGTCGAACCCGGGGGCGGTGTCGCTCAGCTCGTCGACGACGAGGAAGCCGCCGGGCTCGACGACGGAGCCGGTCGGCAGGGCGTAGCGGTGGGCGTCGTCGTCGTCGGAGAGCACGAGGCCCGTCGCGTCGAGGGCCGTCGTGCCGGTGTTGACGAGCTCGACCCAGTCGCCCGGGTCGCCGCCCTGCGACTCGACCTCGTTGATGCGCAGCGGCGTCGAGACGTCGTTCGCGCCTCCCTTGGTCGAGGTCGTGGTGGTGACGAACGCGCCGGTGCCGTCGGGGGAGCGGCCGTAGGTGACCGGGCTGTGCTCGGTCCAGGAGTACGAGGCCACGAGGGCGCCGGCGGCGTCCGAGAGGCGGGCCGTGTCGGCGCCGCCGAGGCCGAAGTCGAAGCCGGGGCGCGTGCCCTGCGCCTGGTCGACGACGAAGAAGCCGCCGGGGGAGACGGACGAGCCCGCGGGCAGCACGTACGGCGCGTGGCTGTCGTCGTCGTCGAGGAAGGACCAGCCCGAGAGGTCGACGGTCGCGTCGCCCGTCGTGGTCAGCTCGACCCAGTCGGTGTCGTCGCCGTTCGACTCGACCTCGTTGATGACGACGGGGGAGGCGGCGGCGACCGTGGGCACGGCGGAGGCGGGGGCGGCGGCGAGGCCCACGAGGCCGACGGCGGCGACGCAGCCGACCATCGTCGTGGCACCGAGGCGCAGGAGCAACGGGCGCATGCGGAGGGTCCGATCTGAGGGGTGGAGGGCCCCGGAGGCGGGGCTCCGCACACCCTGCCGCCTCCGCGGGTGCGACGGGTGAACCGGATGTGAACGACAGGTGTCGCTGGGCCGGGCCGAGTCGGGTCAGGCCGGGCAGGGTCGGGTCGGGTCGGGCGCGTCAGCCCTCGTCGGGGTCGAGGTCGTCGTCCTCGTCGTTCGCCGCGGTCTCGATCCAGTCGGTCGCCTCGTCGGAGAGGAAGAACTCGTCGCCCCCGACCTCGCCCACCCAGTCGTCGTCGTCGGTCGGCTCGCCGGTGATCGCCGTGATCTGCTCGAGCACCCACGGCGCGACCGCGTCGCCCGCGTTGTCGGTCAGCCACTGCCGCGTGGCCGGCAGGAGGTCGGTCCACCACTCGTCGATGCGCATGGAGCGAGCCTGGCACAGCCGCGCCCCGGGTGCTCGGAGGCGGGCGGGGCAGGGAGGAGGGCGCGCCTCCGGGGCTCGGGGGACGCCTCCGGCGTCAGATCTCGTTCGGGTCGAGGTTGATGATCGTGCCCTCGAGCAGGTACTGCTGGTCGCCGAGCACCATCAAGTTCTTGTTCAGGTAGATGAGGGCGGCCGGCGAGATGCCGAAGCGTCCGGCGACCTCGCCGAGCAAGTCGCCCGGGGCGACGAGGTAGGCGCGCGGGCCGCCGGTCGCCGTGGTCGTCGGCACGGTGCCGACCGCGAAGTCGCGAGCGCCGGCGTCGACGGGGGTGATGTTCGACTGGCGCTCGGGGATGTCCCAACGGAGGTCCTCGACGGCGAGCACCTTGTCGGGGCCGATCTCGACGGGCAGGTCGGGGTCGGAGGCGGCGGCCGAGTAGGTCACGAGGGCGAGCAGGTACGACGGCTGGCCGACGCCGCCGAGGCTGGCCGACGACGCGAGCGCCGTGCCGGAGGTCGGGCCGCCGAGCTGCAGGTCGCCCGTGCCGTGGTCGGCGAGGCCGTCGCCGACGCTCGGGGCGAGCTCCTTGAGGGTGACGCCGACCGGCACGGGCAGCGTCGAGGTGAAGCCGGAGTAGTCGGCCGTGTAGGTGTCGTCGCCGTTCGCGACCATCCGGTAGTGGAAGCGGATGCTGCCCTTGGGCGAGACGACGTCGCCCTCGGCCACGACGGTGCCGGCGGGGACGGACGTGACGAACGGGTCGGGCGCGCCGGCGGGCACGGGCTCGGCGGTCGCCGGCTGCGGCGTCGCGGAGGCGCTCGGCTCGGGCGTCGGGCTGGGCGTGGTCGTGGCGGTGGGGCTGGCGCTCGCGGACCGCGTCGCACCGCTGGACGGCGTCGCGGTGGACGTGCTCGCCGTCGGCTCGGACCGGTTCGACGACCACACGACGGCGGCGCCCGCCACGATCGCCAGCACGACGGCGATGCCGCCCGCCGTCAGCCAGAACCGGCGACGCCCGCTGCGCGGTGCGTCGCTGCCTTCTTCTCCCCCGAGACTCATGTGCCCCTCCCCGCCGACGATCGTAGCGGGCCGTGCGGCGGCGCGGGCGCGTCGCGTCACGGTCCGGGCGTCGCGTCGCGACACAACGCGACGTGACGCGCGGGACGTGACGCCGCACGGCCGCGCCGCTAGGGTGACGGGTCAGTGAAGGGGGCTCCACATGACCACAGCCATCGTCCTCATCGTGGCGTTCGTCGCCGCGATCGTCGTCGTCACCGTCGCCCTCGCTCGGCGTGATCGCCGTCCGGGCGGCGTGCCCTCAGGGCTCGAGGCGGAGGGCGACGCCCTCCGCGACGAGGCCCGGGCCCGCCTCGAGGGCGAGGCCGGCCGCGGCCAGGCCAAGGGCATGTCGGGCAGCGCCTCGACGGGCCACCTGCTCTGACGCGAGGGCCATGTGACGCCCGGGTCAGGTGCGTGCGAGGGCGGGGTCTGCCGGCGCCGCCCCGGGGTCAGGCCCGCGCGAGGAAGGCCCGTGAGCGCTCGATCACGAGCCGCGTCGCAGCGGCGTCGTGCTGCGGCAGCGAGCTGTCGGTGAACAGGTGGGTGTCGCCCGGGTACGTGAACAGCTCGGCCTGCTCGGGGCCGACCACGTCGACGAGCTCGCGGGCCGCGTCGAGGTCGCCCTCGAGGGCGAAGAACGGGTCGGCGTCCATCCCGTGCACCTGTGCCCGGACGCCGGCCGGCCAGGGACCGAACGACCACTCTGCGCCGAGCGCGACGAACGCCTCGTAGAGCAGCGCCCCTCGACAGCCCGGTCGCGTCTGGGCCAGGCGCTGGGCGTGCATCGCACCCCACGAGAAGCCGGCCACGACGAGGTCGGCGGGCAGTCCGTCGGCGATCGCGTCGACGCGGGCGCCGACCTCGTCGCGGTCGAGCGACTGCGCGTGGGCGATGCCGGCGTCGATGTCGTCGAAGAGCCGGCCGTCGTAGAGGTCGGGCACGTGGACGACGTGCTCGTCGCCCGCGAGCCGCGCCGCGAAGTCGCGCACCCCGTCGGTCAGCCCTTGCACGTGGTGGAACACGAGGATCTCGGTCATGGGTGCTCCCGTCGAGGTGGTCGTCCGTCGCGTCGGTCGCGGAACAGCCCGACGGGTCGTGACGTCGAGGCCGACTCTACGACCGGCCTGAGCCCGCCGGTAGGCCCGCGCCCGGCTCAGGCGCGGGGCACCGCCGCGAGCAGCTCGGCCTCCTCGGCGAGGGTGAGCCCCGACCCGTGCGGCCCCGCGTCGGGTCGTCGCCGCTCCGCCTCGAGGGCGTCCCGCAGCGTCTCGTCGAGCGGCCGCAGGCGGAGGCCTGCCGCCCTCGCCGCCGCGCCCGACCGCGCGTTCATGCCCCACGCCTCGCGCTCCGCGATCCACAGCGGCAGCGACCGCGGTCCGGCCCACTGGGCGACCCCCTGCGTCAGCAGCCACTCCGGAGGCGCGGTGACGACCGGCCCGTCGTGTCCGGCCACGCGCCGGGCCGCGTCGATCAGCTCGGGGAACGGGCGCGACGTCCCGACGGCGTCGAACGCGCCGCCGGGGCCGCGGGTCGCGAGCCGGACGATCCAGGCCGCGAGGTCGCGCACGTCGACCATCGACGTCGGCAGCTCAGGAGCGAGCGGCACGAGCACCTCGTCCGGGCCGTCGGCGGCAGCGTCGACGACGACGTCGCCTGAGTCGCCGACGGCGGAGCGCGCGAAGCGCGCCGGCCACCAGCTGCTGCGACCCGTCGGGTCGCCGGGCCCGCCGATGAGTCCCGGCCGGACGATCGTGGCCCGGTCGGGGCCGAAGCCGGCGACGACGGCCTCCTCGCCCGCGACCTTCGCGGCGCCGTACTCGTCCGCTCCGGCGTACTCGTCCGCGGCCAGGGGCGGGAGGAGCGCGGCTCGCTCGTCGGCCCCGAGCTCGGCCTGCGACGCGTAGGCGCTGACGCTCGACACGAAGACGTAGCGGTCGGCGACGGGCTCGAGGTCGCGGACCGCCCGGCGGACGTGGCCCGGCTGACGGGCGACGTCGACGACCGCGTCCCACGACCGGTCGGCCACGCCCGCCAGGGCGTCGTCGTGGTCGCGGTCGGCCCGGACGAGGTCGGCGCCCGCGGGGACGTCGTCCCCTCGGGCGAGGCAGGTGACGCGGTGTCCGGCGTCGAGGGCGGCGGAGGCCACGGCGTGGCCGAGCCACGCGGTGCCGCCGAGCACGAGGAGGTCCATCGGCCCAGCCTGCCCACCGACGCGCCGCGTCGGCACGCGTGTTCGCCCTGAGCGCGCGCACCGCCCGAGGCCTGCCGCGCGGAGGGCCGGACGACCGAGATCGAACGGGCCCTACCGACCGCCGGGCGCCGAGCCCGCCGTCGGGGTGGTCGCCGTGTCGACGCGTGCCGTCAGCGCGACCGCGTACCCCCGGGTCGCGTCGCCCGTGGTCGTGCCGAGCTGCAGGGCACCGCCGTCGTCGCCGAAGACGCCGTCGCTCGTCAGGCTGACCTGGCCCAGGTTCCGCGACGAGCCGTCGTAGTCGGCCAGGGCGTAGACCGTCTCGCAGGCCGCCTGCGGCATCGCGACCTGCGACGTGGCGATCGTCGACGACGAGTCGGTGACGGACGCGGCGTCGGGGTAGACCTCGAAGTGGATGTGCGGCCACCGCCCCGAGTAGCACGCGGGGAAGATCGAGGTGAACGTGACGGCACCGTCGGCGTCGGCCACCTGGACTCCGCGCAGGTACGTCTCGTCGGTGATGCCGTCGGAGTACATCGAGTACCCGCCCGACGCGTCGCAGTGCCACACGTAGACGGCGACGCCGGCGAACGGGGCGTCGCCCGCCGCCTGGTCGAGGATCGTCAGGGTGAGGGTCATCGGCACCCCCGCGGCGGTGGCGCCGCCGTCGAGGCTCGAGCGGATGTCGCTGCGCACGATGCCCGAGCGCGCGAGCACGTCGGGCCCGTTCGACCCGTCGCCCGGGTAGGGACCGGCCGTCTCGTCGGGGATCTCCGCCGCGGGCACGGCGGCCGTGCTGCCCGAGGTCGGCTCGGCGGAGGGCGTCGCGCTCGCCGTCGCGCTGCCCGTCGCGCCTGAGGTCGACCCGCCCCCGGTCGTGCAGGCCGCCAGCACGAGGCTGCCGGCGCCCGCGCCGAGCACGGCGAGCAGACCGCGGCGGCTCATCAGGGTGCGGACGTCGAAGGCGACGCCCTGGTCGACGACCTCCTCGTCGGGGCGGTCGAGCAGGCGACCCTCCCAGGCGGGTCCGTCGGGCGTCTCGTCGGGTTCGGGGATGCGCGTCATGGGACGAGCGTGACCGAGCTCCTTCGGGAGCGTCGATGCGCCTCCTCTGCATCACCCCTGAGACCGGGCACGCGGAAGCCCGGCCGCCGGGCGTCAGGCGACGTCGAGGTCCCAGGTCGGCGGCGTGTAGGGGCGGCCCCACCCGTCCCGCAGGCGGGTCACCGCGCGGTCGTAGGAGTCGAGCACGTCCATGCGCGGTCGCACCATCGACTGCAGCTGCAGTCCCTCGTAGATCGCGACGAGCTGCTCGGCGCCGCGCGACGGGTCCATCGTGTCGGGCTCGCGGCCGAGGTCGACGTCGCGGCGGAGGCCGTCGGCGACGACGCGGTAGAACGCCTTCCAGTCGTCCTGCAGCAGCTGGCCCATGGGATGGCCCGGGGTGGCGGCGACGTTGACGAGGGCGCTCAGCAGGCGCATCAGCGCCGGGTCCTCGGCGTTCGACTTCACGATGCGGCGGAGGAACGCCACGGTGCCGTGGCTCTCGACGAGCGGGAGGAGCGGCGCCGTGCGCTGCCCCGTCCACCGCTCGGCGGCGGTCAGCACGAGGCCGTTCCACACCGGGAACTGGCTGGTCACGACGCCGACGGGCAGCCCCGCGATCTCGGCGACGACCGACGCGTCGACCTCGTGGAAGGCGTTCCTGCGGAAGGCCTCGATCGCCGCGGCGACGATCTGCTTGCGTCGTTCGGAGTGGGCCGACGACGCGTAGAAGTCGTCGGTGGGGGCGTCCATGGCCGTGGTCGCGTCGTGCTCGTCGTGCATGGTCCGATCCTGGCGGCCGGGGGTCCGCGGCGGCAGTCCCCGTTGTGGGCATGGCGCGGCGACGACGAGGTCGGTGCTGAGCCTGGCTCACGCCTGGGGGCGGGGAGGCGCGCGGTCAGGCGCGCACGACCCGCGCCTCCCACGGTCCGAGCGTCAGGCCCGTCGAGCCCGGCGCGTTCGTGACGACGACCTCGGGCAACATGCGTCGTCGCAGCGAGGGGTGCAACGCCGGGTCGAGCTCGTACGGCTCGCCCGACACGTTCGCGAGGACGAGCAGGCCCTCGTCGCCGAGCGTCCGCGTGAACGCCCAGAGGCGGTCGTCGTCGGGCGCGAGCAGCTCGAAGGCGCCGAGGGCGACCACGGGCGACTCGTGCCGCAGCGCGATGAGGCGGCGGTAGTGCTCGAAGACCGACCGGCCCGAGGAGGCGCGGTCCGCCTCCACCGTCAGCTCCGGGCGTCCGGCGGCGACGTCGATCCACGGGGTGCCGGTGGTGAAGCCCGCCCCCGCGCCCCCCGCCCACGGCACCGGGGTGCGGGCGTTGTCGCGACTGCGGGTGCGCAGGGCCTCGAGCAGCGCCTCCGGGTCGTCGCCGGCCGCGAGGCGCTCGGCGTGCCAGTTGAGGCTCTCGATGTCGCGGTACTGGTCGATCGAGGTGAACCCGGCGTTCGTCATGCCGATCTCGTCGCCCTGGTACACGTACGGCGTGCCGCGGTGCAGGTGCAGCACGGTCGCGAGCAGCGTGGCGGCCTCGTACCGGTGCTCGCCGTCGTCGCCGAAGCGCGAGACGGAGCGGGGCTGGTCGTGGTTGCCGAGGTAGAGGCTGTTCCAGCCGCGCTCGGCGAGGCCGTCCTGCCAGCGGGCGAGCGAGGCCTTGAGCGGCACGAGCTCGACGGGCCGGTTGTCGAACTTCGAGTCGGGGCCGCTGTCGAGCCCGACGTGCTCGAACTGGAAGACCATGTCGAGCTCGCCGCGGTCGGCGGCCGTGAAGAGCACGGCGTCGTCGACGGAGACGCCGGGCATCTCGCCGACGGTGATGAGCTCGCGGTCGGGGCGGTGCGCGAAGACCTCGCGGTGCATCTCCTGCAGGTGCTCGTGGATGCGCTCGCCCATGACGAAGCGCGGCGAGCCCGGCTCGAGCGACGCCGGGTCCTTCGCGATGAAGTTGATCACGTCCATGCGGAACCCGTCGACGCCGCGGTCGAGCCAGCGGTTCATCATCGCGTGGACCTCGGCCCGCATCTCCGCGTTCTCCCAGTTCAGGTCGGGCTGGGCCGTCGCGAACATGTGCAGGTAGTACTGGCCCGTGGCCTCGTCGAGGGCCCAGGCCGGGCCGCTGAAGAAGCTCCGCCACTCGGTCGGCAGCGACCCGTCGGCCCCGCCGTCGCGCCAGACGTACCAGTCGCGCCGGGGCGAGTCGAGGGACGAGCGCGACTCGACGAACCACGGGTGCTCCTCGCTCGTGTGGTTGACGACGAGGTCCATGACGAGCTTCATTCCGAGCGCGTGCACCTCGGCGAGCAGCGCGTCGAAGTCGTCGAGCGTGCCGAAGAGCGGGTCGATGTCGTCGTAGTCGCTGATGTCGTAGCCGGCGTCGGCCTGCGGCGAGCGGTAGATCGGCGACAACCAGATCACGTCGACGCCGAGGTCGTGCAGGTGGCCCAGGCGCTGCCTGATGCCCCCGAGGTCGCCCACGCCGTCGCCGTCCGAGTCGGCGAAGCTGCGCGGCCAGATCTGGTAGACGACCGCGCTGGTCCACCAGGCGGGCTCGGGGAGGCGGGGGGCGCCTCCGGCGGTCTCGGGGGCGGGGGTCGCGTCGTCGGTCACGGTCCGAGCCTCGCACGGACGCGGTGCGGAGGGCCGGTGCGGTCGGACGCGGTCCGCGGTCGGGAGCGCGGCCCGCGGTCGGGAATGCCGCCCGCGGTCGGGAATGCCGCCCGCGGTCGGCAGTGCCGCCCGCCGCGGCGCCGGGCTGCGTCAGCGGGGTGCGTCGAGCGCGTCGAGGGCGTCGACCTCGATCAGCACGAGCGACTCGGGGAAGAGCACCGGTGCCTGCAGCCCCGCCGTCGCGAGGGCGCGGCCCGTGAGCACGAGCGGCTCGAGGGTCCACTCGAGCGGCGACTGGCCGGGGCCGGCGAGCTCGGCGACCGGCTCGGCGAGCCGCACGCGGTACGCCCGGTCGTCGTCGAGGCCGGGCAGCACGACGCGGGGAGGCGGGTAGCTCGTGCTCGCCGTGACCTGCGTGTACGTGAACAGGCCGCGCGCCCCGTCGGCCGAGACGACGCCGCGAACGTCGGCCGACTCGTCGGCGAGGTCGGCGAACACGGCGCGGCCGGTGTGCAGCATGGCGCGGTCGCGGACGTGGGCGGAGACCCACGCGGCGAGCTCGTCGAGCTCGGCGTCGTCGAGGGCGGTGATGTCCCACTCGATGCCGAAGTGCCCGGGCAGCGCCACGCCCGCCCGCAGCGACAGGTCGTGCCGACGCCCGGTCGAGTGCGAGCGGGGGCCGCTCATGTGCGCGCCCATCAGCTCGTACGGCACCAGCAGGCTCGTGCCCGCCTGGATCGTCAGCCGCTCGACCGGGTCGATGCAGTCGCTCGTCCAGACACGGTCGGTGTGGTCGAGCACGCCGAGGTCGACGCGCGCCCCGCCGGAGGCGCAGCTCTCGATCTCGAGACCGGGCCGGCGCCGCTTCAGCTCGTCGAACAGCCGGTACACGGCGAGCACGTTCTCGTGCACCGCGGGTCGGCCCGTGCGGGGACTGACCGCCTCGACGAGGTCGCGGTTGTGGTCCCACTTCAGGTAGCCGATGTCGTACGCGCCGAGGAGGGCGTCGAGCGACTCGAGCACGTGCGACCACGCGCCCGGGTCGGACAGGTCGAGCACCTGCTGCTGACGACCGGACGCGGGGAGGCGCGGGCCGGGCCCCAGGATCCACTCGGGGTGCGCTCGGGCCAGGTCGCTGTCGGGGCTGATCATCTCGGGCTCGACCCAGAGGCCGAACTGGAGGCCGAGCCCGGTGACGTGCTCGACGAGCGGACCGAGGCCGTCGGGCCAGACCGTCTCGTCGACGGTCCAGTCGCCGAGCGACGTCGTGTCGTCGCGGCGACCGTGGAACCAGCCGTCGTCGAGCACGAACCGCTCGACGCCGACCCGCGCGCCGACGTCCGCGAGGGCGGTGAGGCGGTCGAGGTCGTGGTCGAAGTAGACGGCCTCCCACGTGTTGAGAGTGACTGGCCGGGGCGTCGACGGGTGGTGCGGCCGGGCGCGGAGCAGGTCGTGGAAGCGGGCCGAGAGCTGCGTCAGGCCGTCGCCCCAGCTCGCGACGGCCGTCGGCGTCGACCAGCTCTCGCCGGGCGCGAGGCGCACCTCGCCGGGCGCGAGCCGCTCGGCCGCGCGGAGCACGCTCATGCCGCTCGGGGTGCGCTCGACGCCGAGGCGGTGGTCGCCGCTCCACGCGAGGTGGACGGCGTGGACGACGCCGCTGCCGCGCTGGTGGCCGAAGCCGGGTGTGCCGACCGCGAGCAGCAGCGTCGCGTCGGCGCCGGGGCGCCCGCGGCGGCTCTCGCGCTCGTAGCGACCCGTCGTCAGCGCGTGCCGCTGGGGGGCGCGCTCGCGGAGGTGCCGGCCCGTCGTGTCGAAGACCTCGGTCGCGGTGGCGGGGAGGGGGAGCGTGGCGGCGAGCTCGGCGATCTCGTAGGGGGTCGCGGTGCCGGGGGCGGTGCCCGTCGGCTCGGTGCCGGTGCCGGTGCTCGTGCCGGTCGGCTCGGTGTTGGTCAGGGTGAGGGTCTGGTGCAGGAGGCCGTGCGCGTCGAGGATCACGACGACCTCGAGGGCGAGGCGGGCGTCGTCGTCGACGGCCGACACGACGAGGGTCCGACCCGCGCCGTCCGCGGTCGGGTCGAGGCCGACCTGCGTCGTGCGGAAGGACGTGGTCGCGTCGAGCCCGCCGCGGCTGCCCGTCAGGCCGGGGGTGCCCTGCCAGCCCCGCGACTCCTGTGGCAGGAGGCTGGGGCGCGCCGTGTGGTCGAGGCCGCCGGAGACGCGCTGCGGACGGGCCGCGACGGCGAGGCCGTGCAGCACCTCGTCGGCGACCGGGCCGAGGTCGGCGCCCCACCACACGATGGTCGGCAGGCCCTCGGTCGTCGTGTCGACGACGACGCTCGTGCCGCCCGCGCGCAGGTGGAGCTCGGGCCGGGTGGTCGGCGTCGGGGCGGTCGAGGTCTCGTCGTCGGTGCGTCGCTGCATGTCGTAATTTCTACGGTGCAAATAAGTCGCGTGTCAACCCGGCCGGTGCTCCATGATGGTGCGATGACCACCGACGAGCGTCTGGGCGAGCGCCCTGCCGAGCGCCCTGCCGACAGCCCTGTCGACCGGCCCTCGTCGCCGAGTCGCGAGCTCGCCCGCGAGGTGCTCGTGCACGGGCCGATCTCCCGCGCCGAGCTGGCGGTGCGCCTCGGGCTCTCGGCGGCGAGCCTCACCCGGCTGAGCCGGCCGCTGCTCGACGCGGGCTGGCTCGTCGAGACCGACGACCACGTCGGCGGGGCGGTCGGGCGCCCGGTCCGGCCGCTCGACGTGCGGGTCGGGTCGGCGTGGCACGTCGGCGTCAAGCTCACCGGCGAGCGGGCGTTCGGGGTCGCCACCGACCTCCGTGCCGCCGTGCTGGCGGAGGCGACCGTCGACCTGCCGGGGCACGACCCGTCGCAGGTCGTCGACGCGGTGGTCGAGGTCGTGGGGCGACTGGCGGCGGTCGTCGGCACCGCGCCTCCGGACGCTCTCGGGGTGACTGTCGGCGGGTTCGTCGCGCGGTCGCGGGTGGCGGTGCGGGCACCGTTCCTCGGGTGGCGCGACGTCGACCTCGGGGGGCTGCTCGCGGCGGCCACCGGCCTGCCCGTCGTCGTCGAGAACGACGTCGTCGCCCTCGTCGAGGCCGAGCACTGGTTCGGGCTCGGGCGGGGGCTCGACCGGTTCGCCGTCGTCACGACGGGCGCGGGCGTCGGCTACGGCCTCGTCGTGCACGGACGGCAGGTGCGGACGGCCGACACCGGCCTCGGCCTCGGCGCGCACGTTCCGCTCGACCCGGCCGGGCCGACCTGCCCCGAGGGGCACGTCGGGTGCTCGACGGCGCTGCTGTCGACGGGCAGCGTCGTCGCCCGGGTCGGGGAGGCGCTCGGGCGGGTCGTGTCGTACGACGAGGTGCTCGCGCTCGCGGCCGCCGACGAGCCCGCCGCCCGGTCCGTCGTCGACGAGGCGGGACGGGCGCTCGGACGGCTCGCCGGCCTCGTCGCCGACCTCGCGATGGTCGAGGCCGTCGTTCTCGGCGGGGAGGGGATCGGCCTCGTCGACGTGGCGCGCGCGGCGTTCGACGACGCGCTCGCCTCCGGACGGGACCCCGCGGCCACGCCGGTGCGGGTGCTCGTGGGCGAGTCGACGTTCGACGTCTGGGCCCGCGGGGCGGCGGCGGTCGCGATCCAGTCGCGGGTCGGGGTCGTCGGCCCGGGGCACGACGGCCCGGGGGTCACCAGGCCGAGATGAGGCTCTCGATCGCGTGGTCGAAGGCCGTGACGGCGTCGAAGCTCGGGCGCAGCATCGTCTGCAGCTGGAGCCCCTCGTAGAGCGCGACGACGGTCGTCGCGAGCGAGCGCACGTCGGTGCCCTCGGGGACCACGCCCTCGGTGACGTCGAAGGCGAGGCCCTGCTGCACCATGCGGTGGAAGTCGAGGTAGAGCTCACGCAGGTACGGCGCGCCGATGTCGCCGGGCTCGGTCGCCTCGACGGAGAGCGCCATCAGCGTGCGCGACAGGCCCTGGTGCGCGGCGCTGTGGGCGACGAGCCCGCGGAGGAAGCCGAGGGTCGCGCCCCCGGCGGTCTCGCGGGCGACCTGCTCGAAGCGGTCCTGGTTCCACCGGTCGAGGGCGGCGAGCAGCAGGCCCTTCCAGTCGGGGAACTGGCGGTGCACGCAGGCGACCGACATGTCGGCGGTGCGGGCCACCTCCTCGACGGTCGTCCGGCGGTAGCCGAGGCGCTCGAGGGTCTCGACCGTGGCCGCGACGATGCGCTTCCGGTCGACGACCGCGAGGTCGAAGGCGGTCTGGTCGGCCGGGGCCATGTCGATGGTCATGCGTTCTCCCTGAGGAGTGGTGGGGTCCTCGTCCCCAGCATGGCGAGCCGGGGCGGCGTGGCAAAGCCCCCTGACGGGGGGTCGGTGCGGCGACGGGGCGACGCGGGTGGGCCCTGTCGACGAGTCAGGAGCCGTCGGCGATGCGGGACCGGGCACGGGGGAGTCGGGGGTCGGGGCGACGGCGATCCCTGAGTCGTGCACCGGGTGCGGGCCTGACCGCGAGGTGCCGGTCAGCGGCCGCGGCCCGCGCGGGTGACGGCGCGCGCGGAGCGCGACGAGAGGACGGCGGCGCGCGAGCGCCACGACAGCACCGCCAGCAACGACAGGCCCGAGCCGATCGCGAGCAGGGAGCCGAACGACCCGATCGCCCCGATCGAGAGCGCCGAGCCGACGCTGCCGATCGAGAGGACCGAGTCCTTCGACGCGATCGACAGCGCGCTGCCCGTCGACCAGAGCGAGAGCACGCTCGAGTCGTTCCGCCGCCGGGGTGCTCGTCCGCTCGTCATGCGCCCAGTGTGCGCCCGCGGCGCTCGCTGCGTCGCCGTGTCGCTGCGTCGACGACTCAGGGATCGCCGTCGTCCGCCGCCGCAGGGCCCGGTCGCGGCGGGCGCCTCGCGCACGCCCTCCTGAGTCGTCGACGGCGTCGGGCCCGTCGGCGACGACGTCTCGGTCGGCGCCGTCGACTCGTCAGGAGCAACTGTCGGCGACGCGCGGCGTGCTCGGGGTGCACGTCGTCTCGCGACGAAGGTGCCTGAGTTGCTGACGGGACGGGTGGGTGAGGCGGGGGCGGTACGGCTGCGCCGTCGGCTCGTCAGGAGGAAGCGGTGGCGGGGAACGGCGTTGGCGGGGTGCGGGTAGTCCGGCGACGAGGGCGCCTGAATTGTTGACGGGACGGGACGGGACGGGTGGGTGTGGCGGTGGGGGCGGTACGGCTGCGCCGTCGACTGGTCAGGAGGAACCGTCGGCGACGGACGGCGCGGGTGGGGTGCGGGCCGTCCGGCGACGAAGATGCCTGAGTTGTTGACGGGACGGGACGGGACGGGACGGGGCGGGACGGGACGGGTGGGTGCGGCGGTGGGGGCGGGACGGCTGCGCCGTCGACTCGTCAGGAGGAACCGTCGGCGGGCGACGGCGTCGGTGGGGTGCGGGCCGTCCGGCGACCAAGACGCCTGAGTTGTTGACGGGACGGGTGGGCGCGGCGTCGGGGGCGGCACGGCTGCGCCGTCGGCTCGTCAGGAGGAACCGTCGGCGACGGACGGCGCGGGTGGGGTGCGGGCCGTCCGGCGACGAAGGTGCCTGAGTTGCCTGCGAGGGGCACGGGTGCGGCCAGCCCCCCGACGCGACGAGACCCGGCACCGCCCACGCGGGCGGCACCGGGTCTCGTCAGGTCGAGCGGGCGGCAGGGCCTACAGCCCGACCCCGACCCCGGCACCCCGCGGCGCCACGCCGAACTCCGCGTCGAGCGCGGCCAGCTCGGCGTCGACGCGGGCACGCAGCGCCGCCTTCTCGCCGGCGGGCAGCCAGGACGCCTCGACGCCGGCCCGGGCCATGGCCCGCACCTGGTCGGCGTCGGCGCCGATCTGCTCCGACACGATGCGGTACTCGGCGGCCAGCGACGTCGGGAACATGCCCGGGTCGTCCGACGCCGGCACGACGTTCAGCCCGGCCTCGAGCATCGCCGCGATCGACGCGCGGCGCCAAGGTCGCCACGACCGTCGCGACGTGGTCGACACGACGGTGAAGGCGACCTGCTCGTCGCGCATCCGCGCCACGACGTCGTCGTCCTCGAGCACGTAGTACCCGTGGTCGATGCGGTCGCAGCCGAGCTGGTCGAGGCAGGTGATCGTGTTGACGGCGGTGGGCGCGTGCTCCGACGAGTGCGCCGTGCGGCCGAGCCCGGCCGCCCCCGCGAGGCGGTAGGCGTCGACGAAGCGCTCGGGCGGTCCCTTGGTCTCGAGGTTGTCGAGGCCGATGCCGGCGACGTACTCGTTCGGCGCGTCGACGACCTGCTGCACGAGCGCGAGGGCGTGCTCGCCCGACCGGCTGCGGTCGATGCCCTGGATCATGCGGCCGGTCATGCCGAAGTCGCGTTCCGCGAGCCGGATGCCCTCGGCGTAGGCCTCGACCGACCCGGCGTAGCCGAGCGAGGCGAGGTGCGGCGGCACCGCGTCGAAGAACAGCTCGAGGTGGCGGGTGCCGCTCCGGTGCGCGTCCTCGAACGCCTCGTAGGTGATGCGGGTGAGGTCGTCGGCGTCGCGGAGCACCTCGACGACCCACTCCGACGCCTGGAACAGCGAGTACGACACGTCGGGCTCGCCCTCGCTCGGCCCCTGCGGCACGGGGATGCGCGTGTCGCGGTAGAGCGCCGGGTCGGGCGGCAGCGAGTTGATGTCGGCGAAGACCCGCTCGGGCTCGGCCGGCAGCGCGAGGCCCTCGCGCCGGGCGAGCTCGGCGAAGGTCGAGGCCCGCACGGTGCCGATCAGGTGGCAGTGCAGGTCGACCTTCGGCATGCGGTCGAGGTACGCGCCGGGCAGGGCGCCCGGCAGCGCGCCGGGCGACGACGGGGGCGACGTCACGGCCATCAGCGCGACGTCACCTCACGCGCGAAGCGGTCGACCCAGTCGGCGCGGGTGGGCACGAGCTCCGTCGGGTCGAGCGTCTCGTAGCCGGCGGCGACCGGGTCGGCGGCGATGTCGCCCACGACGGCGGTGATGGTCGACGGCACGGTCGCGCCCGGGTTGACGGGCAGGTCGCCGACGATCTCGGCCGACGACGACTGCGCCTCGACGCCGAGCAGGTAGTCGATGAACTGCGACGCACCGTCGACGTTCTCGGCCCCGGTCGGGATCATCGCGCGGTTGGTCGCCATGTACTTGCCGGTCGCCGGCGGGGTCCACGCGACGGCCTCGCCCGAGTCGACGAGGTCGGTCGCGAAGCCGCTGAGGGCGTCGGCCGCGACGATCTCGCCCTGGGTCAGCAGGTTCGTGACCTCGGTCGACGAGCTGTAGAACTGCAGCACGTTGGGCGCCCACTCGCCGAGCTGGTCGAGCGCGGCGTCGATGTCGTAGGGTCCGTCGCCGACCTCCGCGGCCACGCCCGAGACCATGAGCTGGCCGGCGGTGACCGAGATGTCGGGCAGCGCGACGCGGCCCTCGTAGGCCGTGTCGCCGTAGAGCGACCAGTCGGCCGCCTCCTCGGCGCTGAGCTCGTCGGTCGAGTAGAGGGTCCCGTTGAGCTGGTAGCTGTAGGCGGGCCCGACGTACTCCTCCTCGGTCGCGAAGTCGGAGATCTCCGACAGCGTCGGCACGGCGGAGGCGTCGACCTGCTGGAAGAGCTCGTCCTCCTGGCCGAGGGCGGCGTAGTAGTCGCTGATGAGCATGACGTCGATGCCGGGGTCGCCGTCGGCGAGCTGCAGCTTCGACAGGCGGTCGGCGTTCGAGCCGGTCTCGACCTCGACCTGGATGCCGGTGGCCTCGGTGAACGGGTCGACCACCGCCTCCTGGAACTCCTCGACGCCGAACGGGAAGGTGCTGACGACGATGGTGTCGGCGTCGGGCTCGCCGGAGCTGCTCGACGAGCAGCCGGCGAGCACGACGGCGCCGACGGCGAGGCCGGCCGCGACGGCCAGGCGGCGGGGGCGGGTGGTGGGCGACATGAGGTGTCCTCTCAGAGCGGGCGGAGCAGAGCGGGCGGAGCAGGGCGGGTCAGGGCAGGGGACGAGACGAGGAGGCGCGGCGCGGTGCGCCGACACCGCCGCCGGTCGACGGGTCGGTTCAGTCGGGCAGGCGCACGAGCCGCCCGGCCGGGGCGGTGACGACGACGTCGTCCCCGGGCGACAGCGGCGACGTGCCGGTCGCGCGGACGTCCGAGACGAGCCGCACGCGGGCGCCCGTCTCGTCGACGGCGACGACCGTGACGAGCAGGTCGACGCCGCGGTAGGCGACGTCGGTGACCGTGCCGGTGAGCTGGAGGCCTCCTGCGGTCTGGTCCGCGCCTCCTCGGGGGACGGTCGCGGGCTCGACCGCGAGGTGCTCGGGCCGCACGGTGACGGTGCCGCCGGCGGTGAGCCCGACGAAGTTCTCGTAGCCGAGGAAGTCGGCGACGAAGCGGTTCGCCGGCGCCGGGAAGACCTGCTGCGGCGAGCCCTGCTGCATCACGCGGCCGGCGCGCATGAGCACCATGTCGTCGCTCATCTCGAGCGCCTCGTCCTGGTCGTGGGTGACGAGCACGACCGTGAGGCCGGTCTCGCCCTGGATGCGGCGGATCTCGGCCCGCATCTGCACCCGGAGGCGCGCGTCGAGGTTCGAGAGCGGCTCGTCGAGCAGCAGCAGCGTCGGTCGGATCGCGATGGCGCGGGCCAGCGCGACGCGCTGCTGCTGGCCGCCGGAGAGCTTCTTCGGCTTGCTCGCCGCGAGGTGGCCGAGGCCGACGAGGTCGAGCGTCTCGCCGACCCGGGCCTCGCGCTCGGCGGCGGGGACGCGGCGCAGCTTCAGGCCGTAGGCGACGTTCTCGGCGACAGACAGGTGCGGGAAGAGCGCGTACGACTGGAAGACCATGCCGAGCCCGCGCTTCTCGGGCGGGGTGCGCGTCATGTCGTCGCCGCCGATGAGGATCGTGCCGCGCGTCGGCGCCGAGTAGCCCGCCAGCATGCGGAGGGTCGTCGTCTTGCCGCAGCCCGAGGGGCCGAGCAGGGTCGTCAGCTTGCCGGGCTGGATCGCGAGGTCGACGTCGTCCACGGCGGTGAAGTCGCCGAAGACCTGGCTGACGCCGCGCAGCTCGGCGGCGGGGGTGGTGCTCGCGGCGCCGGTCGAGGGCGAGGGGGTGGCGGGGGTCGGGGTGCTCACTTGTTGATGCCTCCGAAGATCTTGGCGAAGCCGACGGTGCGTTCGGCGATGACGGCGACGACGACGGTGGCCGCGAGGATGAGCGTCGCCATGGCGGCGACCATGGGGTCGTAGCTCTGCTGGACGTAGTCGAGCATCGTGACCGGCAGGGTGCGGAAGTCGCGGTCCTGCAGCAGCAGCGACAGCGGCACGTTGTTGAACGAGGTGACGAAGCTGAGCAGCGCCGCCGAGAAGATGCCCGGGCGCAGCATCGGCAGCGTCACGGTGAAGAACGCCCGCACGGGGCTCGCGCCGAGGCCGCGGGCGGCCTCCTCGAGGGCCGGGTCGGCGAGGGCCAGGGAGGCGCCGGTCACCCTGACCGCGTACGGCATCATCAGCGCGGTGTGGCCGATCAGCAGCGTCGGGAAGTTCGAGAGCCCGAAGCCGATCATCAGCTGCTGGTAGAGCGCGAGGCCGACGACGAGCTCGGGCACGATCAGCGGCGAGAGGAAGAGCCCCTCGACGATCGAGCGGCCGGGGAGGCGCCCGCGGTGGATCGCCAGCGTGACCGGGATGCCCACCGCCAGTGCGAGCAGCGTCGCGAGCAGGGCGAGCTGGAGGCTCGACACGAGCGCCCCGGTGAACGGCTCGTACGTGACGGCCCGCTCGAACCACCGCAGCGAGAAGCCCTGCGGCGGGAAGGTGAGGGTACGGCCGCCGGTGAACGCCGTCGCGACGACGAACAGGATCGGCACGATCATCACCACGTAGCCGAGCACCGCGAGGGTGCTCGCGACCGGGCGGCGGGTCTTCGGCATGGTGCTCATCGGGTGGCTCCCCTGCGGGCGACGAGGGCCGAGAGCCCCGAGACGACGAACACGAGCACCGTCATGACCAGGGCCGTCGCGGAGGCGCCCGCCCAGTCGATCGTGACGCTCGAGTACGAGAACAGCTGGGTCGCCAGCATCCGCTGGCTCGACCCGCCGAGCAGGTAGGGCGTCGTGTACGCCGTGACCGACCCCGCGAAGACGAGGGTGGCGGCGACGACGATGCCGGGGCTCGAGAGCGGCACGACGATGCCCCAGAAGGTGCGGGCCCGGCTCGCCCCGAGGCCGCGGGCGGCGTCGTCGAGACCGGCGTCGACCTGGGCCACGGCCGAGTAGCAGGAGATGATCGCGAGCGGCAGGAAGAGCTGCGTCAGGCCCAGCACGATCGCGAGCTCGGTGTAGAGCAGCTGCGGCGCGCGGTCGACGAGCCCGAGGCCGACGAGCGCCTGGCCGACGGCGCCCTGCGAGCCGAGCACGACGAGCCACCCGAAGGTGCGGACGACGTTGCTGAGCAGCAGCGGGAAGATCGCCAGCGCGAGCAGAACGCTCGCCCAGCGCGAGGTCGATCGGGCGAGGAGGTACGCGATCGGGAAGCCGAGCACGACGCAGACGACCGTGACGATGAGGCCGAGCCCCACGGTGCGGCCGATGATCCGCAGGTCGTAGGGGTCGCTGAGCATCTGGCCGAGGCGGGCGACGACGTCGACCGCGGTGACCCCGGGAGGTGCGAACAGCATCGCGAGGGACGGCACGAGGAACCCGCAGAGCAGGAACGCGAGGCCCGGCAGCAACAGCAGCAGGGCCGGTCTTCTGGAGGTCACGACGAGCCTTCCGGTGGCGGTCGGGGCACGAGATCTTCGTGCGGTCGGCACGAGGCCGTGGAACCGGTTGTGCAACCGGTCTCATCCACCGTAGGGGACGGCGCGCGGCCGCCGGGACCGATCGTGTTACGAACACGTAAAACCCGTGCGGGGCGGGGATGAGACCGGTTCCACGGGTGCCCTAGGCTCGACCCGTCACGACGACGAGGGGGACGCATGTCGACATTGGCCGACGTCGCGGTCCTCGCGGGCGTCTCGAAGGCCACCGCCTCGCGCGCCCTGAACCGGCCCGAGATGGTGCTGCCCGACACGGCGGCCCGCGTGCTGGCCGCGGCCGAGCAGCTCGGCTTCGTCGCCAACCGCGCCGCGCGCCAGCTGGCCCGCGGTCGCAGCGGGCTCGTCGCCCTCGTCGTCCCGACCCTGGACAACTCGTTCTTCACGCCGGTCATCGCCGGGGCGCAGGCCCGCGCGGGCGAGGCGGACGTGCAGCTGACGGTCGCCGTGCACCCGCTGTCGAGCGCGGGCGAGCTCGTCGCCTTCGAGCGGCTGTCGGCGCAGGTCGACGGGTTCCTCGTCGTGGCGCCGCGCGGACCCGACTCCGTGGTGGCCGCGGCGGCGGGCCACAAGCCGACGGTGCTCGTCGACCGCGAGGTCGCCGGGCTGCCCTCGGTCGTCGCCGACACCGCCTCGGCCTTCGGCTCGCTCGTCGGTCGCCTCGTCGACGACGGCCACGAGCGCATCGCCTACGTCGGCGGGCCCGACGGCTCGTGGCAGAACGAGCAGCGCACGGCCGCGGTCGTCGCGGCCGCGGCGGGCCGGGCCGAGCTCACCGTGCTCGGGCCGTGGCCCTCGACCTTCGCCGCGGGGGTGGGGGTCGCCGACGAGGTGCTCGCCTCGGGCGCGACCGCCGTCGTGCCGTACGCGACCGCGATCGGGCTGGGGCTGATGTTCGCGCTGGGTCGGTCGCGCGCCTCCTCGTCGGTGGTCGTCAGCTCGGAGCGCATGGTCGTCGACTCGCTCGGGCTCGAGGGCGTGCCGGCCATCGACGTCGACGGCGAGGAGCTCGGACGCGTCGCGGTCGGGCGCCTGCTCGAGCTCGTCGACGGCGGTGCGGCCGCGGGGCTGCGGGCGGGGGAGCAGCAGCGGTTGTCCGTGCCGGTCCACTGGCCGGCTCGGCGGTAGCGGGGCGGGTCCGGCCCGGGCGGGTCGTGCGCCCTCAGCGGGCGAGCGTGTCGCGGGGGTGCTCGCCGAAGCGGGCGACGTAGGCGGCCGAGAAGCGACCGAGGTTGCCGAAGCCCCAACGGCGGGCGACGTCGGAGACCAGCGACTCGCCGGGGGAAGCGGCGAGCAGCTCGCGGTTCACCCGCTCGAGCCGCACCTGGCGGAGGTAGGTCATCGGGCTGGCTCCGAGGTGGTCGGTCATCGCCTGCTGCAGCGTGCGGGTGTGCATGCCCGCGGCCCGCGCGATGTCGGCGGGGGTCAGGGGCCGGTCGGCGTGGGTCTGGACGAACTCGGCGGCGGTCCGGAGGCGCGCGGTGCGCGGGGTGCGGAGCGTCGCGGGGACGTCGACCGCGGTCCACGGCACGAGGTCGAGCATCGCGCGGACGAGGTCGGCCTGCGCGGCGTGGCGGCGGAGCGGCGGGGTGGCAGGGTCGACGACGACGGGCGTGGCCCGGCTGACGACCGTGCGCCAGGCGAGCAGCGCGGGCGTGGTGGGCGTGGCCGTGTGGTCGAACGCGATGCGCTGCGCCGGTCCGCCGTGGCGCTCGGTCGCGACGTCCTCGAGGAACGCGGCGTCGGCGTGCACCATGTTGTTGCGGTGGGGGGTCATGAAGAACGAGAACGACGTCTCGGAGGGGAGGAGGAACGGCTGGCCGCCGAGGCTCGTCACCTGCCCGCCATGGTGGTCGATCGTCAGCGAGCCGCTGCGCAGCCAGGAGACGACGTAGTCCTTCGACCAGGGGACGTCGCCCTGCAGGTGCCCGAGGAAGGTCGCGGTGCGGAGGCTCAGACGGGCGTCCCCGGCGGAGGCGTAGCGGAACTCGAACGTCTCCTCGGCGGCGCGGCGGGCGGAGAAGGCGCGGCCTGCGTAGAGCTCCTGCAGCCGGGCGGCCGCGCTGCCGAGGTCGTCGCCGCCGTCGGAGTCGCGGCGGAAGGGGAGCTCGGCGGGGCGCGTGGGGTGGTGGCGTGCGGGGTGGTGGTGCGCGGGGTGGTGCGGCGGGGCGGGGTGGTGCGGGCCGGCGGCCCCGGGGGTCGCGCGGGTGGCGCGGGGGAGGGTGGTGGTCGTGGTGGTCGTGGTGCTCGTCATGGTGGCTCCTGTCCGGTGCTGCCCGCGTCGGCGCGCTCGGTGAGGCGGGCCGGTGGTCGACGGGACGGCGGGTCGGGTCGGGTCGATCGCGGGACGTGCTGGGGTTCGGAGGGGCGCCGAGGGGCGACGGGCCCCGGCCGCGCCCCAGAAGGCGGGTAGACCGGGCCGTCGGCCGTCGGCCGTCGGCCGCTGCGGGGCCGGACCCCGTGGCGAACTCAGGAGTTCCCGGCCGCGGCCTCCGTCGCGACCCCACGCCCGCGTACGGGTGGTCACGTCCACCTGACTCGTCCACGCGAGCGTGGGGCCGCCGCGGTCGTCCGCCCCGATCCCATCGCGAACTCAGGAAAGACTGTGCGGCGCGAGCCACCCGCCCCGCCCCGGCAGATGCGGGCGACGCTGTTTCCTGAGTCGTCGACGCGGGACGTCGCGCTCTCGAGCGCTGCGCGGCGGGGCGGGCGTCGCCGGGCGGCATCGAGTTCCGCCCCGATCCCGTCGCGAACTCAGGAAGGACTGCGCGGCGCGAGCCGTCCCTCCTGTCCCCGGGGGTGCGGGCGACCTTGTTCCTGAGTCGTCGACGCGCGGCGTCGCGGTCTCGTGCGCTGCGCGGCGGAGCGGGCGTCGCCCGGCGGAGCCGTCGTCCGCCTCGATCTCGTCGCGAAGTCAGGCACGAACGCCCGGCGACGCGCCGGCGGCCCGATCAGCGGGGTCGGCGACGACGAAAGCTCCTGAGTCGCGCACAGGGCACGCCGCACAGGGCACCGCGCACACCGCACCCGCACCCAGCACCCAGCACCCGCACCCGCACCCGCACCCGCACCCGCACCCGCACCCGCACCCCGCACCCCGCCCGCGCGTACCCCCGCGCACCCCGCCCGCGCAACGACATGACGCCGCGCTACCCCGCGTGACACACCCTCACTTCATGTGACGTGACGCGCGTGACGGCGGGCCCGGGCGCTCCTTAGAGTCCTGGCAACCGACCGACGAGGAGACCCTCATGACCACCCGACACCCCCGCGTGACGGCCCTCGTGGCCGTCGCCCTCGTCGCCGCGGCAGGCATCGCGGGCTGCTCCGGCGGAGCCGGCGGGACCGGAGCGGGCACGGGGATCGGCGTCCGCCAGGCCGACGCCCCCGGCCCCGACGCCCGGCCCGTCGACGGCGGCACGATCGTCTACGCCCACCAGCAGGAGCCCGCCTGCGTCTTCGGCGGCTGGATCGAGCAGGCCTACCTGTCGACGCAGGTGCTCGACAACCTCGTCTCGCTCGACGACGACGGCACGGTCGTCCCCTGGCTCGCGCAGTCCTGGAGCGCGTCCGACGACGGCCTCACCTGGACCTTCGGCCTCGAGCCCGGCGTCGAGTTCACCGACGGCACGCCCGTCGACGCCGAGGCCGTCGCCTACAACTTCGGGTACTGGCTCGACGGCGGCAACAGCACGGCCCAGGTCTGGCTCGCCGGCTACTTCGAGAGCGCCGAGGCGGTCGACGACACGACCGTCGCCGTCCACCTCTCGCGCCCCTACCCGCGCTTCGCGGAGACGGTGGCGCAGGGCTACTTCGGCATCCAGTCGCAGCACGCGCTCGAGACCCGCACGCCGCAGGAGAACTGCGAGGCGCCGATCGGCTCGGGGGCGTTCGTCGTCGGCCGGTGGGACCGCGGCGAGAGCATCCACCTGACCCGCAACGACGACTACGCGTCGCCCGCGGCGAACGACCCCAACCAGGGCCCGGCGCACGTCGACGCGATCGACTGGCGCTTCGTCAGCGACCCGACGACGCGCGTCGCCAGCCTCCGGGCCGGCGAGGTCGACGCCGTCTACGACGTCCCCGCCGTCGAGTGGGCCGACCTCGGCGCCGAGGGCTACGACGAGCAGCTGTACGTCACCCCGGGCCGTCCGCAGCAGCTCGCCTTCAACACCGCTCAGGGCCCCTTCGCCGACGAGCGCGTGCGCAAGGCCTTCGCCTACGCCGTCGACCGAGAGCCCCTCGTCGAGACCATCGGCCAGGGCGTCATCCCCTACGAGGGCAACGGCGGCGTCAGCCGCGCGACCCCCGGCTACAGCGAGGGGGCCGCCGCGACCTACACGCACGACCTGCCCCGGGCCGAGCGCCTGCTCGACGAGGCGGGCTGGTCGACGGTCGACGACGACGGCTACCGCACGAAGGACGGCGAGCGCCTCAGCGTCGTCCTGCCCTACAACTCGGGCACGATCGTCACGGCGGACGGCGCCTCCATCCTGCAGGGGATCCAGCAGCAGGTGAAGGCGGCCGGCTTCGAGCTCGACCTCGTGCCGGTGCCGCCGAGCGGCTTCTTCGGCGGCGCCTACTCGCAGCCCGAGGAGCGCGACATCGCCGCCGGCTACTGGACGAGCGTCACCGCGGGCATCCTCTACGTGAACTGGCGCGTCGGCACCGACGACGACCCGAACTTCAACAACTCGGCGTTCTGGGACGACCCGGAGCTGCAGTCGATCATCGAGCAGGCCAACTCGACCGCCGACGCCGCCGCCCAGGACGCGCTCTACGAGCAGGCCCAGGTGTACATCGCCGACCACGCCCTCTCCATCGGGCTCTACGACCGCATCAGCACCCTCGCCGTGTCGCCCCGCCTCGTGGGCGTCCGCCAGGAACGTTCCCAGGGAGGACCGGTGTTCCATGACGCTCGCTTCGTCGACTGACCCGCGGCAGCTGTCGCTGCCCACCCCGTCCGGAGGCGCGGGCGGGCCTGCGGTCCCGGACCGCGCCTCCTCGTGGCCCCGGCTCGCGCGGCGCGTCGTGCGCCGCCTCGCCGGCGCCGCCGTGGTGCTGTGGGGCGCCGCGACGGTGGCGTTCCTCGCGCAGGTGGCGCTGCCCGGCGACCGTGCCACGGTCATCTTCAACATCCGGGCGGGGCAGCCGATCGAGCGCACGCCGGAGGAGCTAGCCGCGATCAACGCCCAGTACGGCCTCGCCGACCCGGTCGTCGTGCAGTACTGGCGGTACCTCACGGGACTGCTGCGGGGCGACCTCGGGTCGTCGTACCAGCAGTTCCGGCCGGTGACCGACGTCATCGGCGAGCAGGTGGGCTCGACGCTCACGCTGACCCTCGCGGCCATCGCGCTCGCATGGGTGATCATGATCGCCTGGGTCACGCTGACGGCCGGCCGCGGGCCGCGCCTCAGCGCCCTCGGCGCCGCGGTCGACACGACCGTCGCCGGACTCCCGCACTACTGGCTCGGCATCGTGCTGCTGCTCGTCTTCGCCCTGCGGCTCGGCCTCGTCCCGGTCATCAGCGGCACGAGCCCGTCGGGGCTGCTGCTGCCAGCGCTGACCCTGGCGATCCCGCTGGCCGGGTTCATGGGGCAGGCCACGCGCACCGAGTTCGAGACCGCGCTGCAGCAGCCGTTCGTCGTCACCGCGCGGCTGCGCGGGCAGAGCGACCTCGGCGTGCGGCTGCGCCACGTGCTGCGGCACTCGGCCCTGCCGGCCGTCACGCTGTCGGGCTGGGCGCTCGGGGCGACCATCTCGGGCGCCGTCGTCGTCGAGTCGGTCTTCAGCCGCGCCGGCATCGGCCGCGTGCTCGTCACCGCGGTGAACTCGCAGGACCTGCCGATCGTCACCGGCGTCGTCGTGCTCATCGCCGCCCTCTACGTCGTCGCGAACCTCGTCGTCGACGCCGTCCACGTGATCCTCGACCCGAGAGCGAAGACGTCATGAGCCCCACCGTGCCCGCCCGTGCCACCAGCGCCGCCGCCGGCCGCGCCGCGGCCGCCGGCCCCGAGACCGCCGGCCCCGAGACCGCCGCCGTCCGCTCGGCCGCCCCGTCGACCGTGCTCGACCCGGCGGTGGGCGAGAACTCAGGAGGAACCGTCGCGGGCGGCCCCGGCACGCCGTCGCCGGGCGGCCCGCGACGACGGTTCCTGAGTCCGCGCACCACCCCGCCCGCCGGCCGCCGCCGCCCGACCCGGTGGGGAGTCGTCGCGGCCTCCGCCGCGGCCCTCTTCTTCGCGGTCGCGCTCGTCTGGCCGGCCGCCCTGAGCCCGCGCGACCCCCTCGCGCTCGACCTGACGGCCGCCCTGCAGGCCCCGGGGCTCGCGCACTGGTTCGGCACCGACGAGGCCGGCCGCGACCTCTTCGCCCGCGTCGTCTGGGGCACCCGCGACTCGCTCGCCATCGGCTTCGGCGCGACCCTGGTCAGCATGACGACGGCCCTCGTGCTCGGGTCGCTCGCCGCCCTCGCGCCGCGGTGGCTCGCCGGTGCCGTCGACCGCCTGATCGAGGTGCTGCTCGCCTTCCCGACGCTGCTGCTCGCGCTGCTGCTCGTCGCCGTCATCGGACCGTCGGCCGTGTCGTCGATGATCGCCGTCGGCATCGGGACGGCGCCCGGCTACGCCCGCATGATCCGGGGCCAGGTGCTCTCGGTGCGCCGGTCGGGCTACGTCGAGGCCGCCGTGGCGCTCGGCCACCCCCGTCGCAGCGTCCTGGCGCGGCACGTCGTGCCGAACGCGGTGCGACCGCTCGTCGCGGTCGTCGCGCTGTCGATCGGCCAGTCGATCGTGTGGGCGTCGAGCCTGTCGTTCCTCGGGCTCGGGGTCGCTCCTCCCTCGTCGGAGTGGGGCGCCCTCCTCGAGGCCGGCCGCACCTACGTCACGCACGGCTGGTGGCTGACCGTGATCCCCGGGCTCGTCATCGCGGCGCTCGCCCTCACCACGACCACGCTGGGCAAGGCCCTGCAGGACTCCCTCGAGAGGGGCGAACGATGACCCGCCACGACACCGTCGCGAGCACGCCGCCCGGCCCGGGGGCGGCCGACGCACCGGCGCCCCGCGACGCGCCCGCCGCCCGCGAGGCCCCCGCCGCGACCGCCGCCGACGCCCCCGCCGCACCCGCCCCGACCCCGCGCCTCAGCGTCCGCGACCTGAACGTCTCGTTCCGCCACGGCGCCGAGCGGCGCCACGTCGTCCACGACGTGTCGTTCGACCTCCACGCCGGCGAGTGCGTCGCGATCGTCGGCGAGTCGGGGTCGGGCAAGAGCGTCACGGCCCGGACCCTGGTCGGCCTCACCGGGGGAGCGTCCGAGGTCGAGGCCACGCGCCTCCGCTTCGACGGGCGCGACGTCGCCGACCTGACCGCGCGGGAGTGGCGGCGCATCCGCGGGGCGCGCATCGGGTTCGTCCTGCAGGACGCGCTCGTGTCGCTCGACCCCCTCCGCCCGGTCGGCCACGAGATCGAGGAGGCCCTGCGCCTCCACGGGGTCCGCGGTCGCCGCGCCCGTCGCGCTCGGGCCGTCGAGCTGCTCGCCTCTGTCGGCGTCCCCGAGCCGGAGCTGCGCGCAGGCCAGCGGCCCGACCAGCTGTCGGGCGGGCTCCGCCAGCGCGCCCTCATCGCCTCCGCCGTCGCCCTCGACCCCGAGGTCGTCATCGCCGACGAGCCGACCACCGCCCTCGACGTCACCGTGCAGGCGCAGGTGCTCGACCTGCTCGAGCAGCAGAAGTCGCGCGGGGTCTCGGTGCTGCTGATCAGCCACGACCTCTCGGTGGTCGCGCGGCTCGCCGACCGCGTGCTCGTCATGCGCGGCGGCCACGTCGTCGAGGAGGGCCGCACCGCCGACGTCCTCCGCGACCCGCAGCACGACTACACGAAGAGCCTGCTCGCGGCCGTCCCGGGCGAGCACACGCGCGGCACGCGGCTCACGCTGCGCTCGGCCGCGTCGCCGACGGGCGGGGGACGTCCGGAGGCGCGGGTCGGATCGGCCACGCCCGTCGCCTCGCCGTCCGGTGCGGCCCCGACCGCGGGGCCCGACGGACGCGACCCCCTCGACGTGCCCGTGCCCCGGGTCGCGGGGCCCGGGTGGCTGCGGGACGCGGCGGTCGCGGCGGCGGACACCGCGCCTCCGGTGCTGGAGGCGTCGGGGCTCGTGAAGAGGTTCCGGACCGGGCGGGGGTCGTCGCGCACGGCCGTCGACGGGGTGTCGTTCACGCTCGGCCGAGGGCGGACGCTCGGCATCGTGGGGGAGTCGGGCTCGGGCAAGAGCACCACGGCGCGCATCGCGCTCGCGCTCGAGACGGCCGACGAGGGCGAGGTGCGCCTGCTCGGCGAGGCGTGGTCGGGGCTGCCCGAGACGCAGCGGCGGGCGCGACGGCACCTGGTCACCGTGGTTCAGCAGGACCCGCTGAGCTCGTTCGACCCGCGGTGGAACGTCGAGCGGATCCTGCTCGACGCGCTGCCGGCGGGGGTCGGCGCGGGTGCGGGTGCCGGTGCAGGTGCTGGTGGTGCGTCGGGGGCGGCCGGCGCGTCGCGGGCCGAGGCTCGTCGGGCGCGCGTGCGGGAGCTCGTCGACCAGGTCGGCCTGCCGCGGGAGGCGCTCACCCGGTTCCCGCTGCAGCTGTCGGGCGGGCAGCGTCAGCGCGTCTCGATCGCGCGGGCGCTCGCTCCCGACCCCGTGCTGGTCGTGCTCGACGAGGCCGTGTCGGCGCTCGACGTGTCGGTTCAGGCGCAGGTGCTCGACCTGCTCGCCGACCTGCAGCGCGACCTCGGCCTCAGCTACCTCTTCATCTCGCACGACCTCGGGGTGATCTACCACGTGAGCGACGACGTCCTCGTGATGAAGGACGGGGTCGTCGTCGAGCGCGGGTCGGCGGCGGACGTGTTCGAGCGGCCGCGGCACCCGTACACGCAGGAGCTCGTCGCGGCCCTGCCGCGGCTCAGCGAGCCGGGCACGGGTGGGGTCGCGGTGCCGACGGCGCCGTGAGGGGCGTGCCCCGGCCCCTCGCGGCGGGCCCTCCGCCCCGGGCTCGTGTCTGGGCCTGGGCAGGGCCTAGGACGTGGGCCCTACGCGCCGGGCCCGAGCAGCACGGAGAACATCACGAGCGCCGACCCGACGAGGAACGAGAACGTCCCGAGCTGCATCGTCCGCGACTTGTTGCGGTCGGCCACGGGCACGCTGACCTCGAGGATGGGGCAGCCCGACCATCCGATGAGGCCGAGGCTGACCGCGACGACGACCCCGCCGGCCCAGAAGACGACCTCGCCCGGGGTCGACAGCACGTCGGGCCGCCAGCCCGAGAGCAGCACCGCCGAGAACGCCAGGGCGACGGCGACGACGCCGCCGACGAACCAGATCGTGCCGGTCCACATGATGCGCTGGAGGTTCTCGACCGGTCCCATGAGGTCCCGTCCGCCCGGCAGCGGCGGCTGGCCCGTCGTCGGCGGCAGGTCGGTCGCGGGGGAGGGGGCGGTGCGGGTGGCGGGCGTTCCGGAGTCGTTCACCCTGCCACGCTGCCACCAAACCGCCCGCAGCGCCCACGCCCGGCCGCCCACGCGACGTGGCGCCCGGCCCGACGCCCGACGCGACGCCCGACGCGACGCCCGGCCCGACGCCCCGCGGCACCGGCCCCTCAGGCCACGCGGTGCACCGGCTCCTCGCCGCGCAGCACGCGCGCGACGTCCTCCGCGACGGTGACCCCCATGGCGGCGTTCGCCACGTCGGTGAACGCGCCGATGTGCGGCGTGAGCAGCACGTTCGGCGCCCCGACCAGCGGGTCGTCCGCCCCGAGGGGCTCGTGCTCGAAGGCGTCGAGGGCGGCGCCGGCGAGGCGCCCGGAGCGCAGGGCGGCGACCAGCGCCTCCTCGTCGACGAGCCCGCCGCGGGCAGCGTTGACGAAGAAGGCGCCGGGGCGCATGGCCTCGACGAGCCGGGCGTCGACGAGCGGCGGCTCGCCCGGCGTGCCGGGCAGGTGCAGGCTGACGAAGTCCGACCCGGTGACGACCTCGTCGAGGCCGGCACGGCGCACGCCTGCGGCGTCCGACACCTCGGCCGGCACGAAGGGGTCGTAGGCGACGACGTCCATGTCGAACCCGGAGGCGCGGCGCGCGACCGCCTGCCCGATCCGTCCGAAGCCCACGAGGCCGAGCGTCCGGCCCGTCAGCTCCACGCCCGGGAACCGCTCCCACCGCCCCGCCGTCATCGACGCGTGGGCCGGCACCAGCTGCCGGGCGAGCGCGAGCATCGCCCCGAGCGCGAGGTCGGCGACGGCGCCCGAGTTGCTCCCGGGCGCGTTGACGACGACGACCCCGGCGGCCCGGGCGGCGTCGAGATCGACGTTGTCGACCCCGACCCCGTGCTTGGCGACGACCCGCAGCGCGGGGGCGGCGGCGAACACCGAGGCGTCGACCGCGTCGAGCCCCACGACGACGGCGACCGCGCCCGTGCGGCGGAGCTCGGCGCCGAGGTCCGGCCCCGAGAGCGGGTGCGTCCCCTCGGGGAGGCAGGCTTCCAGACCTGCGGCGACCAGCGCCTCCCACGGTCTCGGCGACTGCTGGCCGAAGCTCGGCGTCGAGACGAGCACCCGGGGGCGGTCGGCCGCGTCGGCGGGCCCCGGCGCCGCCCGCGCGACCTCGACCCCGCTCACGAGAACTCCACGCCGACGACCGTGAGCACCGAGTACACGCCGACCGCCGTGACGGCGACGCTGCTGAAGGTGAGGGCGATCGTCCAGAACGCCGACCGGCGGAACCGTCGCGGCACCGACCGGCGCAGCTTCCACACGGCGATCACCACGGCGAGCAGGAACACCCCGCCCGCGACGCCGCCGATCTGCACCATGAGCACCGGCGACTTGATCACGAGGAAGCTCGCCGCCCAGATGATCGGCATCACGACGGTCAGCACGCGGATGACGCGGAGGCGCGTGGCCACGTCCTCCCACCGGTAGAAGCCCAGGATCGCGAGCGTGTTCGACCACAGCCGCGGCACCGAGGCCGTCGACGCGACGAGCGTCGAGAAGAGCACGAAGAACGCGCCGACCAGGAAGACCCAGTACCCGGCCGTGCCGAGCGTGTCGGAGTACATGCGCGAGAGCGTCACGATCATCTGGTTGCCCTCGGGCACGAGGCCCTGCGGGTTCAGCACGGCGGCCCCGATGACGTAGAACGAGAGCGTGCAGAGGGTGCAGATCACCCAGGAGACGAGCACGTCGAGGCGCATCACCTTGATCCAGCCCTCGGCCCGGCGGGCGCGTTCCTCGGTGCCGTCGTCGGGACCGGTCCAGCGGGCGTAGCCCTTCTCGAGGCACCAGTAGGTGTAGGTCGTCATCTCGTCGGCGCCGACGCCGGTGATGCCGAACATCGCGATGGCGAAGCCGATGGCGCCGGCGGGCAGGGCGAAGGTGAGCCCGGTGGCGAGGTCGCCGCCGTCGTAGCCGAACGGCGTCAGCGGCAGGCCGACGGCGAGCGCCACGGTGATGACCGTGAACAGCACCACCGAGACGAGGGAGGCGCGCTCGACCATGCTGTAGCGGCCCGAGAGCATGAGCGTGACGGCGGCCACGAGCACGACGATCGTCCAGAACCAGAGCGACGGCGTGCTGAGCGGCTCGCCCGCGACGGGGAACATGATCGACAGGCACGCGACGGCGCCGCCGATGATGCCGCCGCGCTGGAGCACCTTGGCGAAGTCCATCAAGATCCAGAGGAAGTTGATCCACCCGCCGCGACCGGTGCGCGGCCCGACCTCGCTGAAGCCCTGCAGCGCCGTCTTGCCGTGCAGGATCGCCCACTGGGCGAGCTCCATCTGCACCCAGACCTTGACGCCCGTGCTGACGATGACGAGCCAGAGCAGCACGAAGCCGGCCTTCGAGCCGAGGGCGGTCGTCGTGATCAGCTCGCCCGAGCCGACGACGGCGGCCGAGAGGATGAGCCCCGGCCCGAGGTAGCGGAACCGCTGGAGGAACGTGCCCGGCGCCCGCGCGGCGTCGCCGGGGCGGAGGGCGTACGGGTCGCGCACCTCGCTCGACCGGACGGGCCTCGAGGAGGCGTCGGCGTCGGTCTTCGAGGACGGGTCGGTGGTGGGGCGGCCGGTCTGGCTGGTGCTCACGCGTGTCTCCCTTGACGGTCGTGGGTCCGTCGACACTGACACATGTCGCGCGATCCGCGCAACCGCTCGTGCGTGTTGCGCGCAATGCGCAGTGCAACAGCGACGGCGGGCGTCCTACAGCGACGCCCCGCCGCACACGACGAGCGCCTGCCCCGTGATGCTGCGACCGTGCGGCCCGAGCACGAACGCGACGAGCGCCGCGACGTCGGCCGGGTCGACGAGGGCCCCGAGCGGCGGCACGACCGGAGCCGAGGAGGCGCGGGCCGGGTCGCGCAGCATGGGCGTGTCGGTGGGCCCCGGCGCCACGACGTTCGCCGTCACGCCGCGCGGGGCGAGCTCTTGCGCCCAGCTGCGGGCGAGCGCGACGAGCGCGGCCTTCGTCGCCGCGTACTGGCTCTTGCCGGCGGCTCCCTCCGCGGTGCGGCTGCCGATCAGGACGATGCGGCCGCCGTCGGCCAGCCGCCCGACGAGCGCGTCGACGAGCGCCGCCGCCGACCCGACGTGCACGGCGAACATGCCCGCGAGCGCCGCCGGGTCGAGGTCGCCGAGGCGGGCCGCGACCTGGAACCCGGCCGCGTGCACGATCGCGTCGACCGGTCCGACGTCGGCGACCGCGGCCGCGACGCCCTCCGGCTCGGCGAGGTCGCAGCCGAGCCACGAGAACGAGCCCCCGCCCGTGCCCGCCTCGCCGCCGAGCGCCACCTCGCGGCGGCTCAGCCCGGTGACGCGCCACCCCTCGGCGAGCAGCAGCTCGGCGACCGCGCGGCCGATGCCCGAGCTGCACCCCGTGACGACGGCGTGCGGCGCGGCGTCGACAACGAAGGACTCCTCGTCGCGACCCACGGCTCAGCCCGGCAGGTCGGCGGGCGCGAGACGGACGTACCTGATCGCTCGACGGTGCCAGGTGTACGCGACGTGCACGGCGCCGTCGCTCGTCTGCGTGATGCTCGGGTACGACAGCTCGCGGTTCAGCCCGTCGCGCGAGTTGTTCGACAGGCACCAGCCGTCGCCGTCCTCGAGGTCGAGCCGGTGCGGCCAGCTCGCCCCGCCGTCGCCCGACACCGCGAGCGACATCGGCGCGCGCGGCGTGCCCCAGAACGCGGTGCGCCCCTCGCCCGACGAGGCGTCGGGCCCCGGCCCGGACCCGGAGGCGCCCCCCGCCTCCCCGACGACCGCCTCGGCCTCGCCCCCCGCGACCGCCTGCTCGACGATCCCCGTCTCGTCGATCTCGTCGTAGAGCCCCAGCCGGCGCTCGGTCGAGGCGTCGGCGCGGCGGTGGTTGTAGACGATCGCGAGGCGTCCGTCGGCGAGCGGCACCCACTGCACGCTCGAGTTGTTGTTCGGCAGCTCGGTGGGCACGGGGGCGGACCAGGTCGCGCCTCCGTCGGTCGAGCGCGACTCGTGCACGGCGTCGGCCCACCGGCTGCGGTAGAGCGCGAGCAGGGTGCCGTCGGCGAGCTCGTGCACGTTCATGTGCACGGCGCCGGTGCTGCCCGGGACGGCGTGCTCACCCCACGTCAGCCCGCCGTCCCGGGAGATCATGACCGAGCTCGTGTCGTGGTCGCCGACCCAGGCCGCCCCCGGCGTGGTCACGCAGCGGAACACCGGCACGAGCCACGCCCCGTCGCGGGTGACGAGCGGGGGCTGGCGCACGAAGACGCCGCCGACCTCGTCGGGCGCGAAGAGCGTCTCGGGGTCGCCCCAGGTGGCTCCGCCGTCGGTCGAGACGCGGCGGCGCACCTCGGCGCTGTCCTGGTTCCCGGCGCGTTGCGCCGTGTAGAGCAGCCAGACGTCGCCGTCGGGGGTCGGCCAGAGCACGGGGTTCTGCTCGGAGCGCTCGGGGTCGTCGCTGAGCCGCACCGGAGCCGACCACGTGTCGGGCTCGTCGCCCCGGCCCGGCGTCAGCACGGACGACCAGACGTCGATGTCCGAGACCCCTTCTTGCGTGCCGCCGAACCAGACGCAGGCGAGGCGCCCGTCGGGCAGCTCGGCGAGGTTCGCGGCGTGGGCCTGCACGGTCGCCGCGGGCAGGAACGCCCCGACGCGGCCCGTGGCGTCCGTGCGCACGACGCCGTCGGCGAGCAGCTCGTCGTCGCCCGGCTGGTCGGCGACCAGGCCGCCGCCGCCCGAGGCGTCGCCCGCGTCGCTCACGCGTCGTCCCCCGCCGCGAGGGCCCGCTCGAGGTGCTCGCGCGCGACGAGCTCGAGGTGGTTGAGGTCGCCCGCGACCGTGGCGAAGGTGTAGCCGGCCCCGAGGCGTGCCCGGGCGACGTCGCCGTGCGGCGTGTGGATGCCCGCCGCGACGCCCGCCGCCTCGGCCGCCGCCGCGACGCGGACGAGCGCGGCGTCGAACTCCTCCTGCACCGCCGGGTCGCCGGGGAACGCCCCGCCCACCGCGATGCACAGGTCGCTCGGCCCGACGTAGAGGCCGTCGAGGCCCGGTGTGGCCGCGATGGCCTCGACGTTCGCGAGCCCGTCGGGCGTCTCGATCATCGCGAAGACGAGGGTCGCGGCGTTCGCGTCGCCGGGCACCGGGCCCACGCGGAGGCTCGAGCGCATCGGCCCGTACGACCGACCGCCGAGCGGCGGGTACTTCGCGCTCGCGACGGCGGCCGCGGCGTCCTCAGCGGTGTCGACGAGCGGCACGATGACGCCGACCGCGCCGGCGTCGAGCGCCTTGCCGATCGCCGTGACGTCGTTCGCCTCGACCCGCACGAGCCCGACCGAGGTCTGGCCCGCGTCGATCGCGAGCAGGCCCGTCATCATGCCCGAGTACCCGAACAGTCCGTGCTGCGCGTCGAGGGCGACGTAGTCGTAGCCGAGGCGGGCGATGCGCTCGGTCGAGGGCGGCGAGTCGAGGGTGATCCAGTAGCCGACCGACTTCTCACGGCTGCGGATGCGGCGGGCGAACTCGGTGGCGAGGGGGGAGGTCATCTGGTGGTTCTCATCTCGGTCGTGTCGTGTCGTGTCGTGTCGTGTCGTGTGTCGGTCGGTCGTGCGCCGGTGGTGCCGTGCCCAGCACACCAGGGCGGGGCTCAGGAGGCGCGGGTCACCGCGCGTAGGCCGGCATCGGACCCCGCAGGGTCGCGCCCACCTCGTCGCAGGCGGCCAGCACGTCGGCGTCGAGCGGCCCGCGGCCGATCGAGGCCACGTTGTCGCGCAGCTGCGACGCGCGCGAGCCGCCGAGCAGCACGCTGCCGACGCCCGGGCGCCAGGCGACCCAGCGCATCGCGAGCTCGACGAGCCCGCCCGCGAGACCCGCGTCGCCGGCGATCCGGCCCAGGCGGTCGATCGCCGCGAAGAGCTGCTCGTCCCAGTACCGCTTCGTGTACATCTCGGCGAGGGCGGAGTCGCCGAAGCGGCCCTCGGTCGGCGTCTCGTCGAAACGGTGCCGGCCGGTGAGCAGGCCGCCGCCGAGCGGGTTGTAGACCATCGTCTCGACGTCGTGCACGGCGGCGAACTCGAGGTACTCCTCGTCGAGGCGTCGCGCGACGAGGTTGCAGAGCTGCTGGGCGACGACGGGGCGCGGGGCGCCGACGGCGTCGGCGACGCGCTCGACGTCGCCGATCTGCCAGGCGGCGTAGTTCGAGACGCCGAGCGAGAGCACCTTGCCCTCGGCCACGAGGTCGGCGACCGTGCCGAGGGTCTCCTCGAGCGGGGTGAGCCGGTCGGGCTGGTGCAGGTAGAAGAGGTCGAGGCGGTCGGTGCCGAGGCGTCCGAGCGAGGCCTCCACGCTGTCGCGGAGCGCGCCGGCCGACAGCGGCGGACGTCCGGCGGCGTCGGCGTGCGGCATGCCGGCCTTCGAGGCCAGCACGAACTCGTCGCGACGGCCCGCGAGCAGTCGGGAGATCAGGAGTTCCGTGCGCCCGCCGACGTAGGCGTTGGCGGTGTCGATCCAGGTGACCCCCGCCTCCTGAGCCGTCGACAGCATCTCGGCGGCGCCGGCCTCGTCGACCGTGTCGCCGAAGGTCATCGTGCCGAGCACCAGTCGCGGCGCCGCGGGGCGGTCGGGGAGGGTGGTGGTGGTCATGCGGGGGCTCCGGTCGAGAGGCTGCGGACGAGGTGGCGCGGCTTCACGCCGGTCATGGTGGCCGGGTCGAGGGCGGCGCGGCGGAGGCGGCGGGTGTAGTCCTCGGCGGGGGCGGTGAGCACCTGGGCCGTCGGGCCCTGCTCCACGACCGCGCCGTGGCGCATGACGAGCACGCTCTCGCTGATCTGCTGCACGACGCCGAGGTTGTGCGAGATGACGACGTAGGTGATGCCCGTGTCGACCTGGATCTCGCGCAGCAGCTCGAGCACCTGCGCCTGCACCGAGACGTCGAGGGCGCTCGTCGCCTCGTCGCAGATGAGCAGGTCGGGGCTCGACGCGAGCGCCCGGGCGATGCCGATGCGCTGGCGCTGCCCGCCCGAGAACTCGCTCGGCCGGCGGTCGAGGGCGGTCGACGGCAGGCCGACGCGGTCGATCAGGCGAGCGGCCTCGGCGGCCCGGGCCGAGGCCGAGCGCACGCCCTTGAGCCGCAGGGGCTCGGCGACGATGTCCCGGGCGCTGAGGTGCGGGTCGAGCGAGCCGTACGGGTCCTGGAAGACCATCTGGAACCGGTGGCGGAGCGGGCGCAGGCGCGACTCCGACAGGGTCGCCAGGTCGGTGCCGTCGAGCACGATGCGGCCGCCGGTCGGGTCGAGCAGGCGCATGATCGCCTTGGCGATGGTCGACTTGCCGCAGCCCGACTCGCCCACGATCGCGAAGGTGCTGCCGCGGCGGACCGAGAACGACACGTGGTCGACCGCGCGGTGCGCCGTCGGCCCCGAGCCGTAGTCGACGACGAGGTCGTCGACCTCGAGGATGGTGTCAGGCACGGGCGGTCTCCTCGCGGTCGGCAGGTGCCGCGGGTGCGGCAGGTGCCGCGGGTACGGCAGGTGCGGCGGGCGTCTCGTCCCACGCCCCGAGCGTCGGCACGGCGGCGAGCAGCCGTCGCGTGTAGTCCTCGACGGGGTGGTCGACGATCTGGCGCACGTCGCCCGACTCGACGAAGACGCCGGCCTTCATGACGTGGATCCGGTCGGAGACGAGCCGCGCGACGCCGAGGTCGTGGGTGATCATGAGCAGGCCGATCCCGCGTTGCTCCTGCAGCTCGAGCAGCAGGTCGAGGATGCCCGCCTGCACGGTCACGTCGAGCGCGCTCGTCGGCTCGTCGGCGACGATCAGCTGCGGCTCGCAGGCGAGGGCGACGGCGATGAGCACGCGCTGCAGCATCCCGCCCGAGAGCTGGTGCGGGAACTTCCTGAGCTGCGCCCGCGGGTCGGGGATGTGCACCTGCTCGAGCAGCCGCACCGCGCGCGCCGTCACCGCCGCGCGGCCGCTGGCGGCCCCGGCGATGCGGATCGCCTCGCCGAGCTGCGACCCCACGGTGCGCACCGGGCTGAGCGCCGTCATGGGGTCCTGGGGGATGAGCGCGACGGTCCGCCCGCGCACCGCCTCGATCGCCCGCGGGTCGCCGAGCACGTCGAGCCCGGTGACCCGCACCGTTCCCGAGACGACGGCGAGGTCGCGCGGCAGCAGCTGCAGCACGCCCATCGCGGTCGTCGACTTGCCCGAGCCCGACTCGCCGATGATCGTCACGGTCTCGCCGCGGGCGATGCGGAACGAGACGCCGTCGACCGCCCGGATCACCCCGTTCGCGGTCATCAGCTCGATCTGGAGCTGGTCCACCTCGAGCAGCAGGTCGTCGGTCATGACGTGGCTCCCTTCGCGGCCTTGTCACGCAGCCCCAGCAGCCCGCGGAGGCGCGAGGTCGTCGTCCTCCGCGGCCGGTCCCGCAGGGCGTCGCCCAGCAGGTTCACCCCGACCACGAGCAGCACGATGAACAGGCCCGGCAGCGTCACCATCCACCAGGCGGTGGTGACGTAGTCCTGGCCGTCGGAGATGATGCGGCCCCAGGTCGCGAACGGCCGCTGCGGGCCGGCGCCGAGGAAGCTCAGCGCGCTCTCGAGCAGGACGGCCTGGGCGAGCAGCAGCAGCACGACGAGGGTCGCCTGCTTGATGACGTTCGGCACCACGTGCCGGATGAGGATCGTCATCCGCCCGAGCCCGAGGGTGCGCGCCGACGACACGTACGGCTTCTCGCGCTCGACGAGCACGAGCGACCGGGTCAGGCGGGCGACCTCCGGCCACTGCGCGATGGCGATGACGAAGGTGATCACGGGGATCGACGGCCCGAACAGCGCCACCACGAGCAGCAGCATCATGAGCAGCGGCAGCGACATCTGCGCCTCGAGCAGCCGCGAGATGAGCGTGTCGGCCCAGCGGCCGTAGTACCCGGCGATCGAGCCGAGCACGACGCCGATGGCGCCCGAGACGATCACGGCCAGCACGCCGATCGCGAGCGAGACCTGGCCGCCGTGCAGCACGCGCGACAGGAGGTCGCGCCCGAGCTGGTCGGTGCCGAAGAGGTGGCCGGCCGACAGGGGAGGCGCGAGGCGGTCCCCGAGGTCCTGCGCGTTCGCGTCCGGCAGCGGCAGCACCTGTGCCAGGAGGATCGGCACGATGACGACCAGCGCGCAGATCGCCCCCGCCCACAGCTTCAGGCGTGCGGCGGACGCCCGTCGGGAGGCCTCCGACCTCGTGAGCAGGCGCCGGGTGACGGCGGTGCCCCGCGCCTCCCCGGCCCCCGTGGCCTCGGCGGGCGAGCCCGCACCGGTCGTCGTCGTGGTCATGCCGCACTCGCCTTCCCGAGTCGCACCCGCGGGTCGAGCAGCGGGTAGGCGAGGTCGATCAGCAGCTGCACGCCGACGGCGAGCAGCGACGTGACCAGCACGGTCGCCTGGATGAGGGGGTAGTCGCGGGTCTCGAGGGCCCGGACGATGAGGGAGCCGACGCCCGGCCACGCGAACACGACCTCGACGACCACGACGCCGTTCAGCATCGCGGCGAAGCGCGTGCCGAGGGCCGTGAAGACGGGGATCGCCGAGTTGCCCATGGCGTAGCGCCAGGTCAGCGCCCGTTCGGAGACGCCGCGCGAGCGGGCCACGGTCAGGTAGGGCGCCGCGAAGTTGGCGGCCATCTCGCGCCGGACGAGCCGCGAGATGAGCGCGACCTGGAGGATCGCGATCGTCACCGTCGGCAGCACGAGCCCGCCCCACGTGGCGAAGCCCGACGCCGGGAACACGGGGATGACGACGGCGAAGGCGCTGAGCAGGAGGATGCCCGTCCAGAAGTCGGGCATCGACTGGCCGGCGATCGCGACGACGTTCACGCCCGTCTCGGAGCGGGTGTCGGTGCGGCGGGCCATCCAGACGCCGAGCGGGATCGAGACGAGCGCCGCGAGCAGGATCGCCGAGAACGACAACGTCAGCGTGTAGGGCAGCCGCTCGAGGACGACCTGCAGCGCCGACGACTGGAACGAGTACGACTGGCCGAGGTTGCCGGTGAAGAGCTGCTGCAGGAAGAGGAGGTACTGCTGCGGCAGCGGCGCGTCGAGGCCGAACTCGGTGCGGACGGCGGCGAGCTGCTCGTTCGTCGCCAGGGGGCCGGCGTAGGCGACGGCGGGGTCGCCGGGCGCGAGCCGGATGAGCACGAACACGGTCGACACCGTGAGGAACACGGTGAGCAGGCCCTGCCCGAGGCGCTTGAGGACGTAGGTGGCCACGGTCATGCCTCCAGCGTCACGGCGGTCAGGGGGTAGGAGTTCGAGGAGGCGAGGTCGAGGCCCTGCACCCGGTCGCGGCGGGCGAGCACCGACTTCGGGATGAACTGCCAGGCGCACGGCCAGGTGTCCCAGACGGCGCGCTGCGCCTCGCCGAGCAGCTGCTGGCGGCGGGTCGCGTCGGGCTCGCTGCTCGCGACGGCGATCGCGTCGGCGACGGAGGGGATCACGTAGCCCTGGTAGGTGTCGCGGGTCTCCTCCTTCTCGGCGGTGCCGCTGTACATGCCCTGGAGGATGGTGAGCGCGAGGCCGGTCGCTGCCGAGAAGCCGTTGCCGAGGAGGTCCCAGTCGCCGGCCTTGCCCTGGCGCCACGAGAGGATGTCGCCGCCGGGCTCGAACTGCTGCAGCGTCGTGCGGACGCCGACGGCGCCGAACATCTCGACCAGCGCCTCCATCACGAAGGTGTCGCCGGCGAACTCGCCCGACTCCCAGATGATCTTGAGCTGCAGGTCGGAGGCGCCGAGCTCGGCCAGCATCGACCGGCAGCGGTCGGGGTCGTGCACGTAGGCGCCGGTCTTCTCGTAGCCGGAGAGGTCGGGCGGCACGACGCCGCGGGCCGCCGTCACGGAGCCGGTGAGCACGTCGCGGACGAGTGCCTCGCCGTCGACGGCGTACGAGAGCGCCTGGCGGACGCGGGCGTCGGCGAGCGGGTGCCCCTCGGGCTTGCGGAAGTTGTAGAAGAGCTGGTTGATGCGGAAGCTCGAGGCCTCCTCCAGGGCGATGCCCGGCAGACCGGACAGCTGCAGGCGCGAGTCGGGCGTGATCGAGTCGATGACGTCGACCTCGCCGCTGCGGAGGGCGATGACGCGGCTGGACTCCTCGGGCAGGAAGCGCACCTCCACGTTCTCGACCCCGGGGCGAGGGCCCCAGTAGTTCTCGTTGCGCGTCAGGCTGTAGGTGCCGGCGCCGCGGTTGAAGCGCGTGACCACGAACGGGCCGCTGCCGACGCCGTCCTGCAGCTCCTCCGGCACGTTGGCGGCGGCGGGCGTGATGAGGATGTTGCTCATCAGCGCGTCCAGCACCGGGATCGGCTGCGCGGAGTCGAGCGTGAAGGTGCGCTCGTCGATCGCCGTCACCGTCGGGAACTCGGGGAAGAAGCTGGCGACGAACGAGCCGTTCACCTGTGCGTACATCTCGAGCGCGGTCGCGACGTCGTCGACCGTGACGGGGCTGCCGTCCGAGTAGACGACGCCCTCCCGCAGGCGGACGGTCCACTGCGTGTCGCTCGTCGGCGCGAACGACTCGGCGAGCACCAGGCGCGGCGTCGCGTCGGGGCCGATCTCGGTCAGCGCCTGCCGCACCGCCCGCTGCACCGTGATGGCGGCGTCGAACTGGTTCAGCTTGTTGTCGAGGCTGACCAGCGAGCGGTTGAGCGCGAGGATCAGCGTGCCCTGGCCGGGGAGGCCCGTGGGGCCCGCGCAGCCGGAGAGCAGCGACCCGGCGGCCACGAAGGCCCCGGCCGCCGCACCGGCGCGCAGGAGGCTGCGTCGTGTCAGCTGGTGGTCCGCGAACGGAACGGTCATCGTCGACCTCTCGATCCAGGGGGTGACGGGTCCGTCGACGCGCTCTGGCTCGCAGCGCTGCGGCGCCCTCGTCCGGGCTGGAGCCACTGTGCCACCGCTGCGCGTTCTGCGCAAGGCCGGTGGCGCGAAACGCGCAGTCGTGTCAGGATGGCGCCACCATGACCCGCATCACCGTCATCGCTGACGACCTCTCCGGGGCGGCCGAGACCGCCGAGCAGTTCCGGCTGCGCGGACACTCGGTGCGGCTCGAGCTCGGCGTGACGAGCGCCGCCGACGCCGTGCGCGTCGACGACTCAGGAGTCGTCGTCGTCGACACCGCCACCCGGGCCGGCGCCGCCGCGGCGGCGCACGCGCTCCTGACCTCCCGACCGCTCGCCGACGACGCCCTCGTGGTCAAGAAGACCGACTCGCTCTGGCGCGGCCACGTCGGCCCCGAGCTGGCGGCGCTCGCCGGGCGCGGCTTCGCCGTCGTGCTGGCCGGTGCGCTGCCGTCACTCGGCCGCACGGTCGTCGGCGGCCGACCCCTCGTCGACGGGGTCGCCCTCGCCGACACCGCCCACTGGCACGTCGAGGCGGGTCGGGCACCCGCGACCCTCGCCGAGCTGATCGGGCTGCCGGTGCGCCTCGTCGGGCTCGACGCCGTGCGCGCCGGGCCCGCGGCCCTCGCCGAGCAGCTGGCGGCCGCCGCGAGCGGGGGAGCGGTCGCCGTCGTCGACGGCGAGACCGACGACGACCTCGACCGCGTGGTGGCGGCGGCGCTCGCCGGTGCCGATGCCGGTGCCGCTGTCGAGAACTCAGGCGACGGCGTCGCGGACGCCGCGCTGCCGCCGTCGGGCGGCGCGACCGGACCGTTCCTCCTGAACGGTCGACGCCTGCTGCTCGCCGGGTCGGCCGCGCTCGCCGCCGCCGTCGCCGCGGCCGTCGACCCCGCGACGCCCATCGCCCGCGTCGCGGAGTCAGGAGTCGTCGTCGGCGACGACCCGCGGGCCGCGACGGGCGGAGACTCCGCGCCGATCGTCCTGAGTCGTGCACGCGAGGGGGCGGAGGTCGCTCCGCGCCCGGTCGTCGTCGTCGTCGGCTCCGCCGCCGAGGCCGCCGGGCGTCACGTCGCGGCCCTCGTGGCCGGCGGGGCGGCGCTCACCGTGGTCGACCCCGACCCCGACCCCGATCCCGACCCGAGCTCCGACCCGAGCTCCGACCCCGACGCCGGCCCCAGCTCCGACCCCGGAGACCGCTCCGCCGAGGCCGCCGTGAGCCGCGCGGCCGAGGCCGCGCTCCGGGACGGCCTCGCCGTGCTCGTGCTGCCCGCCGACCGGGCCCTCGACCCCGCGCGGGCCGCCGCGGCCCTCGCCGACGTGGCTGCGACGGTCGCCGTCGCCGCGGCGGCCGACCTCGTGCTCACGGGAGGCGAGACCGCCCGGGCCGTCCTCGACCGGCTCGGCACGGCGTGGCTCGTGCCCCTCGCGCAGGTCGAGCACGGCGCGGTCGCGAGCCGGGCCGACGACGGCCGCCTCGTGGCGACGAAGCCGGGCAGCTTCGGCGCCGACGACGTGCTCGTGCGCCTCGTCGACCGCCTCCGCACCCTGCGCGACGCCGACCCGTGCGCCGCCGACCCGCAGGACGCCGACCCGCAGGACGCTGACCCGCAGGACGCCGACCGCGGCGGCCCCGGCCGGCGGCCCGCCACGACCACCCCTCGTCCCACCCCACCGACCACGACCCGCGCGGCACCGCCCCCGCGGACCTCTCGAACGGAGACCCCATGAGCGACACGACGCGAGACGAACGCCCCTTCATCGCCGTCACGATGGGCGACGGCGCCGGCGTCGGCCCCGAGGTCACGGTGGGTGCGCTCCTCGACGAGGCCGCCTACCGCGACGCCCGGCCGGTCGTCGTCGGCGACGCGGCCCGCCTGCGGATGGGGGCCGCTGCCCTGGGCGTCGAGGTCGACGTGGTCGAGGTCGACGGACCCGCCGACGCCGTGTTCGAGGCCGGGCGGATCAACGTGGTCGACCCGCACCTCCTCTCGGCCGACCTGCCGTGGGGCGCCGTCTCGGCCGAGGCCGGCCACGCGGCGTACGAGTACATCCGCATCGCGTGCGAGCTCGGCATGGCCGGGCAGGTGCAGGGCATCTGCACCGCGCCGCTGAACAAGGCCGCGCTGCACGAGGCGGGCCACGTCTTCCCGGGGCACACCGAGCTGCTGGCGCACTTCATGGGCGTCGGCGAGGTGTCGATGATGCTGTCGACGCCGAAGATCAAGGTGATCCACGTGACCACCCACATCGGGCTGATCGACGCGATCGCGAAGATCGAGCCCGGCCTCGTCGAGCGCACGGTCCGCCGGGGCTGGGAGGCGCTCCGTCGCGCCGGCGTCGACGACCCGACGATCGGCGTCTGCGCCATCAACCCGCACGCCGGCGAGAACGGCCTGTTCGGCCACGGCGAGGAGGCGGAGAAGATCACCCCCGCGATCGAGGTGCTGCAGGCCGACGGCATCCGCGCGGTCGGGCCGCTGCCGGCCGACACGGCGTTCTTCCTCGGTGGGCGGGGCGACTACGACCTCATCGTCGCGATGTACCACGACCAGGGCCACGGCCCGGTGAAGGTGCTCGGCATCGAGGCGGGCGTCAACATCACCGTCGGCCTGCCGGTGATCCGCACGTCGGTCGACCACGGCACCGCGTTCGACATCGCCGGCACCGGGAAGGTCGCGGTCGGTAGCATGATCGAGGCCCTGCGGCAGGCCGTCGAGATGTCCCCCGGCCCCCACGCCGCGGCCGACGCGGCCGAGGCGCAGGCCGAGGCCGGGCGGCAGGCCACGGCGGCCGGCGCCCCCGCCTGACCCGGGGCCCGCCCGCACGTCAGAGCACGACGGCACCACGGCAGCACCGGCAGCACACGACCGAGACGGCGGACCATGACCATTAGCGCGAGCGAGCGGCGTCGCGACATCGTCGAGCTCGCCCACACGAGCGGCCTGGCGAGCGTCGACGACCTCTCCCGCCGGTTCGACGTGACGCCCTCGACCATCCGGCGCGACCTCGCGCAGCTCACGGCCCGCGGCGAGATCGCCCGCACCTACGGCGGCGCGATGGCGCTCGGACCGAGCGGCGCCGAGCCGTCCTTCCGCCAGCGCACCGGGGAGGCGGGGGTCGCCAAGTCCTCCATCGCCCGGTGGGCGCGTCGGCAGCTCGTCGACGGCGAGACGATCCTGCTCGACGCGGGCTCGACCGTCTCGGCCCTGGCGCGGGAGCTGCGCCACGGCTTCACCGGCACGGTCGCGACCACCTCGATCGCGGTCGTGCAGCAGCTCGCGGAGACCGACCGGGTGCACGTCGAGTGCCTCGGAGGCACCCTGCGGGTCGCGAGCCAGGGCTTCGTCGGACCGCTGACGGAGGCGTCGCTCGAGCGGATGACCTTCGACCGGGTCTTCCTCGGCGCCGACGGCGTGCTCGCAAGCGGCCACGTCGTCGAGGCCGACCTCGCGCAGACGCGGCTGAAGGAACTCATGTGCCGCCAGAGCGAGCGCGTCTACGTGCTGGCCGACGGCTCCAAGCTCGGTCGCGCGACCTTCCACGCCCGGGCTGCGCTGCCGGCCGGCTGGACCCTCGTCACCGACGACACCGCGACCGCCGACGCCCTCGCCGAGTTCGCCGCGGCGGGCGTCGAGGTCGTCGTCGCCGACTGACCTCCGCCGGTCGGCGACGCCGGGGAGGCGCGGTGCGCGTCCCCGACGCCCGCCCGCCTCAGCCCCAGACGCGCGCCACGATCGCGGCCATGAGCTGCCCGTCGGTCGGGGCGTTCGACTGCGTCACCGTCACGACGACGTCGCCGCGCACGAGGACCGTCTCGGCGTACTCGACGCCGTACTGGGGCTCGGTCGTGACGAGCTGGCAGCGGGTGCCGCCCAGGTCGTCGGTGCAGGTCGAGGGCGTCGTGCGGAGGTCGCCCGTGCTCTCGTCGGACGCGAGCCAGGCGGGGTAGGCCTCGGCCGTCGCGGCGTCGACGGTCGCGACGCTGATCAGGATGCCCGTGATGTCGGCCCGGGGGTCGCGGAACCCGCAGTAGAGCTGCGTGGCGGCCGAGACGACGCCGCGGAGATCGGCACCGGGCTGCGGAGCCCGGGGCGTGACCGCGCCCGTGGGCTGGTCGCCGAAGTACCCCGGGTCGTTGAGGGGCCCGACCGCGGTGAGCTCGGCGAGTGTCGCCGCGTCGACCAGGTCGGTGCAGTCGGTGGGGACCGAGGCCGGGGCGGCGGTCGCGCTCGGCCCGGTGCCCGGCTCGTCGCCCGGCGTCGCCGGGGCGGTCGGGTCGCCCGGGGGCGTCGCCGACCCCGAGGAGGTCGGAGCCCCCGACGCGCCCGGCGTCGAGGCCGTCGACGGGGCGGCCGGCTCGTCGTCGCCGGTGCAGCCGGCGAGGACGAGTCCGCCGAGGGCGACCAGGGCGACGGCGGCGACCCGGGCCGACCGCCTGGCGATGTGGTGCGACATGGTGATCTCCCCCGTGGTGCGCGCCCCCGCGGCGGGAGCGACGGCCCCTGTGGCCGTGTCGCCCACGGTAGGCGCGGCCGCGGAGGCGGGCGTCATCCCCGCGGATGACCGTCGTGGGGCGTCGGTCACGATCGCGTCACGCCTCGCTCGCACCGCGCCTCCGGCCGGCGTCGGCGTCGGCGCGGCTGTCGGCGCCGGCGTCAGTGCGCCAGCGTCGCGCTCGGGTACTCGCCGAACCGGGTGCGGTAGGCCCCGGCGAAGCGGCCGAGGTGGGCGAAGCCCCAGCGGCGGGCCACGTCGGCCACGGTCGTCACCTCGGGCGTCAGCGCCGTGAGCTCGTCGCGCACCCGGTCGAGGCGGACGCCGCGCAGGTAGAGGGTCGGCGTCGTGCCCGCGTGCCGGTGCAGGGCCGCCTGCAGACCGCGGATGCTGAGGCCCGCGGCGGCCGCGACCTCGTCCACGCCGACCGGCTCGTGGGCGTGGGCGTGCATGTAGTCGACCGCGGCGCGGAGGCGGGGGCCGCCGGCGACCAGCGACTCCGACGGCGCGGGCTCCGTCGAGTGCGAGAAGGTGTCGAGCACCGTGACGGCGACCAGGCGGTTCGTCTCGGCCCGCAGCAGTCGAGGGGTCGAGGCGTCGAGCAGCACCGGCGAGGCCTCGGCGAGCACGCGGCGCCAGCGGCGGAGGGCGTCGCCCGCGGGCTCCTGGGCGTGGTCGAAGGTCAGCGGCGAGCGCGGCCCGCACTCGTGCTCGGCCGCGACGAGCTCGAGGTAGTCGGCGTCGAGGTGCACGAGGTTCTGCCGGTAGTCGGCGTAGTCGAACTCGTACGCGTGGGTCGGCGCCACGTGCGGCACGTGGAGGGTCTGCACCGCCTCGTCGGCCCCGACGTCGGTCACGCCGTGGCCCTCGAGCAGCCACGAGACGATGTACTCGCGCGTCGCCTCGGCCACGCCGTGGGCCGCGCCCCGGAAGACCGAGGTGCGGAGCGTGACGTCGGCGTCGCCCGTCATCGAGTACCGGTAGGTGAACGGCTGCTCGGTCGGCTCGAGGCGGAAGCCGTCGCCCGGGTAGGCCGTCTGGTAGAGCAGGCGCGCCTCGTCGACGTCGTCGCCCTGCGAGGCCGACCTCGTCAGCGAGTCGTCGTGGTCCATCCCGAGATCTTGACACGGGGGCGGCCGCGGAGGCGGATCGACGGGCGGCGACCCGTCGCCCGCGGGGGTCGGGACTCGCGACGCGGCCAGCCGACCGTGACCTCGCGGTGCGAGGATGGGGCCGACCCGCCCTCACGTCTGGAGCCTCCTGTGGACAACGCCTCGCTCGCCGCCTTCTTCACCGCCCTCATCTCGATCGTCACCGTCGGCGGCCTCGTGATGGGCATCGCCGCCTTCGTGGCGCTCGCGAAGTCCGAGTAGTCGAGCCGCGCCTCCGAGACCGCGGTGAGGCCTGCCGCCCGGCGACGCGCGTGGCTACTCTCGACACCATGAGACCGCTGCAGCAGACCATCATCGCCGAGCTCGCCGTCAAGCCCGAGATCGACCCCGCGGCCGAGGTCGCGTCGCGCGTCGCCTTCCTCCGCGACTACCTCGAGGTCACGGGCGCCGCCGGCTTCGTCCTCGCGATCAGCGGCGGTCAGGACAGCACGCTCGCCGGTCGGCTCTGCCAGCTCGCCGTCGAGGGCGTCCGCCGCGACGGCGGCAGCGCCGAGCTCGTCACGGTCCGAATGCCCTACAAGGTGCAGGCCGACGAGGAGGACGCGCAGCTCGCGCTCCGCTTCATCGACGGCGCCGAGGGCGTCACGATCGAAGTCCAGCACGGCGTCGACGGCACGGCGCGTGCCCATGAAGAGGCCACGGGCGCCCCGATCACCGACTTCGCGAAGGGCAACGTCAAGGCGCGCACCCGCATGGTGGCGCAGTACGCCCTGGCGGGCGAACGCGGCATGCTCGTCGTCGGCACCGACCACGCGGCCGAGGCCCTCACCGGCTTCTTCACGAAGTACGGCGACGGCGGCGTCGACCTCACGCCGCTCACCGGCCTGAGCAAGGGCCAGGGCAAGGCGCTCCTCCGCCACCTCGGCGCCCCGGCCCGCCTGTACGAGAAGGCGCCGACCGCCGACCTGCTCGACGACGCCCCCGGACAGACCGACGAGGCGAACCTCGGCCTCACCTACGCCGACATCGACGCCTACCTCGAGGGCCGCGACGTCGACGCCGCGGTCGCCGAGACCATCGAGGCGCGGTACCTCGCGACCGAGCACAAGCGGCGGGTGCCCGCCACGCCGCACGACACCTGGTGGCGCCCGCAGGCCTGAGCCCGCGGCCGTGGCGCACCGGTCCGGAGGCGCGGGGTGCGCCTCCCTACACCATCCGAGGCCATCGCGACCAGATCTCCCCGCTGCGTAACAGCGGATGCTCAGGCGTGGTTGTGTCCTAGGTGCGGCTGATCCGGCCGCACCCGCATGTCGCACGACATGGACCCAGCAAGGAGCATCACACCATGATCGGTCTCATCATCAGCCTCATCGTCATCGGCCTCATCGCCGGTGCGGTCGCTCGCCTCGTCGTCCCCGGCAAGCAGAACATCTCGATCCCGATGACGATCCTCCTCGGCATCATCGGCTCGTTCGTCGGCGGCTTCCTCGCCTACCTGATCTTCCCGGGCAGCAACCCCGACGGCTTCTTCCAGACCTCGGGCATCATCGGCTCGATCATCGGCGCGATCATCGTGCTCGTGATCTACCTCCAGGTGACGGGTCGTCGTCGCTCGCGCTGACGCACCCCACCCGCGCGCTCGTGCGGGCGCCAGCAGGGCCCCGTGGCTACCCGCCGCGGGGCCCTTCGCCGTGCCGGGGGAGTTGGCTCGGGGCATGATCATCGTCTCCGGCCACCTGCTCGTCGACCCCGAGATCCGTGACGACTACCTGGCCGAGTGCCGGCAGCTCGTCGAGGCCGCGCGCGAGGCCCCCGGGTGCCTCGACTTCGCGCTCTCGCCCGACATCGTCGACGACGGGCGCGTCAACGTCACCGAGCGCTGGGTCTCGCAGCAGGCGCTCGACGACTTCCGCGGCAGCGGTCCCTCCGAGGAGCAGGAGGCCGAGATCCGCGAGTCGCACGTGCACGACTACGTGCTGACGGGCCCCGAGGAGCCCTCGCTCTCCGAGAGCGGCGACCTGGCCTAGGTCGTCCGCGCGTGGGCGCCGGCAGCGGCTCCGACGGCCGCGGCGCCGACGACCGTCTCAGTCGTTCCCGTCGATGCCGCCCAGCCGCTCGAGGACGCCCGTCAGGATGGTGCCGGCCGGGTCGGGCAGCACGTGGTGGTTGAGGTAGATGCCCTCGAGCCACGAGAGCACCTCGTCGGCGGGCAGGCCCACGGCGTCCCAGTCGACCCCGTCGACGGCGCGCGTGACGGGCGTCTCGGTACCGGGCAGCAGCCAGGCCTCGGCGATCGGCCGGTCGGGCGTGGTCGCCTCGGACGCCGACCAGAGCAGCGCGATCGGGTGCTCGCGGTCGTCCTCGACCGAGTCGTCGAGAGCGCCGTGCGACGACTCCTCGACGTGGTCGTGCTCGACGTGGCCGGCGCCCAGCCAGGGCAGCGTCAGCAGCTCGCCCTCGATGTCGACCTCGATCAGGTCGAGCTGGGCGGGCTCCTCGATCTCGCAGACCCAGAGGTCGAACCCGGCGTCGTGCCAGGCGGCGGCGTCGTCGACGTCGTCGACGAGGTCGGGCATGAGGGCCTGGACGTCGCTGATCAGCGCGGTCGACCAGGCGACGAGCAGCTCGGTGTCGGCGTCGTTCCACGGGCTCGCGACGGCGTCGTCGCCCCCCGCGTCGTGGAAGTGGTGCTCGACGCCGGAGGGCGTCGTCTCGAGGTGCACCTGGCCCGTGCCGAAGCCGACGTAGAGCGTGGTCTGCTCGGTCTCGTCGTCCCACTCGCCGAACAGGTTCGGCTTGCCGAGCGTCGTCGGCAGGGGGAGGCCGGCGGCGTGCCGGGCGCCGAGGGCGAAGACGGCGCGGAACCGCGTCGTCGGCAGCCGGAGGCTCATGTCAGTCACTGCGGGTGTCCAATCGATCGACCCCCAGGGTAGATGGTCGCGGAGGCGCGGGGCGTCCTCCGCGACCGGTCCCGTGACGGGACCCGCGCCTCCCGCGCCCCGGCCCCGACCTTGCACCACCTGCACGTTCCCAGGGAGCGCGCGGCGACCGGCTCTATCTTCTGCGGAATGGACGACCCTCCCTCTCACATCCCCGCGCCCCTCCGGCTCGTGATCGCCCCGGCGACCGCACACGACGAGGAGGGGCGCCATGAATGAGTTCGTCATGCTCGGCATCGGGCTCGTCCTCACCCTCGGCACCGGCCTCTTCGTCGCGTCCGAGTTCTCGCTGGTCAACCTCGACCGCTCCGACCTCGAGGCCCGTCAGGCCCGCGGCGAGAAGCGACTCGGGCCCACGATCAAGGCCCTGCGCATCACCTCGACCCACCTGTCGGGCGCGCAGCTCGGCATCACGCTGACGACGCTGCTCACCGGCTACACCTTCGAGCCGGCGATCAGCTCGCTGCTCGGCGGCCCGCTCACCTCCGTCGGCGTCCCCGAGGGCCTCGTGCCCGGCATCGGCGCCGTCGCCGGCATCGCGCTCGCGACCCTGTTCTCGATGGTCGTCGGCGAGCTCGTGCCGAAGAACTTCGCCCTCGCCCTGCCGCTCGCGACGGCCAAGCTCGTCGTGCCGTTCCAGGCGCTCTTCACGACGGTGTTCAAGCCCGTCATCGTGCTCTTCAACAACACGGCCAACGCCGTCATCCGGTCGATGGGCATCGAGCCGAAGGAGGAGCTCTCCGGCGCCCGCTCGGCCGAGGAGCTCAGCTCGCTCGTCCGCCGCTCCGCGCTCGAGGGGGTGCTCGACGACGACCACGCGACGCTGCTCGGGCGCACGCTGCGCTTCTCGGAGCACACCGCGGCCGACGTGCTCACGCCCCGCGTGCGCATGACGACGGTCCGCTCGACCGACACGGCCGCCGCGATCGTCGAGACGTCGCTCAGCAGCGGCTTCTCGCGCTTCCCGGTGATCGGCGACGACTCCGACGACGTGCTCGGCGTCGTGCACGTCAAGCAGGCCTTCGCCCTGCCCCTGGCCGAGCGCGGCACCGTGCTCGCCTCGACGCTCGTCAGCGACGCGCGCTTCGTGCCCGAGTCGATGGGCACCGACACCCTGCTCGGGCTGCTGCGTCGCGACGGCTTCCAGATCGCCGTCGTGACGGACGAGTTCGGCGGCACCGCCGGCCTCGTCACCCTCGAGGACCTCGTCGAGGAACTCGTCGGCGAGCTGGAGGACGAGCACGACCGCGCCCGCGTCGGCATCGTCCGCTCCGGCGGCACCGTGCTCTTCGACGCGTCGCTCCGTCCCGACGAGCTGCAGGAACGCGCGGCGATCCGCGTCCCCGACGACGGCGACTACGAGACCGTGGCCGGCTTCGTCGCCGAGCGCCTCGACCGCCTGCCCGAGGTCGGCGACGAGGTCGAGATCGCCGGAGGCGCGCTGCGGGTCGAGCGCGTCGTCGGCACCCGCCTCGAGCGGCTGCGGTTCGTGCCGCGCGTCGAGGCGGGCGACCTCGACGAGGCGGGCCGCGCCTCCTCGTCCCCCTCTCCCACCCCGGGCCACTCCGCCACGCCGGCGGAGACCGGCCGACGCGACGACCGCGCCGAGCACGACCGCGTCGTGAACGCGCTGAAGGACGGTTCGACCCATGTCTGAGTACCTGCCCGGCATCATCTGGCTGGTGGTGCTGCTCGTCGTCAACGGCTTCTTCGTCGGCGCCGAGTTCGCCGTCATCTCCGCCCGACGCTCGCAGATCGAGCCCCGCGCCGAGGCCGGCAGCAAGGCCGCGAAGACGACGCTCTGGGCGATGGAGCACGCGACGCTGATGCTGGCGACCAGCCAGCTCGGCATCACGGTCTGCTCGCTCGTGATCCTCAACGTGTCGGAGCCGGCGATCCACCACCTGCTCGAGATCCCGCTCGGGCTCACGCCGCTGACGGCCGACGTCATCAGCGTCGTCGCCTTCGTCGTGGCGCTCGTGCTCGTGACCTTCCTGCACGTGGTCGTCGGCGAGATGATCCCCAAGAACCTCTCGTTCTCGGTGCCCGACCGCGCCGCGCTCATCCTCGCGCCGCCGCTCGTCTTCGTGGCCCGCGTGCTCAAGCCGGTCATCTGGTCGCTCAACGGCATCGCGAACGGCGTGCTGCGGCTCTTCGGCGTGGAGCCGAAGGACGGGGCGACGAGCACGTACACGCTCGACGAGGTCGCGACCATCGTCGTGCAGTCGACCCGCGAGGGGACGCTCGACGACCGCTCGGGCACCCTCTCGGCGGCCTTCGAGTTCACCACCCGCAAGGTGCGCGACGTCGAGGTGCCGGTCGACGACATGGTGCGCCTCGAGCCCGGCGCGACGCCGGCCGACATCCAGCGCGCCGTGGCCGCCCACGGCTACTCGCGCTACGTGCTGACCGACGGCGCGGGCGAGCCGACGGGGTACCTGCACCTCAAGGACGTCATGGACCTCACCACGCCGGAGTCGTTCGACGCCCCCGTGCCGGAGAAGCGCATCCGACGCCTCGGCGCCGTGCCGCACGAGGCCGACCTCGAGGACGCCCTCGCGTCGATGCGCCGGAGCGGCGCCCACGTGGCCCGCGCGGTCTCGGCGGACGGCGTGACGACGGGCGTGCTGTTCCTCGAGGACATCATCGAGGAGCTCGTCGGCGAGGTCGACGACGCGACGACGGTGTAGCGCGGGCGGTCGGGCGGTCGGGCGGTCGGGCGGCCGGGGTCGTGCCCGGCTGCCGACGGTCCGCCCTAGGCCGTGGGCCGCGCGCCGGGGAGCTCGTGCAGCGCCTCGGCCGCGAGCTCGGCGGCGATGGGGTCGCGGGCGATCGTCGCCTCGCGGAGGGCCGCGAACTGCTCGCTCATGCCGCCCCAGGCCAGCACCTGCACGATGTTCGGCAGGCGGAGCTTGTACGCGAGGCCGTCGGTGACGTCGCGGCAGACCTTGCGCAGGGAGCCGTTGCCGCAGTGCTCGACGTACGTGTCGAAGAGGGCGACGGTGTGGGCGTTCAGGGCCGGGCCGTCCTCGCCCGCCACGTCGGCGAGGCAGACGTCGATCGCCGCGACGACCTGCCGCAGCACGGGCTCGGGCAGGCGGGGGACGGCGAGCCGCACCGCGCCTCCGTACAGGACGCCGAGGGTCTGGACGGCCTCGACCGCCTCGTCGGCCCGCGGCGTCGCGACGCGCGTGTAGCGGTTCGGCGCCATCTCGACGAGGCCGGCCCGCACGAGGTCGCCGAGCGCCTCGCGGATGGGCGTGCGCGACACCTGCAGCCACGTGATGAGCTCGTCGTCGTGCAGCCGCTCTCCCGGCTCGAGCGTGCCGTCGACGATCGCGTCGCGGATGCGCGTGCGCACCGTGTCGCGGAGCAGCTGGCGCTCGGCGGCGGGGGGAGAGGTGGGGATCGGCACGGGGGCTCCGTTCGACGAGCGGCAGGGACCCGACGACTGTAACGGAGAAATATCCGATACTGCCGGACGCGTGCCGGTGGTGACGCACGAGACCCGCCCGCCCCCGAGGGGACGAGCGGGTCGGGGGTCGTGCGGGTGGCTCAGACCGCGGTGCTCGCGGCGGGCGCCTGGCTCGGCACCGGCTGCGACGCGACCTCGACGCCGTGCGAGGCGCGCAGCACCTCGACCGTCGCCGCGACCTCGGAGCGACGCTCGGCGTCGTCCCAGCCGAGGGCGTCGCCGAGGACGCCGGCGATCTCGTCGAGCAGCTCGAGCGAGACGCCGCCGACGAAGGCGAGGTTGGTCCGGCGCAGGACGACGTCGGCGAGGTGCACCGCGTCCTCGTGCTCGGCGAAGTACGCGATCTCGGCGCGCGTCAGCTGCGGGTCGTTCGCGAGCGTCTCGGAGGGCTGGTCGAGCAGCACCTCGATGACGCTCTCGGCGCGGGTGCCGTAGCGCGTCAGCAGGCGGTCGACCTGGGCGCGGTCGAGGCCGTCGGCGTGCGCCGCGACCCACGTGGTGCGGGCCGCGTCGGTCGTCGGGAAGCCCTTGCCGCCGCCGATCGCCATGCCCGTCGTGTCGACGGGGCGCTCGACGCCGAGGCGCTTCGTGGCCTCGGTCGACAGGTGCGCCGAGAGGGCGCGGAAGGTCGTCCACTTGCCCCCGACGAGGCTGAGCACGGCCGAGTCGGGCAGGCCCGCGATCGGCGTCTCGACGATGCGGTAGTCGCGGGAGACGAATCCGGGCGCGGTGTCCTCGTGGCGCGGCAGCGGGCGGATGCCCGAGTAGCGGTACACGATGTGGTCGCGCGTGACGTCGATCTGCGGGAAGACGTGCTTGACGAGGTCGAAGAAGTAGTCGACCTCCTCCTCCGTGCAGACGGCCGGCTGCGACGGGTCGGCGTCGATGTCGGTGGTGCCGATGAGCACGCGGCCCTTGAGCGGGTAGATCAGGACGATGCGGCCGTCCTCGTTCTCGAAGAAGATCTCGCGGCCCTTGGTGGCCTCGAGCAGCTCGGCGTTGTCGACGACGATGTGCGAGCCCTTGGTGCCGCCCATGTACTGGGTCTCGCCGCCGAAGGCCTGGTTCGTGAGGTCGGTCCACGGGCCCGACGCGTTGATCACGACGTCGGCCGTCACGACGAACTCGGTGCCGCTCACGACGTCGCGCAGCAGCACGCCGCCGTCGCGGGTGCCGACGGCCTCGACGTAGTTGGCGCTGCGGGCGTGGTCGCCAGCGGCCAGGCCGTCCTTCAGCACGTCGAGCGCCAGGCGCTCGGGCTCGTGCACGGACGCGTCGTAGTAGGTGCCGGTGTACTTCACGCCCTTGTTGAGCGCGGGCATGTCGGCGAGGGCCGCGGCCTTGGTGCGGAACTGGTGACGGGGCACCGAGCCGCCGTCGCGCGAGAAGGAGTCGTACAGCGTCATGCCGACCTTGATGAGCAGCGCGCCGCGCTCCTTCGTCGAGCGCTGCTTGTGCGTCAGCATGCGCAGCGGGGCGTTGAGGATCCCCGAGAAGGTCGAGAAGATCGGCATCGTCGTCTGCAGCGGCTTGACGTAGTGGGGCGCGATCTTGAGGAGGCCGTTGCGCTCCTCCACGCTCTCGCGGACGAGGCGGAACTCGCCGTTCTCGAGGTAGCGGATGCCGCCGTGGATCATGTGCGACGACGCGGCGGACGCGCCCGAGGCGTAGTCGGCACGCTCGACGAGCACGACGTCGACGCCCTGCAGCGCGAGGTCGCGGAACGTCGCGATGCCGTTGATGCCGCCCCCGACGACGACGACCTCGGCCGTCGGTCGGTCGGCGATGCGCGCGACGTTGGCGCGGAGGTCGTGTGTCTTCTTCGACTCGGTCACGAGGAGCTTCTTCCTGACGATGGTGGTGCGGGTCGCGTGTCACGCGACGAGGGCACGAGATCGGGGCCTCGTGCCGGTAACCTCATCGTCGACCCCTCGGAGCGAGGGTGCAACGTATCTGCACACATGTGCACGGAGGTCGTCGTGGTCGAACCCTCAGCGTCGGAGAAGACGCAGGACGCCCTGCGCGCCGCCCATCTGTACTACATGCAGGACCTCACGATGGAGGCGATCGCCGCGGAGCTCGGGACCTCCCGCTCGTCGGTCTCGCGCCTCCTGAAGTCCGCCCGCGAGAGCGGGCTCGTCGACATCCAGATCAAGTCGCCGCTCGACCAGGCCACGGCGGTGGCCGAGGCCCTGCACCACCGCTTCGGGGTCGTCGCCCACGTCGTACCCGTGCCCGACCAGACGAGCGACGTCGACCGGCTCGAACGGGTCGCGCTCTCGGCTGCACGAACGATCACGCCGTACGTCGACTCGAACATGGTGATCGGGGTGGCGTGGGGCTCGACCCTCAGCGCCGTGAGCCGGTCGCTCGTGCCGAAGGCGACGCACAACTCCGTCGTGGTGCAGCTGAACGGCGCCGCGAACACGCGCACGACCGGCATCGAGTACGCGAGCGAGATCCTCCGCCGGTTCGGGCACGCCTACACGGCGGCGATCCAGCAGTTCCCGGTGCCGGCGTTCTTCGACGACCCCGCGACGAAGCGCGCCCTGTGGCGCGAGCGCAGCACCAAGCGGGTGCTCGAGCTGCAGGCGTCGATGGACCTCGTCGTGTTCGGCGTCGGCTCGCGCGACGCCCGCGTGCCGAGCCACGTCTACTCGGGCGGCTACCTCGAGCCCGCCGACCAGGCGAGCCTCGACCGCGACCACGTCGTCGGCGACGTCGCGACGGTCTTCTACCGCGAGGACGGCTCGTCGACCGACATCGTCCTCAACGCCCGGGGCACGGGCCCCGACCTCGCCACGATCCGCCGGGCGCCGCGACGCGTCTGCGTCGTGGCGGGGGAGGCGAAGGTCGTCGGCGTGCGCGGGGCGCTGGCCGCCGGGCTCGCGACCGACCTCATCCTCGACGAGGGCACGGCGCGGGCGCTGCTCGCGAGCTGACCCGGGCGGCCTCGGGGGACAGTGCTGGGTGCGGCCCCAGCCCGGCGGCGTACACGGGAACGGTCCACGACACACGCCCGCCACCGCGGGCACCCGAGGAGGCTCACCATGGCAACCACCGATCTCACCGGACGTCGCGTGCTCGCGATCGTCACCAACTACGGCGTCGAGCAGGACGAGCTCGTCGTGCCGACCGAGAGGCTCCGGGCTGCCGGGGCGACCGTCGTCGTCGCCGCGCAGTCGACCGAGCCCGTCGCGACGCTCGTCGGCGACAAGGACCCGGGTCAGGACGTCCGGCCCGACACGACGCTCTCCGAGGTCGACGCGGCCGACTTCGACCTGCTGCTCGTGCCCGGCGGCACCATCAACGCCGACACGATCCGGCAGGACGCCGACGCCGTCGCACTCGTCAAGGCCTTCGCGGCCGCGGGCAGCCCCATCGCGGCCATCTGCCACGGCCCCTGGCTGCTCGTCGAGGCCGGCCTGGTCGAGGGCAAGGAGCTCACCTCCTTCGCCTCGCTGCAGACCGACCTGCGGAACGCGGGCGCCTCGTGGGTCGACCGTGCCGCGGTCACCGACGTCGAGCAGGGCTTCACCCTCGTCACCTCGCGCGACCCCGACGACCTCGACGACTTCGTCGAGGCCGTGTCGACGGCGCTGGCGAGCGCCTCGGCCTGACGCGGCGCCGCGGCGCCTCGTCTCGTCGCACCGGCTCGGGCCGGGTCCTGGCACCGCCGGGGCCCGGCCCTCGTGCGTGCGGGGGCGCGCGAGGGTGCAGGATTGACGGGGACGTCGCCGGTCGGCCGTCCCGACCGTGCAGAGGAGAGGCCATGATCTGGGGCAAGCAGCGTCGCCGTGCTCCCGGTGAGGACCCGGCGCCGGTCGATCCTGCCGCGCTCGAGCGGGCCGTGGGCGAGGGGCTGCTGATCGCCCGGTCGGCGGCCGTCGTCTCGGTGGCGAACCGCATCGTGGTGCGGGCCCTGCGCGACGACGACGTCTTCGACCACGACGAGACGGCCGCGTCCGTCCGCCGCACGCTGCACCGCCTCGCGGAGGAGCAGCGCTACCAGAACAAGCGCATCGAGGCCGCCCGGGCCAAGGCCCTGACGACGAAGGGGCGCTCGCGGCACCAGCACGACTACCGCAGCGCCGACGACGAGACCCTGTGGTTCCGCGAGAACACCTACGTGGCGGTCGCGGACGCCCTCGACGCCCTGCGCGACGACGACGAGTACGTCGACGGGGTCGTGCGCGCCGCCGTCGACCGGGCCTGGGGCGACGTCGGCAGCGCGATCGTACTGAGGGTGCGGTCGGCCGAGGTCGTCGTCGACGCCGAGTACGACGCCGAGCGCGACGACCGGCTCGCCGGGCTCGGCGACGACCTCGCGGCCCTCGCCGGCCGGTCGCGCGACGACGCGTGACCGGCGAGGGCGAAGGGGCCGCGTCCCCGGTGAACCGTCCGGTCTGCGCCCCGACCGGGGGCTTGTCGACGCCGTGACCGAGGAGGATGCTGGTCGTCCACCGACCGGGGCCTCACCATCCCCGGGTCGTCCGAGCAGATCAGGCCCGCGCAGCGGGAACCGGAGCACAGCCATGTCCCTCGTCAGCCAAGCCGCGCGCCTCGTCGCCCGGAGCCGGTACCGTCTCGTCGACGACCTCGCGGCGTCGCCCCGTCCGGACGACGCGCCGCACGCGCACGCCCCGGGGGTGGACCCCGACCGGGTGCTCGTGCTCGGCAACGGGCCCGCCGTCGGGTGGGGCGTCCGCAGCCACGACCTCGCCCTGCCCGGGCACCTCGCCCGCAAGCTCTCGGCCCTCACCGGCCGTGGCGCCGACGTCGACGCCCTGGCCGCCCCGTCGGTCACGATCGCCACCGCCCGCGACCTGCTCTCCGTCCGGTCGATCCGCGACTACGACGCCGTCGTCGTGGTCGTCGGCCTGAGCGACGCGCTCCGCCTCCTGCCCGTCGAGCGCTGGAGCGCCGACCTCTGCGCGCTGCTGGGGGCCATCGACGAGGAGACCGACCCGAGCTGCCACGTCGTCGTCATGGCGGTGCACGCCCCGAGCTCGGTCCCGAAGTTCACCGTCCCCGTGGGCGGCCACGCCGACCAGCACGCCGAGCTGATGAACGAGGCCGCGCGCGAGCTCTGCGCCGGGCGCGACCGCACGCACTTCCTGCTTCCGCCCGCACCTCCGACGGCGACCGCCCGCGAGGTGCTCGGCACCCCGGGCCGCGGCACGGGCGACGACGGCGGGCGCCAGGTGCTCCGCTACGCCGACTGGGCGGCCGGCCAGGCCGGTCTCCTCGCCCCGCTGCTCGACGCCGAGCTCGAGCGTGGCGGCACCGCGCGCTCGACGCGCCACGCACCGCAGGACGAGGCCGTGAGGCTCGAGGCGATCCGCGAGCTGGGGCTGCTCGACAGTCCCCACGAGCAGCGCTTCGACGAGCTCGTCGAGCGGGCGCGGGTGCTGCTCGGCACGCAGGGGGCGGCCTTCTCGGTGATCGGCGACGGCCGTCACTGGAACAAGGCGATCTCCGGCGCGTCCCAGCTCGAGCTGCCCATCGCCGACTCGTTCTGCGCGCACACGATCCGCAGCGGTCGTCCGCTCGTCGTGCCCGACGCGTGGAACGACGCCCGGTTCGTGTCGCACCCGTCGGTGCGGTTCTACGCCGGACACCCGATCGAGACCGCGGAGGGCGTCCGCATCGGGGCGCTCTGCGTCGTCGACGCGGAGCCCCGCAGCGGCGACGGGGTCGACCTCGTCCTCCTGCGCGAGCTCGCCATGCAGGTCCAGCGCGAGCTCCGGGCGACGCCGGCGGTCGCCGGGGCGTAGGGCGCGCCGGCCCGGGCTCCGCGGCCCGGCCTCCGCGGCCGGGCTCGCGCCCGACGTCGCGCCCGACGTCGACCCCGACGTCGCGCCCGCCGGTGTGCCTGGTCCAGGAACGGCGGGCACACTCGACTCCATGACGACGCAGCACGACGACCGCGACGGCCCGCCCGTGACCCCCGACGGCCGGTACCTCGTCGTGCACGGCCGGCTCTGGCGTCGTTCCGACCCGGGCCTGTCCGACGAGCGGCGCGACGCCCTCGTCCACGAGCTCATGGACGCCCGACGAGCCAAGGGCACGGCGAAGCGCGCCGACGACCACGACGCGGTCGAGGCCGCCCGGCAGCGCGTCGACGCCGCGAAGACCGCGCTGGGCGAGCGCGGCCCGGTGTGGTGGGACGACGACGCCCCCGACGAGACCCGTCGCCTGGCCGAGAACACCCGCTACGCCGAGTGGTGGGCCACCCACGAGCAGGCGTAGCGAACTGCCGCCCGGCCGGTCGCCGCGGCGGCGGAGGAGCCCTAGCGCCCCTGGCGCTTCTTGAACGGCTTGGGCTGCCCCTTGACCGCAGGCGTGCGCCCCTTGCCCTTGGACGCCTTCGCCTTGCCGCCCCCCGGCGGGGCCGGTGGCGGCGGCGGGGTCGACGGGCTCGCGAGCTCCTCCTCGGCGATGACGATCGCCGCCTGACCAGCCTTCGTCAGCCGGTACGGCGTCGCGTTCCGGTCGAACAGCTTGGTCCCGAACTCGAGCTCGAGCGCCTCGATCGACGACTCGAGCTTCTGGCGCGAGATGCCGAGCTTGTCGGCGGCCAGCGGGAAGTGGAGCACCTCGGCCGCCACGAGGAAGTGGCGCAGGTGGCTCGTCTTCACGCGGCCGCCACGCCGCCGGGCCCGCCGGCGGTCGGGCCGTTGACGACGCCGAGCCCGTCGAGGGCCTTCTGGAAGATGCGCAGCCCGGTCATGCCCGGCAGGTTCGAGATGTTGTGGTCGAGCTTCTCGGCGGCCTTGCGGCCCTCCTCGCCGCTCATGAGCTGGCCGAAGACGAAGCGCACGTCGTCGATGTCCATGATCGACGAGCCGACGGGAGCCCAGACCTTCTGCAGCAGGAAGCGGGTGAGCTTCTGCGCCTTCTTGCTCTTGAGCAGGCGCTCCCGGGCCTGCGAGACGTAGAACGCGACGTGGCGCGACTCCTGCTTGGCGATGCGGATGAGCAGCTCGGCGAGGACCGGGTCCTTCTCGAGCGCGGCCATGCGCTTGTAGGCGCTGACGGCGGAGTACTCGTTGGCGGCGCCCCACGACATGTGCACGGCGACGAAGTCCGAGCCGACGAACTTGCCGAGCAGGCCCTGCTTGACCGGGTCGAGCTTGTCGCGCCAGCCGAGCTTGAGGCGGTTCGCGCGCAGCTGGTCGTAGTCGACCTTGATGCCGTGCACCTCGAGGATCGCGGCGAGGGCCTCGCCGTGCCAGAACTCCTCGCGGTTCCACATCGTCATGAAGGTCGAGACGTCGCCCTCCTTGTGCGAGGGCGTCGTCAGCAGGTCGCGGGTGTAGCAGACGGTGTGGTACTCGACGTCGGCCATGTAGCGCAGGGTGCGGAGGGAGTCCGCGCTGAGGGGGTTCGCCTTGAAGTGGTCGAGGTCGAGGTCGTCCCAGGTGATGCGCTCGCTGGTCGCGGCGAACTTGTCGATGTCGAATGCCATGTGAGATGGGGGAGGCGCGGGTCGTCAGACCTGCTTCCCGTCTCCTTTCCGTGTGGTGCCGCCGGTCGTCGCCGCGCTCGTGGACCGGGCGCGAGCCCAGTCGCGGATGCTCCAACGTCTTCGGAGCGCCTCGCGAGCGAGATTGGCGTCGGGATTCACGGCAGAGGGATTCCCGACGAGCTCGAGCCACGCGAGGTCGGCGTGGCTGTCACCGTAGCCGTACGACGCTGAGAGGTCGATTCCCCGTTCGAGGGCGTACTGCCGCAGCCAGGCCGCGCGGGCCTCGTCGACGAGCGGCGGCTGGGCGAGGTAGCCCGTGAGCACGCCGTCGCGCTCGTGCATGGTGCTGGCGACGACCTCGTCGAACAGGTCGGCGATGGGCGCGGCGAGGGTGCCGATCGAGCCGGTGACGAGCACGGTGCGGTGGCCCGCGGCCCGGTGCTCGGCGATGCGCGCGACGGCCTGCGGCAGCGTGTGGCGGCGCACGGTCTCGGCGTAGCCGCCCGAGCGCACGACCCCGGCGAGCCGCGAGACGGGCATGCCGCTGTAGCGCCGCAGGAAGGCGCGGATGAACTCGCCCCGGTCGCGCCCCTCGGCGCGCAGGTAGGCGGGCAGCCCGGTCAGCAGGCTGGCGACCTCGCCCGGCCAGGCCGCCTTGCGGAAGCCGTTCGAGCGCACCCAGAGGTACTGCTCGACGATGTTCGAGTCGACGACGGTGCCCTCGAGGTCGAAGACGGCGACGACGTCGTCGCGCCGCGGCAGCGGCCGGTCGTCGACCACCGCGGCGCCGGCGGCGGGCCGCACCGAGAAGGCGCGGGTCATGGCCGTGATCGACGGGAAGTGCACGGTCTGGAAGTAGTCCTCCCAGTCGATGTCCGTCACGTCGAAGCCGATGTCGGCGGGCGAGCCGCCGGGCAGCCCGTCGTGCAGCGCGCGCGTGCGGCGGTCGTCGAAGATGATCTCCGACTGCACGTAGTGGCGGTAGAGGTCGGTGAGGCTCTGCAGCGACTCGAGGTCGCCGCGGCGCGTCTGCACGTCGGTCAGCGCCGTGCGGGTGCGGGCGTTCGACGGCAGGCGCGTGAGCACCTTCTCGCGCCAGTCGTTGGCGCGCTGCGCGGTGCGGATCGCGCCCTCGACCTTCCGCACGCCGGGGAACTTCCACGTCGGCACCGGGATGCTCGTGTGCTCGTCGCGCGGCAGCGGGTTCGCGGTGAAGAACGTCTTGAGGTTGTCGAACATCCGCAGGATCGGGAACGGGTTGCTGTTGCCCGACGCCACGTGGAAGTACCGGGGCTCCGGAGGCGCGGCCACGGCGTCCGCGCCGCCCGCCTCGCCGAGGCCCTCGCGCTCGGCCGGGCCGCCCGGCGGGTTCGCCGCCACGGCCAGGATCACGTTGACGACGTAGTCGACCGGCACGACGTCGAGCACGCTGTCGGGCACCCCGGGGAACTCCGGCAGGAGGCCGCGGGCGTACGACATGATCAGCGGGTCGGCGACCTTGAAGCCGTCGATCCAGCCCGGGAACGGGTGGCGCAGGGCGCTCTCGACGATCGCGGGGCGCACCACCGACAGGCGGTGGCCGTCCGCGGCCCAGAGCTCCTCCGCGGCGCGCTCGGCGAACGCCTTCGTCAGCGTGTAGACGTCGGTCCAGCCGAGGGTCTCCGCGCGGGTGCGGCCGTAGTCGACGAGACGGTCCTTGACCCAGGCGACCCGCGCCTCCTCGGCGGCGGCGGCGACGGCCTGCGGGCCGGTCTTGCCGTGCCCGGCACGGCCCTCGGCCAAGAACTTGCGGAGCGTCTCGGGCTGCCGCGAGGCGGCTTCGACCCGGGCCCGGGCGTCGCGCGCGGCGGCGTGCTCGGCGCGCCAGTCGACGTCGTGCGTGAGCGCCGCCTCGGGGAAGACGCCCTTGCGGATGCCGCCGACGTAGGCGGTCGAGACGTGGACCACGTGCGGGTCGCCCCCGGCCGCGCGCAGTGCCTCGTAGAGGCCCACCGCCCCGCCGACGTTCGTGTCGAAGGCCTGGTCGATGGGCGGGTCGAACGAGACCGTCGACGCGCTGTGGATGACGACGTCGAGGTCGGCGGGCAGGGCCGGGAGCGAGCCGAGGCTGCTCTCGACGACGCGCAGCCGCTCGGTGAGCGCCCGCTCGACCTCGGCCGGCCCGACGCGGTCGCGCCAGGTCGCGAAGACGGGCTTCTTCAGCAGGTGGCGGAGCCGGCCGAGGGCGGGGGTGCCGGCCTTCGGGCGGATGAGCAGGGTGACGGTCGTGTCGGGGTGCGTCGAGAGCAGCCGCTCGAGGATGGCCTGCCCGACGAAGCCGGTGCCGCCGGTGAGCAGCACGTGCGACGAGCCGAGGCCGGTCGCGGTCGAGCCGGGCGTCGGGGCGGGGGGGAGCGATGCGGTCATGAGGTGAGCTTTCGGGTCACGGCGGAGCCGACGCGGTCGTCGAGGCCGGGCAGCGCGGCGACGCGCTCGCCCACCGAGTCGGCACGGACGTGCCCCTCGGCCCCTCCCCAGACGGCGGTCTCGAAGGCGGTGCGGTCGGCGTCGGCGCGCTCGACGGCGCCGATCGGGAAGACGGCCCGCACCAGGGAGGCGCGGGTCTGCTTGACGGCGCGGGGCGAGTCCCGCAGGCGCCACGTCGACTCGATCTCGAAGAACTGCTCGTGGCGGGCCTTCACGGCGCGGACCCGGTCGAGCACGGCGGTGAGGGCGGGGCTGCCGGCGCGGACGTCGAGCGCGGAGTAGCCCTCGCCCATGACCCACTCGTCCACGAGGCCGGCGGTCATGTGCTCCGCGACGATCGGCACGCCCTTGTTGATCGCCTCGAGGGCCCGCGTGATGGGCCCGCGGCGCTCGGCGGCCTCGGAGGGGGAGTGGCGGCGGGGGCCCTCCTCCTCGTCGCGCAGGCGCGGCTGGCCGTGCGCCTCCAGGACGGCGTCGAGGGCGTCGGCGAGCCAGAACTTCTCGAAGGCCCAGGTCACGAGGAACGCGGTGACGCGGGCGTCCTTGTGCGTGGCCGTGACGAGCACGTTGCGGAGGTTCTCCATCGTCGCGCTCTCGAGGAGGCCGAGGTGGCGGAGGAGGCGCAGGTCGTCGGAGCGGAGCGGAGCCGTCTCGAAGGGCGCCAGGTCGAGCTCGGAGCGGAAGGCGCCCTGGGCCGTCAGCGTGAACTGGCGGATGTCGAACGCGGAGGTGTCGTAGGGGTCGCCGGGGATCGTCATGGACAGTGTTCCTCCGGGTGGCGTCGAAGCAGTGGTGATCGGGGCTGGATGCACGCGGATTCCCCTCAAGACCGTATCGTAAGCGGCATGGCAACAGCGCTCGTCACCGGGGGCACGTCCGGCATCGGAGCCGAATTCGCCCGCCAACTCACCGCTCGCGGCTGGGACCTCGTCCTGGTCGCGCGCGACGCGACCCGACTCGACGAGACCGCGGCCCGGCTGCGCGCCTCCGGCCGCTCGGTCGAGGTGCTGCCGGCCGACCTCGGCGACCGCGGCGACGTCGACCGCGTGGCGGCCCGCCTCGCCGACGACTCGCGACCGGTCGACCTGCTCGTGAACAACGCCGGCTTCGGCATGCACACGCCGCTGACCTCGACCGACGTCGCCGCGCACGACGCGGGCTTCGAGGTGATGTGCCGGTCGGTGCTCGTGCTCTCCGGCGCCGCGGCGCGCTCGATGCGGCCGCGCGGCCGCGGACGCATCGTCAACGTCGGCAGCACCGCGGGGTTCATGACCATGGGCAGCTACTCCGCCATCAAGGCGTGGGTGAACTCGTTCAGCGAGAGCCTCTCCGTCGAGCTCCGGGGCACCGGGGTCGGCGTCACCGTGCTCGAGCCGGGCTGGGTCCGCACCGAGTTCCACCAGCGGGCCGGCATCCGGTCGTCGTCCATACCCAACTTCCTGTGGCTCAGCGCCGAACAGCTCGTGAGCGCGTGCCTGCGCGACGTCGACGAGAACAAGGTGATCTCCATGCCCACGCTCCGGTACAAGGTGCTGATCGGCCTCGTGCGCCACGCTCCGCGGAGCGCCGTGCGGGCGGTGTCGGGCGCCATCTCGTCGAAGCGCGGGAAGCCCGCGGGGCAGTGACCGTGGCGGAACGCGGACGACCCGACGCGTCGGGCGACGACGGGGTGCCCTCGACCGGCGACGACGCCCGGCGACGGGCCGAGCAGCGCTCCCCGGCCGAGCAGCGCGACGCCTCGGCGCACGAGCGCCGACGCGATGCCGTGGCCCGGGCGGCGACCGACGTGAAGGACCGCTTCAGCTCGCGCGGCCACGCGATGGCCCGCTACGTGGCCCAGCGCGTCGTGCTCAAGCCGACGATCTGGTCGATCACGAGCGTCACGGTCATCGACCGCGACCGGCTCAAGGGGGTCGAGGGCGGCTTCATCGTCGTCGCGAACCACTCGAGCCACCTCGACGCGCCGCTGATCCTCGGGGCGCTGCCCCGACGCCTCGCCCGGTACCTCGCGACCGGGGCCGCCGCCGACTACTTCTTCGACGTGCCGTGGCGTCGCAAGCTCACCGAGCTGTTCTTCAACGCCTTCCCCGTGCAGCGAGGATCGTCGACGGCCACGCCGTCGGGCTCGCCGGGCTCGCCGAAGCCGCAGGGCCCCGCGGTCGTGGCCGCCGCGACCGGGTCGATCCCGGTCGTCGACGGGGCCGCCGGGTCGGGATCGTCCGCATCCGCATCCGCATCCGCATCCGCGAAGGCGACGAGACGCCGAGCCGACCGCGACGCGACCGCGAGCTCCTCGGCCCGCAAGCGCGCCGTGGCGAAGTCGGCCGCCCGACGTCGTGCCGGCCAGCCGACGGTCAGCGCCCGCTCGCTGCTCGAGCGCGGCTACCCGGTGCTGGTCTTCCCCGAGGGCACCCGCTCGAAGGACGGGTCCGTCGCGGCCTTCAAGCCCGGCGCCGCGGCGCTCTCGGCGGCGTGCGACGTGCCGATCATCCCGCTCGCGCTGATCGGGGCCCACATCGCCCACCCCCGCGGCTCGGCCTGGCCCCGGCCCGGTCGCCTGCCCGTCGGCGTGGCCTTCGGCGACCCCATGCGCCCGGAGCCCGGCGAGACGCCGCTCCAGTTCTCTGCTCGGCTCCGTGCCGAGATCCTGCGTCTCAAGGACGCGAACACCGCCCGTATCCTGGGCCCAGACACCCCGTCCGAAGGAGCACGACCGTGACCGACGTCGACATCGAGACCCCCGCCCCGAGCACCGAGGCACGGTCGACCGAGCCCGCCGACCACGGCGTGAAGCACATGAAGTGGTGGGGCTGGGGCGTCGAGGGCGTCGCCTTCCACCACGACGACAAGCCCGCGTTCGCGCCGTTCGTGAAGAAGATCGTCGGCGTCGAGCTGTCGAGCGGAGAGCACGACTCGGGGCTCTCGTTCAGCGACCTGACCGTGCCGGCCTCCCGCGCCTCCTCGGAGGTCGTCGACTCCCTCGTGCAGATCGTCGGGCGGGAGCACCTCGACCAGGGCGACCACGACCGCGTCGTCCACACGTACGGCAAGAGCATCCGCGACCTGATCCGCATCCGCGCCGGGATCCTCGAGCGGGTGCCCGACCTCGTCGTCTACCCCGCCGACGAGGCCGAGGTGCAGCGCATCGTCGACCTCGCCGTCGCGAGCGACCTCGTGCTCATCCCGTTCGGCGGCGGCAGCAACATCGTCGGCAGCCTCGAGCCGCTGCCGACCGAGGAGCGCACCGTGGTCTCGCTCGACATGGGCCGGCTCTCGAAGGTGCTCGACGTCGACGAAGACAGCGGTCTCGCGCGCATCCAGGCCGGCGGCCAGGGCCCCGACCTGGAGGAGCAGCTCAACGCCCGCGGCTGGACCCTCGGCCACTTCCCCGACAGCTTCACGCACTCGACGATGGGGGGCTGGGTCGCGACCCGCTCCTCCGGCATGCAGAGCGACAAGTACGGCGACATCGCCGACATCACGAAGGGCCTCCGCGTCGTGCGGCCGGGCGGGGTGCTCGCCATCCGCGCCGTGCCGAGCGCGTCGACGGGGCCGTCGCTCCGCGAGATGATCATCGGCTCGGAGGGGCGCCTCGGCGTCATCACCGAGGTCACCGCGCAGGTGCACCGCCTGCCCGAGAAGCGCGAGATCCTCGCCTACCTGTTCCCGTCGTGGCACGACGGCCTCGCCGCGATGCAGGCCATCGCCGAGAGCGACGCGAGCCCCTCGGTCACCCGCGTCTCGGACGCCCACGAGACCGCGTTCTCGTTCGCGACCTCGAAGCCCGGCAAGGGCATCTCGCAGAAGGTCACCGACGCGCTGCCGCTGCTGCTCAAGGCGAAGGGCTGGGACGTCGACGCGATGTGCCTGTCGTTCATCGGCTACGAGGGCAGCCCCGAGCACGTGGCCCGCACGCAGAAGACCGTCGCCGGCATCGTCAAGGCGAACCGCGGCATGAGCGTCGGCAAGGGCCCCGGCAAGCTCTACGACCAGAAGAAGTTCGACACGCCCTACCTGCGCGACTTCTTCATGGACCACGGAGGCGCGGCCGACGTCTCGGAGACCGCCGCCCCCTGGTCGAAGCTCCGCGACGTGTCGGCCCGGGTCTACGCCGCCGCGAACCAGGCGTTCGACCGCATCGGCGTGCAGGGCTGGATCATGGGCCACCTCTCGCACTCGTACCACTCGGGTGCCTGCCTCTACTTCACGTTCGCGTTCGAGCACGGCGACGACTCCGAGGCGCAGTACGACGTCGTCAAGCACGCGATCCAGCAGGCGTTCATCGACACCGGCGCGACGCTGTCGCACCACCACGGCGTCGGCCTCGAGCACGCGCCCTGGCTCGAGCAGGACGTCTCGTCCGAGGGCGTCGCCGTCATGCAGGGGCTCTTCGACTCGGCCGACCCGGGGCGCGTGTTCAACCCGGGCAAGGTGACGGGCGCCTAGGCGCCCCGAGCCGCGCTGACGGCGCCCCGCCGCACCTCGGTGCCGGGGCGCCGTCGTGCGTGCGGGCTGCGCCGTCGTGCGTGCGGGCTGCGCCTCCCGTCGCACTCCCGTCGCGAACTCAGGAGTCTTCGTCCGCCGGACGCGCGGCGGCCGCGAGGGCCGGCTCGCGCCTCCGGAACCGCCTGAGTCCTTCACCCGAGCAGGCCCGTCGGAGGCCGCCGGGGCCGGGTCGCGCGCCCCGCGGCGTCATCTCGGCGGACGCCTCGGTGCGTCTGCCTAGACTGACGCCCACCGACCTGACCACACCTCACGGAAGAGACGCGCATGACCGGCATCCACGGCGACATCACCTCGGCCTTCGGCGACACCCCGCTGGTGCGGCTCAACAGGCTCGGGACGCCCGGCGGCGCCGAGGTCGTGGTCAAGCTCGAGTTCTACAACCCCGGCGCCAGCGTCAAGGACCGCCTCGGCGTCGCCGTCGTCGACGCGGCCGAGGCCTCGGGCGACCTCCGGCCGGGCGGCACCATCGTCGAGGGCTCGAGCGGCAACACCGGCATCGCGCTGGCCCTCGTCGGCGCCGCCCGCGGCTACCGCGTCGTCATCACGATGCCCGAGACGATGAGCGTCGAGCGACGCACCGTCATGCGGGCCTACGGCGCCGAGATCGTCCTGACCCCCGGCAGCGAGGGCATGCGGGGCGCCGTCGAGCGCGCGAAGCAGATCGTCGACGAGACCGAGGGCGCCGTCTGGGCGCGGCAGTTCGAGACGGAGGCGAACGCGGAGATCCACCGTCGGACGACGGCTCCGGAGATCCTGCGCGACACCGACGGCAAGATCGACTTCTTCGTCGCCGGCGTCGGCACCGGGGGCACGATCACCGGCGTCGGGCAGGTGCTGCACGAGCAGGTGCCCGGCGTGAAGGTCGTCGCGGTCGAGCCGGCCGACTCGCCGCTGCTGAGCGAGGGCCGGGCCGGGCCGCACAAGATCCAGGGGATCGGGGCGAACTTCGTGCCCGAGCTGCTGGACCGGTCGCAGATCGACGAGGTCTTCCCCGTGCAGCTCGACGACGCGCTGCGGGTGGCTCGTGACCTCGCGACGAAGGAGGGCATCCTCTCCGGCATCTCGTCCGGGGCCATCGTGCACGCCGCGCTCGAGATCGCCGCGCGACCCGAGAACGCCGGCAAGCGCATCGTCGCGGTCGTCTGCGACACGGGGGAGCGGTACCTGTCGACGGTGCTCTTCCAGGACCTCGCGGACGCGTAGCGTGCACCCGCTCGCGCGGGTGCGCGAGGACGTCGCCGCGGTGCGGCTCCGCGACCCCGCGGCGCGCGGCCGCGTCGAGACGGCCCTGGTCTACCCGGGCCTGCACGCGGTCTGGGCGCATCGGGTCGCGTCGCGCCTGTGGCGAGCGCCGGGCGTGCCCCGACGGCTCGGAGCGCGCGTCGCGGCCCGGCTGGTCTCGCAGGCCGCGCGGACGCTGACCGGGGTCGAGATCCATCCCGGCGCCACGATCGGGCGACGCCTGTTCATCGACCACGGCATGGGCACGGTCGTCGGCGAGACGGCCGTGGTCGGCGACGACTGCACGCTGTTCCACGGGGTGACGCTCGGGGGCAAGGGCGGGCGCGGGGCCGCGGGCCGCCGGCACCCGACCCTCGGCGACGGCGTCGTGGTCGGCGCGGGGGCGGCGGTGCTCGGGGGCGTGACCGTCGGGGCCGGCAGCGTCGTCGGCGCGGGCGCCGTCGTCACGCACGACGTGCCGCCCGGGTCGGTCGCCGTGGGCGTGCCCGCGATGCCGCGGCCCCGTCGCGCGTAGCCCCGGCGCGCCCCGGGTCGTGTCGCGTGGCGCGCCGCCGCCACGCCCCCGGGTCGCGTCGCGAACTCAGGAGTCGCTGTCGCGGCCGGCCGTGACCGGCGGCCGCGACGGCCCGGGCCGACGGGATGTCCTGAGTCCGCATCCCCGACGGCGCGGGCCGGCGTCAGCGCGGCGCGGCGTCAGCGCCGCGGCTCCCACCGGAAGAACCGGGCCGCCGCGACCCCGCCGAGCACCGCCCAGCCGAGCGTCGGCAGCAGCAGCACGGGCAGCAGCCCGAGGTCGCCGCCGTTCCAGGCGAGGGCGATGAGCTCGGCGAGCCCGCCGCCGGGCAGTGCACGCTTGACCCACGCGAGGTCGTCGGCCCCGGTCACCTGGAACCAGATCGCGACCCCGAGCGTGACGAAGAACAGCGGCAGGGTCGTGTACTGGGCGTGCTCCGGCGAGGTGCTGAACCCCGCCGTGGCCAGGGCGAGGCCGACGAACATCGCCTCGGCGAGCAGCACGGCGACGACGAGCAGCCACACGTGCTCGGGGGCGGCGCGCGTCGAGAGCACGGCGAGCACGATCAGCAGCTGGGCGAGGCTGACGGCGACCAGCGGCAGCACGAGCCCCGCGAGGATGCCGCGGTCGGAGAGCGCCCCGCCCCGCATCCGCTTGAGGAACAGGGTCTGGCGGCGCGCGGCCAGGGTCGTCGTCGCGCTCACGTAGACGCCCATGCCGACCATGCCGATGATCTGCACGCCGGCGAGCATGCCCGCGGCGCCGGGTGCCTCGGCGCTCGAGCTGAACAGCAGGAACCCGCCGAAGGCGAGCGGCACGAGCAGGGCGCAGAGCGCGACGGTCCGGTTGCGGAGCATCATCCGCAGCTCGGCGGCGGCGATGGCGGTGGTGGCGGTGAGGGAGGTCATGCGAGGTCCTTCCGGGGACGGGGGAGCGGGGGAGGCGCGGGTCGCGTGCCGAGGGCACGTCCCGCCGCGCGAGGGCGAGAGCCGGTGCAGGTGCGGGTACGGCCGCGCGTGAGGCGGGCGGCCCGCCTCACGCGTCCCGGCTCAGCGCGCGGAACACGTCGTCGAGCCCCGACTCGTGCGTGCCGAACCGGTCGAGCCGGTGCCCGTGCTCGGCGGCCCAGGCGAGCAGCGCCGCGACGTCGCGCTGCGGGTCGGTCGTGGTCACGACGACGAGCCCGTTCTCGGTGCCCGACACGGGCAGCGGCAGCTCGGCGACCGCGACCGGCGAGACGAAGCGGATGCTCGTCGTGCTGCCGGCGGTCAGGTCGGCGATCGTCCCCTCGCGACGCAGGGTGCCCCGGTGCATGAGGCCGATGCGGTCGGCGTGACGTTCCGCCTCCTCGAGGTAGTGGGTGGTGAGGAGGAAGGTGACGCCCTCGTCGCGCAGGTCGCGGACGACGTCCCAGAGCTCGTCGCGGGCGCTCGGGTCGAGCCCCGTCGTCGGCTCGTCGAGGAAGACGAGCTCGGGCGTGCCCCACACCGCCATCGCGAAGTCGACGCGGCGCTTCTCGCCGCCCGACAGCTGGGCGACGCGGGTGCGCGCCTTCGCGGCGATGCCGACGCGGTCGAGGAGGGCGTCGACGTCGGCCTCACGGCCCGAGACCGCTCCCGAGAGCAGCACGCTCTCGCGGACCGTCAGCTCGGCGGCGAGCCCGGAGTCCTGCAGCATGATGCCGACGCGGGGCCGCGTGCGGGCCCGGTCGGCCGGGTCCCCGCCGAGCACCTCGACGGTGCCCGCGGTCGGGCGTCGGTGCCCCTCGAGCACCTCGAGGGTGGTGGTCTTGCCGGCGCCGTTCGTGCCGAGCAGGGCGTAGAGCTCCCCGCGGCGCACCGTGAGGTCGAGCCCGTCGACGGCGGTGAACCCGCCGTAGGAGAAGCCCAGTCCGGAGGCGCGGATCACCTCGTCGAGACCGGTGCCGCCGGTCGTGCCGGTCCCGCTGGTCGCGGGTCGTGCGTCAGTCGTGTCGTCCATGGCCACCACGATCCCGGAGCGGCTGCCCGCCCGGCAGTGCCAGGACGACACCTGTCGACGTGACGGATGTCACGTCGCGACGTGACGTCCCGGCCTCGTGGTCGTCGGGGGCCGCCGCTACGGTGGTCGCATGCCCTCCGCCGCGTCGTCGACCGCCCCGCCGCTCGCGCGCATGCGGCGCTACACGACGTGGTCGTTCGTCGCCATGGTCGCCCTGTTCGGGGTCATGTGCGTGCCGCTCGCGGGCAGCCCCGCCCTCATGGCGGCGGTCGCGGTCGCCACGCTCGCCACGGCGGCCCAGACCCTCTTCTGGGAGCGCGGCGCGCCCGTCTGGCTCACGGTCGCCGCGCTCGTCGTGGGGCTCGGGGTCTGGTGCGCCGCGGCCGCGCACGGCGACGCCGGCTTCGCCGCCGTGCCCTTCGTGGTGAGCGGGGCCGTCGTGGCGACGACGCCGCCCGTGGTGGCCCACCGCGGCGGCCCGATCGTGCTGCTCGCCGTCGCGCTGGCCCCGCTCGTCGTCGGCCGCGCGGTCGACGGCGCGCCCCTCCTGCCGCCCGCCCTCGTCGTCACGATCCTCGTCGCGTCGGCCTGGGGCGCCTTCCGCCTCAACCGCTACCAGTTCGGCCTCTACCTCGAGATCGACGCGGCCCGGCAGACCGAGGCCGAGCTCGCGGTGCTGCGCGAGCGCTTCCGGTTCTCGTCCGACCTGCACGACATCCAGGGCCAGGCCCTGCACGTCAGCCGGCTGCAGCTGCAGCTCGCCGGCAAGGTGCTCGCGAGCGATCCCGACCGGGCCCGCGGGCACCTGCGCGAGGCCGAGCAGCTCATCGTCGAGACCATCGCCGAGACCCGACGCCTCGCCTACGGCGAGCGGACCGTGACCCTGGCGGGCGAGCTCGCGAACTCCGCGGCCCTCGTGCGCGCCGCGGGCATCGACCTGCGCGTCGAGGGCGACCCGCCCGTCGGCCACCGGCTCGACGCCCTCTGGGGCCACGTCGTCCGTGAGGCGACCACGAACCTGCTGCGCCACGCCCAGGCCGAGCGCGTCGTCGTCGAGCTGGGCCCCGACGCCGTCGTCATCGTCAACGACGGGGCGCCCGACCAGGTCGGCGAGCCCCGTGGCCTGGCCCGCCTGGGCGAGCGCTTCGCCGAGGCCGGCGGCGTCCTCGTGACGCGGCTGGACGGGGAGTCGTTCCGCACCGAGGCCCGTGACGCGGCCCCGAGCCGCCCGCGTGAGGGAGCGGCGTCGTGATCCGCGTCGTGCTCGCCGACGACGAGACCCTCCTGCGCCGGGCGATCGCGTCCTTGCTCGACCTCACCGACGAGATCGAGGTCGTCGCCCAGGCCTCCGACGGCGTGGAGGCCGTCGCCCTGGCCCTGCGCCACGAGCCCGACGTCGTCCTGCTCGACCTCGAGATGCCCGGGCTCGACGGGGTCGAGGCAGCGCGGCAGATCCTCGAGCAGCGACCCGACCAGGCCGTCGTGCTGCTGACCCGTCACGGGCGACCCGGGGTGCTCAAGCGGGCGCTGGCCGCCGGGGTGCGCGGGTTCCTGCCCAAGTCGGTCGACCCCGACGAGCTGGCCCGGGTCGTGATCCACGTGCACGGCGGGCGCCGCTGGATCGACGCCGACATCTCCGCCGCGGCCATGATCGACGACTGCCCGCTGACCGAGCGCGAGCTCGACGCCCTGCGCCTCACGACCGAGGGGTTCTCGGTGCGCGAGATCGGCGCCCGGCTGCACCTCGCCTCCGGCACGGTCCGCAACTACCTGTCGTCGGCGATGCAGAAGACCGGCACCTCGTCGCGGCACGCGGCGGCCCGCACGGCCCGCGAGCGCAGCTGGCTGTAAGAGGCGCGGCTCGGCGCAGCTGACCGGTCCCGGTGGGGAGGACGCCGGTCGGCCCCGGCCGGGACGGCCTACCGTCGGCGAGATGATCAGGGAACTCCTCCTCGTCCGCCACGGCGAGAGCACCGCCAACGTCGCCGCGACCGCCGCCGAGGAGGACGGCTCGGAGACCGTCGACGTCGACGAGCGCGACGCCGACGTGCCCCTCAGCGACCGCGGCGTCGAGCAGGCCCGCGCCCTCGGCTCCTGGGTCGCCGACCTCGGCCTCGACGGGCCCGACGGCGCCCGCACCGCGGTGTGGGTCTCGCCCTACCTCCGCGCCCGGCAGACTCTCCGCGCGGCCCTCGACGAGGCCGGGGCCGACGTCACCGTGCACGTCGACGAGCGGCTCCGCGACCGCGAGCTCGGCGTCCTCGACCTGCTGACCCGTCGCGGCGTCGAGGCGCGGCACCCCGACGAGGAGGCGCGGCGACGTCGGCTCGGCAAGTTCTACCACCGGCCGCCCGGCGGCGAGTCGTGGGCCGACGTGGCCCTCCGCGTGCGGTCGCTGCTGCGCGACCTCGACGCGCTGCCCGACGTCGACCGGGTGCTCGTGACGGCGCACGACGCCGTCATCATGCTCGTCGTGTACGTCTGCACCGGGCTGGACGAGGCCGACCTGCTCGAGTTCGCGCGCGGCAACACCGTCACGAACGCGTCGGTGACCACCCTCCGCCTCGACGAGGGCGCCGCATGGTGGACCCTCGTCCGGTTCGCCGATGTCGACCACCTCTCGGAGGAGCACGCCCCCGTCACCGCCCACGAAGGAGACCGCGATGTCCGACCCCGCTGAGCAGATGATCACGCCCGACCTGCTGCGCGGCTGGCCGCTGCCCTCGGCCGGCGCCGGCAAGTACTCGCGCGGCCAGGTCGTCGTCGTCGGCGGGGCCGCGCGCACGCCCGGCGCCGCGATGCTCGGCGCCCTGGCCGCGCTCCGGGTCGGGGCCGGGCGCCTCACGCTGGCGGTCGCGGGCTCCGTCGCGCCGCACGTCGCCGTCGCGCTGCCGGAGGCGGGCGTGGTGCCCCTCGACCAGACCCCCGGCGGCCACGTGGTCGGAGCCTCGCTGGGGGCGGCCTCGGGCGACCTGGAGGGCGCCGACGCCGTGCTGGCCGGGTCGGGCCTCGACGACGCGGACGAGGCCGAGGCCCTGGTGCGCCTCCTGCCGTCGCTCGTCGGCCCCGACGCGGTCGTCGTGCTCGACGCGTTCGCCCTGGGCGTCCTGCCGCGCTGCGGCTCGGCGCTCGACCTGCTGCGGGGCCGGCTCGTGTTGACGCCGAACTCGAGCGAGGCCGGGCGCCTGCTCGGGCGCGACGTCGACGACCTGCCCGACGACCTGCGCGAGATCGCCCGCCGGTGGGAGGCGGTGGTCGCCTGCCAGAGCCTGGTCGCGGCACCCGACGGCCGGGTCTGGCGCTCCGGGGCCGGGCATCCCGGGCTCGGCACCTCGGGCAGCGGGGACGTGCTCGCGGGAGCGGTGGCCGGGCTCTCGGCGCGCGGTGCGGAGCCAGCCCAGGCGGCGGTGTGGGCGACGCACGCGCACGCGTCGGCAGGCGACCGGCTCTCGGTCGGGGTGGGGCCGCTGGGGTTCCTCGCCAGCGAGCTCCTCGACGAGCTGCCCCGGGTGCTGGTCGAGGTCGGCGGCTAGGCGGACCGAGGTCTGCCGCCGGCGCGGCTGGGCGCACCGGGCCGGCTCAGCGCAGGGGCCCGGCGATGTCGGCGTGGCCGACGCGCTCGCCGGCGGTGGCCATGTGCGCGCGCATCGCCTCGCGCGCGGCGTGCGGGTCGTGGGCGGCGATCGCCTCGAAGACGCCTTGGTGCTCGCGATAGGCGGCCTCTGCCTGGTCGCGTTCGCGGAGGCCCCGCTCGACCCAGAGGCGCAGCAGCGAGCGGGTGCTCTGCAGCAGGTCGCGCAGCACCACGTTGTCGGCGCTGATCGCGATCTGCAGGTGGAAGCGGATGTCGGCCTGCAGGAACGTGTCGAGGTCGTCGAGGCTGTCGCGCATCGTCGCGACGAAGCCGCGGAGGGCCTCGACGTCGGCGTCGGTCGCTCGCTGCGCCGCGAAGCTCGCGGCCTGCACCTCGAGGCCGCCGCGCACCTCGATCAGCTCGCGGGTGCGCGCGGCGTTGAGCATCATGCCCCAGCTGAGCGTCGTCGGCAGCAGCTCGGACGTGTTGTCGCGGAGGTACGTGCCCGAGCCAGGCCGGACGGTCACGATGCCGAGGATCTCCAGCGCCGCGAGGGCCTCGCGCACGGCCGACCGGCCGACGCCGAGCTGCTCGGCGAGCTGGCGCTCGGGCGGCAGGCGCGAGCCGGGCACGAGCTCGCCGGTGGTGAGCAGCCCGATCAGCTGCTTGACGACCTCGCTGACGGCCGTCCCCTTCGGCACGAGCTCGAGCTCGAGGCGGAGGCTCGTCGGGTCGTCGTCGGGGTAGGCGGGCACGGGGGAGAGCTTACCGACGGGTCCGTCGCGGGCCGGGGGGCGCCGTCCTCCCTTTTTCCCGTCGCCTTCCGCCGTCCCTCCTCGCCGCCGGCACGGATTGGTCAACCGGTTGACAAGTGCGCTCGGATCCGTGACCATGGATCCTGAGCGCCTCGACCACCGTCGATCACGGCGTCATCTCACAACGTCGTCAGATCCGAAGGAGTCGATGTGGACACCCCAGCCCGCACGGCGGAGGCCATGAGCCCCGTCGAGAAGTCCGCGATCAAGAAGGTGGCGATCCGGCTCGTGCCGTTCGTCGCGTTGATGTTCTTCATCAACTACCTCGACCGCACCGCCATCGGCTTCGCCGCCCCGAACGGCATGGAGTCCGACCTCGCCCTGTCGGCGGCCCAGTTCGGCTTCGCCTCGGGCGTCTTCTTCATCGGCTACATCCTGCTCGAGGTGCCCTCGAACCTGGCGCTGCACAAGTTCGGCGCCCGCAAGTGGCTCGCCCGCATCATGGTGACCTGGGGCATCGTCGCGCTGCTCTTCACCTGGGTGCAGAACTTCGAGCAGCTCGTCGCGCTGCGCTTCCTCCTCGGCGTGATGGAGGCCGGGTTCTTCCCCGGCGCGATCCTCTTCCTGAGCCTCTGGGTGCCTGCCCGCCACCGCAGCAAGATCCTCGCGCTCTTCTACCTGGCGCAGCCCCTCACCACGGTCGTCGGCGCCCCGCTCGCCGGCTGGCTGATCAGCCACGACGGCGTCTTCTTCGGCCTCGAGGGCTGGCGCTTCATGTTCCTCGGCGTCGCGATCCCCGCGATCGTGGTCGGCATCGTCGCCTGGTTCTACCTCAAGGACAAGCCGGCCGACGCGAAGTGGCTCACGAAGGAGGAGCAGGAGTGGCTGACCGCCGCCCTGGTCAAGGAGGCGTCGACCAAGACCGGCGCCGTCTCCACGACGGGCAAGCACCCGGGCCTCGGCGTCGTGTTCAAGAACGGCCGCGTCTGGATGCTGTCGTTCATCTACTTCGGCTTCGTCTACGGCCTCTACGCCCTCGCGTTCTTCCTGCCGACCATCATCGGCGGCTTCCAGGAGCAGTTCGGCACCGAGTTCACCGTCACGCAGCGCGGCTTCATCACCGCGATCCCCTACGTGCCGGCCGCCCTCGCCCTGTACTTCTGGTCGCGGGACGCCACGCGGCGCGGCCTCAAGACCTGGCACATCGCCGTCCCGGCCGTCGTCGGAGGCCTCAGCATCCCGGTCGCGCTGTACGCCCAGTCGCCGGCGCTCACCATCGCCGTCATCACCATCACCGCCATGGCCATCTTCGCCGCGCTGCCCAACTTCTGGACGCTGCCGACCCAGTTCCTCACGGGGGCGGCCGCGGCCGCGGGCATCGCGCTGATCAACACGATCGGCAACCTCGCCGGCTTCAGCGCCCCGTACATCACGGGCCTGGTGACCGACGTGACGGGCGACTACCGGGCGCCGATGTTCATCGTCGGCTTCTTCCTGCTCCTCTCGGCCGTCCTCATGCTCGTCCTCAGCCGGATGAAGCGGCCCGAGGGCGCGGCGACGCCGCAGCAGGCCGCCGACCTGGCCGCGACGGCCGGGCTCGACTGACGGACGCGGGGCCCGGGCGTCCACTACGCCCGGGCCCTGCGTCCACCACCCCGCCACCGGCGCCGACCGCGCCTCCTCCGTCACCGGACCACCGCCTCCTGGAGCCCTCATGACCCGCCTCTTCAACGAACCGAGCGACTTCGCCGACGAGATGATCGACGGCTTCGTCGCCGCCAGCGGCCGCTGGGTGCGCCGCGTGCACGGCGGCGTCGTACGGTCGACGCGCTCGACGCCCGGCACCGTCGCGCTCGTCGTCGGCGGCGGCTCCGGCCACTACCCCGCGTTCGGCGGGCTGGTCGGCCAGGGCCTCGCCCACGGCGCCGCCCTCGGCAACCTCTTCGCGTCGCCGTCCTGGCAGCAGGTCAGGTCGGTCGCGAAGGCCGCCCAGGTCGGCGGGGGAGTGCTGCTCAGCTACGGCAACTACGCGGGCGACGTGCTCAACTTCGACAAGGCGCAGCAGAAGCTGATCGACGAGGGCATCGAGACCCGCACGGTCGCCGTGACCGACGACATCTCGAGCGCCTCGGTCGACGAGAAGCACAGGCGCCGCGGCATCGCCGGCGACCTCACCGTCTTCAAGACCGCCGCGGCCGCCGCCGAGGGGGGCGCCTCGCTCGACGAGGTCGTCCGCCTCGCCACGAAGGCCAACGAGCGCACCCGTTCGTTCGGCGTCGCGTTCTCCGGCTGCTCGCTGCCCGGGGCCGACGAGCCGCTCTTCACCGTGCCGGAGGGCCGCATGGCCGTCGGCATGGGCATCCACGGCGAGCCCGGCATCGGCGAGGCCGACGTGCCGACCGCGGCGGGCCTCGCCGAGCTGCTCGTCTCGTCGCTGCTCGCGAGCGACGAGCTGCCCGAGGGCGTCGCGGAGGCGCGGGGCGGCCGGGTCGCCGTCCTCCTGAACGGCCTCGGCTCGGTCAAGTACGAGGAGCTCTTCGTCGTCTACTCCCGCGTCGACGCCCTCCTGCGCGAGGCCGGGGTCGAGGTCGTCGAGCCCGAGGTCGGCGAGCTCGTCACGAGCTTCGACATGGCCGGCGTCTCGCTCACCCTCTTCTGGCTCGACGACGAGCTCGAGCGCCTGTGGGGCGCCCCCGTCGACGCCCCGGCGTACTCGAAGGGCTCGGTCGTCGCGGCCGAGCGCGTGGACGACACCCGACCGGAGGCGCTGGTCGCCGACAGCATCCCACCCGCCTCGGTCGCGTCGCAGGCCGCGGCCGCGACGGTGCTCGCCGCCCTCGAGGCGATGCAGGCCACCGTCGACCTGCACGCCGACGAGCTCGGACGCATCGACGCGGTCGCCGGGGACGGCGACCACGGCATCGGCATGCAGCGCGGAGTCACGGCCGCCGTCGCCGCGGCCCGGGCAGCCGTCGAGGCCGGCGCGGGTGCCGGCACCGTGCTCGACATCGCCGGCGACGCCTGGTCCGACCGGGCCGGAGGCACCTCCGGCGCGCTCTGGGGCGCCGCGCTCGCGAGCGTCGGCGCGGCGGTCGGCGACGAGGCCGCCCCGACCCGCGACTCGGTCGCGGCGGGCGTCGCGGCGGCGACCGAGGCGATCCTCGAGTTCGGGGCCACGGTCGGCGACAAGACGATGGTCGACGTGCTCGTGCCGTTCAGCGACGCGCTCTCGGGCGCCGTCGCGGACGGCGCCGACCTGCCCGCCGCGTGGTCCGCGGCCTCCGACGTGGCCGTCGCGGCCGCCGCGGCGACCGCCGACCTCCTCCCCAGGATGGGCCGCGCGCGGCCCCACGCCGAGAAGAGCCTCGGGACCCCCGACGCCGGCGCGACCTCGCTCGGGCTCGTGACGCGGGCCGTGGGCCTCGTCGTCGCGAGCGGGCACGGCGCCTGACCCGAGCCTCCCGCGCTCTTCCCCACCTCCTCCAACGAAAGGCACCACCATGGCTGACCAGCTGCGCATCGTCGTCGGATCGGACGACGCCGGTTTCGACTACAAGGAGATCCTCAAGAAGGACCTGGCCGCCAACGGCCTCGTCGCGAGCGTCGTCGACGTGGGCGTCGACGCCGACGGCCACACCGCCTACCCGCACGTCGCCGTCGACGCGGCCCGCATGGTCGCCTCGGGCGAGGCCGACCGGGCGATCCTGCTCTGCGGCACCGGGCTCGGGGTCGCGATCGCGGCGAACAAGGTGCCCGGCGTCCGCGCCGTCACCGCCCACGACTCGTTCTCGGTCGAGCGCAGCGTCCTGTCGAACGACGCCCAGGTGCTCTGCATGGGCCAGCGCGTCGTCGGCGTCGAGCTCATGCGTCGCCTCGCCGCCGAGTGGCTGACGTACCGCTTCGACTCGTCGAGCGCCTCGGCCGACAAGGTCGCGGCGATCTGCGGCTACGACGGCTCGGCCGAGCCCGTCGGGATCGACGCCCGGGCATGACCGACGCAGCCGCGCGCCCCGGGCCGCGCTTCACGATCGGTGTGAGCCTGAAGATGTACTTCACGCACGCCCGGACGATCGCGTGGGCGACCGAGGTCGCGGAGATCGCGGCCCGGCACCCCGCGACGCGCGACGGTCTCGTCGACCTCTTCGTCGTGCCGTCGTTCCCGGCGCTCGTGCCGGTGCGCGCCGCGATCGGCGACGCCCCCGTGCGGCTCGGCGCGCAGGACCTCGCCACCGACGACCTCGGGGCGTTCACCGGCGAGGTGAGCGGCGTCGAGCTCGCCGAGATCGGCTGCACGCTGGCCGAGGTGGGGCACGCCGAGCGGCGTGCGCTGTTCCACGAGGACGACGCGGTCGTCGCGGCGAAGACCGCGGCGGCGCTCCGCAACGGCGTCACCCCGCTGCTCTGCGTCGGCGAGGTCGCCGAGGCCCCGGCGTCGCTCGCGGCGCTCGAGGTGACGCAGCAGATCGACGCGGCGCTCGCCGACGCGGACGGGTCAGGACTCTCCGGCGCGGTCGTCGTGGCCTACGAGCCCGTGTGGGCGATCGGTGCGCCGGTTCCTGCGTCGTCGACGCACATCACCGCCGTCGTGGCCGCCGTCGAGCAGCACCTCGCGGGGCTGCCCGGCCGCGTCGGCAGCCGTGTGGTCTACGGCGGCAGCGCCGGGCCCGGACTGCTGACCGAGCTCGGCGGCGCGGTGCGGGGGCTGTTCCTCGGACGGTTCGCGCACGAGGCGGCGGCGGTCGAGCGGATCCTCGACGAGGCGCTGGCGCTCGGCGGCGACGCGGTGGGCACGGCGCCCGCCGCGTCGAGGAATCAGGCGTCGTCGTGATCGGCCTCAGCACGTACGCGTACTTCTGGCGCGGCAGCGAGCTCGTGCCTGAGCCCTTGACGCTCGACGACATGCTCCGCGACACCGCGGCGCAGGGCCTCGGCCTGTTCCAGATCTGCGACCACGCCCCGCTCGTCGACTACACCGACGAGCAGCTCGCGGCCCTGCGCGGCCTCGCCGACGAGCTCGGGCTGACGCTCGAGCTCGGCACCCGCGGCACCCGACCGGCCGTGCTGCGGACCTGGCTGCGCCTCGCGGTCGCTCTCCGCGCCTCCCTCGTGCGCACCATGTGGACGGAGGGCGACGACCGGCCCGACGCGGTCGAGACCGACCGGCGGCTGCGCGAGGTGCTGCCGGAGTACGAGGAGGCGGGGGTCACCCTCGCCCTCGAGACCTACGAGCAGGTCGGCTCGACCGAGCTCGTGGCCGTCGTGCGGCACCTCCGCAGCCCTCGGCTCGGCATCGTGCTCGACCCCGCGAACACCGTCGCCGCGCTCGAGCACCCCGCCGACGTCACCGCACGCTGCCTGCCCTTCGTCGTGAACTGGCACGTGAAGGACTTCGCGTTCTCCCGGAAGGACGGCTGGGTCGGCTTCGCGTTGACCAGCACCCCGCTCGGCGAGGGGCTCCTCGACTACGACGGCGTCAAGGCCGCCCTCGAGGCCCGCGACGGAGGCGCGACGACCGTCAACCAGGTCGTCGAGCACTGGCTGCCCTGGCAGGGCGACCCCGAGACCACCACCCGGCTCGAGGCCGGGTGGACCACCACGACCATCGACCACCTCAGGAGGAAGAACAATGACTGACACCCTCGACACCACCACCGCTGCCGTCACCTACGCCGACGGACAGGGCTCGTCCGACGTCACCGTCGCCGTCATCGGCGCCGGCGGCAAGATGGGCCAGCGCGTCTCGAACAACCTCGCCAAGAGCGCCTACACCGCCCTCTACAGCGAGGCCTCGCCGGCCGGCGTCGCCCACATCGAGTCGCTCGGCCGCACGGTCACCCCGACGGAGGTCGCCGTCGCCGACGCCGACGTCGTGATCCTCGCCGTGCCCGACGTCGTGCTCGGCGCCGTGTCCGAGAGCGTCGTCCCGGCGATGAAGTCGGGCGCGATCATCCTGACGCTCGACCCGGCCGCGGCGTACGCCGGGCTGCTCGCGTCGCGCGACGACATCCACTACGCGGTCGCGCACCCGTGCCACCCGAGCGTGTTCCTCGAGCGCACCACGAAGGAGGAGTGGGCCGACACCTTCGGCGGCGTCGCCGCCCCGCAGGAGGTCATCGCGGCGCTCGAGGGCGTCGACGCCGACTCGCCCGTGCGCGAGCTCGCGACCCAGGTCATCTCGACGATCTACGCGCCCGTCATCGCCGTGCACTACGTCACCGTGAAGCAGCTCGCCGTCCTCGAGCCGACGCTCGTCGAGACCATCGCGTGCATGGTCGGAGCGTTCCTCAAGGAGGCGCTCGACGAGACCGTCGACGGCGTCGGCGTGCCCTACGAGGCCGCCCGCGCGATGCTCTACGGCCACACCTGGATCGCGCTGACGAACGGGCTCCGCGGCTCCAACCCGTTCAGCGACGCCTGCCACATCGCCATGGACTACGGCCGCGAGTCGATCGTCAAGGACGACTGGAAGAAGATCTTCGACGACAGCGAGCTCGACGGCGTCATCGCGCGCATGCTCAAGATCGACGCCGTCAAGCGCTGAGCGGGAGCGCCGGTTCGTCGAGCGCGAGCGCGAACGCATGAGCAGGGGCGGTGGCCACGTCGGGGACGGGGCCACCGCCCTCGTCGTGCTCGGGGCGACGCTCGCCGACCCGGTCGTCCGGCTCCCCGCCGTCGCGAACTCAGGACCTGCCGTCGGCTACCGCCCCGGCCGGGCGGCCGACGTGCGTCGCCGGGTCGACGATTCCTGAACCGTCGACGCGACGCGACGCCGGGCGACGCCTGGGGATGGCCTCGCGGACGCGTCTCGCGCCTGCGGTCGGGCCTCAAGCCCGGCTGAGCTCGCTCTCGCGAGCCGACTCGCCCGTCGAGACCGGAGTCTCGCCCTTCGGGGACTCGAGCTTGTCCTTGAGGCGCAGAGCGGGCCGCTCGACGAAGCGGTGCGACAGCCAGGCCGTGACGACGGCCGCCGCGATGACGGCGACCTTGCCGAGGGCGCCGGGGACGATCGGCTCGAGCAGGGCGATGAAGACGACGTGCCAGAGGTAGAGCGGGTACGACAGGGCACGGCCGAACCAGGCCACCGGTGAGAGGGAGAGCATGCGGGCCGGCCACGAGGGCCGCGAGACGAGTCCGCCGATGAGCAGCGCCGAGGCGACGGCGACGCCGGGCAGCATCATCGTGAAGGTCGTCACCTGCTGCTGCCAGCCGGAGCCGATGACCGCCAGCGACCCGACGACGCCGGCCAGGCCGATCCACGTGGCCGCCGAGCCCGCGCGGCCGCGCAGCAGCGCCTTGCCGCGCTCGGAGTCGAGCACGACCGCGAGCAGGCAGCCGAGCAGCAAAGGGGCCACGTTGAGGACTGGGCTGAAGTAGATGTCGGGGGTCGCGCCTCCGGACGGGGCGTCGAAGAGGAAGCCCGACGCGACGACGGAGCCGACGACGAGGGCGGCCAGCACCGAGACGATCACGCGGCGACCGGCGGCGAGCGCGAGCAGCAGCACGAGGAGCGGGGGCCAGACGAGGTAGAACTGCTCCTCCATGGAGAGGCTCCACATGGGGGAGAAGACGCCCTGCGACTCGCCGAAGAACGAGCGGGCGATGTTGCCCGTGTAGCTGAGGGCCACGCCGGCGGCGCCGAGTGCGCTCATCGTCGAGCCCTGGTAATCGCCGATGAGCCACCACAGGGCCATCCCGACCACGACCACGGCGAGGAGCGTCGGGTAGAGGCGCAGCAGTCGGCGCACCCAGAAGCGGCCGAGGCGGATGCGGCCCGACTTGCGGTGCTCACTGATCAGGAGACCCGTGATGAGGTAACCCGAGAGGACGAAGAAGACGTTCACTCCCACGAATCCGCTGCCGAAGCCCGGCACGTGGAGGTGGTACAGGACGACGAAGGCGATGGCCACGGTGCGCAGTCCGTCGAGCGGCAGCACGCGGTCACGGCGTGCGGAGGGCGTCGGCGGGGCGCTGGGCATCGGTCCAGTGTGCCTCGGAATCCTCGGAATCGCCCGGGTGGGGCACCCGGCGGTGCGGGGATCGGCCCGGCTGCCGCTGCGCGCGTCGCGTCGAGGCGGTGCGTCTCGGTCGCCGCGCGTCGGGTCGCCGCGCGTCGGGTCGGTTCGGGTCGGGTCGAGTCGGGTCGGGTCGGGTCGCGTCGGGTCGAGTCGAGTCGTCAGGAGCCGTCGGCCGGGCCGCCGCCGTGACGGGTCACGACGGGGCCTGGCCGACGCTCATGCCTGAGTCGTCGACGCGGGGGCAGCCGCCGGGTCGTCGCGCCCGGCGTCGCCGGGCTGCCCGTCGGGCGCGTGGCCGCCCTGCCCGTCGCGCCCGGCGGACGCCGGCGGGCGCCCGTGCGACACCCGCCGCGGCAGCGCGAACACCAGCAGGAACGCCGCCACGGCGAACGCCGCGCTCACGCCCATGGCCGCGGCCGACGCGTCGGTGAAGCCCGTCGCGCGCCCCGCGGCCGTCGCGAGTTCGCGCCCGGTCGGCAACGAGCCGAACAGCACGCTGCCGATGATCGCGATGCCGACGGCCGAGCCGATCCGCTGGATGGCCGAGATGACCGCGCTGGCCGAGCCGGCGTCCTGCGGGTCGACCGTGGCCACGATGAACTGGACGTTCGGCGCGATGAAGAAGCCGTTGCCGAGCCCGGCGACGAGCAGCGGGACGAGGAGGATCCAGTTCGTCAAGTCCGCGGCGTCGACCGTGAGCAGCAGCACCCACATCGATCCGAGTCCGACCGCGACGAGGGCCGTGCCGAGCACGAGCACGTTGCGGCCGAGCCGCTGCGCCAGCTTGTTGCTCTGCGACGACGAGATGATGCTGCCCACGGCGAAGGGGATCGCGACGGCGCCCGAGGCGAGCGCGCTGTGGCCGAGGCCCGACTGCCAGAGCAGCGAGATCGTGAAGAAGATGCTGGTGAAGGCGGCGAAGTAGACCAGGGCCAGCACGACCCCGCCGGTGAACGACGGGTGCGAGAACAGCTTCGGCGGGACCAGGGGAGTCCGCCCGCGTTTGGTGTACGCGACCTCCCAGGCGCCGAACGCCGCGAGCAGCACGAGGCCCGCTGCGATGGTGACGTAGGTCCAGGCGGGCCAGCCCTCGTCCTGTCCCTGGATCAGCGGCACGAGCAGCGCCACGAACGCGGCCGACACGAGCACGAGGCCGAACCAGTCGAGACCCTTGTCGGGTCGGGGCACCGACTCGTCGCGCTTCGGGAGCAGGACCGCTGCCGCGATCAGCGTGATGACGCCGAACGGCAGGTTGACGAAGAAGACGAGGCGCCAGCCGTTCTCGTCGCCGAACGCCTGGATGATGAGCCCGCCGATGATCGGCCCGAGCGCCGACGAGACCCCGATCACGGCGCCCATGATCGCGAACGCCTTGCCGCGGGCACGCCCCGGGAAGAGCAGCTGGATGAACGCGGTCACCGCCGGGACGAAGATGCCGCCCGCCAGGCCCTGCACCACGCGGAAGATGACGAGCTGCACGTCGCTCGTCGCCACGCCGCAGGCGAGGCTCGCCAGCGTGAAGAGCAGCACGCCCGTGAAGTAGACCCACTTGTGGCCGATGCGGTCTCCGATGCGCCCGGCCGGGATGAGCGTCAGGCCGAACGCGAGCGCGTAGCCCGAGATGATCCACGAGAGCGTCGACTCGGAGGCGTCGAGCGACGTGCGGATCGTCGGCAGCGCCACGTTGACGATCGTGGTGTCGAGCAGGGCGATGAACATGCCGAGCAGCAGCGCCACGAGGGCGAGCCACGCGTGGCGGGGGATGGCGGCCGGGGCGGGAGCCCGGGTGGCGTCGGTCATGGGTGGGCCTTTCGGAGCCGGGTGGGGCAGGGAGGGGGAGGTGCGGCCCGGGGCCGCGCAGGGAGTTCAGGACGACGTGTGCACTCGGCCCGACGACGGCGGAGCGACGAGGAGGCGCGCCTCAGCCGCCTGAGGAGCTGACGGTGGCCGCGTGCTTGGCCCCCGCCTCCTCGTCGGCGACGATCGACGGCAGCGCGTCGATCAGCGTGTCGTGCCAGGTGATCTCGGCACGGATGCGGTGCTCGCGGTGGGCGAGGGCGTGCTTCTCGGCGACCGAGAGCCAGGGGGCGGCGCTCGCCGAGTGGGCGACCGCCTCGGCGAGCAGCCTCTCGAGCGCGGCCCGGCGTGCGTGGACGGCCGTGGGGAGGTCGCCGATGCGGTCGGGATCGACGCGGGTGAGCGCCAGGTCGAAGGGGTCGGGACGCAGGACGAGCTCGTCGAGCGCGTGCCGTCGGCTCGCGTCGAGCGCAGCCCGGCCGGCCGGGGTGATGGCCCAGACCTGGCGTTCGGGGAAGTTGCCCTCCCGCTCGGTGCGGACCGACTCGAGGAGGCCGTCGGAGGCGAGTCGCTTCAGGGCTCCGTAGATGCCGCCGACCGAGATGTCCGTCCAGTAGTGGACGCGTTCGCGCTCGGCCTGCAGCCGCAGCTGGTGACCGTGCATCTCACCGTGACGCGCGAACGAGTCGAGGATGAAGAGGCGGATGGACGACACGGAGAGCACTCTCGCACGAGTAGTCGCTCACGGTCAACTATTCGTGCAGAGCGTGCAATGTCGAGAGCGGCATCGGGCGTGGCGAGGTCACGCGGCAGGGTCGCGGGGCGGGGCCGGGTCTCGTCGTCAGGAACGCGCGGCTGCGAGCGTCGCCACGCCGCGCATCACGTCGCTGAGCGACGGTCCGTCCTGATTCCTCAGCAGGGCGGCCGCCCGGTCGGGTTCGAGACCGGCGAAGCACTCGGCGATGGTGACGCCGTGCGACGGGCGCGACGTCACGGTGATCTCGGCGCCCGCCACGACCGGTCCGGCACGGACGACCTTGAGGTACGCCCCGGGGCGGCCCTCGTCCTGGAAGCGCCGCACCCAGCGCGGTTCGCGCATGCGGCGGGCGAACGTGGCGCAGGGGGTGCGCGGCATCGTGACCTCGAGGACGAGCTCGTCGCCGACCGTCCAGCGCTCGCCGATGAGGGCACCGCTGACGTCGAGGCCCGACGTGCGCAGGTTCTCGCCGAACAGGCCCGGCGAGATCTCGCGGTCGAGGAGGTCGGCGAAGTGCGTGGCGTCCTCGTCGGCGTAGACGTACACGGCCTTGTCGGGCCCGCCGTGGTGCTTGCGATTGGCCTGGATGTCCCCGAACACCCCGGTCTTCTTGACCAGCAGCTCGCCGTCGACGGGACGCTTGTCGATCGCGGTGACGCCGACGCCGCCCGTCTCGGGGAGGAGGCCGTCGACCCGGCAGACCGCGGTGATGTGGGGCATGGGGACATGTTGCCCGAGGGTGGTGCGGTCGACAAGCCCGTCGCGGCCGTGAGCGGCCGTCGGCGTCGGTGGCGATCGACCCCGGCCGGCGGCGTCGTCGACGACGGCCGTCAGCGGCGCACGGGGTCACGCTCCTCGAGGAGGGCCAGCTCGGCACGCCGGGGCAGGCCCTCCCAGTCGCCGGCGGCGAGGCACGCGAAGGCGCCCGCGGCGACGGCCGTCGTCATGCGCCGTTCGGGGTCGCGCCCGAGAGCCGTCTCGGCGAGCCACCCGGCGACGAACGCGTCGCCGGCGCCGACCGTGTCGTGGGCCACCAGCGGTATCCCAGCGCGCCGCAGCACGGCACCGTCCACCACGGCGACGGCTCCCGCGGCCCCCCGCTTGACCACGGCCTGGCTCGGCCCGAGCGCGGCGAGCCGGCGAGCCAGCTCGACGGCCGCGGCCTCCTCGTCGCCCGCCTCGTCGGCCGGGCCGACGAGCATGACGGCCTCGTCCTCCCCGGCGAACACGACGTCGCACCGTGCGACGAGGTCGCGGCACGCCCGCGAGGCCTCCGCCGCCGACCAGAGCGCCGACCGGTAGTTCACGTCGAACGAGACGACCACGCCGGCACCGCGGGCCCGGTCGACGACGGAGCGGACGGTGTCCGCCGCGCTCTCTGACAACGCAGGAGTGATCCCCGTCACGTGCAGGACGGTCGCGGCCTCGACCAGGCCCGCGTCGACGTCGTCGGCACGGAGGCGTGACCCGGCGCTTCCCGTGCGGTAGTAGCTGACGCTCTGCGACGTCGACGTCCGTCGCTCCTTGAGCATGAGGCCGGTGGGGGCCCCGCCGTCGACGACGACTCGCACGTCGACCCCCTCTGCGCGGATCTCGCGCTCCACGAGCCTGCCGACCGCGTCGTCGCCGACCCGCCCGCACCAGACGGCCCGGACGCCGAGACGGCTGACGCCGATCGCGACGTTCGACTCCGACCCGCCCATGCCGAGCTGCAGGGTGGAGGCATGGGCGAGCGGCCCGGGCGTGACGGACGACAACAGGCCCATGCTCTCGCCGAGCGTCACGACCACCGGAGCCGGTCGAGCCCCGTCGTGGCCCGGTCCGCCGAGAGGGCCGGAGGCGCGGATCGCGTCGGTCACCGCGCCTCCCTCGCTCGGTCGACGATGCCGCGCACCCGCCGGGCGCGCTCCTCCAGCTCGGCCAGCGACCCGCCGGCGAAGCAGTCGCGGAGCAAGGGTCCGCCGAGACTCACGGCCAGGCAGCCGGCGTCGATCCACGCCGCGACGTCGTCGACGCCGATGCCGCCCGAGGGCACGACCTCGAGGTCGGGGAACGGTCCGCGCAGCTGTGCGAGGTAGCCGGGTCCGACGACCGAGGCGGGGAAGAGCTTGACCGCCGTGGCGCCCCCCGCCCAGCCCGACGCGAGCTCCGTCGGGGTCAGTCCGCCCGGGTAGAAGGGGACGTCGTGCTCCTGCGCCGCGTCGAGGAGCTCGGTCGTGGTGACGGGGGTGACGACGTAGGCCGCCCCGGCGCCGACGACCTCGTGGAGCTGGCCGGCCGTCGTGACGGTGCCGACGCCGATCTCGGCCGCGTCGCCGACCTGCGCGAGGAGCCGGGGCAGTGCCTCGACGACGCCGCGCGTGCTCAGGGTGAGCTCGATGCTGCGGACGCCCCCGGCGACGAGGGCGTCGATCACCGGTGCGTACTCGTCGGCGTGCTCGGCCCGGAGGACGGCGACGACGCCCGTGTCGCGGAGCATCGCGGACGGTGGCACCCGGTACCGGGTCGAGAGGTGGTCGGTGCTCATGGAGGCCCTTCGCGTCGGTGCGGTGCTGGTTCTCGACACGGCGCCGGCGCGCCCGCCTCGGGGGCGGATGCGGCGCGGGCACCGTCGCCCGGGACGACCGTGGCCGTCACGGACCAGTATGCCGCGCGCCCTGGTCGGGGCGAGGCGAGGCGTCCGTCGCCCGCGTGCCGGCCCGGGGCGACGGGCGCGGCGGCCGCGAGCGACCTCGACCACGTGTGCGACACCTGCTCGGGTCGACGGCGGGGAAGTCGCCAGGCGCGACCGCGGCGCGATGTCGGCACGCGGCGAGACGACCGGCGGGACGCGCCGCCGAGCCGGACGACCCCTGATGACGGCTCGCGAGGGAGCACCACCCGGGACGGCGCGTCCTCGGTCCCCGCGCGGTGCAGCAGGACGCCGGCCTCGACCGCCCCGAGCACGTCGGCCCAGTCGTCCTTGACCATCGACCAGGTGACGCGGAGGGGGACACGACCGCCGGTGAGGATGCGGACGTCCTTGCGGCGGTCGGCCTCGAACGCCGACTCGTGCCACCGGCGGCCGTCGAGCTCCAGGGCCACGACCCCGGCGACGACGAGGTCGATCCGCCCTCGGCCGACGCGCACCTGCGACGTCACGCGCCAGCCCGCCGACGTCAGGCGCACCCGGGCGACGCTCTCGAGGACGCTCTCGCTGTCGGCGTCGACCCAGTCGGCGATCGACCGGGCGTCGGCCGGGAGCTCGGCGACCAGCCCCGCGAAGTCCCGGGTCGACAGGCGTCCCACGTGGAGCGCCCAGTCGCAGAGCGCGACGGCGATCTCGAACGGCTCCTCCAGGATCGCCCGGCGCAGCGCGTCGACGACGTGCACGAGGGCGACGTCGCCTCTCTCGAGCACGCGCGGCCCGTCCCAGACGACGCGGGCCCCACGACGGTGTCGGAGCCGTGCCGCGTTGCGGGCGACCGACACGGACACGGAGTCGGGCGCCTCCCAGAGCCACGCCCCGAGCTCGAGGAGGGCCGAGGTGCCGGTCAGCCGGCCGCCCACGCCGACGGCGACCACCCGCGGGTCGTCGGGAGGGAGGGCCGTGTACCAGCTCCGGCGTGGCCGGGACAGGTCGCCCGAGGCCACCGCCCGGGCCAGGTCGCGGTCGGTGGCGCCCAGCGCCCGCAGCTGTCGTCGCGTCGCGAAGCCGCCGGCGCTGCCGACCGCGTCGAGGAGTCGTCCCGTGTCCATGACGTCGAGGGTGGCGGAGGGCGCGTCGGCCGGCGGACGGCACCGGGCGCGCCTGGGGACGACAGCCGGCTCGAGCGCGCGGGGGAGGAACCAGCGCCGTCCGTGTCGGCGGCGGGGTGCCGTCGACGCGTCAGGAACGGTCGGCCCGGGCGGCCCTGGACCCTGCTCGGCCCCCCTCCCGGCGACGGCCCTTCCTGACCTGCCGACACCCCCAGGTGGAGCAGCGCCGGCACCCCGGGCGCTGCGCCGCCGACCCCGCGGGCGCGCCGTGCACGCCCGCCCCGCACCCCTCCGAGCGACCCCCCTACACCCCCGAGCCCCGTGCGCTCCGCGCAACATCCCCGTCGCCCCGCGCCCTTGACGACCTCGTCCGGGCCTTCCTAGGCTCGACGACAGCGAGGTCAGCGACGACCCGCTCAGACCGATCCGACACGTCGAGGAGGACGCATGCAGATCGACCGGAGGGGCCTGCTCGTCGGGGCGGCGGGAGCGGCAGGGGCCTTGGCGCTCGCCGGATGCGCGCCCCGCGCCGAACGGACCGACATCGCCGACTGGCCCACGGAGGTCGGCGACGAGCCCGTCACCATCGACTGGTGGAGCGCGAACATCGCCACGAACGAGGGCGGCGACCTCCGACCGCGTCTCATCGAGGAGTTCACGAAGAAGTACCCGAACGTGCGCATCAACCTCGTGGCGGCCCCGGCCGACACCGACACGAACCGCACGACCTTGACGACGCAGATCGCGGCGGGCTCGCAAAGCCCCGACGTGATCCACGGCGACATCGCCTGGCCCGGCCAGTTCGCCGAGAACTCGCTCGCCACCCCGCTCAGCACGCTGGTGCCCGACGACTTCTGGGACCAGTACCCCGAAGGCCTCCGCACCGCGGCCAGCGTCGACGGCGAATACTACATGTTCCCCGTCTACATCGACAACTCGTTCCTGGTCTACCGGCAGGACCTCCTCGACAAGCACGGCCTCCAGGTGCCCGGTTCGTGGGAGGAGGTCGTCGAGACGAGCAAGGCGCTCATCGACACGGGCGACGTCGACTACGGCTTCGTCTTCCAGGGCAACGTCTACGAGGGCATGACCTGCAACACGGTCGAGTTCGTTGCCGACGCCGGCGGTCGCCTGACGAACGACGACATCACCGCGTCGACGGCCACGAGCTCGGAGGCGCGGCGAGGGCTGGAGTTCATGGCCTCGCTGGTCTCCGAGGGGGTCACGCCCCGCGCCTCCCTGACGTACATCGAACAGGCGAGCCTCGACGCGTTCACGACGGGGCGGGCCGCCTTCCTCCGCAACTGGTCGTACGCGTACGACACGGCGAACAGCCCGGAGGCGTCGAGCGTGGCCGGCAAGATCGGCATCCGGTCGAGGCCCGGGTTCGACGGCACCGACGAGACGCACACGACGATCGGCGGCTGGGGGAGCTACATCAACCCGCACACCGCGAAGCCGGCGGCGGCACTCGCCTGGGCCCGCTGGCTCGCGGACGAGGACGCGCAGCAGCTCATCGTCCGCGAGGGCGGGGTGATCCCGGCGCGCACGGCGTCGCTCACGAGCCCCGACGCGGTGGCGGCCGCGAAGCCGCAGTACTCGATCGCCGCCGACTACACCCTCGTGCCGCGACCGACGGCGACGGCCTTCTACCCGAAGGTCTCGCAGGGCATCTACGTCAACGCCAACTCGATCGCGGCGGGCCAGTCGGCGCTGCAGACGGGCACCAGCCGCATGGAACGGCAGATGGACGTCGCCATCGCCGGGCAGGCCCTCTGATGAGCGTCCAGGAGAAAACGGCCGACACCCGCCCCGCGACCGCCGGACCCGGGCGCCCCGACTCGGCGCGTCCTGAACGCTCGGCCCGCACCTCCCTCGCCCGCACCCGCAACCGTGCGGCCTGGCTCTTCGCGAGCCCGGCGCTGCTCGTCATCCTGCTGGTGACCGTCTTCCCGGTGATCTACTCCGTGGTGCTGAGCTTCGCGCGGGTCAGCATCGACTACGACGGCTTCCAGGTCGAGGAGTACACCCTCGGCAACTACGGCGCCCTGCTGCAGAGCAGCGACTGGTACCGGGCGCTCGGGTTCACGATCCTCTACACGGTGATCACCGTCACGGTCGAGCTCGTGCTCGGCATGCTCGCCGCGCTCGTGCTCGAGCGGCTCGGGGTCTCCCGCGGCTGGATGCTCGCCCTGCTGCTCGTGCCGTGGTCGCTCGTGACGATCGTCTCGGCGCAGCTCTGGAAGTACATCTACGACTCCACCTACGGCATCGCCACCTGGGGCATCGGGCTGGTCACCGACAGCCCGCCCGTCATCCTCGGCGAGCCGGTCAGCGCCGCCGCGGCCCTCATGGTCGCCGACATCTGGAAGACGACCCCCTTCGTCGCGATCATCCTGCTGGCGGGGCTCGTCATGATCCCCGACGAGCAGTACGAGGCGGCCGAGCTCGACGGCTCGAGCGCGTGGTCGACGTTCTGGCGCGTCGTCATGCCGCAGCTGCTGCCGACCTTCACGATCGCCGTGCTCTTCCGCGTGCTGCAGGCGTTCGGGGTGTTCGACCTGCCGTTCGTCCTCACGCAGGGAGGCCCGGGCACCTCCACCCAGACCCTCGCGATCATGGGCTACAAGGTGCTCTTCCAGGACATCAACATCGGGCCCGGCGCCGCCATCGCGACGTCGACAGCCCTCATCGTCGGGGTCGGCTGCCTGCTCTTCCTCCGAGCGTTCCGCAACCAGGCGAGGGGAGTCGACTGATGGCCCGCACGAAGGTGCGTCGCGGCTGGCGACGCTGGATCAACGTGGTCAACCTCGGCGGCGTGCTCATCGCGGCCGTGACGGCGATCCCGCTGTACTGGCTCGTGGTCTCGTCGTTCAAGACGTCGTCCGAGGTCGCCGCCTCGCCGCCGACGGTCGTCCCGCAGACCTGGACCCTCGAGAACTACGTCACCGCGTTCGTCTCGAACGACCTCGCCGTCTACATGCTCAACAGCGTCATCGTCGCGGTGAGCACGACGGTGCTCGTGCTGGGACTCGCCCTGTTCGCCGGCTACGCCCTCACCGGGCGCAAGCTCAAGGGCGGCACCGGCATCATGACGACCCTCCTCATGCTGTCGGTGTTCCCGGCGATCGCCGTCCTCACGCCGATCTACCTCATCGAGCGCCAGCTCGGCCTGCTGAACAGCTACCCCGGCCTGATCATCCCGTACGTCGCGTTCAACCTGCCCTTCGCGATCTGGATCATGCGCAACTACCTCGCCGGCATCCCCACCACCATCGAGGAGGCCAGCGAGATCGACGGCGCCTCGCCCCTCCGCACCGTCTTCTCGGTCATCCTCCCGATGTCGAAGCCCGGCCTCTTCACGGTCGGCGTCTTCACCTTCACGGCCTCGTGGAGCGAGTTCCTCATGGCGCTCACCTTCAACAGCGAGACGTCGTTCCGCACCATCCCGGTCGGCATCGCCCTCTTCGGCACGCAGTTCACGGTCCCGTACGGGGCGATCTTCGCGGCGTCGGTGTCGGCGACGGTGCCGATCGTGCTGCTGGTGCTGATCTTCCGTCGGTCGATCGTCTCGGGCCTGACCTCGGGCGCCGTGAAGGGCTGAGCCGCGGGGGCGCGGGCCCGGTCGCGTCGACGACTCAGGCGATCGAGGCGGTCGCCGCGCCGCACCGCGGGGACCGGGGCCGGCCCGGACGACGAGTCCTGAGTCCTCCCGCGCCCGGGTCGCCGCGGCAGAGGCAGGCTCTGCCCAGGCAGGCCGACGGCGCCGGGCATGAAGATGAGGTGCGGATCGCCGTTGATCCGCACCTCTCGTCCACCTGGCGCGCGGGTCGTCACGCGGACGGGACGACTCTGCCACCGGCGGGCCTCGTGGACCAGGGTCGTGACCTGATCGATAGGTTCGAGCGATGACCGACCTCGCCGTGACCGTCCTGCCCGCGACCGCACCCGCCGTACCGGAGGCGCCCCATGCGCCCGACGCACCCGCCGCCGACCCGTCGGCGTGGGGCGTGGCCCCCGCTCGTCGCGCGGTCCGCGACGCGGGCGCCCGCGAGGTGCCCCTCGGCGACGAGACGCGCATGCTCGTCGTCGGCGGCAAGGTCGACCAGGCCGAGCTCCGCGCCGCGATCGACGACCACCCCGGCATCGCCGTCGTCCAGCTCCCGAGCGCCGGCGTGGACGCCTACGTCGAGACGATGCGGGCGACCGCCCGCGACGGCCTCGTCTTCACGAGCGCGAAGGGCGCCTACAGCGCGCCGGTCGCCGAGCATGCGCTGGCCCTCACGCTGGCGACCCTGCGCTCCCTGCAGGTCAGGGCCCGCGCCTCCTCGTGGGAGACCCGCCAGCGCGGGATCACCCTGAACGGCTCGCGGGTCGTCGTGATCGGGGCCGGGGGCATCGGCACGGAGCTGCTGCGCCTGCTCGCCCCCTTCGACGCCCACGTGACCATGGTCGTGCGGACGGCCCGCGAGGTGGAGGGCGCCGACCGCACCGTCACGACCGACCGGCTCGACGAGGTGCTGCCCGAGGCCGACGTCGTCGTCGTCGCGGCGGCTCTGACCGAGGGCACCACCCGCCTCGTCGGCGGGGCCCAGCTCGCCGCCATGAAGCAGACCGCGGTGCTCGTCAACATCGCCCGCGGCCCGCTCGTCGACACCGACGCCCTCGTCGCGGCTCTCGCCGAGGGCTCGATCGGCGCCGCTGGTCTCGACGTCGTCGACCCCGAGCCCCTGCCCGACGGCCACCCGCTCTGGAGCGAGCCCCGGGCGCTGATCACGCCCCACCAGGCGGACACGCTCGAGATGATCGAGCCGCTGTTCCACGACCGGGTGCGGGCCAACGTCGAGGCGCTCGCGGCCGGTCGGTCGGCCGAGGGCGTGGTCGACGTCGAGGCCGGGTACTAGGGGCGGGGGGCGGCCTGCCCGCGGTCGCCGCCCGCGCCTCGCGCCCCGCGCCCGTCGAGCCCGCCCCCGCCGCGCCCCGCGCCCCGCGCCCCGCGCCCGACGAGCCCGCCCCCGCCCCCCGTCGCGAACTCAGGCATCGCCGTCGCCCACCCTGGGCGTTCCCGCACAGCCGCCGCCCGCGGGCGGATTAGACCTGAACAGTCGACCCCCACGAAAGGACGCCCCATGCCTCGCCTCGGTTCCTCCGACCTCGAAGTCCACCCCCTCGCCCTCGGCGGCAACACGTTCGGCTGGACCAGCGACGAGGCCGAGTCCCACGCCGTCCTCGACGCGTTCGTCGAGGCGGGTGGCGACTTCGTCGACACGGCCGACGCCTACTCGGCGTGGGCGCCGGGCAACCACGGCGGCGAGTCCGAGACGATCATCGGCTCCTGGCTGAAGGCGGGAGGCGCGTCCCGCCGCGACGCCGTCGTCATCGGCACGAAGGTCAGCCAGCACCCGGACTTCGCGGGGCTCGGCGCCGCGAACGTCGCCGCCGCGGCCGACGCCTCGCTCGCGCGGCTGCAGACCGATCGCATCGACCTCTACTGGGCGCACTTCGACGACGCCGAGACGCCCCTCGAGGAGACGCTCGGCGCCTTCCACGCGCTCCAGGAGGCGGGCAAGGTCCGCCACGTCGGCATCTCGAACTACTCCGCCGACCGCATCCGCGAGTGGATCTCGATCGTGCAGCGCGAGGGGTGGGCCATGCCGGTCGCGCTCCAGCCGCACTACAACCTCGTGAAGCGCCAGCCGTTCGAGCGCGAGCTGGCCCCGCTCGCCAGCGCGCACGAGCTCGGGGTGACGCCGTACTGGTCGCTCGCCGCGGGCTTCCTCACCGGCAAGTACCGCACCCGGGACGACATCGCCGGGCAGGCCCGCTCGAGCAGCGTCGAGGGCTACTTCAGCGACGAGGGACTCGCGGTCGTCGCCGCCCTCGACGAGATCGCGACGGCGCACGACGCGAGCATCGCCTCGGTCGCCCTCGCCTGGCTCCAGCACCAGCCGACGGTCGTCGCTCCCATCGCCAGCGCCCGCACCCTCGAGCAGCTGCCCGACCTGATGGCCGCCTCGTCCATCCGCCTCGGCGCGGACGAGCTCGCCTCCCTGGAGACGGCCTCGGCCGCCGTCCCCGAGTAGCGGCACGTGGCCGAGCGCAGGCCCGACGACCGCTTCGTCGGGCGGATCGCCGGGGTCGGCACGGCCTCCGGCACCCGCATCGTCATCGGCATGTGGGAGGACTCGCCGCTCGGCCGATTCGCCGACGTCATGCTCGAGGACCGAGCCGGCCACCGCCTCCTCCTGGCTCCCTCCGCCCAGGTGGCCGACTACGTCTCGGCGACGTACTCGTTCGACGATGTGCAGGTCGTGCCCGTCGCGTGGCGCCGGGTCGACGGCGGGCTGCGGGTGACGGCGGGCGACCTCGACGTCCGGCTCACGATCGGCGGCATCTCCGGGCTCGGCATGCTGCTGCGGCTCGTGCCGCGGGGCATCGCGACCCGTCCCGCGTGGCTGCGGGTCGTCGACCCGGTCGCGCGCGTGCTCGTCCGGGGCGCCCGCACCGCGGGGACCGCCGGGGGAGGCCGCCGCGAGTTCTACGGCGTCACGACCGCCCGGCACGTCACGGCGCTGACGGCCCTCGACGGCGGGCGCGACCTCGGCCCGCTCGCTCCCCTCTCGCCGCCGGTACGCTTCGGCTTCGGGTCGGCGCCGCCCAGCCCGAGCCTCGTCGACGTCGTCAGCACCATCCGACGGCCCCCCGAGGAGGCGCGCGGCGCGTCCCCGCCCGACGTCGCGTCGACGACTCAGGCAGTTCCGCCGCGCGACGCGACCTGAGCGCGGTGCGGGCACCCCGCCTGACGAGGTCTCCTGAGTCGTCGACACGGTGCTGGTGGGGGAGCGGGTGCGCGGGGCCACTCGCACGACCGGGCGCACGGGCGGGCCGGGGGCCGGTCCCCGGACATCCCCTGAATGCTCGATGAAGCTCGGGACGGCGTTGTCCGCTCGCAGACCATGAGATAGCTTCGAGGCTCGACGTGCGAACCGGCTGCTGCCCCTCGGCCGCTCGACGTCGTCCGGGCTCACCCCTCGGGCGGCGGCCCGCGTCGACGATCACCCGACACCCGACAGGACCCGAGCCATGCGGACCCCTCCGCCCAGCAGTCCCGGACGCCCCGAACGTCCCGCGGACTCCTCCCCGACGCCCGTCTCCCCCCCGACCGCGCAGGGCCGCCACGCCGCGACCTCCGCGCGGGACGCCGAGCAGGCGCGACACGCATCAGCAGCGTCGTGGGACCCGGAGGAGACCGGCGTCCTCGCCGTCCCCTCCCTGATGCCGCAGGGCATCGGCCCGTCCGCGCACCTCCCGCAGCGGGCCGACGCCGAACGGGCGTTCACCGGCTCGATCCCCGTGCAGAAGGCCCCGGGCCACGCGGGCCACGCGCACGCCGACCGCGGCCGCACCGAGCACGCGCACGTCGACCCCGCCCGCCCCGTCGACGCCCGCTCCGTCGACGCCCGTCCCGCCGAGGCGTCGGGCGCGCCCCACGAGGACGACGACGAGAAGTCGCACGAGTCGCACCTCTTCGGTCGCGGGCTCCTCTACGTCATCATCTGGTCGCTGCAGCTCGTCGCGGGCACCGTGGTGTCGCCGATCCTCGCGCACCTGCTCGGCGTCGGCGACTTCGGCGCCCTCTCGACGGCGCAGGCCGTCTACCAGGTCGTCGTGGTGCTGGCGCTGCTCGGCCTCGACCAGGCCCTCGTGCTCCAGCACGCGGAGGACGGGAACGCCCGCACCGCCCGCGGCCTCGCCTTCGTCGGCATCGTCGTGGCCTTCCTCGTCACGGGCCTCGCGCTGCTGTCGGTGCCGCTCTGGGCCGAGGCGGCCGGATTCGGCACCGACCACCGGCTGTTGACCGTGGTCCTCATCTGGACGGCGCCGTCCGCCGCGGTGCAGGTGATGCTCGCGCTGCTGCTCGCCGAGGACCGCTTCCGCGCCTTCGCCACGACGAGCGTCGTGTCGGCCGTGGGCGGCCAGCTCATCGGACTCACCCTGCTGCTGACCATGGGCGGCGGCGCCCTCACCTACGCGTTCGGCAGCGTCATCAGCCAGTCCCTCGCCATGGTGCTCGCGGTCGTCTTCACGAGGCCGCGGGTCCGGGGCCTCCTCGCCGGGCCGGTCACGAAGAAAGCGGTCGCGTTCGGCATCCCGCTCGCCCTGTCGAGCCTCGCCTACTTCGTGCTCAACGCCGGCGACCGCATCGTGCTGCAGCGCCTCATCGGCCCCGACGCGGTGGGCCAGTACCAGGTCGCGTACGTCGTCGGCTCGGCCGTGATCCTGATGCTCTCGTTCACGAACGGGGCATGGGCTCCGCACTTCGCCCAGATGCGCGACGAGGCGGCGCGGTACGCCCTGGCCATGACCTCACGCGACGAGATCTACCGCCTCCTCAACCCGATCGTCCTCGCCGTGACGCTGGTCACCCCCTTCGCGATGCCGATCCTCGTCCCGGAGAGCTTCGACCCCAGCGCCCTGACCATCGTCGTGTACGCGGTCGCCCTGACGGCCTTCCCCGCCGCCGCGGCGGGCGCGAGCGGTCGCCTCCTGACGATCGAGCGCAAGGCCAAGACCCTCGGCGTGACGACCGCCATCGCCGCCGCGGTCAACATCGGCCTCAACTTCGCCCTCGTCCCGTTCTTCGGCATCCTCGGCGCCGCGATCGCCACCGTCATCGCGTACTCGCTGATGGCCGCCCTCCAGCTCGCGGCCCTGCCGAAGCGCGTCCCCTGGCGCGGGGCGCCGCCCCGCCTCGTCCTCGGCGTCCTCGCCGTCGTGGTCGTGGCGGGCGCGACCACGGCCCTCCCGCAGACCCTCGGCTGGAACCTCGCCCGCGTCGCCGTCGCCCTCGCCTGCCTGCCCTGGTTCTTCCGCCGCCTGGCCGTCGCGCGCCGCGGCCCCGTCGGCCTCGCACCCGAGGGCCCCGAGGCCCGGAGCACCGGCACCCCGAGCACCGGCACCCCGAGCGCCACCGGCACCCCGAGCGCCACCGGCACCGCCGACCGCGCGACGAACTCAGGAGGCACGGCGCAGCCGGGCCCCGCCGCCCGCCCGTCCGAGGCACCCGCGACGGAAAGTCCTGACGACGACACCGCCTCGGCCGCGTCGGCACCGTCGACGGCACGCCGCCGCCGCACCGAGGAGGACGCATGACCCGCACCGCCCCCGCCGAGCCCGTCGCGGAGCCCGGCCCCCGCCGCGTCGTCCACCTCGAGCTGAGCAGCCCCGGCACCGCCCTCGACCCCGACGCCGCGCCCGACGCCGCCGCCCCCCGCACCGACGAAGGCCCCGACCTCGTCGCCGACGACGTCTACGAGAGCGCGCGGGTCATCGCGACCTGGCACGGCCGCCCGGTCGGCGACCTCGACGTGCGGCTGACGCGCGACCCCGCCGACGCCCGGGCGGCCCTGGCCCCCCTGCGCGAGCTGGCCGCTCAGGCCGAGGCCGACGGGGCCGCCCGGCCGCCGCGCACCCCCGACGACCTCCTCCCCGCCGTGACGGTCGTCGTGTCCACCATCGTCGGACGCCGCGAGGACCTCGAGCTCATGCTCGACGGCTTCGCCCGCGTCGACTACCCCGACGTCGAGTTCCTCATCGTCGACAACCGGCCGGTGCTGCCGGCCGACGACGTGCTGCCCGGTCTCGTCGCCGGCCGCGACCGCGTCCGCGCGGTGCACGAGCCGCGCAAGGGGATCTCGGCGGGCCGCAACGCCGGCGTGGCCGAGGCGCGGGGCGAGATCGTGGTCTTCACCGACGACGACGTGCGCGTCGAGCCGGACTGGCTGCGCGAGCTCGCCCAGCGCTTCGTCGACGACCCGCAGGTCGACGCCGTGACCGGCCTCATCCTCCCCGCCGAGCTCGACACCCCGGCCCAGATCTGGTTCGAGCGCTACTACGGCGGCTTCAGCGGCGAGCGCGCCTGGGGCCCGCTCCTCCTGACGCCCGAGCGAGCCCGGCCCGAGCGAGCGCGTCCCGAGCGAGCGCGTCCCGAGCAAGCCCAGCCCGAGCAAGCCCAGCCCGAGCGAGCGCGTCCCGGCCGGGCTCGCGCCGGTCTCCTCGACGGCGCCCGCGTCCGCGTGACCGACCGCGACGGCCGCACCGTCCGCGTCCTGCCCGTCTACGGCGTGGGCGGCTACGGGGCCGGTGCCAACATGGCGTTCCGCCGCACCGCCCTCCGTCGCATCGGCGGCTTCGACCTGGCGCTCGGCACCGGCACCCCGGCCCGCGGCGGCGAGGACCTCGCCGCCCTCATCGGCGTCCTCTGGACCGGCGGCCGCCTCGCCTACGAGCCCGCCGCCGTCGTCCACCACCGGCACCGCCGAGGCACCGACGAGCTGCTCGGCCAGCTGCGGGGCAACGGCCTCGGAATGACGGCGATGCTGTCGTCCCTCGTGCTGAACCAGCCGCGCCATGTGCTGGGCCTCGCCCGCCTGCTGCCGCCGGCCCTGGTCGCCATGGCCTCCACGAGCGTCTCCCGGATCGCCGGAGGCGCGGACCGCGACGACGCCCCCCGTCCCGCCGGCCTCGTCGACGCCTACCCCCGCTCGCTCCTGCTGAGCGAGCTGTCCGGCTACCCGCGGGGTCCCCTCGCCTACCTCCGGAGCCGTCGCCTCGCCCGCGCCGACTCGTGGGTCGCCCCCGACCAGGGCCCGAGCTGGCCCACACGATGACCGCCTCCGCCGCCGTCCTCGACCCCGCCGCCCCGCGCCTCCGCGTCCTGACGACGTCGCTCGTCCTGCGGCCCCTCGGCGGCATCGAGCTGTGCATGCTGCAGGACATCGGCGCCCTCGTCGCCCGCGGCCACCAGTTCGACCTGCTCTACACCTTCGGCGGCGAGCAGCGGGCGACGTACCGCTCGATGGGCGTCCGCGTGCGGGGCCCGCACGGCTTCACGGTGGGGCTGCCCTTCGCGCCGCTGCAGCTGCTCGGCTTCGTGCCGTCGATCGTGCGGGCGATGCGGTCGCGGTCGGACGTGCTGTGGCTGAACCGCTCCGAACAGGCGATCTGGGCGCAGCTGGCGGCGCGCGCCGCGCGCCTGCCGATCGTCGTGCACCTGCACCACGCGCCCAACTTCCGGGCGACGCGCACGGTGATGACCGGGGTCGCCCGCTTCGTCGCGGTCTCGCACTACACGAAGTCGCTCTGGGTCGCGGCCGGCATCGACGCCGACCGCATCACGGTCGTGCACAACGCCGTGCCCCTCGACAGCTACCCCGCCGGAGGCGCGGACCGCCTCGAGCCCGCCCGTCGCGACCTCGGTCTGGACGTCGCCCCCGGGGCCCGGGTCGTCCTCTACTACGGCCGTCCCGAGGCCTCGAAGGGCGTGCTGACGCTGGTGCGGGCCTGGGCCCGACTGGGGCTCGACCCGTCGCGGGCCGTGCTCGTCATCGCCGGACCCCGACCCGAGGGGGCCGTCGCGAAGGCCCTGGCCGAGCTGCCGGAAGGCACCTGGCGCCTGCTCGGCGTGCAGAGCGACGTCGTGCCCCTGCTGCACGCGGCCGACGTCGTGGTCATGCCGTCCGAGGTGCCCGAGGCGTTCGGTCGCGTGCTGATCGAGGCGATGTCGACCGGACGACCGGTGGTCGGCACGGACGTCGGCGCGATCCCCGAGGTGCTCGGCGGCGAGTTCTCGCGCTTCGTCGTCCCGGTCGCCGACCCCGAGGCCCTCGGCGACGCCCTCGTCGGCCTCCTCGACTGGCGTGACGACGACCCCGAGCTGGGCGCCCGCTGCCGTGCCTGGGTCGAGGCGGAGTTCCCGTTCGACTCGCACGTGGACGGGGTCGAGGCTGTCCTCCGCGAGCACGCCCGCCCCCGCCGACGTCGCGGCCGAGGCTGACCCAACCCGGGAATTCGGCTCGCCGAATACCTCTGACCAGGCCTTTTCGTGCCTCCGGTCGGTCGGCGATGTGGCATCATCGACGAGTTCCCGAGGGCGATGGCGCCTGTCGCCGTGCTCTCCGAAAGGTCGTCCCGTGAGCTTCTGGGCCCTGCTCCTCATCGCCGTCGGCGTCTCCGCCGACGCCTTCGCGGTCGCGCTCGGCAAGGGCCTGCACCTCAAGTCGTCGTCGTCCGTGAAGACCGCCGTCGTCATCGGCCTCACCTTCGGCGCCGCGCAGGCCCTGATGCCGCTGATCGGCTGGCTGCTCGGCACCACGTTCGCCCGCTACGTCGCCGGCGTCGACCACTGGGTGGCGTTCGGCCTGCTGGCCTTGGTCGGCGGCAAGATGCTCTGGGAGGCCTTCACCTCGGGGGACGACGACGAGGAGGACCGCGACCGGCTCTCCGTGCGCGAGCTCCTGGTGCTCGCCCTCGCGACGAGCATCGACGCCCTCGCGGTCGGCGTGACCCTGGCGTTCCTGCCCGTCTCCATCGGCGGGGCGGTGCTGCTCATCGGCGTCACCACGACCGTGCTGACGATCGTCGGCGTCCTGGTCGGCCACCGCGTCGGCGCCCGCTTCGGCAAGCCCGCCGAGATCGCCGGCGGCGTGGTGCTCATCCTCATCGGCACGAGCATCCTGCTCGAGCACCTCGGCATCCTCGGCTGACGCCGACGACCGGCACCGACGCCCGACGACTGAGGCCGACGCCCGACAGGCGCTGCCGCGCCGCGCGCCGGCCCTACCCGTCGTACGAGTAGACCGTCGCCCAGTCGACCTCGACGCGTCCGGCCGACCCGACGGGCGGCATGTCGCCCGTCGTCTCGATCTGCATGACCCAGTGCAGCTTCGACACGGGGATGTCGTCGTAGGTCGTCTTCCAGACCTGGTCGTCGATGAGGTAGTCGATGCGGTCGGGGCGCCACTCGATCGTGTAGGTGTGCCAGTCCTGGAACGACAGGCCGGTGTCGGCCGCGAACGAGTTCAGGGACGGGTCGCCGAGCGTGTGGTTGTAGGCCCGGGCCGTGCCGGTCAGGTCGCCCTCGGGGAAGTTGATCTCGCCCTGGTCCCAGTCGTTGTCGTCGCTCCACAGCAGGAACGCGGCGTAGAAGCCAGGGCCCGAGTCGGCACGCATGCGGACGCTGAACCGGCCGTTGACCTGCCCGCCCCACTCGCCGCCGACGAGCGGCACGACCGCGGCGCTCGTGACCGAGCCCTCCTGGTTCGCCACGTCGAGCGCGAGCTTGCCGTCGGCGGTCGAGACGCCGTCCTCCCGGTACGTGCCGAGGCGGGAGGTGTCGGAGAACCCGTCGTAGGTCTCCCACGAGCCGCGGTACGGGCCCGGGAACGACCCGTTCGGCACGGTGTTGTCGAAGTCGTCGGCGAAGACCTGGGTCCACCCGTCGAGGTCGCCGACGGGCATGGCCTGGCCGCTGGTCTGGTCGACCGCGGCGCCCTCGCCCTCGGTCGCGGCGGACGGCGCCTCGGGGACGGCGGTCTCGGCGGGGGCGGCCTGGGGCGTGCTCGAGGGGCGGTCGGTCACGTCGGGGGCGTCCTTCGTCGTGGCGTCGGGCTCGGCGGGCGCGGACGTGGCCGCGCCGGCGCTCGTCTCGTCGCCCTGGTCGCCGCGGGCGGCGGCGACGGAGATGCCGACCGAGGCGACGAGCAGGGCGGCGGCGCCGACGGCGACGCCGCGGCGAGTGGTCGCGGTCCAGCCCGCCGAGCGGCCGGGGCCGTCGGGGCGACGGGGATCGTCGCCGCGAGGTCGTCCGGACGGGGTGAAGGGGGGCACGTGACTCCTGCTCTGCGCGTGCTCGCGACAGCCCTCGATGAAGGAGCCGCGCACGTCGACGGCCGTGGTGGCCGCTCATACCCTCGCTCGGGGGGTGGCAGGTGGTCAAGGCAGGTCACCTAGGAAGGTGCCGTGACGAGCCTGAGTTTCACCCGTTCGGGGGTCACGGAGCCACCCGGGGCCCCCGGTAGAGTGCGAGGAACGCCTCCCAGCCCCGAAGCTGGCGGCACCCGAACCACGCCGGCCCGAACCGTGCGCGCTTCCACCCCCTCGTCGGCGAGGCCCGACCCAGGCCGCCCCCGTCGCCACGAGCGAGCACGCCCGCGCCTGACCGGCGGCGACCCCTGGAGAGCACTCGTGCCCCGAGCTGACTCTGTCCTCCCCGACGTGCGCCCCGACAGCGCCGCCGGCACCCGGAGCGACAGCCCCCCGACCGACCTGCGACCCGCCGACCAGAGGATCCCGATGGCACCGGCACTGAGGCTCGGCGTCGCCGCGGTCGTCTGGCTGACCCTCCTCGCGGTCGGCATCGGCTTCGCGGCCGACCTCCTCGTGCTGCGGCAGGCCTCGGCCACCGTCTTCCTCCTCCTGGAGCTCGGCGTGGCGCCGGCGCTCCTCGCCCGGCCGATGCGCGCCTCCCGGTTCGCCCTGGTCGCCCTCGTCTCGGGCCTGTCGGCGGTCGTCCTGACCGGCATCACGATGGCCGCCTCGCACGTGTGGCAGCCGGGCTGGCTCATGGTCGCCGTGGTCGTCGCCACGGTCGTCATGCTGTCGATCGGCACCGTCCGCGCGGTCCGCGACCTGCGGGCGACGCGCCTCCCCGGCTCCGCCGACGACCACGAGGAGGCGCGCGGCGGCTCCGCCGGGGAGCTCCCGTGGGCGGCCCTCGGCACCGTCGTCGGGCTCGCGCTCGTCGTCGTGGCGTCGTACCTCGTCCGCGGCGACCCGTCGCGCGGCGGGCTCTTCTCCGTCGAGGGGCCGCTCTGGTGGCTGGGCCTCGCGGTGCTCGCCGCCACGACGGTCGCGGCCTACGCGACCCGTCGCAGCCCGGCCCTGCCGCTGCTCGCCATGAGCGGGGTCGTCGTCCTCTCGCAGGCGGTCGCCTACGGCACGCCGACCATGGTCTCGGCGGCGCGCCACGTCGGCGTCGTCGACTCGATCCGCGTCAACGGCGGCACGACCACGGGCGTCGACATCTTCCAGTCGTGGGCGGGCCTGTTCTCGGGCGTCGCGTGGGTCGCCGACGTCGCGGGCATCCGCGACGTCATGGTGATCGCCACCTGGTGGCCCGTCATGATCACCCCGCTGATCGGCCTCGCCGCGACCGTCCTCGCCCGGCGCTTCATCGGCCACGACGGCCGCGCCTGGTTCGCCGGCGCGCTGTTCGCGCTGACGATCACGCTCAACACGATCTACTTCTCGCCGCAGTCGCTCGGCACCGTGCTCGCGCTCTGCGTCGCGGCCCTCGCCCTCGGCGCCCGCCTGCCCGCGACGTCGACGCGCGACCTCTCCGGCCGCGTCGGCCCGCTCCGCCTCGCCGCGATCCTCGGGCTCGGCTGCACGCTCGCCGTCACGCACCAGATCTCGCCCTACCTGGCGGTGGCGGCCCTCGTCGTCTTCGTCGTGTTCGGCCTCGTGCGGCCGTGGTGGCTGCCGGTGCTCGTGCTCGTGCCGGCCGTCGGCTGGGCCGTGGCGAACCGCTCGGTGCTCGGCACGTTCCTCATCCCCAGCGCGTTCGGCAACGTGTTCGACAACGCGGCCCCGCCCTCGCGTCCCGACGCCACCCTCGGCACGTCCGTCACCAACCTGATCGCCTTCGGGACCCCGGCCGCGCTGCTGGTGCTGATCGGCCTCGCCGCCCTCGTGGTCCTCCTCGTCGGGCCGCGCGACCGACGCACCTGGGCCCTCGTGCTCGCGGCCGCCAGCCCGGTCAGCCTCATCATCGCGACCAACTACGGCGCCGAGGGCATCTTCCGCGTCACGCTCTTCGCCGCGCCCTGGCTCTGCATCCTGGCGGCGCAGCTGCCGTACGAGCGCCTCCTGCGTCCGTTCGGCGACCGGGCTCGGCAGGTCGGCGTCGGCCTGCTCGCGGTCGTCGTCGTGCTCGTGCTGGCGGTCAACGTCTACGGCAACACGGCCCTCGACTGGAACCGCGTCGCGAGCAAGGACACCACGCTCGCCACCGAGGCCTTCGAGGAGCAGGCGGCCCCCGGGTCGGCGCTGCTCATCCCCGGCAACGGCAACGCGACACCCGGCGGCCGCACGGCGAACTACCTGCAGCTGCAGTACGTGACCCGGGAGGCCCTCGGGGGGTACGCCGACACCTCCGACTCGTACGACGCGGTCGCCGACGAGCGCCAGCTCACCTCGAAGTTCGTCACCGGGTGGACCGGGGGCGGCGACTACTACGTCCTCGTCTCGGACGTCATGGGCGCCTACGACGAGCGTTACGGCTTCCAGAGCTACGACGACTTCGAGGAGCTCTCGGCCGCCTTCGCCGCCGACGGCCGCTGGGAGGCCGTGACCACGAGCCCCACCGCGACCCTGTACGTGCTGAGCGACCCCGACGCGGCTCGTGGCTGACGCCGCCGCCCCCCTCGACCGCGACGCCGCACCGGAGCAGGGCGCAGCCCTGCCCGGGAGGCGTCCCGTCCGGGCTCGTCGCCCGCTCGCGGGCCTGGTCGCCGTCGCGGCGGCGCTGCCGGTGATCCTCGGCGCAGGACTGGTGCCCGCGACCTCGGCCGCCGCCGCCTCCTCGTCGCTGTCGTCGTCCACCACCCCGCCCGCGGCCGCCGCCCTCGTCGCCGCGCCCTCGCTCCGGCAGAGCGGCTGCGACGCCGGGACGACGCTCAACGTCGTCGCCCACCAGGACGACGACCTCTTGTTCCAGAGCACGGCCCTCCTCGCCGACCTGCGCGCCGGCCGGTGCGTGACGACGGTCTACGTCACGGCGGGCGACGCCGGCGAGGGAGCCGAGTACGTGCGGGCCCGCGAGACCGGTGCGCGCTCCGCCTACGCGCAGATCCTCGGCGCGGCCGACGCGTGGGACGCCTCCACCGTCGACCTCCACGGCCACGCCGTCGGCCTGGCGCGGCTGACGGGGGACGCCCGGGTGCAGATGCTCTCGCTGCACCTGCCCGACGGCGGGTGGCAGGGCGAGGGCTTCGAGTCGACCGGTCGGCAGACCCTCGAGAAGCTCTGGACCGGCACGATCCCGACCGTCTCGTCCGTCGACGGCCTGACCTCGTACACGCTCGCGCAGCTGCGGGCGCAGCTGCTGGCGATCACGACCGAGGTGCAGCCGACGAACGTCAACACGCTCGACCACCACGGGACCGTCGGCGACGGCGACCACCCCGACCACCACGTCGTCGCCTACCTCGCCGACGAGGCCCAGGCGGCGGCCGGCACCGGCCACGGCTTCGCCGGTTGGATGGGCTACCCGATCATGCTGCGCCCCGCGAACCTCACCGAGGAGCAGGTGGTCGAGAAGGCGTCGGCGTTCTTCCGCTACGCCGCCTCCGACCCCGGCACCTGCGCCTCGGCGGAGACCTGCGCGAGCCGGCCCGAGGGCCGCTGGCTCACCCGCGAGTACACCGTCGGCACGCCGACGACGACCCCGCCGGCCACGACGCCGGTCGACCCCGAGCCCACGCCCGCCCTGTACGACCTCACGCCCGGCGCGGTCGCGTCGGCGGCGTGGGAGAACGCCGCCGACGGCCAGACCGCCGCGGCGGCGATCGACGGGGTCGTCGACGGGTACCCGGGAGCGTCGACCGCCGAGTGGGTCGCGCCCTGGGGCGGCGTCGGGGTGACGTTCACGCTGACGTGGCCCACCGCCGTGACCACGGACACCGTCGTTCTGCACGACCGCGTCAACCTCAGCGACCAGGTGACGGGCGGCACGCTGACCTTCTCCGACGGCTCGACCGTGGCCGTGCCGTCGCTCGAGAACGCGGGCGGGGCGACGACCGTGTCGTTCCCGGCCCGGGCGACGACGTCCCTCCGGCTCACGGTGACCTCGGTGAGCGCCTCCACGCGCAACGTCGGCCTCGCCGAGATCGGCGCGTACTCGACGACCGAGCCGGCCGCGCCGACGCCGACGCCGACCCCGACGCCCCTCTCGACCTACGACGTCACCGCCGGGGCGACGGCGACCGCCAGCTCGGAGTCGTCGGCCGACGGCCAGGCCGCCGCGAAGGCGATCGACGGCGTCGTCGACGGCTACCCCGGGGTGCACACCGCCGAGTGGGCCACCCGCGGCGGCCGCGAGGGCTCGTGGCTGCAGCTCGACTGGCCCACGGCGCGCACCGTCGACCAGGTGGTGCTGCACGACCGGCCGAACCTGGCCGACCAGGTCACCGGGGCGACGCTCTCCTTCTCGGACGGCTCGACGGTCTCGGTGCCGTCCCTCGCGGACGGGGGAGGCGCCTCCGTCGTCTCGTTCCCGGCTCGCAGCACCTCGTCGGTGCGGGTCACGGTCACCGGCGTGTCGGCGACCACCGGCAACGTGGGGCTGGCCGAGCTGGTCGTCCGGAGCGCCGTGGCGGCGCCGGTGACGCCGGCCGTGCCGACGGGGACGGACGTCACGGCCGGCGCGGTCGCGTCGGCGGCGTGGGAGAACGCGGCCGACGGCCAGACCGCCGCGGCGGCCATCGACGGGGTCGTCGGCGGGTACCCGGCCGCGACGTCGGCCGAGTGGGTCGCCCGGTGGGGCGGCGTCGGCGTCACCTACACGCTGACCTGGGCCTCGCCCGTGACCACGGACGCCGTCGTGCTGCACGACCGGGTCAACCTCGCCGACCAGGTGACGGGCGGCACGCTGACGTTCTCGGACGGCTCGACCGTCGCGGTGCCCGCGCTCGAGAACGCGGGCGGTGCCACGACGGTGTCGTTCCCGGCGCGGGCGACGACGTCGGTCCGGTTCACGGTGACGTCGGTGAGCGCCTCGACGCGCGACGTGGGGCTCGCCGAGCTGCGCGTGCTGCGGCAGGGCTGAGCCGGCCGGTCCGACGCGACCGGGAGACGACGGGAGGCGCGGTGCCGAGCGGCACCGCGCCTCCTTCTCTCTGTCGGTGTCGCTGGTGCGTCAGCGGCGGCCGAGGCGGCGCTCGCCGCTCGCGCCGAGGGCGTAGGGCAGGCCGTAGTGGGCGAAGACGGCCTGCTCCTGCGAGGCCTCGAGCTCGCCGTCGGTCTCGATCGAGGGAGCGTCCTTGACGAGCTTCTTGTCGAACTGCACCTTGACGTGCTTCGGGGCGACGACCGCGCCGTCGAGGGGCACGAAGATCAGCTTCTTGCCGACGATGCCCGCCTGGACGGTCGCGAACGAGGGAGCGTCGGTCGACGTGTCGAAGTAGACGCTCTCGAGCGTCCCGACCTTGTCGCCGGCGGGGTCGACGACCGGCAGGCCGATCCAGTCGCGCAGGTTCTCGGCTTCGAACATGGCATGCCTCTCTGCGGGCGTGGGTCAGGGCCGTCGCGCCGCGCCTCCGACGGTAGTAGCTCGGGGCGGCCGCCGCCCCGGCCGCGGCCGGCCGCTCCCGGCCGCCGCTCCGCTCGGCGCCCGCTCGGCTCGGCGCCCGCTCGGCTCGGCGCTCGCCGCGCTCGCGTTCGGCGCCCGCCGCGCTCGCGTTCGGCGCCCGCCGCCGTCGGCGACTCAGGAGTCGTCGTCGCACCCGTGCCCGGCACGGGCCGCGTGGCACGATGAGCGCATGTCGTTCCTGACCCCGCCACGCCTGCTCGTCGTCGACGTCGCCGACGGAGGTCGCGACGACCCCGCCTTCGAGGACGAGCTGCGCCGGCTCACCGCCGCGGTCGTCCGCACGGCCGCCGACGTCGGCTTCGAGGTCGACCGGGTGGCTGCGGCCCAGGTCGCCCCCGACGAGCTCGAGCGCCTGCTCGGGCGGGCGCAGGCGGTCGTCGTCACCGGCGGCGAGGACGTCGACCCCGCCTTCTACGACGGCCCGGCCGACTACCCCCACCGGGGCCAGACCTTCCCGGACGCCGACCGGGTGCAGGTCGCCCTCGTCCGACGGGCGGTGGAGGCGCGCCTCCCGCTGGTCGGGATCTGCCGCGGCATGCAGGTCGTCAACGTCGCGCTCGGCGGCGACCTCGTGCAGCACCTCCACGCCGGCGGCCACGTCGCGGCGTCGGTCGACGACAGCATGGTCGACCACGAGGTGCGCGTGGCCGCCGACAGCGACCTGGCCCGGGTGCTCGGCCGCACCCGGCTCGACGTGCGGAGCTCCCACCACCAGGCCGTCGGTCGCACGGGGGAGGGGCTGCGGGCCACGGCCTGGGCCGACGACGGCACGGTGGAGGCCGTCGAGCACGAGTCGGCGCCGGTGTGGTGCGTGCAGTGGCACCCCGAGGACGCCGGGTCCCGCGGCACCGTGCTGACCGACCTGCTGACGGCGTCCCGGGACGCCGCGGCGTCGCGGTCGGCCGGCGCGGAGGCCACGACGGAGGCCTGACCGTCCGCCACCGGTGAACGCCGAACATCGTTCGGTCCCTTGCGGAGAGGGCAGGGGTGCGTGTCACACTGGACGGAGCGCCCTCGTCGTGGAGCGGCATCCCCATCCCCACCCGTCAGCTACGACCCGCGACGAGTGCGCGACGTCCGGCGGCCACGAGCCACGCGGCGTCCTGCCGACCGGCCGTCGGCGTGCGCGCCCTCCGCGGAGTTCCGGAGGCCCTCGTGCAAGACACCCTCACGCGCCGTGACGACCACCCCGAGACGGGGTCGGTCCCGACGACCGCCCTCGGCCGAGCCCGGTCGGACTACACCGGCTCGATGCGCGTCAGCAGCATCGACACCGCCGAGCGCGCCGCCGAGGCGAAGGCCTCCCGCGACGGCACGCCGCACGTGCTCACCCCGTCGGCGATCGTCGGCATCGTCGTGCTCGGCCTCTCGACGTTCTTCGCGATCACGACCGAGCTGATGCCCGTGGGGCTCCTCTCGACGATGAGCACCGACCTCGGGGTCTCCGAGTCGCGCATGGGCATCGTCGTCACGGTCTACGCCCTCGCCGTCGCCCTGCTGGCGCCGCCGCTGACCTGGGCGACCGCGCGCGTCCCACGCAAGGCGGTCCTCGTCGCCACGCTCGTCGGGTACACCGCCTCGAACCTCATCGTGGCCCTCGCGCCGACCTTCGCCGTCGTCTGCGTCGGACGCGTCGTCGGCGGCGTCGCCCACGCCCTCTTCTTCTCGGTGGCGTCGGCCTACGCGACGCGCATCGTGCCTCCCCGGCTCGCCGGTCGCGCCATCGCCTTCGTCTACTCGGGCAGCTCGCTCGGCTTCGTGATCGGCGTGCCGGTCGCCACGACGGTCGGCGACCAGCTCGGGTGGCGCCCGGCGGTCGGGGCCGTCGCGGTCGCGTCCGCCGTGCTCGCGGTCGTCGCCCTCGCTTTCCTGCCGTCGGTGCGGGGCGAGTCGTACCCCCACATCGGCTCGGTGCGCTCCTGGGCACGGTCGGGCCTGCTCGCCGTCGTCGTGGCCGACCTGCTGCTCTTCACGGGGCACTACGTCGTCTACACGTACGTCGGGCCGTACCTCGTGACGGCGGGGCTCGGCGCGGGCTCGGTCGGGCCCGCGCTGCTCGTGCTCGGGGCGACGGGCGTCGTCGGGCTGCTCGTCGCCGGGGCGTTCGTCGACCGCGCCCCGCGCCAGACGCTGCTCGCGGCGGTCGCGGTCATGGCGCTCGCGCTCGGCGCCCTGCCCCTCGTGCACGGCTCACTCGTCGGCACCTTCGTCGTCGCCGGGGTCTGGGTCGCCGCCAACGGCACGACGGGCACGCTGTTCATGGCGGCCGCGATCCGCACCGGGGGAGTCAGCCCCGACATCGCGGGCGCGCTCGTCAACGCCGGCTCGAACGTGGGCATCGCGGCGGGCGCCGCCCTCGGGGCCCAGCTCTCCGGAGCGACCGGACTCGGGACGCTGCCCTTCGCCGCGGCGGTCGTGGTGGCCGCGAGCCTCGTCGTCGTGGCCCTGGCCCGGCGGGGGTTCCCGCTCCGCGGCCACGCGCAGGAACAGCTCTCAACCTCGAGCCTCCGTACCATCACCTCGTCGGTCGCGGCCGTGACGCAGTCCGTGCGGGTCGTTCCGCCCGCCGGCGCGGCCGGTGCCGGGGGCGCCGGCGACGGGGCCGCCGGTGACGGCTCGGGCCCGGCGGTGCGCGGCGGGCGTCGCCGGCGCTGACCCTGCTGTCCGCCCCGGCCTCGGCCTCGGGCCCCTGCCGCGTCGACAGCTCAGGAAAGATCGGCCGCGCAGCCACGGCCTCGCGCCCTCGAGCCGCGGCCGCCGACGCGATCGCCTGAGTTCGCGACCGCGCGGCCGGCCGTGGCACCCGTGTCCCGCCGCCACCCCGCCGCCCCGCCCCGTCGACGACTCAGGTGGAAGCGGCCGCGCGTGTGCGCGCTCCGCTCCCGCGGCGCCGCCGCCGACGCGATCGCCTGAGTTCGCGACGAGAACGTCTCGCGGGGGCGGTGCCACGGGACGACCCGCCCCGCGGCCACCCGGTGACCCCGGCAACGGCGACCGCGCCGTCACCCGAGCACCGACCGCGCCGTCACCCGAGCAGCGACACCGCCCGGGCGATGACGACCGCCAGCAGCACGAACCCGCTGAGCGCCTCGACGGCCATGAGCGCCTTGGCCCGGAGGCTCAGCGGCATCGTGTCGGTCGGGCTGAACGCCATCGAGTTCGTCAGCGAGAAGTAGAGGTAGTCGCCGAAGGCGGCGACCCAGCCGCTGCGCGGCGACGAGCGCCGGGCCACCTCCTCGACGGCGTCGTCGTCCTCGTCCTGCGGGAACCGGAAGTCCGCCGACGGCAGCACCGCCCGAGGACTGTGCCGCCGGGCCACCGGTCCGCCGCGGTCGAGCTCCCAGTACACGAGCGCGAACCCGATGACGTTCGTCACCCACACCTGCAGCGCGGCGACGAGCAGCACCGGGCCGCTCTGGTCGGTGTCCGTGACGAGCACCACGATCAGGTGCACCAGCGCGACCTCGTTCGCGACCACGAGCAGCACGGCCTGGCCCGCCGACAGGTACTTCGACCACGCCGTCTCCCGCCGAAGGTGGTGCGGGTTCAGGATCACGAGCGGCACGAGCATCGCGAGGCCGACCGCCACCACGACCCAGCGCAGACCCGGCAGGAACGAGCTCGGCAGCGCCGCGTACAGCGACAGCGCCGCCAGCAGCGCGACCACCGCAGGCCAGCGGTGCTCGGCGCGGGGGTCGGCAGGCTCGACGAGGGTCACGCCGTCGACACTAGGCCGCCTCCGGCGACGAACTCAGGAGGCGCGGTGCCGCCGGGCCCCACCGCCCCGCTCCCACGGGCGCCTCCGACGACGCTTCCTGAGTTCGCACCGGCCCGACCCGGCCCCCCACCGCAACGCGGCGCAACCTGCGCCCGCCCGTCACCCGCGGTGTGGCATCGTCGACCAGATGACCGACCAGAGCACCCGCCCCAAGCAGCTGATCCTCAACCTCTTCGAGATGAACTGCGTCGGGCACATCACGCACGGCCTCTGGCGCCTGCCCGGCAACCAGCGTCGCGAGTACACCGACATCGCCTACTGGACCGAGCTCGCCCGTCTGGCCGAGCGCGGCGGCTTCGACGCCGTCTTCCTCGCCGACGTGCTCGGCACCTACGACGTCTACGGCGACAGCCCCGCCCCCGCCCTGCTCGAGGGCATCCAGGCGCCGGCGAACGATCCCATGCTGGTGGTGCCGGTGATGGCCGCCGTCACCGAGCACCTCGGCTTCGGCATCACGGCGTCGACGAGCTACGAGCCGCCCTTCGCCTTCGCCCGCCGCATGTCGACCCTCGACCACCTCACGAACGGCCGCGTCGGCTGGAACGTCGTCACCTCGTACCTGCCCGCCGCCGCCCGCAACTTCGGGCTCGACGCCGAGATCCCGAAGGAGGAGCGGTACGCGCGCGCCGCCGAGTACCTCGAGGTCGTCTACAAGCTGTGGGAGGGGTCGTGGGAGGACGACGCCGTCGTCGCCGACCCGACCGCCGACGGCCTCGCCCCCGGCTCCGGCGTCTACACCGACCCGGCGAAGGTGCACGCGATCGACCACGTCGGCCGCTTCTACCGCGTCGCCGGCCCGCACCTCAGCGAGCCCTCGCCGCAGCGGACGCCCGTGCTCTTCCTCGCGACGGCCTCGCCGACCGGCGTCGAGCAGGCCGCGCGCAACGCCGAGGTGGTCTTCACCGGCGGCTCGGCCGTCCGCCGGGTCGCCGAGGCCACCCGGGCGGCCGCCGTCGAGGCGGGCCGAGCGGCGGACGACGTGTCGTTCATCGTGCAGGCGGGCGTCATCACCGCCGAGACCGACGCCGAGGTCGCCGAGAAGCTCGCGCTCTACCGATCGTTCGCCAGCGAGCAGGGCGCGCTCGTCCACCGCAGCGTCCCCTTCGACGCGCCGAGCCATCCCCGTGACCGGACGGTGCGCGAGGCGCTCGCCGCCGAGGGCCGCCTCGACCACCCGGGCGCGGCCGCCCTGCCGCTCGACATCACGGTCGGCCAGCTCGTCGACAGCGTCGACGAGGCCTGGGGAGGGGCGTTCTTCGTCGCCGGCACCCCGATGGTCGTCGCCGACGAGATCGAGCGCTGGCTCGACGAGGAGGGGATCGACGGCATCAACCTCCGCCAGTACCACTCGTTCGACACGCTCCGCGACTTCGTCGAGCTGGTCGTGCCCGAGCTTCGGCGGCGGGGTCGCGTCCGCGAGGCGTACGTGCCGGGGGAGACGCTGCGGGAGCGGCTCACGGGCGGGGGTCCGCGCCTCCCCGTGTCGCACCCCGCCGCGACGCACCGCCGCGGCTGAGCGCGGCAGGTCGACCAGGGCCGCGGCTCGGCGACCACGACGGCCGGAGGCGCGGCCCGCTCCCCGAGGGGGAGGCGCGTCAGCCGACGGTGCGGTCGCGGTACCGCGCGGGCACCGGGGGCACGCGCACCCAGGCCGTGCGCGACATGCCGTCGAGGGAGGTCCACTCGACGAAGACGGTGCCGAGCTCGGCCACGGCGGCGAGGTCGTCCGGCGAGGCGACCGCGAGGCCGGCGCCCCGGGGGAGCTTGCGGGCCGTGCGGACGGTGCCGCCCGGCAGGTCGACCTCGACGCGGCGCGGGGTCTGTCCGCCGATCGCCTTGAGCACGAGGCAGGTGCCGAGCGGCAGGGCCGGGTCGCGGCCGTCGTTCGGGGCGTCGAGGTAGGTGAGGTAGAAGCGGGGCGGGCGGCGGAGGGCGACGACGCGCTCGGGGCGGATGTCGACGACGGCCGCTGCCGCGGGCTGCATCGGGGCGAGCGGGACCCCCTCGGCGGAGAGCACGCCGTCCGTGCCTGGTTCCGTCGTGTCCATGGTCGCGTTCCCCTGATCGTGATCGTGCGCCGGGCTGCCTCGTCCGACATGTCCCATAGAACTCCTGTCGGCGGCGCGGGACAACGGGGGACACGGGCCCAGTTGGGGGGACACCGGAACCCCAGAACGAGGGGCACGGTGCGTGTCGTTGCCGAGGCCGCCCGGTCACGCGTGCCAGCGCGCGCGCCGACGAGGGGCGACGATACATCACCGGCAGTACACCGATCACGATCGGCAGTACATCAGCCGACCCGGCGCGAGGCGTCGACGGTCCCCGACCCGCAGGTCGATCCGGCCCGCGGCGACCGCCGGGTGAGCGCTCACTAGACTGTCGCCGTCACGAGTCGAAGGAGTCTCCATGCACAACTGGGCCGGCAACGTCGAGTACCGGGCGGGCGAGCTGCGCCGCCCCGCCAGCGTCGACGAGGTGCGCGAGATCGTCGCCTCGAGCCGTCGCGTGAAGGCGCTGGGCTCGCGCCACTCGTTCAGCCTCGTCGCCGACACCGACGGCGTGCTCGTCTCGACCGAGGCGCTCGACGTGCCGACGGAGCTCGACGAGGCGACCGGCACCGTCCGGGTCGGCGCGGGCTCGACGCACGCGGCCCTCGCCGTCGAGCTCCAGCGTCGCGGCCGGGCCCTCTCGAACCTGGCGTCGCTGCCCCACATCTCCGTCGCCGGCGCCGTCCAGACCGGCACGCACGGCTCGGGGGCGGGCAACCCCGCGTTGTCGGCCGCCGTCTCGGCCGTCGAGATCGTCCGGGCCGACGGGGCGCTCGAGCTCGTCCGCCGGGGCGACGAGGCCTTCGCCGCGTCGGTCGTGTCCGTCGGCGCCCTCGGCGTGGTCACCGCGCTCGAGCTCGACACGGTGCCGACCTTCGACGTGGTGCAGACCGTGCACCAGGGCCTGCCCTGGACCGCGGCCCTCGAGCACTTCGACGCCCTCATGGGCCGCGCCTACAGCGTCAGCCTCTTCACCCGCTACGTCGGCGACGACGTCGACCAGGTCTGGACCAAGGCGCGGGTCGACGACGGCGGGCCGACGCTCGACGTCGAGGCGCTGGGAGCCCGTCCCGCCGAGGCGGCCCTGCACATGCTGCCCGACACGGCGGCCGACGCCGTGACGCCGCAGCTCGGCGTCCCCGGGCCCTGGCTCGAGCGCCTGCCGCACTTCCGGGCCGAGTTCACGCCGAGCGCGGGGGAAGAGATCCAGAGCGAGTACCTGGTCGCCGCCGAGCACGCGCCGGCCGCGATCGAGGCGCTCCGGGCGATCGGCCCGACGCTCGACCACGTCCTGTACGTCAGCGAGATCCGGGCCGTCGCGGCCGACGACGCCTGGCTCAGCCCGAGCGGCGGACGCCAGAGCATCGCGTTCCACTTCACCTGGCGCCGCGAGACCGAGGCCGTCCTCGCCGTCCTGCCCTCGATCGAGGCCGCCCTCGCGCCCTTCGACGCCCGCCCGCACTGGGGCAAGGTGTCGACGCTCGTCCGCGACGAGCTGCGCGGCCGCTACCCCCGCCTCGACGACTTCGCGGCGCACGCCCGCGCGGTCGACCCCGAGGGCCGCTTCCGCAACGCCTGGCTCGACGAGCACGTGCTCGGCGCCTGACGGCACCGGCCCCGCCCGACCCGCACTCGCACTCGCCCGCCCGCCCCGCCCCACGAGAACACGGACCACGCGACATGACCGACAGCACGAGCCCCTCCACCACGTCCGACCCCGACGCAGGAGGCGCGCCCCTGCCCGTCAGCGGCGCCCCCGTCACGCTCGTCCACGGCCCCTACCGCGCCGAGCTGGCCGGCGTCGGCGCGACCCTCCGCGCCCTGACGCACGACGGCCGTGACCTCGTCGTCCCGTTCGACGTCGACGCCGTCCGGCCCCTGTTCCGCGGAGCCCTCCTGGCGCCGTGGCCGAACCGGGTCGTGGACGGCCGCTACGTCGACGACGACGGCGTCGAGCGACAGCTGGCCGTCTCGGAGGTCGAGCGCGGGCACGCCCTGCACGGGCTGGTCGCCTGGGCCGAGTGGCAGGTCGAGGAGGCGGGGCCGACCCGCGCCTCCTTCGCCACGGAGCTCGCCCCGAGCGACGGGTACCCCTGGCGGCTGCGGCTGCGGGCCGAGCACGAGCTCGGCGACGAGGGGCTCACGACGACGGTCACGGCCACCAACGTCGGCGTCGGCACCGCTCCCTACGGCGTCGCGCCGCACCCGTACCTCGTGGCGGGGGAGGGACGCGTCGACGACTGGACGCTCACCCTGCCCGCCGCGAGCTGGCTCGACGTCACCGACGACCGGCTCGTGCCCCTCGACCTGCACGGCGTCGACGAGAAGCCCGAGTTCGACTTCCGCGCGTCGCGGCGGCTCGGCGACACCTTCGTCGACCACGCCTTCACCGACCTCGAGCCGGGGGAGGGGGGCCTCGTCCGCGCGACGGTCGTGGCCGCCGACGGCCGGGGCGTCGCGATGACGTGGGGCCCCGAGCTGCCCTGGGTGCAGGTGCACACCGCCGACCGGCCCGACCCCGCCGACGACCGGGTCGGCCTCGCCGTCGAGCCGATGACCTGCCCGCCCGACGCCTTCTCGAGCGGCACCGACCTCGTGCGCCTCGCGCCCGGCGAGCAGCACACGGCGGCCTGGACGATCTCCGCGGCCTAGGCGCGGTCCCGGCTCCGGCTAGAGCAGCGCGCCGAGGGGCTGCTCCTCCCAGGTCACGGCCGACACCGCCCCGCTCGACGAGCGGGCCAGGGCGGCGTCGAGGGCACGTCGGGTCCGGCGCACGGCGAGCTCGTCCCGCACGACGACGTCGAACCGCAGCATGTCGGGCAGCTCGGTGAGCAGCACCGTGCCCGCGTCGGCGAGCTGGACGAGGTACTGGCCCACGTCGACGCGGGCGGCCGCGTGCTCCGACAGGAGGCGCCGCGACAGCCAGAAGAGCCCGGCGCTGTCGTGCGCGGTGTGGACGGTGGCGGTCGCGGTGATCATGCCGACATGGTGCCCCGGGTTCCGCTCAGGCCCGTGAACGGCGTGTATCGAGCGTGTGAACGATCCGGCCGATCGGGTGACTTGACACCGGCCCCGGCGTCGTTCATGATTGCCCCGGACCACGCGATGTGAGCGCTCACATCCCCGAAGCGAACACCGCGGGCCGCCCTGATCCACTGCTGCTGACGAAGAGGTCACCCCGTGAACCGCACCGCCCCCGACGCCCCCGCCGCGTCCTCCTCACCCGCCGCGACGCCCTCGCTCGCAGGCATCCCCGTCGACACCGTCTGACGCCCCCGACCCCGTCGGCGCGTCCGCGCGCACGACGGCCCGTCCCGGTCCCCGGCACCTGCCGCCGACCCCGACGCCCCCGCGGCAGCCCGCCGCACGGTCTCCGTGCCGAGGGCCGCTGAAGCACCCGCACCACCCTCACAGCACCACCATCCGTCATCGACGACGTCGTCGAGGTGACACGGACACGAAGGAATCCCCGTGAAGAACAAGAAGCTCATCGGCGTCGTCGTCGCCGCCGGTCTCGCGATCTCCCTCGCCGGCTGCGCCGGCGGCGGCGGACGCGGCGCCGACGCCGGCAGCGGCGACTCCGGCGACAACGCCGGCGCTCTCATCGGCGTGGCGATGCCCACGAAGGTCTCGGAGCGCTGGATCAAGGACGGCGACGCCGTCAAGAGCGCCCTCGAGAAGAAGGGCTACAAGGTCGACCTCGAGTACGCCGACAACAAGATCCCGCAGCAGGTCCAGCAGGTCAGCAACATGATCACGAAGGGCGCGAAGGTCCTCATCGTCGCCTCGATCGACGGCGGCTCGCTCAGCGACCAGCTCGACTCGGCCGCCAAGGCCGGCATCAAGGTCATCTCGTACGACCGCCTCCTGACGGGCAACAAGAACGTCGACTACTACGTCTCCTTCGACAACTACAAGGTGGGCGTCGACCAGGGCACCAGCCTCCTGACGGGCCTCGGCCTCGTCGACGCCGACGGCAAGAAGGTCGACGGCGCCGCGCCCAAGACCATCGAGGTCTTCGCCGGCAGCTCCGACGACAACAACGCCACGTTCTTCTTCAACGGCGCCATGGACACCCTCAAGCCCTACATCGAGGACGGCTCGCTGACGATCGGCTCCGGCCAGGACCAGTTCACGCAGGCCGCCACGCAGCAGTGGGACCCCGCGACCGCCAAGGCCCGCATGCAGAACCTGATCGCGTCGACGTACTCGAGCGGCACCAAGCTCGACGGCGTGCTCTCGCCCTACGACGGCATCTCGATCGGCATCATCTCGGCGCTCCAGGGCGCCGGCTACGCCGACGACGCCCTGCCGGTCGTCACCGGCCAGGACGCCGAGGCCGCCTCGGTGAAGTCGATCATCGAGGGTCAGCAGTACTCGACCATCTACAAGGACACGCGTCAGCTCGCCGACCAGTCCGTCGTGATGGCCGACGACATCCTCAACGGCAAGACGCCCGAGACGAACGACGACAAGACGTACGACAACAAGGTCAAGGTCGTCCCGACCTACCTGTTCCAGCCCGTCACGGTCACCAAGGACAACTACAAAGAGGTCCTGATCGACAGCGGCTACTACACCGAGGCCGACCTCAAGTAACGCGACCACCCCGGGAGCGCAGGAGGCGCGGCTGACGACAGCGCGCCTCCTGCGGTCCCACCCCTCCGCACCACCCCAGGCACGAAAGAAGGAACACGTGGCGAACACGATCCTCGAGATGCGCGGCATCACGAAGACGTTCCCCGGCGTCAAGGCCCTGCAGGACGTCACGCTGGAGGTCGAGCGCGGCCAGGTCCACGCGATCTGCGGCGAGAACGGCGCCGGCAAGTCGACGCTCATGAAGGTGCTGTCGGGGGTCTACCCCTCGGGCTCCTTCGACGGGCAGATCATGCTCGACGGCCAGGCCGTCGACTTCAAGAACATCAACGACTCCGAGGCCGCGGGCGTCGTCATCATCCACCAGGAGCTCGCCCTGAGCCCCTTCCTCTCGATCGCCGAGAACATCTTCCTCGGCAACGAGCAGGCCAAGGGCGGCTTCATCGACTGGAACAAGACCAACCTCGACGCCGCCGGCCTCCTAGCCCGCGTCGGGCTGCGCGACAACCCGGTCACCAAGGTCACCGACATCGGCGTGGGCAAGCAGCAGCTGGTCGAGATCGCGAAGGCGCTGTCGAAGCGCGTCAAGCTGCTGATCCTCGACGAGCCGACCGCGGCCCTGAACGACGACGACTCGGCCCACCTGCTCGACCTGATCAAGAGCCTGCAGGGCCAGGGCATCACGTCGATCATCATCAGCCACAAGCTGAACGAGATCAAGGCGATCGCCGACAAGGTCACGATCATCCGCGACGGCAAGACGATCGAGACGCTCGACATGCACGCCGGCGAGGTCACCGAAGACCGCATCATCAAGGGCATGGTCGGCCGCGACCTCGAGAGCCGCTACCCGGCGCACGAGTCGAAGGTCGGCGAGGAGCTCCTCCGCATCGAGGACTGGACCGTCCACCACCCGCTCGACTCGTCGCGCGAGATCATCCACCAGGCGAACCTGTCCGTCAAGGCCGGCGAGATCGTCGGCATCGCGGGGCTGATGGGCGCCGGACGCACCGAGCTCGCCATGAGCGTGTTCGGCAAGAGCTACGGCACGGGCATCTCCGGCACCGTCTACAAGTGCGGCCAGAAGGTCGACACGAGCACGGTGAGCAAGGCCATCACGGCCGGCATCGCCTACGCCACGGAGGACCGCAAGAAGTACGGCCTCAACCTCATCGACGACATCACCCGCAACGTGTCGGGCTCGGCCCTGCGCAAGCTGGCGAAGGCCGGCTTCGTGAACAGCTCGGAAGAGAGCACCGTCGCCGAGGGCTACCGCAAGAGCATGAACATCAAGGCGCCGAACGTGGCCGCCCTGACCGGCAAGCTCTCCGGCGGCAACCAGCAGAAGGTCGTGCTGTCGAAGTGGATGTACACCGACCCCGACGTGCTCATCCTCGACGAGCCCACCCGCGGCATCGACGTCGGTGCGAAGTACGAGATCTACACGATCATCAACCAGCTCGCCGACGCCGGCAAGGGCGTGATCGTCATCTCGAGCGAGCTGCCCGAGCTGCTCGGCATCTGCGACCGCGTCTACACCCTCTCGGAGGGCCGCATCACGGCCGACGTGCCGATCGCCGAGGCGACCCCCGAGTTCCTCCTGAAGTACATGACCCTCGAACGAGAGAGCCCCGTCAATGAGCGCGCCTAGCCCCACCCAGGCCACCGACCCGAAGCCCACGGGCGGGTCGCCCTCCTCCCGTCAGCCGCAGTCCGGCTCCGGCGGCAACCCGATCGTCGGTGCGGTGTCGTACCTCAGCGGGCAGCTGCGTCAGATCGGCCTGTTCATCGCGCTGATCGTCATCGTGCTGTTCTTCCAGGTCACGACGAACGGCATCACGCTGGCACCGATCAACGTGTCGAACCTCGTGGTGCAGAACAGCTACATCCTGATCCTCGCCATCGGCATGGTGATGGTGATCATCGCCGGCCACATCGACCTCTCGGTCGGCTCCATCGTCGCCTTCACGGGTGCCATGGCCGGCGTCATGATCACGCAGTGGGGCCTGCCCTGGCCCGTGGCGGTCGTCCTCTGCCTCGTGCTCGGCGGCCTGGTCGGCGCCTGGCAGGGCTTCTGGATCGCCTACTTCGGCATCCCGGCCTTCATCGTCACCCTGGCGGGCATGCTCGCCTTCCGCGGCGCGGCGCAGATCGCCCTGCAGAACCAGCAGATCTCGCCCTTCCCCCAGGGGTTCCGCGACATCGGCTCGGGCTTCCTGCCCGCGTTCGGCACGACCGGCTACGAGCCCCTGACCCTGATCCTCGGCGCCGTCGCGGCGGTCGCCCTGATCGGCACCGGCCTCCGTGGCCGTGCGATCCGTCGCAAGTACCAGCTCGAGGACGAGCCCATGCTCTGGTTCGTCACCAAGCTCGTCTTCACGGTCGCCCTGGTCATGTACATCGGCTTCCTCCTCGCCAGCTACTCGGGCACCCCGATCGTCCTCGTCGTGCTCGCCGTGCTCGTGGTCGTCTACTCGACCGTCATGAAGAACTCGGTCTTCGGCCGCCACGTCTACGCGATCGGCGGCAACCTCCACGCCGCCGAGCTCTCGGGCATCAAGACGAAGCGCGTCACCTTCCTGCTCTTCGTCAACATGGGCGTCATCTCGGCGCTGGCGGGCCTCGTCTTCACGGGCCAGCTGAACCTCGCCAGCGGCAGCGCCGGCAACGGGTTCGAGCTCGACGCCATCGCGGCCGTCTTCATCGGCGGCGCGGCGGTCACCGGCGGCATCGGCACCGTGACGGGAGCCATCGTCGGTGGCCTCATCATCGGCATCCTGAACAACGGCATGTCGATCCTCGGCGTCGGCAGCGAGTACCAGTCCCTCATCAAGGGGCTCGTGCTCCTCGCCGCGGTCGCGTTCGACGTCTTCAACAAGCGTCGCGCGGGCTCCAGCAGCAAGTAGGGCACAGCCGCCGCCTCGAGCGGCACGTCGCGTCGCCGGTCGGTCGGCGGCGTCGACGGATCAGGAGGCGCGGGTCGACACGGCCCGCGCCTCCTCGTCGTCCGGGCGCCCCCGGTCGTCGACTCCTGAACCGTCGACGACCGGGGCGCCGTCGACCGGAAACCGAACGACGTTAGGATCACACCGTGGCCACACTCTTCGACGTCGCGGCCGAGGCGGGGGTCTCGCACCAGACCGTCTCTCGCGTCGTCAACGGCGACCCCACCGTGCGGCCCGCCACGAAGGCCAAGGTCGACGCCGCGGTCGCCAAGCTCACCTACCGGCCGAGCCTCACCGCCCGGGCCCTCGCGAGCCGGCGCACCAAGTCGATCGGCCTCATCTCGACCGGCTTCCCCTTCTACGGGCCCTCGAGCACGATGCACGGGTTCAACGGCGCAGCCCGGCGGGCCGGCTACCAGGTCTCGACCGCCACCCTCGACAGCGCCGACCCGGCGGCGGTGCGCCAGGCCGTCGACGCGCTCGTCGGGCAGAACGTCGCGGCCGTCGTCCTCATCGCCCCCGACGAGGAGGCGCTGGAGGTGCTCCGCACCGCCGGCGTCTCCGTGCCGCTCGTCACGGCCGACAGCGTCGCCGAGGAGGGGCACCACACCGTCTCCATCGACCAGGCCGCCGGCGCGGAGATCGCCGTCGAGCACCTCGCCGCGCTGGGCCACCGACGCATCGGCCACGTCGCCGGCCCCTCGGCCTGGATGGACGGCCGCGACCGGGAGCGCGGCTGGCGCGACGCCTCCGTCCGGCTCGGCCTCGACGCCGGCGAGCTCCGTCACGGAGACTGGACCCCGGGCTCGGGCCACGCGCTCGCCCGGGCGCTCGTCGACGACGGGGCGTTCGGCCCGGGCGGCCTGACCGCCCTCTTCTGCGCCAACGACCAGATGGCCCTCGGCGTCGTCCACGCCCTGACGGCCGCCGGGCTCGACGTGCCCGGCGACGTCAGCATCGTCGGCTTCGACGACATCCCCGAGGCCGAGCACTTCCTGCCGCCGCTCACCACCGTGCGGCAGGACTTCGAGGCGCTCGGTCGCCGCATCATGGACGCGGTCGAGTGCGTGCTGGCGGGTCGGCAGCCCCCGACCGACCCCATGGCGCCCGAGTTCGTCGTGCGCCGGTCCACCGCCTCGCCCCGCGGCTGAGACCTCCGGGCGACCGCGCCGCGGTTGCTCGCCCCGAGGCTCGCATGCCACAATGTGAGCGCTCACTTTCACCACCAGGACAAGGATGTTCCATGGCCGCGACCACCCCAGACACCGACGCCGCGACGCATGTCGTCGGCGTCGACTTCGGCACCCTCAGCGGTCGTGCCGTCGTCGTCCGCGTCTCCGACGGCGCCGAGCTCGCGAGCGCGACGCTCGAGTACCCGCACGCGGTCGTCGACCGCACGCTGCCCGGCACGGGCGAGCGCCTCCCCGCCGACTGGGCCCTCCAGGTGCCGGCCGACTACGTCGAGGTGCTCAAGACCGCCGTCCCCGAGGCCCTCGCCGCGTCGGGCGTCGACCCGGCGTCGGTCGTCGGCATCGGCACCGACTTCACCGCCTGCACGATGGTGCCCACCACCGCCGACGGCACTCCGCTGAACGAGCTGCCCGAGTTCGCCGGCCGCCCGCACGCCTACGTCAAGCTCTGGCGCCACCACGCCGCGCAGGGCCAGGCCGACCGCATCAACGAGCTGGCGCGTGAGCGCGGCGAGTCGTGGCTGCCGCGCTACGGCGGGCTCATCTCGAGCGAGTGGGAGTTCGCCAAGGGCCTGCAGCTCCTCGAGGAGGACCCCGAGGTCTACGCCGCCACCGAGCACTGGGTCGAGGCCGCCGACTGGATCGTCTGGCAGCTCAGCGGGCGCTACGTCCGCAACGCCTGCACCGCCGGCTACAAGGGCATCCTGCAGGACGGCCAGTACCCGAGCCGCGAGTTCCTCGCCGCGCTCAACCCCGACTTCGCCGACTTCGCCGAGTCGAAGGTCGCGCACGAGATCGGCGCGCTCGGCGACGCCGCCGGTACGCTGACCGCCGAGGCGGCCGGCTGGACGGGCCTGCCCGAGGGCATCGCCGTCGCGATCGGCAACGTCGACGCGCACGTCACCGCGCCCGCCGCCAAGGCGACGCAGCCCGGCCAGATGGTCGCCATCATGGGCACGAGCACCTGCCACGTCATGAACGGCGCCGAGCTCGCCGAGGTCCCCGGCATGTGCGGCGTCGTCGACGGCGGCATCACCGAGGGCTTCTACGGCTACGAGGCGGGCCAGTCGGGCGTGGGCGACATCTTCGCCTGGTACGTCCGCAACCAGGTGCCGCAGGCGTCGGTCGACGCGGCCGAGGCCGCCGGCAAGAGCGTGCACCAGCACCTCACCGACCTCGCCTACGAGCAGCCCGTCGGCGCCCACGGCCTGGTCGCGCTCGACTGGCACAGCGGCAACCGCTCGGTTCTCGTCGACCACGAGCTCAGCGGCGTCATCGTCGGGCAGACCCTCGGCACCACGCCCGAGGACGGCTACCGCGCCCTGCTCGAGGCCACCGCCTTCGGCACGCGACGCATCGTCGAGGCGTTCAACGACTCCGGCGTGCCCGTGACCGAGTTCATCGCGGCCGGCGGCCTGCTCAAGAACCGCCACCTCATGCAGACCTACAGCGACGTCCTGCGCATGCCGATCTCCACGATCCGCAGCGAGCAGGGCCCCGCGCTGGGCTCGGCGATCCACGCGGCGGTCGCCGCGGGCGCCTATCCCGACACGCGCGTGGCGAGCGAGAGCATGGGCAGCGTCGACCGCGCCTCCTACGTCCCCGACGAGGCGGCCGCCGACGCGTACGACGCGCTCTACGCCGAGTACCTGCGGCTGCACGACTGGTTCGGCCGCGGCGGCAACGACGTGATGCACCGGCTCAAGGCCATCAGCCGGGAGGCGCGGGGCGCGACGCCCGCGCCCGCCCGCGAACCCGAGGCGCCCGCCGCCGCACCCACGACGGAGGTCCCCGCATGACGTTCATCGACCGCGCCACCGAGAGCGCCATCGACGAGACCCGACGCGCCGTGTGCGACCTGCACGCCGAGCTGACCCGCTACGGGCTGGTCGTCTGGACGGGCGGCAACGTGTCGCAGCGCGTTCCCGGCACGAACCTCTTCGTCATCAAGCCGAGCGGCGTCGACTACGACGACCTCACGCCCGAGAACCAGATCCTCTGCCACCTCGACGGCACCGTCGTCGAGGGCAGCCCCGGCAGCGAGCGCAGCCCCTCGAGCGACACCGCGGCGCACGCCTACGTCTACCGGCACATGCCGAAGGTCGGGGGAGTGGTGCACACGCACTCCACCTACGCGACCGCGTGGGCCGCCCGCGGCGAGGCGATCCCGTGCGTCATCACGGCCATGGCCGACGAGTTCGGCGGCGAGATCCCGATCGGCCCGTTCGCGATCATCGGCGACGAGTCGATCGGCGAGGGCGTCGTCGGCACGCTCGAGGGCCACCGCAGCCGAGCGGTGCTGATGCAGAACCACGGCGTCTTCACCATCGGCAAAGACGCCCGCGACGCCGTCAAGGCCGCGGTCATGACCGAGGACGTCGCCCGCACCATCCACCTCAGCCGCCAGCTCGGCGAGCCGATCCCCATCCCGGCCGAGAGCATCGACGCTCTCTTCGACCGCTACCAGAACGTCTACGGCCAGAAGCCCTCAGGAGCACTCGCATGACCACCACCACCACCGTCGACCCCGTCGCCTTCCTCGCCTCGAAGCAGGTCTGGTTCCTCACCGGCAGCCAGGGCCTCTACGGAGAAGAGACCCTGCGTCAGGTCGCCGAGCAGTCGAAGGCCATCGCCGACGAGCTCGCCGCGGCCGAGGGCGTGCCCGTCGAGCTCGTCTGGAAGCCCGTCCTCACCGACGCCGAGGCCATCAAGCGCACGATGCTCGAGGCGAACCTCGACGACAGCGTCATCGGCGTCACGACCTGGATGCACACGTTCAGCCCCGCCAAGATGTGGATCGGCGGCCTCGACGCCCTCCGCAAGCCGCTGCTGCACCTGCACACGCAGGCGAACGTCGAGCTGCCCTGGGCCGACATCGACTTCGACTTCATGAACCTCAACCAGGCCGCGCACGGCGACCGCGAGTTCGGCTACATCCAGACGCGCCTCGGCGCCGCCCGCAAGACGGTCGTCGGCCACGTCAGCGACCCGCGCGTGCAGCAGCAGGTCGGCACCTGGATGCGCGCGGCGGCCGGCGCCGCGGCCATGCGCTCGCTCAAGCTCGCCCGCTTCGGCGACAACATGCGCTTCGTCGCCGTGACCGAGGGCGACAAGACCGAGGCCGAGCTGGCGTTCGGCGTGCAGGTCAACACCTGGGGCGTCAACGAGCTGGCGGAGGCGGTGGCCGCGGTCCCCGAGACCGCCGTCGACGACCTCGTCGCCGTCTACGAGCGCGACCACGACGTCGTCCCCGAGCTGCGGACCGGCGGCGCCCGCCACCAGTCGCTGCGCGACGGCGCGGCGATCGAGCTGGGGCTGCGGTCGTTCCTCGAGGCCGGCGGCTTCGGCGCGTTCACGACCAACTTCGAGGACCTCGGGGCGCTCAAGCAGCTGCCCGGCCTCGCGGTGCAGCGCCTGATGGCCGAGGGCTACGGCTTCGGCGCCGAGGGCGACTGGAAGACGGCGGTGCTCGTCCGGGCCGCGGCCGTCATGGGCGCGGGCCTGCCCGGCGGCGCCTCGCTGATGGAGGACTACACGTACCACCTCGTGCCCGGCGCCGAGAAGATCCTCGGCGCCCACATGCTCGAGGTGAGCCCGTCCCTGACGGCGGGCCGCGCCTCCCTCGAGGTCCACGAGCTCGGCATCGGCGGCAAGGACGACCCGGTCCGCCTGGTCTTCACGGCCGACCCGGGCGAGGCCGTCGTCGTCGCGATGAGCGACGTCCGCGACCGCTTCCGCCTCACGGTCAACGTCGTCGACGTGGTCGCGCCCGACGCCGACCTGCCGAAGCTGCCCGTCGGCCGCGCCGTGTGGGAGCCCCGCCCGTCGTTCGCCGTCTCGGCCGAGGCCTGGCTGACCGCCGGCGCCGCCCACCACACCGTCATGTCGACGGCGGTCGGCCTCGAGGCGTTCGAGGACCTCGCGCGCATCCTCGAGACCGAGCTGCTCATCATCGACGAGCACACGACGATGCGGGAGTTCAGCCGCGAGGTGCGCTGGAACGCCGCGTACCACCGCCTGGCGCGCGGCCTCTAGGCCCGACCCGCCCCCGCACTGCCCGGAGCCGCCGGGCCGTCGAGCTCGTGCTCGTCGGCCCGGCGGCTCTCGTCGTGCGCGTCGCGCCGGGCGTGCCCTGGGGCGGCCGTCGTCGTCGCGGTCGGGGTGTCACCCCTCGGCGGTCTCCGAGGACGTGCTCGACGGTGTGCGGCGCGGCACCTGACCGTTCGACGAGCGGGCCGGACGTGGCGGTGGACGGGGCGCATGATCGGGTCATGTCGATGTCCGAGCCCTTCCAGCCGAACCTGCACCCCGACGACGCGCGCGACGCCGTCCCCGACGACGACCTGGCGCTCGACGACGAGCTCGCCGCCGACGATGGCCGCGAGGTCGGCGACGACCTCGCGGCCGACGACGACCTCGACGCCGACGGCACCCCCGTCGGCGAGGGCGAGTCCGGTGCCGACGACGACCTCGCCGACCTGCCCGACAACCCGCTCTTCCGCACCCCCGAGCCCGGCGACCGCCTCAGCCCGGACGACCTCGAGCGCTGAGGCGCGTGGCCCCGGGCGGCGAGGCGCGCGGGCAGGGATCGTCGGCGGGCGTCGGGAACACCACCCGCGCCTCCGTGGTTGGGCCCACCATGACCGTCCCGCTCTCGATCCTCGACCTCGCTCCCATCGCCCCCGGGGAGACCGCCCGCGACAGCTTCGCGGCGTCGGTCGCCCTCGCCCAGCAGGCCGAGCGCAGCGGCTACCGTCGCGTCTGGTACGCCGAGCACCACAACATGGCGTCGATCGCGTCGAGCGCGACCTCCGTGCTGATCGCGCACGTGGCGAGCCAGACGTCGAGCATCCGCCTCGGCTCCGGCGGCGTCATGCTGCCGAACCACTCGCCGCTCACGATCGCCGAGCAGTTCGGCACCCTCGAGACGCTGCACCCGGGCCGCATCGACCTCGGTCTCGGCCGCGCCCCCGGCAGCGACCAGGCCACGTTCCGCGCCCTGCGTCGCGACCCGGCCTCGTCCGAGCGGTTCCCGCAGGACGTCCTCGAGCTGCAGGCGTTCCTCGCCGGGCAGTCGCGGGTCCCCGGCGTCTCGGCCACGCCCGGCGCCGGAACGGCCGTGCCGCTCTACATCCTCGGCTCGTCGCTCTTCGGCGCCCAGCTCGCCGCGGCCCTCGGCCTGCCCTACGCCTTCGCCTCGCACTTCGCGCCCGACGCGCTGCACGACGCCGTGGCCGTCTACCGCCGCGAGTTCCAGCCGTCGACGCAGCTCGACCAGCCCTACGTCATCGCCGGGGTCAACGCCATCGCCTCCGACGACGCCGACGACGCCCACGACCAGTTCGCCCGCATGAAGCGTGCACGGCTGATGATGCTGCTCCGCCAGAGCGGCCAGGTCTCGGTCGACCGCACCTTCGGGGACGACGAGCTCGACCACCTGCTGCGCACCCCCGCGGGAGCCCACGTCGCCAGCATGACGACGTTCACGGGGGTGGGCACCGGCGCCGAGGTCGCCGACTACGTCAGCGAGTTCGCCCGCAGCGCCGACGCCGACGAGGTCATCGTCGCCCACGCCTCCCTCGAGACGAGCGCCCGCCTGCGCTCGGTCGCCCTGCTCGCCGAGGCGAACGAGCGGGTCGCGGCCTAGCCACCGCGCGCCGTCAGGGAGCGACGAACAGCCAGAGGAACGTCACGGCCACCGGCTGCAGCGCCGCGCCGCCGATGAGCATCCCGCGGCGCAGCCAGGCCCGCTCGCTGATCGCGGGAGTGCCCAGCACGGGGCTGAGCGGCATGAGCAGGCGGAACAGGCTCTGCTGCGGGAGGAACACCGCCACGAGGTAGAGCGCGAAGCTCACGGTGAACCCGACGACCTCGTGCCCCAGCCGGAGGGTCGAGCGCCGCGTGAAGAAGACGGCACCCGCGCCGATGATCGCCAGCACGAGGACGATGCCGCCGACGCCGAGCCAGCGCCCCGCGAGCAGGAACCAGGGCGTCAGCGGGACGAACCCGGGCCGCCCGATGTAGTCGACCCACCACGCCATCTCGGTCTGCAGGTAGGCGTCGGCCTGCCCGGTGACGACGTGCGCGACCACCGGCCAGGCCAGGCCGGCGGCGGCGATCCCGAGCCCGGCGACCACGATGCGAAGCAGCGACGCGCGGTCGAGGCCGGCCCGGTCGGTCCGCCAGCGCACGACGAGGTGCACGGCGAGGGCGAGCGCGAGGGCGAGGGCGCCCGGCCGGGTGAAGGCCGCGACGACGCCGAGCAGCAGCACGACCTGGTAGTTGCGACGCTGCATGGCGAGCACGCCGCCGAAGAGCAGCAGCACCGAGAGGCTCTCGGCGTAGCCCACGCTCATGACGAACGACATCGGGCCGAAGCAGAAGAGCAGCACGGCCCAGAGAGCGCCGCGGTGCCCGACCCGGGTCTCGAGCAGGCGGTACAGCACGATCGCCGCGCCCGCCCCGAACCCGGTCGCGAGCAGCACCGAGGCCACGGTGAAGTCCGTCCCGGTGCCGACCATGAGCAGGTGGCTGAGCGTCGGGAAGACGGGCAGGAAGGCCCATTCGTTCGGCAGCACGAAGCCCGCGGCGTCCGTCGGCAGCACGCTCGGGTACCCGTGCAGCGCGATGGTCCGGTAGCGGTCGGCGTCCCACGAGGCGGTGAAGTGGAGGAAGGAGCGGTCGCTGCCCGGCGTGATGAACGTCGCCCCCGCGGCCGACGCGACCTCGTAGACGACGAAGAGCACGGTGGTCGAGAAGGCCCGCGAGACGAGGTAGATCGTCAGGAGGGTGGTCCAGCGGCCCGACAGGCGGCCGGCGAGGTCGAGGCCCCGCGCGGGGCGGCGGCGACCGGCCAGGCGTGAGCGCGGGTCGACGACGGGGGCGGAGGAGGCGCCGCCCGCCTCGCCGCTCATGCTCGCCTCGTCGTGGTCATCTCGACGACGCTACCGTGCCCGTCCTGCGAGGGCACGAGGGAGACGGGCACGGGCGAGTCGGGCCCGGCCCGGGTCGTCACGGAGGCGCCGGACACGGCACGATGGGACGATGCCCCTGCCTTCGCTCGCCGCCCTCGGCATCGACCCGGCCACGGCCGACGTCTACGAGGTCGTCCTCCAGCACGGCGACACCGTCGACGTCGCCACCATCGCCTCGTCGCGCGGCGTCGACGAGGCCGTCGTCGTGACGTCGCTCGAGCAGCTGCGCAACCTCGGCCTCGTGCACCGCACGGCGGACGGCGGGGCCGACCACGCCCCGGGCTACGGCGCCGTCGACCCCCGCGTCGCCGTCTCGGCCCTCGTGGCCGCCCGAGACGAGCAGCTCGCCGACGCCCGCGGCGCCGTCGCCGGCCTGGGCTCGCTCTTCGACGACGGCCGCCGCGACGCCGACCCCTCGGGCTCGACGACCGTCCTCACCGGCCACGCCGCCGTCGGCGACTGGTACTCGCGCCTGCAGCACCGGGCCCGGCACGAGTTCCTCGCGTTCGACCGTCCGCCCTACGTCGTGGCGACGAACGAGTCGGTCGAGCGCGGCGCCCTCGGCCGCGGCGTGCACTGGCGGGCCATCTACACGGTCGCGAGCTTCACGACGGTCGGCAGCCTGCAGGACATCCACCGCCTCGGCGCCCACGGCGAGGAGGCGCGGGTCACCCACGACCTCCCGGTCAAGCTCGCGGTCGTCGACCGGGCCGTGGCCCTCGTGTCGGTGGGGCCCCTCGACGACCCCACCGCGCCTCCCGAGGCCCTCGTCACGGAGTCGCCGGCGCTCATCGCCGCGCTCTGCGACCTCTTCGAGTCGCGCTGGCGGACGGCCCTGCCGGTGCCGGTGCTGGCCGACCCGGCCGACGGCGCCCCCGTCGACTGGGCGACGGTCGCGGCCCAGCTCGCCGCGGCCACCGAGGCCGACAGCGGGCCGGGGGCCCTCGGCAGCGGCTCCGGAGGCGCGCCCGCATCGACGAGACCGCCGTCGGTCGACGAACGCGACCTCCTCGCCCTCGTGGCGGCGGGCGCGACCGACGACGTCATCGCCCGCCAGCTCGGCGTCTCGCCGCGCACCCTGCGCCGACGGCTGCACGACCTCTTCGACGAGCTCGGCGCGAGCAACCGGTTCCACGCGGGGGTGGAGGCGGCGCGACGCGGCTGGGTCTGAGGCGAGGCGGGGAGCTGGCCCGCGCCTCCTCGTCACGAGCGTGTAAACACTGTGGCCGGAAGCGGTCAGTGTCCTGAGACGGCCACTGCCCCCCGTAGAGGGGCGGCGGATTCTCAGGTAACTCTTATGGGGCGACCGTCACAGGGGGTGACGGCGCGATGGAAGGCAGTCCGTGATCACATCTCCCGGCCGACGACGGCCGTTGCTCCCCGCCCTGCTCATCGGAGGCCTCGTGGCCGCCGGGGCGATGGCAGCCCCGACCGCGGCCTTCGCCGTGGACGGTCCTGCCGTGCTGAGCGACCCGACCTTCAGCGCCGGCGCGTACATCGTCACGCTGCGCGAGCCCTCGGCGGCGGCGTACCAGGGCGGCACGCCCGGCCTCGCACGCACGGCGGCTCCCGAGGGCACGAAGCTCGACGCGCGCTCCGCCGCCGTCGAGACCTACAGCGACCACCTCGTCGCGACGCAGACCGAGGTCGCCGACAGCGTCGACGCCGACGTCATGTCGCACCTCTCGGTCACGACCAACGCCTTCTCGGCGGAGCTGACCGCGGCCCAGGCGAAGGAACTCGCGGCCGACCCGAAGGTCGCCGCCGTCAACGCGAACCAGATGTACCACCTCACCGCCGTCCCCTCGACCGAGTTCCTCGGCCTCGAGAACGCGGACGGCTCGCCCGGCGTCTGGGACCAGATCCCCGGCGGCCGCGACCGCGCCGGAGAAGGCGTCGTCGTCGGCATCATCGACTCCGGCATCGCCGCGGGCAACGCGTCGTTCGCGGGCGACCCGCTCGGCGCCGCGCCCTCGACCACGCAGCCGTACCTCGCGGGCGACGACGTCACCTTCACGAAGAGCGACGGCGGCACCTTCACCGGCGAGTGCGAGACCGGCGTGCAGTTCGACGCGAGCGACTGCAACACGAAGCTCATCTCGGCGCGGTACTACGTCGACGGCTTCGGCGCGACCAAGATCGGCACCGAGGAGCAGGGCGAGTACCTCTCGCCCCGCGACGGCAACGGCCACGGCTCGCACACCGCGAGCACCGCGGCCGGCAACGCCGACGTCGAGGTCACCATCAACGACCGTGACTTCGGCACCATCTCGGGCGTGGCCCCGGCCGCCAAGATCGCGGCCTACAAGGTCTGCTGGGACGGCCCCGACCGCGGCTCCGCCGACGACGACGGCTGCGCCGGCATCGACCTCGTGAACGCCATCGAGCAGGCGACCGTCGACGGCGTCGACGTCATCAACTACTCGATCGGCGGCGGCGCGGCCGACACGACGTACTCGTACACCGACCAGGCCTTCCTCGGCGCGGCCCAGGCCGGCGTCTTCGTCGCCGCCTCGGCCGGCAACTCGGGCCCCGGCGCCTCGACGCTCGACAACGCCTCGCCGTGGATCACCACGGTCGCGGCCAGCACGATCCCGAGCTACGACGCCACGGTGAGCATCGCGCCCGCCGACGGTCCCGCCGTGAACTACCTCGGCGGCTCGACCTCGCTGTCGGCCGACCCCGAGGGCATCACCGCCCCGTTCGTCGAGGCCGTCCAGGTCAAGACGGCGGCCGCGGCCGCCGACCGCGCGGTCATCTGCGACGCCGGCACCCTCGACCCCGCCCTCGTCGAGGGCACCATCGTGCTCTGCGACCGCGGCATCACCGACCGCACGGCCAAGTCGGCCGAGGTCGAGCGCGCCGGCGGCGTCGGCATGGTGCTCGTCAACCCGGCCCCCTCGTCGGTCGACGTCGACGCGCACAGCGTGCCGACCGTCCACGTCGACGCCGGTGCCGGCAACGCGAACTACATCGCCCTGCACGCCGCGGCCCAGCCCGGCACCGCCGAGGTCACCCTCGTCGACGGCAACCCCACGGGGCTGCAGGAGCCCGCCACCCCGCAGGTCGCCGGCTTCTCGTCGCGCGGCCCGGTCGAGGCCGACGGCTCCAACGTGCTGAAGCCCGACATCTCGGCCCCCGGCGTGGCGATCCTCGCCGACGGTGCCAACGCGCAGGGCGAGCCCGGCACGTACGAGTTCCTCTCGGGCACCTCGATGTCGTCGCCGCACGTCGCCGGCCTGGCCGCGCTGTTCTTCGGCACGACGATGCACCCCGACTGGTCGCCCGCCAAGGTCAAGTCGGCCATGATGACGACCGCCTACGACACCGTCGACGCCGCAGGAGCGCCCGTCGAGGACGTCTTCGCCCAGGGCGCCGGCCACGTCGACCCGACCGAGTTCTTCACGCCCGGCCTCGTCTACGAGAGCGGCTCGGCCGACTGGCAGGACTACATCGACTCGCTGAGCACGCCCGAGGGCCCCTCGAGCGACCTCAACCTGCCGTCGATCAGCATCGGCGCCCTCGCGGGCAGCGAGACGGTCACCCGCACGGTGACGGCGGACGCCGCCGGCACCTACACGGCGACCGCCCCGTCGATCGCCGGCGTCGACACGGTCGTCGCCCCGACGACGCTCACCCTCGCCGAGGGCGAGTCGGCGTCGTACACCGTCACCTTCACGAGCAACGACGACGTCGTGCTGAACGAGTTCTCGTCGGGCTACCTGACCTGGACCAGCAGCGACGACGCCGTCCGCAGCCCCGTGGCGGTCCGTCCCGTCCTGCTCGGCGCCGCGCCCGAGATCTCGGGCACGGGCGTCTCGGGCAGCGCCTCGGTCGACGTCACCGCCGGCGACGACCTGTCGCTGCCGCTGTCGACCCAGGGCCTCGCCCTCGGCACGTCGGCGACCAGCACGGGCGACGCCGAGGACGACGCCACGAACGTCTTCACGACGCCGCTGACCGTGCCGGAGGGCATCGCGCACGCCCGCCTGGTGCTCGACTCGTCCGACGACGCCGCCGACCTCGACCTCATCCTCTACACGACGGACGCCGACGGCGCCGCCGACGAGGTCTACGGGGTCGCGGCCACGGGCGCCGCCGACGAGCAGCTCGACATCGAGGACATCGACGCGGGCACCTACCTCGTCGAGGTCGACTACTACTCGACCGACGGGCCCACCGAGTCGACGGTCACGTCGTACCTGGTGCCCGCCGCGGCGCAGACGGCCGACGCCGACCAGGCCTTCACGGTCGACCCGGCCCAGCTCGTCGCCGACCTCGGCGCCGTCACCCCGGTGACCGCCTCGTGGACGGGCCTGGAGTACGACCAGACCTACCTCGGTCGCATCCTCTACGGCGACACCGGCCAGGTCACCTACGTGACCGTCGCGGCGGGCCCCGCGCCCGTCGTGCCGGTCGACCCGACCGACCCGCCGACCGACCCGACCGTGCCGCCGACCGACCCGACCGACCCCGGCGCGCCGGGCGCGGGCGGCGGACCCGGCGCGGGCACGCAGCCCGGCTCCGGCCCGGCGGCCTCGGGCCCCCTGGCCTACACGGGCTCCGACCTGGCCTCGCCGGCCCTGATCGGCCTCGCCCTGCTGCTCGCCGGCGTCGCGGCCGCCGTGGTCGGTCGTCGTCGCCAGCTGCGGACCGCCGACCGCGCGAGCGTGTCGGAGTCCTCGGGCTCGACCGAGTAGCCGCGCACCACCGGACCGGAGGCGGTCCGCACCACCCCGAGGGGAGGTGCGGGCCGCCTCCGTCGTCGCGCCGGGCGCCGTGCCGGTCGCCGTCCGCGGTGCGCAGCGTGCACCTGCCGGAAACATCGAGGGACTAGGTTCGTCACTCGTGGACGACAAGAGCGGCAACACCATGCGCGTGGTGAGCTACAACCTGCGCGAGCACACGGCCAAGGGCGAGATCCAGGCGCTGGCGGAGGACAACGCGGTCGACGTGCTGTGCCTCCAGGAGGCCGACACGAACGACATCCCCGAGTCGTTCGGCGAGTACACCCTCGCGGCCTCGACCCGCAACAACCGGCTCGGCCTCGCGGCGTACTACCGTGCCGAGCGCTTCGAGCTGCTCGGCACCCAGGTGTACGCGCTCAAGAAGTCGATGCACGACCGGGTCATGTCGCCGGCGCACGAGCGCCTGCTGGCGATGCACCTGCACGACCGCGTCTCGGGGCAGGACGTCCTGATCGGCTCGTTCCACGCCGCTCCGCTGACGGCGAGCAACGCCCTCCGCAAGAAGCAGGTCGAGTCAGCCCACGGCCTGATGCGCGCCCTGGCGCCGGGCGTGCCGATGCTCATGGTGGGCGACTTCAACTACCCCTGGTTCCACCTCGGGCTCAAGAAGCGCATCGAGCGCGACGGCTTCACCCTGACCCGCAGCAGCACGCCGACCTACCTCGGCTACAAGTACGTCAAGGGCCACTTCGACTTCGCGACGAGCTACGACCTCGTCATCGAGGACGTCGTCACCCTGCCCGCCGGGGTCAGCGACCACCGGCCGATCCTCGTGCGCGCCCAGGGACTCGCCACGGCGTAGCGGCGCTCGCGCCTCGGCTCCGCCACCGGACGCGCGAACGGCACCGCGCCTCCTGATCTCGTCGATCGGGAGGCGCGGTGCCGTTCGTCGTCCGCGGCCTACGCGGCCAGGGCGAGCGCCGTGGTGCCCACGGCGTAGGCCTGCACGATGGTGCGGCTCGGCTCGCGGCGCCAGCTGCGGCCGGGGATGACCCAGCCCTCGGCGCCCTCGACCGTGACGGGCGAGCCGACGCGGACCGCGTCGGTGACGACGTCGGCCCAGGCGCGGACGGCGTACTCGGCGCCGCGGGCGTCGACGACGACGAACTCGACGAGGCGTGCGGTGGTCAGGACGGGCTCGGTCGTGACCGTGCCGGTGATGCTGATGATGTTGTCGTTCATGGTTCTGTCTTCCGGTGATGTGCTCTGTGGCACGCAGCGCGAGGCTGCGTGGACCGCCGTGGTGGGGCGGGGTGAGTCGGACGGGTTCGTCCTCGAGGTGCGGCGCGTGGTCGCGGGCCTCGGTCGGGCCTGGTGCACGGAGACCGGTGAGTAGGCGAGCCGCTGGGCTCGAGCCGGGTGTCCGTCAGGCTGTTCGGCCTGGCCCCGTGTCGTCGAGTCTGCGGTGTGGACAGCAGCTGTCGGAGCGTGGGCCGGGTCGGGAACGATCAGAGAGGATCGTTCCGAGCGACCTGCAACGATAACACGGCCCGCCGGGATGCGCCAGGGCGAGTCCCGACGTCGATCCTGGGACCGATGTCGGGGGCACGTGGTTGCCTGGAGCGCATGACCAGCATCCCCACCATCACCCTGAACAACGGCGTCGAGATCCCCCAGCTCGGCTTCGGCGTCTACCAGATCGACCCGGCCGAGACGAAGGACGCGACGCTCACCGCCTTCGAGGTCGGCTACCGCCACATCGACACGGCCCAGATGTACGGCAACGAGGCGGGCGTCGGCGAGGCGATCCGCGAGTCGGGCCTCGACCGCTCCGACGTCTTCGTCACCTCGAAGCTCAACAACGGCTTCCACCGCCGCGACGCCGCACTCAAGGCCTTCGACGGCACCCTCGAGGCGCTCGGCACCGACCACGTCGACCTCTTCCTCATCCACTGGCCGCTGCCGACGACGGACGTCGACTACCTCGAGACCTGGAAGGCGCTGGAGGAGATCCACGCGAGCGGCCGCGCCCGGGCGATCGGCGTGTCGAACTTCCAGCAGGCGCATCTGCAGCGCCTGCTCGACGAGGCCGACGTCGTGCCCGCCGTGAACCAGATCGAGGTCCACCCCTACCTCACCAACGACTCGGTGCGCCTCTTCGGCGTCGAGCACGGCATCCACACCGAGGCCTGGTCGCCCATCGCCCAGGGCAAGGTGCTCGACGACCCGACGCTCGTCGAGATCGCCGAGCGGGTCGGCAAGTCCACCGCCCAGGTCACGCTGCGCTGGCACGTCCAGCGGGGCGACATCGTCTTCCCCAAGTCCGTCACGCGCTCGCGCGTGGAGGAGAACGCCGCGCTGTTCGACTTCGAGCTGAGCGACGCCGACATCGCGGCCATCACCGACCTCGACAAGGGCGAGCGCACGGGGCCCGACCCCGACACGTTCGACTACATCCCCAGCTAGGCCTGGTGGTGCGCGAGGCCCGTCGACCGGTGGTCGGCGGGCCTCCCGCCGTCGCGGGCGCGGTCACCGACGGACAGGCGGGCCTCCCGCCGCGTCCCGACGCGTCGACCGGGCGCGGCGCCCGGGGTGCTCCCGGGCGGCGAGGGTACGCTCGTCGTCTTGCAGTGGGCGCACGTGGCGCCCGGTCGACGCAGGGAGCGAGTGGTCAGGTGAGACGGTTCGTCGGCCTCCTGCGCCTCCTCGCGGCGGCCGCCGCGCTGACGGCGCTCGTCGGCAACTTCGTCTACGTGCTCGGCTTCTCGACCTTCACGTCGGTGAACTACTTCAGCTACTTCACCCAGCAGAGCAACACCGCCAACGCCGCGGTGCTCGTCGCGTCGGGCGTCACCGCGCTCCGCGGGCGGAGCGAGTCGCGCCTCTTCGCGGCCGTGCACGCGCTCGTCACCACCTACGTCATCGTGTCGGGCGTCGTGTACGCCATCATCGTCGCGGAGTCGGTCTCGAACGGCTACCCCATCGGCGTCCCGTGGTCGAGCCAGGTGCTGCACTTCTGGATCCCGACTTTCGTCGTCGTCGACTGGATCGCCGCGCCGGGCCGGACGCGCGTCAGCTGGAAGGTGCTGTCGGTCGTGCTCGTGTACCCGATCGTCTGGGGCATCGCGACCATCGTCCGCGGTGCCGAGGTCGGCTGGTACCCGTACTTCTTCCTCGACCCCGCCCAGGTGCTCTGGCCGGGGGAGTACCTCACGTACAACGCTCTCGCGCTCGGCACGATCGTGGGGGTGCTCGTGGGGCTGATCGCGCTCAGCCACCTGCGTCCCCGGGGCGACGCCGGCGCCGACGGTGCGCCTCCTCGGGGCGGGGGTCAGGCGGCGGGGGCGGAGCCGTCGGTCGAGGGCTCGGTCGACGCGCCCGGGTCGGTCGGGTCGCCGGTCGGGCCGGGGGCCGCGACGCGGTCGAGGTAGGGCGCGAGGCTCGACATGATCGCGGCCACCGCGGCGTCGTCGTCGAGCTCGAGGGCGGCCACCGCGTCGTCGCCCCCGGTCAGCGCGCCGAGGACGGGCACGCCCGTGGCCGGCATGAGGTTGACGAAGAGCCGGTACGGGCCGTCTCCGTCGAGAAGGGCCCAGACCGTGGCCTCGGTCGACCAGAACGGTTCGTCGAAGCGGAGCCAGACGACCTCCTGCTGGCCGACGCCCAGGGCGGCGATCGCGTCGAGGTGCGCCGTGGGGAGGTCGGGGGCGAACTCGGTCGTGCCCGCCTGCAGGACTCCGAGCGGGAGGGTCGACACGACGCGGTCGGCGGAGAGCGACTCGCCGGTGGCGAGGCGGAGGCCGACGCCCTGGTCGCCGTGCTGGAGGCGCACCACCGTGCTGCCGCGGAGGACGTCGAGGCCCTCGAGCTGCGCCGTCACGAACGACGAGAGGCTGCCGGTGACGAGGGGCTCGCCGCCCGGGAGGAGGTCGGCTGTGGTCGTCGCGGTGCTGGTCTCCCCGCCGGTCTCCCTGCCGGTCTCGGACGCGGCGAGGTCGTCGGGTCCGGCGCCGAAGCGGACCGGCACGGCCTCGTCGAGGAGCCAGGCGAGGCGGTCGGCCTCGGACACCCCGGCGTCGTCGGGAGCGGACGACACGGCGTCGGCACCGGAGCCCACGACGGCCTGGGAGACGGTGAGGCTCTCGGGCTGCCGCGACGCCCAGGCCGCGGCGGCGGCGACGGCGGCTGCGGGGCCGTCGCCGAGGGAGGTCGTCGTCCCGGCGGTCGTGCGGGCGTCGACCGTCGAGGGCACGGGCACGGTCGTCACGCCGGCGAGGGCGAGCGCGGCTCGGAGGGCCACGGCGGCCTCGCCGCGGGGGACCCCGGCTCCGAGCTCGACGGGGAAGGGCCACGAGTCGTCGCCGACCGAGTGGACGCGACCGCCGACCCGGTCGCGGGCCTCGACCACGACGACGTCGAAGCCGCGGTCGGCGAGGCTGCGGGCGGCGGTGGCGCCGGCCATCCCCGCGCCGACGACGGCGATCCGCTCGCCGGGGGAGGCGACGGCGGCGACGGCCTCGGCGACCTCGAAGCCGCTCACCCGCGCGCCCGAGACCGTCCCGGCCGAGGACGACGCCGTCGCCTCGCCGGCGAGGAAGAGCCGGTCGTCGACCGGGTCGCGCAGGGTCGCGCGGTCGGTGTCGGAGGAGCCCGTCGTGAGGTAGCTCGTGGCGCCGAGCGAGTAGGGGTCGGTGGCCCAGGCGCTGCGTTCGACGGCGACGGGGGCCGCGCCGGCGGGCACGGCGGTCGGGGTCGGGGTCGGGGTGGCCGTGGCGGGCGGCGTGGTCGCGGTGGCGACGGGCGCGGGCGCGTCGGGGGTGCAGGCGGTCAGCAGGAGCACGGCGGCCCCCGAGACCGAGCCCGTCAGGAACGCGCGACGACTGATGCCCATGGTGCGTCCATTGTCGCAGCGAGTGCCCCGCCTGTCGCGCGCGGCGGCCCGGCCGGCGGGCCGGTCTCAGGCGTCGACGGCCTCGAGGTACGTGCGCAGCAGGTCGGTCACCTGGTCGACCGGGGCGAGCGACGACGCGTGGTCCTGGCCGACGAGCTCGAAGAACGCGGCCTCGGGCATGCGGCGGGCGGCGTCCTGCGACTCGCGGTGCCGGGCGACGTCGCGGGTGCCGGCGAGCAGCAGCGTCGGCACGCGCACCGAGTCGAGCTGCTCGGCCGTGAGCCCGCCGCCGGTCTCGGCCGCGGTGAAGAACGCCGCCAGCGCGAGCGGGTCGTTCGTCGCGAACGCCTGCCGGGTCGCCGGGTCGATGCGGTGGCCGATCGTCTCGCCCCACCGGTCGACGAAGGCCTCCATGCCGCCGGTCGTCAGCGCCTCGTGCCAGTCGGGGGTGAAGGTAGCCCCGATGTTGCCGTTCATGGGCGCCCAGCTCCCGCCGATCGTCGTCAGCGTCCGCAGCCGCGACGGCTCGTGCGCGGCCAGCGACAGCCCGATCCGCGCGCCGAACGAGTAGCCCACGTAGTGCACCGGCGAGAGCCCCGCGGCGTCGAGCACGGCCCCGACGTCGGCCCGGTGCAGCTGCATCGAGTAGGAGGCGACGTCGTGCGGCTTGCCGCTCCGCCCGTGCCCCCGCAGGTCGAGCGCCACGACGGTGAAGTCGCGCTCGAGGTCGCGCAGGTACCCGAGACCCCGCCAGCTTCCGCGCGACAGCCCGGAGCCGTGCACGAGCAGCAGCGGCGGCCCGTCGCCGTCGACCTCCCACGCGATGGGGGTGCCGTCGATCGGGTTGGTGGCCTCGGAACGCATCCCCCCAGTCTGGCAGCGCCCCGTCGACCGACCGCACCGCCGGGGGAGGACGGGGAGGCTCGCCTCGGTCCACGATGGAGCCCATGGTCCACGCATGGTCGGCAGCCCAGGTCCGCGCGGCGGAGGAGCCGCACCTCGACGCGGGCGAGCCGCTGATGGCGAGGGCGAGCGCAGGCCTGGCCGAGGGGGTGCGGGGTCTGCTCCGCGCCTCCTCGTCGTGGCCGGCGCCCGTCGTGCTGCTGGTCGGCAGCGGCAGCAACGGCGGCGACGCGCTGTTCGCGGGCGCCCTGCTCGCCGCGGACGGCTGCCCGGTGACGGTCGTCCCGACGGGGTCGCGCGTGCACGAGGAGGGCCTCGAGGCCGCTCGGGACGCGGGTGCCGTCGTCGACGACCCCGTGGCCTGGTCGACCGCGGACGGGGCCGCTCGCCGCCTCGCCGAGACCGGGGCCGCCGTGCTGCTCGACGGCGTCGTCGGGACGGGCACGAGCGGGTCGCCGGCGCTCCGCGGGGCGGGCCGACGCGTCGTGGAGGCGCTGCTCGCGTCCCGCGGCGCCGGTCGCCTGCCGCTCGTCGTCGCCGTCGACCTGCCCAGCGGCGTCGGCCCGGACGACGGGTCGGTGCCCGACGACGCGGTGCTGCCGGCCGACCTCACGGTCACCTTCGGCGGACGCAAGGCGGGGCTCGTGCTCGCGCCCGGGTCGGCCCTGGCCGGGCGGGTCGAGGTCGTCGAGATCGGCATCGAGGCCGACCTCGCGGCGATGCCGCCGCTGGTCACGCTCCCCGACTGAGGCCGCGGGGCCGTCGTCGCCTAGTTCCCCGGCCCGGCCTTCCCCGGCCCTGACGCCTGTTTCCCGGGCCCCACGACGGACAGCGGGCTCGTGATCGACTCGAGCGACTTCCGTTCGGCAGCCACCCCGAAGATCAGGGCGACGACCCCGCCGACGAGCATGATCCCCGCGCCGAGGAAGTAGCCGAAGGTCAGCGGGCCGCGGTCGGTCCCGTCGCCGATCAGGGCGCCGTAGAGGGTGGGCGCGACCGCGCCGGCGATCTGGCCGAGCGCGAAGAAGTAGCCGATGACCTGACCGCGCAGCTCGAGCGGGAAGATCTCGCTCACCGTGAGGTACGCCGACGACGCGCCCGCCGAGGCGAAGAAGAACGAGACGCACCAGAAGATCGTCTGCGTGGTCGCCGACAGCAGGTCCATGTGGAAGAGCACCGCCGACACGGCGAGCACCACCGCGGAGACGCCGTAGGTGAGGAAGATCATCTGACGTCGGCCCCACGTGTCGAAGAGGTGGCCGAGCAGCAACGGCCCGAGCAGGTTGCCGATCGCGAACGGGAAGAAGAAGTACTGCGTCGACGCCGGGTCGGTGCCGTAGAAGTTCTGCAGGACGAGCGCGTACGTGAAGAAGATCGCGTTGTAGAGGAACGACTGCGTGATCATCATCGTCGCGGCGACCAGCGTGCGCTTCGGGTAGTCCTGGACCAGGGTGCGGACGATGACGCTGAACGGGATGCGGCCCTTGTCGGTCACCTCCAGCGCCTGGTCGTCGCTGACCGGCTCTAGGGTGCGGCCCTCGGCCTCGACGCGGTGCTCGATGTCGGTGACCGTCGCCTCCGCCTCCTCCTCGCGGCCGTGGGTCATCAGCCAGCGGGGGCTCTCGGGGATGTGGCGGCGCAGGTAGATGATGATCAGCCCCAGCACCGGGCCGATGAAGAAGCCGATGCGCCAGCCGACGTTCTCGGCGAAGTAGTCGGTGTTCAGCAGGAACAGGTTGGCCGCCGAGCCGAGTGCGGCGCCGCCCCAGTACGTGCCGTTGATGGCGATGTCGACGCGGCCGCGGTACCGCGACGGGATGATCTCGTCGATGGCCGAGTTGATGGCGGCGTACTCGCCGCCGATGCCCATGCCGGCGATGAAGCGGAACACGGCGAGGAAGGCGAAGCTCGGCGACAGGCCCGCGAGCCCGCTCGCGACCAGGTAGATCGCGAGCGTGAGGATGAACAGCTTCTTGCGCCCGAGGGTGTCGCTCAGCCGTCCGAAGATCAGTGCGCCCGCCACCTGGCCGAGCAGGTAGATCGTGCCGAGGTAGCCGACCTGCGCGGCGGTGAGCCCGAGGTCGGCCTGGAACCCGGCCGAGGCGACGATCTGGATCTCGAGCCCGTCGAGCACCCACGAGAACCCGAGCCCGACGACGATCGTCCAGTGGAACTTCGTCCAGGGGAGGCGGTCCATGCGGGCCGGGACGAGGCTGCGGACCGTGCCGCCCCCGCCTCCCCTCGACGTGGTCGACGAGCTGCTCATGGTGACCTCCCCGGTGCGCGGTGTGCATCCGTGCAGAGGGTGCACGAACACCGGGCGACGCTACCCCCGGAGCGCGGCTAGTGCGCGACGATCGGCTCGGCGCCCTCGGTCACCGGCGGGCGTCGGACGAAGAACGCCCCGACCACGGCGAAGAGCGAGATGACCGCGCCGACGAGGAACGCGGCGCGGACGCCCGCGCTGGCGGCGGCGATGTCACCGGCACCGCCGCTCGCGGCCGAGACCGTGGCGAGGGTCATGACGGTCACGAAGACGGCCGTGCCGGCGGCGCCGGCCACCTGCTGCACCGTGCCGACGATCGCGCTGCCGTGCGAGTAGAGCTTGCCGGGCAGCGAGCCGAGGCCGGAGGTGAAGAGGGGCGTGAACATGAGGGCGAGGCCGACGCTGAGCGCGACGTGGGCAGCCAGCACGAGCGGGATCGGCGTGAACTCCGACACGGTCGAGAGGAACCACAGCACCGCGCTGACGAGCATCGTGCCGGGCACGAGCAGCACGGTCGGGCCGTGCTTGTCGAAGATCCGACCGACGATCGGCGACAGCACGCCCTGCAGCAGGCCGCCGGGCAGCAGCAGCAGGCCGGTGGCGAGCGGGTCGAGGCCGTGGACGTTCTGCAGGTAGATCGGCAGCACGATCAGCGTGCCGAAGAGCGCGATCATGCCGACGCCGAGCACGAGCACCGAGGTCGTGAAGGTGCGCGAGAGGAAGGTGCGGAGGTCGAGGAGCGCCTTGTCGTCACGCTGCAGGGCCCGCTGGCGCAGGACGAAGGCGAGCAGGGCGACGACGCCGACGCCGATCGGCACCCACGCCGGCACGGCGGCCTCGGCGCCCTCGCCGATCGAGCTGAGGCCGAAGACGATGCCGCCGAAGGCGAACGCCGAGAGGATCACCGAGAGCACGTCGAGCGGGACCTTGCGGGGGGTCGTGACGTTCTTGACCCGCACGGCGCCGAGGGCCAGGGCGGCGAGGGCGATGGGCAGCACGATGATGAACATGAAGCGCCACTCGAGGACGCTGAGGATGACGCCGGAGATGGTCGGGCCGATGGCCGGGGCGACCGAGATGACGATCGAGATGTTGCCCATCGTGCGGCCGCGCGTCGCGGCGGGAACGAGCGTCAGCACCGTCGTCATCAGCAGCGGCATCATGATCGCCGTGCCGGAGGCCTGGACGATGCGGCCCATCAGCAGGACGCCGAAGCCGGGCGCGATCGCCGAGATGGCCGTGCCGAGGCTGAAGAGGCTCATCGCGGTGATGAACACGGGGCGCGTGTTGAAGCGCTGCAGGAGGAAGCCGGTGATCGGGATGACGACGGCCATCGTCAGCATGAATCCGGTCGTCAGCCACTGGCCGGCCGTGACGGTGATGTCGAGGTCGCGCGTGAGGCTGGGCAGCGCCACGCCCATGATCGTCTCGTTGAGGATGACGACGAACGCGGAGACGAGCAGCAGTCCGATGACGAGCTTGTTGCGCGCGGCGAGGCTCGCGTCGTCGCCGGGGGCGGCGTCGCCCGCGGGCGCGGAGGTGGGGGCGGCGGTGTCGCTCGTCATGTGATCTCCCAGGAGGGGCAGGCGGGTGGCGGTCCGTCTCTCCGTCGAGACCGCAGATGCAGCGTCCGAACCATCTGGTTCATTCCCGATCCGCGCGACGCGCCGAGGAGGCCGCCACCCGGGGGGTCAGACGTCCCGCCGCTTGGCCAGCGTCAGCGCGAGGCCGAACAGCACGACGACCCAGCCGACGAGCACGAGCAGCGCCTGCCAGGGCTCGAGCACCACGGCGCCGTCGAGGGCCGGCGCGCTGAGCACCGACGCGCCGTCGACCGGGTAGTCGTAGAGCCTCGTGCCGGCCTGCGGCGGGGTGAACTCGTACAGCGTGTAGATCCAGGCCTTCGCGATGAGGCCCTGGGCGATGCCGAAGATGATCGGCAGCACGAACACCACGCCGATCGCCGCGGCGATGCCGCCGGCGCCGTTGCGGATGATCGCCCCGAGCCCGAAGGCGATCATCGCGGTGAAGGCGACGGTGGCGGCGGCGCCCACGACCGACTGCCAGAGCCGGCCGTCGGAGAGGTCGACGTCGATGCCCTGACCCGACAGCAGCGGCGTCGCGACGAGGAGTCCGACGGCGAGCGAGAGCAGCGAGACCACGAAGGTGGTCGAGCCCACGAGGACGACCTTGGCCACGAGCGCCGACGTGCGACGGGGCACCGCCGCGAACGTGGAGCGGATCATGCCCGTGCCGTACTCGCCGGTGATGACGAGGGCGCCGAGCACCGCGGCGACGAGCTGGGCGAACGGCGAGCCGAAGGTGATGATCGTCACCGCGATCGACTGCTGCTGCTCGGGCGTCGCGTCGGTCGAGGAGAAGGCCGACGAGAGCGCGGCGCCCAGGGCGGCGAAGCCGACGAGGATGACGACGATCACCGCGAAGCACCAGGCGGTCGACCGCAGGCTGCGCAGCTTGATCCACTCGGAGCGGAGGACGTGGCCGAAGCTGACGCCCGAGCCGGTCGCGTGGGCGTGGGTCGTGCGGGTGGTGGTGGCCGTGCTCATCGCTTCGCTCCCGAGGTCGTGGCGGACGCGTCGGGCGCGGGCGTGCCGCCCGCGTGGTACTCGACGCTGTCCTGGGTCAGGGTCATGTAGGCCTCCTCGAGGGAGCGGACGAGCGGGGTCAGCTCGTGCAGGACGATGCCCTGCGCGGCCGCCGCCTCGCCGACCTGCGCGGCGGTGACGCCCCGGAGGTCGAGGGCGCCGTCGTCCGTGGTCGTCGCGACGACCTCGGTGCGCGCCCGCAGCAGCTCCGACAGCTGGGCGAGGTGCGGGCTGCGGACGCGGACGCCGTCGCCCGAGGCCTGGGCGATGACGGTGCTGACCGGTGCGTCGGCGAGGACGCGCCCCCGGCCGAGCACGATGAGGTGGTCGGCGGTCTGCGCCATCTCGCTCATGAGGTGCGACGAGAGGAACACGGTGCGGCCCTCGCTCGCCAGGTGGCGCGCGAGAGTGCGCACCCAGACGACGCCCTCGGGGTCGAGGCCGTTGACGGGCTCGTCGAAGATGACGGTCGCCGGGTCGCCGAGCAGGGCGGCGGCGATGCCGAGGCGCTGGCCCATGCCGAGCGAGAACCCGCCGACGCGCTTCTTCGCGACCGACTCGAGGCCGGTGAGGGCGATCACCTCGCGGACGCGGGCCTTGCCGATGCCGTGCGTGGCGGCCATGGCGAGGAGGTGGTCGGCGGCGCTGCGGCCGCTGTGCACGGCCTTGGCGTCGAGCAGCACGCCCACCTCGCGGAGCGGCGCGCGGTGCTCGGCGTAGGGCCGGCCGTTGACCGTCACCGAGCCGGACGTCGGCCGGTCGAGCCCGACGATCATGCGCATCGTCGTCGACTTGCCGGCGCCGTTCGGTCCGAGGAAGCCGGTGACGACCCCGGGGCGGACGGTGAAGCTGACGTCGTCGAGCGCCACCTTCGAGCCGTATCTCTTCGTGAGCGATCGAGCTTCGATCATGCGGGTCGTGCCTCTCGTCGTGGTTCTCGTCCCGCCGACCGGCGCGCGCCGTCGCACGCCGGGTCGCCGGCCTGCGTCGAGCCTAGGAGCGACCGTCCCCGGGGGCATCACCCGACCGGACGACCCTCGGCCCCGCCCCGTGCGACGACCGGGGGAGGCGCCTCCTCCGCACGGTGCGCGAGCGGCCGGGCCCCGCCGGTCGCCGTCGTCGGCACGTTACAGTCGTGCGGTGACGACAGCCTCCCTCCTCGCCTCCCTGCCCGCCGCCTCCGGAGGGTTCCTGCTCTTCGACCCCGAGGCGCTGCTGCCCGCGCTCGGCCCGTGGGCGCTGGCCGGCATCTCGCTCATGGTCTTCATCGAGTCGGGCGTGCTGTTCCCCTTCCTCCCCGGCGACTCCCTCCTCTTCACCGCGGGGCTGCTGCACGAGGCCCTCGGCCTGCAGGTCTGGGTCATCGCGCTCTGCGCGTTCGTCGCGGCCTTCCTCGGCGACCAGGTCGGCTTCTTCCTCGGGCACACCTTCGGCCGCAAGTGGTTCAAGCCCGACGCGCGGATCCTCAAGACGGCGCACCTCGAGAAGGCCGAGGCCTTCTTCGCCAAGTACGGCGGGCTGTCGCTGGTGCTCGGCCGCTTCGTGCCGATCGTCCGCACCTACGTGCCGCTCGCCGCGGGCACCGCGAACTACCGGTACCGGAAGTTCATCGCCTTCAACGTGATCGGCGCCTTCCTCTGGGCCGTCGGCGTGACGGTGCTCGGCTCGCTTCTCGGCGACGTGCCGATCATCCGCGACCACGTCGACGTCTGGGCGATCGTGATCGTGTTCGTCTCGGTGGCGCCGATCCTCGTCACCGTCCTCCGCAAGACCCTCGTCAGCCGTCGCGAGAAGCGCGTCACGACGCCCGGCGCCTGAGCGGGCCGCGGCCGTGCTGACCGGACGGGACGCCCTGCTGGCGCGCGTCGACGTGCTGCGGGCCGCGGCCGGCGGCGGGCGGGTGCTGCTCGGCCTGGCCGGGGAGCCCGGCAGCGGCAAGAGCACGGTCGCCGTCCTCCTGGCGGAGGCGCTGGTCGCCCGAGGCGTCCCCGCGGCCGTCGTGCCCATGGACGGCTGGCACCTCTCCGGCCGCGAGCTCGCCCGCCTCGGCCGGGCCGGGCGCAAGGGCGCGCCCGACACGTTCGACGCGGGCGGGTACCTCGCCCTCCTGCGGCGGCTCCGCCTCGACGCCGCCGAGACCGTCTGGGCCCCCGACTTCCGCCGGGAGATCGAGGAGGCGGTGGCCGGGTCGGTCGCCGTCGACCCGGCCGTGCAGGTGGTCGTCAGCGAGGGCAACTACCTGCTCGTCGACGACGGGTCGTGGCGAGGGGTCGCCGACGCCTTCGACGCGGTGTGGTTCGTCGACGCCCCGGCCGACGAGCGCCTCCGCTGGCTCGTCGCGCGGCACGAGCGGTACGGCAAGACGCCGGAGGCAGCGCTCGCCTGGGCGACGGGGCCGGACGAGGCCAACGCCCGCCTGGTGCGCTCGACCCGAGGCCGCGCCGACGACGAGGTCGACGGGGCCGCCCTGTGGGCCGAGGCCGCCGCGGAGCGCGCTGTCGGCGGTCGCCCGTAGGCTCGTCGATCATGCGCCTCCTCCTCATCCGCCACGGCCAGACGCCCGACAACGTCCGGGGCGACCTGGGCACGACCGTCCCCGGGCCGGGCCTCACGGCGCTCGGCCTCCGCCAGGCGGCGGCGCTGCCGGAGGCGCTCGCCGACGAGCGCATCGGCGCCCTCTACGTGAGCAGCATGGTCCGCACGCACCTGACGGCGGCACCGCTGGCCGAGGCCCGCGGCCTCGTCCCGGTCGTGCTCGACGAGCTGCGCGAGGTCGGCGCCGGCGACCTCGAGATGCGCAGCGACCACGACGCCGTCACGGCCTACCTCGGCACGGTCGTCGCCTGGGTCGAGGGCGACCTCGACCGGCGGATGCCGGGCGGCGGCGACGGCCACGAGTTCTTCGGTCGCTACGACCGCGGCGTGGCGCTGGCCGTCGCGTCCGGTCACGGCACCGTGGCGATCGTCAGCCACGGCGCGGCCATCCGTGGCTGGGTCGGTGCGCGCTCCACGGGCGGCAGCCCCGCCTTCGCCCGCGACCACTCGCTCGACAACACGGGCGTCGTCGCGCTGGAGGGCGACCCCGAGGCGGGCTTCCGGCTCGTCAGCTGGCAGGGCGAGCCCGTGGGCGGGCCCGGGCTCGACGACCCGGCCGCGCTCGACCCGACCGGCGAGCCCGCCGAGGTCGACGCCTAGGCCGCGACGACCTCGTCCTCCTCGGTGACCTCGGCCCGCTCGTCGGCGAGGCGGGTGCGGCGGCGGCTCCAGGCGTGCGTGAGCACGGCGAGGCCGACGCCGGCCGCGAGCCAGAGCGCGAGCACGAGGCCGTCCCGCCCGATGCCCTGGGCGGGGAAGTAGACGACGGTCTGGGTGGCGTGCAGCCAGGCCGAGCCGTTCCAGAACGCGGACAACGCCGAGAAGAAGGACGGCACGAGCTGCGCCGCGAAGACGCCGCCCGAGCTCGTGAAGTTGAGCATGACGAAGAGCATCGTCAGCACAGGCGTCGTCCAGTGCCGCAGCAGGGGGTGCAGGCCCACCCCGACGACGACGATCCCGCTGACGTACAGCCAGCTGAGCAGCCAGAGCGGCCACAGTGCGTGGTCGACGATGCCGTAGACGGGGCCGACGACGACGGTGCCGATCGCGGCGACGAGCGCCGCGGTGCCGACGGCGATGCCGAGGCGCGTGGCGAGGCCGGTGCGCGAGGCGGCGACGACGGCCGAGATCGCGGCGGCGCTGGCGTACCCGCCGACGCTGAGCGCGACCATGAGGAAGAACAGGCCCTGGCCGGTGGGGTCGCCCTCGCCCGTCGGCACGACGTCGTCGACCTGCACGGGCAGGTGCTGTCGGTAGGCGATGGGCAGGAAGACCTTCTCCACGACCGAGGCGGTCGTGTCGCTCGCGGCGCTCGAGACGGAGATCGTCGCGTCGGTCGCCGTCGCCTCGTAGGAGGCGACGACGTCGCGGCTCTCGATCAGGGCGCGGGCCGCGGCGGCGTCGGGCACCGTCCGCACGTCCAGGGCCTCGGGCGCCGAGTCGTTGAGGGACTGCGCGAAGACCTCGGACTCGGCGGAGGAGCCGACGACGGCCACCGGCAGGTGGTGCGGCGTCGGCTGGCCGAAGGCGCCGAGGTACGCCAGGGCCATGCCCGCGGCGAGGAACAGGGGGATGAGCAGGTGCAGCCCGAGGCCACGCCAGAAGGAGGCGCCCGGCAGCGACCGGCGGGGCCGGCGTCGCTCGTTCAGGTGGATGTGGACGCTGTGGCCCCCCGTGCCCGCGGGGACGGCGCGGGCGACGTCCTCTCCTGAGCCGACGACGGGGAAGCCGCCGCGGTCGGGCTCACCGGGGTGCCCGCCCGGCCGCGGCTCGCGGAGGGCGACTCGACCGGACGGTTCGGACTGGGGTGACGACACGGGGCTCCTCGGGGGTGGACGGTGTGCAGGCGGTCGGCCTGCGCGACGACGAACCCCTTTGTTGCATCGTGCAACTCATGACTGTACGCCTCCGCGTCGTGCGGCGCCAGCGGTCGTCCTGGGCGAGCGTCCCGACCGGCGTGCGGTCGTTAGGCTCGGCCCATGACGCGCGACACGAGGCAGGACGGGGCGGACCGGGCGGAGATCGACCGCGTCTACTCCGAGCTCGAGCGGGTCTCACGACGCGCCGTGGCGCGGGCGCGTCGCCGCAGCGCGCCCCTGTCGTTCGTGGAGCACTCGCTCGTCACCTTCATCGCGACCCACCCGGGCTGCCGCGCCGTCGACATCGCCGCGGACTTCGGGCTCAACCGCTCCACCGTGTCGCGGCAGCTCGCCGGGCTGCTCGAGCTGGGCCTCGTCTCGACCGGCGGCGAGGGCGAGGCCGACGGGCGCCGCGGCCAGGTCCTGTCGCTGACGCCGCGCGGCGACGAGCTGCTGGCCCGCTCGACGGAGGCGAACCGGGCGGCGCTCGCCGAGACCCTCGGCGAGTGGCGGCCCGCCGAGATCGCCGACCTGGCGGCCGCGCTGCGTCGCCTGAACTCGGCCTTCGAGGGCTGAGCGAGGGGCTCGGGGACGGGGCCGCGAGGGGCGGGCGGCACTGCGCATCGTCGTGGTGGCCCGGTGATCCTCGGGGTACAGATCCGGTCACGGATGTGACTGGTGTGACTCGTGTGAACGCATGAGGACCCAGAACTGGGGACAAACTGATCGCGGGCAACCCTGGACTCCGGGTTTACCCTTCCGCGTCCCGCACCTAGGGTGGAGGAGTCCGTCGGCCGGGTGGACGCGCGCTCGATCGTGCGGAGACCGGCGATCCCCCCTGCGAGTTAGGTCCCGCCTCCGTGAGTCAGCCCCGCTCCGTCACCGCCGTCCGCGCCTCCGTCGGCACCGTCTCGACGATGCTGCTGGCCGTCGCCGTCGTGGTGGCCGGGGTGCTCGTGGGAGGTTCGCCCGCGCAGGCGGCCGGCTACCCGAGCTGGGACGACGTCACCGCCGCCCGCGCGAACGAGTCGTCGAAGGCCGCGCAGATCTCCGAGCTGCAGGGGCTGCTCACGGGCCTCCAGACCGACGCCGCGAACGCGCAGAGCGAGGCCGAGCGCCTCGGCGCTCTCTTCCAGCAGGCGCAGGACGCCGCCGACACCGGCGCCGCGAAGCTCGCCGAGCTCGAGTCCCAGGTCGCCGAGCAGGAGGCCGTCGCCGACGAGAGCGAGCGGCGTGCGGGCCAGGTCTCGGCGCAGCTCGCCCGAACGGGCGGCGGCGACGTCTCGACCCAGATCGTGGCCGAGGGCGACGCCGCCGACGACCTCCTCTACCGTCTCGGCGCCATGAGCAAGATCACCGAGCAGGCCGAGGGCATCCGCCAGCAGGCCGTCTCCGACCGCAACGTCGCGCAGTCGCTGAGCGACCAGGCGAAGGTCGCGAAGGAGGCGCTGGTCGGCCTCCGCGACGACGCCGAGGCCTCGATGTCCGAGGCTCAGGCGGCCTCCGACGCCGCTGCCGCCGCGGTGGCCGCTCAGCAGGAGAACGAGTCCCGCCTGCAGGCCCAGCTCGCGTCGCTGCAGAGCGCCACGGCCGTCACCGAGGAGCAGTACCAGGCCGGGGTCGAGGCGGAGAAGGCCCGCCTCGCCGCCGAGAAGGCCGCCCGGGAGGCCGAGCTGGCCCGTCAGGCCGAGGAGCTCCGTCAGCAGCAGGCCGCCGCCGCTGCCGCCGCGGCCGCCGCCGCTGCCGCCGCGGCCGCCGCGGCTGCCGCCCGCCCGGCGCCCTCGCCCAGCGCCCCGGCGCCGAGCTCGCCGGCCCCGAGCAGCCCCGCCCCCGCGCCGTCGACCGGCGGAGGCGGCTGGGTCCGACCGAGCGCCGGCTACATGTCGAGCGGGTACGGCATGCGCGTGAACCCCGTGACCGGCATCTACCGCATGCACGACGGCATCGACCTGGCCCCGGGCTGCGGCTCGCCGATCTACGCCGCCGCCTCGGGCACGGTCAGCTACGCCGGCTCGTACGGCGGCTACGGCAACTACGTCCGCGTCGGCCACGCCGGCGGCGTGAGCACGGCCTACGGACACATCGTCAACGGCGGCATCCGCGTCTCGGTCGGCCAGTCGGTCGTCGCGGGCCAGCTCATCGCCCTCGTGGGCTCGACCGGCAACTCGACCGGCTGCCACCTCCACTTCGAGACCCGCAACGGCGGCGTCTCGACGAACCCGGTGCCGTTCATGGCGGCGCGGGGCATCTACTTCTAGGCCGTCGTCGGGGCGCCGCCTCGCAGGTCGGACGCCCGACGCGAGGCGGGGGCCGCAGCGGCCGGCGACCGTCGTCGAGGGACCTCCTCGAGGTGGCATGATCGACCGGTGACGAACACCGCCCTGCCCCCGCTCCACACCGCCCTCGTCGACTACGACGACCCCCGGGCCGCGGAGCTCCGCGCCCGCATGGACGCCGAGATGACCGCCGTCTACGGCCTGGGCCGCGAGCCCGAGCCCGTCGAGGTCGTCGCGGCCCGCGACGCCGCCCTCCACGTGCACCCCGAGAACGTCCGGGCGACCCTGCTCGTCGTCGACCCCGAGGGCACGGCCCTCGGCCACGCCGTCCTGTACGACCGCGACGGGCAGTGGGAGGTCAAGCGGGTCATCGTCGACGCCTCGCAGCGCGGCCGCGGCATCGGGCGCCTGCTCATGGCGGCGCTCGAGCGGGTCGCCGGGGAGGGCGGGGCCGAGCGGATGATCCTCCAGACCGGCGACCGTCAGCCCGACGCCGTCGCGCTGTACGAGAAGGTCGGCTGGACGCCGATCCCGACCTACGAGCCCTACGTCACGACCATCCCGCAGTCGATCTGCTTCGAGAAGCGCCTCGACCGCGGCGTCGCCGGGCGCTGACCCGGCCGACGACGGCCCGGGGCCGCGCCGCGGGCCGCCGCGGGTTAAGGTGGGCTCCGTGATCACGAGACGAGACGCTGCGCAGCAGCTCGACATCCCGATCGAGATGGCCGTGCGCCACGGGATCCCCGCCCGGCTGACGGTCGACGAGCTCGTCGCCCTCGAGAAGCAGCCGCCCGCCTGGCTGGTGCAGTCGAGGGCCAACCGCACCGGCAAGCCGGTCTGGGTCGACCTCGCCTGCGTCGTCTGCGGGTACCACGAGGCGGCCCGGCCGAAGAAGTGGTGGCCCGACTACACCTGGCTCAGCTGCGACGACCACCACGCCGACGAGCTGCCCGAGCCCGAGCCCGGGACGGCCCGCAGCGAGGTCGACGGCATCGGCAGTCGCTTCGTGGCCATCGTCGACACGCGGCCGTAGCCCGCGACCCGGAGGCCGCGCCCGCGGCCCGCGGCTCAGAGCGCGTAACCCACGGACGCCGGCGACTCGAGGCCCGACAGCAGGTGCACGCACGCCTGCCGGACGTCCTCGGCGAGGAGCTGGCCGAGGATGTGCTTGTCGTGCCAGTGGACGAGGTCGGCGACGTCCACGTCGTCGACGTGGTCGGCGACGAGGTAGCTGAACGCCACGGGCGTGCCGTCCTCGTCGAGCGTGCGCCGGAAGCCGAGGGTCTCGCGGGTGGACGCGTCGACGAAGGCCTCCCAGCCGGGGTCGGCGCCGTCGGGCACGACGACCTCGACGCGGGCGTGCGCGGCGGCCGGACGAGGCGGTTCGACGCTCGTCCCGAGGTGCGCCTCCACGACGACGAGGTCGAGGTCGGCGTCGCGGGCACGGTCGTCGTCGCCGCGCGAGCCGGTCCCGTCGGGGGCGGGCCGGGCGAGCGACGGCGTGCTCACGTCGAGGCCCGCGGCCACGTCGGCGACCACGTGCGCCGCCGCGCGGTCGAGCACGTCGTCGAGCGCGTCGAGGCGCCGGGCGGCGACCCGCAGCCACGACTCGAGCGCGGCCGCCTCGGGGGCTTCGTAGGCGCTCCCGTCGAGCGAGTGCACGGCGAAGGAGGCGGCCTCGACCGACCACTCCCACGAGAGCACCACGCGGGTCAGGGCGCCCGGCCGGGGCAGCAGGGCGAGGGTGCCGAGGCGCAGGCCGGAGGCGTAGTGCAGCTCGGGCTCGTGCAGCAGATGACGGACGTCGTCGGCCGCGCGCCGGGCGAGCGCCGGGACGGCCACGCGGACGGTCACGTCGCGCCAGCCGGTCGCCCGGGCGGGCACGCCGTCGCGGTGCCTCGGGATCGTCAGGGCCCGGGCCATGTCACGCGGCAGCGGCGCCGCGGGCGCGACCCGACGGGGCCGGCCGGCCGGGGGGATCGAGTCGGTGGAGGACATGGACGACGATCTTGCCAGGCCCACCTGCGCGTCAGCGGCGGAGCGCCGGACGCTCAGAACGTCAGCTGGTCGACGGAGTCGAGCGGCACCCAGCCGGGGCGGAACCCGTCGGGCGGCTCGATCGTGGGCACGGTCTGCAGCGAGTCGGCCTCCGCCAGCTGGGCGAGCTCGAGCCCGGTCAGCGCGGCGATGTCGCGCACGGGCACCTGGAAGGTGCGGTACGGGCCGAGCGGCGGCGGGGAGTCGCTCGCCTGGGCCGCCGCGAAGGCCTCCTCGAGGTCGGCGCCCTCGAGCTCCGACGACTGGTCGAGGACGTAGCCCGCCGTGCGCAGGGCGGCGCCGTCCTCCGTCGCCCAGGCGGCGACCTTGAAGAAGCTGCGCGGGACGCGGACGCCGCGGTAGAGCGCGTCGTCGGCCCGCAGCACCGGCCCGGTGAAGACCGTCAGCCGCTGCTGCCAGGTCGTCGCGTACTGCAGCACCTGGTCCTCCAGGCCGAGCCAGAGCTCGCTCGACTGGTTGAACTCGCCCGCCTGGGGCGCGGCGTTCGTGTACGTGAAGGTGTCGAGGTTCGCCCGCGACGCGACCGACGCGTCGCCCCAGACCGGGTCGCGGCGCCGGACGAGGTGGCCTCGGTCGAGGTCGTTGCGGGCGTAGACCTCGGGCCCGCACTGCTGCTCGGCCGGCACGCGCTCGTCGAGGTGCCAGTCGTCGCCCCGCTCGAGGTCGACGAGCCGTGAGCCGTCGACGTTCACCGCGGTGAGGGCGGCGAGCTTGCGCTCCGGGTCGAGCAGCACGCTGAAGTGGGCGTACGGCAGGTCGACCACCGTGCGGCCGCCGGTGTCGGGGAGGGGGACCTGCACGGCGAGGAAGCCGGGGTCGTACCCGGCCGCGGAGACCGTCTCGGGCTGGCTGTCTGCGATGGTCATGCGCGCCTCCTGCGGTGTCGCCTGGTGGGTGTGGCTCCATCGTGCACCGGGCCCCCGACATCGGGCCGACCGGGCCAGGGCTCAGGCGCGCGCGACGAGCGCCGTCCGGTAGAGCTCGCCCAGCGCGGCGACGCCCCCGCGGCGGACGGCGGCCCGCTGCCGCTCCGCCCCCGTGCCGTCGGCGTGCAGCCGGTCGAGGAGGCTCCGGACGCGCTCGTGGTCGCCCTCGGCGTCGAGCGCGTCGCCGACGTGCACGAGCAGGCGGTGCACGACCTCGCGGGACCCGCGCAGCTCGAGCGCGACGGGGTCGAGCAGGTCGCCGCCGAGGCCGTCGCGCGCGGCGTGCCAGAGCCCGGCGTCGAGCAGCTCGGGGTCGACCGACGGCGGCGGGTCTCCGCGCTCGGCCTCGGCCAGCGACGTGACGACGAGCGCGCGCGACAGCGCCGCGACGAGGAGGGCCTGTCCGGCGTCGAGCTGCGCGTCGGCGACGCGGATCTCGACCGTCGGGTGCCCCTCGGCGAGCCGGGCGTTCCACCACACGGTGCGGGTGTCGTAGGTGCCGGCCACGCCGACGAGGCGGGCGAGGCGCCGGTCGTAGTCGTCCGCGTCGGCGAAGGGGGGAGGGCAGCCGCCCGACGACCACCGGCGCATGTGCATCGCCCGCCAGCTCGCGAAGCCGGTGTCGGCGCCGTGCCAGTACGGGCTGTTGCCCGTGAGCGCGAGGAGCGTCGGCAGCCAGGTGCGCACGCGGTTGAGGACGGCCACCCCGGCGTCGCGCGACGGCACGGCGACGTGGACGTGCGTGCCGTTGATGAGGTGGTCGGTCACCAGCCCGCGGAACTCCGCCTCGACCTGGTGGTACCGCTCGGAGTCGGTCACCGACGGCCACCCGGCGCACATGAAGGGGGTGCCGACCGCCGCCGCGACGACCCCGCGTCGCTCCGCCTGGGCGGCGAGCCGCGTTCGGAACGTGACGAGGTCGGCCTCGGCCTGCCCCGCGGTCGAGAAGACCGGGCTCGACCGCTCGATCTGCGAGGCGAGGAACTCGTGGCTCACGAAGCGCGACTCCCGCGCCCGCCCGAGCAGCTCGTCGTGGACGGCGGCGCCGACGTCGGAGGGCGTCAGGGTGCGCGGGTCGAGGAAGATGAACTCCTCTTCGATGCCGAACGTCGTCATGCGCCACCTCGCTGTCGGCCCCGATGGTGGCCGACGCGGGTGGGGGCCCCGTGTGAGAGCGGGGTACCGACCGGTCCGCCGGGCGTCGGACGACGACGGGGAGGCGCGGTGCAGGTCGTCCCTGCACCGCGCCTCCCCGGGGTGGTCGCGTCGCCGCGCGTCGCCGCGCTGGTCGGCGAGCCGACTGGTCGGACAGCTAGTCGGCGAGGATGGCGTAGAGCGCGCGCCGCGTCTCGTCGAGCTTCGCGATCGCCGCCGCGCGCTGCGCGTCGGTCACGCCGAAGCGGAACTGCTGGACGACGCCGAACAGCTTGCCGATGCTCTCGCGGAACTCGTCCGACCCGCCGGCCTCGCCGGCCGCGGCCGACCAGGCGGCGTCGATGGCGTCGGTCTGCTCGGCGACGTAGGCGCGGCCGGCGTCGGTCAGCGAGTACTCGCCCTTGGCGCCGGTCGCGTCGCCCTCGGTCGTGATCAGCTCTTCGTCGACGAGCTGCTGCAGCGTCGGGTAGACCGAGCCGGGGCTCGGCTTCCACGCGCCGTCGGTGCGCTCGGCGATCGCCTTGATCAGGCCGTAGCCGTTGGACGAGGCGTCGGCGAGCAGCGACAGGATCGCGAGGCGCACGTCGCCTCGGCGGGCGCGTCCGCGGCCGCCGCGATGGCCGCCGGGGCCGAAGCCGCCCGGGCCGAAGCCGGGGAACATGCCGGGCCCGAAGGCGCCCGGGCCGGGGCCGAAGCCCCGGGCGAAGGGGCGGCCGAAACGGCCGCCGCCGGCGAGGCGGTCGTGGTCGTCGCGGCGGTCGTGGCCGTGGTCGGCGTGGTCGTGGTGGGTGATGTGGTCCATGGGGACGTCCTCTCGGGGCAGGGGCGGGGCCGTGCAGGGAGCCCGTCTGTCGCGGAGCGTTCCGCGATGTGTCAAAGATATGTCGCCGACAGTCGGTTGTCAAGGATCGATCCTGGTGCCGGTCGACGGCGGGGGCGCGGCGACCGCCCGGACGACGCAAGAGGCGCACCCCGGCCGGGATGCGCCTCCTGCGTTCTCGTCCGCCCCGCCTAGCTGGCCGGGCTCACCCCGAACGCCGTGGCGAGCTTCTCGATCTTCTGGGCGCGGCCGAGGCGCGGCAGGTCGCTGCCGTCGCGGATCACGCGGCCGCGGGCCTCGAAGTCGGCGAGGAAGTCCTGCGCCCAGGCGACATCGGAGGGGGTCGGGCTGATGACCTCGTTGATGACGGGCAGCTGCTCGACGTCGAGGCAGAGCTTGCCGGTGAGGCCGAGGGCCACGGCGACGCCGGCCTGCTCGCGGAGGACGGGGTGGCTGCTGCCGACCGTCGGGCCGTCGATCGGGCCGGGCAGGCCGCCGATGCGGCTCGCGACCACGAGACGGGAGCGCGGGTAGGCCATGGCGAGGTCGTCGGCGCTCGTGCCGGTGTCGCGGCGGTAGTCGCCGCTGCCGAAGGCGAGGCGGAAGGCGCCGCGGGCCTTGGCGATCGCCGGGCTCTCCTCGATGCCGAGGGCGGACTCCACGAGGGCGAGCACGCGGACGGCGCCGCCCAGGCGGTCGAACGTCTCGGTCACGTGCTCGGGCGCCTCGGTCTTGGCGAGCATCACGCCCTGCAGGCCCGGCAGGCCGAGCAGCGCGTCGACGTCGTCCGACCAGAAGTCGGTCGAGCGGTCGTTGATGCGCACCCACGCGCTGCCGCCGCCGCGGAGCCACGCGACGACGTCGTCGCGGGCCGCGGGCTTGCGGGCGGGGTCGACGGCGTCCTCGATGTCGAGCACGACCTGGTCGGCCCGCGACGTCGACGCCGAGTCGAAGCGGTCGGGGGCGGTGCCGGGGACGAGCAGCCACGAGCGGGCGATGTCGGGGTTCGGACGGGGACGACGGCCTCCGTCGACGCGGGCGCCGGGGGCGGGCTGCGGGGTGTCGGTCATGGGACGTCCTCGTCTGTCTCGGGGGTGCGGTCGCTCCACGGTACCGGCCCGGCGGGCGGGGGACGTCGGCCCCGGCGGGCGTCGCCTCCCGACCTCGGAGGGCCGACGGGCGTACCGTTCAGCGAGATCACAGGCGCAGGATGCGCCGTCCGCCGTCGACGTGCACCACGTCCGGCACCCCGCACGAGTCCCCGAACACGAGGAGCGAACCATGACCGACGCCGACTTCCCCCCGAACGACCGCTCCCGCGACGACCGCCAGCACCACGACGACCGCCGCCCGGACGACCGCGCGGACGGGACGACGGACGGCTCGCCCGACGGCGCCCCGATCGACCACGGCCACGCCGGCGACGACGCCCCCACGGTCGACTTCGGCAGCGCGCCGCTGGCCTCGGCCTCCCACGACGGCCCGCGCGAGCCCGCGGCCGCCCCCGCCGTCGACTTCGGCGGCGTGGAGAGCACGCCGCCCGTCGACGTCGAGCAGACCGACGGCGACGCGCACGACCGCGGCCACGACGGCCACGACGGCCACGGCGCCGAGGCCGACGCCGGCCACCACCGCGACGGCGAGGGCTCGGGCGAGCTCTTCCCGCCGGCGGCCTCGCTGCCCGACGACGTCGCCACGCCGATGTCGCCCGACGGCACGACGCCCGCCGCGGCCGAGGTGCCCGCGGGCGGTGCCGGCCAGCGCGTCGACGGTCCGGTCGACGACTCAGGGACGGCCCACACGGTCGTCGCCGGCGAGGGCTCGGCGCAGCGGGACGAGACGACGACACCTGACTCCGCCACGGCCGACTCGACCGAGACCCGGGCGTTCGACGCCCCGGGTGCAGACCAGCACGACGAGAGCGCATCGGACCGCGACGGGACCGAGCACGCCGCCGAGCGCACCGACTCCGTCCCGCCGCCCGTCGTGACGCCCGTCGCCCCCGCGGCCCGCGCCTGGTCGGCAACGCCGACCGACGGCCGCGACGAGGACGGCCCCCGCCGCCCCCTCCACGACGACGAGGCGCTGCGCGCCGCCGAGGCCGCGCGCACCGAGCCCGTGACCCGTCACGACGACCGAGACGCCCCGACGGTCGCCGCACCGCTCGCCCCCGGTCAGGCGCCCGGCGCCGGCAACGGCCTCGCCGCGGGTGCCGCCGTCGGCGCCGGCGCGGCCGCCGCCGGCTCCGGCCACCGCGAGGACGACGGCCGCCTGCGCGACGCCCGCACCACCGCCTACCCGGTCTCGGACGGCGGCTCCGGCATGCCCAGCCCCACGGGCGAGCGCGACCGCACCGGCGGCTACCCGACGACCGACGACGGAGACATCGACCGCGTCGGCCTCCGCCGCGACCTGCTCGCCGAGCAGAAGGAGGAGTTCGGCGGCATGCGCTTCGGCTCCGGCCTCCTCGGCTGGTTCACGGCGACCGGCGTCGGCGTCGTGCTCTTCGCGATCTTCGCCTCGATCACCGCGGGCGTGGCGATCGCCTCGACGACCGATCCGACGCCCTTCACGATGCAGGCCTACCTGCAGCAGAACGGCGACGCGCTCTCGCTCGTCGTCGGCGTCGCGGTGCTCGTCATCGTCTTCGTCGGCTACCTCCTCGGCGGGTACACCGCGTCGCGGATGGCCCGCTTCTCCGGCGTCAAGCAGGGGATCGCGACGTGGCTCTGGGGCCTCGTCATCACCGTCGTGACCACGGTGGTCGCCGGGGTCGTGGCCGTGCAGGCCGGCGACCAGAGCGCGCCGAACCCGATGATCCCGACCACGGACGACCTCATGTCGAGCTCCGTCGAGTCGATCGTCTTCCTCGCGCTGCTCGTCGTGCTGAGCTTCGTCGGCGCCGTGCTCGGCGGGCTGCTCGGCCAGCGCTACCACCGCCGCGTCGACCGCTTCATCCCCGAGCACCAGGTCTGAGCGGCCGGGCCCGGCCGCCACCCGGCCGGACCCGCACAGCCCCGCACAGCCCCGCCCGGGCAGACTGGGGCAGGGCCACGGCCCTCCCTCACCACCCGCACCACAGACGTAAGGAACCCCGATGCGACACCTCGACCGCTCCTCACTCGCCACGAAGGCCGCCGGCGTCGTGGCGGCCGGCGCCCTCGCCCTCTCGCTGGCCGCCTGCGCCTCCACCTCGGACAGCGAGAGCAACAACACCGCCCCCACCGAGCCCGTCAACGCGACCCGGTCCGACGAGGCCGTCGGCGAGGCCACGCCCCTCGCCGCGGTCGGCGACCTCAGCGGCGGCGTCGACACGCAGGTCGAGGTCGACGCGGGCTTCGTCACGGCCCTCACGTCGCTCGGCCTCACCCCGGCCCCCGTCGGCACGGGGACCTTCGCCGACGGCACGTTCTCGTTCCCGATCACGGGCGGCAACGTCGAGTACTACGACCCGGAGGAGGACGTCCGTCCCTACGTCCAGGGCGACATCGAGCACGACGGCTCCGGCATCAGCCTGACCGCGGCCGACGGCACGGTCGTCGAGCTCACCGACTTCGAGATCGACCCCGGCGAGTCGAAGCTCTACGGCGACGTCGCGGTCGACGGCACCACCGCCGTCGAGCACGCGTACCTCTTCAACCTCTGGGGCGGCACGCTCGAGCCGCTGCAGACGGTCGGCAGCACGGCCGTGCTGACCGGCACGACGGTCCACGTGAGCCCCGACGCGGCCTCGCTGCTGAACGAGACGTTCGGCACGACGGCCGTCGCCGACGAGCTCCTCGTGGGCGTCGCGACGATCACCATCGCGACCGAGTAGGTCTCGCCGGGCGCCGGGAGGCGACCACCGGCCGGCAGGCGCGGGGTGCGGAGGACGCACGCCGCGCCTCCCGTGCGTCACGGCCCTGCCTGACGGCGAACAAAAAGATTCGGCATGCCGAAACATGGGTAGGATCTCGCTCATGCCCACGATCGACGACGCCGGGGAGGCGCGCTCCGCCGCCCTCGCTCCGCCGCCCTCCGCCCGTGCGTCCGCCGCCGCTCCCGTGCCTCGCCCTCGTCCGCGGGGCACGCTGCTCGGCCCTGCCTTCGTCGCGGCGATCGCCTACGTCGACCCGGGCAACGTCGCGGCCAACCTCACGGCCGGGGCGCAGTTCCAGTACCTGCTGCTGTGGGTGCTCGTGGCCGCGAACGCCATCGCGGTGCTCGTGCAGTACCTGTCGGCGAAGCTCGGCATCGTCACGGGCAGGTCGCTGCCCGAGGTGCTCGGCCAGCGGCTCGGGCGTCGCCGCCGCCTCGCCTTCTGGGGCCAGGCCGAGGTCGTGGCGGCCGCGACGGACGTCGCCGAGATCATCGGCGGGGCGCTCGCCCTGCAGCTGCTCTTCGGCGTGCCGCTCGTCGTGGGGGGCGTCATCACCGGAGCGGTCTCGCTCGGCCTCCTCGCCCTCACGCGGTACCGCGGCGGGCACGTCTTCCAGACCGTCGTCATCGCCCTGCTGGCCGTCCTCACCATCGGCTTCTGCGCGGGCCTGCTCTTCTCGCCGCCCTCGGCGGGCGACATGCTCGCGGGCCTCGTGCCGCGCTTCGAGGGGTCGCAGTCGGTGCTGCTCGCCGCGTCGATGCTCGGCGCCACGGTCATGCCGCACGCCGTCTACCTGCACTCGGCCCTCGTGCGCGACCACCACGGCACGGTGACCGAGGGCGCCGACCGTCGTCGCGTGCTGCGGGCCACGCGGTGGGACGTCGTCGCGGCGCTCGTCGTCGCGGGCGGCGTCAACATCTCGATGCTGGTGCTGGCCGCCTCGACCCTCCCCGGCCGCACCGGCACCGATACCATCCCCGGTGCCCACGACGCCATCGCCGACGCGCTCGGCCCGGTCGTCGGCGTGCTCTTCGCCGTGGGGCTGCTCGCCTCGGGCCTCGCGTCGACGTCGATCGGGGCCATGGCCGGGGCCGAGATCATGCACGGGCTGCTGCACGTCCGCCTGTCGCTGTGGGTGCGGCGGGTCGTCACTCTCGTGCCGGCCCTCGTCCTGCTGGCGACGGGCATCAGCCCGACCTGGCTGCTCGTGCTCAGCCAGGTCGTGCTGAGCTTCGGCATCGCGTTCGCGCTGATCCCGCTGGTGGTGCTGACGAGCGACCGCCGCCTCATGGGCACCGGGGTGAACGCCCTCGCCACCCGCGTCGCGGCCTGGGCCTGCGCGGCCGTCGTGGTGGCGCTCAACGTCGCCCTGATCTGGCTGACCGTCACCGGGGCGTAGGAGGCGCGGGTCGGCCCCCGCGGACCGGCCGCCGGGCCCGTCAGCGGCCGGTGTCGTCCTCGGCGTCGGCGATCGCGTCGGAGTCTCCCGCGTCGCCCTCGTCGTCGCGGTGCGCGCGCCGGAACGCGGACTCCATCGCCTCGGCGTGGTCGGTCTTCGCCGCGGCCAGCGCCTCGTCGTCGCCGCGGAGGATGGCCGCCCCCTCGCGGAGCGTCGCCCCGAGGGCCGCGGCGCTGTCGGCGAGCGTCGGGTCGAAGTCGTCGCGCTCGTTGCCGTTGCCGGCGTCACCGTAGCGGTGCACGACGGGGGTGCCGCCCGCCGGGTCGAGCGGCTGCTCGGCGTGCTCGACGCAGAGGCGGGCGACCTCCTCGGCGTGGGCGTGCATGACGGAGTGGGCGGCGCCCGGCATCTCCCAGAGGCGGGACGCGGGCAGGAGCCGGCCCACCCGCTCGACCCACGAGCGCGGGGCCACGGCGTCGTGCTCGCCGCGGATGACGAGGGTGTCGGCCTGCACGTGGGGGAGGGCGTCCTCGATGCGGTACGTCATCATCTTCGGCAGCACCTGCACGAACCAGTGGACGCCGCAGATCAGGTACGCCCGCACGGCGAGCACCTTGACGCGCCCGGGCTCGTGCCAGGCGGCGCGGAGGAACCGGCTGCCGGCCCGCCAGACGCTCCGCAGCGTCGGGTCGACGACGGGCCCGATGAGCACGAGCGTCGAGATGTCGGGTCGACGGGCGGCGAGGTCGGTGACGATCTGCGTGCCCATCGAGTGGCCGACGACGACGGGGTCGACGAGGCCGAGGTCGTCGATGACCGCGGCCACCAGGTCGGCGAACTGCCGGATCTCGAGCGCCGACCCCGGGTGCGGCACGCCGGCGAAGCCGGGCAGGTCGAGGGCGTGCACCGGGCCGAACTCGTTGAGGTTCGGGGCCAGGCGCTCGAAGTAGTCGGACGAGACGCCGATGCCCGGCACGAGCACGAACGGGCGCTCGCCGGTCGTGCCGATGGTCGAGACGCGCACGTACAGGTCGCCGCGGTGCACCCGCTGCACGGCGACCCGGGTCGACGACTCGTCGCGGCCGCGACGCGGGGCCGAGCTGCGCCTCCTCGTGCTGCGGTCGTCGGTGCTCCGAGCCACGGTCAGCCGGCCAGCGTGTAGAGGCTGAGCAGGTTGCCGTCGGGGTCGGGGAAGTCGACCACGTCGATCACCCCGGGCACGTGGACGACCTCGGGCACGGCGACGCCGAGGTCGACGAGGCGCTCGCGCTCGGCCCGCACGTCGTCGACGCCGAGGCGGAGCACGGCCGTGGCCGAGCCGGTGGGCAGCTCTTCGCCGAGCTGCAGCCAGCAGCCGCCGAGGTCGTACTCGACGATGCCCTCGACGGGCTCGGCCTCGGGCGAGTCGATCTCGAGCACCGACTCGTACCAGCAGCGGGCCGCCACGAGGTCGCTCACCGAGAGCCCGACGGTCACGCTGCTGATCTGCATCGTCCGAGTGTGGCAGGCCCGGAGGCGGCTCGTCCCGCTGCCACGCCCGGCCGGGCCCCGTCGCTAGTCGGTCGGCGCCAGGAAGGCCGCCGCCGCGCGAGCCAGGTACGCCGGGTCGTCGACGCCGCAGAGCTCGCGCGCCGAGTGCATGCTCAGCAGCGGGATGCCGACGTCGACCGTCCGGATGCCGAGCCGCGTGGCGGTGATCGGGCCGATCGTCGAGCCGCACGGCACCGCGTTGTTCGAGACGAACTCCTGGTACGGGACGTCGGCCTGGGCGCAGGCACGCGCCCACTCGGCCGCCCCGGGCCCGTCGGTCGCGTAGCGCTGCTTGGCGTTGATCTTGAGCAGCGGGCCGCGGTTCACGACCGGCTGGTTCACCGGGTCGTGCCGCTCGGGGTAGTTCGGGTGCACGGCGTGGCCGGCGTCGGCCGAGAGGCACCACGAGCCGGCGATCGCGCGGATGCGCTCTGTCTCGCCGCCGCCGAGGCCCGCCGTCACGCGGGTCACGACGTCGGCGAGCATCGGGCCGGCCGCGCCGGACGGGGTCTCGGAGCCCACCTCTTCGTGGTCGAACGCGGCGAAGACGGCGACGTGGTCGAGGGCGGTGCCCGAGGCGGCGACGTCGAGCAGCGCCGTCAGTCCCGCGTGCGTCGACGACAGGTTGTCCATGCGCCCGGCCGCGAACAGGTCGCCGTCGAATCCGATCACCGCGGGAGGCGCGGTGTCGGCCACCGAGACGTCGTACCCGGCCACGTCGTCGGCCGCGATCCCGGCGAGGGCCGCGAGCCGGGCGAGCACGTCGGCCCCCTCGACGGGCCCGACCCCGACGACGGGGTGGAGGTGCCGCTGCGGGTCGAGGACGAGCCCCTCGCCGTTCACGGCCCGGTCGAGGTGGATCGCCAGCTGAGGGAAGCGCAGCACCGGGCCGGTGCGGACGAGGTGCACCGCGCCTCCGCGCGTGACGAGGCGACCGGCGAACTCGAGGTCGCGGTCGAGCCAGGAGTTGAGGAGGGGCCCGCCGTAGACCTCGACGCCGGCCTGCAGCCAGCCTCGCGAGCCGGTGGTCGGCTTCGGCTTGAGCTTGAAGCCGGGGGAGTCGGTGTGTGCGCCGACGATGCGGTACGGGGTCGTCGGGCCTGCGCCCTCGGGCTGGATCCAGGCGATCACGGCGCCGTCGCGGACGACGTAGCGGCGACCCGGGCCGGTCGGCCACGCCTCGGTCTCGACCAGGCGCTCGAACCCGGCGTCGTCGAGGCGCCGGGCGGCCTCGGCCGCGGCGTGGAACGAAGAGGGGGAGGCCGAGATGAACGAGGCGAAGTCGTCGAGGTGTGCGCGCGAGGAGGTCATCCCGACCAGCATGCCACCCGACCGGCGCGGCAGCCGGTCAGCGGCCGGAGCTGCCGTGCGAGCGGGCGCCGACCTCGGGGCCGGTCTCGCCGCGGGCCTGCTCCTCGTCGGCGGTCAGCGCCGCCGTGGGCTCGCCCGAGATGCCGGCCGGGTTGACGGCGACGTAGTCGTCCTCGCCGGACGTCGGGCCGCCGAGCGACCGGGTCACGTCGCCGTCGGGGCTCGCGTCTCCCGCTGCCGTGTCGTCGCCCGCGGCTGCTCCCTGGGTGTCGGTGGGGGCGTCGTCGCCGCGCTCGGCGGCCGTGCCCGTGCCGTCGGTGCGCGGGCCGTCGGCCTCGTGGGTCGCGAGGGCCGCGGCCTCGACGGCGTCCTCCGACACCGTGTTCGGCTCGGCGGGCGTCGCGCGGGGGTCGTGGGGCTCGGTCACGGGGTGCTCCTGTCGTCGGTGCGTCCGACGGTAGCCGCCCGGGGCCTGCCCGGCCCGCCGGCGGCGTCAGGCCGTGACGAGGGCGCCGGCCCAGAGCTGGAACAGGGCGTACGCGCGGTGGGGGGCCCACGCCTCCCCGGCGGCCTCCGCCTCGCGCGCCGTGACGCCCCCGAGCACGCGCCGGAGGACGAGGTCGCCGCTCGGCCACGCGTCGCGGTCGCCGAGCGCGCGGATCGCCAGGTACTCGACGGTCCACGGGCCGATCCCGCGGACCGCGTGCAGCCGGCGGCGGATGTCGGCGTGGTCGCCCTCGGGGTCGACCACGAGCCCGTCGACCGCGGCGGCGGCGAGGGCGGAGACGGTGAGGCCCCGCGATCCGGTGACGCCGATCGCGGCTCGGAGCTCGGCGACGTCGGCCCCCGCGACGACCTCCGCCCGCGGGAACCGCGTGAGGCCGGTGCCGGGCACGGGCGTGCCGTAGGCGGCGACGAGCTTGCCGGTGAAGGTGCGGGCCGCCGCGAGCGAGACCTGCTGCCCGAGCACGGTGGTCACCGCCGTCTCGAAGCCGTCGGGGCTGCCGGTGAGGCGGATGCCGGGCCGGGCGCGGACGAGCGGCCCGAGCACGGGGTCGTCGCCGAGCGCGGCCTGCACGGCCTCGACGTCGGCGTCGAGGTCGAGCCACCGGCGGACGACTGCGGCCAGCCGGTCGCGGTCGTCGGGGTCCAGGTCGACCCCGTCGGCGGGGCGCACCTCGACGGCGACGGCCCCCTCGTCGAGCACGACGTCGACGCGGACGAGGCGCGGCGGGGCATCCGCACCTGCGCCCGCGCCCGGGTCCGCGCCCGCGCCTCCGGTGCCGAGGTCGACGAGCCGGCCGTGGCGCCGCGCGGCGACGTCGGTCTGCTCGGCGAGCGGCGTGCTGTGGGCGGCGAGGATGCCGATCGCGTGCGCCACGTCGTACGGGCCGTCCACGGGGAGGACGAACCGGTCGGCGGCGCGCTCGGGACCGCTCACGCCCACACGCCCGACGACCCGCGTCGGTGGCTGTCGAGCAGGTGGGTGTCGACGATGCCGACGGCCTCCATGAGGGCGTGCATGGTGGTCGGGCCGACGAAGCGGAACCCCTCGGCCTTGAGGCGCCGCGACAGCGCGACGCTCTCGGGCGACGTCGTCGGGACCTCGGCCATGGTCGTCGGTCTCGGCGTCTCGGCCGGGCGGGAGGCCCAGACCAGCTCGACCAGGCCGCCGCGCGCCCGGAGGTCGACCGTGGCGCGCGCGTTCGCGATCGTCGCGTCGATCTTCAGCCGGTTCCGGACGATGCCGGCGTCGGCCAGCAGCCGGGCACGGTCGTCGTCGTCGAACGCGGCGACGACGTCGGGGTCGAACCCCGCGAACGCCTCGCGGAACGCCGGGCGCTTGCGGAGGATCGTCGCCCACGACAGCCCCGACTGGAAGGCCTCGAGGCTGAGCCGCTCGAACAGCCCGCGCTCGTCGCGCACCGGCAGGCCCCACTCGGTGTCGTAGTAGTCGCGCAGCATCGGGTCGACGCTCGCCCAGGCCGGGCGGGCGAGGCCGTCGGGTCCGACGACGACGTCGCTCACGAGTGGGCCTCGAGGGCGATGAGGAGGGCCTTCGCCGCCTCGCCGCCGCGGTACCGACCGGCCGTGCCGTCGCTGCGCACCACGCGGTGGCAGGGCACGACGAGCGGCAGCGGGTTCGTCGCGCAGGCGGTGCCCACGGCCCGGACCGCCCGGGGGCTGCCGGCCGCGAGGGCGACCGCGCCGTAGCTGGCGGTCTCGCCGTAGGGGATCTCGCGGAGGTGCGTGAGCACCGTCCGCTGGAAGCCGGTCGAGAGGCGTCGGTCGAGCGTCACGTCGAAGGTGCGCCGGCGGCCGGCGAAGTACTCGTCGAGCTCGGCGGCCACGCGGTCGAGCCGCGCGGGGGCCCGCAGCACCCGGGGGCTCACGGCGACGGCGAGGCGGTCGAGCACGGCCTCGTGCCCCTCGACGTCGAAGGCGACCCGCACGAGCCCCGCCTCGGTGGCGGCGAGCAGCAGCGGGCCGACGGGCGAGTCGACCGTCCGCCAGGCGACGTCGAGCACGCCCTCGGCCTCGGCGCGGTCGGCGAGGCGCGATCGGAGGGCGTCGAGCGTGGCCGCCTCGGCGGCGGTCACGGCGACCGTCCCGCCCGCCTCGGGAACGGCCCCGCCCACCTCGGGGCCGGCGCCGATCTCGGGGCCGGTCACGAGGTCAGCCTCGTCCGCAGCGCGGCGATCCCGTCCGACGACGCGCGGCGCACCGCGGCGCTGCTGCGTCCCGTGGCGGCGGCGACCTCGTCGTGGCTCAGGCCCTCGAGGTGGTGCGCGACGACGGCCGCCCGCTGGCGGTCGGGCAGGGCCCGCACCGCCGTCAGCAGCTCGTCGTCGCGGGCGAGCACCTCGTCGAAGGACGGGCCGGCGGGCGGCTCGGGGAGGACCTCGACGGGCACGGCGCGACGTCGGTCGCCCCGCACCACGTCGACGGCCTTGCGTCGGGCGACGGTCACGAGCCACGCCTCCAGGTCGGTGTCGGGGTCGAGCGAGGGCCAGGCCAGGAGGGCCGAGAGGAAGGTCTCCGACCAGGCGTCGTCGGCGTCGGCCGGGCGGAGGATCGACCGGCAGACGCGGAGCACGGTGGCCCCGTGCCGGTCGACGACCCGGTCGAAGGGCATCTTCGCTCCTGGGCCCACGCTGTCCTCCTCACCTCGGCCGGTGCCGGTCATCCTGTAGACGCCCGCCGGGCCCCGGATGTGAGGTCGAGCCTGCGATCCGACCTCGCGACCTCGGGCCGCTCGGACGAGCGGGTGTCCGGTCCCGGCCGGGCTGGTAGATTCGAGGTGCATCCTCCCATGGATGCCACCGGCTCGGTCCGGGGTCTCCACGCTGTCGGGTGCGTGCGAGCACCCGGGCCGGGCCTTCTCCCGCCGGGCCCTCTCCCGCAGGGCCCGTGTCGGCCCCGGCGCTCAGTGCCGGGTCTCGAACCCCGCCTCGCCCGTGGGCACGAGCTGCTCCACGTCGACCGAGTCGACGTGCGCGCCGTCGGGCCCGACCCGGAGCCACGCGAGCAGGGCCTCGACCTCGTCGGGGGTGCCCTCCGCCTCGACCTCGACCCCGCCGTCGGCGAGGTTCCGCACCGAGCCGGCGACGCCGAGTCGATCGGCCTCGCCCTCGGTCGAGAACCGGAACCCCACGCCCTGCACCCGCCCGCGCACGAGGGCGCGCCGCCTGATCACGTCGTCCATGCGCCCGACCGTACCCGCGCCTCCCCGGCTCCGGTGCGGGCGTGCCGCACCCCCGGAGCCGCGCTGCACCGTCAGGACTCAGGGTGCAGCGCCGGATCGGGGGTGCAACGCGCGCGCGGGAGGCGCGGTGTCCGGACCCTGCGCCTCCTCCTGGCCTCGCCTCAGGCGCCGGTGGTGAGCTCCACCTTCAGCCAGCCCGCCTCGCGGCGATCGAAGGCCTCGTAGGCGGCGATCGCGTCGCCGAGCGGCTCCTGCTCGGTGATGAGCGCCGTCGGGTCGAACAGCCCCGCGGCGACGCGCTCGATGAGCGGCGGCGTCACCGAGTGGTGGTCGCAGTTGCCCATGCGGATCGTGAGGTTCTTGAGCATGGCGGCGCCGATCGGGTACGTCTCGACGGTGGGCGAGTAGACGCCGATGATGCCGATGCGGCCGTACTTCGCGACCATCTCGACGGCCCAGCGAGCGGCCTGCGAGGGGGCGTCGCCGGGCACCCACAGGTCGTCCTGCGGCGCCGCGTCAGGCGCCACCTGCTCGACCTCGGCCTCGAAGCCGGCCTTCTCGTCGTCGTCCGGCGCGGCCGGTCCGTGCGCGGCGTGCTCGGCGTCGACACCGACCGCGTCGATGACGGCGTCGACCCCGACGCCGCCGGTGAGCCGCTTCACGACCTCGACCGGGTCCTCGGCATTGAAGTCGACGACCTCGGCGTTCTGGGCGAGGGCGGCCGCGAGGCGGTCCTCGTGGCCGTCGATCGCGATGACGCGCGAGGCGCCCTGCTGGAAGGCCGACGCGATCGCGAACTGGCCGACGACGCCGGCGCCCAGGACGGCGACGACGTCGCCTCGACGGACGCCGGCGAGCTCGGCGCCGAACCAGCCGGTGGGGTAGATGTCGCTGAGCAGGATCGCCTGGTCGTCGCTGACCGTGTCGGGCAGCGGGTGGAGCGTGTTGCGGGCCCAGGGCACGCGGACCAGCTCGGCCTGCAGCCCGTCGATCGGGCCGGTCGAGGCGGGACCGCCGAAGAACGCGGTGCCGGCGTCGGGGCCGTTCGCGTTCGCCTGGTCGCACTGGGCTGTCTGGCCCTGCCGGCAGTAGCGGCACTCGCCGCACGAGACCGTGCTGTTGACGACCACCCGGTCGCCGGGACTGAACCCGCGGACCGCCGAGCCGACCTCGGCGACGACGCCGACGGCCTCGTGGCCGAGGATCGTGCCCTCCTCCATCGGTGCCATCGTGCCTCGGACGAAGTGGAGGTCGGTGCCGCAGATCGCGCTGCGGGTGATGCGGACGATCGCGTCGTTCGGGTCCTGGATGGTGGGCTCGGCGACCTCGTCGAGACGGATGTCTCCGATGCCGTGCCAGACGACTGCCTTCATGGGTACCTCCTGCGGTGCCGGTCGGGGCGCCGACGGTGGCGCCGACGCACCGTGGACGGTAGGCCGAGCGGAGCGGTGGCTTCCCGCCGAGTCGGCTCCGCGTCCGGGGTACGCCGGGGTCTCGGAGAACGCGCCGCACCCCCGGACCCGCGCTGCACCGTCAGGACTCGGGGTGCAGCGCCGGACCGGGGGTGCGGCGCGAGCGCGGGAGGCGCGGGTCAGTCGCCGGGGCCCGCGGGCTCCTCGAGGCGGTGGCGTCGCCGCACGACGCCACGGGCCACCAGGGCGCCGACGCCGAGCAGCAGCAGGCCCGCGCCGAGACCGAGCGGCAGCGCCACGTCGGAGCCGGTGAAGGCGAGGCCGGGCGTCGGCGCGGCCGGGGCGGGTGCCGGGGCGACGGGCGCACCGGGGTCGCCGGGCAGCGGCGCCGGGACACCCGGGTCGGACGGCGAGGGCGAGGGCACGCCCGGGTCCGCAGCGAGGTCGACGACGAGCGTGCCGAGCGACGTGTCCGCGTCACCGGTCCTGAACGCGATCGCGGTGTCGGTGTCCCCGTCGACGACGAGGAGGTAGTCGGTGTCGGGTTCGAGGCCGTCGACGAGGAACGCGCCGTCGGTGTCGGTGGTGTCGGTGGCGACGGGGGTGTCGCCGTCGAGGGGCAGCACGGCGACGGGCGTCTCCGCGATGGGGTCGCCGTCGGCGTCGACGAGGGTGCCGCCGACGGAGACGGTGTCGGGCGCGACGACGGCGGGGGTGACCTCGCCGAGGTCGGTGTCGCCGTCGCCGGTGGTGAAGGCGATCGCTGTGTCGGCGTCCCCGTCGACGACGAGGAGGTAGTCGGTGTCGGGCTCGAGGCCGTCGATGACGAACGAGCCGTCGGCGTCGGTGGTGTCGGTGGCGACGGGGGTGTCGCCGTCGACGGGCAGCACGGCCACGGGCGTCTCCGCGAGCGGGTCGCCCTCGGCGTCCACGAGCGTGCCCCCGACGGAGACGGACTCGGCCGCGGGGACGGCGAGCTCGAGCGGCACCGACGGCTCACCGACGGCCGGCGTCGTGAACGGGACGGGCGCCTCCGCCTGCTCGTCGACGACGATGACGTAGTCGGTCTCGGGCAGCAGGCCCGGCACCTCGAAGGCACCGGTCTCGTCGGTCACGACGGTGATCGTCTCGCCGGTGGGCAGCGCCTCGGGGTCGGCCGGGTCGACCGCGACGACGTCGAGGGTCGCGTCGGCGGCCGGGGTGCCGTCGGGCTCGGTGATCGTGCCCGTCACGTCGACCGTCGCGAGCGGGGCCGGGACGGGCGTGATGAGGGCCTGAGGGATCGTGCCGCCGCCGTTCGGCGTGAACCGGCTGAGCTCCTCGTCCGTGTCGGTGCGCTCGAGGACGACGCGCGTGTCGGCGTCGAGGCCGGGGAAGGCGAACGTGCCGTCGTCGGCCGTCGTCGTCTCGCCCTCGAGCGTGCCGTCGGCCTCGCTGACGAGCTGGAGCGGGACCCCGGCGACGGGCGTGCCGTCGGTGTCGAGGATCGTGCCCTCGACCGAGACCGTGGCCGGCGCGACGTCGTCGGGGAAGGCGAAGTCGGCCACGCCGTCGGCGGACGAGAGGTCGACGGTGACGGGCACGGCCGCGTCGGTGCCCTCGGGGGCCTCGATCGTCGCCACGTAGCCGGGTGCAGCCGTCAGGGCGGGCACGGCGTAGCCGCCGTCGGCGCCCGTGGTGGTCGTCGCGACGACGGTGCCGGACGCGTCGCGGACGGTGACGAGCGCACCCGGGAAGGGCGCGCCTCCCACGGTCGCGGTGCCCGTGAGCCCGAAGGTCGTCGTGGCGAACCAGGTCTGGTAGACGGGGAAGCCCGCTCGCTGCTGGAACGTGAAGGTCAGCGACGAGAGCGGCGTCGTCGGGCTGAACCACGCGGCGGCGCCCTCGGTGTCGGCCGCGGCGGCGTTGCCGACGAGGGTCGAGGTCGCGGCGTCCCAGGTGGGCTGGTCGCCGACGCCGGCCGAGTCGCACGAGGGCGTGCCGGCGCCCTGGCAGTAGTTGTACGTGCCCCGGAACCTCAGGGCGGAGGCCGGCACGGCCGCACCGTCGGCGCCCGTCGCGGTCACGGTCACCTGGTCGGCGTCGACGTCGCCGAGGACGAACGACCAGCCGGAGGCGAGGGTCGGCGTGGCGAAGGAGTACGTCGTCACCGAGGCGGCGGCCGCCGTCGGGCTGTCCTGCGCCGGGCGGAGGTTGAGGTAGGGGAGGCCGCGGCTCGAGCCGTGCTGCGCGCCGGGCGGGGTGGACGCGGCCTGCCACGTGCTCGACCCGCTGGGGATCGTGGCCTGGCGCGAGGTCGACGTGAACGTGGTGGCCGGGAACCCGCCGGGCAGGGTCATCGTGCCGGTGTAGGCGCGGGCGCTGCCCGTGGCGGTGAAGGTGCCCCACGAGCCTCCCTGGGCCGCGGAGGCGCTGGTCACGCCCCCGAGGGCGAGCGCGAGGGCGACGACCCCGGTGGTGGCGACGGCTCCGAGCCGGCGGAGGTGGCGACGCGTGCCCTGGGGCGCGACGGTGGACGTGGACATGGCCTGCCTTCCCGCGGTCGGCCCCCTGATGGGCTCCCCGTGCGGCGAGGCTATCCGGAGGAGTGCTCATCTGTCACCAGGCTCGTCGTCCCGGGGGACAGACCTGTCCGCAGCACGCAAGACCACGTCGGGCGAGCTCCCCGCTCACGACAGCGGCACCGCGGCCCGGCTGCGTCTGCAGGGGGTGCGGTGCCGCGTCACGGCCCGAGGCCGCCGTCGAACGGAGCGCGCTAGCGCTTCTTGACGTTCGAGACGATGTCCTCCGAGTGCGAGGCCGTGTCGTGCTTCGCCTTCTTGTCAGCGCGCTTCTCCTTGAGGCTGCGCACCGCCGTCTTCGCTGTTCCCTTTTTCGCCGATTTCTCTGCCATGGTGGTGCCTCCGTCACCGGACCACGATGGGCCGGTGGGCGGAGCTTACGGCGCGACGACGCTGCTGTCTGCCCCGCCGCGGGTCTTCACGGCTCCTACACTGCGGGGATGGCCAGCAGCGCCGCCCCGTCACCGTCCGACGACGTCGCCCGCGCCCGGCTCGCGGCTCAGGGCATCAGCGGCTCGGCGGGCTCGACCGTGGCCGAGACGGCCGCCGCGATGCTCGCCACGCAGGCGCAGGACCTCCCCGCCGCGACCTGGGCCCTCGCGCTCCGCACCCGCGGCGAGACCGAGGCCCCGACGGCGACGGCGGCCGACGTCTCCGCGGCCTTCGCCCGCCGCGAGGTCGTCCGCAGCTGGCCGGCCCGCGGCACGCTCATGATCACGGCCGCCGACGACGTCCGCTGGCTCACCGGCCTCCTCGCCCCCCGGGCCGCGGCCGCCGCCCGGGGCACCTGGCGTCGTGCGGGGCTCGAGCCGCGGCACTTCGCGACGGCGAGGGACGCGGTGGTCCGGGCGCTCGCCGGCGGCCGGCTCGTCTCGCGAGCGGACCTGCTCGCCGCCGTCGGTCGGGCCGGCGTCGACACGGGCTCGGAGCGCGGCTCGCACCTGCTGCGCTGGCTGTCGGGCGAGCGGGTGATCGTGCTCGGCGCTCCGCGCGGCACCGAGCAGACCGTCGCGCTCCTCGACGACTGGCTGCCGGACGCTCGTCGCCTCGACGACCGCGACGAGGCGCTCGGCGAGCTGGCGCGGCGGTGGCTCGCGCACCGGTCGCCCGCCACGGTGCGCGACCTCGCCTGGTGGAGCGGGCTGACCCTCACCGACGTCCGCCGGGCCGTCGAGATCACGGCCGACGTCGACGTGACGGAAGCGGGCGACGTCGAGTGGCTCGACCGGCGGGCCGCCGGCGGGGCACCGGCAGGCACCGCCCGGGGAGGCGACCCGCCCGCCCGGGGCGACCTGCGCCTCCTGCCGCCCTTCGACGAGCTGCTGCTCGGGTACGCCGACCGCGGCGCGAGCCTCGACCCGGCCGACAAGGCGCGTCTCGTGCCGTCGTCGAACGGCGGGTTCCGGCCCGCGATCGTCGTGGACGGCCGCGTGGTCGGCACGTGGCGGCGCACCCTCACCCGACGCACTGTCACGGTCGAGCTCGACCCGTGGGTACCGTTGGTCGCGGGTCAGCGGGCACGGCTGCAGGAGCGGCAGGCCGAGTACGCCCGCCATCTCGGCCGGGAGCTCGTCCGCCCGGACGGCTCGGCCCCCGACGAGGCCGACGCCCTCGGCTGACCACGCCCGCCCCGCCCCGCCCCCAGCCCCGCCCAGCCCCGCCCAGCCCCGCCCCGCACCCCGAGGACCTGATGCCCCAGAACGCCGCCCGCCGCGCCCCCCGTGCCCGCAGCCGACGCCGCCAGCTCGTCGGGCTCGTCGTCGTGGTCGTCGGCGCGGTCGTCGTGATCGCGTTCCCGCAGCTGCTCGACCGGGGCGGCGCGGCCGGGAGCGGCGCCGCCGCCGTCCCCGCCGCGGTCCCCGAGGGCGCCGCGGAGGCCACGGTCGACCGCGTCGTCGACGGCGACACGGTCATCGTGCTGCTCGCCGACGGCGGCGACCGCGAGCGCGTCCGCCTGATCGGCGTCGACACGCCCGAGACGGTCCGGCCCGGCGCCCCGGTCGACTGCTTCGGCCCCGAGGCCAGCGCCTTCACGACGACGAGCCTGCCCGTCGGGTCGACCGTCTGGCTCGAGGCCGACGCCTCGCAGGGCGACGCCGACCGCTACGACCGCCTGCTGCGCTACGTCTGGACCGCGGGAGGCGCGCTCCTGAACGAGGACCTCGTCGCCCAGGGCTACGGCCGGGAGGACACCTACGACGCCGAGTACCGCTACCGCGACGACTTCGTGGCCGCCGAGGCCGCCGCTCGCTCGGACGGCGACGGGCTCTGGGGCGCCTGCGCCTGACCCTCGCCGGCACCGGCACCGGCACCGGCACCGGCACCGGCACCGGCACCCGCGCCGCGCCCCGCCCGGCTCGGCCACCAGAAGGCGTCCCCGACGACGAAGACGAGCGCCGGCACGAGCACGGTCCGCACGACGAGCGTGTCGAGCAGCACGCCGATGCAGACGACGACGCCGACCTGGGTCAGCGCGACGACCGGCAGCACGCCGAGCACCGCGAAGACCGCGGCGAGCAGCACCCCGGCGCTCGTGATGACGCCGCCCGTCGACGACAGCGCCCGCACCATGCCCTCGCGGGTGCCGTGCCGGAGGCGTTCCTCCCGCGCCCGGGTGGTGAGGAAGATGTTGTAGTCCACGCCGAGCGCGACGAGGAAGAGGAAGGCGTAGAGCGTCACGCTCGTGTCGAGGGCGTCGAAGCCCAGCACGTGGCGGAAGAGCCACGTCGACGCCCCGAGGCTCGCGGCGAAGGTCGCGAGCACCGACGCGATGAGCAGCACCGGGGCGACGAGCGAGCGCAGCAGCAGCGCGAGGATCGCGAAGACGATCGCCAGGATGATCGGCGCGATCAGGCGCAGGTCGGCCGCCGCCGCCGTGCGCTCGTCGTACGCCGTCGCGTCCCCGCCGCCGACGAGCGCGTCGGACACCGCGCCTCCGGCACCGGCGTAGGCGTCGCGGAGGGCCTGGACGGTCGCGGAGGCCGCGTCGCTCTCGGGCTCGGCGTCCAGCTGCACGTCGACGCGGGTGAGGCCGTCCGCCTGCTCGCCGGCCGTGGCGGAGGCGACGCCGTCGACGCCCTCGGCGACCGACACGGCGTCGGCCGTCGCCGTGTCGGGCACGAGCACGGTGGTCGTGCTCGTGAGGCCCGCCGAGAACGACTCGTCGATCACGGCCTGCGCGGTGACCGACTCCGGGTCGCCCAGCAGCTGGTCGGTCTGCGACAGCCCGACGGCGTAGCCGCCGAGACCGAGGCAGAGCACGCCGACGCCCGCGGCCGCCGCGACCGCGACCCGGGCGGGTCGGCGCTGCACGCCGCGACCGAGGCGCTCCCAGGCGCCCGGTCGCCGCGCGGCGTGGCCGTGCGGCCCCGGGGACGACGAGGAGGCGCGGGGCACGAAGGGCCAGAACAGCCCCCGACCGCAGACCACGAGCGCGGCCGGCAGCACGACGAGCGCGGACGCGATCGCGACGACGACCCCGATCGCGCAGGCGAATCCCAGGGCCCGGTTGCCGGCGAGCGACGCGAGCAGGAGGGTCGCGAGGCTGAGGGCGACGGTGCCGCCGCTGGCGGCGATGGCCGGGCCCGCGCTCCGGACGGCCGTGCGCATGGCGACGTCGCGGTCGTCGACGTGCAGCAGCTCCTCGCGGTAGCGGGCCACGAGCAGCAGGGCGTAGTTCGTGCCCGCGCCGAAGACGAGCACCGAGAGGATGCCCGAGATCGAGGCGTCGACCGGCACGTCGGCCGCCGAGGCGAGGGCCGAGACGACGACGCGCGCGAGCCCGTCGGCGACCCCCACGACGACGAGAGGGACGATCCAGAGCACCGGGCTGCGGTAGGTGACGATGAGCAGCACGGCCACGACGAGCACCGTCACGAGCAGCAGGCGCAGGTCGGCGCCGGCGAAGGCGTTCGAGACGTCGTCCTGGAAGCCGACCGGGCCCGTGAGCGCGGCGGTCAGGCCGTCGGGGAGGCCCGCCGAGGCGGCGTCGCGGAGGCTCGTCGCCACCCCGTCGAGGTCGGCGTCGACGTCGGCGGCCGAGAGCGGCACGGCGACGAGGGCCGCGGCGCCGTCGTCGCTGACCTGGGGCCGGACGGCCTCGGGCGTCGTCGAGAGCGCCGCCAGGGCCTCGGAGCGGGAGGAGATCGAGGCGAGGTCGTCGGCGGACAGCTCCGCGCCTCCTCGGCTCCAGACCAGGACGCCGGCCGTGGCGTCGGCCGAGGGGAAGTCGTCGAGGAGGGCCTGGACCTGGGCCGACTGGCTCGTGTCGGGAAGGCCCGAGGCCGGGAAGGCGTCGTCGTCGTCCGAGGGCAGCAGGGCGAACAGGAGGGCGACCACGACGAGGGTGCCGCCGAGGACGGCCCACGACGATCGGCGGCCGCTGACGAGACGGGCGAGTGCACGCATGGTTGTTCCTTCAGATCGTTGATGTCTTAGCTGCTAAGACTATGTCACGGACGCCCAGCCGTGTCCGCGAAGATCGTGAGATGCACGCACGACGGCGCGTGCCGGAGGAGGAGCGATGACCCAGGCCGACCCGACGTCCGCCCGTCCTGCGTCGTCCGCGCGCCCCAGGTCGCCGGCCCGCTCGGGCCTCCGCCGCGACATCGTCGCCTCCATGCAGCAGCTCACGACCGACTCGCAGCGCGTCGCTCAGGCGTTCGCCGCCGAGCAGGGCCTCGGCCACATCGACCTCGAGGCCCTGCTGCACGTCATGCAGGCCGAGGAGAGGGGCGACCCCGTCACGTCCGGCAGGCTCGGCGAGCTGCTCGGCGTGACCTCGGGCGCCGCGACCGGCGTCATCGACCGCCTCGAGCGCTCGGGGCACGTGCACCGCGGCCGCGACGAGGCCGACCGGCGGCGGGTGCTCGTCCGCTACTCGCCGGGTGCCCGGGCCGTCGCGGGACGCTTCTTCGGGCCCCTGGGCGCCCTCACCGACGACGTCATGGCCGACTTCGGGCCGGACGAGCTCGAGACGGTGCGGCGCTTCCTCGACCGGATGTCCGGGGCGATGGGCGACCACGCGCGGCGCACCGCGGCGGGGGCCCGCGAGCCCGCGGCCGAGGCCGCCCCGCCCGCGAGGTAGCCTCGGGGGATGACCGACCACGTCTCGGCGCTCGACCTCTTCTCGATCGGCATCGGCCCCTCCAGCTCCCACACGGTCGGCCCCATGCGTGCCGCCCGCCGCTCCGTCGAGGCGGTGCGCGACGCCGGTCGGCTCGCCGACGTGGTGCGCGTGCAGGCCGTGCTCTACGGGTCCCTCGCCGCGACCGGCCTCGGCCACGGCACGCCGTCCGCGGTGCTCGCCGGCCTCGCGGGCATGGACCCCGAGACGTGCGACCCGCACGTCGTCTCGTCGATGCAGGAGTCGGTCGAGCGCGGCGGCGGCCTCCGGCTGCTGGGCGCGCACCAGGTCGCCTTCGGCGCGGGCGACCTCCGCATGGCCCCGCTGACGCGCATGCCCCGCCACCCGAACGCGATGAGCGTCGAGCTGTTCGACGCGGCCGGCGAGAGCCTCGGCCGCGACGTGTGGTTCTCCATCGGGGGCGGCTTCGTCGTCCGCGACGGCGACGACGAGCACGCCGTGCCCGCGGCCGAGGCGCCGTTCGCGTTCACCGACGCCGACGACCTCCTCAGGCTCTGCGACGTCGAGGGCGTCGGCGTCGCCGAGCTCGCCTGGCGCAACGAGGTCGCGGTGCACGGCGCCGAGGCGGCCGCCGCGGGGCTGCGATCGCGGTGGGACGCGATGGAGGCGTGCGTCGACGCGGGCCTCGCCACCGCCGGCGTCCTCCCCGGCTGGATGAAGGTGCCGAGGCGGGCCCGCCAGATCGCCGAGATGCTCGGCGAGCAGGAGGCGCGGGCGACCGCCTTCGCCATCGGCGGCTCCGCGGTCGACCAGGGGCGCGCCTCCTCGCTGCTCACCTCCGACCTGCCCGCGCAGTGGCTGCAGGCCTACGCCATGGCCGTCAACGAGGAGAACGCGGGCGGCGGGCGCGTCGTCACCGCGCCGACGAACGGGGCCGCGGGCATCATCCCCGCCGTCGGCTACTACGCGATGCGCTTCCACGGGGTGTCCCGGGAAGAGCTCGCCCACGACTACCTGCTGACCGCCGCGGCGATCGGCTCGCTCTACAAGCGCAACGCCTCGATCTCGGGCGCCGAGGCCGGCTGCCAGGGCGAGGTCGGGTCGGCCGCGTCGATGGCCGCGGGGGCCCTCACGGCCGTGCTCGGCGGGACTCCGCGCCAGGTCGAGAACGCCGCCGAGATCGCGATGGAGCACCACCTCGGCCTCACCTGCGACCCCGTCGGCGGGTTCGTGCAGGTGCCGTGCATCGAGCGCAACGCGATCGCGTCGGGCACCGCGGTCGCCGCGACCCGCATGGCCCTGCTCGGCGACGGCAGCCACGTCGTCAGCCTCGACGCCGTCATCGAGACGATGCGCCAGACCGGGCGCGACATGAAGGACAGCTACAAGGAGACGAGCCGCGCCGGCCTCGCCGTCAACGTCATCGAGTGCTGACGCGGTCCCGGGCCGCGGGCCGGGCCTGAGACCCCGACCCGACGAGGAGGCGCGGCGAGCGTCGGGGGCCGCCGCTACCCTCGTCGCATGACGCCCGCCCGCCGCCCCTCCGCCCGCTCCGTCGCCCGCAGCGGGGGCGGCACCGACGCCCCGCGGCTCGACCCGGTCGACCCGACGGGCCTCGTCGACATGGGCGCCGACCTGCTCGGCGCCCGCGACGACCGCGAGCTCGAGCGCTTCGTCGACGCCGACCTGACCGACCGCGACCTCGAGGGGACGACCCTCCGCGAGTGCGTGCTCGAGCGGCCGCGGCTCGGCGGCGCGCGCCTCCGCGGCAGCCGGTTCGTCGAGTGCGTCGTCTCCGACTCGACGGCGCCGCAGCTGGCGGCCGCCCGCACCACCTGGCACGAGGTGCGGGTCGAGCGACCGCGGTGGGGGTCGGCCGAGCTGTGGGACGCCGACTGGCGGTCGGTGCACCTCGTCGGCGGCAAGATCGACTTCCTGAACCTCCGCGGCTCGACGCTCACCGACGTGGTCATCGAGGGGTGCAGCATCGGCGAGCTCGACCTCGGGGGCGTGCAGGCCATGCGCGTCGCCCTCGTCGACTGCCGGGTGGGCACGCTCGACGTGACGGGCGCCTCCCTCGCCCACACCGACCTGCGCACGACCGACCTCGAGCGCGTCGACGGGCTCGAGGGGCTGCGGGGCGCCACCGTCGACGGGCTGCAGCTGTCGCTGCTCGCGCCCGTGCTCGCGGCGCACCTCGGCATCGTCGTCGACTGAGCGACGCGATCCGTCGAGCACGCGGGCGCCGGTGCTAGGGTCGGCGCTGAGCAACGCGCTCCGGGGTCAGTGCAAATCTGAACCGGCGGTCACAGTCCGCGACCCGACGTCGTCCCCAGGGGCGGCGGAGGCTGAACCGGTGGGACTCCGGTACCGACGGTCACAGTCCGGATGAGAGGCAGCGCGGGCCAGGGCGACCGTCGACGGCGGGCGCGCCCCGGCTGTGCCACGACGCGTGCGTCGTTCCCCGGAGGGCCCCAGACGGCTCGGAGGAGAACGACATGACGACCACACCCGCTGCCACGTGCGCCCGCACGGCCACGCCGACGACGACCACGGGGCGCTGACGTGTTCACCGGCCTCGTGGAGGAGCTCGGCTCCGTCGTCCGGCTCGACGAGGCGGGCGACAGCGTCCGCCTGACGGTCCGCGGCCCGCTCGCCGTCGGCGACGCGGCGCACGGCGACTCGATCTCGGTCAGCGGCGTGTGCCTGACGGTCGTCGACCGCGACGGCGACGCGTTCACCGCCGACGTGATGAGGCAGACGCTCGTGATGAGCACCCTCGGCGACCTCGCCCCGGGCTCCGCCGTCAACCTCGAGCGCGCCGCCCGGGTGGGCGACCGGCTCGGCGGGCACATCGTCCAGGGCCACGTCGACGGCACGGCGACCGTCGTCGAGACCGCCGACGGCGACGCCTGGCGCCGCGTCCGGCTCACCCTCGACGACGCCCTGTCGCCCCTGCTCGTCGACAAGGGCTCCGTGACCCTGGACGGCGTCAGCCTCACCGTCAGCGCGATCAGCGAGCCGGGGGAGGCGCGGGGCTGGTTCGAGGTCAGCCTCATCCCCGAGACCCTCGCCGCCACCACCCTCGGCGCCAAGCGCGCGGGCGACCGGGTCAACGTCGAGACCGACGTCGTCGCCCGGCACGTCCGGCGCATGCTGGCGCTCGACGCCGTCGCGGCGGCCCGGCCGTGACGGCCTCCGGCCCCGCCCTCGCGTCGATCGAGACCGCACTCGACCACCTCCGCCTCGGTCGCCCGGTCGTCGTCGTCGACGACGAGTCGCGCGAGAACGAGGGCGACGTCGTCCTCTCGGCCGAGCTCGCCAGCCAGGCGTGGACCGCGTGGATGGTGCGTGTGTCGTCGGGCTTCGTCTGCGCGCCGATGACGGGCGAGATCGCCGACCGGCTCGACCTGCCGCCCATGGTGGCGCGCAACGAGGACGCCCGCGGCACGGCCTACACGGTCAGCGTCGACGCCGCGGCCGGCGTGACGACGGGCATCAGCGCCTCCGACCGCTCCCGGACCCTGCGGGTGCTGGCCGACGCCGGCTCGGTGCGGGACGACCTGCACCGGCCCGGCCACGTGCTGCCGCTCCGGGCCGTCCCCGGCGGGGTCCTCGCCCGCGACGGCCACACCGAGGCGGCCGTCGACCTCATGCTGGCGGCCGGCCTCCGACCCGTCGCGGCGATCAGCGAGATCGTCGGCGACGACGGCGAGATGATGCGCCTGCCGGGCCTGCTCGACCTGGGCGCCCGCGAGGGGGTGCCGGTCGTCACCATCGCCCAGCTCGTCGACTGGCGTCGCGAGCACGACGTCGACGGGGTCGTCACGCGCGTGCCGGCCGCGACGGCCGACGAGCCCCGTCCCGCCCGCACGGCCGCGGCGACCGACACGGCCAGCACGACCCGCACGACCAGCACGACCACCCTGACCGCGGCGACCCCCGTCGGCCGCCCCGACCCCGAAGGAGCACCCGCATGAGCGGTGAAGGCGCCCCCACCCACCTCGACGTCGACGGCGCGGGCATCCGCGTGACGATCGTCGCCGGCACCTGGCACGAGACCATCACCGACGGCCTCCTCGCGGGCGCCCTGGCGACGGTCTCCGAGCTCGGCGCCGAGGCGACGGTCGTCCGCGTGCCCGGCAGCTTCGAGCTGCCCGTGGTCGCGAAGGCCGCGCTCGAGTCGGGCGCCGACGCGGTGGTCGCCCTCGGGGTGATCATCCGTGGCGGCACCCCGCACTTCGAGTACGTCTCCGACGCGGCGACGTCGGGCCTGCTCCGCGTCACCCTCGACACGGGCAAGCCCGTCGGCTTCGGCGTGCTGACCCTCGACGACGAGCAGCAGGGCCTCGACCGGGCGGGCCTGCCCGGCTCGACGGAGGACAAGGGCGCCGAGGCCGCCCACGCCGCCGTCGCCACCGCCGTGCAGCTGCGCGAGCTGCGCCGGGTCGCGACGGCCTAGGCGAAGACCTCGTCGAGGAAGGTCGTCAGCTGCTGCCACGAGCGACGGTTCGCCGTGGCCTGGAACTGCGCGCCGTGCTCGGGCGAGTCCGTGCCGGGCACGGCGAAGGCGTGCATCGCGCCGCTGTAGCTGACGACCTGCCAGTCGGGGGCTCCCGCGGCGCGGAGCTCGTCCTCGAACGCGACGAGGTCGTCGTCGGGCACCACGGGGTCGGCCGCGCCGGTCATGACGAGCAGCGGTGCGGTGACCGCGCCCTCCTCCGCGGGCAGCGAGGTGCCCAGCCCGCCGTGGAACGACGCGACGCCCGCCACGTCGGCGCCCGACCGCGCGAGCTCGAGAGCACCCGAGCCGCCGAAGCAGTAGCCCATCACGGCGATGCGCTCGGGGTCGACGCCGGGCTCGGCACGCAGGCGCTCGAGGCTCGCGGCGAGCCGGGCGCGGAAGGCGGGGACGTCGCCGTACCAGCGACCGGCCTCGGCCGCGGCGTCCTCCGGCCCGGGCCGCACGCCCCGGCCGTAGACGTCGCCCGCCAGCGCCGTGTAGCCGAGCCGGGCGAGCATCTGCGCCCGCACCGCGACGTGGCCGACGACGCCGAACCAGTCGTGCAGCACGAGCACGGCGGGGCGCAGCGACCCGTCGGAGGCGCGCGCGGGCGTCGCCAGGTACCCCTCGAGGGCGGTGCCCCGGTCGTCGTACGCCACGGGGCCCGCCTCGACGCCGCCCGGGTCGGGCACGGTCGCGAGCAGCTCGCGCAGCTCAGGGGAGAGGTCGGCGGTCGGGTCGGTCGAGGGGGAGTCGGTCGTGGGGGAGTCGGTGCTCATGACGGCGACGCTACTCGCGGGCCCGGTGCGTCCCGTCCGACCGCCGCTCAGCCGACGAGTCGGCGGACGGCCTGCCGCACGACGTCGCAGCGGCGCTCGTGCGGCCCCGTGTGCAGGTTGGTCGCGTCGGGCGTCACGAACCAGGCGAGAACCGACCCGAAGACCATGGTCAGCAGCTCGTCGGCGTCCCACTCGGAGGGGATGTCGCCGCTCGCCTGGGCGTCGCGGACGGCGAGTCGGCGTCGCTCGAGCTGCTCGTGGTCGACCACGCCGGGGCTCGGCAGCGTCGCGCCCTCGATCTGCCCCCAGAGCAGCAGGCGGGCGTCGTCGGGGTGCGTCGCGAGGTGGTCGTAGAGGGTGCAGGCCCAGGTCGGCAGGTCGTGGGCGTCGAAGGGCACCGCGACGATCCACCGGTCGATGCTGTCGCCGAGAGCGGCGTCGAAGAGGTCGCGCTTCGTGGCGAAGTGGGCGTAGAGGCGCTCCTTGCTCGCCTCCGCCTCCCGGGCGATCGAGTCGATGCGTGCACCGGCGAGGCCTCGTGCGGCGAACTCGGCGTGTGCCGCCGCGAGGATGCGTTCGCGCGGCGGAGTGGGACGTCGGGGCATGGGGGCGAGTGTAGGGGCGTGGAGGACCGAACGTCACGGTCCGGTCGGGGATCCGTCCGACGACGCTCGCTCCGCGGCCGTCCGGGTCAGCGCCCGGCGAGGTCGCTGTGCCGGCCCGGGGCGCGCGGCGGCGCCGCGTCGACGTCGGCCGGGCGCGTCATCGGCACGTGCGGGATGCCGTCCTCGAAGAACGGCTCGCCGTCCACGACGAATCCGAAGCGCGCGTACCAGCCCTCGAGGTGCGCCTGGGCGTCGAGCCGCACGAGGCGCCCGCCGCACTCCACCAGCGCGCGGTCCATCAGCTTGGCGGCGAGGCCGCGACCGCGGGCGTGGGCGGCGGTGACGACCCGGCCGATGCGCCGGTCGGCGCCGTCGGCGAGCACGCGCACCGTCGCGAGCACGTCGCCGTCCTCCTCCGACCAGAGCAGGCGGGCCTCCGGCTCGACGTCGCGGCCGTCGAGCTCCGCGTAGGCGGCCTCCTGCTCGACGACGAAGACGTCGACCCGCAGCCGCAGGATCGCGTAGAGGGTGAGCGGCTCGATGTCGGCGACGCGGGCGGTGCGGTGCTGGACGGTCATCCCGCCAGGCTAGCCCGTGCGCACGACGAGCCCGGGCCGCCCCGGCGCCGACGACGACGTGGCCCGGGGCCCGGGCGCGCCGGGCTAGTGCGTCTCGGCCCGCACCGACACGGTCTGCACGCGCGGCGGCCGCTCGGGGGTGAGCCGGATCTCGATCCGCAGCGCCCCCCGGGCGGCGGGCAGGGTCCAGACCCGGTGCGACGGCACCGCGGACGAGCCCGTCTCGGCCCGCTCGTCGACGAGCCCGCCGAGCGCCACGATCTCGCGCTCCCAGAGGGCGCGCCGGTGCTCGAGCGGCACGTCGAGCTCGACGTTCTCGCTGAGGAGCCCCTCGGGCACCCGGCCGCCGCGCACGACGGCCTCGACGGCCCGCGCCGCGGCCAGGGTCTCGGGCCACGGCTCGGCGACGACCCGCGCCTCCGGCCGGTCGGTCATCATCCCGTCGAGCGCGAGCGAGACGGGCGCGGCGACCTGGGCGTAGGTGGCGTTCTCGAACGCGACGGCGCCGAGGCCCGTGGCGGTCTGCCAGCGCATGTGCGCCGAGAAGCCGGGGTACCCGCCCGAGTGCGAGACGACGGTGCCGTGCTCGGGGTACTGCTCGACGAAGAGCCCGAAGCCGTAGCCGCCGGGGTGCGCGCCGCGACCCGGCACGAAGCGCTGCAGCTGCTGCATCTCCCGCCGGGAGGCGCGGCTCAGCACCCCGGGCACGTCGCCTCGTCCCGCGGGGTCGAAGGCCGACGAGAGCCACCGGGCCCACCGGGCGAGGTCGGTCGTCGTGCTGAACAGCCCGCCGATCGGCGAGAAGGCGCCGGGGCCGGAGAAGGGCAGCGGCTCCCAGCCGTCGTCGACGGGGCGGTGGCCGGTCGCCACGCCGCCCGAGGCCGCGACGTCGCGCTCGAAGCCGGTGGCCGGGAGGCCGAGCGGCCCGAGGATCGTCTGCTCGACGACTTCCCGGTACGGCCGGCCGGAGGCGGAGGCGACGACGCGGCCCAGCAGCGCCCAGCCGAGGTTCGAGTACGCGAAGGCGGTGCCGGGCACGCTGTCGAAGGTCAGGCCCCGTCGCAGCAGGTCGTCGAGCTCGTCGTCGGTGAGGGACTCCTGGCGGTCGCCCCAGGGGTCGTCGGTGGGGAAGCCCGCCGACATGGTCATGAGCATCCGCACGGTGGGCACGGGAGAGTCGGCGGTGGGCAGCGCGACCTCGGCGAACGCCGGCACGAAGTCGGTGACGGGGGCGTCGAGCACGAGCCGCCCCGCGTCGCGGAGCGCCAGCAGCGCGACGGCCGTGAAGCTCTTCGTGCACGAGGCGATGCGGTACGCCGTGTGCGGGCCGGGCAGCGCGCCGTCGACCTCGCCCCGGGCCCCGTGGTGGGTGACGCCGTCGTGGTCGAAGGTGGCGAAGACGACGCTCGGGGCCCGGTGCTCCTCCTGCCTCGCGTCGAAGACCGCGTCGATGCCGGAGGTGCGGGGTGCGTCGGTCATGGTGCCTCTCGGTCGGTGGGGGCGAGCGTGGTGCTCTCGGCGTCGCCGGTCGTCGACGTCACGACGGGTCGGGCGACGACCGCCGCATGGCCTCGTAGGCGTCGAGGGCCCGGCGGCGGGACTCCTTGAGGTCGACGATCGGCTCGGGGTAGCCGTCGTCGTCGACCTCGGGCACCCACTCCTTGACGTAGTTGCGGTGCTTGTCGAACTTGTCTGCCTGCAGCACGGGGTTGAACACGCGGAAGTAGGGCGCCGCGTCGGCGCCCGACCCGGCGGTCCACTGCCAGTTCGCCGGGTTGTTCGCCTCGTCGGCGTCGACGAGCGTGTCCCAGAACCACTGCTCGCCCACGCGCCAGTCCACGAGCATGTTCTTGATCAGGAAGCTCGCGGTCACCATGCGCACGCGGTTGTGCATCCAGCCCGTCGTCCACAGCTGCCGCATGCCGGCGTCGACGAGCGGCACGCCCGTCCGGCCCCGGCGCCAGGCGTCGATCTCGTCCTCGGGGACGTCGGCCCAGGGGAAGTCCTCGAACTCCGGGCGGTAGCTGACGGTGGCGAGGTCGGGCGAGGTGAAGAGGATCGTGTGGTTGAACTCGCGCCAGACCACCTCGCGGAGGAAGGCCTGCGCCCGCTCGCGCGACGCCGCCGGCAGGTCGCCGCGCATGCGGTGCCAGATCTGGAACGGGCTCACCTCGCCGAAGCGGAGCCGCGGCGACATGCGGCTCGTGGCCTCCTGCGCCGGGAAGTCGCGGTCGCCGTAGTCGGCGAGGTGACCGGTCGCGAACTCCTCGAGGTGGTCGAGGCCGGCGGCCTCGCCGGGCGTCCACGTCTCGCGGAGGCCCGCGGCCCAGTCGGGCTCGGTCGGCAGCAGCTGCCACGAGTCGAGGTCGTCGCTCGCCGGCGCTGTGTCGGGCGCGGTCAGCGACTCGGGGGCGTCGAGCGGGTGGCGCGGCTCCGGACGCTCGAGGCAGGCCCGCCAGAACGGCGTGAAGACCTTGAACGGCTGTCCCTGGCCGGTCTGCACCGTCCACGGCTCGAAGAGCAGGTTCGCCTGGTGGCTCTCGGCCTCGACCCCACGGTCGCGGAGGCCGGCCTTGAGCTCGGCGTCGACGTCGCGCGGGCCCTTGCCGTAGCGGCGGTTCCAGTGCACGGCCCCGGCGCCCACCTCGTCGACGAGCGCCGGGAGCTCGCGTCCGGCGGGGCCGCGACGGAGGGTGAGGCCGACGCCGAGCTCGCGCAGCGAGGCGTCGAGCGCCGTGAGGCTGTGGTGCAGCCACCAGCGCGCCGCGCCGCCGAGGGGCCGGACGCCCGGCGACTCGTCGTCGAGGAGGTAGAGGACGACCACGGGCCCGCCGCGGTCGACGGCGGCCTGCAGGGCCGGGTTGTCGGCGACGCGGAGGTCGTCGCGGAGCCAGACGATCGTCGGCGGGGTCACGAGGCGGCGCCCGTCGGGCCGGGGGCGGTCGTCGAGGTGTCGGCGGGCGCCTCCCCGGCGGTCGGGTCGACCTGGCCTGCGCCGTCGTCGCCCTCCGCGCGGTCGTCGTCGGTCGCGCCGAGGCGGAGGCGCGTGCAGAGGTCGGTCAGCGCGACGAGCTCGTCGTGGTCGAGGCTGCCGCCGACCCGGCTGCGGATCGCGGAGGCGTGGCTGACGGCCGTGCGCCGGTAGAGGTCGTAGCCGGTCGAGGTCATGGAGACGATGATGCCCCGGCCGTCGCCCGGGTCGCTCAGCTTCTCGACGACGCCCTTGGCCGCGAGCCGGTCGACGAGGCGGCTGATGCTCGGCTGCGTGAGGAGAAGGTGCCGGGTCAGGTCGCGGATGCGGGCACGCCGCTCGGGCTGGCTCGAGAGGTTGAACAGCACGTCGTACTCGTTGAACGAGATCTCGTCGGTCGGGAAGGCGGCGTGCAGCTCGCGCATCACCGACACCTGCGCGCGGAACAGCGCCTCCCAGGCGCCGACCGCCACGGATGTCTCGCTCATGGACGACCTCGCGTTCTCTCGACGTCGAGTGTAGGGAGGACGGCCCCGGGATGTACGCCGGTCGTGATGGTCGATGCCGACGCATGCTCTCCGGGGTGCGGCGACCGCGGGTGACCGGTTCCGGCGGGGCGCGGCGACCCGTGGGTCACGGCGCCTGGGCCGCTCGGTCACGACGGGCGGGCCGGGACGACAGAAGGCCGGTCGCTGTCGCGACCGGCCTTCTTCCCTTGCACCAAGAGTTGTCCTGCAATCACATCTCGTCTCGACCGCCACAGCAAACGATGTCGACGTGGATCACTGTATAACGGCGAGGTAACGGCGTCTAGTTACCGAACCGTTATGAAGCTGGGAACTTCCTAGAAGACGTCGGGCGACGGGGTGGACGCGTGGCGGATCGAGACGTCGGCGTGCCGGTCGAAGCGGTAGCCGACGCCGCGCACGGTGCGGACGATGTCCTCGAAGGCGCCGAGCTTCGAGCGCAGGCGACGCACGTGCACGTCGATGGTGCGCTCGTTCGGGGCCTCGCCGTCGTCGGCCGACCAGAGGCCGGCCACGATCTCGGCGCGCTCGATGGTGCGGCCCTCGCGCAGCACGAGGTACTGCAGCAGCTCGAACTCCTTGTAGGTGAGGGGAGCCGTCTCGCCGTCGAGCAGGACGCGCTTGCGGGAGATGTCGACGACGACGCCGCCGCGGGCGCCGGGCTCGTCCTCCACCTCGACCTTGCGGTGGGCGGCCTGGGCCGAAGGGTCCTGCAGGGCGAGGCGGACGACGTCGACGTCGCGGCCGCCGGCGGCGATCGGGGCGAGGGCCACGGCCGCGTGCGTCTCGGCAGCGGGGGCGAGCTGGGCGACGAGCGCCTTGATCTGCGCCACGACGTCGCCGAGGTCGGTGCCCGACTGGGCGGCCTTGAGCTCGTCGAGGCCCACGTAGAGGGCGAAGCCGCGGGCCTCGGTGCCCTCGGGGAGGGCGCGCTGCCGGGGCGTCGCCGGTGCGGCGGGCGCGGCCGGCGCGGCGGTCTTGGCAGCTCGGGCGGCGGGGGCGGCGACGGGTCGGCCCGTCGGCGCGGCGAGCGGGCGGCCGCTCGGAGCGGTGCGCGCGGCGGCGGCGGCGGGGGCGGTCGTGGCGACGGGGGCGGCGGGGCGGTCGAGGATGAGGGACATGGCTACGCGGGGTCCTTGCGTGGGGGGAGCGGCCGGCCCCGGAGGCGACGGTGGTCCGGGTACGGGTGCTCGAGGTGTGTCGGTGCCCGGCCCGTGCGGTGCACGGTGCAGACGGGCGGTGGGCCGCCGAGCGGGGCTCGGTGACCGGGGGATGCGCGTCGAGGGTGGAGACGCGTGTGCATCCGGGAGCCGCGGCTCAGCAGCAGGGTCGTGCTGCGAGCTCGTCACCGCGGTCAGGAGCGGTGGTCGGCGACTCGGCGAGACGTGGCCGGATCAGGCACACATTCGACACATGACCGCGTGCATCGGCATCATCGCGCCGGTGCTCCCGAGGGCCTCGAAGGAGGTCGGGATGAACACGCTGTCAGTCATGTCGCGAGTCTGCAACAGTGCGTCGCCGTGTGTCAAGGCGAGACGACGACGCGCCCGATCCGTGCGCACGCCGCAGGGCGTGACCGGATCGGGCGCGGAGGCTCGGGCGGGGAGGGGCGCGTCAGGCCAGGCCGTAGAGGCGGTCGCCTGCGTCGCCGAGGCCGGGGACGATGTAGCCGTTCTCGTCGAGCTTCTCGTCGACGGCGCCCAGGACGATGCTGACGTCGCGTCCGTGCATGGCCGCCTCGACGGCCGCGAGGCCCTCCGGCGCGGCGAGGATGCAGACGGCGGTGACGTCGACGGCGCCGCGGTCGAGCAGGTAGTCGATCGCCGCGATGAGCGAGCCGCCGGTCGCGAGCATCGGGTCGAGCACGAAGCACTGGCGGTTCGAGAGGTCGTCGGGCAGGCGCTCGGCGTAGGTCGTGGGCTGCAGCGTCTCCTCGTCGCGGACCATGCCGAGGAAGCCGACCTCGGCGGTCGGGACGAGCTTCGTCATGCCTTCGAGCATGCCGAGTCCCGCGCGGAGGATCGGCACGACGAGCGGGCGGGGCTGGCTGATCGCGAGGCCGGTCGTCGGGGCCACGGGCGTCTCGATGTCGACGGGGGTGGTGCGGACGTTGCGCGTCGCCTCGTAGGCGAGGAGCGTGACGAGCTCTTCGGTCAGGGCCCGGAAGGTCGGCGACGGCGTGCCCTTGTCGCGCAGCACGGTGAGCTTGTGGGTGATGAGGGGGTGGTCCGCTACGTGCACTCGCATAGGCTCAACGGTAGCCCAGACGGGCCCGCCGCCCGCACCCTCGCACCAGGAGACCCGTGACCCTCGTCCCGCCCGAGTTCGCCGTGTGGATGGGTGCCGCCCTCGCCGAGGCCGAGGCCTGCCGGGCCTCCGGCGACGTGCCGGTCGGCGCCGTCGTCCTCGACCGCGACGGCACGGTCATCGGCACCGGCCGCAACGAGCGCGAGCTGCGCCAGGACCCGACCGCGCACGCCGAGGTGCTCGCGCTCCGGGCCGCCGCGCGGAGCACCGGCGACTGGCACCTCACCGACGCGACCCTCGTCGTGACGCTCGAGCCGTGCCCGATGTGCGCCGGCGCCGTGCTCGCCGCCCGCGTCCCGCGCGTCGTCTACGGGGCCTGGGACGAGAAGGCCGGAGGCGCGGGCAGCGTCTACGACATCACGCGCGACCGCCGCCTGCCGCACCGCGCCGAGGTGTTCGCCGGGGTGCGGGAGCCGGAGTGCCGGGCGCAGCTGGACGCGTTCTTCGCCGAGCGACGGGGCGCCGCGACCGAGGCGTGACCGGCGCGGCCCGCCGCGGCGCGCCTCCTCGGTTCGCGCCTCCTCGGGGCCCGCCCGACGACGACGTCAGTCGGCGGCGCGGATGACGATCGCGTCGGTCGACGGGTCGACCTGGCCCGGCGCCACCCAGACGTCGGGTTCGACGTAGATGACCCGGGCGATCGGCACGGCCGCGCGCACGCGGTTCTCGATCGCGTTGATCGCGCTGGCCACGTCGCTGAGCACGGTGCGGCCGGGCATCGCGACCTTGACGCCGAGCAGCAGCTCGTCGGGGCCGAGGTAGAGGGTCTTCATGTGGATGATCGACTCCGCCTCGGGGCCGTCGAGCACGGCGGCGCGCATCGCCGCGACGTCCTCGGCCGAGGCGCCCTCGCCGACGAGCAGGCTCTTCGTCTCGATGCCGAGCACGACCGCGACGGCGACCAGCAGCAGGCCGATGGCGAGCGTGCCGACCGCGTCGAAGACGCCGTTGCCGGTGATCCAGGTGAGCACGACGCCGACCATGGCGAAGGCGAGGCCGAGGAGGGCCGCGGCGTCCTCGAGCAGCACGACGGGCAGCTCGGGCGCCTTGGCGCGGCGGATGAACGCGGGCCAGCTCATCGAGCCCTTGGCCGGGCGTGCCTCGCGGACGGCGGTGCGGAGCGAGAAGCCCTCGAGGGTCAGCGAGATCGCGAGCACGAGCACCGGCAGCCACGGCACGTCGAGCGGGTGCGGCTCGCGCAGCTTCTCGACCCCCTCGTAGAGCGAGAAGACGCCGCCGACGCTGAACAGGATGATCGACACGACGAAGGCGTAGACGTAGCGCTCGCGGCCGTGTCCGAAGGGGTGCTCGCTGTCGGCCGCCTTCTTCGCCTGCCGGCCCCCGAGGAGCAGCAGCAGCTGGTTGCCCGAGTCGGCCAGGGAGTGCACGCCCTCGGCGAGCATCGACGACGACCCGGAGAAGAACCAGGCGACGAACTTCGTCACGGCGATGCCGAGGTTGGCGCTGAGCGCCGCGATGATCGCCTTGTTGCCGCCGGAAGTGCTCATGGTGTCGCGTCCCCTGTCGTGGTCGTGCTCGATCCTAGGATGGCCTGATGGCCACCACTCTCCCCCAGACCGCGATCCTCGGTGCCGGCTCGATGGGCGGTGCCGTGCTCTCGGGCCTCCTCGCGCCCGGAGTCGAGGTCGAGGGCGGCGTCAACGTGACGAACCGCACCGAGGCGAAGGCCGGTCCGCTGCGCCGCGACGGCGTCACCTCGCTCGCCACCGAGACCGACCCCGGCGCCAACGCGGCGGCGGTGGCGGGGGCCCGCGTGGTGCTCGTCGGGGTCAAGCCGCACATGGTCGTCGACCTCCTGCGCGAGATCGGGCCCGCGCTCGAGCCCGGGGCCGTCGTCGTCAGCCTCGCCGCCGGCGTCACGACCGCGACGATGGAGGAGGCGCTGCCCGCGTCGGTGCCCGTGCTGCGGTCGATGCCCAACACGCCCTCGCACGTCGGCCTGGGCGTGACCGGGCTCGCCGCCGGGTCGCGGTCGTCGGACGCCGACCTCGAGCTGGCCCGCTCGCTCTTCGCCTGCGTCGGCGACGTCGTCGTCGTGCCGGAGGAGCAGATCGACGCGCTCAGCACGATCTCGGGCTCGGGCCCCGCCTACGTCTTCTACCTGGTCGAGCAGCTGCAGGAGGCGGCGGTCGCGTTGGGCTTCACGCCCGCCCAGGCCGCCACCATGGTGCAGGGCACGTTCCGCGGGGCCAGCGAACTGCTCGCCGCCGCCGACGACGCGGGCGACGCCCCCGACGCGCCGGCCGAGCTGCGCCGCCGGGTGACGAGCCCCGGCGGCACGACCGAGCGGGCCGTGGCCGTGCTCGCCGACGGCGGGCTCGCCGACCTGTTCGGGCGGGCCGCACAGGCCGCCCTGGCCCGCAACCGCGAGATCGCCGAGGGGCGCTGAGCGCAGGCGCGCAGTGCGCAGTGCGGAGGCGCGCAGGTGGGTGCGGGCGCGTCAGCCCTCGAGCGCCGCGAACTTCTCGATGGCGCGGCTCTCGCCCGACACGATGATGAGGTCGTGGTTGCTGATGACCGTCTCCGGCCTCGCCTCGGTGAACGCGCCTCCCGGGCTCTTGACCCCGACGATCGTCACGCCGTGCTTCTTGCGGATGTTCGAGGTCGCGAGCGACACCCCGCGCACCGGCTTCGGCGGGTACATCTTGACGATCGCGAAGGCGTCGTCGAACTCGATGTAGTCGAGCATGCGGCCCGAGACGAGGTGGGCGACGCGCTCGCCGGCCTCGCGCTCGGGGTAGATGACGTGGTTCGCCCCGATGCGCGCGAGGATCTTGCCGTGCGACTGGCTGATCGCCTTGGCCCAGATCTGCGGCACCTTGAGGTCGACGAGGTTGGCCGTGATCAGCACGCTCGCCTCGATCGACGAGCCGACGGCGACGACGGCGATCGAGAAGTCCTGCGCGCCGATCTGCTTGAGCGCGTCGACGCTGCGGGCGTCGGCCTGGACGGCGTGCGTCACGCGGTCGGCCCACTTCTGCACGAGGCCCGCGTCGGTGTCGACGGCGAGGACGTCGCGGTCCTGCCGTTCGAGCTGGCCGGCGGTGGCGGCCCCGAACCGGCCGAGGCCGATGACGAGCACCGGGGCGTCGTGCTTGATCCTGTCAACCAACGATCGGTCGCTCCTCGGCTCTCGTGAACAGCTGGCGTCGCTGGCTGGCGGCCAGGGCGACGGAGAGCGTCACTGTACCAACGCGGCCCATCCACATGGTGACGGCGAGCACGTACTTGGCCGAGTCGGGCAGCCGTTCGGTCAGCCCGGTCGACAGTCCCGACGTGGCGAACGCCGAGATCGTCTCGAACAGCACGTGGTCGAGCGGCTCCTTCGTGATGTGGAGGATGAGGACGCTCGAGACGGCGACGATGGTCGCGCCCCAGAGCACCACGCTCACCGACAGGCGCAGCACGTCGCTCGGGATCCGGCGCCCGAACGCCTCCATCGAGCGGTTGCCGCGCGCCTCGGCGAAGGCGGCGAGGAAGAGCACGGCGAGGGTGGTGACCTTGATGCCGCCGGCCGTCGAGGCCGAGCCGCCGCCGATGAACATGAGCATGTCGGTCACCAGCAGGGACGACCCGTTGAGGTCGGAGACCTGGATCGTCGAGAAGCCGCCCGACCTCGTCATCATGCTGAGGAAGAGCGACTGGAAGACGGTCGGCCCGGCCTCGATGTCGCCGAAGGTGTCGGGGTTGTCGAACTCGAGCACGATGTACAGCGCCGTCCCCGCCACGATGAGGATGGCCGTCGTCAGGAGGGTCAGCTTGACGTGCACCGACCAGCGGCGCGGGTTGCGGGGGTTCCGCGCCAGGGCGTAGATCACCGGGAAGCCGATGCTGCCGAGGAAGACGCCGATCATGATCAGCGTCAGGAAGACGTAGTCGTTCTCGAACGCGGCCAGGCCCTCGGCGTTCGGCGTGAAGCCGGTGTTCGTGAACGCCATCGCCGAGTAGTAGAAGCTGTCGAGCACGGCGTCGACGAGCGGCATGCCGTCGGCCAGCACGCGCGGGATCATCAGCAGCGCGATCACGACCTGGATCACCGCCGAGCTGAGCGCCACCGTCGCGAGCAGGCCGCCGACCTCCCCGAGGCGCACCGCCTGCCCCTCGGGCACCGGGCCCGCGTGCGCCCGGAGGGGGTTGCTGTCGGAGGCGGCCAGCAGCCGGGCGCGGAGGCCGAGCTTGCGCGACACGACGAGGCCCATGATCGACGCCAGCGTCAGCACGCCGATCGCTCCGATCTGCACCCCGACGAAGATGACGACGTGGCCGAAGAGCGACCAGTGCGTCGCCATGTCGACGGTCGCGAGGCCCGTCACGCAGATGACCGAGACCGCCGTGAAGAGGGCGTCGACGAGCGGCGTGCGACCCGGGCCCGCCGACGAGATCGGCAACGAGAAGATCAGGGTGAACACGACGATCAGCCCGGTGAAGACGAGGATCGCGAAGCGGGCGGGGGAGTGCCTGCCGATGTCGTCGACGTACTCGGACAACCGCGAGAAGAGGCTTCGCGGCTCGCCGCGCGAGGGGCGCCGAGCGGCGACGGGGGCACGCGTCACGGTCGTCATGGTACTCGCGGGCGGTCGTCGTTACTGTTGCAGCATGCCCGACATCTTCGCCGTGATCGCCGACGGGACCCGCCGCGACCTCCTGAGGGTGCTGCTCGACGCGCACGTCTCCGTCGACTCGGCCACCGGCGACGTCAGCGTCGGCCAGATGGTCACCGCGCTCGGGCTCAGCCAGCCGACGGTCTCGAAGCACCTGCGGGTGCTGCGCGACGCCGGCCTCGTGCACGTCCGCGAGGTCGGGCAGCACCGCTTCTACGGCATCGAGACCGTGCCCCTCGAGACCGTCGAGGACTGGCTCGTGCCGTTCCTCGGCGCCGGGGCCGTCGACGACCTCGACGGAGCCGCCTCGGGCGCCTTCGCCGCCTGGGCCGGCGCGACCATGCCCGCCCCGATCCGACGGGCCGCCGAGTCGCTTCCCGACGCGGGGGACGTCGGCAGCCAGCTGGGCCGCGCCGTGGCGGACGCGCAGCACCGCGCCTCCTCGGCCCTGCACGACGCGACGAGCGCGCTCGACGAGCGCGTCATCGAGCCGGTGCGCAAGCGCCTCGGCCGCGGGGCCTGACCCCCGGCAGGAGGCGCGTCCCGCCGACCGCACGACCGCCTGCGTGCCCCCACCACGGGCGATTGCACCGCGTCGCACGCCGCCCCTAGAGTTGCGGACGGGCACCACGGTGCCGACGCCGTGGCACCCGCCGCGGCGGGCAGCTGCGGGAGGGGGACGTCGTGTCGAACGACCTGTCGGACGTGAGGTTCCTCACGGTGGCCGAGGTGGCCGACATGATGCGCGTCTCGAAGATGACGGTCTACCGCATGGTGCACTCCGGCGAGCTGCCGGCGATCCGCTTCGGGCGGTCGTTCCGGGTCCCCGAGTCGGCCGTGGCGGCCGTGCTGCGCACCGGCGTGGCCGACGTGGGCTAGCTCACTTCGACAATCTCGGATCGCCCTTGTAGACTGGTCCGAGGCATTTTTCCGCGGTTCTGTTCCGGACCCGGTCGTCCGAATCAGTCCAATCAGCGAGGTCCTCATGGGTTCAGTCATCAAGAAGCGTCGCAAGCGCATGGCGAAGAAGAAGCACCGCAAGCTGCTTCGCAAGACGCGCCACCAGCGTCGCAACAAGAAGTAGACGACGCGTGAAGTGTGCCCTCGACCGTTCCGGTCGGGGGCCATTTCTCGTTGGTCGACCTGCTTCCGTGCCTGTGGCGCCCTGCCGGGCGCGCGGGCGCTGCGCGCCCTGTGGCGTCGCTCCGGTCCGCCGCCGCCGGTGGCCGTGCCTGTGATGCCCAGGGCCAGCGAGCCAGCCAACCAGCCAGGCGCGGGCGGCGGGGGCGTTCGGGTGGGCGCAGTAGGGTCGAGGGCGTGCCCGTTCCTCAGATCACGCTGTTGACCAAGCCCGGCTGCCACCTCTGCGACGACGCCCGCACCGCCCTCGACGCCGTCCTCGCGGAGGGCGAGTTCGAGGCCGCGCGGCTCGCCTACGACGAGGTCGACATCCTCGGCGACGCCGCCCTCCGCGACGAGTACGCGGAGGAGATCCCCGTGGTGCTGATCGACGAGCGCGTCCACACCATCTGGCGCGTCGAGCCCGACCGCCTCCGCACCGCCCTCCGGAAGGCCCTCGCATGACCGTCAAGCACATCGTGATCTGGAACCTGAACGCCGCCGACGACACGGCGCGCGACCGCGACGCGGCCCGCATCGACGAGCTGCTCACCGGGCTCGTCGGCACCGTCGAGTCGATCCGGTCGCTCGAGGTCGTCCGCAACGTCGCCTACCCCGAGGCCAACGGCGACGTCGCCGTCGTCGCCGAGTTCGATGACGTCGAGGGCCTCGACGCCTACGTCGTCCACCCCGCGCACCAGGAGGCCGCGGCCGAGATCCGCACCCTCGTCACCGGCCGCGGCGCCATCGACTACCAGGCCTGACCGGCCGGACGCAGACGAGGAGGCGCGGTGCAGGGATCCCTGCACCGCGCCTCCTCATCGCGTCGAGCCCCGCGCCGCGGGGCGCGGGCCTACGGCGTGAGCCGGGTCGGCCCGCGGAACAGGAACGTCACCTCGCGGAGGTTCGGCTGGTGCAGCATGAGCATCAGCACCCTCGCCAGGCCCATGCCGAAGCCGCCGTGCGACGGGGCGCCGTAGCGGAAGAAGTCGAGGTAGCCGCCGAGCTCCTCCGGCTTCATGCCCTTCTCGCGGATCTGGGCCTCGAGGACCTCGACGCGGTGCTCGCGCTGCGCTCCCGTCGTGATCTCGGTGCCGTTGTAGATGAGGTCGTAGCTCTTCGTGAGCTGCGGGTCGTCGTCGTGGCGCATGTGGTAGAAGGGCCGGATCGAGGCGTCGTAGTCGGTGAGGAAGACGAAGTCGTGGTCGTACGTCTCCTTGACGTAGGCCGCGATCTGGCGCTCGCCCTCCGGGTCCATGTCGGCGTCGGCGCGGGGCACGACGTAGCCGCGGTCGGCGACGATCTGCTTCGCCTCGGCGAGGGGGATGCGCGGGAACGGCGTCGTCGGCACGGCCAGGTCGACGTCGAACAGCTCTCTGACCTCGGCGCCGTGCTTCTCGACGACCGCGGTGAACGCGGCGACGAGCAGCTCCTCCTGCATCTGCATGACGTCCTCGTGGCTGTCGACGTAGCTGATCTCGGCGTCGACGCTCGTGTACTCGGTCGCGTGGCGCGACGTGAACGAGGGGTCGGCGCGGAAGACGGGGGCGATCTCGAAGATCTTGCCGAAGCCGGCCGCCTGGGCCATCTGCTTGAAGAACTGCGGGCTCTGGGCGAGGAACGCGCTGCCCTCGAAGTACTCGACCTTGAACAGCTCGGCGTTCGACTCGCTGGCCGACGCCATGATCTTCGGCGTGTGCACCTCGACGTAGCCACGCTCGACCCAGTAGGTGCGCATCGCGTGCTCGAAGGTCGTCTGCACGCGGAAGATGAGGGCGTTGCGGGGCACGCGCAGGTCGAGGAAGCGCCAGTCCATGCGCTTGTCGATGCCGCTGTCGGCCGCGATCGGCGTCTCGGGGTCGGCGAGGCTGTCGACGACGAGGCCGTCGACCTTCACCTCGATGCCGCCGAGCTTGACGCGCTCGTCGTGCTTGAGCTGACCCGTGACCGTGACGAAGCTGCCCTGCGAGAGGCCCGAGATCGCGTCGGCGATCTCGTCCGTCTCGCCGGCCTCGGCGAGGACGTCGGCCGCCGTGCGCGGGCGGACGAGCTGGACGGCGCCGGACTCGTCGCGGAGGACGACGAACTGCACCTTCTTCTGGTCGCGGACCGTGTCGACCCATCCGGACACCGTCACGGGGCCGTCGGGGAGGGGCGAGAGGTCGCTGATGAGGGTGCGTTCGATCACGGGGCGAGAGTTTACCGCGACGTCGAGCTTTCCGGCTCCCGTGAGGGAGGTGGGAGCGCGGGCCCGACCTAGACTGGAGGGCATGCCCGCCCAGCAGATCCACCTCGTGCGCCACGGCGAGGTGCACAACCCCGACCACGTGCTCTACGGCCGACTCGAGGGGTTCGGGCTCAGCGAGCTGGGCCACCGCATGGCCGCCTCCTCCGCCGCGATGCTGGCGCAGCAGGGCGCCCCCGTGGCCGCTCTCTTCGCCAGCCCCCTCCAGCGCACCCGCGAGAGCGCCGCGCCGTGGGCGGCCGAGTTCGGGCTGCCGGTGCAGGTCGACGACCGCCTCGTCGAGCCGACGAACAAGTACGAGGGCCGCCGTTCCGACTTCACCGTGGCCAAGCAGCTGGCCGTGCCGGCCGAGTGGCCCTGGATCGTCAACCCCCTGAAGCCGAGCTGGGGCGAGGCCTACGTCAGCATCGCCGCGCGCATGCTCGCGGCCGTCGAGGACGCCTGGTCGACGACCGAGGGCGGCGACGCCGTGCTCGTCAGCCACCAGCTGCCGATCTGGATGGTGCACCGCAGCGTCACCGGCGCCCGCCTCTTCCACGACCCCCGTCGTCGTCGCTGCTCGCTGTCGAGCGTCACCACGCTCGAGCGTCGGGGCGACCGCTTCGTCGAGGTCGGCTACCAGGACCCGGCGAGCGAGCTGCTCGCGGACGCCGTCGACCTGGGGGCCGTGTGAGCACCTCGACCACCACGACCGTCCGCGCCCGCCGCCGCGTGCTCGGCGGCCTCGCCGCCGCGGCGGCCCTGACCGTCGCCCTCGTCGGCTGCACCTCGTCGAACGACGGCCTGGCGCAGCAGTACGCCGACGGCGGCACCGCGAACTACATCACCGGGGCCGGCCAGGTCACCGAGGTGCCCGTGGCCGACCGCACCGACCCGGTCGAGTTCACCGGCACCACCGACGCCGGCGACGAGGTCTCCCGCTCCGACTACGACGGCGAGGTCGTCGTGCTGAACTTCTGGTACGCCAGCTGCCCGCCCTGCCGCGCCGAGGCGCCCGACCTGCAGCAGCTCAGCGAGACGTACGCCGACCAGGGCGTGCAGTTCCTCGGTGTGAACGTGCGCGACCAGGCGCAGACCTCCCTGTCGTTCGCCGACACGTTCGGCGTCACGTACCCCTCGGTCGTCGACGCGAACGACGGCGCCGTGCAGCTCGCCCTGGCGGGCACGATCGCCCCGAACTCCGTGCCGACCACCATCGTGCTCGACAAGCAGGGCCGCATCGCCGCGCGGATCCTCGGGGGCCTCGACGGGCCGAGCATCCTCCGGCAGCTCGTGGCAGACGCCGTCGCCGAGCAGGCCTAGGTGTACCAGGGCAACCCCTTCTTCGACGCGGTCGCCGGCGGACAGCTCGCCGTCGCGCTGCCCGTGGCGCTGCTCGCCGGGCTCATCTCGTTCCTCTCGCCGTGCGTGCTGCCGCTCGTGCCGGGCTACCTCGGCTACGTCGGCGGCCTGACCGGCGGCGCCCGCCGCGAGGGGGTCAGCGCGGCCCGCGCCGCGTCGCGCGACCGACGCCGGGTGGTGCTGGGGGTGCTCCTCTTCATCGCGGGCTTCTCGCTCGTCTTCGTCGGCGGCAGCCTCGCGTTCTCGGCGGCCGGCTTCTGGCTCATCCAGTGGCGCGACCTCGTCGTGCGCCTCATGGGCCTCGTCGTCATCGCCCTCGGGCTCGTCTTCGTGGGGCAGTTCACGTTCCTGCAGCGGACGATCAAGCCCGGGTTCGTGCCGGCCACCGGCCTCGCCGGCGCCCCGCTGCTCGGCATCGTGTTCGGCATCGGCTGGACGCCGTGCATCGGGCCGACCCTCACCGCCATCTACGCGCTGTCGTTCACGAGCGGCTCGGCGACCCAGAGCGTGCTGCTCGGCCTCGCCTACTGCGTCGGCCTCGGCGTGCCGTTCCTGCTCGTCGCGCTCGGCCTCGGCTGGGCGTCGCGGTCCATCTCGTTCGTGAAGCGCCACCTGCGCGTCGTCAACATCGTCGGAGGTCTCGTCCTGGTCGTCATCGGTCTGCTCATGGTCACCGGCCTCTGGTCGGCCCTCATGTCGTCGGTCGGGGCGGTGATCGCGGGCTATGGCACGATCGTCTGACCGCACCGCGCCCGGGTTGCGGCGCGACCCGGCGGGGCAGCACCGCACCGCCGAGCAGGGCCCGCCGCCGCAGGGCACCGCCGCCGGGCTGACCGCCGACGACGAGACCGACGTCACGGGCGACCCGCTCCGGCCGAGCGACCACGTCGACGGCGTCGCGGCGCCGGCCCCCGGCGGGGGAGGGGACGGCGTCACCCAGCCGCGCCTCGGCCCGATCGGCTACCTGCGCTTCTTCTGGCGCCAGCTGACGAGCATGAAGACCGCCCTCTTCCTCCTCATGCTGCTCGCCGTCGCCGCGATCCCCGGCTCGCTCGTGCCGCAGCGCACGTCCGACCCGAACGGCGTCGTCCAGTACCGCACCGAGCACCCCGACCTGTTCCCGGTGCTCGACAAGATCGGCGTCTTCGACACGTACGCGTCGCCGTGGTTCTCGGCGGTCTACCTGCTGCTGTTCATCTCGTTGATCGGCTGCATCGTGCCGCGCACGAAGCACCACTTCGAGGCGCTCCGCGCCCGCCCGCCCAAGACGCCGGCGCGCCTGTCGCGGCTCGCGGGCTACCGCTCCGTCACCATCGCCGGAGGCGCGGAGGGCTCGGGCCTCGACCCCGCGTCCGCCGTCGCCGCGGCCCGCGCGCAGCTGAGACGCGCCGGCTACCGCACCGAGGTGTTCGGCGACTCGGTCAGCGCCGAGCGGGGCTACGCGCGGGAGACCGGCAACCTCGTCTTCCACTCCGCCCTCGTCGGCGTGCTGCTGACGGTCGGCATCGGCGGCGGCCTCGGCTACACCGGCCAGCGCGTCGTCGTGGAGGGCCAGACCTTCACGAACGCCCTCGTCGCCTACGACTCGTTCAACCCGGGCCGCTGGTTCAGCGACTCGCAGCTGTCGCCCTACTCGTTGACCCTCGACCGCTTCACGACGAAGTACGAGGAGAAGAACCGCGACGCGATCGGCCAGCCGCTCGACTACACCGCCGACGTGACCGCCCGTACCCAGGACGGCGACTCGAGCCAGCAGACGATCAAGGTGAACAGCCCGCTCGCGATCGGCGGCTCGAACGTCTACCTGCTCGGCAACGGCTACGCCATGGACCTCACGGTCACCGCGCCCGACGGCACCGAGCCGTTCACCGACACGATCCCGTTCCTGCCGCAGAACGCCGACCTCATGTCGCAGGGCGTCGTCAAGGTGCCCGACGGGCTCGCCGAGCAGATCGGCATGATCGGCTTCTTCTACCCGTCGGCCGTCGACACCGAGGACGGCTCGGGCATCATGGCGTCGAGCTACCCCGACCTGCTCAACCCGGTGCTGAGCCTCAACGTCTACGAGGGCGACCTCGGCCTCGACGACGGGGTGCCGCAGTCGGTGTACTCGCTGACGACCGACGGCATGACCGAGATCGCGGGCGCGGCGGCGGACGACGGCACCAAGGCGCTCAAGCTCACGCCCGGCGAGACCGCCGACCTGCCCGGCGGCCTCGGCACCGTGACCTTCAACGGCGTGAAGCGCTTCGCGTCGCTCGACGTGCACCACGACCCGGCCCAGCTCTGGGTGCTCGGCTTCGCCGGCCTCACCTTCGCCGGCCTGCTGACGGCCCTCTTCGTCCCGCGCCGCCGCGTCTGGGTGAAGGCCTCGACGACCGACGACGGCCTGCGGCTCGAGTACGCGGGCCTCGCCCGCGGCGAGGACCCGACCCTCGTGCGCGCCGTCGGCGACGTCGCGTCGCGGCACCTGACGACGATGGGCGTCCCGGCCGACGTCGCCCGCGACCTCGCCCGCGAGGACTCCGCCTCGACGTCGAACGACACCCCGACGGGCCCGGCGCGCCGCGGACGTAAGATCTCCTCGTGACCGCCACCGACCTCGCCTATTACTCGCTCGTCGCCGTCTACTCGGCGATGGCGATCTACACGATCTCGTTCGTGGCCTACGCCCTCGACCTCGCCAAGCGCTCCGGCGACGCGCAGCTCGCCGCGAAGGCCGCGACCGCGCCGGCGGCCGTCGGAGCCGAGGCGCAGGGCGCGGGCGCCGAGCGGGTCGTCACGGCCTCGGCGGGCGGCCGCACCGTGGTGCTCGACCGCACGGCCACGGCGGCGGGCGGGGCCGACGCTCCCCGCGCCTCCTCGTCGGGTCGACGTCCGTCGCGCTTCGAGCGGGTGGCGACCTCGATGCTCGTCCTCGGCCTCGTCGTGCACGTCGTGTCGGTCGTCTTCCGCGGCCTCGCGGCCGGTCGCGTGCCGTGGGCCAACATGTTCGAGTTCTCGCTGACGGGCACCGCGATCATCGTGGGCGTCTTCCTCGTGGTCCGGGTGTTCGTCGACGTGTCGTACCTCGGCGCGTACGTCACGGGCCTCAACCTGATCCTGCTCGCCATCGGCACGGTCAACTACTACGTCGCCGTCGTGCCGCTGCAGCCGGCGCTCCAGTCGGCCTGGCTCGTCATCCACGTGCTCGTCGCGATCATCGGCACGGGCTTCTTCGCCATCGCCGCCGGGCTCTCGGCCGCCCAGCTGGTGCAGACGAAACGAGACCAGGCCAAGCTCGCGAACCTCCGCTTCATGGACACCCTGCCCGAGGCCGACCGCCTGGAGGACCTCGCCTACCGCGTGGCCCTGGTCGGCTTCGTGCTGTGGACCTTCACGCTCATCGCCGGCGCCGTCTGGGCCGAGCGGGCCTGGGGCCGCTACTGGGGCTGGGACACCAAGGAGGTCTGGACCTTCATCATCTGGGTGCTCTACGCCGGCTACATCCACGCCCGGGCGACGCGCGGCTGGCGCGGTGCCCGGTCGTCGTGGCTGTCGATCATCGGCTTCGCGGCCGTCATGTTCAACTTCTCGGTCGTCAACGTGTTCTTCAAGGGCCTGCACGCGTACTCGGGCCTCTGAGTCTCTGAGCTTCTGATCCTCTGAGTCTCGGGCCCCCGGCGTCTCCCGGCTCGTGAGCGCCCGACGGCCGTGACGCGGCCTCAGCCCGCCAGCACCGCCCAGGAGGCGCAGAGTCGGCCCAGCCACCACTCACGTCGGTCGTCGGGGGCGGCGTGCCGCCGCAGCAGGTCGACGTCGACGTCGATCCGCCGCACGTCGACCGCCCCGTCGACGGGCAGCAGCGGCTCGCGCGTGACGTCGGCGGCGAGCAGCGCCGCCGTGCCGAGCCCGCAGTCGTGCCGCAGGTCGGGGACGGCCGCCGCGAGGTGGGCGCCCATGCTGAGGCCGACGGACGTGTCGAGGGCGCTCGAGACCACGACCGGCAGACCGGCGGCCGCGACGAGGGCGAGCGCCGCGGTGACGCCGCCGAGCGGCTGGGCCTTGACGACGAGCAGGTCGGCAGCACCGGCCCGGGCCACCGCGAGGGGATCGGCGGCCTTGCGGACGCTCTCGTCGGCGGCGACGGGCACGCCGAGCCCCGCGGTGCGCCGCCGCAGCTCGGCGAGCTCGGGCACCGAGGCGCAGGGCTGCTCGGCGTACTCCAGGCCGTGCGGTGCCAGGGCGAGCAGCGCCTCCTCGGCCTCGTCGACCGACCACCGGCCGTTCGCGTCGACGCGGACGCGTCCCTCCGGCCCGACGTGGGCGCGGGCGGCGGCGACGCGGGCGACGTCGTCGGCGAGCGTCTGGCCGGCCTCGGCCACCTTGACCTTGACGGTGCGGCAGCCCGGGTAGCGCGCCAGCACGCCCGCGACCTCGTCGGGACCGACCGCGGGCAGCGTGGCGTTGACCGCCACCGACGAGGCACGGGGCGAGAGCTCGGGGCCCCAGCCGAAGTCGACCGCCGCCGCCAGCCAGGCCGACGACTCGTCGGGCAGGTACTCGACGAAGGGGCTGAACTCGGTCCAGCCGCGGGGCCCCTCGACGAGGAGCACCTCCCGCACGGTGATGCCGCGGAACCGCGTGCGGAGCGGCAGCTGCACGACGTGGGCGTCGCGGACGAGCTCGTCGAGCGGGGGCAGCGTCACGGGGCGGGGCGGGGGCGTGTCTCGGCCGGCTGTCGTCACCGGGCCAGTCTGGCACCGGGCCCCGGACGCTAGGGTCGATGACCATGGCCGCATCGTCCGACGCTCCCGACCCCCGCCCCGAGGCGGGCCGCGACGAGGCCCCGGGCGGCGCCGACGGCCTCGACGTGCTCGACGCGGAGGCGCACGGCGTCGACCCGGCCGAGGCCGACGCCGCCCCCCGCAGCCGCCGGCTGGGCGTCGTCACGCTCGTGCTCGCCCTCGTGCTGCTCGCGGTCGACGGCGTCGCCGTGGGCCTGCTGCAGGCCGAGCTCGTCACGGCGGCGGCCTCGCTGGCGCTCGTGACGATGCTCGCCTCGATCGTCGTCGGCGTCGTGGCCCTCGTCGCCGTGGCCCTCCGCCGGGGCCGCTGGCCCGCGGTGGCGGCCGTGCTGCTCTGCGTGCTCGCGAACCCGTTCGTGCTCGTCTGGCTGCTCGGCCAGGTGCTGCCGACCTCCTGACCCGCGGCGGTCCCGCCCGGCGTCGGCCGACCTCCCGTCGTCCGGGCACCGGGCACCGGGCACGGGGCACGGGGGCCGCCCGGTCGTAGGCTGGACGTCATGACCCACGCCGTCTCCGACCTGTTCGACCCGACCGAGTGGCGGGGGGTGCCGGGCTTCGACGACCTCACCGACGTGACCTACCACCTCGACGTCGAGGGCCGCGTGGCGCGCGTCGCGATCGACCGACCCGAGGTGCGCAACGCCTTCCGCCCGCGCACCGTCGACGAGCTCTACCGCGTGCTCGACCACGCGCGCCAGCAGAGCCGCGTCGGCGTCGTGCTGCTGACCGGCAACGGCCCGAGCCCGAAGGACGGCGGCTGGGCGTTCTGCAGCGGCGGCGACCAGCGCATCCGCGGCCGCGACGGCTACAAGGCCGAGGGCGCCGAGGCGAACGTGGCCGACCCCGCCTCGGCCGGGCGCCTCCACATCCTCGAGGTGCAGCGCCTCATCCGCTTCATGCCCAAGGTCGTCGTCGCCGTGGTGCCCGGCTGGGCGGCCGGCGGCGGCCACTCGCTGCACGTCGTCTGCGACCTCACGATCGCCAGCCGCGAGCACGGCCGGTTCAAGCAGACCGACGCCGACGTCGGCTCGTTCGACGCGGGCTACGGCAGCGCCTACTTCGCCAAGCAGATCGGCCAGAAGCTCGCCCGCGAGGTCTTCTTCCTCGCCGAGGAGTACAGCGCCGACCGCGCCTACGAGATGGGCGCCGTCAACCGCGTCGTGCCGCACGCCGACCTCGAGCGGGAGGCGCTGGCCCTGGCCCGCGTCGTGCTCACGAAGTCGCCGACCGCGATCCGCATGCTCAAGTTCGCCTTCAACGCCACCGACGACGGCATCGTGGGCCAGCAGGTCTTCGCCGGCGAGGCGACCCGCCTCGCGTACGGCACGGACGAGGCCGTCGAGGGCCGCGACTCGTTCCTCGAGAAGCGCGAGCCCGACTGGTCGCCCTTCCCGTGGCAGTACTGACCCTGCGCGCCCTGCGCGCCCTCGCGACCGGGACGAGGAGGCGCGGCGCGTGACCCGTCCCCTCCTCGCCGTCGACGGCCGTGACGCGTCCGCCGTGCTCGAGGCCCTCCGCGACGCGCTGGGCGGGGGGCCGGCCGTGGCGCCGCGGGCCGATCCCTCGGCCCCGACCGACCTGCCCGCCACCGTCCCGCAGGCGGTCGCCCTCGTCGTCGAGACGAGCGGGTCGACGGGCCGGGCAAAGCGCGTCGCGCTCGGCGCCGACGCCCTGCTGGCCGGCGCCGCGGCGGCCGACGGCGCCCTCGGCGGGCCCGGGCGGTGGGTGCTCGCCCTGCCCGCCCACTACGTCGCGGGCACGAACGTGCTCGTCCGCTCGATCGCGGCCGGCACCGAGCCCGTGCTGCTCCCCGCCGGGCACTTCGACCCCGTCGCCTTCGCCGACGCGGCCGCGCGGCTCGACCACCCCGTCCGGTACTCGTCGCTCGTGCCCGCCCAGCTCGCGACGGCGCTCGACGCCGCCGACGCCGACCGGGGCGTCGCCGCCGCGCTGCGCTCGTTCGCCGCGGTGCTCGTCGGGGGGCAGGCGACGCCGGCGGCCCTCGTCGAGCGGGCCCGCGCCTCCGGCGTCCGGGTGGTGCGCACGTACGGGTCGAGCGAGACGAGCGGGGGATGCGTCTACGACGGCGTGCCCGTCGGTCGGACCAGCGTCGAGGTCGTCGACGGCCAGGTCGAGCTCGCCGGGCCGTCGCTCGCGCTCGGCTACCTCGACGACGACGAGCGCACCGCGGCGGCCTTCGTCGAGCGCGACGGGCTCCGCTGGTACCGCACCGGCGACGCCGGCGAGGTGTCGGCCGACGGCGTGCTCACGGTCACCGGCCGGCTCGACGACGTCATCGTCTCGGGCGGCGAGAAGGTGTCCCTCGGCGTGGTCGAGCGGGTGGTGCGCGAGCAGCCGGGGCTCGGCCGGGTCGTCGTCGTCCGCGCGGCCCACGACCGGTGGGGCGAGGTGCCGGTCGTCGTGACGGACGCCGCGCCTCCGGTGCTCTCGGCCCTCCGCGCGGTCGTCGTCGCCGCCGCCGGCCGGGCCGCGGCGCCCGACCGCGTCGTCGTGGTCGACGTGCTGCCGACGCTGCCGAGCGGCAAGCCCGACCGCGCCGCCCTCGCCCGGCTCGTCGCGACCGCGCCGTAGGATCGTCGTCGTGGCACGAACGACGACGAAGAACCCCAAGCGCAGCGGACGACCCGGGGGCCGACCCGGCCGTCAGCCGGCGCGCCGCGTCACGGCCCGCGACTGGATCGGCGGGGCGCGCCTGCGCACCCTGCCCCTCGCCGTCGCCCCGGTCGCCCTCGGCACCGGCGTCGCCCGGGCGAACGGCGGCTGGGACCTCGCGCTCGCGCTCCTGTGCCTCGCGGTCGCGGTCTTCCTGCAGGTCGGCGTCAACTACGCCAACGACTACTCCGACGGCATCCGCGGCACCGACGCGTTCCGCGTGGGGCCGGCTCGACTGACCGGGTCGGGGGCCGTGAAGCCGCGCACCGTCCTCCGGGTCGCCCTCGCCTCCTTCGCCGTCGCGGCGGTCGCGGGCGTCGCGGTCGTCGTCGTCACGCAGCAGTGGTGGATGCTCGCGGTCGGCGCGGCCGCCGTCGTCGCCGCCTGGTTCTACACGGGCGGCAAGCGCCCCTACGGCTACAACGCGCTCGGCGAGGTCTTCGTCTTCGTGTTCTTCGGGCTGGTCGCCACGGTGGGCACGACGTTCGTGCAGCTCGGGCGCTTCCCCGCCGACGCGTGGATCGCGGGGGTCTCGGCGGGCCTGTTCGCCTGCGCCGTGCTCATGGTCAACAACATCCGCGACATCCCGCAGGACGAGGCGGCGGGCAAGCGCACCCTGGCGGTCGTCGTCGGCGACTCCGTGGCCCGGGCGCTCTACGCGACCTTCCTCCTGCTGCCGTTCCTCATCCTCGTGTGGTTCGGCTTCCTGTACTTCCACGCGCCGTACGTGTACTTCACCCTCATCGTCGCGGTGCCGGCGGCCGTCATCGGCGTCACCGGCAAGACGCCCCGCGAGCTGATCCTCGCGCTGCAGCTGTCGTCGCTGACGGCGCTCGTCTACGCGTTGTCGCTGACGGCCGTGCTCTTCGCCTAGGAGGCGCGCGGTCCGTCTTCGGGGTGGCGGGCGTCGTGCTCGGCGAGCTCGTCGTCCTCGGCCAGGCTGTCGCGGTCGAGCGGCTCGGGCCGCGAGCGACGCTCGGCCAGCTCGAGGGCGACCTCGCGGCGGAGCCGGGCGAAGAAGATGTACGAGACGCAGAACGCGACCAGCGCCGCGAGCAGCGTCGCGAGGTACGGGTTCGGCAGCAGGAGCACGAACACGACGAGCGCGACGAGGAAGACGCCGAGGCGGACGATCGTGTACTTGACCCAGGGTTTCACCCCGCGATCCTAACCGCGGAGGCTGGGCGTGAGAGCCGCGCCGCCCGGCCTCCGCCGAGCCGCCGCGAGCCCGCCGTCGCGCGGACGACACGAGTTCGACCTCGTGGCGACGGACGTCGTCCATCCCCGGGTCACGGGACGGCAACGTCTCGTCCGGCACCCAGTCTCCGTCCGGCCACGCAGCCTATGCTCGGGGACATGGTGAAGTTCCTGGTGGTCGCGATCGTGGCGGCGTCGGCCTTCGTCATCTACGCCCTCATCGACTGCCTCTTCGCCGAGTCGTCGCGGTTCCGAGCCCTGAACAAGCCGCTCTGGGCCGTGATCATCGTGGTCCTGCCCGTGATCGGCGCCGTCCTCTGGCTGCTGCTCGGCAAGAACCGCTCCGGCGGCCGCCAGGCTCCGCGTCGCTTCGTCGCCCCCGACGACGACCCCGAGTTCTCCGGCCGGTCGAGCAGCACCATCACCGACCTCGACCGGGAGACGACCGACGAACGCATCCGACGGCTCGAGCAAGAGCTCGCCGACCTCGACAACGACGACAAGACCGGCACCGCCTGACCCCGAGGGCGACTCTGGCCTGACCCCGGCGGTCGTGCCGACCGGCGACTCGTCGGGCAGCCCGGCGACCGACTACGCCGTCGCGCTCCTGGCGTCCCTCGTCGACGCCGGCGTTCGCGAGGTGGTGGTCAGCCCGGGTTCGCGGTCCCAGGCCGTCGCCCTCGCGGCCGCCGAGTTCGAGCGGGCCGGCCGCGTCCGGCTGCGCGTGCGGATCGACGAGCGCAGCGCCGGGTTCCTCGCGCTCGGGCTCGCGGTCGAGACCGGCGTCCCCGCCGTCGTCGTCACCACCTCCGGCACCGCCGTCGCGAACCTGCACCCCGCCGTGCTCGAGGCGCACCACTCGGGCGTGCCCATGGTGCTCGTCACCGCCGACCGGCCCGTCGAGCTGCGCGGCATCGGCAGCAACCAGACCACGGTGCAGCCGGGCCTCTTCGGTCCCGCGGTGCCCGTCGTCCACGACCTCGAGGCGCCGCTCACGGGGGTCGTCGACGTCGTGGGCGTGCGACGGCTCGCCCTCGACGCCGTCGCCGCGGCCCTCGGTCGCCCCGGCGACGACGGCGAGCGGCGGTCGCCCGGACCGGTCCAGCTCAACCTCGCCCTGCGAGAGCCGCTCTCGGCGGCGGTGGGGCAGCTGCCGGAGGCGCGTCCCGAGCCCCAGCACCGCGCCTCCCCGTCGTCCGTCCTCCGTCTCGCGGTCGACGAGGTGCCCGGCACGGTCGTCGTCGCGGGCCACGCGGCCGGGGACCGCGCCGAGGAGCTCGCCCGGCAGCTCGGCGCCCCGCTCGTCGCCGAGGTGTCGAGCGGGGCCCATTTCGGCCCGAACCTCGCCCTCGGCTGGCGCACCCTGCTCGGCGAGCCCGAGCTCGGGGGAGCCGTGCGGCGCGTCGTCGTGCTCGGCCACCCGACGCTCAGCAGGCAGGTGCCGGCCCTCCTCCGGGGCTCCGGGCTCGAGGTCGTCGTCGTGCACGGCGACGCCGTCGAGCCGTACGACCCGAGCCGCACGGCCACGGTCGTCGACGCGGTCGAGGTCGCGGCGGGCGGCGACGCCGGCGACCGCGCGCACCGCGCCTGGGTCGGGCGCTGGGTCCACGCCGGCCGGGCCGTGGTCGGCGACGGCGACGCGGCTCCCGACCTCGTCGCCGCCACGAGCGAGGAGGCCGCCCAGCGCCGCGAGTTCCTCCGCGGGGAGGTCGACCTGCTGCGTCGGCCGGTCACCCGGCGATCCCTCGCCGAGGCGCTCTGGCGCGTGACCTGGCCGCATGACCGCCTCGTGCTCGGGGCCTCGCGCCTCATCCGCGAGGTCGACGAGGTCGTCCCGGGCAAGCGCGTGCCCGTGCACGCCAACCGGGGCCTCGCGGGCATCGATGGCACGGTCGCGACGGCCACCGGCATCGCCCTCGCGAGCCAGCTCGACGCGTCGCGGCCCGGCGTCACCAGGGTGCTGCTCGGCGACCTCACCCTGCTGCACGACGTCGGGTCGCTGCTCTTCGGCGAGGGCGAGGTGCGCCCTCGGCTGCAGGTCGTCGTCGGCAACGACGGCGGCGGCACGATCTTCGACGGCCTCGAGGTGTCGGCGACGGCGCCCGCCGACGCCTTGCGCCGGGTGCAGTTCACGCCGCAGGGCGTGCTCCTCGAGCACCTCGCGCGCGCCTACGGCTGGACGTACGTCCGGGCGGCCACCCGTGCCGAGCTCGACCAGGCGCTCGCCCGGCCGGCCGACGGACCCGTGCTCGTCGAGGTGCCGCTCGCCCGCTGAGCCCCGGTGGCCGGGTCGGCTGGGCGTCGCGGGCGGGCCCGGTCGTAGGCTCGGCCGCATGGCCAAGACCTGGACGACCGATCCCGCCGACGCGCTGCGTGCGGGCACCGACTTCTCGCTGGCGGGGGTCGACCCCCGCTCGACGCCGGGCTTCGAGGGCGACAAGCGCTACGGGGCCCAGGTGCTCGAGTCGGGGCGCGAGGCGCTCGGCGAGGAGCAGGAGAAGCTCTTCGCGGCGAGCCGGAACGGCGGGGGCGACTCGGTGCTGCTCGTGCTCCAGGCGATGGACACCGCCGGCAAGGGAGGCGTCGTGCGCCACGTCGTCGGCGCGGTCGACCCCCAGGGCGTCGCCCACCACGCGTTCAAGGCGCCGACCGAGGAGGAGCTCGCGCACGACTTCCTGTGGCGGGTGAGGAAGGGGCTGCCCGGGCCGGGCATGATCGGCGTCTTCGACCGCTCGCACTACGAGGACGTGCTCATCGGCTCGGTGCGTCGCCTCGCGCCGCCGGAGGAGATCGAGCGTCGCTACGGTGCGATCGTCGAGTTCGAGCAGGAGCTCGTCGCCCAGGGCACGACGATCGTCAAGGTCATGCTGCACATCTCCTCCGACGAGCAGAAGCAGCGTCTGGCCGACCGGCTCGACCGGCCCGAGAAGCACTGGAAGTACAACCCCGGCGACCTCGAGGAGCGGCTCGTCTGGGACGACTACCAGGCCGCCTACGAGACGGCGATCCGCCGCACCTCCACCGAGGCCGCGCCCTGGTTCGTCGTGCCGGCCGACCGCAAGTGGTACGCCCGCGTCGCCGTGCAGAAGCTGCTCACCGACGCGCTCGCGTCCCGGCCTCGCGGGTGGCCAGCGGCCGCCTTCGACGTCGAGGTGGAGAAGGCGCGGCTCGCCGTCAGCTGAGCGGGGCTGGCCGGTCGGGGCCGGCCCGCGCCTCCCCTGCGGCGGGGCCCGCGCCTCCTAGGCGGCGGCCTTCGCCCGGACCACGTCGCCGGCGCCCTTCGGCAGGCGCAGCCCCTCGAGGAGGCTGAGCAGGGCGAGCACGGCGAGCACGACCAGGGCGACCCGGTAGCCGAACGCGTCGGCGCCGGGGCCCGTCGGGGCGGCGATCGTGTCGGCGAGGCGCACGGCGAGGGCCGTGACGGCGACGCCGAGGCCCACGGCCAGCTGGCTCGTGATCGACGACAGGGCGTTCGCCCCGCCGAGCTGCGCGGCCGGGACGTCGGCGAACTGCAGCGTGTTGTAGGCGGTGAAGCCCACCGAGCGGAAGACGCCCGAGAGCAGGAGCAGGGCGGCGATCAGCACCGGCGACGTCGTCGGCTGCACGAGGGCCGCCGCGACGAACGTGGCCGCGACGCCGATCGTCGCCACGACGATGACGGGCACCAGCGCGAACCGGCGCAGCAGGGGAGTGGTGGCGGGCTTGATGCCGAGGTTGCCCACGAAGACCCAGAGCAGCATGACGCCGGCCTCGGTCGGGGTCCAGCCGAAGCCGTCCTGCAGCAGCAGGGGCACGACGAACGGCACCCCGTTGACGACCGCGCGGTAGACCGAGCCGCTGAGGTTCGTCACGCGGAAGGTCGGGATGCGGAAGGTCGAGAGGTCGAGCAGCGGCTGCCGCGCGCGGCGGAACCAGCGCACCGCCGCGAGTCCGGCGGCCGCGGCCAGCAGCACGAGGCCGCCGCCGCCGAGGGCCGTCGCGGGGTCGCCCAGCAGCTCGAAGGCCAGCACGAACGACACGATGGCGACGACGACGAGGGCCAGGCCGACCACGTCGAGGCGCGTGCGCTCGGCCGTGAGGCCCGCCGGGACGACCCGCCAGGCGACGAGCACGAGGGCGACGCCGATCGGCACGTTGACCAGGAAGACCCACTGCCAGCCCAGGTACTGCGTCAGGAGGCCCCCGGCGAGGGGGGCGATGACGGGGGCGACCAGGGCGGGCCAGGTCAGGTAGGCGATCGCGCGGATCAGCTCCGACTTGTCGGTGCTGCGCAGGACGATGAGGCGCCCGATCGGCACCATCATGCTGCCCGCGAGGCCCTGCACGACCCGGGCCGCCGTCAGCGACGCGATGCCGGTGCTGAGGGCGCAGGCCAGCGAGGCGAGCGTGAAGACGACCACGGCGAGGAGGAACACGCGGCGGGCCCCCCACCGCTCGGCGAGCCAGGCGCCCAGCGGGATGAACGCCGCGACGGCGACGAGGTAGCTCGTCACCGCGATGCCCATCTCGGCGGGCTGGACGCCGAAGTCGCCCGAGATGGCGGCGGTGGCCGTCGACAGGATCGTCGCGTCCATGTTCTCCATGAAGAACGCCGCGGCCACGACGAGGGCGACCGGCCGCGACCAGCCCGGGGCGACGGCGTCGGCCGATCCGGTCCGGGTCACTGCGCGAACGCCTGCACGACGGGCTGGAACTTCATGCTCGTCTCGGCCGCCTCGCGCTCGGGGACCGACTCGGCGACGATCCCGGCGCCGGCGAAGGCCCGCACCGTCCCGTCGGGGTGCACCTGAGCGCAGCGGAGCGCGATCGCCCACTCGCCGTCGCCGTCGGCCCCCACCCAGCCGACCGGCCCGGCGTAGCGCCCGCGGTCGAAGGGCTCGAGGCGGCGGATCAGGTCGAGGGCGGCCCGCGTCGGCGTCCCCGCGACGGCGGCCGTGGGGTGCAGCGAGGCGATGAGGTCGAGGGAGCTCGACCCGTCGGTCAGGCGGCCGCTCACGTCGCTCGCCAGGTGCCAGAGGTTCGGCAGCTTGAGCGTGAACGGCTGCTCGCCCGAGACGACGTCCGCGGCGTGCGGCGCCAGCGAGAGCAGCAGGCTGCGGAGGGCGAAGGCGTGCTCGTCGAGGTCCTTCGTGCTCGTGGCCAGGGCGTGCGCGGCGGCCTCGTCGGAGGAGGCGTCGACGCCGCGGGCCGCGCTGCCCGCGAGCACCCGCGCCGAGACCTCGCCGCGCTCGGTGCGGACGAGGGTCTCGGGGCTCGCCCCGACGAGGCCCTCGACGGCGAACGCGTAGCAATCGGGGTAGGCGGTGAGCAGCGTCGCCGCGACGATCCGCAGGTCGGCCTCCGCGGGGAGCCGGCCGACGAGGTCGCGGGCCAGCACGACCTTGCTCACCTCGCCCGACCGGATCGCGGTGACGGCCTCGGCCACGGCCGCCGCGTAGCCGGCCCGGGTCTGCGACCCCTCGGACATCCGGAGGCGCGCGGCGGCTCCCACGGGCGTGGGCGCCGGCAGCTCCGCCCCGTCCACGCGGGTGATCCACGCGACGCCGTCGCGGCGCCCGATGACGATGCGCGGCACGACGAGCACGCTCACGTCGGCGGACGCGTCGTCGAAGGCGAACGAGCCGAAGGCCACGAGGCCGGTGCCCGGCACGCCGACCCCGTCGTCGACCGTCGCGCGGGCCGCGACCTCGCGCCACGCGTCGGCGGCGTCGTGCATGCGGCGGGGGCCGGTGAACTCGAGGCGGAGGGCCTCCCCGATGCCGGCCATGCCCGCGCCCCCGCGCACGAAGACGAGCGGGTTCCGCCGGTCGACGACGTCGAGCAGCGGGCTGATGTGGTCGATCGCGGTCGTGGTGACGGAGAAGGACGGGACGGGCGACGACGGGAGGACCACCGTTCGACCCTACTCGGACGCCACGCAGGGCATGCCGGTAGGATCGACCATCGTGACCAAGGCCGACATGAACAAGCAACCTGACGAGGTCGCGTCGATGTTCGACGGCGTCGCTCAGCACTACGACCGCACGAACGACGTGCTCTCCGCGGGCAACGCCGTCCTGTGGCGCATCGCCACCGTGAAGGCGATCGGGGCCGGCCCTGCCGACAAGGTCCTGGACATCGCCGCGGGCACCGGCACGAGCTCCGTGGCGATCGCCAAGCGCGGCGCCGAGGTGGTCGCGCTCGACTTCTCGCACGGCATGGTCGAGGTCGGCCGTCAGCGTCACCCCGAGATCGAGTTCGTCGAGGGCGACGCCGAGGCCCTGCCCTTCGACGACGAGACCTTCGACGCCGTCACCATCTCGTTCGGGCTCCGCAACGTCAACCGGCCGAAGGTCGCGCTGGCCGAGATGAACCGCGTGCTGAAGCCCGGCGGGCGCCTCGTGGTCTGCGAGTTCTCGACCCCTCCCTTCGGGCTGCTCCGCGCCTCCTACCGGGCGTACCTGCGCTTCGGCATGCCGATCGTCGCGCGCCTCACCAGCAGCAACAGCCCCGCCTACTCGTACCTCGCCGACTCGATCGCCGCGTGGCCCGAGCAGCAGGTGCTCAGCCAGTGGCTGCGCGGCGCCGGGTTCACCCGGGTGGCGTACCGCAACCTGACCATGGGCATCGTCGCCCTGCACCGCGGTCGCAAGCCCTCCGCCAAGACGACGAAGAACTGACCGAGCCAGGCTCGCCAGGCCGACCCCTCCGACCATGAAGGTGCCCCCCGTGAACCCGAGTGTGCCGCTCACGCGCCGCAGCAACTCCCTGAGCTCGTCGCTCGGCCTCGGCGAGAAGCTGTTCGCCTCGCCCGCCGAGCGCCGCTTCGTGGCCGCGGTCGACGAGGGCCTCGCCCTCGTCGAGGAGGGGCTCCTGCGCGAGATCGCCTTCGCCGACGAGATCGCCGACGCGACCACCCGCTACCTTCTCGCCGCCGGCGGCAAGCGGGTCCGCCCGACCCTGACCCTGCTCATCGCCCAGCTCGGCGAGGGCGCGACGCCCGGCATCGTGGCGTCGGCCCAGGCCACCGAGATCACCCACCTGGCGTCGCTCTACCACGACGACGTCATGGACGAGGCGCAGATGCGTCGCGGGGTGCCCAGCGCCCAGACCGTGTGGGGCAACAACGTCGCCATCCTCAGCGGCGACCTGCTCTTCGCCCGCGCCAGCACCATCGTCTCGGGCCTCGGCCAGGAGGCGATCCTGCTGCAGGCCGAGACGTTCGAGCGGCTCTGCCTCGGGCAGCTCCACGAGACCATCGGCCCCAAGGCCGACGACGACCCCATCGCGCACTACCTCGACGTGCTCGCCGACAAGACCGGCTCGCTCATCTCGACGGCCGCCCGCGCGGGCGTCATGTTCTCGGGCGCGCCCCGCGAGTACCTCGAGCCCGTCGCGACGTTCGGCGAGAAGATCGGCATCGCCTTCCAGCTGATCGACGACGTCATCGACCTCTCCGACCGCGCCGAGCAGACCGGCAAGGCCGCCGGCACCGACCTGCGGGCCGGCGTCGTCACGCTGCCCCTGTTGTACCTCCGCAAGGAGGCGCAGACCGACATGGAGGCCGCCGCGCTGCTCGGCCTCATCGACCGCGTCGTCGAGGTCACGCAGGCCGACGACGACGACCACCCCGCGGTCGACGAGGCGGAGTTCGCCGACATCGTCCGTCAGCTGCGCGAGCACGACGTCACCCGCCGCACCCGGGCGGAGGCTCACCGCTGGGCCAGCGAGGCGCTCGCCGCGCTCGACGCGCTGCCGTCGGGGCCCGTCAAGAAGGCGCTGACGCGCTTCGCCGACCAGGTGGTCGAGCGCTCCGCCTGACCGGCACCGAGCCTCCGCGGCCCCCGTTCCGAACCAGACCAGACCCTCCGTCGGGCAGCACCCGACGCCCACAGCACCAGGAGAACCCGTGACCACCTTGCGACTGGCCATCGTCGGCGCCGGCCCCGCCGGCATCTACGCCGCCGACATCCTCGCCAAGGCCGAGAAGGCCTTCGACGTCTCGATCGACCTCTTCGAGCAGCTGCCCGCCCCCTACGGCCTCGTCCGCTACGGCGTCGCGCCCGACCACCCCCGCATCAAGGGCATCGTCAACGCGCTGCGCGACGTGCTCGACAGCGGCGACATCCGGGTCTTCGGCAACGTCCGCTACGGCGTCGACATCACGCTCGACGACCTGAAGGCGCACTACAACGCCGTCATCTTCTCGACCGGCGCGATCCGCGACGCCGACCTCGACATCCCCGGCATCGAGCTCGAGGGCAGCTACGGCGCCGCCGACTTCGTGAGCTGGTTCGACGGGCACCCCGACTTCCCGCGCACCTGGCCGCTCGACGCACAGTCGGTCGCCGTGGTGGGCGTCGGGAACGTCGCGCTCGACGTGTCGCGCATCCTCGCGAAGCACGCGGACGACCTGCTGCCCACCGAGATCCCCGACAACGTCTACGAGGGCCTGAAGCAGTCGTCGATCACCGACGTGCACGTGTTCGGCCGACGCGGCCCGGCCCAGGTCAAGTTCACGCCGCTCGAGCTGCGCGAGCTCGGCGAGGTGCGCGACGTCGACATGATCGTCTACGACGAGGACTTCGACCACGACGAGGCCTCGAAGACCGCGATCGCGACGAACAAGCAGGTCTTCGTCATCGACAAGGTGCTGAACCAGTGGCGCCAGCGCGAGGTCGGCACCGCGTCCCGCCGCCTCCACCTGCACTTCTACGCCAAGCCCGTCGAGGTCGTCGGCGACGAGCAGGGCCGCGTCGCCGCGTTCCGGTACGAGCGGACCCGGCCCGACGGCCAGGGCGGCGTCGAGGGCACCGGCGAGATGCGCGACGTGCCGATCCAGGCGATCTACCGCGCCGTCGGCTACTTCGGCTCGCCGCTCGACGGCATCCCGTTCGACGAGCGCCGAGGCGTCATCCCGAACCACGAGGGCCAGGTGATGGACGACGACAACCAGATCGTGCCCGGCGTCTACGCCACCGGCTGGATCAAGCGTGGCCCCGTCGGCCTCATCGGCCACACGAAGTCCGACGCCATGGAGACCGTCAAGCACGTCATCACCGACCAGGGCAGCTGGTGGCAGCCCGTCGACCCGTCGCCCGAGGCGATGCCGGCCCTGCTCGCGCAGCGCGGCGTCGAGTACACCGACCTCGAGGGCTGGCACCGGCTCGACGAGCACGAGCAGTCGCTCGGCGCCCGTCACGAGCACGAGCGGGCGCGCGTGAAGGTCGTCCCGCGCGACGAGATGGTGCGCGTCTCGCGCGAGAGCGAGCCCGCGGGGGCCTGACCCTCGGCCGGTGCGTACCGTGCGCGGCCCGCGTCGGTAAGCTGGAGGGCATGGCAGACAGCTCATTCGACGTGGTCAGCAAGGTCGACAAGATGGAGGCGGACAACGCCCTCCACCAGGCGCAGAAGGAGATCGAGCAGCGCTACGACTTCAAGAACGTCGGTGCCTCGGTCGACTGGAGCGGCGAGAAGCTCCTCCTCAAGGCGTCGACGGAGGAGCGTGTGAAGGCCGTCCTCGACGTCCTCGAGTCGAAGTTCATCAAGCGCAGCATCAGCCTGAAGCACCTCGACGTCGGCGAGCCCTTCGCCAGCGGCAAGGAGTACCGCATCGAGGCCGCCCTCAAGGAGGGCATCGAGCAGGACGCCGCGAAGAAGATCGGCAAGATCATCCGCGACGAGGGCCCGAAGAGCGTCAAGAGCCAGATCCAGGGCGACGAGCTCCGCGTCCAGTCGAAGAGCCGTGACGACCTGCAGGCCACCATGGCGCTGCTGAAGAAGGCCGACCTCGACGTCGACCTCCAGTTCGTCAACTTCCGCTAGCACCGATGTGACCGAGCCCTCCTGGGTGCCCGCCGCCCTCGGGGTGCTCGGCCTCGTCGTCGACATCGCGATCCGCGTCTTCGCGATCGTCTACGTGCCGATCAACCGGCGCCCTCAGACGGCGGCGGCGTGGCTGCTGGCGATCTTCCTCATCCCGTACGTCGGGTTCGTCCTCTTCCTCCTGCTCGGCAGCTCGAAGCTGCCGGCGTCGCGGCGGGCCAAGCAGACCGAGATCAACACCTACATCGTCGAGACGACCGAGGGCATGGAGCGGGTGCGCCGCGACCACCCGTGGCCCCTCTGGCTCGACAGCGTCATCGAGCTCAACCGTACGCTCGGGGCGATGCCGCTCGTCGGCGGCAACACGGCCGAGCTGCACCCCGACTACGACCGCTCGATCGCGGCGATGGCCGAGGCCGTCGACCAGGCCCGCAAGTGGGTGCACGTCGAGTTCTACATCACGAGCCTCGACGCGACGACCGAGCCGTTCTTCATCGCCCTCGAGAACGCGCGCCGGCGCGGCGTGACGGTCCGGCTGCTGATGGACCACATCGCCAGCCGTGGCTACCCGGGCTATCGGCGCACCCGGCGTCGACTGACCCGCATCGGCGTCGAGTGGCAGCTCATGCTGCCGGTGCTGCCCCTCCGCGGCAAGTACCAGCGGCCCGACCTCCGCAACCACCGCAAGCTGCTCGTCGTCGACGGGCTCGTGGCCTTCACCGGCTCGCAGAACATGATCGACCGCGGCTACCAGCGACGGTCGAACCGCCGCCGCGGCCTCGCCTGGAAGGACTTCATGGTGAGGTTCGAGGGCCCGGTCGTCGCCGGCGTCAACGCCCTCTTCGTCACCGACTGGTACTCCGAGACCGACGAACTGCTGATCCGCGAGAGCGACCCGGTGCACACGAGCGACGACGACGAGACGATCGACTGCCAGGTCGTGCCGAGCGGACCGGGCTTCGACGGCGAGAACAACCTGCGCCTGTTCAACACGCTCCTCTACAACGCGCAGGAGCGCATCATCCTCACCAGCCCGTACTTCGTGCCCGACGACTCGATGCTCTACGCGGTGACGACCGCGGCGCAGCGCGGCGTCGACGTGCAGCTCTTCGTGAGCGAGATCGGCGACCAGGCGGTCGTCTACCACGCGCAGCGGTCGTACTACGAGGCCCTGCTGCGGGCGGGGGTCCGCATCTTCCTCTACCGCAGCCCCACCGTGCTGCACGCGAAGCACTTCACGATCGACGACGAGGTCGCCGTCATCGGCTCGAGCAACATGGACATGCGCTCGTTCAGCCTCAACCTCGAGATCTCGGTCATGATCCGCGGCCGGCACTTCGTGTCGCAGCTGCGCGAGGTCGAGCAGTCGTACCGCGAGGCCAGCACCGAGCTCACTCTCGACGAGTGGCTGCACCGTCCGTTCCGGTCGAAGGTGCTCGACAACGTCGCGCGGCTCGCCGCCGCGGTGCAGTAGCCGGGGGAGGCGCGGGGCCGGTGGTCGTAGGGAGGGCCGGGAGGATGTATATTTGTCTGGCGCCTCCGGTCGATGAACATCTGGGCCGGGCGTGCATGGCAAGTTACCCAAGCGGCCAAAGGGATCTGACTGTAAATCAGCCGGCGTAGCCTCCGGGGGTTCGAATCCCTCACTTGCCACCCTCGTGACGACGTGCAGAGCAGCGCCCGTCACGCCGAACGGACCCGATCACTCGGGTCCGTTCGTCGTCCGGGCGACGACGTCGATCCGGCCTGCGCCCCGTGCCGCCGGGAGGCCCCGTGACCGAGACACCGACCGCCGCGTCCCCGCCACCGGCCGAGCTGCTCGAGGTCGCCCGCACCGTGGCCGTCGAGGCCGGTGCCCTCGCCGTCCGTCGCCGAGCGGCCGGGGTCGAGGTCGCCGACACGAAGAGCAGCCTCGTCGACGTCGTGACGCACACCGACCTCGAGGTCGAGGCGCTGCTGCGTCGTCGCCTCTCCGAGCTCCGGCCGGGCGACGGCTTCCTCGGGGAGGAGGGCGGGGCCGACGACTCGGAGACGGGCCTCACCTGGGTCGTCGACCCGATCGACGGCACGGTCAACTTCCTCTACGACATCCCGCAGTGGGCGGTCAGCGTCGCCGTCGTCTCCGGCGGCCGCGATCCCGAGCGGTGGACGGCCCTCGCGGGCTGCGTCGTCAACCCGGTGTCCGGCGAGGTCTGGACCGCCTCCCGAGGGGGAGGAGCGTGGCTGGGAGAGCGCCGCCTGTCGCCCTCCGCCCCCCGGTCGCTGGCCGAGTCGCTCGTCGGCACGGGCTTCTCGTACGACTCCGGACGCCGGGTGGAGCAGGCCGCCGATCTCGGCCGCCTCATCGGGGAGGTGCGCGACGTCCGTCGGATGGGCGCCGCCTCCCTGGACCTCTGCGCCGTCGCCGCCGGTCGGCTCGACGCGTACGTCGAGGAGGGGCTCAAGCCGTGGGACCACGCCGCCGGTGCGCTCGTCGCCCGCGAGGCGGGAGCGGTCGTCCACGGCGACCGACCGGACGCCGCCCCGAGCGCGGCGTTCGTGCTCGCGGCCTCGCCGAGCATCGCCGAGGATCTGTGGACGACCCTGGGCCGGGTGTGAGAAGGGCTGCTGACGGCCGACTTCCTCGCACGGGGAGCGCCCTGGCGGGTCATCGCCGCGACCTCTGGTACACGGATGTCTCATGTCTCAGCCCGGCTGGCACCCGAACGCGGGTAGCCATCTGGTGAACGAGCCGCTACCCTGGACAGGTTCGTTACTTTTCCGTGACCAAGGTCACGAGGTAGCGGCCGAGAAGAAGAGGGTGCACTCCGCCTCTCCGTTCCCGACAACCCCGAGGATCCATCACACGTGTCGAACCCCCAGCACTTCGCCGAGCCCGACGGCGACGGAAACCCGTCGAGTCGTGACGCCGAGGTCCTGACGGAACGCCCCGAGGCTCCCGTCTACCTGACCCGCCGCGAAGCCCGCGAGGCCGAGCGTGCCGCCGAGGCCGCCGCCTCCGCACGCCCGCGTCGCACTGCCGCCGGAGCGCCCGCCTCGGCGAGGCCTGCCGCCGCGGCCCCTCGCCGCACCAGCTCGGCCGCTCCGCGCACCGCCTCCACGACGCGTCCGAGCGCACCCGCCGGGCGCGTCGCCTCCGTCGGCTCCGCACGCCGCGCCTCCGGTGCCGCTGCGCCCGCCGCGACCAGCGCCTCCGTCCCGTCGGCCTTCCGCCGCACGAGCAAGCGCGTGACGGTCGTCGGCGCGATGCTCTTCGCCGGGGCGATGCTCGTCGCGACGAGCGTGCCGGCCAACGCGTTCCTCGTCGACACCGCGTCCCCGGGCACCGCTCAGGGCTCGCCGATGTCGACGCAGACCTTCGTCGCGGGCGAGGCCACGGACGACGTCGCCGACCGCGACGGCTACTCGGTCACCGAGATGAAGGTCGCCACGCAGTACTCGTCGACCAGCACGAGCACCTTCAGCAACGACCTCGAGGGCACGGTCCAGTGGCCCTTCCAGACCGGCGTGCCGATCAGCAGCGGCTTCGGCGCGCGCCAGGTCAGCAACTGCAGCTTCTGCTCGACCTTCCACGAGGGCCTCGACTTCGTGCCCGGCGCGGGCTCGCCGATCCAGGCGATCGCCGACGGCACCGTCAGCGTCGTCAGCGGCCCCGGCGGCGCCTTCGGCAACCACGTCGAGATCGAGCACGTCATCAACGGCCAGAAGGTCACGTCGACCTACTCGCACATGCAGACCGGCTCGGTCACGGTCTCGGTGGGCGACCCCGTCACCGTCGGCACCGTCATCGGCAAGGTCGGCTCGACCGGCAACAGCACCGGTGCGCACCTCCACTTCGAGATCCACCTCAGCGGCGTGCCCGTCGACCCGTACCCCTGGCTGCAGGCCAACACCAACTAGCAGGGCGGGCGCGCGACGGCCTCGAGTCGTCCCCGTGCCCCGTCAGCACGACGAAGCCCCCGACCGCATCGGTCGGGGGCTTCGTCGTCGGACCGGGTGCTCAGCCGACGGCCGGCTCCGATCGCAGCCAGACGGCGGCGTTCGCCGGCAGCGCCGGCGCGTCGAGCGCCATCGTCGACAGCAGCACGTCGCCGACGGGCAGCTCGACCGCGACGTCGCCCGTGTTCGCGACCACCGTCACGCCGCCGTTGCGGAAGGCGACGACCTCCGTGCCCCAGCCGTCGAGCCACTCCACCGACCCGACGCCGAGCTCGTGCTCCGAGCGCAGAGCGAGGGCCGTCTTGTACAGCTCGAGGGTCGAGCTGGCGACGCCCTGCTGCTCGTCGCGGGCGTACGTCGACCAGTCGTCGGGCTGGGGCAGCCACGACGCACCGGTCGTCGAGAAGCCGAAGGCGGGCGAGCCCGACTCCCAGGGCAGGGGCACGCGGCATCCGTCGCGGCCGTACCGCTCACCGTGCGTACGGAACCAGGTCGGGTCCTGTCGGGCCTCGTCGGGCAGGTCGACGGCCTCGGGCAGGCCGAGCTCCTCGCCCTGGTAGAGGTAGGCGCTGCCCGGCAGGGCGAGCATCACGGCCGAGGCCGCCCGCGCCCGCGCGAGGCCCAGCTCGGGGATCGGCAGGCCGGGGCTCCTCGGCCCGATGCCGTAGCCCTGGGGGTTCTCGGCGGTCAGGGCGAGGCGGCTGGCGTGCCGGACGACGTCGTGGTTGCTCAGCACCCAGGTGCTCGGGGCGCCCACGCTCGCGAACACCTCGATCGACGAGTCGACGACGCGGCGGATCTCGGCGGCCGACCAGCCGGTCTCGAGGTACGAGAAGTTGAAGGCCTGGTGCATCTCGTCGGGGCGCACCCAGTTCGCGAGCTTCGCGAGCGGCTCGACCCACGCCTCCGCCACCATGACGCGGTCGCCGGGGTACTCGTCGAGCACCGTCCGCCACGACCGGTAGATCTCGTGCACGCCGTCCTGGCCCCAGTACGGCGGGGTGACGGCCTCGCCCTGGCCGCCGCCCATGCTGCCCGCGTCGGCGGGCGGGGTGAAGTCGGGCAGGCCCTCGGCCTTGATCATGCCGTGGGCGACGTCGACGCGGAAGCCGTCGACGCCGCGGTCGAGCCAGAACCGCAGCACGTCGACGAAGGCGTCGCGCACCCACGGGTTCGTCCAGTCGAGGTCGGGCTGCGTGGTGTCGAAGAGGTGCAGGTACCACTGGCCCGGGGTGCCGTCGGCCTCGGTGACGCGGGTCCAGGCGGGTCCGCCGAAGATCGACTGCCAGTTGTTCGGGGGCAGCTCGCCGTCGGCGCCCTCGCCCTCGCGGAACATGTACCGGGCCCGCGCGGTCGACCCGGGCGCCGACGCGAGCGCCTCGCGGAACCAGGGGTGGTCGGACGACGAGTGGTTCGGCACGAGGTCGACGATCACGCGGAGGCCGAGCTCGGTCGCCCGGGCGCGCAGGGAGTCGAAGTCGGCGAGGGTGCCGAAGAGCGGGTCGACGTCGACGTAGTCGGCGACGTCGTAGCCCGCGTCGCGCTGGGGCGAGGTGTAGAAGGGCGACAGCCAGACGGCGTCGACGCCGAGGTCGGCGAGCGCGTCGAGCCGGGCCGTGACGCCGGGCAGGTCGCCGACGCCGTCGCCGTCGGAGTCGGCGAACGACCGCGGGTACACCTGGTAGATGACGGCCGAGCGCCACCACTCCAGGCCGTCGCTGCGCACGGCGGCCGCCTCGGAGGTCGGCTCGGCCGGGGTCCGGGTGTCGTTCTCGGCGGGGGAGTCGAGCGTGTCGCTCGAGGTCTCGTGTGAGGACATGCGGCAACCCTACGGCAGCGCTCAGGCCTCCCGGGCGGGGCCCAGGGCGACCACCTCGCGGGCGTCGGAGTCCCACCGCCGGGCCGCCGCGGCGACGTCGGACGACGAGGAGGCGCGGGTCGGCGGGGAGGCGACGCGCGCCTCCTCGTCGGCCAGCACCTCGAGGGCCCTGGCGAGCGTCGTCGCCGTCAGGCGGTGCGCCAGCGTCACGTGCGGGGACCAGGCGCCCGGGGCCGTGTGGGGCACGTCGCCCTCGCCCGAGGCGAGCTCGTGGACCCGCCGGTGGAGGTCGAGGAGCGCCGCCGTCGGCACGACGGACCGCGCGAGCACCCAGCCGCCGCGCCCTCCCCTGCCGGGGCGCCCGAAGACCAGCGGCGCGCCCGTTGCCAAGGGCAGGGGGAGCAGCTCGCCGAGGAGCGCCGCCAGGGCCTCGTCGTGCCGCGGGTCGACGACGGGCCGGGCGAGGAGCGTCACGTGCGGCGCATTGCTCGCGCCGGCGTGGTCGGCGAGCGAGGGCAGGTCGGCGGCTGCGAGCGCCGCCCACTCGTCGCGGACGCGCTGGTCGGCTGCCTCGTCGAGCAGCAGTTCGATGCTGTGCACGACGCCATCCTGGACCCGGCGGGGGCGGTCGGGGCGGGTCTCGCGGGCGGTGGTCGGGGGAGGGCGCCGGTGTTCACCGAGCCGTCCGCGCTCTGCTACCCTTGTCTGGTGCCGATCGGCAGCGGCTCGTCCGCGGCCTTCTGGTCACGCCCCGATAGCTCAGTGGTAGAGCACTTCCATGGTAAGGAAGGGGTCGTCAGTTCAATCCTGACTCGGGGCTCCGGCTGGTCACGGCGCGACGCCCTGACAGCCTGCGGCGGGGTAGCTCAGTTGGTTAGAGCACACGGCTCATAATCGTGGTGTCGCGGGTTCGAGTCCCGCCCTCGCTACCGCAGGCCCGAATCACTCCCTGGGATTCGGGCCTCTGTCGTTGCCGGCGCAGGCGGTCACCCGGCCCCCGCCTCCCAGGCGAACATGCCCCGGTCGGAATACCATGACGCATGCCCGTCAGCATCCGAAGCATCGGGACGGCCGTGCCCCCGACGGCCATCCGCCAGCCCGACGTCCGCGACCTCTTCCGCAGCCAGCCGGGGCTCGGACGACTCGCCCCGCGCCTCATCGGCGCGGTCTTCGACGCGTCCGGCATCGAGACGAGGCACACCGTCGTCGACGAGCTCGGGGTGGCCGGCGGCGACGTCCCCGTGCCCCGAGGCCCCGAGGACGGCGTGCCCGACGGCCCGGTCTTCGTCGACCAGGACGGCCGCGTGCTCGCCCCGACCACCGGCGTCCGCAACGCCGAGTACGTCGCGCGCAGCCCCGACCTCTTCGGCCGCGCCGCCGAGGCGGCCCTGGCCGGGGCCGCCGGCGTCGAGGCCTCCGACGTCACCCACGTCGTGACCGTCTCGTGCACGGGCTTCTTCGCGCCCGGGCCCGACTACCTGCTCGTCCGCCGGCTCGGGCTCGCCCCGTCGACGCGGCGGCTGCACATCGGCTTCATGGGCTGCTACGGCGCGTTCCCCGCCCTCCGCGCGGCGCGCGACACCTGCCTCGCCGAGCCCGACGCGGTCGTGCTCGTCGTCTGCGCCGAGCTCTGCACCCTGCACCTGCGGTCGTCCGACGACCCCGACGCGATCGTCGCCTCCTCCGTCTTCGCCGACGGCGCCGCGGCGGCGGTCGTGTCGGCGCGCCCGGCGCCCGCCGGATCGACCGTGCTCGACCTCGACGTGCTCGAGTCGGTGCTCACGCCGGTCGGCGAGGACGACATGGCCTGGAGCATCGGCGACCAGGGCTTCGACATGGTGCTGAGCAGCTACGTGCCGCACATCGTCGAGGAGAACATCGACGACGCCCTCGTGCCGCTCCTCGCCGCGGCGGGCTGCTCGATCGCCGACGTCGAGCGATGGGCCGTGCACCCGGGCGGCCGCAGCATCCTCGACCGGGTCGAGAAGCGCCTCGGCCTCAGCGCCGAGCAGCTCGCCCCGTCCCGCGACGTCCTCCGCCGCCACGGCAACATGTCGAGCGCGACGGTCCTCTTCATCCTGCAGCAGCACCTCGAGGCCGCCGGAGGCGCGGCGCCGGTCGCCCTCCCGCCCACCACGTCGAGGGTGTGCGCCATGGCCTTCGGGCCCGGGCTGACCGTCGAGACGGCCCTGCTCACCCGACGGACGACGTCGTGACGCCCGGCGCGCCGGCCACCACGAGGGAGTCGCCGACCGCCCGCCCCGCGGGCGCCCGACGCCTCGACCTCCGCCGCCGCGACGTCGACCTCGTCGAGCTGATGGACGACGAGGCCGCCGACCTCGCGGGCCTGCGACGCACCTACGCCGTCTTCCCGCTGGTCAACGCCCTCGTGGCGGGGTGGCGGCGGGCCTACGTCGAGCGCCTGAGGCCGCTGCTCGACCGCGACCGTCCGACGACCCTGCTCGACCTCGGGTCCGGGGGCGGCGACCTCGCCCGGCGCCTCGCCGGCTGGGCCGCCCGCGACGGGCTGCGGCTCGAGGTCACGGCGGTCGACCCCGACGCGCGGGCGCACGACTTCGCGTCCCGACGACCGCGATCGGGCGTCGCCTACCGGTGCGCGTCGAGCGGCGACCTCGTGGCCGCGGGGGAGTCCTTCGACGTCGTCGTCTCGAACCACGTCCTCCACCACCTCGACGACGAGGCGCGCCGGGCGGTGCTCGCCGACAGCGAGCGGCTCGCCCGGCGCCTCGTGCTGCACAGCGACATCCGGCGCAGCACCGTCGCGTACGTCGCCTACGCGGTCGGCACGCTGCCGCTCGCCGGCACCTCGTTCGTCCGCACCGACGGGCTCCGCTCGATCCGCCGCAGCTGGAACGCCGACGAGCTGCGGTCGGCGGTGCCGCCGCGGTGGCGCGTCCTCCGGCGGCCCCCCTTCCGGCTCTGGCTGGTGCTCGAGCCGCTCGACGGGGACGGCCGACCGTGATCACCCACGACGTGGTCGTCGTCGGCGGCGGCCCGGTGGGGGTCTACGCCGCCGCCCTGCTCGCGCGGCGCGGCCACGACGTCGTCGTCTGGGAGGCGCGGACCGGCACCCCCGTGCTCTCCCGCGCGATCGGGGTCCACCCGCCCTCGCTCGACGCCCTCCAGCTCGTCGAGGCCGCCGACCCCCTCCTCGCCCGCGCCGTCCGCATCCGCCGCGGCCTGGCGCGGAGCGGAGACCGTGCCCTCGGCGTCGTCGACTTCGGCCGGCTGCCCGGCCCCTGGCCGTTCGTCGCCGCGGTGCCGCAGGACGCGACCGAGGCCGTGCTGAGGGGCCGCCTCGACGAGCTCGCGCCCGGTTCCCTCCGCACGGGCACGACCCTCAGCGGGCTCGACGCCGACGACGAGCGCGTGGTCCTCCGGGGCGAGGGCCCCGACGGCCCGCACGAGGTCGCCGCCCGCTACGTCGTCGCCGCCGACGGCGCGCGCAGCACGGTCCGCGACCTGCTCGGCGTCGCGGCCCCCGAGCGCCTCTACCGCGACCGCTTCGTCATGGGCGACTTCGCCGACGGCACGGGCCACGGCGACGACGCCGTCGTCGACGTCGGACGCGACGGCGTCGTCGAGTCGTTCCCGCTGCCCGGGGGAGTGCGCCGCTTCGTCGTCTCGGTCGGCGACGCGCGTCCCGGCCGGGAGGGCCCCGGGGAGGCGCGGGGCGGGTCGACGACGCCCCTCACCGCCGACGACCTGGCCGCCCTCGTGCACCGGCGCACGGGCGCGGACGTCGACCCGTCGACCTCCACCATGCTGAGCGAGTTCGCGCCGCGGCGCCGGACGGCCGAGCGGACCGTGGTCGGGCGCGCGCTGCTCATCGGCGACGCCGCCCACGAGATCAGCCCGATCGGCGGCCAGGGCATGAACCTCGGCTGGCTCGACGCGGTGGCGTGGGAGCCCGTGCTGACCCGCGCCCTCCGCTCGGCGGGCGGTCGTCGTCACGACGCGGCGGCCTTCACGGCCACTGAGTCGGCGCGGCGACGCGCCGCAGGCCGGGCCGGCCGTCAGGCCGAGATCAACATGGCCCTGGGACGACCGACCGGCCTCGGGGGCCACCTGGCGCGTCAGGCCGCGCTCGCGACGGCGCTGCGGTCGCCTGCGTCGCGGCTGCTCGCCGCCACCTACGCCATGCGCTTCGCCTGACGACGGCCGGACCGAGCAGGCCGGGACGGGCCGAGGGGGTCATGCCGACGAGACGTGTTCAGGCGACGAGCGCGGTGCCGCTCAGCGCCAGCTGCACGACGAGCACCAGTGCCGAGGCGAGCACGAGGCGGAACAGCGTCCGGGTCGCCCCGCCCCGCGCGACGATCACCGCTCCGGTGCCGGCGAGACCGAGCACGACGACGAGACCGGCCACGGCGACCACCACGGCGGCGACCCCGGACCCGGTGACGAGCTGCCCCGCTGCCGTCAGGCCGGCCGAGACGGCGAGGGCCGCGAACGCGACGAGACCGGCCCGGCGACGACCGAGGCGGTGCGGCAGGCCGGACACGCCCGTCGCCGCGTCGTCCCCGAGGTCGGGCAGCACGTTCGTGAAGTGGATCGCCACGCCGAAGACCGCGCCGACGGCGACGACCCAGGCGGCCGGCGTCGCCGGTGGGTCGGACGACGTGATCACGACGACCGGCAGCAGGCCGAAGCTGACGACGAACGGGACGACCGACCAGCGGGTGCGCTTGAGGCCGACGTTGTAGGCCCATCCCGACACGACGAGCACGACGTGCGCCAGGCCTGCGGTCAGCGAGAGGGAGAACGGGAGGGCCACTCCCACGACGAACGAGGCGACGGCCGCCACGGCGACCGCCTGGCCCGAGACGAGGCCCTGGGCCAGCGGCTTGTCGGTACGCCCGACCCGGCGGTCGCGGTCGACGTCGAGCAGGTCGTTCGAGAACCCGATGGAGAGCTGGCCCGCCAGCACGCCGACCACGACGAGGGCGAGCGTGAGCGGCTCGAGGCCGGCCGCGAGGCCCAGCACCAGCGAGAGGAAGGTGACGGTCGCCGTCGGGCCCGGGTGGCACGATCGCAGCAGCGCCACGACGGGGGAGGTCTTCGGGGTCGCGATCGTGGCCATCAGACGAACATACGGCAGGCGCCGGGCCGCCCGGTCGAGGAGGCGTCGGCCACGGACGACGAAGGACGTGGCCGGATCGATGACGATCCGGCCACGTCCCGGGCCCGGGGACCGTGGCCAGGGGGCCGGCGGATCAGAGCCGGTCCCGTGACCTGGTCAACAGGGGCACGCGTCGAGGCACCATCCCAGACGTGCGACGAGTGTACGTCCGACCCTCCCGCGCGGGAAGGGTCGTCAGCACACCGGGCGCTGAGCGACGATCAGGCCCCGCGGCCGGTCTTCTGCTGCAGGCGGTCGATGTTCTCGCTCGCCTCCGCCTTGGTCATGTCGGCGGGGAGCTCCTCGCCCGCCTCGCGGGCGAGGGTGTCGAGGTAGCTGGCCTGGGGGCCGGTGATCGGCTCGTCGCCGGTCACCCACTGCTCCGGGTCTTTCGAGGCGGTGTTGGAGGCGTCGGGGCGCTCGCCGCCGAGCGTCTCGCCGGCCGTGGGGGCCGGGGCGTCGCCGCCCTCGGGGGCGGCGGGGTCGACGGGCGTGATGTCGGGATCGATGTTGGAGTCGCTCATGCCCGTGACCGTACGCCCGACCACCGACATCGGCCCCAGGGTGCGGGCCCGGCCTGCGTCCGACGTCCCCCGTCTAGACTCGACGCCGTGCCAGTGAACCCCGAGCTCCGAGGGCGGGTCTTCCCGCCGGCCCCTCCCTACCTCGTCGGACGTGAGAAGGTGCGCGAGTTCGCGCGTGCCACCGCCTCGACCAGCCCCCTCTCCGTCGACGTCGACGCGGCCCGCGCCGCCGGCCACGCCGACCTCGTCGCGCCGCCGACCTTCCCGGTCGTCGTGCAGGAGGCCACGCTCGCGCAGCTGCTGGCCGAGCCCGACGCCGGCATCGACTTCGCGCGGGTCGTCCACGGCGAGCAGCGCTTCTCCTACAGCCGCCCCGTCGTGGCCGGCGACGAGCTCACGGCGACGCTGACCGTGACGGCCGTCAAGGCCCTCGGCGGCAACGCCATGGTGACCGCGTCCTCCGAGATGGTCGACGCCTCCGGCGAGCACGTCGTGACCGCGGTCTCGACCCTCGTGGTGCGGGGGGACGACGCGTGAGCGCCCTCGAGGTCGGCACGGTCGTGGCCGAGAAGACGTACGCGGTCACCCGCGACTCCCTGGTGCGCTACGCCGGCGCCTCGGGCGACTTCAACCCCATCCACTACCGCGACGACGTCGCCGCGTCGGTGGGCCTGCCCGGCGTCCTCGCCCACGGCATGCTGACGATGGGCACGGCCGTGCAGCCCGTCGTCGAGTGGCTCGACGGCGCCGGCGACGACGGCGGCGTGATCGGCTGGGTGTCCGACTACCAGGTTCGCTTCACGCGGCCGGTCGTCGTCGACCCCGAGGCGGGCGCCGAGATCGTCGTCACCGCGACGGTCGCGAAGGTCGACCCCGAGACCGGCACCGTGCGGGTCGACCTCACGGTCGCGTCGGGCGGCCAGACCGTGCTCGGCAAGGCCCAGGTCGTGGTGACGCTGGCGTGACCTCGTTCGCCGACCTCACCACGATGCGCGTCGGCGGAGAGCCGGCCCGCCTCGTCGAGCCCGAGACGACCGACGAGCTGCTCGAGGCCGTCCGCGCCGCATGGGCCGACGGCGACGAGTGGTTCGTCCTGGGCGGCGGGTCGAACACGCTGGCCTCGGACGAGCCGTACGACGGGACCGTGGTGCGCGTCGCGACCCGTGGGGTCGAGCGGCTCGACGACGTCGACGGGCGCGTGCGCCTCCGCGTGGCCGCGGGCGAGCCGTGGGAGGACCTCGTCGCGCTGACGGTGGCCGAGGGCTGGTCGGGCCTCGAGGCCCTGAGCGGCATCCCCGGCTCGACGGGCGCCTCGCCCGTCCAGAACATCGGTGCCTACGGGCAGGAGGTCGCCTCGACCCTCGCCTCCGTCGACTTCCTCGACGACGAGAGCGGCGAGTTCGTCCGCCTCCCCGCCTCCTCGCTCGGTCTCGGCTACCGCACGAGCGTCTTCAAGCAGGGGCGTCGAGGCGTCGTGACCGCCGTCGAGTTCTCGCTCCGCGACGACGGCGGCGTCAGCGAGCAGGTCTCCTACCCGCAGCTCGCCTCGGCGCTCGGGGTCATGGTGGGCGCGCGCGTCCCGGTGGCCGACGTGCGCGAGCGCGTGCTCGAGCTCCGCGCCTCCAAGGGGATGGTGCTCGACGACGGCGACGCCGACACGACCTCGTGCGGCTCGTTCTTCACGAACCCCGTCGTGCCGCGGAGGGTCGCGAGCGAGCTGCCGACCGACGCCCCGCGCTGGCCCACCGAGCCCGAGGCGGAGGACCGCGTCGTGCCGCTCGGCGAGGAGCCCGCCGCCCCGCCGCCCCCGTCGGCCGGCACCGTCAAGCTGAGCGCGGCCTGGCTCATCGAGCACGCCGGCGTCGCCAGGGGCTTCCGGCTGCCCGGCTCGGGCGCGGCGGTGTCGTCGAAGCACACGCTCGCGCTGACGAACCGCGGCTCGGCCACGGCCGAGGACGTCGTCGAGCTCGCCCGGTTCGTCCAGCAGCGCGTCGCGTCCGAGTTCGGCGTCGTCCTGCACCCCGAGCCCGTGCTGCTCGGCCTCTCCCTCTAGTCGGCCGGGGAGGCGCCGGGCCCCGCCCGCCTCAGGAGAACAACCGCTGGAGGCGCTGCACGCCCTCCAGCAGCGGTGCGTCCCCGAGGGCGTACGACAGGCGCAGGTAGCCGCTCGGGCCGAACGCCTCCCCGGGCACGACGGCGACGTCGGCCTGATCGAGGATCAGGTCGGCGAGCTCGAGCGACGTGGTCGGCGTGACGCCGCCCCACTCGCGGCCGAGGAGGCCGCTCACGTCGGGGTAGACGTAGAACGCCCCCTGCGGCGTCGGGGTCACGACTCCGTCGATGGAGTTCAGCTCGCGCACGATGGTCGCCCGCCGGGCGTCGAAGGCGCGACGCATGACCTCGACCTCGTCCTGCGGGCCGGTCAGGGCGGCCAGCGCCGCTCGCTGCGACACGTTCGACACGTTCGACGAGAGGTGCGACTGGAGGTTGGCGGCGCCGGCGACGACGTCGGCCGGGCCGACCATCCAGCCCACGCGCCAGCCCGTCATGGCGTAGGTCTTCGCGACGCCGTTGACGAGGATCGTCTGGTCGGCCACCTCGGGCACGGCCTCGGTGACGGAGACCGCCTCGACCCCGTCGTAGGTCAGGTCCTGGTAGATCTCGTCGCTGATGATCCAGACCCCGTGCTCGAGGGCCCAGGTCGCGATCGCGGTGACCTCGTCGCGCGTGTAGACGGCGCCCGTCGGGTTCGAGGGCGAGCAGAACACCAGCACCTTGGTGCGCTCGGTGCGGGCGGCCTCGAGCTGGTCGACCGTGACCTTGTACTCCTGGTCGGCACCGGCGAAGACCTCGACGGTGACGCCGCCCGCGAGGGCGATCGCCTCGGGGTAGGTGGTCCAGTACGGGGCCGGGAGGATGACCTCGTCACCGTCGTCGAGGAGCGCGGCGAACGACTGGTAGACCGCCTGCTTGCCGCCGTTGGTGACGATCACCTGCGAGGGCGAGACCGTCGTGCCGCTGTCGCGGAGGGTCTTCTCGGCGATCGCCTCGCGCAGGTCGGGCAGCCCGGCCGCGGGGGAGTACCGGTGGTTGCGCGGGTCGCGCGCCGCGGCGACGGCCGCCTCGACGACGTGCGCCGGGGTGGGGAAGTCGGGCTCGCCCGCGCCGTAGCTGACGACGGGTCGTCCCTCGGCGATGAGGGCCTTGGCCTTCGCGTCGACCTTGAGGGTCGCGGACTCGGCGATGGCGGCGATGCGGGACGAGAGGCGGCGGGCTGGCGTGGTCACGCCGTCAGCCTAGCCGGGGGCGTCCGGGCGGTGACGGGCACGTCGGGCGCGGGGTCGGCCGCCGGCCCGGCCGCCGGCCCGGCGTGGCGGGCTTTGCGCGGCGGGCGGCGGTCGCCTACACTCGATCAGGCGGTCGAAGATCGCCGAGTTTCTGCGCGCCTCACGGCGTGCGTGCTCCGCCCTCGGGGCGGGGCGGGCTCGGCGGACGACGCCGAAGGGCGGTGGCTCAATTGGTAGAGCAGCGGTCTCCAAAACCGCAGGTTGCAGGTTCGAGTCCTGTCCGCCCTGCAGCCCGGCCGGGTCGCCGCGACTGACCCCGAGACTCGTCTCGGGAACGGGTCGCGACGACCCGGGCAACCGGACGACAGTCCGGTCCCCGGACGACTGTCCGCTCATCGGACAGGCCCCTCGGGGCCGAGCTCGGAAGGTACCCCAACAGTGGCGAGAAAAGACCTCGACGTCCCCAGTGAGGACGTCGTCGAGAAGGCGAAGACCGACGGCGCCGCCAAGCGCACTCCCTTCGCGCGCATCGCGCTGTTCCTCCGTCAGGTGGTGGGCGAGCTCAAGAAGGTCGTCACGCCGACGCGCAAGGAGCTCTTCAGCTACACCGGCGTCGTGCTGGTCTTCGTCGTCATCATGATGGCGCTCGTCACCGGCCTCGACTCGCTCTTCGGCCTGGTGGTCGGCTACGTGTTCGGCAACGGGCCGACCGGCAGCTGACATCACCTGCGCGGCCCCGGCCGCGACGCGCGGCCGCACCGACGGCGCGCCGGCCCGACACCCCACGAACGGAAGAAGAACACCCTTGCCTGACAACGAGCGCGACGACATCGATCTCGCCCCCGCCGCCGAGCAGTCCTCCGAGGTCGCCGAGACCCAGGAGGGCGACCTCACCGACGTCGACACCGACGGCGACCAGGGCTCCTCCGAGGAAGACGCGATCCACGTCGTCGACGAGGGCGACGAGGGCACCGACGACACGAGCGACCTCGACGGCCTGCTCGACACGCTCGCCGAGGCGTCCGACCCCGAGGCCGACGCCGTCGTCGACGACGCGCTCGACGTGCACGACGCCGACGAAGCCGAGGCCGCCGTCGAGGCGACCGACGACGAGGCCGACTCCGAGGCCGAGGCGCTGGCCGCCGAGGGCGACGCGCTCGGCGCCGACGCCGTGATCACCGAGGCCGAGCAGTCCGTCCAGGACGCCGACGCCGAGGTCGCGCACGACGACGTCGAGGTCGACGTCGAGACCGCCGACGACTCGCTCGTCGACGACGAGCCGGCCGAGGTCGACCCGTACGAGGCCTTCCGCTCCGAGCTGCGCGGCAAGCCGGGCAAGTGGTACGTCATCCACAGCTACGCCGGCTTCGAGCGCCGCGTGAAGCAGAACATCGAGAACCGCATGGTGTCGATGACCATGGAGGACTACATCTACCAGGTCGAGGTCCCGATGGAGGACGTCGTCGAGATCAAGAACGGCCAGCGCAAGCTGGTCACGCGCGTGCGCATCCCCGGCTACGTGCTGGTCCGCATCGACCTCAACGAGGACAGCTGGTCCGTCGTCCGCCACACCCCCGGCGTCACGGGCTTCGTGGGCAACGCCCACAACCCCACGCCCCTCCGCTTCGAGGAGGCCTTCAACATGCTGAAGAGCCTCGTCCAGGTGCAGGAGGCGGCTCCCGTCGCCAAGGGCGGAGCCAAGGGCGGCAAGCAGGCCCAGCGCGTCATCCCCGCCGAGGTCGACTTCGAGATCGGCGAGACGATCACCATCAAGGAGGGCTCGTTCGCGGGTCTTCCCGGTACGATCAACGAGATCAAGCCCGAGAGCGGCAAGCTCACCGTGCTCGTCTCGCTCTTCGAGCGCGAGACCCCGGTCGAGCTCAGCTTCGACCAGGTCACCAAGCTCTAGTAGCCTGGAGCGTCGGCACCGTCCGACACCCCCCCCAGATTCACGAGGCTCGTCCTCGAGATCACCGGAGCCCGTCCGCGGGCCACCGGGAGAGACGACCGCGACCGCGGCCGGCTCGAACCCCACACGAAGGAAAAGAACAATGGCACCGAAAAAGAAGGTCACGGGTCTGATCAAGCTTCAGATCAACGCCGGCGCCGCGAACCCCGCCCCGCCCATCGGCCCGGCCCTGGGTCAGCACGGCGTGAACATCATGGAGTTCTGCAAGGCCTACAACGCCGCGACCGAGTCGCAGCGCGGCAACGTCGTGCCGGTCGAGATCACGGTCTACGAAGACCGCTCGTTCACGTTCGTCCTGAAGACCCCGCCCGCCGCCGAGCTCATCAAGAAGGCCGCCGGCGTCGCCAAGGGCTCCTCGACGCCGCACACCGACAAGGTCGGCAAGCTGACGATGGACCAGGTCCGCGAGATCGCCGCCACCAAGCAGGCCGACCTCAACGCCAACGACATCGACGCCGCGGCGAAGATCATCGCCGGCACCGCCCGCTCCATGGGCATCACGGTCGACGCGTAAGCAGACCCCCCTCGTGCAGGCGACCCGCCTGCACGCCCCAGACATCAGTGGGAGAGCCGGCCAGGCTCGCTACCACGTCCCCAGCACGAAGAGGTCCAACATGGCTCAGAAGTCCAAGGCGTACCGCGCCGCCGCCGAGAAGATCGAGGCGGGCAAGTTCTACAGCACCAGCGAGGCCGTCTCGGTCGCGCGTGAGACCGGCTCGAAGAAGTTCGACTCGACCGTCGAGGTCGCGCTGAAGCTCGGCGTCGACCCGCGCAAGGCCGACCAGATGGTCCGCGGCACGGTCATCCTGCCGCACGGCACGGGCAAGACCGCCCGCGTCATCGTCTTCGCCACCGGCGCCGCGGCCGAGGCCGCCATCGCCGCGGGCGCCGACGAGGTCGGTGGCGACGAGCTCATCGAGAAGGTCGCCGGCGGCTACACGTCGTTCGACTCGGCGGTCTCGACCCCCGAGCTCATGGGCAAGGTCGGTCGTCTCGGCAAGGTGCTCGGCCCCCGCGGCCTCATGCCCAACCCGAAGACCGGCACCGTCACGCCGAACGTCGCGCAGGCCGTGAACGACATCAAGGGCGGCAAGATCGAGTTCCGCGTCGACAAGCACGCCAACGTGCACTTCGTCATCGGCAAGGCCGGCTTCTCGGAAGAGCAGCTGAACACCAACCTCGACGCCGCGCTCGACGAGGTCGTCCGCCTCAAGCCGTCCTCCTCCAAGGGCCGCTACATCACCAAGGGCACGCTGTCGACGACCTTCGGTCCCGGCATCCCCCTCGACATCAACGCTTTCTAGGCGCGTCGCGAACCACCGGAGGCCGTCCTGCTCACCAGAGCAGGGCGGCCTCCGTCGTCGTCCCCGGGCGGCGTGAGCCGAGGAGGCGCGGGTGCGGCACGATGGGGAGGTGACCGTCATCGCCCGCCCCGCCACCGCCTCCGACGCCTCCCGCCTCGCCGAGGTGGCGGCCCTCACGTTCCCGCTCGCGTGCCCGCCCGGGACCCAGCTCGTCGACATCGCCCGCTTCGTCACGACCCTGCTGAGCGAGGGCGCCTTCGAGGGCTACCTGGCCGACCCGGCCCGCCGAGTCCTGCTCGTCGTCGACGACCACGACGGCGACGCGGGTGCCGAGGGTGCGGAGACCACCCTCGGCTACGCGATGGTCGTCGGCGGCGAGCCCGCCGACGCCGCGGTCGCCGCCGTCGTGCCGACCCGGCCGACGGTGGAGCTGAGCAAGTTCTACCTCGTGCCCGACCAGCACGGCAGCGGCGCGGCGGGGGTGCTCATGGGGGCCGTGCTCGACGCTGCCCGCTCGACCCGCGCCTCCTCGGCGTGGCTCGGGGTCAACCAGGAGAACGCCCGGGCCCGCGCGTTCTACGCCAAGCACGGGTTCGAGCGGGTCGGCGTGAAGCAGTTCGTCGTCGGCGCCGAGACGCACGACGACTTCGTGCTGGCCCGGACCCTCTGACGACAGCTCACTCGTCGGTGACGCGCAGCACGAGCTTGCCCCGGGTGTGCCGCTGCTCGAGCCGGCTGTGAGCGTCGGCGGCCTCGTCGAGGTCGTACACGTCGTCGACGTAGACACGGACGTCGCCCGAGTCGAGCAGGCGCGACACGATCGCCAGCGTGGCGGCGTCGGGCGCGACCGCGAAGCCCGTCGAGCGCAGGCCGGCCGCGGCGGCCTTGGGGGCGAGGGCCGCCCAGGAGGCGTGCGGGGCGTGCACGACGAGCCCGCCCGGCCGGAGGGCGGCCAGCGACCGCTCGGCGACCGCGTCGTCGTCGACGAGGTTGAGCACGACGTCGACGTCGCGGACGACCCGGTCGGCGGAGCTCGAGGCGTAGTCGACCACCTCGGCCGCGCCGAGGTCGCGCAGCCAGCCCGCGTTCCGCTCGGAGCCGGTCGCGACGACGTGCGCGCCGAAGTAGGCGGCGAACTGCACGGCGAAGTGGCCCACCCCGCCCGCGCCGGCGTTGACGAGCACGCGCTGCCCCTCGTGCGCCTTGGCCACCTCGACGACCATCCCCCACGCGGTGAGCGCGGCGAGCGGCACCCCGGCGGCCTCGACGTGCGTGAGCGAGGCGGGCTTGCGGGCGACCGACATCGCGGGGACGCTGACGTACTCGGCGTAGCTGCCGGTCGAGTGCGGGAACATCGCCATGCCGTAGACCGGGTCGCCGGGCTTCAGCGCGTGGGCGGCGTAGGGGGCCTCGACGACCACCCCGCTGAAGTCGTGGCCCAGCACCGCGGGCCAGGCGTCGGTGGCAGCGCTGTCGGGGCGGCCGGCGCGGGTGTCGGCGTCGCAGCGGTTGACGCCGGCGGCGACGACGCGGACGAGCACCTCCGACCCGACGCGGCTCGGGTACGGGACCGCGGCGGGCACGAGCTCCTCGGGTCCGCCGGTCCTCTCGATCACCATGGCACGCATCGTCGTGTGCGTCATCGGGCTCCCTGCCGCTCGGGGGAGGCGCGCGACACGGAGCCTCCCTGCTCACCTCATCGAACAGGGGCGATGTCACCGCCGTGTTTCCGCGGCGTCACCGGCGGGCAAACTCTGTCGCGCCCGGCGCCCGGACGCTACGGTGTCGGCATGACCCGCCCCGTCGCCGCCTCGCGGCCCCGCCCCGCCCCGGTCGTGGAGCTCGCGCCGCGCCTCGACGGCCCGACGGCCCGTCTCGCGGTCGTGCTGCGCGCCCTCGTCGCCCTCATGGTCGTCGTGGCCGTCTCGGCCCAGTGGTCGGCCTCGGTCGCGACGCCGGTCTACCGGTTCGTCAACTTCTTCGGGTACTTCACGATCCAGAGCAACCTGATCATGACCCTCGCGCTGGTCGTCGGCGTCGTCACGGTGGTGAGCCCCGCCGCGGCGAGCCGGTGGACGGACGGCCTCCGCGGCGCCGCGACGGCGTACATCGCCACGACGGGGGTCGTCTACAACCTCCTGCTGACCGACGCGGGGCTGGGGTCGTCGGCGTCGCTGCCGTGGGCGAGCGACGTGATGCACAAGGTCCTGCCGCTCTACGCGGTGCTCGACTGGATCGTGTTCCGCGACCGGGCCCCGATCCCGTGGTCGCGCCTCCCGCTGTTCCTCGCGTACCCGCTGGCGTGGACGATCGTGGTGCTCGTCCGCGGGCATGACTTCGTGCCGTACCCGTTCCTCGACGTGGAGCGACTGGGGGGCGGCGTCGTCGCGGCGTACTGCGTGGGCATCGCCGTCTTCATCGCCGGGGCGAGCGCCCTGGCGATCGCCGCCACGCGGTTCGCGTTCGTGCGGGTGGAGCGCCCGGCCGACGGGCCGACGGCGCGGGCTCAGCGCAGCGGGTCGTAGGGCGGCGGCTCGTACGCGCGCACGCCGGGGGCGAACGGGTCGACCGGGGCCTGCCGGGCCAGCGTGTCGAGCACCGTGTCGGCGAGGGCGACCAGACGGTGGATCTCGTCGTCGTCGCGGTCGACCCAACGGCACATCGGCACCGTGTCGAGGGGCACGAAGTCGACGTGCTGCTCCCACACGACGAGGGTGCGCTCGGCACCGAGCACGTACTGCTGCCAGAAGACCTGCCGCAGGTACGAGCGGGGGATGCTCGACCAGGCCTTCTTCGTGGTCTTGATCTCGCAGAGCTCGACGCTGCCGTCGGCCCGCACGGCGACCCCGTCGGGGGTGGCCAGGTGCCGCGGCCGGTCGAGCGCGTGGAAGAGCTTCGAGCTCGGCGCGATCGCGTGCTCGCCGAGCACCCAGCGGGCGATCTCGGGCTCGCGGGCCCGGCCGTGGTCGGTGTAGGCGTTGCCGCCGAAGCCGTTGCCGTAGAGCTTGTCGAGCACGACGGCCTGCACGGCACGGGGGCTGGAGAGGCGTGCCACGTCGGTCGCCGTGATGCCCCGGCTGCGGGCGCGGAGCCACGCGATGCGGTCGCTCGAGTCGGCGAGCACCCTCGACTCGTGAGCCGGACGCACCGGAGGCGCGGGGCGGACCGGCGCACCGGTCGCCAGGTCGTCGTCGTCGTCCCAGAGCGAGAGCATGGGCTGGACGACGGACATGCCTCCATGCTCTCACCGGACGGGCGCCGGGTGCGACACCGCGCCTCCTCGTGTCGCGTCGGGAGGCCGGGCGGGCCGGGTCAGACGGCGGCGGCCAGCTCGTCGAGGGCGGCGGGGGAGAGGGCGTGGTGGATGGCGAGCATGCCGGCGCCGATGATCGCCGCGTCGACGCCGCTGCGCGACTGCACGATGCTGAGGTGCTCGGTGGCGAGGGGCATCGAGCGCGAGTAGACGACCTCGCGGACGCCCGCGATGAGGTGCTCGCCGGCCTGCGCCATCGAGCCGCCGATCGCGATCACGGAGGGGTTGACGAGGTTCACGCAGGCGGTCAGCACCTCGCCGAGGTCGCGTCCGGCCTGGCGCACCGCCATGATCGCGTCGAGGTCGCCCCGGCGGACGAGGTCGATGACCTCGGCCCCGCCCGGCACGTCGTGGCCGACGCGGCGGAGGGCGGCCGCGACCGCCGGGCCCGAGGCGACGGCCTCGAGGCAGCCGACGTTGCCGCAGTGGCAGGGGATGCCGGCGCCGCGGGCGACCTGCACGTGGCCGATGTCGCCGGCGATGCCCTGGGCGCCGCGCTGCAGCCGACCGCCCGAGATGATGCCCGCGCCGATGCCGGTGGCGACCTTGACGAAGAGGAAGTGGTCACGGTCGGGCCACGAGCGGCTGCGCTCGCCGAGCGCCATGAGGTTGACGTCGTTGTCGACGAGCACGGGGACGTCGAGGTGACGGCGCATCCAGCCGGGCACGTCGAAGCCGTCCCAGCCGGGCATGATCGGCGGGTTGACGGGGCGGCCGGTGGCGAACTCGACCGGGCCGGGCAGGCCGATGCCCACGCCGATCAGGTCGTCGCGGCTGCGGCCGAGCTCGGCCAGGAGGGCGTCGGCCTCGGCGACGAGGAGGGACAGGACCGGCTCGGGGCCGTCGGAGACCTCGAGGGCGGTGCGGCGGCTGATCAGCTGACGTCCCATGAGGTCGGTGAGGGCCGTGCTGAGGTGGCCCGCTCCGACGTCGGCGCCGAGCACCACCCGGGCGGAGGGGATCAGGGCGACGCGCGACGGGGGGCGCCCGCCGGTCGACACGGCGTCGGCGTACGGGCCGACGAGCCCGAGCTCGCCGAGGGCCTCGAGGCGGAGGCCGACCGTCGAGCGGGCGAGCCCCGTCATGGCGGCGAGCTCGGCCCGGGTGCGCGGGAGGCCGTCGCGCAGCAGCTGGAAGAGCTCGCTGGCCCCCGTGCTGCCGAGCGCTGACGACCTCGTCGTGTCGGACATGTCGAGCAGTAAAGCACAAGCGGAGGCGACGATCGAGACAAGGGCGGCGATCGGCGACGACTTTTGCTTGCGCTCCGACAGAAGTGGTCCTATCGTCGGTCTCGATCGACGGCGATCGGCTCCCGTACGGGGGTGGACAGGTCGTCACGCCAGCCACTCGACAAGGGAGTCCCCCAGGTGACATCACCGATCTCGGTCCAGCTCTACACGGTCAGGGAGGCCATCGCGGCCGACCTCCCCGGCACCCTCCAGCGCCTCGCCGACATCGGCTACACGCAGGTCGAGCCCTGGGGCTTCGTCGAGCGGGTCGAGGAGTACGCGACGGCCCTGCCGGCGGCCGGGCTCACCGCGCCGAGCGCCCACGCGAAGCTCGTCGGGCAGGACCTCGAGCCGATCTTCGCCGCCGCGACGCGGCTCGGCGTCGGCACCGTGATCGACCCGCACGTCGACGAGACGCGCTGGGTCACGCGCGAGGACGTCGAGGAGATCGCGGCCGAGCTCGGCCGCATCTCGGACGCCGCCGCCGAGCACGGCCTCTCGGTGGGGTACCACAACCACGCGTTCGAGCTGGAGAACCTCATCGACGGCACCCCCGCGCTCGAGGTGTTCGCCGCCGCGCTGCCGAAGGGCGTCGTGCTCGAGGTCGACACCTACTGGGTCGAGGTCGGCGGCGTCGGCGCCGCCGAGCTGCTCGCCCGCCTCGGTGACCAGGTGCAGTTCCTGCACGTCAAGGACGGCCCCAAGACCATGGACGACACCGAGCAGGTGGCCGTGGGCAAGGGCACGATGCCCGTCCGTGACATCCTCCGCGCGGCTCCCCAGGCGCTCGCGGTCGTCGAGCTCGACGACCACGCGGGCGACGTCTTCACGGCGCTGCGCGACAGCTTCACGTACCTCGACGGCGTGCGGGCATGACCGACACGGCCACGAGCACGACGAGCGCCTCCCCGCGCACGGGGCGCGTCGGGGTCGGCCTGATCGGCGCCGGGGTCATCAGCGACCAGTACCTCGGCAACCTCACGACTTTCCCCGACCTCGAGGTGCTGTTCGTCGCCGACCTCGACCTCGAGCGCGCCGCGGCCCAGGCCGAGAAGTGGGGCGTGCCCGCCAGCGGCACCGTCGACGAGCTGCTCGCCCGCGACGACGTCGAGATCGTCGTCAACCTCACCATCCCGGCCGCCCACGTCGAGGTCGCCCTCGCCGCGGTCGCGGCGGGCAAGCACGTCTGGGGCGAGAAGCCCTACGCGCTCGACCGCGAGAGCGGCTCGCGCCTCGCCGAGGCCGCGCGGGCCGCGGGGGTCCGGGTGGCGGTCGCCCCCGACACCATCCTGGGCTCCGGCATCCAGACCGGCCTCCGGGCCGTGCGTCGCGGTGACATCGGCACGCCCCTCACGGGCCTCGCGCTCTTCCAGGTGCCCGGCCCCGAGTCGTGGCACCCGAGCCCGGAGTTCCTCTTCGCCCACGGCGCGGGCCCGATGTTCGACGTCGGTCCGTATTACCTCACCACCCTCGTCCAGGTCTTCGGCCCGGTGGCCAAGGTGACGGCGACGTCCTCGAAGGCCCGCGAGACGCGGGTCATCGGCTCCGGCCCGAAGGCGGGCACCGAGTTCCCCGTCGAGGTGCCGACGCACGTGAGCGCGCTCCTGCAGTTCGAGAGCGGGGCGAGCGCGCAGGCCGTCTTCAGCTTCGACTCGAAGCTCGCCCGAGCCGGCTTCGTCGAGATCGCGGGCACCGAGGGCACCGCCGTGTTCCCCGACCCCAACATGTTCGACGGCGACACGGTCCTGCACACCGGCGGCGAGGAGACGACGGTCGTGCCGGCCAGCGGGACGACGTCGACCCGCGGCACCGGCGTGGCCGAGCTGGCGCAGGCGATCCGCGAGGGACGTCGCGAGCGCGTGCCGGGCGAGCTCGCCTTCCACGTGCTCGACGTCATGGTCTCGCTCGCCGAGTCGGCCGAGCGCGACGAGAGCGTGCGCGTCGAGTCGAGCCTCGAGCCGACCGACGAGCTGCCCGAGGACTGGGACCCGACGGTCGCCACCCTCACCTGAGTCGTCGTGGGCCGGCCCGACCGGCCGGCCCGCGCGGGGCACCGCCCCACCCCCACCCGTCCACCCCACCGAGAAGCACCACAGCAGCACAGCACCTCCACCCGCTCGAAGAAGAGTCATCTCGAAGATGAGACACCAGGAGAAGCCATGAACACGAAGTTCCGTTGGGTCGCAGCCCTCGCCGTCGGCGTCGTCGCCGCCGGCTCCATGACCGCCTGCTCCGCCTCCGGCGGCAGCGGCGACAGCGACACCATCACCTACTGGGCCAGCAACCAGGCCCCCACGGTCGAGCGCGACGCCGAGATCCTGCAGGAGTCGATCGACCGCTACACGGAGGAGACCGGGGTGAAGGTCGACCTCGAGGTCATCCCGTGGTCCGACCTCTACAACCGCATCCTCACGGCCGTCTCGAGCGGCGAGGGCCCCGACGTCCTCAACATCGGCAACACGTGGGCCGTGTCGCTGCAGTCGAGCGGCGCCTTCGTGCCGTGGGAGGGCGAGGCCCTCGACGAGATCGGCGGCCAGGACCGCTTCGTGCAGTCGAGCTTCGCCACCGGCGGCGCCGAGGGCCAGGCCCCGACCTCCGTGCCGATCTACGGCCTGTCGTACTCGCTGTACTACAACACGAAGATGTTCGAGGAGGCCGGCATCACCGCGCCCCCCGCCACGTGGGAGGAGTTCGTCGACGACGCCAAGAAGCTGACGAAGGACACCGACGGAGACGGTCAGACCGACCAGTGGGGCGTCACGATGGCCGGCTCCAGCATCTCGAACAACGCCCACCAGGCGTTCGTCCGCGGCCTGCAGAACGGCGGCTCGCTCTACGACGACGACGGCAACCCCGACTTCGGCAACGACGGCGTCGTGGCCGGAGTCAAGGAGTGGGTCGACCTGATGGCCGTCGACAAGGTGGTCTCGCCCTCCGACGCCGAGAGCGTCAACGGCTCCGACATGGCGGCGACCTTCGCCGAGGGCCAGGCCGCGATGTTCTTCGACCAGGCTCCCGGCGACAACCTGAAGCAGCGGGGCTTCACCGACTACGCGGCCGCGCCGGTGCCGATGGAGACCGCCGACGCGACGGGCCTCCTGGGCACCCAGAGCCACGTCGCCGGCATCAACGTCAGCGTGTTCGAGAACAGCGACAACAAGGACGCCGCGATCGACTTCGTCAAGCACCTGACGAGCGACGACGAGCAGAAGTACCTCAACGAGTCGTTCGGCTCGCTGCCCGTCGTGACCGGCGCCTACGACGACCCGGCCTTCCAGACCGACGTCATCAAGCTGAAGCAGACGATCCTCGAGGACCACGCCCAGCCCATGCCCCTCTACCCCTCCGAGGGACAGATGGAGACCCTGGTCGGCACCGCGATCAAGGACCTCCTCGCCACCGCAGCCCAGGGCGGCTCCGTCAGCGAGGCCGACGTCAAGTCGGCCCTCGAGGACGCGAACAGCCAGATGAGCACGGGTCAGTAACCCGTCCCACCGCGCGGGGACCCGCCCGGACGTCGGCGCCAGACGCCGTCGGCCGGGCGGGCCCCCTCACCCCGCTCGAGAGGACCCCTCATGACCGTCAACGTCCTGCCCCCCGCCTCCGCCGAGAAGCAGTCGGCACCCGACCCCCACCAGCTCGCCCCGGTCGAGCCCGCGAAGCGGAAGAAGCACCGCTCGCCGCTCGCCTACTTCCTCGTCGCCCCGGCCGCGCTCGCCGAGCTGCTCGTGCACATCATCCCGATGGTGCTCGGCGTCTGGATCGCGTTCATCACGCTCAACCAGCTCAGCATCGCGAACTGGGTGAACGCGCCGTTCGTCGGCCTCCAGAACTTCGTCACCGCGCTCGACCCCAGCTCGCCGATCGCCGGCCAGCTCTACGGCGCGCTCGGCCGCACCCTGCTGTTCACCGTCATCGTGGTGGCCATCGCGTGGAGCATGGGCATGCTCGGCGCCGTGCTGCTGACGAGCTCGTTCAAGGGCCGCGGCATCCTCCGCACGCTCTTCCTCGTGCCCTACGCGCTGCCGTCCTACGTCGGCACCATCGCCTGGGCCTTCATGTTCAACCAGCGCGACGGGGCGATCAACCGCTTCCTCGTGGACGACCTGGGCATCCTCCAGGACCGCCCCTTCTGGCTGCTCGGCGGCAACTCCTTCTGGGCGATCGTCATCGTGACGGCGTGGCAGTTCTGGCCGTTCGCCTTCCTCATGCTCCTCGCGGCGCTGCAGAACATCCCCGGCGACGTCTACGAGGCCGCCAGCCTCGACGGCGCCAGCCTCTGGAAGCAGTTCACGCAGATCACGCTGCCCATGGTGAAGCCGGCGAACGCCGTGCTGCTGCTCATCATGAGCCTCTGGATCTTCAACCAGTTCAACGTGCCCTACGTGCTCTTCGGGCCGGCCTCGCCCGAACAGGCGACCCTCATCTCGCCGCTCATCTACCAGCAGTCGTTCAACAACTGGAACTTCGGCCTGGGCGGAGCGATGAGCGTCATGCTCCTCGTCGTCCTGCTGATCGCCTCGGCGTTCTACATCCGCATGGTTCTCCCGAAGGGACAGCACGACAATGATTGAGACCCGCGGCTTCAAGATCTTCCGGTTCTTCGGGCTGGCCTTCCTGTCGATCGTCGTCATCATCCCGCTGTACGTGGTGCTGACGACCTCGATCAAGCCGCTCGCGGACGTCCAGGGGCTCTTCACCTGGATCCCGACGCGCGTCACCCTCGAGCCCTACGTCCAGATCTGGCAGACGGTGCCCCTGGCGTCGTACTTCAAGAACAGCCTCATCGTGACGGTGTCGGCGACGATCCTCTCGGTGGCCATGGCCGTCCTGGCGGCGTACTCGCTGGCGCGCATGCGGTTCCGCGGCCAGCGGAGCTTCAGCCTGGTCGTGCTGTCGACGCAGATGTTCCCCGGCATCCTGTTCCTGCTGCCGCTGTTCCTCATCTTCGTGCAGATCCAGCGCACGGTCGGCGTGCAGCTCACCGGCAGCTACCTCGGCCTGATCATCACCTACATGACGTTCTCGCTGCCGTTCTCCATCTGGATGCTCACGGGGTACTTCGCCTCGATCCCGAAGGAGCTGGAGGAGGCGTCGATGATCGACGGCACCGGTCGCCTCGGCGCCCTGTTCCGCGTCATCATCCCCGTCGCGAAGCCCGGCATCATCGCCGTCGCGGTCTACGCCTTCATCACGGCGTGGGGCGAGGTGCTGTTCGCCTCGGTGCTGACCAGCAAGGACACCCGCACGCTCTCGATCGGCCTGCGCGCGTACGCGTCGCAGCAGGACGTGTACTGGAACCAGCTGATGGCCGCCTCGGTGGTCGTGTCGCTGCCGGTGCTGATCGGGTTCATGCTCGTGCAGAAGCACCTCATCACCGGCCTCTCGTCGGGCGCGGTGAAGTAGCCCCGGCACCACACCCCGGCACCGCGGACGGCGGCGGCGACCTCGGTCGTCGTCGCCGTCCGCGTGGGCGAGGATGACGTGATCCCACGCGAGAGGACCCCATGAGCGCCAGCACCCGGCCCGTCACCCTGTTCACCGGCCAGTGGGCCGACCTGCCCCTGGAGGAGGTCGCCCGCCTCGCGGCCGGCTGGGGCTACGACGGCCTCGAGATCGCGGCGTCGGGCGACCACCTCGACCTCGAGCGGGCCGACGCCGACCCGGCCTACCTGCGCGGCCGGCTCGAGATCCTCGACCGTCACGGGCTCGGCGTCTGGGCGATCTCGAACCACCTCACCGGGCAGGCGGTCTGCGACGACCCGATCGACTTCCGCCACCAGGCCATCCTCCGGCCGTCGACGTGGGGGGACGGCGAGCCCGAGGGCGTCCGGAGGCGCGCGGCGGCCGACATGCAGCGCGCGGCCCGCGTGGCCCGCCGCATGGGCGTCGACACCGTCGTCGGCTTCACGGGCTCGTCGATCTGGCCGTACGTGGCGATGTTCCCGCCCGTGCCGGAGAGCGTCGTCGACGCCGGGTACGACGACTTCGCCGACCGTTGGAACCCGATCCTCGACGTCTTCGACGACGAAGGGGTCCGGTTCGCGCTCGAGGTGCACCCGAGCGAGATCGCCTACGACCACTGGACGAGCGTCCGGGCCCTCGAGGCGATCGGCCACCGACCGGCGTTCGGCTTCAACTGGGACCCGTCCCACCTGCTCTGGCAGGGCGTCGACACCGTCGGCTTCATCGTCGACTTCGCCGACCGCATCCACCACGTCGACTGCAAGGACACCCGCGTGCGGCCCGCCAACGGCCGCTCGGGCCTGCTCGGCTCGCACCTGCCGTGGGGCGACCCGCGTCGCCGGTGGGACTTCGTCTCCACGGGACACGGCGACGTCGACTGGGAGAGCGCCTTCCGAGCCCTCGACTCGATCGGCTACGACGGACCGATCTCGGTCGAGTGGGAGGACGCCGGCATGGACCGCCTCCACGGGGCGCCCGAGGCGCTGGCCCACGTGCGCTCGCTGCTCTGGGACCGGCCGCGCGCCTCCTTCGACGCGGCCTTCCGGCAGCAGCAGACCGACCGGTGACGGGCGCGTCGCCCGCGTCGGCGGGCCAGACTGGCGGCATGCCCCGCACGCTCCTGCCCGGCCGGTCCAGCCGCCTGCTCGTCGTCGACCCCGCGACCGGCCACGCCGAGGTCGTGCTCGAGAGCCGTCGGCTGCTCGTCGAGGCCCCGAACTGGAGCCCCGACGGCCGCTGGCTCGTCGTCAACGGCGACGGGCTGCTCTGGCGGGTGCCGGCCGACGCCCGGGGCGTCGACGAGTCGGCGCTCGAGCCCGTCGCGATGGGCGACGTGCCCGAGATCAACAACGACCACGTCGTCGTCCCCGACCAGTCCGCGATCGTCGTGAGCGCCCGCGACGGCCACCTGTACGAGGTGCCCTGGGCCGGGGTCGCGCCGGGCGGGGCCGCACGGCGCGTGACCCGCGAGCACCCCGCGGGGCGCTCGTACAAGAACTACCTGCACGGGGTGTCGCCCGACGGCCGCACCCTCAGCGTCGTCGTCGGCGCCCTGCCGACCGCCGTCGCCGACCCCCGGGACGAGGAGGCGCGGGCCGCCTGGCGGACGGACGTCGCGCTGGTCTCGCGGTCCGACGGCACCACCACCCCCGTCACCGCCGACGACCACCCCGACGACGGGCCGGAGTTCTCGCCCGACGGGCGCTGGCTCTGGTGGAACTCGGAGCGGGCCTCGGTCGCGCCGGGCCACGCGCAGCTCTTCCGCGCGCCGGCCGACGGCAGCGGGCAGCCCGTGCAGGTGACGAGCGGGCCGCGGGTCGACTGGTTCCCGCACGTGTCGCCCGACGGCCGCGCCCTGCTCTGGATCAGCTACGACCCCGGCACCACCGGCCACCCGGAGGACCGCGACGTCGTGCTGCACGTGCTGCCGCTCGGCGACGACGGCCTGCCGGCCGAGGGCGCCGTGCCGCGCGACGTGCTGCGGACGGTCGGGGGCCAGGGCACGATCAACGTGCCGTGCTGGGCCCCCGACTCGGCGCGCTTCGCCTGCGCCGACTACCCGCGGGGCTGACCGGCGGCCTCGACCTCGCGCACCTGGCCGTCCTCCAGGTGCAGGCGGCGCTCGGCGCGCCGGGCGACCGACGAGTCGTGCGTCACGATCACGAGGGTCAGCCCCCGCTCGCGCCAGGCGGCCTCGAGCAGGTCCATGATCTCGTCCCGGGTCGCCTCGTCGAGCGCCCCCGTCGGCTCGTCGGCGAGCAGCACCGCGGGCTCGGTGACGAGGGCGCGGGCGACGGCGACGCGCTGCTGCTGGCCGCCCGACAGCTCGGCGGGCCGGTGGTCGGCCCGGTCGCCGAGCCCGACGGACGCGAGGGCCTCCGCCGACCGGCGTCGCCTCTCGTCCCTCGGCACCGAGCCGTCGGCGAACGCCGTCTCGACGTTCTCGGCGGCCGTCAGCGTCGGGATGAGGTTGAACCCCTGGAAGACGAACCCGATGCGCCGGGCCCGCGCCGCCGTCAGCGCTCGGTCGCCCGCGGCCGACAGGTCGTCGTCGCCGAGGCGCACCGTGCCGGAGGTGGGCCGGTCGAGCGCCCCGAGCATCTGCAGCAGGGTCGACTTGCCGCCGCCCGTGGGGCCCTGGATCGCGACCATCTGACCGGCCGGGATCTCGAGGTCGACGCCCGACAGGGCCGTCACCGTGCGCGTGCCCTGCCGGTAGGTCTTCGTGACGTCGGTGAGCGTGTACATGGGCGTGCCTCCGGGGGCGGTGGTGGGGTCGGTCGTGGGGGAGGGGAAGGGCGACGAGGAGGCGCGGGAACGGTCGTCGAGACCGGTCGCCCCGCCCGGCACCGCGGTCACGCGACGCTCCGCAGCGCCTCGGCCGGACGGAGCCGCGAGGCCCGCCAGCCGCCGATCGCGCCGGCGAGCAGCCCGCCGAGGAGGGCGAGGCCGACCGCGACGACGATGATCGGCACCGACACGGGCACGTGCAGCACGACGTCGGTCGTCGCCTGGGCGACCTGCTGGCCGAAGCCGCCGCCCGCCGCGCCCGCGGCCGCGGTGCCGGCCGCGTCGGCGGCACCGCCGCCGGGACCGCCGCCCGGCCCGCCGGTGGTCGTCGCCGCAGCCGACAGCGTCGGCGCGACGAGGTTCACGACGAGGATGCCGACGAGGCCGGCCGCGACGCCGACGACCCCGCCCACGAGGCCCTGCACGAGCGACTCGCCCGCCACCTGGCGGGTGATGCGGGCGTTGCTCCAGCCGATGGCCTTGAGGGTGCCGAACTCCCGGGTGCGACGGCCGACGCCGGAGACTGTGAAGAGGATCGCGAGCAGGAACGCCGCGGCCAGGACGACCACGGAGAGCCAGGTGCCGAGGCTCGAGACGAGCCCCGAGGCGGTCGACAGCGAGCCCGAGACGCTCGCGGCGAGGTCGGACTGCGTGCTGACCGTGGCGTCGGGCAGCGCGGTCTCGAGGTCGCTCGCGACCGCGTCGACGTCGGAGGCGCTCGCCGCGGTGACGTAGATGTCGCTGACCTGGCCGGTGAGGCCGCTCACGGTCTGGGCGGTGTCGAGGGGCACGTACGTGTCGGCCGCGGTCGCCGCGTCGGACGAGGTGGAGCCGACGACGCCGATGACCGTGAAGTCGGTGCCGCCGACGGCGAGCACGTCGCCGACCGCGAGCTCGGCGCTCGTCGCGTAGGCCTGGTCGAGCACGACCACGTCCGTGCCGGCGTCGTCCGCCGTGAAGGTGCGGCCGTCGACGAGCGCGACGCTCGTCAGCGGGCCGACCGCGTCGGCGGCGACGTCGACGCCGTCGACGGAGAACGAGTCGACGCCGAACGAGCTGCCGCCCGCGCCGTCGGCGCCCCCGGACGGCGGACCGGCCTGCGTGCCGTCGGTGGTGCCCGTGCCGTCGTCGGTGCCGGTCCCGGGGGCCGTGCCCGCGCCTCCGGCGGTCTGCGACTGGTCGGGCAGGGTGCCCGAGAAGGTCGACGACTCGAGGCTGAGGGTGGCGGTGGCGGCGGAGACCCCGTCGACGCCCTGGACGGTCGCGAGGGCGCTCGCGTCGAACGTGGCGGTGCCCCGCGCGGCCGAGAGCGTGCTCTGCGCGACCTCGGTGCTGCCGTCGCTGGTGGCGCCGTCGTCGGCGCCGAACGAGAACTGCTGGCCGGGGCCGCCCGCGCCGGGCTCGGCGGCCTGGGTGACGGTGACGTCGGTGCCGACGCCGTAGACGGACGCGAGAACGGACGACTGGGCGCTGCGGACGCCCGCCGAGACGCCGGCGACGATGATGACGAGGGCGATGGCGAGTGCCATGCCGATCGCCACCACGGCGGTCTGCTTGCGTCTGCCGCTCAGCTCGCGGGACAGGTAGGTCAGGAACATGGGACGGGTCTCCTCGGCGGTGGTGCAGGGTCGGGGGGCGCGGCGGGTGCCGACACCGGGAGACCGTAGGGAGGACGTCGATGGGCCCGCCATGGAGCGGCTATGAGGACGTCATGAAGGTCGCGGCTCACGCATGGTCGAGCCACAGGTCGCTCATAGGGAACTCTCGATACTTGGACTCGTGACCACTTCGACCTCCGCCCCCGCCGCCGCCCCGAGGCTCACCCGGGCCGACGGATCGCCCCTCCGAGTCCTCGTCGTCGACGACGAGAACAGCCTCACCGACCTGCTCTCGATGGCCCTCCGCTACGAGGGGTGGGACGTCAAGGCCGCGAACGACGGCCAGGGCGCCCTCGCCCTCGCCCGCGAGTTCGGCCCCGACGCGATCGTGCTCGACTGGATGCTGCCCGACATCGACGGCATGCAGGTGCTCGGCCGGCTGCGCCAGGGCGGCGACGACACGCCGATCCTCTTCCTCACGGCGAAGGACTCCGTCGAGGACCGCGTCTCCGGGCTCACGGCCGGCGGCGACGACTACGTCACGAAGCCGTTCTCCCTCGAAGAGGTCGTGGCGCGCCTCCGCGGGCTGATCCGCCGCTCGGCCTCGGCCGTCAGCGAGAGCAGCGACTCGCGCATCGTCGTCGGCGACCTCGTGCTCGACGAGGAGAGCTACGAGGTCTCCCGCGCGGGCCGCGAGATCGAGCTCACCGCGACCGAGTTCGAGCTGCTGCGCTTCCTCATGCGCAACCCGCGCCGCGTGCTGAGCAAGGCGCAGATCCTCGACCGGGTGTGGAGCTACGACTTCGGCGGCAAGTCGAGCGTCGTCGAGATCTACATCTCGTACCTGCGCAAGAAGATCGACGCGGGCGAAGAGGCGATGATCCACACCGTGCGCGGCGTGGGCTACGTCATCAAGCCGACGTCGTGAGCAGCGCCTCGCCCGGGCGGGCGGGGGCACGACTCGCGAGCCTGGGGAGGCGCGTGCCCGGCCTCGCCGGACCGCTCACCCTCCGCAAGCGCCTGATCCTCAGCATCGTCGCCCTCGTCGTCCTGCTCACGGTCGCCATCGGGGCCGTCAGCGTCGTCGTGCTGCGCGTCTCGCTCCTGTCGCAGCTCGACGGCGAGCTCGCCGACGCGACGCAGCGCGCGCTGACGAACGCCACCCAGGGCTCCGCCGGCCGACCGAGCCTCACGCCCGACCAGTACGACATCAGCGCACCGCGACAGGCCCCCGGCACGTTCACCGCGTTCGTCGTCGGCGACCAGGTCATCGACGCCTACAGCATCACCCGCACCGGTCAGCTCGACGACCCGGTCACCGCGCAGAGCTCGGCCACCCTGCAGGGGGTCGTCGACGAGCCCGAGCCCGTCTCGGTCGACCTGGGCGGCACCCTCGGCAGCTACCGGGTCGAGTCGGTGCCCGTGTCGATCGCCACGGCCTCCGGCGGCTCGTTCTCGCAGGCCTGGCTCGTCGTCGGCCTGCCGCTCGACGGCGTCACCTCGACCGTCACGGTGATGGTCGTGTCGATCGCCGCCGTCACCCTGCTCGGCCTCGCCGTCGCGATCGGCATCGCCTTCGGCGTGGTGCGGAGCGCGCTCCGTCCGCTCGAGCGCATGTCGGCCACGGCCCTCCGCGTCGCGGAGCTCCCGCTCGACCGCGGCGAGGTCGCCCTCGCCGAGCGCGTCGCGGCGGAGGACACCGACACGCGCACCGAGGTCGGCCGGGTCGGCGCCTCGCTGAACCGCATGCTCGGCCACGTCGAGGGAGCGCTGGAGGCGCGGCAGCAGAGCGAGAACAAGGTGCGCCAGTTCGTCGCCGACGCCTCGCACGAGCTGCGCACGCCGCTCGCGTCGGTGCGGGGCTACGCCGAGCTCACCCGCCGGATGAACGCCGACCTGCCCGACGACGTCGTCTACGCCATGGGCCGCATCGAGTCGGAGTCGCTGCGGATGACCACGCTCGTGGAGGACCTGCTGCTGCTCGCCCGCCTCGACGAGGGCCGCGACCTGGTCGTCGGCGAGGTCGACCTGACCCGCATCGTGCTCGACGCGGTCAACGACGCGCACGCGGCGTCGACCACGCACGAGGTCGACGTCGACGTGCCCGACGAGCCGGTCGTCGTGCCGGGCGACGGCATGCGCCTGCAGCAGATCGTCGCGAACCTGCTGACGAACGCCCGCACGCACACCCCCGAGGGCACCAACGTGCACGTCGTGCTGGGCGTCGACGACCGTGCCCGCGAGGCCGTGGTCACCGTCGCCGACGACGGGCCGGGCATCGACCCCGCGGTGCTGCCGGTGCTCTTCGAGCGCTTCGCGCGGGCCGACAGCTCGCGCTCCCGCCTCGCGGGGTCGACGGGGCTCGGCCTCGCGATCGTCGAGGCCGTGGCGCACTCGCACGGCGGCTCGGTCGTCGTCACGAGCGACGAGCGGGGCGCGGTCTTCACCGTCCGCCTGCCGCTCGAGGGCGCCGCGGTGCCCTCGTCCGGCGCCGTCGCGACCGCCGCCGGCGTCCCGACCTGACGACGGAGGAGGCGCGACTTGCGCGGTCGCGCCTCCTCCGTCTACTCTGTACGAAGCCCAAGACCGCCGGTTGTCTCCGCATGCTCGCATGCAGAGACCGAAGGTTCTCGACCGAGAGCAGCCAGCGCAGGTGTGTGAAGTCGTTCCTCGCTCTCGAGCGAGATCCAGCTCCGTGCGCTTGCGCCGGAGCTTTCTTCATTCCCCCGCCTCGGCGGTGGACGTGAGCGAGTGCCCAGGGGCTGCCGGCACACCCACGTTTTAGGAGAGCCATGGCGAACAAGGAAGCATCGGTCGCCGAGCTCACGGAGAACTTCCGTGACTCGACCGCCGTCCTGCTCACCGAGTACCGCGGTCTCACGGTGGCGGAGCTCAAGGAGCTCCGCACGATCATCAGTGCAGACGCGACGTACGCCGTGGTGAAGAACACGCTCAGCAAGATCGCGGCGAACAACGCCGGCATCTCGTCGTTCGACGACGAGCTCGTCGGACCGTCGGCGATCGCCTTCGTGCACGGAGACCCCGTCGCCGTCGCCAAGGGCTTGCGTGACTTCGCCAAGGCACACCCCGCTCTGATCGTGAAGAACGGTTACTTCGACGGTAACCCGCTCACGGCGGACGAGGTCAAGAAGCTCGCCGACCTCGAGTCCCGGGAGGTGCTGCTGGGCAAGCTGGCCGGCGCCTTCAAGGCCTCGCTGTTCGGTGCGGCCTACCTGTTCCAGGCTCCGCTCTCGCAGGCCGTCCGCACGGTCGAGGCGCTGCGCGCGAAGCAGGACGCCGACAGCTAACGAGCTGTCAGCACCACCCCCACTTCAGTAAGACAACAAGGAGAAAACAATGGCGAAGCTCACGCAGGACGAACTGATCGAGGCCTTCAAGGAGCTCACGCTCATCGAGCTCAGCGAGTTCGTGAAGAAGTTCGAAGAGGTCTTCGAGGTCACCGCTGCTGCCCCCGTGGCCGCCGCCGGTGCCGCCGGCCCCGCCGCCGCTGCCGAAGAGGTCGAGGAGAAGGACTCCTTCGACGTCGTCCTCGACTCGGTCGGCGACAAGAAGATCCAGGTCATCAAGGAGGTCCGCGCGCTCACGAGCCTCGGTCTCGGCGAGGCCAAGGCCGTCGTCGACGGTGCCCCCAGCACCGTCCTCGAGGGCGCCAACAAGGAGACGGCCGAGAAGGCCAAGGCTCAGCTCGAGGCTGCCGGCGCCACCGTCACCCTCAAGTAGTCCCCGGGGCCACGCGCCCCTCGCGGCCCCGGCCGCATCGCAGCACCTGAAAGGCGTCACCCTCCGGGGTGGCGCCTTTCGGCGTTCCCGGGGGCGGAGCCCGGCGGGGGAGGGCGGAGCCTAGGAGGCGCGACCGACGACCGACCGGCGGCGTCCGTACCCGAGGTACACCGCGCCTCCGACGGTCATCCACACGGCGAACGCGACCCAGGTCACCCAGCCCAGCGTGACCATGAGCAGCACGCACGAGGCGCAGCCGAGGATCGGCACGACCGGGTAGAGCGGCACCCTGAAGGTGCGGTCGAGCTCGGGCCGGTGGCGCCGCAGCCACATCACGGAGAGGTTCACGAGCGCGAAGGCGAAGAGGGTGCCGATGCTCGTGGCGTCGGCGAGGGCCCCCAGCGGCACGAACGCGGCGGTGGCGGCGACCGCCCCGCCGACGAGGAGGGTGCCCGCGACGGGCGTCCCGGTGCGCGGCGAGACGCGGCCGAGCACGCGGGGGACGAGGCCGTCCCGGGCCATCGCGACGAAGATGCGGGTCTGGCCGTAGAGCACGGTGAGCACGACGCTCGCGATGGCGGCGACCGCGGTCACGGCGAACACGAAGGCCACCCACGGCTGGCCGGTGATCGTCGCGACGATCGTCACGAGGGTCGCCTCGCCGTCGGTGAAGGCCGTCCACGGGCGGGCGCCGATCGCCGCCACGGCGACGAGCACGTAGAGCACGGTGATGACGACGATCGACGCGATGATGGCGCGGGGCAGGTCGCGGCGGGGGTCGCGGGCCTCCTCGCCGGCCGTGGAGGCGGCGTCGAAGCCGATGTACGAGAAGAACAAGCGAGAGGCCGCAGCCGAGACCCCCGCGGCGCCCATCGGGGCCAGCGGCTCGAAGTTGCCCGCGGAGAAGGCCGTGGCCGCGACCGCGACGAAGAAGACGAGCAGCCCGACCTTGACGACCACGAGCACCGTGTTGACCCAGGCGCCCTCGCGGGCGCCCGGCAGCAGCACGGCCGTGGCGAGCAGCACGAGCACGGCCGCGGGCAGGTTGACGACGCCGCCGGCGCCGGGCGGGTCGGCGATCGCGGCGGGCAGCGAGAGGCCGACGACCTGGAGCGCCTCGTCGACGTACTGCCCGGCGCCCACGGCCACCGCGGCGACCGAGACGGCGTACTCGAGCACGAGGCACCAGCCGCAGACCCAGGCGACCCCCTCGCCGAGGGTGGCGTAGGCGTAGCTGTAGCTCGACCCGGAGACGGGCACGCTGCCCGCCATCTCGGCGTACGAGAGGGCCGAGAGCAGGGCGGCGACGCCCGCCAGCACGAACGACATCCAGACGGCGGGCCCGGCGAGGGGCACCGCGGTGCCGAGCACGACGAGGATGCCCGTGCCGAGCGTGGCGCCGATGCTGATGGCGGTGAGGTGCCAGACCCCGAGGGTGCGGCGGAGGGGCGTCGCCGACCCGTCGACGTCGGCCGCGAACGACTCGAGCGGCTTCCGTCGACGCAGCTGCGTCGTCAGGGGCAGGCGGGCGGGAGCGGGGGAGGGGCTGTCGTGCGGCACCGCGAGAGGCTACCGCAGCGGCGGCGGCGGGTCAGTCGTCGTCGACGTGCAGCCCGAGCTGGCGCACGCGGGCCATCGCCTCGCGGCGGGAGCTCGCCTGCAGCTTGCGGTAGATGCTCCGCACGTGGCTCTTCACCGTGTTCACCGAGATGTAGAGCTGGCTGCCGATCTGCCCGAGGGTCTGTCCCGTGGCGAGGTGGCGCACGATGACGAGCTCCCGGTCGCTGAGCGGCTCGGCGAGCTGCGGCACCGTCTCGGCGGCCCGGCCGCGCAGGCGCTCGAGCACCGACGTCATGAGCGGCGGGTGCGCCCGGCGCGACGCGCGCTCGACCAGCTCGCGCAGGTCGTCGTCGGGCAGGGTCGCGAAGGGCCAGATCGAGCCCATGCGCCCGGCCGAGAGCAGGGCGCGGTCGAACTCGATGTCGGCCCGGGCCGTGTCGCCCGTCGCCAGGTGCGCGGAGGCCGTGATGACGTGCACGTGGCCCATCGAGCGCTCGCTGTGCAGGTCGCCGAGCACGTGGCACGCCTCGAGCGCCGCCAGGGCGGCCTCGGGCTCGCCGGCCTCGAGGTGCACGAGGGCGACGACGCGGGCCGGGCAGAGCACGTGGCGGGCGTTCGGCACCACCGGGGCCGCGAGGCGGCGGGCCTCGTGGGGCTGGCCGAGCTGGCGCATGGTCTCGGCGCGCAGCACCGCGCTCGCGGCGGGCAGGTCGCTGCGGCCCGAGAAGCCCTGCGCGAGGCGCGTGATGCGGGCCAGGTGGTCGAGCACCTCGATGAAGCGTCGCTCGGCGAAGCAGACGCTTGCCTCGGCGAACGAGCCGAGGGGCTCCCAGTCCGTGCCGCGGGTCGACAGCAGCACGGCCTCGACGATCGCCGGCAGGTCGCGGGTCTCGTCCTGCTCGAGGGCCAGGTGCAGGCGCGTGATCTGCGAGAGCGCCGCGAACGCGCTCGTCATGAGCTCGGTGCCCTCGGCGAGGCGCTCGGCGCGGCGGACGTGGTCGCCGGCGAGGGCGAAGTCGCCGAGCAGCATCGAGACGTAGGCGAGGGCCGAGTGGCACTCGACGCGCTCGGCGGGGCTGAGGTGCTCCTCGCCGAGGCCGGCCGCCAGCCCGAGCGAGAACTGCGCCTGGTCGTACTCGCCGTAGTGGACGCGGACGAGGCCGAGCTGCAGGGCGAAGGAGGCGCTGAGCGCGACGCGCACGTCGATCGAGCTCTCGAGGTCGGTCTCGATCATCGTGCGGCAGATCTCGAGGTGCTCGTGGGCGACGACGAGGTCGCCCATCGTGCGGAGGGTCGCGGCGAGGTGCACGTGGTAGCCGGCGCGGACGTCGAGGGGCACGGTCGGGTCGGCGTCGATGGCCTTGGCCACGCCGCGGAACCAGGGCAGGGCCGCGCTGTGCGAGCGCGAGCCCACGGAGCGGTGGCTCGCCGCGAGGGCCAGGAGGATGCGCGGGCGACCACGCCACTCGGCCTCGGGCGCCGAGCGCACCGCGGCGCGCAGGCGGGCGCCCTGGAGGGGCGCGACGTGCGGCCAGGCCGCCTCGATCGCGTCGAGGGCAGCACGGTGGTCGGTGTGGGCTAGCTCGTCGCCGGGTCTGTCCGCGGCGGTCGCGTCTGTCGGGTTCACGGGTCCTACCTCTGCCGCATCGGGGGGTCCCCCGTCGGGTACGGGGACTGCAGCTGCGGAGCGTCGGTGAGCCGCCCCGGCCTCATCCTAAACTGAGTGTTCTTCCCGGTCCTCGACTTCGACCGTCTCGACCCCGAACTGGGGTGGGCTCGGGGGCCCGCCGAGCAGGCGTACCGTGGCGGGATGAGCAGGATGGACTCGGTCGCGGGCGGCGGCGGGATGCGCGCGGGCGGCGGTCGCCTGGGCGGCGGGGGCGGGCGCGTCTCGAGCGGCGACGCCCGGGCGCAGAAGGCGGCGAACGCCCAGGCGCCGCGCATCCCCGACCTCTTCCGGCGCATCCGCGGGCTGTTCTCGCCCCATCGACGGGCCCTCGTCGTCACGGTGGTGCTCGTCCTCGTCGGCGCCGCCATCGGCGTGGCCCCGCCGCTGCTGACCAAGCAGGCCTTCGACCGCGGCCTCTTCCCGGCCGGCGGGCCCGACGTGCCCGTGCTGCTCGAGATCGTCGGCGCGATGGTCGCGCTCTGGGTGGTCTCCGCGGGCATCGGCGTCTGGCAGACGTACCTCACGGCCACCGTCGGCAACAAGGTCATGGGCGCCCTGCGCATCCGGCTGTTCGGGCACCTCCAGCGCATGGAGCTCGCCTTCTTCACCCGCACCAAGACCGGCGTCATCCAGTCGCGCCTCCAGAACGACGTCGGCGGCGTGGCCTCGGTGCTCAGCAACACGATCTCGAGCGTGCTCGGCAACACCGTCACGGTCATCGCCGCCTTCGTCTCGATGCTCGTGCTGAGCTGGCAGATGACGGTCGTCACGGTGATCCTGCTGCCGCTGCTCGTCGTGGCGCAGCGACGCGTCGGGCAGGTGCGGGCCCGCATCGCGACGAAGACGCAGGAGTCGCTCTCCGACATGACGGCCATCACGCAGGAGGCCCTGAGCGTCAGCGGCATCCTGCTCGCGAAGAGCTTCAACCAGCAGCGCGCCGAGGTCGAGCGCTACTCGGCCGAGAACCGGACGCAGATCGGGCTGCAGGTGCGGCAGCAGATGAGCGGGCAGTGGTTCTTCGCCGTCGTCCAGATCTTCCTGTCGGTCATCCCCGCGCTCATCTACCTCGTCGCCGCGTGGCTGATCCTCCGCGACGTGCCGGTCACGGCCGGCACGGTCGTCGCGTTCACGACCGTCCAGGCCCGGCTGACCTTCCCGCTCATGGGGCTGCTGCGGGTGGCCCTCGACCTGCAGACGTCGGGCGCGCTCTTCGCCCGCATCTTCGAGTACCTCGACCTGCGGCCCGCCATCACCGACGCGGGCACCCCCGTGCGCGTCGACCGCACGCAGCTCGGCCGCGTCGAGTTCGACGCCGTCGAGTTCGCCTACCCCGACGCCGAGCCGGGCGCCCGCACGCTCAAGGGCGTCTCGTTCGACATCGAGCCCGGCCAGTTCGCGGCCTTCGTCGGCCCGAGCGGCGCGGGCAAGACGACGGTGTCGTACCTCATCCCGCGCTTCTACGAGGCGACCGGCGGCGTCGTGCGCTTCGCCGGGACGGACGTGCGCGAGCTCGAGCAGGACGACCTCGTCGCGAACATCGGCGTCGTGAGCCAGGAGACCTACCTCTTCCACGCCTCGATCGGCGACAACCTCCGCTACGCGCGGCCGGGCGCCACCGACGAGCAGCTCGTCGACGCGGCGCGGCGCGCCAACATCCACGACACGATCGCGTCGTTCCCCGACGGCTACGACACGATCGTCGGCGAGCGGGGCTACCGGCTCTCCGGCGGCGAGAAGCAGCGCATCGCGATCGCCCGCGTGCTGCTCAAGGACCCCGCCGTGCTCGTCCTCGACGAGGCGACGAGCGCCCTCGACACGGTCTCCGAGCGCGTCGTGCAGGAGGCCCTCGAGACGGCGGCGCGGGGCCGCACGACCATCGCCATCGCGCACCGCCTCTCGACCGTGCGGAAGGCCGACGTCATCTTCGTCGTGGCCGACGGCGAGATCGCCGAACGGGGGACGCACGACGAGCTGCTGGCGCGTGGCGGCGCCTACGCCGAGCTCTACGGGCAGCAGGTGACGCAGGCGGGCTGAGCCGCGCCTCCGTCGACGGGGCTATCCGCGGGCGGCGAGCATCTGCTGCATCGCGTCGATGTCGCTCTGCTGCGTCGCGATCATGCCGCGGGCGAAGTCGTCGACCTGACGGTCGTCGCTGCGGGCGACGACGGCCTCGGCCATCTCGATGCCGCCGCGGTGGTGGGCGATCATGAGCGTGAGGTAGAGGCGCTCGGCGTCGACGCCGTCGGCGGCCCGCAGCTCGGTCATCTGCTCGGCGGTCGCGAGGCCCGGCATGGGCTCGCCCGGCACGTGGCTCGGCGCGGGCGTCGCCGACCCGTCGGCACCGGTCGTCGCGCCGCCGTGGGCGTGGTCGCCGTAGGAGCCGTCGAGGGTGGGCCGGGTCATCCAGGTCATGCTCGGCTCGGACGGCGCCTGCGGCACGCCCCAGACCTCGAGCCACGCGAACATCTGCCCGGCCTGCTGGGCCTGCGCCGTGGCGATGTCGTAGGCGATCGTCCGGACGTCGTCGGCGTCGCTGCGGTCGCGGACGATCATCGACATCTCGACGGCCTGCTCGTGGTGCACCTGCATGTCGCGCGAGAAGCCGGCCTCGACGCTGTGGTCGCCCGGCACGACCGGCGTCGGCGACGTGAGGCGGCCCACGGCGACGCCCGCCACGAGCACGAGGGCCAGCGTGATCACCGCGGCGACCACGAGGCGGGCGCGACGCGACGAGGAGGCGCGGGTCGCGCCTCCCTCGCCGGTCGCGTCGTCGGGGGCGTCGGTCACGCGACCCGTCCGGGGCCGTCGACGCCGCCGGTGCAGGCGGCGCCCGGCTCGGGGGCGTTGGTCGACTTCCAGTACTTCGTGACGAAGTCGGCGACGGCGGGGTCGGCCGGGTCGTCGAAGGCCAGCTGGGCGCCCCAGGCGCTGACGTACATCGGGGAGTCCATGCCCTCGTAGGGCGAGACGACCGAGTAGGTCGAGGGGGCGAGGTCGGTGACGGCCTCGATCTGGTCGTCGGTGACCTGCGCGGGGTCGTAGGTGAACCAGATCGCGCCGTGCTCGAGGTCGTGCACGGCGTTCTCGTTCGGCACCTGCTCGGTGTAGACGCCACAGTTCATCCAGACGCCGGCGTGGTCGCCGCCGGCGGGCGGGGTCATCTCGTAGTCGACGGTGCCCGTGACGTGGTTCGCGGTCAGGTCGTCCCAGGTCTGCACGCCGGCGACCACGACGTCGTCGGGGTCCTGCCGGGGCTGCCCGCTCGTGACCACGAACGACACGACGAGGGCGACCGCCGCGGCACCCGCGACGGAGGCCGCGACGATGCCGATGCGGCGGTTGCGCCTCGCGGTGGCCTGCTGCTTCTTGAGCGCCGCGACCTTCTCCTGGCGGCGGGCGTCGCGCTGCTGCTTGACGCTGGGCTTGTTGTCGTTGCTGGCCACGGGTTGGTCCTCTGCTGGGGGGATCGGGTCGGGTGGTCGGGTCGGGTGCCGGCGCCGGGCTGGCTCCGGTCCGGTCGGGTCGGGCTCGGGGACCGAGCCGCCTGATCGGGGATGCGTCACCAATTTGTTCCACAGGTGTCTGGGAAGTCGGTCACAGCGCATCCCGTGGACGGCACGCTACCGCGGGCCCGCACCTGCCATCGCCCGTAACGCGCGGGCGGTCGCCGGTAGACTCGACAGACGGGCCACCACCCGTCAGAAAGCCCCCTCACCCGATCCGGTCGCCCCACGACGGCACCGGAGAACCCGGAGCAGCCGTGAAGTACGCCGAGACCGTCCTCGACCTCGTGGGCGACACCCCGCTCGTCAAGCTCAACAAGGTCACCGAGGGCATCTCCGCGACCGTGCTGGTCAAGGTCGAGTACCTGAACCCGGGCGGGTCGTCGAAGGACCGCATCGCGACGCGCATCATCGACGCCGCCGAGCGCGAGGGGCTGTTGAAGCCGGGCGGCACGATCGTCGAGCCGACGAGCGGCAACACCGGCGTCGGCCTGGCTCTCGTCGCCCAGCAGCGCGGCTACCGTTGCGTCTTCGTGCTGCCCGACAAGGTCGGCGACGACAAGCGCAACGTGCTGAGGGCGTACGGCGCCGAGATCGTCGTGACGCCGACCGCGGTCGAGCCGTCGAGCCCCGAGTCGTACTACAGCGTCTCCGACCGCCTCGTGCGCGAGATCCCGGGCGCGTTCAAGCCGAACCAGTACGCGAACCCCAACGGGCCGCTCAGCCACTACGAGACGACCGGGCCCGAGATCTGGCGCGACACCGACGGCCGCGTGACGCACTTCGTCGCGGGCGTCGGCACCGGCGGCACGATCAGCGGCACCGGCAAGTACCTGAAAGAGGTCTCGGGCGGGGCCGTGCAGGTCATCGGCGCCGACCCCGAGGGCAGCGTCTACAGCGGCGGCACGGGTCGCCCGTACCTCGTCGAGGGCGTGGGCGAGGACTTCTGGCCGACCGCCTACGACCCCACCGTCGTCGACCGCATCATCGCGGCCTCCGACGCCCGCTCGTTCGCGCTCACCCGTCGACTCGCCCGCGAGGAGGGGCTGCTGGTCGGCGGCTCGTCCGGCCTCGCCGTCGCGGCGGCCCTCGACGTCGCCCGCGACCTCGGGCCCGACGACGTGGTGGTCGTGCTGCTGCCCGACAGCGGCCGCGGCTACCTCGGCAAGATCTTCAACGACTCGTGGATGCGCTCGTACGGCTTCTCCGACAGCGCCGACGAGCGCACGGTGCGCGACCTCATCGCGTCGAAGTCGGGCGAGCTGCCCGACCTCGTCCACGCGCACCCGTCCGACACCGTGCACGACGTCATCGGCATCATGTCGACCTACGGCGTCTCGCAGATGCCCGTGCTCTCGGCCGAGCCGCCCGTCGTCATCGGCGAGGTCGTCGGCGCCATCGAGGAGAAGGCGCTGCTCGAGCACGTCTTCACGAAGGGCGCGGCGATGAGCGACGCCGTCGCCGGCTTCGTCGGGGCGCCCCTGCCGCTCATCGGCATCAACGAGTCGATCACCGCGGCCCGCGCCGCGCTCGAGACCACCGACGCGTTGCTCGTGACCGACGACGGCAAGCCCGCCGGGGTGCTGACGCGCCACGACGTGCTCGCGTTCCTCTCGGCCTGAGCTGCGCCTCCTCCCCGCACGCCCCCACGCGACCCACCACCACGCCCGCCCCGACCGGAAGACCGCAGATGAGCGACCCCACCACCCCCCAGCACGGCTTCTCGACCCGCGCCATCCACGCCGGGCAGGCGTTCGACCCCACGACGGGCGCCGTCGTGCCGCCGATCTACCAGTCGTCGACCTTCGTGCAGGACGGCATCGGCGGGTTCCGCGGCGGCTACGAGTACGCCCGGTCGGCCAACCCGACCCGCGACTCCCTGCAAGAGCTCCTCGCCGCCCTCGAGGGCGGCACCGCCGCGTTCAGCTTCGCCTCCGGCCTCGCCGCCGAGGACGCCCTGCTCCGTGCCGTGCTGCGGCCGGGCTCGCGGATCGTCATGGGCAACGACGTCTACGGTGGCACGCACCGGCTCGTGAACCGCCTCTGGACCTCGTGGGGGGTCACGCTCGAGACCGTCGAGATGACCGATCTCGACGCCGTCCGCGCCGTGGTCCGCCCGGGCGAGACCGACGTGCTCTGGGTCGAGACGCCCAGCAACCCGCTGATGAAGATCAGCGACGTGACCGCCCTGGCCGAGATCGGCCACGCCGCGGGCGCGCTCGTCGTCGTCGACAACACCTTCGCCTCGCCGTACCTGCAGCAGCCGCTCGCGCTCGGCGCCGACGTCGTCGTGCACTCGACGACGAAGTACATCGGCGGCCACTCCGACGTCGTCGGCGGCGCCCTCGTGGTGACCGACGACGAGCTGGCGGAGAAGATCGCCTTCGTGCAGTTCGGCGCGGGCGCCGTGTCGGCCCCGATGGAGGCGTGGCTCACCGTGCGGGGCATCAAGACGCTCGGCGTGCGCGTCGACCGGCACTCGTCGAACGGGCTCGCCCTCGCGCACGCGCTCGAGGCGCACCCGGCGATCGACCGCGTCTACTACCCGGGCCTCGAGTCGCACCCGGGCCACGAGCTCGCGGCCCGACAGATGAAGGCCTTCGGCGGCATGATCTCGGTCTCGCTCGCCGCGGGCGCCGCAGCGGCCCGCCGCTTCGCCGAGTCGACCGAGATCTTCCAGCTCGCCGAGTCGCTCGGCGGCGTCGAGTCGCTGATCGGCTACCCGACCGAGATGACCCACGCGTCGGTGCGGGGCACCGAGCTCGAGGTGCCCGACACGATCGTGCGCCTCTCCGTCGGCATCGAGGACGTCGACGACCTCCTCGCCGACGTCGAGCAGGCCCTCGGGCGCGCGAGCGCGTAGCCGCACGGCCGGACGGCCGCCTGGCGGCACGGCCCGCGAGTGACGAGACGGGCCGGGCGCCGCATCCCTGCGGTGCCCGGCCCGTCTCGTCGTCGCGAGGGCGGTCGCCCTCGTCGTCGCGAGGGCGGCCGCCCGCCTAGAGGGACGCCTCCACGGCGGTGCTCACGGCCACGGGCCCGCCGAGGACGACGATCCCGTCGGGGTCGAGCGCGTCGAGGCGCTGACGCACCACGGGCGGGACGGCGCCGGGCTGGGTGAGGAGGACGGGCGCGCGCAGGCGACCCGCGGCCGACGCGCCGGCGAGGGCGTCGGGGATCGACGACCCCGTCGCGAGGAACGCCGTGTCGGCGCCCTTGCCGTAGCCGTACTCGGCGATGCGTGCCGACGTCGCGAACCGGTTGACGCCGGAGAGGCGCGTGACCGGGGCGACCGTCGCGAGCTGGGTCGCCACGGCCGCGCTGACGGCCGCCTCGCCGCCGAGGACGACGATGCGCGCCGGCCGCAGGCGGGCCAGCTCGGAGGCGACGCTCGGCGGCACGCGGTCGGGGCGCGTCAGCAGCATGGGGCCGGCGTCCGCGCCGCTCGCGAGGGCGGCTCCCGACAGGGCGTCGGGGAAGTTCGTGCCGGTGGCGACGTAGGCGGTGCCGCCCCGACCGGCGGGGAAGGTCGCCGCCGACACGACCGCGGACGTCGTGAACCGGTCGCTGCCCGAGAGGCGCGTGACCTTCTTCCCCGAGCCCGTCGCGAAGGCGGCCAGCTGCTTCTCCACCGCCGTGCTGACGGCGGCGGGGCCGCCGAGGACGACGATGCGGGCGGGCTTCAGCAGTCGCAGCTCGGCCTGGGTCGGCGCCGGGAGGCGGTTGCCGAGGGTGAGCAGGACGGGAGCCTTGCCGTAGCCGGCCGCCGCGCCTCCGGAGAGGGCGTCGGGGTAGCTCGCGCGGGTGGCGACGTAGACGAGCGGCACCGAGCCGCCCGAGCGGGCGGGGCCGTCGACGACGACCGGCGGGGTGAAGGTCGAGGCGGCGATCGAGGCCGCCGTCGCGAACGCGTCGGAGCCGGCCACGCGACCGACCGCGGTCGCGGCGGGGCGGGTCAGGGCGTCGAGCTGCGTGGCGGTGCCGTTGAAGACGTCCTGGTTGCCGGGGAAGGGCGAGTTCGCGGTCTGCGACCACTGCCAGAAGGTCCAGGTCGCGAACGACGACTTGGGGGGAGTAGCGACAGGTGCATTGGTCGAGGAGGGAGCGTAGGAGGCGACCCAGAGGCGGTCCTTCGGGAAAGCGGTGCTGTTGCCGGTGCATGCCGACCAGAAGTTCTGGTTCGTGTAGATGATCGGCTGAACGCCCTCTTGCGCCACCACGGTGCCGACCCAGGACTGGATCCAGAGCACCATCTCGGGCTTCGACAGGCCCCAGCACTGGTCCCCGCCCTGCTTGTCCCAGTTTTCCTCCACCACGGTCTCCATGTCGAGGACAGGCGGAATCATGCCCGGCTGCCACGTCGGCGTGGAGTCGAGGAAGAACTGCGCCTGCGGGGCCCCGGCCGAGTAGAAGGGCGTGGCGAAATGGTAGAAGCCCGTCACCAGGCCGGCGGCCCGTGCGCCCGCTGCATGGGACGCCCGGCGGCTGTCGGAGAGCCCCGTGTAGTTCCCGTTCTTGTACGTGCCCGGCACACCCTCTGACGCCTTGATAAGAGCGAACCTGGCTCCGTCCTTCTTGGCTTGGACGAAATTCGGGTTCTTCTGGAACTCGCTGACATCGAAACCGGGCAACCCGGCAGGTCGAGCTGATCCCGCGTCGGTCGATGCCAGCGCCTGGCGTGAGGACGACCCGAGGTCGTGGCTCTCGATCGCGCCGGCGTCCGTCGCCGTGCCGGCCGCGGACGCGGGCGTCACGACGCCGACGACGAGGCCGGCGGCGAGGAGCAGGGCCGCGGGCAGGGCGCGGCGACGTGTCGATGTGTGCAAGGGGACCCCCGTGATCGTCGGGCGCGACGACCCCCGTCGGCCCCGGGGCGATCCTAGGTGCTGCCGGGCGACCCGTCACGCCAGCCGGGCCCCGGCCGTGTCGGCGGCCCGCCGTAGGCTGACCCGGTGAGCACCACCGAGGCCGTCGACGTCCCCCGCGGGGGAGTCCTGTCGGCCCGCTACCGCCTGGCGACGCTCGGCATGGTGGCGCTGATCGGCATCGCGGCCTTCGAGTCGCTGGCGGTCACGACGGTGATGCCGACCATCGCCCGCGAGCTCGACGGCGAGACGCTCTACTCGCTCGCCTTCGCGTCGCCGCTCGCGTCGGGCGTGGTGGGGATGGTGGTGGCCGGCAACTGGGCCGACCGCAGCGGCCCCCGGGTCGTCGTCACCGCCTCCATGATCGCCTTCGCCGTGGGTCTCGCCGTCGTCGGCACCGCGCCCGACATGGTCGTGCTGCTGCTCGGGCGGCTCGTCCAGGGCCTCGGCTCGGGCGCCGTCATCGTCGGCCTCTACGTCATGGTGTCGCGGCTCTACCCGCCGCCGCTGCACCCCTCGATCTTCGCGGGGTTCGCCGCCGCGTGGGTGGTGCCCGGGCTCGTCGGGCCGGTCATCGCGGGGGCGGTCACCGAGACGCTCGGCTGGCACTGGGTCTTCCTCGGGGCCCTCGTGGCGGCCGTGCCCGCGTTCGCCATGGTCCTGCCGAGCCTGAGGCGCGTGCCGCCGACCGTGCCGGCCGAGGGCGAGGCCCGCGTCGCCTGGAGCGTCGGCCGCATCGCCTGGTCGGTCGGGGCCGCGCTCGCCGTGCTCGCCCTCAACCTCGTCGGCGAGCTCCCGGTCTGGGCCGGGGCCGTCGTCGTCGTGGGGGCCGTCGCCGTGCTCGGCGTCGCGCTCCGACCGCTCCTCCCGGCGGGCACGTTCCGGGCCGCGCCCGGCGTGCCTGCCCTCGTCCTGCTCCGTGGCCTCGTCGGCGCGGCCTTCCTCGGCAGCGACGTGTACCTGCCCTACATGCTCTCGGCGGAGTACGGCTTCTCGACCACCGCCTCCGGCATCACCCTGACGCTCGGCGCCGTCGCGTGGGCGGCCTCGAGCTGGCTGCAGGGCCGCCTCGGCGACCGCGTGCCCCAGCTCGCGGGCATCCGCGTCGGCATCGCGCTCGTCGTCGTCGGCACCGCGTCGGCGGCGGCGACGCCGCTCTGGCACCTGCCGCCCACGGTCGTCATCGTCGGGTGGTCGCTCGCCGGCGCTGGCATGGGCTTCATGTACCCGCGCTTCTCCGTGCTCGTGCTGCGCTGGTCGGGCGACGACGAGAAGGGCTTCAACAGCTCGTCGCTGACCATCGCCGACTCGTCGGGCTCCGCCGTCGCCCTCGCCGTGACGGGCGCCGCCTTCGTGCAGCTCGGGGGAGCGGAGCAGCCCGCCGCGTTCGTCGCCTGCTTCGTCGTCGCGCTCGCCGTGGCGGTGCTCGCGCTGGGGGTCAGCGGGCGGGGCGTCCCTCGCGGCCGGTGACGCGCCTCCGGCGGTCGAGGGGCGGTCGAGGGGTCGGCCGGTCGAATGCATAATGGTGTCCGCACGATGTGTACGGTCACATCGTCGATCAGCGATGGAGCGACGTGATGCCTGAGGTCGACAAGGTGCGCGCCCCCAACATCCGCGACGTGGCCGCCCTCGCCGGCGTCTCGTACCAGACCGTCTCGCGCGTGCTGAACGACAGCCCGAGCATCCGCCCCGCCACGCGGCAGCGCGTGCTCGACGTCATCGACGAGATCGGGTACCGGCCGAACCAGGCGGCCCGGGCGCTCGTCACGAGCCGGTCGAAGGCGATCGGCGTGCTGACCCTGCAGAACGTGCACTTCGGGCCGCAGACCATGGTCAACGCGATCGAGGTCGAGGCGCGCGCCGCCGGCTACCGGCTCAGCATCGCCAGCACCACGCGCGCCGACGACGACGTGCGGGCGAGCGTCGACCTGCTGACGAACCAGGCGGTGGAGGCGATCATCGTCATCGCCCCCCAGCGCAAGTTCTTCGACGTGCTCGACGAGCTCGAGCTCTCGGTGCCGATCGTCGCCCTCGACTCCACCGCGCGCAGCACCGCGCACAGCCTGTCCGTCGACCAGCACGCGGGGGCGCGTCTCGCGACGCGGCACCTCATCGACCTCGGCCACCGGCACATCGTGCACGTGGCCGGCCCGCAGGACTGGATCGAGGCCGACGAGCGGATGCAGGGCTTCCTCTACGAGATGGGGGAGGCCGAGCTGTCGGTGGAACCGCCGATCCTCGGCGACCTGACCGCCGACTTCGGCTACCTCGCCGGCAAGGAGCTGCTGCGGCGGCGCGACTTCACGGCCGTCTTCTCGGCGAACGACCTGATGGCGGTCGGCCTGCTGCACGCCTTCCGCGAGGCGGACGTCGACGTGCCCCGCGAGGTGAGCGTCGTCGGCTTCGACGACTCGCCGACGGCGGCGCACCTCTGGCCGCCGCTCACGACCGTCCGCCAGGACTTCGAGCTGATCGGGAGGCGCGCGGTCGAGCTGGTCGTCGCCGAGATCGCCGGGCGCACGGTCGCCGACCGCACCCTGCTGCCGGCCGAGCTGATCGTCCGCGGGTCGACCGACCGGCCCTGGTTCCTCTGAGGCCGTCGGGTCCGTCGGGTCCGCCGACGACGCCGTGCTCGGCTCTCGTCGGGCGCTCGTCCGAGCCTCGTCCGGACCTGGTCAAGCTCCCGTCCACGACCTCCGCGACGATCCCGCCGGGAGCCCTCCATAACGGATGCGCATCGGCATTTGACAGCGACCACCGCCGGGTCTAGCTTTGCTCCAGTCGCGGTGTGAACGGTCACATCACGAGCACCGGCTGGCCGACAGGCCCCCGGGTGCCCGGGCCGCCGCCGCGACTGCCGAGAAGTGCCCGCCACGCCCGCGAGGGAGTGACCGGCCGACGACGAAGTCGAACCTGGAGGTCGATGTGCCGAGTGCACCGATGACGACGAGCACCGAGCGCGGAGGTGCGGGCCGTGGCCGTTGACGCCCCGATCATCCTCGAGATGCGGTCCATCACCAAGGAGTTCCCCGGGGTCAAGGCCCTCGACCACGTGTCGATGGAGGTCCGCGCCGGCGAGGTCCACGCCATCTGCGGCGAGAACGGCGCCGGCAAGTCGACGCTGATGAAGGTGCTGTCGGGCGTCTACCCGTACGGCAGCTACACGGGCGAGATCGTCTACCAGGGCGACGAGATGCGCTTCCGCGACATCCGCTCCAGCGAGTCGCAGGGCATCGTGATCATCCACCAGGAGCTCGCGCTGATCCCCGAGCTGTCGATCACCGAGAACATCTTCCTCGGCAACGAGCCGACGAAGTTCGGCGCCATCGACTGGCGCGCCGCCAAGTCGCGCGCCGTCGACCTGCTCGCCCGCGTCGGCCTCGCGGACGACCCCGACACCGCCGTCAAGAACCTCGGCGTCGGCAAGCAGCAGCTCGTCGAGATCGCGAAGGCGCTGAACAAGAACGTCAAGCTGCTCATCCTCGACGAGCCCACGGCGGCCCTCAACGAGGCCGACTCGCAGCACCTGCTCGACCTCATCCGCGGGCTCAAGGGCCGCGGCATCGCGTCGATCATGATCAGCCACAAGCTCAACGAGATCGAGGCCATCGCCGACTCGATCACGATCATCCGCGACGGCAAGACCATCGAGACGCTCGACGTCGTCGCCGACGGCGTCAACGAGGACCGCATCATCCGCGGCATGGTCGGCCGCAACCTCGCGAGCCGCTTCCCCGACCGCACGCCGAAGATCGGCGAGGTCTTCTTCGAGGTCAAGGACTGGTGGGTGCGCCACCCGCAGACCGCCGAGCGGTTCGTCTGCAAGGGATCGTCCATCAGCGTCCGCCGCGGCGAGATCGTCGGCCTCGCCGGGCTCATGGGCGCCGGCCGCACCGAGCTCGCGATGAGCATCTTCGGCCGCTCGTACGGCCAGTTCGTCTCCGGCGAGATCGTCAAGGACGGCGAGACGATCCAGCTCAAGAACGTCTCCGACGCCATCGACCACGGCCTCGCCTACGTCTCGGAGGACCGCAAGGTGCTCGGGCTGAACCTGCTCGACGACATCAAGCGCTCGACCGTCGCGGCCAAGCTCACGAAGATCTCCCGCGCCTCCGTCGTCAACACGTACGAGGAGCACTCGATCGCCGAGTCGTACCGCAAGAGCCTGCGGGTCAAGACGCCGACGGTCGACGAGGGGGTCGCCAAGCTCTCCGGCGGCAACCAGCAGAAGGTCGTCCTGGCGAAGTGGATGTTCACCGACCCCGACCTGCTCATCCTCGACGAGCCGACCCGTGGCATCGACGTGGGCGCCAAGTTCGAGATCTACAACATCATCAACCAGCTCGCGGCCCAGGGGAAAGGCGTGATCGTCATCTCGTCCGAGCTCCCCGAGCTGCTGGGGCTCTCCGATCGCATCTACACGATCTTCGAGGGCTCCGTCACCAACGAGATCGACGCGTCGGAGGCCGACGCCGAGACGCTCATGAGGACCATGACGTCGAAGAAGAAGGAGCACGCCGCATGAGTGGCATCAAAGACCTGAAGAAGGTGTTCGGCGGCAACACGTCGAACGCCCGCCAGTTCGGCATGATCGCGACGCTCGTCGTCGCCATCCTGTTCTTCCAGGTGCTGACGGGGGGCCTGACGCTCGACCCGCCGAACCTCATCGCCCTGGTCAGCCAGTACTCCTACATCCTCATCCTCGCCATCGGCATGGTGATGGTCATCGTCGCCGGCCACATCGACCTCTCGGTCGGCTCGGTCGCCGCCTTCGTCGGCATCATGGTCGCGACGTCGATGACGAACTGGGACTTCCCATGGCCCGTCGCCATCGTGTTCGGCCTCGTGGTCGGCGCGGCGATCGGCGCCTGGCAGGGCTTCTGGGTCGCGTACGTCGGCGTCCCGGCCTTCATCGTCACCCTCGCGGGCATGCTCCTCTTCCGCGGTGCGAACCAGTTCGTCGGCAACGCCGTCACGCTGCCCGTGCCGGAGGGCTTCACCGTCATCGGCGCCGGCTACCTGCCCGAGTTCGGGCCCAACACCGGCTACAACAACGCGACCCTGCTGCTCGGCCTCCTGCTGGCCCTGGTCGTCGTGTTCCGCGAGGTGCGACTGCGCCGCGTGCAGCGCTCGATGGGCTCCGAGATGGCGCCCCTCTGGGTCAGCGTGTTCAAGGTGCTCGTGCTCGCCGCGGTCATCCTCTACGCCGCGACGCTCTTCGGCGGCGGTCGCGTCGGAACGTCGTTCCCGGTGTCGGGCATCATCCTCGGCGTCCTCGTGCTGGTCTACGGCTTCGTCACGCAGAACACGATCTTCGGCCGCCACATCTACGCGGTCGGCGGCAACGCCCACGCCGCCGAGCTGTCGGGCGTCAAGGCGAAGCGGATCAACTTCTTCGTCATGATGAACATGTCGGTGCTCGCCGCCGTGGCCGGAATGATCTACGTGGCCCGCGCCGGCGCCTCCGGCCCCCAGGACGGCCTGAACTGGGAGCTCGACGCGATCGCGTCGGTCTTCATCGGCGGCGCGGCCGTCGCCGGCGGCATCGGCACGGTCACGGGCTCGATCGTCGGTGGCTTCGTCATCGCCGTCCTCAACAACGGCCTCCAGCTGCTCGGCGTCGGCTCCGACAAGGTGCAGATGATCAAGGGCCTGGTCCTGCTGATCGCCGTCGCCATCGACGTCTACAACAAGAGCCAGGGCCGCCCGTCGATCACCGGCTTCCTCACCCGCGGCCTCCGCCGCGACAAGGACGGCATCGCGGCCCCGGCCGCGGCCGGCACGAGCGGCGCCTCCGGCGGCCAGGGCGGCGTCGGCACCGACGCCTCCACGACCGAGGGCCCGCTGCAGCCGAACGGCGACCTGTCCGACCAGCAGCGGCCGCGCGCCACGACCCCCAACTAGACCCGCTCCTGCGCGCCCGTCCACCGACGGCCGGACGCGCCTCCCCAGGGCTCCCTCACCGGCAGCCCGACCATCGCACCACCCCTACGAGAAAGTAGACACAGCATGCGCAAAATCGCGCTGGCGACCATGGCGGTCGCCGCAGCAACGACGCTGATCCTGAGCGGCTGCTCCAACTCCGCCCGCACCGAGGCCGGAGCCGGCGACGCCACCAGCGGCTTCGCCGACGGCTCGACGATCGGCGTCGCGCTGCCCGCGAAGACCTCGGAGAACTGGGTCCTCGCCGGCGACCTGTTCACCCAGGACCTCACCGACGCGGGCTTCAAGCCCGACGTGCAGTACGCGGCCGCCTCCGGCACCGTCGCGAACCAGCAGGAGGAGATCCAGTCGATGGTCACCAAGGGCGCGAAGGTGATCATCATCGGCGCGGCCGACGGCGGCCAGCTCGGCACCCAGGTCAAGGCGGCGCACGACGCCGGCGCCGTCGTCATCGCGTACGACCGCCTCATCCTCAACACCGAGGACGTCGACTACTACGTCGCGTACGACAACTTCAAGGTCGGCGAGCTCCAGGGCCAGGCCCTGCTCGACGGCATGGCCGCCAAGAAGGCGGAGGGCCCGTACAACATCGAGCTCTTCTCCGGCTCGTCGGACGACGCCAACTCGGCCGTCTTCTTCGACGGCGCGATGAGCGTCCTCCAGCCCAAGATCGACGACGGCACCGTCGTGGTCGGCTCGGGCCAGACCGACATCAAGCAGACGGCGACCGACGGCTGGAAGGCCGAGAACGCCCAGCGCCGCATGGACTCGCTGATCAACAGCACCTACGCCGACAAGGAGCTCGACGGCGTCCTGAGCCCGAACGACACCCTCGCCCGCGCCATCATCACCTCGGTGAAGCAGGCCGGCAAGACGGTCCCCGTCGTCACCGGTCAGGACTCCGAGGTCGAGTCGGTCAAGTCGATCATGGCCGGCGAGCAGTACTCGACGATCAACAAGGACACGCGCAACCTGGTCAAGCAGGCCGTCGCGATGGTCTCGTCGATCGCCGCCGGCGACAAGGCCGAGACGAACGACGACAAGTCGTACGACAACGGCTCCAAGGTCGTCCCGGCGTACCTGCTGCCCCCGCAGATCGTCACCAAGGAGAACGCCGCCGAGGCCTACGCCAACGACCCGACCCTCGAGCCGCTGACCAAGTAGTCCCGCACCACGCCCGGCGGCGGTCCCCGACCGCCGCCGGCACCGAGAGCCGATCGCCCGCCCGGGCGGTCGGCTCTCGTCGTCCCGCCCGCGTACCCGGCCCGCCTGCCCGGCCGTGTGGTCGCTCTCGTGCCGAGGGTCGGGAGCACGAGGGGCGGGGCGGCTAGCGTGGGGGCGTGCGAGGGGCAGACGAGGAGGCGCGGGCCGGCCGCCCGCAGCCGGTCACCGTCGAGCTCCTGCTCTCGTCCCCGCGCCAGCGCTACGTCGGTCGGCCCGGCGACGGCCCCGCGTCGCCGCGCGGCCCCGAGCTGCACGAGAGCGTCGAGCTGCGCGCCGGCCTCGGCGTCGTCGGCGACCGGTACTTCGCTAAGCCCGCGCACCGCGACGCCTCCGTCACGCTGTTCGCGGCGGAGCAGCTCGACGCGGTCGCCGCCGAGCTGGGCGCTCCCGGTCTCGACGTCGCGGCCACCCGGCGCAACGTCGTGCTGCGCGGCGTCGACGTCGACGCCCTGCCGCGCGGCGCGGTCGTGTCGCTCGACAGCGGCGACGGCCCGGTCGAGCTGCTCGTCGGGCGACCCGCGAACCCCTGCGCGTGGATGGACGTCGTGCTCGCGCCCGGGGCGTTCCGTGGGCTGCGGGGCCGCGGGGGAGTGCGCTGCCGTCCGCTCACCGACGGCGTGCTGCGCCTCGGCCCGGCCGTGCTGACCGTGCTCGACGCCCGGGGCGACGAGCCGACGCCACCCGGCCCGTCACGGCCGCGCGACTAGGCCGTCACGCCGAGACCCGGCCCCGAGGGGCCCGGACGGAGGCTCCGCCTCACTGCCACCAGCTCGGCACCATGGCCGTGATCGTGTCGAGCAGCGTCTTGCGGCTGGTGCGCTTGCCGCCGAGCCAGGCCTCGATCGCGCCGACGAGGGCGTGGGCGAAGAAGCCCGCGGCGATGTGCACGGAGAGGCCCTCGGGCAGCGTGCCCTCGGGCAGGCGCTCGACGTGCTGCAGGGCAGAGGTCTCGAAGTGGCCGGCGAGGGCCTGGTGGATGGAGGCGTCGAGCGGGTCGGGCAGCGCGTGGCGGTACATCTCGCGGTAGCGGACGACGTGGTCGACGACCTTCTCGACCCCGCGACGGGTGATCTCGGCGCCGTCGGTGCCCGGGGCGGCGGCCCGGGCCGCGGAGTCGTCGGCCCGGATGGCGTCGAGCTCGGGCGTGATGACGTCGGTCAGCAGGCCGCCCGGCGAGGTCGCGTGGCTGTAGAACGTCGCCCGGTTGATGCCGGCCGCGCGGGTGACGTCGGCGACCGTGATCGACGAGACGGGCTTCTGCGACGCGAGCTCGACGATGGCGCCGTGAAGGGCCTTCGTCGTCTGGACGATGCGGGCGTCGACCATGGCGACCTCCTGTGCTCCTGGACCGCCCGATCGGGCTGGCCCCGAGCCTAGACCGTCCTCGACACTCGTCGGTCTCGGCGACATCGGGTGTCGCGCGGACTGTCGGGGCGGCGGCCCCGCGGGTTAGCATCGACGTGGCGGCGTCCGCACCACGGCCCCGACCGCCGCCTCCCTCCCCCCACCTCCACCACCTCCGGCACCCGGTCGTGCGTCTCGTGATCGAACCGATTCGATCCGAGTCGCCCCGCGCCTCCGGAGGGCGTCCTCGAAGGCTGACCGTGACCACCGTCCTGCACCCCGGCGACTCCCTGACGCGGCGCCAGCGACTCGTCTACGTGATCGTGCTCGGCGCGCTCACCGCGCTCGGGCCGTTCACGATCGACCTGTACCTGCCGGCGTTCCCCGCGCTCGAGGACGACCTCGGCGTGACGGCGGGCCTCGTGCAGCTGACGCTGACCGCCACGACCGTCGGCTTCGGCGTCGGCCAGCTGCTGGTCGGCCCGTGGAGCGACAAGGTCGGCCGCCGCACGCCCCTGATCGCCGCCACGGCCCTGCACATCCTCGCGAGCGTCGGCGCCGCGACGGCCCCCGACATCGCGTGGCTCGGCGTGTTCCGCGTGCTGCAGGGCATGGGCGCCGCGGCCGGCGGCGTCGTCGCGATGGCGATGGTGCGCGACCTGTTCGGCGGCCTGCCGCTCGTCCGCATGCTGTCGCGTCTCGCGCTCGTCAACGGCATGGCGCCGATCCTCGCCCCGGTGATCGGCTCGCAGCTGCTCGTCTTCACGAGCTGGCGCGGCGTGTTCGTCTTCCTCGTCGCGTACGGGGCGTTCGTCATCGTCGCCGCGATGTTCCTCATCGTCGAGACGCTGCCGCCCGCCCGTCGGGCCGAGGCCGGGCACTCGACCCTGGGCCAGCGGTACAAGTCCCTGTTCAGCGACCGGGTCTTCGTCGGCGTCGCCCTCATCGGCGCGATGGTCTTCTCCGGGCTCTTCACCTACCTGTCGGCGTCGTCCTTCCTCTTCCAGGAGGTCTACGGCCTCGACGCCCAGCAGTACGGCTACCTCTTCGCCGTCAACTCCCTCGGCATCGTCGCGGGCGTGCAGATCAGCTCTCGCCTCGCGCGGCGGATCGGCCCGCAGTGGATCCTCGCCGGCGCCACCAGCGTGCTGCTGCTCGCCGCGATCGCCATCGTGGTGCTCGACTCGCTCGGCGCGGGCCTCGTCGGCATCCTCGTGCCGCTCTGGTTCTTCATCGCGGCGTGCGGCTTCACCTTCCCCCAGGTGCAGGTGCTCGGCCTCGCGAACCACGGCAAGGAGGCCGGCACCGCGGCGTCCCTCCTCGGCGCGCTCAACTTCGGGCTGGCCGGCCTCATCTCGCCGGTCGTCGGGTTCCTCGGCATCGGCTCCGCCGTCCCGATGGGCAGCGTGATGATCTGCACCACGATCGTCGGCATCCTCGCGCTCTGGCTGCTGGTGCGCCCCCGCACCGTCCCGCCGCTCGGCCACTGACCCCCGCCGGAGGCGCGGCGCGGCCGACCAGCACCGCCGCCGGCCCCGGACCGCCGCCGCTCCGCCGGCACCGGCGCCGACCCCCTCCCCGCCGGGTACGGTCTGGTGATGACCTCGACGCCGCACCGCCCGCCCGCCGGCCCCAAGCCGCCGACCCCGGCGGAGGAGCGCGTCGCCCGACGGGTGCAGCGCCGCTGGTGGGTGTTCAGCGCCCTCGGCGCGATCGGCGTGGTGCTGCTGCTCGGCGTCGTCATCACGGCCCGCGCCGGCAGCATCGCCGTCGACGAGGACTTCATGGGCGAGCTCGTCGAGCACCGCAGCCCGTTCTGGGAGGCGCCCGCCCTCGTCTTCAACGTCGTGGGAGCGGGCCTGATCGGCGTGTTCGTCGTGCCGCTCGGCGTCGCCCTGCTGCTCGTGCTGCGACGTCGGCCCTGGGCGGCCGGCTACTGGATCGCCGCCTGCGCGGCGAGCGCGGGCGTCGTGCAGGTCGTCAAGCACCTGTTCGGCCGGGCGCGGCCGGCGGAGATCCTCGTCGTCAGCGACTACGGCTCGTTCCCCTCCGGCCACACGGCGAACGCGGCCACGATGGCCGTCGTGCTCGGGGTCGTCCTCCGGCGCGCGTGGATCTGGGCGGCGGGGGTCGCCTACACGATCCTCATGCTGCTGAGCCGCACCTACCTCGGGGCCCACTGGCTCACCGACACCGTCGGGGGCCTGCTGATCGGGGCGGGCGTCGCGGTCGTGCTCTGGGCCCCGGTCGCCCACCGCCTCCTCGACGAGCAGGAACGGGCACGGGGCCGCGGCTGGCTCTGGCAGCGCCGCGACGCCGTGCCTAGGCTGACCGCATGACCGACGCGCTCGAGCAGGCCAGGGCGGAGGCCGCCGCGGCGGTCGCCGCCGCCGAGAAGGCGAAGCAGGACGCGGAGGCGGCGCTCGCCCGGGCGCAGCAGCTCGCCGACGCCGCCGAGGCGGCCGAGCGGGAGGCGGCGAGCACCGCCGAGCAGGAGGCGACGAGCCGTGCCGAGCACGAGGCGAGCGCTCCGGCCGAGCCGCCCCGCGCCTCCTCGGGGCCCCTGTCGGGGGAGGCCGTCGAGGCCGTCCGTGCGGGCTACGCCTTCGCCGGGCCCGCGCTCGAGATCGGCGCGCTCGTCAACGGCGAGGCGCTCGCGGACGTGCCGGTGCGGATCCCGCTCGCGATGCTCAACCGCCACGGCCTGGTCGCGGGTGCGACCGGCACGGGCAAGACGAAGACCCTGCAGGTGCTCGCCGAACAGCTCTCCGCCGCCGGGGTGCCCGTGTTCGCCGCCGACGTCAAGGGCGACCTCTCGGGCATCGCGACCGCGGGCGAGCCCTCCGAGAAACTGCTCGCCCGCACGCGCGGCATCGGCCAGGACTGGACCCCCGCCGCCGCCCCGACCGAGTACTTCGCGCTCGGCGGCGTGGGCACCGGCGTGCCCGTCCGCGCCACGGTGAGCGGCTTCGGCTCGCTGCTGCTCAGCAAGGTGCTCGGCCTCAACGACACGCAGGAGTCGAGCCTCGGCCTGGTCTTCCACTACGCCGAGCGGGCGGGCCTGCCACTGCTCGACCTCGCCGACCTGCGGAGCGTGCTGACCTGGCTGACGAGCGACGACGGCAAGGCCGAGCTCGACGACCTGGGCGGGCTGAGCAAGGCGACCGTCGGCGTCATCCTCCGCGAGCTGATCACGTTCGCCGACCAGGGGGCCGACCAGTTCTTCGGCGAGCCCGAGATCGACACCGCCGTCTTCCTCCGTCAGGCCGCGGACGGCCGGGGCGTCGTCAGCCTGCTCGAGGTGCCGGGCGTGCAGGACCGCCCGGCCCTCTTCTCGACCTTCCTGATGTGGCTGCTGGCCGACCTCTACAACGACCTGCCCGAGGTCGGCGACCTCGCGGCGCCGAAGCTCGTCTTCTTCTTCGACGAGGCGCACCTGCTCTTCACCGACGCGTCGAAGGAGTTCCTCGCGCAGATCACCCAGACGGTGCGCCTGATCCGCTCGAAGGGCGTCGGCATCGTCTTCGTCACGCAGACCCCGAAGGACGTCCCGTCCGCCGTGCTCGCCCAGCTCGGCTCGCGGGTGCAGCACCAGCTGCGCGCCTTCACGCCCGACGACGCCAAGGCGCTGCGGGCGACCGTCTCGACCTACCCGACGAGCGAGTACGACCTCGGTGCCGTGCTCACGACCCTCGCCACCGGGGAGGCGGTCGTGACGGTCATGGACGAGCGCGGCGCCCCCAGCCCGGTCGCCTGGACGCGCCTCCGGGCCCCCCGGGGCTCGATGTCGCCGACGCCGGCCGACGTCATGCAGGCGACCGTCGACGCCTCGCCGCTGCAGGCCGTCTACGGGGCCGCGGTCGACCGCGACTCGGCCCGCGAGATCCTCGCCCGCAAGCTCGAGGCCGCGGCCCTGGCGCAGCGCGAGCTGACCGAGGCGACGGCCCGGCAGGCGACCGTCGACGCCCAGCTGAAGGAGGCGGCGGCCCGGGAGCGCGCGGACGCCGCGGCCCAGAAGGGGGCCGAGAAGGAACGGAAGGCCGCGCAGGCCGAGTACGAGCGTCAGCAGAGGGACTTCGAGCGGGCGGAGAAGGCGGCCGCCTCGGCGCGGGCGCGGCGCTCGGGGTCGACCCGCGCCTCCTCGTCGCGGTCGGGCGGCGCGAGCGGCACGGGTGCCGGCGGGGTGATCGGCGACGTGCTCGGCTCGAGCGCCGGCAAGGCGATCGTGCGCGAGGTCGTCAAGGGCATCTTCGGGACGCTGCGACGCCGGTAGGGACGAGCCGGGCCGCGTCGGGCCGGGGCCGCGACCCGGCGGGTCGTCAGCCCGCCAGCACGCCGTAGAGCAGCACGAGGCCGCCCGTCGCCGCGGCGAAGAGACCGACGACGACGGGGCCGCTCAGCCACGGCCTGCCCTCGTACCAGTAGCGGGCCGCGGGGTGCTCGCGGTGGAACTCGCGCGGCGTGAGCGGCTTGGCGACGCGCGTCGTCGGCACGTCGAGGGCCTCGACCACGCGGGCCACGGCCTCCTCCGACCAGTACGTGCCGCGCATGCGGAACAGGCGTGCGCCGGAGGCGTCGGTGGCGTACAGCTGCGGCACCGTCTCGGTCGAGTGGCTGAGGTACGTGCGGACGAGCACGAGCGCGGCGATGCGGTCGCGGCGCAGGCGGACGAAGCCCGGCAGCCAGCCGCGCTTGACGAACTCCGTCGGCGACACGACCGTCGACGAGACGCGGTAGCGCCAGTAGGCGACGAGGCCGATGACGATCACGACGTCGGCGACCCAGAGCACGGCGGGCCAGTCGCCGGTGTCGTGGGTCAGCCAGAGGAGGAGTGCCGCGACGGGCGCGAGGCTCGCGATCGCGGTGAGGGTGGCGCTGCGGGCGAGGGACGGGCGGGGCAGGACGACGACCTCGTCGACCGCGTCGACCAGCTCGACGTCGGCCTCGTACCCGGCCTCGTCGCGTGGCACGTCCAACGTCATCCCGCCCCCTCGGCAGTCACGACGTCCCTCCCCACCGGAGGGGACCGCCACCCCGGCAGCCTGTCGTCGGGGTCGAGCCTAGGTGATCGAGAGCGCCCGCCGGACGATCCTGTCCGGTCCGCGATGCCCCAGTGCGGGGGCGGGCCGCCGGGCCGTCAGCGGTCGCGGAGCTTCTCGAGGTCGCGTCGCTCGCGCTTCGTCGGACGACCCGCGCCGCGCTCGCGGACGGGCACGGCCGCGACCTCCTCTCGCGGCGGGGGAGGGGGCGTCAGGTCGTCCGCGGCCAGCGCCGCCGCCGGGGCGCCGACCCGCTTCACGATGCACTGCCGGACGACCAGGACGCGCTCGACGCCGCCCAGCCGCACCCGCACCTCGTCGCCGGGGCGGACCGCCTGCGCCGCCTTGACCCGCTCGCCGCCGACGCGCACGTGACCCGCGCGGCAGGCCGCGGTCGCCGCCGAGCGCGTCTTCACCACGCGCACCGCCCACAGCCAGGCGTCGACGCGGCAGGAGGCGGGGGAGTCCATCCGACGATCGTACGTCGCGGGGCGGCGGCCGACCGCTCGTCCGAGGGCGTCCGCACGGGCGTCCGTCGTCCGCTACCATTGACGAGGTCGTGCGCCGGGAAGCCAGCGCACCTCAGGAGGATTCGCCTAGTGGCCTATGGCGCACGCTTGGAAAGCGTGTTGGGTGAAAGCCCTCAGGGGTTCGAATCCCCTATCCTCCGCGACCGAATGGCCTTCCCTCACGGGAGGGCCATTCGTCGTCGTGCTGGTCTGGCGCCTCTCGGCGCCGGCAGCGGGCTTCACCGCTGCGGCCTGGCGGCGGGGGCGCCGCCGCCCGGGTCAGGGGAGGTGGAGGGTGAGGTAGCGGAGGTCGAGCCAGCGGCCGTACTTCGTGCCGACCTCGCGCAGCAGGCCCGCGTCCTCGAAGCCGAGCGAGCGGTGGAGGCGCACCGAGCCCTCGTTGCCCGCCTCGACGAGGGCGACCACGACGTGGTGGCCGGCCTCCCTCGAGAAGGCGACCAGCGCCCCCAGCAGGGCTCGTCCGATGCCGGCGCCCTGGTGGCCCGGGCGCACGTAGACGCTGTCCTCGACGGTGTGGCGGTAGCCGTCCTTCGCGTGGAACGGCCCGACGCTGCCGTAGCCGACGACCAGGTCGCCCTCGACGGCCACGATCGCGGTCGTGCCGGGCACGCCGTGCGCGGCCAGCCAGGCCCGGCGTCCCTCGAGGTCGGGCACCACGTCGGTCCAGATCGCGGTCGAGTTCGCGACGGCGTCGGCGTGGATCTCGAGCACTCCCGGCAGGTCGGCCTCGGTCGCGGTGCGGATGAGCATGCGACGAGCCTAGGGGCGTACCGTGCGGGCATGAGCGACGACAGCACCTACACCGCATCCTTCATCGGCGACGACGGCGCCGAGGCCTCCACCGAGGAGCTGACCCTCATCGACGGCCTGCCGCAGAAGAGCCTCGTCCGCCCCGGGTCCCAGGGCGACGACGTCAACTGGGAGCTCGACACGGACAGCACCGCCGACACCGGCTTCGTCTACCGCTCGACCGGCGTCGCCCAGCACGACTACTCCTGAGTCGCGTGCGGCCCCGGGCGGGAGTCGGGCCCGAGCACGCGGTCGAACATCGCGACGAGGGGCCGCAGGTCGCCCCGGTCGCCGAGGCGGCACGCCGCGTCGTTCTCCTCCTTGGTGACGGCCGCCCAGTCGACGTGCCAGCCCTCCTCGTGGCACCAGAGGTCCCAGAAGGCGCGCTGCGCCCGCCCGTTGCCCTCGCGGAACGGGTGCACGTGGTTGAGGTCGCGGTAGAGGCCGGCGAGCAGGCGGACGAACGCGGCGCGCGGCTGGCCGACGGGCGCGGCGGCGAGCTCGTGCTCGAAGGCGTCCAGTGCCTCCTCGAGGTGCTCCGGCGGGGTGAAGCCCCCGCCGTCGCCCTTCTCGATGCCCACGGTGCGGAGCTGGCCCGCCCAGGGGTAGACGAGGCCGAAGACGGTCGAGTGGATCTTGCACAGCAGGTCGCGGCCGTACTCGTCGGGCAGCTCGACCGCGTCGAGCAGGGCCAGGACGGTGCCCGCGAGCTCGTCCTCGACGTGGCGCAGCTCGTCGGCGTCGCGGATGTCGAAGGCGTTCACGAGCACGGTGGTGCCCGGCCACAGGTACGGGTCGTCGGCCACCGGGCGCCGGTCAGCGCGGCGCGCGGGCGGCGGTCACCGTCTGGTCCGCCACGTCGTCGGCCGTGATGTCGCCCGCCTGGTAAGCGGCGATGAGCGCCTGCTGCTCGGGCGAGAGCGTGCCGCCCTCGAGCCGGGTCGACGCGAGGGCGCGCGCGAGGGCGTCGTCACGGCGGAAGCTCGCCGTTCGGGCCTTGCGGGCGGGAGGCATGCGCCCATCGTACGACGCCGCGCGGGCCCGTCGCAGGGCCGGTCTCGGGGTGCCCGCTCACCGGCGGCTCGGAGCCCGCCGGTCGTAGGCTGGGAGTCGTGTCGACCCGCATCTACATCACGTCCGCAGAAGGCCACACCGGCAAGTCCACCGTCGCGCTCGGCGTGCTCGACACGCTGAGCCACGAGCTCGGCCGCGTCGGCGTCTTCCGCCCCGTCGCGCGCTCGACCGACGAGCGCGACTACGTGCTCGAGCTGCTCCTCGCCCACGACGGGGTCGACCTCGACTACGACGAGTGCGTCGGCGTCGACTACGACGACGTGCACTCCGACCCCGACGCGGCCCTCGCGACCATCGTCAGCCGGTTCGCCGCCGTCGAGCGGCAGTGCGACGCGGTCGTCGTCATCGGCTCCGACTACACCGACGTCGGCAGCCCCACCGAGCTCTCGTTCAACGCCCGCGTGGCGGCGAACCTCGGCGCCCCGGTGCTGCTCGTGCTCGGCGGCCGCACCGCCGACGGCCAGGCGGCCCGCACCGGCGCCGACATGCGGCAGGTCGCCGAGGTCACGACGGCCGAGCTCCGCAGCGAGCACGCGAGCCTCCTCGGCGTGGTCGTCAACCGGGCCGACCCCGAGCTGCTCGGCGAGGTCGTCGCCGGCGTGGGCCAGGCCCTGCAGTCGTCGCCGAGCGGACTCGTGCCCGTCTGGGCGATCCCGGAGGACCGCCTGCTCGTCGCCCCCACCGTCCGGGCCGTCCTCGCCGCGACGGGCGCGACCCTCGTCAGCGGAGAAGAGGCCCTGCTCGACCGCGAGGCCGTCGGCGTCGTGGTCGCCGCCATGTCGATGGAGAACGTGCTGCCCCGCCTCACCGAGGGCGCGATCGTCGTCGTGCCGGGCGACCGCTCCGACGTGCTCGTCGCGACCGTGCTGGCGCACGCCTCCGACACGTTCCCCTCCCTCGCCGGCATCGTGCTCAACGGCGGCTTCGCGCTCGCCCCGCAGGTCGAGCGGCTGCTCGAGGGGCTCGGCAGCACGCTGCCGATCGCGCACAACGAGCTCGGCACCTACGACACCGCCCTCGCCATCACGCAGACGCGCGGCCGCCTCGCCGCGGACTCGCCCCGCAAGTACGACCTCGCGCTCTCGCTCTTCGAGCGCCACGTCGACGGCGCCGAGCTGCTGCGCCTCCTGCAGGTCAGCCCGTCGGGAGTCGTGACGCCGCTGATGTTCGAGTACCAGCTGCTCGAGCGGGCCCGCGGCGCGGCGAAGCACATCGTCCTGCCCGAGGGCGGCGACGACCGCGTGCTGCGGGCCGCCTCGTCGCTGCTCCAGCGCCAGGTCGCCCGGCTCACCCTGCTCGGCGACGAGACGGCCATCCGCGCCCGGGGCACCGAGCTCGGCCTCGACCTCTCGGCCGCGCGCGTCCTCGACCCGTTCGACCCGAGCCTCCAGGTGCAGTTCGCGACCGAGTACGCGAAGCTCCGCGCCCACAAGGGCATCTCGGCCTCGATGGCGATGGACACCGTCACCGACGTCTCGTACTTCGGCACGATGATGGTCAAGCTCGGCCTCGCCGACGGCATGGTCTCCGGCGCCGCCCACACGACCGCGCACACCATCCGCCCGGCGTTCGAGGTCATCAAGACCCTGCCCGACGTCGGCGTCGTGTCGAGCGTCTTCCTCATGGCGCTCGCCGACCGGGTGCTCGTCTACGGCGACTGCGCCGTCATCCCCGACCCGACCGCCGAGCAGCTCGCCGACATCGCGATCTCGTCGGCGCAGACCGCCGAGCAGTTCGGCATCGAGCCCCGCGTCGCGATGCTCAGCTACAGCACGGGCGACAGCGGGTCGGGCGCCGACGTCGAGAAGGTGCGCACGGCCACCGCGCTCGTGCGCGACCGCCGACCCGACCTGCTCGTCGAGGGGCCGATCCAGTACGACGCGGCCGCCGACCCCACGGTCGCCGCGGCGAAGATGCCCGACTCGGAGGTCGCGGGGCGGGCGACGGTGTTCATCTTCCCCGACCTCAACACGGGCAACAACACCTACAAGGCCGTGCAGCGGAGCGCGGGGGCGGTCGCGATCGGGCCGATCCTCCAGGGCCTCCGCAAGCCGATCAACGACCTCTCACGGGGCGCCCTCGTCAGCGACATCGTCAACACGGTCGCGATCACCGCCATCCAGGCGGGCACCCCCGCACCGGAGGCGCGCGTCCCGGCCGCCCCGGAGAGCGCCGCCCAGCCCGCCCCCGCGACCCCCGCCTCCTCGTCCACCACCGAAGGGAACACCCCGTGAGCGCAGTCCTCGTCGTCAACTCCGGCTCGTCGTCGTTCAAGTACCAGCTGATCGAGCTCGACGGCGAGACCACGCTGGCGAGCGGCCTCGTCGAGCGCATCGGGGAGGCCGTCGGCTCGGCCCGGCACCGCAACCACGTGACCGGCGACGAGACGAGCAACGACTCGGCCGCGATCGCCGACCACGGCGCCGGCTTCGAGGTCATGCTCGCCGCGTTCCGCGCGCAGGGGCCCTCGTTCGACGAGTACCCGCCGATCGCCGTCGGCCACCGCGTCGTGCACGGCGGCGAGGAGTTCGACCGCGCGACGGTCGTCACGAGCGAGGTCGAGGCGGCGATCGACCGGCTCTCCGCCCTCGCGCCGCTGCACAACCCCGCCAACCTGCAGGGCATCCGCGCGGCCCGCGAGGCCTTCCCCGACGTGCTGCACGTCGCCGTCTTCGACACGGCCTTCCACCAGACCCTCGCGCCGGCGGCCTACACCTACGCCATCGACGCCGAGCTCGCGAAGAAGCACCAGGTGCGGCGGTACGGCTTCCACGGCACGTCGCACAAGTACGTCTCGGAGAAGACCGCCGAGTTCCTCGGGCGTCCGCTCGCCGAGCTGAAGACCATCGTGCTGCACCTCGGCAACGGGGCGTCGGCGGCGGCGATCGACGGCGGGCGCTCGATCGACACGAGCATGGGCATGACGCCGCTCGAGGGGCTCGTCATGGGCACCCGCTCGGGCGACATCGACCCGGCCGCCGTCTTCCACCTGCACCGCGAGGCCGGTCTCGGCTTCGACGAGCTCGAGACGCTGCTCAACAAGGGCAGCGGCCTGCTCGGCCTCACCGGCAGCGGCGACATGCGCGACGTGCAGGACAGCGCCTCGCGCGGCGACGCCGTGTCGGAGGCGGCGCTCGCCGTGTACCGCCACCGCATCCGGCACTACGTCGGCGCGTACGTCGCGCAGCTCGGTGGCCTCGACGCCGTCGTGTTCACGGCGGGCGTGGGCGAGAACAACGCCCTGCTGCGTCGCCGCACGCTGGCGGGGCTCGAGGTGCTGGGCATCCGGGTCGACGACGACCGCAACGAGCTCGCGAGCCGCGCGGCCCGCTTCATCTCGCCCGAGGGGGCGCCGGTGGCCGTGCTCGTCGTGCCGACCGACGAGGAGCTCGAGATCGCTCGCCAGGCGGCAGCGCTGAGCTGAGGGACGGCGGCCGACCACATGGCCGACGCACGAGGGCCCCGGAGGCGCAGGTCGCGCCTCCGGGGCCCTCTCCCGTCGTGCCCGCCCCGGTGACCGGGGGAGGCGCGGATCAGTACTTGATGGTCGCCAGCGCGTCCGAGACGGGGACGTCGCCCGACACGGCCTCGAACTGCGTCCGGACGGCCGTGCCCTCGGTGATCGCCGTGGCGATGATCTCGGCCACGTCGGCCCGGGGGATCGTGCCGCGCTCGACGGTCGTGCCGACGGCCACCTGGCCGGTGCCCGCGTCGTCGGTGAGGCCGCCCGGGCGGACGATCGTCCACTCGAGGCCGTCGCGGCCCCGGAGGTCGGCGTCGGCCTCGCTCTTCGCGCGCAGGTAGACCTGGTAGACGGCGTCGTCGTCCTCGGCGGGCAGCTGCGCCGCCTCGGGGTCGAAGTCGTCGGTGCCGATGGCGGAGACCATGACGTAGCGCGGCACGCCGGCCGCCTCGGCGGCGTCGGCGAGCAGGATCGCGCCGTCGCGGTCGATGGTGAGCTTGCGCTCGGCTCCGCTGCCGCCTCCGCCGCCGGCGGCGAAGACGACCGCGTCGGCGCCGTCGAGGTGCCCCGCGAGGGTCTCGACGTCGGTCTGCTCGAGGTCGAGCACCAGCGCGCGGGCGCCGGCGGCCTCGAGGTCGGACGTGTGGTCGGGGTTGCGCACGATGCCGACGGGGTCGTGCCCGGCGTCGGCGAGTCGGCGTTCGAGGAGCTGGGCGATCTTGCCGTGCCCTCCGGCGATGACGATTCTCATGCCCCCATCGAACGCCCCGTGTCGACGAGCACGCTCAGGAGCCGCTAAACTCGTCAGCGGCTCCTCACGTGGTGCCATCCAGGCCAACTCCCCCAGGGCAGAGATGCAGCAAGGGCAACCGGGCTCTGGCAGGTGCGTGAGGGGTCTTTCCTTTTGCCCCCGCCGTGACCCCTGTTCGTGGGGTCCGCCCGGGCTGTGACGGATCGTCATCTGTGCATAGGATGGCGCCACGGCGGAGCACCACCGCCTGCACGACTCACCACCGTGCCGCCCGACGACCCACCACCGTCGGACACCCGAGAGCGGCGCCGATGCCGCCCGAGCGTCAAGGATCAGGACGATGAGCCCCTCACCCCGGCACGTCAGCAGCACCGGGCGAACGCCCTCCCGCCACCGGCGGTAGGACGTCCGCCCCTCCGTCGTGCCCGCGGGCTCATCGGCGACGGGACGGCACCGCAGCAGCACCGCACCGCCACAGCAGCACCACAGCACCGAGCACCACAGCACCGATCACACGACAACTGAACACACGCAGGACGCCCCCCGCCTCACCAGCGGGGGGTCCTCAGGATCAGGCGGCGGGCACGTCCCGCCAGGAAGAGGCAGGCACATGCGAGGTCATGTGACCACGGACGACACCCGCGGGCGTCGCATCCACGGAGGGGCCCTCGGGCTCAAGATCGCGGCGACCGCCGCGCTCACCGCGCTCGTCGGGGCGCTCGCCGTCGTGCCGGCCCAGGCCGCGACGACCGACCTCGCCGAGGCCGAGGCGTCCCTGCTCAGCGGCAGCGGGATCGTGGCCCTCGACGACGTGGCCGCCCTCCGCGGGGCCTACTCGGCGACCGGCGCCTCCGGCTCGCTCGGGGTCGTCCGCCCCGGCCTCGACCTCGCCGTCGTCAACGCGCTGGACGTCGGCCTCGGCAGCGTCCGCCTCCTCGGCGGCAACGGCATCCTCACCCTCGGCGTCGCCGGCCAGTACGCCAGCTCGACGCCCACCGGCGCCACCGCCAGCGCGGGCGCCATCGGCGCCGACGGCGCGATCGCGGTGAGCAGCGGCGCGCCCGGCACGGGCGCCACGCTCGACCTGAAGCCCCTGCTCAGCTCCGTGCCCGCCACGGCCGGCGTCCTCAGCGACGTCGAGCTCGGCCTCGGCGCGCTCTCGTCGTCCATCACCGAGACCCGCACCGCCGGCGGCGCGACCACGTCGACCGCCTACCAGGTCGCCGGGGCCCGCTACACGATGACGAGCCCGGCCGTCTCCGCCCTCACCTCGTCGCTCCAGGCGACGGTGACCGGCACGAGCGACGGCATCAACGGCCTCACGGGCCAGGCCGGGGCGCTCGACCGCGCCGTCGCCGGCGTCCGCGGCCCGCTCGAGTCGACCCTGCGCGCCGTGAACGGCCTCGGCCTCGTCGTCGTCGAGACGCCGACCGTCTCGACCACCGTCACCGTCGACCTCAGGTCGACCGTCACCGCCCAGCTGGCAAAGCCGCTCACCTCGGGCCCCGTGACGATCACGCCGAGCTCCGGCCAGGTCGTCGTCGACCTCGGCGCGCTCGACGGGCTCGAGCCGAACACCGACCTGCTGAACCCGGCCCAGGTGACGGCGATCACGGACGGCATCACCGACATCCTCACGAACCAGCTGCCGACGGGCCTGACGACGGCGATCGACGCGGCCGTCCGCGCCACGGCCGTGACGGTCGACCTCAAGGTCGGCGTGGCGGTCCCGGTGGTCCTCGGCGCGGCCGTGCGCGAGTCGCTCACGGTGCAGGTGAAGACCACCCTCGGCGCGCTGCTCGACGGCACCACCCAGGCCAGCGCCGTCACGGTCGGCGGCACCGGGCTCCTCACGACGCTCACCGGCGGCCTCCTCACCGGAGCCGTCAGGGGCGTCGTCACGAGCACCCTCCTCCCCCTCGTCGGCGACGTGTACCGCCCGCTGCTGACCGGCAGCGGCCTCGCCGCCACGACGACCGCCGTCAAGGCGGTCACCGGCGCGACGATCACGACGCTCGCCCCCCTCACGACGCTCCTCCGCCAGCTCGTGACCGTGACGATCAACGCCCAGGACGGCGTCGGCTTCCGCGACGCCCGCGGCACCGACGCCGGCTCGACGAGCGTCCACGCCGTCAGCCTCCGCGTGCTGCCGGCGATCCTCGCCGCCCGCGTCGACCTCGCGACGTCGACCGTGCGCGCCGTGCCCTTCGTCGGGCTCACGGTCGCCACGCCCACCGAGGGCCAGCAGTTCGTCGTCCCGACCGCCGGCGCCACCCGCACGGTGACCCTCACCGGCACCGGCGAGCCCGGCGCCACCGTCCGCGTCGAGGTGCCGGGCGTCGCCCCGGCCACCGGCGTGGTCGGGGCCGCCGGCGCCTGGAGCGTCGCGGTCGCCGCCGTGCCCGCGGGCACCTACGCCGCCGCCGTCACGCAGCTCGTCGGCGGACAGGTCACCGCGACCGCCACGCGCGGGTTCACCGTCGTCACGCAGCAGCCCCTCACGATCACCGACCCGGTCGCCGACCGCGTCTTCACCGTCCTCGACGGCACCTCGACCACCCCCGTCACGGTCTCGGGCCGCGCCACGCCCGGCGCCACCGTGGCCGTCTCGCTCGGCGGCGGCCGCACCGGCAGCGCCCTGGTCGGCACCGACGGAGGCTGGACGACGACCATCGCCGACGTCCCGGTCGGCTCGTACACCGCCTCCGCCACCCAGTCCCTCGGCGGCGACACCTCGGCCGTCGTCACGCGCGGCTTCCGCGTCGCGGCCGGCGCCGCCCTCGCCCTGACGAGCCCCGCTCCCGGCACGACCTACCGGGTGCCCGACGCGTCCTCCGGCCAGGACGTCGTCGTCGCCGGCACCGGCCAGCCCGGCGCCGTCGTGGCGGTCGCCCTCGGCGGCCGCACGCAGGAGGCCACCGTCAGCGGCGGCGGCGCCTGGTCGACGACCTTCACGGCCGTCGGCCCCGGGTCGTACCCGATCAGCGCCCGCCAGACCGTGGGAGGCGCCACCAGCGCCCCGCAGACCACCGACGTCACCGTCACGGCCGCCGACGCCGTCGTCATCACGTCGCCCGACCCCGCCGTGCCCTTCGTGCTCGCCGACCCGTCGTCGACCACCCCCGTCACCGTCAGCGGCACCGCCGACCGCGACGCGCCCGTGCGCGTCGACCTCGGCGGCGGCCTCGTGGCGACCACGACCGCCTCCGGCGCCGGCGCCTGGTCGGTGACCTTCGCCGCCGTCCCGGTCGGCGCGGACCGCACCGTCAGCGTCACCCAGACCGTCGCCGGCGTCACGTCGACCCCGGTCACGCAGCCGCTCGTCGTGCGCGCCGCGGCGCCGCTGGCGATCCTCGCCCCCGACGCCGGCGCCTCCTACCGCGTGCCCACGGCGGGCTCGACGACCACGGTGCCGGTCAGCGGCACCGCCGCGGTCGGCGCGTCCGTCACGGTCTCGCTCGGCACGGGCGTCGCCCCCCGCACCGTGACGGCCACCGACGGCACCTGGTCGGTCTCGTTCACCGGCGTGCCGGTCGGCGGCCGGACGATCTCGGCCACGCAGACCGTCGGCGGGACGACCTCCCCGGCGCAGACGCGACCGATCGCGGTGGTCGCGGGCCAGCCCCTCGTCATCACGACCCCCGCGGTCGACGCGACCGTCACGGTCGCCGGCGCGGACGACGTCGTCGACGTCGTCGTCACCGGCACGGCCGACCCCGGCGCCCGCGTCGACGTCGGCCTGGGCGGCACGCTGCTCGCCTCGACGACCGCGGACGCCGTCACCGGCGACTGGACGGCGACGATCACCGGCGTGGCCGTCGACCGCTACACGCTGGGCGCCACGCAGACCGTGGGCGGCGTGACGTCGCCGATCGTCAGCCAGGGCCTCGTCGTCGCCGCCGGCGCCCCCGTGGTCATCACCCGTCCCGGGGACGACCTGCAGGTCTACTACGTCGCCGGCACCGGCGGCACGACGCCCGTCGTCGTGACCGGCACCGGCCAGCCCGGCGCCGTCGTGACGGTGGCCGTGGGCGACGACCGCGCGGCCGACGTCGTCGTGCCCGTCTCGGGCACGTGGACGGTCTCGGTCCCCGGCGTCCCGGTCGGCTCCTACGTCGTCTCCGCCTCGCAGTCGATCAACGGCACGTCGGCCGACGCCGACGAGTCCCGCGTCGTCGTCGTCGCGGTCGGAGGCGACGTCGTCATCCAGACGCCCGCCGCCGGCACGCGGTACCTCGTCTCGGACGCGGACGGCACGCGCTCGGTCACGGTGAGCGGCACGGCCGTCTCGGGCTCGGGCGCGGACCCCGAGGTGCGCGTCGTCCTCGCCGACGGCACGGGCGCGACCCGCACCGCGACGGCGCCCGTCGTCGACGGCGCGTGGACCGTCGCCTTCGACCTCGTCGGGCCGGGCGACTACACGCTCGGCGCCTCGCAGCGGCAGGGCGGGCTCACCCTGCCGGCCCCGCAGGTCGCCTTCAGCGTCGACGCCTCGGAGGCCCTGGACGTCGTCTCGCCGACCGAGGGCCAGGAGATCGCCGTGACCGGCGACGGCGACGACGCGCCCACGGCGACCGTGCCGTTCTCCGGCACGGCCGCGCCCGGCGCGGTCGTCACCGTCGTCGTCGGCGGCGTCACCGCGCGGGCCACGGCCACCGCCGGCGAGGACGGCCTCTGGTCGACCTCGCTGAGCGGCGTCCCCCTCGGCCAGCGGACCGCCACCGTCACCCAGGCCGTCCCCGGGTCGACCCCGTCGGCCGCCGAGACGCGCCGGTTCGTCGTCGTCGAGGCCGACGACGTGCTCATCGACAGCCCGACGCAGGGCACCGAGTACGTCGTGGCCGGCCCGGTCGTCACGCAGGACGTCCTGCTGCAGGGCACGGCCCAGGGCCTCGCCCCCGTGACCGTCCGCCTGGACGGCGTGGTCGTCGGGTCGACCGTCGCCGACGGCGTCGGCGCGTGGAGCTGGCTGCTGCCCTCCGTGGCCGACGGCGACCACGTCGCCACGGCGACGCAGGTCGTCGGCACGACGACGCAGACCACCGCCGAGCGCGCCTTCTCGGTGCGCGCCGCGACCGCCGCCGTCATCGAGGCCCCCGAGCCGGGCGACGTCGTGCTCGTGCCGAGCGCGACCGCCACGACCGACCTCACCGTGCGGGGCACCGCCGAGCCCGGCGCCCTCGTCCGCGTCGACCTCGGCGACGGCGTCACCGACACCGTCCGTGCCGACGGCGTCACCGGGAGATGGACCGTGGAGTTCGACGAGCTCGGCGTCGGCGGCCGCACGATCTCGGTCACCCAGACCGTCGGCGGCTCGACCTCGTTGCCGGTCACCCAGGTCGTCACGATCGAGGCGGCACCGCCCGTCGTCGTCAGGACGCCTGCCGTCGGCGACGTCTCGGTCGTGGCCGACGCCGTCGTGACGACCCCCGTCGTCATCTCGGGCACGGCCGTGCCCGGCGTCGTCGTCTCCGTCGACCTCGGCCGGCCCGGCGTGCCGGTCACGACCGACACCAGCGACCCCGTCACGGGGGAGTGGTCCGTCACCGTCGAACTCGCCGCCGGCACCTCGACGGCGTCCGTCACGCAGCTGATCGACGGCAGCCCCTCGCCGGCGACGACGCGCGTCGTCGTGGTGGAGGCCGCGCGGGCCGTCGAGGTGACGGCGCCGCAGGTCGACGTGCCGGTGGTCGTCGCCGACCCGGCGGCGACCGTGACCGTGCCCGTCGCCGGCACCGCCGACCCCCGCGCCACGGTCTCCGTGACGATCGACGGCGGCGCTCCCGTCCCCGCGACGGTCGACCCGGTCTCCGGCTCGTGGGCGGTCTCCCTCCCCGGCGTCGGCGTGAGCACCGCCCCGCACGTCGTCTCGGTGACCCAGTCGGTCGGCGGCACGACCTCCGCGCCCGCCACGGTCGACCTCGTCGTCCGCGCCGCCGCGCCCCTCGACGTCGACGCCCCGGCGCCCGGGGCCGTGGTCACGGTGCCCGACGCGCTCGCCACGACCACCGTCACGGTGACCGGCACGGCCGAGCCCGGCGCCCGCGTCCGGGTCGACCTCGGCGACGACCGGGTCGTCTCGACGACCGCCGTCGACGGCGTCTGGACCGTCTCGGTGCCGAGGGTGCCCGTCGGGCGCCACGAGCTCAGCGTGACCCAGTCGATCGGCGGCACGACGTCGCCGGCGCTCACGCAGCTCTTCGTCGTCGAGTCCGCCGCCGCCGTGTCGATCGACACGCCGAGCGACGGCACGGTGCTCCGCCTCGCCGACCCCGCGTCGACGACGACCGTCACCGTGTCCGGCCGGTCGGCCGCCTCGGTCGACGTCCTCGTCGCGCTCGCGCCGGGCCGCACCACGACGGTGCGCTCGAGCCCTGCCGGGGTCTGGACGGCCGTCTTCGAGGGGGTGGGCGTCGACGACTACGCGATCCGCGCCTCCCAGACGGTGGGCGGCGCGTCGTCGACGCCCGTCACGTCCGGCCTCTCGGTCGTCGCCGCCGACGCGGTGCGCATCGGCTCGCCGACCCCCGGCGCCACGATCGTCGTCGTCGACGACGAGGCCACGGCCGACGTGACCGTCTCGGGCACCGCCGAGCCGCGCGCGCCGCTGACCGTCTCGATCGGCGGCCGGAGCGTGCCCACGACCGCGAACGGCGACGGCGCCTGGTCCGTCGTCGTGACCCGCGTGCCCGTCGGCACCGCCGTGCTGAGCGTCACGCAGGCGGTCGGCGGCACCGTGTCGGCTCCCGTCACCCAGGGCCTCACGGTGGCGCCCGCCGACGACCTGACCCTCACGGCGCCCGGCCGGGTCATCGTGCTGCCCGACCCGGCCGGCACGACCGACGTCGTCGTCGCGGGCCGGGCGCAGGCGCTCGCGTCCGTCGCCGTCACCCTCGGCGACGGTCGCAGCTCGACCGTCGACGTCGGGTCCGACGGCACGTGGCGGACGACCTTCGCGGCCGTGCCGGCCGGCGAGTACGTCGTCGCGGCGCGGCAGACGGTGGGAGGCGCGACCTCCGACGTCGTGTCGCAGCGCCTGACCGTCCGTGACGGCGCCGCCCTCGTGGTCGCCGCCCCCGCGGACGGCACGGTGGTCGCCCTGCCCGCGACCGGCGACACGACGCCGCTGGTCTTCTCGGGCACGGCGGAGCCCGGCGCCACGGTGACCGTCGTCCTCGGCGACGGGACCACCGCGACCGACGAGGCGGACGACGACGGCCTCTGGACGGTCACCGTCCCGGGCGTCGCCGTCGGGGACGTCGCCGCGGAGGTCACCCAGACGATCGACGGCCGCACGTCGTCGCCGGTCGCCGTGGACCTCTCGGTGGTCGTCGCGGCCGCCCTGACCGTCACCACCCCGCCCGAGGGCAGCTCGTTCACCGTCCCGACCGCCGCGGGCAGCACCGACGTGGTGCTGACCGGCCGCGGCCAGCCCGGCGCCGCCGTCGCGGTCGTCCTCACGGGCGACGAGACGACCACGGTCCGCACGACGGTGGGCGCCGACGGCACCTGGTCGGCCACCGTGCCGGCCCTCGGGGTCGGCGACTACACGGCGACCGCCACCCAGACGGTCACCGGCGGGACGACCACGCCCGTGGTCCGCGACTTCGACGTCGTGGTCTCGGTCGGCGTCGCCCTGACGGCCCCGCGGCCCGGCACGACGATCGTCGTGATCGACGCCGCCGCGACCGCCGACGTGCCCGTCGCCGGCAGCGCCCGCCCGGGGGCGACCGTCACGGTCTCGCTCGGCGGCCGCACCGCCACGACGACGGCCGACCCGCGGACCGGCCTCTGGTCGACCACGGTCCTCGGCGTGCCCGTCGGCGAGCAGGTGGTCTCGGTCGTGCAGCAGTTCGGCGCGGTCACCACCTCGCCGGTCACGCAGCCCCTCCGGGTCCGGGCGGCGGCTCCCGTCGTCGTGGGCTCGCCGCGGGCGGGCGCGGTCGTGCCGGTCCTCACGGCCGACGACCGCACCGACGTCGTCGTCTCCGGCACGGCCGAGCCGGGAGCGACCGTCCGCGTCGACCTCGGCGGCGGCCGGGTCGCGACGACGACGGCGGGGACGGGCGGCGCGTGGACGTCGACGTTCGACGACCTGCCGGTCGGCTCGTACACGGCGACCGTCTCGCAGCAGCTCGCCGGGGCGACCTCCGCCGCGGTGACGAGCACCTTCAGCGTCGGCGTGGCCGCCCCGCTGGTCGTCTCGGCGCCCGACCCGGGCCTCGTGATCACGGTGGCCGACCGCGACGACACCGTCCCGGTGACGGTCTCGGGCACGGCCCAGGTCGGCGCCATCGTCCGCGTCGACCTCGGCGGCGGCCTGTTCCGCACCGTGCGGGTGCCCGAGTCGGGCGCCTGGTCGGTCGTCCTCGACCGCCTCGCGGTGGGGGAGTACCTGATCACCGTGACGCAGACCGTCGACGGGCGCACTTCGCCGTCGCTCTCGCAGCGGCTCGTCGTGGCGGCCCTGCCCGCCGTGACGATCACCGACCCCGTCGCGGGCGAGCCCGTCACGACCGCCGACCCGTCGCGCACCGCGCCGGTCACGGTCACGGGCACCGCGGCCCCCGGCGCGACCGTCACGGTCGACCTCGGCGGCGGCCTCTCGGCCACCACCACGGCCGACGCGACGACGGGCGCCTGGTCGGTCGTGGTCCCCGGCGTGCCGGTCGGCGACCGCACGATCACCGTGACCCAGGTGCGGGGCGGCCTCACGGGCGACCCCGTCACCCGGCCCCTCGAGGTCGTGGCCGCGCAGCCGGTCGTGCTCCGTGCGCCGGTCGACGGCACCCGCGTGGTCGTCCTGGCCGTCGGCGACGTCGCCGACCTCGTCGTCACCGGTCGGGCCCAGCCCGGCGCCGTCGTGACGGTGCAGCTCTCCGACGGCCGTTCGGTCGACCTCCCGGTCGGCCCCGGCGGCACGTGGACCACCACGTTCGGAGGCGTCCCCACCGGCCCCGCGACGGTCACCGTCCGCCAGTCGGTCGACGGCACCACCTCGGCGCCCGTGACCTCGACGGTCACCGTGGCCGTGGCGGCCCCCGTGGTCGTCCTGTCGCCGCCGAGCGGCTCGGCCGTCACGGTGCCGACCAGCGGGTCGACCACCGCGGTGGTCGTCACGGGCACCGCCGAGCCGGGAGCGACCGTCACGGTCGACCTCGGCGGCGGCCTCACCGGCACCGGCACGGTCCGGGGCGACGGCACCTTCACGGTGTCGGTGCCCGGGGTCGGGCCCGGCAGCTACACGGTCGGCGTCACCGAGACCGTGCCCGCCGGCACCACGCCCGCCGTCGAGCAGCCCCTGAGGGTCGTGGTCGCCGCCCCCGTGGTGATCCGCCAGCCGGCCGCCGGCACGACGATCACCCTCGGCGGGCCCGACGCCCGCACCGACCTGACCGTCTCCGGCACCGCCCAGCCGGGCGTCGCCGTGACGATCGACCTCGGTGCCGGCCGCACGGCCACGGTGACCTCCGACGCCCGCACGGGCGCCTGGTCGACCGTGTTCCGCGACCTCCCGGCCGGGCGCTACGTCGCCTCGGTCACGCAGCGCCTCGGCGCGGTGACCTCGGCCCCGGTCACCCGCGCGGTCGACGTCGTCACCGCCGCGCCCGTCACGCTGGAGGCCCCGGCCGACGGCAGCGGCGTGCTCGTCGCGACCAGCGCCTCCACGACGCCGGTCACGGTCTCGGGCCGGGCGCAGCCCGGCGCCGCGGTCACCGTCGTGCTCGACGGCCGCGCGTCGGTGGTCGTCCGCGCCGGCTCCGACGGCCGCTGGTCGACGACGTTCCGCGACGTCGCGGTGGGCGACCACGCCCTCCGCGCCACGCAGGTCGTCGGCGGGGTCGTCTCGGCCCCGGCCACCTCCGGCTTCTCGGTCGACGTGGCCGACTCGCTGACGGTCACCTCCCCGCGCCCCGACCAGCGTTTCGCCGCCGACGCCTCGGGCACCGCCCCGGTCGTCGTGCGGGGCCAGGCCGAGCCGGGCGCCGAGGTCTCGGTCACGCTCGACTCGGGCGAGACCGTCACCACGCGGGCGAACGCCCAGGGGGCCTGGCAGCTCCCCGTCACGGTCGCCCCGGGCGTGCACGTCGTCTCGGTCCGCCAGACGGTCGCGGGCGGCCTCACCGCCCCGGTCGACGTGCGGTTCGTCGTCGACCCGGCGCCCGCCGTCCCCGTCGCGCCGCTGCGCGTCACCTCGCCCGCCCCGCAGCAGGTGGTGGTCGACGACGACGGCGACGGCACGGTCGACCTGGCCGTCCGCGGCTCGGGCGAGCCCGGCGCCGTGGTGACCGTCGACCTCGGCGGCGGACGCGCCGTCACCGTCACCGTCGGCGACGACGGCGGCTGGGTCGCGACCGTCCCGGGCGTGCCCGTGGGCGAGCAGGTCGTCGTGGTGGACCAGGCCGTCGGCGGCGTCGTGGTCGGCAGCGTGAGCGTGCCGGTCACCGTGGCCGCGCAGGCCGCCGTCGCGCCCCTCCGCGTCACGACCCCGGCGCCGGGCGCCGTCTACCCGGGCGGCACCTCCGGCCGGGCCGACGTCGCCGTGCGGGGCACGGGCCAGCCGGGCGCGGTGCTCTCGCTGTCGCTCGACGGCGGCACGACGCGCACCCTGACGATCGGCGCCGACGGCACCTGGACCGTCTCCCTCGAGGGGGTCCGCTCGGGCTCGCACTCCCTGCTCGTCACCCAGGCCGTGGGAGGCGCGGTGTCGGTCCCCGAGACCGTCGCCTTCTCCGTCGCCCCCGCCGTGCCCGCCGGCACCCTGTCGATCACCGAGCCCGCCCCCGGCGAGCTCGTGCTCGACCTCGACGGCGACGGCGCGGAGGACGTCTGGGTCGGCGGCACCGGCCAGCCGGGCGCGGTCGTCACGGTGACCGCCGGGACCGCCACGCAGACCGTCGTGGTCGGCGCGGACGGCCGCTGGCGGATCCTGTTCCGCTCGCTGGTGCTGGGCGACTACCCGACGACCGCGAGCCAGACGATCGACGGCACGACCGTCTCCGTCGCCGGCGACTTCGTGGTCGCCGACCTCGCCCCCGTCGTGATCACGGCGCCGGTGGCCGGGTCGCAGTTCGTCGCCGACGCCGACGGCACGGCCGTCGTCACGACGTCGGGCACGGCGCAGCCGGGGGCGACCGTCACGGTCCTCCTCGACGGCGGCGACGCCCGGACGGTCGTGGCCGACGCGACGACCGGCGCCTGGTCGGTCACCTGGACCGGCGTGGCCGTGGGCGAGCACGTCGTCACCGCGGCCGAGGCGATCGACGGCGCGACGACCGACCCCGTCACGGTCGGCTTCTCGGTCGTGGGCGTCGACGGCGGACCGGTCACCCCGGGCGACCCGGACGACCCGGGCACGCCCGGCGACCCCGGCACGCCTGGTGACCCCGGCACGCCTGGCACGCCTGGCACGCCTGGCACGCCTGGCACGCCCGGCACGCCTGGCACGCCTGGCACGCCTGGCACGCCCGGCACGCCCGGCACGCCTGGCACGCCCGGCACGCCTGGCACGCCTGGCACGCCCGGTGCAGGGCCGCTCCCCGGAGCGCCCGGCTTCCCGGGCCTCGCCGGCCAGCCCGGCCAGGTGCTGCCCGCCCCGACCCAGGCGGGGCCGTCCGGCCTCGCCTACACCGGATCGGACGCCCTCGGGTGGGCGTCCGCCGGTGCCGGCATCCTCCTGCTCGGCCTCGGTCTGCTCACGGCGGGCCGACTGCGCCGGCGGCTCAGGACGAGGAAGCCGTAGCACCGGGTCGTGTCCCGCCCCGTTCGGGTCGGGTCGGGCCACGACGAACGACGACCCCCGCGCCCCGTGCGCGGGGGTCGTCCTCGCGTCCGGGACCCGGAGGCGCGCTGTCGGTGGTCACGACTACTCTCGTACCGTGGTCACCGCCCTGTATCGCCGTTACCGGCCAGAGAACTTCGCCGAGCTCATCGGCCAGAACCAGGTGACGGATCCGCTGCGAACGGCGCTCCGCACCGACCGCGTCAACCACGCGTACCTGTTCAGCGGGCCGCGCGGCTGCGGCAAGACGACCTCGGCGCGCATCCTCGCGCGCTGCCTCAACTGCGCCCAGGGCCCCACCGACACGCCGTGCGGCGTCTGCCCCTCGTGCGTCGAGCTGGCCCGCGACGGCGGCGGCTCGCTCGACGTCATCGAGATCGACGCCGCGAGCCACAACGGCGTCGACGACGCGCGCGACATCCGCGACCGGGCGATCTTCGCGCCCGCCCGCGACCGCTTCAAGATCTTCATCCTCGACGAGGCCCACATGGTCACGCCGCAGGGCTTCAACGCGCTGCTCAAGGTCGTCGAAGAGCCGCCCGAGCACGTCAAGTTCATCTTCGCGACGACCGAGCCCGACAAGGTGATCGGCACGATCCGGTCCCGCACGCACCACTACCCGTTCCGCCTCGTGCCGCCCGCGCAGATGCTCGAGTACGTCCACGAGCTCAGCGCCTCCGAGGGCGTCGAGGCAGCCCCGGGCGTCCTGCCCCTCGTTGTCCGCGCCGGCGGCGGCTCGGTGCGCGACACCCTCTCGCTGCTCGACCAGCTCATGGCCGGCAGCGACGCCGGCGGCATCGAGTACGAGCGCGCCGTCGCCCTGCTCGGCTACACGCACGCCTCCCTCCTCGACGAGGTCGTCGAGGCGCTCGGCGCCCGCGACGGGGCGGCCGCTTTCGCGGCGGTCGACCGCGTCGTCCAGACCGGGCAAGACCCGCGCCGCTTCGTCGAAGACCTCCTCGAGCGCCTCCGCGACCTCATCGTCGTCGGGGCGACCGTCGAGGGCGCGGCCGCCGTGCTACGCGGCGTCACGGCCGACGAGCTGACGCGCCTCACGGCCCAGTCGCACGCCTTCGGTGCCGCCGAGCTGTCGCGCTCGGCCGACGTCGTCAACCGAGCCCTCACCGACATGACGGGCGCGACCTCGCCTCGCCTCCACCTCGAGCTCATGATCGCCCGCGTGCTCGTGCCCGAGGCCGACGAGAGCACCCGGGGCGCCCTCGCCCGGGTCGAGCGGCTCGAGCGCCGCGTCGGCGTCGACGGCACGGCCGGGGCAGCCGGCGCCGCACCTGCCACCGCGGCGCCCGCCGTGGTCGCCCCGGCCGTCGCCGCCTCGTCGGCGGTGCCGCGGTCGGAGCTCGCCGCGGCGACGCCGCCCGCCCCGGTCACGGCCCCGCGCTCGTCGTCCGGCACGACCGAGCCGGCCCCGCCCTCGGCGCCGCACTCCGCCGCCTGGGCACAGACCCCGGTCGTGCACGACGCCGTGCCGCCGGCGTCGGAGCGACCCGCGACGCCCGTCGGCCCGGTCAGCCTGCAGCAGCTGCGCGACGCGTGGCCCGAGATCGTCGAGGTCGTCGAGAAGTCGAAGCGCACGGCGTGGATGGTCGTCGTCACGGCGACCGTGCAGGCGTTCGCCGACGACGTGCTCACGCTCACGTTCCCGAGCGCCGTCGACGTCGAGAGCTTCAAGAAGCCGCAGGGCGCCGGCGAGGGCGTGAGCGAGCACCTCCGCCGCGCGATCCAGCAGGTGCTCGGCGTCAAGGTCAAGTACATCGCCCGCGTCGAGGGGCCCGCCGACGCCCACCCGACCGCCCCCGGGGCGCCGGCGTCGACCGAGGTGCCGGCGCCCGCCGCCGCGCCGGCGTCGGCCGCCGCCCCCGCGACGACCACCGCCCCGGCAGCCGCACCGGAGCCCGCCCGCGAGGCGACGGCTCCGTCCCGTCCCGAGCAGGTCTCGTCGCCGGTCCGCCAGGCACCGGCCCCCGCTCGCGAGACGCCGGCGCCGTCGCGCGCCGAGCCGGCCCCGGCGGCCGCCCCGCGACCCGTCGCCGCGACCCCGCCCTCCGGCCCCGTCACCGGCTGGGACGTCGCGACGATCCCGCAGAGCGGCCCGCCCGAGCCCGACGAGCCCGAGCACATCACCGAGGAGCCCCCGGGGGGCGTGCCGACGGTCGACGCGGCGCCGCCGCCCGCCGAGGTCGTCACTCCCGGCGCGTCGGCCCCGCGGTCGGCGCCGACCGCCCCGGCGACGGGCGGCGGGGCGCCCGCGCGCACCGCGCCTCCGGCCGGTCCCTCCGCCCCCGAGCGTCGCCAGGCGGCGGGCGACCCCCGACGGGGCATCCCCGCCGGCTCGCGCTACGGCGAGGCCGTGGTGCGCGAGATCCTCGGCGCCCAGTTCATCGAAGAAGAGACGATCGCGCCCAGCGTCACGCCTCAGAGAAGCGAGTAGCCCGTGTACGAGGGAATCGTCCAGGAGCTGATCGACGAGTTCGGCCGCCTCCCGGGCATCGGGCCGAAGTCGGCCCAGCGCATCGCGTTCCACATCCTGCAGACCGAGACGTTCGACACCACGCGGCTGTCGGAGCTGCTCATGGACGTCAAGACGAAGGTGCGGTTCTGCGAGGTGTGCGGCAACGTCACCGAGGAGGCGACCTGCTCGATCTGCCGCGACCCGCGGCGGTCGCCGGCGACCATCTGCGTCGTCGAGGAGGCCAAGGACGTCCAGGCGATCGAGCGCACCCGCGAGTTCCGCGGGCTGTACCACGTGCTCGGCGGGGCGATCAGCCCGATCGACGGCGTCGGGCCCGACGACCTGCGCATCCGCCAGCTCGTCCAGCGCCTCGCCGACGACACCGTGCAGGAGGTCATCATCGCGACCGACCCGAACCTCGAGGGCGAGGCGACCGCGACCTACCTGTCGCGCATGCTCGCGCCCTTCGGGCTGCGCGTGACGCGCCTGGCCTCGGGCCTGCCCGTCGGCGGCGACCTCGAGTACGCCGACGAGGTCACCCTCGGCCGCGCCTTCGAGGGCCGGCGCCTGGTCTCCGAGTAGCCGGGGCGTCCCGACGGGCTCAGAGGCGCGCGCGCCGGGCCCGCACGAAGCAGTAGAGGCCGTACGCCATGAGGCCGACGGCGACGGCACCCAGCACGACGGCCCCGGAGGGCAGCTCGGCCAGGGCCTTCAGCGCCCCGTCGAGCCCGGTCGCCTCGCTCGGGTCGGCGGTGACCGCGGCGATCCCGAAGAGCACGCCGACGACGGCGACCGCGACGCCCTTCGCGACGTAGCCGACGACGCCGAGCGCGACCGTGCCCCGGCCTCCCGTGCCGCTCGGCAGCACGAGGTCCTCGCGGAAGCGCTGCGTCACGCCCTTGACGACGAAGTACACGCCGACCGCCACGACCGCGAGGGCGACCACGACGAGCAGCACCACGCCGCCCGGTGCCCCGAGCAGCCGGGCGCTCAGCGTCTGCGTCTGGTCGGAGCTGTCGGAGGAGGAGCCCCGGGCGAACGTCAGGGCCGTCGACGCGACCGCGAGGTAGGCGACGCCCTTGCCGCCCTGCTTCGCGCGCTCGCCCCACGCCTCCTTGTCGGTGCCCCGCACGAGGCCGGCCTCGAGCAGCTGGAACAGGCCCAGCGCCCCGAGCCCGACGACGATGAGCCAGAGCAGGAAGACCCCGCCCGGCCGCGACGCGAACTGCCCGAGGGCCCCGCCCTGGTCGGCCTCGCCCCCGCCGCCGGTGGCGACCCCGAGGGCGATCACGCCGATCACGACGTGGAGGAGCCCGTTCATGGCGAAGCCCGTGCGCGCGGCGACGGTGAGGGCTCGGCTGTCCTGGACGCGGCTGGCGGCGCCGCGGGCCTGTTCGGTGGTGTCGGGCATCGCTCCACCGTACGGGCGGGACGCGACCGACGACCACGAGGGGCGACCGACGCCCCGTCGTCCCACGCCCGGGCGTGAGGGCGAAACACGGCGGCGGCACTCGGTAGGATCGGCCATCGCAGGTGCGCGTCGTCCCCGAGCGCCCCGAGTCAACAGCCCCTGGAGTCGTCGTGAGCTTGATCGTGCAGAAATTCGGCGGGTCGTCCGTCGCCGACGCCGAGAGCATCAAGCGCGTCGCGAAGCGGATCGTCGAGACGCGCAAGGCCGGCAACGACGTCGTCGTGGCCGTGAGCGCCATGGGCGACACGACCGACGAGCTGCTCGACCTCGCGCACGAGGTCACCCCGCTGCCCGGCGGCCGCGAGCTCGACATGCTCCTCACCGCGGGGGAGCGCATCAGCATGGCGCTGCTGGCCATGGCGATCCGCAGCCAGGGCGTCGAGGCGCGGTCGTACACCGGCAGCCAGGCGGGCATGCTCACCGACGGCCAGCACGGCAAGGCCCGCATCGTCGACGTCACCCCCGGCCGCATCCGCGACGCGCTCGACGCCGGCTCGGTCGCCATCGTCGCGGGCTTCCAGGGCTTCAACCGCAGCACGGGCGACATCACCACCCTCGGCCGCGGCGGCTCCGACACGACGGCGGTGGCGCTCGCCGCGGCCCTCGGCGCCGACGTCTGCGAGATCTACACCGACGTCGACGGGGTCTTCACCGCCGACCCGCGCGTGGTGCCCAAGGCCCGCAAGCTCGACCGCATCACCAGCGAGGAGATGCTCGAGCTCGCCGCCGCCGGCTCGAAGGTGCTCTACATCCGTGCCGTCGAGTACGCCCGACGCCACGGCGTCACCCTGCACGTCCGCTCGTCGTTCCACAACGGCACGGGCACGTTGGTCGTCAACCCGGAAGAGGGAGAGAACGTGGAAGAACCCATCATCAGCGGCGTGGCCGGAGACCTCAGCGAGGGCAAGGTCACCGTCGTCGGCGTGCCCGACGTGCCCGGCAAGGCCGCGCAGATCTTCCGCACGGTCGCGAAGACCGGCGCGAACATCGACATGATCGTGCAGAACGTCTCCGCGGCGTCGACGAGCCGCACCGACATCTCGTTCACGCTGCCGAAGTCCGAGGGCGCGACCGTCCTTCAGGCCCTCGAGTCCGACCGGGCCGAGATCGGGTTCGAGTCGCTCCAGTACGACGACCAGATCGGCAAGCTCGCGCTCGTCGGCGCCGGCATGCGCACGAACGCCGGCGTCTCGGCGCGGCTGTTCACCGCCCTCTTCGAGGCGGGCATCAACATCGAGATGATCTCGACCAGCGAGATCCGCATCTCCGTCGTCACCCGGGCCGACACGCTCGCCGAGGCGCTCCGCGTCGTGCACACGGCGTTCGAGCTCGACGGCGACGTCGAGGCCGTCGTCTACGCCGGCACGGGTCGCTGACCCGCCCGCCCCGAACCCCACCAGCACAGGAGAACGACATGTCTGAAGGTCTGCGCGTCGGCGTGGTCGGCGCCACCGGCCAGGTCGGCAAGGTCATGCGGAAGCTGCTCGACGAGCGCGACTTCCCGATCGCCGAGATCCGCTTCTTCGCCACGGCGCGCTCGGCGGGCACGACGCTGCCCTTCCGCGGCGTCGACGTCGTCGTCGAGGACGTCGAGACGGCCGACCCGGCCGGCCTCGACATCGCCCTGTTCTCGGCCGGCGCGACCGGCAGCCGCGCCCAGGCCCCGCGCTTCGCCGCCGCGGGCGCGCTCGTCATCGACAACTCGAGCGCCTGGCGCATGGACCCCGAGGTGCCGCTCGTCGTCAGCGAGGTCAACCCGCAGGCGATCGACCAGGCCGTCAAGGGCATCGTCGCCAACCCCAACTGCACGACGATGGCCGCGATGCCGGTGCTCAAGGTGCTCGACGCCGAGGCGACCCTCCAGCGCCTGATCGTCAGCACGTACCAGGCCGTCAGCGGCAGCGGGCTCGCGGGTGCCGACGAGCTGCTCGGCCAGGCGCGCGCCGCGCTGGCCGGCGACGCGGCGGGCCTCGTCCACGACGGAGGCGCGGTGCAGATGCCGGAGCCCGCCGTCTACGTCCGTCCCATCGCCTTCGACGTCATCCCGCTCGCCGGCTCGATCGTCGACGACGGCCTCGACGAGACCGACGAGGAGAAGAAGCTCCGCAACGAGAGCCGCAAGATCCTCGAGCGGCCCGACCTGCTGGTCAGCGGCACCTGCGTGCGGGTGCCCGTGCTCACCGGCCACTCGCTGTCGATCAACGCCGAGTTCGCGACCGAGCTGACGGCCGCCCGTGCCCGCGAGCTGCTCGCCGACGCCCCGGGCGTCGTCCTCACCGACGTGCCGACCCCCCTCGAGGCGGCCGGCAAGGACCCGTCGTTCGTCGGCCGCGTCCGGCAAGACGAAGGAGTGCCCGGCAACCGCGGCATCGCCCTCTTCATCAGCAACGACAACCTCCGCAAGGGCGCCGCGCTGAACGCCGTCCAGATCGCCGAGATCGTCGCCGCCCGTCGGGGCGTCACCGCCTGACGACCGCGGGAGGCGCGGGTCGGCCCGCCCGCGCCACCCGCGTCCCCGGCGGGGTCGCCCGGTGGTCGCCGCGCCGGGTCGCTCGACGTCGAGCCGGTCCCGACCCGCCGACCCGCCGCGGCCTACACTGGGCGGGTGACCGATGCAACGAAGCCCGTCGACGTCGCCCTGATCGGTGCCGGCGTCATGAGCGCCACCCTGGGCGCGATGATCAAGCAGCTCGAGCCCACCTGGACCATCCAGATCTACGAGGCCCTCGGCGACGTCGCGCTCGAGTCGAGCAACCCGTGGAACAACGCGGGCACCGGCCACTCCGCCCTGTGCGAGCTGAACTACACGCCCGAGCGGGCCGACGGCACCATCGACACGGCCAGCGCCGTCAAGGTCAACGAGCAGTTCCAGGTGTCCCGGCAGTTCTGGTCGTTCCTCATCGCCGAGGGCGCCCTGCCGGAGCCCGAGGCCTTCATCAACTCCACGCCCCACATGAGCTTCGTCTGGGGCGAGCAGAACGTCGAGTACCTCCGCAAGCGCTACGAGGCGCTGCGCGTGCACCCGCTCTTCGCCGGGCTGGAGTTCAGCACCGACGCCGCCGAGATCCGCTCCTGGGCGCCCGTGCTCATCCCCGGCCGCTCGAAGTCGCAGCCGATCGCGGCGACGCGCATCGCCTCGGGGACGGACGTCGACTTCGGCAGCCTCACGCGCCTCCTGATCCGCGACCTCGAGTCGAGCGGCGCCCGCCTCGAGCTCGACCACCGCGTCACCAAGCTGACGAAGCTCGCCGACGGCACGTGGCGGGTCGGCATGCGTCGTCAGGTGGGCGGGACGCCCACGTCGGTCGACGCGCGCTTCGTCTTCGTCGGCGCCGGCGGGGGAGCGCTGCACCTGCTGCAGAAGTCGGGCATCGACGAGATCAGGGGATTCGGCGGGTTCCCCGTCAGCGGCGAGTTCCTCCGCACCGACGACCCCGCGGTCGTCGCCAAGCACCGGGCGAAGGTCTACGGCAAGGCCGCCGTCGGCTCTCCGCCCATGTCGGTGCCGCACCTCGACACGCGCGTCGTCGACGGCGAGGCCAGCCTGATGTTCGGCCCCTACGCGGGCTTCAGCCCGAAGTTCCTCAAGAACGGGTCGGTGCTCGACCTGTTCGCGTCGATCCGCCCGCACAACCTGTACCCGATGATCCGGGCCGGGCTGTCGAACCTCGGCCTCGTGAAGTACCTCGTCGGGCAGCTGATGGCGAGCAAGGAGACGAAGTTCGAGGCGCTGCGCGAGTTCATGCCCGACGCCGACCCGGCCGACTGGTACCGCATCACCGCGGGCCAGCGCGTGCAGGTCATCAAGAAAGACCCGAAGAGGGGCGGCGTGCTGCAGTTCGGCACCGAGGTCGTGGCCGCCGCCGACGGCACCATCGCGGGCCTGCTCGGTGCGTCGCCCGGCGCGTCGACGGCCGTGCCGATCATGCTCGACGTGCTCGAGCGCTGCTTCCCCGACCGCATCCCGGCGTGGACCCCGACCCTGCGGCGCATGGTCCCCACCTACGGGCAGCAGCTGGCGAGCGACGAGGAGCGCGCGGCGTCGACGCTCGGGGCGACGGCGGAGGCGCTGCGCATCCACGCCTGAGCCGCCGCCGGCCGGGGTCGGCTTGACGCCCGTTCGAACATGTGTTCGACTACGGGCATGAGATGGAGCGGACAGGCGACGGCCACGGTCGACGACTCGGCGCTGCCCGGGCTCGCGCGCCTCTCGAACCTGGTGGCGTCGGTGCAGACGCCCGAGTTCGCGGGCGTGACCTTCCACGAGATCCTCGCCAAGAGCGCGCTCAACCGCGTGCCCGGGGGCGACTCGGTGCTGCCCTTCGGCTGGACCATCAACCCCTACCGCGGCTGCAGCCACGCCTGCGTCTACTGCTTCGCACGGCCCACGCACGAGTACCTCGACCTCGACGGCGGCGACGACTTCGACCGCCAGATCGTCGTCAAGGTCAACGTCGCCGAGGTGCTCGCGCGTGAGCTGGCCCGCCCGTCGTGGCACCGCGACCCGGTGACGCTCGGCACGAACACCGACCCCTACCAGCGTGCGGAGGGCCGCTACCGGCTGATGCCCGGCATCATCTCGGCCCTGGCCGAGTCGGGCACGCCGTTCAGCATCCTCACGAAGGGCACCCTGCTGCGGCGCGACCTCCCGTTGCTGGTCGAGGCGGCCCAGCACGTCCCGGTCGACATCGCCCTGTCGATCGCCGTCCACGACGACGAGCTGCAGCAGTCGCTCGAGCCCGGCACGCCGACGACGGCGGCGCGGCTCGCGACGGTGCAGGCGGTCACCGAGGCCGGTCTCGACTGCACGGTCTTCATGATGCCGGTGCTGCCGCACCTCACCGACAGCACCGAGCACCTCCGCCGGGCGTTCGAGGCCGTGCGCGCCTCCGGGGCGACGCGGCTGCTGTACAGCGCCCTCCACCTCAAGCCCGGCGTGAAGGAGTGGTTCCTGGCCTGGCTCGAGCGCGAGCACCCCGAGCTCGAGGCGAGCTACCGGGGCCTCTACGGCCAGGGCGCCTACGCGCCGACGGGCTACCGCAAGTGGCTCGCCGCCCGGGTGCGGCCCCTGCTCGCCGAGTACGGCCTCGAGACGGGCCGTGCCGACCCGGCCACCGGGTCGATGCACTCGCGGGCGCTCGACGACGTGGCGGCGGCCCGTGACGTGCTCGGCCTGGGCCCCTCCGCCGTGCTCGCCGCGGGCGGCGGCACCGCCGTGACGGGGCCCGCCGGTCCGTCGCTCATCGCGGCCGAGCGCCCGGCCGGTGCCCGCGCGTCCCACCCCCGCCTCTTCTGACCGTCGGGGCACATCGTCCGGCGCGCCTGCCGAGGGTCGCCCACGGGGCGTGGGCGGCCGTGCGGGTGGCCCCAGATGTCGGGGTACAGAGGGGGTCCGTGTTCTGGCATGATCATGCTGCCAGTGCGTCGGAGGGAGGACCCAGAATGCTGCTCGGCCTCCCGGCGCACCTGGCTCCTCAGAGCACGGGCACGGCGCTCGCCCGCGCCTGCCACGTCATCGCGACGGTCGTGCTCGTCGGTGCCGCGCTGCTGCTGGTCAGCGCCCAGGCCGCGTCGCCCGCGCTCGTCCTGTGGCCGGCCCTGGTCGCCCTCGTGCCCCTCCTCGTCCTGCTCCTCGTGGTCGACCGGCGGCCCGGCGCCACGAGCTCGGCCGTCTACCTCGTGCTCGGCACGGCCTGTCTGTACTGGTACGCCGTGACGCTCTTCGCCCAGGTGCCCGCCGTGCAGGCCTCGGACGCCTTCTCGCTGGCCCTGCCCAAGATCGCCCTCGTCATGGTGGGCGGCAGCAGCGTCCGTCCTCGTCAGGGCCTCGCCTGGGCGTCCGTCGGCTTCGTCCTCGGCGAGGTCGTCACCCAGTTCGCGACCTGGCAGACCGGCTCCGCCCCGCGCCTCGACGTGACGACGCTGCTCGCGTTCGCGCTCGTCGTCGTGACCATGGGCTCCGCCGTGCTCGCGACGGACCGGGCCCGGCGTGCCCAGCCGAGCCTCCACCGGGCCGCCTTCGACCAGCAGGTGCAGGGCATCCGCCACGACATGGAGCAGCAGGCCGCCGCGATCCTCCACGACACCGTGCTGAGCCACCTCGCCGCGGTTGCCACGAGTCGTCCCGGCCCGCTCGACCCCGTGCTCGCCCGCTCGGTCGCCGCCGACCTCGAGACCGTCGTCGGCCAGGAGTGGCTGGGGGAGCCCGAGCCCGGCGACTCCCCGAGCGCGTCGGCGGACGCCTGGGAGGCCAGCGACCTCGCCCGCGCCGTCGAGCAGGGGCGCGACCGCGGCCTCGCCGTGGGCGTCACGGGCGACGTGGGCGCGGTCGCCCGCCTGGCGCCGGGCGCCGGCCGGGCCCTCGGCCTCGCGGTCGCCCAGTGCCTGGTGAACGTCGAGCGGCACAGCGGGGTCGAGCGGGCCGAGGTGGTCGTCTACGGCGACGGCGGCGAGCTCTCGGTCATGGTCATCGACGACGGCGCGGGCTTCGACCCGGCCGCCGTGCCGGCCGACCGGCTCGGCATCGCGGGCTCGGTGCAGGCCCGCATGGCCCGCGTGGGCGGCTCCGCGCAGGTCTGGTCGTCGCCCGGCAGCGGGACGTCGGTCATCATCCGGGTCCCCGTCGTCACGGCGGACGCCGCGGCGACGGCCTCGTCGCCCGCGGGCGCGCCCTCGTCCGCCGGGGCGGACGACCGCGACCGCGCGCTCGAGACCGGAGGCGCCGCGTGAGCGGCCGTGAACGGACGCCGCAGCAGGTCGACCCGTTGGGCGCCCTCAGCGCTCGCCCGGTGACGGTCCTCGCGGCCCTCGCCGCCCTCGTCTTCGCCGGCGTGATGACGACGACCACGCGCATGGAGATCGCGTCGCCCGGCGCGACGGCCGGTGCGATCGTGGCCCTCGTCGCCGCCGGCGTCGTGCTGGTGCTCTCGGCCAGCCCCTACCGGGCGCCGTTCCGCCGCCGGTCGCTCGTCGCGCTCAGCGTGCTCTCGGCCGGCGCCGTCGTGCTCTCCGCGGTCGGGACGGCGGGGCGCGACGCGTTCGTCCGCGACGACTGGCCGCCCGTCGCGGTCGGCGTGCTGCTGCTCGCGCTGGCCCCCTACCGGCCCGGCGTCGAGATCGCCCTCGCCGGGCTCGGCGTCGCGCTGGTGGTCGCGGTGGTCGTCGTGGTGCAGTCGCCGTCATTCGTGACGCCGGTGCCCGTGACCTCGTTCGTCGTCGTGGCCGTGACGCCGGTCCTGGCCCTCGCCTTCGCGGGCGCGGCCTTCTCGCGCACCTTCACGAGGCTCGTCGAGGAGTGGGACGCCCGAGCGTCGGTGGCCCGCAGCGCGAGCGCCGAGGAGCTGACCGAGAGCGTCGCCCGGTCGGTGCAGCAAGACCGGGTGACCGTGCTGAACCGCGACGTCGTCCCGTTCTTCACCTCGCTCGTGGCGTCGGGGACCGTCGAGGAGGCCGATGTCGAGCGGGCCCGTCGCATCGCCGACTCGCTCCGGTCGACGATGGTCGCCGAGGCCGACCGCAGCTGGCTCGAGCACCTCTTCGCCGGCGACGGGGCACCCGTCTCGGGCGTCGTGGTCGACCCGGACCGCCTCGCCCCGGCTATGACCGGCGAGCACCGGACCGCCGTCCGTGCGCTCCTCGTCGCCCTGGGCGCGAGCGACACGGTCCGGGCCGACGACGTGCAGGTCGTGCTCCGCGAGCGCGACGGTCGCGTCGACGGGGTCCTCAGCGTGCCGGTGGCCGGCGGCGAGGCGTCCGTGCGGCATGCGCTGGCCCCGTGGCTGGCCGTGCTGCGCGTCGTGTTCGGCGACCTCCAGGTCGACCCGTCCCCGCCCCTCCTGACACTAAGGTTTTCTTATGACCAGCACTGAGTCGAGCGGTCGCTCGTCCCTCCGACCGGGCCAGGGCAGGGCACCCGTCGACGCGTCGCGGAGCACTGCCGGCTCCGGTGACGACACGTCCGCCACGCGTCGCGTCCGCCTCGCCATCCTCGACGACCACGAGGTCCTGCTCGACAGCCTGTCCAGCTGGATCAACGTGAACGCCTACGACTTCGACCTCGTGCTGACGGCGCACACGTGGCTGCAGCTGGTGCACAGCGACAACTTCCCGACCGATCTGGTCTTCCTCGACTTCCAGCTGAGAGAGCCAGTGTCCATCGAGGCGCGCGTCCGCACCTGCCGGGCGGCCGGGGCGAAGGTCGTCGTGCTCTCCAGCCTCGACACGCGGGAGTCGCGCGAGCGGGCGCTCGACGCGGGCGCCTCGGCGTTCTTGTCGAAGTCGCTGCCGATGCGCGAGGTCATGGACGCGGCGCGTCAGGTCATGGGCGTCGCCCGCGACGCGTCGCCGCAGCGCGACTGGCGTCCCCTGCCCGTGGGCGCGACGAATCAGACCCGGCCGAAGCTCAGTGCCGGCGAGTCGGAGGCCTTCCGCCTCTACGTGTCGGGGTCGAGCACGAACGAGGTGGCGGCGCAGATGAACGTGCAGTACGAGACGGCGAAGACGTACCTCCGTCGCGTGCGGGAGAAGTACGCGAAGGCGAACCGTCCCGCGAGCAAGAAGTCCGAGCTCATCCGGCGGGCCGCCGAGGACGGCTACCTGCAGTAGTGGCGAAGCTCTACTTCCGCTACGGGGCGATGAACAGCGGCAAGAGCACGGCTCTGCTGCAGGCCGCGTACAACTACGAAGAGCGAGGGCAGCGGGTGCTGCTCGCCAAGCCGCGCGTCGACACGAAGGGCGACGACGCGATCGTCTCGCGGCTCGGCGTGACCCGGGCGGTCGACGTCACCTTCGGGCCCGACGACAGCGTGCTCGACGTGTTCTGCGCGCGGCGCCGCGAGGTGCTCGAGACGACCGGCAGCGACCTGGCGTGCCTCCTCGTCGACGAGGTGCAGTTCCTCGCGCCGAGCCAGGTCGACGACCTGCTGCGGATCGCCATCCTCGAGGGCGTGCCGGTGCTCGCCTACGGCATCCGGACCGACTTCCGCACCCTCGCGTTCCCGGGCAGTCGTCGGCTGCTCGAGGTCGCGCACTCGCTCGAGGAGCTCAAGACCATCTGCCGGTGCGGCCGCAAGGCGGTCTTCAACGCCCGCAAGGTCGGCGACCGGTTCGTGTTCGACGGCGACCAGGTGGCGATCGACGGCCTCGAGGTGACCTACGAGTCGCTCTGCGGCGCCTGCTACCTCGCCGAGTCCGCCGGCCGCCTCGCCTGACCGCCTCCGTGGGGCGGGCGGGGACCGCCCCACCAGAAAAGCACGAGAAGAAATGGCCGGACCCGAGGGTCCGGCCATTTCGGCGTGGGGCGGGCGGGGACCGCCCCACCAGACGAACACAAGAAAAAATGGCCGAACCCAATGGTCCGGCCATTTTGGCGTGGGGCGGGCGGGGACCGGCCCACCAGACAAACACAAGAAAAAATGGCCGAACCCAAGGGTCCGGCCATTTTTTCGTGTCGGGGTAGCGGGATTCGAACCCACGACCTCCTCGTCCCGAACGAGGCGCGCTACCAAGCTGCGCCACACCCCGTTGGTTCGTCCTGCCTCGCGGCCGGATGAAGCAACTCGTCAATAGTAGCGGATGCGAGGGGCCGCTCGTGCCACCGGCTCGACGTTCGTCGGGGCATGGCCGCGCGGCCCCGGGAGCGCGGCCGCCGTCGACGCGTCAGGACGTCAGGGTGAGGACGACGGCCTCCGGTCGGCAGTCGAAGCGCACGGGGGCGTAGATCGACGTGCCGAGCCCGGCGGAGATCTCGAGGTGGGCGGTGCGGCGAGCATGGCTCCACGTGCTGAGCCCGCTGACCTTGCTGCGGGGGATGTCGCAGTTGGTGACGAGTGCGCCGTAGCCCGGCACGCGGACCTGGCCGCCGTGGGTGTGGCCGCCGAAGATGACGTGGGCGCCGTTCGTCACGAACGAGTTGAGGACGCGCTGGTACGGCGCGTGGGTCACGCCGATCGAGAGCGGCTCGGGGCCCGTGCTGTCGTTCCAGCCCACGTTCTCGCGCAGGTCGTCGAGGGCGCCGGGGAGGCGGTCCAGGCGGTCCCAGCCGCGGTGGGCGTCGTTGACGCCGAACAGCTCCAGCCGGTTGCCCTTGACCTCGAGTGCGCGTGCGGTGTTGTTCAGGTCGATCCACCCGAGGCTCTCGTAGAACGACTCGAGGCGGCCGATGTCGAGGAGGTCGGGCGAGCGGTGGAGCGTGCTCGGCCCGGCGAAGTACCTCAGGGGACTCTTGAAGACCGGCCCGTAGTAGTCGTTCGACCCGTGCACGAACACGCCGGGCACGTCGCGGAAGGGCTCGAGCGCGTACTCGAGGGCGGTGTGGGCATCCGCGTGCCCCATGCTGTCGCCGGTGTTGACGACGAGGTCGGGCTCGTAGACGCTCAGGCCGCGCACCCACTCCTGCTTCTCCGACTGCCACGGGGCGAGGTGGAGGTCGGAGAGGTGCAGCACGGTCAGGGGCCGCGACCCCGGGTCGAGCACGGGCAGCACCTCGTGACGGACCGTGAAGCGGTTGCGCTCGACGAGCGTGCCCCAGGCCAGGGTCCCCAGGCCGACGGCCGCGCCCACCATGGTGGTCGCGGCCGTCAGCCGTCGAGCGTCGATCGGACTCACTGGCAGTCGCCCGGGTCGGTGCCGTCCTTCGTGCCGAACAGCGTCACCCCGATCGCGGTGTCCTTCGAGGCGGAGGCGTTCGCCCCGGGGTTCGTCGAGGCGACCCGGCACTCGTTCTTGCCGTCGCCGGCCGTGAACCCCGCGATCGTCGGGGCCGCCGTGAACCCGGCGTCGCTGATGGCCTTGGTCGCGTTCTTGACGTTCTGGCCGGTCACGTCGGGGACGGTCGTCGCGAGCGACCCGTCGCTCGTGTAGACCGTCACGGTCGAGCGCTTGGAGACCAACGTGCCGGCGGCCGGGTCGGAACCCGAGACCTGCCCTGCGGGCAGGGCGGACGGCTGCGTGCCGCCGTCACGGTAGCTGAGCGACACGCCTCGGAGCAGGCTCTGGGCGGCGCTGGGCGTGCTGCCCTCGAGCTTCGGCACGCTGACGCCCGAGCCGCGCAGCACGGCGTTGGAGGGCGTGGCGAAGGCGCCTCCGCCGAACACGGTGTTGTTGACCGTCTGCACCTCGCGGAAGAAGGCGCTCCGGGCGTTGGCGTAGGTGCCGTACGTGGACTGCAGGGGCGACGTGACCGTGCGGAGGCTCTTCTTGCCGCCGTCGTAGTTGCCCTGCCACACCGCGGTGGCGAGGCGGGTCGTCGCGCCGATGATCCAGATCTGGTCCTTGTCGTCGGTGGTGCCGGTCTTGCCGATCTCGGGGATGCCGTCGCGGGGGAGGCCGTTCGGGGCCGTTCCGCCACCGTTCCAGAGGCCGGACATGGCCCGGGCGGCGCCGGCGGCGACGTCAGGGTCGAGGGCCTGCGTGCAGGTCTGCGCCTGGCCGCCGATGTCGGTGCCGTTGCCGTCCTTGATGTTGTCGACGACGATCGGCTCGCAGTACTTGCCGCCGGCGGCGATGCCCGCGTACGCCGCGGCCATGGTCAGCGGAGCGACCTCGTTCGACCCGATGATCGACGTCGGGTTCTCGTACTGCAGGGGCTTGCCGTCGGCGCGGTGCACGCCCAGCTTCTCGGCGACGTTCTTGATGTCGGCGAGGTCGAGCTGGGTGGCCATGGCGGCGTAGGCCGTGTTCATCGACTTCGCCGTGGCGGAGGCGACGGACATGTAGCCGGGACGCTCGTTGGCGTCGTTCTTCGGCGTCCACTTGACCGTGGGGGCGCCGTCGGCCGTCAGCTGGAACGTGCGGGGCGTGGCGTTGACGGTCTGGTTGACGCCGTTGCCCTGCTCGAGCCAGTCGATCAGGGTGAAGGGCTTGTACGTCGAGCCGGGCTGGAAGCCGCCCGATCCGCCGTACTCCTGGTCGGTGCTGAAGTTCACCGACGTCTGGGTGCGGTCCTCGCCGGCGATCTCGGAGAAGGTGGTGTTCTGCGCCATGACGATGACGCGGCCGGTGCCGGCCTCGACCGAGTCGACGACCGAGCCGAGCTGCAGGCGGGTCTCGCCGGCGGGCGCGTAGCGGTCGATCTTCTCCTTGGCGCTGCCCGTCAGGTCGAGGTCGAGGGTCGTGAAGACGCTGTAGCCACCCGTGGCCCAGTTCTTCTCGCGCTCCTCCGGGCTGTCGCCGAGGACGGCGAGGTTCTTGATGTTCTTCTTGACGTAGTCGCAGAAGTACTGGGCGCCGGACGCCGTGACCGCGGCGCAGCCCTGCGTGGGCGCGGTCAGGTGCACGTAGCCGGCGATGTCCGAGGCGAGGGACGCCTCCGCCTGGGGCTGGTCGATGAAGCCCTCGGCGAGCATCGCCTTGATGATGACGTCGCGTCGGGCCTTGTTGCCCTCGTACTTCTCGGGCGTCGAGAGGTTGCGGGTGTCGGGGTACTGCACGATGGCGATGAGGCTCGCGGCCTCCTCGACGGTGAGGTCGGACGCGTTCTTGTTGAAGTAGTGCTGCGACGCCGCCTGCACGCCGTAGGTCTGGTCGCCGAAGTAGGCGATGTTGAGGTACGCGAGGAGGATCTCGTCCTTCGTGTACTTCTTCTCGAGGCCGATGGCGAACTTCATCTCCTCGAGCTTGCGGTCGAGGGTGGTCGTCGTGGCCTCTTTGTAGGCCGCGTCGCGCTCCTCCTGCGTGTCGAGCTGCTGCGACTGCGCGATGCGGATGTTGCGCACGAGCTGCATCGTCAGGGTCGAGCCGCCGCCGCTGGCGCCGAGCTCGCCGCCGCCGACCGAGCCGACGGCCGCGCGGACGAGCGACGTCACGTCGACGCCGCCGTGCTCGTAGAAGCGCCGGTCTTCTCCGGCGACGACCGCGTTCTTGAGGTTGTCGGAGACCTGCTCCCACTTCATCTCGACGCGGTTCTCGCTGTAGAGGGTGGCGAAGGGCACGTCTTGTCCGCCCTGCTTCGCGTACAGCGTGTTGCGCTGCTGCAGCTTGCCGATCTCGATGTACTCGGGGATCGACTCGAAGACGCCGATCGAGCTCGAGGCCGTCATGCCGGCGACCGCGATCGCCGGGGTCACTCCGATGGTGACGAGCAGGCCAGCGAGGACGCTGAAGCCGATGAAGCCGAAGAGCGCCCCGACGACGGACGTGGGCTTCGATTTTTGGGCAGACATAAGATCAGGGTAAGTGACACCGCTGACATCCGAGCTGAGGGGAACCACAAATGGTCCTTTGGGAGTACATGACCACGCCGCTGATGGTGCACAACAGCACGGCCATCCTGAACAACTGGGGCAGCGACGGGTGGGAGCTCGTCCAGGTGACGCAGGGGCCCGAGGGCGGCCCGGTCGCCTGGTTCAAGCGGGCGAAGCAGCAGGACGCCTGATGACCGACGTCGCCGCCCGCCTCGCCGAGCTCGACCTCGAGCTGCCCGAGGTGGCGGCCCCCGCCGGCGCCTACGTGCCGGCCGTCCGCACGGGCTCGTACGTCTACACCGCGGGGCAGCTGCCCTTCGTCGACGGCGTGCTGCCGGCGACGGGCAAGGTCGGCGCGAGCGCCGGCCTCGTGTCGCCCGACGACGCCAAGGCCATGGCCGCGACCTGCGTGCTCAACGCCCTCGCCGCGGCCGGCTCGGTCCTGGGCTCGCTCGACGAGGTCGTCCGCGTCGTGAAGGTGACGGGCTTCGTCGCCTCCGATCCGGGCTTCTCCGGCCAGCCCGGGGTGATCAACGGGGCCTCCGAGCTGCTCGGCGACGTCTTCGGCGAGGCCGGGCGCCATGCCCGCAGCGCCGTCGGCGTGGCCGTGTTGCCGCTCGACTCGCCCGTCGAGGTGGAGCTGGTGCTGGAGGTGCGCTGACGACGCGCACCGCGCCTCCTCGTCCCCTCCGAGCGGAGGGGCAGGTCGACACGACGGGCCCGACCACCGAGGTGGCCGGGCCCGTCGTCGCGTGAGGCGGGGTCAGCGCATCTCGGCGCTGATCACCCCCATCACGGCGGCGTCGGCGAGCGTCGTCGTGTCGCCGATCTCGCGTCCCTCGGCGACGTCGCGCAGCAGGCGGCGCATGATCTTGCCCGAGCGGGTCTTCGGCAGCTCGTCCACGAGCACCACGGTGCGCGGGCGGGCGATGGCGCCGATCTGCTCCGCGACGTGTCGACGGAGCGAGGCCGCCGCCTCCTCGGGGTCGAGGTCGACCTTCGCCTTGTCGCGGAGGACGACGAACGCGACGACCGCCTGGCCGGTCGCCTCGTCCGCGGCGCCGACGACCGCCGACTCGGCGACGACGGCGTGCGAGACGAGCGCCGACTCGATCTCCGCGGTCGAGAGCCGGTGGCCGGACACGTTCATGACGTCGTCGACCCGGCCGAGCAGCCAGATGTCGCCGTCCTCGTCGCGACGAGCGCCGTCGCCGGCGAAGTAGCGGTCGCCGAAGCGGCTCCAGTACGTCTCGACGTAGCGGTCGCGGTCGCCCCAGATGCCGCGCAGCATCGAGGGCCACGGCTCGGTCACGACGAGCAGGCCGCTGCCGCCCGGCGCCACGGGCGTGCCGTCGTCGTCGACCACGTCGACCGAGACGCCCGGCAGCGGGGTCTGCGCCGCGCCCGGCTTGGTCGTCGTGACGCCCGGCAGGGGGCTGACCATGATCGCGCCGGTCTCGGTCTGCCACCAGGTGTCGACGATCGGGAGGCGGTCGGCGCCGATGACCTCGCGGTACCAGAGCCACGCCTCGGGGTTGATCGGCTCGCCCACCGAGCCGAGCAGCCGGAGGGAGGACAGGTCGCGCGCCTGCGGGATCTCGCGGCCGGCCTTCATGACGCTGCGGATCGCGGTCGGCGCCGTGTAGAAGAGCGTCACGCCGTACTTCTCGACGACGTCCCACCAGCGACCGGCCGCCGGGAAGTCGGGGGTGCCCTCGTAGAGCACCTGCGTGGCCCCGTTGGCGAGGGGGCCGTAGACGACGTAGCTGTGGCCGGTGATCCAGCCGACGTCGGCCGTGCACCACCACACGTCGGTCTCGGGCTTCAGGTCGAAGACCGTGGCGTGCGTGTAGGCGACCTGGGTCAGGTAGCCGCCGGAGGTGTGCAGGATGCCCTTGGGCTTCCCGGTCGTGCCGCTCGTGTAGAGGATGAAGAGGGGGTGCTCGGCGTCGAAGGCCTCGGCCTCGTGCTCGTCGGCGACGCCCTCGAGCTGCTCGTGCCACCAGAGGTCGCGCCCCTCGGTCCAGTCGACCTCGTTGCCGCCGCGGCGCACGACGAGCACGTTCCGCACGGTCGCGGGCCCGTCCGCGGCCAGCGCGGCGTCGACGGCGGGCTTGAGCGGCGACACGGCGCCCTTCCGCCAGCCGCCGTCGGCCGTGATGACGAGCACCGCCTGGGCGTCGTCGATGCGGGCCCGGAGGCTCTCCGCGCTGAAGCCGCCGAAGACGACCGAGTGGACGGCCCCGAGGCGAGCGACGGCGAGCATCGCCACGACGGCCTCGGGGATCTGCGGCAGGTAGATGACGACCCGGTCGCCCGCGACGACGCCGAGCGAGGTCAGCAGGTTCGCCGCCCGCTTCACCTCGCGCGTCAGCTCGGCGTAGGTGAGCGAGCGGCTGTCGCCCGGCTCGCCCTCCCAGTGCAGCGCGACGCGGTCGCCGTGGCCGGCGTCGACGTGGCGGTCGAGGCAGTTGACCGCGACGTTCAGCGTGCCGTCGGCGAACCACCGCGCGAAGGGCGGGTCGGACCAGTCGAGGGTCTCGGTCGGCGGGCGCTCCCAGCTGACGCGCTCGTGGGCCTGGCGGGCCCAGAACGCGAGGCGGTCGCGGCCGGCCTCCTCCGCCAGCTCGGGGCCGGCCGTGGCCCGGGCGGCGAAGTCGGGGTCGGGGGCGAACGTGCGCCCCCGCGTCAGCAGGTCATCGGTGCCGTCGACCATCTCGGTCCTCTCGCGTCGTTGCGGAACAGCCGGCTCACGCCGTCGCGCCGACCTTACTCCGGCCCCGGGTCGCGACCCGCCGCCGCCGGCCGCGCCCGACGCCGACGACACGGGGAGGCGCGGGTCGGCCCCGCCCTTCGCGCACCGGCCAGCCGCCGGTCCCGTCCTGCGCCCCGGGGGGTACTGTGATCCTCGTCGGACCTCGTCCGACGTGGCCGCGCTGACGATCCTCCCCCGATCCGGCGTGGCCGCGGCGGCATCCGTTCCCCCCGATGGGTGCCGCCCCTCTCACTCGGTCCCTCCCCAGGCTCCTCCGGCACGGCACGGTCCACGACTAGCGCTCGGCACCGGCGGCCCCCGGTCGCTCGGTGCCTAACGTCTCGGCATGATCGCCGACAGATCCCTCGATCCTCCGCCTCCGCCTCCGTTCCCGGCCTCGTTGCGGCCGGCCGACGCGTGGCCGCCGGGCCGCTTCGTCCCCGTCGTGCGGGCTCCGTCGTCCGACCGGGGCGGCGGGCAGGCCCTCGCCCTGCGGACCCGGCTGCTCGGCGACGGCCCGCTCGCCCCGTTCGTCGCCGACCCCTCGGTCACCGACGTGTTCGTCAACGGCGGGGCCGGCACGTGGGTCGACCGTGGCACCGGAGCCCGCCCCGACCCGCGGGTCCACCTCTCCGAGGCGGCCACCCGCGCGCTCGCCGTCCGACTCGTCGCGCTCGGCGGGCGGCACGTCGACGAGTCGAGCCCGTGCGTCGACGTGCGGCTGGCCGACGGCGTCCGCGTGCACGCCGTCCTGCCCCCGGTCTCGACGACGGGCACCCTCCTGTCGGTCCGGTTCCCGCGGCTCGACCCCGTGACGCTCGACGACCTCTCCGCCCAGGGCTTCTTCGGGCCGGGAGCCGAGGAGGCCGTCCGGGCCTGCGTGGCCGACCGGGCGAACGTGCTGGTCACGGGGGCCGGCGGCGCGGGCAAGACGACCCTCCTCGCCGCCATGCTCGGCGCCGCGCCGCCCTCCGACCGGATCGTCACCATCGAGGACGTCGCCGAGCTCCGCGTCGTCCACCCGCACGTCGTGTCGCTCGAGGCGCGGCAGCCCAACCTCGAGGGCGTCGGCGGGGTCGACACCGCCCGTCTCCTCCGCGAGGCGCTCCGGATGCGACCCGACCGCCTCGTCGTGGGGGAGTGCCGCGGGGTCGAGGTCCGCGACCTGCTGTCGGCCCTCAACACGGGCCACGACGGCGGGGCCGGGACGCTCCACGCGAACGGCCTGGCCGACGTGCCGGCCCGGCTCGAGGCCCTCGGCGCGGTCGCCGGGCTCTCGCCGGCCGCCCTGGCCCGGCAGGCCGTGAGCGCCTTCGACGCCGTCCTCCACGTCGAGCGTCGTGAGGGCCGACGGAGGCTCGAGCGGGTGGGTCGGCTCGTCCTCGGCCCGGGCGGCGAGCTGCGCTCCCGCGACGCGTCGGCAGGGGCGTCGGAGGCCGCTCGTGCCGCGTGAGGCACGACTCGGCGACCCCGCGTACGGTCCGCGTCGCGCCCCGGCCGACGGCCCGTCGGGGCCCCGGGGGAGGCGCGTGTCGGTCACGCCCGTCGCCACGGTCGTCGAGCGCGTCGCCGTGCTGCTCGGCGCGGGCGTGGCACCAGCGTCCGCCTGGCGCCACGTGGGCGAGGCAGAGCCGAGCGACGTGCTGCGGTCGTTCCTCGGCGGGGTGGCGGACGCCGCCGCCCGGGGGGAGGCGGTCTCCGGTGCGCTCCTCGCCGCCCTGGGGCGGTCGCCGTTCCCCCGCGCCCGCGACGGCCCCCGGCTCGAGGCGGAGTGGCGTCAGGTGGCCTGCGCCTGGCGGGTCGCCGAGGGGAGCGGTGCGCCGCTCGGCCACTGCCTCCGGTCCTTCGTGGCGGCCCTCCGCGAGGCGGACCGCGCACGGCGGGAGGTCGAGGTGGCCCTGAGCGGGCCTCGGTCGGCCGGTCGCATCGTTCTCGCGCTGCCCCCGGTCGGGGTCCTCTTCTCCGCGGGCATGGGCGCGGACGCCGTCGGCGTCCTGGTCGGCTCGCCGGTGGGGTGGACGTGCCTGGCCCTCGGCGGGGCGCTCGTCGAGGCGGCGCGCCGATGGACCGCGCGCCTCGTCCGGTCGGCGACGCCGTCCGACGCCGTGCCCGGCCTGCGCCTCGAGCTCCTGTCGGTGGCGGTCTCGGGCGGCGGCGCCTGGTCGGCGGCGATGGACGCCGTCCGGGCCGCCGTCGACGAGAGCGGCTGCGACCTCGGGCCCGCGGAGGCCGACGCCGACGGGGTCGACGTCCTCGATCTGTCCCGCCGCGCCGGTGCCCCCGCGTCGGAGCTCCTCCGTGCCGCCGCGGCCGAGCGCCGGCTCGAGGCCTCGACGCAGGCCCGGGCCGCGGCCGGGCGGCTGGGATCGACGCTCATGCTGCCGCTCGGCGCGTGCGTGCTGCCTGCCTTCCTCGTCGTCGGGGTCGTCCCCCTCGTCGTGTCGCTCGTCTCCTCCACGGCGAGCACCCTGTGAGGTCGCTCCCCAGCGCGATGGCCGGCACCGCCGGCGCCGGCCACCGGCGAGCGAGACTCGCCCCGGGTCGGCCGCCGGTCGATCCGGCGCCGCCGGCGCCGCACCCCCATCGCACCACCCCGAGCCAGGAGGACCTCATGACCACGACGACCACCATCCGCACCACCTGCACGGGCCGCGTCGAGACCGCGGCCGCGGTCGGCCTGCCGTCCCGCTCGCGGCTCGGCCACGCGCTCGACGCCCTCCGCTCCGACCGCGGGGCCGCCACCGCCGAGTACGCGATCGTCATCATGGCGGCGGTCGGCTTCGCCGGGGTCCTCCTCGCCGTGATGAGGTCGGACGAGGTACGAGGCGTGCTCGGCGACCTCGTCCGCTCGGCCCTCACGGTGGGCTGACGATGTCGGCGCGTCGGTCCGGGCCGGAGCGGTGGCCGCACGGCCTCGGGGGGCCGGCGCACGGCGCCCGACCCGTCCCGCGCCTCCGGCACGACCGGGGCAGCGTGACCGCGGAGTTCGCGGTGACGGTGCCGGCCTTGCTCGCGGTGGTCGGCCTCGTCGTCGCCGCGACGGGCGCCGCGCGGCAGTCGGTGGCGCTGGCCGACGCCGCGGCCGTCGTCGCCCGACAGACCGCTCGGGGCGACGAGGCCGCCGTGCCCGGCACCCTGGCCCGACTGGCCCCCGGTGCCTCGGCCACCTCCTCCGTGGAGGGCGACCTCGTCTGCGTGCGGGTCGAGCGGGCCGTCGACGTCGGGCCGCTGGCGGGCGTCGTCGCGCTCTCGTCCCGCAGCTGCGCTCCCGGGCTCGGCCGGTGAGCGACCGCGCGTCGCCGCCGTCGCGGCGCTCGGCGCCGTCGTGGCGCTCCGAGCGGGGCAGCGCCGCGGCCTCCGCCCTCGTGGTCGTGGCGCTCGTCGCGCTCTGCGTCGTCGTGGTCGCCGGCTGTCGCGTCCTCGCCGAGCGAGGCCGCGTCGCCGGGGCGGCCGACGCCTCGGCGCTCGCCGCCGCCGACGTCGCGGCCGGCCTCGTCGCCGGGTCGCCGTGCCCCCGCGCGGCGGCCGCCGCGACGGCCAACGGCACGGTGCTCGACAGCTGCGTCGTCGCCGGGCACGAGGCCACCGTGCGGGTCTCGACGGTGGTCTCCGGCGTGGTCGTCGCGGCCTCCGCGACGGCCGGGCCGCCGCCCGCCGACGACCGGTCGGGCCCCGCACCGCCGTGAACGGGCCGTGACGGCGGTGTGTGTATGGTGTGCCTGTCGGCCGCACCCGTTCCCGCCGTCGCGCCGGCCGAGGCGCGGCCCGGAGGGCCCGCTGTCGTCCCTCGCTCCCGGTCCCGTCGACCGGTCCCCGTCGTCCCCCCACCCCAAGGAGTCCCGTGCCAGGCACGAAGAAGCTGGTCATCGTCGAGTCGCCCGCGAAGGCCAAGACGATCGCCCAGTACCTCGGCAGCGGATACGAGGTCCTCGCGTCCGTCGGCCACATCCGCGACCTCGTCGAGCCGAAGAACCTGCCCGCCGAGCTCAAGAAGGGCTCGCTCGGCAAGTTCTCGGTCGACGTCGAGAACGGCTTCGAGCCCTACTACGTCGTCTCCGACGCCAAGAAGAAGACGGTGTCCGACCTCAAGCGCGCGCTCAAGGGCGCCGACGAGCTCTACCTCGCCACTGATGAGGACCGCGAGGGCGAGGCCATCGCGTGGCACCTGCTGCAGGAGCTCAAGCCGAAGGTGCCCGTCAAGCGGATGGTCTTCCACGAGATCACCAAGGACGCGATCCAGAAGGCCCAGGAGAACACCCGCGAGCTCGACACCGCGCTCGTCGACGCGCAGGAGACGCGCCGCATCCTCGACCGCCTCTACGGCTACGAGGTCTCGCCCGTCCTCTGGCGGAAGGTCGGCCCGGGGCTCTCGGCCGGTCGCGTCCAGTCGGCCGCCACGCGCCTCGTCGTCGACCGCGAGCGCGAGCGCCTCGCCTTCGTCTCCGCCTCCTACTGGGACCTCACCGCCACCTTCGAGCCGAGCACCGAGGCGCTCCCCTTCTCCTCGCGCCTCGTGCGGGTCAACGGCACCCGCGTCGCCAGCGGCCGCGACTTCGACGACCGCGGCCGCCTCAAGGGCGAGGCCGTGGCGCTCGACGAGGCCTCGGCCGGCACGCTGAGCCGCGCCCTCGAGGGCGACGCCGTGCAGATCGTCGTCTCGTCGGTCGAGTCGAAGCCCTACACGCGCCGTCCCGCGGCCCCGTTCACGACGTCGACCCTGCAGCAGGAGGCGGCGCGCAAGCTCCGCTTCTCCGCGCGCCAGACCATGAGCGTCGCGCAGTCGCTGTACGAGAACGGCCACATCACCTACATGCGCACCGACTCGCCGTCCTTGTCGCAGCAGGCGACGAACGCCGCCCGCAGCCAGGCGGCCTCGCTCTACGGCTCCGAGACCGTGCCCGAGAAGCCCCGCACGTACTCGGGCAAGAGCAAGAACGCCCAGGAGGCGCACGAGGCGATCCGTCCCTCGGGCGACACCTTCCGCACCCCGAGCGAGATGCAGGGCGCCCTCCGCGGCAACGACTGGAAGCTCTACGACCTCATCTGGAAGCGCACGGTCGCCTCGCAGATGGCCGACGCCAAGGGCTCGACCGCCTCCGTGGTCGTCTCGGCCACGGTGCCCGACGCGGTCGAGGGGATCACCGCGCGGTCGACGGCCGGCACGCTCGCCGAGTTCGTCGCGACCGGCACCGTCATCACCTTCCGCGGCTTCCTGGCCGCGTACGAGGAGGGGCGCGACGAAGATCGCCACGGCACGGCCGAGCAGGCCGAGGCGAAGCTGCCGAAGCTCACCGAGGGACAGCAGCTGGCGCTCGACGAGGTCGAGGCCAAGGGGCACGACACGAGCGCCCCGCCGCGCTACACCGAGGCGAGCCTGGTGAAGACGCTGGAGGAGCTCGGCATCGGGCGGCCCTCGACCTACGCCGCGATCATGTCGACGATCGTCGACCGCGGCTACGTGACCCCCCGAGGCACCGCCCTCGTGCCGAACTGGATCGCCTTCTCGGTCGTCCGCCTCCTGGAGGAGTACTTCGGCGACCTGGTCGAGTACGACTTCACGGCCAGCATGGAGGACGACCTCGACCTCATCGCCGGCGGCGACGCCGACCGCGTCGACTGGCTGAACGGGTTCTACTTCGGCAACGACACGCACCGGGGCCTGCGCAAGGTCATCGACAACCTGGGCGAGATCGACGCCCGCGACATCAACTCCATCGCCCTGGGCGAGGGCATCACCCTCCGCATCGGCCGCTACGGCCCCTACCTCGAGGCCCCGGGCGACGACCCCGAGACCCCGCGCCGGGTGAACGTGCCGGAGGACCTCGCCCCCGACGAGCTGACCCCGCAGCGAGCTCGAGACCTCATGGACGCGCCCGTCGTCGGCGACCGGGTCCTCGGCGTGGAGCCCGAGTCGGGCAAGGAGGTCGTCGCGAAGGACGGCCGCTTCGGCCCCTACGTCACCGAGCGCACCCCGGAGGAGGTGACGGCCGACCCCGCGACCGGCGAGGTCGTCGAGGCCCCTGCGGCCGCGGCGACGACCGGAACCGCCAAGACCCCCGCGAAGAAGGCCCCGGCCAAGAAGGCCGCCGCCCCCAAGGAGCGCACCGCCTCCCTGTTCAAGAGCATGAGCGTCGACACGGTCGACCTCGAGACGGCCCTCAAGCTGCTGGCGCTGCCCCGCACGGTGGGCGTCGACCCCGAGAGCGGCGACGAGATCCAGGCGCAGAACGGCCGCTACGGCCCGTACCTGAAGAAGGGCACCGACACGAGGTCGCTGACCTCGGAGGAGCAGATCTTCGACATCGACCTGCCGGGTGCGCTCGAGCTCTACGCGCAGCCGAAGTACGGCGCCCGCCGTGCCAGCAGCGCGCTCGCGGAGTTCGAGGCCGACCCGGTCAGCGGCAAGCCGATCCGGGTCAAGGACGGTCGCTTCGGCCCGTACGTCACCGACGGCGAGACCAACGCGACGATCCCGCGTGGCGAGACGGTGGAGGAGGTCGACTTCGACCGGGCCGTCCAGCTCCTCGCCGACAAGCGGGCCAAGGGACCGGCGAAGCCGAAGGCGAAGGCCCCGGCCAAGAAGCCGGCGGCGAAGAAGCCCGCCGCGAAGAAGCCGGCCGCCGCCAAGACCACGGCCGCGAAGACCACGGCCGCGAAGACGACCGCCGCGAAGACGACCGCCGCGAAGACGACCGCCGCCAAGAAGCCGGCTGCCACGAAGGCGACGGCGGCGAAGGCCGCGCCCGCCTCGACGACCCCGGCGACGACCGAGTAGTGGCCGGGCTCTTCATCACCCTCGAGGGCGGCGACGGGTCGGGCAAGACGACGCAGGCCGGCCTGCTCGAGTCGTGGCTGGTCGGCGAGGGTCGCCGGGTCGTGCGGACGCGCGAGCCCGGCGGCACCGACCTGGGGCTCGAGCTCCGCCAGATCGTGCTGCACCGCCGCGGCCACATCGCCCCGCGCGCCGAGGCCCTGCTCTACGCCGCCGACCGGGCCCACCACGTCGAGACCCTCGTGCGTCCGGCGCTCGAGCGTGGCGAGGTCGTCCTGCAAGACCGGTACATCGACTCGTCGGTCGCCTACCAGGGAGCCGGTCGCGTGCTCGGCGGCGACGAGGTGCGGGCCCTCTCGCGATGGGCGGTCGAGGGCCTCGAGCCCGACCTCACGGTGCTGCTCGACCTCGACGAGCAGCTCGGCCGTCGGCGCCTCGACGCGGGCCGCACGACCTGGGACCGCCTCGAGGCCGAGGCGTCCGAGTTCCACGCGGCCGTGCGCCGTGCCTACCTCGCGATCGCCGACGCCGAGCCTGGCCGCTTCCTCGTCGTCGACGCGTCGCGCCCGGTCGACGACATCGCCGCCGAGGTGCGCGCGCGGGTGGCCGCGCTGCTGGACGCGGCATGACCTTCTGGGACGACCTGACCGGTCAGGCCGAGGCCATCCAGACCCTCCGCGCGGCGGCCTCCGCCGACCCGGCCAACTCGTCGATGACGCACTCGTGGCTGATCACCGGCCCGCCGGGGTCGGGGCGCTCGAACCTCGCCTACGCGTTCGCCGGCGCGCTCCTGGCCCGCGGCCACGACGACGAGGCGACCGCCCGGCAGGTGGCGGCGCGCTCGCATCCCGACCTCGCCGTGCTGAGCACGGAGCGCATCATCATCACCATCGACGAGGTGCGCACGCTCGTCGCGTCGTCGCAGTTCTCGCCCTCGGTCGGCCGCTACCGCGTCGTCGTCATCGAGGACGCCGACCGCATGACCGAGCGCACCTCCAACCTCCTCCTCAAGGCGCTGGAGGAGCCGCCGCCCCGCACGGTGTGGATCCTCTGCGCGCCGAGCGAGGCCGACCTCATCCCGACGATCCGGTCCCGGGTGCGCAGCGTGCGCCTCCGCGTGCCCTCGGTCGACGACGTCGCCGAGCTGCTGACCCGCCGCGGGGTCGAGCGGGAGACCGCCGTGGTGGCGGCGCGGGAGGCGCAGAGCCACATCGGCATGGCGCAGCGCCTGGCCACCGACCCGGAGGCGCGCGGCCGTCGTCGACGGACGCTCGAGACCGCGCTCGCCATCCGCTCCGTCTCCGACGCCGTCATCGCCGCCTCGACGATGCTGGCCGTCGCCGGCGACGACGCGAAGGCCATCACCGAGGAGCGCGACGCGCAGGAGCGTGCCAGCGCCCTCCGCTCGCTCGGCGTCGAGGCGGGCGGCACGGTGCCGCCCGCGCTGCGCAGCCAGCTCCGCGCCCTCGAGGACGACCAGAAGCGGCGGGCGACCCGCAGCCTCCGTGACGGCATCGACCGCATCATGGTCGACCTGCTGTCGCTCTACCGCGACGTGCTGCTGCTGCACCTCGGCGTCGGCCACGACCTCGTGAACGAGAGCATCAGGTCGCAGCTCGAGGCAGCCCGCGCCGCGTCGAGCCCGGCGACCACGCTCGCGGTCATGGACGCGGTCGCCCTCGCCCGGCGCCGCATCGAGGCCAACGTCGCCCCGGCCCTCGCCCTGGAGGCCATGCTCGTCGCCGTCAGCAGACACGCGGTCCGGTGAGGCAAGATGGCGGGATGACCGACCCGACAGCGACGGCCCCCGGGCTGCGCGAACGCAAGAGGCTGGCCACCCGACGAGCGATCCAGGTCGCCGTCCTCGATCTCGTCACCGAGCTGGGGCTCGAGGCCGTGACGGTCGAGATGATCAGCCGCCGCGCCGACGTCTCGCCGCGCACCTTCTTCAACTACTTCACCTCGAAGGAGGAGGCCGTCATCGGCGACCTCCCCGAGCTGCCCGACGGCGCCGAGGTCGACGCCTTCGTGGGCGACCACGAGCGGCCCCTCCTCGACGGGCTGATCGACCTGCTCTACGACGCCGTCGTGACCGCCACCTACGACCGCGAGCTCGTCCAGCGCCGCCGTGTCGTGCTCCGGGCGCACCCCGACCTCCTCGCGCGCCGCATCGCGTCGACCCGCGTCATGGAGGCGCGGCTCACCGAGATCGTCACCCGGCGCCTCGCGGAGGACGACGCGGCCACGGCCGGCGCCGCCGAGACCGAGACCGAGACCGAGGAGGCGCGGCGCAGCCGGGCGGACCTCGTCACCCTCGTGACCATCGCCACCCTCCGCCACGCGTGGTCCGAGTGGATCGACGACGACGACGCCGACCACCAGGCCGACCACCGCTTCGGCCTGCGCGCCCGGATGCAGGACTCCTTCGCCGCCCTCGAGCGCGTGGTGACGCGAGCCGTCTGAGAATCCGGTACAGTATCTAATCGTGCCGCGAGGCACGGGTTCCGGTCTCGACCGTGATCCGCCGCTTTAGCTCAGTCGGCAGAGCGTCTCACTCGTAATGAGAAGGTCTGGGGTTCGATTCCCCAAAGCGGCTCCACTCGACAGCCCCTCCCGATCGGGAGGGGCTGTTCTCGTCGGTGCGTGCGGGTCCGCCGGCCCCTCGACCTCTGCAGCCGGTGCTGGTAGACAGAGGCTCCATGAGCATCAGATGGGGCGTCCTCGGCGCCGGGGGCATCGCCTCGACCTTCGTCCGCGACCTGGCCGGGGCGGGCATCTCGGTCACAGCCGTCGGGTCGCGCGACCCGGAGCGGGCGCGGGCGTTCGCCGACGAGCACGACGTGCCCCGGGCCCACGGCAGCTACGACGACCTCGTCGCCGACCCGGGGGTCGACGTCGTGTACGTCGCGACCCCGCACGTGCTCCACCGCGAGCACGCGCTGCTCGCCCTCGCCGCCGGCAAGCACGTCCTCGTCGAGAAGCCGTTCACCGTCTCCGCCGCAGAGGCCGAGGAGGTGCTCGACGCCGCCCGGGCCGCGGGACTGGTGGCGCTGGACGCGATGTGGACGCGCTACACGCCGCAGAGCGCGTTCATCCGCGAGGTGGTGCGGTCGGGGACGATCGGCGAGCCGCGCCTCCTGACTGCCACGCACCTCCAGGCGCTGCCGACCGACCCGCGGCACCGGGTCAACGACCCCGCCCTCGGGGGAGGCGCGCTGCTCGACCTCGGGGTCTACCCCGTCGCGTTCGCCCACGACGTGCTCGGCCCCGTGGCCGAGGTCGCGGCCGTCGGCACCCTGAGCGAGCAGGGCGTCGACCGTCGGGTGGGTGTCTCGCTCCGTCACGAGGGCGGCGGGTCGTCGCAGCTGTTCGCGGCGCTGGACACGCCGGGCGGGGACGTCGCGGTCGTGCACGGCACCGAGGGGCGCCTGGAGGTCGACCCGAACTGGCACGAGCCCGGCGGCGTCACGGTGTTCGACCGCGACGGGAACGTCGTCGACCGCCGCGTCGCCGACGAGGGCGGGCTGCGGGGGATGCAGCACCAGGCGGCGGAGCTCGAGCGCCTCGTCGCCGCCGGCGAGCTCGAGAGCCCGCTGCTGCCCGCCCGCGGCACGCTCGAGGTCATGCGCACCCTCGACGAGGTGCGCCGGCAGATCGGGGTGCGCTACCCGGGCGAGCAGCGCGGGGACGCGGGCGTTTCGTAGGATGTCCTCGATGAACGAGCAGGACGCGCACGACGACGCCGCCCACCCCGACGCAGCGCACCCCGACGCAGACCACGCCGACGCACGCCACCCCGACGTCGGCCCGGCCCCCCGACGCCCCGGCCCGGCGTCCTGGCTCCGCGCCCACCCGCGGGCCACGCTGGTCACCGCCGCCGTCGCGGCCTTCGCCCTCCTCGCCGGAGGCGCGGTCGCGGCCGGCGCCGCCACGGCGCCCGAAGGGGAGGGCACGTCGACCCCCGTCGCCGGCCCGACCACCGTCGTCACCGTCACGCCCAGCCCGACCGCGACGACCGACCCGGCGCGCTCGGTGCCGGCCGAGATCCCCGCCCCCACGCGCCTGCGCACCTGCTCGGTCGCGACGCCCGCGGCCGACTCCCGGCTCGCCCAGTTCGAGGGCTCGGTGGTCAACGCCACGACCGGCGAGGTGCTCTTCGACCGCGACGGCTCGACGCCGGCCCGCACGGGCAGCGTGATGAAGACGCTCACCAGCGCGGTCGCGCTCGCCGTGCTCGGCGGCGATCACCGCCTCACGACCACCGTCACCGGCGACCCCGGCAGCGGCTCCGTCGCGCTCGTCGGCGGGGGCGACGCGACGCTCAGCGCCACCGGCCGGAGCGTCTACGCGAACGCCCCCACGCTCTCCGACCTCGCGACCCAGGTCAAGGCGTCCCTCGGCGAGCAGCCCGTCACCCAGATCACCCTCGACGCGACGTTCTGGAGCCAGGCCGACGAGTGGGACCCGTCGTGGAAGCGCACCGAGCAGACCATCGGCTACCACAGCGAGGTCACCGCCCTCATGGTCGACGGCGACCGGGCCGACCCGAGCGCGCAGACCAGCCCCCGCAGCACCGACCCCGTCGCGCGGGCGGGCGACGCCTTCCGGGCCGCGCTCGTCGCGGCCGGGGTGGTCGGGGCCGACACGGCCGCGATGGCCCAGGGGACGGGCACGAGCACGACCGTGCTCGGCACCGTCAGATCGCAGCCGGTCTCGACCCTCATCGGCCAGATGCTGCCCAACAGCGACAACACCCTCGCCGAGATGCTCGCCCGGGTCTCGTCGAAGGAGTCCGGCGCCGACGGCTCGGCCGCGTCGCTCACGACGCTCTACCGGTCGGCGCTGCAGACCACCTACGGCCTCGACGCGTCGACGGTGACGATCGTCGACGGGTCGGGCCTGAGCGAGAACAACGCCGTCCCGAGCACCTTCGTCGCGCGCCTGATGATCCCGGTGCTGAACCGCGAGAAGGGCCTCGGCGTCGTGTACGACGCGCTGCCCGTCTCCGGCCGCTCGGGCACCCTCGCTTCCCGCTTCACGGGCGCGAACGCCGTGGCGGCCGGCGCCGTGCACGCCAAGACGGGCTGGATCGACACGGCCTACACGCTCGCCGGCACCATCGCCGCCGCCGACGGCACGAAGCTCACCTTCGCGTTCTACGCGATCGGGTCCGTGCAGGACAACGCCCGCGTCGCCCTCGACACGCTGACCGCCGCCGTCTACAGCTGCGGCGACGCGCTCTCCAACACCTGACCGCCGACGCGTCCTCCTCAGGCGGGCGTCGCGGTCGCCCCTCCGCGGGCGGGCGGCGGACGCGGGCGTCGCCGGGGCGTCCGCGGCAGGATGGACGCATGACCAGAGCGCTGTTCGTCATCGACATCCAGAACGACTTCACCGAGGGAGGCGCCCTCGGCGTCGCCGGCGGAGCCCGCGTCGCCCAGGCGGTCACCGACCACCTCGGCGGGCCCCGCGCCGTCGACTACGACGTCGTCGTCGCCAGCCGCGACTGGCACGACGGCAACGGGGACAACGGCGGGCACTTCAGCGCCGACCCCGACTACGTCACGACCTGGCCGGTGCACTGCGTCCGCGGCACCCCGGGGGCCGAGTACCACCCGGCGCTCGACGTCTCCGCCGTCGACGTGCACGTGCGCAAGGGCACGGGAGAGCCGGCCTACTCGCTCTTCGAGGGCCGGGCCGAGGACGGCCGCTCCGTGCCCGACGTGCTGGCCGAGCACGGCGTCACCGAAGTCGACGTCGTCGGCCTCGCCACCGACCACTGCGTGCGGGCTTCGGCCCTCGACGCGGTCGCGCAGGGCCTCCGGGTGCGCGTGCTCACCGACCTCGTCGCCGGGGTGGCACCGGGCACCACGGCGGCCGCCCTCGACGAGCTGCGGGCCGCGGGCGTCGAGACCGTGACGGCGGGGGAGGCGTCGTGACGCGCCTCCCCGGGGCGTCGCCGGACGACGTCCGGCGCGTGCTCGACGCCGTCCCGACGGGACTGCTCGTCGGGGGTCGGTGGCAGCCCGCCGAGTCGGGGGCGACCTTCGACGTGCGCGACCCGGCGACGGGCGACGTCGTCGCTCAGGTCGCCGACGCCGGGCCGGCCGACGGGCTGCGCGCCCTCGACGCGGCGGTCGAGGCCGGGCCTGCCTGGGCCGCCACGGCGCCGCGGGAGCGCGCCGACGTCCTGCGTCGCGCCTTCGACCTCGTCATCGAGCACGCGGACGACCTGGCGCTCCTGATGACCGTCGAGATGGGCAAGCCCCTCGCCGAGTCGCGCGGGGAGGTGACCTACGGGGCCGAGTTCCTCCGCTGGTTCAGCGAGGAGGCCGTGCGGGTCGCGGGCCGGTACGGCACGAACCCCGAGGGCACCGGCCGCACCCTCACGCTGCAGCGACCCGTCGGGCCGTGCCTGCTCGTCACGCCCTGGAACTTCCCGCTCGCGATGGCCACCCGCAAGATCGCTCCGGCGCTGGCCGCGGGCTGCACCGTCGTCGTCAAGCCGGCCGACCTCACGCCCCTCACGACGCTCGCCCTCGCGGCGCTGCTCGAGCAGGCCGGGGTGCCGGCGGGCGTCGTCTCCGTGGTCACGACGTCACGGGCGGGCGACGTGTGCGAGCCCCTCATCCGCGACCCGCGCCTCCGCAAGCTGAGCTTCACGGGGTCGACGCCGGTCGGCTCGACCCTGCTCGCCCAGGCGTCCGAGCGCGTGCTCCGCACGTCGATGGAGCTCGGCGGAAACGCGCCCTTCCTCGTCTTCGACGACGCCGACCTCGACGCCGCGGTCGACGGGGCGATGCAGGCGAAGTTCCGCAACGTGGGGCAGGCCTGCACGGCCGCCAACCGCTTCCTCGTGCACGATGCGGTGGCCGACGAGTTCGTGCGTCGGGTCGTCGGCCGGGTGCGCGAGGCGCGCGTCGGGTCGGGCCTCGACGAGGGGACGACCATCGGCCCGCTGATCGACGAGCGCGCCGTCGACAAGGCGCGCGACCTCGTGCGCGACGCCGTCGAGCGCGGGGCGACCGTCGAGGTCGAGGGCGGCGAGGTCGACGGGCCGGGCACGTACTGGGCGCCCACGGTGCTCAGCGACGTGCAGCCGGGCAGCGAGATCCTCCGCACCGAGGTGTTCGGGCCGGTGCTCGCCGTCTCGACCTTCCGCGACGAGGCCGAGGCGGTGAGGCTCGCGAACGACACCGAGTACGGCCTCGTCTCGTACGCGTACACGCGCGACCTCGCCCGGGCGCAGCGCCTGGCCGAGACCCTCGAGACGGGGATGCTCGGGCTCGACGTCGGCGTCGTGTCGAACGCCGGGGCGCCCTTCGGCGGCGTCAAGGCGTCCGGCCTCGGACGCGAGGGCGGCGCCGAGGGCATCCACGAGTACCTCGAGACGGTCTACCTCATGACCCCCGACCCGTTCGCGGACGCGTCGGCGCCGGCGGCGCGCTCGTGACCGCCGCTCCCCTCCGCGTCGGCGTGGTGGGCTACGGCCTCGCCGGGCGCGTGTTCCATGCCGCCCTCATCGCCGCCGACCCCGCCTACGAGCTCGCCGCCGTCGTCACGCGCGACCCCGACCGCGGCGACGCGGTCCGAGCCGCCCACCCGGGTGCCGAGGTCGTCGCCTCGTCCGCCGACCTGGCCTCGATGGGGCTCGACCTCGTCGTGGTGGCCACGCCGAACGCCACGCACGCCGACGTGGCGGCGGAGGCGCTCCGCGCCGGGGCCGCCGTGGTGGTCGACAAGCCGGTCGCGACCAGCGCCGCCGAGGCACGCGGCCTGGTCGAGCTGGCCGAGTCTCTCGAGCGCCCGCTCACCGTCTACCAGAACCGTCGGTGGGACGGCGACTACCTCACGGCGACGCGGCTGGTCGCGAGCGGGGTGCTCGGCGACGTCCACACCTTCGAGTCGCGCTTCGAGCCGTGGAAGACGGCGAACCGGGCGGGCTGGAAGGCATCGGCGGGGGCCGAGGAGGGCGGGGGCATCCTCTTCGACCTCGGCCCGCACCTCGTCGACCAGGCCCTCCGCCTCTTCGGGCCAGCGATCGACGTGCACGCCGAGCTGGCGACCCGGCGGCCCGGCAGCGCGGCCGACGACGACGCGTTCGTCTCGCTGTCGCACGAGGGCGGCGTGCGCTCGCGTCTCTGGATGAGCCACGTCGCCGCCCAGCCCGCTCCGCGCCTCCGGGTGCTGGGGTCGGCGGGCGCCTACGTCGTCTCGGGCCTCGACCCGCAGGAGGCCCAGCTGGCCGCGGGCGGCTCGCCGCGCGACGAGGGCTACGGGCTCGCCGACCCCGCGCTCGCCGGCACGGTCGGCGTCGGGGCGGACGTCCGCCGTGAGCCCACCGACCGCGGCGCGTACCCGACGTTCTACGCGACGCTCGCGACGGCCCTGACCGAGGGCGGCCCGCTGCCCGTCGATCCCCGCGACGCGGTCGCCGCCCTCGAGGTCATCGAGCGGGCGCGCGCCTCCGCCGGCTGAGGGCGCGACGCGCGGGCGGCACCGGGCGGCGCCGACTCGCTCAGAGCCGGGTCTGCCAGTCGACGGCGGCGAGGACCGCGTCGACGTCGACCTCGCGCAGCGTCGCGGGCGACCACCGCGGCGAGCGGTCCTTGTCGACGACGCGGGCGCGGATGCCCTCGACGAGGTCGGGTGCGTCGGCCAGGGCGGTCACGAGGCCGAGCTCCTGGCCGAGGACGGCCGCCAGGTCGGGAAGCGTGGCCGCCCGGCGCTGAGCCGCCAGGGTCAGCACGACCGACGTCGGCGATGCCGCCTCGAGCTCGTCGGCCGCGGCGCCGGCCTCGGCGTTGCCGCCGGACTCCATCTGCCGGAGGCGCGCCACGATCGCCTGCGCGTCGTCGCCCTCGTAGCCCTCGTCGATCCAGTCACGGCTCGCGTCGAGGGGCGACGACGGGCTCGCGACCGAGAGCGCGCGCACCGCCTCCAGCCCGCCGGTCGCGAGCGCGTCGAGCACGACGTCGCCGCCGTCCTCGCCCTCGACGGGGACGAGCACGTCGGCGAAGCCGATCAGCAGCGCGTCGGCCGCCGTCATGGTGCGGCCCGTGAGCGCGAGGTGGGTGCCGAGCTGGCCGGGCGCGCGGGAGAGGAGGAAGCTGCCGCCCGCGTCCGGCGTCAGGCCGATGACGGTCTCGGGCATGCCGAGCGCGCTGCGGGGGGACACCACGCGCAGCGTGACGTGCCCGCCGAGGCCGATGCCGGCGCCCATCGCGAGGCCGTCGAGCCAGGACACGATCGGCTTCGGGTACAGACTGAGGCGCAGCGTGCCCCGGTACTCCCGCCGCCACATCTCGACGTTGCGGGCCGGGTCGACGGTCGCGTCGTGGTGCACGGCCGTGATGTCGCCACCAGCGCAGAACCCGCGCGGGCCCGCTCCACGGAGGAGGACGGACTCCACCGCGTCGTCGCGCTCCCACCCGTCGAGGGCCTGCTCGACGAGCCCGAGCATCTCCGTCGTCACGGCGTTGATCTTCCGCGGGCGGTTCAGCGTGATCACGCCGACGCCCCGGTCGACTCGGGTCAGGACGGGAGGGCCGGCAGCGTCGTCGCTCATGCCGCCACGCTAGTCGCCTCAGACGAGCAGCTGGTGCTTCGCCAGGTCGCGGTAGAGGGGCGTGCTCGCGACGAGTTCGGAGTGGGTGCCGACCCCGACGACGCGCCCCTTCTCGAGCACGACGATCTGGTCGCTGTCGACCACCGTCGACAGGCGGTGCGCGATCACGATCAGGGTGCGGCCCTCCGCGACGGCGTCCAGGGCCTCGCGCAGCCGCTGCTCGTTGAGCCCGTCGAGGCTCGACGTCGACTCGTCGAGCAGCAGGATCGGCGGCGCGGAGAGGAGGGTGCGGGCGATCGCCAGTCGCTGCCGCTCGCCACCCGAGAGCATGACGCCGTCCTCGCCCACCTGGGCGTCGAGCCCCTGGTCGCCCCGCTCGAGGACGCCGGTGAGGTTCACCGCCTCGAGCACGCGGCGGCAGTCGTCGTCGGTCGCCTCGGGGGACCCGAGGGTGAGGTTGTCGCGCAGGGTGCCCGCGAGCACCGGAGCGTCCTGCTCGACGTAGCCGATCCGGGAGCGCAGCTCGGTGCGGTCGAGCGCCCGGACGTCGACGCCGCCGAGCCGCACGACGCCCGCGCTGGGGTCGTAGAACCGCTCGACGAGCGCGAGGATCGTGCTCTTGCCGGCACCGGAGGGCCCGACGAGCGCAGTGCGGCGACCCACGGGCACCGAGAACGAGACGCCGTGCAGCACCGTGAGGTCGTCGTCGGGCACGGCCTCCCCGGAGGCCGCCTCGCGGGTGCCGCCGGCGGTGCCCGGCGCCGCGCCGCCCGCACCCGAGCCGCCCGCGCCGACCGCGCGCGACCCACCCGAGCCCGAGCCGCCCGCGGCGACCGGGGAGTCGGGGTAGCGGAAGCGGACGCCCTCGAACGACACGGCGTCGGTCGTCTCGACCCGGGCGCCGGCGCCGAGCCGGGCGGCGGCCTCGGCGTCCCCGTCGGTCTCGGCCGGCAGGTCGAGGATCTCCTGGATGCGACCGAGTGCCCCGAGCGCCTGGTTGACGCTCAGCACGGCGCCCATGGCCTGGCCGAGCGGCATGATCATGAGGAAGAGGAACAGGATGAACGACACGAGCGAGGCGATCGTGATGGTGCCGCTCGCCACGCGGTAGCCGCCGACCCCGAGCACGACGAGGAACGACGCCTGCAGGGCGACGGACGCGATCGGCACGACGAGCGCCGAGATGCGGGCGACCTGCAGGCCCCGCTGGTAGGCCCCCTCGGCGTCGCGCCCGACGGCGGCGATCTCGCGCTCGGTGGCGCCCGACGCGCGGATGGTGCGCACCGAGCTGATGGCCCGCTCGACCGCGGCCGTCAGGTCGCCGACCTTCTCCTGCGCCTGCCGGCTCGCGACCCGGATGCGGCCCGACAGCACGACGACGACCACGACCGAGACGGCCACGACGAGCACGGTCAGCCCGAGCAGCACCGGGTCGATGAGGAACATGCCGACGAGGGCGCCGACGAAGGTCAGCGACCCGCCGATCGCCTCGACGAGGCCCTGCGTGAGCACGGCGCGCAGCAGCGTCGTGTCGGACCCCACGCGGGAGACGAGGTCGCCGGTTCGGCGCGCGTCGAACTGGCTGACCGGCAGGCGCAGCAGGCTGCCGACGAGGCGCCGTCGGCTCGAGAGCACCACGCCCTCGCCGGTGCGCTGCAGCAGGTAGTGCTGGAAGCCGCTCAGCAGCCCCGCGACGACGACGAGGGCGACGAGCAGCCAGACGAGGCGGCCGAGGGACCGGCCGTCCTGGACGAGTGCGATGACCCGCTGCACGAGCAGCGGCTGGGCGAGCGACGCGGCGGCCCCGAGCACGCTCAGCACGATGATGACGACCATGATGCGCTTGTGCTCGACGAGGTAGGGGACGAGCTGTCGGAAGGTCGCGCGCGGCCCCTCGGGCACGGGGCGGCGACCGAGCCCGCGGCGGGGGCGGGCCGACGTCGGGGAGCCGGCCCGCGCCTCCTTCTCGGAGGGGGTGCGGGGGGTGCTGGTGCGCGTGCTCGTGTCGGAGCTCATGGTGCCTCTCGTGCCGGGTGCCGCGGCGACGGTCGCGGCGTTCGTCGGCGCCGCCGACGTCGTCGACGCGCCGACACGAGGGTACTTCGTGAGACCGCGAGTGGGCTGCGGCGGGAGGGGCCCGGGGACGGCGTCGGCCCGCGGCCTCCGGGGGAGGACGCGGGCCGACGGCGACGGGGGACGACGGGGAGGCGCGGGGCTCCGCCGGGTCAGTCGGCCGCGTCGTACGCGGTGTCGCGCGTCTCGCGGCTGATGACGAGCGCCACGAGGGTCAGCACCGCCATCGACGAGAGGTAGAGGCCGACGAGCCAGGTGCTGCCGCCCGCGGCCTGCCACAGGGCCACGGCGATGAAGGGCGCCACGGCCGCGCCGAGGATGCTGGCGACGTTGTAGCTGATCGCGGAGCCGGTGTACCGCACGCTCGTCGGGAACAGCTCGGGCAGCACGGCGCCCATCGGTCCGAAGGTGAGGCCCATCAGCACGAAGCCGATGATGAGCAGCGCCTGCGCGCCGAGCACGCCCGCGGCGAAGAACGGCGCGAAGAGGAAGCCGAAGACGAGGATGCCCGCGGTCACGCAGATGAGCAGGGCACGGCGGCCGAACTTCTCGGCGAGGGGGCCCGAGACCAGCGTGAAGATGCCGAAGAAGACGACGCCGATGATGAGCATCCACAGGAACTGGGTGCGGGCGATGCCGAGCCCGGGCGCCGCCCCCTCGGCGGGCGCGGTCCCGTAGGTCAGCGTGAACGTCGTCATCAGGTAGAAGAGCGTGTACGTCGCCAGCATGATGAACGTGCCGAGGGTCAGGGGCCGCCAGCTCGTCGTGAACACGCGCGCGAGCGGCAGCTTCGCGACGTTGCCCGACGAGACGACGTTCTGGAACGCGGGGGTCTCGATGAGCTTGAAGCGCACGTAGAGGCCGATGACGACGAGGACGGCGCTCGCGAGGAAGGGCAGGCGCCAGCCCCAGCTGAGGAACTGCTCCTCGCTCATCGTGGTGTTCAGGACGACGAAGAGCAGGTTGGCGATGATGAAGCCGATCGGGGCGCCGAGCTGCGGGAAGGTCCCGTAGATCGCGCGGCGCTTCGCCGGCGCGTTCTCGGTCGCGAGGAGCGCCGCGCCGCTCCACTCGCCGCCGAGGCCGAGGCCCTGGCAGAAGCGCAGCACGACGAGGCAGGCGGGACCGGCGACGGCCCAGCCCGGGGTCGTGCCCGCGGGGATGCAGCCGATCAGCACGGTCGCGACGCCCATGGTCAGCAGCGACGCCACGAGCGTGCCCTTGCGGCCGACGCGGTCGCCGAAGTGGCCGAAGATGACCGAGCCGACCGGGCGGGCGATGAACGCGACGCCGAAGACGGCGAACGAGGCGAGCCGGGCGACGGCCGGGTCGTCGTTCGCGAAGAAGACGGTGGGGAAGACGAGGACGGCGGCGGTCGCGTAGACGTAGAAGTCGTAGAACTCGATCGAGGTGCCGACGAGGCTCGCGACGATGACGCGCGAGCGCTTGTTGACGGGCGGGGAGGCGGTCGACGAGGCGACGGTGCTGGCGGACATGCAGGTGCTCCTGGGCGGCAGGCGGGGCGGGAGGGGGCGAGGCCTCGACGACGGCCGGCGCCAGGTGGGGCGCGACGGCTCGGAGGCGGGGAGGCGCGGGCTCAGGATCGACGGACCGCGCGCAGCCGAGGTGGTGCAGGGGGCGGCCGCTCGTGACGACCGTCGCCCATGGTACCGCCGCCCGGGCGAGCTGGCGAACGGGTGTCGTCGACAGGCCGGGCGTCCGAGCCGTCGGCGCCCGCCCGGCCGGGCGCCCGGACCGCGGGCGCCCGGACCGTCGGCGCCCGCCCCGTCAGGCCCCGGTGCCGAGGTGGCCGGGCAGCTCGTGGCCCATGCGGTCGCGCTTGGTGTCGAGGTAGCCCTCGTTGAAGGCGCCGACGCCGACGACGAGCGGCACGGTCTCGACGACCTCGATGCCGTGCGCCTCGAGCTGGCGGCGCTTCTCGGGGTTGTTGCTGAGCAGCCGGATCGACGACAGGCCGAGGTCGCGGAGGACGTCCGCCGCCGCCCCGTACTCGCGCGCGTCCGCCGGCAGCCCGAGCGCCAGGTTCGCGTCGAGGGTGTCGAGGCCGTCCTCCTGCAGGCGGTACGCGCGGAGCTTCGCGACGAGGCCGATGCCGCGTCCCTCGTGGCCGCGCAGGTACACGACGACGCCGCCGTGGTCGCGGATCGCCTCCAGCGCGGCGTCGAGCTGCGGCCCGCACTCGCACTTCAGGGAGCCGAACGTCTCGCCGGTGAGGCACTCGGAGTGCACCCGCACCAGGGCGCCGTCGGACGGGGGCGAGCCGTCGGGCCCGCTGGCCACGACGGCGACGTGGTCGGCTCCGGTGACCGTGTCGGCGTAGGCCCGCATGCGGAACGTCCCGTGGGTCGTCGGGACGGTCGTCTCGACCTCGAAGCGCACCTGCGAGGGAGCGGCGCTCGGGGCGGCGGGGGAGGTGGGGGCGGGCAGGTCGGTCATGACGTTCTCCGGTGCTGGTCGCGCGCGACGACGACGAGGTCGCCGTCGAGCACGGTGGTGCTGGTGACGAGCAGGCGGCGTTGGTCGCCGATGGTGGCCACGCCGAGGTCGTCGAGGGCCGTGCGGGGTCCGCCGAGGAGGGTCGGCGCGAGGTAGACGAGGTAGTCGTCGACGAGGCCGAGCCGCACGGCCGCGCTCGCGACCGTCGGCCCGCCCTCGACGAACACGCTGCGGACGCCGCGCCGCGCGAGGTCGGCGAGCACCGCCACGAGGTCGCGGCTGCCCGTCTCGACGAGGCCGCGCGGGTGGCGGCGGAGCGCCGCGCCCCTCGGCACCGGGCGCTCGCCGACGACGACGGGCAGGGGCTGCTCGGGCAGGAGGGCGTCGTCGTCGCCGCGCGCCGTGAGGGACGGGTCGTCGGCGAGGACCGTCCCCGTGCCGACGAGGACGACGTCGTGCCGGGCGCGCTGCTCGTGGACGTGGCGTCGCGCCGCCGGGCCGGTGATCCACCGGCTCGACCCGTCGGCGGCGGCCGCTCGCCCGTCGAGGCTCGATGCCCACTTGAGCGTGACGAACGGGCGACCGAGCCGAGCCGCCGTCAGCCAGCGCCGGAGGAACTCCGTCGCCTCCTCGACGAGCACGCCGCCGACGACCTCGACGCCGCCGGCGCGCAGCCTCTCGGCGCCTCCGGAGGAGGCCTCGCCCGGGTCGGCGACGGCGTACGCCACGGCGGAGACGCCGGCCGCGAGCAGGGCCTCGCTGCACGGGCCGGTCAGGCCGGTGTGGTCGCAGGGCTCGAGCGTGACGACGGCCGTGAGGCCCCGGGCGTCGGCGGGCCCGAGCCGCGAGAGGGCGTCGACCTCGGCGTGCGGGGTGCCCGCGCCGCGGTGCCAGCCCTCGGCGGCGATGCTGCCGTCCGGGCGGAGCAGCACGCAGCCGACCTGGGGGTTCACGCCGGTGGCCGGCCCCCGGGCCGCGAGCTCCAGCGCTCGCTGCATGCCCGCCTCGACCGCGTCGGTGGACGGCGTCATGATCCCGCCGCCGCCGGGACGGGGTCGCCCGCGGCCGGCCACCCGGGCTTCGGGTCGCGGTCGTCGGTGCTGAGCAGGCGCCCCCGCCAGCAGAGCGGGTGGCCGCCGTCGCGGCCCGGGTGCGTGCCCGGGCCCACGCCCGCGTAGCTGAAGCCCGAGCGCCGGGCCACGGCGGCGGAGCCGTCGTTGCCGACGTAGCCCTCCCACCGCACGTCGGGGAGGCCCCGCTCGTCGAACGCCCAGTCGACGACGAGGCGGACGGCCTCGGTCATCAGCCCCTTGCCGCGGGCGCCCCGCGACATCCAGAAGCCGAGGTCGTGGCCGGCGAGGCGGATGCTGATCATGCCCACGAGCAACGACGAACCGGGCTCGCGGATTCCCCACGAGAGCTCACGGCCCGTCGCCCAGCCGTGGTCGACGATGCGGTCGAGGAAGAACCGGGCGTCGGGCTCGCCGTAGGGCGTCGGCACGGTCGTGAAGCGCTGGACGGCCTCGTCCTGGCAGGCGTCGACGATCGCCGGGACGTCGGCCGGGCCGGGGACGAGCAGCTGCAGCCGGGGCGACTGCAGCGTGAAGGGCTGCACGGTCAGGCCTTCGCGAGGAACCCGATGCGGTCGTACACGGTGTCGAGGGTCGCCTGCGCGATCTCGGCGGCACGGTCGGCGTTGCCGGCCAGCACGCGGTCGAGCTCGGCCGGGTCGTCGAGGAGCTCGAGGGTGCGCGCACGGATCGGGGCGAACGTCTCGACGACGACCTCGGCGACGTCCTTCTTGAGGTCGCCGTAGCCCCGCCCGACGTATTGCTCTTCGAGGGCCTTCACCGGCGTCTCGGTGAACGCGGAGAGGATCGACAGCAGGTTCGAGACGCCGGCCTTGGCCCCGCGGTCGAAGCGGATCTCGCGCTCGGCGTCGGTGACCGCCGACTTGATCTTCTTCGCCGTGCGGCTCGGCTCGTCGAGCAGCCACACGACGCCCGACTCGGTCGCAGCCGACTTGCTCATCTTCGACTCGGGCTGCTGCAGGTCGTAGATGCGCGCGGTGTCGGCCTGGATGACGGCCTCGGGCACGACGAGCGTCGGGCCGAACCGCGAGTTGAAGCGGTTCGCGAGGTCGCGGGTCAGCTCGACGTGCTGACGCTGGTCGTCGCCGACCGGGACCTGCTCGGCCCCGTAGAGCAGGATGTCGGCCGCCATGAGCGTCGGGTAGGCGAAGAGACCGAGCGACGCCGCGTCGGTGCCCTGCTTGGCCGCTTTGTCCTTGAACTGGGTCATGCGGCTGGCCTCGCCGAAGCCGGTGAGGGTGTTGAGCACCCACGCCAGCTGGGCGTGCGCGGGCACGTGCGACTGGATGAACAGCGTCGACCTCGACGGGTCGATGCCGGCCGCGATGTACTGGGCGGCGGTGCGACGCGTCGACTCGCGCAGCAGCGCAGGGTCTTGGGCGACCGTGATGGCGTGCAGGTCGACCACGCAGAAGAGCGCGTCGTGGGTCGTCTGCATCTCGCGCCACTGCAGCAGGGCGCCCACGTAGTTGCCGATGTGCAGCGAGTCGGCCGAGGGCTGCATGCCCGAGAAGAGGCGCGGCTTGCGGTCGGTGCCGTCGGCGGGGGCCGACGAGGGGGCGGGGGAGGCGGTGGTCATGATGTCCTCGGAGGGGAGCGGAGGGAAGAGGGGCGGCGGGCCGGGGCCGGCGCCTAGAGGTCGTAGTCGACGACGACGGGGGCGTGGTCGGACCAGCGCTTGTCGTACGACGCCGCACGGTCGACCGTGTAGGAGGTGGCCTTCTCGGCCAGGGCCGGCGTCGCCATCTGGTAGTCGATGCGCCAGCCGGTGTCGTTGTCGAAGGCCTGGCCGCGCCACGACCACCAGGTGAACGGGCCGTCGACCTCGCCCGACAGACGGCGACCGACGTCGACCCAGCCGAGGCCCTCGCCGCCGCTGCCGTCGACCGTCTCGACCTCGCGGCCGGCCTCGCCGAAGAAGCGGTCGAAGTACGCGCGCTCCTGCGGCAGGAAGCCCGCCCGCTTGACGTTGCCCTTCCAGTTCTTGATGTCGAGCTCGCGGTGGCCGACGTTGAGGTCGCCCGTGACGACGGCGAGCTCGGAGTGCGCGGCGACCTCGGGCAGCCGGGCGCTCATCGCGTCGAGGAACTTCCACTTCTCGTCCTGCTTCGGGGTGCCGACCTCGCCCGAGTGCACGTAGGTGCTCACGACCGTGACGACCTGGCCGTCGACGTCGTAGTCGGCCTCGATCCAGCGCCCGGCGCTGTCGAACTCGTCGGGGCCGAGCTCGACGCGGTGGATGCGAGCGGCACCGCGCGACGCGATGGCGACGCCGGCGCGGCCCTTGGCGGAGGCGGGGTCGTGGAGCACGCTCCACTCCGGGCCGAGCAGGCCCTCGAGGTCGTCGGTCGTCGCCCGCACCTCTTGCAGGGTGAGGATGTCGACGTCGCGGTCGGCCAGCCAGTCGCCCATGCCCTTGCGGTACGCGGCGCGGATGCCGTTGACGTTGACCGAGGCGAGACGGAGGCGTTGGACCATGCCGAGAACACTACCGGCGGCTGCCGTCACCCCTCGTCGCGGCGCCGGGGGAGGGCGCCGCGCGCCCGGGCCGGCAGGGCCCGCACGGCGGCGAGCAGGCGCCGCGGCCGGGAGCCGCCCCGCGCCTCCGCCGCCCGGCGCTCGTCGGCGAGCCGCGCCTCCGCCTCCGCCTGGCGTGCCGCCTCCGCCGCCCGCTGCCGCTCCTCCTCCAGCGCGCGCAGCCGCGCCGCCTCGGCGTGCGGGTCGGCCAGCACGCCGATCTCGTCCATGCCGACGGCGATCCACGACGCCGCGAGCAGCAGCACCTGGCAGAGCAGGTTGATGACGAGCAGGAGGCCGACGATCGCCGCGAACCCGGCCAGCAGCGGGTTCGAGCCCGCGGCGCGCAGCAGCACCCCGCCGCCGATCGTGATGAGCACGAAGCCCGCCGCGCCGAGGGCCGAGCCCGCCAGGAGGCGCCGCCCCGGGATGTGCAGCCCCGCCAGCACCCGGAACAGCGCGACGAGCACCGCGGTGTCGAACGCGAACACGAGCACGATGCCGACCACCCGCAGCAGCACCGCCGCCGAGTCGGAGGTGGTGGACAGGCCGAGCAGCCGCAGCCCCCAGGTCACGGCGGTCGAGCTGAGGAGCGACAGCGAGGCCGACACGACGACGGCCAGGCCGAAGGCGACCGCGAGGGCGAGGTCGCGGAGGACGAGCCGCAGCAGCGGGGTCGACGAGGTCGGCGCCCGGAAGACGGTCCGCACCGAGTCGCGCATGCTGCCGAACAGACGGATCGACGAGAACACCAGGCCGACGAGGGCCACGGCCCCCGTCAGCCCGAAGACGTTGGCGTTCATCAGGGCGCCGGGCTCGACCACGCCCGCCCCGCTGTCGTCCTTGATGACGCCGGGCACGGCCGACTGGATGAAGGTGATCAGCTCGTCGCGGACGACCTCGTTGCCGGCCACCACGAAGCCCGCGACGCTGAAGCCGACCCAGAGGGCGGAGAACAGGGCGAACAGCGCCTGGTAGGTGAGGCCCGCCGCGAGGAGCGGCCCCTTGAGCACGATGTGCCGCCCGACCACCCGCACCAGTCGCGTCGACACGAGGCGGGCACCGGGACCCGGTCGGTCGGCGCCGGCGCCGGCCCCGCCCTCGCTCTGGCTCTCGTCCTCGGACGCCGGGGCCGTCGCCGTCGTGGTCGCGGGCTCGGTCGCGGGCTCGTCGTCGGGTCGGCGTCGCATCCCCCCAGCGTACGGGCGGGCCGGAGGCGCGGGCCGGAGGCGCGGACCGCGGGGCACGCCCGTCAGGGGCTCTCGCGTACGATGACGACGACCGTTCGGCGCCGTCGATCACCGTGGCGCCGGTGAGACCCGATAGCGAAGAGGTTGACCGTGGCACTACAGGGCGTTGGAGTCGGACGAGGCGTGGCTGTCGGCCCCGTGCTGCGGATGCCCGAGCCGCTGCCCGAACCGGGCACGGAGGCGCGCACCGCCGAGGCCTCCGTCGAGCTGAAGGCCGTGACCGAGGCGCTCGCCGCCGTCGCCGCCGACCTCACGGCCCGCGGCGAGAAGGCGGGCGGCGAGGCGAAGGACGTCCTCGACGCGCAGGCGCTCATGGCGCAGGACCCGACCCTCGTCGACGACGTCGAGCAGCGCGTCCAGGGCGGCTCGACGGGCGAGCGAGCCGTGTTCGAGGCGTTCTCCGCCTTCCAGGAGATGCTCGTCGGCATGGGCGGCTACATGGCCGAGCGCGCGACCGACCTCGGCGACGTCAGCCAGCGCGTCATCGCGCAGCTCCGCGGCGTCGCGGCGCCGGGCGTCCCCGAGAGCGACACCCCCTTCCTCCTCGTCGCGCCCGACCTGGCCCCGGCCGACACGGCCCTGCTCGACCTCGACAAGGTGCTCGCGCTCATCACGCGCGACGGCGGCCCGACGTCGCACACCGCGATCCTCGCCCGCTCGAAGTCGATCCCGGCGATCGTCGGCGTCGTCGGCGCCCTCGACCTCGCCGACGGCACCGTCGTCGTGGCCGACGCGGCGACCGGCGTCGTCACCGTCGACCCGACGGCCGACGAGATCGCGGACGCCGAGTCCCGCATCGCCGAACGGAAGGCGGCCGCCGCGGCCCCCCTGACCGACGGCGCGCTCGCCGACGGCCACGCCGTCCCCCTGCTCGCCAACCTCGGCTCGCCCGACGAGGCCGCCGGCGCCGTCGCGCTCGGCGCGGAGGGCGTCGGCCTCTTCCGCACCGAGTTCCTCTTCCTCGGCTCGAGCCAGGCGCCCACGGTCGAGAGCCAGACCGCCAGCTACACCGCGCTGCTCGAGGCCTTCCCCGGTCGCAAGGTCGTCGTGCGCGCGCTCGACGCCGGCGCGGACAAGCCCCTCGCCTTCCTTAACGACGCCCACGAGGAGAACCCCGCGCTCGGCCTCCGGGGCCTCCGTGCCCTGCGGGTCAAGGAGCAGATCCTCCGCGACCAGCTGACGGCGCTCGCCCAGGCCCAGGCCGCCACGACCGCCGACCTCTGGGTCATGGCGCCGATGGTCAGCGACGCCGACGAGACCGAGTACTTCGTCGACCTCGGCCGCGAGCTCGGCCTGAAGACCGTGGGCGTCATGGCGGAGGTGCCCTCGCTCGCCGTCATGGCCGACCAGGTCTTCGCCTCCGCCGACTTCGTCAGCGTGGGCACCAACGACCTGACGCAGTACACGCTCGCCGCAGATCGCATGCTGGGCTCGGTCGCCTCGTACCAGGACCCGTGGCACCCGGCCGTGCTGCGCCTGGTGCGCGCCCTCGGCGACGCCGGCGCCACCGCGTCGAAGCCCGTCGGCATCTGCGGCGAGGCCGCGGCCGACCCGCTGCTCGCGGTCGTGCTCGTCGGCCTCGGCGCGACGACGCTCTCGATGACGCCCGCGGCCCTCGCCGACGTGCGCCTCGAGCTCTCGAAGCACACCCTCGAGCAGGCCCGCGAGCTCGCCGCCGCCGCCGTGGCCGCGACGAGCGCGGCGGGTGCCCGCGCCGCCGCGGAGGCGGTCGCGGTCTGACCGGGGCCTGAGCCGGCCCGGCGCACGGGTGCGGCGGGACGACGGCGGGGCGGCACCGAGAGGTGCCGCCCCGCCGTCGTCCGGGCGGCCTACGCGGTGACGGCCTGCAGGTGCTCGGCAACGATCGCGTCCACGAGGCCCGAGACGGCGGCCTCGACGACGGGGACGACCGCGGGCGACGCGACCCGCGCCTCCTCGACCGACCGCTCGGGGTCGACCTGGTCGACTGCGGCGACGACGGGCAGCACGCCGGCGCCGACCGCCTCGGCGTGCAGGCGCAGCAGCGTGGCCACGCGGTGGGGCTCGATGACGTCGCTCACGACCGCCTCGCGCACCCGGCGGGAGAGCTGGGCCAGGGTCAGGGCCGGGGCCGACGCGTCGTCGCCCACCACGGCCTCGGCCGTGCTCGCCACGGGCGACGAGGCGACCTGCTGCTCGACGCTCGCGACGACGCCGGGCCAGCCCCAGCGGCCGAGCAGCGGCTCGAGGGCCGACGGCACGACGGACGACGTGGAGGCGCGGGCCGGGTCGCCCGCGCCGCCCGCCCCCGTCGCCTCGGGCAGCCACTCGGGTCGGTACCGGTCGGCGCGGGGGAAGCGGGCGAGGTCGGCCGCGTAGTCGTCGTCGCCCGGCAGGTCGACGGCGTCGCTCGGCTCGAACGGGGAGGCCGGGTCGACCCACACCCGTCGGTCGTAGTTGAAGCGGGCGGTGAACGAGCCGTCGCTCGAGACGGTGAGCGAGAGGGAGAACCAGGCGCCCTTCTCGGGGTCGGCCATGGCCTCGCGCAGCTGCGACCCGAGCGCGGAGACGTCCGGGACGGCGCCGACCTGCCGGGCCGACCCGGTCGCGTCGGTGGCGTCGACCCAGAGGCGTGCCACGCTGCCGACCTCGAGGAGGAAGAGCGTGGCCTCGGCCCAGTCGAGGCCCTCGAGGGAGGCCGCGAACCGCGCGGCGATGTCGTTCTGGAGCTGTTGCTGGCGGGTGACGTCCATGCGTCTCGGCCTCTCGGTCGTGGTCGGTGATCGGGGGCGGGTGCCCCGGCGCGACGACGCCGGAGGGCGGACCGGCCGAGACGGCACGGGAAGCTTATCCGCCTCGGGCGGCCTGCGCCCTGTTCCCGGGCGGGGGCCGTGCATCCGGTCACCGCCACCCCGCCGGGAGCAGACTGGGTGACGTGGGCACCCCTATACGACACCCGTTGGTCGACGCGATCACGTCGCGCGTCGTCCGGGTCGACAGCAGGGCCCGCGTGGTGCGACTCAGCCCGCCGATGGCCGACCTGCTGTCGCGTCGTCGCAGCCGCCGGCGACCCGTCGTCGTCACCAGCGAGCGGTCCCGCCTGACCGTCGGGCTCCGCGCCGCGCTCGTCGACGCGGGCGGTGCCTGGGTCGTCGAGGGCCGGGCGGGAGCCCTCCGCGACGGCCTCACCGGCCTGCCCTACGCCGACCTCGACGCCGCGGGGCACCCCGTCGAGGAGGCCCCCGAGCCCCTGCCCGTCGAGCTCCCGGTGCTGGAGGCGGCGGTCGACACCACCTCGCAGCTCTCGGTCGACCTCACGGTGCTGCACCGCGCCTCCCACGACACGAGCCTCGGCGGGGCCGTCGAGGTCCTCGGGCGCGCCGTCTCGGGCGAGGGGCCGGCGTCGTGGGGAGCGACCGAGCCCCTCGCCCACCCCTGGGACCGCTGGGTGCTGACCCAGCACGCCCGTCACGCCGCGCCCGAGACCGTGCGCGTCGTCGTCGAGGGCCCGCACCTGTCCGGCACCGTCACGGCCCGAGTCACCGAGCACGGCATCGAGGAGACGACGGCGCTCACCGTCGACGTCCGGGCGGACGGCGGGCGCGACGGGCTCGACGCCGCCATCGGTCGCCTCACGTCCGCGCTCGGCGAGATCGCCGGGTCGTCGCTGCCGACCTTCGCCCTGGTCGTCGCGCGAGAGGGCGAGACCGACCGCTGCGTCCGGGCGGTGACCTACCCGCCCGCCAACCCGGTGGCGCTGCTCATCGGGGCCCCCTCGGTCAAGCGCCTCGGCCTCGAGCTCTCGGCCATCCCGTCGCCGCGCCCCGTCGTCGTCGTCGGCCGCCCCCGGCTGCCGGCCTACGTCGTGCCGCTGGGCGACGCCTCGACCTCGGGGTGGCAGGCCCTGCACGAGACGCTCGACGCCGTCGGGCCGGAGCGTCTCGCCACGCTCGTCGCCACGCCCCTCCTGCAGGCGTGGGAGGAGGACCTCGGCGAGATGGACCTCCTGCACGAGAGCTCGGTCGAGGGCGCCCAAGGCGTGCTCGGCGCGGGCCACATCCCGACGGGCCCCGACGACGACGCCGACGACGCCGACGCCGACGCCGACGCCGACGACACTGACGAGGAGGCGCCCTCCGGTGCCCCGTGACATCACCATCCTGAGTCCCCACGTCGTGGACGCCCTCGACCTCGCCACGGCCGCCCGGGCGGTGGACGAGTCGTTCGGCGTTCGCGAGATCGACGGCGGGGACGCCCTGCAGGTCTTCGCCGCCGGGGGAGAGGCCGTCCTCACGGTCTGGACGGCGAGCGAGCTCACCGTCGAGGGCGAGGTCGAGCGCCTGCTGCCCGACCCGCCGGCCGTGACCCTGCCGGTCTTCTGGATCGACGCGGCCGCGCCCCTCGGGCCCGAGGGCGAGCGAGGCGTCTCCGTCGCCCTGCGCCTGGCCCTCGGCGTCGAGGCCACCTGCATCGTCGAGGACGACTGAGCCCGAGCCCGAGCCCCGGGCCCCTGGTTCGTGCCCGAGCGCACGACGGCCCGGGTCGTGGCGACCCGGGCCGGACGTGCGGAGGGAGGAGCCCTCGAGGTGCTGGCTAGGCCTTGCCCCGCAGGACGGCCTGCTTGACCTCGGCGATCGCCTGCGTCACCTGGATGCCGCGCGGGCACGCCTCGGTGCAGTTGAAGGTCGTGCGGCAGCGCCAGACGCCCTCCTTGTCGTTGAGGATGTCGAGGCGCACCTGCGCGCCCTCGTCCCGCGAGTCGAAGATGAAGCGGTGCGCGTTGACGATGGCGGCGGGGCCGAAGTACTGGCCGTCGGTCCAGAAGACCGGGCAGCTCGACGTGCAGGCCGCGCAGAGGATGCACTTCGTCGTGTCGTCGAAGCGCTCGCGCTGCGTGGCGCTCTGGATGCGCTCCTTCTCGGGCTTCGACGAGGCCATGAGGAAGGGCTGGATCTCGCGGTACGACTGGAAGAACGGCTCCATGTCGACGATGAGGTCCTTCTCGAGCGGCAGGCCCTTGATCGCCTCGACGTAGATCGGCTGCGAGATGTCGAGGTCCTTGATGAGCGTCTTGCACGCCAGGCGGTTGCGGCCGTTGATGCGCATCGCGTCCGAGCCGCAGACCCCGTGGGCGCACGAGCGACGGAACGTCAGCGAGCCGTCCTGCTCCCACTTGATCTGGTGCAGGGCGTCCAGCACGCGGTCGGTCGGCAGCACCTGCACGTCGAAGTCCTGCCAGCGCGGCTCGTCGTCGACGTCGGGGTCGAAGCGCCGGATGATCAGCGTCGCCGTGAAGGTGGGGACCGCGTCGGAGGCGGTGGGGGCGTTCTCGAGGACTGCGGAGCTCATGCTCAGTACTTCCGTTCCATCGGCGTGTAGTTCGTGATCACGACGGGCTTGGTGTCGAGGCGGATGTGGTCGCCGGCCAGCGACGAGTGGGCGTCGCCCGTGAGGTACGCCATCGTGTGCACGAGCCAGTTCTCGTCGTCGCGCGTGGGGTAGTCCTCGCGGAAGTGGCCGCCGCGGCTCTCCTGGCGCGAGCGCGCCGAGTACACGACGACCTCGGCGAGGTCGAGCAGGAAGCCCAGCTCGATGGCCTCGAGCAGGTCGGTGTTGAACCGCTTGCCCTTGTCCTGCACGGAGATGTTCTTGAAGCGGTCGCGGAGGTCGGCGATCACGTGGGTGACCTCGTCGAGCGTCTCCTCCGTGCGGAAGACCTGCGCGTTGCGGTCCATGCTGTCCTGCAGCTCCTTGCGGAGGGTCGCGATGCGCTCGGTGCCGGTGGCGTTCCGCACGTCGGCGACGAGGCCGCGGACGAAGCCGGCCGGGTCGTCGGGCAGCGGCACGAACTCGGCCGTCTTGACGAACTCGACGGCGTTGTTGCCGGCGCGCTTGCCGAACACGTTGATGTCGAGCAGCGAGTTCGTGCCGAGCCGGTTGGAGCCGTGCACGCTGACGCAGGCGCACTCGCCGGCCGCGTAGAGGCCCGGCACGACGGTCGTGTTGTCACGCAGCACCTCGGCGTGGACGTTCGTCGGGATGCCGCCCATCGCGTAGTGCGCCGTGGGGAGGACGGGCACCGGCTCGGTGTACGGCTCGACCCCGAGGTAGGTGCGGGCGAACTCCGTGATGTCGGGCAGCTTGGCGTCGATGACAGCGGGGTCGAGGTGCGTGATGTCGAGGTAGACGTAGTCCTTGTGCGGGCCCGCGCCGCGCCCCTCGCGGATCTCGGTGGCCATGCAGCGGGCGACGATGTCGCGCGGTGCCAGGTCCTTGATGGTCGGCGCGTAGCGCTCCATGAAGCGCTCGCCCTCGCTGTTGCGGAGGATGGCGCCCTCGCCGCGCGCCGCCTCCGACAGGAGGATGCCGAGCCCGGCCAGGCCGGTCGGGTGGAACTGGAAGAACTCCATGTCCTCCAGGGGCAGGCCCTTGCGCCAGATGATGCCCACGCCGTCGCCGGTCAGGGTGTGCGCGTTCGACGTCGTCTTGTAGATCTTGCCGAAGCCGCCCGTGGCGAAGATGACGGCCTTGCCCTGGAAGACGTGCAGCTCGCCCGTCGACAGCTCGTAGGCGATGACGCCGGCCGGGCGCTCGACGCCGTCGACCTCGCCCATGACCAGGTCGAGCACGTAGAACTCGTTGAAGAACTCGATGCCGTGCTTGACGCAGTTCTGGTACAGCGTCTGGAGGATCATGTGCCCCGTGCGGTCGGCCGCGTAGCAGGCCCGACGGACGGGGCTCTTGCCGTGCTCGGCCGTGTGGCCGCCGAAGCGCCGCTGGTCGATCTTGCCCTCGGGCGTGCGGTTGAAGGGGAGCCCCATGTTCTCGAGGTCGAGGACGGCGTCGATGGCCTCCTTCGCGAGGATCTCGGCGGCGTCCTGGTCGACGAGGTAGTCGCCGCCCTTCACCGTGTCGAAGGTGTGCCACTCCCAGTTGTCGTCCTCGACGTTGGCGAGGGCCGCGGCCATGCCGCCCTGGGCCGCGCCGGTGTGCGAGCGGGTCGGGTAGAGCTTCGAGATGACCGCGGTGCTCGCGTTCGGGCCGGCCTCGATCGCCGCGCGCATCCCCGCGCCTCCGGCCCCGACGATGACGATGTCGTGCTGGTGGTAGTGGATGCCGTCGACCAGGGTGCTCTGGTCGGCGGACGAGGACGAGGCGGGGGGAGTGGTGGTCACGGTTCTTTCCGGTGGGTCTGGGGAGGACGGGGGGACGAGGAGGCGCGGGTCGGCCCGCGCCCCGAGGTCACCGCGAGCAGATGGACGGGAGCAGGTCGGCCGGGGCGCCGGCGGGGCAGGGCGAGAAGGTCCAGATGACCAGCGAGCCGAGCACCAGCAGCACGACGCTCGAGGCGACGAGCGCGCCGAGGAACACCTTGCGGGTGGTGGGGCGACCGACGTAGTCGTTGACGATGGTGCGCATGCCGTTCGAGCCGTGGATCAGGGCCAGCCACAGCAGCAGGGTGTCGTAGACCTGCCAGAACGGGTCGGCCCACTTGCCGGCGACGAACGCGAAGTCGATGGCCTTGACGCCGCCCTCGCCCGCGAGGAGGTTGATGAACAGGTGCCCGAAGACGAGCACGACGAGCACGACGCCGCTGGCCCGCATGTAGATCCAGCCCCACTTCTCCCAGTTGGTGCTGCGACGTGCGGTGCGGGCCGATCGGGGGGCCTCGACGGTCTCTGTGGTCATCGCTCTACTCCGAGAAGACGTTCATGAGGTGGCGGGGGGCGAAGCCGAGCATCAGCACGGCCCAGAGGCCGATGACGACCCAGAACATGACGCGCTGGTGCTTCGTGCCGGCGCCCCAGAAGTCGATGAGGATGATGCGGAGGCCGTTGAGCGCGTGGAAGACGATGGCGGCGACCAGGCCGGTCTCGCCGAGGCCCATGATCGGGTTCTTGTACGTGCCGATGACGGCGTTGTAGGCCTCGGGGCTGATCCGCACGAGGGCCGTGTCGAGGATGTGCACCAGGAGGAAGAAGTAGATGCTCACGCCGGTGATGCGGTGGAGGACCCACGACCACATGCCCTCACGGCCGCGGTAGAGAGTGCCCTGGAAGCGCTTCGCCTTGCGGGGCTGCTCGATGGACGGCGCGCCGCCTCGTCCGGACGGATCCGTCAGTGTGCCCGTCGACTGCTCGGCCATGAGCTGCCCTCCTCGGCTGGGGTGGTCGGCTGTGGTCAGGGAGGACAGCCGTGTCCACCGTGTGCGTTCTCAGAACGTCCCCAGCATACGGTGAGCGCGCGACGGTCGTCGTGCGACGGCCGGGTCTAGTTCGATGTCGAGAGAAGGCCGGGGCGCGACCGGCCGCGGCCCACGGGACGCGCCGCGGCGACCGCGTCGGCGTAGTGGCCGAGCAGCTCGTCGCCGAGGCGTTCCCAGGTGCGGCCGACGACGGCCCGCCGCCCGGCCTCGCCGAGCCGCGCCCGGAGGCCCGGGTCGTCGACGAGGGTCCGGACCGCTCGCCGCAGGGAGTGGTCGTGCAGCGGGTCGACGAGGAATCCGTCCTCGCCGTGCCGCACGAGGTCGAGCGGCCCGCCCGCCGCGGGCGCGACGACGGGCACCCCGCTGGCGTGCGCCTCCTGGACCGTCTGGCCGAAGGTCTCGGTCGCGCCCGTGTGCACGAAGACGTCGAGGGCCGCGTACGCGTCGGCGAGCTCCTCGCCGTGGAGGGGACCGGTGAAGACCGGGTCGAGGTGGCGGAGGCGACGTCGCAGCGACGGGAGCGCCGGGCCGCCGCCGACCACGACGAGGCGCATGCCCTCGACGGGCCGGAGCGCCGCGAGCCGCTCGACCTGCTTCTCGGGGGCGAGGCGTCCCACGTAGCCGACCAGCGCCTCCCCGGGTCGTGCCCCGGCCGCCTCGCGGAACAGGCGGGCACCCTCGCCGGCGCGACGGTTCGGGTGGTACCGGACGGAGTCGACGCCGCGGCCCCAGGTGGCGAGCCTCTCGACGCCGGCCCGCTCGAGGTCGCGCCGCGAGCTCGTCGACGGCACGAGGGTGACCGTCGCCTGCTCGTGGAGGCGGCGGACGAGCCGCCACGCCACCGCCGAGGTGACCGGCCCCAGCCCGCTGGTCGCGGCGTAGCGCGCCACGTCGGTCTGGAAGACGGCGACGCTCGGCACGCCGAGCCGGGCCGCGGCGGCGATCGCGTGGCCGCCCAGCAGGAAGGGGGAGGCGACGTGCACGACGTCGGGCCGGAAGGCCGCCAGGGCGCCCGCCACCTGCGGCGACGGCAGCCCGACCGGGAACTGCCGGTACGCGACCGACGGCACGCGGACGACCCGGGCGCCGGCGTACGCGTCGTGGCCGCGGCCCGCCGGGGCGACGACGACGGCCTCGTGGCCCCGCCGCTCGAGGTGGTCGAGCACGCGGAGCACGCTGGTCGTCACCCCGTTCACGGTGGGCAGGAAGCTCTCGGTCACGATGGCGACCCTCATGGGCACTCCTCGGCTCGGCGTGCCCCCAGCGTCGGCCGTCGTCGTGACCCGACGGCGGCGCCGCCGTGACGGCGCGGTGGCGGGTGCGTGAACGGGTGACGACGCCGCCTCGGCGGATGGTCGGCGGGCGACCCGGAGGCGCGGCCCGGCCGGGCACCGCCGGTCGCCTCGCTAGGGTGGCCGACATGACTGACCCCGACGCCATCGAGCGGTTCTACAGCATCATCCCCGCCGGCGGGATCGGCTCGCGCCTCTGGCCGCTCAGCCGCGCCGACGCGCCCAAGTTCCTCCACGACCTCACGGGCAGCGGCTCGACCCTGCTCCGGGCGACGTGGGACCGCCTCGCGCCCCTCGCCGGCGACCAGCGCATCATGGTCGTCACCGGCCGGGCCCACCGCGCGGCCGTCGAGTCGCAGCTGCCCGGCCTCGCCGACCCGAACGTCGTGCTCGAGAGCGAGCCGAAGGACAGCACCGCCGCCATCGGCCTCGCCGCCGCGATCCTCCGCCGCCGCGAGCCCGACGTCATCATCGGCTCGTTCGCCGCCGACCACGTCATCGCCGACCAGCGGGGCTTCGCCCGGGCCGTCCACGAGGCGATCGCCGCGGCCGACGCCGGGTACATCGCGACCATCGGCATCACGCCGACCGAGCCGGCCATCGGCTTCGGCTACATCCACGTCGGCGAGGCGCTCGACGTCGAGGGGGCGCCGAGCGCGCACCTGGTGGGGTCGTTCGTCGAGAAGCCCGACCTGGAGACCGCCGAGCGCTACGTGGCGGGCGCCGACTACCTCTGGAACGGCGGGATGTTCATCGCCCGCGCCGACCGGCTGCTCGAGCAGCTCGGCGAGACCCGGCCCGAGCTGCTCGCCGGCATCGAGGAGCTCGCCGAGGCCTGGGACACCCCGCGCCGGGGCGCCGTCGTCGACCGCGTCTGGCCCGGCCTCGAGAAGATCGCCATCGACTACACCGTGGCCGAGCCCGCGGCGGCCGCGGGTCGCCTCGCGGTCATCCCCGGCGCGTTCGACTGGGACGACGTGGGCGACTTCGCCTCGATCGCCAAGCTGCACTCGGGCGGTCGCAAGAGCGACCTCGCCATCCTCGGCGAGAACGCCCGCGTGCTCTCGGACGCGTCGAGCGGCATCGTCGTCGGGAACTCCGGTCGGCTGATCTCGCTCATCGGGGTCAACGACATCATCGTCGTCGACACCCCCGACGCCCTGCTCGTCACCACGACGGCCAACGCGCAGCGGGTGAAGAGCGTCGTCGACGCCCTCAAGCTCAGCGGCCGCAGCGACGTCCTCTGACCCGGTCTCATTACGACCTCGTTACGGTGCGGTCGCGTTCGTGTAACGCCTCCGCATCACTACACGGGCTCGTCCGTGGCCGCTCGACACAGTAGGTAACATCACAGCCAGACGTGCCCGACGTCTCGTGTCGGGCAGCACCTTGGAGGACAACTTGACTACAACTGCGCGGAAGGCCGTCTTCGGCGGCCTCGCCCTGGCGAGCAGCGTCGCCATCCTGGCCGGCTGTGCCTCGGCCCCCGAGAGCGGCGGCAGCGCGTCCGGCGGCGCCGCCGGCAGCAGCGACTTCGTGCCCTGCATGGTCTCCGACGCGGGCGGCTTCGACGACAAGTCGTTCAACCAGCTCGGCTACGAGGGCCTCACCGAGGCCGCCGACGCCGTGGACACCGAGGCGAAGACGGTCGAGTCGGCCGACGAGACGGTCTACGACGCGAACCTGTCGAACCTCGCCGACCAGGGCTGCAACCTCATCGTGACGGTCGGCTTCGCGCTCGCCGACGCGACGAAGACCGCCGCCGAGGCGAACTCGGGCATCAACTACGCGACCATCGACGACGCGTCGATCACGGCCGACAACGTGAAGCCCATCACCTTCAACACCTCCGAGGCGGCGTTCCTCGCCGGCTACGCGGCGGCCAGCTACTCGAAGACCGGCACCGTCGGCACCTTCGGCGGCCAGCAGTTCCCGACGGTCACCATCTTCATGGACGGCTTCGCCGACGGCGTCGAGTACTACAACGAGCAGAAGGACGGCGACGTCAAGGTCGTCGGCTGGGACGTCGCGTCGCAGACCGGCACCTTCACCGGCGGCTTCGAGGCCGGCACCACGGCCAAGCAGAGCGCCCAGACCCTGATCGACCAGGGTGCCGACGTCATCCTCCCGGTCGGCGGCCCGATCTACCAGAGCGCCGCCGAGGCGATCCGCGACTCCGGCTCGGACATCGTCCTGGTGGGCGCCGACTCCGACACGTACGAGACCGACAGCGCCAACAGCGACCTCTTCCTCACCTCGGTGCTGAAGGGCATCAAGCAGGCGACGGACGACGTCACGACGCAGGCCGCCTCGGGCGACTTCTCCAACGAGCCCTACGTCGGCACGCTCGAGAACGACGGCGTCGGCATCGCGCCGTTCCACGACTTCGAGGACAAGGTCGACGCCGGCCTCTCGGACGAGCTGGACACCATCAAGGCGGGCATCATCGACGGCTCGATCGAGGTCGAGTCGCCCTCGGCCCTGACCAGCTGACACCACCCGGCACCACCTCAGGCATGCCTTAGCATGGCCTGACCTAGGGCCCGGGCGGACGGTCTCCACCGTCCGTCCCGGGCCCTTCCCACGCCTACACCCGAGGTAGATTGACGAGATGAAGCTCGAGCTCAAGGGCATCACCAAGCGATTCGGCGCACTGACCGCCAACGACCACATCAGCCTGACCGTCGAGCCGGGGGAGATCCACGCCCTCCTCGGCGAGAACGGCGCCGGCAAGTCGACCCTGATGAACGTGCTGTACGGCCTCTACCAGGCCGACGAGGGCGAGATCCTGCTGGACGACGTCGTCCAGCGCTTCTCGGGCCCCGGCGAGGCCATGGCCGCCGGCATCGGCATGGTCCACCAGCACTTCATGCTCGTGCCCGTGTTCACGGTCGCGGAGAACGTCATGCTCGGCCACGAGGAGACGAAGAGCGGCGGCCGGCTCGACCTGGCCGCGGCCCGCGCGAAGGTGCGCGAGATCTCGCAGCGCTTCGGCTTCGACATCGACCCCGACGCCGTCGTCGAGGAGCTGCCCGTCGGCGTGCAGCAGCGCGTCGAGATCGTCAAGGCGCTCTCCCGCGACGCCAAGGTGCTCGTGTTCGACGAGCCCACGGCCGTGCTAACCCCTCAAGAGACCGACGAGCTCATGGGCATCATGCGCCAGCTCCGCGACGCGGGGACCGGCATCGTCTTCATCACCCACAAGCTGCGCGAGGTGCGCGAGGTGGCCTCCCGCATCACGGTGATCCGCCTCGGCAAGGTCGTCGGCGAGGCCGACCCCACCGCGAGCAACGCCGAGCTCGCGTCGCTCATGGTCGGCCGCGCGGTCGAGCTGACCGTGCAGAAGGGCCCCGCCGCCCCCGGCGAGGCCGCGCTCGTCGTCGAGTCGCTGCGGGTCGTCGACCCGATCGGGCAGGTCGTCGTCGACGACGTGTCGTTCGAGGTGCGCCGCGGCGAGGTGCTCGCCATCGCCGGCGTGCAGGGCAACGGCCAGACCGAGCTGACGGAGGCGATCCTCGGCCTCCAGTCCCGCGTCCAGGGCCGCGTCTCCCTCGACGGCCGCGACATCACGGGCCACAGCGTCCGTCGCGTGCTCGACGCCGGCGTCGGCTTCGTGCCCGAGGACCGCAACGAGGACGGCCTCGTCGGCGAGTTCACCGTCGCCGAGAACCTCATGCTCGACCGGTCGCAGTCCGGCCCGTTCGTCCGGCGCGGCTCGCTCCGCCTGGCCGAGCTGGCGGCCTTCGCCGTCGAGAAGGTGCGCGAGTTCGACATCCGCACGCAGGGCATCACGACCCCGGCCGGCCGCCTCTCGGGCGGCAACCAGCAGAAGGTCGTGCTCGCCCGCGAGCTCAGCCGCGACCTGCGGCTCTTCGTGGCGGCCCAGCCGACCCGCGGCATCGACGTCGGCTCGATCGAGTTCGTCCACAAGCGCATCGTGGCGACCCGCGACGCGGGCGTGCCCGTCATCGTCGTCTCGACCGAGCTCGACGAGGTCGTCGCGCTGGCCGACCGCATCGCGGTCATGTACCGCGGCTCGATCATCGGCATCGTGCCCGCCGACACCCCGCGCGACGTGCTCGGGCTCATGATGGCCGGCGAGGCCCCCCAGGGAACGGAGCACGCGGCGTGAGCGACGCGACCACCACGACCACCCCGGCGCCGCAGGGCGCCCCGACGGGCGGCGTGCCCGAGGCGGAGGACTCGCGCGGCTCACGGCTGCTGCGCGAGATCACGACGGGCAACGCGGCGATCTCGGTCCTCGCCGTCGTCCTCGCGCTCGTCGTCTCCGGCCTGCTGATCGGCTTCACCGACCCCGACGTGCAGGCGACCACGGGGTACTTCTTCTCGCGCCCCACCGACTTCTTCCAGGCGTTCTGGGCCTCGGTCGGCGGGTCGTACTCGTCGCTGTTCCAGGGCGCCGTCTACAACTTCCGCGTCGACGGCTTCGCCGCCGGCATCCGACCGCTGACCGAGACGCTGAACTACGCCGTCCCGCTGATCGCCGCGGGCCTCGGCGTCGCGCTCGCCTTCCGCGTGGGCCTGTTCAACATCGGCGCCCGCGGCCAGATGCTCGTCGCGGCCGGCGCCGCCGGCTGGGTCGGCTTCTCGTTCGACCTGCCGCTCGCCGTGCACCTGCCGCTCGCCCTCCTCGCGGGCATCGCGGGCGGCGCGCTCTGGGGCGGCATCGTCGGCCTGCTGAAGGCCCGCACCGGCGCCCACGAGGTGATCCTCACGATCATGCTCAACTACATCGCGTACTACCTGCTGTCGTTCGCGCTGCGGACGCCCGGCCTCCTCCAGGCCCCGGGCAGCCCGAACCCGAAGGCGCCCGCGACGCTGCCGAGCGCCGTGCTGCCCGACCTGTTCGGCCCGCGCTACAACCTCAACTGGGGCTTCCTGCTCGTCATCGCCATCACGGCGGTCGTCTGGTGGCTGATCAACCGGTCCACGCTCGGCTTCCGGTTCCGTGCGGTCGGCGAGAACCCCCACGCAGCCCGGACGGCCGGCATGAACGTCAAGAACATCTACCTCTACGCGATGCTCATCTCCGGTGCGCTGGCCGGCGTCGCGGGCTCCACGCAGGTGCTCGGCACGCTCACGACCGGATTCACCTCGGGCATCGACGCCGGCATCGGCTTCGACGCCATCACGGTCGCCCTCCTCGGCCGCTCGCGCCCCTGGGGCGTGTTCGGCGCCGGCGTGCTCTTCGGCGCCCTCAAGGCCGGCGGCTACTCCATGCAGGCGGCCAACGGCGTCCCCATCGACATCGTGCTCGTCGTCCAGTCCCTGATCGTGCTGTTCGTGGCGGCCCCGCCGCTCGTCCGCAGCATCTTCCGTCTGCCCGCGCCGGGCGCCCGCCGGGCCCCGCGCGGCTCGAAGAAGGAGGCGGTGGTCACCAAGTGAGCACCCTCACCCCCGACACCGCGGTCCCGGCCGCGCCCACGCCCGGGCTCGCCCGCACGACGACCCGCAGCTACAAGGCACCCGTCGCGTTCGCCGTCTTCACGGTCATCGCCGCGGTGCTCTTCGTCGCCTTCGCCCGCGAGGGCTCGAGCACGTTCCGCCTCGCGACCTCGACCGACTTCGTCGCGCTGCCGGACGCCGTGCTGCCGTCGGCGCCGACCGGCGTCGTGCTCACCGTCGTGCTCGCCGCCCTCACCGTCGTCGCCTTCGTGACGGCCCGAGGTGCGAAGCGCGTGCCGATCTGGTTCGTCGCCGCGTTCGGCGTGCTCTTCCTCGTGGCCTTCCTCACCTGGACCAGCGCCGACGCGACGATCCCCGTCCCCGGCCTGCTGCTCGGCGCCCTGGCGCTCAGCACCCCGCTCATCTTCGGCGCCCTCGGCGGCGTGATCAGCGAGCGCGTCGGCGTCGTCAACGTCGCCATCGAGGGGCAGCTGCTCGCCGGCGCCTTCGTGTCGGCGGTCGTCGCGTCGGCGACCGGGTCCGCGTACGTGGGCCTCGCCTCCGCGATGGTGGCCGGCGTGCTCGTCTCGATGGTGCTCGCCGTCTTCAGCATCCGGTACATCGTCGACCAGGTCATCGTCGGCGTCGTGCTCAACGTGCTCGTCACGGGCCTCACGAGCTTCCTGTACTCGCAGGTGCTCACCAAGTCCGACGCGCTCAACGCCGGCGTCCGCTTCCCGCAGCTGCCGATCCCCGGGCTCAGCCAGATCCCGGTCGTGGGCCCGGTCTTCTTCCGCCAGACGATCATCGTCTACCTCATGTACATCGCGATCGCCGTCGTGTTCTACGGGCTGTTCCGCACCCGCTGGGGCCTGCGCCTCCGCGCCGTGGGGGAGCACCCGCAGGCGGCCGACACCGTGGGCATCAAGGTCAACGCGACCCGGTTCTGGAACGTCTCGCTCGCGGGCGCCATCGCGGGCCTGGGCGGCGCGTACTTCACGCTCGGCTCGCTCGGCAACTTCCAGAAGGAGATGACGGCGGGCGCCGGCTTCATCGCCCTCGCCGCGGTCATCTTCGGCCGGTGGGACCCCATCCGCGCCACCCTCGCCGCGCTGCTGTTCGGCTTCGCGTCGAACCTGCAGAACGTGCTGGGGGCCATCGGGTCGCCCGTGCCCAGCGAGTTCATGCTCATGCTGCCGTACGTCGTCACGATCTTCGCCGTCGCCGGCCTCGTCGGCCAGTCCCGGGGCCCCGCCGCGTCGGGCAAGCCCTACGTGAAGTCGTGAGCGTCGCCGAGACCACCGACTGGGAGGCCCTCCGCGAGGCCGCCCGGGAGGCGATGACCAAGGCCTACGTGCCGTACTCGAGGTTCCCGGTGGGGGCCGCGGCGCTGACGACCGACGGCCGCCTGGTGACGGGCTGCAACATCGAGAACGCGTCGTACGGCATCACCCTCTGCGCGGAGTGCTCGCTCGTCACCGACCTGATCATGGGCGGCGGCGGCACGCTCGTCGCGTTCGCCTGCGTCGACGGCAACGGCGGCGTGCTGATGCCCTGCGGTCGATGCCGCCAGCTGCTCTACGAGCACTCCGACGCCTCGATGGTGCTCGACACCGTCTCCGGCCTCAAGACCATCGACGAGGTGATCCCGGACGCGTTCGGGCCCCGTCAACTCGAGCAGTACCGCGACTCCCAGTCGTAGCGAGGAGCACCACCATGACCAGCACCGCCCCCACCGCCGTCGAGCCCTTCGACACCGTCGACCTGATCCGCACCAAACGCGGCTCCGGATCGCTCGCCACGGCCGAGATCGACTGGCTGATCGACGCCTACACGCGTGGCTACGTCGGCGACGAGCAGATGGCCGCCCTCACCATGGCGATCTTCCTCAACGGCATGGAGCGCCGGGAGATCCGCGACCTGACCCTCGCGATGATCCGCAGCGGCGAGACCATGGACTTCAGCGGCCTCGGCAAGACCACCGTCGACAAGCACTCGACCGGCGGCGTGGGCGACAAGATCACCCTGCCGCTCGCGCCCCTCGTCGCGGCGTTCGGCGTCGCCGTGCCGCAGCTGTCGGGCCGCGGACTCGGCCACACCGGCGGCACCCTCGACAAGCTCGAGTCGATCCCCGGCTGGCAGGCCTCGATCTCGAACGAGCGGATGCGCGAGATCATGGCCGACAGCGGCGCGGTCGTCTGCGCGGCGGGCTCCGGCCTCGCCCCGGCCGACGGCAAGCTCTACGCCCTCCGCGACATCACCGGCACCGTCGAGTGCATCCCGCTCATCGCCTCGTCGATCATGAGCAAGAAGATCGCCGAGGGCACGGCCGCCCTGGTGCTCGACGTCAAGTTCGGGTCGGGCGCCTTCATCCAGGACATCGCCCAGTCGCGCCTGCTCGCCCAGACCATGGTCGACCTCGGCAAGGACGCGGGCGTCGCGACGACCGCCCTGCTCACCGACATGAACGTGCCCCTCGGGCTCACGATCGGCAACGCGCTCGAGGTGCGCGAGTCGGTCGAGACGCTCGCCGGCGGCGGCCCGGCCGACATCCGCGAGCTGACCGTCGCCCTCGCCCGCGAGATGCTCGCCCTCGCCGGCCAGCCCGACGCCGACGTCGAGGCGGCCCTCGACGACGGCCGGGCCATGGACGCCTGGAAGGCCATGATCCGCGCCCAGGGCGGCGACCCCGAGGCGGCCCTGCCGACGGCCCGCGAGACGCACGTCGTCACCGCCGAGCGCTCGGGCTACCTCACCGAGCAGCACGCCCTGCCCTTCGGCATCGGCGCCTGGCGCCTCGGCGCCGGCCGCGCCCGCAAGCAGGACCCCGTGCAGGCGGCCGCGGGCATCGAGCTGCACGCGAAGCCGGGCGACGCCGTGACCGAGGGCCAGCCCCTCTTCACGCTCCACACCGACGAGCCCGCGCGCTTCGAGCGGGCGCTCGAGGCCGTCGCCGGCGGCTGGACGATCGGCGACGAGCAGGTGGCGCGCGGCCCCATCGTCGCCGAGCGCGTCTCGTAGCGCGGCGGGGCGACCACCCCGGCGGAGCGGGCGTCCAGGAGGCGCGGGGCGCGCCTCCTGCGCTCGTCCCGCCCGCGTCCGCCCGGCGTCCAGGATCGTGCCCCGGGTCGCGGGTAGATTGACGGGATGAGCGCACCGGACAAGGACTACCGCATGCCCGACGGAGGGCCGAGCATCGTCTCCCTCCCGAAGGTCTCGCTGCACGACCACCTCGACGGGGGCCTGCGTCCGCAGACCATCGTCGAGCTCGCCGACGAGATCGGCTACGAGCTGCCCGTCCAGGGAGGCGCCGACGCCCTCGGCCGCTGGTTCGTCGAGAACGCCGACTCGGGCAACCTGCCCGACTACCTGAAGACCTTCGACGTCACGACCGCGGTCATGCAGACCGAGTCGGGCCTCGCCCGCGTCGCGCACGAGTTCGTCCTCGACCTCGCGGCCGACGGCGTCGTGCACGGCGAGGTGCGCTGGGCGCCCGAGCAGCACCTCCGCGGCGGGCTCTCGCTCGACGAGACCGTCGAGGCCGTGCAGTCCGGCATCGACGCCGCGATCGCCCAGCTCGCCGACGAGGGCCACGAGATCAGCGTCGGACAGCTCGTCACCGCCATGCGGCACGCCGACCGCGGCCTCGAGATCGCTCAGCTGGCCGTCCGCCACCGCGAGTCGGGCGTCATCGGCTTCGACATCGCCGGGGCCGAGGCGGGCTTCCCGGCCGGCAACCACCGCCCGGCGTTCGACCTGCTGGCCCGCGAGTTCTTCCCGGTCACCGTCCACGCGGGCGAGGCCGACGGCCTCGACAGCATCCGCGGCGCCCTGATCGACGGCCGGGCCCTGCGCCTCGGCCACGGCGTCCGCATCGCGGAGGACATCCGGGTCGTCGAGAGCAAGGGCGAGCAGACCACCGTCGAGCTCGGCCCGATCGCCGCCTGGGTGCGCGACCGCGAGATCGCCCTCGAGCTGTCGCCGCAGTCGAACCTCCAGACCGGCGCGATCGCCGCCTGGGGCCGCGACCTCGACGACCACCCGTTCGACCTGCTGTACCAGCTCGGCTACCGCGTCACCGTGAACACCGACAACCGCCTGATGAGCGACACGAGCATCAGCAAGGAGCTCGCGCTGCTGACGCAGGCGTTCGACTACGACCTGGGCGACCTGCAGGCCTTCCAGCTCAACGCGGCCGCCGCGAGCTTCCTCCCGCTGGAGGACCGCGACGACCTCGCCGACCGCATCACGGCCGGGTTCGAGGCGGCCTGACGTGGCGCTGCCCCCGCTCCCCGACGAGGCGATCGTCATCGCCGCGGAGGTCGGCGACTGGCGTTCGGCCGTCCACGTCGCGGGTGCGGCGCTCGTCGACTCGGGCGCGGCCCGCGAGGGCTACGGCGACGAGATGGTGCGCATGATCGACGAGCACGGGCCGTACGTCGTGATCGCGCCGGGGCTCGTGCTGGCGCACGCGCGCCCGGGCGACCGCGTCGTCCGTGACGGGCTCGCGGTCGTGACCCTGGCCGAGCCGGTGCCCTTCGGCCACCCTCACAACGACCCGGTCACCGTCGTGCTCGGGCTCGCCGTCGAGTCGGTCGGGGGCCACCTCGAGTCGATCGCCGACCTGGCGAACGTGTTCAACGACGCCTCGGTCATCCCCGCGCTGGCCGCGGCGACCACCCCCGACCAGATCCGGGCCCTGATGGGCCTCACGGAGGACGCATGAAGATCGTCACCATCTGCGGCGCCGGCATCGGCAGCAGCGGCATCCTCAAGGTGAACGCCGAGCGCGTCCTCGCCCGGCTCGACATCGAGGCCGACGTGGTGGCGGCCGACGTGGCCTCCATCGCCGAGGTGGGCGACGACGCGCAGGTGATCCTCACCTCGGCGGAGTTCGTCGAGGCGATCGGGTCGACCTTCGCCGACGTCATCGTCATCCAGAACCACTTCGACCAGCAGGAGCTCACCGAGAAGCTGCAGAGGTCGCTCGGCTGAGCCGGACGCGACGCCCTGCCGGGCGCCGGGGGGACGACGGAGGGGCGGTGCCGGTCGGCACCGCCCCTCCGTCGTCGTCGGACGCCCGGACCTAGGCGAGCAGGGCCCGCATGCCGGCGTCGAGGTCGGCGACCGAGGCCTCCGCCGCGGCACGACGGGCGACGGCATCGCCCTCGGTGCTCGAGGAGTCGATGTAGACCTTGAGCTTCGGCTCGGTGCCGCTCGGGCGCACGATGACGCGCGAGCCGTCGGTGAACCAGTAGCGGAGCACGTCGCCGGCGGGGAAGTCGCCGAACCCGTCACGGAAGTCGTCGACGTGGTCGACGTCGTGCGTGCCGACCCGGGCCGGGGGAGACTGGCGAAGGCGGGCCGTCAGCGCGGCGATCCGGTCGAGGTCGTCGACGCGGACGGAGATCTGCGACGAGGCGTACGCGCCGAACTCGGCGTCGAACGCGACCAGGTGCTCGGCGACGCTCGAGCCCGCCGTGTGCAGCTCGGTCGCGAGGGCGAGCAGGTCGACCGCGGCCGAGATGCCGTCCTTGTCGCGCACCTTGTCGGGGTCGACGAGGTAGCCGAGGGCCTCTTCGTAGCCGTAGAGGAGGCCGCCGACCCGCGAGACCCACTTGAAGCCCGTGAGGGTGTCGGCGTAGTCGAGGTCGTAGCGCCGGGCCACCTCGCGGAGGGCGGGGGAGGAGACGATGCTCGCCGCGAGCGTGCCGTCGGCGTCCGCCGCCCGGGCGCGCTCGGCCGCACGCCAGCCGAGCAGGGCGCCGACCTCGTTGCCGCTGAGGCGCCTCCAGCCGTCCGACGTCGGCACGGCGACGGCGAGCCGGTCGGCGTCGGGGTCGTTGGCGATGATCAGGTCGGCCTCGACGCGGTCGGCCGTCGCGAAGGCGAGGTCGAGGGCGCCGGGCTCCTCCGGGTTCGGGAACGCCACGGTCGGGAACGCCGGGTCGGGAGCCGACTGCTCGGCCACGGGGATGGGCTCCATGAAGCCCGCGGTGGCGAAGACGCGCCGCGCGACCTCCCACCCGACGCCGTGCATCGCCGTGTAGACGACGCGGGGCTGGCGACCCGTGGCCGACGTGCCCGCCAGGGCGGCCGTCCGGCTGACGTACTCGCCGACGAGGTCGTCCCCGCTCTCGCGGTAGTCGTCCGACCGCGTCAGCTCGCCGATCGGCCGCGTGGCCGCGTCGTCGATGCAGCGGGCGATCTCGGCGTCGACCGGCGAGACGATCTGCGACCCGGCGTCGGCGCCGCCGAGGTAGACCTTGTAGCCGTTGTCCTGGGCGGGGTTGTGGCTCGCCGTCACCATGACCCCGGCGCTCACGTCGAGATGCCGCACCGCGAAGGCCAGCACGGGCGTCGGCAGCGCCCGGGGCAGGACGATCGCGCGCACGCCGGCGCCGGTCATGATCTCGGCGGTGTCGCGCGCGAAGACGTCGGAGTTCGTGCGTCCGTCGTAGCCGATGACGATCGAGGGCTCGCGCTCGCGCCCGAGGAGGAAGGCCGCGAACCCGGCCGCCGCCTGGGCGACGAGCACGCGGTTCATGCGGTTCGGCCCGGCGCCGAGGGCACCGCGCAGCCCGGCCGTGCCGAACGCCAGCCGCGTGGCGAAGCGGTCGCGCAGGTCGGCGAGCGATGCGTCGTGGCCGGCACGCGCCTCCTCGATCAGGGCGTCGAGCTCGGCACGGGTCCGGTCGTCGGGGTCTTGGTCGCGCCAGGCGGCGGCCGCCGAGAGCAGCGCCGAGGCGTCGTCGTGCCCGGCGGCCCGCTCGTCGCTCACAGGGCCGCCACGATGCGGGCGAGGAGCGCGCTGATGGTCGCCTCGGCGTCGCGGCCGGCCTGCAGCACCTCCTGGTGCGACAGGGGCTCTTTCTGGATGCCGGCGGCGAGGTTGGTGATGAGCGACATGCCGAGGATCTCCATGCCGGCCTGGCGGGCGGCGATCGCCTCGAGCGCCGTCGACATGCCGACGATGTGGCCGCCCATGGCCTTGGCCATCTGCACCTCGGCGGGCGTCTCGTAGTGCGGTCCGCGGAACTGCGTGTAGACGCCCTCGTCGAGGGTGGGGTCGATGCCGCGCGCGAGGTCGCGGAGACGGGCCGAGTAGAGGTCGGTCAGGTCGATGAAGGTCGCGCCCTCGAGGGGCGAGTCGGCGGTGAGGTTGATGTGGTCGCTGATCAGCACGGGGCTGCCGGGCGTCCACGTCTCCTTGATGCCGCCGGCGCCGTTCGTGAGGATCATCGTCGTCGCGCCGGTGGCGGCCGCGGTGCGCACGCTATGGACGACGCGGCGGACGCCGTGGCCCTCGTAGTAGTGCGTGCGGGCGCCGATGACGAGCGCGGCCTTGCCGCTCGGCAGGGCGATGCTGCGGATGGAGCCGGTGTGCCCGACGACCGCGGAGGCGCTGAAGCCGGTGATCTCGGTCGCGGGGACCTCGGCGACGGTCTCGCCGAGGAGGTCGGCGGCGCGGGCCCAGCCGCTGCCGAGCGTCAGGGCGATGTCGTGGTGGGCGACGCCGGTCGCCCGGGCGATGTCGGCGGCGGCCGTCCTGGCGACCTCGAAGGGGTCGGCGGTCGGGTCGTCGAGGGGGTGCGTGGGTGTCTCGGACATGCGCACCACTCTAGGGTCTGGGCGGGTCCCGCCCCGCCCCGGGCCCCTACGGCTGGTCGATGCTGAGCAGCACGTGGCCCGACGAGACCGTCTCGCCGACGGTGGCCGAGATGCCCGAGACGACGCCGTCGCGGTGGGCGGCGACCGGCTGCTCCATCTTCATGGCCTCGAGCACGAGCACGAGGTCGCCCGCGACGACGTGCTGGCCCTCCTCGACGGCGAGCTTGACGACGGTCGCCTGCATGGGCGACTTCACCTCGGCGCCCGTCGCGGTGACGACCGACGACCGACCGGCGCCGCGGCGGCGGGGGGCGGCGGCCGGAGGCGCGGTGCGGGCACCGAGGCCGGCAGGCAGCGAGACCTCGACGCGCTTGCCGCCGACCTCGACCACGACCGTCGTGCGCTCGTCGTCGGGTCGGGGCGCCTCGGCCTCGCCGCTCCACGCGGGGATGTCGTTGACGAACTCGGTCTCGATCCAGCGCGTGTAGATCGAGAAGGGCTCGTCGCCGGCGGGCGCGAAGGCGGGGTCGCGGACGATGGCGCGGTGGAAGGGCAGCACCGTGGGCAGGCCGGCCACCTCGAACTCGTCGAGGGCGCGGCGCGAGCGCTCGAGGGCGTCCTCGCGCGACGAGCCCGTGACGATCAGCTTGGCGAGCAGCGAGTCGAACGAGCCGCTGATCTCGTCACCGGCCTGCACGCCGCTGTCGACGCGGACGCCGGGGCCGCCCGGGGCCTTGAAGACGTGCACGGGGCCGGGGGCCGGCATGAAGCCGCGACCGGCGTCCTCGCCGTTGATGCGGAACTCGAACGAGTGGCCGCGGGCCTCGGGGTCGCCGTAGTCGAGCACGCCGCCCTCGGCGAGGCGGAACTGCTCGCGGACCAGGTCGATGCCCGTCACCTCTTCCGAGACGGGGTGCTCGACCTGGAGGCGCGTGTTGACCTCGAGGAACGAGACGGTGCCGTCCTTGCCGATCAGGAACTCGCAGGTGCCGGCGCCGACGTAGCCGACCTCGCGGAGGATGGCCTTCGACGACTCGTAGAGGGCGGTGGTCTGCGCCTCCGTCAGGAAGGGGGCGGGCGCCTCCTCGACGAGCTTCTGGTGGCGGCGCTGCAGCGAGCAGTCGCGCGTCGACACGACGACGACGGTGCCGTGCGCGTCGGCCAGGCACTGGGTCTCGACGTGTCGGGGCTGGTCGAGGTACTTCTCGACGAAGCACTCGCCGCGGCCGAAGGCGGCGACGGCCTCACGGACGGCCGAGTCGAACATCTCGGGCACCTCGTCGCGGGTGCGGGCGACCTTGAGGCCGCGTCCGCCGCCGCCGAACGCCGCCTTGATGGCGACGGGCAGGCCGTGCTGGTCGACGAAGTCGAGCACCTCGTCGGCGCCGGAGACGGGGTTGAGGGTGCCGGGGGCGAGGGGCGCGCCGACCCGCTCGGCGATGTGGCGCGCGCTGACCTTGTCGCCCAGCTGCTCGATCGCCTCGGGGGAGGGGCCGATCCAGATCAGGCCCGCCGCCGTGACGGCGCGGGCGAAGTCGGCGTTCTCGGCGAGGAAGCCGTAGCCGGGGTGCACGGCGTCGGCGCCGGAGCGGCGCGCGACCGAGAGGATCTTGTCGATGACGAGGTAGGTCTCGGCGCTCGTCGTGCCGCCCAGGGCGTAGGCCTCGTCGGCGAGTCGGGCGTGCGGGGCGTCGCGGTCCTGGTCGGCGTAGACGGCGACCGAGGCGATGCCGCTGTCGCGCGCGGCCCGGATCACCCGGACGGCGATCTCTCCACGGTTGGCGATGAGGACCTTGCTGATACGCGGCATAGTCCCCCACCTTATTCGGAGTCGACACCCGTCCTTTGGCTGACGTGCACAAAAACGGGCCGGAGGCGCGTGAGCTTTCCTACCAGGCGCCCGGTCAGGCCGGGGTCGCCCCGCTCGTCCACAGTTCGTGCCAAGGCACGCCGAAGCCCTTCACCAGGGAGCGGAGCACCGGCACCGAGAGGCCGACGACCGCGCTCGGCGTGCCCTCGATCCGGCTGATGAACGCGGAGGCGATGCCGTCGATGGTGAACGCCCCCGCCACCTCGAGGGGCTCGCCGGTCGCGACGTAGGCGGCGAGCTCGTGCGGGTCGAGGTCGTCGGCGAAGGTGAGGTGCGCGCTGGCGACGGCGCCGGCGCCCCCGGCCGGGTGCTCCTCGGAGACGCGGGGCGCGCCTCCCCGGTGGTCGACCAGCCAGTGGCCCGACCAGAGGGTGCCCTCCCCGACCTCGGCCATGCGCTCCCAGCGGGCGAGGGCCAGGGCGGGCTCGTGCGGCTTGCCGTGCACCTCGCCGGCGAACTCGAACGCGCTGTCGCCGCCGAGCACGAGGCCGTCGAGCGGGCGTCCGTCGACCGTGACGTCGAGCACGGCCTCGGCCTTGAGCCGCGCGAGCAGCGAGACCGTGGCGGCGGCGTCGAGGGGGCGGCCGAGGCGCTCCTCCTCGTGCGCGACCGCCGCCTCCTCGTCGACGCCGGGGCTGATGAGCACGGGCTCGATCCCGGCGGCCCGCAGCAGTGCGAGGCGGGCGGGGGAGGTGCTGGCCAGGTAGAGGGGGACGGTCATGCCGACCAGCCTGTCAGACTCGTCGCATGGGAGACATGCAGGGCCGTGAGGTCGAACTGGACGTGACCGGCATCGCACACGGGGGCATCTCGGTGGCGCGCCTCGACGGCCGGGTGGTGTTCGTGTCCGACACCCTGCCCGGCGAGCGGGTGGTCGCGCGCGTCACTGACGACCGGAAGAAGTCGTTCTGGCGCGCCGAGACGGTCGCCGTGCTCGAGCCGAGCGAGCACCGCCGCGAGCACGTCTGGTCGGCCGCCGCCCTCGACGTCGCGCCCGAGCGGCGGGCCGGAGGCGCGGAGTTCGGCCACATCGCCCTCCCGCACCAGCGCGCCCTGAAGGCCCAGGTGATCCGTGACGCGCTCGTGCGCACCGGGGGCATGGGCGAGGCCGAGGCCACGGTCGAGGTCGCCGCGCTGCCGGGCGACGACGAGCGCGGCGGCACCGGCTGGCGCACGCGGGTGCGGCTGCACGTCGACGCCGACGGCCGCCCGGGCCCCTACGCCGTCCGCTCGCACACGGTCGTGCACGTCGACGACCTGCCCCTGGCGACCCCGGAGGTCGCCGAGGCGGCGCCGCTCGGCGACGCGTTCCCCGGCGAGCAGCACGTCGACGTGCTCGCCACGAGCGACGGCGGCGCCCGCCTGATCATCGGCGACCAGGCCCGCAGCACGGTCACCGAGCGCGTCGGCGACCGCGAGTTCCAGCTCGACGACCGCGGGTTCTGGCAGGTCCACCGCCACGCGGCCGAGACGCTGTCGGCCGCCGTCCGCGACCTCGTCGACCCCGAGGCGTTCGACCCGCGCGCCGCGAACCTCGACCTCTACGGCGGCGTCGGGCTCCTCGCCGCCGCGCTCGGCGACGAGTTCGGGCCGGCCACCCGGGTCACGAGCGTCGAGAGCGACGAGCGCGCGACCGAGCACGCGTCGGAGAACCTCGCCGAGTGGCTCGGGGCCTCCGCCGTCACGGGGCGCGTCGAGCGCTGGATCCGCCAGGTCGCCTCGCAGGCGGGCGCCGCCGAGCGCAGCCGTCACCGGGCCGCGACCGTCGTCCTCGACCCGCCGCGCTCGGGCGCCGGCCGCGAGGTCGTCGAGGCGATCACCGAGCTCGCCCCGGCCCAGGTCGTCTACGTCGCGTGCGACCCCGTCGCCCTCGCCCGCGACGTCGCGCTCTTCCGTGACGGCGGGTACGACGTGGACGCCCTCCGCGCCTGGGACCTCTTCCCGAGCACCCACCACGTCGAGACGGTCGTGCGGCTCCGACGCCGCTGAGCGACGGTCGTCGCGGGGCGCCGGCACCCCCGAAGGGGAGGCGCGGACCGGCCCGGGCGTCGGGGGCGGGGGACGGGCGTACCGATACGATGGGCGGTGTTGACGGCCAGGATCAGGGACCGGGCCGCACGCCGACCGAAGGAACACCGTGACCGAAACCTCGACGGACGCCGCCGCGTCGACCGCGTCGACCTCGTCCGCCCCCGCGCCCGTGCGCGTCGCCATCGTCGACGACCACGAGTCGGTCCGCCTGGGCATCCAGGCCGCGTGCCAGAACGAGGGCTTCGAGGTCGTGCTCACGGCGGCCGGCGTCACCGAGTTCGTCGAGGGCCTGGCCGGTCGTGAGGTCGACGTCGTCGTCCTCGACCTGTCGCTCGGCGACGGGTCGACGGTCACCGAGAACGTCAAGCGCGTGCAGGCGACCGGCTCGGCCGTGCTCGTCCACAGCATCGCCGACCGCGTCGCCAGCGTGCGCGAGGCGCTCGCCGCGGGGGCGGCGGGGGTCATCCCCAAGTCGTCGGCCACGAAGACCGTCATGGCGGCCGTCGCGACGGTGGCGCGCGGCGACGTGCTCAACAACCTCGAGTGGGCGAGCGCCATCGACGCCGACCGCGACTTCGCCAAGGCCCAGCTCGGTCGCCGTGAGCGCGAGATCCTGCACCTCTACGCCTCCGGCCTGCCGCTCAAGCTGGCCGCGCAGCAGCTCGGGATCGGCTACTCCACCGCCCGCGAGTACCTCGACCGCATCCGCGTCAAGTACGTCGAGGTCGGACGCCCCGCGCCCACGAAGGTCGACCTCCTGCGTCGCGCCGTCGAGGACGGCATCCTGCCGGGTCTCGACGCGGACGGCGCCGATGGCCGCTGAGCGGCCGCCGACCGCTCCCGCCCCGCCGCCCCGCGCGGCGCGGAACCCCATCAGCCGGGCCCTCTTCGACAAGGTGCTCGGTCGTGTCGTCGGCGCCGCCGGGCTCGTCTTCGGCCTGCAGGCCCTGACCACCGCGGTGACGCAGTTCGACGACATGCAGCTCGCCTGGGCCTGGATCATCGGCCTGTCGATGTTCGGCGGCTTCGTCGTCATCGGCGTCGCGAGCGTCGTCGTCCGCGGCGTCGAGACCGCGTGCGCGTTCCTCGCGATCGCGTACCTCATCGCCCTCGTGACCTGGCCCCTCGCCGTCGAGGACCCGGGCGTCGTCCAGCCCCAGCAGCCCTGGCTCTGGTACCTCTGCACGGTGGCCACCGCCGCGGCCGCCTACTCGTTCTCGGCCTGGGTCGCGACGGCGTACCTCTTCGCCGCCCCGATCGTCTACGGCCTCATCCGCCTCACCCCGTCCGGAGGCGCGGTGTCGGTCTCCCGCGCGGTGCTCGACTCGACGTACGCCGTGCTGCTCGGGGGCGGCGTGCTCATCCTCGTCCTGATCCTGCGCCAGGCCAGCGCCGCGGTCGACGCCGCGCAGGCGACCGCGGTCACCCGCTACTCGTCCGCGATCCGGGAGCACGCGACGGAGCTCGAGCGCGTCCAGGTCGACGCGATCGTGCACGACAGCGTCCTCACCACCTTCATCCAGGCCGCCCGGGCGTGGTCGCCGGAGGAGAAGGTGCTCGCGACGAACATGGCGCGCAACGCCATGGCCCACCTCTCGACGGCGGCGAGCTCGACGCCGTTCGACGAGTCGCACACGACCCTCTGCGCCCTGCGCGACCGGCTGGTGGCCGCGATCGCCGAGCTGGGCGTCGAGGTCGACGTCGCCACCGAGGGGCTGGAGGACCACGGCCTGCCGTCGCCGGCGGCCGAGGCGCTCTGCAGCGCCGCGGTGCAGGCGGTCGTCAACAGCTCGCAGCACGCGGGCGACGGCCCGGGGGTGCGGCGGTGGATCGACCTCGCGCCGACGGAGGACGGCGGCGCCGAGGTCGCGGTCGGCGACACGGGGGCGGGCTTCGACCCGGCCGAGGTGCCCGAGGGCCGTCTCGGGGTGCGCGTGTCGATCCTCGAGCGGGTCGCCAACGCCGGAGGCCGCGCCCGGATCGACTCGCGCCCCGGCGAGGGGACCGTGGTGCGCCTCCGCTGGCCGGCCGTCGACGACGCGGCGGAGGCGGCCTCGTGAGGGTCTCGGTGCCCCGGTGGCTCATCGTGTCCCTGGCCGCCGTGTTCTCGGCCTACCACCTCGTGCTGGCGGCGGCGTCGCTCGACCGGGTCGCCGATCCGGTGCCCGTCGTGGCGTGCATGGCCCTGTACGGGGTGGTCACGGTCATGGTGCTCTGGCCGTCACGGCAGCCGGCCATGCCCGTCTGGCTCGCCGGCTTCGCGCTCGCCGTCAGCATCGTGGTGCCGCTCCAGGTGACGTCCCAGCTCGACCCGTCCGACAAGAACGGCTACGCGACCTGGTACGTCGCGGCCGTTGGCACGCTGATGGTCATCGTGTCGACGCGCCGACGACAGGGCTTCGCGTGGCTCGGCGTCGGCTTCATGGCCGTGCACGCCGCGTCGTGGGCCGGGTTCGGGGCCCTCGCCGACATCGGCGCCGTGGGCAGTGTCAGCTGGGTGGCGTTCTCCCACGCCATCTCGTCGACCCTGACGCGGGCCAGCCGCGAGACCCGCGAGTTCATCCTCGCCGAGCACGAGGCGGCCGACTGGCAGGCGGCGCAGGAGGCCCACGTCAACGAGCGTCAGTACCGCCTGCTGCAGACGGGACGGACCGCCCGGCCCATGCTGCAGGCCATCGTCGCCCAGGGCGGCGACCTCGACGCCGGCCAGCGCGAGGAGTGCCTCCACCTCGAGGGCGCCATCCGCGACGAGATCCGCGGGCGGCGCCTGCTCGACGACGCGGTGCGGGCCGAGGTCATGGCGGCCCGCCGTCGCGGCGCCGTCGTGAGCCTCCTCGACGAGGGCGGCATCGACGACCTCGGGGTCGACGACCTCCGGCGCGTCCATGCCGCGCTCGCGGAGGCGCTGCACGGCTCGTCGGCCGACCGCCTCATCGTGCGGACCGTGCCCGGGGGCGGGGACGACGCGGTGACGGTGGTGGGGATCGGCTCGCCCGACCCGTCGTCGAGCGCCCTCGGGCAGGGAGTCTCGACGGGGGACGACGACGACGAGGACGACGACGAGGTGCAGCTCTGGCTGCAGATCCCGCGGCACGTCGACTGACGGCCGAGGGGGAGTCCTCGGGCGACTCGCGGCGACCGGCGAGAGGGCCCCGGAGATGACGGAAGGCCCAGACGGTGACGTCTGGGCCTTCCGGAAGATCCCGGGTCAGGGCGATAACCCGAATACCGCCCTGACCCGCCCCCGATCGGAGCCCGCTTACCCTAGTCGGCGTCCGATCGGCGATGCAACTCTGAGAGAGACACCTAGCAAGAACTACTATGCGCCCCGGTGGAGCCCGTGCACAGTCGTCATTTAGGGGGACACCGGAGGGCAGACGGACGAGTCTGGCCCCTCTCGGCCTCCGCTCAGGCGGAGAAGCCGCGCCAGTGCCCGGCGCCGCGCGACTGCGGGCGTCGGAGTCGCCGCTGCGACCGCGACCAGGCGGTCTCCACCGGCACGGCGGCGGTCGCCGCCTGCGCGGCCTCGGCGGCCTCGACGGCGGCCAGCACGGCCGTCACGGCCGCGAGCTCCTCCGCGCTCGGGGAGCCCGAGACGACGCGCAGCAGGGCGTCGTCCGCCCCGGGGGACGACGCGGCCGCGTGGCGCCCGGTCACAGGGGGATGTTCCCGTGCTTCTTGGGCGGCTGCTCGGCGCGCTTCGTGCGGAGGGCTCGGAGGGCCTTGATCACGGAGACGCGGGTGGCCGCGGGCTCGATGACGCCGTCGAGCTCGCCTCTCTCTGCAGCGAGGAACGGGCTGGCCACGTTGTAGGTGTACTCGCTGGCGAGCCGGGCCCGCACCTCGGCGACGTCCTCGCCCGCGGCCTCGGCGGCCTTGATCTCGCCGCGGTACAGGATGTTGACGGCGCCCTGTCCGCCCATCACCGCGATCTCGGCCGTGGGCCAGGCGAGGTTGATGTCGGCGCCGAGCTGCTTCGACCCCATGACGATGTAGGCGCCGCCGTAGGCCTTGCGCGTGATGACCGTGACGAGGGGCACGGTCGCCTCCGCGTACGCGTAGAGCAGCTTCGCCCCGCGGCGGATGACGCCGGTCCACTCCTGGTCGGTGCCCGGCAGGTAGCCCGGCACGTCGACGAGCGTGAGGATCGGGATGCCGAAGGCGTCGCAGAACCGCACGAAGCGGCTCGCCTTCTCGCCGGCCTCGATGTTCAGGGTGCCGGCCATGGCCGAGGGCTGGTTGGCGATGATGCCGACCGAGCGGCCCTCGACGCGGCCGAAGCCGATGACGATGTTCGGGGCGAAGAGCGGCTGCACCTCGAGGAACTCGCCGTCGTCGACGACGTGCTCGATGACGGTCGTGACGTCGTAGGGCTGGTTCGGGCTGTCGGGGATCAGCGTGTTCAGCTGCCGGTCGTCGTCGGTCGTCTCGAGCTCGACCGCCCGGTCGAAGACGTGGGGCTCGGACAGGTTGTTGTCGGGCAGGTACGACAGCAGCGACCGGGCGTAGTCGAGGGCGTCGTCCTCGTCGCTGGCGAGGTAGTGCGAGACGCCGCTCACCGTGTTGTGCGTCAGGGCGCCGCCGAGCTCCTCGAAGCCGACGTCCTCGCCCGTCACCGTCTTGATGACGTCGGGGCCGGTCACGAACATGTGGCTGGTCTTGTCGACCATGATGACGAAGTCGGTGAGGGCGGGGGAGTACACCGCGCCTCCGGCCGCCGGCCCCATGATGAGCGAGATCTGCGGGATGACGCCCGACGCGGCGGTGTTGAGGCGGAAGATCTCGCCGTACTTGCCGAGGGCGACGACGCCCTCCTGGATGCGCGCCCCGCCGCTGTCGAGGATGCCGATGATCGGCACGCCGGTCTTCAGCGCGAGCTGCATCACCTTGATGATCTTCTCGCCGGCCACCTCGCCGAGCGACCCGCCGAAGACGGTGAAGTCCTGCGAGTAGACGGCGACCTGGCGGCCGTGGATCGTGCCCGTGCCGGTGACGACGGCGTCGCCGTAGGGGCGCTTGGCCTCCATGCCGAAAGCGTGGGTGCGGTGGCGGACGAACTCGTCGAGCTCGACGAACGACCCCGGGTCGAGCAGGCCGTCGATGCGCTCGCGCGCCGTCATCTTGCCCTTGGCGTGCTGCTTGGCGATCGCGGCCTCGCCGCTCGCCGTCACGGCCTCGTGGTACCGCGAGCGGAGGTCGGCCAGCTTGCCGGCGGTGGTGCGGAGGTCGGGCTGCGCGGCCTCGGGCTGCGGGGCGCCGGGGGAGGTGGGGTCGGAAGTCACGCGCTTCACTCTACCCAGGGCGTCGGCGCCCGCCGTTGGAGACATCCGCACGTCCGGCGGACCCGGAGTTGTGGGAGTCCTCGCAGAATATGGTGGGCTGGTGACCTTCCCGCTCAGCTCAGCCCGCGCCTCCCGCCTCGTCCGGGTCGACGAGACCGGGTCGACGAACGCCGACCTGCTGGCCGACGCCGCCGCCCCCGACGGCAGCGTCCTCGCGACCCTCTCCCAGACGGCGGGCCGGGGCCGCCTCGGCCGCACGTGGACGGCTCCGCCCGGGCGGACCCTCGCGGCGAGCCTCCTCCTCGACGCCCGGCGCCTCGGGCCGGACGCCCTCGGCTGGGTGCCGCTCGTCGCCGGGGCGGCGATGCGCGCCTCCGTCGCGGCGGTCGTGACCCGGGGCGAGGTCGGGCTCAAGTGGCCGAACGACGTCCAGGTCGACGGCCTCAAGGTGGCGGGCCTGCTGGCCGAGCTGCGGCCCGACGGGTCGGCCGTCGTCGTCGGCGCCGGCGTCAACCTCGCCCTCGCCGCGGACGAGCTGCCGACCCCGACCTCGACGTCGCTCGGCCTGCACGGTGCGGAGGGCACGCCGGAGGCGCTGGCCGACCGGGTGCTGTCGGCCTGGCTCGACGGGACCCGAGGGCTGCTCGCCGCGCTCGCCACGGGCGACGAACCGGCCCGCGAGGCCGTCCGGGCCCGGGTGGAGGCCGAGTGCACGACGATCGGCCGCCGGGTGCGGGTCGAGCTGCCGGGAGGCGCGGACCTCGTCGGCGAGGCGGTCCGGCTCGACGCCGACGGCCGGCTCGTCGTCCGGGCGCCGGGTCGAGGCGACGTCGCCGTGGCCTCGGGCGACGTGACGCATCTGCGGTATGAATGACCCCATGAGCGACCCCCGGCAGCCGCAGCCCGAGAGGGTGATCGCGCGCCTGCACCCGCACGCCCGCGTGCTGTTCTGGCCGTCGGTCGTCCTCGTCGTGCTCTGCGGCGCCGCGGGCTGGTTCGCGGGCAGCTTCGACGAGGAGTGGCAGAACCAGGTGCTGCTCGGCGCCGCGGCCGCGCTCGCCGTGCTGCTCTGGCTCGTCCCGCTGCTCGTCTGGTCGGGCCGTCACTACGTCGTCACGACCCGGCGCATCGTCATCCGACGCGGGCTCTTCGTCCGCACGCGGCAAGAGCTCCTGCACAGCCGGGGCTACGACCTCACCGTGCGGAAGAACGGCGTGCAGAGCCTCTTCCGCAGCGGCGACGTGCTCATCAACACCGGGCTCGACCGCCCCGTCGTGCTCTGGGACGTGCCCGGTGCCGATCTCGTCCAGGCGACGCTGCACGACCTCATGGAGGCGAACGCGAGCCTCGTGGCCGACCGGCGCCGTCACGACCGGTCCGCCCCCGACGCCGGGGGCCCCGGCTGGCCGCCCGGTCCGCCGCGGCGCGATTAGTCATCGGACCCCGTCGCCCCCTAGGTTTTTTCCCATGAGGATCTCTGTCATCGGTTGTGGCTACCTGGGGGCCGTCCATGCTGCGTGCATGGCCGAGCTCGGACACGACGTCGTCGGCGTCGACGTCGACGAGCGGAAGGTCGCCGAGCTGTCGGCGGGCCGCGCGCCCTTCTTCGAGCCGGGCCTGCCCGAGGTCCTCGAGCGCGCCACCGCCAGCGGCCGGCTCCGCTTCACGACCGACATGAGCGAGGCCGCCGGGGCGCAGGTGCACTTCGTCGCGGTCGGCACGCCCCAGACCGCGGGCAGCCACGCCGCCGACCTGACCTACGTCGACGCCGCGGTGCAGGGGCTGCTGCCGCACCTGTCGGAGGGCGACCTCGTCGTCGGCAAGTCGACCGTCCCGGTGGGCACCGCGGCGCGCCTCGCCGAGGTGGTCCGCGCCTCCTCGCCGGGGGCCGACCTGGCCTGGAACCCGGAGTTCCTCCGCGAGGGCTTCGCCGTCGCCGACACCGTCTCGCCCGACCGCTTCGTCTACGGCGTCCCGGCCGGCGCCGACGGCGAGCGGGCCACCGCGCTGCTCGACGCCGTCTACGAGACGGCCCTCGCGACCGGGACGCCCCGCATCGTCACCGACTACGCGACCGCCGAGCTCGTCAAGGTCTCCGCCAACGCCTTCCTCGCCACGAAGATCTCGTTCATCAACGCCATGGCCGAGATCGCCGAGGCCACCGGCGCCGACGTCACCCAGCTCGCCGACGCGATCGGGCACGACGCCCGCATCGGCCGGCGCTTCCTCAACGCCGGCATCGGCTTCGGCGGCGGTTGCCTGCCGAAGGACATCCGCGCCTTCCAGGCCCGCGCCGACGAGCTCGGCCTCGACTCGCTCGCGTTCCTCGCCGACGTCGACGCCGTCAACCTCCGTCGCCGGGAGCGCGTCGTCACGCTGGCCGACGAGCTCGTCGGCGGTGCCGCGGGCTCGCGGGTCGCCGTGCTCGGCCTCGCCTTCAAGCCCGACAGCGACGACGTGCGCGACTCGCCCGCCCTCGACGTCGCCCGGCGGCTGCACGAGATGGGCGCCCACGTCGCCGTCTTCGACCCCGAGGCGAACGTCACGGCCGCGCGACTCGCTCCTCAGCTCGACTACGCGCCCGACGCCGAGACCGCCCTGCGCGGCGCCGACGTGGTCCTCGTGCTCACCGAGTGGCGCGAGTTCAAGGCCCTCGACCCCGAGACCGTCGGGTCGCTCGTCGCCCAGAAGCGCATCGTCGACGGGCGCAACGTGCTCGACCTGACGGCCTGGCGCGCCGCCGGCTTCGACGCGCGCGGCCTCGGCCGCCCCTGACCGGCCCGGCCGTAGCATGGCGGGCATGACCGCACCCCACCGCGCCCTCGTCGTCACCGTCGCCCTCGGCGCCGCGCTCGCGCTGAGCGGCTGCGTCGGCGGCGGCGACGCGGGGCCCAGCACGACGCCGACCCGCAGCGCGTCGGCTCCGGCGTCCCCGTCGGCGTCGGCCTCCCCGTCCGCCCCCGCGACGCCGTCCACGTCGGCCGAGCCGGCGCCGGGCGGGGGCACGACGAGCATCGCGCCGGCCCCGCAGCCCTCGTCCGGCACCGCGGACTGGACCGACGAGACCGCCTACCAGGCCTGCGTCGACTCCGCGACGACGTCGCTCGGCGGCGACTACGCCTGGGCGGCGCGCAGCTCGCAGGCCCTGACGGGCAGCGGCGACGCGCGCACCATCGAGATCACCGGTCAGTTCACCGGCGGGGACGTGGGCGTCGCGAACGTCTCGTACCGCTGCACGATCGGGGGCACGCCGTCCGCGCCCGTCGTCACCGGCGCGCTCGTCGGCTGACCGTCGTCGCTCCCGGGGCGCCGTCCCGGTCCGTGGTCAGCGGTCGCCCGAGGGCGTGCCGACCCCGGCCAGGGCCTGGCGCTCCGCCGAGGTGGGGGCCTCGGCCGCCGTGCGGCCGGGATGGAAGACCCAGAGCTTGTAGAGGCTGAAGCGGAACACCGAGCCGAGGGCGAGCCCGACGACGTTGGTCGACAGGTTGTCGGCGGCGGCCGAGCGGAACCCGAGCACGTAGTGCGACACGACGAGGCAGCCGAGCCCGATGGCCAGGCCGCCGAGCGCGACGGCGAAGAACTCGAGCGCCTCGCGCACGGCCCGCCGTCGGCGGTGGGCGCGGAAGGTCCAGTAGCGGTTGCCGAGCCAGACGGCGACGATGGCCACGAGCCCGGAGGCGACCTTCGCGAGCACCGGTCCGGCCGCCACGGCGTCGGGGGAGAGGACGGTCGCCCGCAGGGCGTTGAAGAGGGAGAGGTCGAGGACGACGCCGAGCGCGCCGATCGTGCCGTACCGCAGGAGCTGGCCGATGAGCCGTCGCATGCGCCTCCTCGTTGCTTCCGCCAAGATGGACCGTGGCTCGACGAGCCGTCACGAGAACATACCGCGCCGTCGCGGCCGGGCCCGCCGTCGGCGGGCGCCCGGCCGGCCCGCGGTGCGACCCCGAGGAGACTCCATGGCCTACCGCATCGGCGTGATCGGCGGCGGACAGCTCGCCCGCATGATGGTGCCTCCGGCGATCGCGCTGGGGCTCGACATCCGCGTGCTCGCCGAGACCGAGGGCAGCCCGGCCGCCCTCGCGGCCACCGCGGTGGGCGACTACCACGACGCCGCGACCGTGCTCGACTTCGCCCGCGGGCTCGACGCCGTCACCTTCGACCACGAGCACGTCCCGCAGGCCGTGCTGGCCGCGCTCGTGGAGGCGGGCGTCGCCGTGCACCCGTCCCCGGCGGCCCTGGCCGTCGCGCAGGACAAGATCGTCATGCGCGAGAGGCTCGCCGAGCTCGGGCTCCCGCTGCCCGAGTGGGCGGTCGTCCACGACTCCGTCGAGCTCGGCGCCTTCCTCGCCGAGCACGGCGGCCGGGCCGTCGTGAAGACCCCCCGCGGCGGCTACGACGGCAAGGGCGTGCGCGTCGTGCGCTCGGCCGACGGCGCCGACGACTGGTTCGCCGCGGTCGCCGAGCACGGCGGCGACGGCGCGCTGCTCGTCGAGGAGCTCGTCGAGTTCCGTCGCGAGCTCGCGCAGCTCGTCGCCCGGCGACCGTCCGGCGACGTGGTGGCGTGGCCCGTCGTCGAGACCGTGCAGCGCGACGGCGTCTGCGCCGAGGTGATCGCCCCGGCTCCGTCGAGCACCGGCCGCGTCGCCGCGGTGGCCGACGACATCGCCCGCACGGTCGCCGAGCGGCTGGACGTCACGGGGGTGCTCGCCGTCGAGCTCTTCGAGACCACCGACGACCGGCTGCTCGTCAACGAGCTGGCGATGCGCCCGCACAACACCGGTCACTGGAGCATCGACGGCGCCGTGACGAGCCAGTTCGAGCAGCACCTCCGGGCGGTGCTCGACCTGCCGCTCGGCGACGCGTCGCCGACGGCCGCCTGGAGCGTCATGGTCAACGTGCTCGGCGGCCCGGCGTCGGGCTCGTTCGCCGACCGGCTGCCCGCCGTGCTGGCCGACCAGCCGGGCGTCAAGGTGCACGACTACGGCAAGGAGCCGCGCCCGGGCCGCAAGGTCGGGCACGTCACGGGCACGGGCGCCGAGCTCGACGACGTGGTCGCGCGGACGCGCGCCGCAGCCGCCCATCTCGACGACTGAGGCTATCCTCTAGCTCGTGCCCGAGCAGATCGATGACCTCCCGACCGTCCCGACACGGCCGAACGACCCCTCGCGGCCGCCCGTCGTCTCGATCGTCATGGGCTCCGACAGCGACTGGCCGACCCTCCGCAGCGCCTCCGAGATCCTCAGCGAGTTCGGGGTGGCGCACGAGGTCGAGGTCGTCTCGGCCCACCGCACTCCCGAGAAGATGATGCGGTTCGGCCGCGAGGCCGCCGGCCGCGGTGTCCGCGTGGTCATCGCCGGCGCAGGAGGCGCGGCCCACCTCCCGGGGATGCTCGCCTCGGTCACCACCCTCCCCGTCATCGGCGTGCCGGTCGCCCTGGCGAAGCTCGACGGGCTCGACTCGCTGCTCTCGATCGTGCAGATGCCGGCCGGCATCCCGGTCGCGACGGTCTCCATCGGCGGGGCGGCCAACGCGGGCCTGCTGGCCGCGCGCATCCTGGGTTCTTCCGACCCCCGCATCTCGGCCCGGCTGGCCGAGTACGCGACCAGCCTCGGCGAGCTGGTCGAGGAGAAGAACACGGCCCTCCGCCAGTCGCTGTGAGCGTCGCGCTGCCCGTCCGGCACCCCGACCTCGGGTCGCCGACCTTCATGACGCGGCGGGCCTGGGCCCTCGTGCTGCTGAACGTGCTCATCCCCGGCTCGGCGCAGGTGCTCGCGGGCAGCAAGCGGCTCGGTCGCTGGGGGCTCGCCTCCACGCTGGTGTCGTGGGCGGTGGCCGTGGTCATCGTCGTCCTGGCCCTGTTCTGGCAGACGCCGCTGCTCGAGGTCGCGACGAACGTCGTGGCGCTGACCGTCATGCAGGTCTTCCTCGTCTACTACGCGGTGCTCTGGGTCGTGCTCACCCTCGACACCCTGCGGCTCGTCAAGATCGTCCGCACGCTGCCGACCGCCCGGGGGTTCATCGCCGGCGTCATGGTGCTGCTGACGGCGGCCACGGTGGGGCCCGTAGCCTGGGGCGCCTACGTCACGGGCGTGCAGCACGGGCTGCTGAACGACCTCTTCACCTCGCAGCAGGCGGCGGCCGACCCCGTCGACGGGCGGTACAACATCCTCCTGCTCGGCGGCGACGCGGGCTCGGACCGCACCGGCCTCCGGCCCGACAGCATCAGCGTCGCGAGCATCGACGCCGAGACGGGCGCCACGACCATCGTCGGGGTGCCGCGCAACCTCTACAACGCGCCGTTCTCCGAGGGCTCCCCGCTCTACGGGCCGTTCCCGACCGGGTACACCTGCGGCGACGACTGCCTGGTCAGCTACCTGTACACCTACGGCGAGGAGCACCCCGACCTCTACCCGGACGCCGAGTCGAAGGGCAGCAACCCGGGCATCGAGGCGATGCGCGACGCGGTCGAGGGCGTCACCGGCCTGACGCTGCAGTACTACGTGCTGATCGACATGCAGGGCTTCGTCGACCTCATCGACGCGCTCGGAGGCATCTCCGTCGACAACACGGAGGGGCGGCTGCCCATCAACGGCGGGGTGGACGCCGCAGGCAACCCGATCAACGTCGACGGCTGGATCGAGCCCGGGAAACAGGTGCTCGACGGGTACCACGCGCTCTGGTACGCCCGTGCCCGCCACGGCTCGGACGACTACCACCGCATGGCACGGCAGCGCGAGGTGCAGCAGGCCCTGCTGTCGCAGTTCCAGCCCGCCCAGGTGCTGTCGAAGTTCCAGGCGGTCGCGTCGGCGGGCGTGCAGACGGTCGACACCGACATCCCCCAGGGGGCGCTGAGCGCGTTCGTGGGGCTGGCCCGCGACGCCCGGTCGCAGCCGATCACCGACCTCGAGATCGTGCCGCCGACCTACTCGAACGTCTACCCCGACTACGACGTCATTCATGCCGACGTCGCGGCCGCCACGGCGTCGAGCGCCGGCTAGCCCGCGTGGCGAGGCACGGCGCGCCGCGGCGGTCCCGTCCGCTCCCGCGACCCGGCGGCGTAGGGGGAGGCCGCCTCTCGGGCCTCGACGGCCTCCGTGGCCTCGCCGCCCTCGTGGTGGTGGTCCACCACGTCCTGCTCACGCAGCCGACGCTCGCGGCGCCGTACTACGACCGCCAGCCCGTCTCCGGGGCCAGCTGGTGGATCGTCCACACGCCGCTGCACCTCCTGTGGGCGGGCACGGAGGCCGTCTACCTCTTCTTCGTGCTGTCGGGGTTCGTGCTGGGCCTCGCGGCCGCGTCGCCGCGCTTCTCGTGGCGGGCCTACCTGCCGGCTCGTCTCCTGCGCCTCTACCTGCCCGTGTTCGGCGCGGTCGCCCTCGGCGCCCTGGTCGTCACGACGCTGCCGCGCGGCAGCGGCGCCAGCGCGTGGCTGTCGGCCCGGAGCCCCGGCTGGTCGGGGCTCTCGGTCCTGCGCGACCTGACGCTCGTCTCGGGCACGTCCCGCGTGATCAGCCCGCTCTGGTCGCTGCAGTGGGAGGTGGTGTTCTCGCTCCTCCTCGCGGCCTTCCTCTCGTGGGGCGCCTCCGTGCGCCCGTGGCTGCAGATCGTGGTGGCGCTCGTGGCGTCGACGGCCGGCTTCCAGATCCGGTCGGACGCGCTGTCGTACCTGCCGCTCTTCGCGGTGGGGACCGCCTTGGCGCAGTGGTGGCCGACCCTGCGCGAGCGCCTGGCGCCGTGGTCGCGGTCGGACCTCGGCTGGGGACTCGTCGTCGGCGCGGGCCTGCTCCTCACGTGCTCGTACTGGCTCGTGCTGCCGTTCGTGCCCGCCGAGGCGTCGTTCGTCCCCACGCGGCCGGTCACGGTCGTCGGCGTCACCGTGCTGGTGCTCGCGGCGGGCGCCTGGGCCCCCCTCGCGGCCGTGCTCTCGTCGCGCCCGCTCCGGTTCGCGGGCACGATCTCGTTCAGCCTCTACCTCGTGCACGAGCCGATCGTCATCGCGGCCGCGTCGGCCCGGCCGGGGTCCGTCGGCGCCCTCGTCCTCGCCGTGGCGGCCTCCCTCGTCGTGGCCACGGCGTTCTTCCTCGTCGTCGAGCGGCCGAGCCACGCGCTGGCCCGGCTCCTCGGGCGCCGCCTCGGCCGCGGCACGGCGGAGGCCGCCCCCGCGACGGCGGCACGCCCGTCGACGGACGACCCGCGCTGACCGGCCGGCTGCCCGCCCCGGTCAGAGGTCGGCGTGCAGCTGCCAGACCTTGTCGGCGGAGTCGCCCCAGCTGTAGGCACGTGCCCGGTCGAGGCCTGCGACGCCGAGCCTCGACGAGAGCTCGAGGTCGGTGACGACCTGGAAGATCGCCTGCGCGAGCCGGGCCGGGTAGCCAGCGGCGTCCTCGCGAGGCACGACGACGGCGGCGTCCGCGGCGACCTCGACGAGGGCCGGGGCGTCCGAGACGATGGTGGGGGTGCCGAGGCTCAGGGCCTCGACCACGGGCAGGCCGAAGCCCTCGGCGAGGCTCGGGAAGACGAAGACCGTGGCGCGCTGCAGCAGCACCGCCAGCTGCGCGTCGGAGACGTGTCCGAGCACGCGCACCGACTCGGGCGGGAGACCGGCGGAGGCGACGATCTCGTCGACGCGCACGTCGCCCCAGCCCTCGGGGCCCACCACGAGCAGCGGCAGGTCGGGCGCGTCCTCGTGGGCCAGGGCACGGATGAGGGGCTCGATGCCCTTGCGCGGCTCGAGCGTGCCCACGCTGAGGACGTAGCGCTCGGGGAGGTCGAGCTGCTCGGCCAGCTCGTCGGCGTCGGCCGGCACGCGGAGGTCGTCGCTCACCGCGCCGCCGATCACCCGGAGGCGGTCGCCGAAGGGGAGGATGTCGCCGAGCTCGGACGCGACGGCGTGCGTGGGCACGACGACGGCGTCCGCGAACCGGTGGGCCCGCTTCGCCATGGCCCGGTGCCAGCGGACGCCCTGGGGCGTGAGGGTCTCGGGGTGCGTCCACGGCACGGTGTCGTGGATCGTCACGACCGTCTGGTCGCCGGGGTTCAGACCCCGGTCGTGCCGCCCGAGGGGAGCGAGCAGGCTCGTGGCGTGCACCATGCCCCGCCCGGGGAGGCCGAGCAGCCCGGTCTGCCAGGCGAGCCCGAGCTCACGCCGCCCGAGGGGCGACTTGGTGAGGTGCGACAGGCCCGGCACGAGGTCGGTCAGCCGGTCGTAGTCGGCCTGCGGGTGCGCGGCGACGACGCCCTCGACGTCGCAGCCGCGAGGCGCCCCCGCGACGAGGGCGCGCGTCAGCTCGGCGGTGTAGCGGCCGATGCCGCCGGGGACCGGTGCCAGGACCTGGTCAACGACTACTCGTAGCGTGGTCATCGGTCTCGAGCACCCCCGTGTCAACGGCCTCGCCCAGGGCTTCCCGCCACGGACGCATGGGGGCGATGCCCGCCCGGTGCCAGGCGTCGTGGCCGAGGACGCTGTAGCTCGGCCGCGGAGCGGGCCGGACGAACGTCGAGCTGTCGGTCGGCTCGACCCTAGCAGCGTCGAGGCCGGCCGCCCGGAACACCTCGCGGGCGAACTCGAACCAGCTCGTCTCGCCGGAGTTCGTGCCGTGGTAGACGCCCGCCGGGGCGTCCGCGTCGAGCATCGCCACGATCTGGCGGGCCAGGTCGAGGGTCCAGGTGGGCTGGCCGACCTGGTCGGCGACGACGCTCAGCGTCGGGCGCGAGGCGGCCAGCGACAGCATGGTCTTCGGGAAGTTCGCGCCGTGGCGTCCGTAGAGCCAGGCGGTCCGCACGACGTAGGTGCCGTCCGGGTGCGCCGCGAGGGCGAGGCGCTCGCCCTCGGCCTTGGTGCGGCCGTAGGCGTTCAGCGGCTCGTGGGCCGTGTCCTCGGCGTAGGGCGTGGCGGCGTCGCCCGCGAAGACGTAGTCGGTCGACACCGTGACGAACTTCGCGCCGGAGGCGGCGCAGGCCTCGGCGAGGACGCCGACGGCGGTCCCGTTGACCGCGAGCGCCGCCTCCTCGTCGGTCTCGGCGGCGTCGACCGCCGTGTACGCGGCGGCGTTGATCACGACGTCGTGCCCGCGGACCGCCCGGAGGACGGCGTCGCGGTCGGTGACGTCGAGGTCGGCGCGCGCCAGGAGGGTGACGTCGCGGCCGTGCAGGGCCTCGACGAGGTCGGAGCCCAGCATGCCGCGGGCGCCGGTGACGAGGTAGGAGGGGCGTGTCGCGCTCATCAGAGGGCCGCGCGCTCCTTCAGGGGCTCCCACCACTGACGGTTGTCGCGGTACCACTGGACGACGTCGGCGAGGCCCTCGGCGAAGGGCACCTGGGGCTCGTAGCCGAGCTCGGAGCGGATCTTGGAGATGTCGACCGAGTAGCGGAGGTCGTGGCCGAGGCGGTCCTGGACGCGGTCGACGTACGACCAGTCCTTGCCGGTGGCCTCGAGCAGCATGCCGGTCAGCTCTTTGTTGGTCAGCTCGGTGCCGCCGCCGATGTTGTAGATCTCGCCGGCGCGACCGCCCACGAGCACCATGGCGATGCCGCGGGTGTGGTCGTCGACGTGCAGCCAGTCGCGGATGTTGTTCCCCTCGCCGTAGAGGGGCACGTGCTGGTCGTCGATGAGGTTCGTGACGAACAGCGGGATGACCTTCTCGGGGAAGTGGTAGGGGCCGTAGTTGTTGCTGCAGCGCGTGATCGAGACGTTCAGGCCGTGCGTGCGGTGGTAGCTGCGGGCGAGCAGGTCGCTGCCGGCCTTCGACGCGGAGTAGGGGGAGTTGGGCTCGAGGGGGCGGTCCTCGGCCCAGGAGCCCTCGGCGATCGAGCCGTAGACCTCGTCGGTGGACACGTGCACGAAGCGCTTCAGGTCGGCGCGGAGCGCGGCGTCGAGGAGCTGCTGGGTGCCGAGCACGTTGGTCTCGACGAAGATCGAGGCGTCGCGGACGGAGCGGTCGACGTGGGACTCGGCCGCGAAGTGGACGACGGCGTCGACCTCGGGGAAGAGCGTGTCGAGCAGGGCGCCGTCGCGGATGTCGCCCTCGACGAAGCGGAAGCGGGGCGAGTCGGCGACGCTCGCGAGGTTGGCCTCGTTGCCCGAGTAGGTCAGGGCGTCGAGGACCACGACCTCGGCGCCCTCGAGCCCCGGGTACGCGTCCTCCAGGGTGCGTCGGACGAAGTTGGAGCCGATGAAGCCGGCGCCGCCGGTGACGAGGATTTTCACGCTTGTTCCTTGGGGTTCGATGGCGGACGTGTCGCTCGATCCTAGACGCTGGCCCGTCCTTGTCCCCCGGAGACGGGTATCGCGGCCCCTAGACGCCGCATCGGGGTACATGCGACCGTTGCCGCATGGATCAGAACGAGACGCTCCTCCGGGGTGCCGCCGCTCCCGCCGCCCTCGATCGGCGACGCCTGCTGGCGTACGCCGGCGCCACGTCGGCGGTCGCCGTCGTCGGCGCGCTGGCCCGGCCCACGAGCGCGTCCGCGGTGATCCGCCTCGGCGAGACGACGGCGTCCGTCGACTCGGTGAAGGAGGCCCTCGCCGTGGCGGCGAAGAACGCGTGGGGCGGCTTCCAGAACGGCAAGATCCCCAGCTCGCAGCTGACCCCGGTCATCTCCTCCGTGCCCGGCTCCGGCTACCTCCGCCAGGACGCGGCCCGCCAGTACACGGCGATGAGCCTCGCCTTCTCGAAGGCCGTCGGGCGGACCCTCGACATCACGGAGGGCTACCGCGACTACGCCCGGCAGCTCGACTACTGGAACCGCTACCAGGCGGGCACGGGCAACCTGGCCGCCTACCCGGGCACCTCGAACCACGGCTGGGGCATCTCGGTCGACTTCGGCTCGGGCGTCCAGACCGCGGGCACCGCGGCCAAGCGCTGGATGGACGCCAACGCGCCGTCCTACGGCTGGCAGCCGACCGGCAACACCTTCTCCCGGCCCGAGCCGTGGCACTTCGACTACACCCGCGCCTGGACCGGACCGGTCGGGCAGCGGAACGACCTCGGCTCGGTCATCGCCCGCTGCACCGGCTCCCTGCCGGGCGTCGGGTCGGGCTACGTCGCGCTGATCGGGTTCCGTCACCTGCGTCAGCTCGAGAACTCCGGGTGGGTCAACTCGCTCCGGGCCCTCGACGTCCCCATCTACGACCTCTCGCCGGCGGCGTTCCTCGACGCGCTGGACGCGCTCTCCGTCCCTCGCTCGGCCCTCGTCGCCAAGGCCAACTACTGGCTCAGGTGACCTGTGCCCCGCGGTCGGCCACGACCGCGGACGGCCCGCACCGCCCTCTCGCACCACCACCACGTCCCCGCGCCTCGGCGTGCTCGACCGGAAGAAGAAGACATGATCATCGTCACCTGCAACGAGACCCTCGACCGGGTCGGCGTCGGCTTCACCTGCGTGGTGGGCGTCCGCACCCTCAAGCACCTCACGTCGACGGGCCAGGTCTCCGCCCTGCAGCTGCTCGGGGCCCCCCGCAAGACGCTCAACCGCGTCGCCTTCGTCGACATGCTGCGCGCGCTCTCGATCCCCACGACCGCCGTCGCGCCGGGGTCGAACTACTCCGGTCGCTGACGCGACGTCGTCGTCCCGGGGCTCGCTGTCCCGCCTCCGGGGCCGACACGGGGTCGTTGGTAGGCTGCCCCGGTGCAGATCCGTGAACTGAAGATCCCTGACAGCTACGAGGTCACGCCGAAGCAGTTCGGCGACGACCGCGGCGTGTTCCTCGAGTGGTACCGGTTCGACCGGCTGGCCGAGGCCGTCGGTCACTCGATCGACCTCCGCCAGGCCAACACCTCGGTGTCGAAGCGCGGCGTCGTCCGCGGCATCCACTTCGCCGACGTGCCGCGGGGCCAGGCGAAGTACGTCACCGCGACGCACGGCGCCGTCCTCGACTACGTCATCGACATCCGGGTCGGGTCGCCGACCTTCGGGCAGTGGGACTCGGTCCTGCTCGACGGCGTCGACCGCCGCGCGATCTACCTGGCCGAGGGCCTCGGCCACGCCTTCGTCGCGCTGACCGACGACGCGACGGTCAGCTACCTCGTCACCGACACCTTCGACGCCCAGCGCGAGCACGGCATCGACCCGCTCGACCCCGAGATCGGCCTCGTCTTCCCGCCCGAGGCGGGGGAGGCGCTGCTGTCGCCGAAGGACACCGACGCACCCGGCCTGTCCGAGGCCGCCGCCGCGGGGCTGCTGCCCACGTGGGACGACATGCGCGCGTACTACGCGTCGCTCGACGCGAAGGAGGACCGCGCGTGAAGGGCATCATCCTCGCCGGCGGGTCCGGCACACGCCTCTGGCCGATCACCAAGGGCATCTCGAAGCAGCTGATGCCGATCTACGACAAGCCGATGGTGTACTACCCCTTGTCGACGCTCATGATGGCCGGCATCCGCGAGGTGCTCGTCATCACGACCCCGGAGTACAACGACCAGTTCCGGGCCCTGCTCGGCGACGGCTCGCAGCTCGGCATGACCATCGAGTACGCGGTGCAGCCCTCGCCCGACGGCCTCGCGCAGGCGTTCGTCATCGGCGCGGACTTCATCGGCGACGACAGCGTCGCGCTGGTGCTCGGCGACAACATCTTCCACGGGGTGGGCCTTGGCTCGAACCTCAAGAAGAACGCCGAGGTCGAGGGCGCGACGATCTTCGCGTACCACGTCTCCGACCCCAAGGCCTACGGCGTCGTCGAGTTCGACGAGCAGTTCAAGGCCGTCTCGATCGAGGAGAAGCCCCTCGCGCCGAAGAGCAACTACGCGGTGCCCGGCCTCTACTTCTACGACAACGACGTCGTCCGCATCGCGGGGACCATCGAGCCGAGCGCTCGGGGCGAGCTCGAGATCTCGACGGTCAACGAGCGCTACCTCGAGGCCGGTCGCCTGCAGGTGCAGGTGCTCGACCGCGGCACGGCCTGGCTCGACACCGGCACCTTCGAGTCGATGATGCAGGCGTCGGAGTACGTCCGCGTCATCGAGGACCGGCAGGGCCACAAGATCGGCTGCATCGAGGAGATCGCCTGGCGCAACGGGTGGATCGACGACGAGCACCTCGCCGCCCTCGCCGCGCCCCTCGCCAAGAGCGGCTACGGCGTGTACCTGCAGAGGCTGATCGCCGGCTGACGGGACGACGCCCGAGGGGCCCGCGGTGCACGGCACCGCGGGCCCCTCGCCGTGCGGGGGTCAGCGCCGCGACGCCGACCGGACGCGGCCGCGGTCCCAGGCCCGGCGCCGCAGCGGTGGGCCCAGCAGGCCTCCGCCCCGGCGGAGCTGCTCGGCGTGGAACACGTCCTTGAGCGGCTTCAGCCGGTGGTACTGGTTGAGCTCCTCCGACACCAGGTCGACGTGCGTGTCGGCCTTGACGACGCGCCAGCCGAGCCGGTGCGCGACGAACGACATCCACTGGTCCTCGAGGAACGCGAAGCGGCGGGGCAGGCGCGCGAAGAAGCGGTCGTCGCCGACGAGGGCGGGGTCGAGCACGGTCCCTCCCGTGCCGGCGTGGTCGGCCGGGTCTCCCGGCGCGATCTCGGCTCGTGCCCAGTACGAGCCGTGCTGCGAGAAGGCCCACCACGCGACGACCGACCGGGGGGCGTAGTCGTCGAGGAGGTCGCGCACGAACGACGCAGTGACGTCCTGGTCGTCGTCGAGCATGACGACGGGGCCCCGGTGGCCGCCGTTGTGCAGCAGGCGGATCGCCACGAAGCGGGCGAGGCCGCCGATGTTCACCGGGCTGTCGTAGAGGTCGACGGAGGCGAGCCCCGGGCCCCTCGGCGAGGCGTCGACCACGGCTCGGTAGCGGGCCGCGTCGTCCGGGTTGTTGTTCCAGAGCAGGAGGCGCACCGGGGTCGCCGGGTCGAGCCGACCCAGCATGGCCAGGACGGCGGGCAGGCGGTCGGGTCTGTTCCACAGGCACATCACGAGGGGCACCGAGTCGTCGTCGTGCCGGCCGGCCCACCCGTCGGCCGTCGGCAGCTCGATGCCGTCCCGGAGCCAGGCGCCGAGCATCGCCTGCCAGCGGCGGTGTCGCCGCTCTTCGGTGACGAGGCGCGCGGCCCGGAGCCCGGCGTCGAGGAACGGCTCGAGCCGCATCCGCCGGGCGACGGGACGGGCGAGGCGTCTCAGGGGGCTGGACATGCGGGTGGTCTGATCCTCAGCGGTGGCGTGAGCCTCGGCGGTGGGCGCCGACGTCGGGCGCGTCACACGGCACCGCCCCCATCCTGCCATGCGGTCGGCCGCGCTCCGAGCCCGCCGTCGCCTAAGCTCGTGCGAGGCCTGCCAGGCCTGCCGTGCCAGCCGGACTCGCACGACCAGCCGGACCGCATCGAGGGAGCCCCGTGACGGACGAGCCGCCGAGCGTGGCTGCGCGCACGCGCCGCGCGCTTCACCGGGCCGCCGTCGCCGTCGCCCGGCGGACGGCGCCGCCGGTCCCGGAGCCCGGCCCCGCGCCTCCCCGGCACGTCTCCGTCCCCCTGCCCGCGGGCGAGCCGCCCCGGGTGCGCGCCGACCTCGACGACGGCGTCGTCGACCTCGTCGTGACGATCGACGCCGACGACCTCGAGCAGCGGCCCGCGGTCGTCGAGGCGCTCGCCGCCCTCGCCGAGGCCTGGGGCCCGCGGGTGACGGCCGTGGTCTACGAGGCCGAGGAGGCGGTCGGGCGCACGCACGCGCCTCCGCGCCTGCCGGCGTCGCTTCCGCTCGTGGAGCCCGAGGTCGCGCGGGGCTGGGCGGCGGGCCTGGCCCGCACCTACCCGGCGTTGACCGGCGCTCGTGCCGTGGTCGTCGACTCGAGCGTCGAGATCGGCCTCGAGGCCCTGTGGGCGCTCGTCGACCACGTCCGCGGCGACGTGGTGCTCGCGCAGGCCGTCGTGCGACGGACGAACGAGACGATCGCCAGCGCGGGGGCGTTCTTCGTCCCGGGCGGCGCCGCCCCGGGAGCGCTGCTGGCCGGGTTCCCGCCGGAGGACCTCGAGGCCGTGGGCGCCGTCGCCGTCACCGCGGCCGACTCTCCGGTCTTCGCCGTGCGCACCCGCGACCTCGTCCCGGCGCGGGCGACCGTCGACCAGCCGCTCTCGGTCACCAGCCTGTCGCTGGCCGTCTCCCGCTCGGCGGAGGCGCGGACGGCGGGAGCAGGCCGGGTGCTGTCGGTGCCCCTCGGGCGGGTGCACCGCCTCCGCGAGCCCGAGCGCCGGTCGGACCCCGTCGCGCTCGAGCTCGTGCAGTCGTGGGACGGGATGGTCGACGACGCCGCCGGAGGGCTGCTCGGGCGCCTCGGGCTGCGCCTCGAGGGGGCGACCGTGCTGCCGACCGGGCCGGTGCCCGCCCGCGTCGCCCGACCCGTCGTCGGGCGCCTCGAGCCGGTGCGCGTGCACGAGGCCGCCCCGCGCCTCCGGTGGTCGCTGAAGACGGCCGCCTGGGCCGGCGCGCGCGGCGACGACTGGGGCGACGTCTTCTTCGCTCACGACCTCGCGACCGCCCTGCGGGGCCTCGGGCAGGCCGTCGTCGTCGACAACCGGGAGTCGAGCGTCCGACCGGAGTCCGAGCACCTCGACGACGTCTCGCTCGTCCTGCGCGGCCTCGACCGGGTGCCGCTCCACCCCTCGGCGGTGACGGTGCTCTGGGTGATCAGCCACCCGGACCGCGTGTCGGACGAGGAGCTCTCCGGGTACGACCTCCGCTACGCCGCCGGCCGCGCCTGGGCGGAGCGGACGACGGCGAGGACGGGCCTGCCGGTCGGCACCCTGCTCCAGGCGACGGCGCCGGAGCGCTTCCACCCCGGCCCGGTCGACCCCGAGCTGGCCTCCGACGTGCTCTTCGTCGGCAAGACGCGCGAGGTGTTCCGGCCCGTCGTCCGCGACGCCGTCGAGGCGGGCCTCGACCTCAGCGTGTGGGGCGAGGGCTGGTCGAGCTTCATCGCACCCGAGACCGTGCGGGGGGAGTTCCTGGCGAACGACCGCCTCCCCGCGGCCTACCGCAGCGCCCGCGTGGTGCTCAACGACCACTGGGCGGACATGGCGCGCGAGGGCTTCGTCTCCAACCGGGTCTTCGACGCCGTCGCCTCGGGCGCGCTCGTCGTGAGCGATGAGGTCGAGGGGCTCGTCGACGTCTTCGGCGACGGCGTCCGCACCTACCGGACCGTCGACGACCTGCGCCGACTCGGCGCCGAGTCGAGGGCCGACCGCGCGGTGGAGGCGCGGCTGGCCGCCGCGGCCGTGGCCCGCGACCACTCCTTCGCTCAGCGGGCCTCGCGGCTGCTCGCGGACGTGCTGACGACGGCGCGGTCGCGCTCGGGTCGCTGACGACCGCCGATCGACGCGCCCCGCCAGGTCGCGACGCCGTGCGCGGCGACGGCCGTGACCACCCCGACGGCCGAGAGCGCGAACGCGACCCGGGCCACCGCCAGCACCGAGGCCGGTCCGACCGCGACGGAGAGGTCGACCGCCGTCGTGTACGCGGCGAAGACCCCGGCCGCCCAGACGGCGACGAGCACGACTCCCGCGCGTCCGCCCCGGCAGAGCGCCCATGCCGTGACCACCGCGATGACCGGCACGACGGGCAGCGAGTAGCGGGTGTTCGCCGCGCCGCCGCCGGCGACGTAGTTGAGCTGCATGACGACGGTCAGCGCCGTCACGGCCGCGGCCATGACGACCACGAGGACGTCGCCGCGGGACGGCCGGAGGCGCCGGGTCGCCACCAGCAGGACCGCCGCCACGAGCGCCAGGCCGAGGGGCACGAGGAGCGCGAGCCAGGGCAGCGGGTCCGCCCGGTCGACGTCGTACCGATAGAGGGAGAAGAGGCCCGTCCAGAAGGTCGGCGCCTGGACGACCTCGACGACCGGGTGGGTGTTCCGGCCGAGGTTGGCGGCGGACCAGTCCGGGTGGCCGCCGGTCACCGTGCCGGTGAGCGCGACGTTGCGGGCGTAGAACCAGCCGACGGCCAGGAGAGGGGCCACGACCAGGCCGAGCGCCGCGGCGACGCGTGCGAGGAGCTCGCGCCGGACGGGTCGGCCCCGGTGCGCGGCGACCACGAGGGCGCCGGCCATGGCGACGACGAAGATGCCGAACGAGAGCCGGCTCGCCAGGCCGCCGGCCGAGGTGAGGGCGAGGAGCACGCCGAGGCGCAGGGTCAGCCCGCCGCGCACGACGGCCGCGGCGAGCCCGAGCGCGAGCGCCGCGAACGTCACGGCGAGGAGGTCGTTGTAGATCGAGCCGCCGACGAGCACCACCATGCCCGTCATGGCCGTGACGAGGGCCGCCACGCCCGCGACCCGGCGGTCGCCGGGCACGAGCTGGCGGGCCGCCCACCAGGTGGCGAGGACGGTCGTGCCCGCCACGAGCGCGTTCACGGCGCGGCCGGCGAGCACGGCGGCGTAGAGGTGGCCGCCGTCGGCGAGCGGGCCGACGACCGGGGCGAGCAGGAGGTAGAAGAGCGGCGGGTGCTGCGAGACCCACTGGACGGGCGGCACCGGCCCGAAGGGCTGGACGAGCTCGACCCCTCGCTCGAAGACGGGCAGGTGGCCGTGCCAGACCTGCAGGGCGTAGTCGAGGTGCGCCGTCTCGTCCGCCGTCGACAGGAGCGGCGTCGAGGTCGCCCGGGCGATCGACGCCGCCACGACGACGACGAGCGCCGCGACGAGCACCAGGTCGGTGCGCGCGGCGACCCGACGGGCCAGGCCCGTCACGACGCGCTCCGGCCGGGCACGGCGGCGGAGGGACCGTGGCCGACGTCGTCCCCCGACGCGTCGTCGCCGGCGTCCGTCCGGCGGTGCCCGCGGCGCCGCTCGGCGAGCGACGTCACGGCGAAGGCCACGACGTCGACGAGGCTCAGCAGGACGCGGGACGCCAGCGCGATGCTCACGGCGTCCTCGAGGTCGAGGCCCGCGGCGTTCGTCAGCAGGGTGGTGAGCACGACCTCGCGGCCGCCGAGGCCGGCGGGCAGGAAGAAGACGAGGAACCCCACCAGCCACGCGAGCGCGTACGACCCGGTCGCGAGCACGATCGTGCTCGGCCCGGCGGCGCCCAGCGGCCCGGCGAGGAGCGCGACGTGCAGCCCGAAGAGCAGCCACGCGACGGCGGCGAGCACGAAGGCGACGACCACGCTGCGCAGCGGCAGGCGGACCTCGGCCAGCTCGCGGCGCAGCAGCCGCGAGGCGGTGCGCAGCGCGAACCGCAGCACGGCCGGGTGCAGGGCGACGAGCACCACCGGCACGAGCAGCAGCACGTACCAGTAGCGGCCGAGGGCGTCGGCCGACACGAACGGCAGCGTGGCCGCGGCGACGCAGACGCCCGCGGCGCAGCTCACGAGCAGGGTGAGGAGGCCGACCGTGACCGAGCGGGTCGCCGGCACCCCGTGGCGGCGGCCCAGGTCGGCCTGCGCGACGATCGGCCAGATCGACCCGGGGATGTACTTGCCGATCTGCGAGACGAAGAAGAGGCGCCGCGCGGCGCCGCCCGGCAGGCGGTGGCCGGCCCCCGCCAGCAGCGCCCGCCACGAGAGGAACGTCGCGTAGGCGGCCAGGGCGCCGACGACGAACGAGCCCCCGAGCGAGAGGGGCGTCTGGCGTGAGAACGACTCGCCGATCTCGCCCGCGCGGGGCAGCAGGAAGGCGATGCACAGGGCGAGCGCGACGACGACGAGGGCGGCTCGGACCCAGCGTCCTGGCCCGTGCCGTCGGGGCGTCGCCGGGGGCGCGGTGTCGGTCATGGTCACCTAGAGTCTCTCGGGGGCGCGTACAGGACGAGGGCGCCCGGGGAGTGGATGGTCGTGCGGATCCTCGCGTTCGGAACCTATCAAGTCGAGAACCACCCGCGGGTCGCGGTCCTCGCCGACGGCCTCGCCCGGGCCGGGCACGAGGTGGCGGAGGCCAACGTGCCCCTCGGCCTCTCGACCGCCGAGCGCGTCGCCCTGCTCGGCCGGCGCACCGGGGCCCTGCGGCTCGGCCTGCGGCTCGTCCGCGCGTGGGCCCGGCTCGCCGTGCGGGCCCGCCGCGAGGCACGTCGGTCGCGTCCGGACGTCGTGCTCGTCGGCTACCTCGGGCACTTCGACGTGTGGCTCGCGCGCCTGCTCTTCCCGCGGACCGTGGTCGTGCTCGACCACCTCGTGTTCGCGGCCTCCACGGCGGCCGACCGCGGCGCCTCCGGATCGCTCCTGCAGCGCGCCCTCCGCCTGCTCGACCGGGGCGCGATCGCCCGGGCCGACGTCGTCGTGGTCGACACCGCCGAGCACGGCGAGATGGTCCCCGCGTCGGCCCGGTCGAAGGTCGTCGTGGTGCCGGTGGGCGCCACGGACGCCTGGTTCGACGCGGCGTCGCCCGATCCGGGCGACGAGCCCGGCGACCGGCTCTCGGTGGTCTTCTTCGGCCTCTTCACGCCCCTGCAGGGCTCGGTCGTCATCGGCGAGGCGGCGGCACTGCTGGCCGACGCCCCCGTCGACCTCACGGTGATCGGGTCCGGGCAGGACCTCGCGGCCGCCCGGGCGGCCGCCGGCGGGTCGCCGTCGGTGACCTGGGTGCCCTGGGTGGAGGCGCGTGACCTGCCCGCCGTCGTGGCTCGGCACCAGGTCGGGCTCGGCGTCTTCGGCACCACCGACAAGGCCCTCAAGGTGGTGCCCAACAAGGTCTACCAGTGCGCCGCGGCCGGGGTGGCCGTCGTCACGAGCGACACCCGCCCGCAGCGCCGTGCGCTGAGGGACGCCGCCGTCTTCGTCCCGGCGGGCGACGCCCGCGCGCTGGCCGACGCGCTGCTCGGCCTGCAGCGCGACGCGGCGCTGCTCCGCCGTCACCGGGACGCCGCCCGTCGCGCGGCGGACGAGCGTTTCCGCCCGGAGACGTCGGTCGCGCCGTTGGCGGAGCGGCTCAGCACGACGGTGCGTCCGCGGCCGCGGCGGTCGTCGCGCTCGCCGGAGGGTCGCTGACCCGGCCGACGGCGCGCCAGACGAGCGTGCAGGCCGTGACGACGGCCACGGCGACGACCGCGGCGAGGACGGCGAACGCCGCGGCCGGGACGGGCAGCGACTGCCCGACGGTGAGCGTGCCGACCGAGGCCGGCTCGCCGACGGTGCCCGGGAAGAAGCCCGACACCGCCACCCACAGGCCGTAGGCCGCGAGGGCGGGGGCGAGGACGACCGCCGTGCGGGCCGTCCGCCGGCGGCCGGGCGCCGTGGCCGCCAGCCGCCGCCAGGCGACGGCGCTGAGGGCGACGAGCACGACGAGCGCGGGGTAGAGGTAGCGGCCCTGGACGCCGTAGACGCCCTGGGTCTGGTCGTAGGTGTTCCAGCCGTTGCCGAGCATGGCCGCGGCGATGACGACGGGGAGGACCGCGAGGAGGACGACCGCCCGACCGCCCCGGACGCGGCGGAACGCCCAGCACGCGACGACGAGCAGCGCGACGACGGTCAGGCTGTCGCTGACGATCGGGCTGATCGGGAACTTGGCGCGCCCGAGCTGGCCCCAGAACGACGACGAGACGCCGTCCCAGAAGGTCGCGGTGAACACGCCGAGGTCGGGGCCCTCGCCGGCCGGCCACGGAGTCGGCGGGCGCTGCTCGATCAGTCCGTTGGGTTGGAGGGTGCCGGTGGTGGTGAGGTTGTGGATCCACCACCAGGCGCCGAGGGCGGCGGTGGTGGCGCCGACGGCGAGGGTGCGGAGGGCTCGTCGGGCGAGGGGGAGGGTGGTGTCGCCGAGGAGGAGGGCGAGGGCGACGAAGGGGATGGCGGGGAAGGCGGTGCCCTTGGTGGCGAGCGCGAGGCCGAGGGCGGTGCCGAGGGCGAGGTGGGTGCGCCAGGTGCGGTCGCCGGTGATGGTGCGGGTGGTGAGCCAGACGGTGACGGCGCCGAGCAGGATGATCGGGGCGTCGCTGGTGACGGAGGAGCCGATCTGGGCGAGCTGGGGGACGGCGAGGAGGGTGGTGGCGGCGACGATCGCGGTGCGGGGGGATCGGGTGAGGCGTCGGACGGTGGCCCAGGTGAGCAAGGGGAGCGGGGCGACGAGGGCGACGCTGAGGAGGCGGAGGGCGAGGACTCCGAGGTCCCAGCGGTGGTGGGTGAAGTCGACGGCGTCGAGGACGGCTCCGGCGAGGGCGTAGTACGTCGGCGGGTGCTGCGTCATCTGGTTCACGAAGTCGTGGTCGCCCGGGGCGGCCTCGAGCAGGGTGCCGTACGACGAGCGGTCGGCCGGCGGGATGTCGTAGTTCGTCACCCGGGCGAGCTCCGAGGCGGCGAGGTTCTGCGCCTCGCCGGGAGGGGGCCAGCCCTCGTCGAGCGCGAGCCGCACGGCGGCGTCCCAGTGGGTGAACTCGTCGGGGGCCTCGAACATCGGCGTGAGCACGGCCCAGAGCGTGAGGAGGAGCGCGAAGGCGGCCGTGACGACGGCGACCACGACCCGCTCGGGACGCGAGGCGGCGGGGGCGGCGGCGCGTGCGGGTACGAGTGCGGCCTCGGAGGCGCGGGTGCCGCTCACGAGGCGGCCGCCGTCTCGGGGGTCGCCGCGACGGGCGCCGGTACCGGCGGACCTGCCCGGCCGACGAGCCGCCACGTCGCCACGCCGGCGGATGCCGCGACGAGCGCGAGGACGACCATCGCGGCGAGCAGGGCGGGCCCCCCGACGGGAGTCGTCACGAGCAGGTTCGCGAGGCCGGGACGGGTGACCTCGAGGTCGCTCTGCTCGAAGAAGCCTCGGTAGGCGACGCTGGCGCCGTAGGCGCCGACGAGGGGGGCGGCGACGACCATGGACCGCCCGACCCGGCGACGCGCCTCCTCGTGGGTGACGAGGCGGAGGCCCGCGACCGCCAGCAGCGCGGCCAGGGCGACGAGAGACCCGAACAGGTACCGGCCCTGGGCCCCGGAGACCTCCTGCGTGCGGTCGTAGGAGTCGAAGTTGTTGTGCAGGAGGACCAGCAGGGTGATGAGCGGGAACGACGCGAGCAGCCACGATCGGGCGGCCGACCGGCGCCCGCGGAACGCCCAGCCGGCGACGAGCGCGAGGCAGCCCACCGTCAGGACGTCGGTGAGGATCGGGGTCATCGGGTACTCCAGGCGGCCGAACTGCCCCCAGAACGACGACGACAGTCGCGACCACTCCGTGTCGAGGAAGAAGCCGAGGTCGGGGCCCTCGCCCGCCGGCCAGGGGTTGGGCGTCGACGAGCGGGGGAGTCCGTTGGGTTGGAGGGTGCCGGTGGTGGTGAGGTTGTGGATCCACCACCAGGCGCCGAGGGCGGCGGTGGTGGCGCCGACGGCGAGGGTGCGGAGGGCTCGTCGGGCGAGGGGGAGGGTGGTGTCGCCGAGGAGGAGGGCGAGGGCGACGAAGGGGATGGCGGGGAAGGCGGTGCCCTTGGTGGCGAGCGCGAGGCCGAGGGCGGTGCCGAGGGCGAGGTGGGTGCGCCAGGTGCGGTCGCCGGTGATGGTGCGGGTGGTGAGCCAGACGGTGACGGCGCCGAGCAGGATGATCGGGGCGTCGCTGGTGACGGAGGAGCCGATCTGGGCGAGCTGGGGGACGGCGAGGAGGGTGGTGGCGGCGACGATCGCGGTGCGGGGGGATCGGGTGAGGCGTCGGACGGTGGCCCAGGTGAGCAAGGGGAGCGGGGCGACGAGGGCGACGCTGAGGAGGCGGAGGGCGAGGACTCCGAGGTCCCAGCGGTGGTGGGTGAAGTCGACGGCGTCGAGGACGGCTCCGGCGAGGGCGTAGTACGTCGGCGGGTGCTGCGTCATCTGGTTCACGTCGGCCGTCGTGCCCGGGTGGGCGGCGAGGAGGCCGCCCCAGCTCGGGCGGGCGTCGCGGGGCACCGTGCCGAGCGAGTCGCGGGCGGCCTGGCTGGCCTGGAGGAAGAGCGCCTCGCCGGCCGGCGCCCACTCGCCGGTCGTCGTCAGCGTCACCGCGGCGTCGACGTGGACGACCTCGTCGGGGGCCTGGAACATCGGCGTGATGAGGGCCCACACCACCAGCAGGACGCCGAAGGCCGCCGTCACCGACGTGACGGCGGCCGCCTCGAGCCGGGACGTCGCGGGACGCCCCGGCTCAGTCGCCATACCGTTGGAGCTTCTGCAGGTCGAGCTGCTCCTCGGCGAGGGTGCGGTTCAGCCTCGTGAGGTCGGCGACCACGCCGATGACGACCGCCAGCAGTGCCGTGATGATCAGCAGCACCCCCAGCAGCAGCGACTGCAGGTGGTCGCCCCCCGGGTCGACCCGCAGGAGCACGAGGTAGCGGACGAAGGGCACCAGGCCGCAGGCGGCCAGCACGGCGCTGATCCAGGCGAAGAGCGCCATCGGGCGGTACATGAGGTAGACCCGCACGATGGCGGACCCCGACATGAACATGTGCTGCCAGATGTTGCTGAACAGCCGCGACTCGCGCGTCTTGGGGTTGGTCGTGATCGGGATGCTCGTCAGCGCGAGGCGCTTGTAGCCGGCCTGCACGATCGTCTCCATGCAGTAGCTGAAGCGGGTGACGATGTTGAGCCGGATGAGCGAGTACTTCGAGTAGGCGCGGAAGCCGCTCGCGGCGTCGGGCAGGTCGAGCCCGGCGGCGCGGCTCGCGACCCAGCTGCCCGTCGACTGCATCAGGCGCTTGAAGCGCGAGAAGTGCTCGATGGTCTTCGTCTGGCGGTCGCCGATCACGATGTCGGCGGTGCCGGCGACGATCGGCTGGACCAGCTCGGCGATCTGCGCCTGCGGGTACTGGTTGTCGCCGTCGGTGTTCACGACGATGTCGGCGCCGTTCAGCAGCGCGTAGTCGACGCCGTCGCGGAAGGAGCGCGCGAGGCCCATGTTGCGGGTGTGCCGCACGAAGTGGGTCACCCCGTGCGCGCGGGCGACCTCGACGGTGCGGTCGGTGGACCCGTCGTCGATGACCAGCACGTGGATCTCGTCGATGCCGTCGATCTGCGTCGGGATCGAGTCGAGGACGTCCCCGAGGGTCGCCTCCTCGTTCAAGCAGGGCACCTGGACGAACAGCTTCACGGAGAGCACCTCGGGTCGGGAGCGGGGACGCCGACGATCGATCGGCTCCGGGGAGTTTAGTCGACGGCCGGTGCCCGCCCCGGCATTCAGCCCCGGCGGACCCGCGCGGCGACGGTGTCGACGAGCTTGACGAGCTTGCGCGAGTTCGCGACCTCGAGGTCGTGCCGGGCGCCCGCGAGCTGCTGCTCGAGGTCGGCCTGCTGGCGGCGCAGCTCGGCCTCGAGCGCGACCGAGGCGGCGGTCTGCTCGGCGAGGCGGACCTCGGCCTCGGCGACCAGCCGCTCGCGCGCCACGAGGGCGCGGCCGAGGACGGCCAGCTCCTCGGCCCGCCGGGGACTGGTCGGCACGTCGTGCGACGGGGCGTCGACGCCGGCGTGCGCGAGGAAGTCCGGGATGGTCGCGTCGAGCGTGAACGGTCCGTCCGCGATCTCGTCCTCGACCGGGTGCCGCGCCGCGTAGTACGACAGCAGGGTGCCCTCGCGCAGCCGCGCGTAGTCGCGCATGCCGTGGTGGGACGGGCTCGGCGTCAGGTCGGGGTTGGCCTCGTAGCCGGCGCCGGCGAGCTCGACCTTGTGGCGGAACTGCTGCCACGAGCGCCACGGAAGGTGGAGCACCTCGAGGGCGAGCTCGTCCGGCGGGGTGCCGGTGCTGGCGACGCTCACCATGTGGTTGCCCTGGACCACGGTGACCTCGGGGTCGCCGACGTGGACCGCGTTCGAGGTCGGCTGCGCGAGCACGCCGACCTCCTGCAGCTGCTCGTTGCTGCGGCCGTCGCGCCAGACGAGCCGGTCGAAGCCGGCCCCCGACTCGGCGATCGGGCCGACGAGGTTGACGACGCGCACGCCGAACGAGCCGAGCGCCGGGTCGAGCCGGGCGAAGACGTCGGACAGCCGCAGCGAGCGGTCGACGGGCACGAGGAACTCGTCGGCGTCGGCGTTCACGACCCAGTCGGCCCCGTGCACGACGGCCGCCTCGCGGGCCATGCCCGTCACGACCGTGCCCTGCTGCTTGCGGTGCACCGGGTCGTGGTGCAGCACGATCGTGCCGTCGGCCTCGAACTCGCGGAGGATCTCCGTCGTGCCGTCGGTCGAGGCGTTGTCGGTGACGATGATCACGTCGGCGCCCTGCGCCACGTGGTAGAGCACCCACGGCCGGATGACGTCGGCCTCGTCGCGGACCATGGCGGTGACGGCGAAGGTCATGTTCGTTCTCCTGGGGTCGGGTCGAGGAGCCGGGCGGGACGGGGAGGCGCGGCGTCAGCCGTGCAGGCGCGCCCGGACGGCGAGGCCGGCCCGCAGCGCGGCGCGCAGCGGGAGCAGCCAGGGGGCGCCGTACTTGCGCGAGAGGAAACGATAGGCGCTGCGGTGGTGCTCGCGGCGCATGGCGTCCGACGAGTCGCGGGTCGAGTGGGCGCCCACGTGCGTGACCTCGGCCTCGGGCTGGTACAGGTTGCGGAGCCCGGCGCGGCCGATGCGCCACCCCAGGTCGACGTCCTCGAAGTACATGAAGTAGCCGGGGTCGAAGCCGCCGAGCTCGTCGAAGACGTCGCGGCGGACGAGGAGGCACGCCCCCGACAGCCAGCCGGCGGTGCGGACCTGGTCGAGCTGGCCGTCGCGGTGGTACCGGCGGGTCCACGGGTTCGTCGGCCACAGGTTCGCGAACAGCGCGTGCCCCAGGCCGGTGCGGAGCGACGGCACGGCCCGCGCCGACGGGTAGACCTCGCCGGTCGGCTCGAGCACGGCGGGGCCGACGGCGGCGATGCGACGGTCGGCCGTGGCCGTGTCGACGAGCACGTCGAGCGATCCGGGCGAGAGCACGACGTCGGGGTTCGAGACCAGCACGTGCCGCACGGACGCGGGGAGGGCGGCGACCGCGGTGTTGACGGCGGTGCCGTAGCCGGCGTTCGACCCGACGTCGACGAAGACGGCGCCGGCGGCCTCGGTGGTGCGCCGCGCCTCCCCGACGTCGTCGGAGCGGTTGTCGGCGACGACGACCGTCATCCGTGACGGGTCGTGCGTGGCGGCCGCCGTCGAGGCGAGGAACTCGGCGAGGTAGCGGCCGGAGTTGTAGCTGACGGTGACGACCGCGAGCGTCGGCTCGGGTCTCGTCGGGGTGTCGTTCGTCATCGTCATCTCTGGTGGGGCCGGTGCGTCGTGCGTGGTGCGGGGGAGCCGCGGAGGCGCGCCCACGGTCGCTGAGGGGCCAGTCTGCCACGGGGGCGGCCGGCCTCAGTCCGCGACCCTCCCGACCTGGGCCCACAGGCGGCGGTGCACCGCGGCGCAGGCGGCCCAGGTGAAGGTCGCCGCGCGGGCCGTGCCGGCCTCGGACAGGCGGGCGCGCTCGGCCGGGTCGGCGAGGAGCGCGCGGAGACCGGCCTCGATGCCGTCGGCGTCGGGCTCGGCGTAGCGGACGGCGTCGCCGCCGACCTCCGGCAGGGCCAGCCGGTCGGTCGTGAGCACCGTCGCCCCCGTCGACATGGCCTCGAGCACGGGCAGGCCGAAGCCCTCGCCGGTGCTCGGGTACGCCACCACGGTCGCGCCGCCGAGGAACGCGGGCAGCTCGTCGAGGCGCAGGTAGCCGAGGTGCCGGAGGCGCGCCCCCGGCACGTCGCCGGCCGCGATGAGCAGACGGCGGGCCTCCTCGTCCCAGCCGAGGCCGCCCGCGACCAGCAGCGGGGGCGCGTTGGGGTCGGACTCGGCGATGCGGCGGTGGGCCTCGACGAGGGCGGGGACGCTCTTGCGGGGCTCGACGGTGCCGAGGAAGGCCAGCCAGCCGCGTTCGGGATCGACCTGGTGCGCCGTGGCGAAACGGGCGACCTCGTCGCCGGTCGGGACGGGGAACGCGGCACGGTCGACGCCGTGCAGGGCGACCTCGACGGGTCCTCGGGCGGGACCGGCGTGGCGGGCCGTCTCGGCGGCCGTGGCCGCGCTCGGGGCGACCGAGGCCGCGGCCAGGAGCCGACCGAGGCGGATCCAGGTCGAGAAGAACGCCCGCTTGCCCCGCGAGTGGTCGTCGGGGCTGCTGAAGAACGTCGCGTCGTGCACCGTCACGACGACGCGACGCGACGCCACGAGGGGGAACGTGTAGTGCGGCGAGTGGATGACCCGGGCCCCGACGCGCCGGGCCGTGGCCGGGAGGCCGACCTGCTCCCAGAGCAGCCGCAGGGGCCGGCTGGCCACCCACCCCGGGGCCTCGACGTACCGGTGCTCGGGCGCCTGCTCGGCCAGCCAGGCGCGGTCGCCCGGCTTCACGACGACGTGCACGCTCTCGCCCTCGTCGCTCAGCCCCCGGAGGAGACCTGCGAGGTACCGGGCGACCCCGCCCTTGTTCGGCGGGAGGGAGGTCGCGTCGAGCAGGACGGGCAGCGGGGGCGCCACCACGTCAGGGAGCGACGGGACGGGCCGAGGCGCTGATGCGGATGACGCCCGAGGCGCGCTCGTCGTCCGCCATCACGAAGCGGGCCGCCTGGCGCTGGATGGCGATGTGCGCCCCGTTCGGCTGCGCGAAGAAGCTGTGCACGAAGTACGGGCCCCCGCCGAGCTGCACGTCGGAGAGCCGGTACTCGACGGCGGCCGTCCCGCGGAGCGGGGCGTGGTCGAGGCCGAGCATCCGGCTGTCGGTGCCGTAGACCTGGGTGCCGAGGTTCGTCTCGATCTTGAAGCCCGAGTGCCACTTCTCGAGCGGCGTCGTGTGGCTGTACTCCATGCGCACGACGATCGTGTCGCCCGGCTGGATCTCGGCCCCGGGGGCGCGGCCCTCGGCGTGGACGACGGTCTTCGTCACGTGGCCGGGCGTGGCCTCGACCTCGGGCGCGGCGGCCTCGGCCTCCGCGACGCGGCGACCCTCGAGGATGTCGCGGAAGTTCTTCACGGCGTCGGCGGCCGAGCCCTCGAACTTGACCTCGCCCTTCGACAGGACGACGGCGCGGTCGCAGAGCTCCTGCACCTGGCCGAGCGAGTGGCTGACGAGGATGATCGTGCGGCCCTGCTGCTGGAACTCTCGGATCTTGTCGAGGCACTTGCGCTGGAACGCCTCGTCGCCGACGGCGAGGACCTCGTCGACGAGCAGGACGTCGGGGTCGGTGTGGATCGCGACCGCGAAGGCGAGCCGGACGTACATGCCGGACGAGTAGAACTTGACCTGCGTGTCGATGAAGTCGCCGATGCCCGAGAACGTGAGGATGTCGTCGAACTTCTCCTCGGTCTCGGCCTGGCTGAGTCCGAGGATCGAGGCGTTGAGGAAGACGTTCTCCCGACCGGTCAGGTCGGGGTGGAACCCGGCCCCGAGCTCGAGCAGCGCGGCGAGTCGCCCACGGCGCTTGATCGAGCCGGTCGTCGGCTCGATGATGCCGCCGATCGCCTTGAGCAGCGTGCTCTTGCCCGAGCCGTTGGGGCCGAGGAGGCCGATCGTCGAGCCCGCGGGGATGTCGAGGGAGACGTCCTTGAGGGCCCAGAAGGCCTCGCTGTGGCGTCGGCCGGCACGGCCGAGGGTGACGAGGCGCTCCTTGAGGCTGTTGTCCTTGCGGATCACGAACTTCTTCGACACGTTCTCGATGGAGACCACCGTGGGCGACGAGGCCGTGGCGGCGTCCCGGAGGTGCGTGGTGTCGTGGGTGGTGCTCATGCTGGTGGTGACGTCCATTCCGGTCTAGAGCTCCTGGGCGAAGTTGCCCTGCAGCCGCGCGAAGACGCGGTGGAACGCGTACACGAGCACGAGGCCGACGAGCGAGGCGACGCCCATGCGGAGGAGGAGCTCGTCGGGGTAGTGCGAGGCGTCGCCGCCGGTCCAGAAGGCCCGGTGGAAGCCGAGCACGGCGAGCGTGACGGGGTTGTCGGTGTAGAGCTGCAGGAGCCAGCCGTGCGTGCCGGAGAGGCCGTTCGCGACCATGTTCCAGGAGTAGACGATCGGCGAGGCCCACATCGCGAGCATGAGCAGGACCTCGACGAGGTACTGCATGTCGCGGAGGTAGACGTTGAGCGCGGCGAGCAGCAGGCCGAAGGCGGTGCCGTAGACGAGCACGAGCACGACCGACGGGAAGAAGTAGAGCAGGTCGAGGTGCAGCGGGAACGAACCGGTGACGAGGGTGGCGGCGAAGAGCACCAGGAGCTGGATCGCGAAGTTGAACAGTGCCGACCCGATGCTCGCCAGCGGGTAGATCTCGCGGGGCGTGTACACCTTCTTGATCAGCCCGCCGTTGCTGACGATCGAGGAGGTGGAGCCCGCGATGATCTCGCTGAAGAGGCCGTAGATGGTCAGGCCCGAGAAGATGTAGATCGCGAACTCGGGGATGCTGCGGGCCGCGCCGAGGATCTGCCCCATGACGAAGTAGTAGATGATCAGCTGCGTGATGGGCCGGATGAGGGTCCACACGAAGCCGAGCGCGCTGTCCTTGTAGCGCGACTTGAGGTCGCGACGGATCAGCAGGTCGAGCAGCTGGCGGTGCGCGAAGATCTCGCGGACGATGCCGAACGTGCCGCCGAAGACCTTCGACGGCTGGCCGGCGACGACCATGGTCTCCTGCTCGAGGCGGGCGAACCGCTCGGCCGACGTGGTGCTCGGTGTCGTGGTGGTCATGGGCATGGCCCCTTCTTCGTCAGAACTGGAGCACCCTACCCCACTCCGTCGGGACGGAGCGGGGCAGGGCGCGCGGGGGGCTACTTGCCGTACTTGCTGGCGCGCATGGTCGCGAGGCGGTTCTGCACCTTGCCCTTGAGCACCTCGACGCCGCCGCCCTCGGTGACGTAGTGGCGGGCCAGCGCGAGGTCGCGGCCGAGGCCGTGGCGACGGTTGGCGATCTCGTGGAACTTCTCCTCGCTCGACCGGGCCACCTTGCCGCGAGCGGCCTTGACGACGGTCACCGGGGTGCTCTCCAGCGCCCGGTCGGGGGCGACCTGGGGGTCGCGGCAGAACTCGACCAGGGGAGCGAGCGCCTTCTCCCACGTGAAGTCCTCGCGGACCCGCGACACGGCCGCCCGCGTGGCCTCGGTCACCTCGGGGTCGTAGAGGACCGACTCGAGGGCGTCGGCCAGGGCGTCGACGTCGCGCTCGGGCACGGAGACTCCCATGCCCTCCGCGCCGACGAGGTCGCCGAAGCTGTCGCCGCGCGTCGTGACGATGGGGAGGTTCGCCCACATGTAGTCGAGGATGCGCGTGCGGAACGAGAAGGTGGTCTCGATGTGGTCGTAGTGCGTGCTGACGCCCGCGTCGGCCTCGAGCAGGTAGTTGGCCCGGTCGTCGAGGGCGACCCACTGCTCGTTGAAGAACACGTTCTTGCCGGCGACGCCGAGCTCGGCGGCCAGCTGGCGCGTCTTGGACACGATGGCCATCTCGGGCACGTCGGGGTTCGGGTGCGCGACGCCGAGGAAGAACAGGCGCACGTCGGGACGACGCTCGGCGAGCTGGGCGATCGCGCGGATCAGCGTCATCGTGTCGAACCAGTTGTAGATGCCGCCGCCCCAGATGACGACCTTGTCGTCCTCGCCGATGCCCGGCACGACGCCGCGGATCGCCTTGCGGACGTGCTTCGGCGGGGTCGAGTCCATGCCGAACGGGGCGATCGCGATGAGCTTCTCGAGGTTCTCGTCGGCGGCGTAGTTCTCGGGGTTGATGCGGCCGAGCCCGGCCAGCTGACCCAGCCAGAACAGCCGCTGGCGCTCGGAGGCGCAGAGGAAGAAGTCCGCGCGCAGCAGCTGCTCGTTGAGGACGTCCGTCGCCGAGGCGACCTGGTTCTTCCACTGCGCGAGGCCCCACTCGCGGCCCTGCTCGAGCTGCTCGAGGTGCATCGGGTCGTAGATGTCGGCGACCATGATCTTCGACGAGCGCTTGAGCGTCGTGAAGTGGTGCAGGGCGTGGCCCTGGAACACGATGACGTCGGCCCACTCCTCGTGCTGCTTCATCTCGTGCTCGTTCTGCAGGCGCACGCGGGCGACCTCGAACTGGTCGGAGCGTCGCGCCGCGACGTTCCAGGTCAGGAGGCGCACGTCGCTGTGCTCGGAGAGCGCCTCGCTGATCTTCCAGGCGCGCATCGCGGGGCCGGCCATCTTGTCGCCGATGGCGTCGCCGGTGATGACGAGCACCTTCGTGCGCTCGGTGTGCTCGCGGATCTCGAACGCGTCGACGATCGAGCGGAAGCCCTCGAGGTAGTACGGGTCGCCGAACAGCGGCTTGAAGATGTCGCCGAACAGCCGGAACACGTCGGCGTCGGTCTTCGTGCGGCGGGCCTGCAGGTCGTCGCGGGTCTGCTGCAGCTCGGGCAGCTCCTTGACGAACTGGTCGAGGGCGAAGAGGCCGGCGACCGTGTCCTTCGAGACCGGGGTCTCGGGCTCGAACTCGTCGGCCGCGCCGACGAACCGCCGGATGTCGAACGACTCGGAGTCGAGCCCGCTCTTCGCCACCGCTCGGCGGGCGAGCAGCGCGAGGGCGCCGGGCAGGAACTTCGCCAGGCTCTCGTCGGAGAGGTTCTTGAAGAGCAGCATGAGGGCGTTGCGCTCGAGCAGGTACATCTCGCGGTACTCGCCGAAGCTCTTCATCGAGCCGTGGTGCTTGTGGAAGACGATCGACTGCGGGGCGAAGCGCACCCGGTAGCCGAGGATGTTCAGCCGCCAGCCGAGGTCGACGTCGTCGTAGAACATGAAGAGGCGCTCGTCGAAGCCGCCGACCTCGTCGAAGACCGACTTGCGGACGAAGAGCGCCGAGCCCGTGCCGAACAACAGGTCTTTCGGGGTGTCGAAGTCGCCGTTGTCGAGCTCGGTGACCCGGTCCTTGTAGCCCATGCCGAACCAGGTGAGGCTGCCCTGGACGAAGTCGATCGCCTTGCCCTCCCAGTCGAGCACCTTGCTGCCGACGGCGGCGACGCGCGGGCTGACGTTGAACTGCGCGAGGCCCTCGGTGATCCAGTCGGGGTGCGGCTTGGCGTCGTTGTTGAGGAAGGCGACGAACTCGCCCTTGGCCTTTGAGGCCCCGAGGTTGCTGCCGCCGGTGAAGCCGAGGTTCTCCTTCGAGACGACGATGCGGACGTTCTCCTGGCTGCCGAGGGCGGCCTCGAGGCGCTCGCGGCTGTCGTCGCCGGAGCCGTTCTCGACGACGACGATCTCGAGCTGGGCGGTGGGCCAGTCGACGTCGTTGAGGCGGGAGACGCACTCGAGGGTGTCGTCCGTGCCGCGGAAGTTGACGATGACGACCGAGACGATGCTCGACGTGGAAACAGACAAGACGCGAACTCCAAGACGTCGACGACGGGGGTGGTGCCCCGGGAGGGCGACCTCACTATAACGGCAGGGTCTCGGCTCGCCCTGCTCGTCGCCCGGCACCACCGCGTCGGACGACCGCGCGCCGGTGGGAGGATCGACGCCATGCGCGCCTCCGTCATCGTCATCGACTGGCACCGACCCGAGCTCACCCGACGGGCGCTCGCCGCGCTCGAGGCCCAGCGGGGCCGTGTCGACCTCGAGCTGGTGCTCGTCGTCAACGAGGCGCGGCCGGGCGCGGCCGAGGCCTTCGCCGCCGAGTTCCCCGCCGTCGTGGTCGTGGCCGAGGCCCGGAACACCGGCTTCGCCGGCGGCGTGGCGGCCGGCGCCGCCCGGGCGGGCGGCGACGTGCTGGTGCTCGTCAACAACGACGCCGTGCCCGACCCCGACTTCGTCGAGCGGGGGCTCGCGCGGCTCGCCGCCGAGCCCGACCTCGCGGCGGTGGCCGGCCACGTGGTGCTCGAGGGCGCCTTCCGCCGGGTCGACGACGACCGGTCGACGGACGACCTCGTCGCCCTCGGCGGCGCGGCGTGGCGCCGGAGCGACGAGGGCGTCGAGCTCGTCAACTCGACCGGGGTGGTCGTCGACGCCTCCGCCAACGGCGTCGACCGCGACTGGCTCGCCCCGGCGGGCACCGCGTCGGCCGGCGACGACCCGTTCGCCTTCTCCGGGGCGGCCGTGTTCCTCCGGCGCCCGGCGCTTGAGTCGGTCGGCGGCTTCGACCCCTCCTTGTTCATGTACTACGAGGACGTCGACGTGTCGTGGCGGCTGCGCCTCGCCGGCCACCGCGTCGGCTACGAGCCCGGTGCCCGGGTCGTGCACCGGCACGCCGGCAGCTCGTCGAGCTCGGGGCAGCTCGTGCGGTACCGCAGCATGCGCAACCGGCTCGTCGTGACGGCGCGCAACGGCTCGCGGCGGCTCCTGGCGCGGGTCGTGCTCCGGACGGTCCTGCGCCTCCTCCGCGACCTCGTCGGGGTGCCCTACCTCGACGGGCGGCATCGTCGCCTGCTCGTGCTCGAGGCGGTGCCGGCGGTCGTCCGGGCACGTCGGGCGGGCAGGTCCGCCCGGCGCGCGGCCGTCGTGCGACCGCGCGATCTCGAGAGGATCTGGTTCGGGGGACACCCGGACTAGGGGGTGAGGGGGGCTCCCGCCCGGCTCACCCCGTGGGTTAGCCTGTCCCGGTCGGGGGCGTGATCGTCTCCGCGCGGACGGGGCGGGAGCACCGAGACGTCCGGTCGGCCGGGGGGACGTCCCCTCGTCGACGCCCAGAGGGAGGCGTTCAGGTGAAGAAGTTCATGGCCATGCTGGCGGCCGTCGCGGTCGTCTCCGCCGGTCTCGTCGGCTTCTCGGCGGCGGTGTCGCCCGACCGGGCCGAGGCGCTCTCCGGCGCCGAGTTCGACCCCGGCTTCATCATCAGCGACGCCGTGTTCTTCAACGGCCGCGCGATGGACGAGGCGAAGGTGCAGTCCTTCCTCGAGCAGCGCATCGGCGCGTGCACGAACTCCAACTGCCTCAGCGCGAAGCGCGTCGACACGACCTCGCGGAAGGCCGACGCCATGTGCGGGGCCTACCAGGGCGCGTCGGGCGAGCGGGTGTCCCGCATCATCGCGAAGGTCGGCGCCGCCTGCGGCGTCAACCCGCAGGTGCTGCTCGTGACCCTCCAGAAGGAGCAGTCGCTCGTCTCCGGCCAGATCGCCAAGGGTCCGAGCGACGCCCGCCTCGAGCGCGCGATGGGGTACGCCTGCCCCGACTCCGCCAACGGCGGCTGCGACCCGACCTACGCCGGCGTCTACAACCAGCTCTACCGTGCCGCGTGGCAGTTCAAGCGCTACGCGAACCCCGCGGGCACGAGCGCCTACTTCACCCAGTACCGGCCGGGGGCCACGCACCCCGTGCTCTACTCGCCGAACGCGGCGTGCGGCACCAAGTCCGTCTACGTCCGCAACCAGGCGACGGCCAACCTCTACTACTACACGCCCTACACGCCCAACACGGCGGCGCTGTCGAACCTCCGCGGCACGGGCGACGCCTGCTCCGCCTACGGCAACCGCAACTTCTGGGTCTACTTCAACGACTGGTTCGGCACCCCCACCGGCCAGATCGACCCCTTCGGCGGCATGGACGTCCGCACGGCGGGGCCCGGCAAGGTCGCCGTGGGCGGCTGGGCCATCGACCCCGACACGAAGAACCCGATCAGCGTGCACCTCTACGTCGACGGCGCCCCGAAGGCCGCGGTGACGGCGTCCGCCAGCCGCCCCGACGTCGGGGCCGTCTACCCGGACAAGGGCTCGAACCACGGCATCTCGGCCACCCTGGCCCTCTCGGGCGGGCGGCACCAGGTCTGCGCCTACGGCATCAACGTCGGTCCCGGCAGCAACTCCCTCCTCGGCTGCGGCACGGTCACGCTGCCGACCGGCGCGCCGTTCGGCGGCATGGACGCCACGTCGAAGGGCAAGGGCAGCATCACCGTCGGCGGCTGGAGCATCGACCCCGACACCACCGCCCCGACGCGCGTCGACGTCTACGTCGACGGCAAGGGGGCCGCCAGCACGACGGCGAACGCGAGCCGGCCCGACGTCGGCCGCGCCTGGAAGGGCTACGGCGACGCCCACGGCATCGCCACGACCTTCGCCGCGGCGGGCGGCACCCACCAGGTCTGCGCCTACGGCATCAACGCCGCCGGGAGCGGGGGCAACACCCTCCTCGGCTGCCAGACCGTCAAGGTCGCCGACTCGTCGCCCTTCGGGGGCATGGACGTCTCGCTCTCCGGCTCGACGGCCACGGTGCGCGGCTGGACCATCGACCCCGACACGGCAAAGCCGCTCCGCGTCGACCTCTACGTCGACGGCAAGGGCGCCGCGAGCACGACGGCGAACGTCCGTCGTCCCGACGTCGGACGGGCCTACCCCTCGGCCGGTCCCGACCACGGCATCACCGCCGCGCTGTCCCTCGCCGCGGGACGCCACCAGGTCTGCGCCTACGCGATCAACGTCGGCGCCGGCCAGAACGCGCTGCTGGGCTGCCAGACCGTGACCGTCACCGGGGCGTCCCCCGTGGGCGGCATGGACGTGTCGTCGCGCTCGGCCGGCACGGCGACCGTCGCCGGCTGGACCTTCGACCCCGACCAGCCGCGGACCAGCCTCCGCGTCGACGTCTACGAGGGCAGCCGGGGCGTCGCCTCGACGACGGCCGCCGCCTCGCGTCCGGACGTCGCGCGGGCGCACCCCTCCGCGGGAGCGGCCCACGGCATCGACGTGACCTTCGCCGCCTCGGCGGGTCAGCACACGTTCTGCGCGTACGGCATTAACCTCAAGGGCGGGTCGAACGCCCTCCTGGGCTGCCAGTCGGTGCTCGTCCGCTGACCCGTGCGGCCGAGGGACGGCCCGGCCCCGAGCAGACGAGGAACGAGCACGACGTGACCACCAGCACCACCGGAGGGTCGCGCGCGGCTCGTGGCCCGCTCGCCCTCGCCGTTGGGCTGCAGACCCGGCTGACCGTCGCCACCGCGCCCCGCGCCTCCGGCCTCCCCGCCGCGTGGGTGCTGCTGTGGTTCCCGATCGTCGTCGTGCTGGGCACGGTCGTCCTGGTGGTGCTGGGCGTCTCCGGCAGCTCGACGGGCGTCTGGTGGCAGTCCTTCGGGCAGGGCGCCGATCCCGACCTGCTCGCGGGCACCCCTCGCGGCATCCGCAGCGACGAGTGGCTGGTGCAGTCGAGCTGGATCGTCTCGCAGTCGCAGCAGGGCTTCCCGGCCGTCAACGGGACGCTGCCCGGCGGCATGGACGCGACCATCCAGAACGACCTGCCGTCGTGGGACTGGTCGTCCCTCTTCCGCCCGCACGTCCTCGGGTTCCTCCTCCTGCCCCTCGAGCAGGGCATGGCGGTCCGCTGGTGGCTCCCGATGACGTTCCTGCTCGTCGCCGCCTACGCCTTCGTCGTCGTCGTCGCTCCCCGGCGGCCGCTCACGGCCGCCGCCCTCGTCTCGGCCCTCGCCCTGTCGCCGATGATCCAGTGGTGGTTCCTGCCCACGACCATCCTCCCGGTGGCGTGGGCCTTCGCGGTGCTGACCGCCGTCGTCGTGCTGCTGCGGACCCGTCGCCGCATGGTCCGGTGGGGGGCCGCCGCCGCGGCGGGGTACCTCAGCGTGACCGTGGCCATGAGCATCTACATCCCCTACCTGGTCCCGCCCGCCGTGGTCGTGGTCGGCGTGACGCTCGGCCTGCTCGTGACGGAACTCCGGTCCCCGCGACGCCTCCGCGACGTGCTCCGGGCGCTGCTGCCGCTCGTGACGGCCGCGGTCGGGGCCGTCGTGGTTCTCGGCGCGTGGGTCGCCACCCGCCTGGGGACGGTCGAGGCGGTCCTCGGCACCGTCTACCCCGGTCAGCGCGTCGAGCGCACGGGCACCCAGGGCGAGCTGGGGCTGTCGGCGCTGTTCTCCGGGCCGTTCCAGCGGGCCCTGCAGGGCGACGTGACCGGCATCTTCGCGCCGAACGCGTCCGAGTCGTCCGCGCCGCTCCTCCTCTCGCTCTTCCTCGTCGTCCCGGCCGTGTGGTCGATCGTCCGGTCGCGGCGGTCGGCCCGCGGCCTGGACTGGCCGCTCGTGGCCGCCGTCGTGCTGGTCGGGGTGTTCCTCGCCTTCCTGTTCGTCCCCGGCTGGGACGCGGTGGCCCACCTGCTCTTCCTCGACCGCACGACCGCGGCCCGCTCGAAGCTCGCGTTCGACGTCCTCAACGTCGTGTTCGTCGCCCTCCTCGCCCGACGGCGCGACGAGGACGGCGACCGCAGCCCCTGGCTGATCGCCCTCCTCGCCGGCGCGCTGGCCTCGGCGGCGGTCCTGGCCATCTGGTGGCAGCTCCGCGGGGAGGAGTCGCCCGTGCTCGGCACGTCGGGTGCCTGGAGGCTCGTGGCCGTGCTGCTCGTCGTCGCCGTCGTCGCCGTCTCGCGGCGGTGGCTGCTGGTCGGCACCGCGAGCTTCCTCGCCGCGTCGTTCGTCGTGGGTGCGGCGGTCAACCCCGTCTACCGCGGCGTCTTCGACCTGACCGAGACCGACGCCGGTCGCCAGGTGCAGGAGATCCGCCGCGACGACCCGGACGCCGCGTGGGTCGGCGTGGGGTCGTACGTGCCGACGGCGCTCCTCGTCGAGTCGGGCGTCGAGGCCTACAACGGCGTGCAGACCTACCCGCCGGAGGAGATGTGGGACGAGATCGACCCCGACGGCGACGAGGAGCAGATCTGGAACAGGCTCGCCAACGTCAACTGGCGTCCCGGCGTCGGCGAGCCCGACGCGGAGAACCCGCAGCGGGACCAGATCCTGCTGACGTTCGACGGCTGCAGCGACTTCGCGCGGGAGCACGTCGGGTACGTGCTCTCCGACGTCGCGCTCGACGAGTCGTGCCTCACGACGGTCGACGACACCCGCCAGGGCGCCTCGCGGCTCTGGATCTACGCGGTCGACCGCTGAGGCGTCGCGGCCGGGAAGACCCACCGGCCGTAGGCGACGTAGCGGAACGCCGTCGCGAGCATCTGGCCGACGAGCGTGCCCGAGACGTTGTCGGCGACGGGACCGTCGAGGCCCAGCACGTACCGCGAGAACCCGAGGCACGCCAGCTGCAGCAGGATCGCGACGACGTTGACGGCGAGGAACGCGCCGAACGACCGTGCCGACACCGCCGAGCTGCGGTCGCGGAAGGTCCAGAAGTGGCTGCCGAGGTAGGTCACGACGCTGGCCACCGCGATGGCCACGACCTTCGCGACGAGGGGCAGCGAGAACAACGGGCCCTGCCCGGCCCAGAACACCAGGCCGTTGTAGACGGCCGCGTCGACGAGGAAGCCGATCCCGCCGATGACGAGGAAGGTGCTGCCGCGCCGGAGGTGCTCCGACAGGGCCTGGGTCAGTCGCGACATGGGGGCCTCCCGGGCTCGTGGTGGGCGACGGGGCTGCTACCGTCTTCGGGGCGGAAAGGCTCCGCCCCGACCGCTCCGCGAGCGGCCTGCCCCGGAGGACCATACCGTGACCACTGACGACCTCGTCATCGCCGCCGTCGTGCCGTGCCACAACGAGGCGCACACCGTCGCCAAGGTGGTCACCGACCTGCTCACGGCGGTCCCGGGCATCCACGTCTACGTCTACGACAACAACAGCACCGACGGCACCGACGAGCTGGCGCGCGCCGCCGGCGCGACGGTCCGGTACGAGCACCGCAAGGGCAAGGGCAACGTCGTCCGCCGGGCCTTCAGCGACATCGACGCCGACGTCTACCTGCTCATCGACGGCGACGACACGTACGACGTCGACGACGCCCCGGCGATGATCGAGGCCCTGCTCGACGGGCCCTACGACCACATCCTCGGCGTCCGGCGCGAGCTCGACCCGTCGAGCTCCGCGTACCGGCCGGGCCACGAGGCCGGCAACAAGGCCTTCAACCGGCTGGTCAGCGGTCTCTTCGGCGTGCCCGTCACCGACATGCTGAGCGGCTATCGCATCTTCTCCCGGCGCTTCGTCAAGTCGTTCCCGGCCCTGTCGCGCGAGTTCGAGATCGAGACCGAGTTGACCGTGCACAGCATGAACCTGCGCGTGCCGCAGCGCGAGGTCGAGGTCGGGTTCCGTGACCGGCCCGAGGGCAGCGAGAGCAAGCTCAGCACGGTCAAGGACGGCGTCAAGATCCTCTCCTTGATCGGCCACCTCATCCGCTACGAGCGTCCGCTCGCGTTCCACGGCGTCGTCGGGGCGGTCTTCGCGCTCGTCAGCGTCCTGCTGGCGATCCCGCTCTTCGTCGAGTTCGGCGAGACCGGCCTCGTCCCGCGCTTCCCGACGGCGTTCCTCGCGGCGTCGCTCATGATCATCGCCTTCCTCACCTGGTCGGTCGGCCTCGTGCTCGACGGCATCACGAGGTCGCGGCGCGAGTCGTCCCGCCTCGTCTACCTCGGCTTCGGGGCCCCGCTGCGCGAGGCCGCCCAGGGGCGCCTCGACCCGGTCGCCTCCGTCGACGAGGCCGGCGACCACCCCGCACCCGCACCCGGCGTCGCCACGGATCGCGGCCCCGCCTCGACGAGGGCCGCCGAGCGCCCCGTCACCCGCTGATCCCCAGCGAGCGCTGCCAGGCTGGACGAGCTCCGTCCCGAGCCGCCCCCACGACGAAAGACCACACGCTCATGCCTCCCCACGCCCCCACCGGCGCCGGTGCCCTCGTCGTCCTCCCCACCTACGACGAGGTCGGCAACCTGCCGATCATCCTCGGCCGCCTCTTCGCGGCCGTGCCCGAGATCCACGTGCTCGTGGTCGACGACGGCAGCCCCGACGGCACCGGCGAGCTGGCCGAGCGGATGGCGGCGGACGACCGGCGCATCCACGTCGAGCACCGCACCGGCAAGCTCGGGCTCGGCTCGGCGTACGTGCTCGGGTTCCGCTGGGGCCTCGAGCGCGACTACGCCTTCGTCATCGAGATGGACGCCGACGGCTCGCACCCGCCGGAGGCCCTCCCCGAGATGATCGCCCGGGTCTCCGGCGACGCCCCGGGCACCCCGAGCCTCGCGATCGGCTCGCGCTGGGTGCCGGGCGGCTCGGTCGTGAACTGGCCCGTCTCGCGTCAGGTGCTCAGCCGCGGCGGCAACCTCTACGCCCGCCTGGCCCTCGGCCTGCGGCTCAAGGACGTCACCGCGGGCTTCCGCGTCTACACGCGCGCCGCCCTCGGCGCCATGGACCTCTCGAGCATCGACTCGAAGGGCTACTGCTTCCAGGTCGACATGACGCTCCGCACCCTCGACGGCGGCGGGACGGTGGTCGAGGTGCCGATCGAGTTCCGGGAGCGCGAGATCGGCGAGTCGAAGATGAGCCAGGCGATCGTCGTCGAGGCCATGGCCCGCGTCACGCGATGGGGGCTGCAGCGGCGGCTGGCGACGCTGCTCGGGCGTCGGCCCGGCCCGGCCTGGGTCGTCGACGAGGGCTGAGGCGGGGGCGGGGACGACCCGCGCCTCCTACCGTCGCTGCGGGGCCTGCGCCAGGCGCTGCCGCCACGACCGCTTGCGGGCCGCGATGGTGGCGATGGCCACGAACGTCATGAGGGTGCCCTCGAAGAGCAGGAAGCTCTCGCCGACCGCGGTCACGCCGACGAGCACGAGCACGAGGGCCGGCCACACGTAGGCGACGATCGGGTGGGCCGACGCGATGGCCCAGCTGCGGACGAACGCGAGGGTCCCCGCCGCGACGAGCAGCAGGAGCCCGACGAGGCCGAGCTGCAGCGAGACGTCGAGGAAGGCGTTGAGCCCCGTCGCGTACGGCCGCCCGCCCGGCGCGATGACGGTCGAGTACGGGAAGATCTCGTCCGGCCACTGCCCGACGAAGCCCCAGCCCGTGATGTCGTTGACGCCGGTCAGCACCCGCATGCGCGCCCAGAGGGCCACGCGCACCGACACGTCGCCGCCGGCTCCGAGGCCCTCGAGGAGGCGCGTGCGGCCCGCGTAGGCCAGCACCCCGCCCAGCACCACGAGCACCGCCAGCACGATCTGCATCACCGGTCGCCGTGCGGCCGGTGCTCGGCGGAGGGCGTTCAGCGCCACGCCCGCGACGAGGAGCGCCACCACGGCCACGGCCGTGACGGGGGAGCGCGCGAAGAGCACCGCGGCCGCCGCCAGGGCGATCGAGGCCCCGGCCCGGCGGCGGGGGACCGACCGCGTGAGGAACTCGACCACGAACGTCACGAGGGCGAGCGCCGCCACGAAGCCGAAGTAGTTGCGGGTGCCCGACAGCCCCTGCACCGGGCCGCCGAACGCGAGGTTGCCCTGGATGCCGAGGAAGCGGATCGGCTGGTCGATCAGCAGCCCGCTCAGCACCTCGAGGGCCATCGAGGCGACGAGCAGCACGCGCAGGGCGTCGCCGAACGCCCGCACGACCTGCACGAGGTCGCGGCCGAGGGCGAGGTAGATGCCCAGCGCCCCGAACCCCAGGGCGTAGGAGGCGCCCCCCACGGTGACCCAGGTGTACTCGCTCCAGAAGACGCTGAGTCCCATGAAGCCGAAGAGCGCGATGAGCGAGACGGGCAGGATGCCGTGCCACTCGACGTGGTGCCGGGCGCCGAACAGCGACAGGGCCGCGAGCACGATGAGCGTGGCCAGCACGGCGAGGGCGCCGGGCCAGCCCATCACCGACCGGATGGCCTGCGTGCTGAAGGCGAAGAGGACGATCGCGACCGAGAGGGCCTGCGAGAACTGGCCCCCGGCCGAGAAGCCGATCCACGCCGACAGGTAGCGCCGCAGCGGGTCGCGTCGCGACGACCCGTCAGCCCGGCTCACCGGTCGTGGTCCGTCCAGCCGTAGGCGTCGCGTCGGGTGACGACGACGAGCACGACGAAGGTCGCCCAGCCCCACTCGACGATCAGGCGCGACTCGGTCAGGCCGTGCACGAGCAGGGCGGTGAGCAGCAGGGCGGGCAGCAGGTCGAGGGCCCGCCACGGGGCGACCCTGTCGACGCCGAGCACGCGACGGTCGGTCGCCCACGACCACGACCGCAGCACGACGCCGACGACGACGATCGCGAAGAGCGCCAGGCCGATCCAGCCGAGCTGGAACCAGACGTCGAGGTACGCGTCGTGCGCCTGGAGGTAGACGACCCCGTTGCGCTCGGCGAGGTCGGTGAAGGGCTCGACGAAGGGGATCCAGTAGCTGACCCAGCCCCAGCCGACGACCGGGTGCTTCACGCCTAGGTCGAGCACCGACGCCCAGATGTCGGTGCGGCCGGTGAGGTCGCCGCTCCGGCCGGCGAGGGCGAGCAGGGGGCCGCGGGCCGCGACGACGACGGCCGCGCCGATCACGACCACCAGGGCGGCGACGCCGTACACGCGCGGCCGCCGGGCCGGCTCCGTGCGCCGCAGCCGGACGATCAGCAGCAGCACGAGGGCGACGGCGGCCGCGCAGGCGAGGGCTGTCGCCGAGCGCGTCAGCAGCAGGGCCGCGACGGACGCGACGAACCCGACGCGTGCCTCGGCCCGCCCGACGACGCGGTCGGCCGCCTGGGCGAGCGTGACGACGAGGGCGAGCAGCGCCATGATGCCGAGGATGTTGCTGTTTCCCTGCAGGCCCTGCACCCGCCCGCCCGTCAGCAGCTCGGCCCGTGACCAGAAGAAGGCGTCGGGCACGCCGCCCGAGCAGTCGAGGTAGACGGGGCAGACCGGACTCCGGACGAACGCCGCCACGACGACCTCGAAGAGGAGGGAGGCGACGACGTGGATCCGCAGGGCGCGCCCCAGCGCCCGCACGATGAGCGGCCACGGCAGCGACGAGGTCACGGCCACCGCCCCGAGGGTCGTCGCGAGGGTGGCCCCGACGCCGATGGCGCTCGCGACCGGGTACTGCGACCAGGCGAGCGACGCGACGGCGAAGGCCAGCCAGAGCACGAGGAGGCGCGGGAGGCTCCGCAGCCGGGGCGGGTGCCGGACGACGACGACGGCCGCCGCGATCACCATGGCGCCGCAGGTCAGGCCCCAGCCCCACCAGCCGGTGCCGTTGCGCAGCACGTCGCCGCCGAAGAGGACGAGGAAGACGAGGGTCGCGAAGAGCGTGCCCGTGCGGGCCGGCGGGGCGGCGGGGGCACGGCGCGCCGGGAGCGTCGTCGTCATGGAGGCAAGGCTAGACGACCCCGGCCGCGCCCCGGGTCCGGGGCCGGGCGGCCGGGGCCGCGTGCGGGTCAGACGAAGGCGGCCTGGCCGGTGATGGCACGACCGACGATGAGGGTGTTCATCTCGCGCGTGCCCTCGTAGCTGTAGAGCGCCTCCGCGTCGGCGAAGTAGCGGGCGACGTCGTAGTCGAGCACGATCCCGTTGCCGCCGAGCACCTCGCGGGCCCAGCCGACGGTCTCGCGCATGCGGGCCGTCGTGAACGCCTTGGCGAGCGAGGCGTGCTCGTCGCGCTGCGTGCCCTCGTCGAGGAGCTGCGAGACCCGCACCACCATGCCGATCGAGGCGGTGATGTTGCCGATGCTCTTGACGAGGAGGTCCTGGATGAGCTGGTGCTTCGCGATGGGCTTGCCGAACTGCACGCGCTCTCCGGCGTAGGCGAGGGCCGCCTCGTAGGCGCCGACCATGTTGCCGACGGCGGCCCACGCCACGTCGGCCCTCGTCAGGCGGAGGACGGCCGCGGTGTCGCGGAACGAGCTCGCCTGCTGCAGGCGGAGGCTGTCGGGCACGCGGACGTCGGTGAGCGTGATGTCGGCGTTCTGCACGATGCGGAGGCTCTGCTTGCCCTCGATCTTCGTGGCCTCGTACCCCGGGGTTGACGTCGGCACGATGAAGCCCTTGACCTGGCCGTCCTCGGCGCTCTTCGCCCAGATGATCGTGACGTCGCTGAAGGTCGCGTTGCCGATCCACCGCTTGCTGCCGTTGAGCACCCAGTCGTCGCCGTCGCGCACGGCGACGGTGCGGAGGCCCTGCGCCGAGTCGGAGCCCGACAGCGGCTCGGTGAGGCCGAACGCCCCGACCAGCTCGCCGCTGGCGAGGCGGGGGAGCCACTCGGCGCGCTGCTCGGGCGAGCCGCCGACGCTGATCGAGCCCATCGCCAGCCCGTTCTGCACGCCGACGAAGGTCGCGACGGAGGCGTCGCAGCGCGCGAGCTCGAGGGCGACCCAGCCGCGGAAGACGGCCGAGTTCTCGAACGGCCGCGTCTCCTCCCACGGCAGCGCGAACAGCCCGAGGTCGGCGAGGCCCTTCACGATCTGGCGGGGGAACTCGCCGCGCGACCAGTGGTCGTTGACGATCGGCCGCACCTCGGTGTCGAGGTAGCGGCGCAGGTCGGCCAGCAGCGACTTCTCCTGGTCGGTGAGGAGGTCCTCGAAGCCGTAGAAGTCGCTCGCGAGGGTGCTGAACGAGGTGAGGGTGGCTGTCGACATGGGGTGCTCCATTGCTCCGTGACGGGGGTGCCGGGCGGGCACGGCCCCGATGGGTCGTCGTCCCCGCTCGGGACGACGCGAGCCTAGGCAGGCCGCCACGGCGGGGCAACGGGGTTGGTAGTTTTGACCAACGCCCCTCCCTCGGCGCCCCGACGCCTTTGTAGAGGGGGCCCAAGCCCGAACTCGACAAGCAGGTCTGAGCATGTTCCTCGCCATCACCAACACGCCCCGCGACTACGCCTGGGGCTCGTCGACGGCCATCGCGGAGCTGCTCGGCCGGGCGCCGAGCGGGCGCCCCGAGGCCGAGCTGTGGCTGGGGGCGCACCCCGGGTCGCCGAGCGTCGTCGTCGCCCCCGCCGTCGTGCACGGCGCCGACACGCTGGCCGACTGGTTCCGGGCCGAGCCGCAGCGCGCGCTCGGCCGCGGCCGCACCGAGCTGCCCTTCCTCCTCAAGGTGCTGGCCGCCGACGAGCCCCTCTCCATCCAGGCGCACCCGACCCCGGAGCAGGCCCGCGAGGGCTACGACGCCGAGGACGCGGCCGGCGTCCCGCTCGACGCCCCCACGCGCAACTACAAGGACCGCTCGGCGAAGCCGGAGATCATCGTCGCGCTGAGCGAGGCCTTCGACGCGCTCTGCGGCTTCCGCGAGCCGGCCGAGACCCTCCGCGACGTCGCGGCGCTCGACGCCGGGACGGGACGGCTCGACGCCCTCCGCGGCAGCGTCTCCGACTCGCTCGAGGCGACGCTCTCCTGGCTGTTCGACGGCGGGGACGAGTCGCGTCGGGTGATCGACGCCGTCGCCGAGCTCGCGCCCGCCGTCGCCGACCCGAGCGCGAGCGTCGCCACGGTCGCCGACCTCGCGGCCCGGTGGCCCGGCGACCCGGGCGTCGTCGTCGCCCTCCTCCTCAACCGCGTGACCCTCCGTCGCGGCGAGGCGCTCTTCCTCCCCGCGGGCAACGTGCACGCGTACCTGCGCGGCCTCGGCGTCGAGCTGATGGCGCCGTCCGACAACGTCCTCCGCGGCGGACTCACTCCCAAGCACGTCGACGTGCCCGAGCTCCTGCGCGTGCTCGACTTCGACCCCCTGCCCGTGCCGCGGCTCGAGCCGCGCGAGGTCGCCCCCGGCGTCGAGCGCTTCGAGCCGGCGGGCACGGGCTTCGCCCTGCTCCGTGCCCGGCCCGCCGGCCACGGCGCGGTCGTCGCGATCGGCGGGCCGAGCATCGTGCTCGTCACGGAGGGCGAGGTGCAGGTCGCCGGCCAGGACGGCACCATCCGCCTCCGCCGCGGCGAATCGGCCTTCGTGACGCCCGACGAGGTGCGCCTCGCGGTCACCGGCGACGGCGAGCTCTACGTCGCGACGCCCGCCTGAGGCGGGTCGGCCCGTCGGACCCGCCCGGCCGGGCGCACGCCGTCCGGCGGGGGAGGCCCCGGGCGCTGGCTAGGCTGAGCCCATGTCATGGTTGGTCACCGGCGGTGCCGGGTACATCGGGTCCCACGTCGTCCGCGAGCTCGTCCGGGCGGGCGTCGACGCCGTCGTCTACGACGACCTCTCGTCGGGCCTCGAGCAGTTCGTGCCCGAGGGGGTCCCCTTCGTCCGCGGCAGCATCCTCGACGAGGAGCTCCTCGTCGACTCCCTCGGCCGGCACGACGTCACCGGCGTCGTGCACGTCGCCGGCTACAAGTACGCGGGCGTGTCCGTCCAGCGGCCGCTGCACACCTACGAACAGAACGTCACGGGCACGCAGCGGCTGCTCTCGGCCATGGGGCGCACCGGCGTCGACGCCGTCGTCTTCTCCTCGAGCGCCGCGGTCTACGGCACGCCGCCCACCGAGCTCGTCACGGAGGACACGCCCAAGGCGCCCGCCTCGCCCTACGGCGAGAGCAAGCTGATCGGCGAGTGGCTGCTGCGCGACCAGGCCGTCGCCGAGGGCCTCCGCCACACGAGCCTCCGCTACTTCAACGTCGTGGGCTCCGGCGCTCCCGACCTCTGGGACGCGAGCCCGCACAACCTCTTCCCCCTCGTGTTCGACGCGCTCGCGGCGGGCCGCGTGCCCCGCATCAACGGCGACGACTACGACACGCCCGACGGCACGTGCGTCCGCGACTACGTCCACGTCGCCGACCTGGCCGTGTCGCACGTCGCGGCCGCGCGGCGCCTCGACGCGGGCGAGCCCGTCGAGGCGGCCTACAACCTGGGGTCCGGAGGCGGCGTGTCGGTCCGCGAGATCATGGACGCCATGGCCGAGGGCACCGGCGTCGACTTCACCCCCGAGATCGGCCCCCGCCGCCCGGGCGACCCCGACCGGATCGTCGCCGACGGGAGCCTGGCCGCCCGAGACCTCGACTGGCAGATGCGCCACACCCTCCTCGACATGGTCTCGAGCGCCTGGGCCGCGGCGCCCCGCGGCTGACGGACGCCGGCGCCTCGGGGCGCGGGGGTCCTCGGGGCCGACCCGCGCCTCCGGGCGTCCGTCGGCGACCCGTGCGGCGTCGCCGTGCCCCACGGCCGCCGGATCGTACCCCGACACGCCGGAGCCCGCTTGACCCTCGATGAAGGGTCCAGGGTTTATTGGGCCTCGACTTGACGTGACCGAACTACACCGGTGTAATTGGTCCATCGCAGCCGGTCGTGGGGGCGAACGACGAGGGGAGAGGTGCTGTGGCGATCAACGAGAACCGTGTCGACGGGATCCGTGCCGAGGTACCTGTCAGCCGAGGCCCCGTGAGCCGTGGCGTGCCCGACGACTGGCACGTCGACCCGGTGCAGCTGGGCGTCCCCGGGGTCCGCAAGGTCGTCCTCGACGACGACGAGAACCAGCTCGCCTGGCAGGCCGACTCCCTCTGCGCGCAGACCGACCCCGAGGCCTTCTTCCCCGAGAAGGGCGGCTCCACCCGCGACGCGAAGAAGATCTGTGCCTCGTGCGACGTCCGCGCCCAGTGCCTCGAGTACGCGCTGCAGAACGACGAGCGCTTCGGCATCTGGGGCGGGCTGTCCGAGCGCGAGCGGCGGAAGCTGCGCAAGCGGGCCTGACGCCCCTGACGCCTCACGACGGCGCGCGACCTCCCCGAGGTCGCGCGCCGTCGTGCGTCCCGGGCTGGGCGCCCGGCACCGCTGGTCATCGACCCCTCACAGGAACAGGGCAGGCGGCGCGGCGCGGCGCGCGGGCGAGGTCGTCGACCTAGGCTGCTCAGGTCATGCAGCCGAGAGTCACAGCGATCCTCGTCGCCCCTGGTGGAGCGACCTACCTCGACCGAACCCTCGACGGGCTCTCGCGACAGACCCGCCCCCCGGAGGCGCTGGTCGTCGTCGACACCGGGGGCTCGGACGGCGCGGCGGGGCGGCTCTCGCTCAGCGGCGCCGCACAGCTCACCAGCGCGCCCACCGCCCGCACGCTCACCGAGGCCCTCGGGCACGGCGTCCGCGTCTCGGCGCCGGCGGGACCCGACGACGACGAGTGGCTCTGGTTCCTCGGGCACGACAACGCCCCCGACCACCGGGCGCTCGAGCAGCTGATGGCGGCCGTCGAGGTCTCGCCCTCGGTCGCCGTCGCCGGCCCCAAGCTGATGCGCTGGGACGCGCCCGACGTCATCGCCGAGTTCGGCGAGACGATGACGCGCTACGGCGCGTCCATGCCGCTGGTGCAGGGCGAGCTCGACCAGGGACAGCGCGACTCGCGCGACGACGTGCTCGGCGTCGCGGCCGGCGGCATGCTGGTGCGACGGAGCGTCTGGGTCGCCCTGGGCGGGTTCGACCCGGGCCTGCCGCACGTCGACGCCGCCCTCGACTTCTCCGTCCGTGCGCGCCTGGCGGGCCACCGCGTCGTGCTCGTGCCCGACGCGCGCGTCGCCAGCGACGGGCCGCCCGAGGACTTCGGGCACGAGCCGCCGAGCACGGGGCGCCGCACGCGCCTCCACCGCTCGGCCCAGCTCCACCGCCGCCTCGTCTACGCCCCCGCATGGGCCCTGCCGCTGCACTGGCTGAGCCTCGTGCCCCTCGCTGTCGTGCGCAGCGTCTGGCACCTCCTCACGAAGAACCCGGGCGCGGTGCCGGGGGAGTTCGCGACCGCGTTGCGCGCCGCCTTCGGCGGGACGCGCATCGCGCAGGCCCGACGGTCGCTCGCACGCACCCGCTCGGTGGGCTGGGCGGCGGTCGAGCCGCTCCGCGCCACCTGGAACCAGCTCCGCGAACGCCGCGTGACGGAGCGCGACGCGCTCGTCGCCCACGGGGAGGACGCGGCCGACCCCCGGGCGAGCTTCATCGGCTCGGGCGGTCTCTGGGTCGTCGTCCTCGCCGCGGTCGTCGGCGTCGTGGCCTTCCTCGAGCTGCTGCGCGAGCCCGCGGTGACCGGCGGCGGCCTCCTCCCGCTCAGCACCTCGGTGGCCGACCTCTGGCAGTCCGTCGGCTGGGGCCAGCGCGACATCGGGGTGGGCTTCGTCGGTCCTTCCGACCCGTTCGCGGTCGTCGTCGCCGTGCTCGGCAGCATCACCGCCTGGTCGCCGTCGACCTCGGTGCTCGGGGTCTACCTCCTCGCCCTGCCCGTCTCGGCGCTCGGCGCCTGGTTCACCGCCCGTCGCCTGACGTCGCGCTCATGGGTGCCCGCGGTGGCCGCGGCCGCGTACGCCCTCGCCTCGCCGCTCTGGGCGGCCCTCCAGTCGGGGCACCTGGGGGCCGTGGTGGCTCACGTCGCCCTGCCCTTCCTCGTCTGGGCCCTCGCGGGGGCGGCTCGCTCGTGGGCCGCGGGCGCCGCGGCCTCGCTCCTCTTCGCCCTCGTGGCGGCGTCCGCGCCGTCGCTGCTGCCGGCGCTCCTCGTCCTGTGGCTCGGGTCGCTCGTCGTGCGGCCCCGCGGCCTGCACCGCGTCCTCGCCGTGCCGCTGCCGGCGGTCGCGCTCTTCCTGCCGCTGGCCCTGGTGCAGATCGGGCGGGGCACCTGGTGGGGGCTCTTCGCCGACCCGGGCGTCCCGTCGCGCCTCGCCCCGGCCTCGCCCCTCCAGCTGCTCGTCGGGTCGCCCGAGACCGGCCTCTCGGGCTGGACCGCGGCCCTCTCCGGCACGGGCCTGCCGCCCGCCCAGCTGGCGGTGGTCGTCGCGGTCGCCTTCGCGCCGCTCGGCCTCCTCGCCGTGCTCTCGCCGTTCGTCGGCCGGGTCGACCGGGCGCTGCCCGCCCTCGCGGCGGCGCTCCTCGGCTACGCCACCGCCGTCGCCGCCACCCACCTGTCCGTCTCCGGCGTCGGCAGCGAGACCGCGACCGTGTGGGCGGGCAGCGGCCTCAGCCTCTACCTGCTGGGCCTCGTCGGCGCCGCGACGGCGACCCTCGACCGGCTGCCCCGCGCGGCGCCGTCGCTCGGCGTCCTGGCGGCGGTGACGAGCGTCGCCGTCGGCGCCCCGCTCATCGTGGCGTCCCTCGTCGGCACCGCCGACGTCCGCCCGAGCTCGGGCCGCATCCTCTCCGCCTACGTCACCGCCGAGGCCGAGGCCACCCCCGACGTCGGCACCCTGGTCCTGACGCCCCAGCCCGACGGGACGCTCGCCGTGTCGCTCGAGCACGGCCAGGGGGCGACCCTCGACGACCAGTCGACTCTCGACGCCACGTCCCAGCGACTCGACGCCACCACCCGCGACCTCACGGTCCTCGCGGGCAACCTCGTGAGCCGCAGCGGGTTCGACCCCACCCCCGACCTCCAGCGGCTCGGCGTGGGGTTCGTCCTGCTGACCGACGCCGACCGCGCCGGTGCCGACGCGGCGGCCCTCGGCCGCCGGGCGAGCGAGGCGCTCGACGGGACCGCGACCTTCCTGCCCGTCGGTGACACGTCCAACGGCCTCCTGTGGCGTTACGTGGACGCGTCCGAGGGACGCGAGCAGCGTGAGGACGCCGGGCCGCTCCGGCCGATCGTCCTGATCTCCTGGGGACTCGTCCTCGGCTCGGCGCTCCTCCTGGCCATCCCGACCACGCCGCGCCGTCGCCGGTCGCGTGCGGGCGTCCCCGAGGCCGAGCAGGCCGCCACGACCTTCGACGAGGAGCGAGATGACTGACCGCCGCATCGCCTCGACCGCCGGGCGCATCGCCCTGGGGGTGGCCGCGGTCGCCGTGGCCGCCGTGTGCGTCACGGCCGCGACCACCCTGCCCCTGCCGACGCTCCGCACGGTGCCGGCGGGGCAGCTCGTGACCCCCGACCCGGTCGACCAGCAGCGGGTCTGCGCGGGCGGGCTGCTCCGGCTGTCCGACGCGGAGGGCCAACAGGCCACCACCGCGAGCTCGGTCGGCAGCGCGTCCGGCGTGCGCGCCTCCAGCACGGGCGACGACACGGTCGACGTGGTCGCCGGCGCCGACGGCAGCGGGTCCGACCCGGCGGTGGTCACGGCGCCCGTCGTCGACGGCGAGGTGCCCCTCGTCGCGGCCGCGCAGAGCCAGGCCGTCGACTCCGACGACCTCGTCGGCTTCGCCTCGTCGCCCTGCGCGGAGCCGACGAGCTCGACGTGGCTCGTGGGCGGGTCGACGGAGACCGGCCGCGTGTCGCTCATCACCCTCGTCAACCCGACCGACGTCAACGCGACCGTCGACCTCGGCATCACGGCCGAGACCGGCGAGGTGCAGGGGCCCGGCATCGACGGCATCGTCATCGCCCCGCGCAGCCAGCGCGTCGTGCCGCTCAGCGGCTTCGCGACCGGTCTCCTCTCGCCCGTGGTGCACGTGCAGAGCCGAGGCGGCCTCGTCGTGGCGACCCTGCAGCAGTCGGTCGTCCGCACCCTCGACCCGGGCGGCGTCGACGTCGTCAGCGGGTCCGCGGGCCCGTCGACGACGGCCGTCGTGCCGGGCATCGTCGTGCGCGGCTCCGAGGCGCTCGAGCAGGCCCTCTCGGAGGCGACGACGAGCGACCTCCAGAGCGTCCTCCGCGTCGCGGTCCCCGGCGACGAGAGCGCCGAGGTCACGGTCGACCTCGCGACCGACGACGGCACCGGCACCACCTTCAGCACCCGCGTCGAGGGGGGCCGCGTCACGGACGTCCCCGTCGACGGCCTCGAGGACGGCGTCTACACCGCGACCGTCAGCTCGCCGGTGCCGGTCGTCGTCGGCGCGCGGACGTCGACGGTGTCGGAGGACGGCGCGATCGACCTGTCGTGGGCCTCGTCGGCGTCGGCGCTCCGCGGCGACACGCTCGTCCGCGTGCCCGAGGGCCCCGGGCCGCGCCTGACCCTGAGCAACCCGTCGCGCGACGTCGTCACGGCCACCGCGGTCGTCGGCGACGACGAGCGCGAGGTCGAGGTGCCGGGCGGCAGCACCGTGACGGTCGAGGTGGCGCAGCGGGACGTCGTCGAGCTCCGCGACGCGGACGGCCTGCGCGCGGGCGTCTCCTTCGACGGCGACGGCGCGATCGCCGCCTGGTCGGTGGCGTCGCCGCTGCCGGCGTCGACCCCGGTGACCGTCTACCCGTAGGCGCGCGTCCGGGCTGCGGCGATGCCGTGGCCGGTGGTCAGCGGTCGCGCCAGCGGTCGGGAGCCAGCTCCCACGGGTCCTTGCCGAGCAGGTCGGCCACGGCCCGGAACACCCAGCCCTCGACGACCGAGCGGTGCTGCCACTCGGGGTCGGGCAGCCGCCGCGACTCGGCGACGGGCGTCAGCCGCTCGATGGGCAGGCGGTAGAGCACGATGCGTCGGGCGACCGGGTCGACCAGCCAGCGCCGTACCTCGTCCTCGCCCGCGGCCGGCGGCAGCGCGGCGACCTCGACGGCGACCCCGTCGAGCTCGTCGGGCCACAGCTCGCGGAGGTAGTCGGCCGTGGCGGCGACGATGTCGTCGAAGACGTCGACCCGGGTGCGGAGGAACGGCAGGTGCGGCCCGGCGGCCGACGAGCGGAGCCCCCGGCCGTGCCGGTCGCGGTGCCGGGACCGGTCGGTGACTCGGACGCGCGGTGACCTGGCCATCGCGCCATGCTAGCCCGGCCGGGGGAGCACCGCCGAGGGAGGCGCGGGACCGGCCGGGTAGGGTGACGGGCGATGAACGGACGTCCCTGCAGCAAGGTCGCGTGCCACGAGGAGGCGGCGGCCACGCTGACGTACGTCTACTCCGACTCGATGGTCGTCGTCGGCCCGCTGAGCGACCGCGTCGAGCCGCACGGCTACGACCTCTGTGCCCGACACGCGTCGTCGTTGTCGGTGCCGCAGGGGTGGGAGGTGCTGCGCCGGGTAGATTTGCGCCATGACTGATGACCCGACCGTCGACCTCTCCGCCTTCGTCAAGACCTACGACGTGCGCGGCCTCGTCGGCAGCCAGCTGACCGAGGAGGTCGTCGAGGCCTTCGGCGCGGCCTTCGCCGACGAGATCGGGGCCGCCGGCCGCGAGCTCGTGGTCGGCCACGACATGCGCGACTCGTCGCCGGCCTTCGCCTCCGCCTTCGCCCGCGGCGCCCGGGCCCGCGGCGCCGACGTCGTCGCCCTCGGGCTCTGCTCGACCGACGAGTCGTACTTCGCCTCCGGCTCGCTCGACGCCCCGGCCGCGATGTTCACGGCGAGCCACAACCCGGCCACCTACAACGGCATCAAGATGAGCAGTGCGGGGGCCCAGGGCATCAGCCTCGACACCGGGCTGGCCTCGATCCGCGACCGCGCCTCCTCGTACCTCGCCGAGGGCGTGCAGCCCGTCGCCGAGCCGGGCTCGATCCGTGAGTACGACGCCCTGGCCGACTACGCCGGCTACCTGCGCGGCCTCGTCGACCTGGCCGGCGTCCGGCCGCTGAAGGTGGTCGTCGACGCGGGCAACGGCATGGGCGGCATGACCGTGCCCGCCGTGCTCGGCGTCGCCGCCGGCCTCCCCGAGCTGCCCCTCGAGATCGTGCCGCTCTACTTCGAGCTCGACGGCACCTTCCCGAACCACGAGGCGAACCCGCTCGAGCCGGCCAACCTCGTCGACCTGCAGGCCGCCGTCGTCGAGCACGGCGCCGACCTCGGCCTCGCCTTCGACGGCGACGCCGACCGCTGCTTCGTCGTCGACGAGAACGGGGCCGCCGTGACCCCCTCGGCCGTCGCGGCCATCGTCGCCGTGCGCGAGATCGCGCGCGTGCGCGCCGCCGAGCCCGACGCCGAGATCGCCGTCATCCACAACCTGATCACCTCGCGTGCCGTCCCCGAGGCCATCGAGGCGGCGGGGGCGACCGCCGTCCGCACCCGCGTCGGCCACTCGCTCATCAAGGACGAGATGCGCACCACCGGCGCCATCTTCGGCGGCGAGCACTCGGCGCACTACTACTTCCGCGACTTCTGGGGCGCCGACAACGGGATGCTCGCCGCGATGCACGTGCTCGCCGAGCTCGGCCACCAGGACGAGCCGCTGTCGACGCTCACCGACCGCTACACCCCGTACGCGGCGAGCGGCGAGATCAACTCCACGGTCACCGACGTGCCCGCCGCCTACGCCCGCATCGTCGACGAGTACGCCTCGCGCGGCCGCCTCGACGAGCTCGACGGCCTCACGATCTCGGGCTCGGACGACGACGGGTTCTGGTGGTTCAACGTCCGCCCGTCGAACACCGAGCCGCTGCTGCGCCTCAACGCCGAGGCGGCGACGCCCGCCGGCATGGAGCGCCTCCGCGACGCCGTCCTCGCGCTCATCCGGGCGTGACCGGCTCGGACGTGACCGGGTCGGTCGCGACCGGGCCCGGCCCGCTCGGGCCGGTCAGGGGCCACGAGGAGGCGCGGTGAGCGACGCGTCCGAGGCCCCCGTCCCGGCCACGCCCGGCTACGTCGGCTCGAAGGAGCAGATCGTCCGGCGACTGCGTCGTGCCGAAGGGCAGGTGCGCGGCCTGCAGCGCATGGTCGAGGACGACGTCTACTGCATCGACGTGCTGACGCAGGTCAGCGCGGTGACGAAGGCCCTCGAGACCGTGGCCCTGCAGCTCCTCGAGGACCACCTCGCCCACTGCGTGGCCGAGGCGGCGCGCGAGGGCGGCGCCGTCGCCGACGAGAAGGTGCGCGAGGCCTCGGCCGCGATCGCGAGGCTCGTCCGTTCCTGAGGCCGCGTGCGGACCTGCCCGTCGCACGGCCCCGGGCCCTCGCACGGGCCCGGGCCCTCGCACGGCACAGGGCCCTCGCGCGGCCCCAGGGCGCCGGCTAGGCGCGGGTGCGCCGGGGTCGAGCGACCTGGGCGACACGCGGGCCCGGGTGGGCGAGAATGGTCGACATGCCCACCACGACCACGTCCCTGCCCTACAAGATCGCCGATCTCTCGCTCGCCGAGGCCGGACGCCACCAGCTCCGCCTCGCCGAGAACGAGATGCCGGGCCTCATGGCGCTCCGCGAGGAGTTCGGGCCGACCCAGCCCCTCGCCGGCGCGCGCGTCGCCGGCTCGCTGCACATGACCGTGCAGACCGCGGTGCTCATCGAGACGCTGACGGCCCTCGGCGCCCAGGTCCGGTGGGCGAGCTGCAACATCTTCTCCACGCAGGACGAGGCGGCCGCGGCGATCGTCGTCGGCCCGACCGGCACCCCCGAGGCACCGGCCGGCGTGCCCGTCTTCGCCTGGAAGGGCGAGACGCTGGAGGAGTACTGGTGGTGCACCTCGCAGATCTTCGACTGGTCGGCCGAGGCCGAGGCCGCCGGTGCCTCCTTCACGGGCCCGAACATGATCCTCGACGACGGCGGCGACGCCACGATGCTCGTGCACAAGGGCCGCGAGTTCGAGCTCGCGGGCGCCGTGCCCGAGGCGGCGGCCGACGACAGTGCCGAGTGGAAGGTCATCCTGGAGGTGCTCCGCGCCTCCCTCGCCGAGTCGAGCGACCGGTACACCACCATCGGCGCCGAGATCCAGGGCGTGACGGAAGAGACCACGACGGGCGTCCACCGCCTGTACGAGCTGGCCCGTGCCGGCGAGCTGCTCTTCCCTGCGATCAACGTGAACGACAGCGTCACGAAGTCGAAGTTCGACAACAAGTACGGCATCCGCCACTCGCTGCCCGACGGCCTCAACCGCGCGACCGACGTGCTGATCGGCGGCAAGGTCGCCTTCGTCGCCGGCTACGGCGACGTCGGCAAGGGCGCCGCGGAGGCGCTCCGTGGCCAGGGCGCGCGCGTCATCGTCAGCGAGGTCGACCCGATCAACGCCCTCCAGGCCGCGATGGACGGCTACCAGGTCGCCCGTCTCGAGTCGGTCGTCGAGACCGTCGACATCCTCGTCACGGGCACCGGCAACCTCAACGTCGTCACGGTCGACCACCTGCTCGGGCTCAAGCACCTCGCCGTCGTCGCCAACGTCGGCCACTTCGACAACGAGATCGACATGGCCGGCCTCGAGTCGCTCGCCGGCGCCGAGCGCGTCGAGATCAAGCCCCAGGTGCACGAGTGGCGCCTGCCCACCGGCCGCAGCATCCTCGTGCTCAGCGAGGGACGCCTCATGAACCTCGGCAACGCGACGGGTCACCCCTCGTTCGTCATGAGCAACTCGTTCGCGAACCAGGTGCTCGCTCAGATCGAGCTCTGGGCCCACCGCGAGAACTACGAGACCGACGTCTACGTCCTCCCGAAGCACCTCGACGAGAAGGTCGCGCGCCTCCACCTCGGCGCCCTCGGGGTGGAGCTCACGACCCTCACCGACGAGCAGGCCGCCTACATCGGCGTGCCCGTCGCGGGGCCGTACAAGGTCGACCACTACCGCTACTGAGCAGCGGGCCCCACGGGGCCGCCTCGACACGGCACCGTCACGGAGGGCGCAGCACGCGCCTCCCGGGCGGTGCCGTCGTCATCTGCGCCGTCGACGGCTCGCGGGCGGGGGAGACGGGCGAGGGACGGCGGGGTCAGCGGGTCGGGAAGCCGGGCACCGTGCCCGTGAGGGCCGGCTCGAGCCGGGCGAGCACGGCGGCCTCGCGGGCCAGCGCGACGGCCTCGCGCTCGCGGCGCACCGCCGACACGGCCGCGAGCAGCGACTCGGGGTCGGCCTGCGGCACCGGCGACACGAACGGCGTCACCTCGGTCGCGAGGTCGGCCGCGACGCGGGCACGGCTGGCCGGGGCCATCGCGGGCGCCTGCTGCAGGAACGACGCGACGCGCCGCGCCAGGGCGTCGGGGAGGCGCGCGACGTCGGCGACGCCCGCCCACCCGCCGAGGTGCGGCGGCACCTGCACGACGACGCGGCCGGTCTGCGGCACGCGCTCGTTCCGGCTGTAGGTCCCGGCCATGAGGTCTCCGAGGCGCCGGGTCGAGCGGTCGAGCAGGGCGACGACGACGGCGAGGCCACCCGTCGTGAAGACGATCTCGAGCAGGCCCACGAGCGAGCGGGTGAGGGCGTGGCGGAGGCCGATCGCGCCGCCGTCCGCCCGCACGATGCGCGCGCCCGTGACGAGCTTGCCCAGGGACCGGCCGTGGGTCGCGGTCTCGACCACGGTGGGCAGGCCGATCAGGCAGACGACGATCGACGAGACGTAGAGCGCCTGCGCGACGGCGTCGTCGACGACGCCGCGGTCGTTGAGCAGCACGACGAGCACGATCAGGCCGACGAGCACGAGCGCGTAGGCGACGTAGTCGATCAGGGCGCCGGCGACGCGCAGCACGAAGCCCGTCGGGCGCAGGTCGAGGGCGACCGCCTCACCGGTGACCAGCTCGTCGCCGGGCCCGTCGAAGGCGTCGACCTGGTCGGCCCGGAGGACCACCTGGTCGTCGCGACGTGCGCTGCGGCGGGACATGCCTATCATCTAAGCAGAATGGATCTCGACGCCTACGCCGCCGCCCACGGCCACGACTGGGCCGAGCTCGAGCGCATCGCGCGGTCGGGCCGCCTGTCGGGCGCCGAGGCCGACGAGCTCATCCGGCTGTACCAGTCGGGGGCGGGCGAGCTGTCGGCGCTGAAGACCTCGGTCGGGACGTCGGTCGTCGCCGACCGCCTCTCGCTCACGCTGTCGCGGGCGCGGCTGAGGTTCACCGGCGCGGGGCGCAACCTCGCCTCCCAGCTGCCGACCTTCTTCGTGGCGCAGCTGCCCGCGGCCCTGTACAGGGTGCGCTGGCTCTCGATCGCCGTGCTCGTCGCGACGGTCGTCATCGCCGCGCTCTTCGCCACCTGGGCAGCGAACACACCGTCGGTGCTCGCGTCGTTCGGGTCGGACGAGTTCCGTCGGCAGTTCGCCACCGAGGACTTCGTCGACTACTACTCGGAGAGCGCGCCGTCGTCGTTCACCGGCCAGGTCTGGACCAACAACGCCTTCATCGCGGCCCAGTGCGTGGCCTTCGGCATCACGGGCGTGTGGGTGCCGTACGCGATCATCAACAACGCGATCAACGTCGGGGTCTCGGCCGGCATCATGGCCGACCAGGGCCGCCTCGACTACTTCTTCCTGTACATCCTCCCGCACGGCCAGCTCGAGCTCTACAGCATCTTCGTCGCGGGGGCGGCGGGGCTGATGATCGCCTGGTCGTGGATCGCGCCCGGGGCCCGGACGCGGGGCCAGGCGCTGGCCCAGGACGGCCGCGCGCTCATCACGATCGCGGTGGGGCTCATGCTCTCGCTGCTCGTCTCGGGCGTCATCGAGGGCTACGTGACCCGGCAGCCGTGGCCGTGGGCGATCAAGATCGGCATCGGGTCGGTGGCGCTGCTCGCCTTCCTCGCGTACCAGTGGGTGCTCGGCGGGCGGGCGTGGCGGGCCGGTCAGACCGGCGACCTCGACGAGTTCGAGGCGGGCGCGACGGAGCTCGTCGCGGGCTGACCGGGCCGGCACCGGGCCGACACCGGGCCGACGTGCGCGGCACCGGCGGGCGTCGTCCCGTCGGACCGGGACCTCCGCGCTCAGAGCCGCCCGGCCGCCTTGAGCGCGAGGTACCGGTCGGCGAGGGCCGGCGGCAGGTCCGCCGGCGCGGCCGAGACGACGTCGGCGCCGAGCTGCGCGACGGCGGCCGAGACCCGGGCCTGGTCGAGCCGCGCCCGCTCGGCCGCCGCCGCGCGGTACACCTCGCCCCGGTCGCCGCGGGTGACCGCCGCCACGTCGAGGGCCGGGTCGGCGACGGAGGCCACGACGACGAGGTGCTGTCGCGTCAGCTGCGGGAGGACCGCGAGCAGGCTGCGGGCCGAGCCGGGGGAGTCGACGGTGGTCGCGAGGACGACGAGCGAGCGCTGCGTGGTGATCGAGCGCACGAGCGCGGGCACCGTCGACCAGTCGGTCTCGACCAGCTCGGCCTCGAGGGGCGCCATCGTCTCGACCATCGACGACAGGAGAGCCGGGCCGGTGGCTCCCTGGACGCGACCCCGGACGCGTCGGTCGACGACGACGACGTCGACCCGGTCGCCGGCGCGCGAGGCGAGGGCGCCGAGCAGCAGGGCGGACTCGAAGGCCGTGTCGAGCCGGGGCTCGTCGTCGACCCGTGCCGCCGAGGTCCTGCCGCTGTCGACCACGACGACGACGCGCCGGTCGCGCTCGGGCCGCCAGGTGCGGACGACCAGGTCGCTGCGCCGGGCCGTGGCGCGCCAGTCGATCGAGCGCACGTCGTCGCCCCGCACGTACTCGCGCAGGCTGTCGAACTCGGTCCCCTGACCGCGGATCATCACGCTGGTGCGACCGTCGAGCTCGCGGAGGCGCGCGAGCCGTGACGGGAGGTGCTTGCGCGACGAGAACCGCGGCATCACGCGCACGACGCCGGGCAGGGCGTGCGTCGCCTGGCGACCGGCGAGCCGGAGCGGCCCCCACGCGCGGATCGTCACGGCGTCGGCCCGACGCTCGCCCCGGCGGAACGGGGTCAGCGGGGTCGAGAGCGTGGAGGCCCGCCCGGGCCGCAGCACGACGGCTCGTCGGGACGTGGCCGCGCCCGCTGAGGGCTGCCAGGCGTCGCGGACGACGCCTCGCAGCGTGCGACGGCCCTCGTTGACGACGACGAGGCGTGCGACCGTGCTCTCGCCGAGCCGCAGGGCGGCGGGCAGCTCCCGGCGGAGGCGCACCGTGCGCGGGGAGGCCGCGAGCAGCACGTCGAGCGCCCCGAGCACCACGACCAGGGCGACCCAGGCGAGGAGCGCCCAGGCGCTGCCGGTGGCGACGATCGGCACGACGCCGAGCGCCAGCAGCGCGACGAACCATCCGGTGACGGCCATGATCAGATCGGCACCCTCACCTGCTGCAGCACGGACCGCAGCACGGCGTCGGCGTCGACGCCCTCGAGCTCGGCCTCGGGTCGCAGCACCAGGCGGTGCCGCAGCACCGGCAGGGCCATCGCCTGGACGTGGTCCGGGGTGACCCGGTCGAAGCCCGTGAGCCAGGCCCAGGCCTTGGTGGCGGCGAGCAGCGCCGTCGAGCCGCGCGGGCTGACGCCGATCCTGACCGAGGGGCTGTCCCGCGTAGCGCGGGCCAGGTCGACGACGTAGGCGAGCACGTCGGGGGAGGCGCCCACCCGGGCGACCTCGGCCTGGGCGCGGGCGAGCTCGTCGGCCGTCAGCACGGGGGTGACGCCGGCGGCCCGGAGGTCGCGGGGTGAGAAGCCGGCCGCGTGCCGGGCGAGCACCTCGACCTCGGCGTCGCGGGGCGGCAGGTCGAGCGTCAGCTTCATGAGGAAGCGGTCGAGCTGCGCCTCGGGCAGCGTGTAGGTGCCCTCGTACTCGACCGGGTTCATCGTGGCCGCGACCAGGAACGGCGTCGGCAGGGGCCGCGACGACCCGTCGACCGAGACCTGGCGCTCCTCCATGGCCTCGAGCAGGGCCGACTGCGTCTTGGGCGGCGTCCGGTTGATCTCGTCCGCGAGCAGGATGTTCGTGAAGACGGGCCCCGGGCGGAACTCGAACTCGCCGCTCCGGGCGTCGTAGACGGGCGAGCCCGTGATGTCGCCGGGCATGAGGTCGGGCGTGAACTGCACCCGCGAGGTGTCGAGCGAGAGGGCGTGGCTGAGAGCGCGGACGAGCAGCGTCTTCGCGACGCCCGGCACCCCCTCGAGCAGGACGTGCCCCTGGGCGAGCAGCGTCACGAGCATTCCGGTCACCGCCCCGTCCTGGGCGACGACGGCCTTGCCGACCTCCTCGCGGACGCGGGCGAAGGACTGCTGGAGTTCAGGGGTCATGCGGCGATCCTCCCGGGGATCTCGTGGGGTCGGGGCGAGGGGCAGGTCGGGGTCGGCGGGTCGGGGTCCCGACGAGGAGGCGCGCGGTGCGTCACGAGGGCGCCGCCGCCCTCGAGACCGCCCGTTCCAGGTCGAGCAGGCTGTCGCTCAGGCGCACGAGCTCGGCGTCGTCGGCGGGGTCGGCGTCGAGCAGCACGTGCCGGAGGCCGCGGCGGTCGGCGGAGAGCAGCTGCGCGACGCGCTCGACGACCTCGTCGACCGACGCCGAGCCGGGCAGCCCGACGGTCCGCCCGAGGCGCCCGAACGTGCCGATGCGCAGCTGGTCGAGGGCGTGGCGCCTGGACGACGACCGCTCGTAGAGCCGGGCCCGGCCCTCGGTCGTCTCGGAGGCCTTGACGACGACGGGCAGGCGCTCGACGACGAGGGGGCCGAGGCGGCGGCCGCGCCAGGCCCCGGCCGCGACGGCGGTCAGCGCGAGCAGGAGGAGGACGGGGGTGACCCAGCCCGGCGTCAACGTCGCGAGCGTCCCGGCGCCCTCGGGCACGTCGTCGGCGCTTGGCAGGTACCAGACGAGACGGTCGGACTGGCCGAGCAGGCCGAGCGAGTAGGCGGCGTCGTCGGCGTCGAGGGCCGAGCCGTTGGCGAGGGCGCTCGTGGCGCCGACGACCGTCACGCGCCGTTGCCCGTCGTCGACCTCGACGAGCCCGGAGCCGTCGGACTCCGGGTCGGGCAGGCACGCGGTGACGCCGGCGCCGTCGGCCGAGTACGTCCGGCCGCCGGCGGAGACCTCGTCGACCCGGTTCAACGCCGGCAGGTCGCACCCCGGCGCGGCCGTGCCGTCGTCGCGCTGACCGACGAGGGCGACGCCGGGGGCGACGGCGTCGAGCGCCGCCTGCCCGGGCGCGAGGAGCAGCACGTGGTCGGTCGCCTCGGCGACCTGCCGCCACTGGTCGGCGACGAGGAGGCCGTCGGCGTCGTCCACGACGACGGCCGTGCCGGCCGCGTCGCGCGACGCGGCGGAGACGGTGCCGCGCAGGTCGGTCGTCACCTGCACCGTCACGCCCTGCTGCCGCAGCACCTCCACGAGGGCCTTCGCGCCCGCGGGCGCCGGGTTCTGCGGCCCGAGCGGCCGACCGCCGGTGACGTCGGTGCCGCTGAGCAGCACGACCGCCAGGGCCCCGACCAGGGCCAGCGCCCCGAGGACGAGCCAGGTGCGGGCGCGGCGGAGCGCGGCCCCCACGGTGGGCGTCGTGACGGTCATGCGACGGCGGCCGCGCGGTCGTCCCGCAGGGCGAGGTCGAGGTCGGAGATCGCACGCCAGGCGGCCTCGGTCCCGGCCCGGTCGAGGTAGCGCACCTCGTCGAAGGACGTCGCGGCCGCCGCGAGGGCCTCGGCGCGGGCGGGGAAGAGCCGGCCGGCGCTCGCGCCTACCGTGCGGGCCGTCGTGCCCGGCGTGACCGAGAGCACGTCGCGCTCGACGAGAGAGCGGGCGAGCGCACGGAACGACTCGGCGACCGCGAGGTCGAGGTCGCCCCGGGCCGCGGCCTCCCGCGCCGCGGCGCGCATCGCGTCGGCGTCGCGGTCGTCGGCCTCGCCGAAGAGCGCCTCGACCCGGGCGGAGCGACGGTTGAGGCGCGGCACGCCGTAGACCGAGAGCACGACGACCGCCACGACGACGACGGCGATCAGCACGACGACCAGGGCCACCGCGGGGGCGCCCTCGACGTCGCCGAAGCGGATGCCGTTCAGCCAGTCCCAGAAGGCGTCGGCGACGCGGTCGAGCCAGGTCGGCTGCGCGGCCACGTACTCGCCCCGGGACAGCTCCCGCTGGAGCAGCCGTCGTGCCTCGTCGGGCGCGGGCGTCAGCGGGGCGGCGACCAGCGTCGCGGCGGGCGGCACGTCAGCGCACCGGCGGGCGGTACGGGTCGGGCAGCTCGTGCTCGCCCGCGCGTCGGCGCTCGACGTGGCGGACCAGCTCGAGGTCGAGGCCCTCGCTGCGGATGCGCCGGTCGACGTAGACGAGGCCGACCGAGGCCGCCTGGACCACCGAGCCGATCGCCGTCACCACGGCCGTGACCGCGACGGTGAGCAGGTAGCCGGCTCCCGTGACGAGGAGGAAGGTCGTGGTGTCGTCGTCGCCCGTCGGCGCGACGACGCCGCTGAACAGGCCGAAGAGGAGCGAGAACGGCGCCGTGACGACCTGGGTGGCCACCTGGATCATGACGAAGACGAGCGCGACGACGCCGAAGGTTCGCCAGAACGAGCCCTTCACGAGCGACCACGAGCGGCGCATCGCCGCGCGGAACGGGAGCCGCTCGAGCACGATGGCGCTGGGCACGAGGCTCAGCCCGATCGTCAGCCAGACGCCGACGACGAGCAGCCCGAGGCCGATCAGCACGCCCGAGACGATGCCGATCGCGATGCTGGCGGTGCTGCCGAGGGAGACGCCGAGGACGACGACGCCCGCGACGACCGCGGCGGCGACGAGGAACGCGAGGGTCACGAGGGCCGAGAAGCCGAGCAGCGCGCCGAAGCGGCCCCGGGCGAGGGCCCACAGTCCGCCGAGGCGGAGCTTCTCGCCGAGCAGCTGCCGCGAGGTCTCGAGCACGAAGAGCCCCTGCAGCACGGCGCTGACGACGACGGAGAGCAGCACCGGCACGAGCGACGCGAGCACGACGGTTGCGATCGCGCCGGAGGTGACGGCGTCCTGGTCCTCCGGCAGGGCCGAGTCGACGCGCGAGAAGGCGGCGAAGGCCGTGCCGCCGGTCACGCCGATCGTGACGAGGAGCAGCAGCACCTGCGCGAGGAGCGCCGTGCCGAACGTCGTGCGGGGGTTGCGGCGGAAGACCTGGAACGACGCGCTCAGCACCTCGCCGAACGTGAAGGGCCGCAGCGGGAGCAGTCCCGGCTTCGGGGGAGGCGTCCAGCCGGCGGGCGGCTGTTGTCCGTACGGCGACGGCTGCTGTCCGTACGGCGACGGCTGCTGTCCGTACGGAGAGGGCTGCTGGCCGGGTGGGCCGGCCGGAGGCGCGGGCTGCGCCGCCGGGACGCGCTCGCCCCAGCGCGGCTCGCCCTGGTCGCCGCCGGGGGCCGCCCAGGCGTTCGGATCGGTCATGTCTTCCCCCGGTGGTCCGCGGGCGAGGTCGTCCTGGCCCGTCTCGCCATGTTCCCACGGGCGGGCTGGGCGTGCCAGCCGATCCGCGCCTCCTGCACTAACCTGGCCTGACCTGCCGCGACCCGAGCGGCCTGGCGGAGACGGAGACCATGAGCCCGCGCATCCTGGTGGTGGACGACGACCCGGCGCTCGCCGAGATGATCGGCATCGTGCTCCGCGCCGACGAGTTCGAGCCCCACTTCTGCAGCGACGGCAGCGCCGCGCTCGACGCGTTCCGCAACTCGGCCCCCGACCTCGTCCTGCTCGACCTCATGCTGCCCGGCATGGACGGCCTCGAGGTGTGCCAGGCCATCCGCGCCGAGAGCGGCGTCCCCATCATCATGCTGACGGCCAAGGGCGACACCGTCGACGTCGTCCGGGGCCTCGAGAGCGGCGCGGACGACTACGTCGTGAAGCCCTTCAACCCCAAAGAGCTGGTGGCGCGCATCCGCACCCGGCTGCGGCCGGCCAGCGAGCCGACGACCGACGTCCTGACGGTCGGCGACCTCCGCCTCGACGTGGCCGCGCACGAGGTCCGGCGCGGCGAGACCACGATCGCCCTCACGCCGCTCGAGTTCGAGCTGCTGCTCGCGCTCGCGTCGAAGCCGCAGCAGGTCTTCACCCGCGAGATGCTGCTCGAGCAGGTCTGGGGCTACCACTACAAGGCCGACACGAGGCTCGTCAACGTGCACGTGCAGCGGCTCCGCGCCAAGGTCGAGCACGACCCCGACGCCCCCCGCATCGTCACGACGGTGCGGGGCGTGGGGTACCGCGCCGGCTCGTCCTCCTGACCGGACGGGGCCGACGCCCGTGACCGGGCCCGTCCCGACGCCACCGCCTCCGCCGTCCCGCCTCGGCTGGGCGACGCGGCGGGCCTGGGGCGACCTGACGGCGCGCGTCGTCGACTCGTGGCGCGCGTCGCTCGAGTTCCGCACCGTGGCCCTCACCGTCGTGCTCGCGGGCGTCGGCGCGTCGATCATCGGCACGTCGATCTCGGTCAGCATCGGCGCGAACCTCTACGACCAGCGTCGCGACCAGGTGCAGTCCGAGTCGCTGCGGGCCACCCTCCTGGCGCAGAACATCTTCGACTCGGCGACCGCCACCGAGGACGCCGACCAGGTCGAGCTCGACTCCCTGCAGAACGAGGCCCAGTCCGCGATCCTCGGCTCGACGTCGAGCCCCGGCGGCACGAGCATCGCCATCCTGCGGACGCCCGGGCAGACCACCGCGCAGACCCTGCAGAACATCGCGAGCCCCGACTTCCCGAGCAGCGCCGTGACCGCTGCGCTACGCGACAGCGTCGCCTCCGACACGGGCGCGCTCGCCCTGCAGGCCGTGTCGCTGCCCCAGGCCGGCGGGGGATCCGTGCCGGGCCTCGCGGTCGGCTCCACCCTCCAGGTGCCGACGGCCGGGCAGTACGAGCTGTACCTCGTCTACGACCTCAGCGACGCGCAGGAGACGCTGGCGCTCATGCAGCGCACCCTCGCCCTCGGCAGCGTGGCCCTCGTGGCCCTCATCGCGGTCATCACCTACGTCGTCGTGCGGCTCGTCGTCGAGCCGGTGCGCGTGGCGGCCGAGACCAGCCAGAAGATCGCCGCCGGGCAGCTCGACCAGCGCATCCCCGAGAAGGGCAGCGACGTCGTCGCGACGCTCGGCCGCTCCTTCAACGGCATGGCCGACGAGATGCAGAAGCAGATCTCGCAGCTGGCCGAGCTGTCGCGCGTCCAGCAGCGCTTCGTCAGCGACGTCTCGCACGAGCTCCGCACGCCCCTCACGACGATCCGCCTCGCCGGCGACGTCCTCTTCGACCAGCGCGGCTCGTTCGGCCCCTCGGCGGCGCGGACGACGGAGCTCCTCCACACGCAGGTCGACCGCTTCGAGCTGCTGCTCGCCGACCTGCTCGAGATCTCGCGCTTCGACGCCGGGGCGGTCGAGCTCGACCTCGAGAGCACGCGCGTCGTCGGCCTCGTCGACGACGTGGTGGCCGAGTTCGAGCCCCTCGCCGCCGACGTCGGCAGCACGGTCACGATCGAGGCCCGCGGCGGCTACCTCGAGGCCGAGGTCGACCCCCGCCGGCTCCGCCGCGTGCTCCGCAACCTGCTCGGCAACGCGATCGAGCACGGCGAGGGCCGACCGATCGTCGTCGAGGTCGACAGCGACGAGGAGGCCGTCGCGGTCGCCGTCCGCGACCACGGCATCGGCATGCGTCCCGCCGACGTCGAGCGCGTCTTCGACCGCTTCTGGCGCGCCGACCCGTCACGTCGCCGCACCATCGGCGGCACCGGCCTCGGCCTCGCCATCAGCCTCGAGGACGCCGTCCTCCACGGCGGCCGCCTCGAGGTCTGGTCGCGGCTCGGCGAGGGCAGCCGCTTCGTCGTGACCCTGCCGCGGACGGCGGGCGCGGCGACGTCGTCGAGCCCGCTCCCGCTCGAGCCGCGCGACGCGGCCCCCGACCCCCTCGAGGAGGCGCGCGATGCGTGACCGTCGACGTCCCGCCCGCCTCGTGGCGGCCCTCGCGCTCGGGGCCCTGCTCCTGGCGGGGTGCGCCTCCATCCCCGACTCCGGCCCCGTGGAGCAGGGCGACGCCGTCGCCGACCAGGCGCCGGGCGACGTCGTCTACACGCCCATCGGGCCTGTCGTCGACAGCTCGCAGGAGCGCATCCTCCGCGACTTCATCGGGGCGGGGACGGGCCCGCAGGACAACTACGCGGTCGCGCGCGAGTTCCTCGCCGAGGGCTTCGCCGACGACTGGGACCCGCGCGCCAGCGTGACCGTGCGGCCGGGCGGCGGCTCGACGACCCGCACGTCCGACGACCGGCTCGAGTACGCGTTCACGGCCTCGGCGACGGTCGACGTGGGCGGACACTACGTCCCGACGACGAGCACAGTGCCGACGACGCTCTCGTACTCGTTCGTGCAGGAGGACGGCCAGTGGCGCATCAGCGACGCGCCCGACGGCACCGTGCTGAGCCCCGCCACGTTCCAGTCGATCTTCCGTGCCCACGCGGTGTACTTCTACGACCCGACGTTCACCTGGCTCGTGCCCGACGAGCGCTGGTTCCTGGCGCGGTCGTCGACGAGCACGCGCATCGCGAGCGCCCTCCTCGCGGGTCCGTCGACCTGGCTGCAGGGGGCCGTCGTCTCGGCCTTCCCCGAGGGGACGCAGCTGTCGCTGACCGCGATCACGGTGGTCGACGGCACGGCACGGGTCGACCTCACCTCCGACGCGCTCGGGGCGTCGGGGGCCGCCCGCGCGCGCATGCAGGCCCAGCTGCTCGCGAGCTTCTCCACGCTCGCCACCGTCTCGGCGGTCGAGCTCAGCGTCGAGTCGGCCTCCCTCGAGGTGCCCGACCTCGGCAGCGCCGCCCCGCTCCGCGACCCCACGGTCGACGCCCGGCCGCTCCTGGTCGCCGGCGGCGTGCTCGCCTACGCCTCGGGCTCGTCGACGAGCCCCGTGCCCGGCCTCGCCGCGACGGTCGCCGGGCTCGCGCCGACGTCGGTCGAGCTCGCCCGCGACCAGGGGTCGGCGGCGGTCGGCACCGCTCGCGGCAGCCTCGTCGTGCGGGCGGACGGTGGCCAGGTGCTCGTCGACGGCCGGTCGGGGCTCGCCTCGCCGACCCTCGACGACGCGGGCTGGCTCTGGAGCGTCCCGGTCGACGACCCGCGCGACGTGCAGGCGTTCGCCCCCGACGGGACGGCGCACCGGGTGGCCTCGACCCTCCCGGCCGACGCGGAGGTCGTGTCGTTCCGGGTGTCGCGGGACGGCACGCGGGCCCTCGCCCTGCTCGACGACGACGGATCGGCCCGTCTCGTCGTCGTGGCCCTGCTGCGCGACTCGGCCAAGGTGCCGACCGCGCTCGGGCCGCCCCTCGAGCTCGTCGCCCCGCCCGGGCGCCCGCTCGACGCCACCTGGGCCGACCAGCTCACCGTCGCGTCGCTGAGCGACTCCGCGGGCGGGGCCCAGGTCACCGTCTCCGAGGTCGGCGGTTCGTCGACCTCGCTGGGGCGGCCGCCGGGCGACCCGACCACGATCGTCGGCGGCACGGGCACCTCGCTGGTCGAGGTGCTGACGGGCGACGGGCAGGTGCTCGAGCCGCGCGGCAGCACCTGGCAGGACACGGGCGTGTCGGGCGACCTGCTGGCGACGCAGCGCTGAGCCGGGGCGGTCGGTCCCTCCCCGGCCTCGCCTCGCCGTGCGTCGTCCACGGACGTGGGCCCGGGCAGCCCGCCGACCACACGCCGCTGCGATCGTCGGGTCATGCGACCACCGTCCTCGTCCCGACTCCCGCCCGTCCCCGCGGCCCGTGCCCGTCCCGTCCTCGGTCGTGCCCTCCGCGAGGCTCTCGCGGTCGTGTCGCCGGCGGACTGCGCCGGGTGCGGCGCGCCCGACGTCGAGCTCTGTCCCGCCTGTCGCCTGCTGCTGCGGGGCGACCCGGTCGAGCTCGAGGTGCAGGGCGGGCTGCACGTGGTCGCGGCGCTCCGCTACGAGGCCGAGGCGCGCGAGGTCGTCCTGGCCTACAAGGCGAGAGGGCGCCTGCGCCTCGACGCGGCCCTCTCGTCGGCGCTGGCGGTCGCGGTCGGCCGCGTCGCGCCTCCGGGCCCCGACGGGCGTGCGCCGCTGCTCGTCGCGGTGCCCCCGTCGCCGGCCGGGCGACGTCGACGGGGCTGGGACCCGGTCGAGCGGCTCGTGCGGCGGGCCGGCCTCGCGACGGTGCCGGGCGGGCTCGTCGTGCGCCCGGGCCGGGGCGGCGGCGCCCAGAAGCACCTCGACCGCGCGGCACGGCAGCGCGCCAGGGTCGGCTGCCTGCGCGCCGACCCGTGCCTGGCGGGCGTCCGGGTCGTGGTCGTGGACGACGTGGTGACCACCGGCAGCACCCTGCAGGAGGCGCACCGTGCGCTGTCGGAGGCCGGCGCGTCGGTCGTCGGCGCGGCCTGCCTCGCGGCCACGCCCCTGCTCGCCGAGGCGGCCCGCCGCCCCCGGCACCTGAACGGGAGGTGACCGTTCCGTGACACGGGGAGGCCCGGGCCGTTACGGTGGGGCAAAGGCGTGAAAGGACATCCGCCTGGCTGACAGGCGGCACGTCGACACCACCAGGAGGTCGTCATGGAAATCACCGTCACGGGTCGAAACGTCGGTATCACCGAGCGTTTCCGCGACTACGCCACTGACAAGGCCGACAAGGTCGGGCAGCTCGCCACCAAGGCGCTCGCCCTCGAGATCAAGGTCTCCCGTCACCACGAGAAGTCGAGCGGCTCCGCCGGCGACGACCGCGTCGAGCTGACGCTGGTCGGTCCGGGCCCGCTCGTGCGGGCCGAGTCGACGGCCGGCGACAAGTACGTCGCCTTCGACCTCGCCATGACCCGCCTGCTCGAACGGGTGCGGAGGGCGAAGGACCGGAAGAAGGTCCACCGGGGCCAGCATCGACCGACGTCGCTCCGCGAGGCCGCGGGTGCCGACTTCACCGGCGTCGACGTGGTCCCGGCCTCGGCCGAGACCCTCGACGCCGTCCGCACCGGGGCGGTCGCCACGGTGCCGCAGACCGACGCCGACGCCGAGGTCGAGCAGGAGGACGAGGAGTACTGCCCCGTCGTCATCCGCAGCAAGGTCTTCGCGTCGACGCCGATGACCCTCGACGACGCGCTGTACTACATGGAGCTCGTCGGGCACGACTTCTACCTCTACATCGACGTCGAGACCCAGCGGCCGAGCGTCGTCTACCGCCGCAAGGGCTGGGACTACGGGGTCATCGGCCTCGACCAGGAGGCCCCCGACCTGCAGGAGGCCGTGACGGAGCAGCGGGCAGGCATCGCCGGCTGACCGAGCCCCGCCGAGCGGCCACGGCCCGGGGAGGGCGGCGCACCGCGCGCCGCCCCTCCCAGGGGCCGTGGCCGCTAGGCTTGCTACCATTCCGAGCTGGTCCATCCGGGCCTCCTCACGGCCTGGCCCAGATCGGACCACGCCCCGGGCACGTCAACCACCTGCCCGACCGAACCCCGCGTTCCAGATCCAGGGAGTCACCAGTGGCCAACGTCCTCGAGAAGGTCCTCCGCGTCGGCGAGGGCCGCACCCTCCGTCGCCTCAAGGCGTACGCGAACGCCGTCAACGAGCTCGAGGACGACTTCAGCACGCTGACCGACGACGAGCTCCGGGCCGAGACGGTCGAGCTGCGCGAGCGCTACGCCGGCGGCGAGTCCCTCGACGACCTCCTGCCGGAGGCCTTCGCCGCCGTCCGCGAGGCGGCCAAGCGCACGCTCGGCATGCGCCACTTCGACGTCCAGCTCATGGGCGGCGCGGCCCTGCACCTCGGCAACATCGCCGAGATGAAGACCGGTGAGGGCAAGACCCTCGTCGCGACCACGGCGGCCTACCTCAACGCGATCGCCTCGCGGGGCGTGCACGTCATCACGGTCAACGACTTCCTCGCGAGCTACCAGTCCGAGCTCATGGGCCGCGTCTTCCGTGCCCTCGGCATGACGACCGGCTGCATCCTGGCGGGCCAGACGCCCGCCGAGCGGCGCGAGCAGTACGCCGCCGACATCACGTACGGCACGAACAACGAGTTCGGCTTCGACTACCTCCGCGACAACATGGCGTGGCAGGCACAGGACATGGTGCAGCGTGGCCACTTCTTCGCGATCGTCGACGAGGTCGACTCCATCCTCATCGACGAGGCGCGCACCCCGCTCATCATCTCGGGCCCCGCCTCGGGCGAGGCCAACCGGTGGTTCGCGGAGTTCGCCACGATCGCCCGTCGCCTCGTGGCCGGCAGCGACTTCGAGGTCGACGAGAAGAAGCGCACCGTGGGCGTGCTCGAGCCCGGCATCGAGAAGGTCGAGGACTACCTCGGCATCGACAACCTCTACGAGTCGGCCAACACGCCCCTGATCTCGTTCCTCAACAACGCCATCAAGGCCGACGCGCTCTTCAAGCGCGACAAGGACTACGTCGTCATCAACGGCGAGGTGCTCATCGTCGACGAGCACACCGGCCGCATCCTCAGCGGCCGCCGCTACAACGAGGGCATCCACCAGGCCATCGAGGCGAAGGAGGGCGTCGAGGTCAAGGCCGAGAACCAGACCCTCGCCACCGTCACCCTGCAGAACTACTTCCGCCTCTACAAGAAGCTCTCCGGCATGACCGGCACGGCCGAGACCGAGGCCGCCGAGTTCATGAGCACCTACAAGCTCGGCGTCGTGCCCATCCCGACGAACAAGCCGATGAAGCGCATCGACCAGACCGACCTCGTCTACAAGAACGAGACGGCCAAGTTCGACCAGGTCGTCGAAGACATCGTCGAGCGCCACGAGAAGGGGCAGCCCGTCCTCGTCGGCACGACGAGCGTGGAGAAGAGCGAGTACCTCTCGCGCCTGCTCGCGAAGAAAGGCGTGCGCCACGAGGTGCTCAACGCGAAGAACCACGCGCGCGAGGCCGCCATCGTCGCCCAGGCCGGTCGTCACGGGTCGGTCACCGTCGCCACGAACATGGCCGGTCGAGGCACCGACATCATGCTGGGCGGCAACGCCGAGTTCCTCGCCGTCGCCGAGATGAACACCCGGGGGCTCAGCCCCGTCGACACGCCGGAGGAGTACGAGGCCGCGTGGGACGACGTCTTCGCCGCGCAGAAGGCCGCCGTCCAGGAGGAGGCCGAGAAGGTCATCGACGCAGGCGGCCTCTACGTGCTGGGCACCGAGCGCCACGAGTCGCGACGCATCGACAACCAGCTGCGTGGTCGCAGCGGCCGTCAGGGCGACCCGGGCGAGAGCCGCTTCTACCTGTCGCTGACCGACGACCTCATGCGCCTGTTCAACTCCGGCGCCGCCGAGGCCCTCATGGGCCGCGGCAACGTGCCGGACGACCTCGCGATCGAGAACAAGATCGTCGGCCGGGCGATCCGTTCCGCGCAGTCGCAGGTCGAGTCGCGCAACGCCGAGATCCGCAAGAACGTCCTCAAGTACGACGACGTCCTGAACCGCCAGCGCGAGGCGATCTACGGCGACCGCCGCCACATCCTCGAGGGCGACGACCTCCGCGACCGTGCCGACAAGTTCCTCGACGACGTCGTCAACGAGGTCATCGACCAGCACACCGGCGACGGCAGCCCCGACGACTGGGACCTCGACGCCCTGTGGACCGAGCTCCGCACCCTCTACCCCATCTCGATCACGATCGACGAGGTCATCACCGAGGCAGGGTCGAAGGGCAAGGCCACGCGCCAGTTCCTCGGCCAGGAGATCCTCTCCGACGCCAAGGTCGCCTACACGGAGCGCGAGGCCACGCTCGGCGAGCCGGCCATGCGCGAGCTGGAGCGCCGCGTGGTGCTCTCCGTGATCGACCGCCGGTGGCGCGACCACCTCTACGAGATGGACTACCTCAAGGACGGCATCGGCCTGCGCGCGATGGCGCAGCGCGACCCGCTCGTCGAGTACCAGCGTGAGGGCTACGCGCTCTTCCAGAGCATGATGGGCCAGATCCGGGAAGAGACCGTCGGCTTCCTCTTCAACCTCGAGGTCGAGGTGCAGGGCCAGGTGGGCGAGGCCGAGGCCCCGGTGATCGCCGCCAAGGGCCTCGACGGCCAGAAGCAGACGCCGAAGCTCGAGTACTCGGCCCCGAACATCGACGGCGAGGTCGAGGTGCGCGACCAGCGCGGCAAGCTCGAGCAGGCCGCGACGGCGAAGGCTCAGAAGGCGCAGGACGAGGCAGAGCGCGGCAGCAGCCCCGAGGTCGCCGCCGCCCGTGCCTCGAGCGGCTCGACGCCCGCCCCGGCACGCAAGGGCGCCTTCGGCCAGTCGACCGGCGACGGCACCGCACCGGTCAACCGTGCCGAGCGTCGCGCCGCCGGCAAGAAGACGAGCTGACGACCGGTCGCCCGACCAGATCGACGCCGCCCCTGTCTCGGACAGGGGCGGCGTCGTCGTCGGTCCCGGGGCTCACGACCTCGGCGCAGTGACCTCCGCACGCGTCAGAGGACGTGCAGGGCCGTGGCCCGCCAGCGGCTGCCGAGCCACTCGAGCCGGATGGCCACCGACCGGGTCCGTGCGCGTCCGTGGACGACGACGACGCTCTCGACGGCTGTCGGCGTCGGGCGACTCACGTGCACCGAGCCCACGCGGAACGAGGGGCGCTGCACCCGCACCCCGGAGACCTCGCGGGCACGCGCCGCGAGCCGCACCCGCTTCTGCAGGGACGAGTACACCTCGCCGGTCACCCAGCGGGCCACCTGCTCGAGGTCGCGCGCGCCGGCGAGGATCTCGAGCACGGAGCGGGCGAGGCCCTCGGCGGCCTCGGCCGGGTCCGGGGGAGCGGGCGGGGCCTCGACGACGTGCAGGCGGGGCCGGACCTCGAGGGCGGCGGCGTCGTCGGGCTCGGGGAAGGACGGGGCGGCTGCGGCCGTGGGCGACATGGCAGTCTCGATTCGTGGAGGGGCCTGGACGCGTTCAACATATGACATCCGTCATTCGAGCACCAGGGGTCGGAGGATGTTGTGGACAACCCGGTCTGCCCACGAGGTCGTCGATCGCCGTCCGGGCCGGTCGACCTAGACTGGTCGGGTGTCGACGCTCAGTGATCTCGTACTCGCCCAGGGCCGTTCCTCCGAGGCGGACGTCGAGTGGCTCCACCTCCTCGTCGGCGACTGGCAGCTGCTGGCCGATCTCGCCTTCGCCGACATGGTGCTCTGGGTGCCGACCGAGAGCGGCAGCTTCGTCGCCGTCGCGCACGCGCGGCCCTCGAGCTCGGCCACGCTCTTCTACCGCGACTTCGTCGGGCAGGAGGTGCGGCCCGAGTGGCGCAGCCAGATCGAGTCGGCCTTCGCCACCACCCGCATCGTCGACTCCGCCGCCCCCGACTGGTACGAGGAGACCCCCACCCGGGTGCGCGCCGTGCCGGTCCTGCGTCGCCTCGGGGCCAGCCGTCCCGACGTGACCGACGCTCCCATCGCGGTCATCACCCGGCACACGAACCTCAGCGAGGCGCGGACGCCGAGCCGCCAGGAGCTCACGTTCAACCAGTGCTCCAACGACCTGTTCTCGATGATCGCGGCGGGCGACTTCCCCGACCTCGGGGCCCCGACCGGTCCTCGACGGGGCGCCCCCCGCGCCTCCGACGGGTTGCTGCGCCTCGACGTCGACGGCCTCGTCACCTTCGCGAGCCCCAACGGCCTGTCGGCGTTCAACCGCATGGGCTTCGCCGGCGAGCTCGAGGGCGAGTCGCTGGCCGAGGTCACGACGGGGCTGCTCCAGGGCAAGCTCGTCATCGACGAGTCCCTGCCCCTCGTCGTGACGGGGCGGGCGCCGTGGCGCACGGACATCGAGGCGCGCGGCGTGACGGTGTCGCTCCGGGCGATCCCGCTCCGCGACCGCGGCGAGCGGGTCGGGGCGATCGTCCTCTGCCGCGACGTCACGGAGCTGCGCCACCAGGAGCGCGAGCTCATCACGAAGGACGCGACGATCCGCGAGATCCACCACCGCGTCAAGAACAACCTGCAGACCGTCGCGTCGCTGCTGCGCATCCAGGCACGTCGCACCCACACCGACGTCGCCCGCGAGGCCCTGACCCAGGCGATGCGTCGCGTGGCGTCGATCGCCGTGGTGCACGACACCCTGTCCGAGGGCCTCAGCCAGAACGTCGACTTCGACACCGTCTTCGACCGCGTGCTGATGCTCATCGCGGAGGTGGCGTCGAGCCACAACACGACGGTGCGACCGACCCTGACCGGCAGCTTCGGGGCGCTCCCGAGCGAGTACGCGACGCCGCTCGCGCTCGCCCTCACCGAGCTCGTCACGAACGCGGTCGAGCACGGGCTCGACGGCCGCGACGGCGAGGTCGAGATCGTCGCCGAGCGCGACGCCGAGCAGCTCACCGTCAAGGTCCGCGACAACGGCGTGGGCCTGCCCGAGGGCAAGGTCGGCTCCGGCCTCGGCACGCAGATCGTGCGCACCCTCATCCAGGGCGAGCTCAGCGGCACCATCGACTGGCACACCCTGGTCGGCAACGGCACCGAGGTCACCATCGAGATCCCGTTCCGGGGCCTCTCGCAGGCCTGACCGGCCCCGCCGCGGTCCGCGCCCCGGGCCTCACGTCGTGGGGCCCGGTCGCGAGGGGGCGTGGCGGGGGCCGGACACACGACGAGGCCGGCTCCCCGTGGGGGAGCCGGCCTCGTCGTCGGTGTCGGTGCTGGAGTCAGCTGGCCCGACGGGCGCGAGCGGCGCGGCGCTTGAGCGCACGACGCTCGTCCTCGCTGAGGCCGCCCCACACGCCGCTGTCCTGGCTCGTCTCGAGCGCGTACTGCAGGCAGGTCTCGGTCACGGTGCAGCGGCCGCAGACGGCCTTGGCCTTGTCGATCTGGTCCACAGCGGGGCCCGTGTTGCCGACGGGGAAGAACAGCTCCGGGTCAGCGGTCAGGCAGGCGGCTTTGTCACGCCAATCCATCGATGGGTACTCCTTTTAAATGCTGAACCGGCGCGTCGAAGCACCAGGTTCCGGATGGGGGAAAGATGAGACTGTGGGAGGCGCGCACCACCGTGTGCCCGTCACTTCGACCTCGAATATGCTCGCATACCAGCGAACACAGAGCAAGGATTTTCATGGAGGCCCCAGCGTGACGACGACAGGCGACGACGGCCGCGACCCTCAGACAGACCGGTCTCCGCAGAGGGGCCGACCGGTGCCGGTCTGGGCGCTGGTCGTGCTGCTCGCGGCCGAGACCGCGCTGCTCGCCGTCGCCAGCGGCTACCTGCTGATCGAGCTGCTCACGGCCCGCCCCGACTCGTACCCGGCGGCCGTCGCGATCCTCGTGCTCACGCTCGCCGCGACCGTCTGGCTCGGCGCGATCACCGTCGGGGTGCTGCGGGGCAACGCGTGGATCCGAGGAGCAGCCATCACGTGGCAGGTGCTGCAGATCGCGGTCGGGGTCGGCAGCCTCCAGGGCGCCCTGGCCAATGCCTCCGTCGGGGTGTGGCTCATCGTGCCGGCTGTGCTCGTCGTCGTGCTGCTCTTCGTCCCGAGCGTCGTCGCCGCCACGTCGCACCGAGACGACAGCCCCCCGCACGTCTACTGACGGCGGGGGCCGAGGGGCGTTGCCGGCGGTCGGGGCCGTCAGTCGAGGCCGAGCTTCTTCCGCAGCGACGCGACGTGGCCGGTCGCCTTCACGTTGTAGAGCGGCAGCTGCACGACGCCGTCCTCGTCGAGCACGAACGTCGAGCGGATCGTGCCCGTCACGACGCGGCCGTAGCTGTTCTTCTCGCCGTAGGCGCCGTACGCCTCGTGCACCGTGAGGTCGGGGTCGCTGAGCAGGGGGAAGTTCAGGCCCTGCTCGTCCTTGAACCGGGCCAGCGCCTCCGGGGCGTCCTTCGAGACGCCGAGCACCTGGTAGCCGGCCGACCGCAGCGAGTTGACGTTGTCGCGGAAGTCGCAGGCCTGCGTCGTGCAGCCCGGCGTCGAGGCGGCCGGGTAGAAGTACATGACGACCTTCTCGCCGGCGTGATCCGAGAGCGACACCTGTCGTCCGGTCTCGTCGGGGAGGGTGAACGCGGGCGCCGTGGCGCCCTTCTCGAGCTTCGTGGGCATGGTGCTCCGATCTGGCGACACGACGGACGTGCCGGTGGTTCAGCGGGGGTGTCGGTTCATGCTAGAGTCATTCCTCGTTGCGGAACGTCCCGCAGCATGCACCTCTAGCTCAATTGGCAGAGCAACTGACTCTTAATCAGTGGGTTCTCGGTTCAAGTCCGAGGGGGTGCACGGAAAATGGGTCCCCCGTGTTCGCGACTTCGTCGCTTCGCGGGGGATTTTCCGTTCGTGCCCGCGGGTCCGCTCCGCGGACGCGCGGCTCCTGCTCGGCGGGGCGGGGTTCTTGCCCGCCAGGTGCTGGTGGGGCGGGGGTGGTGGCTGCTTCGCAGCACCACGGGGGTGGGGGCGCGAGTTCGCTTCGCTCACCGCGGGGGTGGGGCGCGAGTTCGCTTCGCTCACCGCGGGGGCGCGGGGGCGCTTCGCTTGCCGCGGGGGCGGAGGCTTCGCTGCGCCCGGGGCGGGTGGTCGTGGGGTTGCGAGGAAGTGACCGTGGGCGGGGGTAGGTGGGGTACGGGGAGGGGGCTCGGGGGGCGCTGGGGGCGGCTCGGGGTGCGGGGCGGGGTACGGGGAGCGGGGCGGGGTCGGGGCGGGAGGCTCGGGAGCGGGGTGAGGCGAGGGGGTGAGCGCCGGGGGCGGAGATCGTCCGGGCGTGCGGGGGGCGCTAGCGTCCTCACGCGTCGACTCGGCGCGACGACCCTGGGGGATGCGATGACACGGACGACCACGACGGCGACCGCGACGGCGGTGCTGCTCGCGACGGCGGCCATGACGATGGTCGCCGCACCGGCCCAGGCCTCCGGGGGCGAGGTCGGCGGATCCGGCGTCACCTACTTCCTCAACGACGCCTGGAGCGGCAGCGCGAACCACTCGTTCGACCTCGGTCGGTCGACCGATCGGGTCTACGTCGGCGACTGGAACGGCGACGGCTTCGACACCCTCGCCGTCCGCCGCGGCGCCGTGTACACGTACACGGACACCCTCGACGGCGGACTCGGCGGGGCAGGCTCGCGCTACGGACGCGACTCCGACACCGTCCTCGCGGGCGACTGGGACGGCGACGGCGTCGAGACCCTGGCCGTGCGCCGCGGTGCGACCTACTTCCTCTCGAACACGCCGGGCGCCTCGCAGGCCGACCTCGTCGTCACCTACGGCCGGGCCGCCGACCAGGTGCTCGTCGGCGACTGGGACGGCGACGGGCTCGACACCCTCGGCGTCCGACGCGGCGCGACGTACTTCCTCAAGGACTCGATCTCGGGCGGCGACGCGGACACCGTCGTCACGTACGGCCGTCCCGCCGACCAGGTCTACGCGGGCGACTGGGACGGCGACGGCGTCGACACGCCCACCGTGCGGCGCGGCGCGACCTACTACGTCAGCAACACCTTCCGCGGCGGCCAGGCCGAACGCGTCCAGGCCTACGGCCGGGTCGCCGACACCACGCTCGTCGGCGACTGGGACGCGGACGGGGTCGACACCCTCGGCGTCCGTCGGCCCGCGCCCGCTCCGGCTCCGGCTCCCGCTCCCGCGCCGGCGCCGGCGCCGACGCCTGCTCCTGCACCAGCGCCGGCCCCGGCCCCGGCCCCCTCACGTCCGGCCGACCTCGACTGCGGCGACTTCCGCACGCAGGCCCAGGCCCAGGCCGAGCACGACCGCTGGTACCGCTTCTTCGGCGACGTCCACGGGCTCGACGCCGACGGCGACGGCATCGCCTGCGAGACGCTGCCCTGAGCGGCGACGGACGCGACGCCAGGAGGCGCGGGCCGGTCTCGTGACCGTGCCCGCGCCTCCGCGTCGGTGCCGTCGCCCGGGGCGGGCTAGCTGCCCTCCCCGTCGCGGGGCACCTGCGACGACGCGTCGCGGCCGGTGACGGGGTAGGGGCCGGTCATGCCCTCGCGGAGGCGGGCCGCGGCGAGGATCCGGTCGCGCTGCAGGTACCAGCCGAGCACGAGCAGCGGGATGATCAGCACGAGCGACATGACCGTGAACGAGCCGATCGGCCAGTCGATCGCCATCAGCACGATGACGGCCACGAGGAACGCGAGCGTCAGCCAGCTCGTCACGGGGGCGCCCGGCAGACGGAACGAGGGCTCCTTCGCCTTGCCCTGCCTCGCCCACTGCCGCAGCCGCATCTGGCAGAGGATGATCGTGCCCCAGGCGGTGAGGATGCCGAGCGAGGCGATGTTGAGCACGATCTCGAAGGCGGTGTTCGCCCCGACGATCGCGTTCAGCACGACGCCGAGCAGCGTGATGCTCGCGGTGAGGAGGATGCCGCCGAACGGCACCCCGCCCTTCGACATCTTGGTCGTGAAGGTCGGCGCCGAGCCGTTCATGCCCATCGAGTGCAGCACGCGACCGGTCGAGTAGAGGCCGGCGTTGAGGCTCGAGAGCGCCGCGGTGACGACGACGAAGTTCATGATCGAGCCCGCGACGTCGCCGAGCTGCGGGCTGCCGATGCTCGCGAAGAACGTGACGAAGGGGCTCTCGCCGGCCTTGTACGCCGTGTAGGGCAGCAGCAGCGACAACAGCACGAGCGAGCCCACGTAGAACACGGCGATGCGGACGATGACCGTGTTGATGGCCCGCGGCACGACCTTCTCCGGGTTCTGCGTCTCGCCCGACGCCGTGCCGACGAGCTCGATGGCGGCGTAGGCGAAGACGACGCCCTGGACGACGATGACGGCGGGCAGGAGGCCGTTCGGCAGCACGCCCGACGACGCGATCACGGCCCAGCCGGTGTCGACGGACGCGCCGTCGTGGGTGACCGGGAAGGCCGCCGCGAGCCACACGACGCCCACGACGAGGAAGATCACGAGCGCCGCGACCTTGATGATGGCGAACCAGAACTCCATCTCGCCGAACACCTTGACGGCGAGGAGGTTGACCGAGAGCACCACGGCGAGCGCGACGAGCGCGAGCAGCCAGTCGGGGGCCGCGGTGAACGCGCTCCAGTAGTGCAGGTACAGGGCGACGGCCGTGACGTCGACGATGGCCGTCATGGCCCAGTTGAGGAAGTACATCCAGCCGGCGGCGTAGGCGAACTTCTCGCCGAAGAACTCGCGGGCGTACGAGACGAACGACCCCGACGACGGACGGTGCAGGACGAGCTCGCCGAGCGCGCGGAGGATGAAGAAGGCGAAGACGCCGCAGACGGCGAAGACGATCGCGAGCGCGGGCCCGGCGCTCGCGAGCCGCCCGCCCGCCCCGAGGAACAGGCCGGTGCCGATGGCCCCGCCGATCGCGATCATCTGGAGCTGGCGCGGCTTGAGGCCGTGCTGGAAGCCCTCTTGCTCGTGGGAGAAGTCCTGCGGGACATGCTCCGTCTGGCGGGGGCCGCCACCCTCGTTCCCGGGACTCGTCATGGGACGACCGTAGACCTCGGGCTGCACGTCGTGCACGTTCCCGACGCGTGCTCGGGCGACGGTGTGCGTCGCACGGCCTGTACCCCACGCACCGCTCCGTCACGGCCAGGCCACGGCTGTCGCACAGCCGGGGCCCAGTGCCCGGCGGGGGAGGCGCGGGTACCGTCGCCCACGGACGTCACCCGAGACGACCCGCACCACCCGCACCACCGCGCCCGACACGTCGGACCTCCCGCCCGGGCGCCGCACGAGAGGCACCACCACATGACCGTCGTCAGCATCGAGCCCCTGCGCCGCAGCGTCCGCATCCTCACGCGCGACGTCGCCCCCGGTCTCGTGCAGGTCTCGACCCCCGACCGCGTCCTCGGCTTCGTCCGCGACGACGGGGGCCGCTTCACCGCGCTCCGCGGCATCGACCCGCGCGCGGCGGACGAGGTCGGTCGCTACCCCAGCCGGGGACTCGCGCTGGAGGCGCTCCGCCTCCGCAAGCGCTCGCTGTAGCCCGCAGCGGCTCCAGCCGCCGCGTCAGCCCTCGTCGCCGACGCCGGCGAAGAACGACGCGAGCTCCCGGTCGATCCGTCCCCGCGCCTCCTCGTCGGTCAGCGTCGGCGTGCCGTCGCCCGGCTGCGCCCCGTACGAGCCGAACTGGGCGTGGGCGAGCCCGTCGATCGCGACGACGGTCGCGTCGGCCGGCAGCCTGTCGCGGTACCGGGAGATGTCGTCGGGCGTGCTGAGGCCGTCGTCCGAGCCGCCGAGGCTCAGCACCGGCAGGTCGTCGCCCGACAGGTCGGTCGTCGCGCAGTACGACCCGAAGAGCACGAGGGCGTCGACGGCGGGGTCGTCGGCGGCGTACTGACAGGCCCGCACCCCGCCGAGCGAGTGGCCGCCGACGGCCCACGTCGAGACCTCCGGGGCGAGTGCCGTGAAGTGGTCGAGCCCCCGCCGGTCGAGGATCCCGAACCCGAGCACCGGTCGCTCGACGACCACCGTCACGCCGGAGGCGACGAGCTCGACGAAGGTCTGCTCGTAGGCCTGCGGGTCGACGCGGGCTCCCGCGACGAAGACGAGCCCCTGGTCGAGCGCCGCCGTCCCGGCGGGCCGCAGCACGACGGCGTCAGGGGTGTCGGTGACCGCGACCCGCGGGTCGGCGGCGACGGCGTCGAGCGAGGCGGCGGTCGCCGCCATGGGCGTCTTGGCCCACGTGAAGAACCCGGCCACGGCGAGGACGACGACGGCGAAGAGCGACAGCGCCACGGCCTTCAGGACCAGGCGGGCGGGAGAGCGGTGTCGGGCGGGGGTCGGCGACGTGGCGGGGACGTGACGAGAAGCTGGGCGTTGTCTCACCGTTCCAGCATGGACGCTCCCCGACCGGACGGGCTGTGCCCGCATCCGTCAAGGTGGTCGGATGCCTTGGTTGCCCCTGCTCGTCTCGCTCGTCTCCGCCGTCGTCCTCACCTTCGTCGTCTCCGCCGTCGTCGGCTGGGCCTTCGGCCTCGTCGCCAAGCGGAAGGAGTGGGCCCAGTCGTTCGTCGCCCGCATGCGACGACCCTTCCGCTGGACGCTCCTCGTCTCGCTGCTCGCCGTCGCCCTCGCGACCTCGCTGCCGCCGTGGCTGGGGTCGGACTACCCCGGCCAGGAGGTCGTGTACCAGCTCTCGCGGGTCGCCGTCATCGTCGTCGTCGCCTGGTTCGTGGGCGCGCTCGCCATCTTCTTCGAGGACCTCGGGCTCTCGCGCTACCGCGTCGACGTCGCCGACAACCGCGTCGCGCGCCGCGTGCGCACGCAGGTGCTGATCCTCCGGCGCCTCACGCTCGTCGTCATCGTCATCCTCGCGCTGGGGGCGGCCCTGCTCGGCTTCCCCGGGGTGGAGGCCGTCGGGGCGAGCGTGCTCGCGAGCGCGGGCCTCGTCTCCGTCGTCGCGGGCCTCGCCGCCCAGTCGACCCTGGCGAACGTCTTCGCGGGCATCCAGCTGGCCTTCAGCGACGCCATCCGCATCGACGACGTCGTCGTGGTCGAGGGGCAGTGGGGCCTCATCGAGGAGATCACGCTCTCGTACGTCGTCGTCCACATCTGGGACGACCGACGTCTCGTCCTGCCCTCGACCTACTTCACGACGACCCCGTTCGAGAACTGGACCCGCCGCAACAGCGAGCTGCTCGGCGCCGTCGAGTTCGACCTCGACTGGCGCGTCGACCCGGGCGCCATGCGCGAGGAGCTCGACCGCATCGTCGAGGGCACCGAGCTCTGGGACCGCCGCACGAAGGTGCTCCAGGTCACCGACGCGACCGGGGGCGTGGTGCGCGTGCGGATCCTCGTGACGGCCAAGGACGCCGGCACGCTCTTCGACCTCCGGTGCCTCGTCCGCGAGGAGATGATCGCCTGGCTGCACGCCTCGAGCCCGGCCGCCGTGCCGCGCCAGCGCGTGCAGATGGTCGAGGCCGAGCCGACGCCCGCCGTGCGACGCGGACGTGCCCCGGCGTCGACGGCCGGGCAGGGCGGCCTCTTCAGCGGCGACAACGCCGACTCCGAGCGCACCGCGCTCTTCACGCAGGCCATCCCGATCCAGCACGACGCCGCGCCCGAGCCGCGTCCGTACGCCTCGTCGCTCGGCGCCGAGGCCGAGGGCGACCCCCACGTCGCCGGTCAGCCGGGCGGGCGTCCTACCGGTCGCCCCGACCGCTGAGCCGGGGCGGAGACGGAAGGAGGCGCGTCCCGGTCGCCCGGGACGCGCCTCCTCGTCGTCGTCGACCGTGTCAGTCGTTCTCCTTGGCGGCCTCGACGACGTTGCCGACGGCGATGGCCGTGGTCGCCGCCCACGCGACCGCCGTCAGCAGCAGACGCCAGTCGCGCGGGCCCGCACTGAGGCTCTTCAGCAGGCTGATGCCGGAGAAGAGCGAGCTGATGATCGCTCCGTTGAAAAGGAATTTGCGCACTGGTCTCTCCTGGGTTCGGTGATGTCACCGTACCCGTCCGGTCGCGCGAGCGTCCCGGTCGTCCCGTCCGCCGTGACGGGCGTCGGCCGGAGAACGCAGCCCGCCCGCTCGGTGCACACCGTGCAGCTCGCGGAGCCGTAAGGTGAGCTGCCCGGCACCCCCGTCGCCCGGCTCGTCCCGTCTCGTCCCGGAGGTCTCGTGCGCACAGCCGTGCTCGGAGCGGTGCTGCTCGTCGTGGGCGTGGTCGCCGTCGTCGCCGGCGTGCTGACCGGGGAGGACCTGCTCGTCCTGCTCGAGCGCGTCGCCCCGGTGCTGGGATTCGTGGTCGCCCTCACGGTGGTCGCCGAGCTCGCGTCGGAGGCCGGCCTCTTCTCGTGGCTCGCGAGCGCCGCCGCCCGCGCCGCCCGGGGCCGCGTCGTCGTGCTCTGGGCGGCCGTCGTCGCCCTCGCCCTCGTCTGCACCGTGTTCTTGTCGCTCGACACGACGGCCGTGCTGCTGACGCCCGTCGTCGTGCTCGTCGCGCGGGCCGTGGGGCTGCCGCCGCTGCCCTTCGCCCTCACGACGGTCTGGCTCGCCAACGCCGGCTCGATGCTGCTGCCGGTGTCGAACCTCACGAACCTGCTGGCGCTGCGCGCCCTCGGCGACCCGTCCCCGTTCGCGTTCGCCGCCCTCGTCGCCCCGGCGGCCGTCGTCTCGGCCGTCGTGCCCGTCGCGGCCGTCGGCCTCCGCTACCGCCGCGAGCTCTCGGGCCGGTTCACGCCGCCCGCCCCGGACGCCCCGGAGGACCGCGTGCTCTTCACGACCGCGGCGATCGCCGTGGCGCTGCTCGTCCCGGCGCTCGTGTCGGGGGTCGAGGTGTGGATCCCGGCCACCGCGGCGGCCGTCGTGCTCGTCGTCGCGACGGCGCTCCGTCGCCCCGCCGTGCTCCGGGTCGGCCTCGTGCCGTGGGGCACGATCCTGTTCGCCAGCGGTCTCTTCGTCGTCGTCGAGGCGGCCCACTCGCTCGGCCTCGCCGACGCCCTCGCCGTCGTCGTGGGCCAGGGCGAGTCGCTGCCCGAGCTGCTGCGCCTCGCCGCCGGCAGCGCGGTCGCCGCCAACGCGGTCAACAACCTGCCCGCCTACCTCGCGCTCGAGCCGGTGGCGGGGTCGCCCCTCCGCTTGGTCGCCGTGCTGGTGGGGGTCAACGTCGGCTGCCTCGTCGCGCCGTGGGCGTCGCTGGCGACGCTCCTCTGGCACTCGCGCCTCACGTCGATGGGCGTCGAGGTGCCGTGGGGGAAGGTCGTCCTCGGCGGGCTCGGCGTGGCCGTGGTCGCCGTGCCGCTCGCCGTCGTGGCGACGGCGCTCGCGGCCTAGCCGGGCGGGCGGACGACGCCGCCGGTCAGGCCCGCGTCGGACGCCGAGCGGGGTGCCGCGCGGCGAGGTGGGTGCGCGCGAAGGCGACGGTGCGCCTCAGGGAGTCGACCCGCGCCTCCTCGGGGTCCGTGCCGTCGCGGTGGTCGCTCGCGTGGACCTCGGCGACCACCGAGCCCGACCAGCCCGAGCCCGCCAGGTGCGCCAGCACCTCGGCGACCGGCTGCGTGCCCGTGCCCGGCACGAGGTGCTGGTCGACGAGGCCGCCGGGGCGGGTCGAGAGCACGCCGTCGCAGAGGTGCACGTGCCGGAGCCGGGGCCCGAGCGCGAGCGCCAGGTCGAGCGCGTCGCGGCCGGCGACCGCCGCGTGCGAGAGGTCGAGCGTCGCCGCGTCGACGTCGAACGTCCAGGGGTCGTGCCCGGGGGAGTAGACGTCGGCCCGCACCGGCCCGAGCCGCCACGGGAACATGTTCTCGACGGCGAGCACGACGCCCGTCGCCGCCGCGACCTCGCGGACCGTCTCGAGGAACCCGGCGGCGTGCCGACGCTGCCAGCGGAACGGCGGGTGCACGACGACGGTCGCGGCGCCGAGCTCCGCCGCGAGGTGGGCCGACCTGGCGAGCTTCTCGCGCTGGTCGCGGCCGAAGGCGAAGTGCGCCGCCGGCAGCACCGGCGCGTGCACCGACAGCACCGGCAGCCCCCAGCGCGACGAGGAGGCGCGGAGCAGCCGGGCGTCGCGCGTCCGTCGATCGCCGGTCACCATCACCTCGACCCCGTCGAAGCCGGTCGTCCGGGCGAGGCGGAAGGCCTCGTCGACGGACCGGGGGGAGACGCAGGACGTGCTCATTCCGACCGTGATCACGCCGCCAGGCTACGGTCGGCGCCGTGCGCGGCGCGGGCCGTCGCGGTGAACGTCGCGAGAACGCTCGATGGACGTCGGGCCGCCGCCCGAGGCAGGCTGGACCGATGAGCCCGTACGTCAAGCAGCACGCCCACGCCCCCGACGGGTTCTTCGAGGCGGAGGCCGCCGGCCTCGCCTGGCTCGCCGAGGCGACGCCGGCCGGCGGTGCCCGGGTGGTCCGGGTCGAGTCGGTCGCCCCCGGCCGCATCGTCCTGGAGCAGATCGCGGAGGCGCGGCCCACGCCCGAGCACATGCGCGCCTTCGGTGCCGCGCTCGCCGCCACCCACGCCGCCGGGGCCGAGGCGTTCGGCGCGCCGCCTGCCGGGTGGACGGGGCCGACGTTCATCGGCAGCCGGCCCCAGGAGACGACGCCGACCGAGTCGTGGGGCGCGTTCTACGCGGCCCAGCGCGTGCTGCCGTCCGCGCGGGTCGCCGTCGGGGCCGGCTCGTTGACGCCCGGCGAGCTCGAGGTGGTCGAGCGGGCCTGCCGGGCGGTCGCGGGCGGAGCCTTCGACGACGGGTCCGCACCGGCACGCCTGCACGGCGACCTCTGGGCCGGCAACGTGCTCGCGGACGCCGACGGGGTCGTGCTCATCGACCCCGCGGCGCACGGCGGGCACCGCGAGACCGACCTGGCGATGCTGCAGCTGTTCGGCTGCCCGCACCTCGACGCGGTGCTGGCGGGGTACGAGGCCGCATCGCGCCTCCGGGCGGGGTGGCGCGAGCGGGTGCCGCTGCACCAGCTGCACCCGCTGGCCGTGCACGCGGCGGGTCACGGACGCGGCTACGGGACGGCGCTCGTCGACGCGGCGGAGGCCGTGCTGCGCCTCGGCTGACGGCCAGGGCCCGCGACGGCGACGACCCGGTCGGAGGCGCGGGCCGGGGGACAGCCCCGCCCCGGTGTCGATCACGGCCGCGCTGATAATCTGGCCGTCCCGCGCCACCGCGGGGCTGACCCCCGGAGCTGATCGACCCCCATGCCAGACACCGCCGACCGTCGCTACAGTTTCGTCGTCGTCTCGAACCGCCTGCCCGTCGACCGCGTCGTCGCCGACGACGGCTCGGCCTCGTGGCAGCACTCGCCGGGCGGCCTCGTCACGGCCCTGCAGCCCGTCATGCGCGCCAACGAGGGCGCGTGGGTCGGCTGGGCCGGCCAGCCCGACCTCGAGTTCGAGCCCTTCCGCGACGACGGCATCGAGATCGTGCCCGTGCCGCTCAGCGCGGAGGAGGTGCAGCGCTACTACGAGGGTTTCAGCAACGACACCCTCTGGCCGCTCTACCACGACGTCATCGCCGCGCCCACGTACCACCGCGTCTGGTGGGAGTCGTACGTCCAGGTCAACCAGCGATTCGCCGACCGCGCCGCCGAGATCACGGAGGAGGGCGGCACGATCTGGGTGCAGGACTACCAGCTGCAGCTCGTGCCGCGCATGCTGCGCGAGGCCCGCCCCGACCTCACGATCGGCTTCTTCAACCACATCCCGTTCCCGCCGCTCGGCATCTTCTCGCAGCTGCCCTGGCGCACGCAGATCCTCGAGGGCCTGCTGGGCGCCGACGTCATCGGGTTCCAGCGCGCCGACGACGCGTCGAACTTCTCCCGGGCCGTCCGCCACCTGCTCGGCTGGTCCACGACCCGTCCCTACGTCGAGGTGCCCGTCGACGACGAGCGCGCCGAGACGTCGCGCCGCGGCCGCAAGGTGCGCCGCGTGCTCGCCAAGCACTTCCCGATCTCGATCGACGCCGCGAGCTACGAAGAGCTGGCCGCGCGGCCCGACATCCAGCAGCGAGCCCGCGAGATCCGCGAGGGGCTCGGCAACCCGAAGACGGTCATGCTCGGCGTCGACCGCCTCGACTACACCAAGGGCATCCGCCACCGCATGAAGGCGTTCGGCGAGCTGCTCGCCGACGGGCGCCTCTCGGTCGAGGACGCCACCCTCGTGCAGGTGGCGAGCCCGAGCCGCGAGCGGGTCGAGACGTACAAGACCCTGCGCGACGAGATCGAGCTCACCGTCGGCCGCGTCAACGGCGACTACGCCACGATGAGCCACACCGCCATCAGCTACCACCACCACGGCTACCCGCGAGAAGAGATGGTGGCGCTCTACCTGGCGGCCGACATCATGCTCGTCACGGCCCTCCGCGACGGCATGAACCTCGTCGCGAAAGAGTACGTCGCGGTCCGTCGCGACAACGACGGCGTGCTCGTGCTGAGCGAGTTCGCCGGCGCGGCCGACGAGCTGAAGAGCGCCCTGCTCATCAACCCGCACGACATCGGCGGCATGAAGAACACGATCATGCGCGCGATCGAGATGCCGCGCCGCGACCGGGCGACGCGCATGCGGTCGCTCCGCAAGCGCGTGCTCGAGAACGACGTGGCCAGCTGGTCGGCGTCGTTCCTCCAGGCGCTCGAGAACGTGCGCCCCGGCCAGCAGATCACCCCCGCGAGCGAGGACGACCAGTCATGACCGACACCACCGCGGCCGAGGCCGCCCAGACCGCCCTCTCGGACGCGCTCGGCCGTCTCGCGACGACCCCGCGCCTCCTCGTCGCCCTCGACTTCGACGGCACCCTCGCGCCCGAGGTCGACGCCGCCATGGAGGCGCGGGCCCTGCCCGAGGCGCTCGACGCGATCCGCAGGCTGGTCGCCCTCGACGCCACGACGGTCGCCCTCGTCTCCGGGCGGGACATGTCGTCCCTGACCCGGATCGCCGAGACCCCCGACGAGGTGCTGCTCGTCGGGTCGCACGGCATCGAGGTGCGCGTCGACGGCCACACGACCTCGCTCACCGAGGAGGAGCTCGCCCGGCGCGAGGTCATCTCGTCGGTGATGCACGGCGCCGCCGACGGCCGCGACGGCGTGTTCGTCGAGGAGAAGCCCGCCGGGCTCGCCCTGCACACGCGCCTCGCCGACGCCGAGACGACGCGCGAGGTGCGGGCCGCCGTGCACGACGGGCTCGTCGACGTGGCCGGCGTCCACGAGCGCGAGGGCAAGAACGTCCGTGAGTACGCGGTCCGCGCCACGGGCAAGGACGACGGCGTGGCCCGGCTGCGGGAGGCGGTCCACGCGACGGCCGTCCTCTTCGCCGGCGACGACGTCACCGACGAGGACGCCCTCCGGTCGCTCTCCGGCGCCGACGTCGGCGTCAAGGTCGGGGCGTCCGACCTCGAGACGGCCGCGGCCCACCGCGTGGGCGACCCGTGGGCGGTGGCCCGGCTGCTGCACGAGCTGGCCGACCTGCGCGAGCACCTCGGCCACGCCTGAGCCTCACGTCGGGGGCGGATGATCCTCCTGCGGGCGAGGTCCCGTCAACTCGTCCCTGGCGGATCCAGGCGGTCCTCCCAGGTGGCCGCCAGGTAGACTTATCTTCCCGCCCGACTCCCCGTCGCTGCTCACCCGATGCGTGCGACGAGCTCGACAGCCGACGGAGGTGCCCCTGTGATCGTCGCACTCTCGTCGTTCGTGCTGGCCGCGATCATCGTGGCCTCGATCGGCCGCCGTCTCGGTTCCTGGCTCTTCGTCTGGGCCTCGGTCGTGCCGTTCGCCGTCATGGCCTACACGGCCACGCAGGGGCCCGCCGTCCTCTCCGGCCAGGTGCCCGTCGACTCGGTCGAGTGGATCCCGCAGCTCGGCATCAGCCTGACGCTGCGGCTCGACGTCCTGGCCTGGGTGCTCGCCCTCGTCGTCACCGGCGTCGGCGGACTCGTCCTGCTCTACTGCGCCCGGTACTTCCGGCCCGACGAGAAGTCGGTCGCCCGCTTCGCGGCCGTCCTGGTCGCCTTCGCGGGCGCCATGTACGGGCTCGTCACGAGCGACGACGTCTTCGTCCTCTTCGTCTTCTGGGAGGCCACCAGCGTCTTCTCGTACCTGCTGATCGGGCACTACACCGACAAGCAGGCCAGCCGCGGCGCCGCCCTGCAGGCCCTCATCGTCACCACGGCGGGCGGGCTGGCGATGCTCGTCGGCCTCGTGCTGCTCGCGGTGGCCGGCGGCACCTCGTCGCTCGCCGAGCTCGTCGCGTCGCCGCCGTCGGGCACGGTCGTCACCGTCGCCGTGATGCTCGTGCTCGTCGGGGCGCTCAGCAAGTCGGCGCTCGTGCCGTTCCACTTCTGGCTGCCCGCGGCCATGGCCGCGCCCACGCCCGTCAGCGCGTACCTGCACGCGGCCGCGATGGTCAAGGCCGGCATCTACCTCGTGGCGCGCCTGGCGCCGGGCTACCACGACGTGCCCGGCTGGCAGGAGGTGATCGTCACGGTCGGGGTCGTGACGATGCTCCTCGGCGGGTACCGGGCCCTCCGCCAGCACGACCTCAAGCTCGTCCTGGCCTACGGCACCGTCAGCCAGCTCGGCTTCCTCACGATCGTCGCGGGCTACGGCACGCGCGACGCGGCCCTCGCGGCCCTCGCCCTCCTCGTCGCGCACGCCCTCTTCAAGGCCACGCTCTTCCTCGTGGTCGGCGTCATCGACCACCGCGCCGGCACGCGCGACCTGCGGAAGCTCTGCGGGCTCGGTCGGCAGGCTCCCGTGCTCGTCGTCATCACGGTCCTGGCGCTCGCCTCGATGGCGGGCGTGCCGCCGACCTTCGGCTTCGTCGCGAAGGAGGCCGTGCTCTCGGCGCTCCTCGCCGACGCCGAGCACGGCTCGACCTGGGGCTGGATCGCCCTCGTCGGCGTCGTGGTGGGCTCGATCCTCACCGTGGCCTACAGCCTCCGCTTCCTCTGGGGCGCGTTCGCCCGCAAGTCCGGCGTCGAGCCGGTCGAGTTCGTGCGCGAGCACCTCGACTTCCTCGTCTCGCCCGCCGTGCTCGCGCTCCTCGGCCTCGTGCTCGGCTTCCTGGCCGGGCCGCTCGACCGCGTGTTCACGCTCTACGCCGACACCGTCCCGGCCGTCGAGGGCGAGCACGGCCCCTACCACCTGGCGCTCTGGCACGGCCTCGAGCCGGCCCTCGGGCTGACGGCGCTCTCGCTCGTCGTCGGCGCGGCGTTGTTCTGGCAGAAGGAGCGCGTGGCGCGCGTGCAGAAGGCGGTCTCGTTCCTGCCCCGCGCCTCCGACGGGTACGTCCGCATCATGACGGCGATCGACACGACGGCGTCGCGCACGACGGCCACGACGCAGCGCGGGTCGCTGCCCTTCTACCTCGGCACGATCCTCATCGTCTTCGTGCTCTCGTCGGTCGTGACCCTCTCGCTCAACCGCAGCTGGCCGAGCGGCGCCGAGATCTGGGACTACCCGGCACAGCTCGCCGTCGGCGTGCTCATGATCATCGGCGCGGTCGCCGCGGCGCGGTCGAACAAGCGGTTCCAGGCCGTCGTGCTCGTGGGCGTCACGGGCTACGGCATGGCGGCGCTCTTCGCGCTGCACGGCGCGCCCGACCTGGCGCTCACCCAGGTGCTGATCGAGACCATCACCCTCATCGCCTTCGTCCTCGTGCTGCGGCGCCTGCCCGCGCGCCTGGGCGACCGCAACGGCCGCAGCCACAGCGTGCTGCGCGCGGTCATCGCCGTCGCGGTCGGCTGCACCATGGCGACCATCGCCGTCGTGGCGCTCGGTGCCCGCTCCGGGGCGACGATCTCGGGGGCGTTCCCCGACCTCGCCGTCACGGGCGGCCACGGCAAGAACGTCGTGAACGTGACCCTCGTCGACATCCGCGGATGGGACACGATGGGCGAGATCAGCGTGCTCATCGTCGCCGCGACCGGCGTCGCCAGCCTCGTGTTCCTCACCTCGCGCACCGACATGCTGCCGCGGCCCGCCCGTCGCACCCGGGCGCAGCGCTTCCTCGCCCGCGTCCGCCCCGAGCGCGAGCCCGCCCCCGAGCGCCCCGAGAACGTCGCGCCGCAGGCCGGCCCGGAGGACGCCGACAGCGAGGGCGACCGCAGGGCGTGGTTGCTGGCCGGGCGGAAGCTCGCGCCGCAGAACCGGTCGATCCTGCTCGAGGTCGTCGTCCGGCTGCTCTTCCACGCCATCGTCGTGGTCTCGATCTACCTGCTCTTCGCGGGGCACAACCTGCCCGGCGGCGGCTTCGCCGGCGGACTCGTGGCGGGCATGGCCTTCGTCGCGCGGTACCTGGCGGGCGGTCGCTTCGAGCTCGGCGCCGCGGCGCCCCTGGACGCGGGCAAGGTGCTGGGCACCGGGCTCCTCGTCGTGGTGCTGACGGCAGTGGTGCCCCTCTTCCTCGGTGCGGACGCGCTGACCTCGACCTGGTTCGAGGCCGAGGTGCCCGTGCTCGGCCACGTCGAGTTCGTCACCTCCACCTTCTTCGACGTCGGCGTGTACCTCGTGGTGGTCGGGCTCGTGCTCGACGTCCTCCGCAGCCTCGGCGCCGAGGTCGACCGCCAAGAAGAAGAGGACGACCGCGGCGACGCCTCGGTCACCGCCACGACGAAGGAGGAGGTCGGCTCGTGAGCATCTCCCTCGTCCTCGTCGTCGTCATGGCCGCGCTGTACTCCTGCGGCATCTACCTCATGCTCGAGCGCAGCATGACCCGGGTGCTGCTCGGCTTCCTGCTGGTGGGCAACGCGACGAACATCCTCATCCTCACCATGTCGGGCCGGAAGGGCGCCGCCCCGATCGTCGACGGGCAGGCCGACCCGTCGGAGTTCGCCGACCCGCTGCCGCAGGCCCTCGTGCTCACGGCGATCGTCATCACCTTCGGCGTCTCGGCCTTCCTCCTCGCGCTCATCTACCGCTCGTGGCGCCTCGCGCAGGAGGACGACGTCACCGACGACCTGGAAGACCTCGAGATCGGCATCCGCGGGGTGCCGAGCGAGAAGGAGGCCGAACAGGGCGACGGCGACGACCAGGCGGGCGGCGACACCGAGTTCGGCGACCGCGCCGAGGCAGCGGTGCCCGGCGGCCACCAGGACGAGGTCGACGAGGACGACGACGCCTGGGACCACGCCCCCGCCGAGACCGTGCCGCTCGCCGACCCCGAGCACGCGCCCCACCACGACCCCGACCACCCGGAACGCAGCCGAGACGTGGGCCAGTACCGCACCGACGACGACCACGACCCGAGGGGAGACCGCGCATGAACGTCGACTTCCTCGTCCCGCTCGTCGTCCTGGTGCCGCTCCTCGGCGCCGCGACCGCGCTGATCGCGACGCGTCGGCCGCGGCTCCAGGCCGTCCTGACCATCGCGGCACTCGCGATCGTCGTCGTGATCAGCGTCGTGCTGCTCGTCGTCGTCGACCGCGACGGCGCCATCGCCGTGCAGATCGGCGGGTGGGAGGCGCCCTTCGGCATCCTCCTCGTCGTCGACCGGCTCGCCGCGCTCATGCTCACGATCTCGTCGATCGTGCTGCTCGCGGTGTTCGTCTACTCGGTCGGGCAGGGCTCGGCCGACGGCGACGGCGACGCCCCGGTGTCGATCTACAACCCGACGTACCTCATCCTCGCGGCGGGCGTGTTCGACGCCTTCGCCGCCGGCGACCTGTTCAACCTCTACGTCGGCTTCGAGATGCTGCTGATCGCCAGCTACGTGCTGATCACGCTCGGCGGCACGGAGCAGCGCATCCGGGCCGGCGTGACGTACATCGTCGTCAGCCTGCTCTCGAGCGTGCTGTTCCTCGCGTCGATCGCGATGATCTACGGCGCCCTGGGCACGGTGAACATCGCCGACATCGCCCAGAAGATGGACACCATCCCGCCCGACGTGCAGACGATCATCCACGTCATGCTCCTGACGGCGTTCGGCATCAAGGCCGCGATCTTCCCGCTGTCGTTCTGGCTGCCCGACTCGTACCCGACGGCTCCCGCGCCCGTCACCGCCGTGTTCGCGGGGCTGCTGACGAAGGTCGGCGTCTACGCCATCATCCGCACCGAGACCGTGCTCTTCGTCGAGAGCAACGTCAACGTCTACCTGCTGATCATCGCCCTCCTGACGATGGTCGTGGGCATCCTCGGCGCGGTGGCGCAGGCCGACATCAAGCGCCTGCTCTCGTTCACCCTGGTCAGCCACATCGGCTACATGATCTTCGGCATCGCCCTCGGCACGGTCGAGGGGCTGGCCGCGACGATCTACTACGTGGTGCACCACATCACCGTGCAGACGACGCTCTTCCTCGCGGCGGGGCTGATCGAGAGACGAGGAGGCACGGCCTCCGTCCTGAGGCTCGGCGGGCTCCTCAAGGCGGCCCCGGTCGTCGCCGTGCTCTTCTTCATCCCGGCTCTCAACCTCGGCGGCATCCCGCCCTTCTCGGGCTTCATCGGGAAGGTGGCGCTCTTCGACGCCGGGGCGCGCCTCCACGCCCCCCTCGTGTACGTGCTGCTCGGCGCCGGCGCGCTCACCTCGCTGCTGACGCTCTACGCCCTCATGCGCGCCTGGAACCTCGCGTTCTGGCGCCCGAAGAGCGAGGTCGAGAACCACGAGTCGCCCCTCACGGAGCGCCTCGAGGAGGCCCCCGGCCGCACGCAGGTGCAGCAGAAGCGCGCGAACCCGCGCACGATGATCGGCGCGACGGCCGGCATGGTGCTCGTGACCCTCGTGCTGACGGTCGCCGCCGGCCCGCTCTACGGCGTGGCCGAGCGCGCGGCGGGCCGGGTCTACGGCTCGAACGCGTACGTCCAGCTGGTCTTCCCCGACAGCGAGGGCGAGAGCACGATCCCGGAGGAGAGCCTGCCGTGACCGCTCGCCCGTCGCCCCACGAGGTCGGTCGCAGCCTGCTGAGGCAGCTGCCGCTGCTCGTCGGGCTCGTCGTCCTATGGATGTTCCTCTGGAACCAGCTGACCGTCCTCTCGCTCGTCTCGGGCGTGGTCGTGGCCCTGCTCGTCACGCGCGTGTTCTTCCTGCCGCCGGTCGAGCTGAGCGGCCGGTTCAACCTCGGCTGGGCCGTGGTCTTCCTCGGGCGCTTCCTGTTCGACCTCGTCGTCGCCTCCGTCGAGGTGGCCTGGAAGGCCGTCCGCCCCGCGGGCGTCCGGTCGAACGCCATCGTCGCCGTCCAGCTGCACACCCGATCGGACTTCATCATGACCCTCGTGGCCGAGGCGGTCTCGCTCGTCCCCGGCTCGCTCGTCGTCGAGGCCGACCGGGAGCGCTCGATCCTGTACATGCACGCCCTGGCCGTCGAGGACGCCGACGGCGTCGAGGAGGTGCGCGCGTCCGTGCTCGGGTTCGAGAAGCGCATCGCGCGCGCGCTCGGCAGCGAGGACGACCTCCGACGCATCGCCGCGGGCGTCCCCGCGACCGACGACGCCCCGACCGACCGGTCGTCGGCCGACGTGCCCGTCAACGAGAAGCGGAAGGGGGTCGCGTCGTGACCGTCGTCGCCTGGCTCGTCGGCATCCTGTTCGCCTTCGCGGCGCTCGCCTCGGTGTGGCGCATCGTCCGTGGGCCCTCGATCCTCGACCGCATGATCGCCTCCGACATGCTCCTGACGACGCTGATCTGCGTGCTCGCCGCCGACATGGTCTTCGGCCACCACACGCGCACCCTGCCCGTCATCATCGTGCTGGCGCTCACCGCGGTCTTCGGCTCGATCACGGTCGCCCGCTACGTCTCCCGGCAGGACCCGTCATGAGCGAGACCTTCTACGACGTCGCCAGCTCGGTCATGCTGATCGCCGGGGCCCTGCTCTCGGTCGCCGCGGGCGTGGGCCTGCTGCGCTTCCCCGACGCGCTCTCGCGCATGCACGCCGCCACCAAGCCGCAGATCTTCGGCCTCGTGCTCGTGCTCGCCGCCATCGCGCTCGACCAGCACACCCTGGCGACGATCGCCTCCCTGCTGGTGGTGCTGCTCTTCCAGATGCTCACCGCGCCGATCTCGGCCCACATGATCGGCCGGGCCGGCTACCGCAACGGCGACCTGCGTCGCGACCTGCTCGTCGTCGACGAGCTCGACGAGGCCGTGGCCCGGGCGGGGGAGGAGCTCTCGTCCGACGGCGACGACCTCTCCGAGGTCGACACCTCGACCCTGCCGGTGGGCTCGGCCGACGCCCTCGCGGTCGAGCTCGACCGGCTCGACGGCCTCGACGACTCCGAGGGCGACGACGCGGCGCACGACGACCCGGCGCGGGAGCGCGAGCACGACCCTCGTCACCCGGAGGACCCCGGGCTGTCCTGACGGCCCGCCAGAGCGATGACCGACCCCCACCAGGCCCGACCGGTCGACACGGCCGCGCGGCTCGAGGCCGACCCCGACCTCCGCGCCGCCGTCGCCGCCGAGTACGGGGGAGGCCAGCCCCTCGACGACCTGCTCGCGTCGCTCTCGGCGCAGGGCGCGGCCGGCGCCGGCGTCCGCGACGACGACCTCGGCGAGGCGGTCTTCGGGCGTCCCGCACCCGGGGGCGACCCGGCGCCGTCGGCGGGCGCCGCCGAGGCGTGGCAGCGGCGCCACGACGACCGGCGTCGCGACGAGGCCGAGCTCCGTCGGGCGCTCGAGGCCGTCACGTCGGGCACCGACGTGGCCGCGGGTCGTCGTCGACGGCGCCGGAGGCGCGGGGCGGCCCTCGCCGCCGGCGCGCTCGTCGTCGCCGTGACGGCCGTCGTCGCGGTCGTCGCCCTCGCCGGTCGCCCGGCGGACGCCCCCGTGGCGCCCACGGCGTCGGCCTCCGCCACCGGCGACGCCTCGCTCGTCGCGGAGCGTCTCGCCGCGCCCTTCTTCGACCGGGAGCAGGTGCCGTCCGACGTCCCCACCTCCAGCTCCGCCCGCGCCTTCGAGGGCCTCGACCCCGGGTCGTTCCGCCGGTCGGTCACGGGGGATGGCGACGCCGCCTACGTCGCGAGGTCGACCTCCGGCGACTGGTGCCTCGTCGTCGCCGAGACCGCGTCCGAGCAGGTCGCGTGGTCGTGCGCCGCGGCGGCCGACGTGCTCGCCACGCCGATCGAGATGCACGTCGCCTTTCCCGGCGGCCGCGAGGTCGAGGCCACGTGGGACCTCCGATCGGCCACCGTCACCCTCGACGACCACCCCGGCGACGACGGCTGACCGGAGGCGCGGGGCCGGGTCGCGCACGCGGCGCGGCGGAGTCGGCGGCGGGCCCTAAACTCGACCCATGCCAGAGAAGGACACCCAGGCCGGGATCGACATCAAACCGCGCAGCCGCGTCGTCACGGACGGCGTCGAGGCGACCACGTCGCGGGGCATGCTCCGCGCGGTGGGCATGGGCGACGAGGACTGGGAGAAGCCCCAGATCGGCATCGCCAGCAGCTGGAACGAGATCACGCCCTGCAACCTGTCGCTCGACCGCCTCGCGCAGGGCGCGAAGGAGGGCGTGCACGGCGGCGGGGGCTACCCGCTGCAGTTCGGCACCGTCTCGGTCTCCGACGGCATCTCGATGGGCCACGAGGGCATGCACTTCTCGCTCGTGTCGCGCGAGGTCATCGCCGACAGCGTCGAGGTCGTCATGAACGCCGAGCGCCTGGACGGCAGCGTGCTGCTCGCCGGCTGCGACAAGTCGCTGCCGGGCATGCTCATGGCCGCGGCCCGACTCGACCTCGCCAGCGTCTTCCTCTACGCGGGCAGCGTCGCCCCCGGCTGGGTCAAGCTCAGCGACGGCACCGAGAAGAACGTCACGATCATCGACTCGTTCGAGGCCGTCGGCGCCCACAAGGCCGGCGCCATCAGCGACGACGACCTCAAGGCCATCGAGTGCGCGATCGTGCCGGGCGAGGGCGCGTGCGGCGGCATGTACACCGCGAACACCATGGCGAGCGTCGCCGAGGCCCTCGGCATGAGCCTGCCCGGCTCGGCCTCGCCGCCCTCGGCCGACCGCCGTCGCGACTACTTCGCCCACCGCTCGGGCGAGGCCGTCGTGAACCTGCTGCGCCTCGGCATCACCACCCGCGACATCCTCACGAAGAAGGCGTTCGAGAACGCCATCGCCGTGGCCATGGCGTTCGGCGGGTCGACCAACGTCGTGCTGCACCTGCTGGCCATCGCCTACGAGGCCGAGGTCGACCTCACGATCGACGACTTCAACCGCATCGGCGACACCGTCCCGCACATCGGCGACCTCAAGCCCTTCGGCAAGTACGTCATGAACGACGTCGACCGCATGGGCGGCGTGCCCGTCGTCATGAAGGCGCTCCTCGACGCCGGCCTGATCCACGGCGACTGCCTCACCGTCACCGGCAAGACCGTCGCCGAGAACCTCGAGGCCATCAAGCCCAAGCCCCTCGACGGCGAGGTGCTGCGCACGCTCGAGAACCCGATCCACGCGACCGGCGGCCTGACCGTGCTGAGCGGCACCATGGCCCCCGAGGGCGCCGTCGTCAAGACGGCCGGCTTCGACGCCTCCGTCTTCGAGGGCCCCGCCAAGGTGTTCGAGCGCGAGCGCGGGGCGATGGACGCCCTCACCGAGGGCCGCATCGTCGCCGGCGACGTCGTGGTCATCCGCTACGAGGGCCCCAAGGGCGGTCCGGGCATGCGCGAGATGCTGGCCATCACGGCCGCCATCAAGGGCGCTGGCCTCGGCAAGGATGTACTACTGTTGACGGACGGACGATTCTCAGGCGGCACAACCGGCCTGTGCATCGGCCACATAGCACCCGAAGCGGTCGACTCCGGTCCGATCGCCTTCGTGCGCGATGGCGATCTGATCCGTGTCGACATCGCCGCTCGCTCGATCGACCTACTCGTCGACCCGGCTGAGCTCGAGTCCCGCCGCGACGGCTGGGCTCCTCTTCCCCCGCGCTACACCCGCGGTGTCCTCGCCAAGTACGCGCGCCAGGTCCGCTCCGCGGCCGAGGGCGCCGTCACCTACTAGACGACGTCCGGTCGGCCGCCCGCCGTGCACCGGCAGGCGGCCGCCGTCGACGTCCGTCATCACGGACCACCACCCACGAAGAGGGAACCGGCACAGATGCCCCACGACACGACGACCCCGACGCCCGGAGCCGCAGCGCGGCCCGCGGCCCGCGGCGCGGCCGACACCGCCCCGCAGCCCGAGATCCTGACCGGGTCGGGCGCGATCCTCCGGTCGCTCGAGCACCTCGGCGTCACCGACGTCTTCGGGCTGCCGGGCGGCGCCATCATCCCGTTCTACGACGAGCTCATGGCCTCGACGGCGATCCGCCACATCCTCGTGCGCCACGAGCAGGGTGCCGGTCACGCCGCCGAGGGCTACGCGGCCGCGTCCGGCCGGGTCGGGGTCGCCATCGCGACCTCGGGCCCCGGGGCGACGAACCTCGTCACGGCCATCGCCGACGCCTACATGGACAGCATGCCGCTGCTGGCCATCACGGGCCAGGTCTTCTCGACGCTGATGGGCACCGACGCCTTCCAGGAGGCCGACATCGTCGGCATCACGATGCCGATCACGAAGCACTCGTTCCTCGTCACGAAGCCGGAGGACATCCCGGCCACCCTGGCGGCGGCGTACCAGATCGCGAGCACGGGTCGACCCGGTCCGGTGCTCGTCGACATCACGAAGGACGCGCAGCAGAACTCCGCCCCGTTCGTCTGGCCGCCCGTCGTCGACCTGCCCGGGTACCGCCCGGTGACGAAGGCGCACGGCAAGCAGATCACCGCGGCGGCGCAGATGATCGCCGAGGCGAAGCGCCCGGTCTTCTACGTCGGCGGCGGCGTCATCCGCGCCGGCGCGTCGGCCGAGCTCCGCACGCTGGTCGAGGCGACCGGGGCGCCCGTGGTCACGACGCTCATGGCCCGCGGCGCCTTCCCCGACACCCACCAGCAGCACCTCGGCATGCCCGGCATGCACGGCACCGTGCCCGCCGTGCTGGGCCTGCAAGAGAGCGACCTCATCATCGCCCTCGGCGCGCGCTTCGACGACCGGGTGACCGGCAAGGCCGACCTCTTCGCCCCCGACGCGAAGGTCGTCCACGTCGACATCGACCCCGCCGAGATCTCGAAGATCCGTCTCGCCGACGTCCCCATCGTGGGCGACGCCAAAGTCGTCATCCCCGACCTCACGAGCGCCTTCACCGAGGTGACCGGCGGGACGCGTCCCGACATCGCGGCCTGGTGGGAGCACCTCGAGAGCCTGCGCGAGCAGTTCCCGCTCGGCTACACGGAGCCCGACGACGGGCTCCTGTCGCCGCAGGCGATCATCCAGCGCATCGGCCAGCTCTCCGGCCCCGAGGCGATCTACGCCTCCGGCGTCGGCCAGCACCAGATGTGGGCCGCGCAGTTCATCCAGTACGAGCGCCCGCACGCCTGGCTCAACTCCGGCGGCGCCGGCACGATGGGCTACTCGGTGCCCGCCGCCATGGGGGCCAAGGTGGCCCAGCCCGACCGTGTCGTCTGGGCGATCGACGGCGACGGCTGCTTCCAGATGACCAACCAAGAGCTGGCCACCTGCGTCATCAACGACATCCCCATCAAGGTCGCCATCATCAACAACTCGTCGCTCGGCATGGTGCGGCAGTGGCAGACCCTGTTCTACGAGGGCCGTCACTCGTTCACCGACCTGAACACCGGCCACGAGACCCGCATGGTCCCCGACTTCGTCAAGCTCGCCGACGCCTACGGCGCCCTCGGCATCCGCGTCACGAGCGAGGACCAGGTCGACGCCGCCATCCAGCTCGCGCTGGAGACGAACGACCGTCCCGTCGTCATCGACTTCGTCGTGAGCCGCGACGCCATGGTGTGGCCGATGGTGCCGCAGGGCGTCTCGAACTCCGAGATCCAGCACGCCCGTGCCCTCGCACCCGAGTGGGACGACGAGGCGCCCGGCACGAGCGCCTCCGACACCACGCGCGACGGCGACATGACAGGAGAACACGCATGAGCCACGTCTTGTCGCTCTTGGTCGAGGACAAGCCCGGACTCCTCACCCGGGTCGCGGGCCTCTTCGCCCGTCGCGGCTTCAACATCGAGAGCCTCGCGGTCGGCAAGAGCGAGCTCGAGGGCTTCAGCCGCATCACGGTGGTCGTCGACGTCGAGGAGCTGCCGCTCGAGCAGGTGACGAAGCAGCTGAACAAGCTCGTCAACGTCATCAAGATCGTCGAGCTCGACTACTCGCAGTCCGTCCAGCGCGAGCACCTCCTCATCAAGGTGCGCGTCGACAACACGACCCGGTCGCAGGTGCTCGAGGCCGTGACCCTCTTCCGCGCCTCCGTCGTCGACGTCTCCACCGACGCCCTCGTCATCGAGGTCACGGGCGACACGGGCAAGACGCAAGCGCTCCTGCGTGTGCTCGAGCCCTACGGCATCAAGGAGATCTCGCAGTCCGGGCTCCTGGCCATCGGCCGCGGCGCGAAGTCGATCACCGACCGCGTCTTCAAGAACTAGGGGCGCACGGCCGCCCGGCCCGCGCCTCCCACAGCACGACCCACCGACACGACACCCGTCGACAACCGAGGAGAAGCACCACTGTGACTGAGATCGTCTACGACAACGACGCCGACCTGTCCATCATCCAGGGCAAGAAGGTCGCCGTCATCGGCTACGGCTCGCAGGGCCACGCCCACGCGCTCAACCTCCGCGACAGCGGCGTCGAGGTCGTCATCGGCCTCAAGGAGGGCTCGAAGAGCCGTGCCAAGGCGGAGGAGGCCGGCTTCCAGGTCCTCACCCCGGCCGAGGCCTCGGCCTGGGGCGAGGTCATCGTGGTGCTCGCGCCCGACCAGGTGCAGCGCCACGTCTACGCCGACGACATCGCCCCGGCGCTGACCGAGGGCAAGGCCCTCGTCTTCGGCCACGGCTTCAACATCCGCTTCGGCTACATCGAGGCACCCGCGGGCGTCGACGTGCTGCTCGTCGCCCCGAAGGGCCCCGGCCACACCGTCCGCCGCGAGTTCGAGGCCGGCCGCGGCGTCCCCGTCATCGTGGCCGTCGAGGAGGACGCCTCGGGCGCCGCCTGGGACCTCGCCTGGTCGTACTCGAAGGGCATCGGCGGCCTCCGTGCCGGCGGCATCAAGACGACCTTCACCGAAGAGACCGAGACCGACCTCTTCGGCGAGCAGGCCGTCCTCTGCGGCGGCACCTCGCAGCTGATCCAGTACGGCTTCGAGACCCTCACCGAGGCCGGCTACCAGCCCCAGATCGCCTACTTCGAGGTGCTTCACGAGCTCAAGCTCATCGTCGACCTCATCTGGGAGGGCGGCCTCGCCAAGCAGCGCTGGAGCGTCTCCGACACCGCCGAGTACGGCGACTACGTCTCGGGCCCCCGCGTGATCGACCCCTCCGTCAAGGAGAACATGAAGGCCGTCCTCGCCGACATCCAGTCGGGTGCCTTCGCGAAGCGCTTCATCGACGACCAGGACGCCGGCGCCCCCGAGTTCAAGGAGCTCCGCGCCAAGGGCGAGGCCCACCCTATCGAGGCCACCGGCCAGGAGCTCCGCGCCCTCTTCGCCTGGAAGCAGACCGACACCGACTACGTGGACGGCAGCGCTGCGCGCTGACGTCCCCGTAGCCGGGCGCGACGCTGGCGACATGGTCGGCTCCGCCGACAGGGGACGGCAGCGCTGCGCGCTGACGTCCCCGTAGCCGGGCGCGACGCTGGCGACATGGTCGGCTCCGCCGACAGGGGACGGCAGCGCTGCGCGCCGACGTCTCCCTCGTCGCAGCGTCACCCGCACCACCCCCCGTCCCACCCGCGAGGCCCCGCTCCCACCCGGAGCGGGGCCTCGCGGCCGTCCGGCGTCTGGCCGGGGTCGTGGCATGATCTAAGGCATGGCGACGAGCAAGAAGGCAGTGCACTTCGGTGCGGGGAACATCGGTCGGGGCTTCGTGGCGCAGTTCCTGCACGCGAGCGGCTACGAGGTCGTGTTCGCCGACGTCAACGACGAGCTCATCGGCCTGCTGCAGGCGCAGCCGTCGTTCGAGGTGCACGAGGTCGGCGAAGACAGCCGCACGAGCGTCGTCGACGGCTACCGGGCGATCAACAGCCGGTCCGACGAGGAGGCGCTGATCGCCGAGATCGCCACCGCCGACGTCGTCACCACGGCCGTGGGCGCCCGCATCCTCCCGTTCGTCGCCCCGGTCATCGCGAAGGGGCTCGCCGCGCGTGACGCCTCGCTGCCGCCGCTGACCGTCATCGCGTGCGAGAACGCGATCAACGCCACCGACTCGCTCGCCGAGTCCGTCCGCCAGTCCGACCCGGCCGAGAACGCCGTCTTCGCGAACTGCGCCATCGACCGCATCGTCCCCGAGCAGGCCGGCGGCACGCTCGACGTCACGATCGAGTCGTTCTTCGAGTGGGTCGTCGAGAGCGCCCCGTTCGGCGAGCACCGCCCCGACATCCAGGGCGTGACCTGGGTGCCCGAGCTCGAGCCGTTCATCGAGCGCAAGCTCTTCACCGTCAACACCGCGCACGCCGCCGCGGCCTACCACGGCTTCGCCCGCGGGCTCACGAGCATCCGCGAGGCGCTGGCCGACCCCGAGGTGCACGCCGAGGTGCTGGGCGCGCTGGCCGAGACCAAGTCGCTCCTCGTCGCCAAGCACGGCCTCGACGCGGACGACCAGCAGCGGTACATCGACAAGAACCTCGTCCGCATCGCGAACCCGCACCTGCCCGACACGACCGAGCGCGTGGGGCGCAACCCGCTCCGCAAGCTCAGCCGGCACGAGCGCTTCGTGGGCCCGGCGACGCAGCTGGCCGAGCGCGGGCTGCCCGCCGACGCCCTGGTCCGCGCCGTCCGTGCCGCCCTCGACTTCGACGTGGCCGACGACGCCGAGAGCGTCGAGCTGCAGGCGCTGCTGCGCTCGGGCCTCCCCGCCGACGAGCTCACGGTCACGCTCACCGGGGTCGACGCCGACCACCCGCTCTTCCCGGCGCTCCGCGAGGCGGTCGGGTCGAAGCTGTCGGCATGACGCCGTCCGAGCCCGACCGAGCCCCCGGCTCAGAGGCGCCCGGCTCCGAGGCACCCGACTCCGCGGCGCCCGACACCTCGGCGCCCGGCGTCGAGGCGGACGAGCTCGACGACGAAGGCCTGAGCTGGGGCGACGAACGCGACGCGAGCCACGTCGAGGGACCGGCGCCCGTCACCGCGGCAGGCTCCGACGACGAGATCGACCCCGACGCTCCCGAGATGCTGAGCGGCGCCTCCCTCGTGGGCCACGGCGTCTTCGGCGGGGTCGCGTTGCTCTCCAGCGTGGGGTGGATCGTCTCCCGCGACCGGTTCCTGCTCGCCTTCGGCGGCACCCTGGTCGACGACGTGCAGACCGCCCTGTGGCTCGTCGGCCTGTTCCTCGCGCTCGTGGCGCCGCTGCTCTGGTTCGTCGCGACGATCCTCCTCGTGCCGCAGAGCCGCTCGGGCCGACGACTCGTCGTGATGGCCGTCGGCGCCGTCGCCCTCGCGCCGTGGCCCCTCGTGATCGGGGTAGGCGCGTGAGCGCCGAGAAGGCGCCCCGCGCCTCCGTCCGCCGTCGACCGCGCCTCGGGGCCGTCGTGCTCGCGGTGGTCGTCGGCCTCTTCTTCGCCTACGACCTCTACGAGGCCGTCACGAACCTCGTGCTCGTGCCGCAGGACGCCCGCTACCAGAACAACGAGATCTACGCCGAGGCGGGGGCGACGTCGTTCATCGCCCACCCGCCCTGGGCGGCCCTGGTCGCCAACGTCCTGCTGCCCGTCGTCGCCTACGCCGGCGCCCTCCTCGTGGCGCGGCGTCGGCCGCTGCCGCAGGTGGCCCTCGCGCTCGTCACCGGCCTCGCCCTGGTCGGGTCGCTGTCGCTGACCATCACCGCGTACGTCCTCAGCATCTGACGCGCGCGGCCCCGGCGTCGGCCTCCGTCATGTGCGCGTCGGCCCGCGGCGCAGTGGATAGAGTGGCCGACAGCCGCGCCCACGGCGCGTCGCGGCGTCCCCCGACCCCCTTCGTTAGGAATGTGTCTCCGTGGCCAAGCCCGTCGTGCTGATCGCAGAAGAACTCTCACCCGCCACCGTCGAGGCCCTGGGGCCCGACTTCGACGTGCGGTCCGTCGACGGCACCGACCGCCCGGCCCTGCTGTCGGCCCTGGCCGAGGCGAACGCGATCCTCGTGCGGTCGGCGACGAAGGTCGACGCCGAGGCCATCGCGGCGGCGCCTCACCTGCAGGTCGTCGCCCGCGCGGGCGTCGGGCTCGACAACGTCGACATCAAGGCCGCCACGACGGCGGGCGTCATGGTGGTCAACGCGCCGACGTCGAACATCATCTCCGCCGCCGAGCTGACGGTCGGCCACATCCTCAGCCTCGCCCGCCACATCCCGGCCGCCCACGCCGCCCTCGCGCAGGGGCAGTGGAAGCGCTCCAAGTACACCGGCGTCGAGCTGTTCGAGAAGACGGTCGGCATCGTCGGCCTCGGCCGCATCGGCGCCCTCATCACCGCGCGCCTCCAGGCGTTCGGCGTCGACGTCGTCGCGTACGACCCGTACGTCACGCCGGCTCGCGCGCAGCAGCTGGGCGTCACCCTGCTCTCCCTCGACGAGCTGCTCGCGACGGCCGACTTCGTCACCATCCACATGCCGAAGACCCCCGAGACGACCGGCATGATCGGCCTCGAGCAGATGAAGGCCATGAAGAAGACGGCCTTCGTCGTCAACGTCGCCCGCGGCGGCCTCATCGACGAGGACGCCCTGTACGAGGCGCTGACCACCGGCGAGATCGCGGGTGCCGGCCTCGACGTCTTCGTCACCGAGCCGCCCGTCGACCAGAAGCTGCTCGGCCTCGAGAACGTCGTCGTCACGCCTCACCTCGGCGCGTCCACCGACGAGGCTCAGGAGAAGGCCGGCGTGTCGGTCGCCCGGTCGGTGCGCCTCGCGCTCGGCGGCGAGCTCGTGCCCGACGCCGTCAACGTCGCGGGCGGCGTGATCGACCCGTACGTGCGACCCGGCATCCCGCTCCTCGAGAAGATCGGCCAGGTCTTCGCCGGCCTCGCCGACTCGCCGCTCACGAGCGTCGACGTCGAGGTGCGCGGCGACCTCGTCGAGCACGACGTCAGCGTGCTGAAGCTCGCCGCCCTCAAGGGCATCTTCACGAACATCGTGAGCGAGTCGGTCAGCTACGTGAACGCCCCGCTGCTCGCCGAGCAGCGCGGCATGACCGTGCGGCTGCTGACCGACCCGACGAGCGAGGAGTACCGCAACGTCCTGACGATCCGCGGCTCGCTGTCCGACGGCAGCCAGATCTCGGTCTCCGGCACCCTCACCGGCACGAAGCAGGTCGAGAAGATCGTCGAGATCAACGGCTACGACGTCGAGGTGCCCATCGCGGCCCACCACCTCGTGATGGTCTACGGCGACCGCCCCGGCATCGTCGCGATCTACGGCAAGGAGTTCGGCGACGCGGGCATCAACATCGCGGGCATGCAGATCGCCCGCCGCAGCGCCGGCGGCCAGGCGCTCAGCGTGCTGACCATCGACAGCCCGGCCCCCGACGAGCTGCTCGAGGCCCTGCGCGTCGCGATCGACGCCGAGGTGCTGCGCGAGATCGACGTCACGCTCTAGCCGCCGCGGCGAGGCACCGACGCACCGACCGCCCCGGTCGACGACGCAGGTCGTCGGTCGGGGCGGTCGGTCGTCCGGGGTCGGTCCGGGCAGGTCGGGACCGGCCGGCCGTACCGGTCAGATCTCGATCGACTCGTGGGCGGCGAGCTCGACGGCGTCGCCGCCGACCGACTGCGCGCTCGCCTTCATCCGGTCGAAGTGCATCCCGAGGCCGGGGCCGGAGAGGGTCTGCTCGTGCGTCGGGAAGACGAGCTTCGCCTTGACCGCCGCGACGTAGTCGATGACCTCGCCGACCTTGAGCCAGGGCGCCCCGACGGGGGCGGCCAGGGTCTCGACGGGCACGGGAGGGACCGTGAACTGGTCGCCGGGGTAGAAGAGGCGTCCGTCGACGAGCACGCCGACGTTGTCGACGACGGGGATGCTCTCGTGGATGACCGCGTGGCGGCTGCCGTGGAAGGACAGCGTGAAGGGGCCGGCCTCCACCGTGTCGCCGTCGGCGACGACGTGGACGTCGAAGCCGTCGGCGGCGTCGGCGACGCCCTGGGGGCCGTACACGACAGCCTCCGGGCTCGTGGCGAGCAGGTGGGTGAGCTGGTCGGGCGTCCAGTGGTCCTGGTGCTCGTGGGTGACGACGACGGCGACGACGTCGTGCAGGTCGACGAGGGGCGTCGTGAACGACCCCGGGTCGACGACGAGCTTGCGCCCGTCCTTCTCGACGACGAGGCAGGCGTGTTCGAGTTTGGTGAGGCGCATGGGGCCGACTGTACGCCGGCGCGGGGGAGCGGTCCTGCCCTCGGGAGGCGCGCCTCCCGAGGGCAGGACGGGCTCGTCCGAGGTGCCCCGGCGGCTGCGCGACACGCGGGTGCGCCTCGATTTGTGACGGGCTCGACGGGTGTGGCATACTCGACGAGTTGCAAATACGGCCCCATCGTATAGCGGCCTAGTACGTCGCCCTCTCACGGCGGTAACACGGGTTCGAATCCCGTTGGGGTCACCAGCATCACCACGAACCGCTCGGCTCTCAGCCGGGCGGTTTCGTCGTTCCGGCGTCGCCTCGTCGAGGGCGTGTCCGCGCCGACACGAGGACGGCCCCGGCGGCGTCTCGTCGACGTCGCCGGGGCCGTCCCCTGTGCCCTGGGCCTCAGCCCTTGGTCGCGCCCGCCAGCAGGCCGCGGACGAAGAAGCGCTGCAGGGCGAAGAACACGATCAGCGGCACGATGATCGAGATGAACGCCCCGGCCGTGAGGAGCTCCCACGACTGGCCGTACGAGCCCGACAGGTCCTGCAGGGCCTTCGTGATCGGCAGTCCCTGCCCGGAGGTGAAGACCGTCGCCACCAGCAGGTCGTTCCACACCCAGAGGAACTGGAAGATGCCGAAGGAGGCGATGGCCGGCATCGACAGGGGCAGCACGATGCGGAAGAAGACCTGGCCGTGGCCGGCGCCGTCCATGCGCGCGGCCTCGATGACCTCGGCCGGGATCTCGCTGATGAAGTTGTGGAGCATGAAGATCGCCAGGGGGAGGGCGAAGATCGTGTGCGCGATCCACACCTTGGCGAACGAGCCGTCGAGCCCGTTCACCCCGAGGCCGGGGAGGATGTAGAGCCCGCCGACGCGGAGGCCGTCCGAGAAGAGGCGGAGCAGCGGCACGAGGGCCATCTGGATCGGCACGATCTGCAGGGCGAAGACCAGCACGAACATCGTGTTGCGGCCCTTGAAGTCGATCCAGGCGAAGGCGTAGGCCGCGAGGCTGGCGATCGTGATCGGGATGAGCGCGGCGGGCAGCGTGATGACGAGCGAGTTGAGGAACGCCTTGCCGAGAGTCAGGCTGTCGCCCGAGCTCAGCGCGTTGACGTAGTTGTCGAGCGTGAAGCCGGGGTTCGCGAAGACGGTCCACCAGCCCGTCGTCTTGATGTCGTTCGCGGGGCGGAACGACGAGATGAACAGTCCCGCCGTGGGGAGGGTCCAGATCACGGCGATGACGAGGGCGGCGATGGTCGCGCCGCGGCTCGTGGTGCCGCGCTTGAGCTTGCCGCTCGAGTGCTCGATCTTGGCCAGGCCGCGCTCGAGCTGACGCTCGGCGCCGGACGAGACCGGGACCGCGATGGGGGTCGGGGTGGCGGTCATCGGATCTCCCTCTGCTTCTGGATCTGACGGGCGTTGTAGATGACGATCGGGAGCACGAGGACGAACAGGATGACCGCGAGGGCCGAGCTGTAGCCGCTGCGGCTGCCGAGCTGGAACTGGCGGACCATCTCGAAGGCGAGGATCGTCGTGTCGTTGCGGCCGCCGGTCATGGCCGAGACGATGTCGTAGACCTTGAGGGACGCGATCGAGATCGTCGTCAGCACGACGATGATCGTCGTGCGGATGCCCGGGACGGTGATGTGCCGGAAGGCCTGGAAGCCGTTGGTGCCGTCGAGCGACGCCGCCTCGAGCTGCTCGGCGGGGACGCCCTTGATGGCGGCCGAGAGCACCGTCATGGCGAAGCCCGCCTGGGTCCAGATGAGCACGATGACGAGCAGCAGGGTGTTCCACGGCTCGAGGCCCAGCCAGTCGACGGGCTGTCCGCCGAAGGCGACCAGGATGCCGTTGAGGAGGCCGATCTGCTCGCCCTGGCGGATGTCGTAGAAGAACTTGAAGATGATCGACGCGCCGACGAACGAGATGGCCATGGGCATGAAGACGAGCAGCTTGAGGAACTTCTCGCCGCGGCTCTTGTCGATGAAGACGGCATAGGCGAGGCCGATGGCGGTCGCGGTGATCGGGGCCAGCAGCACCCAGATCAGGGTGTTGCCGAAGGCGGTCAGGCCGTCGGGGCTGGTGAAGACCCAGGCGAAGTTGTCGAGCCCGGCGAAGCCCGAGCCGTCGTTCTTCATGAAGGCCTGCCCCGCAGTCGTGATGGTCGGGTAGATCAGGCCGATGATGAGGAAGAACACGGCGGGCGCCATGAAGGCGACGAGCTGCAGCGAGTAGCCGGCGCCGCGCTTCGAGCGGTAGTCGAGCAGGAACAACCCCCCGCCGAGGACGGCGGCGATCGCGGCGACCCAGATGACCGAGTTGTAGAGCCCGAAGGCCAGGAGGACCACGACGGGCACGACGACGCAGACGGCGAGGCGGAGGATCGTGTACGGGGTTCCGCGGCGGGGTGCGAACTCGACGAAGACGAGCACGACGGCCACGAGCGCCGCGAAGGCGAGCAGGATCAGGGGGATCTGGGCCAGGGGCGGGATGCCCGCCAACCACTGGAAGAAACTGGACATCGCTGTCCCTTTCACGTTCGGGTGCAGCGGGGGAGCGGCTGCGGGCACGCGGGACGGGCGGGACCGCCGGGGGCGGGTCGGGGCCCGGGAGTGACGGGTCGGAGGACCCGGGTGGTGCGGGACGAGGGGTCGCCGCCGGGCGGCGACCCCTCGCGGTCAGGCTGCTAGCTGGTGTAGCCGGCCTGGATCTCCTCGAGCACCGAGTCGGTGTCGGTGCCGTCGATCCAGTCGACCATGCCCTTCCAGAAGCTGTCCGAGCCGACCGACTTCGGCATCAGGTCGGAGCCGTCGAAGCGGAAGGTGGTGTCGGTGCCCTGCAGGATCTCGACGGCGCTCTTCAGCAGGTCGCTGCCGGCGTTCTCCGGGTCGAGGCCCTTGTTGGCGGAGATGACGCCGCCGAGCGAGACGCGGCTGTTGGCCCAGTCGGCGCTGGCGAGGTACGCCTGCACCTTGGCGGTGTCGTCGTCGTTCGAGAACGCCGCGACGAACTCGCCGCCGCCGGTGACGGCCGCCGGGTCGTCCTCCTTCATGGGCGGGGTGAGGAAGGCCCAGACGTCGCCGTCCTCGGCCACCGTCGCGGGCTGGCCGTCGGCGTTGTTCGCCGCGGTCAGGAAGCCCTCGAAGAAGGAGGCCTGGTGGGTCAGCGCGCAGCTGCCGTTCGCCACGTTGGTGGCGACGTCGCCGAACGCGGTGGAGTTGATCGACTTCACGTCGCCGTAGCCGGCGTTGACCATGTCGGGGTCCTGCAGGATCGTGCCGACGGAGTCGAACGCGTCCTTGATCTCGGGGTCGGTGAACTCCGTGTCGCCGGAGACCCACGAGTCGTAGGCGTCGGGGCCGGCCCCGCGCAGCACGAGGTCCTCGACCCAGTCGGTGCCGGGCCAGCCCGAGGCCTCGCCCGAGTTGAAGCCGGCGCACCAGGGGGCCGTCCCGGTCTTCTCCTGGATGGTCTTCGAGACGGCGACGAGGTCGTCGTACGTCTTGGGGATCTCGACGCCCCACTCCTTGAACTTGGCGGGCGAGTACCAGACGTAGCCCTTGACGCTCGCCATGAGCGGGGCGCCGTACTGGGTGCCGTCGACCTGGCCGTACTTCTGCCAGTCCTCCGACCACCCTTCCTTGACGTTGGCCAGGGCGTCGGCGGGGAGCTCCTGCACCTTGCCCGAGGCGACCGTGTCGGCGAGCAGGCCCGGCTGCGGGAAGATCGCGAGGTCGGGGGTGTCGCCGCCCTGGACCTTGATCCCGATCTGCTTCTCGAACTCCTTGTCGCCGGTGTACTTGATGTCGATGTCGTTCTGCTTCTCCCAGTCGGCCCACGACTTCTCGAGCAAAGTCGCCTCGTCGCCGTTGATGGTGCCGTAGACGTTGACGACGCCGTCGGCCGTGCCGACGTCGGCCGCGCCGGCGCCGCCGCCGGCGTTCGGGTCGTTGGGGTCGGCGGTGCCGGAGCAGCCGACCAGGAGGAAGCTCGACGCCGCCAGGACCGCCAGGGGCCCGGTGAAGCGGCGGTGCAGGGATGCTCGCATGGTGTTCTCCTCGTTGAGTCGCATCTCGGCGGCCGCTCGTGCTGTCGAGTCGTGCCGCCCGCGCACGTCGTCGTCGACGCGCGTCGACTGTGAGTGTCACACACCCGCAGGTGCCGCGCAACCGAGCGTGCTAGGGGCGTGTCGGCGGTGCGCTGCTGCCCCGGACGACGAGCTGCGGCGCGACGAGCACGTGGGGGGCGTCGTGACGGCGGCCCTCGAGGCGGTCGACGAGGTGGTCGACCGCGGTGGCGGCGATCTCGCCGCCCGGGGGCGACACCGTCGTCAGCGGTGGGGAGGTCATCTCGGCGGCGAGGTCGCCGATGCTGAGGGCCACGACGGACACGTCGCCGGGGATCGACAGCCCCGTCGCCGCGACGGTCTGGACGAAGCCGGCGAGGGCCGTCTCGTTGAAGGCGACGACGGCGGTCGGCCGCGGCGCGAGGGCGGCGAAGGCCCCGGCCGCCGCGCGGCCGCCGGGCACGGAGTTCTCGGCCCGGTGCGTCTCGAGGCGCACCCCCCGCTGGCACGCCGACGCCACGAGGGCGCTGTCGGCCCGGCCCACCGGTCCCGAGCCCCGCTCGGGCTGCCGGACGCTCTGGCTGAGGAAGAAGACGTGGTCGTGCCCGAGGCCCGCGAGGTGGTCGATGGCGAGCCGGCCGAGGGCGTCGTAGTCGGCGTCGACGAACCAGAGGCCGTCGACGTCGTCGGGGCGCCCGATGTTGGTGAACGGCAGCCGGGCTCGGGAGACGACGGGCACGCGCCGATCGTCCGCGGTCAGCTCCATGAGGATCGCGCCGTCGACGAGGCCCTCGCTGACGAGGCTGCCGAGGCCCTCGACGTCGTCGATGGGGTTCGACCAGAGCAGCAGGTGGTACCCGCGTTCGCGGGCCCGGTCGGTGGCCGCGGCGACGTACTCGAACTCCGACGCCGTGACCCCGCGTCGGCCGTACGGGTAGTGGAGGGCGATGATGCCGCCGCGGGCGCCGGCGAGGCCGCGGGCGAACGCGTTCGGCGTGTAGTCGAGCTCGGCCATGGCCTGCTCGACCCGCTGGCGCGTCGCGGCCGAGATGGTGCGACGGCCGCTGATGGCGTACGACACGGTGCTCGACGAGACGCCCGCGAGGCGTGCCACGTCGTCCCGGGTTGCCGCCATGCTCGTCCACCTCGTCGTCGATCGTGTGCGCTCAGCATAGGAGCGCCGACCTCGACGACGGTGCACCGTGGCCCGACCGGCGCCGTGGCCGGCTGCGGGCGGGCTCGGCGTCAGTCGGGCCAGACGGGACGGAACTGCACCGAGATGCGCGGCCCGGCCGCCTTCTTCGTCTTGGCGATCGCGTGCTCGTGGGTGCGCTGGCAGCTGCCGCCCATGACGAGCAGGTCGCCGTGGCCGAGGGGGAAGCGCCGGATGCGCGCGGTGCGTCGCGAGCGGACGGCGAGCGTTCGCGGTGCCCCCAGGGAGAGGATGCCGACCATCGTGTCGCGGCCGAGCGCCGAGCCCACGCGGTCGCCGTGCCAGGCGATGCTGTCGTCGCCCGTGCGGTAGAAGCAGAGGCCCGCCCGGCGGAAGAGCTGCTCGTCGGGCGCGCCGCGCTCGCCGGAGTACCAGGCGTTGAGCTCGTCGCGGGCCGTCGCGAGGACGGGGTCGGGCAGGGAGTCGCCCGCCCCGTAGGAGGAGACGAGCCGGGGCACCTCGACCACGCGGTCGTACATCGTGCGGCGGTCGGCCTGCCACGGCACCTCGGTGACGAGCCGCTCGAAGAGGGCGTCCGACCCCGTGGCCCACCCCGGCACGAGGTCGAGCCAGGCGCCGTCCTCGAGCTCGAGGTGCTGCACCGCGGGCCCGATCGGCCGCAGCTGGGTCGACCCCGCAGGGCCGGCGCCGAGGTCGTCGTCGAGGGCGTCGAAGAGCGACGCGGTGAAGGGGAGGGTCATGGGGAGAGCCTACGCTCGGATCGAACGCGTGTTCGAACGACGGGGTCGGGCCGGGCGTCGCGGGGCGACGGTCAGGCTCCGACGACCCGCGCCTCCGGGGCGGTCAGCTCGTGGGCGACCCCGTCGACGTCGATGTCGACGAGCGTGCCCGACCAGACGGAGACCTGCAGCTGCCCCGAGTACCGCCAGAGGCGCTCGCCGGTCGCGAGGTCGAAGCCGATGACCGACGAGCGCCCTCCGGAGCTGCCGTACGCGAGCGCGTAGCCCACGGTGCGCCCCGCGGCGACGAGCGCCGCGCCGTTCGGCAGCTCGAGGCGGGTGGTCACCGACCCGCTCGCGCCGTCGAGGCCGCGCACCCCGAGGTCGTCCGCCGGGCCGCCGGGCGTCGTCGACCAGACCGTGTCGTCGGTCTGGCCGGGCAGGCCCTCGACCGACGTGGCGCCCGCGCCCGACCTGGTCCACCGGACGGCGCCGGTCGCGTAGTCGAGGCAGGCGACCTGGTCGGCGGCGACGTCGGTGACGACGAGGCAGGACCGCGCCGCGGTCCACGAGCCGTGCACCGACGTCGACGACCGCCAGAGCTCGCCGCCGTCGGGGCCCCGCGCCGTGAAGCCGCCGTCGTCGCCGGTGGGGGAGTAGAGGTCGCCGCCCCGCACCACGTACCCGCCGAGCGCGTCGAGCCGGGTGCCCCAGGGCGTCGCCTCGCCGCTCGCGGGGTCGATCTGCACCGTCCCGTCGGAGGTGGCGACCACGGCGCGGTCGTCGAGGGCGAGGGCGACGCCCGTCGTGGTGCCCGGCCCCGACCAGGCGACCCGCCCGAGGTCGCGGACGTCGCGCACCTCGTAGACGAAGCGGCCGCCCGCCGAGCCCTGGCGACCGGTGAGCACCGTCGTGCCGCTCGCCTGGAACTGGTCGGAGGTCGTGGCGCTGCGCGGGGCGGCGGCCTCGACGGTCCTCCCCGTCGCGGCGTCGAGGGTCAGCATCACGACGTCGTCGTCGACCGCGGCGCGGACCAGCATGAGCCCGGTGTCGCCGGCGGGCGCGGCCGAGATGACCTCCACCGAGCCGGCGAGGCCGAGGCCCCGGGCGTCGGCGGTGAGGTCGTGCAGCCAGACGGACTCGCCGTGCACGGTGTCGACGAGGGCCAGCCGCGACCCGATGCCGTCGGTGTCGCTGCCGCAGCCCGCGTCGTTGGCGAAGCCGTAGGTCCAGGCCGCGGCGGCGCCGACGAGGATCCGCCCGGGGGAGACGACCTCGTTCGGGAAGCGGAGGCAGGCGGGGCGCGCGTCGGGCGCGAGGGCACCGGCGAGGTCGAGCGACCAGCCGTCCGTGGCGGGGCGGGTCCGCAGGTCGGCCACCGACACGCCCTTCCAGGGGCTCGAGCCGCCGTAGACGGGCTGCGTCGGGACGACCGCCAGCGTCACGCCGAGGGCCACGACGACGACCAGGGCGTAGCCGACGAGCAGCCGACGACCCGCGGAGGCGCGGGCCCACCACCGGCCGACCGGCCCGACCCGGCGTGGTCGCGCGGGGCCCGCCGAGCCGAGGTCGTCGGACGACGACGCCCCGTCGGCCGACCCGCCGTCCCGGGACCCGCCACCGGCCGACCCGCCGGTCGCGCCGCTCGTCCGGCCCCCGGGGCCCGGCTCCCACACGACGTCTGCCGGCCCGGGCCGCGAGGGCGCCCAGGGCCCCGGCGCGCGGCCGCGCCCGGCACCGCCGGCCGCGGTCACGAGGTCCGCCCCACGGCCGTGTCGTCGACGAGCCGGCGGGCCACGCCCCGGTCGTCGATCGAGACGAGAGCGCCGCCCCAGAACGACACCGTGCCGGGGGAGCGGTAGGTCCACAGCTCGGCCCCGGTCGCGGCGTCGAACGCGGTGATCCCGCGCGGGAACGACCGTGCGTCGTCGGTGCCGAGGTAGACGACCGTGCGCGAGGCGGCGACGACCGTGTCGAGCTGCCCCACCGGGGTCCGGAACCGCACGTGCCCGTCGTCGCCCGACAGGGCCGCCAGCGCGGCGTCGCCGTCGCGCTGCACGACGGCGTACACGTCGTCGCCCACCTGGCCGGGGACGGCCTCGACCGAGAAGGCGCCGCCGAGGTCCGTGGTCCACGCCGTCGACCCGTCGCGACGGTCGAGGCAGGTCGCGGCCGTGTCGAGCCGGCCCGTCGTGACGACGCAGCGGGGCGTCACGGCGAGGCCCCGGGAGCCGGTCGGCGCCGACCAGGCCGCCTCGCCCGAGCGGTCGAGCGCCGAGACCGTGCGGGCGCCGCCGAGGCGCCGGCCGAGGGCGTAGACGGTGCCGGGGTCGGCCGGGCTGACGGCGACGACGTCGGGCGCGGCGCCGAACGGCCGTTCCTGGCCGGTGCGGCCGTCGACGCGTCGCGCCCGCTCGCGGCTCACGACGACCAGGCCGTCGGGCAGCAGCAGCGGCGCCGTGCCGACGTCGGCGCGCCCCTCCCAGACGGGATGGTCGAGGTCGCCCGCGTCGACGAGCGAGTACCGGCCGCCCGAGTCGCCGAGCGCGGTCGACGTGCGCAGCTGCAGCCGCCCCGACGTGGCCACGCTCACCGACGGCAGGTCGCGCCGCCCGCGCGTCGACTCGAGGACGCGGCCTTCGGCGAGGTCGAGGGCGACGAGCACCGTCGACCCCGTGGTCTGCGTCTGCACGAGCACGCGCCCCGCGCTCGGCACGACCTGCGACGACGGGATGCTCAGGGGGTCGGTGCCCGCGACCTCGAGCGCGAGGTCGTGCACCCAGACGACGCGCCCGGCGGTCACGTCGACGAGGGCGACCCGGCTCGACGGGTCGGCCGCGGCGGCGTCGCGGCACCCCGTGCCGTCGGCGGGCGAGCCGACGTCGAGGTCGACCGAGCTGCCGACGGCGACGAGCCCGTCGACCGCCTCCGACGGCCAGAGGTGCAGGCAGCCGCGCGGCACGGCCGGGGCGAGCGCGGCGGCGAGGTCGACCGACCACGAGGTGGCCCCCGGCGCTCGCCGCAGGTCGTCGACGGTCGTGCCGCCCCAGGCCGTCCCCTCGCCGTAACGGGGCGTCGCGGCGAGCCCGCCGACCGCGACGAGCGCCGCGACCACGATCAGCCCGACGTAGGCCGAGCCGAGCCGGGCCGCCCCGGAGGCGCGGCGCCAGCGCCCGGGCCGGCCGCGGTCGCCGGGCCCCGCGGCGTCGACCGCGGGGCCCGGCGACGGCTGCGGTGCGCGCTGCCCGACCTGCGCCTCCCGCGCGCCGTGGCCCGGCGACGACGCGGCGGCGCCCCACACGCGGGCCCCGGCGTCGGGGCGCGGCGGCTGCCAGCCGGACAGGTCGTCGGGCATGCTCGGGTCGGCCTCCTCGTCGAGGGTCCCGTCGCGCTCGTGGCGGGTCCCGTCATGCTATTCGGAACCCTCGCCCGAGGCGCTCGGCCGGGGGCGCGCAGCGGGAATGCGCGGGCCCCCGGGCGTGGTTGCACCCCGCCAGCAGGTCGGCCGGGGCCCAGGAGGCGCTGGCGTAGACTTCGACGATCATTCCGACCGAGATGCTGGAGAGGGCGTGCCCGTGGGCAGGACGCTTGCCGAGAAAGTGTGGGACGACCACGTCGTCGTCAAGGGCGAAGACGGGGCCCCCGACCTCCTCTACATCGACCTCCACCTCGTGCACGAGGTCACCAGCCCGCAGGCCTTCGACGGCCTGCGCCAGGCGGGTCGACCGCTCCGCCGCACCGACCTGACGATCGCGACGGAGGACCACAACACGCCGACGCTCGCCATCGACCGGCCGATCGCCGACCTCACGAGCCGCACGCAGATCGAGACGCTGCGCCGCAGCACGGCCGAGTTCGGCGTGCGCCTGCACCCCCTCGGCGACGCCGAGCAGGGCATCGTCCACGTCGTGGGCCCGCAGCTCGGCCTGACCATGCCGGGCATCACCGTCGTCTGCGGCGACTCGCACACCTCGACGCACGGCGCCTTCGGCGCCATGGCGTTCGGCATCGGCACGAGCGAGGTCGAGCACGTCATGGCGACGCAGACGCTCCCGCTCAAGCCGTTCAAGACCATGGCGGTGACCGTCGAGGGCACGCTGCGCCCGGGTGTGACGGCGAAGGACATCATCCTCGCGGTCATCGCCCAGATCGGCACCGGCGGCGGCCAGGGCTACGTGCTCGAGTACCGCGGCAGCGCGATCCGCGCCCTCTCGATGGAGGGGCGCATGACGATCTGCAACATGTCGATCGAGGCCGGCGCCCGCGCGGGCATGGTCGCGCCCGACCAGACGACCTTCGACTACCTCGAGGGCCGCGACCACGCCCCCACGGGCGCCGACTGGGAGGAGGCCGTCGCCTACTGGCAGACCCTCCCCACCGACGACGACGCCGTCTTCGACGCCGAGGTCTTCCTCGACGCCGACGCGCTCGAGCCGTTCGTCACCTGGGGCACGAACCCCGGCCAGGGCGTGTCGCTCAGCGACTCGGTGCCCGACCCGTCCGCCGTCGACGACCCGAACGAGCGCGCCGCCGCCGAGCGGGCCCTCGAGTACATGGCGCTGACGGCCGGCACCCCGATGAAGGAGATCCCGGTCGACGCGGTCTTCATGGGCTCGTGCACGAACAGCCGCATCGAAGACCTGCGGGCCTTCGCCTCGATCGTCGAGGGCAAGACCAAGGCCGAGGGCGTCCGCGTCATGGTCGTCCCGGGCTCGGCCCGCGTGCGGCTCGAGGCGGAGGCCGAGGGCCTCGACAAGGTCTTCACCGACTTCGGGGCCGAGTGGCGCTTCGCCGGCTGCTCGATGTGCCTCGGCATGAACCCCGACCAGCTCGCCCCGGGCGAGCGCTGCGCGTCGACGAGCAACCGCAACTTCGAGGGTCGCCAGGGCAAGGGCGGTCGCACGCACCTCGTGTCGCCGCTGGTCGCGGCGGCCACGGCGGTCCGCGGAACGCTCTCGTCCCCGTGGGACCTCGAGCACGACGATCTCCCCGGCGGCGCGTCGGCCGCGTCGTCCGCCGGCGGGACGCCGATCCACGACGCCCTCGAGGCCGAGCTGTCCGGAGGCGCGCGCTGATGCAGAAGTTCACCACCGTCACCGGCGTGGCCGCCCCCCTGAAGCGGTCGAACGTCGACACCGACCAGATCATCCCGGCGGAGTTCCTCAAGCGCGTCACCAAGACCGGCTTCGAGGACGCCCTGTTCTTCTCGGCCCGCCAAGACCCCGACTTCGTGCTGAACCGGCCCGAGTACCAGGGCGCACGCGTCCTCGTGGCGGGGCCCGACTTCGGCACCGGGTCGAGCCGCGAGCACGCCGTCTGGGCGCTCCGCGACTTCGGCTTCGACGTCGTGCTGAGCTCGCGCTTCGGCGACATCTTCCGCGGCAACTCGGGCAAGCAGGGCCTGCTCAGCGCGGTCGTGGCCGAGGACGACGTCGAGCGGCTCTGGGCCGCGATCGACGCCGAGCCCGGCGTCGAGATCGTCGTCGACCTCGAGGCGCAGACCGCCGCGATCGGGGCGCTCAGCGTGTCGTTCGAGGTCGATGCCTACACTAAGTGGCGTCTCCTCGAAGGCCTCGACGACATCGGGCTGACCCTCCGCGACGAGGCCGCCATCACAGAATTCGAATCCCGCCGCGCCGCCTGGCGCCCGAAGACATTGCCGGTGAAGTAAGTGAACTCTCTTGTCCAAGACGCAGCAGCTGCGGGAGCCCGCGTGGGCCTGAAATCCGACGAGATCGTCATCCGCGGCGGCAAGCCGCTCATCGGTCGCATCGAGGTGCGCGGGGCCAAGAACCTCGCGACGAAGGCCATGGTCGCCGCCCTGCTGGGCGACACCCCGAGCATCCTCCGCGACGTCCCCGACATCAGCGACGTCAACGTCGTCCGCGGGCTGCTGTCCGTGCACGGCGTCCGCATCACCGACCCCGCCCGCGGCGAGATGATCCTCGACCCGTCGAACGTCGAGTCGGCCCACTTCGCCGAGATCGACGCCCATGCGGGCTCGAGTCGCATCCCGATCCTGTTCTGCGGGCCGCTGCTCCACCGCCTCGGCGAGGCGTTCATCCCCGACCTCGGCGGCTGCCGCATCGGCGACCGCCCGATCGACTTCCACCTCGACGCCCTCCGTGCCTTCGGCGCCGTGGTCGACAAGTCGTACAACGGCATCCACCTCACCGCGCCCGACGGCCTCAAGGGCGCCAACATCGAGCTGCCCTACCCGAGCGTCGGCGCGACCGAGCAGGTGCTCCTCACGGCCGTGCTGGCCGACGGCGTCACCGAGCTCCGCAACGCGGCCATCGAGCCCGAGATCATGGACCTCATCGCGATCCTGCAGAAGATGGGCGCCGTCGTCTCCGTCGAGCCGAACCGCGTCATCTTCATCGAGGGCGTGAAGAGCCTCCGCGGCTACACGCACCGAGCGATCAACGACCGCAACGAGGCCGCGAGCTGGGCCTCGGCCGCGCTCGCCACGGGCGGCGACATCTTCGTCGAGGGCGCCGACCAGAAAGACCTCATGACGTTCCTCAACGTCTTCCGCAAGGTCGGCGGCGACTTCGACGTCCATGAAGACGGCATCCGCTTCTTCCACCCCGGCGGCGAGCTCAAGCCCGTCGTGGTCGAGACCGACGTGCACCCCGGCTTCATGACCGACTGGCAGCAGCCGCTCATCGTCGCCCTCACGCAGGCCGAGGGCACCTCGATCGTCCACGAGACGGTCTACGAGAACCGCTTCCAGTTCACCGAGGCGCTGAACGACATGGGCGCGCAGATCGTCGTCCACAAGGACGGCCTGCCCGGCCACGACCGTCGCGTGGCCCGCCGCGAGTTCGAGCAGGCCGCGGTCATCACCGGCCCGACCAAGCTCCACGGTGCCGACATCCGCGTCCCCGACCTCCGCGGCGGCTTCAGCCACCTCATCGCGGCGTTGACGGCCGAGGGCGAGTCGAAGATCAGCAACGTCGGCATCATCAGCCGCGGCTACGAGCACTTCATCGCCAAGCTCCGCAAGCTGGGCGCCGACTTCGACTTCCAGGGCTGACCGACCGGTGAGCGACGCCGACCACGACCAGGACGCGGCCGGCACGACCGGGTCGGCCCGCGCCTCCTCGTCGGCCGTCGACCGACCCGTCGTGCAGACCGCACGACGGGTCGGTCGGTTCGGCCGCGGCAAGGAGAAGAGCGCGGTCTTCCGCGGGGTCGCCGCCGTGGGCGCCCCGCTCTTCGACCGGCTCGCGCGGCTCGACATCCGCGGCGGCGAGAAGCTGCCCGCCGAGGGTGCATTCGTCCTCGCGCCGAACCACTACACGAACATCGACCCCGTCGTCGTGGCGCGGGCCATGTGGCAGCTCGGCCGCGTGCCGCGCTTCCTCGCCAAGGCGTCGTTGTTCCGCGTCCCCGTCTTCGGGCGCCTCATGCACGCCATGGGCCACGTGCCCGTCGAGCGGGGCGGCCGGACCCACGCGAGCGACCCCCTCGCGGCGGGCCGCGCCCTGGCCTCGAGCGGCGGGGGCGTCATCATCTACCCCGAGGGGACGCTGACCCGCGACCCCGACCTCTGGCCCATGAAGGGCAAGAGCGGGGCCGTCCGCCTCGCGGTCCAGGCCGGCGTGCCGCTCGTGCCGATGGCCCACTGGGGCAGCCAGCAGGTCATGGGCCGGTACTCGGCCAAGATCAGCCTCTTCCCGCGCAAGCGCATCACCGTGGCGATCGGCGACCCGATCGACCTGTCGGCCTTCCGCGGGCGACACCTCGACCAGGCGGCCTGGGCCGAGGCGACGGCGCTCGTCATGCGGGGCATCACCGACCTGCTCGAGGAGCTCCGGGGCGAGGCCGCCCCGGCGTCCCCGTGGGACCCGCACGAGAAGAACCAGAAGGAGACCGGCCGCTTTGAGCAGATCTGACACGCGCGAGGACGCCCTCGGGGCCCTCGGCGAGGGCGCCGTGACGACCGAGGCGATCTCCGTCGTCCTGCGGAACGCGATCCCGCGCACCGTCGCCGTGCTCGGCTCGGGCAGCTGGGGCACGACCTTCGCCAAGGTGCTCGCCGAGGGCGGCGCCGACGTGACGCTCTGGGCCCGGCGCCCCGAGGTCGCCCGCGAGATCACCGAGAGCAAGCGCAACACCGACTACCTGCCCGGCATCAACCTGCCGCGCACGCTGGTCGCGACGACCGACGTCGCCGCCGCCCTCCGGGGCGCCGAGCAGGTCTACGTGTCGGTGCCCAGCCAGACCCTGCGCGAGAACCTGCGGGCCATCCGCGACGTCGTGCCCCACGGCGTGCCGGTCGTCAGCCTCATGAAGGGCGTCGAGAAGGCCACGGGCCTCCGCATGAGCGAGGTCATCGCGCAGGAGCTCGCGATCGACCCCGACCTCATCGCCGTGGCGTCGGGGCCCAACCTCGCCCTCGAGATCGCGAAGCGCCAGCCGACGGCCGCCGTCGTGTCGTCGGCCAGCATGGAGACCGCGACCGCGGTCGCCGCGACGGCCACGAACCCCTACTTCCGCTCGTTCGTCAACACCGACGTCATCGGCACCGAGTTCGGCGGCGTGCTGAAGAACCTCATCGCGGTCGCCGTCGGCATCGTCGACGGGGTCGGCTACGGCGAGAACACGAAGGCCTCGATCATCACGCGCGGCCTCGCCGAGATGACGGCGTTCGCGGTCTCGTTCGGGGCCAAGGCCGAGACGCTGGCGGGCCTCGCGGGCCTCGGCGACCTCATCGCCACCTGCGAGTCGCCGCTGTCGCGGAACAACACGGCCGGGCGCCTGCTCGGCCAGGGCTACGCCTTCGGCGACGTCGTCCGCCAGATGGACCAGACCGCCGAGGGCCTCTCGTCGGTGGCGCCGATCCTCGAGCTGGCGGCCTCCCGGGGCGTCGACATGCCCATCGTGACGCAGGTCGCCGGGGTGCTCGCCGGTACGCTGGACCCCCGGAACATCGCCCCGCACCTCACCGAGACCGACGAGCCCCAGGGCGAGTAGGCCGCGGGGGCCGGGGCCGTGAGCTCCGCCACGACCGCCACCGCGCCTCCCCGGGTCATCCCGACCTCGGCGCCGCACGCCAGGAGTCCCCATGACCCGCGACACCCCCGCCCCCGGCCGCACCCGCGTCGTCCTGCTCTTCGGCGGCCGGTCGAGCGAGCACGCGATCAGCTGCGCGACCGCCAGCGGCGTGCTGGGCGCGATCGACCGCGACCGCTTCGAGGTGGTGCCGGTGGGCATCACCCGCGACGGCGCCGTCACGCTGCAGCCCGACGACGCGGCGCTCTTCGCGCTCGACGCCGAGCAGCTGCCCGAGGTGCGCGACAACGGCACGCGCGTGCGCTGGCCGGAGACGGCGGGCAGCCGTGAGCTGACCGTGACGGAGCCCGACGGCAGCTCGCGCCTGCTCGGCGAGGTCGACGTCGTCTTCCCGATCCTGCACGGCCGCTTCGGCGAGGACGGCACCGTGCAGGGCCTGCTCGAGCTCGTGGGCCTGCCGTACGTGGGGGCCGGCCTGCTCGCGTCGGCCGTCGGCATGGACAAGCACTTCACCAAGACCGTGCTGCGGGAGGCCGGCATCGCCGTCGCCCCGTGGCGGACGGTCCGGGCCCGTGAGTGGGCCGCGTCGCCCGAGGCCGTGGCCGCCGAGGTGGCGTCGCTCGGGTTCCCGCTCTTCGTCAAGCCGGCCCGCGCCGGCTCCAGCGTCGGCGTCTCGCGCGTCGACGCGCCCGAGCAGCTCGCCGCCGCCATGGCGGTCGGCCTCGCCGAGGACGTCAAGGTGCTCGTCGAGGCGGGCGTGGTCGGCCGCGAGCTCGAGTGCGCCGTGCTCGGCGGCCGCGACGGCGGAGCCCCGCGCACCAGCCTCGCGGGCGAGATCGTGCTCGGCGCCGACGGCTTCTACGACTTCGAGTCGAAGTACCTCGGCGGCGACGGTGCCGGCCTCGTCTGCCCGGCGCCCCTCGCCGACGACGAGCTCGCCGAGATGCAGCGGCTCGCCGCGCTGGCCTTCGAGTCCGTCGACGGCACGGGCCTGGCCCGCGTCGACTTCTTCCTCACCGACGAGGGCTGGGTCGTCAACGAGATCAACACGATGCCCGGCTTCACGCCGATCTCGATGTTCCCGGCCTGCTGGCTCGCCAGCGGGCTCAGCTACCCCGAGCTCATCACCGAGCTGATCGAGCTGGGGCTCGAGACCGACCGCTAGACCGACGGGGCCGCGGTCGGCTCAGGAGGTCGGGGTCGCGGACGGCTCGCCGTCGGTGCCGGCCCCCGGCAGGTCGCCCGCGCCGACGCAGGCGCGGCCGTCGCCCGGGAGGTAGCCGACCGCGTCGGCGAGGTCGAAGAGGACGGTGCTGCCGACCTCCGCCGTCACGATGACCTCGACGGCCGGCGTGCGGCCGTAGGTCGTGAAGACGAAGGTGTCGGGATCGTCCTGTGCCTGGTCGACGAGCCAGTCGACGCCGTTGATCGGGTAGCACGGCAGGTCGGAGACGGCGGGCGCCTCGACGCCGCAGCGCAGCAGCACGGCGGTCGGCGTGCCCCAGGCCCCCGTCGACTGGGCGTCGGTCTCGCGGATGTCGTAGGGCGAGCTCTCGGGCCCGACCTCCTCGGGCAGGTGCACGACCACCTGCGCGCAGTCCGGGTCGTTCGCGTCGGCCGCGGCCGTCATCGGCACGGCGGCCGTGCAGCCGGCGACGGCCGGCGCGAGGAGGGCCGCGAGGGCGACGAGGAGGGGCAGGCGGAGGCGCCGGGCAGGGCTGGACATCGGGTCCAGGCTACCGTCGTGCACATGCACCCCACCTCCACGTCCGTGCCCGGCACGACCTCGCCCGACGCGACCGGGCACGGCGCCGTCCGGTCGACCGCCGAGCCCGACACCGTCGGCTCCGCGGGCGAGACGGCCACCCTCGCGCGCATCCTGCCCCGCCTGCCCCGCGGCCTCGACACGCAGCTCGGCCCGGGCGACGACGCCGCCGTCGTGGCCGCCCCCGACGGGCGCTTCGTCGTGACGACCGACCTCATGGTGCACGGCCCCGACTTCCGCCGGGCCTGGTCGACGCCGCACGACCTGGGCTGGAAGGCCGCCGCCTCGAACCTCGCCGACGTCGCGGCCATGGGTGCCCGGCCGACGGCCCTCGTGGTCGCCCTCGCCGTGCCGGCCGACACGCCCGTGGGCGACCTCGAGGCCCTCGCCGACGGCCTCCGCGACGCGTGCGCCGTCATGGCGCCCGGCTGCGGCGTCGTGGGCGGCGACCTCTCGGTCTCGGCCGCCTTCACGATCGCCGTGACCGCGTTCGGCGACCTCGAGGGCCGCCCGCCAGTACGCCGCGACCGGGCCCGCCCCGGCGACGTCGTCGCGGTCTCGGGCGCGCTCGGCCGGGCCGCGCGCGGGCTCGAGCTGCTCTTCCGCCTCGGCGTCGACCACGCCGGGGAGCCCGACGCGGTCCTCGCCCGGGCCCTGCGCGACCGCGACGCCGACGTCGGCTGGCAGCTGGCCCCCACGCCGCCCGTCGCCGACGGCGTCGCGGCGGCCACGGCGGGGGCGACCGCGATGCTCGACCTCAGCGACGGCCTCGCCCTCGACGCCGGACGCGTCGCCCGGGCCAGCGGCGTCGTGCTCGACCTCGACTCGGCGACGCTCGGCGACGAGCCGGGCGCCGCCCTCGGCGGGGGAGAGGACCACAGCCTCCTGGCCACGTTCCCGCCCGGGGCGACGCTGCCCGGCGGGTTCCGCCCGATCGGCGTCGTCCGTGCCTCCGGCGAGACCGCGGGAGGCGCCCCCCGCGTCACCGTCGACGGCCGCGACCTCGACGCCGAGGGCGGGTGGGACCCGTACCGCCTCTGGAGCGGTCGGCAGGGCTGAGGGCCGACCCGCGCCTCCGGCGGGGACGGCGACTCGGGGGCTAGTCGCGCAGGGCGTACCAGACGGTCGTGTCGCCGTACTTCTTGGACGTGTCGACGCCGAGGCCCGCGGGCCAGGCGGGCTCACCGTCGCGCGCGGCCCGCTCGACGACGACCAGGCCGTCGGGAGCGAGCGACGGCAGCAGGGCGGCGAGGTCGGCCCCGAGGTCCGCCGCCGAGAGCTCGTAGGGCGGGTCGAAGAAGACGAGGTCGACGGGCGCGGCGCTGCCGACGAGGTACGAGCGCACCGGCTGGGCGACGACGTCGACCCGCGGGGCCCGGCCCCGCGGGGCGCGGGCGAGGACGGCGTCGACGTTCTTCCGCAGCGCCTTGGCCGCCGCCGGCGCCTTGTCGACGAGCACGACCGAGGCCGCCCCGCGGGACGCGGCCTCGAGGCCGAGCCCGCCCGTGCCGGCGTAGAGGTCGAGCACCCGGCGCCCCGCGATCTCGTCGCGCGCGTCGAGGGACGAGAACAGGGCCTCGCGCACCCGGTCGCTGGTCGGGCGGGTGCCCGCCCTCGGGACGGCCAGGGACAGGTTGCCGGCGAAGCCGGAGATGATGCGGGACACGCCCCCATCCTGGTGCATGGCGTGCGCCGTTCGAGCAACCCGACAACCCGGTCCGACCCGGGCCCCGTCGACGTCGTGGGACCCGCACAACGAAGTTGGCAGCTCCCGCCCGCCGGGGCAGCATCGCGGGATGACCAGCGTCGACCGCACCGTGAGGCCCTCGTTCACCAAGCAGATGTTCGCCGGACGGGTGGCGTCCGAGCTCGTCCTGCCCTTCCCGCACCTCGCCGCCGACGAGCGCGCCCGCACCGACGCGGCCGTCGCCTCCGTGCGCGAGGTGCTCGCCGGCCACGACCCGCTGCGGGCCGAGCGCGAGGGCTGGGTCGGCGACGACCTGATCCGCGAGCTCGGCGACCGCGGACTCACGGGCCTCTTCGTCGCGGAGGAGTACGGCGGCCTCGGGCTCGGCCAGAGCGGCTACTGCCGCGTCATGGAGGAGTTCGGCCGCGTCGACGGCGCCCTCGCCGTGGTCATGGGCGTGCACCAGTCGATCGGCACGAAGCCGCTGCACCTCTACGGCACCGACGACCAGAAGGCCCGGTGGCTGCCCGACCTCGCGAGCGGCCGCAAGCTCGCCGCCTTCGTGCTCACCGAGCCGGGCGTCGGCAGCGACGCCTGGGCCCTCGAGACCCGGGCCGAGCGGCAGGCGGACGGCAGCTGGGTGCTGAACGGCGAGAAGCGCTGGATCGGCAACGGCGACAAGGACGTCCTCACGGTCTTCGCCCAGAGCGACCTCGGCCACGTCGCGCTCATCGTCGAGAAGGGCGCCGAGGGGCTGAGCACCGGACCGCGCTTCGAGACGCTCGGGCTGAAGGCCAACCACCTGCAGCGGGTGCGCTTCACCGACGTCCGGGTGTCGGCCGAGAACCTGCTCGGCGAGCCCGGCGACGGCTTCCGCATCGCGATGAACACCCTCAACAACGGCCGCATGTCGATGGGCACCTCGATCGCGGGCGGCATGAAGCGCTTCCTCGAGCTGTCGGTCGAGCACACGGAGGCGCGACGCCAGTTCGGCCGGCCCCTCGCCGACTTCGAGATGGTCGGCGACAAGCTCGCCTGGATGACCGAGCAGATCTACGGGCTCGAGTCGATGTCGTACCTCACCACCGGCCTCGTCGACCGCGGCGACGCCGACTTCGCCCTCGAATCGGCCATGACCAAGGTGGTCGCGAGCGACACCGGGTGGTTCGCCCTCAACCGCGCGGTGCAGCTGCACGGCGGAGAGGCCTACATGGACGGCCACCCGCTCTCGAAGGCCCTCCGCGACTTCCGCATCTTCCCGATCTTCGAGGGGGCGAACGACGTCATGCGCGCCTTCGTCGCCCTCAACGGCCTCAAGGCGCTCAGCGAGGAGCTGCCCGACGTCGCCTCGCTGCGCCTCGGCGACCCGGGCCGGGCCATCGGCATCCTCGCGCCGTACGTCGCAGGACGCGTGCAGCGGCGCCTCTCGCCCGAGCGCCCGGTCGGCGTCCACCCGGGCCTCGCCCGGCCGGCGGCGGCGGTGGGCGAGCAGGTCGCGCGGCTGCGCGAGCGCGCCGAGGCCGCGCTCCGGCGGCACGGCAAGGGCATCGCTGAGAAGCAGCTCGTCCAGAAGCGCCTCGCCGAGGCCGCGGCCGGCGTCTACGCGCAGACGGCCGTGCTCTCCCGGGCCACGGCGGCCCTGCAGGAGGCGCGACCCGGCGCCGACGACGAGCGTCACCTGGCCGTGGGGTTCTGCAAGCGGTCGGCACGGGAGGTCGCGCGGCAGCTGCGGGCGACCGAGGTCGACGACGACGGGCACGGCGCGGCGCTCGCGGCGGCGACCCGCGCCTCCGGCGGGTACGCCTTCGGCCTCTGACGACCCCGGGCGGGGGAGGCGCGCGGCAGGCCTCCGGTGTCGGCGGCGGGCAGTAGCGTGGTCGGGTGCCTGACTCACCCCTCGACGCGTCGCTGTCCGGCGCGCTCGGCGGCCGGACGGCCCAGGCCCTGCAGAAGGCGTTCGGGGTGCGCACGGTGGGCGACCTGCTGGTGCACTACCCCCGGCGCTACGCCCGACGCGGCGAGCTGACGGCCCTCGACAAGCTGCCGCTCGGCGAGGCCGTGACGATCGTCGCCCAGGTGCTCGACGTGCGCGAGCGGACCATGCGGGCCCGCCGCGGGTCGATCCTCGAGGTGCGCATCGGCGACGGCGAGGGCATCCTCACGCTCACCTTCTTCAACCAGGCCTGGCGCGCCAAGGACCTCGTGCCCGGTGCGCGGGGCATCTTCGCGGGCAAGGTGGGCGACTACCGCGGCCTGCGTCAGCTGGCGCACCCCGACTACGAGCTGTTCGACGCCGCGCACGAGGCGGTGGCCGGGGTGGGCGACGCCACGGCGCAGGCCTGGGCGAGGCAGCCGATCCCGATCTACCCGGCCAGCGCCTCCGTGGCGTCCTGGCAGGTGCAGCGCTCCGTCGAGGTCGTCCTCGACACGCTGCCGCCGCTCGACGACCCGGTGCCCGCGTCGGTGCGGGCCGAGCTCGGGCTGGTGCCGCTCGGCGAGGCGTACGAGCTCGTGCACCGGCCCGAGGCCGACCGCGACCACCTGCGCGGCCGGGACGCGCTGCGCTTCCAGGAGGCGTTCGTGCTGCAGGCCGCCCTGCTGCAGCGCCGGGCCGCGCTCCGCACCTCGAGGGCGACCCCGCGCCCGGCGGCCGCCGACGGCCTGCTCGCGGGCTTCGACGCGGCCCTGCCCTTCGGCCGGACGGCCGACCAGCTGCTCGTCGGCGACGAGATCACGCGCGACCTCGAGAGCGACGTGCCGATGAACCGGCTCGTGCAGGGCGAGGTCGGCTCGGGCAAGACGCTCGTCGCGCTGCGGGCGATGCTCGCGGTCGCCGAGAGCGGAGGGCAGTCGGCGCTGCTCGCGCCGACCGAGGTCCTCGCGGCGCAGCACCTCCGGTCGATCGTGGCGACCCTCGGGCCCGACCTCGCGGCGCGCCTCCGACCGATGTTGCTCACCGGCCAGCTGTCGACCGCCGAGCGCAAGCGCGCGCTGCTCTCCGTCGTCAGCGGGCAGGCCCGCCTCGTCGTCGGCACGCACGCGCTGATGAGCGAGGCCGTGGGGTTCTACGACCTCGGCCTCGTCGTCGTCGACGAGCAGCACCGCTTCGGCGTCGAGCAGCGCGAGGCCCTCCGCGCGAAGGGCGCCACGCCGCCCCACGTGCTGGTGCTGACGGCGACGCCGATCCCGCGCACCGTCGCGATGACCGTCTTCGGCGACCTCGACGTGTCGACCATCACCGAGCTGCCGGCCGGGCGGCAGCCGATCGAGTCGTTCGTCGTGCCGCTCGCCGACCACCCCGGCTGGGCGGGCCGTGTCTGGCAGCGCTCGGCCGAGGAGGTCGCGAAGGGCCGCCAGGTCTTCGTCGTCTGCCCCGCGATCGACGCCGTCACGGTCGAGGTCGGCGACGACGACGACGCGGCGGGCGAGGCCGAGCCCGGGCAGGGCGCCGAGCCCGGGCAGGGCGTCCCGCCCGAGCGGGCCAGCGTCGAAGGGGTGCTCGCCCTCACCCGCACGCTCCCCGTGCTCGCGGGCCTCCGCGTCGAGGCCCTGCACGGTCGCATGTCGGCCGACGAGAAGGACGCCGTCATGCAGCGCGTCGCGCGCGGCGAGATCGACGTGCTCGTCGCGACGACGGTCATCGAGGTGGGCGTGGACGTGCCGAACGCCTCGACCATGGTCGTCCTCGACGCCGACCGCTTCGGCGTCTCGCAGCTGCACCAGCTGCGCGGCCGGGTCGGCCGGGGCGGGCACCCGGGCCTGTGCCTCCTCGTCACGCACGCCCCCCTCGAGACGGTCGCCCGCGAACGCGTCGACGCCGTCGCCGCGACGCTCGACGGCTTCGAGCTGGCGCAGGTCGACCTCGAGCTGCGACGTGAGGGCGACGTGCTCGGCAGCCTCCAGTCGGGCGGTCGCTCCTCCCTCCGGCTGCTGCGCGTGGCGACCGACGGCGACCTCATCACGACCGCGCGCGAGCACGCGGCCGAGCTCCTCGACGGCGACCCGACGCTGAGCGGCCACCCCGCGCTCGCCGACGCCCTCGTGCGTCGGCTCGACGACGCCGACCGCGACTTCCTCGGCAAGAACTGAGCCGGCGACGGCGCCGTCTCCGAGTTCGCCCGGCACGGCGGGGGGCGTCCGGGAGCAGCGGCTAGGGTGAGCGGATGAGCAGGATCGCCGTCGTACCGGGCTCGTTCGACCCGGTCACCCTCGGTCACGTCGACGTGATCGACCGGGCCGCCCGCGTCTTCGACGAGGTGCACGTGCTGGTCGTCCACAACCCCGACAAGTCGGCCCTGGTGCCCCTCGACGACCGTGTCGCGTTGCTCGAGCGTTCGCTCCGCGAGGCGGACCTGCCCGCCACGGTGACGGTCCACAGCTGGAGCGCCGGCCTGCTCGTCGACTACTGCACCGAGGTCGGCGCGTCGGTGCTCGTCAAGGGCATCCGGTCGCAGGTCGACGTGGCCTACGAGACGCCCATGGCGATCATGAACCGCAGCCTCGCGGGGGTCGAGACCGTCTTCCTCCTGCCCGACCCCGCCCACGCCCACGTGTCGAGCTCGCTCGTGCGGCAGGTCTCGTCCCTCGGCGGCGACGTGCGGCCCTACGTACCCGCGGCGGTGGCCGCCTGGCTCGCCGACCGATCCGCCCGACCCGACCCGGAGCACCGATGACCACGACCAGCAGCGACCCGATCACCGACGACCGGGCCCGCGACCGCGGCGACGTCGACGTCATGCCCCTCTCCGAGGTGCAGGCGGCGGCCCGCAGCGTCATGGAGGCGGTGGCCACGGTCATCGACGGCAAGGACGGCGCGATCAGCACGGCCATGACCGTCCTCCTCGCCGAGGGGCACCTGCTCATCGAGGACGTGCCGGGCGTCGGCAAGACCCAGCTCGCCCGGGCGCTCGCCAAGGCGGTCGACGCCACGGTGACGCGCATCCAGTTCACCCCCGACCTGCTGCCGAGCGACATCACCGGCGTCTCCGTCTACGACCGCGACCGCGGCGGCTTCGAGTTCAAGCCGGGCCCGGTCTTCGCGAACGTCGTCATCGGCGACGAGATCAACCGGGCGTCGCCGAAGACGCAGTCGGCCCTGCTCGAGAGCCTGGAGGAGCGCCAGGTCACCGTCGACGGCGTCACGCACCCCCTGCCCGACCCGTTCCTCGTCGTCGCGACGCAGAACCCGGTCGAGATGGAGGGCACCTACTCGCTGCCCGAGGCGCAGCGCGACCGGTTCATGGCGCGCATCTCGCTCGGCTACCCCGACGCAGCGAGCGAGCTGCGCATGCTCCAGCAACGCGAGCGCGTGAGCCCGCTCGACGTTCTGCAGCCCCTGCTGTCCGTGCGCGACCTGACGCGCATGATCGCCTCGGTGCGCACCGTCTACACGTCCGAGCTCGTCGAGCGCTACGCCGTCCGCATCGTGCAGGCCACCCGCCAGCACCCCGACGTCCGGCTCGGGGCGAGCCCGCGGGCGACGCTGCAGCTGATGCGGGCCTCCAAGTCGTGGGCCGCGCTCAACGGCCGCGGCTTCGTCGTGCCCGACGACGTCGACGCCATGAGCGGGCCCGTGCTCGGGCACCGCATCATCCTCGCCGGGCGTGCCGGCGCCGGGGCCGTCTCCGCCGCCTACGACGTCGTCGCCGACGTCGTGGGCTCGACCGACGTGCCGCTCGGCGACGCGGCCGACCGACGCTGACCGTGGCCCTCGGGGGAGCACCTCGTCCGACCGCACGCGGCCTCGGCGTCGTCCTGGCGGGCGTCGGCCTCGCCGCGGGCGGCTCGCTCGTCGAGTCGCCGCCGCTCGTCTTCGCCGGGGCGAGCCTCGTGGCGCTCGTCGTCGTCGTGGCGGTGTCGCTGCTGTTCCGCTCCGCCGACGTCGCGGTGAGCCGCCGCTTCTCGCCGACGCGCGGGGTCGCCGGCTGGTCCGTGGTCGAGACCGTGGGCATCGCCCCGCGGGGCCGCGGGCACGACGTCGCCCTCCGCGAGCAGGTGCCGTGGCGGCGGACGACCGGCTCAGGGGCGGTGCCGGTCTCGCTCGTGCCGGGCCGCACCTCCTCGGCGGTCTTCCGTCACGGCGACCTGCCGCGCGGCCGGCACCGGGTCGGGCCCCTCCAGGTCGACCTCGTCGACGCCTTCGGGGTGGCCCGCCGCCGGGTGGTCGCCCCCGGCGTCGCCGAGTTCGTCGTGGTGCCCGAGGCCGTCGACCTCGGGCTCGCCCGCGAGTCACGCGCCCTCGGCGACGGGGCCACCCGCCAGCGCGAGCACAGCCTCGCCGGCGGCGAGGACGACCCGATCACGCGGGAGTACCGCCGGGGCGACCCGATGCGCCGCGTGCACTGGAAGGCCAGCGCGCGGCACGGCGAGCTCATGGTGCGCCAGGAGGAGCAGCACGGCCTGCCCAGCGTGCGGCTCGTCGTGGCCACGCGCTCGGACGGCTGGGCCGACGCCTCCTCGACCGCCGAGGGACCCACGAGCGACGCGTTCGAGTGGGCCCTCTCGGTCGTCGCGACCCTGGGCGTCGAGTGGGGCCACGCCGGGTCGGTCGCGGTCGTCGCGTCGCCGCGGGGCGACCTCGTCGCCCGGCACGACCCGGACTCGACCGGCGCCTTCCTCGAGACGCTGGCCGACGTGCGCCTCGACGACGAGACCGAGGCCGCGGCGGATCCCCCCGCGGCCCGCGAGCCGGTCGTCGCAGTGGTCTCGGCCCTCACGCCCCTCGACCTCGACTCGCTGTCGCGATCGCGCGCCGTGGGCTCGTCCGCGGTCGCCCTCGTCGTGTCGCCGCCCCTCGGGTTCACCGAGGCGGCCCGGGGCGACGCCGAGCGCGCACGCGTCGTGCCGCCCGCCGAGGTCGTCGCCGCCCTCCGGTCGACCGGCTGGCGCGTCGTCGAGGCGTCCTCGGACGAGGCCGTCGGCGACGTCGTGCGCGAGGCGGGGCTGCTCCGTGACTGACCGCGCCGTCGTCGAGCGCCGTCCGACCGGCCCTCGATCGACCGATCGTCGCGCGGGCGACCGGGCCGGGGCCGACCGGGCGGCGCCCACCGACGCCCGATGGGGGTCGACCCTGCTCGTCTGGCTGACGTTCGTCGCCTCCCTCGCCAGCCTGTCGTCGCTCTTCCAGGGCGCAGGCTGGTGGGCGGCCGGTGCCCTGGTCTCGGCCGTCGTCCTGGGCGTCTCGCTCCTGCTCCGCGCGCTGCGCGCCTCCCCGCTCGTGGGCTGGCTCCTCGGCCTCGCCTCGGGCCTGGTCGTGTCCACCGCGCTCGTGTCCGGCGGCACGGCCGTGCTCGGCGTGGTGCCGACGGGCGCCACCCTGCAGCGCTTCCGCGACCTCGGCGACCAGGCCGCACTCACCATCGTCGAGGGTTCGGCCCCCGTCGAGGTCTCGGACGGGATCCTCGGCACCGTCGTCGTCGCCGTGCTCGCCGTGGCCGTCGTCATCGACCTCGTGTCGAGCGTCGGACGCATGCCGGGCCTCACCGGGGTCTTCCCGGGCATCGTGCTCGCGGTGCCGGCATTCGTGCCGACGGCCGAGACCCGGTGGCCCTGGGTGGTGCTGACGGTGCTGCTCTACCTGGTGCTGCTCATGGTCTCCACGGGCCGACGGCCCACGGCCGCCGGGGTCGTGGGCGGCGTGGCCGCGCTCGCCCTCGCCGGGCTGGCCACGACCCTCGTCCCGCTCGGCGGCGTCTCGCCGCTCACCGGCGTGGCCTCGGGCACGGGCCTCGCCACCGGGGTCAACCCGATCGTGAACCTCGGCGACGACCTCCGACGGGGCGCGCCGGTGACGGTGCTGTCGTACCGGTCGTCGGACGCCGACGGCACCTACCTCAAGCTCGTCGACCTCGTCGACTTCTCCGGTCGCAGCTGGAGCCCGGCCGAGACGGCCGACGACGCGGGCCAGCCCCTCGACGCGCTGCCGGAGGCACCCGGCGTCGACCCCGACACGACCCGGCGCCAGGTCGAGACCCGGGTCACCGTCGGCGCGCTCCGCAGCCCGTACCTGCCCCTGCCCGTGCCGCCGACGGAGATCACGGGCCTCGACGACGACTGGACCTACGTCGACGAGTCGGGCGTCACCGTCCGCAGCGACGGCGAGAGCACGCAGGGGCTCGAGTACGTCGTCCGCAGCCGCCCCGTCGCGCCGACGCGCGACGAGGTCGTCGCGACCCTCGGCGAGACCGGCGACGACATGGCCGCGTACCTGTCCGTCGACGGCGTGCCCGAGAGCGTGACCGCGCTGGCGGCCGAGGTGACCGCGGACGCGGCCAACCCGTTCGACGCGGCCGTCGCCCTGCAGGACTACTTCCGCGACGGCGACTTCACCTACTCCGAGCAGACCCCGGTCGAGCAGGGGTACGACGGCAGCGGCCTCGAGATGGTGCAGTCGTTCCTCGACGTCAAGAGCGGCTACTGCGTCCACTTCGCCTCGGCGATGGCGGTCATGGCCCGCACGCTCGGGATCCCGTCCCGGATGGCGGTCGGCTTCCTGCCGGGCTCACTGACCGGCACGGGCGACTCCGAGACGTGGTCGGTGAGCAGCGACGACCTGCACACCTGGCCCGAGCTGTGGTTCCAGGGCCTCGGCTGGGTGCCCTTCGAGCCGACCGTGGGCCTCGGCGCCCCGCAGTCGTTCCTCCGCGAGACCGGCGTCGAGCCGACCGCGGCACCGTCCGACGCGGCCTCGGCCACCCCGACCCCGCCGCCCGGCGTCGACCAGACGACCGGGCCGACGGCTCCCGGCGCCTCCGTGACCCCGTCCGGCGACGCCACCGCCGGGGGAGCGGCGGGCTCGGGCGGCGCCGCACCGCTCGGTGCCGGGCTCCTGGCCCTGGTCGTGCTCGCGGCCGCGCTCGTCGTGCCCTCCGGGATGCGGGCCGGTCGGCGACGTCGCCGCCTGGCCGCCGACCCGCCCGACGCGCTGGCCGCCTGGCGCGAGGTCCTCGACACCGCCCGCGACCTCGGGATCGACGTGCCGCCCGGGGCGACCCCCGCCACGGCCGCCGCGCGGCTCGCCGACCGGGTCGGCGGGCCGGGCTCCCCGGGTGCCGCCCGCCCGTCCTCGGGGGCCGACCAGGCCGCCGGGACCACGGAGGCGCGGCTCGCCCTCGACCGTGTGCTCGCCGCCCTCGTCGCCGAACGGTTCGCGGCCGGTCGGGCGCCCGCCTCCGTGGGCGAGGACGCCCGCGTCGTCGTGGACGCCCTCCGCGCCTCCTCGTCCCCCGGGCGTCGGCTGCGGGCCGTCTTCGCGCCCCGCTCGCTGGCGGAGCGGAAGGCGGCGCCGGCCCGGGTCGGAGCGTAAACTCTCCCCTCGTGTCCCACTTCACCCCCACCCCCTACACGCTGACGGTCTACGACCTGCTGCACCGAGCGGGCGAGATGCGCGAGCACTCGATCGACGTGACGGTGCCCGAGAAGCTCGGCGAGGCGCAGATCTCGGTCGCGGCCGGGGCGCCCCTCGAGCTCGACGTCCGTCTCGAGGGCCTGCACGACGGCATCCTCGCGTCGGGCCACGTGTCGGCGACCGCGACCGGCGAGTGCAGCCGGTGCCTGAAAGCCGTGTCGCAGCCCATCGAAGTCGATTTCGCCGAGCTTTTCGCGTACGATGTCGACGAAGCTTTTGACTACCAGGTTCAAGACGATCACGTGGATCTTGAACCTGTGGTCAGAGACGCAGTGGTCCTGTCACTGCCCTTCCAGCCGGTCTGTCGACCGGACTGCCCTGGACTCGACCCGGTGACGGGCGAACGAGTCGAGGACATCCCCGACTACCGACCCCGTGAAGACGTCGACCCGCGCTGGTCGGCCCTCGCAGGGTTCCAGGCTGAATCGGCTCCCGCCGACGGCACGTCATCGGGGTCGGGTCGCACCGACTCCGACGCCACCGGCGAGCAGCACTGACACCGCCGCGTCACCCCACCACGTCAGACCAGGTACCCGCGAGGGCGCCGCAACAGAGAAGAGAAGCCCATGGCAGTTCCCAAGCGGAAGCAGTCACGCGCCAACACCCACGCCCGTCGCTCGCAGTGGAAGGCCACGCCCGTCCAGCTGGTCAAGACCATCGAGAACGGCAAGGTCACCTACAGCCTCCCGCACCGCGCGAAGGTCGTCGAGGACAGCGCCGGCACCGCTCTGTACATGGAGTACAAGGGCCGCAAGGTCGCCGACGTCTGACCACGCCCAGCGTGATCACGTCCCCCACCGAGGTGTCGTCGTGACGACCACCCGAGATCAGCCCGTGTCGAGCCCTGGTGCCGACCGGGCTGATCTGTCGTCACGGCTGCAGATCGACATCCGAGACGAGCTGCTCGACCTCGCCCTGACCCACCGCTCGTACGCGTACGAGCACGGCGGCATCGGCAACAACGAGCGCCTCGAGTTCCTCGGCGACTCGATCCTCGGCCAGGCGGTCACCGTCATGCTCTTCACCGAGAACCCCGACCTCGACGAGGGCGAGCTGGCCAAGCGCCGGGCGAGCCTCGTCAGCACGGTCGCCCTCGCGGAGGTCGCGCGCCACATCGGCCTCGGCGCCCACCTGCGCCTCGGGCGCGGCGAAGAGCTCACCGGGGGCCGCGAGAAGCACTCGATCCTCGCCGACACGGTCGAGGCCATCATCGGCGCGACCTACCTCGACGCCGGGGCCGACGCGGCGACCGCCCTCGTGCTCCGCCTCGTGGCGCCCCTGCTGCTCGACCCGGGCCGCTTCGGCGCGGCGATGGACCCGAAGACGAGCCTGCAAGAGCTGTCGTCGTCGCTCGGCCGGGGCATGCCGAGCTACCACGTGACCGACAGCGGTCCCGACCACGACAAGCGCTTCCACGCGGTCGTGCGACTCGGCGGCGACGACGTCGCGACCGGCACGGGCAGCAGCAAGAAGCAGGCCGAGATGGCCGCCGCCCTCGACGCCTGGTCGTCGCTGAGCGCCGAGTCCCGCTAGGTGCCCGAGCTCCCCGAGGTCGAGGTCGTGCGCGCGGGGCTCGCCCCCGTCGTGGCCGGTGCCGTGGTGACCGGGGTCACCGTGCTCGACCAGCGATCGCTGAAGCGCCACCGGGGCCCGTCCGACGACTTCGTCGACCGGCTCGTCGGCGGCACGATCGACGCCGCCGTCCGCCGGGGCAAGTTCCTCTGGTTCCCCTTCGAGCCCGCCGCCTCGTCCGAGGCCCCGCTCGCCCTGGTGGCCCACCTCGGCATGAGCGGGCAGGTGCTCCTCCGCAGCCGCGACCACGAGGCCGACCGCCTCATGCGGGTCCGTCTCGACGTCGAGAGCCCGTCGCTCGGACCGGTGCGGCTCGCGTTCGTCGACCAGCGCATCTTCGGGTCGATGGCCCTCGACGAGACCGTGCCGACCCTGGACGGCGCGCCGGCGGGCTTCGCCGGGGCGCGCCTCCTCGGATCCCCTGACGGCGACGGCGACGGCGACGGCGACGGCGCCGTCGTCGGGGGCGAGCCCGCTCCCGTGCTCGCCCCCGACGACGACGCCTGGGTCCGGCGCGTGCCGCAGCAGGTGTCGCACATCGCCCGCGACCCCCTCGACCCGGCCTTCGACGAGTCGAGGGTGCTCACCCGGCTCCTGACGCGCCGCACCGGCGTGAAGCGCGCCCTGCTCGACCAGGGACTGCTGAGCGGCGTGGGCAACATCTACGCCGACGAGAGCCTCTGGGCCGCCCGCGTGCACCCCGAGCAGCCGACCGAGTCGTTCTCGCGCGCCCGGGCCCGCGTGCTCCTGGCCGAGGTGCGTGCCGTGCTGCTCAAGGCCCTCGGCGAGGGCGGCACGAGCTTCGACGCGCAGTACGTCAACGTCAACGGCCAGTCGGGCTACTTCAGCCACAGCCTCGCCGCCTACGGCCGGCAGGGGGAGCCGTGCCCGCGCTGCGGCACCCCGATCGTGCGCGAGGCGTTCATGAACCGGTCGAGCCACTTCTGTCCGCGGTGCCAGCGCGTCCGCACGGCGTGACCTCCCGCCGAGGGCGGGTCTCCGTCGTCGAGGGCGGGTCGCCGGGCACCCGCCCTCGCGCCCCGAGACCCGCCCTCGTCGGTCGGCGCGTGAGCCGCGCCTCCCCGGGGCGGGGGAGGGCCGCGCTTATCCTTGAGGCCTGGTCACCACCCGTCACGAGACGACCGAGGGAGGCGCGCGCGTGCACCTGAAGAGCCTCACCCTCAAGGGCTTCAAGTCGTTCGCGTCGCCGACGACCTTCGCGTTCGAGCCGGGCGTCACGTGCGTCGTCGGGCCGAACGGGTCGGGCAAGAGCAACGTCGTCGACGCCCTCGCCTGGGTGATGGGGGAGCAGGGCGTCAAGAACCTCCGCGGCGGCAAGATGGAGGACGTCATCTTCGCGGGCACCTCGACCCGCGGTCCGCTCGGGCGTGCCCAGGTGGTGCTGACGATCGACAACGCCGACGGTGCGCTGCCGATCGAGTACGCCGAGGTCACGATCAGCCGCACGCTCTTCCGCAACGGCGGCAGCGAGTACGCGATCAACGGGGAGGGCTGTCGTCTCCTCGACGTCCAGGAGCTCCTCAGCGACTCCGGCCTGGGTCGCGAGATGCACGTCATCGTCGGGCAGGGGCAGCTCGACGCGGTGCTGCACGCGACCCCCGAGGACCGGCGCGGCTTCATCGAGGAGGCGGCGGGCATCCTCAAGCACCGGCGGCGCAAGGAGAAGACGCTCCGCAAGCTCGACGCCATGCAGCTCAACCTGACGCGGCTCAGCGACCTGGCGGGCGAGATCCGGCGTCAGCTCAAGCCCCTGGGTCGGCAGGCGGAGATCGCGCGCGACGCGCAGACGATCGCCGCCGTCGTCCGCGACGCCCGGGCGAGGCTCGTCGCCGACGAGGTGGTGGGCCTCCGCCGCGCGCTCGCCCGACAGTCGGGCGCCGAGTCCGAGCGGACGGCCGAGCGCGCCACGCTCGAGGCGGAGCTCGAACGCGCCAAGCAGCGCGAGCTGCGGCTCGAGGAGGCGATGACGGGCGACGCCGTCGACGACGCCCGCCGGGTCGCCTTCGGGCTCGAGTCGGTGCAGGAGCGCCTCCGCAGCCTGTCGTCGCTGGCCCAGCAGCGCCTCCAGCTGCTCGCCCAGCAGGCCGACCGGCCCTCCGCCGCCCCGACCGTGAGCGAGTCGATGGTCGACGACGCCGCGGCCGAGGCCGGGCGGCTGCTCGGGGACGTCGCCGCGGCCGAGGAGGCCGTGCGCCTCGCGGGCCGGGAGCTCGCGACGACCCGGGCCGCCCTCGACGCGCTCGACGAGGAGATCTCCGCCCAGAGCGCCCTCGTGTCGCGGCACGACCTCGAGTCGTCCCGGCTGCGGGGCGCGGTCGACGCGGCGAGGTCGCGCCTCGCCGCCACGGCGGGGGAGCGCCTGCGCCTGGCGACCGCGCTCGAGGCCGCCGAGGCGCGCCGCGACGACGGGCGACGGCTCGTGGCGGAGCTCGTCGCCGAGGCCCCGGGCGGCGACCGGGGCGACGACGACGACGCCGACGCCGAGGTCGAGGGTGCTTCCGCCGCGCAGGCCGCCGACGAGCGCGTCGCCGAGCGGCAGGCCGAGGCCGACCGGCTCCGGGACGAGCTCCACGCCGCCGAGCGCGAGCGCGACGCCCTCGCGGCCCGGCGGGGCGCCCTCATGATGGCCCTCGACCAGGCCGACGGCTCGAGCGCCCTCGTCGGCTCCGGGCGTCCTGGTCTCCGCGGCGTCGTGGCCGACCACGTGCAGGTGCGGCCCGGCTACGAGGCGGCCGTCGCCGCGGCGCTCGGCAGCGTCGTCGACGCCGTGCTCGCGGCCGACGCGTCCTCCGCCTTCGACGCGGTCGCGCACTCCACCGAGGCCGAGCTCGGCCGGGTCGAGGTCGTGCTCGCCGAGCCCGAGCGGGCCCTGCCCGCGCTCGACGTCGACCTGCCGACCGGGGCGGTGGCGGCCTCGTCGGTCGTCACCGCGCCTCCCGGGGTCTTGGGGCTGCTGGCCGCCACGGTCATCGCCGACGACCTGCCGACGGCCCGCGCGGCGTGGTCGGTCCTCGCCCGGCAGCCGCTGCCGGTGACGGTGATCGCCCGCTCGGGCGAGGTGCTCACCGACTGGGTGCTGCGCGGCGGGTCGGGCGTCGAGCGCTCCCGCCTCGAGCTCGCCGCCGAGCGCGACGAGGCCGCCGCCCGGCTCGGCGAGGTCTCGCAGGTCGCCGACCGCCTCGGGGTCGAGCACCGCGACGCCGTGGAGGCGTTGGCCGAGGCCCGCACGACCGCCCACGCCGTCGCCGCCGCGGCTCGCGAGCACGCGGCCGCCGTGGCCGCGCACGGTCAGCGCCTCGACCGCCTCCGGGGACAGGCGGAGTCGGCCGAGGCGGAGTCCGATCGCCTCCGGGCGTCGCTCACGGCAGCGGAGCAGGCCACCGCCGAGGCCGAGCGCGTCGTCGCGGAGGCCACGTCGGCCCTCGACGAGCACGCCTCGCGGCCCCGGCCGCTGCTCGACGCGTCGTCGCGCGACGGCGTGCTGGCCGAGGTCGAGCAGGCACGCGCCGTCGAGACGGAGCGGCGCATCCGCCTCGAGACGGTGCGCGAACGGGTCCGTGCCGAGACCGCCCGCGCGGCGTCCCTCCGCCGCCAGCTCGACGAGCAGCGGGCCGAGGCCGAGCGGCAGGCCCGTCGGACGGTCGTCCGTCAGCGGCAGATGGCGTCGACCTCGTCGGTGCTCGAGGCCCTGCCGCCGGTGCTCGACGCCGTGGGGCGGTCGCTCGCCGAGGCGCGGGCCGACCTCGCGGCGCAGGAGGCCGCGCGCTCGGAGCAGAACGCCGAGCTCGCCGCGCTCCGTCGCGACGAGCGGGCCCTGCGGGAGCGCCTGCACGTGGTGACGGAGAGCGTGCACGGCCTCGCGATGGAGATCTACGAGAAGCAGCTGCACCTGACGCAGCTGCTCGAGCGCGCCGCGTCCGAGCTCGGCCTCGACGAGGAGGTGCTCGTCGCCGAGCACGGGCCCGAGGTGCCGGTGCCCGACGACGAGCTCGAGGAGGGGCGGCCGTACGACCGCGACGAGCAGCAGCGTCGCCTCGCCGTGGCCGAGCGGAAGCTGGCCCAGCTGGGGCGGGTGAACCCCCTCGCCCTCGAGGAGTTCTCGGCGCTCGAGCAGCGGCACGCCTTCCTCGCCGACCAGCTGACCGACCTGACGCGCACCCGGGCCGACCTGCTCACGATCATCGACGAGATCGACGAGAAGATGCAGACGATCTTCGCCAGCGCGTTCGACGACACGCGGGCGGCGTTCGACCGGGTGTTCCCGGTGCTCTTCCCGGGCGGCAGCGGGTCGCTCACGCTGACCGACCCCGACGACCTGCTCGGCACGGGCATCGAGGTGACGGTCCGGCCGGCCGGCAAGAAGATCGAGCGGCTGTCCCTCCTGAGCGGCGGCGAGCGGTCGCTGGCCGCGGTGGCCCTGCTCATCGCCATCTTCAAGGCGCGGCCGAGCCCGTTCTACATCATGGACGAGGTCGAGGCCGCCCTGGACGACGCCAACCTCGGGCGGCTCCTGGCGATCTTCGAGGACCTCCGCGAGACCAGCCAGCTCATCGTCATCACGCACCAGAAGCGCACGATGGAGATCGCCGACGCGCTCTACGGCGTGTCGATGCGCCAGGACGGCGTGAGCGCGGTCGTCGGGCAGCGCGTCGTGGCCGAGCGCACGGGCTGACGCGGGCCGGCCCTGCCGGTGCCGGACCTCCGGGGACGACGCGACCCGCGCCTCCCCGGTGACTGCGGGAGGCGCGGGTCGGTCGTGCGGACCGGTGCGGTCGTCAGTCGGCGTCGGCCTCGTGCAGTGCGCCGTTCACCGTCAGCACCGTCCACTTCTCGCCGTCCCACTCGACCGTGTTCGCGGCGGCGTTGTCGATGTGGGGCGCCTCGGTGCCCATGATCGCCGACAGGGTGAAGCGGATGATCGTGCCGTGGCAGACGACGACGATGCTCGCGTCGGGGCCGTCGAGGGGGAGGCGCGTGTCGCGGATCATCTCGAGGGCGCCGAGGCCGCGGGCCGCCACCGACTCGCGGGGCTCGATGTCGGGGAACGACTCGTCCGGCTCGTCGGGGAGGGGCTCGTGGGGGACCTGCCCCTCCTGCGACGCGTAGTCGCGCTCGATGAGCTCGTCGTAGGCGTCGCCGAGCTCGATGCCGAGCTCGGCGGCGATGATCCGGGCGGTCTCGCGGGCCCGGGAGAGCGGAGACGACACGATCGCCGCCCACGGCTCACCCGAGAGGAGGCGGGCCGCCTCGCGGGCCTGGCCGCGACCGGTCTCGTTCAGGGGGACGTCGGACGAGCCCTGGAGCTTGTCGTGGAGGTTCCAGTCGGTCTGGCCGTGGCGGATGAGTTCGAGGCGCATGGTGGGGTGGTTCCGTCTTCTCGTGAGGTGGTGGCGTCGCCGCCCCGGGGGGCGGCGACGCGGTCACGACGGTCAGCGTTCGCTGGGCTCCTCCACCGGGAGCGAGATCTCGCGCTTCCCGTCTCGACGGACCTTGGCGAGACTGAGCACCGTGGCGACGGCGATGGTCGCCAGGATGAAGCTGAGGGAGAACCAGATCGGGATCTCAGGGACCCACTCGACCGGCTGACCGCCATTGATGAACGGTACCTCGTTCACGTGCAGGGCGTGGAACAGGAGCTTCACGCCGATGAAGGCGAGGATGACCGCGAGGCCCTGGGCCAGGTAGACGAGGCGCTCGAGCAGGCCCGAGATCAGGAAGTAGAGCTGGCGGAGGCCGAGCAGCGAGAACGCGTTGGCGGTGAAGACGATGTAGGCCTCCTGCGTCAGGCCGAAGATCGCGGGGATCGAGTCGAGCGCGAACAGGACGTCGGTGAGGCCGATGGCGACCATGACGAGGAAGAGCGGGGTGAAGAGGCGCTTGCCGTCGATCTTCGTGGTGAGACGGTCCTCGACGTAGTCGGGGGAGGTCGGGATGATGCGGCGGAGCAGGCGGATGAGCTTGCTGTCGGCCTGGTTCCCCTCGTCCTCGCCGCCCTTGACCTGGCCGTAGGCCAGCCAGAAGAGCAGGAAGCCGAAGAGGTAGAAGACCCACGAGAAGTTGTCGATGATGGCGACGCCGGCGGCGATGAAGAGACCGCGCGAGATGAGCGCGATCGCGATGCCGACGAGGAGGACCTTCTGCTGGTAGATCCTCGGGACGGCGAAGGCCGTCATGATGATGAGGAAGACGAACAGGTTGTCGACCGACAGGGCCTTCTCGGTGATGTAGCCGGCGAAGTACTCGCCGCCGAAGGTCCAGTTCGAGAAGACGCCGACGCCGACGCCGAAGATGATGGCGATGCCGATGTAGACGCCGGACCAGATCGCGCTCTCGCGGATGGTCGGCTCGTGCGGCGTGCGCACGTGGCTGTAGAAGTCGAAGATCAGGAGTCCGAGGATTCCGGCGATCGTGATGATCCAGGTGACGAGTGAGACGTCCATGCAGTTCCCTTCAGTACGCATGAATGTGTACTGAAGGTCTCTTCCACTCGATCGGCGGGCCGGGGAGGCCTGCGGACGAACGAGCCGATGCACCGGGTCGAGACTGGGCTCTTCCGTATTGACGACGCACCGTGACGGGAATACTCCCCTTCAACGTGGATGACCCTAGCAGCACGGCTGCCGTCCATCGACTGCGAATAGGCTGTGATCCATGGCTTCTCCCTGGTCCCTCTCCGGTGCACTCCGTGGCATGTTCGCGAAGAAGACGATCGACGAGACGACGTGGGACGAGCTGGAGGAGGCGCTGATCGGCGCCGACTTCGGCCCCGACGTGACGGAGCAGGTCGTCGACGGCCTGCGCGAGCAGGTGCAGCGCTACGGCACCACCGATCCGGCCGACCTCAAGCGCATGCTCCGCGAGACGCTGGAGGAGCGCCTGTCGAAGCTCGACTCGACGCTCAAGCTCAGCGCCCGTCCCGCCGTGGTGCTGATGGTCGGCGTCAACGGCGTCGGCAAGACCACGACGATCGGCAAGTTCGCGAAGTTCCTCCGCAACTACGACCGCACGGTCGTCGTCGGCGCGGCCGACACCTTCCGCGCCGCGGCCGTCGAGCAGGTGGCGACGTGGGCCGAGCGCGCGGGAGCCCGCATCGTCCGTCCGCAGCAGCAGGGCCAGGACCCGGCCTCGGTGGCGTTCCAGACGGTGGAGCTCGCGATGCGCGAGGGCATCGAGATCGTCCTCATCGACACGGCGGGCCGCCTCCAGACCAAGTCGGGCCTCATGGACGAGCTCGGCAAGATCAAGCGGGTCGTCGAGAAGCAGACCGAGATCGCCGAGGTGCTCCTCGTCCTCGACGCGACCACCGGGCAGAACGGCCTCGCTCAGGCCCAGGCCTTCATCGAGCACGCCGGCGTCACCGGCCTCGTGCTCACGAAGCTCGACGGCTCGGCCCGGGGCGGCTTCGTGCTCGCCGTGCAGGAGCAGACGGGCATCCCCATCAAGCTCGTCGGCCAGGGCGAGGCCATCGGCGACCTGACCGGCTTCACGCCCCACGTCTTCGTCCAGAACCTGATCGGCTGACCTGCCCCCGGCGGGGGAGGGGCGGAGGGGCCGGCGTCGGTTAAGATGGCCGCACCATGGCCACATTCGGAACCCTCTCTGACCGCCTCGCGGAAACGTTCAAGAACCTCCGCAACAAGGGCAAGCTCAGCCCCGCCGACGTCGACGCCACCGTGCGTGAGATCCGTCGTGCGCTGCTCGACGCCGACGTCGCCTTCGACGTCGTCAAGGCCTTCACCGGCAAGGTCCGTGACCGCGCCCTCGGCGACGAGGTCAACAAGGCCCTCAACCCGGCCCAGCAGGTCGTCCAGATCGTCAACGAAGAGCTGGTCGAGATCCTCGGCGGCCAGCAGCGGCGTCTCGAGTTCGCCAAGAACCCGCCGACCGTCATCATGCTCGCCGGCCTCCAGGGCGCGGGCAAGACGACCCTGGCGGGCAAGCTCGCGAAGTGGCTGGCGAAGGACGGCCACACGCCGCTCCTCGTGGCCTGCGACCTCCAGCGGCCGAACGCCGTCCAGCAGCTGCAGGTCGTCGGCGAGCAGGCCGGCGCCGCCGTCTTCGCCCCCGAGCCGGGCAACGGCGTGGGCGACCCCGTCAAGGTCGCGAAGCAGGCGATCAAGTTCGCCAAGGACAAGGTCTACGACACCGTCATCGTCGACACCGCCGGCCGCCTCGGCGTCGACGCCGACATGATGAAGCAGGCTGCGAACATCCGGAAGGCGATCGACCCCGACGAGGTGCTCTTCGTCATCGACGCCATGATCGGCCAGGACGCCGTCGCCACCGCCAAGGCCTTCCAGGCGGGCGTCGACTTCACCGGCGTCGTCCTCTCGAAGCTCGACGGCGACGCCCGCGGCGGCGCGGCCCTCAGCGTGGCCTCGGTCACCGGCCGACCGATCATGTTCGCGTCGACGGGCGAGACGCTCGACGCGTTCGAGCCGTTCCACCCCGACCGCATGGCCAGCCGCATCCTCGACCTCGGCGACATCCTGTCGCTCATCGAGCAGGCGCAGCAGGCCTTCGACGAGGACGAGGCCCGAGCCGTCGCGGAGAAGTTCGCGACGGACTCCTTCACCCTCGACGACTTCCTCAAGCAGATGCAGCAGCTCCGCAAGATGGGGTCGATCAAGGGCATGCTCGGCATGCTGCCGGGCGCGAAGGGCATGCGCGAGCAGCTCGAGAACTTCGACGAGCGCGAGATCGTCCGCACCGAGGCCATCATCCAGTCGATGACGCCGCAGGAGCGTGCGCTGCCGAAGCTGCTCAACGGCTCGCGGCGCCTGCGCATCGCGCGGGGCTCCGGCATGACCGTCACCGACGTCAACCAGCTCGTGCAGCGGTTCGAGCAGGCCTCGAAGATGATGAAGACCGTGGCCAAGGGAGGCGTGCCCCAGGTGCCCGGCATGGGCCCGATCCCCGGGGCCTCGTACGGCGGCAAGAAGGCGCCGGCGAAGAAGAAGGGCTCCAAGGCGGGCAACCCCGCGAAGCGCGCCGCGCAGAACGCCGCCCTCGCCTCGGGAGCGAAGCCGGCCGGCTCTCCCGCGGGCGGCTCCGGCTCCGGTTTCGGACTGGGCGGCGGCGCTCCGGCAGGAGACGCGGCCCCCTCCGCGGAGGAGATGGCCTCGCTCCAGAAGTTCCTCGGACGCGGCTGACCCCTCCCCAGCCCCTCCTCTCGAGACGCCCGGTGTGCATGACGCACCGGGCGTCTCGGCGTCCGCTACTGTCGATACGTGTCATGAGACATGTCGGACTTCGAGGAGGGCGCATGGCAGACCTGACCATCGACGAGGCGTTGCTGGCGATGATCGCCGGCGAGCTCGAGCAGGCCGCGGCCGGTCTCGAGCTCGGGGCCGCGGTGACGAGGCCGCGCGACCTCGACCTCGGCAGCGAGAGCGTCCGGGCAGCGCTCGACGCGGTCACGACGGAGGCGCGGGCCCGGTCCGAGGCGGCGGTCGCGTCGACCTCCGCCCTGGCCCGGCTGCCCCGGACGGTGGTCGACGACGTCGCCCGGATCGATCGTGCCCTCGCCGCGGGGGCGGGGGCACCGTGAGGGGCACCGACGCCGACCCCGGCCGGGGCGACGCCGACTCGGTCTCCCGTGCGGCGACGGCGCGGCGCGAGGCGGGCGACGACGTGCTGCGCCGCGTCATGACGCTCGAGAGCGCGCGGGCGGAGGTCCGGCCGGGTGCCTGGCACGGCGCGGCCGCCGATTCGTTCCTCGGGGTCCTCGGCCCGGTCGTCGACGACGTGCGCCTGCTCGCGTCGACGCTCGAGGCCCAGTCGGAGGCGCTGTCGACCTATGCGTCCGCCGTCCGCGACTGCGCAGAGAGGCGCGACGAGCTCGTCCTCCGTCGCCGTGCCGCGGAGGCGCGGGTGAGGGCTGCGACCGCCGCCCAGGTCACCGAGATGCTCACGACCGGCCCCGCAGCCTCCTGGCCCGGGCTGTCGTCGGCGAGCCCGTCGACCATCGGCTCACCCGAGCTGGCGGCGGCCGAGACCGAGCTCGTCGTCGTCGAGAAGCTCTGGGACGAGCTGGTCGCCGACCGCGAGGTCGCCGATCGACGGTGCTCGGCGGCGCTCGACTCGCGGGAGTGCCGCGGGTCGCTCGCCGTCCTGCGGCTCGACCCCGCCGGGGGAGGAGGGCCCGTGGCCACGGTCGCCGACCTCCTCGCGGTGCTCGACCAGCTGTCGGCCGGCGACGTCGCCGCCCTGCTCGCGACGCGGCCCGATCTCGTCCGGCTGCTCGACGAGGCCGACGCGCGGGACGTCGCCCGATGGTGGTCGACCCTCGCCGATCCCCGCGTGGCGGGCCTCGGACCGTCGGGGGCGCAGCTCGCGCTCGTGGCGTCGCTGCCGACCGTCATCGGCTCGCTGGACGGCGTCCCGGTCGCGGCTCGCGTGCTCGCGAACGCGCGCGTCGCCGAGGAGCGCATCCGCCGCGTCGACGCCCGTCTCGAGCGCCTGGGCCGTGCGCGACCGCCGCATCCCGATCTCGCGAGCATCCGGGCCGAGCTCCAGGCGGAGAGGGCGTACCTGGAACGAGCGGTCGGACCCGACGCGACGGTGCAGCTCTACCTCTACGAGCCGGGCGGTCGTCGGGTCGTCGAGGTCGTCGGCGACGTCGGCGCGCGGCCCACCGACGTCGTCACGTACGTCCCCGGCACCTACTCCGACCTCGTCGGGTTCTGGCGGGGAGACCCGCAGCAGGTCGTGGGGCATCTGGTGTCCCGGGCGCCAGCTGGTGGCAGTGTCCTCGGGTTCGTCTACAAGGACGGTCCATTCCCCGGCGAGCGCGGGCCCGTCACCACCTTCGACGTGACCGTGATCCAGGAGGCGAACACGGAGGCGACCGCGCTGCGGGCGGGCGAGCGCCTGGCCGACTTCCAGGCGGGCCTCGTCGCGACGGGGCAGTTCGACGACAGCTCCGCGACGGCCGTCGGGCACAGCTGGGGACTCGCCAACGTGACGGCGTCGGAGGTCGCGGGAGCGCGGTACGACCGGGTCGCCTCCCTGGCGGGTGCAGGGATGCCCTCCGCGTGGCAGCCCGCCCCGGAGACGTCGTACGTCGACCTGTCGTACAACGACCCGCTCGGGCTGGCACAGCGGGCGGGCGTGGTGTGGCGCGGGAAGGTGCCCCGCGACGACGACGCCTTCCGCCACGTCGGGCTCTACGACAGCCCGTTCGGCGACGCGCCCTGGCCTGACAACCACGCCCTGGTGGCCCAGGACCGTCCTGAGAACGAGGCAGTGCTCAGGGACCTCCGGGACTTCACTTTCGGGGGCTCGAGGTGAGGGGCCCCGTCGCGGCGGGGTGGGTCTGCGCCGTCGTGCTCCTGGTGGGGTGCTCAGCCCGTGCCGCGGACGTCGTGGACGGGATGACCGTCGAGGATGCCAAGTCCATGACCATGGCCGTCGAGGACGACGTCGTGGCCAGCGTGGACCCGGCGGTCCTGGGCGAGATCCATCAAGGCGAGACGGGAATCCTCCTGTCCTGCTCGACGGAGAGCCATCGTTGGGCCGGCGGCGTCGACTTCTTCGTCGAGGACGGCACCGACATGCTCGAGCTGCTGCGGGACATCGAGGGGAGCTTCTCGGCTCGAGACGACTTCTCGGTCGATCGCGAGCTGGACATCAACGAGAACGAGACCCTGACCTTGAGGGGGCCCGACGGCCTGGTCCTGACTGTCTCCCAGTGGCGTCAGGAGGGCTTCATCGGCGTCCTGTCGTTCTCGCCGTGCTTCGAGCTGCCGGAGGGGACGTACCCGGGAGGGGACTGGTGACGCGGCCCGCGCCTCCACGGCTCAGTCGGCGGCGGTGATGCCCTCGCGGAGTTCCCGGACGAGCGAGGCGACCACGGGGCGGAGCTCGCCGCCGTGCTGCGCCGCGACGCGCAGCTGCCGCTGGTAGCTGGCGCCGTAGCCGATGATGGTGCCGACGGAGTGGAGCTCCTCGACGCAGCCGAGCCGGGCGGCCGCGGGCTCGAGGCGCACGAGCAGGTCGCGCAGGTCGTCCGTGACGAGCCGCTCGTCGCCGTCGGCGTCCTGGATGACGATCGCGTCCATGCCGTACCGGGCCGCGCGCCACTTGTTCTCGCGGACGAACCACGGCTGCATCCTGCCGAGCTCCTCGCCGCGGTCGAGTCGCTCCGACATGTCGTCGACGAGGCACTGCACGAGCGCGGCCATCGCGCCGACCTCGTCGAAGGTGGCGATCCCGTCGAACACCCGCGTCTCGAGCGTGCCCCACTTCGGTGACGGCCGGAGGTCCCAGCGCAGCTCGCTGTGGTCGTCGATGACGCCGGTGTGGGTCATGTCGGCGACCATGCGCTCGTAGCCGCCCCACGAGTCGAACTGCGGGGGGAGGCCCGCGGTCGGCAGCTGCTGGAACATCAGCGCGCGGTTGGAGGCGTAGCCCGTCTCCTCGCCGACCCAGAACGGGCTCGACGCGGTGAGCGCCTGGAAGTGCGGGAGGTAGGTGAGCAGCCCGTTGAGGATCGGCAGCACCTTGTCGCGGGAGTCGATGCCGACGTGCACGTGGACGCCCCAGATCATCATCTGCCGGCCCCACCAGCGGGTCCGGTCGATGAGGGTCGCGTAGCGCTCCTTGTCGGGCGTGACCTCCTGGTCCACGTAGCGGCTGTACGGGTGCGTGCCCGCGCACATGAGGTCGGCCCCCAGCACGGCGGCCGGGCCGTGGACGGCGTCGATCGTGCCCCGCAGGTCGTCCACGGCGTCGCGGACACGGTGGTGGACCCCCGTCACCACCTCGACGGTGTTGGTCAGGAGCTCGCCGGTCAGGCGCTCGGGCCCGCCCTCGTTGAGGTGCGCGAGGTCGGCGAGGATCGCGGGCGCGTGCGGCGTGAGCTCGCCGGTCTCGCGGTCGGTGAGGGCCAGCTCCCACTCGATCCCGAGCGTCGATCGCTCGGAGCTGCTGAAGTCGATCCGCATGGTGCCTGCCCTCCGCTCGGCACGGGTCCGCGCCGGGCCCATCCTGGCAGCCACGTCGCGTCGACGACCGTCCGGCGTCGACCCGTGACGGACACGGCACGGGGGATTGGTGGAAGTCGCGTTCCGTCTGCAACAATGGTGGGTCGAGTCTCCGGTCGTCCGACCCTCTAATCAGCTGACCGAGAGACCTCATCAGAGCTTTCGAGCCGAGTGTGCCCCCACGCTCACGGCTAGCAACTCGCCCACATCACATCACACAGGAGAATTGTGGCTGTCAAGATCCGTCTCAAGCGCATGGGCAAGATCCGTGCCCCGTACTACCGCATCGTCGTCGCCGACTCGCGCACCAAGCGTGACGGTCGCGTCATCGAGGAGATCGGCAAGTACCACCCCACGGAGGAGCCCTCGTTCATCGAGGTCGACTCCGAGCGTGCGCAGTACTGGCTCGGCGTCGGCGCGCAGCCGACCGAGCAGGTCGCGGCGATCCTCAAGCTGACCGGCGACTGGGGCACCTTCAAGGGCGACGCCGACGCCGTCAGCACCGTCAAGACCAAGGCCCCCAAGGAGGCCTTCGTCGCCGACGAGAAGAAGAAGCCCGTCCTCGTGCCGAAGTCGGAGAAGCCCGCCAAGGCCGAGCCCGCCGAGGCCCCGGCCGAGGCTGACGCCGAGACCACCGAGGCGTAGTCAGTGCTCGCACCTGCACTCGAACACCTCGTCCGGGGGATCGTCGATCACCCGGACGAGGTGCAGGTCGTCGAGAAGTCGTCACCGCGTGGCGACGTCCTCGAGGTCCACGTGCACGCCGACGACCTCGGTCGCGTCATCGGACGCGCCGGTCGCACGGCCAAGGCCCTCCGCACGCTCGTCACGGCCCTGGCCGACGGCAAGCGCGTCCGGGTCGACGTCGTCGACGGCGACCTCTAGGCCGTGAGCGCGGACCACGCGACCCAGCTGCGGGTCGGGCGCCTCACGAAGGCCCACGGGCTGAAGGGCGCCCTCAAGCTCGAGTTGTTCACCGACACCCCCGAGCAGCGCTTCACGCCGGGGGCGTCGTTCACGCTGCAGGTGCCCGAGACCAGCGACTGGCACGGCAAGACCCTGACGCTGACCGAGCTGCGCTGGTACAACGGCCACCCCGTGGGCTTCTTCGAGGGCGTCGACGACCGCACGGCGGCCGAGTCCCTCGTCAAGGCGATCCTCTGGGTCGACCAGGCCATGGACGAGCTCCCCGACGAGGACGACGCCTGGTACCACCACCAGCTCGTCGGCCTCAAGGTCGAGCGCGACGGCGTCGTGATCGGGACGGTGTCGCGGGTCGACCACCTCCCCGCCCAAGACCTCCTGGCGGTCGACACCGCCACGGGCGAGGTGCTCGTGCCCTTCGTCACGGCCCTCGTGCCGTCGGTCGACATCGAGTCCGGGGTCGTGACGGTGACCCCGCCGGCAGGCCTCTTCGAGGAGCTGGCCGACGACACGTCGGCGGACGATGCCCCGGCCGAGCACGCCCCGGCCGAGCACGCCCCGGCCGAGCACGCCCCCGACGCCGGACAGCGCACCGACGCCGAACCGCGCACCGACGCGAGCTGACGTGCGCATCGACATCGTGTCGATCTTCCCGGAGTTCTTCGGGGTGCTCGACATCTCCTTGCTCGGCAAGGCGCGGCAGCAGGGCCTGCTCGACGTGTCCGTGCACGACCTCCGCGACTTCACGCACGACCGCCACCGCACGGTCGACGACACCCCGTACGGCGGCGGTGCCGGCATGGTGATGCGACCGGAGCCCTGGGGCGAGGCGCTCGACCACGTGCTCGGCACCGACGGTGAGCCGCGTGGGGCGACGGTGATCGTGCCGTCGCCCGCGGGCGTGCCCTTCACGCAGGCCGTGGCCCGCGAGCTGGCCCTCGAGCAGCACCTCGTCTTCACGTGCGGACGCTACGAAGGCATCGACCAGCGCGTCGTGGACCACGCCGCGACCCGGGCGACGGTCCGCGAGGTCAGCCTCGGCGACTACGTGCTGAACGGCGGCGAGGTCGCCGTGACCGCGATGATCGAGGCGATCGGTCGGCTCGTCCCCGGTGTCGTCGGCAACCCCGAGAGCCTCACGGAGGAGAGCCACGAGGCCGGCCTCCTCGAGTACCCCAGCTACACGAAGCCCGCGTCGTGGCGGGGGCTCGACGTGCCCCCGGTGCTGCTGAGCGGCAACCACGGGGCGATCAGCGCATGGCGCCGCCAGCAGCAGGTGGAGCGCACCCGCCGCGTGCGGCCCGACCTGCTCGACGACGGGCAGCCGGGAACCGACTGACGCGCGCCTCCTCGGGGCCGCGCGACCGCGTCCCGGTCGTCCGTGCAGGTGCCGCCCACGACGACTCCGTACCCTCGGGTCATGCCGCTGCGTCGAGTCCTCTACCGCGTCCTCTGGCCCGCCGTCCTCGTGCTGCCCCTCTGGGTGCTGCTCGGACGGGCGTTCTTCGGCGTGCCTCTCGGGCTGCAGTTCGTCGGCCAGGTCTTCCTGGTGCCGCTGCTCGTCGTCGGCCAGGCGGTCGCCGCGGGCCTCGTCGTCGGTCGGCGCAGCGTCCGCGAGGGCCGGGCCGTCTCGTGGCTCGACGCAGGCCTGCTCCTCCTGACGTGGGTCGCCCAGCTCGCCCTCGGCTTCTTCCTGGTCGACGGGCCGGGCAGCGGTCCCTCCTCGTCGGCGTTCACGGCGGTGGCGGGCGCCGACCGGCTCGACCTCTCGACCGCCCTGTTCGCCCTCTCGGCGGTGCTGACGGTGGTGTCCGTCGTCGGCCTCGTCGTCGCCGGCGGGTGGCAGTTCCTCCAGGAGGCGCGTCGCCGTGTCGCCGCGTCCCTCGCCGACCTCGAGAGGGTCGCCACGGGCGGTGCCCGCCCTCCCGCCGCGGGCACGCCCGGGCTCGGCGGCGACGGCCCGGTCATCACCATCACGCCGAGACGCGACGGGTGACGGCGGCCCGGGGACCGCGCCGGACCGTCTCCGCAGTGGCGACGGCGGTGCCCGGTGTGGCACAATCGATCTTCGTGCCTGCGCACGACTCTGCCACGGGGGAGTCTGCCGTCCCAGAGCACGACCCCTTCATCATCTCCGGTGCTCAGCACCCCATCACCCGCGATCGACCCGTGGCGGTCGCAGAGACGGAACGACAATGCACATCCTCGACGCGGTAGACGCCGCCAACCTCCGCTCGGACGTCCCCGACTTCCGCGCCGGCGACACCGTCAAGGTGCACGTCAACATCATCGAGGGCACGCGTTCGCGCGTCCAGGTCTTCCAGGGCGTCGTCATCGGCAAGCAGAACGAGGGCATCCGCGAGACCTTCACGGTCCGCAAGGTGAGCTTCCAGGTCGGCGTCGAGCGCACCTTCCCGGTCCACTCGCCGGTCATCGACCACATCGAGGTCGTCAGCCGCGGCGCCGTCCGTCGCGCCAAGCTGTACTACCTCCGCGAGCTCCGCGGCAAGAAGGCCAAGATCAAGGAGAAGCGCGACCACTGACCCGTCGCCCTCACCTCGACTGAGCTCCCCGCCCTATACGATGGCGGGGAGCTCAGGCGGTTAAATTGACAGACAACACCCTCATGCGGCGCCTGCGGCGTCGTCCCCGGCGCGACGACGACCGGCGCAAGCGCGGCTTCGGCACCTTCCTCCGAGACGTGGTCGTCATCTTCCTCGCCGCGCTCCTCATCTCGTTCCTCATCAAGACGTTCTTGATCCGCTCGTTCTACATCCCCTCGGGGTCGATGGAGAACACGCTGCAGATCAACGACCGCATCATCGTGAACGAGCTCGTGCCCGACCTCGTCGACGTCAAGCGCGGCGACGTCGTCGTCTTCACCGACCCGGGCGGGTGGCTCGAGGGCACCGCGCCCGTCGCGGCCGAGTCGGGCAATCCGCTCACCGACGGCGTCTCGTGGTTCCTCACGCAGGTGGGCCTCGGCACGCAGGACAGCAACGACCACCTCATCAAGCGCGTCATCGGCCTCCCCGGCGACACGGTGTCGTGCTGCAACGACTTCGGCCAGATGTCGGTCAACGGCGTCCCGCTCGACGAGCCCTACGTCCTCCTCCCGCCCGGCGAGCAGCGCGTCTCCGGCGACGACTTCTCGGTGACGGTGCCCGAGGGGGCGCTCTGGGTCATGGGAGACAACCGCTACAACTCGAAGGACAGCCGCTACAACGGCGACACGCCGAGCAAGGGCTTCGTGCCGACGGACGACGTCGTCGGTCGCGCGTTCGTCATCAGCTGGCCCGTCTCCCGCTGGACCTGGCTCGACGACTGGCCCGACGTCTTCCGCGGCACCGACCGCGCCGACGGCTGATGGCGGTCGTCGACCCCACCCTCGACCTCGAGCGCGAGCTGCACGCCTCGGGGGCCACCTGGGTCATCGGCTGCGACGAGGTCGGCCGCGGGGCGATCGCCGGGCCCGTGGCCGTCGGGCTCGGAGCCGTCCTGGTCGACTGCGCCGACGTGCCGGTCGGGCTGCGCGACTCGAAGCTGCTGAGCGAGAAGCGTCGCGAGGCGCTCTACCCCGAGGCCACGTCGTGGGTGCAGGCGCACGCCGTCGGGCTCGCCGAGGCCCACGAGGTCGACTCGATCGGCATCATCGCCGCGCTCGGCCTCGCCGGGCGTCGTGCCCTGACCGCCCTGCACGAGGCCGGCGTCGGCATCATGAGCTCCGTCGTCGTGCTGGACGGCAACCACGACTACCTCACCCCGGCGCTGGCCACGGCGCCGCGCATCACGACGCGCGTCAAGGCCGACCGCGACTGTGCCTCGGTCGCGGCGGCCTCGGTCATCGCCAAGGTGCACCGCGACCGCATGATGATCGAGGCCGACGCCGTGCACCCGGGCTACGGCTGGGCGGGCAACAAGGGGTACGGCTCGACGGCCCACTACGCCGCCCTGGGCGAGCTCGGCCCGTCGCCGCTGCACCGCCTGACCTGGCTGCACTGACGTCTCCCGCGCCACGCGTAAGATGGTCACTCGATGGACGAGGACGAGTTCGAAGACTACGACCGAGAGGTCGAGCTCGCGTTGTACCGCGAGTACCGCGACGTGGTGTCGCAGTTCCGCTACGTGGTCGAGACCGAGCGGCGCTTCTACCTGGCGAACGAGGTCGACCTCGTCCGCCGCGACACGGAGCACGATTTCTACTTCGAGCTCACGATGAACGACGTCTGGGTCTGGGACGTCTACCGGTCCGACCGCTTCGTCAAGTCGGTCCGCGTCCTGACCTTCAAGGACGTCAACGTCGAAGAGCTCACCTCCCGCGACCTCGAGCTGCCGAAAGAGCTGGCGCTCGACGAGTAGCTCGTCCCTCCCCAGCCGGCTCGTGACCTGACCCCTCCACCAGGAGGCGCGGAGTCCGTCATCCTCGCCGGTCGCCTCCGCCAGTCTTCCGGCAGGAGGACGACATGGCGAAGAAGGACGAACTGGGACGCCGCGGCGAGGACGTCGCGGCCGAGTGGTGCGAGGCGCAGGGCATGCGCGTGGTCGACCGCAACTGGCGGTGTCGAGAGGGCGAGATCGACCTCGTCGCGCTCGACGGCGACGAGGTGGTGGTCGTCGAGGTGAAGACGAGGTCGGGCACCGGGTGGGGCTCTCCCGTCGAGGCGGTGACGCCGGTCAAGCTGGCCCGGCTCCGACGACTGGCGGGGGCGTGGCACGAGGCCCATCCCGGCACGGGACGAGGCCTCCGCATCGACGTCGTCGGCATCACGGTCGAGCGGTGCCGGGGCCACGAGCGCATCGAGCACGTGCGGGCGGCAGGCTCGTGAGCATCGGACGCACGCGGGCCGTGTCGCTCGTCGGCCTCGACGGGGCGGTGGTCGAGGTCGAGGCCGACCTCGGGGCGGGGCTGCCCGCCTTCATGATCATCGGGCTGCCCGACGCCTCGCTCGGCGAGGCCCGCGACCGGGTGCGCGCCGCCGCGTCCAACGCCGGGTGCGCTCTGCCGGCCCGCAAGCTCACGGTCAACCTGTCGCCGGCCTCCCTGCCGAAGCACGGGTCGTCGTTCGACCTCGCCATCGCGATGGCGTCCCTCGCCGCGTACGACCTCGTCTCGCCGAGCTCCGTCGAGGGGGTCGTGCACATCGGCGAGCTCGGCCTCGACGGTCGGCTGCGCCCCGTCGACGGCGTGCTGCCGGCGGTGCTCGCCGCCCGTCGCGCCGGGGCAGGGGTCGTCATGGTCCCGACCGACAACGCCGACGAGGCGTCGCTCGTGCCCGGCATCCGGGTCGTGGCGGCCGCGGGGCTGCGCGACGCCGCCGTCTGGCACGGAGCCGCCCTCACCCTGGACCCCGTCGAGCCGATCATGCGCCCCCGCCCTGCTCCGCGCGACGACGGCGGCGCCGACCTGGCCGACGTGATCGGCAACGCCGACGCCGTCGAGGCCCTCGTGGTCGCCGCCGCAGGCGGTCACCACCTCCTGATGGTCGGGCCGCCGGGGGCGGGCAAGAGCATGCTCGCCGCCCGCCTGCCCGGCCTCCTCCCCGACCTCGACGTCGACGCCGCGCTCGAGGTGAGCTCCGTCCGGTCGCTCTCGGGGGAGGCCGTGGGCGGACGCCTCGAGACGCGTCCGCCCTTCGAGGCGCCCCACCACACGTGCAGCGCCGCGGCGCTGGTGGGCGGGGGCAGCGGCGTCCTCCGGCCCGGTGCCGCCTCGCGGGCGAGCCGGGGCGTCCTGTTCCTCGACGAGGCACCGGAGTTCGCCCAGACGGTGCTCGACTGCCTGCGCCAGCCGCTCGAGTCGGGGGAGGCGGTCATCCACCGGTCGCGGGCCGTCGCGCGGTTCCCGGCCCGGTTCCAGCTCGTCGCGGCCGCCAACCCGTGCCCGTGCGGTCAGTACGGCGCCCGGGACGGCGACTGCACCTGCTCGCCCCACCAGCGGCGTCGGTACCTCGCCAAGCTCTCCGGACCCCTCGTCGACCGCATCGACATCCAGCTCCGGGTGGCGCGCATCAGCTCGGCGCAGTTCCGGCTCGCGGAGTCGTCGGAGGTGCTGACCACCAGCGCCGCCCGGGCGCGCGTGGAGGAGGCGCGTCGCCGGGCGGGCGCGCGTCTCGCCGGCACCCCGTGGCGGCTCAGCGCCGAGGTCCCGGGGACGTGGCTGCGGTCGAGCGAGCGACGACTCGCCGTGACGGACACCGTGCCCGTCGACCGTGCGCTCGAGACCGGCGCGCTCACGATGCGTGGCTACGACCGCGTGCTGCGGGTGGCGTGGACCCTCGCCGACCTCGACGGCGTCGACCGTCCGGAGCGCTCGCACGTCGCCCGCGCCCTCGGGCTCCGGAGGTCGCTGTGAGCGGGTTGCGACAACTGACGACCGCCGCCGTCTGCGACCTCGCCGCCATGGTCCGGCCGCGGGCTCAGACCGCCCCGGGACGGGACGACGCCGACCGGCTCGTCGACGCCTTCGCCCGCGGCGTGTGGTCGGGCCTGGCCGAGCCCGGCGACGCGGCCGCCGGGGTCGTGCGCCGCGTCCTCGGCCCGAGCGAGTCGCTGCGGCTCGCGCTCGAGTCCCTCGAGGCGCGCCGCGGCGACGCCGACACGGGCGGGGGCGCCCTCCGGGCCGCCCTGGCGGCGGCCGACCCCGACGAGGCGCCGCGGGTCTCGATCGGCGCCGCGCTGTCGCGCTGGCAGCCACGGGCGGTGGTCGGCCGGGTCACGGCGTCCTTCCGGGCAGCCGCCGCCCTGGGCGTCCGGCTCGTCGTCCCCGGCGACGCCGAGTGGCCGACGGCCCTCGACGAGCTCGGCGACCACGCCCCGCCCGCGCTCTGGCTCCGAGGCCCGGCGCCCGTCCCGGAGGTCGCGCGGAGCATCGCCGTCGTCGGCGCGCGGGCGGCCACGGCCTACGGGGAGCAGGTCGCGGCCGACCTGGCGAGCGGCCTCTGCGACCGGGGCTTCGTCGTCGTCTCGGGCGGCGCCTACGGCATCGACGGCATGGCCCACCGGGCGGCCCTCGCCTCCGAGGGAGACACCGTCGCGGTCATGGCGGGCGGGCCCGATCGCCTCTACCCGGCAGGGCACGACGCGCTGCTCCGCCGGGTCGTCGAGCGTGGCCTCCTGCTCGCCGAGTCGCCGTGCGGCACGGCGCCGGCGCGGTGGAGGTTCCTGCAGCGGAACAGGCTGATCGCCGCGCTGACCGCCGCGACGGTGGTCGTCGAGGCCGGGCGTCGCTCGGGCTCCCTCAACACGGCCGGGCACGCGCAGGTGCTCGGGCGACCCGTCGGCACCGTGCCGGGCCCCGTCTCGTCCCCGTCGTCGGCGGGGTGCCACGCGCTGCTACGGGCCGGTCTGGCGACGTGCGTCACGGACGCCGACGAGGTCGTCGAGCTCGTCCGGCCCGCGACCCTGGCGGTGTCGGCCCCGCTCGTCGTCGACGAGGGCTCGACCGACGCCGTTCGCGTGCTCGACGCCTTGAGCACCCGCGTGGAGCGGTCGACGGAGGAGGTCGCGGCGACGGCCGGGCTCGGCCTGTCGACCGTGCGCTCGACCCTCGTCGAGCTCGAGTCGGACGGTGCGGTCTCGCGAGGCGACGTCGGGTGGCGGAAGCGGCCACGGCGGCGCTGAGAGCGGGGTGGAGCCGCGGCCGGGCCCCGGTGCGCGGATCTCGGGGCCGGAGGCCGGAGGCCGGGTGGCGAGGTCCGGGGGGCGGTCGGCATGTCGGCCTGGCGGGCCGCCCCGCCGCCGTACCCTGGCCCGATGGACCAGTCGAGAGCGAGTCTCGGAGCCGTGACGGGGGAGTTCCTCGAGCAGCTGCGGCTCGCGCGGGGCCTCAGCGACCACACGGTGCGGTCGTACCGGTCCGATCTCGCCGACCTCCGGGCGTTCGCCGCCGAGCACCTCGGTCGCGAGGCAGGCGTGTCCGACCTCGGGCTCGAGCTGCTCCGCGAGTGGCTCTGGCGTGGCACGCGCGACGGCCTGGCCCGAGCGACACTCGCCCGGCGCTCGGCGAGTGCCCGTGCCCTGACCCGGTGGCTCGAGGAGTCGGGAGCGACCCCCGTCGACGTCGGGGTGCGCCTCCGGGCCCCCAAGGCCGAGAGCCACCTGCCGCGCGTCCTCACGGGCGACCAGATGACGGGTCTCCTGGCCTCCCTCGCCGTGCGGGCCGACACCGACGACCCCGTCGCCCGTCGTGACCTCGCCGTCGTCGAGCTGCTCTACGGCTCGGCGCTCCGCGTCTCGGAGCTCGTCGGCACCGACCTCGACGACCTCGACCTCGACCGGCTCACGGTGCGGGTCACGGGAAAGGGGTCGAAGGAGCGCGTCGTGCCGTTCGGCGTGCCGGCGGCCGACGCCCTCCACCGGTGGCTGACGCACGGTCGGCCGCGGCTGGCCGTCGTCGCGGACGACGCCGGCCACGACGGCGGGGCGGGCCGCGCCTCCGGCGGGTCGGCGCTCTTCCTCGGGCCGCGGGGCGGACGCCTCGGCGTCAGGACGGTCTACCGCCTCGTGGCCGGTCTCCTCGGCGACGTGCCGGGCAGCGGGCCGTCGGGGCCGCACGCCCTGCGCCACACGGCCGCCACGCACCTGCTCGACGGCGGAGCCGACCTCCGCGCGGTGCAGGAGCTGCTCGGGCACGCCAGCCTCGGCACGACGCAGATCTACACGCACGTCTCGACCGAGCGGCTCCGCGAGAGCTACCGCACGGCCCACCCCCGGGCCTGAGCTCGTCGGCGCGGCAGCCGATCGGCGACGCCCTCGGCGCCCAAGGCGTCCGTGCCTCGTCGGCCGCCGGGGGCGAGCGCAGCATCTCGGCGAGTCGGGAGGAGCACCGACGGCCGCCCCTCACCGAGCATCATGAGCGGCGAGACGTACTCGCCGTCGATCCGCGCGCCGAGGTGCACGCACTCGCTCGGGCAGTCGTGGCCCGCGACGAGCTCGGCGACGACCTGGCCCCGCGTCACCGCCTCGCCGACGTGCAGGCTCGTCGTGACCGGCTCGAGGCTGCTGAGGACGCCGTCGGCGTGCCGCATCGACAGCACCGGGCGGTCCACGACCGTGCCGGCGAAGTGCACGACGCCGTCGTCGGGAGCCGTGACCGCGGCGCCGACGGGCGCCCCCACGTCGATCCCGCGATGACCCGGCGACCACCGGTGCTCGGGCGCCTGGAACGGGCGCAGCACGGGGTGCGGCGGCGCGACGGGCCACGACCAGGGCACCACGGGGCCCACCTGCACGGCCGGTCGGGCGTCACGGTCGGCCGCGGGCGGGGCCGCGGCGTCGGCGGGGCCCGGCGAGGCCTGCGCGAGGGGCAGGCCGAGCACGAGCGACACCGCGACCCGGAGGGCTGCCCGTCGGCGCCGCGATCCGTCCGGCCCGACCCGGTCCGGCCCGACCCGGCCCCGCCCGACAGGCCTCGTCCGGCCTTCGTCCCGTCTCCCGTGCTGCGTCGTCATCCCCCCACGATCACGCCGAGCCAGGATCCACAGCGCGGCGTAAGGTTCACCCCGTGCACGAACACCTGTGCACGACGGATGTGGGGGAGCGAGGCACGACCCCGCTCTCCGGACTGTGAGGAGAACCGTGTCGAACTCGGCGCAATCACCAACGACCACCAAGCAGCTGAACAGGCGGGTGACCGCCCTCGCGATCGCTGCGGCCGTCGGCGGCTTCCTCTTCGGATTCGACTCGTCCGTGATCAACGGCGCCGTGTCGTCGATCACCGACGAGTTCGGCCTCACGGAGTTCGCCTCCGGGTTCGCCGTCGCGTCCGCCCTCATCGGCTGTGCGATCGGCGCCTACGTCGCCGGCCGCCTCGCCGACAGGGCCGGCCGCATCAAGGTCATGCTGCTGGGAGCGATCCTCTTCCTGATCAGCTCGATCGGCGCGGCCTTCGCGTTCGCCGTCTGGGACCTCGTCCTCTGGCGCGTCATCGGCGGCCTCGGCATCGGCATCGCGTCCGTCATCGCCCCGGCCTACATCTCCGAGGTGTCGCCGAAGGCCATCCGCGGTCGACTCGCGTCGTTCCAGCAGCTCGCCATCACGCTCGGCATCTTCGTCGCCCTGCTCTCCGACCAGCTCTTCGCGGTCACCGCGGGCGGCGCCTCCGAGCCGTCGCTCTTCGGCCTCGCCGCCTGGCGCTGGATGTTCCTCGTCGGCATCGTCCCCTCGGTCGTCTACGGCGTGCTCGCCTGGCGCCTGCCCGAGTCGCCCCGCTACCTCGCGGGCGAGGGGCGGGAGGACGAGGCGAAGGACGTGCTGAAGAGCATCGTCCCGAGCGACACCGTCGACACGAGCCTGAAGGAGATCACCGACTCGATCGCCACCGAGGCCGCCCTCGAGAAGAAGTCGAGCATCCGCGGCGACCGTTTCGGCCTGCAGCCGATCGTCTGGGTCGGCATCATCCTCGCCGTGCTGCAGCAGTTCGTCGGCATCAACGTGATCTTCTACTACTCGACGACGCTCTGGCAGGCCGTCGGCTTCCAGGAGAGCGACTCGTTCACCATCTCGACCATCACCGCGATCGTGAACGTCGTGGTGACGTTCGTGGCCATCGGCCTCGTCGACAAGGTCGGTCGCCGACCGCTCCTGCTCGCGGGCTCGATCGGCATGTTCGTCAGCCTGGCCGTCACCGCCCTCTCGTTCAGCCAGTCGGTGGCCGGCTCCGGCGGCGACCCCGAGCTGCCCGGCGCCTGGGGACCGATCGCCCTCGTCGCCGCCAACCTCTTCGTCGTCTCGTTCGGCGCGACCTGGGGCCCGCTGATGTGGGTGCTGCTCGGCGAGATGTTCCCGAACAGCATCCGCGCCACGGCCCTCGGCATCGGCAGCATGGCGAACTGGATCGCGAACTTCATCGTCACGGTCTCGTTCCCGTCCCTGGCCGCGGTGAGCCTCACGCTGTCGTACGGCATCTTCGCCGCCTTCGCCCTGATCTCGTTCTTCTTCGTCCTCGCGAAGATCCCCGAGACGAAGGGCCGCTCGCTCGAGGAGATGGGCGTCTCGGCCGCCCGCTCGTCCGCCTCGGGCGACACGCGACGCTGAGCCCTGGCATCATCGACGGACGCCCTGCCCGGTACCCGAGCAGGGCGTCCGCCATGTGAGAGGACCTCCTGATGAACGACGCCGACGACTCCGCCCCGCGCGAGACCGCCGACGCCCGCACGACCGGCTCGACGAGCGCCGCGCCCGGCGCCGTCACGACGACCGACGAGGAGGCGCGGGCCGGCACCCGCCGGAAGCCCGCCTTCGCCCCGTGGGTCTTCTGGCCCGCGGCCGCGATCATCCTCGCGTTCGTCGTCTTCGCCATGCTCTTCCCGGCCGTCGCCGAGGGGCTGTTCGGGGCCGTCCAGAGCGGCATCGTCGGTGCCTTCGGCTGGTACTACGTGCTGCTCGCGGCGGTCTTCGTGGCCTTCGCCCTCTGGATGGGGCTCAGCCGCTACGGCGACATCAAGCTGGGCAAGGACGACGACGAGCCCGAGTTCTCCCGCGGGTCGTGGCTGTCCATGCTCTTCGCGGCGGGCATGGGCATCGGCCTCGTCTTCTACGGCGTCGCCGAGCCCCTCAGCCACTACGCCAGCCCGCGTCCCGGCGTGACCGGCACCGACAACGAGCTCGCGGGCCAAGCGCTCAGCCAGACCTACCTGCACTGGGGCGTCCACGCCTGGTCGATCTACATCGTCGTCGGCCTCGGCATGGCGTACGCGATCCACCGACGCGGCCGGCCGGTGTCGATCCGCTGGGCGCTCGAGCCGTTGCTCGGCGACCGCGTCAAGGGCGTCTGGGGCAACGTCATCGACGTCGTCTCGGTCGTCGGCACCCTGTTCGGCGTCGCCACGTCGCTCGGCCTCGGCGTCCTGCAGATCTCGGCCGGGCTCTCCGCGGCCGGCATCGCCGAGCCGACCATCGTCATCCAGGTCGTCCTCATCGCCGCCATCACGGGCGTCACGATCTTCTCGCTCGTCAGCGGCGTCGCCAAGGGCATGAAGTGGCTGTCGAACGTCAACATCGTGCTCGCCGCCCTCCTGCTCGTCTTCGTGCTCGTCAGCGGCCCCACGCTGTTCCTGCTCCGCGACTTCGTGCAGTCGCTCGGCGCCTACCTGCAGAACGTCGTCGGCCTGACCTTCACCGTGAGCGCCTTCTCGGGCGCCGAGGGCGAGGCCTGGCAGGGCAGCTGGACCACCTTCTACTGGGGCTGGTGGATGTCGTGGGCACCCTTCGTCGGCATCTTCATCGCCCGCATCTCGAAGGGCCGCACGGTGCGGGAGTTCGTCGTCGGCGTGCTCGTCGTCCCGACGATCCTCACCTTCCTCTGGTTCAGCGTCATGGGCGGGGCCGCCCTGTACCGCGAGGTCTTCGGCGGGGGAGGCCTCGTCTCGTCCGACGGCTCCGTCGACACGGAGGGTGCGCTGTTCGAGATGCTGCAGGGCCTGCCGGGCGGCTCGGTCGCCGTCTTCGGCGCCATCCTGCTGATCGGGCTGTTCTTCATCACCTCGTCCGACTCGGGCTCCCTCGTGCTCGGCATGATCTCGACCGGGGGCGACACGGAGCCGAAGGTCTGGGTGCGCATCTTCTGGGCGGTCGTCACCGCCCTCGTCGCGATCGCCCTCCTCCTGACGGGCGGCCTCGACGCGCTGAAGACCGCCGCGATCATCACCGCCCTGCCCTTCAGCGTCGTGATGATCGGCATCTGCGTGGCGACCTTCCGGGCGTTCGACGACGAGCACCGGAAGTTCCTCCGGGCCCAGCGTCGGCAGCTCCGCGACAGCATCGGCGACCACTACGGACTCGAGGAGGCGCGCCCAGCCCGGCGCAGCATCCTCGGCCTCGGTCGGCGCCGCTAGCCGCGACCGGTGCGGCGGTCGCGGGGGCGGTCCCCGGGTCGCTCCCCGCGCCTCCGGCCCGCGTGCCGTGGTGCTACGATGAGCGATGCAGCCTGCTCAGCAGGCTGACTTCGCGTGCCCTGTGCGTCTCCGGACGCACCGACTGCGAGACGGCCAGATCGTCCCGCGTCGCACCCGGCCTCCACGTCCACTCGGTCCGATCGTGCCTCCCGGCGCCGTCGGCGGACGCGTGCCCGGGCACCAGGCAGTGACGACCGACCGGTCGTCCGGACAACCGACAAGCAGGCACGCCCGCGGGCGTGCCCAGAACCAGGAGAACGACCATGGCCGTCGTCACCATCCGCCAGCTGCTCGACAGCGGCGTCCACTTCGGACACCAGACCCGTCGCTGGAACCCGAAGGTGAAGCGATTCATCCTCGCCGAGCGCTCGGGCATCCACATCATCGACCTGCAGCAGTCGCTCGGCTACATCGACAAGGCGTACGACTTCGTCAAGGAGACGGTCGCCCACGGCGGCACGATCCTCTTCGTCGGCACGAAGAAGCAGGCTCAGGGCTCGATCGCCGAGCAGGCGAACCGCGTCGGCCAGCCCTTCGTGAACCAGCGCTGGCTCGGCGGCCTCCTGACCAACTTCCAGACGGTCTCGAAGCGCCTCGCCCGCATGAAGGAGCTCGAGGACATCGACTTCGACGACACGACGCAGGGCTTCACGAAGAAAGAGCTCCTGATCAAGAAGCGCGAGCTCGACAAGCTGCACAAGACGCTCGGCGGCATCCGCAACCTCACGAAGACGCCGTCGGCCCTGTGGGTCGTCGACACCAAGAAGGAGCACCTCGCGATCGACGAGGCCAAGAAGCTGGGCATCCCGGTCATCGGCATCCTCGACACGAACTGCGACCCCGACGAGATCAACTTCCCGATCCCGGGCAACGACGACGCCATCCGCTCCGTCGGCCTCCTGACCCGCATCGTCGCCGACGCCGCGGCCGAGGGCCTCGTCCAGCGTCACCAGAAGCCCGAGGACGCCGACCAGCCCGTCGAGCCCCTCGCCGAGTGGGAGGCCGAGCTCCTCGCGCAGAGCGAGGCCGCCGCCGCCGAGGCCCCCGCGACCGAGACCCCCGCGGCCGAGGCCGCCGCCGAGCCGCTCCCCGTCGAGGAGAACGACGCCGACGCGCAGGTCGCCGAGAAGCCCCTGGGCGAGCCGGTCGCCGAGCCCGTCGCCGAGGCCACCGAGGCCACGGCCGCCGAGCCGGCCGACGCCGACGCCAAGTAGTCACTCCTCTCCTCCCTCCGACTCCACGAAAGGAAGTCAGACATGGCAAACTTCACCGCCGCTGACGTGAAGACCCTCCGTGACCGCCTCGGCGCGGGCATGATGGACAGCAAGAACGCGCTCGTCGAGGCCGACGGCGACATCGAGAAGGCCGTGGAGATCCTCCGCGTCAAGGGCCTGAAGGGCGTCGCCAAGCGCGAGGGTCGTCAGACCACCGCCGGGCTCGTGGCCGCGAAGGCCTCCTCGGGCTACGCCACCCTCATCGAGCTCGCCAGCGAGACCGACTTCGTCGCGAAGAACGAGAAGTTCATCGCGCTGGCCGACTCGGTCCTCGAGGCCGTCGCCGCCTCCGGCGCCACCGACGCGGCGTCGGGCAACGCCGCCGCGATCGGCGGCCAGACGGTCGAGGCCTTCGTCAACGACGAGGCCGCGCTCATGGGCGAGAAGGTCGAGCTCCGCTCGGTCAGCCACGTCGAGGGCGACGAGTTCGCGATCTACCTGCACAAGACCTCGAAGGACCTGCCCCCGCAGGTCGGCGTGGTCGTGGGCTACACGGGCTCGGACGCCGAGACGGCACGCTCCATCGCCCAGCACATCGCCTTCGCCGCGCCGACGTACCTGTCGCGCGACGAGGTCCCCGCCGAGGACGTCGCCAAGGAGCGCGCCATCGTCGAGGAGACCGCGAAGAACGAGGGCAAGCCCGAGGCCGCCCTGCCGAAGATCATCGAGGGTCGCCTCACGGGCTTCTTCAAGGAGATCGCCCTGCTCGACCAGGCCTACGCGAAGGACAGCAAGCTGTCGGTCGCCAAGGTCGTCGAGGAGGCCGGCATCACGATCCAGGGCTTCGCCCGGGTCAAGGTCGGCGCCTAGCCAGCCGTCGGACGGGGTCCGGGACGCACGCGTCCCGGACCCCGTTCGTGTGCCCGCCGCCGGTCGGCTCGACCGCCGCGGGCACCACCTCCGGGCGACGGCGCACCGCCGGAACTCGCTAACCTGGCTGCGGCCACGACTCGAGGGAGCACTCGCATGACGACAGAAACGACCGGACGACGACGAGTCCTCCTCAAGCTCTCAGGAGAAGCCTTCGGCGGCGGCCAGCTCGGCGTCGCGCCCGACGTCGTCGGCGCGATCGCGGCCGAGATCGCCGACGCCTCGAAGGACGTCGAGATCGCCGTGGTGGTCGGCGGCGGCAACTTCTTCCGCGGGGCCGAGCTCAGCCAGCTGGGCATGGACCGCGGCCGGGCCGACTACATGGGCATGCTCGGCACCGTGATGAACGCCCTCGCCCTGCAGGACTTCATCGAGAAGGCCGGCGCCGCGACCCGCGTCCAGTCCGCCATCTCGATGACGCAGGTCGCCGAGCCCTACATCCCCCGCCGGGCCGAGCGCCACCTCGAGAAGGGCCGCGTCGTCATCTTCGGCGCGGGCGCCGGCCTGCCCTACTTCTCGACCGACACCGTCTCGGCGCAGCGGGCGCTCGAGATCGGCGCCGACGAGGTCCTCGTGGCCAAGAACGGGGTCGACGGCGTGTACTCGGCCGACCCGCGCCACGACCCCGACGCCGTCAAGCTCGACCGCCTGACCTACCAGGAGGCGCTCGTGAAGGGGCTCAAGGTCGTCGACTCGACGGCCTTCAGCCTCTGCATGGACAACGGCATGCCGATGCACGTCTTCGGCATGGAGGGCGCGGGCAACATCGCGCGCGCCATCCGGGGCGAGCGCATCGGGACCCTCGTCAGCAACTGACGACTAAGCTCGACGACGAACCAAGGGAGCATCGTGACCATCACTGACGTACTGACCGAGACGCGCGACAAGATGGAGAGGGCCCTCGAGTCGGCGAAGACCGACTTCAGCCAGGTCCGGACGGGCCGCATCAACCCGGCCCTGTTCCAGAAGATCCCGGTCGACTACTACGGCACGCCGACGCCGCTGGCGCAGCTGGCGTCGCTGCAGGTGCCGGAGGCGCGCACCATGATCGTGACGCCCTACGACAAGTCCGCCCTGAAGGAGATCGAGAAGGCCATCGCGACCTTCCCGAACCTCGGCGCGAGCCCCACGAACGACGGCACCCTCGTGCGCGTGACGATCCCCGAGCTGACGCAGGAGCGTCGCAAGGAGTTCGTCAAGATCGTGCGCGGCAAGGGCGAGGACGCCAAGGTGCAGATCCGCAACATCCGCCGGTCGTCGAAGACCGACCTCGACGCGCTCAAGACCGAGGTCGGGGACGACGAGGTGGCCCGTGCCGAGAAGGAGCTCGAGGCCGTGACGAAGAGCTACACCGACTCGATCGACGACGCGCTCAAGAAGAAGGAAGCCGAGCTGCTCGAGGTCTAGATGAGCGACGCTCCTGACGGCCCCCGCACCGACGACCCGGCGCCGAACACCAAGTCCACCCTCGGCAGCCGTCGCGCCGACTTCGGCGCGCGGGCCCAGGCGGCGCGGCACGACCTCGAGAGCCAGATCCGTACCCGCCGGGCCCAGCTCGGTGCCCGCAACGAGAAGCTGACAGCCCGGACGGGACGCAACCTCCCCGCGGCGATCGCGGTCGGCGTCGGCCTGGGCGGCGCCGTCCTGCTCAGCCTCATCTTCGAGCCGGCGTTCTTCATGCTCGTCGCGGGGGCCCTGATCGGCTCGCTCTGCTTCGAGCTGACGAGCGCCCTCCGCTTCGCCGGACGCGACGTGCCTCGGCTCCCCAGCGTGCTCGCGGGCCTGGCCATCGTGCCTGCCGCCTTCTACGGCGGTGCCACGGGTCAGTGGATCGCGCTGCTCGTCGGCATCGCGGCGGTCTCGGCCTGGCGGCTCGTCGAGCTGGCCCGCCCGTCGCATCGCAAGCCCGCCTCGGTGGTCCTCCGCGACATCGGCGCGGGAGCGTTCGTCCAGATCTACTGCGCCTTCCTCGGCAGCTTCATGGTGCTGCTCGCGGCCCAGCCGAACGGGGCGGCGTGGACGCTCTCCGCGCTCATCATCGTCATCGCCGTGGACACAGGGGCCTACGCCACGGGCCTCAACTTCGGCAAGCACCCGATGGCGCCCCGCATCAGCCCCAAGAAGACCTGGGAGGGCTTCGCCGGGTCGGTCGCCGCGAGCCTGATCGCGGCCGTGCTGACCTCGTGGCTCATGCTCGACGAACCGTGGTACTTCGGCTTCCTGCTCGGTGGAGTGATCATCGCGACCGCCACGATCGGCGACCTGTCGGAGTCGCTGATCAAGCGAGACCTCGGCATCAAGGACATCAGCACGTGGCTCCCCGGCCACGGCGGCTTCCTCGACCGGCTCGACAGCACGTTGCCGTCGGCCGCGGTCGCCTACGGCCTGTACCTGATCTTCGCCTGACGGGCGATGCGGCATGATGGTCGCCGTGAGCACTCCATTCCCCCTCTCGCCCCAGGGACAGCTCGGCTACGACAGCACCGAGGTCGACGCCTTCCTCGCGCGGGCCCGGTCGGCCTACGCGGCCGCCCCGGGGGAGGGCGGTCTCACCTCCGCCGACATCCGGCGGACGGCCTTCGCCATGACGAAGTCCGGCTACTCGACCGGCCACGTCGACGCGGCCCTCGAGCGCCTGGAGGACGCCTTCGCCGAGCGTGAACGGGAGCGGGCGCGGCGACAGGCAGGCGACGACGAGTGGTACGGCGGCGCGCGTCAGACGGCGGAGGAGATCGTCGCGCGGCTCGACCGACCCGAGGGCCACCGCTTCGACCGCGTCGGCTTCCTCACCGCGGGGTACCACCCGCGCGACGTCGACCGCCTCGTCCGACGACTGCAGGGCTACTTCAGCGACGGGCGGGCGCTCAGCATCGACGACGTTCGGGGCTCGGTCTTCCGCGCCAAGCGGGGCGGGTACCGCGAGGCGCAGGTCGACGTCGTCCTGGACGCCGTCGTCGACGTCATGCTCGCCGTCCGCTGACACCCGGTCCGCCGACCCGGGGCCCAGGACGGGTCGGGCTACACGCCCACGAGACCCTGGCCGTCCCGTGACATGTCCGTTACTCTGGACGGACTCATGGGCAGGCACGCAGCGATCACTCATCCCGTCTCCACTCCTCGAGAGCACCCGGCGGTCGTCGCGCGACCCCGCGCGGTGCACCGGCGCGTCCCGGCGTCGCTCGTCTCGGTGTCCGAGGCCGCGGCTCCCCCGAAGCGGGCGCGACGTCGCCCGGTCGTGCTCCCGATGCTCGGGTTCTGCGCCTCCTTCGCCTTCGTCGGTGCGTCCCTGGTCAACCCGCTCGCGGGTGCCGAGGCCGCCACCACGGGGTCCGTGGCCGCTGCCGTCGTCGCCCCCGGCCAGTCCTTCACCGTCGCCGGCGGCGTCGCGACCACGGCCGACCGCGACTCCTACGGCGTGACCGTCCCGCCGCCGCCCCCGCCGCCCGAGCCCGTCGTCGAAGAGGCGCCCGCCGCCTCCACGGGTACGAGCACGAGCACGGGCACGACCAAGAAGTCGCGCGGCTCCGCGCCCGTGGCCGGCAAGCCCGACCCCGGCAGCGCGAAGGCCGCCGCGGCTGACCTCGTCGCCGCCCGCGGGTGGGGCAGCGAGCAGTACGACTGCCTCGTCTCGCTCTGGAACAAAGAGTCGGGCTGGAACGTCTACGCCGCCAACAGGTCGAGCGGTGCCTACGGCATCCCGCAGGCGCTGCCCGGCAGCAAGATGGCCTCGGCCGGCGCCGACTGGCAGACCAACCCCGCGACGCAGATCACCTGGGGCCTCAACTACATCCAGGGCCGCTACACGACGCCCTGCGGCGCCTGGGCCCACTCGCAGTCCGTCAACTGGTACTGATCGCCCGCTCGCGGCACCAGCGACGCCCCGGCTCCCTCGACGACGGCGACCGGGGCGTTGCTACGCTGGTCGGCATGCCCCGCAGCAACCGACCGCGTCGTCCTCGTGACCGCCCCGGTGCCGCACCCGACGAGCCCGTCGACCTCGGCAGGGCCCTCTTGGGCGGGCTCCGCGTCGAGACCAAGCACGGCCGCGACTACAACGTCCAGTCCGTCGGCGCGACGTCCGCCGTCAAGGAGTACGTCTGCCCCGGCTGCAGCCTCGCCGTGACCCCGTCGACGCCGCACATCGTGGCGTGGCGGGCGGACGGGCTCTTCGGCGAGGCCGACGACCTGGCCGCCCGCCGACACTGGCACACCCACTGCTGGAGGATCTCGTGAGCCTGCCCGTCCCCGATCCTGTGCCGGTCGGCGTCCGCGGGGGAGTCGAGCTGCCCGCCCGACGCACCGACGTCGAGCTCCGCACCGACGACGGCCTCGTCCTCGTCGGCGAGCTGGCGCTGCCGCTCGAGCACGAGCCGGTGGCCACGATCGTGGCGCTGCACCCGCTGCCGACGGCGGGCGGGTTCATGGACTCGCACGTCCTGCGCAAGGCCGCCGCGCGCCTCCCCGCGCTGGCCGACGTCGCCGTGCTGCGCTTCAACTTCCGCGGGGTCTCGTCCCCGCGCGGCCGGTCCGAGGGCACCTTCGGCGAGGGCGTGGCCGAGGCTGCCGACCTGCGCGCGGCCCTCGCCCTCGTCGCCGAGCGCGGACTGCCGCGGCCCTGGCTCGTCGGCTGGTCGTTCGGCACCGAGGTGGCGCTCAAGCACGCCCGTGGGCTCGACGTCGCCGGGCTCGTCCTGCTGTCGCCGCCGCTGCACCGCACCACCGACGCCGAGCTCGCCGCGTGGGGCGACGCCGACGTGCCGGTCGTCGCCGTCGTGCCCGAGCTCGACGACTACCTGAGACCTGAGGAGGCGCGTCGCCGGTTCGCGATCGCCCCTCGCGTCGAGGTCGTGGCCGTCGAGGGCGGCAAGCACCTCTGGGTCGGGGAGAAGCAGACGAGCCAGGTGCTGACCGAGATCGTGCGCCGCGTCGCCCCCGGGGCGCTCCCGCTGTCGACCCGGTGGCCGGTCGCCTGACGGCTCGGGCTCAGCGGGCGTTCTGCCGCGGGACGACGACCTCGCGGATGATGAGCAGCACCGAGGCCGCGACCGGGATGGCGATGAGGGCCCCGAGCACGCCCAGCAGGGTTCCCCCGACGAGGGCGGCGATCACGACGATGACCCCGGGCACCCGGACCGCCCGACGCATGATGCGGGGACTCAGCAGGTAGGCCTCGACCTGCATGTAGACGAGGTACCAGATCGCGGCCGTGATCCAGGTGGAGGGGGAGCCCGGCAGCAGGATCACCTGGGCGAGGACGATGACGGCCGAGCCGCTGATCGTGCCGACCAGGGGGATGATCGACCCGAGGAACGCGATGAAGGCGAACACCGCGGGCTGCTGGGCCCCGATGACGCTGAGGAAGACGAAGCTGAGGATGCCGTTGATCGCGGCCAGCGTGAACTGCCCGATGACGTAGCGGCCGACCGACGTGCTGATCTGCTCCGCGATGTCGGCGAAGCGCACCCGTTGCGAGGCGGGCACGAGCTGGTAGAGGCCCCGCTTGAAGACGGTGAGGGACGACGTGAAGTAGAGCGTGAGGATGAGGACGACGATCGTCGCGAAGACGCCGTTGCCGATCGCCACGCCCACCGCGAGCACCCCGCCGCCGATGGTGAGCACGTTGTCGGGGTTCGCGAGGAAGTCGAGCACCGAGTCGAGGCCCTGCTGCACGTCGAAGACGTTCTGCGGCACGAGCGCCTGCAGGTTGTCCACGAACTCCTGCGTGGTGACGCTCTGCAAGTAGGTCACGAGGTTCGTGATGAGCACGGTCGCCTGGCTGATGATGACCGGCACGATCGCGAACACGACGCCCACCACCGCCCCGAGAACGGCCGCGAAGACGATCACGATGGCCGCGGGACGCGGAACGCGGCGGTTCTCGAGCCACGACACCACCGGGTCGAGCCCCAGGGCGATGAAGATCGCGGCACCGACGTAGGTGAGGATCGTCGACAGCTGGTCGACCGCTCCGCCGATGAGGAGGGCGACCAGCACGCCGAGACCGGCGAGCAGCCCCAGGCGGAAGGGGTTGTGGATCTTCACGGGGGGCGAGCTCCTGTCGACGGACGACGCCGGCTCCGCGCGACGTCGAGTGCCTACTCTGACGTACCGGCGCCCGTTCCGCCCAGCACGCCGCGGAGGTTCTCGAGGTAGTCGGCGACCTCGTCGCGCTCGGCACGGATCGCGGCGAGCCGCTCCTCCGCGTCGCCGACGATGTCGCCGGCCCTCGCCTCGGCCTCGGAGACCAGGTCGCGCGACCGGGTCTCGGCGTCGGTCAGCATCTCGTGCGCCGTCGAGTCGGCCTCGGACCGCACGGTACGGGCGTGGTCGCTCGACGACTTCTCGAGCTCGTCGGCCTCGCGACGGGCCTCGGCGGCCCGCTGACGCGCCTCCTCCAGCTGCTGGCCCGCGTCGTCGAGGTAGCCCTGCGTCTCGGCGACGGCGCCGTGGTGCCGCTGCACGAGCTCGCGCTCAGCGGCGTCGCGCCGGGTGCGCAGCTCGACCTCGAGCGCGCTGCGGGCCGCCTCGAGCTCGCGGGCGAGCTCGGTCACGGCTCGGTCGCGCTCCGCGGCGAGCTGGGCGCGCATCGTCTGGGCCTCGTGGGCGAGACGGACCCGCTGCGACTCCTCGTCGTCGACGAGCTGGGCCTGGCTCTCGGCCACCTCGGCGTCGAGGTCGGCCCGGGCGCTGGTCGTCTCCGCCTCGACCACGGCCCGGGCCTCGGCCGCCTCCCGCTCGAGGCGGTCGCGCTGCTGGTCGACGTCCCGGGCGAGGCGGTCGCGGGTCTCGGTCGTCGTCCGCTCGATCTCTTCCCGCGCGACGGCGGTCGCGAGGTCGACCTCCTCCCGGCGGGCGGCGATCTCCTCGGCCAGGTCGGCCCGCGCCTCCTCGACCTCGCGCTCGAGCCGCGCCCGGTCGGCGGCGATCTCGGCGGCGGCCCGGTCGCGGGCGGTCGACACCTCGACCTCGACCTCGGCCCGGGCGGTGTCGACCTCGCGGCGCAGCTCGACGCGGGTCGTCTCGACCTCGCGGGCGAGCTCGGCCCGGGTGCGGACCACGTCGGCGTCGAGGGCGGCGCGGGTCTCGGCCACGTGGCGCTCGAGGTCGGCGCGGCCGTTGGCGACGTCGGCGTCGAGCTCGGCGCGGCCGGCCTCCACCTCGCGCGCGAGGTCGTCCCGGCGCGCCGCGACCTCGACGTCGAGGTCGGCGCGCGTGGTCTCGTCGAGACGGGCGAGCTCGGAGCGGACGGCCGCGCCCTCGCGGTCGAGGTCGGCCTGCTGCCGCTCGCTGTCGCCGACGAACTGGGCCCGCGCCAGCTCGGTCTCGCGGGCCAGCGCCGCGGCGCCGTCCCTCGCGTCGGCGACCTCGCGCTCGACCTCGGCGCGCAGCTCGGCGGCGGCGCGCTCGGCGTCGCTGCGGACGGCCGCGGCCTCGTGACGGGCGGTCGACACGTTCTCGGCCGACTCGGTCGCGGCGGCGCCCCGCATGGCGGAGGAGTCGCGCTGGGCCTCCTGCAGCAGCGACCGGGCTTCGCCGCGGGCCCGCGCGACCAGGCGGTCGGCCTCGGCGGTCGACTCGGCGACCTGGGCGGAGGCGCGGCCCCGGGCGTCGTCGAGGATCGCGGTCGAGCGCTCCCGGGCGTCGTCGAGGAGCCGACGTGACTCGTCGGTGGACGAGCGGCGGAGCTCCTCCGCGTCGATGTCGGCCTGGCTGACGAGGCGGGTGGCCTGCTCCTCCGCGAGCCGGAGGGTCTTCTCGAGCTTGCTGCCGAGGCCGGCGTAGGTGGGCGTGCCCGCCTCCTCCAGCTCGCGCTGCATCTCCTCGAGGCGCGCGTGCGAGTGCTTCAGCTGGTCGGCGACCTGGGCCCGGTCGGCGTTGGCCTTGATCAGCTCGCGGCGGAGGTCGCTGACGGCCCGGTCGACGTCGTCCTTGCGGTAGCCCCGCAGCTCGGTCCCGAAATCAGCCTCGTCAGCGGCCACTGTGTCTCCTCACGTCGGCGGTGGGCGCTGCGCGACAGCGGCCCGGCGGGACGATGTTAGCGGCACCGGCGGGGGCCCGGCCCGACGACGGCGCGGGCGCCGGGCGAGACCCCCGCGCCGCCCGGCGGCGGGGGAGGAGCGGGGACGAGCGGCTCACAGGCCCGGTCGGTTAGGCTGGGTCGTCTTGAAATCTGCTGCCGTGCCCGGCCTCCCGGCCAGGCCCGCGCGGGCGCGTCCCGATCCGGTCCGTGCCCCCACCCGACCGGGATGGCGGCACGGAGGGAGAAACGTGCGGTTCATCGTCGCAGTGGTCGTCGTGGTGCTCGCGGCCCTCATGGTCGGGCTCGGCTTCGCGCAGCGCACCGTGTTCGCGCCGCCGTCGAGCGTGACGTCGACCGTGTCGACGGAGTCGTCCGACGCGACGGTCACCGTCGTGCCGGCCAGCGCCCTGCACGGCCACGACGGCCGCCAGACCCTGTCGATCTCCGGCGGCGACGAGGCCTTCGCGGCCTACGGCCGGACGTCGGACGTCCTCGGGTGGGTGGGCGACGCCTCCTACAACCAGGTCGGCTTCGACGACGAGACCGACGAGCTGACGTCGCGGGTCGTCGCCGGCGACACGACCGAGGTGCCCTCGCCGGCCGACTCCGACCTCTGGTACGAGCAGTACTCGGGCTCGTCGCTGACCTTCTCGCTCGACGCTCCCGACGACATCTCGCTCGTCGTCGTCTCCGACGGCACGCAGCCCGCGCCGTCCGACATCGCCGTCACCTGGCCGCTCTCGACCTCGACCCCGACGGCCGGCCCCCTCATCGTGGGCGGGCTCGTCGTGCTCGTGATCGGCGTCCTCCTGTACGCATGGGCGATCGCGCACCACCGCCGCACCCGGGGCCCGCGCCGCAGCTCGAGCGACGGCAAGCGGCCGAAGCTGCCCCGACCGCCGCGACGCCGTGCGCTGTCGGCCGGTGCGCCCCCGATGATCGAGTCGCGCCGCCGGGGCGGTCGTCGTCGCCTGGTGGCCGTGGTGCCCGTCGTGCTCGTCGGCTCCCTCGCCCTCGGCGGCTGCACGGCCGACTACTGGCCGAGCTCCGTCGGCGGCACGGGCGCCGGCACCACCGCGACCCCGACGCCGACCGCCACCGACGGCGCCGACGAGACGACCGACCTGCAGCCGCCCGTCGTGACGCAGGCCCAGGCCGAGCGCATCGTCGCGCGCGTCGCCGAGACGGCCTCGGCCGCCGACGCCGCGCTCGACGCCACGGCCGCCGCCACGCGCTTCTCCGGCCCCGCGCTCGAGCAGCGCGACGCCAACTACCAGCTGCGCGCGAAGGACGGCGCGGCCGCCGGCCCCGTGGCGGTCCCCGCCGGGTCGGTCACGCTCACGCTGCCCCAGCAGGCCGACACCTGGCCGCGCACCCTCTTCACCGTCGTGCAGGACGCCGACGCCACCAAGGCGCCGGTCGCCCTCACCCTCGTCCAGCAGACGGCCCGCGACCCCTACCGGGTCGAGTACCTCCAGTCGCTCGAGGCGCAGGCGACCCTGCCGACCGTGGCACCCGCCTCCCTGGGGGCCGCCCGCCTCGCCCCCGACGTGAAGCTGCTCACGCTGCGACCGGACCAGCTGGCGGAGGCGTACGGCGACATCCTGCGGAACGGCGACGAGAGCACGTACGCCGCCCAGTTCCAGGCCGACGGCGACACCCTGCGCGAGAAGATCGGCAAGGCGTACAAGGACGCCAAGCGGGCGGCGCTGCCGACGACCGCCTCCATCGACTACGCGTCGACGCCCGACGGTGCCGAGGCGGTCGCGTTCGCGACGAACGACGCCGGGGCGATCGTGTCGGTCGGCCTCGACGAGGTCGAGACCGTCAAGCCCACCGCGAGCGGTGCCGAGGTGAACCCCGCCGGCGCCGTGAAGACGCTGCTCGGCATCGACAAGTCGACGAAGGGCATCGAGGCCACGTACGGCGTGCAGCTGCTCTTCTCCGTCCCCCCGGTCGGCAGCGACGACGAGATCGTCCTGCTCGGCTTCAGCCAGGCCCTCATCAGCGCGAAGGAGCTGCCATGACCAACCTGCCCCCGGTGCCCGCCGGCCTCCGCGGAGCCGTCGACCTCTCGTCGCTCGTGAACCGCCCCCCGGCGGCCCCCGCGACCGCCCCGGCCGACGGCGCCCCGACCGACTCGGCCGGCGCCCCCGCGACCCCCGGGTCGGTCGCCGTCCCGGCGCTCGTCCTCGACGCGACCGACGCGACGTTCTCGCAGTTCCTCGAGCTGAGCAACACCGTGCCCGTCATCGTCGACCTCTGGGCCGAGTGGTGCGGCCCGTGCAAGCAGCTCTCGCCCGTGCTCGAGAAGCTGGTCGCCGAGCACGCCGGCCGGTTCGTGCTGGCGAAGGTCGACGTCGACGCCAACCCGCAGCTGACCGAGGCCTTCCAGGCGCAGTCGATCCCGGCCGTCGCCGCCGTCATCGGCGGGCGCCCGGTGCAGCTCTTCGTCGGGGCGCTGCCCGAGGCGCAGGTGCGAGACGTCCTCGAGCAGGTGCTCGAGCTCGCCGCGCAGAACGGCGTCACGGGCACGGCCGTCGTCGAGGGCGTCGCCGCCGCGGACGGCGAGGCGGTCGAGCCCGAGCCCGAGCCGCTGCCGCCGCACCACCAGGACGCGTACGACGCGATCGACCGCGGCGACTACGAGGCCGCGATCGCCGCCTACACGACCGCCATCGCACAAGACCCCCGCGACCAGCTCGCCGTGGCGGGCCTGGCGCAGGTGTCGCTGATCGCGCGCCTGCAGGGGGCGAGCCTCGCCGACGTCCGGGCTGCCGCCGCCGCCGCCCCGACCGACCTCGCGGCCCAGCTCGCGGTCGCCGACCTCGACGTCAGCGGCGGTCACGTGGACGACGCCTTCGACCGCGTGCTGACCGTCTTCCCGACCCAGGGCCAGGCCGGGAAGGACCAGGCCCGCGCGCGCCTCCTCGAGTACTTCGAGATCGTGGGGGTGGACGACCCGCGCGTGGCCGCCGCTCGTCGTCGCCTGACGATGCTGCTCTACTAGCGACCACGCACGAAGGCCCCCGCCGATCCGATCGGCGGGGGCCTTCGTGCGCGAGGGCGGGCAGGAGGCGCGCCGCCGGTCACCGGGGAGGCGTCAGCGGCGGAGCTTCAGCCAGAGGACCCCGAGCGGCGGCAGCACGACCTCGGCCGAGGCCGAGCGACCGGCCCAGGGGGAGTCCGTCGCCGTGACGCCGCCCATGTTGCCGACCCCCGACCCGCCGAACTCGGCGGCGTCGCTGTTGAGGATCTCCTCCCAGCGGCCCGCCTCGGGCAGGCCGAGGCGCATGGTCTGCGGCTGGCCCGAGAAGTTGGCGAGCACGGCGACCGAGTCTCCCGAGCCCGACTTGCGGAGGAAGGCCACGACGCTCTGCTCGGCCGCCCCGCCGTCGATCCACTCGAAGCCGTCGGTGTCGAAGTCGTGGGCCCACAGCGCGGGCTCGTCCTTGTAGACGGCGTTGAGGCGGCTGACGAGGTCGAACACCTGCTGGTGCTGCGGACGGTCGAGCACCGACCAGTCGAGCCCGAGCTCCTGGCTCCACTCGGTGGGCTGGCCGAACTCGGAGCCCATGAAGAGCAGCTGCTTGCCGGGGTGGCCCCACATGTACGCGAGGTACGCCCGCAGGTTGGCCCGCTTCTGCCACTCGTCGCCGGGCATCTTCTCGTAGAGGGAGCCCTTGCCGTACACGACCTCGTCGTGGCTGATCGGCAGCATGAAGTTCTCGCTCCAGGCGTAGTGGAACGAGAAGGTGATCTCGCCGTGGTGGTACTGGCGGTAGACGGGGTCCTTCTCGACGTAGTCGAGGGTGTCGTGCATCCAGCCCATGTTCCACTTCAGGCCGAAGCCGAGCCCGCCCTCGCTCGTCGGCCGCGAGACGCCGGGCCAGCTCGTCGACTCCTCGGCGATCATGACGATGCCGGGGTGGCGCTTGTAGGCCGTGGCGTTCGCCTCCTGGAGGAACGAGATCGCCTCGAGGTTCTCGCGGCCGCCGTGCTCGTTGGGCAGCCACTCGCCGTCGTCGCGGCTGTAGTCGAGGTACAGCATCGACGCCACGGCGTCGACGCGGAGGCCGTCGATGTGGAACTCCTCCAGCCAGTACAGCGCGTTCGCCACGAGGAAGTTGCGCACCTGCGAGTCGCCGAAGTTGAAGACGAGCGTGCCCCAGTCGGGCTGCTCGCCGCGGCGGGGGTCGGAGTGCTCGTAGACGCTGCGGCCGTCGAAGTTGCCGAGGGCCCACTCGTCCTTCGGGAAGTGGCCGGGCACCCAGTCCATGATGACGCCGACGCCCGCGCGGTGCAGGCGGTCGATCAGGTAGCGGAGGTCGTCGGGCGACCCGTACGTGCTCTGCGGCGCGTAGTAGCCGGTGACCTGGTAGCCCCAGGAGCCGCCGAAGGGGTGCTGCGAGAGCGGCATGAACTCGACGTGGGTGAAGCCGAGCGCTGTCACGTAGTCGACGAGCTGGTCGGCCATGTCGCGGTAGCCGAGGCCGGGCTTCCACGAGCCGACGTGCAGCTCGTAGACGCTCATCGGCCCGCCGTGCTGGTCGGTCGCCGCGCGGGCGGTCATCCACTCGTCGTCCGACCACCGGTGCTCGGCCTTCGTGATGACGGAGGCGGTGGCCGGCGGCACCTCGGAGCGGCGCGCCATGGGGTCGGCGCGCTCGACCCATGCACCGTCGGGCGTGAGGATCTCGTACTTGTACGTGCCCTCGGTGACGCCGGGCACGAAGAGCTCCCAGATGCCGTTGCCGTCCAGCTTGCGGAGCGCGTGGCGGGGGCCGTACCAGCCGTTCAGCTCGCCGATCAGCCGCACGGCGTGGGCGTGCGGCGCCCAGACGGCGAACGACGTGCCGGTGACGCCCTCGTGCTCGCGGACGTGCGAGCCGAGCATCTTCCAGAGCTGCTCGTGACGGCCCTCGCCGAAGAGGTACAGGTCGAACTCGATGACGGTGGGGGAGAAGCGGTAGGGGTCGTCCTCGACCCAGGGCGCGCCTCCGTCGTACGTCGCCGTGATCTCGTAGGCGCCGAGCGGCTCCGCGGCGACGCCCTGCCAGAGGCCGTGTGCGACGTGCTCGAGCTCGACGACTGCTCCCGACCCGGCGGTCACCGTGACACTCTCCGCGAGTTGGCGCACGACCCGCACGACGGTCACGCCGTCGCGGGTGTGCTCGCCCAGCAGGGCGTGCGGGTGGCCGTGGCGACCCTCGGCGGCCGCGGCCACCTCGGCGTCGTCGAGCGCGGGAGGCGCGGTGCCGGCCTCGAGGTCGCCCACCCGGACGTCGGGCGGGGTCGGGTCCTCGGCGAGGGGTGCGTCGTCCGAGGCGGCGGCCGAGGGCTCGGCGGCCGAGGGCTCGGCGGTCGCGGGCTCGGCGACGGTGGGCTCGGCGACGGTGGGCTCGGCGACGGTGGGCTCGCGGTCCTCGGGCGCCAGGGCGGGCTCGCGGATCGCGGGCGACGGCGGCTGGTCGTCGTCCGAGGCGTCTACGGCCTCAGGCTGCACGACGGGCTCGGGCTCGACGGGAGCAGCGGGCTCCGCGGCCGCCGGCGCGATGAGCTCGTCGAAGGACGGCTCCGCGAGGGCGGGCACCGGCTCCTCGGGGGTGGGGGTCGGGGTCGGTGGGCTCGTCGGCGCGCTCGGGGCGGCGGGTGCGGGTTCGGCGGGTGCGGGCTCGGCGGGCGTCGCCTCGGCGCCGCGACGGGGCTCCTCGGGCGTCGGCGGGTGGCGGTGGAAGATGCTCATCGGGATGCTCCTCAGGGGGCGCGGTTGAGGTCGACGGACAGGACGTGGACGGGCTCCACGAAGGCGTCGAGCCTGACGTAGGCGTCGTCGGACCAGGTCCACGACTGACCGGTGATCAGGTCGCGGACGGTGAACGTGCCCCCGGGGCGGAGGCCGAACTTGGTGACGTCGAGGTGGACGGTCGTCTCGCGCGCCGAGTGGGGGTCGACGTTGGCGACGACGATCAGGGCGTCGGGCCGGCCGCTGCGCGTGTGAAGGCCCGAGATGTACTTCGAGTAGACGAGCACCGCGTCGTCGTCGCTCGAGTGCAGCTCGAGGTTGCGCAGCTGGCGGAGGGCCGGGTGCTGGGCCCGGATGCGGTTGAGCTGCGTGAGGTACGGGGCCAGGGAGGCGTCCGCCTCCTCGGCGGCCGCCCAGTCGCGCGGCTTGAACTCGTACTTCTCGTTGTCGATGTTCTCTTCCGAGCCCGGGCGGGCGACGTCCTCGAAGAGCTCGTAGCCCGAGTACACGCCCCAGGTGGGCGATGCGGTGGCCGCGATCGCCGCGCGCACCTTGTAAGCGGGTCGACCGCCGTACTGGAGGTACGGCGTGAGGATGTCGTGGGTGTTGACGAACAGGTTCGGTCGCAGCCAGCCGCTCGTCTCCTTCGACAGCTCGGTGAGGTACTCCTCGAGCTCCCACTTCTCGTTGCGCCAGGTGAAGTACGTGTACGACTGGTGGAACCCGACCTGGGCGAGCGCCTGCATCATGGCGGGCTTGGTGAACGCCTCCGAGAGGAAGACCACCTCGGGGTTCGTCTGCCGGATCTCGTGCAGCAGCCACTCCCAGAAGCGCACGGGCTTGGTGTGCGGGTTGTCGACGCGGAAGATCGTGACGCCCATCTCGATCCAGTGCCGCACGATGCGCAGCACCTCGCGGCTGACGCCCTCGTAGTCGTCGTCGAAGTTCAGGGGGTAGATGTCCTGGTACTTCTTCGGCGGGTTCTCGGCGTAGGCGATGGTGCCGTCCGGCAGCTGCGTGAACCACTCGGGGTGCTCGGTGACCCAGGGGTGGTCGGGCGAGCACTGCAGGGCGAGGTCGAGCGCCAGCTCGAGGCCGGCGTTGCGGGCCGCGTCGACGAACCACCGGAAGTCGGCGAGGGTGCCGAGGTCGGGGTGGACGGCGTCGTGGCCGCCGTCGGCCGAGCCGATGGCGTAGGGCGACCCCGGGTCGCCGGGGCCCGCGGTCAGCGTGTTGTTGGGCCCCTTGCGGAAGGTCGTGCCGATCGGGTGCACCGGCGGGATGTAGACGACGTCGAAGCCCATGCGCGAGATGGCGGGCAGGCGACGGGCCGCGGTGCGGAACGTGCCGCTCTTCCACGAGCCGTCGGGCTGCTTGCGGGCGCCCTCGCTGCGGGGGAAGAACTCGTACCAGCTGCCCGACCCGGCGCGGCTGCGCTCGACCCGGAGGGTCTCGGCCGGGCTCGGGCTCCGCAGGCTCGCGAGCGGCGACGCCGAGAAGACCGCCGCGAGGCGCGGGTCGGTGGCCACGCGGAGGCGCGCCCCGGGCGTCAGGGAGGCGTTGCCGAGCGCCTTGGCCGCGTCCCGCACGAGCGGGGTGTCGGGGTAGTCGCCGGCGGCGGCCGTGAGCAGGCGGCTGCCGAGCTCGAAGGTCACGTCGACGTCGATCTCGGCGGGGATCTTGATCTCGGCCGTGTGGAGCCAGGTGGCCCAGTCGTCGTTGTAGCCCTCGACGAGCCACGACCAGTCGCCCTCGGCCTCGAGCTGGACCTCCGTGCTCCACCGGTCGGTGCCGGGGACGCCGGGTACCATGCGGTGGCGGGTCACCTCGCCGTCGGGGTCGGTGAGCACGAGGTCGACGCCGATGATGTCGTGCCCCTCGCGGAAGACGGTGGCCGCGAACGGCACCACCTCCCCGGAGTACGCCTTGGTCGGGAAGACCCGGTCGGGGGTGGTCGGGGAGAGCGCCGTGACGGGGATCCGCCCGACTCTGGGTTCGTATGCTGTCGCCACGGAGCCGACGCTACCCGGTATCGGGGGCGGGCGTCCCGGCCTGTCCGGCCCGCGCCTCCCCGGGTCCGTCGCCCCGGCCCCCCGAACTGGGTGCATGCGTCTGCATCGAAAAGTCTTGTCCGCATTGTGGGGGACAGCTACTGTCGTCCTTGTCGAGAAGGCCTGCCCGCCGACCGGATCCTGAACCCCGGTCGAGCCCGGCGCCCTCGACGGCCCCGCACCCCGGGGCAGCACCACGCCGCACGTCCGCGGCGGTCCGTCGACCACCCGACGGCGGCCCCGTGGACGAGCCTGCGGCAGAGCAGCGCGACGCCGCGCGCCCGGTCTCGGCCCGAGCCTGACCGGTCGCCTGCGCGTCCGCCGCCGGAGGGGGCACCCGACCCCCCTCCGGCGGCGTGCTCGGTCAGCGCCCGGGCATGACGACGAGCCAGGCGACGACCGCCGCCACCGCCGTGTTCAGCACGACCGTCAGCACGAACGCGTGACGGAACGACGCCTTCGCCGTCTTGTGCCGGAAGGTGCGCTGCGCCAGCACGGCCCCGGGCCACCCGCCGAGGAGCCCGAGCGTCAGCAGGGCGCGCTCGCTCACGCGCCGCGTCCGACGCCGGGCCGCGCGCTTGTCGAGCGCGTAGACGAGCACGGTCGCGGCGTTGAGCAGCACGAGCGCCGCGACGCCGGCGACGACGACCCAGGCGCTCGTGGAGAGGTCGGGCACGGGGGCGCCTCCGAGGGTCGTGGGCAGGGGAGCGGACGCGGGCAGCGCCCTCGGCACGGTCAGTCGCGCGCGATCGGCAGCAGCCGACCGCCCGTCGCGCGGACGAGGTCGTCGGGGGCGAGCTCGACGTCGAAGCCGCGCCGCCCGCCGCTGACGAACACCGTGGCGAAGGAGGCGGCGCTCGCGTCCACGACGGTCGGCAGCGTCGTCCGCTGCCCCAGCGGGCTGATCCCGCCGACGACGTATCCCGTCCGTCGCTCGGCCACGTCCGGGTCGGCGAGCTGCGCCTTCTTCGCGCCGACGGCCGCGGCGAGGGCCTTGAGGTCGAGGCGGCGGGAGACCGGCACCACGGCGACGACGAGGACGCCGTCGGCCTCCGCGACGAGGGTCTTGAAGACCCGGTCGTCGCTCAGCCCGAGCTCGGCCGCCGCCTCGGCCCCGAAGTTCGTCGCCGTGTCGTGGTGCACGTACGGGTGGGCCGTGAACGGGACGCCTGCGGCGGCGAGCGCGACGGTGGCGGGCGTGCCCGGCCCGGCCGCGCCTCCGGCACCCGTCGACCTCGTCATCGGTCCGGCCACTCCGAGGCCCGGTAGATGATGACGGTCGGCCGCGACAGGAGCACCTCGTCGCCCGGCGCGAGCGTCGTGAGCTGCGCGGAGTCGTCGCTCGTCCAGAGCGGCTCCCAGCGGTCGACGCCGTCCTGGCCGGCGAGGACGACGGGCATCGTCGTCTCGGCGCCGTGGACGACGACGAGCACCGTGTTCTGCTCCTCGTGCTCCGGCGTGGACCGGGCCAGGTACTGCAGGGTGCGCTCGCCGGGGTCGTTCCACTCGTCGGGCGTCATCTCGGCGCCGGAGCCCGAGCACCACGTGATGTCGTTGGCGCTCAGCGTGCAGGCGCCCTCGACCCCGAACCGCGTGGGCCGCAGCGCGGGGTTCTCGGCGCGGATGCGGGTGAGCGCCGTCACGTCGTCGACGAGCGCCTGCTGCCACGGCTGCGTGGTCCAGTCGACCCAGGTGAGCTCGCTGTCGGTGCAGTAGCCGTTGTTGTTGCCGCGCTGCGTGCGGCCGCGCTCGTCGCCCGCCGTCAGCATCGGGACGCCCGACGACGCGAAGAGCGTGCCGAGCAGGTTGCGCATCGACCGTCGCCGGGCGTCGCTGATCCACGGGTTGTCGCTGTGCCCCTCGACGCCGTGGTTGAACGAGCGGTTGTCGTCGGTGCCGTCGCGGTTGCCCTCGCCGTTGCTGAGGTTGTGCTTGCCGTCGTGGGAGACGAGGTCGAGCAGCGTGAAGCCGTCGTGCGCCGTGACGAAGTTGAGGCCGGCCAGCGGTCCGCGCTCGGGGGCGAAGACGTTGCTCGAGCCGCTCAGCTTCGACGCGAAGCTGCCGAGGCCCGAGGGCGGACGGCCTTGCGAGCGGGCGGCGGCGACGTCGGTCAGCCAGAAGTCTCGGGCGCGGTTGCGGAAGCGGTCGTTCCACTCGATCCACCCGTCGGGGAAGGCGCCCGTCTGCCAGCCGCCGAGGCCGACGTCCCACGGCTCGGCGATCATCTTCACGCCCTCGAGCGCGGGGTCCGACACGATGTCGTGCAGCAGCGGGTGGGCGGGGTCGAAGGCGTGGTCGGCACCGCGTCCTAGCGTCGCCGCCAGGTCGAATCGGAAGCCGTCGATCTGCATCTCGCCGGCCCAGTAGCGGAGGCTGTCCATGACCAGGCGGTGCGCCGCGGGGTGGCTCGTGTCGAGCGAGTTGCCGCAGCCCGTGACGTCGACCGGGCGGCCCTCGGCGTCGTGGCGGTAATAGGCCGCCCCGTCGAGGCCTCGGAGGCTCGTGACCGGGCCGTCGGCCTCGCCCTCCTCCGCCGTGTGGTTGTAGACGACGTCGAGGTAGACCTCGATGCCCGCCTCGTGCAGCAGCCGCACCATGCCCTTGAACTCGCGCACCACGGCCGAGGCCCCGGCCAGCTGCGCGTCGCGGCTGGCGTAGGCCGCGTGCGGCGCGAAGAACGAGAGCGTGTTGTAGCCCCAGTAGTTCTCGATGCCCTGCGCCACGAGGCGCTGCTCGTCGACGTGCGCGTGCACCGGCAGCAGCTGCACGGCCGTGACGCCGAGGCCCTTCAGGTAGGCGATCGTCGTGTCGGCGGCGAGACCGGCGTAGGTCCCGCGCAGCTCGTCGGGCACGAAGGGGGCGAGCCGGGTCAGCCCGCGGACGTGCGCCTCGTAGACGACGACCCGGTCGAGCGGGGTGCGCGGCTTCTCGACGCCGCCCCAGTCGAACGACTCGTCGATCACCGTGGCGCGGTGCTCGCCCCGGCCCGTTCGCCCGAGTCCGCGGGCCCACGGGTCGAGCAGCGGCCGGGCGGGGTCGAACGCGGTGCCGGGGGCCGCCTCGCCGTCGGCCCGGATCCAGTAGCGCCGGCCCGGCACGAGCGCGGCGTCCGTGACGCTCCACACGTCGCCCGGTCCGCGGTGCATCGGCAGCACCCGGTCGAAGGGCGCGTCGTCGATGACGAGCTCGAGGCGCGACGCCGACGCAGACCAGACCCGCAGCGTCGGACCCTCGGGGGTCGGGCGGACGCCCAGGTCGGCGAGGGGGTCGGTGTCGGACACGGGACTTACAGTAGATCAGCGGCTCGACGGGCCGCGAACGGGCCGAGGGGCCCGTCGGCGGACCGAGAGGGCAGGAGGCGCGCAGCATGACCGTCTACCTCGACCACGCCGCGACCACGCCGATGCACCCCGCGGCCGTCGCCGCGTACGCCGCCGCCCTCAGCACGGTCGGCAACCCCTCGTCGATCCACTCGGCCGGGCAGGCCGCGCGTCGTTCCCTCGAGGAGGCCCGCGAGCGCGTCGCCGCGAGCCTCGGCTGCGACCCGATCGAGGTCGTCTTCACCTCGGGCGGCACCGAAGCCGTCAACCTCGGGGTCAAGGGCCTCTGGTGGGCGCGGCAGTCCGACCGGCCGCGCCCGCGCCTCCTCGTCCCCGGCGGCGAGCACCACGCGACGGTCGACACCGTCGAGTGGCTCGAGCAGCACGACGGGGCCGTCGTCACGACCGTCCCGCTCGACGCCCTCGGGCGCCTGCGGCTCGACGCCCTGGCCGAGGCGCTCGACGAGCACGACGACGTCGCCCTCGTCAGCCTGCTCTGGGCCAACAACGAGGTCGGCACGCTCCAGCCCGTCGACGAGGTGGTCGCGCTCGCCGCGGCGCACGGGGTCCCGGTGCACTGCGACGCGGTCGCCGCCTACGGCCAGGTGCCGATCGACTTCCGGGCGAGCGGCCTCGCCGCGCTGAGCGTCAGCGCCCACAAGATCGGCGGGCCGATCGGCATCGGCGCGCTCGTCCTGTCGCGCTCGGCCACGGTGGTGCCGCTCATCCACGGCGGCGGGCAGCAGCGCCAGGTGCGGTCGGGTACCCAGGACGCCCCGGCGGCCGTCGCCTTCGCCGTCGCGGCCGAGCAGCCGCACCAGGCGTACGAGCCGCTCCGCGACCGGCTGGTCGAGGGCGTGCTGCGCTCCGTGCCGGGCGCCGTCCTCCGCGGCGACCCCGTCGACCGGCTGCCGGGCAACGCCCACTTCACCTTCCCGGGGTGCGAGGGCGACTCGCTGCTCTTCCTCCTCGACGCCGCCGGGGTGAGCGTGTCGACCGGGTCGGCCTGCCAGGCGGGCATCCCCGAACCCTCGCACGTGCTGCTGGCCATGGGGCTCACCGAGGACGAGGCGAGGGGAGCGCTCCGCATGACGGTCGGCCACACGACGACCGAGGCCGACGTCGACGCCCTCCTCGCCGTCCTGCCCGACGCCGTGCGCCGCGCCGCCCGCGCCGGCTACGCCGACCGGGCGCCCCTGCTCGGCGCACGCTGACCCTCCTCTCGCTGGCCCGGTGACGCCGGTCCCCTCGGCGGCCGGTGACCCGAGGCCGTCGGTCGGCCTCGCCGGGGCGGGGTCCGCGGGCAGACTGGGGCCATGCAGCTCTACTCGGCGTCCGCGCCCGTCCGTGCCCGGCAGATCGCCGGCGACGTCGTCGCCCTCGGGCTCGTCGTCGCCTTCGTCGCCCTCGGCCTCGCCGTCACCGCCTTCGTCGGCGGATTGGCCGAGCTCGGACGACAGATCGAGGAGGCGGGGGCCGGCTTCCAGGGGACGATGGACGACGCCTCCCGGGTGCTCGGGGGCATCCCGCTGCTCGGCGGTGCCGCGTCCGCGCCGTTCGACGGGGCCTCCGGCGCCGGGCAGGCCCTCGTCGACGCGGGTCGGCAGCAGCAGGACGACGTCGCCCGGGCCGCCCTCGTCTCGGGCCTCCTCGTCGGGGGGCTGCCGAGCGTGGTCGTGGCGTGGGCCTGGCTGCGGGGACGGGTCGCGTTCGTGCGCCGCGCCTCCTCGGTCCGGTCGCTCCTGGCGACGCCCGGGGGAGAGGAGCTGCTCGCGCTCCGCGCCCTCACGGGCCGCGACGCGGCCGCCGCGCTCGCCGTGGCACCCGACGCGGTCGCGGCGTGGCGGTCGGGCGAGCCCGCCGTCGTGCGCCGCCTGGCCGACGTCGCGCTCCGGGAGGCCGGCGTGGCGCGGCCCCGCGGCTGAGCCGCACCGCGCGGGCCCGACGCGGGCCGGGCCGCGCGCGCCTCGCGGCCGACGCTCGCGACACGCCCGGGATCCGCGAGAGGGAACCCGGACGGCGCTGCGGACATGTCCGGGTGGGAGATCATCTCCTCGAGGGGGAGGGACGCACGTGGCGGACGACGACACGGCGGGGCCGGACGGGCCCGCCGCACGACGGGGGAGACGATGAACGACGACGACGCCACGCTGTGGGCACGCGCGGGGCAGGGAGACGGCGAGGCGTTCGGCGTCGTCTTCGACCGGCACCGTGACCGGGTGCTCGGCCACGCCCTGAGGCTGACGCGTCATCGGCACGACGCCGAGGACGTCGCCGCGCTCGTCTTCCTCGAGGCGTGGCGCCGACGCGCGGCGGTGCGCGTGGTCGACGGCTCGGTGCTGCCGTGGCTGCTGGTCACGACGGGGCACGTGGCGCAGAACGCGGCGCGCGCCCGGCGTCGTCACGGGCTCGCGCTCGCGAAGCTCCCGGCCCGGCCCGACGTCGACGACCACGCCGACGACGTCGCCGCGAGGCTCGACGCGGTCGACCGCGGCCGTGCCCTGCGCGACGCGGTCGCCGGTCTCGGCCGGCTCGACCGTGAGGTGCTGCTGCTCTGCCTCGTGGAGGAGCTCCCGCTCGCCGAGGCGGCCGTCGCGCTCGGGGTGCCCGTGGGCACCGTCAAGTCGCGGCTCTCCCGGGCCCGTCAGCGGCTGGCCCGCACCACCGGCGACCTCGTCGCCGCCGACACGTCCGTCCCCTCGACCGGAGAGACCCGATGACCGACGACCAGCACGGCCCCGACGCCCGGGCCTCGTTCGACCCCGACCGCGCCGCGGCCCTCCGGCGCGTCCTCTCCGAGACGGCGGCGGAGGAGCCAGCCCGCACGGCGAGGCGTCGTCGTCGCCGCGTCGTCGCCGCCTCGGTCGTCACGGCCGTCGTGGCGGTCGTCACCGTGGGCGGCCTCGCGATCGGACTCGGCGCGACGCCCCCGGGAGGCGACGGACAGGCCGGGCCGGAGCTCCGCCCCACGGGCCGGCCCAGCGCCTCCTCGTCCTCCACGCCGGGCTCGCTCGAGCCCGTCGGGACGCCCACGGCGACCGCCGAGCCGGCGCCGTCGCCCACGGCGAGCCCGACCCCGACGCGACCCGCCTACGACCCCGCCGACCCGTCGACCTGGACCATCGCGAGCGACAGCATCGGCCCCGCGTACCTCGACGCGGTCGAGTCCGAGCAGGTCGGCACCATCTCGGCCTTCGACCGGCGACCCGACGACGTCGACGTCGAGTGCCCGGCGACCTTCTTCTCCCGGCCGGACGGCCTCGGCCTCGTGACCGGGTCGGACGGCGTGACCGACGCGACCACCTACGTCGTGCTGAGCGGCGACCAGCAGCTCGGCGCCGCGGCGCTGGCCGCCCTCTCGCCGACGACGGTGGAGGGCATCGGCCTCGGGTCCGACACCGCGTCCGTCCTCGCGGCCTACCCGCAGGCCCGCAAGACGATGGACGACCCGGCGGTGTACGGCGTGCAGTACGCGGTCGAGGACGGCCAGGGGCGCTACGTCGTCTTCGAGCTCCACGAGGGCGGCTTCGTCGACACGGTGACCGTCAGCCGCTCCGATCGCACGCCCTACGAGTTCTGCGGCTGAGCGGCGCGACCGGGCTGCCGGGCCGTGGGCCACGGCGGCCCGGCACGGCCCGGGCCGGTAAGCTCGGGCACCATGATCGCACTGGACTTCTCTGAGCAGATTGCCGCCCTCCGGGCCACGTTCGAGGACATCCGTGCGGTGATCGGCCAAGAGCGCCTCGTCGCCGAGATCGCCCAGCTCAGCGAGCAGGCCTCGGCCCCCGACCTCTGGGACGACACCGAGAACGCGCAGAAGGTCACGAGCGCGCTCAGCCACCGGCAGTCCGAGCTCGAGAAGCTCGAGACGACGGAGCAGCGCCTCGACGACCTCGAGGTGCTCGTCGAGATGGCCAACGACGGCGACGACCAAGAGAGCGCCGACGAGGCCCAGGTCGAGCTGAAGAGCCTCCAGAAGATGATGGACACGCTCGAGGTGCAGACCCTCCTCGACGGCGAGTACGACCCGCGTCCCGCCGTCATCACCATCCGCGCCGGCGCGGGCGGGGTCGACGCCGCCGACTTCGCCGAGATGCTGCTGCGCATGTACCTCCGCTACGCCGAGAAGCACGGCATGGCCGCCACGGTCATGGACACGAGCTACGCCGAGGAGGCGGGCATCAAGAGCGCCACCTTCGAGATCGACGCGCCCTACGCGTTCGGCACCCTCAGCGTCGAGGCCGGCACGCACCGCCTCGTCCGCATGAGCCCGTTCGGCGCCGCGGGCAAGCGCCAGACGAGCTTCGCCGCCGTCGAGGTCATCCCGCTGATGGAGGAGACCGAGGCGGTCGAGATCCCGGAGAACGACATCCGCGTCGACGTCTTCCGCTCGTCGGGCCCCGGCGGTCAGAGCGTCAACACGACCGACTCGGCCGTCCGCCTCACCCACATCCCCACCGGCACCGTCGTCTCGATGCAGAACGAGAAGAGCCAGATCCAGAACCGGGCCGCGGCGATGCGCGTGCTGCAGTCGCGCCTCCTGCTCCTGCAGAAGGAGGCCGAGAACGCGAAGAAGAAAGAGCTGGCCGGCAACATCACGGCCAGCTGGGGCGACCAGATCCGCAGCTACGTCCTCGCGCCGTACCAGATGGTGAAGGACCTCCGCAGCGAGCACGAGGTGAACAACCCCTCGAACGTCTTCGACGGCGACCTCGACGGGTTCATCTCGGCGGGCATCCGCTGGCGCAAGCGCGACGACGACTGAGCTGCTGTCAGCCGATCCATAGGCACGCCGCCGGGGCGCGTCGCGACCCGGATCGTCCGCGGCCGCGCTTAGGGTGATCCCCGTCATGATCCGATTCGATGAAGTCACCAAGGTGTACGCCGGCAACCCACGACCGGCCCTGAACTCGGTCACCCTCGAGATCCTCAAGGGCGAGTTCGTGTTCCTGGTCGGGGCAAGCGGCTCCGGCAAGTCCAGCTTCCTGCGCCTCGTGCTCAAGGAGGAGAAGCCCTCGACCGGGCAGATCCACGTGCTCGGGCAGAAGCTCGGCACCCTCTCCAGCCGCAAGGTCCCCTACTTCCGTCGCAACCTCGGCGTCGTCTTCCAGGACTTCCGGCTCCTGCCCCAGAAGAGCGTGTTCGACAACGTCGCGTTCAGCCTGCAGGTGATCGGCAAGAGCAAGGGCTTCATCCAGGAGGCCGTGCCCGACGTGCTGAAGATGGTCGGCCTGGTCGGCAAGCAACAGCGCCTGCCGCACGAGCTGTCCGGCGGCGAGCAGCAGCGCGTGGCGATCGCCCGCGCGATCGTCAACAAGCCGTCGATCCTCCTGGCCGACGAGCCCACGGGCAACCTCGACCCGTCGACGAGCGCCGGCATCATGACGCTGCTCGAGCGCATCAACGCGGGCGGCACGACGGTCATCATGGCCACGCACGACGCCGGCATCGTCGACCAGATGCAGCGCCGGGTCATCGAGCTCTCCGGCGGCAACATCCTCCGCGACGAGCGCCACGGCGGCTACCAGACGCAGGCGGTGCCCATCCAGGCGATCGGGGTCGAGGACCTCAGCACGAGGGGAGCGGACGCATGAGGCTCGGACTCGTCCTCAGCGAGGTCGGCAGCGGCCTCCGCCGCAACGCCTCGATGGTCATCTCGGTCGTGCTCGTCACGTTCATCTCCCTGACCTTCGTCGGCACGGCCGCCCTGCTGCAGCTCCAGATCAACCAGATGAAGGGGTACTGGTACGACAAGGCGCAGGTCGCCGTCTACCTCTGCACCGACACCGACACGACGGGCAACTGCACCGGCGCCAAGGCGACGCAGGACCAGATCGACGGCGTGGCCGACCAGCTGAGCAGCGACGTCCTCGCGCCCTTCGTCGACCGCTCGTACTTCGAGACCCAGCAGCAGGCCTACGACCGCTTCACGACGCAGTTCGCCGACAGCCCGGCCACCGAGTTCGTGCAGCCCTCGTACCTGAACGAGACGTTCTGGGTGAACCTCAAGGACCCGACCCAGTCGGACGTCCTCACCGAGAGCCTGTCGAGCCTCGCGGGCGTGCAGAGCGTCGTCGACCAGCGCGGCTACCTCGACCCGATCTTCAACCTGCTTAACGCGGCGAGCTACACGGCGATCGGCATCGCGGTGCTCATGCTGATCGCGGCCGTCCTGCTCATCGCGACGACCATCCGCCTCAGCGCCTTCAGCCGACGGAGGGAGCTCGGCATCATGCGGCTCGTCGGAGCGTCGAACCGCTTCATCCAGACGCCGTTCATCCTCGAGGGGGTGATCGCCGCCCTGCTCGGGTCGGTGCTGGCCGGCGGGGCCCTGTTCGCCATCGTCAACTTCTTCGTCAAGGGCTACCTCGTGACGAACTTCGCCTCCACGCCGTTCATCGGCCTGGGCGAGACGGTGATCGTCGTGCCGTTGGTCGTCGTCATCGGCATCGTCCTGGCGGCGCTCTCCGCGAACGTGGCCATCCGCCGCTACCTCAAGGTGTGAGCACCGGGCGACACCGTCGAGGAGGCGCGGGCAGCGCGCGTCGCGCACCGCGCCTCCCCGGCAGGGTCGCCTCGCCGCGCGGCGGCGCTGTATGCTGAGAGGCTGCCCGCTCGGGCAGCGCATCCACACACCAGGACGACCGGGAGGCACGCGTGGCCAAGGAACGCGGTGAGAAGGTCGTGGCCACCAATCGTCGGGCGCGCCACGACTACACGATCGAGGACACCTACGAGGCGGGCCTCGTGCTGAGCGGCACCGAGGTGAAGTCGCTGCGGCAGGGCCGGGCGTCGCTCGTCGACGGCTACGCCTTCGTCGAGGCGGGGGAGGCATGGCTCGACGCCGTGCACATCCCCGAGTACACCGAGGGCACGTGGAACAACCACGCGCCCCGCCGCAAGCGCAAGCTGCTGCTGCACAAGCAGGAGATCACGAAGATCGGCCAGAAGACGTCCCAGGGCGGCTTCACGATCGTGCCGCTCAAGATCTACTTCACCGACGGCCGGGCCAAGGTCGAGATCGCGGTCGCCAAGGGCAAGCGCGAGTACGACAAGCGCCAGACGCTGCGCGAGCGCACCGCCACGCGCGAGGCCGAGGCCGCCATGTCGGCCCGCAAGCACCTCGGCGAGTGACCGCCGCCGGGGCTGGCCCCGGAGGCCGCCCGCGGTGGACGCCCGTCGCCGTCGGCGCTAGACTGGGAGACCGTGCTGCGAGGCACGGTTGGCAACTCAACAGAGTGTGACATCGGCCCCTCACGGGGATGATCGGTTTCGACATCGCCTGTGTGCGAACGAGAAGCGGGCCGAGGATCCAGGGTTATCTCGTAAACGATCTCTGGAAAACAATAAGTGCCAATAACAAGCGCACTGACTTCGCTCTCGCTGCGTAAGCAGTAGAGCCACATGGAGTCCGTCAGTCTGGTGACCGCCTTCTAACCAGAGCCTGACGTCATCTAGAGGGCTCGCTGCGTGACTACGCCTGAGGGTCACGTGGGACTTGCACTCGGGCTGGGCCCGTCGACCTAGGAGCCAGTAGCGAAGGTCGGGGCCGAGCAGAACGTCTGATCTGGCTACGCCCGTAGAATGCGTGCAATCTCAGCGATGGACGGGGGTTCAATTCCCCCCATCTCCACCACCGGTCGATGTCACACTCCGCGCCACGACGAACGCCCCCGGTCACCGACCGGGGGCGTTCGTCGTCCCGCCCTCGCTGCACGTCGCGCAACGGGTGTATGACGGAAGCATCCCATGACGACGACATCAGACGACTCCGCCGCCCCCGCCACCGGTCCCACCCCGTCGACCGCCGAGACCGACCGCCAGAAGTGGCGGGCCTTCGGCGTCTGCGTCGCGGTCGCCGCCCTCACCATCCTCGACCTGTCGAAGGTCAACGTCGGCCTGCCGAGCATCGAGGCGTCCCTCGGGGCGGGCCCGACGGCCCTGCAGCTCATCGTCGCGGGCTACGCGCTCGCGTTCGGCCTGTCGCTCGTGCCCTCCGGCCGTCTCGGCGACCTCAAGTCGCGCCGCCTCATGTTCGTCGTCGGCCTCAGCGCCTTCACCGTCGCCAGCGTGCTCTGCGCTCTCGCGCCGACCATCGAGCTGCTCGTCGCCGCGCGCATCCTGCAGGGGGTGGCGGCGGGCATCCAGATGCCGCAGGTGCTGGGGCTCGTCCAGCAGCTCTTCCAGGGCAAGGAGCGCGGACGGGCGTTCGGGCTCTTCGGCGCCGTCATCGGCGTCTCGACGGCGTTCGGGCCGACCCTGGGCGGCCTGCTCATCGCCGCCGGCGGCCCGACCGACGGCTGGCGGCTGCTGTTCTGGATGAACGTCCCGCTCGGCGTCCTCGCCATCGTGTTCGCGCTCCGACTGCTGCCGAGGGCGACGACCGCGCCCAGCGGTCACAACGAGCTCGACCTCGTGGGCATCCTGCTGCTCGGGCTGACCATCCTCACGCTGATGCTGCCCTTCGTGCTGACGACGGGGCAGGGCGACGACCCGCTGCGCTGGCTGTTCCTGCTCGGCTTCGTCGGCTTCGGGGCCGCCTTCATCTGGTGGGAGCAGCGCTACAAGGCCCGCGGCAAGTCGCCGGTCGTGCACTTCTCGCTCTTCTCCCTGGCGTCGTACCGGAACGGCACCCTCATCGCGACGGTGTACTTCTGCGCCCTGCCCGCGACCTTCCTGCTGACGACCCTCTACCTGCAGCAGGGGCTCGGCCTCGAGCCCGTGTTCGCCGGCATGGTGACGATCCCGTTCGCCCTCACGTCGGCCGTCGCGGCCTTCTCCGGCGGACGCCTGGTCGAGCGCTACGGCCGCAGCCTGGTCGTGCTCGGGCTCGCCCTCGTCGCGGGCGGCTTCGTGCTGCTGCTGCTCGCCGCGACCCTCACGCCGCAGGAGGTGACGCCCTACGCGATGGGCGTCGGCATGCTCGTGGCGGGGGCCGGAGGCGGCTTCGTCATCTCGCCGAACCAGACCCTGACCCTGGCGGAGGTGCCGGTCGAGATGGGCGGCGTGGCCGGCTCGATGGGACAGGTCGGCCAGCGGGCCGGGACGGCGATCGGCACGGCAGCGGCGGTGTCGACCTTCTACTCGGTCATCGCCGGGGCGGGCTCCGACGCCTCGATCGACGTCTACCACGCGGCCTACCGCAGCGGGTTCCTCGTGACCATCGCCCTGGTGGCGGCGGCGCTCGTGCTGGCCCTGCTCGACCTGCGGGCGCGCAGGCAGGGGCGGGTGGGGGAGGCGGCCAGCGCCTCCTGAGATCCGCGGCACCTCCGCGCGCGAGGGCCGCGGCCGGAGCCTGGCCCGCCGCGTCAGGCGGCGGCGGGGGACTGCGCCGCCGCGGCGACGAGCCACGCGGTGATGTCGACGTGGAGCGTGGGCGGCAGGTCGACGGCGGCCGGGTCGACCCGGCTCGAGGCGACGGTGGCGGCGGCGACGACGGTGGCGGCGGTGACGACGGGCATGGGGGCTCCTTCTCGGTGCTGACGTTGACGGAGCCGCGGCCCGCCGGGCGGCGGGCCGCGAGGCTCCTGGTCAGCCGACCCGCCCTGCGGCGGTGCCCCGTGCGGGGCTCGGCGACGACCTGGGGCCAGTCAAGCCGACGCGGTGTTTCGTCGACATCACCCGCACGGCTCGGTCTGGCGACGCCTCCCTCGGTCGCAGGGATGACATCTGCTCAGCTGCGGGTGCCGTCGCCCGGGGTGGACGAGGGCGCCGCGACGACCCCGAGCACCGCGTCGTGGAGCAGCCCGTTCGTGGCGAGGGCGCTGCCGTGCCACGGGCCGTCGTCGCCGTCGGCGCTCGTGAATCGCCCGCCGGCCTCCTGCACGACCGGGATCACCGCGGCCATGTCGTACGGCTGCAGGTCGAACTCGCCCGCCATGTCGACGGCGCCCTCGGCCACGAGCATGTACGACCAGAAGTCGCCGTAGGCCCGGGTCCGCCAGACCTGCCGCGTGAGGTCGAGCAGCTGGTCGAGCCGCCCGGCCGACATCCAGTAGTCGAGGCCGTTGTAGCTGATCGAGGCGTCGGCGAGGTCGCGGACGCCGCTCACGCGCAGGGGGCCGTCGTGCTCGCTCGAGAAGGCCCCGCCGCCGGTCGTCGCCCACCACCGGCGGCCGAGGGCCGGGGCGCTGACGACGCCCAGCACGGGCACGCCGTCGACGACGAGCGAGATGAGCGTCGCCCAGACCGGCACGCCGCGGAGGAAGTTCGCCGTGCCGTCGATCGGGTCGACGATCCACTGGCGGTGCGAGGCGCCGTCGTCGCCGTACTCCTCGCCGTAGAAGCTGTCGCCCGGCCGGTGCTGCTCGATCCCCGACCGGATCGCCCGCTCGACCGCTCGGTCGGCGTCGGTGACGTGGGTGCGGTCGGGCTTCAGCGACACGTGCAGGTCGGCCGAGCGGTACCGCTCCGTGCTGATCGCGTCGGCCGCGTCGGCGAGCTCGAGCGCCAGCCGCAGGTCGTCGGCCCAGGCCGCTCCGTCGGGCTCCGCGGCGACGGCCGGGGCGGGGGCGGACGAGGAGGCGCGGGTCGGGTCGGTCACCTCGCCAGCGTACCGAGGGCGACCGGCCGGCACCGCGCCTCCCCGGCGGTCCGCCCTCTGCTAGGGCTGCTCGTCGCCCCGGCCGTCGTCGTCGAGCGCGGCCTGGTCGCGACCGCTGACGCCGCCCTTGGAGGCGAGCAGCGTCTGCAGCGACCGCAGGCGCTCGCGTCCGACGTCGCCGAGCTCGCCGGCCTCGACGCGGTCGACGATCTCCCAGTCGTGGGCCTCGGCGAGCGGGATCTCACCGGGCACCGGGTCGACCGCGGGCAGGGCGTGCCGCGCGAACGACCGCAGGATGTTCTCGGGGTCGACGTGGCCGAGCCCGAACGAGCGGACCCCGGGGGTGTCGACGATCCAGCCGCCGCTCGGCACGGCGAACGAGACCGTCGACGACGACGTGTGGCGACCGCGCCCGGTGACCGCGTTGACGACGCCGACCTCGCGGGTCGCGCCGGTGAGCGCGTTGACGAGCGTCGACTTGCCCACGCCGGAGTGCCCGACCGTCACGGTCACGTGGCCGTCGAGCAGCCCGCGCAGCTCGTCGAGCACGGGGGAGGGGGCGCCGTCGGCGTCGGGGTCGAACGACGTCGAGGTCGTCGTCACGATGCGGAGGTCGAGGGGGGCGAAGTGCGCCGCGAAGGGCGCGGGGTCGGCGAGGTCGGTCTTCGTGATGCAGAGGATCGGCTCGACGCCGGCGTCGAAGGCCGCGACCATGTAGCGGTCGACGAGCCGGGGGCGCGGCTCCGGGTCGGCCGCGGCGACGACGATGAGCATCTGGTCGGCGTTCGCGACGATCACGCGCTCGACGGCGTCGCTGTCGTCGGCGCTGCGCCGGAGCAGGGTGGTGCGCTCCTGCACGCGGACGATCCGCGCGAGCGAGCCCTCGGCGCCGCTCGTGTCGCCCACGACGTCGACTCGGTCGCCCGTCACGACGCTCTTCTTGCCGAGCTCACGGGCGCGCGCCGTCGTGATCTCGCGCTCGTCGGCGGTGCCGACGTCCATCAGCACGCCGTAGCGGCCGCGGTCGACGGTCCAGACGACGCCCGTCTCGGCGTTCTCGTACGCCGGGCGCTGCTTCGTGCGGGGCCGGTTGGCCTTGGGGTTCGGGCGCACCCGCACCGAGCTCTCGTCGTACTGCGACCACTCGCCGTCGTCGTCGGGCTCGTCGCCGTCGCTCCACCAGCTCATCGCGGGCCTACAGGAAGCCGAGCAGGTCGATGTCGGCGGGGCGCTGCGACACCCGTCGGCCGAGCAGGTCGTCCCACAGCTCGACGAACTGGGGCAGGGTCTTCGCGGTGACGCCCACGTCGTCGACCTCGACGCCGTCGACCGCGAGGCCGATGATCGCCGCGGCCGTCGCCATGCGGTGGTCCTCGAAGGAGCGCCACTGGCCGGCGTGCAGGGGCGACGGCTCGAGGTGGAGGCCGTCGGGCAGCTCGGTCACCCGTCCGCCCAGGGCGTTGATCTCGGAGGCGAGAGCGGCGAGGCGGTCGGTCTCGTGGCCGCGCAGGTGGCCGATGCCCGAGATCGTGCTGGGCCCCGACGCCAGCGCCGCCAGGGCCACGAGGGCCGGTGCCAGCTCGCCGCCGCGCGAGAGGTCGACGTCGACGCCGGGCAGCGCGCCCCCGCCGACGAGGCCCACGCCGCCGTCGACCGTCAGCACGTCGCCGTCGAGGGAGACCGTGGCGCCCCAGAGCGGCAGCAGCTCGATCAGGTCGGCGCCCACCTGCGTGGTCTCGGCGGGCCAGTGCGCGATCGAGACGGTGCCGCCCGCGACCAGCGCCGCGACGAGGAAGGGCGCGGCGTTCGACAGGTCGGGCTCGATGACGACGTCGCGCCCGGCGATCGGCGTCGGCGGGACCTCCCAGACGCCGGGACGAGGCGACGTGACGGCGACGCCGCGCTGCGCGAGCGCGTCGATCGTCATCTCGACGTGCGGCATGCTCGGCAGCGACTCGCCCGTGTGGGTGAGCGTCAGGCCTCGCGAGAAGCGGGGCGCGGACAGCAGCAGGCCCGACACGAACTGGGACGAGGCGGAGGCGTCGATCTCGACCGCGCCTCCCTCGACCTCGCCCGTGCCGTGCAGGCTGAACGGCAGCGCGCGACGGCCGTCGTCGGAGACGTCGACGCCGAGGGCGCGGAGCGAGTCGACGGTCGTCGCCATCGGGCGGCGGCGGGCCGACTCGTCGCCGTCGAAGGTGACCGGGCCGAGGGCGAGCGCCGCGACCGGCGGCAGGAAGCGCATGACCGTGCCGGCGAGGCCGCAGTCGACGGACGCGCCGCCCTGCAGCTCGCCCGGCGTGATCTCGAGGTCGGGGCCGAACGGCTCGCCCGACTCGACCTCGTCGATCGTCGTGCCGAGCGCGCGCAGCGCCTGCGTCATGAGCGCGGTGTCGCGCGAGTGCAGGGGCGCCCGGAGCCGCGAGGGCCCGGAGGCGAGCGCCGAGAGGACGAGCTCGCGGTTCGTCAGCGACTTCGAGCCGGGCAGCGACAGGGAGGCGCGGAGCGGCCCGGAGGCCCGGGGCGCGACCCAGCCCCCCGCGTCGCCCTCGGGCACGTGGCCGTCGTCGTAGGGGGAGAACTCGGGCCCGGAATACCTGTACACCTGCATCGGTTCACCAGGGTAATGCAGCGACCACCTGGAGGACGCGTGCCCACAGCACTTGCACCGAGACCCGACCTGGGGCACATCACGGTCGCCGAACTAGAATCGGCCGTGATGAGCACCCCCGAGGGCGACGAGCCCACCCCCGCGACGCCCGACGCCGCCAGCGCGAGCGACGCCGTCGGCGACACCGACGCCGTCGACACGACCGACGTCGTCGACGCGACCGACCCCGTCGACGAGCCCGACCTGCGCGACCTCTTCGAGGAGCAGGCGATGCCGTTCATGGACCAGCTCTATGCCGCCGCCATGCGCATGACCCGCAACCCGGCCGACGCGTCCGACCTCGTGCAGGAGACGTTCGTCAAGGCGTTCGCCGCCTTCCGGCAGTTCCAGCAGGGCACGAACCTCAAGGCCTGGCTCTACCGGATCCAGACGAACACCTTCATCAACACGTACCGCAAGAAGCAGCGCGACCCCTACCAGGGCACGCTCGACGAGCTGGAGGACTGGCAGCTGGGCGGCGCCGAGTCGGCGACCCGCGCCTCCGGCTCGACGCGCTCGGCCGAGGCCGAGGCGATCGACCACCTGCCCGACAGCGCCGTGAAGGACGCCCTGCAGAAGGTCCCCGAAGACTTCCGCATGGCCGTCTACTTCGCCGACGTCGAGGGCTTCTCCTACCAGGAGATCGCCGACATCATGAAGACCCCCGTGGGCACGGTCATGAGCCGCCTGCACCGGGGTCGCCGCCTCCTCCGCGAACTCCTCGCCGACTACGCCCGAGACCGCGGCATCGCGGTGCCGGTCGGCACGACCCCGAAGGGCAAGAGATGACCACCGACAGCGCATGCGAGAAGGCCAAGGCCGAGCTCGAGGAGTTCCTGCACGACGAGCTCTGCCGCGAGGACGCGGCCGACATCCGCGCCCACATGGCGACCTGCGCCGACTGCTCCGGCGAGCACGCCGTCGGCCGCGTGCTGACCGACGCCGTCAAGCGCGCCTGCAACGAGACCGCGCCAGAAGACCTGCGCTCGACCGTGCTCGCGCGGCTGCGCGACCTCCAGGCCTCGCACTAGCCCCCACGCGGAGGCGCGGGTCGTCACGAGCGGGCCTCGCGCCTCCCTCCTGCGCTAGCGTCGTCGCATGACCGCCACGGTGGAGGTGCTCGGCACCCCGACGCCCGACGACCTCGACGACCTCGTCCGACTCATCAGCCTCCTCGGGCACACGCTCGACGCCGAGGTGCTCTCCGCCCGGCTCTCCCGGCTCACCGCCGAGGCCGGCCACCAGACCTGGGTCGTCCGCGACGAGGCCGGCCGTGTCGGTGCCGTCGCCGGAGCCCACGTCGTGTGGGCGTACAACGACGACGCGCCGACGGCGCAGCTGCTGCTGCTCGTCGTCGGCGAGGAGCTGCGCCGCGACGGCGTCGGCTCGTACCTGCTCGGCCACTTCGAGCAGTGGGGCCGGGCGCAGGGTGCCCGCGTGCTCAACGCCGTCTCGGCGGCGGCGACCGACTCGGCGCACCGCTTCTACCGCAAGCGCGGGTACCACGAGGCGGGCGTCCGCTACTCCAAGCTCGTCTGACTCCTGACTCCTGACTCCTGACGCCGGACGACGAGGGCCCGGGACCGCCGCAGCGGTCCCGGGCCCTCGTCGTCGCGGGCGGGCGGCGCCGACTAGAGGTCGAGGGCCCCCGAGATCAGCTCGGCCTGCTGCGCCGCGCTCGCCTTCGTCGAGCCGGCTGCGGGGGAGGCCGACGCCGGACGCGACGAGACCGTGATCGGCCGGTCGAGGTGCTTCTGCAGCTCGAGGACGACGAACGGCCAGGCGCCCTGGTTCTCCGGCTCCTCCTGGGCCCAGACCAGCTCGGCGTGCGGGTAGCGCGACAGCACCTCGCGGATGCGCTCGAGCGGCAGCGGGTAGAGCTGCTCGAGCCGCACCAAGGCGATCTCGTCGCCCACGCCGCGCTTCTCGAGCTCGGCCTGCAGGTCGTAGTGGATCTTGCCCGAGTGCAGCACGATGCGCTTCGTCGCCGACGGGTCGGTGACCCGCGTGCAGTCGAGCACCGGCTCGAAGCGGCCCGAGGTGAAGGCGTCGACGCCGCTCGTCGCGCCGCGGAGGCGCAGCATCGCCTTCGGCGTGAAGACGACCAGCGGCCGGCGCGGCCGGGCGTAGGCCTGGCGACGCAGCAGGTGGAAGTACGACGCCGGGGTCGACGGGCGCGCGATCGTCATGTTGTCCTCCGCGCACAGCTGGAGGAAGCGCTCCATGCGAGCCGACGAGTGGTCGGGGCCCTGGCCCTCGTAGCCGTGCGGCAGGAGGAGGACGACGCTCGAGCGCTGGCCCCACTTCTGCTCGGCGCTCGAGATGAACTCGTCGATGACCGTCTGGGCGCCGTTCGCGAAGTCGCCGAACTGCGCCTCCCAGAGGACGAGGGCGTCGGCGCGCTCGACCGAGTAGCCGTACTCGAACGCCATCGCCGCGTACTCGCTGAGGAGCGAGTCGTAGATCCAGAGCATCGCCTGGTCGTCGGTGATGTTCTGGAGCGGCAGCCACTCCTGCCCGTTCTCGCGGTCGTGCAGCACCGAGTGCCGCTGCACGAATGTGCCGCGGCGGCTGTCCTGGCCCGCGAGGCGGACCGGCGTGCCCTCGGTCAGGACCGAGCCCATCGCGAGCAGCTCGCCGAAGGCCCAGTCGATGCCGCCGTTCCGGCTCATGTCGACGCGCTTCTTCAGCAGCTGCGAGAGCTTCGGGTGCACCGAGAAGCCCTCGGGCGGGTTGTCGTGGGCGTCGCCGATGGCATGGATCAGCTCGAGCGGCACCCCGGTCGAGTCGGGCTCGCCCGAGGCGTCGTCGCGCTGCGAGACGGGTCGCTCGAGGTCGTCGACGTCGCCGGCGTCGCCGGTCACGATCGGCATCGAGCCGGTCTGCGCGGCGTGCGTCTCCGCGAACGCCCGCTCGAGGCGGTCCTGGAAGTCGCGGTGCGCCCCGTCGTACTCCTCCTGCGTGATGTCGCCACGGCCGACGAGCGCCTCGGTGTAGAGGGTGCGGACGCTGCGCTTGGCCTCGATGAGGTTGTACATCAGCGGCTGCGTCATCGACGGGTCGTCGCCCTCGTTGTGCCCGCGCCGGCGGTAGCAGACGAGGTCGACGACGACGTCGCGGTGGAACTCCTGGCGGTACGAGAACGCGAGCTCGGCGACGCGGGCGACGGCCTCGGGGTCGTCGCCGTTGACGTGGAAGACCGGGGCCTGGATCGTCTTCGCGACGTCGGTCGAGTAGACCGACGAGCGCGACTCGGTCGGCGGCGTCGTGAAGCCGACCTGGTTGTTGATGACGACGTGGATCGTGCCCCCGACCCGGTAGCCGCGCAGCTGCGACATCTGGAGCGTCTCGACGACGACCCCCTGGCCGGCCATGGCCGCGTCGCCGTGGACGAGGATCGGCAGCGTGCCGAAGACGCCCCTCGGGCCGCGGTCTTGCTTGGCGCGGACGATGCCCTCGAGCACGCCGTCGCCGGCCTCGAGGTGGGACGGGTTCGCCGCGATGTAGACCGGGATGGTCTCGCCGGAGGCGCTCGTGAACTCGCCCTCGGTGCCGAGGTGGTACTTGACGTCGCCCGAGCCCTGCACCGTCCGTGGGTCTTGGGTGCCCTCGAACTCGCGGAAGATCTGCCCGTAGGTCTTGCCGGCGATGTTCGTCAGCACGTTGAGGCGGCCCCGGTGGGCCATGCCGATCGCGACCTCCTCCAGGTCGGCGCGCGCCGCCTCCTGGATGACGGTGTCGAGGAGGGCGATGGCCGACTCGCCGCCCTCGAGGCTGAAGCGCTTCTGGCCGACGTACTTCGTCTGGAGGAAGGTCTCGAAGGCCTCGGCCTCGTTGAGCTTGCCGAGGATGCGCATCTGCTCGTCGTGCGACGGCTTCACGTAGGGCACCTCGACGTGCTGCTGCACCCAGGTGCGCTGCGCAGGATCTTGGATGTGCATGTACTCGACGCCGATCGTGCGGCAGTACGAGTCGCGGAGGATGCCGAGCACGTCGCGGAGGAGTGCCGACGTGCGACCGCCGAGGCCGCCCGTGACGAACTCGCGGTCGAGGTCCCAGAAAGTCAGCCCGTGGCTCTCGATCGCGAGGTCGGGGTGCGTGCGCTGGCGGTACTCGAGCGGGTCGATGTCGGCCATGAGGTGGCCGCGCACCCGGTAGCTGTTGATGAGCTCCTGCACGCGGGCGGTCTTGCCGACGCGCTCGGCGAGGTTGACGTTGATGTCGGGGTGCCAGTGGATCGGCTCGTACGGGATGCGGAGGGCCGCGAAGATGTCCTCGTAGAAGCCGCGCTGCCCCATCAGCAGCTCGGAGACCTTCTTGAGGAACTCGCCCGAGCCGGCGCCCTGGATGACGCGGTGGTCGTAGGTGCTCGTGAGGGTGATCGTCTTGCCGATGCCGAGCTCGACGAGCGTCTTCGCCGACGTGCCCTGGAACTCGGCGGGGTAGTCGAGGGCGCCGGCGCCGATGATCGAGCCGGCCCCGCGCATGAGGCGCGGCACGCTGTGCACGGTGCCGATGCCGCCCGGGTTCGTCAGCGAGATCGTGTTGCCCTGGAAGTCGGCGGCGCCGAGCTTGTTGTCGCGGGCGCGCTTCACCACGTCCTCGTAGGCCGACAGGAAGTCGGCGAAGGTCATCTCGTCGGCCTTCTTGATGCCGGGCACGAGGAGGGCGCGGGTGCCGTCGGGCTTCGGGATGTCGATCGCGAGCCCGAGGTTGACGTGCGCCGGCGTCACGACCGACGGCTTGCCGTCGACCTCGTCGTAGAAGACGTTCTGGCTGGGGAACTCCTTCAGCGCCTGGACCAGGGCCCAGCCGATGAGGTGCGTGAACGAGACCTTGCCGCCGCGGGCACGCTTCAGGTGGTTGTTGATGACGATGCGGTTGTCGATCATCAGCTTGGCCGGGACGCTGCGGACGCTCGTCGCGGTCGGGACGGTGAGGCTCGCGTCCATGTTCGTCGCGAGCGACTTCGCCATGCCGCGGAGGGGGGCGACAGTGGCCTCGGCCTCCGGGACGGGCTGCTCGCCGGCCGAGGGCTTCGCGGCCGGCTTCGCGGGCGACTCGGCGGGGATCGGCTTCGCCGAGGGCTCGACGGAGGTGGTGCGGGCGGCCTTCTTGCCGGCCGGGGCGGCGGGCGCGGGGGCCGGGGCGGCGGGCTCGTTCTCGCCGGGGGCGCCGACGACCTCGTCGGGGACCTGCGCCTGACCGCCCTCGGTCGACGCGCCTCCGGTGCTCGGGGCGGGCTCGGCGGCGTCGGACGTCGGCGCCGACGCGGAGGCCGGAGCGGGGGAGGAGCCAGCCTCGGCGCGGTCGGCGGGCACGTAGGCCTCGAGCACGGGCCACCACGACTCGTCGACGGAGTTCTTGTCGACCACCCACTGCTCGTAGAGCTCGTCGACCAGCCACTCGTTGGCGCCGAACCCCGCCGTCGCGCCCTCGTCCGTCGTACCCGTCACGTGGCTCGTCACAGCCGATCGCCCACTCTCCGTTGATTGTTGATCAGTCCGTGGGCGGCGACGCCCACGAGGCCCCAGCTTAATCGCACCCGGACGACCTCGGCTGGTCGACTCTCAGGGATTACCGTAGGTCGCATGAGGTTCTACGAGACGACGCCGACCCACGACCTGACGTACTCCGACGTGTTCCTCGTCCCGAGCCGGTCGTCGGTGGCGAGCCGCCTCGACGTCTCGCTGGTCCCGGGCGACGGCACGGGCGCGACGATCCCCATCGTCTCGGCGAACATGAACTCGGTCACCGGCCCGCGCCTCGCGGCGACGCTCGCCCGCCGCGGCGGCCTCGGGGTGCTGCCGCAGGACATGCCGCTGCAGCAGCTCGACGCGGCGATCCGCTGGGTGAAGGCGCAGCCGGTCGACTACGACACCCCGTACGCCCTCGACCCGGGCGAGACCGTCGCCGCGGCGCTCACCCGCGTGCCCGCCGTCGAGGGGCACGGCATCGTCCTGCACGACGCCGACGGTGGCTACCTCGGCTGCATCGCCGCGTCGCGGCTGGCCACCGCCCCGCGCGACGCCGTCCTCGGCGACCTGCTCCACGGGGCGCTCACCTCGCTCGACGCCGACGACGTCGAGAGCCCGCGGGCCGCGTTCGACCGGATGGTCGCGGCCGAGATCGACTTCGCGCCGGTGCTCCGCCACGGCCGGGTGATCGGCACCGTCAGCCGCAAGAGCGCGCTGCGCTCGACCCTGTACCAGCCCGCGGTCGACGGCGACGGACGCCTGCGCGTCGCGGCCGCGGTCGGCATCAACGGCGACGTGGCCGAGAAGGCCTCGGCCCTCGCGGCGGCGGGCGTCGACGTGCTCGTGCTCGACACCGCGCACGGCGACCAGGACGCCATGGTCCGGGCCGTCCGCACCGTGTCGGGCCTCGGCCTCGGCCTGCCCCTCGTCGCCGGCAACGTCGTGACCGAGGACGCCGTGCACCACCTCGTCGGCGCGGGCGCCACCATCGTCAAGGTCGGCGTCGGGCCGGGCGCCATGTGCACCACCCGCATGATGACGGCGGTCGGGCGCCCGCAGTTCTCCGCCGTGCTCGAGACGGCGGCCACCGCGCGGGCGCTCGGCGCGCACGTCTGGGCCGACGGCGGGGTGCGGTACCCCCGCGACGTCGCCCTCGCCCTCGCCGCCGGCGCGTCGTCGGTGATGATCGGCTCGTGGTTCGCCGGCACGATCGAGGCGCCCGGCGAGCTCGCGACCGACGAGGCGGGCGCCCTCTACAAGGAGAGCTGGGGCATGGCCTCGACGAAGGCCGTCGAGGGCCGCTTCGGCCGGCTCGACCCGTACGAGCTGGCCCGCAAGACCCTCTTCGCCGAGGGCATCTCGTCGTCGCGCATCTACCTCGACCCGTTGCGGCCGAGCGTCGAGGACCTGCTCGACATGATCACCTCGGGCGTCCGCAGCTCGTTCACCTACGCGGGGGCCCGCAGCCTCCCCGAGTTCGCCGAGCGCGCGCTCGTCGGCGTGCAGTCGGCCGCCGGGTACGAGGAGGGCAAGGCGCTGCCGGTCAGCTGGTAGCGCCGGAGGTGCGGGGAGCGCACCCGGGGCGGGCCGGCCGGTGTGGTGGGGCGCGCCTCCTGACGCTAAGATCGCTCGTCTATGGATGACCCTCCGTCTCAGACGTCCGCGCCCTCCGCCCCCCGCCTCCTCGAGCGGGGTGACCGCCCGCTGTGAACGAGTGGATCCTGCTCGGCATCGGCCTCGTGCTGACGATCGGCACCGGCCTCTTCGTCGCCAGCGAGTTCTCGTTGGTCAACCTCGACCGCAGCGACCTCGAGGCCCGTCAGTCGAAGGGCGAGAAGGGGCTCGCGCCGACGATCGGCGCGCTGCGCATCACGTCGACGCACCTCTCGAGCGCCCAGCTCGGCATCACGCTGACGACGCTGCTCACCGGCTACACCATGGAGCCCGCGATCTCGCGGCTGCTCGAGCCGCCGCTCACCGCGGTCGGCGTCCCCGAGCCGGTCGTGACCGTGGGCGCCCCGATCGTCTCGATCGTCGTCGCGACCCTGCTGTCGATGATCGTCGGCGAGCTCGTCCCGAAGAACTTCGCGCTCGCGCTGCCGCTCCGCACCGCCAAGCTCGTCATCCCGTTCCAGGTCGGCTTCACGACGGTGTTCAAGCCCGCCGTCGCGCTGCTCAACAACACGGCCAACGCGATCCTCCGTGGGATCGGCATCGAGCCGAAGGAGGAGCTCTCGGGCGCCCGCACGGCCGAGGAGCTCTCGTCGCTCGTCCGCCGGTCGGCCTTCGAGGGCAGCCTCGAGGGCGACACGGCCCTGTTGCTCGCCCGCACCCTGGCGTTCAGCGACCACACCGCCTCCGACGTCATGACGCCGCGCCCGCGGCTCTCGACCGTGGCCCGCACCGACTCGGCCGAGACCGTGCTGCAGCTCGCGCGCCGCACCGGGCTGTCGCGCTTCCCCGTGACCGACGACGGCATCGACGACGTCGTGGGCCTCGTGCACGTCAAGCAGGCCGTCTCGGTGCCGCGCGAGAAGCGGGCCGACGTGCCCGTCTCGGCGCTCCAGACCGACGCGGTGCGCGTGCCCGAGACGATGACCCTCGACAACCTGCTCGGCGAGGTGCGCGGCCGTGGGTACCAGATGGCCGTCGTCGTCGACGAGTACGGCGGCACCGCCGGCGTCGTCACCCTGGAGGACCTCATCGAGGAGCTCGTCGGGGAGGTCTCCGACGAGCACGACCGCAGTCGGGTCGACGTCGTGCGCTCGCGCAACTGGCTGACCTTCCCGGGCCTGCTCCGGCCCGACGAGCTGCTCGAGCGCGCGTCGGTCAAGGTGCCCGAGGAGGGCCCCTACGAGACCGTCGGCGGCTGGCTCATGAGCGAGCTCGGCCGCCTGCCGGTCGCGGGCGACGTCGTCGAGACCGAGGACGGCACGTTCCGCGTGGAGCGCCTCGACGGGCGCCGCATCGACCGCATCCGGTTCACCCCGACGCCCGACCCCGTGCCCGGCGAGGGCGACGGGGGAGCCGACGCCGAGGGTGCCCGGGGCGGGACGAGCGACGACGCGACGGACGCGACGGGGTCGACCCGCGCCTCCGGCGGGGCCTCGTCGCAGATCGCCGGGGCCCGCGCGGCCCGGGCACCGCGAGCCCCGCGCGGCGACCGCGCCCGCACGAAGGAGACGAGCCGATGAGCGACTGGCTGGGGATCGTCTGGCTCGTGCTGCTGCTCATGGGCAACGCGTTCTTCGTCGCGGCCGAGTTCGCCGTCATCTCGGCGCGCCGATCGCAGATCGAGCCGCGGGCCGAGGCCGGCAGCCGCGCCGCGAAGACGACCCTGTGGGCCATGGAGCACGCGACGATGATGCTCGCGACGACGCAGCTCGGCATCACCATCTGCTCGCTGCTGATCCTCAACGTGTCGGAGCCCTCGATCCACCACCTGCTCGAGGGGCCGCTCGGCCTCACCGGGCTGAGCGAGGAGCTCGTCAGCGTCGTCGGCTTCGTCATCACGCTCGTGCTCGTGTCGTTCCTGCACGTCGTGTTCGGCGAGATGGTGCCGAAGAACATCTCGTTCTCGCTGCCCGACCGCGCGGCGCTGCTGCTCGCCCCGCCGCTCGTGGCCGTGGCCCGCGTCTTCCACGTCGTGGTCGTCGCGCTGAACTGGTCGGCCAACGCCGTGCTGCGGGCGTTCGGCGTCGAGCCGAAGGACGAGGCGGCCAGCGCCTACACCGTCGACGAGGTCGCGACGATCGTGGCCCAGTCGCGGCGGGAGGGCACCCTCACCGACGCCAGCGGCACGGTGCAGGCGGCGTTCGAGTTCACCGAGAAGACGGTCGACGACGTCGCCGTGCCGATGAGCGGGCTCGTGACGCTGCCCGAGGACGCGACCCCGCACGACGTCGAGCGGGCCGTCGCCCAGCACGGCTTCTCGCGCTACGTGCTCGTCGACGACGGGGGCGACCCCACGGGGTACCTGCACCTCAAGGACGTCATCGACCTCGACGAGGACGAGTTCGGCGACCCGGTGCCGCCGAAGCGCATCCGCCAGCTGATCTCGATCTACCAGGGCACCGAGCTCGAGGACGCCCTCGCGACGATGCGCCGGAGCGGCGTGCACGTCGCCCGCTCGTTCGACGAGCGGGGCGCCACGCGGGGCGTGCTCTTCCTCGAGGACATCCTCGAGGAGCTGATCGGCGAGGTGCAGGACGCCACGAGGCGCGCGTAGGGCGAGCGTCGGGACGGTGCGACGGGGGACATCGGAGGCGCGGGCGGTCCTGCGGGACCGGGCCCGCGCCTCCGGCGCTCTCTCCTAGGCGGTGCGGAAGGGCGCGCGCTGGTACTGCGCCGGCACGTAGTCGAGCTCGACCCCGAGCTCGGCGGCCGCCCGCAGCGGGAAGTGCGGGTCGCGGAGGAACTCGCGCGCCATGAGCACGACGTCGGCGCGGCCCTCGGCCACGACCTCCTCGGCCTGGCGTGCCGAGACGATGAGGCCCACGGCGCCGGTGTCGACCTCGGCGGTCTCGCGGACGTGCTGGGCGAACGGCACCTGGTAGCCGAGGCCGACGGGGATGGTCACCCCGGCGACGAGCCCGCCGGTCGAGATGTCGAACAGGTCGGCGCCGGCGTCGCGAGACCACCCGGCGACGGTCGCGGTCTCGTGCTCGTCCCAGCCGCCCTCGGCCCAGTCGGTCGCCGAGAAGCGGACGAGCAGCGGCAGCTCGTCGCCGACCTCGGCCCGCACGGCGCGGACCACGTCGACGAGGAGGCGCGCGCGGTTCTCGAGGGAGCCGCCGTACTCGTCGGTGCGCTCGTTGCTGAGCGGCGAGAGGAACTGGTGCAGCAGGTAGCCGTGGGCGGCGTGCAGCTCGATCAGCCCGAAGCCGGCCTCGACCGAGCGGCGCGCGGCGGCGCGGAACGCCTCGACGACGCCGACGACGTCGTCGCGGCTCATCTCGCGGGGGACGGCGTAGCCCTCGAAGGCGACGGCGGACGGGGCGACGGTGGGCCAGCCTCCGTCGGCCTCGGGGACGGAGCCCTGCTCGTCGCTCCACGGGCGGAAGGTCGAGGCCTTGCGGCCGGCGTGGGCCAGCTGGACGCCGGGCACGGAGCCCTGGCTGCGGACGAACGCCGTCACGGGACGGAGGGCCTCGACCTGGGCGTCGTCCCAGAGCCCGAGGTCCTGCGGCGAGATGCGGCCCTCGGGCACGACGGCCGTGGCCTCGGCGATGACGGCGCCGGCGCCGCCCCGCGCGAGCGCGCCGAGGTGCACGAGGTGCCAGTCGGTGGCCACGCCGTCCTGCGCCTCGACCGAGTACTGGCACATCGGCGCGACCCAGAGGCGGTTGCGGAAGTCGGTGCCGCGGAGGGTGATCGGGTCGAAGAGGTGCGCGGTGGCGACGGCGCCGCCCTCGGGGGCGTCGTCGGGGGTGGCGGTGCTGGTGCTGGTGCTGAGGGTCACGGGTGGTGCGCCTTCCGGTCGGTCTCGGGGGACGGTGTGGTCTCCCTCGGGGCGAACGCGGAGGGCGGCCGGGATGTTCCGCCCTGCGTGGTCCTCGGCGTCGGCTGCGGCGAGGGCCGCGGCGCCGGTCTAGCGTCGGAGGGGTGACCGACAGCAGCCGCCCCCGCCCCGCCTCCGACGACTTCACGGACTGGACCGCGTCCGACGCCGCGGCGTGGATCGCCGTGCCCGCCGAGGACGACGACAAGTACAGCCGCGGCGTGCTCGGCGTCGTGACCGGCTCGTCGTCGTACCCGGGCGCCGCCGTGCTGGGCGTCGAGGCGGCCCTCCACACGGGCGTCGGCATGCTGCGCTACCTCGGGCCCACGCGCGCCGCCGACTTCGTGCTGCACCGGCGGCCGGAGGCCGTCACGAGCGCCGGGCGCGTGCAGGCCTGGCTGCTCGGCTCGGGCGTCGACCCCGATCACCTCGACGACGAGACCCGCGACGGCTTCGAGACGGCCGTGGCCTCGGGCCTCCCGCTCGTGCTGGACGCCGGTGCCCTCGGCCTCCGCGAGCGGGCGACGGGTCCGGTCGTGCTGACCCCGCACCTCCGCGAGCTGGCCCGGGCGACGGGCCGCTCGCTCGAGGAGGTCACGGCCGACCCGGCCGGCGCCGCCGTCCGCACCGCGGAGCGCTGGGGCTGCACCGTGCTCGTCAAGGGCCACCGGACGCTCGTCGCCGGGCCGGACGGCACGCGGCTCGCCGCCTCGTCGGCTCCGTCGTGGCTCGCCACCGCCGGGGCCGGCGACGCGCTCGGCGGCGTGCTCGGTGCCCTGGTCGCGACGCACTCGGAGGCGGCCCTGCACGAGGCCGGCACGCTGGCCCGCCTCGCGGCGACCGCCGCCGTCGTGCACGGCCTCGCCGCCGAGCGGGCGAGCGGCGGCGGGCCGCTCACCGTGCTCGGGCTGGTCGACGCGGTCCCGGCGACGATCGCCGGGCTGCTGCGCGGAGCCTAGGAGGCGGGGGTCGCGGCGACGAGGAACTCGACGCTGCCCTGGTCCTCGACCTGGACGAAGCCGAAGCTCGGGGCGTCGACGCCGTAGTCGGAGAACGTGATCGGGATCGAGCCGCTGACCTGCACGCCGTCGCCGGAGAGCGCCGCCTGGAGCTCGACGGTCACGCTCTGCGTGACGCCGTGCATCGTGAGGTCTCCCGTCGCCTCGACGGTCTCGACCTCGCCGTCCGCGGGGACGGCGGCGTCGATCGGGGAGGTGAGCTCGAAGGTCGCGGTCGGGTAGGTCGACGCCTCCATGGCGTCGTCCCTGAAGTACCCGTCGCGGTTCGCGCTGTCGGTGGCGATGCTGGCGACGTCGACGTCGATCGTGGCGGCCGAGATGGTCGACCCGTCGACCGTGATGGTGCCGGTGACCTGCTCGGTCGTGCCGACGACCGTGACGTCGGTGCCGTTCAGCACCTCGTCGACGCGGTACCCGGCGCTGCTGCCGTCGCCGATCGTCCAGTCGCCCGAGGCCTGGCTCGCGTCGACCGTGGTGGCGCCGGGCGTCACGGCGACGGTGGGGGCCGCCGCGGGCTCGCCCACCACGACGTCCCGGTAGAACGCCGGCCCGGCGACGGCGGCGGTCACGCCGAGCCCCACGACGACGGCGGCGCTCACGCCGAGGACGATGCCGGTCTTCTTCTTCATGCGGGTCTGTCTCCTGGGGTCGGCTCGGGTGGTGCTCGGGCTGGGTCGGCACGGGAGGCGGCGCCTCCCAGGATGATGACGCGTCACCCTAGGCGCGTCCTGGGAAGGTGCAGGCCCGGCACGGGAGCGTCGTCGTCGTGGCCCCGCCTCGGCCCCGTCACGGCGACACGAAGACGAGGTTCATTCATCTCGATTCGGTAACGACCGCCCCGGCTCCTGGTGCGGCCGGGGACGCGGCTATATGTTCCGAGAGCCAACAAATAGCCGACGCAGTCTCGTCGGCCTCGAGCACTACAGCGAAGTACAGCTCGATCTGGACCGGTTCGACGACGAACCAGGGCCACGTCCCTCCCCGCACCCGAGGGGAGGCGCGACCCCGTCGCCCGGGCAGATCCCATCGGAAGGATCCGCACCATGACCACAGCACGAAAGATCTCCGTCGCGGCCCTGACGCTCGGCCTCGTCGCCGGCCTCGCGGCCTGCGCCCCGGCCGGCTCGTCCGGGGGCGGCTCCGACGGCGACGCCGCCGGCGCCGACTGCAACGTCGGCATCAGCATGCCCACGCGCAGCCTCGAACGCTGGATCAACGACGGCGAGGGGCTCAAGGAGAAGCTCGAGGGCGACGACTGCACCGTCGACCTCCAGTACGCCGACAACAAGACCGACCAGCAGATCAGCCAGATCCAGAACCAGGTGGCCGGAGGCGCGAAGATCCTCGTCGTCGCCGCCATCGACGGGCAGACCCTCGGCCCGGTGCTCGAGGACGCGGCGTCGCAGGACGTCACCGTCATCGCGTACGACCGTCTCATCAACGGCACGGAGGCGGTGGACTACTACGCGACGTTCGACAACTACAAGGTCGGCCAGCTGCAGGGCGAGTACATCGAGGAGCAGCTCGGCCTCGCCGACGGCGAGAAGGGCCCCTTCACCCTGGAGCCCTTCGCCGGCAGCCCCGACGACAACAACGCCGGCTTCTTCTTCGCCGGTGCGTGGGACGTCCTGCAGCCCTACGTCGAGAGCGGCGTGCTGACCGTGCCGAGCGGCAAGGCGCCGGCCGACGACGACGGCTGGAAGGCCATCGGCATCCTCGGCTGGGGCTCGGACGACGCCCAGGCCGAGATGGACAACCGGCTGCAGTCGTTCTACACGGGCGGCGACACGGTCGACGTCGTGCTCTCGCCGAACGACAGCCTCGCGCTCGGCATCGAGGCGAGCCTCGACGCGGCGGGCTACCAGGCGGGCACCGACTGGCCGATCATCACCGGCCAGGACGCCGACGTCGCGAACGTCAAGGCGATCCTCGCCGACCAGCAGTCGATGACGGTCTGGAAGGACACCCGCGAGCTCGGCACCCAGGTCGAGGCCATGATCACGGCCATCGTGGCGGGCGACGAGCCCGAGACCAACGACACCGACACGTACGACAACGGCGTCAAGGTCGTCCCGGCGTACCTGCTCGACCCGGTGGTCGTGACGAAGGACGACGTGCAGGGGACCCTCGTGGACTCCGGCTTCGTCGACGCCTCCGACGTCGGTCTCTGAGCCCACGACCCCGCGGCCGGCGGCGACCCTCGGGTCGCCGCCGGCTCCCCGACCCGGAACGGAGGACCACATGGACGACGTCATCCTGCAGATGACCGACATCGTCAAGGAGTTCAGCGGCGTCCGCGCCCTCGACGGCGTCTCGGTGAGCGTGCGCCGCGGCGAGGTGCACGCGATCTGCGGCGAGAACGGGGCCGGCAAGTCGACCCTGATGAAGGTGCTCTCGGGCGTCTACCCGCACGGCAGCTTCGGCGGCGTCATCGAGCTCGACGGCGAGCCCGTGCGCTACGCGTCGATCAACGACAGCGAGCGGGACGGCGTGGTGATCATCCACCAGGAGCTCGCGCTCAGCCCGTTCCTCTCGATCGCCGAGAACATCTTCCTCGGCAACGAGGTGCAGCGCGGCGGCGTCATCGACTGGAACCGCACCAACCTCGAGGCCGCGGCCCTGCTGCGGCGCGTGGGGCTGGCGGAGAGCCCGGTCACCAAGGTGCTCGAGCTCGGCGTCGGCAAGCAGCAGCTCGTCGAGATCGCCAAGGCGCTCTCGAAGGAGGTGACGCTGCTCATCCTCGACGAGCCCACCGCCGCGCTCAACGACGACGACTCGGCGCACCTGCTCGGGCTCATCGACCAGCTGCGCGAGCAAGGCATCACGTCGATCATCATCAGCCACAAGCTCGGCGAGATCCGCGCCATCGCCGACACGGTGACCGTCATCCGCGACGGCAAGACCATCGAGGCGTTCCCCGTCGACGACACCCCCGAGATCGAGACGCGCATCATCCGCGCCATGGTCGGGCGACCGCTCGACAGCCAGTTCCCGCCGCGGGTGCCCGACATCGGCGCCGAGAAGCTGCGCGTCGAGGACTGGACCGTGCACCACCCGGTCGACGCCGACCGCGTCGTCGTCGACCACGCCTCGTTCACGGTGCGGGCCGGCGAGATCGTCGGCTTCGCGGGCCTCATGGGCGCCGGGCGCACCGAGCTGGCCATGAGCATCTTCGGCCGGTCGTACGGCAGCGACATCTCGGGCCGGGTCTACAAGGACGGCGTCGAGATCCAGACCCGCACGGTCGGGGAGGCGATCCGCAACGGCATCGCCTACGTCACCGAGGACCGCAAGCGCTACGGACTCAACCTCATCGGCAGCATCACCGTCAACGTCACGGCCGCGGCGCTCGGCAAGCTCGCGCGGCTCGGCGTGATCGACCGCGCCCGCGAGTACGCCGTGGCGGAGGACTACCGCAAGCAGATGAACATCAAGACGTCGTCGGTCTCGTCCATCGTCGGCACCCTCTCGGGCGGCAACCAGCAGAAGGTCGTCCTCAGCAAGTGGATCTACTCGGGGCCCGACGTGCTCATCCTCGACGAGCCCACCCGGGGCATCGACGTCGGGGCGAAGTACGAGATCTACGGGATCATCGCCGAGATGGCGGCCCAGGGGAAGGCCGTCATCGTCATCTCGAGCGAGCTGCCCGAGCTGATCGGCCTGTCCGACCGCATCTACACCATCGCCGAGGGCCGCCTCACGGCCGAGCTCTCCCGCGCCGACGCCAGCCAGGAAGAGCTGATGCGCCACATGACCGCGACCAGGAACCTAGGAGCAGAAGCCTCGTGACCACCACCGCACCTCCTCGTCCGTCCGCCCCGCCGCCGGCTCCCCAGCCGATGCCGGGCGCCAAGCGGCGGCTCCGCATCGACATGCGGCAGTACGGCATCCTCGCCGCGCTGCTCGTCATCGTGCTGCTGTTCCAGGTGCTGACCGAGGGGCGCCTGCTGTACCCGGGCAACGTCAGCAACCTCATCCAGCAGAACGCCTACGTGCTGATCCTCGCCATCGGCATGGTGATCGTCATCATCGCCGGCCACATCGACCTCTCGGTCGGCTCGGTCGTCGCGACCGTCGGTGCCGTGGCGGCGCTCGCGATGAACGACTGGGGCCTGCCGTGGGGCGCTGCCGTCGCGGTCTCGCTGCTCGTCGGCGCGCTGATCGGCGCGTGGCAGGGCTTCTGGGTGGCGTTCGTCGGCATCCCGGCCTTCATCGTCACCCTGGCCGGCATGCTCGTGTTCCGCGGGGTGGCCCTGGTGCTCCTCACGGGCGGCACGATCAGCGGGCTGCCGAGGGCCTTCAACGCCATCGGCTCGGGCACGCTGCCCACGACCGGTCAGCCCGACCTCTTCACCCTGGGCATCGGCGCCCTCGCCAGCGCGGGCCTCATCGCCCAGCAGCTGCGGGCGCGAGGCAACCTGCGGCGCCTCGAGCTGCCCCGGGAGCGCGCGGTGTCGTTCGTGGTCAAGATCGCGATCGCCGTCGCCGCGATCATGTACCTCTGCTACCTGCTGGCGTACAACCGCGGCACGCCGATCATCCTCGTCATCCTCGCGACGCTCGTGCTGCTCTATTCGTTCCTCCTCACCCGCACCGTCTTCGGTCGCCACGTCTACGCGATGGGCGGCAACCTCTTCGCAGCGATGATGTCGGGCGTCAAGACGAAGTGGGTCAACTTCGCCATCTTCGTCAACATGGGGCTGCTCGCCGGTCTCGCCGGCGTCGTCAGCACGGCCCGCGCCGGCAGCGCCGTCGCGTCGGCCGGCCAGAGCTTCGAGCTCGACGCCATCGCGGCCGTCTTCATCGGCGGCGCGGCGGTGCAGGGCGGCATCGGCACGGTCGTCGGCGCCGTCATCGGCGGCCTCGTCATGGGCGTGCTGAACCAGGGCCTGTCGATCCTCTCGGTCGACGCCGCCTGGCAGCAGGTCATCAAGGGCCTCGTGCTGCTGCTCGCCGTCGCGTTCGACGTCTACAGCAAGCGGCGCCGCCGCTGACGCGGGGGAGGGGGAACGGAGGGGCGTCGTCGGGGGACGGCGCCCCTCCGTCCGTCAGGTGACCCGAGGAGGGCGCGATGCTCGGGAGGTCAGCTCGAGAAGCGCGCCAGGAACTCGCGCGCGCGGTCGGTGCGCGGAGCGGTGAAGAGCTGGGCCGGCGGCCCCTGCTCGGCGACGCGCCCCGCGTCGAGGAAGACGACGCGGTCGGCCACGTCGCGGGCGAAGGCCATCTCGTGCGTCGCCATGAGGATGGTCGTGCCGACCTCCTTGAGGGTGCGCACGAGGTCGAGCACCTCGCCGACGAGCTCGGGGTCGAGCGCGCTCGTGATCTCGTCGAGCAGCAGCACCGCGGGACGGGGCGCGAGGGCGCGGGCGATGGCCACGCGCTGCTGCTGTCCGCCGGAGAGCCGGTCGGGGTAGGCGCCGGCCTTGTCGCCGAGGCCGACCCGGTCGAGCAGCTCGAGCGCCCGCGCCTCGGCCTCGGCCCGCGGTCGGCGGAGCACGTGCCGGCTGGCGAGTGCCACGTTGTCGAGCACCGTCAGGTGCGGGAAGAGGTTGAAGTGCTGGAAGACGACGCCGATGCGGGCCCGCACGGCGTCGACCCGCACGCGCGGGTCGGTGACGTCGAGGCCGTCGAGCACGATGCGGCCGTCGTCGACGGTCTCGAGCAGGTTCACCGTGCGCAGCAGCGTCGACTTCCCCGAGCCGCTCGCCCCGATGAGCGCGACGACCTCGTCGCGGGCCACGTCGAGGTCGACGCCGTCGAGCACCGTCGTGCTGCCGAACGCCTTGCGGACGCCCTCGAGGCGGAGGACGGGGGCGGTCTCGTCGACGGGCCCCGCGCCTCCGGCGGGGACGTCGCGTCGCGGGGTGCGGGGGGCGCGGGCGCTCACACGACGCTCCCCGCCTGCTCGCGACGACGGAGGCGCGCCGACAGCCAGTCGGTCAGCCACAGCGTCGGCAGGGCCAGCAGCACGAACAGCAGCCCGGCGAGCACGTAGGGCGTGAAGTTCGCGGCGCTGGCCGTCTCGATCTGAGCTGCCCGCACGGCGTCGACGGCGCCGAGCACCGAGATCAGCCCGACGTCCTTCTGCATCGAGACGAAGTCGTTCATGAGGGCGGGCGTCACCTTGCGGATCGCCTGCGGGAAGACGACGAGGCGGAGGGTCTTCGCGTGGCTGAGGCCGAGGGAGCGCGCCGCGAGCCGCTGCGACGGATGGACGGCGTCGATGCCGGCCCGCACCACCTCGGACACGTAGGCCGAGTAGGTGAGGACCAGGGCGATGGTGCCCCAGAACTCGGCCGGCAGCCGCGGGATGCCGAGGCCGAGCCCGGGCACGCCGAAGCCGACGAGGTAGAGGACGATGATGAGCGGCAGGCCGCGGAAGAGGTCGGTGTAGCCGCGCACGAGCGCCCGCACCGGGAAGAAGACCGGCCCGCGCAGGGTGCGCAGCGCCGAGAGCGCCGTGCTGACGACGGCGACCCCGAGGGCCGCGACGACGAGCACGCGCACGTTGAGCCAGAGGCCCTCGACGACGCGGGGCCAGGCGGTGACGAGGGACGGGCCGTCGAAGAAGCTGAACCGCACGCGCTGCCAGCCGGGGGTGCTCGTCACGGCCCACCAGGCGAGGGCCGCGAAGACGACCGTGCTGACGACGGCGATCGCCACCGAGCGTGCCGACTGCCGCCGGCGGAAGGCACGGCGGCCGAGCTCGAGGTCGCTCACCGGGGCGCCCGTCGGGTGGCCGCCGGCGGGGCCCGGGCCGGCGACGACGGGGGAGGCGGCTACGAGAGCTCCGGCAGGTCGTAGTCGGCGAGCCACTGCTGCTGCAGGTCGGCGAGGGTGCCGTCGGCCTGCAGGGCGTCGACCGCGGCCGTCACGTCGGCGGTGAGGTCGCTGCCGAGCGGCAGGACGATGCCGAGCTCGTCGCTGGCCCCGTCGCCGGCGGGCAGCTGCCCGAGCACGACGCCGCCGTCGACGAAGTAGGTGGCCGTGGGCACGTCGAGCACGATCGCGTCGACCTGGCCCGACTCGAGGGCGGCCTTGGCGTCGTCGTTCGAGTTGTAGGCCTGCACGCCGCCGTCGGGGTCGATGGCGGTCTCGGCGGCGGTGAAGCTCGTCGTCGCGCTCTGCGCGCCGATCGCGAGGCCCTTCAGGTCGGCGAGGTCGGCGGCGTCGGCCGCGGCGGTGCCGGGAAGGGTGACGACGGCCTGGCGGGTCTCGTAGTACGGCGACGAGAAGTCGACCGCCTTCGCCCGCTGCTCGGTGATCGAGAACTGCTGCAGGTCGAGGTCGTAGGTCTTCGGGCCCGGCGCGATGGCCTCGTCGAAGGTCGTGCGCACCCAGACGACGTCGTCGGCGTCGACGCCGAGCTGGTCGGCCACGGCGTAGGCGAGCGCCGCCTCGTAGCCCTCGCCCGAGGCGGGGTCGTCGCCCTCGACCCAGGGCGCGTAGGCCGGTTCGCCGGTGGCGACGGTGAGCTTGCCCTCGGTGACGCGGCCGACGCCGGCGGCGTCGCCCCCGTCGCCCGAGCCGCTGCCGGCGGAGCAGGCGGAGAGGAGGCCGACCGCGACGACGGCGGTCGCGACCAGGGTGGCACGGCGGAGGCGGGAGGAGCGCATGGGACGACAGTAGCGGCGGCGGCCGACGCCGGGCGCCCCGGCGACGCCGCGTGACGCGGAGGGGCCAGGCCGGCCGCGTGCGGGACGGCTACCCTGTGCGGATGACCCGCGCCGCGCCTCCCTCGCCCGGGGTCGCCCCGACCCTCGTCGGCGTCGCCTCGCGGGCGGCGGCGCACCCGGCGGTGATGTGGTCGGCGTTCGTCCTCGTGCACCTCTGGCTGGGCCGGGCGAACTTCGTGGGGCCGAGCCAGCCGATGGGCGACGTCGTCAGCGTCTACCGCACCTGGATGCAGCAGGGCGTCGGCGGCGGCGACTGGGTGGGCGTCGACCGGCCGTGGGTGTACCCCCTGCTCGCGGCGGTGCCGATGCTCCTCGCGCGCGTCGGCGGCGCCGACCACTACGGCACGGCCTGGCTCACGATCGTGCTCCTGCTGAACGCCGGGGCGCTGGCCGTGCTGACCGGCTGGGGCCGCCGGAACGTCGCGGCCGGGTGGTGGTGGATCGCCTTCCTCGCCGTGCTCGGGCCCATCGCCCTCGGCCGCATCGACGCGGTCACGGTGCCCTTCGCACTCGTCGGGCTGCTGCTGCTCGGGGCGCGGCCCCTGCTCGCCTCCGCCCTGCTCACGATCGGCGCCTGGATCAAGGTGTGGCCGGCGGCCCTCGTCGTCGCGGCCGTCGTCGCCCTCCGTGGGCGGTCGCGCCGCACGGTCGTCTCCGCCGCCGCCGTGACGACCGCCGCCGTCGTCGCGATCTCGCTCGTGCTCGGCAGCGGGCTGAACGTCGTCGGCTTCGTCGGCCAGCAGGCGGGGCGCGGCCTGCAGGTCGAGTCGCCCGCGGCGACGCCGTGGCTCTGGCGCGCCGCGTCGGGCGTCGTCGGCACCTACGTCTACTACGACCGGCAGATCCTCACCTACCAGGTCGAGGGCGACGGCGTCGGCTTCGCCGCCCGGGCGACGACCGTCGTCATGGCCCTCGTCGTCGCGCTCGTGCTGCTGCTGGGGCTGCGGGCGGTGCGTCTCGGGGCGTCGGCCACGCGCCTCCTCGCGCCCCTGTCGCTCGCCTTCGTCATCGCGCTCGTCGTCACCAACAAGGTGGGGTCGCCCCAGTTCGTCTCGTGGCTCGCCGCCCCGGTGGTACTCGGCCTCGTGCTGTCCCGACGCGGCGGCCCGTCGTTCGTCGTACCGGCCCTGGTCGCCCTCGTCGTCGCGGGGCTGACCCAGGTGGTCTACCCGTGGCGGTACGACGACCTGCTCGCGGCCGACCCGGGCATGGTCGCGCTCATCACCGTGCGGAACGGCGCGGAGGTCGTGCTGCTCGGCGTCGCACTCGTGCAGCTCTGGCGGGTCGGGAGCTCCGCGGGGCGCGGGGCCGACCGGGCCCCGCAGCGGCGAGACGGTCGCGACCGCGGTCGACGTCGCGGAGACCAGGTGCGCGGCGACCGGTCCGCTGCGATCATGGACGCATGATCGTCGCCTTCTCCGTCGCGCCCAGCGGCGACGCCCCCGCCGGCAGCCTCGACCCCGACGCCCGGGGCGACTCGGTCCACGACGCGGTGGCCGCGGCCGTCGCCGTCGTGCGCGCGTCGGGCCTGCCGAACCGCACGTCGTCGATGTTCACCGAGGTCGAGGGCGAGTGGGACGAGGTCATGGACGTCGTCAAGCGCGCGACGGAGGCGGTGGGCGCGTTCGGCAGCCGCGTCTCGCTCGTGCTCAAGGCCGACATCCGCCCCGGACGCACCGGCGAGCTGACCGGAAAGGTCGAGCGGCTCGAGCGGGCCCTCGACGCGCGCGACTGACCGCTCGTCGTGCCCGGGTCGGGGCTGTCGCCCCGGCCGCACGCCCCGTACACTCGACGTCAGGTGTCGTCACGCCGCGGTCTCGAATCGATTCGAGCCGCGCCGGTCAGACGCCCTGATCCCTGCACCGCCCCGCTCGACGGAGAGCCCGGCACCGCCCCTCTCCTCGACCCGCGAAGGCAGCCGCCCGTGATCACCCTCTCTCCCCGCCGCCGCACCGCGGCGCTCATCGCCCTCGCGCTCGGCGGCTTCGGCATCGGCTCGACCGAGTTCGTCGCGATGGGCCTGCTGCCGAACATCGCGAGCGACCTGCTGCCGGGCCTGTACTCGGCGTCGACCGAGGAGGGGATCGCGCGCGCCGGCTGGCTCGTCAGCGCGTACGCCCTCGGCGTCGTCGTCGGCGCCCCGACCATCGCCGCCATGTCGTCGCACCTGCCGAAGAAGAAGCTGTTGATGGGCCTGCTCGCGCTCTTCGTCGTCGGCACCGTGCTCTCGGCCGTGCTGCCCTCGTTCGGCTGGGTGCTCGCCGCCCGCTTCTTCGCGGGCCTGCCGCACGGGGCCTACTTCGGCATCGCGTCGATCGTCGCGGCCACGATCATGGGCCCGGGCAACCGCGGCAAGGGCGTCGCGCTCGTGCTCAGCGGGCTCACCATCGCCAACGTCGTCGGCGTGCCGACCATCACCTGGCTCGGCCAGACGCAGGGCTGGCGCGTCGCCTACCTCGCGGTCGCCGCGATCTTCGCCCTGACCTTCGTCGCGGTCGGCCTCGCCGTCCCGAGGCTCGAGGGCGACTCGTCGGCCTCGATGCGCCGCGAGCTGCGGGCCTTCCGCCAGCCGCAGGTCTGGCTCGTCATGGGCATCGGCGCGATCGGCTTCGGCGGCTTCTTCGCCGTCTACAGCTACATCGCCAACGCCGTCACCGAGGGCGCGGGCCAGTCCGAGGGCGTCGTGCCCTGGGTGCTCGTCACGGTCGGCGTCGGCATGACGATCGGCAACGTGCTCGGCGGTTGGCTGGCCGACCGCGACCTCAAGCTCGCCTTGTTCTTCGGCTTCGGCGGCCTCATCGTCGCCCTGAGCGCCTACGCCCTCACCGTCGACAGCATCGTCGGCATCTTCGCCTGCACCTTCCTCGTCGGGCTGGTCGGCTCGGCGATCGGCCCGTCGGTGCAGTCGCGCCTCATGGAGGTCGCCGGTGAGAGCCAGGTCATCGGCGCCGCCCTCAACCACTCGGCGATGAACCTCGGCAACAGCGCCGGCGCCTACCTCGGCGGCGCCGTCATCGCGGCGGGCTTCGGCTTCGCGGCGCCCGGGTGGGTCGGCGTCGTGCTGGCCGTCGCCGGCGTCGTCCTCACGATCGTGAGCTTCGCCCTCCAGCGCAGCGGCGACCGGCGCCAGGCCGAGGCCTGCGCCGCCGCCGAGGACGCCGACCGCAAGGAGGACACCGACACGGGGTCGCTCTTCGTCGTCGCCGGGCGCTGACGCCGCGCGGCGACGCGGGGGAGCGCGGGAGGCGCGGGGTGCGCCCGGCGCCCACCGCGCCTCCCGCGGTCCGCTCCCGTCACGCACGACGGCCCGGCCCCCTCGCGGGTGCCGGGCCGTCGTGCGTCGCTCGGGGCTAGAAGCTCGTCTGCGTCGGGGTGTCGATGAGGATGCCGTCCTGCAGGGCGCGCTTGCGGAGGGCGACCTTGGTGCCGACGTCGAAGCCCGCGACGCGGTATTTCTCGCGGATGCGCTTGAGGTAGCTCTTCGCGGTCTCTTCGCTGATGCCGAGCTGGTAGGCGACGGCCTTGACGGGCTCGCCGCCGCCGTACAGCGCCATGACGCGACGTTCTTGCGCGGACAGCTTCGGGACGCCGCCGATCTCGGCCGCGTTGAGCGCGAGGTCGAGCTCGGCCGAGATGTACGACTCGCCGCCGGCGGCCGCGCGGATCGCCTCGACGATCATCTCGGCGTCCTCGCTCTTGACGAGGTAGCCGAGGGCGCCCGCGGCCAGGGCCTCGCGGACGACGTTGGGCTCGGAGTAGGTGCTCATGAGCACGGTCTTGACGCCCGTGGTCTTCAGGGTGTTGATCTTCAGCGAGATCGGGATGTTGTCCTTCAGGTCGAGGTCGAGCAGCACGACGTCGACCGGGAACTCCGGGTGGGTGAGCAGCTCGGGCCAGGAGGCGACCGCCGCGACCATCGAGATGTCGCTCGCCGCGCCTCGGATCCACTCGCTCAGCGCTCCGAGGAGCATCTTGTGGTCGTCTACCAGGGCCAGGCGGATGCGATCGTCGGGGTTCGTCACGGGATCCTTCTTTCAGTGGACGTGATGTTCATGCTAGACGCCGACCGACGGCCGTGATGCTCACGACTCGGCCGGGTTGTCGACGATGCAGTGCAGGTGCACCTTGACGCTCTGCTCGTGCGTCGACGCCGTGTACTCGCCGACGCGCTCGAGGGCGTTCCAGGTGGCCGGGGTGACCCGGTTGCGGCGGATGCCGGTGGTCGAGACGACCACCGGCACGTCGACGCTGCGGCCCGCGAGCGAGGTGATCGAGCCCGTGACCGCCGTGACCGGGCCGAGGGTGAGGGTGATCGAGGTGCCCGGCGTGCGGCTCTTGGAGTCGCCGAGCAGCAGCCAGACCGCCTGCAGCAGGCCGTCGCGCTGCGGGGGCGAGAGCAGGCCGGCCAGTGACGACGGGTCGACCAGGGTCACCGAGCGGCCGAGGTACTCCGACTCGGTCACGGCGTGGTGCAGCCAGGTCTCGCGGCGGCCCTCGATGAGGTGGAGGCGCAGCTCGGTCGCGAGGGACGCCGCCTGCGACGCGACCTTGGGCGCGAGGGGCAGCGGCACGTCGCCGCCCGCGACGCCGTCGAGCAGCTTCTCGGCCGCGAGGTCGAGGCGGGCCAGCTCATCGCTCGCGAGCATGCCGACGGCGAACCGGGGCTGCGTCACGTTGCTCTGGACGAGCACGCGGTCGAGCTCGACCTGCACCATGCGGCGGAAGCGTTGCAGCACCGAGGTCGCGACGACGCCCGGCAGGACGGCCAGCGCGACGACGCTCGCCTGCTGGGGGACCGTCGCGGAGGTCAGCGGCGTCGACGCGACGACCATCGCCACGAAGGCCACCAGGAGCAGCGAGGAGGCGACGACCAGCTCACGGGCCGGGCGCAGGGTCACGATCGGCAGCAGGCCGAACCCCGCGGCGACGCTGGCGGTCGCGTAGGCGCCCACGTCGTGGAGCGGCCAGATCGCGATGAAGTCGAGCGCCACGACCAGGGCGAGCACGACGCCGATGGCCGCGAAGACGCGCCCGGTGAGGCGCTCGCCCCGGATCGTCACGAGGGCGGCCGTGCCGACGAAGGCCGCGACGTAGAGCAGCCAGGCGAGCAGGGCCGGCACCACCGACGGGTAGTCGGAGATGTGGCTGAGGAAGAAGATGAGCCCGTACGCGGCCTGCAGCCCGGCGATGACCGCCGCGCCGAAGCCGAGGTAGCCCGTGCCGAGCGTGGCGCCGGCGGCGCGCGCCTGGCGGAGCGACCGTGCCCCGGTGGAGCCGATCGGCAGGCCCCGGGCCGCCCGGCGGCCGCGGACGACGCCGAGGGTGTTCTCGTCGATGCTCACCGGGGCGCCTCCAGGACGACGGTCGTGCCCGCGCCGGGCGAGGAGAAGAGGCGGGCGCTGCCGCCCACCTCGCGGAGGCGGCCGACGACCGACTCCTTGAAGCCGAGCCGCTCCTCCGACACCCCCGTGAGGTCGAAGCCGACGCCGGCGTCGGTCACCATCGCGCGGACCATGTCGTCGTCGTGGATGATCGTCACGTGCGCCTCGGTCACGCCGGCGTGCCGCCGGACGTTCTCGAGGCACTCGGCGAGGGCGAGCAGGAAGGCGTCGAGGACGTGCGTCGGCAGCAGGACCTGCCCCGTGCCGTGCCAGCTCACCTCGAGGCCCATGCGGCCGAAGCGCTGCTTGACGGACTCGAGGGTCTGCCCGAGCGGGGACTCCTCGACCGTCTCGAGCGAGTAGTCGCCGGAGGCCTGCGGCTGCGGGGTGCCGCCGAGGCGGAGGTGCCGCAGCAGTCGCGCGTCCTCGGCGGCCTGCGCCTGCAGGGCCTGGGGCGTCACGCCGAAGCCCGAGTGGGCGAGGAGCGTGAGCGTCGCGAGCACGGTGTCGTGCAGGAGCCGGGCGCCCTGGCGTCGCTGGGCCTCGGTCTCGCTCGCCTGGCGCTCGGCGCGGTGGGCGTTGCCGATGCTGTAGATGCGGCGGGCGGCGAGGGGCACGCTGCGCCCCAGCCACACGCCGGTGAGGAACACGAGCACCCAGCCGAGCGCGGTCGCGGCGACGGGGAAGGTGAAGAACGAGCCGCTCGCGATCGAGACGAGCACGACGGCCACGACGAACGCCACCGCGGCCGTGACGATCCGCAGCCGGCTCGAGGTGAGGACGATGGTGAAGGCGGCGGTGGCCCCGCCGGCGAGGGGGATGACGGCGGTGGCGAGCGAGGGGCTCGTCGGGCCGTCGGCCGGCAGCAGCGCCACGACCGTGGCGGTCATGCCCGTCGCGAGGCCGACCAGCACCCAGACGCGCGAGCCGGTGCGGCCGACGAGCACGAGCGCGACGATCTGGAGCAGCACGAGGGGGACGACCCCGAGCAGGTGCGTCGGCTGCGTGACGCCCGGGTACACGAGCGCGAGCAGGGAGACCGACGCGCACGCGATGCCGAGGGTGCGCGCCGTGCTGCTCAGCAGGCGGTCGCGCTCCTGGGCGAAGATGTCCATGGTGATCCAAGGTGGGCGACGGGTGTCGAACCGTCGTGCCGGGTGGCAGCGACTTCACCATGATTTCACACCGCGCCCCGATGTGGGGGTACTAGGGGGGACGACGCGCCGGACGTCAGGTGTCGAGCAGGCGCCTGAGGTGACCGCCGACCGCGTCGTCCTCGATGAGGAAGCCGTCGTGGCCGTACTCGCTCGCGATCACCGCCGCCTCGCCGTCGTCGATGCCGTTCGGCACGAGGCGCGCGATGGCCCGCTGGTCGGGCACCGGGAAGAGCCGGTCGCTGTCGATGCCGAGCACGAGGGTGCGGGCGGTGACCCTCGCCAGGGCGCTCTCGACGCCGCCCCGGTCGCGGCCGACGTCGTGCGAGTTCATCGCCCCGAGCAGGGTCACGTAGCTGCCGGCGTCGAAGCGTCGCGTGAACTTGTTGCCGTGGAAGTCGAGGTAGCTCTCGACCTGGAAGCGGCCCGGGCCGCCGAGCGGCGAGATGTCGCTCTGCCACCGTCGGCCGAAGCGGGCGTTCAGCTCGTCGGGCGAGCGGTAGTTGAGCAGCGCCATGCGCCGGGCGAGGGCCAGCCCCCGGTACGGGCCGTCGCCGTCGGGCGCGTCGTAGAAGTCGCCGTCGTGCCAGGCCGAGTCCATGCGGATCGCCTCGGTCTGCACCGTGTTGAGGGCGATCTGGTCGGCGCTCGCGAGCGGGGGTGCCGCGATGACGGCCAGCCGCTCGACGCGTTCGGGGTGGGTGACGCCCCACTCGAGCGCGTGCATGCCGCCCATCGACCCGCCGACGACCGCCGCCCAGCGGTCGACGCCGAGGTGGTCGGAGAACGCCGCCTGGGCCGCGACCTGGTCCCGGACGGTCAGGTGCGGGAAGCGCGAGCCCCACTCGACGGCGCCCGGCCCGAACGACGAGGGCCCGGTGCTGCCCTGGCAGCCGCCGAGCATGTTCGGCGCGACGACGAACCAGCGGTCGGTGTCGATCGCGAGGCCGGGGCCGACGACGCCGTTCCACCAGCCGGCCGTCGGGTGCCCGGGCGTCGCCCGGCCCACGACGTGGCTGTCGCCGGTCAGGGCGTGCAGCAGCAGGACGGCGTTGCCGCCGTCGGCGTCGAGCTCGCCCCAGGTCTCGTAGGCGACCCGCACGCGGGGGAGCACCGCCCCGCTCTCGAGCCCGAGCTCGTCGAGCGTCGCGAAGAGGCGGTCGCCGGGGTCGTCGCCGTCGCGCCAGGCGCCCGTGACCGGCGGCCGCCCGAGCATCGCGAGCCGGTTGCGCTCCGAGACGACGCTCGACGGGACGGTGTCCTCGGGTGTGCTCTGCCAGTCCATGTGCTCCCATCCTGGCGCGGACGAGGAGGCGCGGCTCCTCTGTTACGCGGCCCGAGCCTCCCCGTGTGGTCCTGTCCCGCGCCCCGGGGCGCGGGCCTGCCTCACGAGCTGCGGAGCGCCTCCTGCGAGACCGCCCGCGCGGCCGCGAAGCCGGCGTCGAGGTCGGCCTTCAGGTCGTCGACGTTCTCGAGCCCGACCGAGAGCCGGACGAGGCCGGGGGTGACGCCCGTGGTCAGCTGCTGCTCGGGGGTGAGCTGCGAGTGCGTCGTCGACGCCGGGTGGATGACGAGGCTCCGCACGTCGCCGATGTTCGCGAGGTGGCTGAACAGCTGCAGCGAGTCGACGAGGGCCCGACCGGCGTCGACGCCGCCCTTGAGCTCGAACGAGAGCACGGCGCCGACGCCGCGGGGCGCGTACTTGTTCGCGGCGGCGTACCACGGGCTCGTCGGCAGGCCGGCGTACCAGACGGCGGCGACGTCGTCGCGGGCGTCGAGCCACTCCGCGATCTCCTGCGCGTTCTGCACGTGGCGCTCGATGCGGAGGCTCAGCGTCTCGATGCCCTGGATGAGCGAGAAGGCGGTGTCGGCGCCGTTCGACGCCCCGAGGTCGCGCAGCAGCTGCACGCGCGCCTTGATGATGTACGCCAGGGGGTCGCCGACCGCCTGCGTGTAGACGGCCCCGTGGTACGAGGGGTCGGGCTGCGTGAGGCCGGGGAAGCGGTCGGCGTTCTCGCTCCACGCGAAGCGGCCGCCGTCGACGATGAAGCCGCCGATGACCGTGCCGTGCCCGCCGAGGAACTTCGTCGCCGAGTGCACGACGATGTCGGCGCCGTGCTCGAGGGGGCGGATCAGGTAGGGGGTGGCGATGGTGTTGTCGACGATGAGCGGCACGCCGGCCGCGTGGGCCTGCTCGGCGACGAGCTCGATGTCGAGGATGTTGATCTTCGGGTTGCCGACGGTCTCGGCGAAGAACAGCTTCGTGTTCGGCCGCACCGCGCGGCGCCACTCGTCGGCGTCGTCCTGGTTCTCGACGAAGGTGGTCTCGATGCCGAGCTTCGCCAGCGTGTACTTGAAGAGGTTGTAGGTGCCGCCGTAGATCGACGACGACGAGACGATGTGGTCGCCCGCCTCGGCGACGTTGAGCACGGCGAAGGTCGACGCCGCCTGGCCCGAGGCCACGAGCAGGGCGCCGGTGCCCCCCTCGAGCGCGGCGATGCGCTGCTCCACGACGTCGTGGGTGGGGTTCATGATGCGCGAGTAGATGTTGCCGTTCTCGGCGAGGGCGAAGAGGTCCTGGGCGTGCTGCGAGTCGCGGAAGACGTACGAGGTCGTCTTGTAGATGGGTGTGGCCCGGGCGTGCGTGGTCGGGTCGGGTCGTGCCCCGGCGTGGATCTGCTGGGTCTCGAACTTCCAGTCGGGCTGTTCGCTCACGGTCGTCTCCTGCGTCGCTCGGTCGTGCTCGGGTCGGGGCGGCGGCGCCCGGTGCGGGCCCTGCCGGGGGCCACGCTACGGAGCGGGTCGTCCGGCGGCAACGGAGGCGGACTCGCGGCGTAACGCTCCGCGCCCGCCCGGGCCGCGCGACGCCCGCGTCCGGGCCCGGCACCGGGCCCCGCACCGTCGCGGTAGCGTCGACGGGTCGCCGGCGCCGCCGCGACGAGGACGACATCGAGGGAGTGCAGCATGGTGGGACGCGTCGTGGTGACGGGGGCGAGCTCGGGCATCGGGGCCGCGACGGTGCGGCTGTTCCGCGACCGGGGCTGGGACGTCGTCGCGGTCGCGCGGCGCGAGGACCGCCTCCGCGAGCTCGCCGCCCGGACCGGGGCGACCTGGTTCCGCGCCGACGTGACGAGCGACGGCGACGTGGCCGCCTTGCGTGCCCACGTCGAGTCGACGGGCGGCCTGCACGCGCTGGTGAACAACGCGGGCGGCGCGTTCGGGCTCGACACGGTCGAGGCCGGGTCGGTCGACGACTGGCAGCGCATGTTCGACGTCAACGTGCTGGGCACGAAGCGCGTCACGGCGGCGCTCCTGCCGTCGCTGCGCGAGGGAGCCGAGGAGGCGGGCATCGCCGACGTCGTGACGGTCACCTCCATCGCGGGCCACGTCGCGTACGAGAACGGCGGCGGCTACGTCGCGGCGAAGTCCGCCGAGCACGCCCTCGTGGCCGTGCTGCGGCTGGAGCTGGCCGGCGAGCCGATCCGGGTCGTGGAGATCGCGCCCGGGATGGTGCGGACGGACGAGTTCTCGCTGGTCCGCTTCGGCGGCGACCAGGAGCGGGCCGACGCGGTCTACGCGGACGTCGACGGCCCCCTCGTCGCCGAGGACGTCGCGGAGTCGATCGTCCACGCCGTCGGGCTGCCGCGCCACGTCAACCTCGACCTCGTGACGGTCAAGCCCGTGGCGCAGGCCGCGACCTACAAGGTGGCGCGCGGGCCGCTCACCGTGCGGCGCGGCTGAGGGCCGCTCGCGGCCACGGTCGCCCCGACCCACCCGACGACCCCCGAGGCCCCCGCCCGGGGGTCGTCCGGGTTAAGCGGCGGGTGATTCCCGGTCGCCCGTCCTCCTCGTCCGACGGCCCCAGTCCGGGGGGCACGCGACCCCCACGCGGGGGTCGGTGTAACGCAGATGAGGAATTTTCGACCCCCCGACGGGGGTCAGGGTGCGAGGTCGTGTCCCCCCTTCTGCCGACTGACGGGCGTCATCAGATGACAGCCACTCAGCTTCGATCGGGGGACAGGCTCCCGGCCTGCACTCAGCGACGGCCGCGGTCGGTAACGGGTCGATAACGCTTGCACTCGCGCGGCGGACAGAGGGCGCAGTCCGTGCCACGGCGGTAGTGCTCGTGGGCCTCCGGCCCGTGTCCGCACACGCATCGGGGCTGGTCGTCGTGCTCGTCCCGCGCCATGTCGCCCTCCCGGCAGGCCGCCGCTCGGGGCTTCTCGGGCCCCTCGTCGGTGTGCTCGCGATCCTAGCCGGGAGGCCCCCCGGAGCGCTGGCGGAGGGGTTCATGCACGGACGACGGATCTCGGTGAGCCCCGGTTCGGGGGACACGCGATCGGGGGGCAGGGAGGCCTGGAACCGATTGCAGCGCGGGGGGCGGGGGTGACCCGGGGGACCCCCGACCGGGGGTGGGTGAGAGGGCGCCCGCCGCGCCGTCCGGTCCTTGCGCTCAGCCCGGAGAGGCGTACATTCGGTGACACCCGACGGCGACGACAGCGAACCCGAAATCCGCTGCCCCTCGCCCAGCCCGACTCGACGGACCCGAAACCCCCGTGTCGCTGGCTCTCACCCTCACCACGCCCCAGCCAGCTCGCTGACCCCTAGCAAGGACACCATGAACCAGAGCTTCTCCACGCCCGAAAACGTGAAGCCCCGCATCACGATCGTCGTCCCCGCCCGCAACGAGGCGCGGAACCTCGAGATCGTGCTCCCGATGCTGCCGCCCGTGCACGAGGTCATCCTCGTCGACGGACACTCGGTGGACGACACGGTCGAGACGGCCGTCCGCGTCATGCCCGACATCAAGGTCGTCCACCAGACCCGCAAGGGCAAGGGCAACGCCCTGGCCTGCGGCTTCGAGGCCGCCACGGGCGACATCATCGTCATGTTCGACGCCGACGGCTCGGCCGACCCCGCCGAGATCCCCCGCTTCGTCGAGGCGCTGACCGACGGCGCCGACGTCGCCAAGGGCAGCCGCTTCGTCCGCGGCGGCGGCAGCGAGGACATCACGCGCTTCCGCGCCCTCGGCAACTGGGGCCTGAACGCCCTCACGAACCTGCTGCTCGGCACGAAGTACACCGACCTCTGCTACGGCTACAACGCCTTCTGGACCCGCATCGTGCCGAGCCTCGACCTGCTGCCCAGCGACCTGCCGGCCCGTGCCGACGGCCAGATGCACAACGGCGACGGCTTCGAGATCGAGACCATCCTCAACACCCGCATCGCCGCCCTCGGCTACGACATCGTCGAGGTGCCGAGCGTCGAGAAGCTGCGCATCCACGGCGTGAGCAACCTCAACGCCATCTCCGACGGGTTCCGCGTCCTGCGCGTGATCCTGGCCGAGCGCCGCCGCCGCCCCTCGGCGGCCGAGCGCCTCCGTGCCTCGATCCGCCGGTCGGCGGAGCTCTCCGAGGCCGGTCTGACGACGACCACGGCGACGGCCACGCCCGTCCTCGCGTCCGTCTCGAGCACGGGTCCCGAGCTGTCCGACGACGCACGCGGAGCTCGCCAGGACGTCGCGTGAGCCCGAGCTCGCCCTCGGTGAGCGTCGTCGTCTGCGCGTACACCGAGGACCGGTGGGCCGACCTGGAGCAGTCCGTCGAGTCGGTGCGCCGACCTGACGGCTCGACCGAGGTCGTCCTGGTCATCGACTACAACGACGCGCTCCTCGCGCGCTCCCGGGATCGCTGGGACGACGTGCTCGTCATCCCGAACGAGTTCCGCCAGGGTCTCTCCGGCGCCCGCAACACCGGCGTCGCCCGGTCGCGCGGCGACGTCGTCGCCTTCCTCGACGACGACGCCACGGCGGCCGCCGACTGGCTCGACCTGCTGACCATCCAGTTCGCCGACCCGTCCGTGGTCGGCGTCGGCGGCCACGCCACCCCGGTGTGGCCGGAGGGCGGGGGAGAGCTGTACCCGCCCGAGCTGCTCTGGGTGGTGGGCTGCAGCCACCGCGGCCTCCCCACGACGACGAGCGACGTGCGGAACGTCATCGGCTGCTCGATGGCCTTCCGTCGCGAGGCGATCCTGTCGGTCGGCGGCTTCAACCCCGACACCGGCCGGGTCGGCAAGATCCCGCTCGGCTGCGAGGAGACGGAGCTCTGCATCCGCGTCCGCCAGGCCGACCCCACGGCCCGCATCGTGCTCGAGCCCCGGGCCGACGTCCGGCACCACGTGACGCCGGACCGCGTGACGTGGGCGTACCTGCGCCGCCGCGGCTTCTACGAGGGCGTCTCGAAGGCCGCGCTCAGCCGCCAGCTGGGCTCGGGCGACGCCCTGTCGAGCGAGTCGGACTACCTCCGTCGGGTCATCCCCGCGGCGGTCGTCCGCGAACTGCGCGCCACCGGACGAGGAGGCGCCACCCGCGCCGCCGCACTCGTCACGGTGGTCTCCGCCACCGTCCTCGGCTACGCCGTGGGCAGCCTCCGCCGCGCCGCCCTCGCCCCCGTCGACCCGTCGGTCGGACGTGCCCTGCTGAGCCGGGAGCACGAGGCCTCGGCCGACGCCCCCCTCACCGCCACGACCACCAGGACGGAGCACGCCCCGTGAGCGACCTGCACCTGACCCGGCCGATGACGAGCGCGTCCGTCCCCACCTGGGACGGGGCGCTCTGGATCGGCGCCGTCGACCTCGCCGAGCTCTCCGCGCCCGACGTCGACGACGTCGTGCTGCTCGCGGCCGACGGCTACGCCGCGGCCCGCCTGCTCGTGCGCCTCGGACGCCGCGTCCTCGGCTTCGTCGAGGTGCCCGTCGTCGACGGCCGGGTCTCGGTCGACCTGCTCCGGTCGGAGGCCGCGCTGCTCGAGGTGCCGCCGGCCGAGCCGGAGCCGATCGTGCTGCCGTCGGTGTCGGTCGTCCTCTGCACCCGCGACCGTGCCGAGCACCTCCGCGGCGCGCTCCGCTCGGTCCTCGAGCTCGACTACCCGTCGTTCGAGGTCGTCGTGGTGGACAACGCCGCCGCGACCTCCGAGACGCGCGACCTCGTCGCCACCGCGTTCGACGACCCGCGCATCCGCTACGTCGAGCAGCCCGTGCCCGGGCTCTCCAGCGCCCGGAACGCGGGCCTCGCCGCCGCCTCGGGCGACGTCGTCGCCTTCACGGACGACGACGTGGTCGTCGACCCGGGCTGGCTGCACGGGCTCGTCGCCGGCTTCGCCCACGGCGAGGACGTCGCGTGCGTCTCGGGCCTCGTCCCGAGCGGCGAGCTCCGCACCCCGGTGCAGCGCTACTTCGACGACCGGGTCACCTGGTCGCGGAACGTCCGCGCGCGCGTCTTCCGCCTCACGGAGCAGCCCGCCGACCTGCCGATGTTCCCGTTCTCGGTGGGCGCCTTCGGCACGGGCGCGAACTTCGCGCTGCGTCGCCGCGAGGCCCTGCTGCTCGGCGGGTTCGACACCGCCTTCGGCGTCGGCACCCGCACGGGCGGCGGCGAGGACCTCGACGTGTTCACGCGGGTGCTCTTCGCCGGGCACGCGCTCGTCGTCGAGCCGTCCGCCGTCGTCTGGCACCGCCACCGCTCCGACGTCGCGGCCCTGCACGTCCAGGCCACCGGCTACGGGACGGGCCTCGGCGCCTGGCTGACCAAGATCGCGCTCGACCGCCGGACGCGGGGGCTCGCCCTGCGTCGGGCGCCCCGCGCCGTCGCGCACCTCGTGGCGAAGCGCCGCGTGGCGGCGCCGACCGGTCCGGCGACGACCTCGACCGCTCCGCTCGACGAGTCGATCGCGGCCGCCGTGGCCCGGGAGGCGCGGCACGAGCTCGCCAGCGTCGTCCGTGGTCCCCTCCTCTACCTCCGGCAGCGCTGGGACGGGGCGGGCCTCATCGGCCACCGCTCCCGCCCGGCCGCCTCGACGAGCACCGACGTGGTCGTGACGGTCGACGGGCCCGCTCCCGTGGTCGGACGGGCCCGGTGACCGCCGTGGCCCTCGACGTCCGTCGCCCCCTCGTCACGACCGGGACCGGCGAGATCGACCTGCCCGTCGCCTCCCTCGACCGGATGGCCTCCGGCGGGCACATCCTCGGCGTGCTCGGCCCGCTCGAGCTGCCCTCGCGCGATGCCCTGGTCGACGCCATGCACCGCATCGTGGCGAGTCGTCCCGAGTCGCGCGTCGGCCTCGTCGGGGCCGGCGAGGGTCGCTGGCGCTGGTCGCCGGACGAGCTCCGGGGCCTGTGCGAGCGCATGGTGACCGAGATCGGGCCGACCGACGACCTGTCGCCGGCGCGCGTGCTCGAGCACCTCGTCGACCTGATCGACCCCGAGCTGCCGATGCGCGTGATCGTGTCGGGCGACCGCCTGCTGACCATCGCCGACCACGGCGTCGTCGACGGGTTCGTCAACACGCGCCTGCCGCTCGCCCTCGTCGAGGTGGCGCGCGGGGGCGACGTCCCCGACTGGTCGACCGAGACCCCGTCGCGCCGTCCGCTGGCGGCCGCGCTGCTGCAGACGTTCGTCCGACGACCCCGCACCGTGGTCGCCCTGCTGCGGGCGCGCCGTGCCGAGGCCGCCGTCTCGACCTCCCACGTCGCCCCCTCGCTGGAGCAGGTCGCCTGGACCCCGGCGACGACCGCCGCGTGGGGCACCGTCGACAAGGCGGCCACGAAGGCTCTGCAGACCTGGCTCCGCGCCCAGCCGCAGCCGCTCTCGTTCAGCAGCGCGCTGCTGGTGGGCCTGCGCACCGCGCTCGCCCGCGAGGGCGTCCGGCTCTCGCCGGAGAGCGAGATGATCTACGACGTGCGTCGGTGGCTGCCGAGCGACGGCAGGACGACGGGCAACTTCGTCACGGGCCTGCCCGTGACGGGCATCGACGACCTCGTCGCCGTCGACCACAGCATCCGCGAGACGGTGGCCTCGGCCCGGCCGCTGGCCGCGTTGGCGGTCGGTGCCCTCAAGGAGGCGCTCCGCCCGGCCGACCACGCCGCCGTGGCGCGGACGGCCCCGGCGCACGCCCGCGGCCGGGTCGTGCTGAGCAACGTGGGCATCGTCCGCCAGATCGAGAAGCTGCCCTGGGTGCGCGGCGGCCGGCCGACCGAGGTGGCGTACACCGTCCACCCCATCGCCCCGCAGACCCTCGCCGTGCAGGCCGTGGTCCGCGGGGGTCGCCTGCAGGTGACGCTGGGCTTCAACGACAACGCGTTCGACCGGGACGTCGTCGAGCGGGCCGTCGCCCGCTTCGCCGCCGACCCCCTCTCGCTGCTGGACGGCGCCCCCGGCGCCTGAGCCCCCGGGGGAGTCAGCCGGCGGCCGCGGGGCCCTCGACGCCGTCGGCGTCGGGGGCCTCGCGCGTGCGGCCGTCCGGCTCCGCGGGCGCGCCGCCGACGGCCGCGCGGTCCTCCGCGAGTCGTCCGAGGTCGGCCACGAGCCCGCCGATCCGCTCGTCGCGGCCCTCGTCGTAGCCCGGCGCCGCGGCCGCGGCCCAGCCGATCCGGTCGACCACGGTGCTCCCGACGTCGTCCCACGCCCGGGCCCGGGCCGCCGCGACGACCTCGGCGACGAAGTCGTCGTCGCGCGCCGCTCGTGCGAGCAGCCGCGCGAGCTGCTTGTGGGTCGCCTCGCGCATCCGCAGGGCGTCGACGTCCTCGACCCGGTAGTCGAACTGGTGCTGCGACTGCCCGTACGACCGGTGGGTGCGACGGCGCACGGTGCGGAGGCGCCGCATGCCCTCCAGCTGCTCGTCGACCAGGCGGGCGGCCTCCTCCCGGACCGCGCGCGTGGCCGCCTCCTCGTCGAAGGGCAGGTGCTCCTGCAGGGCGCGGCGGATGACCTGGTTCGCGGCCGAGACGACGAGCGAGGCCCGCACGATGAGGAACCCCTCGTCCACCGCCCGCTCGAGCGGGCTCGGGTCCGCGCGGCGCGGCGCGGGGTCGTCGGTCATGCCACTCCTCTCACGCGGCACGCCACGGCGCGCCGCCTCCGAGACTAGCGAGCACGCGCCGTCCCGGCCGGGGCGGACGTGCGGGGGCCGTCCGTACAGTGGCGGCATGTCGCCCCGCCCGCCCGACGTCGTCTCCGCCGACGCGCCCGCCCTGCTCCGCACCCCGTTCATCCGGCAGCGGTGGGGCGGCCTCGCGTTCGCCCACTGGCGCGTCGAACCCGAGCGCGTGGCGCCCCTCCTCCCGCCCGGCACGCGACCCGACGTGCACGACGGCTCGACCTGGGTCGGCCTCATCCCGTTCGAGCTCTCGGGCAGCGCGTTCGGGCCGCTGCCCGCGGTGCCGTGGGCCGGCACCTTCCTCGAGACGAACGTCCGTCTCTACTCCGTCGACGACCTCGGCCGCCGGGGCGTCGTCTTCCGCACCCTCGAGGCGCAGAAGCTGCTGCCCGTGACGGCCGCCCGCGCGGGCCTCGGCCTCCCGTACCGCTGGGCCTCGATGAGCCGCAGACGGTCCGGAGGCGCGGTCGAGTACGCCTCCCGGCGCCACGGCCCCGGAGACCGCCCGTCGTCGCGCCTCGCCGTCCGCCCGCTCGCCGACGAGGTCGTCGCCGACCCGCTCGCCGACTTCCTGACCGGACGATGGGGCATGCACGTGGCCCGCGGCGGCCGGACGCGGTTCTGGCCCAACCACCACCCGCGCTGGCCCCTCCGCCGCGCCTCCCTCGAGCACCTCGACGACGAGCTCGTCGCCTGGTGCGGCCTGCCCGGCGTCACCGACCGCGCACCCGACTCGCTGCTCTGGTCGGACGGCGTCGAGACCGTCTTCGCCCCGCCCGGCGGCCGGTGGGAGAGGCCCTGACGCACCGGCGTCGCGCGCGCACCGGCGGGCCGGTACGGTTGCTGGCATGGTTCCCGCACCCGACGCCCCGACCGACGACGACCGACCGGGCGGGAGCGGGTCGTCCGGCGACGCGTCGACCGGGTCCCCGACGGGTGTCGCCGACGGGCCGTCCGACCGCGAGGTGCTCGGCTGGCTCGAGTTCGGCGAGGCCGCGCGCCACCTCGCGAGCGACGTCGTCGCCGCCGACTTCACCCCCGACGTCGTCGTGGCGGTGGCCCGGGGCGGGCTCGTGCTGGCCGGCACGATCGCCTACGCGCTCGACACGAAGATGTGCGGGTCGATCAACGTCGAGTTCTACACCGGCGTCGACGCCCGGCTGCCCGAGCCCGTGCTGCTGCCGCCGACCCTCGACGCCCCGTCGCTGGCCGGCAAGCGGGTGCTCGTGGTCGACGACGTCTCCGACTCCGGCCGCACCCTCGCGCTCGTGCGCGACCTCCTGGCGGAGGTGGCGGGCGAGGTGCGCACCGTCTGCCTCTACAGCAAGCCGCAGACGATCCTCGAGCCCGACTTCGTCTGGAAGCGCACGGCGCAGTGGATCACCTTCCCGTGGAGCGCCCTGCCGCCCGTGACCCGTGACGCCCGCGTCGGGGCCGCCTCGTGAGCATCCACCTCGTCGGCGGCGGCTGGGCGCCGGGCGACGACGCGGGGCTCTACGACCTCTTCGTCGCCGAGGCCGCCGTCCGCGGCGCCGCCGTCGGCCGCACGGTCCCGCGGGTGGCCGTGCTCGTCGTCGTGGCCGGCGACGTGCCGTCGGAGCAGTTCCGCACCGGCTGGCCGGCGACGATCGCCGCGGGCGGCCGCTGCGACCCGCAGGTGACCGTCGTCGCCGCGGGCGACGCCTTCGACACGCGCGTGCTCAGCGACGTCGACGGCCTCGTCGTCGCGGGCGGCCTCACGCCGGCCTACCTCGACGCGGTCGCGCCGATCGTCGACCAGGTGCGCCTGCTCGTCGGCGACGGCCTGCCCTACCTCGGCTTCTCGGCCGGCGCGATGATCGCGGCCGACACGGCGCTCGTGGGCGGCTGGCTCATCGGCGACGTGCCCGTCTGCCCCGAGGCGGCGGCGGAGGACCTCGACGAGGTGACCCTGGCCGAGGGCCTCGGGCTCGTCGACCTCGCCGTCGACGTGCACGCCGCCCAGTGGGGCACCCTCTCGCGGCTCGTCGCGGCGACCGAGGCCGGCCTGGTGCGCGGCGGCGTGGCCATCGACGAGGGCACGGCGCTCGTCGTCGGCGAGGGCGCGCTGGTCGTGCTCGGCACCGGCAGCGTCTGGCGCGTCGAGGCCCAGCTCGACGACGACGACCTCGTCGTCGGCGTCTCGGTCGGCACGCTCGGCGCCGAGTGACGCCGCACCCGCTGGCCGACCTCGTCCACCCGAGCTGGGCGGAGGCGCTCGAGCCCGTCGCCGCCGACGTCGCGGGCATGGGCGAGTACCTCCGTGCCGAGGTGCGGGCCGGCCGCGGCTACCTGCCCGAGGGCGACCTCGTCCTGCGCGCGTTCACCTACCCGCTCGACGAGGTGCGCGTGCTCATCGTCGGGCAGGACCCGTACCCGACGCCCGGCCACGCGGTGGGGCTCTCGTTCTCGGTCGACCCGCACGTGCGGCCCCTGCCGCGCAGCCTCGCGAACGTGTACCGCGAGCTCTCCGACGACCTCGGCGTCGCGCCCGTCGCCCACGGCGACCTCACCTCGTGGTCGGAGCACGGCGTCATGCTGCTCAACCGCGTGCTCACGGTGAGGCCGGGCGAGGCCGCCTCCCACCGCGGCAAGGGCTGGGAGGCCGTGACGCAGCGCGCGATCGAGGTGCTCGCGGCGCGCGGCGGGCCCCTCGTGGCGATCCTCTGGGGCCGCGACGCCGCCTCCCTGACGAGCGTCCTCGGCGACGTCCCGGCGATCACCTCGGCCCACCCGAGCCCGCTCTCGGCCTCGCGGGGATTCTTCGGCTCCCGGCCGTTCAGCCGGGCCGACGCGCTGCTCGTCGAGCAGGGCGGGCAGCCGGTCGACTGGGCCCTGCCCGCGGAGGCGACCCGCGCCTCCTGACGGGCGGTGCTCCCGCCCCGGCGCGGCCGCGCATGGCAGAGTGGAGCGATGCTCGAGGAGGAATACCAGCCGCGGCGCCGCCTGCCGCGCCGGCTGCTGCCCGCGCCCGTGCCCGAGGCGCCCTTCTCGTTCGCCGTCCGCGACGCGGTCGCCGCCGACCTGCCGTACGTCCGCGAGATCTACGGCCACTACGTCGCGAACTCGACCGTCACGTTCGACGAGGAGCTCGCGCCGATCTCCGAGTGGCGTCGCCGCTTCGGCGTGACGACCAAGCTCGGCATGCCCTTCCTCGTCGCGGTGAACCCGGCCGGCGAGGTGCTCGGCTACGCGACCGCAGGCCCGTGGGGCGGCAAGGCCGCGTACCGCCACACGGTCGAGATCTCCATCTACCTGCGCCCGGCGTCGACGGGCAAGGGGCTCGGACGGGCCCTGCTGGAGGCGCTGGTCGAGTCGTGCCGGGAGGCCGGCATCCGCGAGATGGTCGCCGTGATCGCCGACCGCGCGGCCGACGCGTCGATCCGGCTGCACGCGTCCCTCGGGTTCGTTGAGGTCGGGCGCATGGGCCGCGTGGGGTTCAAGTTCGGCCGCTACCTCGGCACGGTCACGATGCAGAAGTCGCTGCGGAAGCGCCGGGGCCGCGCCTCGTCGTGACCGGCGGCGAGTCCGGAGGCCGGCGGCCGGGGCGGCGTCAGCCGACGATGCGGGCGAGCAGCTTCTCCGTCGCCGCGGCGTCGGCCGGGTCGCCGCGCCAGAGCATGCGGACGATGAGCCCGTCGACGGCGAGCGACGCGACGGGCAGCCGCTCGGCGGGCACTCCGACCCGCACGAGGACGTGGTCGAGCGAGGCGTACCAGGCGTCGGCGTCGGCCCGCAGCGAGGCGTCGCGGGTCGCGGCGAAGAGCAGCTCGTACTGCGCGACGGCCGAGGCGCGCTCCTCGACGGCGTAGCGCACGAGCGTGCGGGCGAGGTCGGCGAGCGTCGGCCGCTCCAGCTCGTCGAGCGAGCGGGCCCACTCGGCGGTCGCGTGGCGCAGGGCGCTCCGCAGCATGTCGTCGCGGCCGGCGAAGTAGTAGGTCGCGCTGGCGAGGGGCACCCCGGCGGCCCGGGCGACGGCACGGTGGCTGACGGCGGCGGGGCCGCCCTCCTCGAGGACGGCCAGGACGCCGGCGAGGAGGGCGCGCCTCCGGTGCTCGCCCTTCGGGGTGCGGGCGGGGCCCGTCGCGGCGGTCACGCGGCGTCCGTCAGGCCGTGGCGTCGTGGCGGCCGCCCAGCTCGAGCATCGTCACGCCGCCGATGACGAGCACGATGCCGCCGAGCTGCAGCAGCGTGAGCGGCTCCTTGAAGACGAGCCAGCTGATCAGCGCGACGAGCACGACGCCGACGCCCGCCCAGACGGCGTAGGCGATGCCGAGCGGCACCCCCCGGCCGAGCGACTGGGCGAGCATGGTGAACGCGAAGACGTAGCCGCCGACGACGACGGCGTAGTGGTACCAGCGGGCGTCGGGCCCGCTCGTGACCTTGAGGAAGCTCGTGGCGACGACCTCGCCGACGATGGCGAGCGCGAGGAACAGGTAACCCATGGGAGGACTCCGAGGCATGCGACGGTCCCGCCGCGCCGGGCGCGTCGGCGGGGGAGCACGAATGGTACGAACGTACCAGAAACGGGGAGGCGCGGCGAGGGCGGCCTAGGCTCGGCCCGGTGTTCGAACTCCACCACCTCACGGCCCACGAGCAGTACGAGTGGCTGCGCCGGGGCGACGTCTCGCCGCGCGAGCTGACCGACCACTACCTCGACCGCGTCGAGCGGCTCGACGGCGGGCCCGAGGGCCTCGGCGCCTTCACCACCGTCACGGCCGACGCCGCCCGGGCCCGCGCCGACGAGCTCGCGGCGCGCGGTCGGAGCGCCGCGCCGCTCTGGGGCCTGCCGCTGGCCGACAAGGACCTGTACGACCGGGCCGGCGTGCCGACCACGTCGGGCTCGCGGCTGACCCGCGGCCGCGTCGCCGAGGCCGACTCCGAGATCGCCGCGGCCCTCACCGAGGCGGGCGCGGTCAGCCTCGGCAAGACGACCACTCCCGAGTACGGGCTGACCGGCTACACCGAGCCGCTCGCCGGGCCCGTGACCCGCAACCCCTGGTCGACCGGGCTCGGGGCCGGCGGCTCGAGCGGGGGAGCGGCGGCGGCGGTCGCGGCGGGCCTGCTGCCCGTCGCGCCGGGCAGCGACGGCGGCGGGTCGATCCGCATCCCCGCGGCCGCCACGGGCCTCGTCGGCCTCAAGCCGTCCCGGGGCCGGGTGCCCTCGCAGTCGGGCCTGGCGAGCCTCGGCGGGCTCTCGGTCGGCGGGCCGATCGCCCGCACGGTCGCCGACGCGGCGATGCTGCTCGACGCGATGGTGTCGCCCGACGGCCGCCCGCCGCGCGACCACCACGCGCTCCGCGCGCCGACGTCGCCCGACGGGGCGTACCTCGGCACGGCCGTCCGGGGCGAGGGGCGGTTCCAGCTCGGGGTGGCGACGACCACCCCATGGGACGACGCGTACGACGTCCGGGTCGACCCGCGCCTCCTCACGGTGCTCGACGACGTCGTGGAGCTGCTCGCGACGAGCGGCCACGGCGTCGAGGAGACGACCGTGCCGCGCGCCGGGTACCCCGCGCTGTTCCGCACGATCTGGCAGGCCGGGGCGGCCGGCGTCCCGGCCGAGACCGACGACGACTTCGCGCTGCTCGAGCCGGGCACGGCGTGGCTCGTGCGGCGCGGGCGCGAGCTCACCGCGCGCGACCTGGGCGCCGCCCTGGCCGGGCTCACGGCCTACGAACGCACCGTGGTCGCGGCGTTCGACCGCTTCGACGCCGTGCTCACGCCCGCCCTCGCGATGCTGCCGCGGCCGCTCGGCTGGCACGACGCCGACGACCCCGAGCGGGCCTTCGAGCAGCAGTGCCTGTACTCGCCGTTCACCTCGTTCGTCAACGTGGCCGGGCTGCCGGCGATCGCCCTGCCGGTGGCCGAGGTCGACGGGCTGCCGGCGGGGGTCCAGCTGGTCGGGCGACCGGGCCGCGAGGACGTGCTGCTGGCGATCGGCGCGCAGCTCGAGCGACGGCTGCGCTGGCAGCGCCGGCACCCGCCGACGTGGTGAGGCCGTGGCCGGGACGCGGACGGCGCCGCGTCCCGGCGCTCGTGCCGCGGCCGTCGGCTCAGTCGATCGTCGGCACCGCGGCGACGAGCGACCGCGTGTAGGGGTGCCGCGGCCGGCGGAGCACGTCGTCGGTCGCCCCCTGCTCGACGATCGAGCCGTCGCGGAGGACGGCCACCCGGTCGGCCAGGTGCTGCACGAGGCCGATGTCGTGCGAGACGAGCAGCAGGCTCAGGCCGAGGTCGTCGCGGAGCTCCTGCAGCAGCCCGAGGATCTGCGCGCGCACCGTGACGTCGAGCGCGCTCATCGGCTCGTCGCCGACGAGCAGCCGCGGCCCGTGCACGACGGCCCGGGCGAGGGCGACCCGCTGTCGCTGGCCGCCGCTGAGCTCATGGGGCCAGCGCTCGGCGTCGCCCCGGGCGAGGCCCACGCGCTCGAGCACGTCGCCGACCATCGCCGGGTGGTCGCCGGGCACGCCGAGGTGCCGGAGCGGCTCGGCCACCGTGTCGCCGACGAGCATGCGGGGGTCGAGCGAGCTGTACGGGTCCTGGAGCACGACGCCGGTCTGCCGACGGAACCAGCGGAGCCCAGCGGCGCGCCCCGGCGCCACGGGCCGCCCGTCGAACGTCACCGAGCCGGCGCTGGGGGAGTCGAGGGCCAGCAGCAGCCGCACGAGCGTCGACTTGCCCGAGCCCGACTCGCCGATCAGCGCCACGCTCTCGCCCGCGCCGACGTCGAGGTCGGCGTCGACGAGGGCGTGCCGCACCGGGCCGGGCTGGAACGGCGACCGCCTCGGCAGGGTGAAGGTGCGCGTGAGGCCGCGACCCCGCAGCAGGGGCTCGGCGCCCCGCTCGCCCGGCTCGTCCGACAGGCCGCCCGGCCCGCTCACGACGCCCGCCACGTGGTCGCCCGGGTCGCCTCGACGAGGCCGCGGGTCACCGGGTGCTCGGGGGCCTGCAGGAGGCGCGCCACCGGCCCCCGCTCGACCACCCGCCCGTGCGAGAGCACGAGCGCGTCGTCGGCGACGCGCGACAGCACCGCCAGGTCGTGGGTCACGAAGAGCAGCGCGGCGCCCCGCTCGTCGACGAGGCGACCGAAGAGGGCGAGCACCTCGGCCTGCGTCGTCACGTCGAGGGCCGTGGTGGGCTCGTCGGCGAGCAGCAGGGCCGGGCGGGTGATGAGCGCCGTCGCGATGACGACGCGCTGCCGCTGGCCGCCGGACAACTGATGCGGCCACCGGTCGACGATCTGCTCGGGCTCGGGCAGCCCGACCTCGGCGGCGGCCTCCACGGCGCGGGCGCGCGCCTCGCGCCGGGAGAGGCCCTCGTGGAGGCGCAGGGGCTCGCTGATCTGCCGGCCGACGGTCATGACCGGGTCGAGCGAGGTGCGCGGGTCCTGGAAGACGGTGCCGACGACGCGGCCGCGCAGGCGGGCCAGCTCGCGGTCGGGCAGGCCCACGAGCTCGCGGCCGTCGAGGCGGATGCTGCCCGTCGCCTCGGCGCCCGCGGGGAGCAGGCCCAGCACGGCGAGCGTGGTCAGCGACTTGCCGCTGCCCGACTCGCCGATGAGGCCGAGCCGCCGCCCCGCGGGCAGCTCGAGGGAGAGGTCGTCGACGACGCGGCGGCCGCCGATCGTGATCGTGAGCCGGTCGATCTCGAGCGTCACGAGGTCACCTCCGGGGTCGGGACGGGCGTGCGGGTGCGCAGCCGCGGGTCGGCGGCGTCGCGGATCACGTCGCCGAGCAGGTTGAGGGCGAGCACCGTGAGGGTGATGGCGAGCCCGGGCCAGACCACGGTCCACGGGTGCACGCCGAGGTAGCGCTGCAGGTCGCTGAGCAGGCGTCCCCACGAGGCCGTCTCGGCGGAGGCCCCGTAGCCGAGGAACGACAGCCCCGCCTCGGCGAGGATCGACGTCGCCATCGCGAGCGACAGCTGCACGACGAGCACCGGCGCGATGTTCGGCAGCAGGTGGCGGCGGAGCACGGCGAGCTGGCCGAGGCCTGCGGCCCGCGCGGCGGTGACGTAGTCCTCGCGGAGCACGCGGCGGATCTCCGCGCGGGAGACGCGCGCGATGGTCACGCCGTAGCCGACGCCGGCCGCGACGACGACGACGGCGAGCGAGCCGCCGAACGCCGCGGCGAGGGCCATCGCGACGAGCAGGGTCGGGAAGGCGACGAGCACGTCGATGAGCACGGCGACCGAGTCGCGCACCCACCGAGCGGTGAGCGAGCCCAGGGCCGCGAGGCCGAGGCCGACGACGAGGGCGACGAGCCCGGCCGACACGGCGACGACGACGGTCGTGCCGGTGGCCGCCATGAGGTAGCTCGCGATGTCGCGGCCGACGGCGTCGGTGCCGGCCCAGTGCGCGGCCGACGGGGGTGCCCACGCCGAGTACGGGTCGGTCGTGAAGGGGTCGAGCGGCGTCCAGACCCGGCTCACGAGGGCGCAGGCGGCGACCAGGCCGAGCCAGGCGACGGCCGCCGCGCCCGCGGGCCGGCGCAGCACGCCGGCCAGGGTGCCCCGTCCGCCGCTCACGAGCCGACCTCGCGGAGGCGCGGGTCGAGCCGTCGGTGGAGGACGTCGACCAGCAGCCCCACGAGCAGCACGATCGCGGTCAACGTCATGAGCTCGCCCTGCACCTTCGTGAGGTCTCGGCGGCCGACGTCGGCGACGAGCATGCGGCCGAGGCCCGGCAGGGAGAAGAGCTGCTCGACGACGACGGCGCCGACGACGAGGCCCGCGACCTGGAGCCCGAGCACGCTGACGATGCTGAGCGCGACGTTCGGCAGCCCGTGGCGGACGAGCGCACGGCTCGTCGTCATGCCCTTGGCGGCCGCGGCGCGGACGTAGTCCTCGTCGAGGGCGCCGACGGCGGCCGAGCGGGTGAAGCGGAAGAGCACGGCGCCCTCGACCAGGCCGATGGTCAGCGCGGGCAGCACGAGCGAGCGGAGCGCCCGGCCGGGGTCGTCCCAGCCGTCGATCGGGAAGCCTTGGGTCGGCAGCCAGCCGAGCGTCACGCCGAAGAGCGCGATGAGCAGCATGCCCGCCCAGACGACCGGCACGGCGGCGAGCACCTGGGCGACGACGCCGAGCGCGACGCCCGAGGCCCGTCGGTGCCGCACCGCGGCGAGCACGCCGAGGGGCACGCCGACGAGCAGCCCGACGACGAGCGACAGCCCGGCGAGGGGCAGCGTCACCCCGAGCTTCTCGGCGACCTCGCCGGCGACGGGGGTGCCGGTCACGAGCGAGTCGCCGAGGTCGAGGCGCAGCAGCCCGCCCGCCCAGTCGAGGTACTGCACGACCAGCGGCCGGTCGAGCCCGAGGGAGGCGCGGATCGCCGCGACCTGCGCCGGGGTGCCGTTCGTGCCCGCGATCGACTGCGCCACGTCCCCCGGCAGGAGGCGCAGGACGCCGAACACGAGGACGCTCGCCACCGCCAGCCCCACCGCGAGGAGGAGCAGGCGGCCGAGCACGAACCGGGTCACTCGGTGGTGGCCAGCTCGGAGAGGTCGAGGCGGGTGCTCGTCGACGAGGTCGGGAAGCCCGTCACGCCGTCGCGGACGGCGGTGAGCGTCGTGGCCGTGTAGAGCCACTCGGCGGGGGCGTCGGCCGAGACGAGGGCCGCCGCCTGCTGCAGCTTCGCGTCCGCGACGGCGGGGTCGGTGGCCGTCAGCGACTCCTGGTAGAGCTGCTGCACCGGCGCGCTGTCGTAGCCCCAGTAGTACGTCGGGTCGGCCCAGTTCGAGAAGTCGTGCGTCTCGGCGTGGTTCACCATGCTGAGCTGGAAGTCGCGGGTGCCGCCGTCGGCCGGCGCCGTGAAGACGTCGTTGAGCCAGGTCGTGAAGTCGACCTGCTCGACGGTGAGGGTGACGCCCACCGCGGCGAGCTGGGTCGTGAGGACGTCCCCGATCGCGGCCGGGTAGAAGTTCGCGTACTCGAGGGTGAGGTCGAGGTCGTCGGCGTGGCCGGCCTCGGCGAGGAGGGCCTTCGCCTCGTCCGGGTCGTAGGCGTCGACCGAGGTGAGGTCGGCGTAGCCGGGGTCGAGGGCGGGGATCGGGCCGCCCTGGTCGACGGCCGAGCCGCCGACGGCCGCGATCAGCGCGTCGTTGTCGATCGCCAGCCTGATCGCGTGGCGGACGCGCTCGTCGGTGAAGGGCGCGACCGCGTTGTTGAAGGCGAGCGTGTACTTGTCGGTGGTCTTGCCCTCCTCGAGCGTGATCCCGTCGACGCCCTCGAGCTGCGACGACAGCGTGGCGTCGACGGCGGTCTGCACGTCGAGGTCGCCCGAGATCGTGGCGTTGACCGCGGCGGAGGGGTCGGTCACGTACCGGAAGACGACGCGCGCGACGCCGGCCGGGTCGCCCCAGTAGTCGTCGGCGCGGGCCAGCTGCAGGTTGTCGCCCTGCGTCCAGCTCGCGAGCGTGTAGGGGCCCGTGCCGTTGGCGGTCGTCGAGAGGTCGTTGGTGGCGGCCTGCTCGAGCACGAGGCCGGCGCGGCCCGTCAGGGCGAAGAGCAGGGCGGAGTCGGGCTGCGAGAGGGTCAGCACGACGGTCTGGTCGTCGGTGGCCTCGATCGTGCGGACGGCCGCGAGGTCGGCGTGCCCCTGGATCGTCTCGTCGTCCTTCGCCTGCTGGAGCGACCACACGACGTCGGCGGCCGTCATGGCGGCCCCGTCGTGGAAGGTCACGCCGTCGGCGAGGGCGAAGGTGTACGTGAGCCCGTCGTCGCTGACCTCGTGCGACGCGGCGAGCACGTCGACGACCTCGTTGTCCTGCGTGCGGCCGACGAGTCCCTGGTAGACGTTGTCGATCAGCACCTGGTCGAGCGCGATGCCGTCGGTGTGGCGGATGTCGAGGTCGCTCGGCTCGAGCACGAGGCCGACGGTGACGGTCGCGTCGGCGGGGTCGACCGGGCCGTCGGACGAGCCGGAGGTGCAGCCGGCCACGAGGGCGACGACGGCCGCGGTGGCGGCGAGGGTGGCGAGCAGGCGGGCAGGGCGCATGTGAGCGGGGCCTTTCGGGGCGGGAGCGGTGACGGGTCGGCGGCGCACGTCGCTCGTCGCGACCGCTGCGCCCCCGGTGCAGGATGTCCTCCGTCGCTGCCGGACGTGGAACGCGGCTGACGCGTCGTCGCTGCCGGACGGTCGCGTCGCCCCTCTGCTCGCAGGTCGCTGCCGGACCTGCGCGCGGGTGCGAATCTACCACCAGGCCGACGGGAGGCTGTGGATCCGTCCCGGGGGCGCCTCCGGGCTGGCGAGATAGGTAAGGCATGCCTATATTGGGGAGGCCATGTTCTTCGACCACCCGAACCCTCCCGTGCCGCACGACGCGATCCGCGTCCTGTTCGCCGGCGACGCCACGTCCGTCCCCGCGATCCGCGAGATGCTCGCCGTGCTGCCCATCTGCGCGCGCGGCCAGGTCTTCGTCGAGGTCGGCTCGTCCGACGAGGTCGTCGAGCTCGCGTCGCCCGGGCGGGTCACCGTCAGCTGGCTCGCGCGCGACCGTCGCAGCGGTGCCCCCGGCAGCGGTCTCTCCTGCGCCCCCGGCGAGGCCCTCGGCCGTGCCGTCCGCGCCTGGCTCGGCGAGATGTACGTCGACCCCGAGGCACTGGCGACGGCCGAGCACCTGATCTGGCTCGGCGGGCCCGAGTCGTTCGCCTACGACCTGCGCCACGACCTGCGGGCCGCCGCCGCGGTCGAGCACGGCGCGTCCGCCGTCTAGGGACGCGCCTCCTCGTGTCGTCCCTCGTCGCGCCGCCGACCGCCGGCGTGCCCGCCCGGCCCGTCGCCGCGAAGCCGGCGCACCGTCCGTATCGTGTGCGCGTCGCGGCCGTCACGCCGCTCAGCCCGTCGTTCGTCCGCCTCACCTTCGCGGGCGACGACCTCGCCGACTTCGGGGCCGACGGCCTCGACCAGCGCATCAAGGTCGTCCTGCCCCTCCCGGGCACGGGCTTCGACACCTTCCCCGGCGGCGACTGGTGGTCGGCCTGGCGGGCGTTGCCCGACCACCAGCGGAACCCGTTCCGCACCTACACGGCCCGTGCGGTGCGCCCCGCCGAGCGCGAGGTCGACGTCGACTTCGTCGTCCACGCCGACGGCGGGCCGGCGGCGGCCTGGCTCGCGACCGTGGCGGCGGGCGACGAGGCGATGCTCGTCGGCCCCGACGCCACGAGCGGCGTCCGGGGCAGCGGCGTCGAGTGGGCGCCCGGCTCGGCCCGCACCGTGATGATCGCCGGCGACGAGACGGCCGCGCCCGCCATCTGCTCGATCGTCGAGCAGCTGCCCGCCGACGCGCGGGGCTGCGTCTTCGTCGAGGTGCCGGGGGAGGCCGACGTGCTGCCCCTCGCCGCCCCGGCCGGCGTCTCCGTGCACTGGCTGCCGCGCGTCGACGCCCACGCCGGGCACGGCGAGCGGCTGCAGCGAGCGGTGCGCGACTGGACGGCCCGCTACGTGACGGCCTGGCACCGCGGCGTCGACGTCACGGACGTCGACGTCGACCACGACCTGCTCTGGGACGTGCCGCAGGGCGAGCCGGGCCGCGGCGCGGCGCTCGAGGGCGACCTCTACGCGTGGCTCGCCGGCGAGGCGGCCGCGATCAAGTCGCTCCGCCGCTTCCTCGTGAGCGAGGTCGGCGTCGACCGCCGTCAGGTCGCCTTCATGGGCTACTGGAGGCTGGGCAGGTCCGAGATGTGACCGACGCCCTCCGCCGACCGACCGGGAGGTCGATCGGCGGAGGGCGTCCGCGTCGGGCCGAGGGTCAGACGGCCGAGGGCAGGCCGACGATCTCGGACGTGCGGTCCCAGAGGGCCTCGGCCAGGTGGTCGTCCTTCGCCTGGGGGATCCGCAGGCCGTCGGGCTTGAGCTGGTCGAAGTACGTCCCGCTCGGCACGCCTACCGTCGTGGGGCCGGCGAGCTGGACGAGGGGCAGCGCCCCGGCCGACGCGCTGATGCCGAAGCTGCCGTTCGAGACGACGTTCGCGAGCCGCCACATCGGCGACGACTGGCCGAAGCCGGTGCGGACGATGCCGGGGTGGAACGAGAACGCCTCGAGGCCGGTGCGCTTCGCCAGCTCCCGGACGAACAGGATCGTCTCGATCTTGCTCGTGCCGTACTGCCGCCAGCCGCCCAGCCACGGCCGCTTCGCCCAGTCGAGGTCGTCGAGCCGCACGTGCCCGAACAGGTTCGCCACGCTGGCCGTCGAGACGACGCGCCCGCCGCTCTCCAGCAGCCGGGGCAGCAGGAGGCGCGTGAGCAGGAACGGGGCCAGGTGGTTCGACTGCAGGATGCGCTCGTGCCCGTCGGCGCTGAGGCTGCGCTCGCTGACGAGCCCGCCCGCGTTGTTGGCCAGGGCGTCGATGCACGGGTAGCGCTCGAGGAGGTCGGCGGCGAGCGTCCGGACGTCGTCGAGCCGGTCGAAGTCGGCGACGAACGACGTGCCCCCGACCTGGTCGGCCACGGCCCGCGTGCGCTCGGCGTTGCGCCCGACGACGGCGATCTCCGCCCCCCGGGCGGCGAGGGCGATCGCCGCCTCCCGGCCGATGCCGGAGCTCGCTCCGGTGATGATCACGGTGCGGGTCATCGATAGCCGCCTTTCTCGAGGCCGGCCTCGATCTCGAACCGGTTGGTCAGCGCGTCGCTGCCGGCCAGGAAGTACAGGGACGGCATCAGCATGCCGTACTTCTGCCACTGACGGACGTGCACCGCCTCGTGCTCGAGCACGCGGGGGCCGTCGTTGTCCCGCGTGAGGTAGACCCGGCCGACGCACGTGCCGCCGCGCTTGAACGCCCAGCGGGGCAGGCCCGAGCAGACGACGAGGTCGCCGACCACCCGGACCCGGCCGACGCTCAGCGGCAGCCCGACGGCGAGGCCGACGGCCGTCGCGAAGGCGCAGCCCAGGCGCGACACGGGGGAGTCGAGGAGGGGGTTCCTCACGGACGGCCGTAGGCGTCGAGCAGGCGCAGCCAGACCTCGCTGACCGTCGGGTACGACGGGACGGCGTGCCAGAGGCGGTCGATCGGCACCTCGCCGACGACCGCGATCGTCGCGGCGTGCAGCAGGTCGCTGACGTCGGGGCCGACGAAGGTCGCGCCCACGATCACGCCCCGTGACTCGTCGACGACGATGCGGGCCTGGCCGGCGTAGTCGTCGGAGTGCAGGGCCGAGCCGGCCACGGCGGCGAGGTCGTAGTCGACCACGCGCACGTCGAGGCCGCGCTTCGCGGCCGCGTCGGCGGTGAGGCCGACGCTCGCGACCTCGGGGTCGGTGAAGGTCACCTGGGGGACGGCGGCGTCGTCCGCGGTCGCGACGTGCGCGCCCCACGGCTCGGTCTTGAGCTCGGTGCCCTTCGCGCGGGCGGCGATGACCTCGCCGGCGGCGCGGGCCTGGTACTTGCCCTGGTGGGTGAGCAGGGCGCGGTGGTTGACGTCGCCGACGCCGTACAGCCAGTCGGTGCCGTGCACGAGCATGGTGTCGTCGACCTGAAGCCAGTCGCCGGGCTCGATGCCGACGTTCTCGAGGCCGAGGTCGGAGGTGCGGGGCACGCGGCCGGTCGCGACGAGGATCTCGTCGGCGATGACGACGGTGCCGTCGTCGAGCGTGACCTCGACCGTGTCGTGCTCGGTGCGGGACACCTGCACCGGGGACGTGCCCTCGCGGACGTCGACGCCCATCTCGCGGAGCGACGCGCCGACGAGCTCGCCCGCGAAGGGCTCCTGGCCGCCCAGCAGCCCGCTGCGGGCCACGAGGGTCACGGCGGCGCCGAGCCGCTGGTAGGCCGTGGCCATCTCCGCCGCGACGACGCCGCCGCCGACGACGACGAGGCTCTGGGGGATCTGCTTCACGCTCGTGGCCTCGCGGCTCGTCCAGGGGCGGGCCTCGGCGAGTCCCGGCACGTCGGGCAGCAGGGCCGCTGAGCCGGTGACGGCGGCGACGGCGTGTCGGGCGGTGTAGACCGTGTCGCCGACCGTGACCTCCTTGACGCCGGTGATCGTGGCGTGGCCGCGGATGAGGTCGATGCCCGTGCCCTCGACCCACTCGACCTGGCTCGAGTCGTCCCAGCCGCTCGTGAACGAGTCGCGACGGCGGAGCACCGCGGCCACGTCGAGCTCGCCCGTGACGGCCTGCGCCGCCCCGTCGACGGACTTCGCCGCCCGGACGACCGCGGGCGAGCGGAGGAGCGCCTTGGAGGGCATGCACGCCCAGTACGAGCACTCCCCGCCGACGAGCTCGGCCTCGATCAGGGCCACCTGGAGGCCGCTGCGGGTCGCGTAGTCGGCGACGTTCTCGCCGACCGCTCCGGCGCCGATCACGATGAGGTCATAGGTCTGTGTCGTCATGGGGGCGACGGTAGACCCGCTGGCTCGACGTGGGCGGGGACTGTCCCCCTCCCGATGCCGTCGAGGACCCTGCGAGCATCCTGTGCGTCCTCTGGAGGCCGCGGGCATCGACCGGGACCGAGGCGTAGCTTCTGGGGCACGGCGCAGGGAGCGCCACGAACTGGAGGTCACCATGGGACTCGACGACAAGATCAAGAACGCCGCTCAGGACATCGCGGGCAAGGCCAAGGAGGCCGTCGGAGACCACAAGGGTGACGACAGCCTCAAGGCCGAGGGTCAGAAGGACCAGTCCGCCGCTTCCGCCAAGAAGGTCGGCGAGGACGTCAAGGACGTCTTCAAGTAGGCCGATCCGCCTCGTTCTTCCGAGCCCGTCTCCCCTCCGGGGGAGGCGGGCTCGTCCGTTCGTCCGGCACGACGGAGCGCCGGGCCCGGCATTCGGGGGCACACGGCCCGGGCTCAGCGCCCGGTGAACTCCGCGGTCGTCCTCGACGCGAACGCCTCGTAGCCCCGACGGGCGTCGTCCGTGGCGAGGAGGCGCACGAGCTCCGGCTGCAGGCGGGACTCCGCGGCGGCGGCGCCCTCGCGCACGGCGAGCCGGGCGTTCGCGAGGGTCGCCTGCACCGCCAGGGGGGCCTGCGCGGCGATGCGGTGCGCGAGCTCGCGGCCGCGGTCGAGGGCGGCCGCCTCGGGGACGACCTCCTGGACGAGCCCGATGCGCCGCGCCTCCTCGGCGTCGAAGAGGTCGCCGGTCAGCATCCAGCGCATGGCGTCGCCCCAGCCGACGCGGCGGGGCAGCCTCGTCGTCGCGCCCCCGAACGGCAGGATCGCCCGACCGACCTCGAGCTGGCCGAAACGGGTGCCCTCGGCGGCGACGACGACGTCGCTCGCGAGGGCGAGCTCCACCCCGAGCGTGAGGCAGGTGCCCTGAACGACGGCGACGACCGGCTTCGACACGCTCGTGCCGTCGACCTGCCAGGGGTGCAGGCCGCCCTCCGGCACGATGTCGAGCCCGTGCTCGCCCACCGCGGGGGCGACGTCGGCGAGGTCGAGCCCGGCGGTGAAGTGGTCGCCGTGCGCGTGCAGCAGGCCCGCCCTCAGCTCGGGGTCGCGGTCGAGCAGCCCGTAGGCGAGCGACAGCTCGCGGAGCATCCGCAGGTCGGCCGCGTTGCGCTTCTCCGGACGGTCGAGGCCGATGAGCAGCACGTGCCCGTCACGCTCGACGCTGACCCGCGGCCGCTCGTCGGACGGGGTCATCGCGACAGGGCCCCGACGAGGCGGAGCACCGTGCCCATGTCGTCGGCGGCGGCTGCGGCGTCGACCGGCGCGAACGAGCAGAGCCCGGCGCCGACGAGCGTGAAGCGCTGCTTGAGGGCGACGATCGTCTCGATCAGCACGGTCGGCTCGAGCCCGAACGGCTGCGGGTCGAGCAGGCCCTCGAGGGTGCCGGGGTCGAGCACGTCGAGGTCGACGTGCAGGTAGACCTCGGTGGCGCCCGTCGCGGCGACGGCGTCGACGACGTCCTGGGGCGAGAGGTCGAGCGACGAGACGGCGGCGACGCCGTGGCTCTCGGCCCACGCGTCCTCGGCCTCGTCGAAGGTGCGCGCGCCGGCGAGTACGACGCGGCCCGCGTCGAGCACGGGAGGCGCGGGGTCGTCCCCCCGGGAGGGGAGGTCGTCGGACGCGCCGCCGAGCAGGGCCCGCAGCACCATGCCGCTGAAGGCGCCGCTCTCGCTGCTGCGCGGGCTGTGCAGGTCGGGGTGCGCGTCGAACCAGACGACCGCGGTCTCCGGGGTGAGGGCGTGCCGCACGGCGGCGAGCTCGACGCCGCAGTCGCCTCCGACGACGAGGGCGGGCGAGTCGTCGGCCGCCAGCTCGAGGGCGACCGCCTCCGCGGTCGCGAGCACGGACGAGAGGCGGTGGATGCGCGTGCCGAGCGAGTCGCCGGCGCCCACCGGCACCTCGACGAGCGTCGTCGCGCTCTGCGGCAGGTCGCCGAGGATCGAGTACGCGCCCTCGGCCAGGCGCATGGCCCTCGGCGACGGAGAGCCCTGCCACTGCGGAACGACGACGAACCTCACGGGCGTCAGTCTGTCACAGCGCCGGGCGGGCGGGGCGGACTCGGCTCACGCGTCCCACGAGCCGTTCGAGGGGGCCGCGGCCGACGAAGCGCTGCCACACGAGGGCGTAGGCGAGCGTCAGCAGCACGGCGGCGACGAGCCAGCCGAGCGGCAGCCCGTACGAGCCGCCCTGGAGGCGGTAGGCCGTGAACAGCGGAGCCGTCAGCAGCAGGTGGGCCGAGTACACGGTCAGCGGCTGCGCACCGGTCGCCGAGAGCGGCCTCAGCACGACGCGGGCGGCCCGCCCGGCGGCGCCGTCCGGGCTCGTCACCAGGAGCAGCAGGCCGATCACCGCCGCCGCGACGCCGCCGCTGCCGACGATCTCCGCGGGCATGCCCTCGTGGTCGGCGGGGTCGAGGGCCGCGAGGTCGCCCCCGCCGGGGAGGAAGCGGGCGCCGTAGCCGACGACCGCGGCGACGACGCCGGCGACGAGCAGCACGAGCTGGGTGCGGCGCCGCCGCAGGTCGCTCCGGGCCGCCACCAGCCCGACGAGCAGGAAGGGCAGCCACACGAGCGCCGGGTACGAGCCCACGAGCAGCGCGTCGGCGGCGAGGCCGGCGGGGCCGGTCAGGGTCGTGCCGCCGAGGTTCGTCACCGGCACGAGGGAGGCGAGCCAGGGCGCGACGACGGTGACCACGGCGGCCGTCGCGAGCAGCACGGGGCGCGTGGCGAACAGCACGAGCAGCACCAGGAGGAACATCACGCCGTAGTAGGGCAGGATCACGAGCACGTAGCCGTTCCAGGCCTGCAGCAGCGTGCCCAGCACGACGAGCAGCACGGCCCGGATGGCGATCGAGCCCACGACGGCGCCCCGTCCGCCCCGCGCGACGGGCCGGGCCCCGCCCGACATGAGGCCGAGCGACACCCCGGCCAGCGTCGCGAAGAGGATGGCCGACCGGCCGTCGAAGAACCGCTCGTCGAGCCCCTCGCGCGGCCACATGTGGGCCGCGAACATCCCCAGCACCGCCAGCCCCCGGGCCACGTCGACGCCGACGAGCCGCGGGGTGCCGTCCCGTCCGGGCGCGCGAGGCGCCGGGGCGAGCCGGGAGGTGCCGGGGACGCTCGTCACGACCCGAGGGCGCCGAGCTTCAGCGCGGCCAGCCGGGCCTCGACCTCGGTCTGCTCGTCGAGGTCGTCGAGGCTCTCGAACTGGGCGTCGAGGCTCGACGCCGCGAGCTCCTGCTGGCCCAGCACGCGCGCCTCCTCGCGACGGATCTTCTCCTCGAAGCGCCCGATCTCGCTCGTCGGGTCCATGACGTCGATGCTGCGGATCGCGTCCGACACCTTCGACTGCGCCTCGGCCGTCTTCGAGCGGGCGATGAGCTCGTTGCGCTTCGCGTTCAGCTGGTCGAGCTTGCCGCGCATCGAGGTCAGGCCCGCCTTGAGCTTGTCGACCACCTCGGTCTGGGAGGCGATCGTCGGCTCGGCGTCCTTCGCCTCCTTCTCGGCCCCGATCTGCTTGCCGAGGGCGACCTTGGCGAGGGCGTCGAACTTGTCGGCGTCGACGGTGTTGCCGCCCGACCGCAGCTGGTCGGCCTTCGCGCTGGCGGCGACCGCCTTGCGCTCCCAGTCGGCGGCGGCGGCGACGTCCTCGGCGTGGTCCTGCTCGAGCAGGCGCAGGTTGCCGATCGTCTGGGCCACGGCGCTCTCGGCCTCGGCGATGCTGTTGGTGTAGTCGCGCACCATCTGGTCGAGCATGAGCGCCGGGTCCTCGGCCTGGTCGAGCAGCGCGTTGACGTTGGCCCGGGTCAGCTGGGCGATGCGACCGAAGATCGACTGCTTGGTCATGAGGTGGTCCTTCCGAGTGGGTGAGATGGTGCGGGTGGGTCGTGCCGGGGGAGCGAGGTCGAGGAGGCGCGGGCCGGGTCAGAAGCGTCCCCCGCCGGAGCTGCGACCGCCGCCGCCGCCCCCGCCGCCGAAGCCGCCTCCTCCGCCGCCGAAGCCTCCTCCTCCGCCGAAGCCGCCTCCTCCGCCGAAGCCGCCGCCGCCGCGGAGGACGCCGCCGAGCAGCATGCCGGTGACGATGCCGCCGAGGTCGGCCCCGGCGGAGCCGCGGCCGCCCCCGCTGAAGGGGCTCTGCTGCTGGTACTGCGAGACCTGGGCGGACGCCTCGCTGGCGGCGACGGCCGCGAGCTGGTTCGCCTGGTGCGCCTCGACGATGGCGGTGTCGGGGTCGGTCGTCGCGACGGCGACCGACCGGGCGAGGTGCCGCTCGGCCTCCGAGAGCCGGGTGCGCGGCTGCGAGCCGACGGCGCCCCGGCGGGTCTCGATGAAGTCGCGCGCCGCGCTGATCTGGCTCCGGGCGGCGGTGAGGGCCTGGTCGAGCGCCGCCTGGGCCCGGCGGCGCTTCTCGGCGCCGTCGCGGACGGCTGCCAGGGCGGCGTCGATGCGCGCGTTCGCCTCGCCCAGCTGGGCCAGCACCCCGAGCGGGTCGTCCGTCGTCGTCTCGGCGAGCGCCACGGCGGCCCGGGCCGAGGCCACCGAGCCGGCCACGTCGACGCCGTCGGGGGCCTGCTCCGACCCGAGCCGCTCGGCGGCGGCGAGGTCGCGACGCAGGTCGTCGGCCTGGGCGGCGATGGTCGTGGTCGCGGTGCGCAGGGCCTCGGCGGACGCGTCGACCGACGAGAGCAGCTGGTCGACCTGGCCGAGCGCCTGGCGTGCCCCCCGCACCGACCGGGCGGCGGTCCCCGCGTCGCCGGCCGCCACCGCGGAGGAGGCCTCGCCGGCCGACCGGTCGGCGTACTCGAGGAGGCGGTCCGCCTGGTCGGCGTTGTCGGTCACCGTGGCGACGGCGTGGGCGGAGTAGGTCGCGGCGAGGCGGGCCAGGGACTCACGCGCGGACGCGACGCGGGTCCGGCGGGCCTCGACCTCGCCGGGCAGCGCCGCCGCGTCGGCGGGCGCCCGCGTCTCGGCCTCGCGGAGGGCCTCGAAGGCGGCGGACTGCTCGTCGAGCGCCGCGTCGGCGCTCTCGCACAGCTCGATGATGCGGGTCGTCCACTCGTGACGCTGCTCGGGCGAGTCGGGCACGGCGTCGTCGAGGCGCTGCTGGAACTCGAAGGCGGCGCGGGCCTGCTCGCGGGCCCGGGCCAGCGCGTCGGCGAACGGCCTCGCCGCATCGTCGCCGAACTGGGCGGCCGCGAAGCCGACCTCCTGCGCGCCCGCGGTGATCTCGTCGTCGAGGGCGACCAGCGCCGCGGCGGCACGCGCCTCGAGCTCGGCACGCCGTGCCTCCTCGGCCATGGTCTGCCGCTGGCGGCGCCGCGACCGGCGGATCATGACGACGACCACCACGACGGCGCCGACGACGACGAGGGCGACGACGACCCAGAGCAGCCACGAGAGGTCGGGGCCCTCCTGATCGGCGGCGATGCCCGACGCGAGGGCGACGGCGGCGCCGGCCCAGTCCGAGTCGCGGAGGGCGGGCTCGACGACGTCGCTCTGCAGCGCCGTCCGCTCGCTCGTCGAGACGGGGCCCGACTCGTCGGTCGACAGGTCGTACAGCCGGTCGTCGACGGCGACCGACAACAGCACGTCGTCGGGCCCGAGCTGGTTGAGGTCGGCGGTGGCCGCGCCCCAGGCACCGTGGTCGGAGGGCATCGAGAACGAGTCGACGTAGACGACGAAGAGGTCGACGCCGTGGTCGGCCGCGAGCCCGTCGAGGCTCTCGACGACCCGTCGCTCGTCGGCCGCCGACAGCACCCCGGCCTGGTCGAGCACGTAGCTGCCCGCGAGGTCGACCGGCGCCTCCGCCCGGGCCGGGGACGCCCCGGCGACCACCGCCGTCAGCGCGCTGGCGGCGACGAGCACCGTGGTCAGGAGGGCTCTCGCCCCTCGGCGGCGGTGGTTCGCGACGTGCACAGCGGATCCCCTCGGTCGGTGGCCCGGAGTCTATCGACGGGGCCCGACGACGGGCCGGGCCGCTCAGCCGACGAAGAGCAGGCCGACCGACGCGACGGCGCACACGGCGCCGACCGAGATGAGCACGACGCCCACGGTTCGCGGCGCGCGGCCGTCGTCGTGCGGAGGGTCGACCCGGGGACGGGTCGGGCGCGCGGGGTCGTAGTGGACGGTCAGCTCCGTCTCGACCGGGGTCTCGATCGCGTAGGCGTCGAACTGCGTCTCGTGCAGCTCGCCGTCGGAGTCCATCCAGCGGGCCACGGCGGCCCGCGCGTAGATCGGCGGCGGGATGACGACGGCCACGGTCTCGCGGAAGCGGGAGGCACGGCGTCGCAGGGCCCACCCGACGAGCAGGAACGGCGTGCCCACGACGAACCCGAACCAGCCGAAGAACTCGACGACGGGCGAGATCAGGGCGAGCGCGTCGGACACCCCCCGATGCTATCGCCCGGACGGCGCGGACCCGCCCGTCGCCGTCGTCGTCCCGCGGCACCGCCGCCCTAGACTCGGAGGCCTCGACCCCGGAGGCCCCGTCCCGTGACCCGATCGCCGCTGGACCGCGTGCCGGCCCCGCTCCTCGCCGTGGCCGCCGTGGTCTCCGTCCAGTTCGGCGCGGCCCTCGCCCGCACGCACTTCGAGGCGGTCGGCCCGCTCGGGGCGGCCGCCCTCCGCCTCGGCCTCGCCGCGCTCGTGCTCCTCGTCGCGTTCCGTCCGCGGGTGCGTCGGTGGAGCCGCCGCACCTGGCTCGGCGTCGTGCTGCTCGGCCTCGCCCTGGCGGGCATGAACTCGTTCATCTACCTCGCCATCGACGTCCTGCCCCTCGGCGTCGCCGTCACGCTCGAGTTCCTCGGGCCGCTCGTGGTCGCCCTCGTCCAGACGCGTCGGTGGACGGACGCCGCCTGGGCCCTGCTCGCCCTCGGGGGCGTCGTCCTCCTCGGGCTCGACTCCAGCGGCGCGACGCCGGTCGTCGGCGTGCTCCTCGCGCTCGCGGCCGGGGCGTTCTGGGCCGGGTACATCGTCGCCAACGCCGACCTCGGCAAGGGCGACGACCCGATGGCCCGGCTCAGCGTCTCGATGGTGGTGGCCGCCGCCGTGGTGGTGCCGCTGGGGGCGGGGGACGCGACGCGGGCCGTCGTGGCCGAGCCGCGCCTCCTGCTGGTCTTCCTGGTGGTGGCGGTGCTCACGTCGGCCCTGCCGTACTCGCTCGAGATGCTCGCGCTCCGCCGCCTGCCGACCCGGGTCTTCGGCGTCCTGTCGAGCCTCGGCCCGGCCGTCGCGGCCCTCGCCGGCCTCGTCGTGCTCAGCCAGGCGCTGGGGGCGCGGGAGCTCGTCGCGCTGGCGCTCGTCACGGCCGCCAGCGTCGGCGTCACGGCCACGTCGGGGCGCCGACGCGGCGGTCGCGCCGCGGTCGAGACGCCGCCCGCCTGAGGCCTCGAGCACCGCCCGCGCCCCGCGCGGACGACCCTGGGGGTCGTGTACCCCGAACACGGGGCCGACCGGGGTACTGTCTCCTCCATCGAGCCCCGGGTCGCGGGGCTCCCTGAGACCGGAGGAACATCATGGGCGCTGTTCTCGAACGCACGTCACGAGCCGAGGTCGTCCCGCTGGGCGACGGCTTCCACCGGGTCTCGACGCCGACCGCCGGCGTGATCGGCTTCGTCCACGAGGTCGGCGGCAGCTTCGAGGTCCTCCGCGGACGGGTCCGCACGGCCACGCGTGCCGAGGGGTCGTACCGCACCCTCGACGTCGCCGTCATCGCGTTGACCTACTCCTGATCCGCACCGTCCCCTGATCGGCGGGTCGACGAGCGTGGCCGTCGTCGGCTACATGCGCATCTCCGAGGACGAGGTCGTCCCCGGGCGCCAGGAGGACGACCTCAACGTCGCCGCCTGCGAGCGGATCTACGTCGACCACGTCACGGGCAGCCGCGGCCGCCGAGAGCAGCTCTCGGCGGCCGTCGACTCGTTGCGGGAGGGCGACGTGTTCGTCGTCACGCGGCTCGACCGGCTCGGCGGCACCGTGGCCGAGGTCGTCGAGCTGATGGCCGAGCTCGACCGCCGCGGCGTGGCGTTCCGGTCGCTCGAGGACGGCATCGACGAGCTCGGTGCCTACGGGCGCTTCTTCTTCCGGGCCGCGGTCTCGCTGGCCGACCACGAACGCACGGTGCAGGCCGAGCCCGCCCGGGCCCTCGAGAAGAGGCGTCAGGAGGCGCGGGCCCGCCGCCGAGGACGCGCCGCCCTCAGCCGCCACCGCCTGCAGATCGCTCGTGACATGCTCGCCGACGACGCACCGCTCGCCGACGTCGCGCGGCACCTCGGCGTGCCGGTGCGGCAGCTGCGGGAGGGGCTCGACGCGGACACGGCGCAGCTCGACGACGACGGGGGCGGTCGATCGGGCCGGGGCCCGAGAGCCTGAGCGAGTGGTGCCCCCAGAAGGATTCGAACCTTCGCCCCTGCCTCCGGAGGGCAGTGCTCTATCCCCTGAGCTATGGGGGCCCGGGACGTCGTCAAGGCTAGCAGCGTTTCGGAGCCGGTCCCGACGCCCCGGCTGCGAGCCGCGAGGCGGCCCGGGGAGCAGGCTGAGGCCATGAGCCCCGACGCCCCCGAGACCGCCGCCGACGCCGTCGCCTCCCTCCGCGACCGCCTGCGCGAGGCCGCTCGCCCCGAGCCCGACGTGTCGCCCCTCGACCCCGAGCGCGTGCCCGACGAGCCGCTCGCGTTGTTCCGGTCGTGGCTCGACGAGGCGATCGACGGCGACGTCGTCCAGCCGCACGCGTTCGTCCTCGCGACCACGTCGACGGCGTCGGGCCCCACCGCCCGCACCGTCCTCCTCAAGGACCTCGACGAGGCGTTCTGGTTCGCCTCGTCGGTCGAGAGCCCGAAGGGCGTCCAGATGACCGAGGACGACCGCGTCGCCCTCACCTTCACCTGGGAGGCGCAGGGCCGCCAGGTGCGCGTGCTCGGCACGGCGTCGGCCGGCCCCCGCGACGTGGCGGAGGCCGACTTCCTCCACCGGCACCCCGACACACGAGCCGCCGCGATCGCCGTGCCGCAGAGCGCGGAGTTCGACCCCGACGAGGCCGACGCCGCGCTCCGTGCCGCGCGCACGCGCCTCGACGCCGATCCCGACCTCGTCCCGGCCGACTGGACGGCGTGGCGGGTCGACCCCGTGTCGGTCGAGTTCTGGCAGGCGTCGACCGGCCGCGACCAGGTGCGCGTCCGGTACGAGCGCGTCGGCGACGACTGGCGGCGCGCCTCCCTCTGGCCCTGACGGCACGTGGCCCCGACGGCTGGGGTCCTGACGGCTCGGCTCGCGGCGGCGCCCGCGTCACACTCCGCAACACGGCTCGCGTCCGTCGACCGTGGTCGGCAGGGTGGAGCCATGTCGTCCGCAGCCCGTCCCGCCCGGTCCGGCGTCGCCCGCGCCGACGGCCTGCGGCTCGCCGTCGTCGAGGTCGTCCGGCACCGCCCCTGGGCCCCGGACTACGACGCGTACGCCCAGACCCTCGTCGGCCGCGTGCTCGAGGTCGCGGCCGAGGCCGGTTGGCAGGCCGGCCGGCACGCGGCCGGCGACCTCGGCACCGAGGCCCTGCTGCGCGCGACCGACCTCGTCGACGCGGTCGTCGTCGTCGGCGGCGAGGACATCGCCCCGCACCGCTACGGGGGAGGCGCGGGGTACCCCGGCGAGGGACGTCACGACGACGTCGCCGACGCCGCGCAGATCGCCCTCGTGCGGCGCGCCGTCGCCCGACGGACCCCGCTGCTCGGCATCTGCCGCGGCCTGCAGGTGGTCAACGTCGCGCTCGGGGGCACCCTCGTGCAGCACCTCCACGACGACGGCGGGCTCCACCGCGGCGCCGGCGCGGTCGACCGCCTCATGGTCGACCACGACGTCGAGCTCGTGGGCGGCACGCGCCTGGCGGCGCTGCTCGGCCCCGGCGTGGCGACGGTGCGGAGCGCGCACCACCAGGCGGTGGGCCGGGTCGGCGACGGCCTGCGGGTGTCGGCCCGCGCCTCCGACGGGTCGGTCGAGGCCCTGGAGCACGCGACGGCGCCGGTGGTCGGCGTGCAGTGGCACCCGGAGGACCGCGGCGCCGAGCGCCGGCAGCTGCCGCTCCTGGTCGGCGGCCTCGCCGCGTCGGCCCGCTCGCTCGTCGTCGCCGCCTGACGCCCGGCGGGCGCCGCCGGGCCGGGGTCAGCCCTCGGGCGTGAGGCCGTCGACGACGGCGGCCACGAGGGGCTCGGCCGCGCCGGGCTCGGGGAACGCCTCCGACTCGGCGACGACCAGGTAGGGGGAAGGCAGCGCCCGGGCGACCCCGACGTCGTCGTGCAGCTCGAAGTAGCCCTCGACGACGTAGGTGGGGACCGAGTTGCTCGACGCCACGAGTCCGTTCGCGATCGAGGTGAGGCTGGCGTCGTCGTACCGCGCGACGCCGACGGTCATGGTCTCGCCGGCGTCGTCGGTCCACGAGCAGAGGGTGCCGTCCGCCTCGGCCACCGGGGCCAGGGCGTCGTCGAGCCCGGACGTCGCCGGCGGGGTCGCGGCGACGAGGCCCGGCCAGATCGACGAGAGCGCGTCGGCGTCGACGAGGTCGCCGCAGTCGAGGTCGACCGGAGTGCTGACCAGGGGAGGCGCGGTGTACCCGGCCCCCGGGGCCGGCGTCCCGCTCGCGGCCGCGCTCGGCGTGCCCGAGGCGGCGTCGCTCGCCGGGGGAGCGTCCTCCGTCGTGCAGCCCGCCAGGAGGCCGAGCGCCAGCCCGGCGGCCGCGGCGGCCGCGGCGGCTCGGCGGACGACGGGCACGCGACGGGGATCGGACGACATGCCCCCATCCTCCCCGGAGCGGGGCGGGAGGTCGACCGGGGCGGAGCGCGTCGGCGTGTCGCGAGGGCCGGTACGATCGATGCTCGTGACTCCCGCCGAACTCTCCGCCTCCCTGCTCGCCGTCGTCGAGGGCGTCCTCGAGCGACGCGGCGCCGCCGACGTGGCCGTGTCGGCCGCCGACGTCGTGCTCGACCGCCCCAAGAACCGCGACCACGGCGACTGGGCCTCGAACGTCGCCATGAAGCTCGCCAAGCGCGCGGGCGTCGCCCCGCGCGAGCTCGCGACCGAGATCGCCGGCGAGCTGGCCGAGGTCGACGGGGTCGCCGACGTCGACGTCGCCGGGCCCGGGTTCATCAACGTGCGCCTCGACGCCGCCGCGGCCGGCCTCCTGGCCCGCACGATCGTCGAGCAGGGCGAGGCGTTCGGCCGCGGCGACTGGTACGAGGGCGTGACGATCGACCTCGAGTTCGTCTCGGCGAACCCCACCGGCCCGATCCACATGGGCGGCGTCCGCTGGGCCGCCGTCGGCGACAGCCTCGCCCGCGTCTTCCAGGCCCAGGGCGCCCTGGTCACCCGCGAGTACTACTTCAACGACCACGGCGGGCAGATCGACCGCTTCTCGCGCAGCCTGCTCGCCCGTGCCCTGGGCGAGGCCACGCCCGAGGACGGCTACGGCGGGCAGTACATCACCGACATCGCCGACCGGGTGATCGCCGCCTCCGACGTCGACCTGCTCGCCCTGCCGCGCGACGAGGCGCAGGAGGCCTTCCGCGCCGCCGGCGTCGACTTCATGTTCGACGACATCAAGACGTCGCTGCACGAGTTCGGGGTCGACTTCGACGTCTACTTCCACGAGAACGCGCTGCACGAGTCACAGGCCGTCGAGCGCGCGGTCGCCCGCCTCCGCGAGCTCGGCCACGTCTACGAGTCCGAGGGCGCGACCTGGCTGCGCACCACGGAGTTCGGCGACGACCGCGACCGCGTCGTCGTCAAGAGCGACGGCGAGGCCGCCTACATCGCCGGCGACCTGGCCTACTACCTCGACAAGCGCGAGCGCGGCTTCGAGCGCAACCTGATCATGCTCGGCGCCGACCACCACGGCTACGTCGGCCGCATGATGGCGATGTGCGCCGCCTTCGGCGACGAGCCGGGCGTCAACCTCGAGATCCTCATCGGCCAGATGGTCAACCTGCTGCGCGACGGCGAGCCCGTGCGCATGTCCAAGCGCAACGGCACGGTCGTCACCATGGAGGACCTCGTCGACGCCGTGGGCATCGACGCCGGGCGCTACGCGCTGGTGCGGAGCCCCGTCAACAGCTCGATCGACATCGACCTCGACCTGTGGACGCGACGCACGAACGACAACCCCGTCTTCTACGTCCAGTACGCGCACGCCCGCACCCGCTCGGTCGCCCGCAACGCCGAGGCCGCCGGCGTGACGCGCGACGCCTTCGACGCGTCGCTGCTGTCGCACCCGACGGAGAGCGCGCTGCTCGGGGCCCTCGCCGAGCTGCCGCGCGTCGTCCGCCAGGCCGCGGAGCTCCGCGAGCCGCACCGGGTCGCGCGCTACGTGGAGGAGCTCGCGGGCACCTACCACCGCTGGTACGACAGCTGCCGCGTCACGCCCCTCGGCGACGAGGAGGTCACCGACCTCCACCGCACGCGCCTGTGGCTGAACGACGCCGCGGGCCAGGTCGTCCGCAACGGCCTCGGCCTGCTCGGCGTAGGCGCCCCCGACCGCATGTGACCTGACAGGATGGCGCGATGACCCGCCCCTCCTCGGCCGAAGAGCCCCACGAGCTCGACGAGCACTTCTTCGACGAGCGCCCGGTCGAGCGCTCCCGGCGCCGAAGCGCCGCCGCGGGCCTCTTCGTGCTCGTCGGCGTGCTGCTCGGCCTCGCCGTCCTCGCGGTGATCGCCGACGTCGTGGTGCGGTCGGTCGTCGAGCAGCGGGCCGCCGCCGAGATCGCGTCGGCGACGGGGGCCGACGACGTCGCCGTCGACGTCCACGGCACCTCCGTGCTCTGGCAGCTGGTCCACGGCTCGATCGACGACGCGACCGTCTCGTCGGGCACGGACGGCGACCCCGTCAGCTTCCGCTTCGACGTCTCGGACGTGCCGACCGACCTCGCGGGCTCCACGGGCGCCGTGACCGGCCAGCTGACCGTCGACGCCGCCACCGTCGACGCCCTGCCCGCGCTCGCCGACCAGGCCGGCTCGCTGGCCTTCGGCGACGACGAGGTGACCTACACGCGCACGTTCGCCGTCCCCCTGGTCGGGGACGTGCCCGTCGACGTGACGGCGACCCCGTCGGTCGCCGACGGCGGGGAGGCGATCGCCTTCGCCCCGACGTCGGCCGCGCTCCCCGACACGAGCCTGAGCCTCGATCTCCGCCCGTTCCTCGGCGACTTCGCGACCTCGGTGTGCGTCGCGGGGTCGATCCCCGAGGGCGTGACGATGACCTCGCTGTCGGTCGCGCCGGAGGGGGCGACCATCGGGCTCGAGTCGGCGGGCCTCCCGCTGTCGTCGTCGGCGCTGGCCGCCACGGGGTCGTGCTCCTGAGGGGACGCCCGGTCGCCGTCCGTGAGCGTCACGACGTCGGCGGCTGTCGGTAGGCTCTGTGTCGTTCCCGCTGCCCCCCACGTTCTGAGGTCCCCGTGTCGCCGAACCCCCTCGCCCCCGACTGGCTGCGTGAGCCCGACGACCTGAACGAGCTCGACGCGTCCGTCTGGTCGCGCACCTCCCGCCGGTCGCCGTCCGGCGAGCTCGTCGTCGGCGGCGTGACGGCCGGGCAGCTCGTGGCCGAGCACGGCAGCCCCCTCTACGTGGTCGACGAGGCCGACGTCCGCGCCCGCGCGGCCGGGGCCGTCGCCGCCTTCACGCGCGAGTTCGGCCGCGTCGGCACGACGGCCAAGGTCTACTACGCCGCCAAGGCCTTCCTCTCGACCGAGGTGGCGCGGTGGGTGACCGAGGCCGGCATGGCCGTCGACGTCTGCACCGGCGGCGAGTTCGCGGTGGCCCGGGCCGCGGGCGTCGACCCGGTCGACATGGGCCTCCACGGCAACAACAAGTCGCTCGCCGAGATCGACCGCACGGTCGCCGCGGGCATCGGGGTGGTCGTCCTCGACAACGCCGCCGAGGTGGGGCGCGTCGCCGACGCCGCCGAGCACCACGGCCGCGTCCAGGCGGTCCGGGTCCGCGTGAACTCGGGTGTCCACGCCTCGACCCACGAGTACCTCGCCACGGCGCGCGAAGACCAGAAGTTCGGCGTGCCGCTGGCCGACACCGCCGACGTCGTCGCGGCGATCCGGGCCCGACCGTCGCTCCGCTTCCTCGGGCTGCACTCGCACATCGGCTCGCAGATCTTCGGCTCCGACGGCTTCGCCGAGGCGGCGCGGCGGCTGCTCGCCGTGCACGCCGAGCTGCTCCGCGACGGCGACGTGCCCGAGCTCAACCTCGGCGGCGGCTTCGGCATCGCCTACACGAGCGCCGACGACGCCCGGCCCCTCGACGAGCTGGCGGCCGCCATGGCCGACATCGTCGCCGCCGAGTGCGAGCGGCTCGGGGTGCCCCTCCCGGTCGTCGCGGTCGAGCCCGGGCGCACGGTCGTCGGGCCCGGCGGCACGACGCTGTACACGGTCGGCACCGTCAAGGACGTCAAGGTCGCGGTCGACGGCGACGCCCCGTCCGGCGCCGACGACCCGTCCGTCGCGGTCCGCCGCTACGTGAGCGTCGACGGGGGCATGAGCGACAACGCCCGCACGGCCCTCTACGCGGCCGACTACTCCGTCGCGCTGGCGAACCGCGCCTCCACGGCGGGCCCCGCGCTCGTGCGGGTCGCGGGCAAGCACTGCGAGAGCGGCGACGTCGTCGTCCTCGCCGACTACCTGCCGTCCGACGTCGTGCCGGGCGACCTCCTCGCCGTGCCCGCCACCGGTGCCTACTGCCACAGCCTGTCGAGCAACTACAACCACGTCGGGCGCCCGCCGGTCGTGGCGGTGCGCGACGGCGCCTCCCGCGTCATCGTCCGCGGCGAGACCGAGGCCGACCTGCTGTCTCGCGACGCCGGCCTCGACTGACCGACCCGCGCCTCCCACGCTCTCCGACGACCTCGGTGCCCGACGACGGCGCACCTCCACAGAACGGAAACCCATGATCGAATACCGCAACGTGAGGGTGGCCCTGCTCGGCGCCGGGTCCGTGGGCTCGCAGGTCGCCCGGCTGCTGCTCGAGCACGGCGACGAGCTGGCCGGCCGCGCGGGCGCCGGGCTCGAGCTGGTGGGCATCGGCGTGCGCGACGTCGACGCGCCGCGTGACGTCGACCTGCCCCGCGAGCTGTTCACGACCGACCTCGAGTCGCTGATCCTCGGCGCCGACATCGTCGTCGAGCTCATGGGCGGCCTCGAGCCCGCGCGCCGGTACGTCCTCCTGGCGCTGCAGTCGGGTGCCGACGTCGTGACGGGCAACAAGGCGCTGCTCGCCAGCCACGGGCCCGAGCTCTTCGAGGCGGCCGAGCAGGTCGGCGCCCAGCTCTACTACGAGGCGGCCGTGGCCGGGGCGATCCCGATCATCCGGCCCCTCCGCGACAGCCTGGCCGGCGACCGCATCGTCCGCATCATGGGCATCGTCAACGGCACGACGAACTTCATCCTCGACCGGATGGACACCGACGGCGAGTCCCTCGAGGCGGCGCTCGCCACGGCGACCGAGCTCGGCTACGCCGAGGCCGACCCGACCGCCGACATCGGCGGCTACGACGCGGCGCAGAAGGCGGCCATCCTCGCGAGCCTCGCCTTCCACACGACCGTGCCCCTCGCCGCCGTCCACCGGGAGGGCATCACCGAGGTGACGCACGAGCAGGTCGTCGCGGCGCGGAAGGCCGGCTACGTCGTCAAGATCCTCGCCATCTGCGAGCGTCTCGTCGACGCCGACGGCGTGGAGGGCGTCTCGGCCCGCGTGTACCCGGCGCTGGTGCCCCTGTCGCACCCGCTCGCCGCGGTGCACGGCGCCAAGAACGCCGTCTTCGTCGAGGCCGAGGCCGCTGGCGACCTCATGTTCTACGGCGCCGGCGCCGGGGGCGTGGAGACCGCGTCCGCGGTCCTCGGCGACCTCGTGTCCGCGGCCCGTCGGCACGTCATCGGCGGCCCCGGCGTCGCCGAGTCGACTCACGCCGACCTGCGCGTGCTGCCCATCGGCGACGTCACGACGCGCTACCAGGTCACGCTCGACGTCGCCGACCAGCCGGGCGTGCTCGCGGAGGTGGCGGGCGTGCTCAGCCAGCACGGCGTCAGCGTCCACAGCGTCGAGCAGAACGCCGACGTCGACCCCGCCGCGTCACACGGCACGGAGGCGGCCGTGCCGACCGCTACCCTGATCATCGGCACCCACCGTGCGCGCGAGTCCGCTCTCGCCGCGACGGTCGTCGCCCTCGGCAACACCCCGGTCGTGAACTCCGTCACGAGCGTCCTGAGAGTCGAAGGAGCCTGATGGCCCACCAGTGGCAGGGTGTCCTGCGCGAGTACGCCGACCGTCTCGACGTCACGGAGGCGACCCCGGTCGTCACCCTCGGCGAGGGCGGCACGCCCCTCATCCCGGCGCCGGCGCTGTCCGCGCGCACGGGCGCGAAGGTCTTCGTCAAGTACGAGGGCATGAACCCGACCGGCTCCTTCAAGGACCGCGGCATGACGATGGCCATCTCCAAGGCGGTCGAGCACGGCGCGAAGGCCGTCATCTGCGCCTCCACGGGCAACACGTCGGCCTCGGCGGCCGCCTACGCGGCCCACGCCGGCATCACCGCCGCGGTGCTCGTCCCCGAGGGCAAGATCGCCATGGGCAAGCTGAGCCAGGCCGTCGCGCACGACGGCCAGCTGCTGCAGATCCAGGGCAACTTCGACGACTGCCTCGACATCGCCCGCGACCTGGCGGCGCACTACCCCGTGCACCTCGTGAACTCGGTCAACAACGACCGCATCGAGGGCCAGAAGACGGCGGCCTTCGAGGTGGTGGACGTCCTCGGCGACGCCCCCGACTTCCACATCGTGCCCGTCGGCAACGCGGGCAACTACACGGCGTACACCCGCGGCTACCGCGAAGACCTCGAGGCCGGTCGCGCGACCCGCCTGCCACGCATGTTCGGGTTCCAGGCCGCCGGCTCGGCGCCCATCGTCGGCGGCGAGGTCGTCAAGCACCCCGAGACCATCGCCAGCGCCATCCGCATCGGCAACCCGGCCTCGTGGCAGCTCGCCCTCGAGGCCCGCGAGCTCACCGACGGCTGGTTCGGCGCCATCACCGACGAGGCCATCCTCGCCGCGCAGAAGATCCTCTCGGCCGAGGTCGGCGTCTTCGTCGAGCCGGCCTCCGCGATCAGCGTCGCCGGCCTGCTCGAGCGCGCCGACGCCGGCGTGATCCCCGCGGGCGCCACGGTCGTGCTGACCGTCACGGGCCACGGCCTGAAGGACCCGCAGTGGGCCCTCCGCAAGGCCGACGGCTCCGAGGTCGAGCCGACCGTGGTCGCGAGCGACACCTCGCGCGTCGCCGAGGTGCTCGGGCTCGTCCCGACGCCTGCATGAGCCTCGGCCCGGCCGTGCGGTCGGTCCTCGTGAAGGTGCCGGCCACCTCGGCCAACCTCGGCCCCGGGTTCGACACCCTCGGCCTCGCCCTGTCCCACTACGACGAGCTCGTCGTCACGGCGACGCAGGGCGAGGGCGTCGAGGTGCACGTCGACGGGGTGGGTGCCGGCGAGGTCCCCACCGACGCGACGAACCTCGTGGTCCGCTCGATCACGGCGGCCTACGAGTCGGTCGGGCAGCCCGTGCCGGGGCTCCGCCTCCGGGCCCGCAACGTCGTCCCGCACGGCCGCGGCCTCGGGTCGTCCGCGGCGGCCATCGTGTCGGGCCTCATGGCGGCGAAGGGCCTCCTCGAGGGCGTCGTCGACTTCTCCGCGAGCGACCTGCTCGCCCTCGCCACGCGCCTCGAGGGCCACCCCGACAACGTCGCGCCCGCCCTCTTCGGCGGCCTGACGATCGCGTGGTCGACCTCCGCCGGCCCGTCGCACAAGCGCCTCCTGGTCCACCGCGGCGTGTCGCCCGTGGTGTTCGTGCCCGAGTCGACCCTCTCGACCAAGCTGGCGCGCAGCCTCCAGCCGGCGTCCGTGCCCCATGAGGACGCCACGTTCAACGTCTCCCGGTCGGCCCTGCTCGTCGCCGCCCTCATCCAGAGCCCCGAGCTGCTGCTCGCGGCGACGGAGGACCGCCTGCACCAGAGCTACCGGGCGAGCGCGATGCCCGAGACCGACATGCTCATCCGGGTGCTCCGCGAGGCCGGCCTCGCGGCCGTCGTCTCCGGTGCCGGGCCCTCGTTGCTCGTGCTCGGCAGCGACCCCGCGCAGCGCCTCCTGGCCGCCGACCTGGTCGCCGAGAACGCCGTCTCGACGTGGCGCCCGTTGATGCTGGCCGTCGACCTGCGGGGTGCTACAGTGGGGCCGCACTCGGTAGACGACCCTGACCACCGGGGCTTCTAGCAGGTCCTCCGCATCGTGGACGACCCGCACGACGCTCTTCGTCGCCGGATCACCCCGAGTCGCACATCCCGTAGTGCACATCTAGCAGCACCCGCTCGCTCTCTGGCGAACGTGTGCCACACCTCCGCGAAGCATCCTGCGCATCCGCGCAGTGCGCCCCGGCGCAGGGCCACGCCGTACGGCAGGCCAGAGGCAGCGAAGTGTGACCAGCTCATCCCCGCGGCTCTCGCGGGGGAGCGGAAGGAACCCCACAACAGTGTCAGACGTCGACATCCGCGCCACCGCGGACACCACCGCCGAACTCAGCGCCATGCGCCTCCCGCAGCTCCAGGCCCTCGCCTCGTCGCTCGGCATCAGCGGACTCTCCAAGCTCCGCAAGGGCGACCTCGTCGCCGCCATCGCCGCCGTGCAGGCCCAGGCCGCCGGGGGCACCGCCGCTCCTGCGGCCGAGGTCGCCCCGATCGCCGAGGAGGCGCCCGCCACCGCCCAGCCGACGCTCGACGTCGAGCCGGCGGAGGCTCCCGAGGCCACCGCCGACGCGCCGGTCGAGGCCACGGCCCCCGCCGAGACCGAGGCGCCCGCCGCGGCTCCGGCCGAGCAGGCTCCCGCGACCCGCGCCCGTCGCGGCTCGCGCCGTGCCTCGTCGGCCGCCGGCGCGCCCGCCCAGCGCGGCGCCGACGCCCACGTCAACGCCGGCGAGACCGGCACCGCGCCGATCGTCGACGGCACCCCCGCGGCCGCCGCCGAGCCCGCCGTCGCCGAGCAGGTCCCCGCGGCCGCCGAGCAGACCCCGGTCGAGCAGGCGCCCGCAGCCGAGCAGGCCCCCGCCGCCGACGAGGCTCCCGCCGCGACCGGCCGCCAGTCGCGCAGCCGCCGCGGATCGCGCCGCGCCTCCGACGCGACGGTCGCCGACGACCGAGCGCAGGACGACGCGCCCGCCGAGACCGCGCCTCCCGCGGTCGTCGAGGCCCCCGGGCAGGGCGACGCGTCCGGGCAGGGCGACGACGAGCAGGGTGCCGACCAGAACGGCGACCAGAACGGCCAGGGCGGCGGACGCCGCAGCCGGAGCCGCAACCGCAAGGGCGGCCAGAACGGCCAGCAGAACCAGAACGGCCAGAACGGCCAGCAGGCGCAGAACGGTCAGCAGGCGCAGAACGGCCAGCAGGGGCAGAACGGCCAGCAGGGCCAGCAGAGCCAGGCCGACCAGCAGCGTGACGAGGTCGCTCGCGACCAGTCCGCCGGCACCGGCCCCCAGCAGGGCGACGACGCCGGCCGTCAGGGCCGCGGCCGTCAGCGCGACCGCAAGCGCGGCCGCAGCGCGCAGGGCGACGACCTCGAGCCCGAGATCACCGAGGACGACGTCCTCATCCCCGTCGCGGGCATCCTCGACGTGCTCGAGAACTACGCCTTCGTCCGCACGACGGGCTACCTGCCCGGCGCCAGCGACGTCTACGTCTCGCTCGGCCAGGTGAAGAAGTACCACCTCCGCAAGGGCGACGCCGTCGTCGGCGCCATCCGCCAGCCCCGCGAGGGCGACCAGGGCCAGGGCCGCCAGAAGTACAACGCGATCGTCCGCATCGACTCCATCAACGGCCAGCCCGTCGAGGAGGCCGCGAAGCGCGTCGAGTTCGCCGCGCTGACGCCCCTCTACCCGCAGGAGCGCCTGCGCCTCGAGACCGAGCCGCAGAAGCTGTCGACCCGCATCATCGACCTCGTGTCGCCGATCGGCAAGGGCCAGCGCGGCCTCATCGTCTCGCCGCCGAAGGCGGGCAAGACGCTCGTCCTCCAGGCGATCGCCAACTCGATCGCGAAGAACAACCCCGAGGTCCACCTCATGGTCGTGCTCGTCGACGAGCGCCCCGAAGAGGTGACCGACATGCAGCGCACCGTCAAGGGCGAGGTCATCGCCTCGACCTTCGACCGCCCCGCGGAAGACCACACCACGGTCGCCGAGCTCGCGATCGAGCGCGCCAAGCGCCTCGTCGAGCTGGGCCACGACGTCGTCGTGCTGCTCGACTCGATCACGCGCCTCGGCCGGGCGTACAACCTCGCGGCGCCCGCCTCGGGCCGCGTGCTCTCGGGTGGCGTCGACTCGTCCGCCCTCTACCCGCCGAAGCGCTTCTTCGGCGCGGCGCGCAACATCGAGAACGGCGGCTCGCTCACCATCCTCGCGACGGCGCTCGTCGAGACCGGCTCGAAGATGGACGAGGTGATCTTCGAGGAGTTCAAGGGCACCGGCAACATGGAGCTCCGCCTCTCGCGTCACCTCGCCGACAAGCGGATCTTCCCGGCCGTCGACGTCAACGCGTCCGGCACCCGCCGGGAGGAGATGCTCCTCAGCCCTGAGGAGGTCAAGATCACCTGGCGCCTCCGCCGGGCCCTCGCCGGCCTCGAGCAGCAGAAGGCGCTCGAGATCGTCCTCGGCAACCTGAAGGAGACGCAGTCGAACGTCGAGTTCCTCGTGCAGATCCAGAAGTCGATGCCGTCGAACGGCCACGACGCTGGCCACGAGAAGCACTGACCGTGTTCGAGTCGGTGGCCGTGCTGCTGGCCGAGCACGACGAGCTGCAGACCCAGCTCAGCGACCCCGCGGTCCACGCGGACGCGGCCCGGGCCAAGAAGATCAACCGTCGCTACGCCGAGCTCAGCCGCATCGTGGCTGCCCACTCGGCGTGGCAGCAGACGGTCGACGACCTCGGTGCCGCGCGTGAGCTCGCCGCCGAGGACCCGGCGTTCGCCGAGGAGGTGCCCGCTCTCGAGCAGGGCCTCGACGAGGCGCAGGAGAAGCTCCGTCGCCTGCTGATCCCGCGCGACCCCGACGACGGACGCGACGTGATCATGGAGATCAAGGGCGGGGAGGGCGGTGCCGAGAGCGCGCTCTTCGCGGCCGACCTCCTGCGCATGTACCTGCACTACGCCGAGTCCAAGGGCTGGAAGAGCGAGATGATCGCCAGCGACGACTCCGACCTCGGCGGCTACAAGAACGTCCAGGTCGCCCTCAAGTCGAACGCGACCGACCCGGCGCAGGGCGTGTGGGCCCACCTCAAGTACGAGGGCGGGGTGCACCGCGTCCAGCGTGTGCCCGCCACCGAGTCGCAGGGCCGCATCCACACGTCGACCACCGGGGTGCTCGTCTTCCCCGAGGTCGACGAGCCGGAGGAGGTCGACATCAACCAGAACGACCTCAAGATCGACGTGTACCGGTCGAGCGGTCCCGGCGGCCAGTCGGTGAACACGACCGACTCCGCGGTGCGCATCACGCACCTCCCGACCGGCATCGTCGTGGCGATGCAGAACGAGAAGAGCCAGCTGCAGAACCGCGAGGCCGGCATGCGCGTCCTGCGCGCCCGCATCCTCGCGCGCCAGCAGGAGGAGCAGGCGGCGATCGCCTCCGACGCGCGGAAGAGCCAGATCCGGGGCATGGATCGGTCGGAGCGCATCCGCACGTACAACTTCCCCGAGAACCGCATCGCCGACCACCGCACGGGCTACAAGGCGTACAACCTCGACGCCGTGATGGACGGGGCCCTCGAGCCGGTCATCGAGTCGTGCATCCAGGCCGACGAAGAGGCGCGCCTCGCCGAGATCGGCGACGCCGCGTCGTGAGCGACGACGTCGAGGCGGCCTTCTCGGAGGTCGGCACGGTCGACGCCGCCCTGCGGGTCGCCTCGGCGGTGCTGGCCTCGGCCGGCGTGCCGACCCCGGGAGTCGACGCCGAGCTGCTCCTGGCCCACGTGACCGGCACGGGCCGCGGCGTGGTCCGGGCGCGTGCCGTCACCGGCTCCGCCCTGCTGCCCGGCCACAAGGAGGCGTTGGTCGCCTCCGTCGTCCGCCGCGCCTCCCGCGAGCCCCTGCAGCACATCACGGGCACGGCCGGGTTCCGGTCGCTCGAGCTGCACGTGGGCCCCGGGGTGTTCGTTCCCCGTCCGGAGACCGAGGGCGTGGCCCAGCTCGCCATCGACGCCCTGCGTGCCGCGCCCGAGGCCGAGCCGATCGCCGTCGACCTCGGCACCGGCAGCGGCGCCCTCGCCCTCGCCCTGGCGACCGAGGTGCCGCGCTCGCGCGTCGTCGCGGTCGAGGTCTCGCCGGATGCCGCCGCCTGGACCCGGCGCAACATCGACGCGGTCGCCGCCACGAACGTGCGGCTCGTCCAGGGCGACATGGCGACCGTGGCGGAGCAGCTGCCGGAGCTCGCGGGCGTCGTCGCGGTCGTCGTCAGCAACCCGCCGTACATCCCGGTGGGCATGGTCCCGCGCGACCCGGAGGTGCGTCTGCACGATCCCGCTACCGCGCTCTACGGGGGAGAGGACGGCCTCGACCTCGTGCGGGCGCTGTCGCTCACGGCCCAAGCCCTGCTGCGCCCCGGGGGCGCGCTCGTCATCGAGCACGGCGAGCTCCAGGGGGCGGCGATCCGCGACCTCCTGCGGGCGGACGGCTGGCGGGCGCCGGCCACGCAGGCCGACCTGACGGGTCGCGACCGGTCGACGACCGCGGTGCGCTGACCCGGTCACCAGGTCGACCGCACTATCATCGTCTCGTCATGGCCTCATTCTTCGACCTCTCCGTCGCCTCCGAGCTGCTCACCGGCATGCGCACCGCGCGCATGGCGATCGGGCGCGGCGAGCTGGTCGTCATGCCGACCGACACCGTGTACGGCGTCGCCGCCGACGCCTTCGACGCGACGGCCGTCCAGCGCCTGCTCGACGCCAAGGGGCGCGGGCGCCAGTCCCCGCCGCCGGTGCTCATCAAGGGGCTCGACACGCTCGCAGCCCTCACCGAGACGGTGCCCGACCTCGTCCGGCCGCTGCTCGACGAGTTCTGGCCCGGGCCCCTCACCGTGATCTTCCGCGCGCAGCCGGGCCTCAGCTGGGACCTCGGCGAGACCCGCGGCACGGTCGCCCTCCGCGTGCCGAGCCACCCGATGGCCCTCGAGCTCCTCGAAGAGACGGGGCCGCTGGCGGTGTCCAGCGCCAACCTCACCGGACGGCCCGCCGCCGAGAGGGCCGACGACGCCCGCGACATGCTCGGCGACGACGTCGCCGTCTACCTCGACGCCGGCGACGTGGGCAGCGGCTACGAGCGCCGCCCCGGGGCCAACACCGGGTCGACGATCGTCGACGCGACGGGGGCGGACGAGGGCGTGCTCCGCATCGTCCGGCACGGCGTCCTCGCCGACTCCGAGATCGTGCGCGTCGTCGGCGGCGACGCCGTCGCGTGAGGTACTACCTGCTGGCGCTGGCCATCTCGGCCGTCGTCAGCTTCGCGTTCTCCCTCGTCGTGTGGCGGGTCGGACTGCGCTTCCGGCTGTACCCGACGATCCGCGAGCGCGACGTCCACGTGCGTCCGACTCCACGGCTCGGGGGAGTGGCGATGTGGGCGGGGGTCGTCGTCGCCCTGCTCTCGGCGTGGTTCGTCTTCCCGCTCATCTCGGGCGTCGACTACTTCCGGCTCGTGTTCGCCGACGCCGGGCCCCCGCTGGCCATCCTGGGCGCGGCGACCATCATCGTCGTCATCGGCGTCGTCGACGACCTGTACGACCTCGACTGGATGACCAAGCTGGCGGGTCAGATCATCGCAGCCGGCGTGCTGGCGTGGCAGGGCGTCCAGCTGGTGTCGCTCCCGATCGGCAGCAGCCTGGCGATCGGCTCGCCGTTCATGTCGCTCATCCTCACCATCCTGGCGGTCGTGCTCGTCATGAACGCGGTCAACTTCATCGACGGCCTCGACGGCCTGGTGGCGGGCGTGACGATCATCGCCAACGGCGTCTTCTTCGTCTACAGCTTCGTCATCTCGCTGACCATCGGTCAGACCGAGTACTTCAACCTCGCCGCCCTGCTCACCGCGGTGCTGATCGGGGCGTGCCTCGGCTTCCTGCCGCTGAACTGGCACCCGGCCCGCCTGTTCATGGGCGACGCCGGGGCCCTGCTGACCGGCCTCCTCATGGCCACCAGCGCGATCTCCGTGACGGGGCAGATCGACCCGGCGACCATCTCCCGCACGGCGCTCCTGCCGGCCTTCATCCCGATCCTGCTGCCGTTCGCGGTGCTGATCGTGCCCCTCCTCGACTTCGGGCTCGCGGTCGTCCGCCGGGTGAGCGCCGGCAAGTCGCCCTTCACGGCCGACCGCAAGCACCTCCACCACCGCCTGCTCGACATGGGGCACTCGCACTTCCAGGCCGTGCTGATCTTCTACGCCTGGACCCTCGTCGTGTCGGTCGGCTGCCTCATGTTCCTGTTCGTCAAGCCCTCCTACCTCGTGGTCGTCTTCCTCGGGGTCGGCCTCGTGGCCTGCGCCGCCCTCACCCTCGCGCCGCTCAGCCGCCGCAAGAAGGTGGAGATCGCCGTCCAGGCCACCCGCCCCGACGACCTGGCCGAGTCCGCGAGCGACCGCTTCGACCCCCTCGACCACGCCGCCGACGCCCTCGACCCCCGCGACACCGACACGGCCAGCACGGCCGTGGTGCCCGAGCTCGCCCCACCGAAAGAAGCCTGACACCGATGAACGCCCGCTCGATCTTCCTCAAGATCCTGACGTACACCGGCCTCCTGGCCCTCGCCATCGCCGTCGTCGGGGGAGGCCTCGGCTACCTCGCCGCCGGCACCGACGGCCTGTGGAGCGCCCTCGTCGGCGTCGGCCTCGCCGTCCTCTTCGCGGGCATCACCGCCGCGAGCATGCTCGTCGCCATCCGCTTCCGGCTGGCGGGATTCTTCGGCATCGTGATGGGGGCGTGGCTGCTCAAGCTCGTCATCTTCATCGTGCTGCTCGTCCTCGTTCGCGACCAGCCGTTCGTCGACGACGTCGTGCTCTTCCTCGCCCTGGTCGTGTCGATCGTCGGCACGCTGGTGATCGACGCGCTGGTCGTCGTGCGGGGCCGTCTCGCGCACGTCAGCGACGCCGTGCTGCCCCCCGCTCCGGTCGACTGAGGCCCCCGTCAGGAGGCGCGGGACGACTCGCCCCTCCCCATCCGGTCCCCGAGGTCGCCGGCATTGCGTGCAGGCCGTGAAATGTGTCCTGCCGATTCGTCGTGACGCTCATTCACTTGATAGAGTCATCCCCGTTCCCCGGCCGCGATTCTCTGCGTTCACGGATGACAACCCCACCAATCGTCGCGACACTTCAGGGTGTTCGCCCCGACACAGGAGATAGCGCTGATAGCGAACGCTGTGAACCTGCTCTCCGCTGCCGATGCCGGCCACGGAGACGGGGGATTCCACGCCCCGACTCTTGACGAGTTCTTCCCTTCCGCCATCTTCTTCGAAGGCACGCCCTTCGAGCTGAACCGCATCATGCTGGTCCGACTCTTCGCGATCGCCGTCATGCTGCTGCTGTTCTGGCTGGCTCTCCGCAAGGGGCGCCTCGTGCCCTCCCGCGGCCAGAGCATCGCCGAGCTGGGCCTCGATTTCGTCCGCATCCAGATCGTCGAGGAGATCCTCGGCGAGAAGCTCGGTCGCAAGTACCTGCCGCTCTTGGCGGCGATGTTCTTCGGCATCTTCGCCATGAACATCACCGGCATCGTGCCGGGCCTCAACATCGCCGGCACCTCGGTCGTGGCGATGCCCCTGCTGCTCGGCGTCGTCGCCTACGTGATGTTCATCTACGCGGGCTTCCGCGAGGTGGGCGGTGCGACGTTCTTCAAGAACGCGCTGTTCCCCGCCGGTGTGCCTTGGTACATGTACATCCTGCTGACGCCGATCGAGTTCATCAACATCTTCATCGTGCGGCCGATCTCGTTGGCTCTCCGACTGCTGCTGAACATGATGGTCGGGCACCTGCTCCTGGTGCTCTGCTTCGCGGCGACGCACTTCTTCTTCTTCAGCATGAGCGGCGGATTCGTCGCGTTCGGTGCGCTCACGCTCATCGGCGGCTTCGTGATGACCATCGTCGAGATGGCCGTCGCCGTGCTGCAGGCCTACGTCTTCACACTCCTCGCCTCGGTCTACATCCAACAGGCTGCGTCGAACGAACACTAAGAACACGACGACGACCGTCGACCGACGGTCATCGCCCAACCGGAAGGAAACACACAGTGGACACCACCACGATCCTCGCTGAGATCAACGGCAACATCGCGACCGTCGGCTACGGCCTCGCTGCGATCGGCCCCGGCATCGGCATCGGCATCGTCGCGGGCAAGACCGTCGAGGCCATGGCCCGCCAGCCCGAGCTCGCCGGCCGTCTCCAGGTCACGATGTTCCTCGGCATCGCCTTCACCGAGCTGCTGGGCTTCATCGGCCTCGCCGCCGGCTTCATCTTCTCCTGATCAGTTAGGACGACACACCGATGATCGAGACGATCCTCGCGGCAGAGGGAGGGGCGCCCGAAGGGGCTGCCGTCTTCTTCCCCGCCGGTTACGACATCCTCTGGTCACTCGTCGTCTTCGTGGTCATCGCTGCGTTCTTCGGGATCTTCGCGATCCCGAGGTTCCGCAAGATCCTCGACGAGCGCGCCGAGCGCATCGAGGGCGGCATCAAGCACGCCGAGGCCGCCCAGGCCGAGGCTGCCCAGGCCCTCGACGAGTACAAGAAGCAGCTGGCCGACGCCCGCGCCGAGGCAGCACGCATCCGTGAGGCCGCGCGCGCCGAGGGTGCCGAGATCCTGGCCGACCTCAAGCAGCAGGCCCAGGCCGAGGCCGACCGCGTCACCGCGAACGCCCACGTGCAGATCGAGGCCGAGCGGGCGGCTGCCGTCGCCTCGCTCCGCGCCGAGGTCGGCTCGCTGGCGATCGACCTCGCCTCCGGCGTCATCGGCGAGTCGCTGAACGACGACGCTCGCGCGTCGGCCGTCGTCGATCGCTTCCTGGCCGACCTCGAGGCCGACCAGAACTCGAAGGCGGGCAACTGACGATGGGTTCCATGACCAGAGAGGCCCTCAGCTCGGCGCGGACGGTGCTCGCCGACCTCGGCGACTCGGCCGACCTGGCCACGGGTGAGCAGCTGCTCGACGCCGGTCGCGTGATCGGCGGGTCCGTCCAGCTGCAGGCCTACTTCGCCGACCCGTCGGTCGAGGTCAGCGTGAAGAAGCAGCTGCTCGACCGCCTGTTCGGCTCGTTCTCCGAGTCGGCCCGAGCCCTGCTCGTGTCGGTCGTGGGCAGCCGCTGGTCGTCTGACCGCGACCTGCTCGCCGGGGTGGAGGAGCTCGGCATCCGCGTCGTCGCCTCCAGCGCCCCGGGCGACAGCAGCATCGAGAACGAGCTCTTCGCGTTCGACGCGGCGGTCCGCTCCGACGCCCAGCTCGAGCTCGCCATCGGCACCAAGCTGAGCGACCCCGAGGCGAAGTCCGGACTCGTCCGTCGACTCCTCGAGGGCAAGGCCAGCGAGCAGACGCTGGCGATCGCGACCCACCTCGTGCGTCAGCCCCGGGGACGACGCATCGGCGAGCTGCTCCGCAGCGCCGCCGAGATCGTCGCCGACCAGTCGCACCAGCTCGTCGCGACGGTCACCGTCGCGAAGCCGCTCGACGAGTCGCACGCGGCCCGCCTCGAGCAGGGTCTCGCCGCGCAGTTCGGGCGTAGCCTCCGCATCAACCAGGTCATCGACCCCGCCGTCATCGGCGGGCTGCGCGTGCAGATCGGTGACGAGGTCATCGACGGGACCGTGGCCACCAAGCTCAGCCTGCTCCGCCTCCAGCTCGCCGGCTAGGCACGCTCCCACACACAGACTCGAGGCCTCCCGAAGCCTCGCTACGAATAGGAATCACAATGGCAGACATCAAGATCAGCCCCGATGAGATTCGCGACGCGCTGAAGGACTTCGTCTCGTCGTACGACCCCTCGAAGGCCTCGACCACCGAGGTCGGCTACGTCACCGACGCCGCCGACGGCATCGCCCACGTCCAGGGCCTCCCCGGCGTCATGGCCAACGAGCTCATCCGCTTCGCGGACGGCACGCAGGGCCTGGCCCAGAACCTCGACGAGGACGAGATCGGCGCCATCGTGCTCGGCGAGTTCTCCGGCATCGAGGAGGGCATGGAGGTCACCCGCACCGGCGAGGTCCTCTCCGTCCCCGTCGGCGACGGCTACCTCGGCCGAGTGGTCGACCCGCTCGGCGCCCCCATCGACGGCCTCGGCGAGATCGCGACGGAGGGTCGTCGTGCCCTCGAGCTCCAGGCTCCCGGCGTCATGCAGCGCAAGTCGGTGCACGAGCCCATGCAGACGGGCATCAAGGCGATCGACGCCATGATCCCGGTCGGCCGTGGTCAGCGACAGCTCATCATCGGCGACCGCCAGACCGGCAAGACCGCGATCGCGATCGACACGATCATCAACCAGAAGGCCAACTGGGAGTCCGGCGACGAGACCAAACAGGTCCGCTGCATCTACGTCGCCATCGGCCAGAAGGGCTCGACGATCGCGTCCGTCAAGGGTGCCCTGGAAGACGCCGGTGCGCTCGAGTACACGACGATCGTCGCCGCCCCGGCCTCCGACCCCGCCGGCTTCAAGTACCTCGCGCCCTACACCGGCTCGGCCATCGGTCAGCACTGGATGTACAGCGGCAAGCACGTCCTCATCATCTTCGACGACCTGTCGAAGCAGGCCGAGGCCTACCGCGCCGTCTCGCTCCTCCTGCGCCGCCCGCCGGGCCGCGAGGCGTACCCCGGCGACGTGTTCTACCTGCACTCGCGCCTGCTCGAGCGTTGCGCCAAGCTGTCCGACGAGCTGGGCGCCGGCTCGATGACGGGCCTGCCCATCATCGAGACCAAGGCCAACGACGTGTCGGCCTACATCCCCACGAACGTGATCTCGATCACCGACGGCCAGATCTTCCTCCAGTCCGACCTCTTCAACGCCAACCAGCGTCCGGCGGTCGACGTCGGCATCTCGGTGTCGCGCGTCGGCGGCGACGCCCAGGTGAAGTCGATCAAGAAGGTCTCCGGCACGCTCAAGCTCGAGCTGGCGCAGTACCGCTCGCTCGAGGCCTTCGCGATGTTCGCGTCCGACCTCGACGCGGCCAGCCGTCGTCAGCTCGCCCGTGGCGCCCGCCTCACCGAGCTCCTGAAGCAGCCGCAGTACTCGCCCTACCCGGTCGAGGACCAGGTCGTCTCGATCTGGGCCGGCACCAACGGCAAGCTCGACGAGGTCCCGGTCTCGGACATCCTCCGCTTCGAGCGCGAGCTGCTCGACTACCTGGCCCGCAACACCTCCGTGCTGTCCGACCTGCGGGAGAAGAACGTGCTCTCCGACGAGATCGTCTCGGCGCTCGACGCCGCGGTCGACTCGTTCAAGCAGGAGTTCCAGACGGGCGAGGGCAAGCCGCTGGCCTCCGTCGGCCGCGAGGAGTTCCGGGCCACCGACGCCGACGACGTCAACCAGGAGAAGATCGTCAAGGCCAAGCGCTGACGCGCCTGCCCGACGATCACGACTGACGAGACAACAGGAGAGTCATGGGAGCCCAACTACGGGTCTACCGACAGAGGATCCGCTCCGCGCAGACGACCAAGAAGGTCACCCGCGCCATGGAGCTCATCTCTGCCTCGCGCATCCAGAAGGCGCAGGCGCGGATGAAGGCCTCGGGGCCGTACTCGCGTGCCATCACGCGGGCGGTGTCGGCCGTGGCGACGTTCTCGGACGTCGACCACATCCTCACCACCGAGCCGGCGACCATCGAGCGGGCGGCGGTCGTGGTCTTCACGTCCGACCGCGGCCTCAACGGCGCCTTCAGCTCGAACACGCTGAAGGAGGCGGAGCAGCTGTCGCAGCTGCTCCGTGACCAGGGCAAGGACGTCGTCTACTACCTCGTGGGACGCAAGGCGCAGAACTACTTCGCCTTCCGCAAACGCGACTCGGAGCAGATCTGGACGGGCAACACCGACCAGCCCGAGTTCGGCACCGCGAAGGAGATCGGCGACGCCGTCGTCGGCAAGTTCCTCACGACCGCGGCCGAGGGCGGCGTGGACGAGATCCACATCGTCTACAACCGATTCGTCAACATGGTCAGCCAGGTGCCCGAGGTGGTGCGCCTGCTGCCCCTCGAGGTGGTCGAGGGCATCGAGGAGCCCGCGGACGACGAGGTGCTCCCGCTGTACGACTTCGAGCCCGACCCGACCGAGGTGCTGGACGCGCTGCTGCCCGTCTACATCGAGAGCCGCATCTTCAACGCGATGCTGCAGTCGGCCGCGTCCGAGCACGCGGCTCGCCAGAAGGCGATGAAGGCGGCGAGCGACAACGCCGACACCCTCATCCGCGACTTCACCCGCCTGGCGAACAACGCCCGGCAGGCCGAGATCACTCAGCAGATCTCCGAGATCGTGGGCGGCGCCGACGCCCTGAGCTCGGCCAAGTAGATCTGCTCATCAGCATCACCATCCGAAGAGAGAGAAGCCATGACTGACACCGCAACCGCGCCGGTCGCGACCGAGTCGGCTCCCGGCGTCGGGCGAGTCGCCCGGGTCACGGGCCCCGTCGTCGACATCGAGTTCCCGCACGACGCCATCCCCGGCGTGTACAACGCCCTGCACACGACGATCACGATCGGCGAGACGACCAGCGAGCTGACGCTCGAGGTCGCGCAGCACCTGGGCGACGACCTCGTCCGGGCCATCGCGCTCAAGCCGACCGACGGCCTGGTCCGCGGCCAGGAGGTCACCGACACCGGTGCGCCCATCTCGGTCCCGGTCGGTGACGTCACCAAGGGCAAGGTCTTCTCCGTCACGGGCGAGATCCTCAACCTCGAGGGCGGCGAGACGGTGGAGATCACCGAGCGCTGGCCGATCCACCGCAAGCCCCCGGCCTTCGACCAGCTGGAGTCGAAGACGCAGCTCTTCGAGACCGGCATCAAGTCGATCGACCTCCTCACCCCCTACGTGCAGGGCGGCAAGATCGGCCTCTTCGGCGGTGCGGGCGTCGGCAAGACGGTCCTCATCCAGGAGATGATCCAGCGCGTCGCGCAGGACCACGGTGGTGTGTCGGTGTTCGCCGGTGTCGGCGAGCGCACCCGCGAGGGCAACGACCTCATCGCCGAGATGGACGAGGCGGGCGTGTTCGACAAGACCGCCCTCGTCTTCGGCCAGATGGACGAGCCGCCGGGGACGCGCCTCCGCGTGGCCCTGTCGGCGCTGACGATGGCGGAGTACTTCCGTGACGTGCAGAAGCAGGACGTCCTGCTCTTCATCGACAACATCTTCCGCTTCACGCAGGCCGGTTCCGAGGTCTCCACGCTGCTCGGCCGCATGCCGTCGGCCGTGGGTTACCAGCCGAACCTCGCCGACGAGATGGGCGTCCTCCAGGAGCGCATCACGTCCACGCGCGGACACTCGATCACCTCGCTGCAGGCGATCTACGTCCCCGCCGACGACTACACCGACCCGGCGCCGGCCACGACCTTCGCCCACCTCGACGCGACGACGGAGCTGTCCCGCGAGATCGCGTCGCAGGGCCTCTACCCCGCGATCGACCCGCTGACCTCGACGAGCCGCATCCTCGATCCCCGTTACCTGGGCGAGGCGCACTACAACACGGCGATCCGCGTCAAGGCGATCCTGCAGAAGAACAAAGAACTGCAGGAGATCATCGCCATCCTCGGCGTCGACGAGCTGTCGGAGGAGGACAAGATCACGGTCTCCCGTGCTCGCCGCATCCAGCAGTTCCTCTCGCAGAACACCTACATGGCGAAGAAGTTCACCGGTGTCGAGGGCTCGACCGTCCCGCTGAAGGACACCATCGAGTCGTTCACGGCGATCGCCGACGGCGAGTTCGACCACGTCGCGACGCAGGCCTTCTTCAACGTCGGGTCCATCTCCGACGTCGAGGAGAAGTGGGCTCAGATCCAGAAGGAGAACGGCTGATCGTGGCTGCTCTCACCGTGAGCGTCGTCTCGGCCGACCAGGAAGTCTGGTCGGGCGAGGCGTCGTCGATCGTCGCCCGCACCGCCGAGGGTGAGATCGGGATCCTCCCCGGTCACGAGCCCATCCTCGCGATCCTGGCCTCGGGCCAGGTCCGCGTCCGCCTCAGCGACGGTTCGACCGTCGAGGCGACGGCGGACGACGGGTTCCTCTCCGTCGAGAACGACACGGTCACCGTCGTGGCCCGCAACGCCCAGCTCGCCTGACCCGTCGTCCTCACCAGATCCACCGTGCTGTTCCTGCTGCCCCCGTCCGAGACCAAGCTCGACGGGGGCAGCGGTGCGTCCGGGCTCGACCTGCCCTCGTGGGCGTTCCCGGAGCTGGCGGCGGTGCGCGGCGACGTGATCTCGCGCCTCCTCACGATGTCGGCGGACGCCGAGGGCTCGATGCGAGCGCTGAAGATCGGGCCGCGGCTCGCGTCGGAGGTCGAGCGCAACCGCGCACTGGCGACCTCGCCGAGCATGCGGGCGCTCGAGCGCTACACCGGGGTGCTCTACGACCCGATCCGCGCGGGCGAACTCGACGAGGCCTCGTGGCGGTGGGCCTCGCGGCACGTCCTGATCCACTCGGCGCTCTTCGGCCCGCTGCGCGCGACCGACCTCATCCCGGCGTACCGGCTCTCGCACGACTCGAGGCTGCCGGGGGCGAGCCTCCGGTCGACCTGGAGCGGCCCCGTGGCGGAGAGCCTCGCGTCCGTGGACGCCTTCGTGGTGGACCTGAGGTCCGAGGGCTACGTCGGGCTCGGTCCGGTCGTCGGGGCTCGGTCGACCTACCTTCGCGTCGTCGCTGACGACGGGGGCCGCCGACGTGCCCTCAACCACTTCAACAAGAAGTCGAAGGGACTGCTGATCGCGGCGTTGCTCCGCGACCAGCCCGAACTCCGCGGGCTCGACGACCTCGTCGCGTGGGGTGCCGACCGGGGCGTCCGGCTGGAGCCCGGCCGGGAGACCCAGCTCGTCTCGGAGAGCCTCTTGTCGACGTCGGCCTGATCACAGCGGCCGCGGTCCCTCCCGGTGGACGATGCCCTCGTGTCGCAGCAGCCACTTCTTGGTCTCGAGGCCAGCCCCGACGCTGTAGCCCGTGACGCCGCCGGTTCGGCCGAGGACCCGGTGGCAGGGCACCAGCAGGGGCAGCGGATTCGCCCTCACCGCGCCTCCCACCGCCCGACCGGCGTGCGGGTTGCCGATGGTGCCGCCCAGCCGCCCGTACGTCGTGGTCTCTCCCCAGGAGACGGCGGCCAGCGCCGACCAGACGGAGCGCTGGAACGGCGTGCCCGTGAGGCGCAGCGGCAGGTCGAACCACCGTCGCTGCCCGAGGAAGTAGTCGGCGATCTGCACCCGCGCCGCCTCCAACAGGGCGTCGGCGCGCTCGGGCTCGCCGTCGTGGGGCAGCGAGCCGTCCCGCTCGACCGTCACGCGCTCGACGGCGAAGGCGCGGCTGACGACCTCGATGCGGCCGACGGGGGAGCGGAGGCGGACGAACCCGACAGGGTCGTCGGGTTCGTCGTGCCCCGGCGGAGGGGGCGGGACCAGGGCCAGTCTCGTCATGGGGCGACGGTAGGAGGCGCCGGGGCGGGCCCGTCAGGAGGCTCGGTGCGCCTGGGGACGACGAAGGCCGAGGCTGAGCTGTGGAGGGACGGGCGCCACGTGACCGGCACCTGCGGCGGGGTCCGACGGCCGATAGCCTCGGACGGGCAGATGGGGGAGCTCGGCTCGTCGACCTGCTCGCCGCACGACCACGTTCCTCGACGGAAGGCCCGCCCATGCACACGGATGCCGAGCAGGGCCGACAGGACGGCCCGCCCCGCCCCGACGACACCGTGCTGGTGGCCGGGCTCCGCGGCGGGCTCGACGACACGGTGCTGCGTCCGCGGCCCGGTGCCGGCATCGGTCGGGCGACCGTCGACGCTGGTCGCACCGCGAGCCGGACGCGGCCCGCGTGGGCCGTGCGCGTCGCGGGAGCGGAGCACGTGCTCGCGGCTCCGCTCGTCGTCGGCCGCCGCCCGTCGGCGCCGCGCGTCGTGGCGGGCGTGCAGCCCGTGCTCGTGGCGGTGGAGTCCCCGGGCGGGCTCGTGTCGTCGTCGCACGTCCGGGTGGAGCAGGTCGGCGACGTCGTCGTCGTGACCGACCTCCGGTCGACGAACGGCACGTCCGTCCGCGCTCCGGGCCGCGTTCCCGTCTCGCTCCGGCAGGGCGAGTCCGTCACGGCCTCGGCAGGCACCATAGTGGACGTCGGCGACGGCGTCCTCCTCGAGATCCTGTCCCACCATCGCGTCCCCTCCCAGGAAGATCACCACTCGTGACAGAGCTCGGCCAGCCGACCACCGACCACCCGATCACGTCCGGCGAGGGCGCCGTCTCGCTCGACTGGGCGGCGGTCACCGACGTCGGGCTCCGGCGGGCGCACAACGAGGACAGCTACCTCGCCTCCGCGCCGCTCTTCGTCGTGGCCGACGGCATGGGCGGGCACACGGCCGGCGACGTGGCGAGCGACGCGGTCGTCCGTCGCATGGGCGAGATCCCGGCGGGGGAGTGGCTCCGACCCCAGGACGTCGAGGAGGCGCTCCGTCGCGCGACGGAGGACATCGCCGTCGCGGCCGAGGGCACCGAGCTCGGCGTCGGCACGACCGTCACGGGCGCCTTCCTGTCGCTCCGGGACGGCGTCCCGGAGTTCACGGTCTTCAACGTCGGCGACTCTCGCGTCTACCTCCACGAGGGAGGCGAGCTGCAGCAGGTCACCGTCGACCACTCCGTCGTCCAGGAGATGGTCGACGCCGGACTCCTCCGGGCCGAGGACGCCGAGGACCACCCCGACAGCAACGTCATCACGCGGGCCGTGGGCTTCGACGTCGACGCGCGGCCCGACTACTGGCGCGTGCCCCTCCGGGCCGGCCAGCGCCTCCTCGTCTGCTCCGACGGGCTCACGAAGGAGCTGCGGCCGGCGCGCATCGCGGAGCTGCTCGAGAGCGTGCCGGGTGCGGCCCGCACCGCCTCCGCCCTCGTCCGCGCGGCCGTCGAAGCGGGTGGCCGGGACAACGTGACGGTCGTCGTCGTCGACGTCCGGGGTACAAGCGCCGAGCCGACCGAGACGACCGGCTCGGGCCCGATCCCCGACTGACAAGGGCTCGGCCGCTCGGTCCTCCCCCGAAGTGGGGTCGTCCGTCGCTCCACAGCGAGGGGAGGACGGGGCACGACGTCGGAGGGGCCCACTTACAATGACTCCGGTCGGCGAGGCGCCGACGCCGGGCCGCGCGAGGGCCGGCCGCGAGGACGTCGGGAGGGCGCCGTGGCACGACGACTGCCGTCAGCGCCTCCCGTGCTGCCCGGGTTCAGCCACGTGCACGTGCTCGGGTCCGGCGGCTTCGCCGACGTGTTCCTGTACGAGCAGAACATGCCGCGACGCCAGGTTGCCGTGAAGGTCATGCTCTCCGAGGTCGTCAACGACCAGGTGCGGCAGATGTTCCAGGCCGAGGCGAACCTCATGGCCCAGCTGAGTGCCCACCCGTCCATCCTCACCGTCTACCAGGCGAGCGTCTCGGCCGACGGTCGCCCGTACCTGGTCATGGAGCTCTGCTCGTCGTCGCTCAGCGAGCGCTATCGTCGCGACCGCATCCCGGTGGCCGACGTCCTCCGCATCGGCGTCAAGATCGGCAGCGCCGTCGAGACCGCCCACCGGCAAGGCGTCCTGCACCGCGACGTCAAGCCCTCGAACATCCTGATGACCGCCTACGGTCACCCGGTCCTGTCCGACTTCGGCATCGCCGCGTCGCTCAGCGAGAGCGAGCCGCAGGAGGTCGTCGGCATGTCGATCCCGTGGTCGGCCCCGGAGGTGCTGCTCGACGAGACCCCGGGCACGGTCGAGTCCGAGGTCTGGTCGCTCGCCGCGACCGTCTACTCGCTGTTGGCGGGCCGCTCGCCGTTCGAGATCCTCGGAAGCGAGAAGAACGGCGCGGCCGACCTCATCGGCCGCATCGACAAGGCCAAGCTCGTCCCGACCGGACGCACCGACGTGCCGCCGACCCTCGAGCGCATCCTCGCGAAGGCGATGTCGCGGAGACCCGAGCAGCGGCAGTCGAGCGTGCTCGAGCTCCTCCGCGAACTGCAGCAGGTCGAGGCCGAGCTGGGCCTCGGCCAGACGCCCATCGAGGTGGCCGTCGACGACTGGGCCCTCGCCACCGTCGCCGACCTGGAGGACCGGACGCGCCTCCGCGGCACGGCCGTCGTCCCGGCCGCACGGCGACGCCGCCGCCGCCGGAGCGAGGTCACGGCGGCGCAGGCCGCGGCCGTCCACGGATCGCAGGTCGGGGCCAGCCGTGGCCTCGTCCGCAGCACCGGCACGCGGCCCGCGGCGCGTCGGCGCGGCATGCTCGCCCTCGTGTGGGGGCTCGTGGCCGCCGGCGTGGTCGTCATCGGCCTCGGCGCGACGGCCACGCTCGTCCTCGTGCGGGCGACGTCGTCGGAGATCCCTCGGGTGGCCGACATCGCCTCGTCGAGCGACGGACGCTCGGTCGTCTTCACCTGGAACGACCCGGGCCTCCGGGCCGGCGACGCCTACGTGATCTCGACCGGCGACGACACGAGCCAGCAGGCCACGAACCGCTTCGTCGTGAGTCGTCCCGACGCCGACGAGCGGTTCTGCATCACGGTGAGCGTCACGCGCGACGGCCGCACCGGCGACCCGAGCGCCCAGAGCTGCGCCGCGCCGGAGGGCGCCGGATGAGCGGGCTGCTCGCCTGGGCGTCCCGACGCCGGTCGGCGGTCGCGACGGGGGTGAGCACGGTCGTCGTCGTGGCCCTCGTGACGACCGTCGCCGTCGTCAGCAGCGGCTACGAGGCGCAGCGCCTCGACCTCGACGACGGCACCGCGTGGGTGGCGAACGGCTCGCGCTCCGCCGTCGGCCGGGTGAACCCCGACGTCGGCGAGCTCAACGCGGCGGTCCGCAGCACGGGCACCGACCTCGCGGTCGTGCAGTCGGGGCAGGAGGTGCTGCTCGTCGACCGCACCGACGCCACGGTCGGGCTCGTCGACCCGGCCACGGCCACCGTCGACGAGACCGTGCCGCTGCCGCCCGAGCAGCCCGAGGTCCTCCTCGCCGGCGACCGCACGGTCGTCGTGTCGGGCGGCACCGGCGAGCTCTGGACCTGGCCCACGACCGACCTCGCGGCCTTCAGCGCGGAGGCCGACGCCGACCTGAGCCTCGGCGCCGACCTGGTCGCCAGCGCCTCGCCCTCCGGCGCGGTCACGACCTTCTCCGCCGAGACGGGCGAGGTCTCGCTCATCGCCGACGCCGCCGACGCGTCGGTCGACTCGACCGTCGACGCCGGCCTCGCCGGGGGCGACGAGCACCAGGTGACGAGCGTGGGGTCGCACTGGGCGGTCCTCGACGTCACGTCCGGCGAGCTCGTCCTGGACGGCGACCCGGTGACCCTGCCGGTCGACGCCTCGGGCGGTGCCCTCCAGCAGGCCACGGACGACGGCGACGCCGTGCTCCTGGCCACCACCGACGGGCTCCTGAGCGTCCCCTTCGACGGGGGTGAGGCCCGGGCCCTCGCGTCGGGCCGGTCGGGAGCCCCGGCCCGCCCGGTCGTCGTCGGCTCGTGCACCTGGGCGGCCTGGTCGGGCGGTTCGGCCTGGAGCGACTGCTCCGGCGCGCGCGGGGGCGTCGTCGAACTGGACGGGGTCCCGGGCAGCGCCGCGCTGGTGCTCGCCGTCAACGGTCGTCAGGTCGTCCTGAACGACCCGGTGGGCGGTCGCAGCTGGGCCCTCCAGGCCGGCGGGCGGCTCGTCGACAACTGGGCCGACCTCCTCGACTCCGAGCGCGAGCGAGAAGAGCAAGAGGACGACTCGACCGACCAGCCCCCCGAGCTCGACCCCGACCAGAAGGCCCCCGTGGCCGTCGACGACGCCGTCGGTGCCCGGCCGGGCCGGGCGAGCACGCTGTCGGTGCTGCTGAACGACTTCGACCCCAACGGGGACCCGCTCGTCGTCGAGCAGGTCTCGCAGCCCGACCCCGCGACGGCACGCGTCGACCTCGTCAACGACCGCCAGCAGCTGTTGCTCACGCTGACGGCGGAGGCGACGGGCACGTTCACCGTCGACTACTCGATCAGCGACGGGCGCGGAGGGTCGGACACGGCGACCGTGACCGTCACGGTGCGGACGGACGCCGAGAACTCGGCCCCGGAGCAGGTGCGGCGGACGAGTGCGTCCGTGACCTCGGCCGGCCGGGTGACCGCCTCCGTGCTCGGGGACTGGGTCGACCCCGACGGCGACGCGTTCTACCTGACGAGCGCGTCCGGGCCTCCCGGGACGTCGTCCAAGCCCTCGGGCGACGTGGTCTACCAGGACGCCGGCGCCGGCGAGACCGACGTCGAGGTGGCCCTCGTCGTGTCCGACGGCCAGGCCGAGGGGCGAGGCTCCCTGTCCGTCACCGTGACGGGCGAGGCGCCCCTGCGAGCGGAGTCGTTCACGGTCGAGGCCTACGCCGGACGGCAGGTCACCGTCCGCCCCCTCGCGTACGCGACCGGCGGCTCCGGGCCGATCCGGCTGAACAGCGTCCCCGCCAAGAACGGGTCGACCGTGACGCCGAGCTACGACGTGGGGACGTTCCGCTTCGTCAGCGACGAGGTCCGGACGCACAACCTCGAGTACACCGTGACCGACGGCGACCAGACCGCCACCGGCGTCGTCCGCGTCGACGTGCTGTCGCCTCCCGACGCGGCGACGCCGCCGGTGACGACGCCCAAGACCATGTTCGTCGAGACGCTGAGCTCGCAGACGCTCGACGTGGTGGCCACCGACGCCGACCCCGCGGGCAACGTGCTCATGATCAGCTCCACCGCGGAGGTGCCCCTCTCGAGCGGCGTCCGGGTCGAGACCCTCGACCAGCGCTACCTGCGGGTCACGCTCACCGCACCGCTCGAGGGGCGGCCCGTGACGGTGCCCTACACCGTCACGAACGGGCTCGCCTCGGCGCAGGGCACGGTCACGGTGGTCGAGATCCCGCGGCGTTCGCAGACCCAGCCGCCGGTGGCGACGGACGACCAGGTCACCGTGCGGGTCGGCGACGCCGTCGACATCGACGTGCTCGCGAACGACGAGCAGCCCGACGGGGACGAGGTCACCCTCGTGCCCGACCTCGTCCAGGACGTCCCCGACGACGGCGGGCTCCTGTTCACCTCGGGCACGCGCCTGCGCTACCTGGCCCCCACGACCCCGGGCAACGTGACGGCGGTCTACGAGGTGGCGGGCCGCGACGGCCAGACGGACTCCGCCCAGGTGAGCATCGCGGTCCGCGAGGCCGACGCGGCGACCAACGCCGCGCCCGTGCCGGAGACGGTCACGGCGCGGGTGGTCGCCGGCGAGACCGTGCAGGTGCGCGTGCCGCTCGACGGCATCGACCCCGACGGCGACAGCGTGACGCTGCTCGGCGTCGGGACGAACCCCGCGAAGGGCAACGTCACGAGCGTCTCGGCCGACGGGTTCGCCTACCAGGCGGCGGCCTACGCCGCCGGGACGGACGAGTTCACCTACACCGTCGTCGACGGGCTCGGGGCCCGGGCGAGCGGCAAGGTCAGGGTGGGCGTCGCAGCCCGGGCCGACGGCACGCGCGGACCGGTGGCCGTGGCCGACGACGTGACGATGCGACCCGGGGGCACCGTCACGGTCCGTGTCCTCGACAACGACAGCGACCCCGACGGCGGCGCCCTGCGGGTGACGTCCGTCCAGGCGGCCGAGGACGGCACCACGGCCGAGGTCGTCGACGACGAGCTCCTCGCCGTCACCCCCCCGAGCGCCGAGGGCACGTACGGGCTCGTCTACACGATCGAGAACCCGCGGGGCGGGACGAGCTCGAGCTTCGTGTCGGTGACGGTCGACGCCGACGCCCCGCCGAACCGGCCCGTCGCCGACGACTCCGTGCTCGACCTCGGCGACATCGCCGGTCGTGAGTCGGTCGACGTCGACGTCCTCGCGAACGTCTTCTTCGCCGACGGGCCCGCGTCGAGCCTGGGCCTGGCCGTCGAGCCGGGCTGGGAGGCCGTGGCGTCCGTGACCGACGGCCGTCGCATCCGCGTGGCCATCGCCGACGCGAGCCAGATCATCCCGTTCGTCGTGACGCATCCCGACGACCCCTCGGTGCAGGCACGGGCGTTCGTCCGCGTCCCGGGCTACGACGACGCCCTGCCGCAGCTCGACCGGCAGGCCCGGCCGGTGAGCGTCGTCAGCGGGGACACCGTCCGAATCGCCCTCGCCGACCACGTCCTCGCCGCGGGGGGCAAGTCGGTCCGCCTCACCGGCTCCGCGTCGGTGCAGGCGACCCACGCGAACGGCGACGACCTCGTGGTCGACCCGACCACGCTGGCCTTCACCTCGGAGGAGCTCTACTTCGGGACGGCGTCGATCTCGTTCGAGGTCACGGACGGCACGTCGGCCGACGACCCCGCCGGCAGGACGGCCACCCTCGTGCTGCCGATCACGGTGACCCCCCGCGAGAACCAGCCGCCGACGTTCAACGGCACCTCCCTCGAGCTCGAGCCGGGAGAGTCGCGCACCCTCGACCTCGTCCGCCTCACCACCTACCCCTACCCCGACGCCGTCGACGAGCTGCGCTACGCGGTCGACGGCGCGTCGGCGCCCGGCTTCACGGCCGAGGTCACCGGCCAGCGGCTGACCGTGTCGGCGGCCACGAGCGCCTCGGCCGGCAGCTCCGCCACGGTGCCCGTGTCGGTGCGGGACTCCGTCAGCCCGGGCCGCGGCGGCGCGGTCCAGCTGACCGTCGCGGCGTCGACCCGGCCCCTGGCGCAGCCCGTGCCCGACACGGCGACCGTCCGGCGTGGCTCGTCCACGACCGTCGACGTGCTGGCGAACGACCAGTCGACCAACCCCTTCCCGGGCCAGCCGCTCCGCGTGGTCGACATCCGCGGGCTCGGCGGTGCCGGCCTGCCCGCCGGGGTGAGCGTCTCGCCGAGCGCCGACAGCCGCACCCTGAGCGTCTCGGTCGCCGCGGGCGCCGCGCCCGGCGACGCGAACCTGCAGTACCGGGTCGCCGACGTCACGGGGGACCCGGGCCGGTACGTCTGGGGCAACGTCACCGTCTCGGTCCAGGACGTCCCGGCGCAGCCGGCCGCACCCGTCCGGACCGGCTCGTCCCTGGGCGGCCAGCTCACCCTGAGCTACGCCGCGCCCCAGGCCAACAACTCCGCCATCACGCGCTTCCGCCTGGTGGGCGTCGGCAGTGCGGGCGCGAGCTACGGTCACGACTGCGGCCGGTCGACCGTGTGCACCCTGACGGACCTCGACCCCGAGCAGACCTACCGCTTCTCCGTGGTCGCGACGAACGGCGTCGGCGACTCGGCGGCCAGCGCCGCGAGCCAGCCCTACAGCGCCGACTTCGTCCCCGCGGCGCCGACGGGCGTCACGGTCACGCCCTCCAGGACCGTCCCCGGCAGCCTCGACGTGACGTGGACGGCGGTGCCGCGCCCGGTGCGCGGGACCGCCGTGACGGGCTACACGGTGGAGGTGAGCGGCGGCGCGTCGCAGGCGACCGGCTCCACGTCGACGACCATCGCCGGCCTGACCCCGGGCAGCTCGTACGACGTGAGCGTGTACGCCCGCAACCGGGCGCAGGTGACGAGCGAGCGCGACTGGAGCCGCAGCGGGGCCGTGCGGGCGACGGCGTTCGGCCAGCCGGGGGCCGTGACGGTCGCGGCCGGCTCTCGACCCGACGGTTCCGTCGAGCTGTCGTGGAGCGACGCCGCGGCGGCCGGCGACGGCACGATGACTTACCGGGTGCGGCGTCTCGACAGCGCACCGGCGGCCGGCTGCACGACGGACGGGAAGGCGATCCCGGCGAACGGACGCACCGCCGTCGACCCCAGCACCGACCGCGGCAGCCGCTACTACTACGCGGTGGACGCCGACAACGGGGTGTTCTGCACGACGAGCAGCACGTCACAGGTCGACGGGCTCCCGGGCCGGGCGACCGGCGCGGTGACGGTGGAGGCCCGGGGCAACGGCCGCTTCGACCTCCGGGTCTCCGCCCTCGGCGTCGCCGGCGACGTCCCCGCCGACTCGTGGCAGGCCCGACTCGGCAGCGGGGCGTGGACGCCCGTCGCCCTCGGCTCCTGGCTCACCTCGCTGGGCGACGCCACGGTGTACGGCACCGACGTCTCGGTGGAGTTCCGGGCCTGCCGCGCCGGCAACTGCTCCGACCTCGTGTCGCCGTCCGTGTCCGCGCGTCCCCTGCAGGCCGTGCCCAGTAGCCTGAGCTGCGTCGCGGCCGGTTCCCTCACGATCGGCACGCCGGCGAACGCGAACCCGGACGACCTCCGGTACTCGTACGCCGTCGAGTACCTGGTCGGGTCGACGTGGCAGGCCGGAGAGGCGGGGTCCGTGCCCGCCGACGCCACGCGGGCCCGGGTCACGACCACCGTCACCTTCTCGGGAACGACCTCCGTCGGGGTCGCAGAGGCGACCTGTACGCGTCCCGCGTCCACACCCGTCCCGACCCCGACCCCGACCCCCACTCCCACGCCGACCCCCTGACGAGAGAGACGACCGACACATGAGCATGAGCCCCGAGCAGGCGACCTGGTTCTCCGACGTCTTCGGGCGCCTCGTGGCGAACGTCGACCAGGTGCTGCTCGGCAAGACCTTCGTCGTGCGGCTGTCGTTCACCGCCCTGCTGAGCGAGGGGCACCTCCTCCTCGAGGACTTCCCGGGCACCGGCAAGACGTCGCTCGCCCGGGCGATCGCGCAGAGCGTCCAGGGCACGAGCAACCGCGTGCAGTTCACCCCCGACCTCCTGCCCGGCGACATCACCGGGGTCAGCATCTACGACCAGAAGAAGGGCGAGTTCGAGTTCCACCGCGGGCCGATCTTCTCGAACATCGTGCTGGCCGACGAGATCAACCGGGCGAGCCCGAAGACGCAGTCGGCGCTGCTCGAGGTCATGGAGGAGGGGCGCGTGACGGTCGACGGCGTGAGCCACGACGTCGGCTCGCCCTTCATGGTGATCGCGACGCAGAACCCGATCGAGCAGGCCGGCACCTATCGGCTCCCCGAGGCACAGCTCGACCGGTTCGTCCTGAAGACGTCGATCGGCTACCCCGACCACGCCGCCACCGTCCGGATCCTCGAAGGATCGGCCACCCGCGTCCACGAGGGCACGCTCGACCCCGTGGTCCAGGCCGCCGTCGTCACCGAGATGGCCCAGCTCGCCCGCACCGTCCACGTCGAGACGTCCATCGTCGACTACGTCGCGCGCCTCGTCGAGGCCTCCCGCACGGCGCAGGAGGTCCGCCTCGGCGTGAGCGTCCGCGGGGCGCTGTCGCTCGTCCGCACCGCCAAGACCTACGCGGCGTCCCTCGGTCGCCACTACGTCACCCCCGACGACGTCAAGGTGCTCGCCGAGCCGGTGCTCGCGCACCGACTCGTGCTCGACCCGGAGGCCGAGTTCGACGGCGTGACGCCGTCGAGCGTCGTGAGCCAGCTGCTCATCGAGACCCCGCCGCCGGCGGAGCGAGCCGCGGGGTGAGCGTCGACCCGGGGGACGGCCCCACCGGGCGGCGCGGCGCCGGCGGACCCGTCGGACCCGGCGGCGTCCGGGGCGGCACCCGGACCCGAGCGGCGGGGCGGACGCGCACGGACCTCGCCGCGACCGGCACCCAGGGCCTGACCAACGCCCGAACCAGGATCGTGGGGGAGCGGACCGGCCCGGTCGCGGACGGCCTCGTGACGCTCGTGCGGGCCGCCCGGGTCGTCCGGTCCGTCGGCCGCCGTGGGGCCTCGGCGATCTCCGGGGTCGTGACGCCCGTCGGCTGGGCATTCCTGGTGCTCGTGCCGGTCGCGCTGGTCGTAGGCCGCCTCCTGGGCTGGACCGAGCTCGCCGTCGTCGGGTACGCGGCGGTCGTCGTCCTCCTCGTGGCTGCCCTCTCGCTCGTGGGCCGGAACGCCTTCGTCGTGACGCTGTCGATCCCGCACGAGCGGGTCACCGTCGGAGAGCCGGCCGTGGGCGAGGTCGTGGTCGTGAACCCGTCCCGTCGGCGCGTGCTCGGCGTCACCGTCGAGATCCCCGTCGGCCGGGGACTCGCGGAGCTCAGCCTGCCGGGGCTCCGGCCGGGCGACCGCGTCTCGGAGCCGTTCACGGTGCCCACGACCCGCCGCGGCGTCGTCCGGGTAGGGCCCGTGCGCACCGTCCGGGGCGACGCCGTCGGACTCGTCCGGCGAGAGCTCGAGTGGACCGGCGTGACGGAGCTGTTCGTCCACCCCCGCACCGTCGGCATCCCCAGCACGAGCGCGGGCCTCCTCCGCGACCTCGAGGGCTCGCCCACCCGCGACCTCGCGCCGAGCGACATCTCCTTCCACGCCCTGCGCGAGTACCTGCCGGGCGACGAACGGCGTGCCATCCACTGGCGGTCGACGGCCAAGACCGGCACGTTCATGGTCCGGCAGTTCGAGGAGAGCCGCCGCAGCCACATCGTCATCGCGCTCAGCCTGTCGAGCGCCGACTTCGGCACCGAGGACGAGTTCGAGCTGGCGGTCGGCGTGACCGGGTCCCTCGGCATCCGGGCCATCCGCGACGCGCGCGAGCTCAGCGTCGTCGTCAGCGGCCTCACGCCCGAGTTCGCCAAGCGCAAGAAGCTCGAGGTCCGGGGCCTCGGCACCCTCTCGCGGAACCGCCTCCTCGACGACCTGGCGCAGGTCGAGCACGACGAGACGGCCCTCCGCGTCACCGACCTCGCGCGGGTGGCCGGCGAGGACGCCTCCGGCGTGTCGGTGGCCTTCCTCGTCGTCGGCTCGGCCGCGACGCTCGGCGAGCTCCGGTCCGCCGCGCTCGGCTTCCCCCTCGGCGTCGAGGCGGTCGCGATCGTCTGCGACCCCGACACCGTCCCGGGCCTGACGCGCTTGTCCGACCTCACGGTGCTCACGGTCGGCAGCCTCGACGACCTGCAGAGATCGCTCGCCCGGGCGGCCGCGTCGTGACCGCCCCCGACGTCGACGCTCGCCGACGGGGCACCGGGCGCCGCGCCTCCGACCGCTCGGGCCGCCTCCGGCCCGCCACCGCCCTCCCGGCCACGGGCCTCTTCGTGCTCTGCCTGGCCGCCGCGCTCCTGCCGGCCTGGCCGATCTACCGCAGCGCCGACGTCGTGGTCATGGCCGGCGTCACGGTGCTCGCGGGCTGCGTCATCGCGCTGGCGGGGGCCGCCCTCCGGCTCTCCAGCCTCGCGGTCCTGGTCCTGACGGTCGTGGCGTACCTCGTGCTCGGGGTCCCGCTGGCGGTGCCGTCCCAGACGACCGCCGGCGTCCTCCCGACCCTCGACGGCCTCGTCGACCTCCTGGCCGGCACGGCCCTCGGCTGGAAGCAGCTCGTGACGATCTCGCTCCCCGTCGGCAGCTACGAGGCCCTGCTCGTGCCGATGTTCGTGCTGCTGCTCGTCGCCTCGGTCGTCGGGCTGTCCGTCGCGCTCCGCTCCCGTCGCGGCGAGCTCGCCCTGCTGGCGCCCGCCGTCGTCCTCCTCGCCGGCATCCTCCTCGGCCCGGCCGAGGCGGTCCGCCCCGTGCTGACGGGGTCGGCGGTGCTGGGGACGACGGTCGCCTGGTTCGTCTGGTGGCGCCTCCGTCGTCGTCGCGTCGCCGTCGACGCCCTCGTCGGTCGGGCCGGGGGCTCCCGGTCCCACGGGCACGGGTCCGTGGCGGTCCGGGCCGTCGTGGGGTCGGCCGCGACGGTCGCCGTCGCGCTGGCCGCGGCGGCCGGGGCGGAGGCGGTGCTCCCGTCGTCGGGGGAGCGCACGGTCGGGCGGACGCTCGTCGAGCAGCCCTTCGACCCCCGCGACGAGGTCAGCCCCCTCACGCGCCTCCGGGTGTACGAGCAGGAGCCCGCCGTCGACGAGACCCTCTTCACGGTGGAGGGCCTCGCGGCCGGGCAGCTCCTCCGGCTGGCGACCCTCGACACCTACGACGGCGTCTCGTTCACGGTCGGCAGCTCCGCGGTCACGAGCGCCTCGGGGTCGTTCGACCGGGTGCCCGCGGTGGTCGACCAGTCCGCGGTCGTCGGGAGCCCGGCGTCGCTGGCCGTGACGGTCGACGGGTACCGGGGCGTCTGGCTGCCGACGGTCGGCCAGCTCGAGGACGTGGCCTTCTCCGGGCCCACCGCCGACGACCGCCGGGCGGCGTTCTTCTACAACGACGTGACCGGGACGGCGGCGGTCGTGGGCGGGCTCTCGGCCGGGGACGCCTACCGCCTCGACGCGGTCCTCCCCGACGCCCCCGCCGACGACGAGCTCGCGAGCCTCACCCCGGGCTCGGCCACCGTGCCCGCGCCGACCGACGTCCCCGACGAGCTCACCGCGGCCCTGGACGCCTGGACGGCCGACGTGCAGGGCCCGGGCGCGCAGCTCGTCGCGGCCCTCGACGCCCTCCGGGCCGAGGGGTACGTCAGCCACGGGGTGTCCGCGGACGAGCCGCGCAGCCGGTCCGGCCACGGCTCCGACCGCCTGGCGCAGCTCTTCACCGACCCGGTCATGGTCGGCGACGCGGAACAGTACGCCGCCGCCGCCGCACTCATGGCCGACCGTCTCGGCTTCCCCTCCCGGGTCGTGATGGGCTTCGTGCCCGAGGCCGCACAGGAGGGGGCGTCCGGCCCCGTCGACGTCACCGGTGCCGACGTCACGGCCCGGATCGAGGTCGACACGGCCGAGCACGGCTGGGTCTCCCTCGACCCGGTGCCCGAGGAGCGCCCCGTCCCCGACGACGTCCCGCAGGACCCGAACCAGGTCTCCCGTCCGCAGTCCGTCGTCCAGCCGCCCCTCGTCGAGCCGCCCGTCCGCGACGAGCAGTCGCCGCCGCGGACGGCCCAGGACGAGTCGGAGGCGCCCCCTGCGTGGATCGGGATCGCCCTCCTCGTCGCGAGGGTCGCCGGGTGGACAGCTCTCGTCGCCGGGCTCGTCAGCGCTCCGCTGCTGACGATCGTCGTCCTCAAGGCCCGTCGTCGTCGACGCCGGCGGCGGGCGCCCGATCCTGTGCAGCGCATCACGGGGGGCTGGCAGGAGTTCGAGGACGCCGTGGTCGACCACGGGGTCGAGACGCCGCCCGCCGCGACGAGGAGCGAGGTCGCGGCGGTCGTCGGCGGGGCGCGCACGGCGGTCCTCGCACGGGTCGCCGACCGCGCCGTCTTCGCCCCCGCCGTCCCCGCGGCGGAGGACGCGGATCGCGTCTGGACGGCCGTGAGCGACATGCGTCGTCAACTCGGGGTGGGCCTGACACGGTGGCAGCGCTTCCGGGCGGCCGTCTCGCTGCGGTCGCTCCGCGGATACCATGGCCGGACGCCGACCGAGCGTGAGAGGACCCCGTGATGCACTGCCCCACCTGCGCGAGCCCGCTGCCCGTCGGCGCCATGTTCTGCGGCGAGTGCGGCCGCGCCGTCACGAGCGCGGACGTCGCCGCGGCGGAGCGCGAGGCGGTGGAGGCGGCCCGGGCGGCCGCGGCCCGTCCCGCCCCGAGCCTCGCGGAGCCCCCCGCCCCGGCTCCCGTCCAGTCCTCGGTCGAGCCCCGCTCCGCCGACCCCGAGCCGGACCCCGAGCCAGACCCCGTCCGTGGACCCGCGTCTGCGGCCGCGGGCGAGGCACCCGCCGCGACGCCTGCGCCTGCGCCGTCCCCGGCGCCCGCATCGGAGCCGGTCGCTCTGCCGACGCCGGAGGGCCGCATCGTCGCGGACGAATCCGGCGAGGCTCCTCGGACGGCGCGCCCCGATGCGCCCGCGTCCCCCGTCGACCCGGACGCGGGCGAGCCGCCTGCCCGCCGCCCGTGGTGGTTCCGCGCCGCCGCCGGGCGGCAGCGCCCGGACGACGACGGTCCGCCGCCCTGGGGCGACGAGGTCGAGCCGCCTCGTCCGCTCGCACCGCTCCGGGTCCCGGCCTCCTCCGGCGAGGCGGCCCCGCGTCCGACGTCCGCGCCCCTCTGGACGGCGTCCTTGGCTCCCGTGCCCGCGCCCGCTGACGCCTCAGGACCCGACGAGTCGTCCGACGCTTCGGGCCAGCCCGAGGGCCAGCCCGAGGGCCAGGGCGTCCCTGTCGCCACGGCGCCCCCGTCGGGCCGTCCGGCCGGGACGCCGCCGCTCGACCGCCCGGCCTCGTCGGCGGGGACGGACGACCCCGCCGTTCCCCGCTCGTCCGCCATCCCGGCGCTCCGCGAGCCGGCGCCCCAGCACGCACCCACGGCCGGAGACACGGCCCCGGTCACGCCCATCAGGCGAGGCGTGGTGGAGTCCCTGGCCGCCGCCGACAGCGACGCGTCCGCCTCGTCGTCGCCCGCCGCTCCCGTCCCCCTCGTCGAGCCCGGTCCGCCGACCGAGCCCGGCGCCCACGAGGGGGAGCGCTGCACCCACTGCGGCTTCCCCCTGCACGAGGACGACATCTTCTGCGGCGAGTGCGGTGCGGTCATCGCGTCCGTCGCGCTCTCCTTCACCGGCCCCATCACCCCCCTGTCGCCCGGGTGGCGACCCGCCGACGTCGTCTCGAGGGGCGGCTCGCCGGTCGTCCGGCCCGAGCCCGTCGGCGACGCTGACCGACCCGCGGCCGACGCTGCCGACAGCCAGGCCGCGGCCGACAGCCAGGCCGACGCCGACAGCCAGGCCGACGCCCGCGGCCACGCGCCGTCCGACGGCCCCGGCCAGCAGCCCGAGGTCCTCCCACCGGCCTCCCTCCGGCCGGCTCCGCTCCCCGCGCCGGCGCCGCCGTCCCCGCGTCCCGGGCGACACCGCGACGTGGCACCCGACGAGCAGGCGGGCGGCCACCTGCCCGAGCCGATCCGCTCCTTCACGCCCCCGGGGTCGGCGCCCCTGTCGCCGGTGACGACGTCGCGCTCACCCGTGGCGCCCCTGGCTCCCACGGGCGCCGCTCAGCCGCCGGTCACGGCCGCCCCGGTCCCGCCCCTGCCCCCCGTCCCGCCGTCGTCGTCCGGCACGCCGTGGCGCCCCGCCCAGCCCGTCACGGGTCCGCCGACCGACGACGACGTCGACGAGACGCGCCTCGTGCGCCGCGCCCCGCTCGCGGCCTCGTTCCTGCTGCAGTTCGGCACCGGCGAGAGCACGACGGTCGACGGGTCCGGGCTGCTCGGGAGGGCGCCGACGCCCCAGCCGGGGGAGCGGTTCGACCAGCTCGTGCGCATCGTCGACCCGGGCAAGTCGGTGTCGAAGACGCACCTCGAGTTCGGCCAGGACGCCGGCGCCTTGTGGATCAGCGACCGCTGGTCGGGCAACGGCACGGTCGTCCGACCTCCCGAGCAGCCCGCCCGTCGGGCCGAGCCCGGCACCCGGGTCCGGGTGGCTCGGGGCACGCGCGTCGAGATCGGCGAGCAGTTCTTCGTCGTGATCTGACCCGGTGACCGGGGCGGGCGAGTCCTCCCCGACCGGACGGGGGCAGGCCCCCTCCACCGCTCGGGCACGGTCGGCCTCGGTCGCCCCACCGGACCTGCTGGGCTGTGGACATGACCGTCCACCTCGCTCCTCCGTCCGCCCGGCGTCCCCCGCGGCGCACCGTCCTCGTCCCGCCGCCTCCGCCGGACGCCTCTCCCCGACGCGTCGACCTCCCGGCGCTCGTCGTGGGTGCCCTCGTCGCCGTGGTCGTCGCCGACCACGGCGGGACGGCGTCGGGGCTGGCGGCCGGGGCGGTGCTGGCCCTGGCCGCGCGCCTCCTCGGCGACCGGGTCGTCGCACCGGTGCGACGCCGGCGGTCCGAGCAGCGACGCGCCGCCGACCTCGCCGCGGTCGAGGACGCCGTGGCCGAGGCGAAGCGCTCAGCCCAGGAGGCGCTCCTCGCGACGTACCCGCCGACCTGCGTCGTCGCCGACCGCGTCCTCCGCCCCGGGGCGCGGGCCGCCGCGCCCCCGACCGGGTGGCTCGTGCTCGGCACCGGGCGCGTCGGCTCCGGCGTCGAGGTCGTGCGGCAGGACGCCCCGGGCAGGGAGCCGGACCGGCGGGGCGTGGCGGACGCGACGACCGAGGCGTGGGGGACGGACGCCGCCCACGTCGTCGACGCCGGGCCGCTCTGCGTCGACCCGGCCGGGGGCGTGGTCGTCGCGGGCCCACGCCGGCCGGCCGAGGCGGTGGTCGCGGGCTACCGCCTGCAGATCGTCGAGGCCGGAGGCGACCCGGGCTGGGCGCGGGCCGAGGCCGCGGACCCCTCGAGGCGTCCCGACCCCGACGACGGGCGCGGGACGGCGACCGCCGCGTGCGTCGTGGAGGTCGACGTCACGGGCCGAGCAGTGGTGACCCGTCGCGACGGCCGGGCCTGCCGGGTGCCGGTGACCGTCACGGCGGCGTCGCGGTTCGTGGCGCCGGACTCCCCGTGACAAGGCGTGCAGGTCGGGCCCCGCGACCGGGCGTGCCGCCGCTCAGCGGGCGCCGAGCAGCGCCGGGCTGAGCTCGATGCCGCCCACGGGCTCGCCGGCGCCGAGGACGCGCTCGAGCGTGGCGTCGACCACGCGCCGCGCCGCGTCGCCGTCGACGGCGCCCTGCTCGACCAGCAGCTGCAGGGCCACGAGGGTGCCGGCGCGGACGTTGCCGTCGAGCACCTTGACGGCCACGCCGACGCCGTCCGTCGTGCCCATGACCATGACGCCCTCGGCGCCGAGCTTGGCGACGACGCCGAGCTCGTCGATCGTCACCGTGTTGGCCCGGCCGGGCCCGTCGATCGCCCAGGCGTCCGCGAGCACCGAGCGCACGAGGTGGCGGGCGGCCGGGTCGGCGTCGGTGGAGTCGCCCCCCGCCGCCGCGACGCGCGAGACCGCGCGGGCGAGGCCGGCCACCGTGGTCGCGAAGACCGGGGCGCCGCAGCCGTCGACGCCGGCGTGGTCGATCACCTCGCCGGTGAACTCGGCGACGGTGTCGCGCACGGCGCGCTGCAGCGGGTGGTCGAGGGTCGTGTAGGTCGTCGGGTCCCAGCCGTTCTCGGCGCAGGCGAGCAGGAACGAGGCGTGCTTGCCCGAGCAGTTCATCGCGAGGCGGCGGCTCGACGCGGCCTCGCGAGCGCTGGCGCGGTCGCCGGGCCAGTCGGGCGGGCAGAGCAGGTCGTCCTCGACCGAGCCCGAGCGCGCGAGCACCTCGCCCGCCAGCGCCACGTGGCGCTCCGTGCCGGCGTGGCTCGCCGTCGCGATGACGGCCTGGGCGCCCGGCAGCTCGACGCCCGAGCGCAGCACCGCGACCGCCTGGAGGGGCTTGAGGCACGACCGCGGGTAGATCGTCGCGGCGGCGTCGCCGACCGACCGGAGCACCGCCCCGTCGCGGTCGACCACGACCGCCGCGCCGAGGTGGCGGCTCTCCGCGAGCCCCGACCGCACGAGCACGGCGAGCTCGACGCTGCCGTCGGCCGTCAGGGGGTGTCGGGGGGAGTGCGGGACGGCGGTGAGGTCGGTCATGATGGGGAGTGTATCGACGCCCCGCGACCCGGCAGCCTCCGCCGGCACCGTCGGCGGCGCGACCCGAGGAGGACCCGTGCTCGACCATCACTACGCCGTCGACCTGACGTGGACGGGCTCCCGCGGCGTCGGGACGACGTCCTACCGCAGCTACGGCCGCGACGTGGTCCTGACCTCCGAGGGCAAGCAGCACGAGATCGCCGGCTCGGCCGACCGCACCTTCCACGGCGACGCCGACCGGTGGAACCCGGAGGAGCTGCTGCTCGCCGCCCTGGCCGAGTGCCACCTGCTCAGCTACCTCCACGTCGCCGCCTCGGCGGGCGTCGTCGTCGTGGCGTACGAGGACGCCGCGGTCGGCAGCATGACGCAGACGAACGACGGCGGCGGCCGGTTCACCTCGGCGACGTTGCGCCCGCGCGTCACCGTGGCCGACGCCGACACGGTCGAGCTGGCGCAGTCGCTGCACGCCGAGGCGAGCCGCAAGTGCTTCATCGCCGCGTCCGTCGCCTTCCCCGTCGGGCACGAGCCGGTCACCGTCGCCGCCGCCGACTGAACCCCGGGCACGACACCGAGGGCACGACCCCCAGGGGCCGCCCGGCGACCGTGCGGCATGATGGTCGTCGACCGTCCCCGACCGAGAGATCCCCATGCGCCGCTCGCTGTCCCTGCTCGCCGTCCCCGCCCTCGTGCTCGCCCTCGCGTCCTGCGCCTCCGACGACACGGCCGGCGCCCCGGCCGAGTCGTCCGCCCCCTCGGCGAGCAGCTCCGCCACGAGCGACGTCCCCCAGCGCGCCACCGGCGCCGACCAGGAGCCCGTCGCGGGCTTCCCGGCCGTCGAGCTCGACGCCGACGGCCGTCCCACCGTCACCATCCCCGACGCCGAGCCGCCGACCGAGACCCAGGTCGAGGTCCTCAAGAAGGGCGACGGCGCCGTGGTCGCCGACGGCGACACCGTCACCGTCCAGTACCAGGGCGTCAACTGGACCACCGGCGAGGTCTTCGACGAGAGCTGGTCGCGAGGAGCCCCGGCCACCTTCGCCACGACCCAGGTCATCACCGGGTTCTCGCAGGGCATGGTCGGCCAGACGGTCGGCTCGCAGACCGTCGTCGTCATCCCCCCGGCCGACGGCTACGGCGAGGCCGGCGCGCCCCAGGCGGGCATCGGCGGCACCGACACCCTCGTCTTCGTCATCGACATCCTCGCCGTCTCCTGACGTGACCTCCTCGGCTCGCGCCCCGCGCCTCCTGACGTCCGTCGGGGCGGTGCTGCTCACGCTCGCGCTCGCCGCCTGCACCGGCGGCGGGTCGACCGAGCCGACCACGACCCCGACGGCCGACGCCTCGACGGCCGCCACGACCTGCCTCGAGCCGGGGGCGGAGTCCGACTCGGTCGACGTCCAGGGCGACGTCGGCACCGCGCCGACGATCACGCTCCCGTCCCCGCTCGGCGCCGAGACGAGCCAGCAGACCGTCGTCACCGAGGGCTCGGGCCCGGCCACCCGCATCGGCGACGTCGTCAAGGTCGCCATCACGGTCTTCGACGCCGCGACGGGAGCGCAGCTGAACTCGGCCGGCTACGAGAGCGGCACGGGCGAGCAGCTGACCATCAGCGCCGACTACTACGTGCCCGGCCTCGAGGACGCCCTGGTCTGCGCGAAGGCCGGGGGGCGCACCGTGACGGTGGCCTCGGCCGCCGACATGCAGCCGAGCACCCAGGGCACCGACGCGCCGAACGCGGCGGCGATCATCGTCGTCGACACCTTCTCGATCGTGCCGACCCGGGCGACGGGCGCCGACCGCGAACCGCAGCCCGGGCTGCCGACGGTCGAGCTCGCCGACGACGGACGACCCACCGTCACGATCCCCGACGCCGACCCGCCCGCCGAGCTCCAGGTCGCGGTGCTGAAGGAGGGAGACGGCGAGGTCGTGCCCGACCCGGCGAACGTCACGGTGCAGTACCAGGGCACGAACTGGCGCACCGGCGAGGTCTTCGACGAAAGCTGGGGCCGCGGCACGCCGACGCCGTTCTCGACCGACCAGGTCGTCAGCGGGTTCGCGACGGCGATGATCGGGCAGAAGGTCGGGTCGCAGGTGCTCGTCGTCATCCCGCCCGCCGAGGGCTACGGCACCGCCGGCCAGCCGAGCGCGGGCATCGAGCCCACCGACACCCTCGTGTTCGTCATCGACATCCTCGCGGTCGCCTGAGCCGAGCCCGGTCCGGCCCGGCCCGGCCCGGCCCGGCCCGGCCTGAGCCCGGCCCGACCCGGTCCCGCCCCGCACGGCCTAGGCTCGAATCCATGCGTCGCGTCACGATCCTCGGCTCCACCGGCTCCATCGGCGTCCAGGCGCTCGACGTCGTGCGGGCGAACCCCGATCTCTTCACGGTGGTCGGCCTCTCGGCCGGCACGAACCGCGAGCTCGTCGAGGCCCAGGCCGCCGAGTTCGGGGTGGAGCACGTCGCCCTCGGCACCGACGAGTCGGTCGCCCTCGTGCGCGACGTCGAGGCCGACGTGGTGCTGAACGGCATCACAGGCAGCGTCGGCCTCGCGCCGACCCTGGCCGTCCTCGACTCGGGCGCCACGCTCGCGCTCGCGAACAAGGAGAGCCTCATCGTCGGGCAGGACCTCGTCACGCAGCGGGCGCGGCCGGGACAGATCGTGCCCGTCGACTCCGAGCACTCCGCCATCGCGCAGGCCCTCCGCGCGGGGACGGAGCGCGAGGTCAGGCGCCTGGTGCTCACCGCCTCCGGCGGGCCGTTCCGCGGTCGCACGCGCGCCGACCTCGTCGACGTGACGCCGCGCGAGGCCCTCGCGCACCCCACCTGGGACATGGGCCTCGTCGTCACGACGAACTCGTCGACGCTCGTCAACAAGGGGCTCGAGGTCATCGAGGCCCACCTCCTCTTCGACGTCGACTACGACCGCATCGACGTGACGGTCCATCCGCAGTCGATCGTCCACTCGATGGTCGAGTTCGTCGACGGGTCGACGATCGCCCAGGCGTCGCCGCCCGACATGCGCCTGCCGATCTCGCTCGGCCTCGCCTGGCCCGACCGCGTCGCGGGCGTGGGCGTCCCGCTCGACTGGACCCGCGCCTCCACCTGGACCTTCGAGCCCCTCGACGCCGAGGCGTTCCCGTCCGTCGACATCGCCAAGCAGGTCGGCCGTGCCGGCGGCACCGTCCCCGCCGTCTTCAACGCCGCGAACGAGCAGGCCGTGCTCGCCTTCCACGAGGGCCGGGTGGGCTACCTCGGCATCCTCGACACCGTGCGCGAGGTGGTCGAGCGGCACGACGCCGCCGAGGCGACGCTCGAGGGCGTGCTCGAGGCCGAGCGCTGGGCGCGGGCCGAGGCCGACGCGCTGCTCTCCGCCGTCTAGCCGCCGCCGCACCCCGACCCGACCGACACCGCACCCCGACGAGGAGGCGCGCCCCCGCCGGCGCTCCCAGCGTCGCCTGGGCTGCGGCGCGGCTCCCGCACGGTCTCGGGCGGCTACCCTTGCCCGGTGGAAACGATCCTGCTGTACGTGCTCGGCATCCTGATCATGGTGATCGGGCTCGGCCTCTCCATCGCGCTGCACGAGATCGGCCACCTCGTGCCGGCCAAGGCGTTCGGCGTGAAGGTCGGTCAGTACATGATCGGCTTCGGCCCGACGGTCTTCTCGCGGCGACGCGGCGAGACCGAGTACGGGCTCAAGGCCCTGCCGCTCGGCGGCTACATTTCGATGTCGGGCATGTACCCGCCCGGCAAGGACGGCACGGCGTCGCGCACGGCGAGCACCGGCTTCTTCCAGACCCTCGTGCAGGACGCCCGGACGGCCAGCGCGGAGACGATCGACGAGGGCGCCGAGGCGCGCACCTTCTACCGCCTGCCCGTGCTCAAGCGCATCGTCATCATGCTCGGCGGGCCGTTCATGAACCTCGTCATCGCCGTCACCCTCTTCGCCGTGCTGCTCTGCGGCTTCGGCACGGCCCAGAACAGCTCGACCGTCGGCTTCGTCAACCAGTGCGTGCTGCCCGCCGGCTCGACGGAGACGAGCTGCCCGGCCGACGCGACCGACTCGCCCGCCTACGCGGCCGGGATGCGCAACGGCGACCGCATCGTGTCGATCGACGGCGTCGCGATGACCGACGGCGACCAGGTGACGAGCGTCCTCCGCGCCTCGCCGGGCGAGGAGCTCGACGTCGTCGTCGAGCGCGCCGGCGCCGAGCTGACCCTCGAGCTGACCCCGACGCTGTCGGAGCGCTACGTCACCGACGACCTCGGCGCGACCGTGACGGGGGCCGACGGCCAGCCCGAGACGCAGCAGGTCGGATTCGTCGGCATCGGCTTCGCGACGGAGAAGGTCCGGCAGCCGGTGACCGCGGTGCTGCCGGCGGTGGGCGACAACATCGTGCACGTCGCGGGCGTCATCGTCACCCTGCCGCAGCGCATGGTGACCGTGGCCCAGGCCGCCTTCAGCGGCGCCGAGCGCGACCCGAACGGGCCCGTCGGCGTCATCGGCGTCGGTCGCCTGGCCGGCGAGTTCGCGAGCCTCGACAGCGTGCCGGTCGTCGACCGTGCCGCGTACCTGCTGAGCCTGCTGGGCAGCCTCAACATCGCCCTGTTCGTCTTCAACCTCGTGCCGCTCATGCCGCTCGACGGCGGGCACGTGGCGGGGGCGCTCATCGAGGCCGTCCGCCGCGGCGTCGCGAAGCTCTTCCGCCGACCCGACCCGGGCCCGGTCGACACCGCCAAGGTCATCCCGCTGACCTTCGTCGTCGTCATCGGCCTCGGCGCGATGAGCCTGCTGCTGGCCTACGCCGACATCGTCAACCCGATCCGGCTGTTCGGCTGAGCTCGTCGGTCGGGCCCTCCGGCCGAGCTGTTCTCCTGAGCGTCACTCGCCGCCCAGCCCCGAGGTTTAGCATGTGACTCGTGCCAGCAGTCAATCTCGGAATGCCGAAGGTCCCCGAAACCCTTGCCCCGCGACGCAAGTCGCGGCAGATCAAGGTCGGCAAGGTCCTCGTCGGAGGAGACGCTCCCGTCAGCGTCCAGTCGATGACCACCACGCCCACGCCGAACATCAACGCCACGCTCCAGCAGATCGCCGAGCTGACCGCGAGCGGGTGCGACATCGTGCGCGTCGCCGTGCCGAGCCGCGACGACGCCGAGGCCCTGCCGATCATCGCCAAGAAGAGCCAGATCCCGGTGATCGCCGACATCCACTTCCAGCCGAACTACGTGTTCCAGGCCATCGACGCCGGCTGCGCGGCCGTCCGGGTGAACCCGGGCAACATCCGCAAGTTCGACGACCAGGTCGGCAAGATCGCCGCGGCGGCGAAGGCCGCCGGGGTCTCGATCCGCATCGGCGTCAACGCCGGGTCGCTCGAGCCGAGCCTGCTCCAGAAGTACGGCAAGGCCACCCCCGAGGCGCTCGTCGAGTCGGCCGTGTGGGAGGCCTCGCTCTTCGAGGAGCACGACTTCCACGACTTCAAGATCTCGGTCAAGCACAACGACCCGATCATCATGGTCAAGGCCTACCGCCAGCTCGCCGAGCGCGGCGACTGGCCGCTGCACCTCGGCGTGACCGAGGCCGGGCCCGAGTTCCAGGGCACGATCAAGTCGGCGACGGCGTTCGGCATCCTGCTCGGCGAGGGCATCGGCGACACGATCCGCGTCAGCCTCTCCGCGCCTCCCGCACAGGAGGTGAAGGTGGGACTGCAGATCCTCCAGTCGCTGAACCTGCGTGAGCGCAAGCTCGAGATCGTCAGCTGCCCGAGCTGCGGCCGCGCCCAGGTCGACGTGTACAAGCTCGCCAACGACGTGACCGACGGGCTGGAGGGCATGACCGTGCCCCTCCGCGTGGCCGTCATGGGCTGCGTCGTGAACGGCCCGGGCGAGGCCCGCGAGGCCGACCTCGGCGTCGCGTCCGGCAACGGCAAAGGCCAGATCTTCGTCAAGGGCGAGGTCATCAAGACCGTCCCCGAGTCCGAGATCGTGCAGACGCTCATCGACGAGGCCAACCGCCTCGCCGCCGAGATGCCCCCGGGCGAGGTCGGCTCGCCCCAGGTGCTCACCGTCTGATCGACGGGGCGACACACCGCGGGAGGCGCGGTGCACGACCGACGTGCACCGCGCCTCCCGCGCGTGTTGCGTCGTGTGACGGCTCCGCGTCGCACGTCGTCGTCGAGTCCGTCACCATGGGGGGACGAGCCGAGCACGCACCCGTCGAGGTGCCGGGCACAGCAGCCGGGCCGGTCTCGTCCCCACCGCCTGCGCCGCCCGCGGCACCACGAGAGGAACAGCCATGTCCGACGCCACCCCCCTGATCGAGGCCCCGAAGCGGCGCCCCGGTCGTCTCGTCGCGATCATCGTCGTGATCGTCGTCGTCCTCGCGGCGATCGGCATCGGCGTCGCCCTCTCGAACCGCGGGGAAGCCGGCGCCGGCACCACGACGGTCAAGATCGGCGTCGTCGGGGCGAGCGACCCGTACTGGAAGACCTTCGTCGACGCGGCCGCCGAGGAGGACATCACGGTCGACCTCGTCGACTACAGCAACTACGAGCAGCCGAACCCCGCCCTCACCGACGGTGAGCTCGACCTCAACCAGTTCCAGCACATCGTGTACCTGGCGCAGTACGACGTCGCGTCGGGCGCCGACCTCGTGCCGATCGGCTCGACCGCCATCTACCCGCTGCCGCTGTACTCGCAGGAGTACACGGAGCCGAGCGACTTCCAGAAGGGCGACACGGTCGCGGTCCCCGACGACGCGAGCAACCTGGCGCGCTCGCTGCTCGTGCTGCAGTCGAACGGCCTCATCGTGCTCAAGGACGGCGGCAGCATCTTCTCCGGCGTCAACGACATCGACGAGGCGAAGTCGACCGTCGAGGTCACGACGATCGCCGCCGACCTGGCCGCCACCTCGCTGCCTGACTTCGCCGGCGCGATCATCAACAACGACTACGCGACGAAGGCCGGTCTCTCGCCCGACGACGTCGTCGCCCAGGACGACCCCAGCGACCCCGCCGCGCTGCCCTACGTCAACGTCTTCGCGGCCCGCGCGGACGACGCCGACAACCCGACGTACCAGAAGCTGGTGGAGATCTACCAGGACACCAAGGCCGTGACCGACGGCGTCGTCGAGAACTCGGGCGACACGGCCGTGACGCTCAAGGTGCCCGTCGCCGACCTCGAGTCGTCGCTCGAGGAGACGAAGGAGCTCGTCGAGCAGAACGGCTGACCCGCCGCTCGACCCCGGCCCGGTCGGTCGCCCCCCCGGGGCGCCGACCGGGCCGTGCCCCGCCCGCACCACCTGGAGGACCAGTGCCCGTCATCACGCTCACCGACGTCGTCAAGACGTACCCGCCCCGCGAGAAGGGCGCCCCGCCCCTGACCGCGGTCGACGGCGTCAGCCTCACGATCGCCGACGGCGAGATCTTCGGCATCATCGGTTACTCGGGTGCCGGCAAGAGCACCCTGGTGCGGCTCATCAACGCGCTCGAGCTCACGACGAGCGGCCGCATCGAGATCGACGGCGAGCCCGTCACGGGCCTGCCCGAGCGGGAGCTCCGCCGCGTGCGGGCCGGCATCGGCATGGTGTTCCAGCAGTTCAACCTGTTCGCCTCGAAGACGGTGTGGGGCAACGTCGAGTTCCCGCTCCGCGCCGCGGGGGTGCCGAAGTCCGAGCACCAGGCGCGCATCAGCGAGCTGCTGCACTTCGTCGGCCTCGCCGACAAGGCGCACGTGCGGCCCGACCAGCTCTCCGGCGGCCAGAAGCAGCGCGTCGGCATCGCCCGCGCCCTGGCGACCTCGCCGCGCATCCTGCTCGCCGACGAGGCGACCAGCGCGCTCGACCCCGAGACCACGCAGGAGGTGCTCGGGCTCCTCCGCCGCGTGAACGCCGAGCTCGGCATCACCATCGTCGTCATCACGCACGAGATGGACGTCATCAAGTCGATCGCCGACCGGGTGGCCGTGATGGACGCCGGCCGCGTCGTCGAGACCGGTCCGACCTTCGAGGTCTTCTCCGCGCCGCGCGAGGCCTCGACCCGCCGCTTCGTGTCGACCGTCGTCAGCGGGGCCCCGGTCGGCGACGACCTCGCCGCGCTCCGTCGTCGGCACGACGGGACCCTCGTCACGGTGCGGGTCTCCGAGGGCGGCGTCGACCAGCGCGACGTGTTCGCCCTGCTCGGCCGGCACGGCCTCTCGTTCGAGATCGTCTACGGCGGCATCGACGAGATCCAGGGCCGCACCTTCGGCACCCTCACCCTGGCCGTCACCGGACCCGACGGGTCGGTGAGGGCGGCGATCGCCGAGCTCGGAGACTCGGCCACCGAGCTGGAGGTGGTCTGACGTGGACTCCCTGATCGAGCTGCAGCCCCTCCTCTGGGAGGCGGCCTACCAGACCGTCTACATCGTCGCGCTGACCCTGCTCTTCGGCGGCGTCGGCGGTCTCCTCCTCGGGCTCGCCCTCTACCTCACCCGAGGCGGGGCGCTCTTCCAGAACCGCGCGGTCTACAGCGTGCTGAACGTGGTCGTGAACGTCTTCCGGCCGATCCCGTTCATCATCTTCCTCGCGGCGGCCCAGCCCCTCGCCCGGCTGCTCATCGGCAGCGGCAGCGGCAACCCGGCCATCATCTTCACGCTGTCGCTCGCCGCGTCGTTCGCGATCTCGCGCATCGTCGAGCAGAACCTGCTGACCGTCCAGCCGGGCGTGATCGAGGCCGCCCGGGCCGCCGGCGCGGGGCCGCTGCGCATCATCGGCAGCGTGATCCTGCCCGAGGCGCTCGGCCCGCTGATCCTCGGCTACACGTTCATCTTCGTGGCCCTCGTCGACATGTCGGCCGTGGCCGGCTACATCGGCGGCGGCGGCCTCGGCAGCTTCGCGCTGCTCTACGGCTACCGGCAGTTCGACCCCGTCGTGACGTGGGCGGCCGTGCTGCTGATCATCGTGCTCGTGCAGCTCGTCCAGTTCCTGGGGAACGCCCTGGCGAGGCGGGCGCTCCGGCGCTGACCCGGGGGGCTGCTCTACAGTGGGCCGGGTGACGGACACCTCGACGACCCCCCAGCCGCCGGCCCAGCCCGCCACGAGCGGCGCCCGAGGCCCGGCCGGCCCGATCGGGGCCGACGAGCTCGAGCGGGCCCAGCAGATCGTGGGCGTGGTCTCGCAGGCCTTCTCGCGCAAGGTGGTGGGGCAGACGGCCCTCCGCGACACCTTGCTCATCGCCCTGATCACCGGCGGTCACGTGCTGCTCGAGAGCGTCCCGGGCCTCGCGAAGACGACCGCGGCCCAGACGTTGTCGCAGGCCGTCCGGGCGAGCTTCACGCGCATCCAGTGCACGCCCGACCTCCTGCCGAGCGACATCACGGGCACCCAGATCTACGACGCGCAGCAGTCGACCTTCGTCACCCAGCTCGGCCCGGTGCACTCGAACTTCGTCCTCCTCGACGAGATCAACCGCTCGAGCGCGAAGACGCAGAGCGCCATGCTCGAGGCCATGCAGGAGCGGCAGACGAGCATCGGCGGCACCGTCTACCCGCTGCCTCGTCCCTTCCTCGTGCTCGCGACGCAGAACCCGATCGAGCAGGAGGGCACGTACCAGCTGCCCGAGGCCCAGCTCGACCGCTTCCTCCTGAAGGAGGTGCTCGACTACCCGAGCCCGGCGGAGGAGGCCGAGATCATCCGCCGCATCGAGGCGGGCGTCTACGACGACGACCGGGCCGACGCGCCGACCGGTGTCTCGCTCGACGACGTCGTCTGGCTGCAAGAGCTCGCGAAGCGCGTCTACATCGACCCCTCGATCGTCACCTACATCGTGCAGCTGGTCTACGTGACCCGCCACCCGCAGCAGTACATCCCCGGCAGCCTCGCCGACTACGTCGAGTTCGGCGCGAGCCCGCGGGCGAGCATCGCCTTCACGCAGGCCGCGCGGGCGCTGGCGCTCCTCCACGGGCGCGACTACGTCATCCCGGAGGACGTCAAGCACCTCCGCCACGGCGTGCTCCGCCACCGCGTCATCCTCGGCTACGAGGCGGTCGCCGACGACATCGCCCCCGAGACGATCATCGACGCCGTGTTCGGTGCCGTGCAGACCCCCTGACGACCGTGCCGAGCCTGCTGCTGCGGGTGCGGACGAAGACGAGCCTCTTCTCGCACCGACGTTCCCTCGACCTCCTCGAGGGCGGGTACGCCTCCGTGCACCACGGCCGCAGCCACGACTTCGACGACCTGCGCGCGTACGTGCCGGGCGACGAGGTCAAGGACATCGACTGGAAGGCCACCGCGCGCCACGGCGAGCCGCTCGTGAAGCGGTACGTGGCCAGCAGGAGGCGCCACCTCGTCCTCGTCGTCGACACCGGTCGCAACATGGCCGCCACCGCGGTCAGCGGCGAGACGAAGGCCGACATCGCCGTCGCCGCGGCCGGGGCCCTCGGCTGGATCGCCACCCAGCACGGCGACGTCGTGTCGTTGGTCACGGGCGACGAGTCGGGCGCCCGCGCCTTCCCGGCCGGGTCGAGCGACGCCCACCTCGAGTCGCTCCTGCGGCGCGTCGACGAACGCGTCTCGCTCGACGCGGCCCGCAGCGACCTGCGCGGGCTGCTCTCCTGGGTGGCGCGCGGCGTCCGGGGCCGGACGATGATGCTCGTCGTCACCGACGACGTCGTCGTCGACGCCGAGACCGAGCGGCTGCTCCGCCGCCTCCGAGCCCAGCACGAGATCGTCTGGCTCACCGTCGGCGACGCCGACCTCATGACCCGCACCGGGCGGGCCGGCGACGTGTACGACGTGCAAGAGCTCTCCGGGCTGCCCGCCGCGCTCCGCGAGGACCCGCGCCTCCGGGCGGAGTTCGACGACGCCTCCGACCGCCGCCGCGGCGACACCGAGCGCCAGCTGCGGTCGCTCGGCATCGCGGCCCACCGCCTCGGCGCGCAGGCCGAGGTCGTCCCCGGGCTGCTCGCCCTGATGGAGAAGCACCGCCGTGCTGGACGATAACGGGTTCTTCGGGCCCTACCAGTACCCGCTCTGGGGGCTGTGGCTCGCGCTCGGCCTCCTCGGCGTCGCGCTCGTCGTCGGCTGGTGCGTCTTCGTCGTGCGGTTCTCGGCCCGGCGCCTCCCGCCGGCCGAGCGCGCCGCGCGTCGCGCCGCCCGCGTCGACCTGCCGTCGCTCCGCGAGAAGTACCTCGACCTGATCGACGAGGTCGACCGCGCATCGGCCGACGGGCGGCTCGACGACCGGGCCGTGCACGCCCGCCTGAGCCTGCTGCTGCGCTTCTTCGTGCACGAGACCGAGGGCGTCGAGACGCACGTGATGACGCTGTCGGACCTCCGCGAGGCCGACCTGCCCTCCCCGCTCACGGGCGCCGTCGAGCAGAACTACCCGCCCGCGTTCCGCCGCGCGCACCCCGGCGACCCCGCCGGCGCCGTCTCGACCGCGCGGGAGGTGGTGCGCTCGTGGGCCTGATCTTCTGGTGGGTGCCGCTGGTCGCCCTCGTCGTCGTGGGCGTCGCAGCGTGGCTGTACCTGCGGTGGCGCCGCCGGGAGCGGGCGCGCCTCCGACGTCTCGGCACCCCGGTCGCGCACAGCGAGCGGCTGACCGGGCTGCCCGTCTACCGTCGGCTGGTCCGGCGCTACCGCGCCCTGCTCGCCGTCGCGCTCGTGGGGGTCGTCGCCCTCTCGGGCATCGGCGTGCTGCTCGCCTCGCGGGTCTCGTCGACCGAGGTCGTCGAGCCGCAGTCGTACAAGCGCGACGTGATCCTGTGCCTCGACGTCTCCGGCTCGATGACCGAGGTCGACGCGCAGATCGTCGACACGTTCGCGCAGCTGGCCCAGGGCCTCGACGGCGAGCGGATCGGCCTGTCGCTCTTCGACAGCTCGTCGGTCACCGCCTTCCCGCTCACCGACGACTACGACTTCGTGACGGAGCAGCTCGAGCAGTACCGTGCCTCCTTCGACTCCGCGGGGGAGGACGGCACCCGCTACTGGTCGGGCACCGACCTCGGGCAGGGCGCGTCGTTGATCGGCGACGGGCTCGCGTCGTGCGTGCTCGGCTTCGACGGCGGCAGCGAGAGCACGCGGCCGAAGTCGGTCGTCCTCGCCACCGACAACTACGTCAACGGCCAGGCGCTGCTGACCCTCCAGGAGGCCGGCGACCTCGCCGCCGAGCGGGACGTGCGCGTGTACGCCCTCAACCCGGCCGACTACTCGACCGACGCCGTCGCCGACGAGGTCGCCGGCGAACTGCGCGACGTGGCCGAGGCGACCGGCGGCGAGTACTACCCGCTCGAGGCCAGCACGACCGTGGCCGACGTCATCGAGCGCATCGACGAGCGCGAGGCCGGCCTGTTCACCGGTGCGCGCCGCCTCGTCGTGACCGACCACCCGCAGGGCCTCGCCGTGGCGGCCCTCCTCGTCGCGCTGGGCAGCTTCGCGCTCCTCTGGCGGGTGCGGCTGTGACCGGGGGTGCGGCTGTGACCGGGGGAGCGGCCGTGGCGACGGCCCTGCCCGACGCGCTCGTGCTGCAGCCGGTGCTGCCGACGTGGCTGCTCGTCGTCGCGGGCATCCTGCTGCTCGGGTTCACGGGCTGGCGGCTCGTCGCCGAGCGCCGGTCGCGTCGCCTCGCCGCGGCGTGGGGTCGGCGGCTCGCGATGGCGGTGCTGCTGCTCGTGATCGCGGTGCGGCCGAGCGTCACCGGGGGCAGCGCCGAGGCGTCGGTCGCGCAGCTCAACGTCTTCTTCGTCGTCGACACGACCTCGAGCATCGCCGCGGAGGACTGGGGCGACGGCCGACCGCGCCTCGAGGGGGTGCGGGCCGACATCGCCGCGGTGACCGAGCAGCTCGCCGGGGCGCGGTTCTCGCTCATCTCGTTCGACAGCACGGCGGTGCTCCGCACGCCCCTGACCGACGACGCCGCCGCGGTGGTGACGGCCGCCGAGGTGATGAACCAGGAGATCACCTACTACTCGAGCGGCAGCTCGATCACCGAGGCGGACGACCTCCTCGTCGAGCGCCTCGCCGCGGCGCGCGAGACCGACCCCGACCGCGCCAACGTCGTCTACTACCTGGGCGACGGCGAGCAGACGGCCGACGAGGCGCCGGGGTCGTTCGCCGACGCCGCGCCCGACGTCGACGGCGGCGGCGTGCTCGGCTACGGCACCGCGGAGGGCGGGCGCATGAAGGTCTTCGACGGCTACGGCGACGACTACAGCGCCGACGAGTACATCCAGGACCGCTCGCAGCCCGGCGAGCCCGACGCGGTCTCGGTGATCGACGAGGAGGCGCTCCGCACGATCGCGACGCAGCTGGGGGTCCCGTACACCCACCGCAGCGCCGACCAGCCGGTCGCCCCGGCCGTCGCCGACGCCCGGGACGGAGCCGTGGCATCGGACGCGACCCGCGCCGAGTCGCTCACCGACCTGTACTGGATCGCCGCGCTGCCCCTCTTCCTGCTGGCGCTGATCGACGTGGCGCTCGTGGCACGCGCGCTCGGCGAGGTGCGTCCGCCGCGGCGAGGCCGTCCCGGCACGCCGGGCGGTCTCCCGCCGGCGCCCACGACCCCGAGGAGGGCGCGACCGTGACCGACACCCTCGCCCCCACGCCCGTCGACCGCCTCGCGGACGCGGCATCGTCCCCGACCGTGGCCGAGTACCGGCGCCGCCTGCGTCGGCGCCTCCTCCTCTGGTCGGCCCCGGTCGTGCTCGTCGTGCTGCTCGTCGCCCTCAAGCTGCTGAGCCTGCCGGTGTTCGCGGGCCTCGCCCAGCAGGCCTACGACGACCGGGCCTACGAGCGAGCCGGCTCCCTGTCGGAGCCCCTCGGCGTCGCGAACCTCGTCGAGCCGTGGGTGCACCACTTCGACCGCGGCACCGCGTACGCGCAGGTCGGGGTGCTCGACGTCGCCCGGCAGGAGTTCGTCACGGCCCTCGACCTCGCGCCCGACGACGCGACGATCTCGTGCGTCATCCGCACCGACCTCGTGCTCACCATCGAGGCGCAGGGCGACGCCGCCCTGCTCGAGCTGCGGTACGCGGACGCGGAGGAGCTGTACCAGCTCGGCCAGCGGACGATCGACGAGGCGCCGGAGGGCTGCTTCGTGCCGTCGGAGGACCCGCAGCAGCCCGACACGTCGCGGCCGCTGGAGGACGCCGACGGCCGTCTCGGCGAGAAGGAGCAGCAGGCGCAGGGCGACCCCGGCGACGGCGACCCGCAGGGCGGCGACGGCCAGGACCCCGGCCAGGGCGGCGGCGACACGGGGGAGGACGACCCCGGGACCGGCTCGGGCGACCCCCTCGACCAGCTGCGCGACCAGGGCGAGCAGAGCCAGCAAGAGCAGCAGCAGGACCAGGACCGCGAGCGGTACTACGACCAGAACCCGGGGGAGTACGACGGCAAGCCCTGGTGACGGTCGGCCCTAAGCTGGGGATCGTGTCCACGCGCCTCTCCCAGCTCTTCGTCCGCACCCTCCGTGAAGACCCCTCCGACGCGGAGGTGACCAGCCACCGGCTGCTCGTCCGTGCCGGCTACATCCGTCGGCAGGCCCCGGGCGTCTTCGCCTGGCTGCCGCTCGGCCTCCGGGTCAAGGCCCGCATCGAGGCGATCGTCCGCGACGAGATGACGGCCGCCGGCGCCCAGGAGGTGCACTTCCCCGCGCTCCTGCCCCGCGAGCCCTACGAGGCGACCGGCCGCTGGACCGAGTACGGCGACGGCATGTTCCGCCTGAAGGACAGGAAGGACGGCGACTACCTCCTCGCTCCCACCCACGAGGAGGCCTTCACGCTCCTCGTCAAGGACCTCTACTCGTCCTACAAGGACCTGCCGCTCACCCTGTTCCAGATCCAGGACAAGTACCGCGACGAGGCGCGTCCCCGGGCCGGCCTCCTGCGCGGCCGCGAGTTCACGATGAAGGACGCCTACTCGTTCGACCACACCGACGCCGGCCTCGACGCGAGCTACCAGCGGCAGCGCGACGCATATGAGCGCATCTTCACGCGCCTCGGCCTCGAGTACGTCATCGTGAAGGCCGACGCGGGCGCCATGGGCGGCTCGCGCAGCGAGGAGTTCCTGCACCCGACGGAGGTCGGCGAAGACACCTTCGTCCGCACCGCCGGCGGCTACGCGGCCAACGTCGAGGCCTTCACGACGATCGTGCCCGAGACCCGTCCGATCGAGGGCCAGCCCGACGCGGTCGCCCTCGAGCCCGCCGACACCCCCACGATCGCGACCCTCGTCGACCAGCTCAACGCCTCGCACCCCCGGGACGACGGCCGCGCCTGGACGGCCGGCGACACGCTGAAGAACGTCGTCGTCGCCCTCACGCACCTCGACGGCACCCGCGAGGTCGTCGTCGTCGGCCTGCCCGGCGACCGCGACGTCGACATGAAGCGCCTCGAGGTCGCCTTCGCCCCGGCCGAGGTCGAGGCCGCCGGCGACGCCGACTTCGCCCGCCACCCCCTCCTCGTCAAGGGCTACCTGGGTCCGCAGGTGCTCGGCTCGGAGTCCGAGTCGGGCCTGCGCTACGTCGTCGACCCGCGCGTCGTCGACGGCTCGGCCTGGGTGACCGGCGCCAACGCCGCCCGCCAGCACGTCTCCGGCCTGGTCGCCGGGCGCGACTTCGTGCCCGACGCCGTCATCGAGGCCGCCCAGGTGCGCGAGGGCGACCCCGCCCCCGACGGCTCGGGCCCCATCGAGACGGCTCGCGGCATGGAGATCGGCCACGTCTTCCAGCTCGGCCGCAAGTACGCCGAGGCGCTCGGCCTCAAGGTGCTCGACGAGAACGGCAAGCAGGTCACCGTCACGATGGGCTCGTACGGCATCGGCGTGACGCGCATCCTCGCCGTGATCGCCGAGGCCAACAACGACGAGAAGGGCCTCGTCTGGCCCGCGATCGTCGCACCCTTCGACGTGCACGTCGTCGCCACCGGCAAGGACCCCGTCGTCTTCGAGGTCGCCGAGGCGCTCACCGCCGAGCTCGAGGCCCACCGCCTCGACGTGCTCTACGACGACCGTCCCAAGGTGTCGCCCGGCGTCAAGTTCGGCGACGCCGAGCTCCTCGGCGTGCCGCAGATCGTCGTCGTCGGCCGCTCGGCCGGCGAGGGCGTCGTCGAGCTCTGGGACCGCCGCACGGGCGAGCGCACGCCCGTGCCCGTCGCCGACGCCGTCGCCGCGCTCACGGGGCCGCGAGCGTCCTGACCGACGGCACCGCGCCTCCTCGTCGCCCCGGACGTCGGGAGGCGCGGTGCCGGTCGTCCGCGCCGCCCGCGTGCGTCGCCGCCCGTGCACTCGGGTACCGTAGGGGGATGCTGTGTGCGCCACCGCGCGCGCAGCCTGCAGATCTGAACAGTGGAGGCCCTCAGTGGACATCGACCTGAGTGTGCTGCGACTCATGGAGCGCGAGCGGGAGATCCCCTTCGACGAGCTCGTGGGCATCATCGAGCAGGCCATCCTCACGGCCTACCTCAAGCACACCAACCAGCCCGAGAGCCGCGTGCCCGCCGCCCGCGTCGAGCTCGACCGCAAGACGGGCCACGTGTCCGTGTACGCCATCGAGCGCGACGACGAAGGCGAGGTCGTCGGCGAGAGCGTCGACAGCCCCAGCGACTTCGGCCGCATCGCCGCCTTCGCGGCGAAGCAGGTGATCAACCAGCGCCTGCGCGACATCGGCGACGACAAGGTGCTCGGCCAGTTCAAGGGGCGCGAGGGCGACATCGTCGCCGGCGTCATCCAGCAGGGGCCGAACCCGCGCATGGTGCACGTCGACCTCGGCACCATCGAGGCCATCCTGCCCCCGGAGGAGCAGGTGCCCGGCGAGTCGTACGCGCACGGCACCCGCATCCGCGTCTACGTCACCGGCGTGAGCAAGGGCACGAAGGGCCCGCAGATCACCGTCTCGCGGACGCACCCCTCGCTCGTCCGCAAGCTCTTCGCGCTCGAGGTGCCCGAGATCGCCAGCGGCGTCGTCGAGATCGTGTCACTCGCCCGCGAGGCCGGCCACCGCACGAAGATCGCCGTCCGCGCGACCGAGCCGGGCGTCAACGCCAAGGGCGCCTGCATCGGCGAGATGGGCGCGCGGGTGCGGGCGGTCCAGACCGAGCTGAACGACGAGAAGATCGACATCGTCGACTACTCGAGCGACCTGCCGGTCTTCGTCGCCAGCGCCCTGTCGCCGGCCAAGGTGTCGTCGTCGTTCGTCATCGACCAGGCGACGAAGGCCGTCCGGGCCCTCGTGCCCGACTACCAGCTGTCGCTGGCCATCGGCAAGGAGGGCCAGAACGCCCGCCTCGCCGCGAAGCTCACGGGCGCGCGGATCGACATCCAGCCCGACTCGATCCTCGAGGACTGAGCCTCGTCGTCGGCCGCGGGCCGACCGCTCATCGTCGCCGGGGGCGTTCGGCACCACGCCGTTCGCCCCCGGCGTCTCCCGTCCCGAGACCCGAGGGGGTAAGGTGGAACCCGTCAGAACGTGCATCGGCAGCCGAGCGCGCGCTCCGCGATCCTCACTCGTGAGGATCGTCGTCCGAGACGGACGCCTGGTGGTCGACGAGACCGCCTCGCTCCCCGGTCGAGGGGCCTGGCTCACGCCTTCACTGGAGGCGTTCGAGTCGGCCGTGAAGCGCAGGGCTTTCCGACGTGCGTTCCGCCTGGGCTCCGACCCCGATCCACAGGAGCTGCGCGACCACCTCGTGGCGCGCGCCGCAGGCACAGCACCACCCACCCCGAGTTCCACCACGACCACTGGCCACGACAGAACAGGCTGACAGGCACATGGACAACTAATGAGCGGCTCGAAATGAGACCCGTCCAGAACTGACGGCTCCTCCCGGATCGGGAAGGGGCCCGAGACAGGAGAACTGTGGCTAAACCACGCGTACACGAGATCGCCAGCGAGCTGGGGATCGACAGCAAGACCGCACTCGAGAAGCTGAAGGAGATGGGCGAGTTCGTCAAGGGACCGTCCTCCAGCATCGAGCCCCCCGTCGTCCGGAAGCTCCGCCAGGCGTTCGCCGGCGCTGCCGCTCCCGCGTCGACGACGGCACCCGCCGCGCCCGCGGCGGCCACCCCCGCCCGTTCGACCTCCGGCAGCAGCGCGCCGAAGCCCGGCGGACCGCGTCCCGCGGCCCCCGCGCCCGCGCCGAAGCCCCCGGTCGCCGAGCAGCCCGTCGTCGAGACGGCTCCGGCCCCCGCGGTCGACGCCGACGGTGAGGCCGTGCCGGCCCCCGTCGCGCCGCTCACCGTCGCCGAGCGCCAGGCCCAGGCCGAGGCGCAGCGTGCGGCCGCGGCCGCGGAGGCCGCCTCGGCCCCCTCGACCGACGACGCCAAGCCCGGCGCCGCCGGCCCGAAGCCCGGCGGCCCGCGCCCCGGTGCTCCGCGCCCCGGCAACAACCCCTTCGCCAGCAACCAGGGCATGGGTCGCCCGAGCGCGCCCCGTCCCGGCGGCTCCGGCGCGGCCAGCAGCATGCCCCGCCCCGGCGGCGCAGCTGGTCCCCGTCCCATGGCTCCTCGTCCCGGCGCCCCGCGTCCGGGCGCACCGCGCCCCGGCGTCGGTGCCGGTCCCCGCCCCAACGGCTTCGGTCAGCGCCCCGCGGGCGCCGGCGGTCGTCCCGGCGGCGCGGGCGGCGGCTTCCAGCGTCCCGGCGGCGGTGCCCCCGGTGCCGCCGGCGGCTTCCAGCGCCCCGGCTTCGGCGGACCCCGTCCTGCGGGCGGCGGCGGTCGCGGTCGCGGCCCCGGCGGCGGCACGGCCGGCGCGTTCGGTCGCGGTGGCGGCAAGAGCAAGGCACGCAAGTCGAAGCGGACGAAGAGGGCCGAGTTCGAGATGCGGTCGGCCCCGTCGCTGGGCGGCGTCAGCGTCCCCCGCGGCGACGGCACCACGATCGTCCGCCTGCGTCGCGGCGCGTCCATCAGCGACTTCGCCGACAAGATCGACGCCAGCCCCGGCAACCTGGTGACCGTCCTCTTCCACCTGGGAGAGATGGCCACCGCCACCGAGTCGCTCGACGAGGCGACCTTCGAGGTCCTCGGCGAGGAGCTGGGCTACCGCATCCTCGTCGTCTCGCCCGAGGACGAGGACAAGGAGCTCCTCGAGGGCTTCGACATCGACCTCGAGCAGGAGCTCGAGGACGAGGACGAGGACGTGCTGCAGATCCGTCCGCCGGTCGTCACGGTCATGGGCCACGTCGACCACGGAAAGACGCGACTGCTCGACTCGATCCGCAACGCGAACGTCGTGGCGGGCGAGGCCGGCGGCATCACGCAGCACATCGGTGCCTACCAGGTCTGGGCGCCCCACGAGGGCGTCGAGCGCGCCATCACCTTCATCGACACCCCGGGCCACGAGGCGTTCACCGCCATGCGTGCTCGTGGTGCCCAGGTGACCGACGTCGCGATCCTCGTGGTCGCGGCCGACGACGGCATCATGCCGCAGACGGTCGAGGCGCTGAACCACGCCCAGGCGGCCAACGTGCCGATCGTGGTAGCGGTCAACAAGATCGACAAGGAAGGCGCGAACCCGGCCAAGGTGCGCCAGCAGCTGACCGAGTACGGCCTCGTCGCCGAGGAGTACGGCGGAGACGTCATGTTCGTCGACGTGTCGGCGCGCGACGGCCTGAACATCGACGCCCTCCTCGAGGCCGTCCTGCTCACCGCCGACGCCGGCCTCGACCTGCGGGCCAACCCCGACAAGGACGCCCGAGGCGTCGCCATCGAGGCGCGCCTCGACAAGGGCCGCGGCGCCGTCGCGACCGTGCTCATCCAGTCGGGCACCCTGCGGGTGGGCGACGCGATCGTCGCGGGAACGGCCTACGGCCGGGTCCGGGCGATGATGGACGAGAACGGCGACACGGTCGATGAGGCCTACCCGAGCCGTCCCGTGCTCGTGCAGGGACTCTCGAGCGTGCCCCGCGCCGGCGACACCTTCCTCGTCACCGAGGAGGACCGCACCGCTCGTCAGATCGCCGAGAAGCGCGAGGCCGTCGAGCGCAACGCGTCGCTGGCCAAGGCCCGCAAGCGCATCTCGCTGGAGGACTTCACCCGTGCCCTCGAGGAGGGCAAGGTCGAGGCGCTCAACATCATCATCAAGGGCGACGTGTCCGGTGCCGTCGAGGCGCTGGAGGAGTCGTTGCTCAAGATCGAGGTGGACGACAGCGTCCAGCTGCGCATCATCCACCGCGGCGTGGGCGCCGTCACCGAGAGCGACGTCAACCTGGCGACCGTCGACAACGCGGTCATCATCGGGTTCAACGTCCGTCCCGACACGAAGGCGCGCGAGCGCGCCGCTCGCGAGGGCGTGGACGTGCGCTTCTACTCGGTCATCTACGCGGCCCTCGAGGACATCGAGAACTCGCTCAAGGGCATGCTCAAGCCCGAGTTCGAGGAGAAGCAGTCCGGTGTCGCCGAGATCCGCGAGATCTTCCGCTCGTCGAAGGTCGGCAACATCGCGGGTGTCATCGTGCGGTCGGGAACGATCACGCGCAACGCCCGGGCCCGTGTCATCCGCGAAGGCGTGGTGGTCGGCGACAACCTCGCCATCGACTCGCTGCGTCGCTTCAAGGACGACGTCACCGAGGTCCGGACGGACTTCGAGGCCGGCATCGGCCTCGGCAAGTTCAACGACATCCAGATCGGCGACGAGATCGAGACCATCGAGATGGTCGAGAAGCCCCGCGTCTGACCTCGTGTCACCCCGCTAGACGAGGCCCCGCCCCGACCCCGGTCGGAGCGGGGCCTCACCCCTCCCGCTCCCACCGGAGCGACCAGCAGAAGGAGCCACGACATGGCTGACCCGCAGCGCGCCCGCAAACTGGCGGACCGCATCCAGGAGATCGTCGCCCGCCGCCTCGACAAGGGCATCAAGAACCCGCGTCTCGGCTTCGTCACCATCACCGACGTCAAGGTGACCGGCGACCTGCAGCACGCCTCGATCTTCTACACCGTCTACGGCACCGACGACGAGCGTCGCGACACCGGCGCCGCCCTGAAGTCGGCGACGGGCATGCTCCGCAGCGAGGTGGGCAAGAACATCACCGCGCGGCTGACGCCGAGCATCGAGTTCATCCTCGACGCCCTGCCCGAGAACGCGGCGTCCATCGACCGCCTCCTGCAGGAGGCGCGTCAGCGCGACCAGGAGAGCCAGACCATGGCCGCCTCGGCCGAGTACGCCGGCGACGAGGACCCGTACGTCAAGCCGCGCGACGAGGACGACGACGACGAGGGCGTCCTCGACGCCGCCGCGCCCGAGGACGAGGGCGACGGCCTCGTCGAGCCCGACGGCTCGACCCGCTGACCCACCGCCCCGACGACGGCGCCGCTCCCGGGCGTCGCCGTCGTCAGCTCGGCAGCTCCCAGCCCTCGTCGGCCGTGCCCGTGACCAACCCGTCGCGGACCAGGCCGGCGAGGGCTCGCTCGCGCTGGGCGGCGTCCGGCCACACCGCCTCGACCTCGTGGGCGCGCACGGGCACGTCGCTGGCGCGCAGCTCGGCCATGATCAGCCCGCGCACCTGACGATCCGACCCCTCGAACCGGGCCTGGGTCCGGAGGCGCGGGCCGACGTGCTCGGGACGCCCCGCCCCGACCCACGCGCACCGGTCGAGCAGGGGGCACACGTCGCAGCGGGGCGAGCGGGCCACGCACACGAGCGCTCCCAGCTCCATCACCCCGGCGCTGACGACCCGCGCCTCCGCCTCGTCCGCCGGCAGCTGCGACTCCATGAGCGGCAGGTCGCGTCGGGCGTTCGGCGCCCACGGCTCGGCGAGGCCCTCGACGGCGCGGGCGAGGACCCGGCGCACGTTCGTGTCGACGACCGGGTGGCGGTGCCCGTGGGCGAAGACGGCGACGGCGCGGGCCGTGTAGTCGCCGACGCCCGGGAGGGCCAGGAGCGACGGGACGTCCTCGGGCACGACGCCGCCGTGGCGTTCCGTGATGGCGACGGCCGCGGCGTGCAGAGCGAGGGCGCGGCGCGGGTAGCCCAGGCGGTCCCAGGCGCGGACGGCCTCGGAGGCGGGGGAGGCCGCGAGGTCCGCGGGCGTCGGCCAGCGCTCGAGCCACTGCTCGAGGCGGGGGACCACCCGCACGACCGGGGTCTGCTGGAGCATGACCTCGCTGACGAGGGTGCCCCAGGCCGTGAAGCCCGGGCGGCGCCACGGCAGGTCGCGGCCGTTCTCGCGGAACCAGGCGGCGACGGCGGGGGCGATGGTCACCGGTCGATCCTACGGTCGGCCCGGGCCGCGCCGGGGCGTCGCCCGCGCTCCCGACCCGCCGTCAGGGGTCCGGCCTATCGTGGCGGCATGACGACACGGTGGGCCCCGGCCAAGAAAGACGTCCTGCGCGAGCTCGCGACGGAGATCCTGCACAACTACTCGCGCGGTCGCGCCTTCGTGGCGGTCGACGGACCCGAGGGCGCCGGGCAGGGCGCGCTGGCCGACGACCTGGCCGACGCCCTGCGCGAGGTCGGGCACCCGGCGTTCCGCGCCTCCCTCGACTCCTTCGCGGTGCCGCGCGAGGGCGGCGCCCTCGACGCGCCGGCCGAGCCCGAGCTCGACGGCGCCCTGTTCCGTCGGGTGCTCATCGAGCCGTTCCGCCTCGGCGGCAGCACCGGGTGGGTGCCCGCCGCGTACGACCGTGCCGCCCGGCGCGCCGTCGAGCCGACCTGGGTGACCGGCCCGGCCGACGCGCTGCTGCTCGTCGACGGCAGCGGCCTCAACGACCCGTCGCTCGCCGGCCTGTGGAACTACAGCGTCTGGGTCACCCGCGACGCGGAGAAGGGCGACCTGCGGGGCCGCGCCACCGCCGTCGTCGACAACGCCGACGCCGAGCACCCGCGCCGCGTGTTCGACGACGCGTGCTGATCCGTGTGGTGCGGTAGCGTCGTCGGGTGAACAGCGGCATCCTCCTCGTCGACAAGCCGCAGGGCATCACCAGCCACGACGTCGTCGCCCGCGTGCGACGGGCGGCCGGCACGCGCAAGGTCGGCCACGCCGGCACGCTCGACCCGCTCGCCACAGGGCTCCTCGTGCTCGGCGTCGACTCGTCGACGCGCCTCCTCACCTTCCTCGTCGGGCTCGACAAGACCTACGAGGCGACGATCCGCCTCGGCGTCGGCACGACGAGCGACGACTCCGACGGCGACGTCGTGCGGGTCGACGACGCCTCCGCCCTCGAGGCCGCCGCGGTCGACGCGGGCATCGCGGACCTGACCGGCGAGATCAGCCAGGTGCCGACCACCGTCAGCGCGATCAAGGTGCGCGGCCGACGCGCCTACGACCTGGCCCGCGAGGGCGTCGAGGTCGAGCTCGCCGCCCGCGCGGTCACGATCTCCGAGTTCGCCGTCACCGACCGCCGGGCCGCCGTGCACGTCGGCGACGACGGCGCCGAGACGCCGGTGCTCGACCTCGACGTCCGCGTCCGCTGCTCGTCGGGCACCTACGTCCGTGCCCTCGCCCGCGACCTCGGCGCCGGGCTCGGCGTCGGCGGGCACCTGACGGCCCTGCGCCGGACGTCGGTGGGTCCCTTCGACGTGTCGCGCGCCTCCGTGCTGGAGGGCATCGACGTCGCCCCGGCCCTGCTGCGGCCGACGGAGGTCGCCGAGATGCTCTTCCCCGTGTGGCGCATGAGCGCCGAGCAGTCCGTCGACCTCGGCCACGGCAAGAAGGTGGCCGTCGACCTCGACGACACGGCCGGGCCGCTGGCGGCCGTGACGCCCGCCGGCGACCTCGCGGGGCTCGTCTCCGTGACCGGGGGCCGGGCCCGGCCCATCGTCAACTTCCCGAGCGACGAGGTGCGCGCATGATCGAGTGGTTCACCTGGGTGCAGGTCGTCGTGGCCTGCGTCGCCGGGCTCGTCTGCCTCGTCGCGGGGTTCTCGGGCAAGCTGCCGAACGACGTCACCGTCGGTGCGGCGGCGCTCGTGCTGCTGCTGCTCGTCGTGCAGCTGGTCGTCGCGATCGTCGCCCCGTTCGCGGGCAACCCGCCGACGGGCAACGTCGTCGAGTTCTACATCTACCTCGTGTCGGCGATCCTCCTGCCGCCGCTCGCCGTCGTCTGGGCGCTCGTCGACCGCACCCGGTGGAGCAACCTCGTGCTGTCGGCGGCCGTCTTCGCCGTCGCGGTGATGGTCTACCGCATGCTGCAGATCTGGACCGTCCAGGTCGCCTGACCGAGCCGCGTCGGCACGAGCGTCGCGGGCGACCTATCCTGGTGGGCGATGGTCACTCAGAAGTCAACGCGCGCGGTCGGCATCGGCCGGGTCCTCATCGCGGTCTACGCCCTCCTCGCCCTCGCCGCCACCGGCCGGTCGGTCTTCCAGATCGCCGAGCAGTTCGACGAGGCGCCGCTCGCGTACTCGCTGAGCGCGCTCTCGGCCGTCGTCTACATCGTGGCGACGATCGCCCTGGTCAAGCGGGGCACCACGTCGTACGCCCTCGCCTGGGCGACCATCTCGTTCGAGCTGATCGGCGTCGTCGTCGTCGGCCTCATGACGGCCCTCGACCCCGAGCTCTTCCCCGACGACACCGTGTGGTCGTTCTTCGGTCGCGGCTACGGCTTCGTGCCCCTCGTGCTGCCCGTGCTCGGCCTGCTGTGGCTGGTGCGCACCCGTCCTGCGGGCGTCGGCCCGGCCCGAGTCGGCCGGGCGGGCGTCGACCCGGCGGGCGTCGACCCGGCGGGCGTCGACTCCTCGTCGCGCGGCGACGCCGACCGGTAGCCGGCGTGCAGTTCTGGCAGGGCCTCGACGAGGTCCCGGGCGACGTGGGGCCGAGCGCGGTCACCATCGGCAAGTTCGACGGCGTGCACGTCGGCCACCGCGCGGTGATCGGGCTGCTCGAGGACGTCGCGGCCGCCGAGTCGCTCGTGCCGACGGTCGTCACCTTCGACCGGCACCCCCTGACGCTCGTCCGCCCGGGCTCGGTGCCGACCTCCCTCGTCTCGAACGCCCAGAAGCGCGAGCTGCTGGAGGAGGCGGGGGTCGCCGCCACCCTCATGCTCCCGTTCGACGACGCCCTCCGCTCGCTCGACCCGGTCGAGTTCGTCGACCGGGTGCTCGTCGACGCCCTCCACGCCCGCGTCGTGTTCGTCGGCGACGACTTCCGGTTCGGCGTGCGGGGCAGCGGCACCGTCGACACCCTGCGCGAGCTCTCGGGGCCGAGGGGGTTCCGCGTGGTCTCGATCGACGACGTGCGTCCCTCGGGCGACCGCCGCGCCTCCTCGACCTGGATCCGCGAGCTGCTCGACGCCGGGCGCGTCCGCGAGGCCGGGGCGCTGCTCGGCCGCGAGCCCGCCGTCCGCGGAGTCGTCGTGCACGGCCAGCAGCGGGGCCGCGAGCTCGGGTTCCCGACGGCCAACCTCGCGCCGCGCAGCGAGGGCTTCGTCCCGGCCGACGGCGTGTACGCCGCGCACGTGCTGGTCGGCGAGACGCTGTACCCGGCCGCCGTCTCGGTGGGCAACAACCCGACCTTCGAGGGCGTGCCCGAGAAGCAGGTCGAGGCCCACCTGCTCGACGTCTCGCTCGACCTCTACGGCCAGGTCGTGACCGTGCACTTCATCGACTGGGTGCGCGGCAACGTCAAGTTCGAGGGGCTCGACGCGTTGATCGAGCACATCCGCGCCGACGTCGTCCGCTGCCGCGAGATCCTCGGCGTGCCCGCGCCCTCCTAGCTCCGCGGCGCGGACGGCCCGGCCCTCGCCGGGCGGGGCCGAAGGGGCCACCCGGAGGCGCGGACCGGCTTCCCCCGCCGGCCCGGCACGGTCCGGGCGCCCGGGCGTAGCGTGGCGTGATGCCCACCGACGCACCTCCCAGCCCCACGCCCGAGAGCCACGCGAACGACGCCGCGGTCGCCGGCAAGCGCGTGCTCGTGACCGGGGCGACCGGCTACATCGGCGGCCGGCTGACGCCCCGCCTCGTCGCGGCCGGGGCCGACGTCCGCGTGCTGGTCCGCACGCCCGACAAGCTCGTCGACGTGCCCTGGGCGCCCGACGTCGACGTCGTGCAGGGCGACCTCACCGACCCCGACAGCGTCCGCCCCGCCATGGAGGGAGTGGACGTCGTCTACTACCTCGCCCACGCGATGGGCGGCCGCGGCGACTTCGAGGCGGCCGAGGCCACGGCGGCCCACACGGTGGCCGACGCCGCACGCGAGGCCGGGGTGGGCCGCATCGTGTACCTCGGCGGGCTGCACCCCGAGGGCGAGCTGTCGAAGCACCTCCGGTCGCGGAAGGACGTCGGCGACATCCTGCTCGCCAGCGGCGTGCCCACCACGGCGCTGCAGGCCGGCGTCGTCATCGGCTCCGGGTCGGCCTCGTTCGAGATGATCCGGCACCTCACCGACGTGCTGCCCTACATGCCGGCGCCGAAGTGGGTGCGCAACCGCATCCAGCCGATCGCCGTCCGCGACGTGCTGCACTACCTCCTCGGCTCGGCGGGGATGCCGGACGACGTCTCCCGCACCTTCGACATCGGCGGCCCCGACGTGCTGCGCTACGGCCAGATGATGAACGGCTACGCCCTCGAGGCGGGCCTCAAGCAGCGGCCGATCGCGTCGCTGCCGGTGTTCACGCCGTGGCTCGCCTCCCAGTGGGTCAACCTCGTCACGCCCGTGCCGCGCGCGCTGGCCGTGCCCATCATCGCCTCGCTGCAGTACGACTGCGTCGTGCACGAGAGCGACATCGACCGGTACGTGCCCGCTCCGCCCGAGGGGCTGCTCCGCTACCGGCAGGCGGTCCGCCTCGCCCTCCAGCGCGAGCAGGACGGCGAGGTCGAGACGAGCTGGCAGGACAGCTCGGTGTCGGGGGCGCCCAGCGACCTGCTGCCGAGCGACCCCGACTGGTCCGGCCACACCGTGTACACCGACGACCGGGAGACGGACTCGTCCGCGCCTCCGGCCGCACTCTGGACCGTCGTCGAGGGCATCGGCGGCGAGAACGGCTGGTACTCGTTCCCCCTCGCCTGGGCCGCCCGCGGCTGGATGGACCGGCTCGTCGGCGGGGTCGGCCTGCAGCGCGGCCGACGCAGCCGCAGCAGCCTCCGGGCCGGCGACGCCCTCGACTGGTGGCGCGTCGAGAAGATCGAGCGCGGCCACCTGCTGCGGCTGCGCGCCGAGATGAAGGTGCCGGGCGGCGCGTGGCTCGAGATGACGGTCACGCCGCGCGACGACGGCGGGTCGCACTACCGGCAGCGGGCCGTGTTCTTCCCGACCGGTCTCGGCGGGCGGCTGTACTGGATCGCGATCCTCCCCTTCCACGGGGTGATCTTCTCGGGCATGCTGCGGCGCATCACGGCGACCGCGGAGCGCGCGGCGGCGGGGGAGCGCACGGCGGGCGGTCCTGCGTGACGGCGACGCGCCTCCTCGTGGCCGTCTCGACGCCGTCCCCGCTCTACCCTGCCGAGGCCGGGGCCTCGTCGCCGGTGCCGCTCTGGCTGGGCGTCGTGCTCGTGGCGCTGGTCGTCTTCTCGTCCGTGGTGGTGCTGCTGCCTCCCGTGCGGCACGCCCTCGACCGGGTCTCGAGCCGCCGGCCCAGGCGCTTCCGCGACTGAGGCGGTAACGTCGCAGGCCAGGGCGCTCCCTCGGGAGGCGTCGATCACCACGCGACAAGGAGGCCACCATGGCGCACGGAGAGAAACTCGTCTTCGTCGGCGACAGCATCACGGAGGGCGGCGACTGGGCCGCCTGGTTCCCCGACGACGAGGTCGTGAACCTCGGGGTCGGCGGCGACACGACCGCCTCGCTCGCCGAGCGCCTCGACCAGGTCGTCGCGGCGCAGCCCGACTCGGTCGTGCTGTTGATCGGCGCGAACGACTTCGGCTCGCGGCGGTCGGTCGAGCAGGTCGTCCGCGGCGTCGAGTCGATCCTGGTGACGATGCGCCGCGAGCTGCCCGGCACCCGGCTGCTGCTGCAGTCGATCCTGCCCCGGGGCGCCGACTACGCGGCCCGCATCCAGGACGCCAACCGGCACCTGCGCCAGTTCTCGGCGACCGTGCGGGCCCAGTGGCTCGACCTCTGGCCGGCCCTCTCCGACGAGTCGGGCGACGCGATCCGGCCCGAGTTCAGCGACGACCAGCTGCACCTCACGCCCGCCGGCTACGACGCCTGGGTGGCCGAGCTGCGACCCGGGCTCGAGCGCCTGCGCGGCGAGCCGCCGATGAGCCGTCCGCTGACGGTCATCACCACCGCCTACGACATCGAGTAGCGACGCTCGGCCTCGTCCCGGGCCGGTAGGCTCGCCGGGTGCCGACGCCCACCGCCCCCGACTTCCTCCGCCCCGCGCTCGCGCCCGGCCTGCTCGGGGCCGTCGTGCTGACGGTGGGAGCGTTCCTGCTCGACTCGTCGCTGTTCACGATCGTGCGGTTCGCCGTCGCCATCCTCGCGCTCATCGTGCTCGTCTTCGCCTGGCGTGGACGCACCTGGTGGGCGCTGCCCCTCCTCGCGGCGATCGCCGTCTGCTGGAACCCCGTGTGGGTGCTTCCGCTCTCGGGGCAGCCCTGGGCCGCGATGCAGTTCGCGGCGGCCGTCGTCTTCGTGGCGGCGGGGGTGCTGATCAAGGTGCCCGCTCCGCGGGACGGCCGCTGACGGTTCTCTGCCGGCGGCCGTCGGTCCGGCGGCCGTCACGGCCCTGGCGGCGTCCGCGTCCGCGGACCGCTAAAATCGAAGCGCATGTGTGCGCAGGGCCTGCCCGAGGTCCGCACGGAAGGTAGAGCCTGAATGGTCACGGAGATCACCGGTACGACAGAGAGTCCTCTGCTGACCCCTCGTCCCCGACCCGGTGGTCTCGACCGTGACGACGTGGTCGTCCGCAAGGGGCAGTTCACGCTGCTCAACGGGCACCTGACGCCCCAGCAGTCGATGATCGAAGACCTGCTCTTCATCCGCCGTGTGCTCGACGAGGCCCAGATCCCCTTCCTGCTCGTGCGGGGCAACGACGTCCGGCCGGTCATCGCCGTCGACGTCGTGCACCGCGACGCCTTCATCGCCGCGATGATCGCCGCCTCTGGCACCGAGCCGTTCTACGCCAAGGCCGGCAAGGGCGACGCCGTCCTCGTCGCCGAGGGCGGGCTCGAGTCGGTCGACGACATGGCCTTCAAGGTCTACCGGCCGCGCGTCGAGCCGATCGGCCGCCTCCGCTACGGCGCCGGCACGGCCGTCCAGGTCGAGTTCTGGGTGCTCACCGACGACGAGGTGCTCGTGCCGGTCGAGAACGCGCTCATGCGCACCGAGCTGCCCCGCGAGGAGGCCGTCGAGACGACGGTCGAGCGCTACGGGCTCGAGTGGCCGACCCTCGAGCACATGTTCGACGACCACGCCACCGACATCACCTTCGAGATCGACATCGTCTTCTCGTGGGTCGACGGCAACTCCGTCGAGTACCAGCGCGCGCGTGCGGCCCAGGCGAAGCGCCACGTGGTGGGCGAGGGCGACGACAGCGTCGCGCGCTTCCGACAGATCGACGAGCTGAAGTACGCGCTCCGCAGCGTGTACATGTTCGCGCCCTGGGTGCGGACGATCTACATCGCCACCGACTCGCCGGTGCCCGAGTGGCTCGGCGAGCACCCGCGCGTGCGGGTCGTGCGCAGCGAGGAGTTCTTCTCCGACCAGTCGTTCCTGCCGACCCACAACTCGCAGGCCGTCGAGTCGCAGCTGCACCACATCGAGGGGCTCAGCGAGCACTTCCTCTACTCGAACGACGACATGTTCTTCGGCCGGCCGGTGGCGCCGTCGATGTTCTTCTCGCCCGGCTCGGTGACGAAGTTCATCGAGGCCGACACCCGCATCGGGCTCGGGCTCAACAACCCCGAGCGCAGCGGGTTCGAGAACGCCGCGCGCGTCAACCGCCGACTGCTGCAGCAGCGCTTCGGCCGGGTCACCACGCGCCACCTCGAGCACACCGCCGCCCCGCTCCGCCGCAGCGTGCTGTTCGAGCTGGAGCACGAGTTCGCCGACGAGTTCACCGCGACCGCCGCCAGCCCCTTCCGCGCGAAGGAGAACATCTCGGTCACGAACTCGCTGTACCACTACTACTCGCTGATGACCGGTCGCGCGATCGTCCAGGAGAACGCCAAGGTGAGCTACGTCGACACGACGATGGCGTCGGGCCTCGCCTCGCTCTCCGACCTGCTCAAGAAGCGCTCGTTCGACTTCTTCTGCCTCAACGACGGCAGCTTCCCCGAGGTCTCCGACGAGGAGCGCACGACGACCGTCACCGAGTTCCTCGAGCGCTACTACCCGTTCGCCGCCCCGTGGGAGAAGGACGAGATCGACCGTCTGGCCCGCGAGTCGGCCGAGCAAGACCGACGGGCGCTCCGCGCCGGGGGCACGCAGGGGTCGCTCGAGAGCTGACGTCGGGGCACGAGGCGGAGGACTCGGGGAGGCGCGGTGTGCGCCTTCCCGTCCCCGCGCCTCCCCGTCGGGGTGCGTCGTCTCTCGGGGCGGACGCTCGTCAGGCGCGCGGCGCACGCCGCGCGACGCCGGCGGCCGTGAACTCGGCCGAGGGGTCGTCGCCGAGGGCGGCGGCGACCCGCGACAGCATGTCGGCGGACATCGGCGGCAGCGCGTCGCGGGCGAACCAGCGGGCCTCGGTGTTCTCGCCGTCGGCCGGGGAGGGGTCGCCCGAGACCCAGTGCATCGCGAAGGTGTGGTCGACGTAGCTCGCCCGGTCGCCGTTGGCGTACTCGATCTCGGGGGTGACGCCGAGGCACGCGAAGCGGACGGGCTCGACGACGACGTCGGCCTCCTCGAGGCACTCCCGCACGGCGGCGTCGGCGGGGTGCTCGCCGGGGTCGACAATGCCGGTGACCGGGGTCCAGGCGCCCGTGTCGGCGCGGCGCACCAGCAACAGCTCGTCGCCGCGGACGACGACCGCCGTCACGCCGGTCAGCCAGAGCGGCGCGTGGCCGATCTTCTCTCGGAGGGACAGGACGAAGTCGGGGACGGCCATGGGGTCGAGCCTAGTCAGGCGGGCTGGCGGCGCGGGGGAGCGGGGTGGTGCGCCGTAGGCTGCTCTCATGCATGGTGACGGGGTCCGGTGGGGGCGGGACGTCCGCACGATCTCGGACATGGCGGGGGAGTCGCTGCTGCTCGGCGGCGGCGGCCGGGCGATCCTGCTGCAGCTCGCCGATCCCGGCGTGGGCCACGGAGTGGCCGAGCACAGCGACTTCGTCGAGCGCCCGCTGGCGCGGCTGCACGGCACCATGACCTATCTCTACGCGATCGTCTTCGGATCGGCGGACGAGGTCGCCTTCGTGCGCGACCTCGTCGACCGGGCGCACGGGCCGGTGCGGAGCGCGGCGGGGGCGCCCGTCTCGTACGACGCCGTCGACCCCGAGCTGCAGCTGTGGGTCGCCGCGACGCTCTACGACTCGGCCATCGACCTCTACGAGCGGGTCCACGGCGCGCTGTCGCCCGCGGCGGCCGAGCGGGTCTACCGCGAGTACGCGCTCGTCGGCACGGCCCTGCAGATGCCGGAGTCGCTCTGGCCGGTCGACCGCGCCGCGTTCAGTGCTTATTGGCGGGCACGGGTCGACGGGCTCGTCGTCGACGACGTGACGCGAGACGTGGCACACCAGCTGCTCCACCCGACGAACGTGCCGTGGGCGCTGCGGGCGGCGATGCCGCTCGCGCGGCTCGTCACGGCGGGGCTGCTGCCCGCGTCGGTGCGCGACGCCTTCCGGCTGCCCTGGTCGCCCACGCGTCGGCGGGTGTTCGACGGCGTGATCGCCGTGTGCCGGGCCGTCGTTCCCCGGTTGCCGGGTCGCGTGCGGCACGTGCTGCGCGACGCCTACCTGCGGCGCCTGCGCGCCTACATGGCGCGCTCCGCCGCGTCCCGCGCCTGACGCCGCCCGCGGCCTGCCTGGCCCCGCCCGGCATCGTCTGCCCGTGTCACGGTCGACAACTCCTGCGGAGGTCCGAGAACGGACTCGGAACGGCGCGGACGTCGCACGTCGGCAGGAGTCGCCGACCGGCGGCGGGGCCGCCGGGCAGCACCGGGTCAGAGCGTGTCGATCGGCCCCGTCAGGGCGAGGTCGCGCTCGATGACCGGCACCGGCGCGGTGTCGGTGCGGCGGTGACGCGGAGCCGCGGGGGCGATGCGGACGCCGGCCAGCGCGAGGCGCTCGGCGGTCCGCTCGGGCGACACGTACTCGCCGACGGGAGCGTACGAGCCGATCGGCACGACCGAGTGCACGACGGTGTCGTCGTAGACGTGCACGAGGTTGTACGACTGCGCGCCGTCGCGACCACGGGTGCCGGGCACGTTGAGGTCCTGCGTGTAGCAGGTGGCCGACGCGACCGAGACGGGCACGCCCGCGAACATCGCCATGGTCGAGTAATGGAGGTGGCCCGCGATGATGCCGCGCACGTCGCTGCCCTCGACGACCTCGGCCAGCGAGGCCTGGTCGCGCAGCTCGACGAGCGTGCTGAGGTCTTGCACGCTCGGCACGGGCGGGTGGTGCAGGGCGAGGATCGTGCCGTCGGGCGCGTCCGTCGCGAGCTCCTCGGCGAGCCAGTCGAGCTGGTCGCTCGTCAGCTCGCCGTGGTGGCTGCCCGGCACCGTCGTGTCGAGCGTGATGACCCGCAGCCCGTTCACGTCGTAGACGAGGTCGACCGGCCGGTCGGAGGGCAGCTGCCCGAAGAGCTCCGAGCGGAAGGCCCCGCGCTCGTCGTGGTTGCCCATCGCCCAGATGACCTGCGCGCCGAGGCGGGCGGCGGCCGGCTCGAGCAGCGCTCGGAGCTTGCGGTACGCCTCCGGCTCGCCCTTGTCGGCCAGGTCGCCCGTGAGGACGATCGCCTCCGGCCGGGCACCCGACGCCTCGATGTCGGCGATGATCTCGGCCAGGCGGGCCGCGCTGTCGACGGCGCCGTAGAGGTCTCGGTCACCTCCGACGAGGTGGGTGTCGCTGAGGTGGAGCAGGAAGTGGTTCGGCCTGGGGTGTTCGGCCGTCCGGAGTTCCATCGTCTTCTCGATCCGTGTCGACGACGCGGGCCTCGGGGGTGGGGCCCACGCTGGTTGTTCGTCACCAGTCCATCATTCGTTGGGTATGAGGACGGTGAACGCCCGTGCGTGTCCCGGTGAACATCGGGTGACCGCAGCCACGTCGCCGCCGCCGGGCCTCGACGATCCTGCCAGCCGCCACGCGGGCACGCCAGGGGCTCGGGCCCGATGACCCGCGAAGACGGGGTCGGGAGCGCACCGGGTGCGCACGTGGGTGCGCACGCGACGAGGACCCGACCGCGGGAGGCGCGGACCGGGTCCTCGAGGACGCCTGCGGCTACGGCTTCAGCACCACCTTGATGCAGCCGTCCTCCTTGTTCTTGAAGAGCTCGTACATCTCCGGCGCGCGGTCGAGGGGCACCGGGTGGGTGGTGAGGTCCTCGGTGCCGAGCGGGTCGGACGGGTCCTCGACGAGGGGGAGCAGGGTCTCGATCCACTCGTGGACGTTGCACTGGCCCATCGTGATGGTGATCTGCTTGTCGAAGAGCGTGAGGAAGGGCGTGGGGTCGGCCGTGCCGCCGTAGACGCCGCTCAGCGAGACGGTGCCGCCGCGGCGGACGATCTCGAACGCGAGGTGCATGGCGCTCAACGAGTCGACGGCCGCCTTCTGCATGAGGGCCTGGCCGACCTTGTCGGGCAGCGCCGCGGCGAACTTCTGCACGAGGCTGACGCCGCCGTGGTCGTGGGCCTCCATGCCGACGGCGTCGACGACGGAGTCGGGGCCGCGGTCGTCGGTCATGCCCTTGACGACGTCGGCGACGTCCTTCGTGAGGTCGAGCACCTCGACGCCGTGGCGCTCGGCCATGGCGCGGCGCTCGGGGACGGGGTCGACGCCGATGACGCGGTAGCCCTTGTGCACGCCGATGCGGGCGGCGAACTGGCCGACGGGGCCGAGCCCGAGCACGACGAGGGTGCCGCCGTCGGGCACGTGGGCGTACTCGACGCCCTGCCACGCGGTGGGGAGGATGTCGCTGAGGAAGAGGTAGCGCTCGTCGGGCAGCGACTTGCCGACCACGATGAGGTTGGCGTCGGCGCGCTGGATGTGCAGCTGCTCGGCCTGGCCGCCGGGCACCTGGCCGTAGAGCTTCGTGTAGCCGTAGAGGGTCGCGCCCGAGCCGTACTCGGTGACCTGGGTGGTCTCGCACTGCGAGAAGAGGCCGCGGTCGCACATGAAGCAGGCCCGGCAGGCGATGACGAAGGGGACGACGACGCGGTCGCCGACGCTGACGCGGCTGACCGCGTCGCCGACGGCGGTGACGACGCCCATGGTCTCGTGCCCGAGCACGTCGCCCTTGTCGAGGTAGGGGTCGAAGACGTCGTACAGGTGCAGGTCGCTGCCGCAGATCGCGGCGGACGTGACCTTGATGACGGCGTCGGTGGGCTCGATGATCCGTGGGTCGGGCACCTCGGTGACGGCGACGTCGGCGATGGACTGGTAAGTGAGTGCCTTCATCCGTCCCTCGTACGCGCCGGCCCTGGCAGCGACGGGCGAGGACGGGGTACAGCGGACGGGGATCGGGTACGCAGTCGGTGGAGGGGCGGGACCGGGTGCGGGCCGACGACCCCGACGACGCCGACCCCGTCCCCGACGCCGCCGACACCGTCCCCGACGACGCCGGGGACGACGAAGGCGGCCGCCCCGAGGGGCGACCGCCTGGGTCTGCTGCCGCGACGCGGCGGCCGGTGCTACGCGTCGACCGCGACCGCGGTGGCGACGATGTTGACGACCTTGCGGCCGCCCTTGGTGCCGAACTCGACGGCGCCGGGGGCGAGGGCGAACAGCGTGTCGTCGCCGCCTCGGCCGACGTTTGCGCCGGGGTGGAAGTGGGTGCCGCGCTGGCGGACGAGGATCTCGCCGGCGAGGACGACCTGGCCGCCGAAGCGCTTCACGCCGAGGCGCTGAGCGTTCGAGTCACGACCGTTGCGGGTGGACGATGCGCCCTTCTTGTGTGCCATGTCTGCTCAGCTCCCTTACTTGGTGGTGATCGAGGTGATCTTGACGCGGGTGAGGTCGGCGCGGAAGCCCATGCGACGCTTGTACCCGGTCTTGTTCTTGTAGTTCTGGATGACGATCTTCGGGCCGCGGAGGTCGCCGAGGACCTCGCCCTCGACGGTGACCTTCGCGAGGTCGTCGCCGGAGAGGATCGTGTCGCCGTCGACGTGCAGGACGGGGACGAACGAGACGGTGTCGGTCGCCGAGGCCTTGAGGCGGTCGACGGTCAGGATCGTCCCGACCTCGACCTTCTCCTGACGGCCGCCGGCACGCACGATTGCGAAAGCCATGGGTACTCCAAAGTGTGGGGGTGTGACGTCCGGACTGCCGGACGACGTCGTGGTGCCCGGTGGGCAACTTGGATAGTCTTTCACAAATGTCACGCCCGATCAAACTTCGTCGCCCTCCGCAGTTCACCGCCGAGATCGTCGCCGACGCACGCGAGCGGCTCCGCGACCTGCTCGACGACCTCGAGTCGATCACCGGCGAGCACGCCGACGACGCGGAGGTGTGGGGCTCCGCCGTCACCACCGCCGGGTGGGAGATCGCGAGCCTCGGCCAGTGGCTGGGGCTCGAGGGCGAGGCGGTGCTGCTGCTGGGGGGCGCCTCCTACCCGGAGATCGCCGAGCACCAGGGCACCAGCGCGTCCGCCGTCTACGGACGGGTGGGTCGCTCGTTGACGCTCGCGCCCTACGCGCACGCCTCCGGGGCCGACGGTGCCGTGACGCGCGTGTCGGCCGAGGGCCTCGACCAGGCCAGGGCCGAGTACGCCGAGGAGGCGCGGAGCGGCCCCGAGGGAGCACCCGCCCCCGAGGGCGGCGGCGACCAGGTCGGCGAGTCCCTCGTCGAGCGGCTGCCCGAGGTGCTGCGCGGCGGGCGGCTCCGGACGACGGAGATCGTCGCGGCGCTGCCCGGCTACCGCCGCAGCAGCGTGCTGTCGACGCTGAGCGTGCTCGCCCGGCAGGGCCGCGTCGTGCGGGTCGGGCACGGCGTGTACGCCCTGCCCGACCCTGACCCCGTCGCCGACCCCGACCGCGACGCCGGCCCCGGCGCGCGGTAGGGGTCGGCGGCCTCTACGCCCCCGTCGGCGCGGCGAGTCCGAAGGCCTCCAGCTCGTCGTCGACGAGCAGCCGCGACCGGATGAGGAAGCGCTTGCCCTCCGGCGACTCCACCGAGAAGCCCGCGCCGCGGCCGGGCACGACGTCGATCGTGAGGTGCGTCCACTTCCAGTACTCGAACTGGCTGCGCGACATGTAGACCTCGATCGGGTCGATCCCGTCGACGTGCAGGTCGCCGAGGTGGACGTCGACGGCGCCCACCCGGAAGAACCCGACGGGGTAGCACATCGGCGACGACCCGTCGCAGCAGCCGCCCGACTGGTGGAACATCAGCGGTCCGTGCTGGGCCGTGAGGACCACGAGGAAGGCGGCGGCCTCCGGGGTGACGTCGACCCGGGACGGCGCGGCGACCGCCTCGGGGGCGCGGGCGGGCGGGGCTCCGCCGACCCGCGCCTCCTCGGCTGCTGTCTCGTGCGGCATCAGAAGAAGCCCATCGGGCCGTCCGCGTAGCTGACGAGGAGGTTCTTCGTCTGCTGGTAGTGGTCGAGCATCATCTTGTGGTTCTCGCGTCCGATGCCGGACTGCTTGTAGCCGCCGAACGCCGCTCCCGCGGGGTACTGGTGGTAGGTGTTCGACCACACTCGGCCCGCCTGGATGTCACGGCCGGCGCGGTAGAGCTGGGTGCCGTTGCGGCTCCAGACCCCGGCGCCGAGGCCGTAGAGGGTGTCGTTGGCGATCTTGATGGCGTCGTCGTAGTCGGAGAAGCTCGTGAGGCTGAGCACCGGGCCGAAGATCTCCTCCTGGAAGATGCGCATCGAGTTCTTGCCCTCGAACACGGTGGGCTGGACGTAGTAGCCGCCGCTGAGGTCGCCCCCGAGGTCGGCCCGCTCGCCGCCGAGGAGGAGCGTCGCGCCCTCCTGCTTGCCGATGTCCATGTAGCTGAGGATCTTCTCGAGCTGGTCGTTCGACGCCTGGGCGCCGATCATCGTGTCCATCGAGAGCGGGTCGCCCTGCTTCACGGCCCGCACGCGGTCGAGGCCGTCGGCGGTGAACTGGTCGTAGATCGACTGCTGCACGAGCGCGCGGGACGGGCACGTGCAGACCTCGCCCGAGTTGAGGTTGAAGAAGGAGAAGCCCTCGAGCGCCTTGTCGTAGAACGCGTCGCGCTCGTCGGCGACGTCGGCGAAGAACACGTTCGGGCTCTTGCCGCCGAGCTCGAGCGTGACGGGGATCAGGTTCTCGCTCGCCATCTGCATGATGAGGCGGCCCGTGGTCGTCTCGCCGGTGAACGCGATCTTGCGGATGTTCGGGTGGCTCGCCAGGGGAGCGCCGGCCTCGACGCCGAAGCCGTTGACGATGTTGAGCACGCCCGCCGGCAGCAGGTGCTTGATCAGGCCCATGAAGACGTGGATCGACGCCGGGGTCTGCTCCGCCGGCTTCAGCACGACGCAGTTGCCGGCGGCGAGGGCGGGTGCGAGCTTCCAGACCGCCATGAGCAGCGGGAAGTTCCAGGGGATGATCTGGCCGACCACGCCCAGCGGCTCGTGGAAGTGGTACGCGACGGTGTCGCCGTCGATCTCGCCGGTCGAGCCCTCCTGGGCGCGGATGGCGCCCGCGAAGTACCGGAAGTGGTCGATGGCCAGCGGCACGTCGGCCGCCATCGACTCGCGGATCGGCTTGCCGTTGTCCCAGGTCTCGGCGACGGCGAGCATCTCGAGATTCGCCTCCATCACGTCGGCGATCTTGTTGAGGATGATCGCGCGCTCGGTGATGGTCGTCCGCTTCCAGGAGTCGAAGGCGCGCCACGCGGCCTCGACGGCCCGGTCGACGTCCTTCGCATCGCCCCGGGCGACCTCGGTGAACGGCTTGCCGTTCACGGGGCTCGGGTTCTCGAAGTACCGCCCGCTCGCGGGGGCGACGTACTCGCCGCCGATGAAGTGGTCGTAGCGGGCCTCGAACTGCACGGCGGCCCCGGGCTGGCCGGGCTGCGCGTAGGTGCTCGGGGGAGTGGTGACGGTCATCGTTCGTCCCTTTCGACGTCGTTGTCGGCGGGGCCCTGCGGGTGGCGGGGACCCGGGCGGCCCGGGGGACCGGGTCGTGCCCGTCACGGTACGGGGCGGGAGGTTGCGGCGTGTTGCGCGGGCGCCGGCGACGGTCAGGCCGGTCGTGCGCCGGCGACGAGTCCGGCCCGCCGGGGCGAGTGCGGCGGCAGCAGGCGCAGCAGGTCGTGGCGGGCGAGGTCGTCGTCGGCGCCCTGCTCCGACGCCACCCACTCGAGCAGCGCGTCGACCGATCCGGAGGCGCGGACGGACTCCCCGAGCCGCTCGCGGAGGTCGTCGCGCAGGTCCACCACGCCCGGGGCCCGGGACGAGGGCAGCACCGGCCCGCGCGCCCGCCTCAGGGCCGACCGGTGCGCACCCCGGTCGAGCTGCTCCACCACGGCGCCGACGTCCGTCGTCGGCGCCTCGGCGAAGCGGTACGGCCGCGACAGCGGCGCGAGGGCGGGGTCGACGGCCTCGAGCACGTGTCGCAGCCGCACCATCTCGGCGCGGAGGGTCGTCGACGACGCCTCCGGCCAGACGGCGGCGCCGAGCTCCGCGGCGGTCCAGCCGGCGGCACGCGACGCCAGGAGCAGCGCGATCTCGGAGTGCCGGGCGCTCAGCACCGTCGTGCCCCGGCTCGTGTGCAGCAGGGCCTCGTCCCGGCCGAGCACGTCGAGGCGGGGGCGGGTCACGACGACCGGCCGCCGGACGGACGCGGCGTCGGCCGGCGCCGCGGGGCCCCGGGCCGACGACGACGGACGGCGGGAGGCGCGGGCCGGACCGGAGCGGGAGGCGAGGCTCCTCGAGAGGGCGAGCTGCGCCTCCATGGCGGCCACCGTCGCGCGCAGCAGCGGCAGGGTCTGGTCGCCCGCGGCCCGGTCGTCGCCCGTGATGTCGACGACTCCGATGACCCGGCCGTCGGCGGGGTCGTGCACGGGGACGGCGGTGCAGCTCCACTCCTGCACGAGGTGGTTGAAGTGCTCCGCCCCGCGGATCTGCACGCCGCGGTCGAGCGCCAGGGCGGTGCCGGGCGCCGAGGTGCCGACCCGGGCCTCGGACCAGCCGGCGCCCGCGACGAAGAGCATCGACTCGGCGCGGCGCCGGGCCTCGTGGTCGCCCTCGACCCAGAGGAGGCGGCCGAGCTCGTCGCCGACCGCGACGAGGAGGCCGCTGCCCTCGGCGTCGTCGACGAGGAGCTTCCGCACGACGGGCAGCAGGAGGGCGAGGGGATGCTCGCGGCGCCACGACTCGAGGTCGTCCTCGGGCAGCTCGAGCCGCGGGAGGCCGTCGGGGTCGAGTCGGCGGCTCAGCGAGCGCTGCCAGGACTCGGCGACGAGGCGGCGGCGGGCGGCCTGCACGTCGGCGGCGCCGCGGGGGGCGCGAGCGGTGCGGGAGGGGACGACGGGTCGTGGGTCCATCGAGCGCCTTCCGTCGTCGGGTGGTCGACGACGAGCGGCGCGCCGGCGTCGTCGCCGTGGTGCGTGCTCAGCGTACGACGTGAGGCAGCCTCGGGGAAGCGCCGTGGCCTGCCCCGTCGTCATCGTCGTCGGTGTCGGCAACTCCGGCGGAGGTGCGACGGGAGGCCGCGTCGGCGCCCCCTGTCGCACGAGAGCAGGAGTTGCCGACCGGGCCGGGCCGGGAGGCGAGGCTCGGGCGTCGTGCGCCGGTCAGGTCGCGCAGTCGATGCAGAGCCGGGCGGTGGGTCGGGCCTCGAGCCGGGCGTCGCCGATGCGGGCGGCGCAGCGCTCGCAGCGGCCGAACGTGCCGTCGGCGAGGCGGCCGAGCGCGGAGGTGGCGTCGGCGGCCCGCTCGAGGGCCGACCGGCGGACGGCGTCGAGCTGCGACCGCTCGTAGGCGATCGTCGACCCCTCGGGGTCGTGCTCGTCGTCGACGTTGGCGCCCTCGCGCGCGGCGGCGACGGCCTCCATGTCGCCGAGGAGGCGCTCGGCGAGGACCAGGGCCTCGTCGCGGGTGCGGCGGAGGCGGTCGCCGGGGTCGATCACGCGACGAGCGGCGGCACCCGCTCGCCCTCGGGCGGCGCCGCCGGGGGAGTGCCGTCGCCGAACGGGCGGCCGCCGAGGCGCTCGCGGCCGTGCTCGGTCAGCCAGCCCGACGGGTCGGGCCCGGCCGGCACGATGCCCGTCGGGTTGATGTCGCTGTGCACGACGTAGTAGTGCGCCTTGATCTGGTCGAAGTCGATCGTGTCGCCGAACCCGGGCGTCTGGAACAGGTCGCGGGCGTAGGCCCAGAGCACCGGCATCTCGCTGAGTTTCGAGCGGTTGCACTTGAAGTGCCCGTGGTAGACGGCGTCGAAGCGGGCGAGCGTCGTGAAGAGGCGGATGTCGGCCTCGGTGATCGTGTCGCCGACGAGGAAGCGCTGGTCGGCGAGGCGCTCCGACAGCTGGTCGAGCCGGTCGAAGAGCGTGCGGTAGGCCCGCTCGTAGCTCTTCTGCGACCCCGCGAACCCGGCACGGTAGACGCCGTTGTTGACGTCGCGGAAGACGACGGCGTTCACCTCGTCGATCTCGGCGCGCAGGTGCTCGGGGTAGAGGTCGGGCGCGCCGTCGCGGTGGTGCTCGGTCCACTCGGTGGCGAAGTCGAGGGTGATCTGCGGGAAGTCGTTCGTGACGACCTTGCCGGTCGGCACGTCGACGATCGCCGGCACGGTGATGCCGCGGGCGTAGTCGGGCGTGCGGGCGAAGAACGCCTCCTGCAGCCGCTCGATGCCGAGCACCGGGTCGCGGCCGTCGGGGTCGAGGTCGAAGGTCCAGCTGCGAGCGTCGTGGGTGGGGCCGGGGAGGCCGAGCGAGATGGCGTCCTCGAGGCCGAGCAGGCGGCGCGAGATGACGGTGCGGTTCGCCCACGGGCAGGCCCGGGCGGCGACGAGGCGGTACCGTCCGGCCTCGACCGGCCAGCCGTCGACGGCGTCGCGCGTGATGCGGTCCTCGATGTAGTTCGTGTCGCGGGTGTACTCCTGGCCGGGCTCGACGTACGTGCCCTTCGCCTGCTGCTCGTCGCTCATGCCCGCCACCCTACGCAGACGCGTCCGTGAGCCGGTCGCCGCGGGCCGGCTCACGCCGACGCGTCCGAGAGGTCGGGCAGCTCGCGCCCCGCCTCGCCGGACCCCGCCGCGGCGCGGTTCGCCTGCCAGTCGCGCCACATCGCCTTGAGGTCCCACGCGGCCTCCGCCTCGAGCGAGATGCCGCGCTCGCCGGTGCGCCGCGTGCGCCCCTGGATCAGCAGCAGCTTCGTGCCGAACAGCAACGGCCCCGACCGCGCCTGCGCCTCCTCGAAGAAGGTCGCGTCGGCGCAGCCGGTGCCGTCGTCGACGCTGATGAAGACGACCCGCTTCCCGCTGCGCATCGGCGGGGTCTGCGTGGCGATGCGGATGCCGGCGACGAGCACGGTCGTGCCGTTCCAGTGGTCGCGGAGGTCGGCCGCCCGCGTCACGCCGAGGTCGTCGAGCATCGGCCGGTAGCTCTCGACGACGTGCTCGCTGACCTCCATCGACAGGATGTCGAGCTCGTCGCTGACCCGGTCGCGCAGGCTCACGTCGGGCGTGCCGACGGGCACCTCGGACGAGTCGTCGACCGTGAAGTCGAGCTGGTTCTGGACGTCGGAGGCGCGGGGCCGGGAGGTGCGCTGCGTCAGCGACCGCACCCGGGCCAGCACGTCGCCGCGGGTGCGGCCCGGCCCCGCGAGCGAGTCGAGCGCCCCCACCTGCGCGAGCCGCTCGACGAGTCGCCGCGACGGCGTCGCCCGCTGCCAGAAGTCGGTGATCGAGTCGTAGGGACGGTTGACGACGATGCGCGCGAGCTCGGAGTCGGTGATCCCGTGGACGTCGGTGAGCGAGAGGCGGATGCCGAGGTCGCCCGGCCGGGTCGGCGCGACGGGGGTCGCCGGCGCGCGCACCCGCTCGACGCGGTAGACGTCGGTGGACGCGTTGACGTCGAGCGGCAGCACGGGCACCCCCATGCGCCGCGCCTCCGTCAGCAGCAGCCGCTTCGGGTACATGCCCGGGTCGTGGGTGAGCACCCCGGCGAGGAACTCCGCCGGGTAGTGCGTCTTCAGCCAGGCAGTCTGGTAGGTGGGCAGGGCGAACGCCGCACCGTGCGCCTTGCAGAAGCCGAACGAGCCGAACCCCTTGAGGACCGCCCAGATCTTGTCGACCTGCGCGTCGGTGAAGCGCCTCCGGCCCTGGGGGTCGACGTTGCCGCGGGTGCGCCGCCGGAACTCGAGCTCGAGCGCGTCGTCGTCGCCCTTGCCCATGTGGCGGCGGATCTCGTCGGCCTCGGCGAGCGTCACCTCCATCGTGGCGGCGAGGATGCGCAGCACGTGCTCGTGGTAGATGACGACGCCGTAGCTGTCGTCGAGGAACGACGCGAAGCTCGGGTGCAGGTAGTCGGGCCGCTGGAAGCCGTGCTTCGTGTCGAGGAAGGGGGCGACCATGTTGCCCTTCATGGGCCCGGGGCGGAAGAGCGAGATGTCGGCGATGAGGTCGCTGTAGCGGTCGGGCTGCATCTTGCCGATCAGCTCGCGCTGCCCCGGGCTCTCGATCTGGAACATGCCGAGGGTGTGCGTGGTGCGGATCGCGGCGAACGTCGGCTCGTCGTCGTGGGGGATCTCGTCGAGCTCGAGACGACCCTCGCGGTTCACGTAGGGCACGTCGACCGGCAGGCCCCCCGCGACCGCGGCGCGCGAGCCGTTGACCCGCTCGATCTCGTCGAGGGCGTAGGCCATCGAGCTCTGCATGCGGACCCCCAGCACGTCGAGCTTCAGCAGGCCGGCGTCGTTCATGTCGTGCTTGTCGAACTGGCTCATCGGCAGGCCCATGCCGCTCGGCTGCACGGGGGTGGTGCTGAGCAGGTCGGAGTCGCCGAGGATCACCCCGCACGGGTGCATCGAGATGTGCCGCGGCAGCCGGTCGAGCCGCTCGGTGAGGTCGACGAGGAGGTCGATCTGCCCGTTCTGGCGCGCGAGGTCGGCGATGGCGCGGAGCTCGGGCTTCTCGGCCATGGCGGTGCGGAGGTCGCGGGCGTTGGAGCGCCACACGTTGTTCGCCACGAGGTCGATCTGCTCGTCGTCGAGGCCGAGCGCCTGCCCGGCGTCGCGGACGGCGCCCCGGCCCCGGTAGGTCGACTGCATCGACATGAGGGTGACGCGGTTGCTGCCGTAGCGGTCGAAGATCGCCCGGTAGATCTCGTGCCGCCGGGCGGACTCGACGTCGATGTCGATGTCGGGCAGCGTCTCGCGCTTGTTGCCGAGGAACCGCTCGAAGAGCAGGTCGTGCTCGACGGGGTCGACGTTCGAGATGCGCAGCAGGTAGGTGACGAGGCTGCCCGCGCCCGAGCCGCGCGCGGCGTTCCGCACCCGCATGTCGCGCATGAGCGCCGACACGTCGGCCACGGTGAGGAAGTAGCTCGCGAAGCCGAAGCCCGTGATGATGCCGAGCTCGTAGCGCATGCGGTCCTCCACGGTGCGGCGGAGGGCCTGGTCGGCGTGGCCGAACCGCTCGGTGACCCCGGCCTCCGCCCGGCGGAAGAGCACCTGGTCGGGGTCGCCGTCGACCCCGATCGCGCTGAGCTCGGGCACCTTGGCCCGTCGCCAGCGCAGGTCGGCGTCGGGGTCGAGGCGGCACCGGTCGGCGAGCCGCTCGGTCGCCGCGAGCATCTCCTCCGCGGCGCGGCGCGACAGCGACGAGGCGTCGGCGACCAGGTGCGCGAGGGCGCGCATCTCGTCTCCGTCTTTCAGGTAGGCCTGCGCGTTCGGCTGCGGGGTGAAGGCCCCGAGCGGCGCGAGGTGCCCGGCCGAGTCGAGCACGTCGGCCGTGACGGCGCCGTCGGGGTCGAGGTAGCGCACCGCGTTCGTCAGCACCGCCGGCACCCCGGCGTGCTCGGCCAGCTCGAGCATGCGTGCCGCGTGCCGCACGCTGCGGCTCTCGCCCGGCTCGGTCAGCTGGCAGACGACCTCGACGACGACCCCGCCCGGCAGCTCGCGGGCCCAGTCGGCCAACGACGCGGCGGCGGCCGCGTGGCGGCCCTCGCGCACCAGGCGGCCCACGTCGGAGTCGGGGCCGAGCAGCACGGTGGCCGACGCCCCCTCGTCGCCCCGGAGGAACGCCCGGAGGCGCGACCGACCGATCGTGGCGGTGCTGTTCGCGCTCCCGCTCACCCGTCTCGTCGCCCGGCCGTGCGCGGCGCTGATGAGCCGGCAGAGCGCCGCCCACCCCGCCCCGGCCTGCCCGTCGCCGGCGCCGTGGGCGAGCACGACGACGCGGTCGACGGGGGGAACGGAGGCGCGGGCTCCGGCGCCTGCCGCACCCGCGCCTCCCGCACGGCCCTCGTCAGCGCCCCCGGCACGGACCCCGCCCTCGCCGCCGTCGGCCCGGTCGTCGGCGCAGCCCAGCTCGACCCCGACGATCGGGTCGATGCCGGCCGCCCGGCAGGCGCCGACGTGGCGGATCGCGCCGTACAGCCCGTCGCGGTCGGTGATCGCGAGGGCGTCGGCCCCCTCGCCCGCGGCTCGATTCACCAGGTCGACGGGCTGCGTCGTGCCGTAGTGGGCGCTGAACGCCGAGGCCACGTGCAGGTGGGTGAAACGCATGGTCGTGCTCCGTGTCGGACCCCCCGGCCGGGTCGGTTCGAACGTGTGTTCGACCAGTGTACGTGCTCGTCGGCGCGCTGCGTCGTCCGCGGGCGGCGAACCTGACGCCGCGGACGGCCCCGGCGCAGTACCGTGGACGAGGCACCGTGGCCGAGACGCTCGCCCGTGCCCCCGTGACGTCGGCCCCCACCGGCCGGAGCGCGCCCGACGTCGACTCCGCAGCCTCCCCCCACCGACCCGGTGACGGTCCCCGCCGCCCTCACGAAAGCCGCACAGTGACAGAAACGACCACCCTCATCATCCTCGGAGCCTCGGGCGACCTCACCGAGCGCCTCCTGCTGCCCGGCCTCGCCAGCCTGCTGAAGAGCGACCGCGGCGTCGACGTCCAGCTCATCGGCACCGGCCGCAGCGAGCGCACCCCCGACGAGTGGGCCGACGTCGTGGCCACGGCGTTCAACGGCGACGCCGGCAGCGACCTCGCCAAGAAGACCATCGCCTCCAGCCGGTACCTGCAGGGCGACCCCACCACGGTCGAGCACCTGAAGGCCCTCTTCGAGGCCTCCGAGGGCACCCCGGTCATGTACTTCGCCCTGCCCCCGGCGATCAGCACCAAGGTGATCCAGGCGCTCGCCGAGATCGACCTGCCCGACGGCCTCCGCCTCGCCCTCGAGAAGCCCTTCGGCTCCGACGAGGAGAGCGCCCGCGAGCTCAACGCCGAGCTGCTGAAGATCGTCCCGGAGGAGCGCATCCACCGCACCGACCACTTCCTCGGCCGCGCCACCGTGCTCAACATGATCGGCCTGCGCTTCGCCAACCGCCTCTTCGAGCCGGTGTGGAACAGCGAGAACATCGAGAAGGTCGAGATCTTCTACGACGAGGTGCTCGGCCTCGAGGGCCGCGCGCAGTACTACGACAAGGCCGGCGCCCTCATCGACATGATCCAGAGCCACCTGCTGCAGGTGCTCGCCGTCATCGCGATGGACGCCCCCTCGAGCATCGACTCGGTCGAGCTCCGCAGCGAGATCGCCCGCGTCCTCCGCGCCACCTGGGTCAAGGGCGGCGACCCCGTCGCCTCCAGCCGCCGCGCGCAGTACACGGCCGGCACCATCGAGGGCAAGGAGATCCCCTCGTACTCCGACGAGGAGGGCGTCGACGCCGAGCGCCAGACAGAGACCCTCGCCGAGGTCGAGTTCGAGGTCAAGACCCGTCGCTGGGCCGGCGTGCCGTTCATCCTGCGCTCCGGCAAGGGCATGACGAAGATCCGCAAGGAGGTGCTCATCACCTTCAAGCCCGTCCCCGCGCTGCCCGAGGGCCTCAACGGCTCGTCGAGCCCCGACACGCTCCGCATCGAGATCAGCCCCGAGACGATGGAGCTCGGCGTGACGACGAACGGCCAGGGCAACCCCTTCGACCTCGAGAAGTCGACCTTCCAGGTCACCCTGGGCAAGCCCGAGCTGACCCCCTACGGCGAGGTGCTCAGCGGCATCTTCCACGACGACCCCACGCTGTCGATCCGCGGCGACGTGGCCGAGCGCTGCTGGGCGATCGTCGCGCCGGTGCTCGAGGCCTGGCACGACGACCGCGTGCCGCTCGACACCTACGCCGCCGGCTCGACCGGCCCGTCGGACTGGCCCGCCTGATCCCGCGTCGCCCGTGACCGACGGAGGCCGTCCCGCTCGTGCGGGGCGGCCTCCGTCGCGTCCGCGACGGTCAGGACGCGGAGGCGCGGGCCGGCTCCGCCTCGCGGCTCGCCTCCCGGGCCCCCGAGATCGCGTCCGCGGCGCGCACCAGCGCGAGGTGCGACAGCGCCTGGGGGGTGTTGCCGACGTGACGGCCGGTGGCGACCTCGACCTCCTCGGAGAGCATGCCGACGTCGTTCGCGTACCCGACGAGGCGGTCCATGAGGGCTGTCGCGTCGTCGAGGCGGCCGGACCGCGCGTACTGCTCCACGAGCCAGAACGAGCAGGTGAGGAAGGGGTTCTCGCCGCCGGCGAGCCCGTCGACGCCCGACTCGGTGCGGTAGCGCAGCAGCAGGCCGTCGTGCAGCAGGTCGTGCTCGATGGCCGCGACGGTGCCGGTCATCCGCGGGTCGTCCGGGGCGACGAAGCCGACCTGCGCCATCTGGAGCAGCGACGCGTCGACCTCGGTCGAGCCGTAGTGCTGGGTGTACGTGCCCCGCGTCGGGTCCCAGCCCTCGCGCTCGATCTCGGCCCGCACCTCGTCGCGCAGCCGGCGCCAGCGCTCGACGGGACCCTCGAGGCCGAACTGCTCGACGCCGGCGACGGCGCGGTCGAGCGCGGCCCACACCATGACGCGGGAGTGCGTGAAGTGCTGCAGCTCGCCGCGGATCTCCCAGATGCCGTTGTCGGGGCGGTCCCAGTTGTCTTCGACGTACTGCATCAGCGCCCGCTGGAGGGGCCACGAGTACTCGCTCTCGGCGACTCCGAGCAGCCGGGCCTCGTGCAGCGCGACCATCACCTCGCCGAAGACGTCGCCCTGGTACTGCGTGAAGGCCGCGTTGCCCACCCGCACGGGCGAGGCGCCCTCGTAGCCGGGCAGCTCGGCGACCTCTCTCTCGAGCAGGAGGCGCTCGCCGGCCAGGCCGTACATGATCTGCACGTCGGCGGGGTCGCCCGCGATGGCGCGCAGCAGCCAGCCGCGCCACTGCTCGGCCTCCTCGGCGAAGCCGTGCAGGATCAGCGCCTGCAGCGTCATCGACGCGTCGCGGAGCCACACGTAGCGGTAGTCCCAGTTGCGCGACCCGCCGAGCTGCTCGGGCAGGCTCGTCGTGGCCGCGGCCACGATGCCGCCCGTGTCCTCGTTGGTCAGGGCCCGCAGGATCAGCAGCGAGCGTCGCACCTCGGCCGACCAGGCGCCCGTGACCTCGCACCGGCTGGCCCAGTCCTGCCACCACGCCGTCGTCTGGGCGAGGCGCTCGTCGACGTCGATCGGGGTCGGGGGCTCGCGGTGCGACGGGTACCACGTGAGGGTCATGTCGACGGTCTCGCCGGCGGCGACGTCGAACCGGGCGGCGTGGGTGTGGTCGGCCGCGGTGAGGTGCGGTCCGCGGACGACGACGGCGTCGGGCCCGGCCGTCGCGACCAGGGCGACGTCGTCGCCGTCGGGCAGTTGGCGCACCCAGGGCAGGGCGGTGGAGTAGCCGAAGCGGATGCGGAGGTCCTCGTGCAGGGTCACGGTGCCCTCGACGCCCGTGACGCGGCGGACCAGGTCGGCCCGGCGGTCGCCGATCGGCATGAGGTCGGTGACCTCGACGACTCCCGTCGACGTCGTCCATCGGGTGACGAGCACGAACGTGTCGTCGAGGTAGCGGCGCGTCGAGGTCGCCTCGGCGTCGACGGGGGCGACCAGCCAGCGGCCGTGGTCGCGGTCGCCGAGCAGGGCGCCGAACATCGAGGCGGAGTCGAAGCGCGGGAAGCAGAGCCAGTCGACGCTGCCGTCCGTGCCGACGAGGCACCCCGTGTGCAGGTCGCCGACCAGGGCGTAGTTCTCGAGGGGGAGGGGCATGCGGTCATCCTGCCAGCGCCGCCCGTGCGCGTGCCCCGCGAGGCTCAGGGGCGCTGGAGCGTCGGGTCCGGCCACCGGGTCTCGACGAGCGGCTTCCGACGACGGGCGCGGGCCCAGACGAAGAAGCCGACCAGGGTGAAGGCGCCGTAGAAGACGTACATGAGGCCGGAGGCGTAGTAGCCGGCGCTGAACAGCAACGGCGTGCCCACGAGGTCGACGGCGACCCAGATCAGCCAGAACTCGACCCAGCCCTTGGCCATGCCGTAGGTGGCGAGCAGCGAGCCCGTGAAGATCCAGGCGTCGGCCCACACGGGCTCGTACGAACCGAGTGCGCGGAAGACCGGCGTGAGGACCGCGGTGCCCCCGACGAGGGCGACGACGAGGAAGACGCGGGCCCTCGCGCCGGCCCAGCGCGGCTCGACGGCCGATCCGGCGTCGCCCCCGCGGGCCTGCCGCCAGCGGTGCCAGCCGTAGACCGAGACGACGATGAACATGACCTGGCGGCCCGCCTGGCCGAGCAGGTTGACCGGGTTCGGGGTCTGGAAGACCGCCCCGAGGAAGACCGTGAAGAGGAGCGCGTTGCCGACGATGCCCACCGGCCACGCCCAGACCTTGCGGCGCATCCCGCCGAGGGCGCTGAGCAGGCCGAAGACGTTGCCGACGATCTCGCGCCAGAGGACGGTCTGGTCGCCGATGACCAGCTGGGCGTCGAAGAGCCATCGGATGGCGGTCATGCGGGCGTTCCTCCTGGGTCGGGCGGACGCCACGCGGCGTCGCGGATCGGCGGGAGGCATCCACCGGTCGTCCGAACGAGTGTGGCACCTCGGGCATTCCCGATCGGTCGCGGCTCAGGCGAAGAGCTGCTGCTCGACCCGGTCGTCGAACACCCCGAGCAGCAGCCAGGTGTCGCCCGCGGGGTCGAGCGCGAGGTCGAAGGTGCCGTCGACCCGGTGCGCGCCGTCGGTGAGCGGCAAGGCGTCGACCCGCCAGACGGGCATCTCGACGAGCCCCTCGCCGGCGCCCCGCGGCGCGCGCTGCGCCGACCGCCACCACTCGCGCCGGGTCATCCACCGCTCGGGCGAGCTCACCACGCCGTAGACGACGCCGCGCCAGACGAAGCGCAGGGGCGCCCCGCCTTCGGTCGTCTCGACCGGCACTTGTTCGTCGACCCTCATCGTGCCTCCTCCACTCGTTCGAAAGTGTGTTCGAACAGAGTGTAGGCAGAGCCCCCGACATCGCGCCGTCCGGGCGCCGGCCGACCCGCGCCGGGTCACCAGCGGGGCAGGTCGTCCTCGACGTGGCGGGCGACGTCGTCCGGCACCCCGGCCTCGTCGGCGTGCCCGCGCCAGCCCTCGACGGCCTCGCGCACCTCGTCGACGACGGCGGCCGCCCCCGGCACGAGGAAGCGGTCGGCGAGGCGCATGACGTCGTCGCGCCGCACGTCGTGGAAGACCCCGTCGACCCCCATCAGGTGCTGGTAGGTCCACCGTCCCTCGGGGTTGTGGGCGTAGGTCAGGTCGTACGCCGGGGCGAGCTCCCACGACGCCCCCGGGGAGCGCAGCAGGAACGAGGCGTTCTTCGTGTGGTCGTCGTTGTTGGCGGCCAGCACGTTGAACACCATGCGGCGGAAGGCCTCCGCGCGGGCCTCCGGCCCGAGCCCGAGACGGTCGACCGTCTCGAGCAGCTGGCCGTAGTCGTGCGCCTGGCGCTGCCGGTAGTCGAGGTGGGCCGTGCCGCAGAGCGTCGTCGTGTGCACCTTGCCGCCCCCGGCGGGCCGGTCGAAGCGGCGCGTCATGAAGTGGGCCCGGCCGCCCTCCTCGAGGAGGCGGCACTCGCTGATCTCGACGCCCGCCGCCCGGGCCATCAGCGAGTAGGCGTACTCCACGCGGCCCGTCGCCGACCCCGAGCCGAGCTCGCGGTCGCCGCCCAGCCCGTCGAGCTTCAGCAGCCAGTGCTCGAACCCCTCGGGCGCGTCGAGCTGGCCCGAGCGCACCTCGCCCGTGCCGGGGTGCCACGCGACGACCGCCTTGGCGCGGGCGCCGCCGGCCGACGTGCCCACCTGGATGAGCGAGCGGATGGCCGACTCGGTCTCGCGGTCGTCCGAGAAGCTCGCGTCGAGCACGCTGCGGGCGCCCTCGACGAGCGCGCTCAGCTCGACGGCGCTCGTGGTCCGCTGCCGGGGGCCGCGCGAGGGGCGGAACTCGAGCGCCCCCATCGCGCGGTCGGCCATGTACGCGAGCCGGTCGAGCGGGGTCGCCGACGCGCGCCGGACGCCCTGGCGCGCCAGCCACGCGTCGATGACGGCGTTGCCGAAGTCGTCGGGCAGCGAGTCGGCGAGGACGGCGGGCAGGCCGTGGAAGGTCTCGCGCGGCAGCTGCGGGAAGACGTGCCGCCGGGTGCGGATCGGCATCGTCAGGGGGGCCAGCTCGACGCCGCGCTCGACCCAGTCGGGGTGGTACTCGAAGACGTGGGCGCCGACGCCCGGGTCGTACGCGACGGCTCCGACGCGCAGGCCCCACGCGCTGACCTCGACCGCCCGGACCGGCACCCAGCTCATCGCGGCCCGGCGCCCTGGCCGTCGTCGGTGACCGGCCCGGGGCCTGGACCGTCGCCGTCGCCCGCGCCCGGACGTCGGGGCCCGCCGCGCTGCGAGGCGTCCCGCACGCCCCGGGCCGTGCGCGAGCCGCGGGCGCGGTAGACGCGCCGCCGCGGCGACGTCGCCGTCGCCCGGAAGAGGTCGAGGGGGCTGACGGTGCTGGTCGGCGTGATCGTGTCGAGCGCGGCCTCGGCGCCCAGCGCCCTGAGGACGCGCACGAGGGTGCGGAGGGTGCTGCCGCGCCCGTTCTCGAGCGACTGCAGCGTGCTGGTCGAGACGTCGGCCAGCCGGGCCAGCGAGATCTGGTCGAGCCCCTCGTCGAGGCGGCGCGCGCGGACCTGCTCGCCGATGCGAGCCTCCCACTCGACGGTGGAGCGTCGGGCCGCGTCGCCGTTCTGCGGATCAGTCATGATCCTCCGATACCTGATCTTCCCGTCATCATAGCGTCGTCAGGCCCCTGTACGGGGAAATCCCTGCATCAGAGGTCGCGCTCCGCGTCGACCGGCACCGCTCCCGACCAGCGCAGCTGGTCCCACAGGCCCGCTCCGTCGGGGGCGGAGACCCACGCCACGTCGCTGCCCTCGGCGTGCTCGGCCCGCGAGCGCCCGCCCGCCAGCACGGCCTCGCTGGGGGACAGCTGCCGGATCGCGACCGCCGCCACGTTCTCGCGGTGGTCACGGAGGAACCGACCGTACAGCTCCTCGTCGTGCTGGCCGTCGTCGCCCACCAGCAGCCAGCGCATCCGCGGGAACTCCTCCGCCAGGCGGTCGAGCGAGGTCTGCTTGTGCAGCCGCCCGCTGCGGAACCAGCGGTCGTGCGTCGGGCCCCAGTCGGTGAGCAGCAGCGGGCCGCTCGGGTACAGGTTGCGCGAGAGGAAGCGCGACAGCGTCGGCGCCACGTTCCAGGCGCCGGTCGACAGGTACACGACCGGGCACGCGCTCGCCGCGGAGTGCAGGCGCTCGTACATGACGGCCATGCCGGGCACGGGCCGGCGGGCGTGCTCGTTCAGGACGAACGTGTTCCACGCGGCGAGGAACGGGCGGGGCAGGGAGGTGACCATGACGGTGTCGTCGATGTCCGACACGATGCCGAACCGCGCCTCCGGGTCGATGACGAGGAGGGGGGCGTCGACGGGCGGCGAGCCCTCGGTGCTCAGCGTGGCGACGTGCCACCCCGGCGACAGGTCGACGTCGATGCGCACGTCGAGCACGCCGCCCCGATCGGTGCTGACGCGGTGGGTGCGCCCGCCGATGGCGACCTCGACGACGGCGCCCTCGACCGGCACGCTGGTGAAGCTGCGCCAGCCGCGGACGTTGAGCCGGTCGGTGCCCTCCAGGCTGCCGGTGCGGGTGAGCAGCACGCGCGAGAGCACGCGCACCCAGCGCGTCGACCCGTAGCCGGTGTAGGGCACGATCGTCGGCAGGAGGCCCCGCTTGCGGGCGCGCTTCTCGCGGAAGCGGTGGATCTGGTTCTCGACGCGGGCGGCCCGGTGCAGCAGCGGCTCGACGGCGGCCGGGGGTGCCTTGCGGGTCTCGGGCATTCCGTCATCCTCCCACGGGGTCGACCAGGCCGGGGTGGTCCACCGACGCGTCGGCGACCTCGGGCGACACCTCGTGCACGAGCAGGCGCCCGGCGGGCTCGTCGACGAGCGACGCGACGCCCTCGAGGAGGTCGGCGTCGCCCTCGGTCTCGGGGTCGAGCCAGTCGTCCATCACGTCGGTGCCGACGAGCATCGGCATGCGCCCGGCGACCTCCGCCGCCGGACCCGAGGAGGCGCGGGTCAGCAGCGTCGTCGACAGCAGCCACCGCGACGGCGAGCCCACGGCCGCCCGAGGGTCGCGCCACCACTCGTAGAGCGCGCCGAGCAGCATGACCTCGTCGTCGGGCAGCCGCACGAGGACGGGGCGACGGCGGCCGTCGGGCAGCAGCTGCTGCTCGTACCAGCCCGTCGCCGGCACGAGTCCCCGCCGCGTCGCGACGGCCTCGGCGAAGGCCGGCTCGTCGGCCGCCGACTCGACCCGGGCCGTGGTCAGGGGCGGGCCGGCCGGGCCCTCCGAGGCGGCGGGCACGAGGCCCCACCGCGCCGACGCCAGACGGCGCACCGGGGGGCCGCCCGCGTCGTCGCCGCGGGGCGCCGCGTCGACGAGGAGCGACACGGCGTTCGTCGGGGCGATATTCCAGGAAGGGTCTGGGAGAGTGTCTCCTGATACATCAACGTCGAACAGGGCCACCAGGTCGCTGGAGGCGCGCGCCATCACGAATCGTCCGCACATGCGTCCATTCTCCCGGCAGCGACCGACAGCGGCCCACATCGGTCGACGGCGCCCCCAGCGGAGCGCCCGGCGCGGACGCGCCTCGACCGCGTCCGCGCCCGTCGCGCCGCGGCGGCCCCGACGTCCAGCACCGCGCCCGGCACCCGCCGCGGCACCGCACTTAGGAGGAACGTTGCTCGTCACCGACGTCAATGAAGCACTGCCCGGGGGATCGTCACTGCTCAGGAACGAGCCGGTCCAGGCTCGGAGCTCTGCGCGCCTCACGGGGCTGCTCGACGCCGCGGCGTCGATCATCGACGAGATCGGCTACGAGCGGCTCACCACCGCCATGGTCGCCGAGCGGGCCGGCGCCTCGATCGGCACCGTCTACCGCTACTTCCCCGACCGCATCGCCGTGGTCGACGCCCTGGCCCTCCGCTGCATGCAGCGGCTGACGGCCCGGGTCGTCGAAGCGGTCTCGCACGACGACGTCACCGACTGGCGCCAGGCGGTCGATCTCGTGGTGGACGCCAAGGTCGAGATGTACCGCACCGAGCCCGGCTTCCGGGCGATCCGCTTCGGCGACGTCCCCGACCTGGGCGCGCCTCAGCAGGCCCCGGTGTCGAGCCCGCTCGCCGACAGCGTCCTCCGGCTGCTCGTCGAGCGCTTCGACGTCGTGGCCGACGAGCGCACCGAGCTCGCCGTGCAGGTCGTCGTCGAGATCGGCAACGGGCTGCTCGCGCGCGCCTTCGTCGCCGGCGGCCGGGGCGACGAGCGCTTCGTGGAAGAGTGCCGCCGCGTCGTCACGAGCTACCTCGAACCGGTGCTCACGGTCGGCTAGCCGCCAGGCGACTCGACGCGTCACGCGACGTGACCCGTCGAGGGGAACTGTGGTTGGGTGAACCTCCTGGCAAGTGTCGATTCGTGCTGCCCACGAGGAATGAGCCACCCATGATCGAGTTCCGCTCGGTGTCCAAGCAGTACCCGGACGGCACTCGCGCCGTCGACGACTTCAGCCTGATCATCCCCTCCCGCAAGACCACGGTGTTCGTCGGGTCCAGCGGCTGCGGCAAGACCACCATCCTCCGCATGATCAACCGCATGGTCGACCCGAGCTCGGGGGTCATCGAGATCGACGGCAAGCCCATCGGCGACCTCGAGCCCGTCGCGCTCCGTCGCAGCATCGGCTACGTCATGCAGAACTCCGGCCTGCTGCCGCACCGCAAGGTCGTCGACAACATCGCGACCGTGCCGGTGCTGAAGGGCGTCGGCAAGAAGGAGGCGCGCGACCGGGCCCTCGAGCTCATGGACACCGTCGGACTCGACCGCTCCCTCGGCCAGCGCTACCCGAGCCAGCTCTCGGGCGGCCAGCAGCAGCGGGTCGGCGTAGCCCGCGGACTCGCCGTCGACCCGAACATCCTCCTCATGGACGAGCCCTTCGGCGCCGTCGACCCGCTCGTCCGCTCCGACCTGCAGCAGGAGCTGATCCGCCTCCAGCGCGAGCTCGACAAGACCGTCGTCTTCGTGACCCACGACATCGACGAGGCCTTCTACCTCGGCGACCAGGTCGTGATCCTCGAGAAGGGCGGCCGGATCGCCCAGCAGGGCAGCCCGGCCGAGATCCTCTCCGACCCCGCGAGCGACTTCGTCGCCGACTTCGTCGGCTCGAAGCGCGGCAAGCGTGCCCTCCACATCCAGCAGACCGCCACCGGCCAGGTCGTCGTCGACGACGACGGCCGGACCACGGGCGTGCTCACCGGGCCGGTCAGGGTCCCCGACGCAGAGGCCGGTGCCGTCGCGGCGCCGGGTGCCCCGGCGCAGGGTGGGCGAGCGTCGTGAACTGGGTCTGGTCGAACGCCGACTACATCTGGGACAAGACGCTGGTGCACCTCGGCCTCAGCGTGCCTCCGATCGTCCTCGCCTTCGTCATCTCGCTGCCCATCGGCTGGCTGGCCTACCGGTACGCCCCGATCCGCGGCGTCGTGCTCACCGTGGCCGGCCTGTTCTACGCCGTTCCGTCGTTCGCCCTGCTGGTCATCCTGCCGGGCATCATCGGCTACCCGATCCGCAGCGACACCAACATCATCGTCGGCCTGACGCTCTACGGCGTCGCGCTCATGGTGCGGTCGGTCGCCGACGGCCTCCAGTCGGTCGAGGCCGACGTGCGGCAGTCCGCGACGGCGATCGGCTACTCGCCGTGGCAGCGGTTCTGGCGGGTCGAGATCCCGCTCGCCGGCCCGGTGCTGCTGGCCGGCCTGCGCGTGGTCGTCGTCAGCACGGTCAGCCTCGTCACGGTAGGCGGCATCCTCGGCATCAACGGCCTCGGCCTGCTGTTCAACGACGGCTTCCAACGCGACATCCTCGCCGAGATCGTCGCCGGCATCGTCATCACCATCGCGATGGCCCTCGTGCTCGACGGCCTGCTCGTGCTGCTCGGGAGGGCCCTCATGCCGTGGACGACCACCCGTTCCGGACGACGCGCCGCCAAGGCGAGCACCCGAGAGGTGGTGGCCGCGCCGTGAACCTCTTCCTCGACGCCTTCGCCTGGATCGGCGACCCGGTCCACCTGACCGGCCCGGACGGCATCCCGACCCGCATCGGAGAGCACCTCGCCTACACGCTGGTCGCCGTCGTCATCGCCTCGGTCATCGCGATCCCGATCGGCTGGCTGATCGGCCACACGGGCAGAGGGCGCAGCTTCGCCGTCGCCGTCACCGGCGGCGCCCGCGCCCTGCCGACCGTGGGCCTCGTGTTCCTCCTCGCGCTGCTCCTCGGCATCGGCATCACCGCGCCGATGATCACCTTCGTCATCCTCGCCGTCCCCTCGGTGCTCGCCGGGGCCTACTCGGGCTTCGAGGCCGTCGACCGGGCGACGGTCGACGCCGCCCGCGCCGTCGGCATGACCGAGTGGCAGATCGTCACGCGCGTCGAGGCGCCCCTCGGCCTGCCGCTGCTCATCGGCGGCATCCGCTCGGCGACGCTCCAGGTCGTGGCCACCGCGACCATCGCCTCCGTCGTGGGGTCGGGCGGCCTCGGCATCTACCTCTTCCGCGGCCTGCGATCGAACGACTACACGCAGATGCTCGCCGGCTCGATCCTCGTGATCCTGCTCGCGGTGCTGCTCGAGATCGTCTTCTCGATCGCCCAGCGACTCGTCGTCCCCGCCGGCGTCACGGCCGGACGACCCACCGACACCCGCGTCACGACCAGACGGTCGTCCGCGGCGAAGGCAACATCCCTCCAGGAAGGAACACAGTGATCAACACAGCGAAGAAAGGCCGGCTCACCGTTCTCGGTGCAGTCGCGATCGGGGCCATGGTGGCCCTGGCAGGGTGCGCGTCGAGCGACCCGCTGAGCGACGGGGGAGACGACTCCTCGGCCGCCTCGTCCGACACGCTCGTCATCGGCTCGCAGCAGTACTACTCGAACGAGATCATCGCCGAGCTGTACGCCCAGGCCCTCGAGGACGGCGGCTACGACGTCCAGCGCGAGTACCAGATCGGCCAGCGGGAGGTCTACCTGCCCGAGCTCGAGTCGGGCGCGATCGACGTCTTCCCCGAGTACACCGGCAACCTCCTGCAGTTCTACGACAAGGAGTCCACGGCCAAGTCGCCGGAGGAGGTGCAGACCGCCCTCGAGGCAGCCCTGCCCGACGGCCTGACCGCCCTCGCCGCCTCCGAGGCGTCCGACCAGGACAGCTACAACGTGACCAAGGAGTTCTCGGAGTCGAACGGCATCACGAGCCTCGCCGACCTCAAGGACTACTCCGGCACGCTCGCCCTCGGCGCCCCGCCCGAGAACGCCGAGCGTCCCTACGGCCCTCCCGGGCTGAAGAGCGTCTACGGCGTCGACGTCACGTCGACCCCGATCGACGACGGCGGCGGACCGCTCACGGTCAAGGCCCTCGTCTCGGGCGACGTCCAGCTCGCCGACATCTACACGGCCAGCCCGCTCATCACCGAGAACGACCTCGTCACCCTCGACGACCCGGAGAACCTGATCCTGCCGCAGAACGTGGTGCCGATCGTCTCCGACAAGGTCGACGACGACGCCCAGGCGATCATCGACGCGGTCGACCAGGCCCTCACGCCGAGCGACCTGCAGGAGCTCAACTCGCGGAGCCAGACGGACAAGGAGTCGTCGGCGACCATCGCCAAGGACTACCTCACGTCGAAGGGGCTCATCGGCTGACCACCGGCCCGCCGCGTCCTCGCGGCAGCTCACGAGGGGTCCGACGCCACGGCATCGGGCCCCTCGTCCGTGTCCGGGGCCGGGCTCCCCGGTGGCGGCGGAGCAGGCGGTCGCGCAACGGGCCGCCGTCTTCCCAGGCAGTCGGCAGCCAGAGGGCAACAAAGCAACACGTGTCGTGAAAATGCCGACCTAGGCTGAGGGGCGTCACGACGGGGTGACGACGATCCGTCCCCCTCCTGGAAGAAGCCATCGTGCCGTCGACCACACCCCGCACACCGCGGAGCGCCGCGTGACCGAGCTGCTCGACCCGCTGCTGCTCTCACGCTGGCAGTTCGGTCTCACGACCATCTACCACTTCCTCTTCGTGCCGCTGACGATCGGCATGGCGTTCACGGTCGCGGTCTTCCAGACCGCCTGGGTGCGCACCGGTCGGGTCCACTACCTGCAGCTCACCCAGTTCTTCGGCAAGATCTTCCTCATCAACTTCGCGATGGGCGTCGTCACCGGCATCGTCCAGGAGTTCCAGTTCGGCATGAACTGGTCCGACTACTCCCGCTTCGTCGGCGACGTGTTCGGGGCGCCCCTCGCGCTCGAGGGCCTGCTGGCGTTCTTCCTCGAGGCGACCTTCATCGGCGTCTGGATCTTCGGCTGGGACAAGGTGCCCGCCAAGCTCCACCTCGCGAGCATCTGGGGCGCGACGGTCGGCAGCGTGCTCTCGGCCTACTTCATCATCGCGGCCAACGCCTTCATGCAGAACCCCGTCGGCTTCGAGATCGACGAGGAGAAGGGCCGTGCGCAGCTGACGGACATCATGGCCGTGCTGACGAACAAGGTCGCCCTCGCGGCCTTCCCGCACACCATCTTCGCCTGCCTCATGGTCTCGGCCGCCGTGATCGTCGCGGTCGCCTGCTGGCACCTCAGCCGCACCCAGCACCTCGAGACCATGCGGCCGGCCCTGCGCTTCGGGCTCGTGCTCATGGTCGTCTCCGGCGGCCTCACCTTCCTCACCGGCGACCAGCTCGGCCTCGCGATGGTCGAGACGCAGCCGACGAAGATGGCCGCGGCCGAGGCGCTCTACACGACGAGCACCGGCGCCGACGCCTCCTTCTCGGTCTTCACGCTGGGCACGCCCGACGGCGTCCACGAGCTCTTCAGCATCCGCGTGCCGTACCTCCTCTCGTTCCTGTCGACGCACACCCTCGACGGCACCGTCGAGGGGATCAACGACCTGCAGGCGCAGTACGTGCAGCTCTACGGCCCGGGCGACTACACCCCGATCATCTGGGTCACGTACTGGTCGTTCCGCTGGATGATGGGCCTCGGCATGGTGGCCGTGCTCGTCTCGACCGTCGGCCTCTGGCTGACCCGCGGCGGCCGCCTGCCCACGAGCCGCTGGGTCTGGCGGGCCGCGATCTGGACCTACCCGCTGCCCCTGCTCGCGATGATCGTCGGCTGGGTCTTCACCGAGATGGGCCGCCAGCCCTGGCTCGTCTTCGGCCTGCTGAAGACCGAGGACGGCGTCTCGCCGAGCGTCACCGGCCTCGAGGTGCTCATCTCGCTCGTGGCCTTCACCGTGATCTACGGATCCCTCGCCGTGGTCGAGTTCCGGCTCATCGTCGCGGCGGCCAAGAAGGGCCCCGCGGGCCCGCCCGAGACCGACGCCGAGACGGGCCTCGTCCGGCACGAGGCCACGGTCTACTGACGGAAGGCGTGCCCTGACATGGATCTGCCCACCCTCTGGTTCGCGGTCGTCGCGTTCTTCTTCGTCGGCTACTTCGTCCTCGACGGCTTCGACTTCGGCGTCGGCATGTCGCTGCCGTTCCTCGGCCGCGACGACACCGACCGCCGCGTGCTCATCAACACGATCGGGCCCGTCTGGGACCTCAACGAGACCTGGGTCATCGTCGCGGGCGCCGTGCTCTTCGCCGCCTTCCCCGAGTGGTACGCGACGATGTTCAGCGGCTTCTACCTCGTCCTGCTCGCGATCCTCCTCGCGCTCATCGCGCGCGGCGTCTCGTTCGAGTACCGCCACCAGCGTCCGGAGGCGCGGTGGAAGCGCCGCTTCGACCTCATGATCACCGTGGGCTCGGCCGTCCCCGCATTCCTCTGGGGCGTCGCCTTCGCCAACGTCGTGCACGGCGTGCCGCTCGACGCGAACCACGACTACGTGGGGACGACGGCCGACCTCTTCGGCCCCTACGCGCTGCTCGGCGGGCTGACGACGCTTCTGCTCTTCTTCACCCACGGCGTCGTGTTCGTCTCGCTCAAGACCGAGGGCGACATCCGCGAGCGGGCCCGGCGCCTCGCGGTCCGCTCGGGCGCGCTCACGATCGTCGTGGCGGCGAGCTTCCTGGCGGCGACCACGCTGGCGTCCGGCACGCCGGCCTCGGCGGCGCTGTCCGTCGGCGCCGCCGCGGCCCTCGTGGCCTCGTTCGTCGCGAACCTCCGAGGTCGCGAGGGCTTCGCCTTCGCCGCGATGGCGGCCACGATCGCCCTGGCCGTGGCGAGCCTCTTCGCCGCGCTGTTCCCGGGCGTCATGCCGGCCAGCAACGACCCCGCGAACAGCCTGACGATCGTGAACGCGTCGAGCTCGACCTACACGCTGACCGTGATGAGCTGGGTCGCCCTGGTCTTCGTGCCCCTGATCGTCGGCTACCAGGCGTTCACGTACTGGGTCTTCCGCAAGCGCGTGAGCCGGGCGTCCATCCCGGCCGCGCACTAAGGGAGGCGACCTCGTGGGACCGGTCGACCCGCGCCTCCTGCGGTACGCCTCCGCCGCGCGCGGGTTCCTCGTGCTGGGGGCGCTGCTCGGGCTCGTGCAGACGGCGGCCGTCGTCGGCGTCGCGTGGTCGGCGACGCAGGCCGTCGTCGCCGTCGTCGACGGGCGCGCGGCGGACGACCTCGGAGCCGCGCTCGTCGGGCTCGCCGTCGCGGTCGTCGTCCGCTCGGCGGCGTCGTGGGCGCTCGAGGCCGTCGCCGTCCGCACCTCGGCGGTCGTCAAGAGCCAGCTCCGCCGCCGGGTGCTGCGCGCCGTCGCCGGTCGGGGCGCCGACCGGGTGGCCCGCCACGGCTCGGCCCGGCTCGCCACGCTCGTCGGCCCCGGGCTCGACGCCCTCGACGCGTGGTTCGCGCGCTACCTGCCGCAGCTGCTGCTGACCGCCCTCGCCACGCCGCTCGTGGTCGTCGTGATGTGGCGGTCGGACTGGCTCTCGGCCGTGATCGTCGTCGTCACGCTGCCGCTGATCCCCGTGTTCATGGTGCTGATCGGCCTGTCGACGCGCGCCGCTCAGGACCGTCAGTGGGACCGCCTCCAGTCGCTCGCGTCGTCGTTCCTCGACGCCGTGGGCGGCCTGTCGACCCTCAAGGCGTTCGGGCGGGAGGGCCGGCAGGTCGCCCGCATCGGCCGCCTCACCGACGAGCACCGCGTCGAGACGATGCGGGTGCTGCGCGTCTCGTTCCTCAGCGGGTTCGCGCTCGAGCTGGCCGCCTCCCTGTCGGTCGCGCTCGTGGCGGTGTCGATCGGCGTCCGGCTGATCGACGGGTCGCTGCTGCTGCCGGTCGGGCTCTTCGTGCTGCTGCTCGCCCCCGAGGCGTACCTGCCGCTGCGCCAGGTCGGGGCCGCCTTCCACGCCGCCTCCGACGGGGTGGCCGCGGCCGACGGCGTGTTCGCGGTGCTCGACGACGACGCGGCGTCCGACGACGGGCGTCCCGGCGCGGGGGGCCCCCGACGAGGCGCGGTGCCGTCCGCCCCGACCGCCTCCGTCGCCGGGGCGCCCGCGTCCGTCGCCGCGGGGCCTGCGTCCGTCGCGGCCGACGACGTTCTCGTCGTCGACCGGGTCGCGGTCTCGCGGGACGGCGTGCCGGTCCTCGCGCCGATCTCGTTCCGGGCCCCGGTCGGGGAGGTGACGGCCCTCGTCGGGCCGAGCGGCGCCGGCAAGACGACCGTGCTCGCCGCGGTCCGCGGCGCGGTGGCCTCCTCGGGCCGTGTCGCCTGGCGCGACGCGGGCCGGGCCCCGGTGCTCGGCGACGTCGCGTGGTCGGGGCAGGCACCCGGCCTCGTCGCGGGCACGGTGGCCGAGAACGTCGCGCTCGGCGACGTCGTCGACGCGGGCGCGGTCGGCGCGGCCCTCGGGCTCGCGGGAGCGCCCGAGCTCGACCCGGGCACGTCGCTCGGGGCGTCGGGCAGCGGGCTCTCGGGCGGCCAGGCGCAGCGGGTCGCGCTGGCCCGGGCGCTGTACCGGGCCGAGCGGCGCGGGGCTCGCCTCCTGCTCGTCGACGAGCCGTCGTCGGCCCTCGACCCGGTGACCGAGGCGGCGCTCGTCGCCGGGCTGCGCGAGGTCGCCGCGCGCGGCGTCGCGGTCGTCGTCGTGACGCACCGGGCGGCCGTGCGCGACGCCGCCGACCGGGTCGTCGTCGTCGAGCCCGCGTCGTCGGGCGTCACCGACGTCACCGGTGCCGCCTCCGTCGCAGCGGCCTCCGCCCCGGGAGGCGTCCGATGAGCCGCACCCTGCTCCGGACGGCGCAGCCCTCGGCCCGTCGGTCGGCGCCCGGCCTCGCCGCGGGGACCCTCGGCGCCCTGAGCGCCGTCCTGCTGCTCGGCGCGTCGGCGTACCTCGTCGCCCGTGCGGCCGAGCAGCCGCCCATCCTGTACCTCACCATGGTCATGGTCGGCGTGCGCGCCGCGGCCCTCGCCCGCGCGGCCTCCCGCTACCTCGAGCGGACGTGGAGCCACGACGCGTCGTTCCGACAGCTCGCGGTCGTCCGCACGGAGCTCTACCGCCGCCTCACGCGCGTCGCGCCGGCCGGGCTCGGCCGCACCGACCGCGGAGACCTCCTCTCCCGCCTCGTCAGCGACGTCGACGCCCTGCAGGACCTCCCGCTGCGGGTCACCCAGCCGCTCGTGGCCGCGGGCGTGGCGGCCGTCGCGTCGGTCGCGGGCGTGGCGCTCGTGTCGCCGGCGGCCGCGGGGGTGCTCGCGGCGGGCCTGCTGGTCGCGATGGTCGGCGGGGGAGCGCTGGCCGACCTCCTCGCCCGGCGCGGCGAACGCGCCCTCGCCGACCGGCGCGGCCGGCTCTCGGGCGCGGTGCTCGACACCGTGGCCTCGCTCGACGTGCTCGTCGCGTTCGAGGCGCTCGACGGGCAGCTCGAACGGGTCTCGCGGCTCGACGACGACGTCCGCCGCACCGAGCGCCGGACCGCGACGACGGCCGGCCTCGTCGCCGCCGCGGTGTCGCTCGTCTCCGGCGCGACCGTGCTCGTGACGGTGCTCGTCGCGGCGCCGGGGGTCGAGCTCGGCTCGCTGAGCGGCCCGCAGTTCGCCCTCGTCGCCCTCCTGCCGATCGCCGTGCTCGAGGTCGTCGGCGCCGTGCCGACGGCGGTCGTCGCGGGGAGGCGCGTGCGGGCCAGCGGGGACCGCGTCGAGCAGGTCGTCCCGGCCGTCGCGCCGGAGGGCGTCGTCGTCGACGAGCTCGAGGAGGAGGGGGAGGGCGGGGGCCGCGACGACCGTGCCGAGGGCTGCGAGACCGAGGCCGCGCCTCCGGCCGTCGTCGCCCCGGGCGAGGTCGTCCTCCGCCTGGAGGGAGTCTCCGCCCGCTGGCCGGGCGCCGTCGTGGACGCCCTCCGCGACGTCGACCTCGAGGTGCGGTCGGGCGACCGGGTCGTCGTGGAGGGGCCGAGCGGGGCCGGCAAGAGCACGCTCGCGTCGGTGCTGGTGCGGTTCCTGGACCACCGTGCTGGTCGCTACGAGGTCGGGGGAGTCGACGACTCGCGCCTCACGTCGGCCGCCGTACGACGCGCCGTGGGGCTCATCGAGCAGGCGCCGTACCTGTTCGACGAGTCGATCCGGCAGAACCTGCTCTTCGCCCGCGACACCGCGTCCGACGCCGATCTCGAGGCCGTGCTCGAGCGCGTCGGGCTCGGCGCGTGGGTCGCCGGGCGTGGCGGCCTCGACGCGCGCGTCGGCGAGCGCGGCGCCCTCGTCTCGGGCGGTCAGGCACAGCGCCTCTCGCTCGCGCGGGCGCTGCTGCGGGGCTTCCCCGTGCTCGTGCTCGACGAGCCCACGGCGGGGCTCGACGCCGACCTGGCCGAGCGGCTCGTCGCCGACGTCCTGACCGCGGCCCGCGAGGACGGCACGACCGTCGTGCTCGTCTCGCACGTGGCCGTGCCGGCCGACCTCGTCACCCGGCGGCTGCGCGTCGAGGACGGCCGCGTGGTCGAGGCGACCGGGGGGCTCGGAACGGCCTAGGCGGGCGGGGCGGGCAGGGGCCGGCGGAGGGCGTCGAGCCGTCGCTGCCAGGTCGCCCGCCGCCCGGGCTGCTCGGCCGTGGTGGGCCCGTCGACCCACGACGTCGCGATGCGGACGCCGTGCAGGGCGCTGAGCGACCAGATCTCGAAGCCGTCGAGCGAGGCCGGCGTGGCCCGCTCGTGCAGGACGTCGACGCCGAGCACGGCGGCGAGCGTGAGCACGGTCCGGGCGGTGACGCCGGGGAGGCGGGGGAGGTCCTCCGCGGGCATGCAGAGGGCGTCGCCTCGCCACCAGAGCACCGAGCTCCAGGCCCCCTCGACCACGAGGCCGTCGGCGTCGACGATGACGGCCTCGTCCGCGCCGAGGGGGGCGACCGAGCGGCGCAGCCCGCCCAGCGCCTCCAGGTCGGGGCCCTTGACGAGCGGGCGCGTGCGCGGGTCGTGGTCGGCGGTCGCGAGCACGACCGAGCGGTGCTGCTCGGGGGCGGGCCGGAGCGCCAGGCGGAGCTCGGGCCCGCCCGCGGTCCCGGCCCGGAGCTCGACGCGCGGGAACCACTCGCCCTCCCGAGGCAGGGCCTCCACCGCGGCGTCCCAGAACGCGGCGACGTCGAGCCCGGGGTCGTCGTCGTCGGCGTCGCCGACCGAGCCGACGAACCGGTCGCGGTGCACGTCGAGCGCGCGCACCGTGCCGTCGACGACGAGCCACGAGTCGGCCACGAGCAGGGCACCGGCCCCGGCCTCCCCGGCCGGCTCGAGCACGCCGCCGCGCCAGGCGAGCTCGACGGGGCGCGGGGGGCTGCTCTCGGGGCTCATACACTCAGGCTATGCGCCCCGAGGTCGTCCGCCGTGCCCTCCCGTGGCGCGACCCCGAGGCCGTCGTGGCCGCCCTCGCCGCGTCGGGCGACGTCGTCTGGACCGACGCGGGCGTCGACGCCGCGGCGGGCCGCTCGCTCGTGCTCTGGGGCCCCGCCGCCACGGCGTCGGCCCACGACGGCGACCTGGGCGGGCTCTGGGCGCTCGTCCGCGACGACCTCGACGAGCCGCGCCCCGGCACCGACCCGCTCGGCTGGGCCGGCTGGCTCGGCTACGAGTTCGGCACGTGGCTGCTCGACCGCGACGGGACCGTGGGGCCGGGGCGGGGGAGCCCGCCGCCCCTGGGCGCGACCGGCGCGCCCGACGCGTCCGCGCCTCCCGACCTCGCCCTCCTCCGCGCCGACCGCGCCCTCGCGTTCGACCACGGCCGCGGCACCGTCGAGGCGGTCGCGCTCGGGCACGACGACTGGCCGGCCGAGGTCGCCGCGACCTGGGACTCGATCGAGCCCCTCGACCCGCCCGGACCGCCGGAGGCGCCCCCCGGCCCCGACGCCGTGCACCGACGGCACTCCGACGCCGAGTACCTCGCGCTCGTCGAGCGGTGTCGCGCGGCCATCGCGGCGGGCGACGCCTACGTGCTGTGCCTGACGACGTCGGTGCGGGTCGACGCCCCCGTGGACGCGTTCGCCGCGTACCGACGCCTGCGTCGGGCGTCGCCCGCGCCGCACGCGTCGTTCGTCCGGATCGGCGGGACGGCGGTCGTCGGGGCGTCGCCCGAGTCCTTCCTCGAGGTCGGGGCCGACGGGCGCGTCTCCTCCTCGCCGATCAAGGGCACGCGGCCCCGCGCGGCCGAACCCGCCGTCGACGCCCGCCTCGCCCGCGAGCTCGGCGAGAGCGAGAAGGAGCGCGCCGAGAACGTCATGATCGTCGACCTCGTCCGCAACGACCTGGCGCGCGTCGCCGAGGTGGGCAGCGTCGTCGTCACCGAGCTGCTCGAGGTGCACGGCTACCGGCAGGTGCACCAGCTCGTCAGCACGGTCGAGGCCCGCCTGGCGCCGGGGCTGCGGGCCGTCGACGCCGTCGAGGCGGCCTTCCCGGCCGGGTCGATGACGGGGGCGCCGAAGCGCGCGGCGGTCGGCCTGCTCGCGAGGTGGGAGGGGGCGCGGCGGGGCGTCTACTCGGGGGCCGTCGGCCGGCTCGGGCTCGACGGCGGCGCGTCGCTCGCCATGGCGATCCGGTCGGTCGTCGTGCACAACGTGGGCCTCGACGGGGTCGGGTCGTCCGCCACCGTCGGGGTGGGCGGGGGCGTCACCTCGTCGTCGGTGCCCCGCGACGAGCTCGCGGAGGCCGGGTGGAAGGCGGCCGCCCTGCTGCGGGTGCTCGGAGCGTCGCCGGGCCGCGCCTCCTGGTGACCTCGGGGCGGTGCCGGGCAGGGCCGGTCGTTCGCTACCCTGGACGACGGGTCGCCCTGCGCCGCACCTCGTCGTGCCCTCGGCCGGTCCCGTCCCCCTGTGATGAATGAGAGTCCCGTGGCACACGAGCACGACACTTCCCCGGCCGCCGAGCAGGCGCCGAACCCCGAGCACGCCGGGCGCGACGCCGCCGAGCGCGAGTACGACGTCGCGCGCCTGCAGCGCAAGTGGCAGCAGGTGTGGGAGGAGAAGAAGCCCTTCGCCGTCGACCCCGACGACAAGCGGCCGCGGAAGTACGTCCTCGACATGTTCCCGTACCCGTCGGGGGACCTGCACATGGGCCACGCCGAGGGCTACGCGCTCGGCGACGTCATCGCGCGCTACTGGCGCCAGCAGGGCTTCAACGTGCTGCACCCGATCGGCTGGGACAGCTTCGGCCTGCCCGCCGAGAACGCCGCGATCAAGCGCGGCGTCGACCCCCGCGAGTGGACCTACGCGAACATCGAGCAGCAGAAGCAGAGCATGAAGCTCTACGCGCCCTCGTTCGACTGGGACCGCGTGCTGCACACGAGCGACCCCGAGTACTACAAGTGGAACCAGTGGCTGTTCCTCAAGATGTACGAGAAGGGCCTCGCCTACCGCAAGGACAGCTGGGTCAACTGGGACCCGGTCGACCAGACCGTCCTCGCGAACGAGCAGGTGCTCGCCGACGGCACGTCCGAGCGCTCGGGCGCCGTCGTCGTCAAGAAGAAGCTGACGCAGTGGTACTTCGCGATCACCGAGTACGCCGACCGCCTGCTCGACGACCTCAACCAGCTCGAGGGTCGCTGGCCGACCAAGGTGCTGAACATGCAGCGCAACTGGATCGGCCGGTCGGTCGGCGCCGACGTGCACTTCGAGATCGAGGGCCGCGACGAGCGCGTCACGGTCTTCACGACGCGCCCCGACACCCTCTACGGCGCGACCTTCATGGTCGTCGCCCCCGACAGCGACCTCGCCGCCGAGCTGGTGGCCGAGGCGACCGACGACGTGCGCGAGGCCTTCGCCGACTACCTCGTGCAGGTGCAGAAGTCGACCGAGATCGAGCGCCAGACGGCCGACCGGCCGAAGACCGGCGTGCCGCTCGGCCGCGTCGCGGTCAACCCGCTGACCGGGGCGCCGATGCCCGTCTGGGCCGCCGACTACGTGCTGGCCGACTACGGCCACGGCGCCGTCATGGCCGTGCCGGCCCACGACCAGCGCGACCTCGACTTCGCCCGGAAGTTCGACCTGCCGGTGCGCGTCGTGGTCGACACCAACGCGCCCGTGACGGGCGTCATCCCCAAGCTCGAGCTCGACGAGGGCGGCCAGGCGATCCTGCCGGAGGACCTGCCCGAGCTCGACCCTGCGAAGACCGGCGTCGCGCTGACCGGCGAGGGCCGCCTGATGAACAGCGGCCCGTTGACCGGGCTGAGCAAGTCGAACGCCATCAAGCGCGTCGTCGAGCTGCTCGAGGAGAAGGGCGCCGGCAAGGCGGCGAAGACGTACCGCCTGCGCGACTGGCTCATCTCCCGCCAGCGGTTCTGGGGCACGCCGATCCCGATCGTGCACGCCGCCGACGGCACCGAGGTGCCCGTGCCCGAGAGCGAGCTGCCGGTGCTCCTGCCGCCGACCGAGGGCCTCGACCTCAAGCCCAAGGGCAGCTCGCCGCTCGGTGCGGCCACCGACTGGGTCACCGTGCCGAACCCGCTCGACGGCACGCCCGCGAAGCGCGACGCCGACACGATGGACACGTTCGTCGACAGCTCGTGGTACTTCCTGCGCTTCCTCAGCCCGGGCGACTCCGAGAAGGCCTTCGACCCGGCCGTCGTCAACCGCTGGGCGCCGGTCGACCAGTACGTCGGAGGCGTCGAGCACGCGATCCTCCACCTGCTCTACGCGCGCTTCATCACGAAGGTGCTCTTCGACCTCGGCTACCTCGACTTCACCGAGCCCTTCAGCGCCCTGCTCAACCAGGGCATGGTGCTGCAGGACGGCGCCAAGATGAGCAAGAGCAAGGGCAACCTCGTCACCCTGTCGGAGGAGGTCGACCGCCACGGCGTCGACGCGATCCGGCTGACGATGGCCTTCGCGGGCCCGCCCGAGGACGACATCGACTGGGCCGACGTCTCGCCGGCCGGCTCGGCGAAGTTCCTGGCGCGCGCGTTCCGGCTGGCGACCGACGTCGACAGCGCGACCGACGTCGTCTGGGCCGAGGGCGACCAGGCCCTCCGCCGCCAGACGCACCGGTTCCTCGCCGAGGCGCCCGGCCTGACCGAGGCGTTCAAGTTCAACGTCGTCGTCGCCCGGCTCATGGAGCTCGTCAACGCCGTCCGCAAGACGATCGACAGCGGGGCCGGCGCCGCCGACCCGGCCGTCCGCGAGGCGACGGAGACCGTGGCCCTGGCCCTGTCGCTCTTCGCGCCCTACACGGCGTCGGAGATGTGGGAGAAGCTCGGCTACGACGGCGTCGGCGTCGCCACGCACGGCTGGCGGAAGGCCGACTCGACGCTGCTCGTCGAGACGAGCGTCACGGCCGTCGTCCAGGTCAACGGCAAGGTGCGCGACCGGCTCGAGGTCTCGCCCAAGATCAGCCCGGACGAGCTCGAGGCCCTCGCGCGCGCCTCGGCGGCCGTGCAGCGCGCCGTCGGCGAGAAGGAGGTCGTGAACGTCATCGTCCGCGCCCCTCGCCTCGTCAACATCGCGGTGAAGTAGCCGGTCCTCCCCGGCAGACGACGGCCGCCCTGGTCTCCCCAGGGCGGCCGTCGTCGTCCGTGGCCGTCCGCCCGACGCGCCTACCGTCTCGGCATGGTCGTCTCCTTCCGTGCCGCGCCCGACCCCGCGGCGCCTCGCGGGCCCCGCTGGCGCGTCGGCCTCGGCGCGGTCGTGGTGCTCGTGCTGGCCCTGCTCGCCGTCACGGTGGCCGTCTCGGCGGTCGCCGGCGGTGGAGGCGCGGGCGAGACCGCGATCACCTCGCCGCCCGGCCCGGTCGCGTCCGGCACCGCGGGGCCCGGGGCTTCGGCCGCCCCCGGCGCGGCCGGCGGCGCGGCAGGCGCCGCGTCCGCCGGGCCGGTGTTCGTGCACGTCTACGGACAGGTCGCACGGCCGGGTCTCTACGAGCTGCCCGCCGGCTCGCGGGTCGTCGACGTGGTCGCGGCCGCCGGAGGGTTCACGCCCGAAGCGGAGCAGGCGGCGGTCAACCTCGCCCGTCCGGTCGTCGACGGCGAACAGCTCGGGGTGCCGGCGGTGGGAGAGATCGGGCCGGGTGCGTCGGGGGCCGGGGGCGCTCTCGGCGCCGCGGGCAGCGGGGGCGTACCCGGCACGTCGGGCGGTGCCGGGGCCGGCGGTCTCGTCGACCTGAACCGCGCCGACGACGCGACCCTGCAGACCTTGCCGGGCGTCGGGCCCGCGACCGCCGCGGCGATCCTCGAGTGGCGCGCGGCGAACGGGTCGTTCCGCTCGGTCGACGACCTCCTCGGGGTGCCCGGCATCGGCGAGAAGACGCTCGAGAAGCTCCGGGCCCTGGTGACGGTGTGAGGCCGCCCGCCGCGATCGACGTCCGTCTCGCCGTGCCCGTCGCGGTGGGCTGGCTGGCCCTCGTGCTCGCCCTGCCCGAGCCGGCCGCCCTCGGCCGGACGGCCCTCGTCGCCGGTGTCGTCGCCGTCGCCGCGCTGGGCGGCGGTGCCGTCCTCGCCCGCCGACGAGGCACGACGCGGCCGTCGAGCGCGTCGGCGCCCGTGGCCGCCGCCGCCGTGGTCGGGCTCACCGCGGCCGTCGTGGCCCTGCTCACGGCCGGTGCCGCGGCCCGGCACGACGCCCGGTGGCCGCCCGAGCTCGCTGCGCTCGAGGGCCGCGTCGCCGTCGTCACGGGCACGGCGTCCGAGCGCATGACGGGCGGCACGACCGCGGCAGAGCTGGTCCTCGAGGAGGCGCGGGTCGGCGACGACCTGGTCTGGCAGGGCTCCTCCACGATGCTGCTGCTCGGGCCCCGGCCGGCCGACGGCCGCGTGGTCGAGATCGACCAGCACCTCACGGCCCGGGTCTCGGTGCTGCCGGTCGACCACGGGGCGGACGTCGCCTTCGTCGGGGCGGTGAGGGGCGAGGTCGAGCCGGGCGCGCCTCCGGAGGGCCTCGCGGAGGCGGCGAACGCCGTGCGCGGCTCGTTCCGCGAGGTGACCGCGACGCTGCCGGGCGACGGGGGAGCCCTGCTGCCCGGGCTCACGCTGGGCGACACGACCGCGGTGCCCGACGACCTGCGCGAGGCCATGGCCACGGCCAGCCTGACGCACCTGACGGCCGTGTCGGGCTCGAACTGCGCCGTGCTCGTGGCGCTCACCATGATCGTCGGCGGCCTGCTGCGGGTGCCGCGGCTCGCACGGCTCGGCGCGGCCGTCGGCGTGCTGCTCGCCTTCCTCGTGCTGGTGACGCCCGACGCGAGCATCCTCCGGGCGACCGTGATGGCCCTCGTCGTCCTGGCGCACCTCGGCGCCGCCCGACCGGTGTCCGGGCTGCCGGTGGTGGCGGTCGCCGTGCTCGGGCTGCTCGTGGCCGACCCGTGGCTCGCGCGCGACGTCGGCTTCGCGTTGTCGGTGCTCGCGACGACCGGGCTCGTCGTGCTCGCCGGGCCCCTGGCGACGCTCCTCGGGCGCGTGCTGCCCGCGCCCCTCGCGCTGGTGCTCGCCGTGCCCGTCGCGGCGCAGCTCGCCTGCCAGCCCGTCCTGCTCCTGCTCGAGCCCAGCATCCCCGTGCACGGCGTCACGGCCAACGTCCTCGCCGAGCCGGCCGCGCCGCTCGCCACCGTCGGCGGGCTCGTCGTCTGCGCGACGGCCGGGTGGGCGCCGGGGGTCGCCCTGGCGGTCGCCCGGGTCGCCTGGGTCCCGGCGACCTGGGTCGGGGCAGTCGCCCGGTCCGTCGAGACCTGGCCGCTCGCACGTCTGCCCTGGCCCGACGCCCCGGCCGCCGCGGCGGCTCTCGTGCTCGTCACGGCCGTGGCGGCGGGCGCGGTCCTCGGCACGCGCGGCGGGCGTGCCCGGGCGGTGCTCGGCGCGACCTCGGGCCTTCTGGTGCTGACGCTCCTCGCGGTCGTCGCCGGGGCGCGGACGGGCGAGCGCGCCGCGGTGCCCGACGGGTGGACCGTCGCTCAGTGCGACGTCGGCCAGGGCGACGCCGTGCTCGTGCGGAGCGCCGGGGCGACGGCGCTCGTCGACGTCGGGGACGACGCCGAGGCCCTCGCCGGGTGCCTCCGGCGCTTCGCCGTCCCGCACGTCGACCTCCTGGTGCTGACGCACTTCGACGCCGATCACGTCGGGGCCGTCGACGTGGTGGCCGCCGACGTCGACCGCGTGGTCGTCGGGCCGGTGGGGCGCCCCGCCGACGCCGACGTCGTGGAGCGCCTCCGCCGGGCGGGAGCGAAGGTGCTGGAGGCCTCCGCGGGCGTCGGCGGCGTGCTGGGCGACCTCTCGTGGACGGCGCTCTGGCCGCCCCCCGCCTCGGACCGCGGCGCGGCGGTCGAGCCCGGCAACGACGCGAGCGTGGTGACGGCCTGGCAGCCGCGGGTCGGGTGCGCGACGGGCTGCGTGTCGCTCCTCGACCTCGGCGACCTCGGCGAGGCCGCCCAACGGCGACTGCTGGCCGCGGGCGGCGTCCCGACCGGCGTGGACGTCGTCAAGGTGTCCCACCACGGCTCGGCCGACCAGCTCGACGCTCTCTACGAGGCCGCCCGCCCCCGCGTCGGCCTCGTCGGCGTCGGCGCCGACAACACGTACGGCCACCCGACCGAGGACGCCCTGGGGCTGCTCGACGGGCTCGGCACGGAGGTGGTGCGCACCGACCACGACGGCGACGCGGCCGTGCGGCTCGACGACGAGGGGATGCACGTCTGGCGCGAGCGCCTGCCCGCGGCCGCCGGAGCGTCGGCGGCCTCGGCTACCCTGGTCCCGGCCGCTCTCCGGGCGGCCGCACCCGGAGGAGGACCATGGCGGCGCGCGCGACCGGCAAGACGGCCAAGAAGGCGACCGTCAGCATCGACCAGGTCGCCTGGCACCAGATCCGCCCCGCCCCCGTCGTGCTCGTGAGCGGCCCCGAGCAGTTCCTCGCCGACCGGGCCGTCCGTCAGCTCCGCGACCAGCTCGCGGCGGAAGACCCGAGCATCGAGGTGAACGACCTCGACGCGGGCCAGTACCAGCCCGGCGAACTCGTCAGCCTCGCGAGCCCCTCGCTCTTCGCCGAGCCGCGGCTCATCCGCGTCGCGTCGGTGGAGAAGTGCACCGACGCGTTCCTCTCCGAGACCCTGCGCTACCTCGAGTCGCCGGCCGACGACACCTACGTCGTCCTCCGGCACGGCGGGGGAGTGCGCGGCAAGAAGCTCCTCGACGCCCTGCGTTCCGGCACGGGCGGCGGCATCGAGGTCGTCTGTGCCGAGCTCAAGAAAGACACCGAGAAGTACGACTTCGCCGCCGCCGAGTTCTCGGCCGAGCGGCGCCGCGTCACGAGCGGTGCCCTGCGCGCCCTCGTCACGGCCTTCAACGACGACCTCGCCGAGCTGGCCAGCGCCTGCCAGCAGCTCATCTCCGACGCCGCGGAGGAGGTGACCGAGGTCACCGTCGAGAAGTACTACTCGGGCCGCGTCGAGACGAACGCCTTCAAGGTCGCCGACATGGCCATCGCCGGCCGCCAGGGCGAGGCCCTCGTGCTGCTGCGGCACGCCCTCTCGACCGGGGCCGACCCGGTGCCCGTGGTCGCCGCCTTCGCCGTGAAGGTGCGCACGATGGCGAAGGTGCAGGGGGCGTACGGCCCCGCGGCGCAGCTCGCCTCGCGCTTCGGCATGGCGCCGTGGCAGGTCGAGCGTGCGCAGCGCGACGTGCGCGGCTGGAGCGAGGAGGGACTCGGGCGGTGCATCGAGCTGCTCGCCGAGACCGACGCGGCCGTCAAGGGCGCCGAGCGCGACGCGGTCTACGCCCTCGAGCGCATGGTCACCGCCGTCGCGACCCGCGGCCAGCTCGCCCGCTGACCGCACGACGAAGGCCCCGTCTCCGAGGAGACGGGGCCTTCGTCGACGGCCGGGCCGAGGCCCGAGCCGAGGGGGTCGGTGCCTAGAGGGCGCCGACCTGCTTCGCGATGGCCGACTTGCGGTTCGCGGCCTGGTTCTTGTGGATGACGCCCTTGCTGGCGGCCTTGTCGAGCTTCTTCGAGGCGAGGGCCAGCGACGTGGTCGCCTTGTCCTTGTCGCCGGAGACGACGGCCTCGCGGGCGGCGCGGATCGCGGTCTTGAGCTCGCTCTTGACGGCCTTGTTGCGGTCCTGGGCCTTCTTGTTGGTGCCGATGCGCTTGATCTGCGACTTGATGTTTGCCACGTTCGCTACTTTCTGGGTTCTCTGTCTGGACGATTGTGTGCCCGACCGCTCGGCACCCGGGGGTGCGTCAGGTCGTCTCGGCACTGCGCCAGCCGACAGGACGACTCTCGTCGACCCGGACTGCCGCCGGTGCTGCCACCGGAGCGGCTCTTCGGCTGGGTTCGCGATCCGCCACTGCAGACGTCCCGCGCAAGCCAACAGGCAACGTTACCAGGCGAGGCTCCCATCCTCAACGATCCGAGCCTCCCCGGGGCGGCGTGTCGTGCGTAGTACCGTGCCGTCATGCCCTCGCTCGCCCCGCACATCGCCTCCGTGCCCGCCTCCGGCATCCGCCGCGTCTTCGAGATCGCGGCCCGGCTCGAGGACGTCGCCATGCTCGTGATCGGCGAGCCCGACGTGCCGGTGCCCCACCACGTCGCCGAGGCCGCGCGCCAGGCCTGGTCGGACGACCTCACGAACTACACGCCCAACGGGGGCATCCCGGCCCTCCGCCAGGCGATCGTCGAGAAGCTGGCACGGGAGAACGACGTCCACGTCGACGTCGAGCGCGTCTGGGTGACGGTGGGCGCGACGCAGGCCCTGCACCAGACGATGGGGCTCCTCCTCGGCGCCGGCGACGAGGTGCTCGTGCCCGACCCCGGCTACACGACCTTCTCCATGAACGCGCGCATGCTCGACGCGGTGCCCGTCACCTACACGCTGTCGCCGCGGCGGGCGTTCCGTCCCGACCTCGCCGAGCTCGAGCGCCTCGTCGGGCCGCGCACCCGGGCGATCATCGTCAACTCGCCGTCGAACCCCCTCGGCACGGTCTGGCCGCGGGAGGTGCTGCAGGAGGTGCTCGACTTCGCCGCCCGCCACGACCTCTGGGTCATCAGCGACGAGGTCTACGAGTACTTCACCTACGGCACCCCGCACGTGAGCATCGCCTCCCTCGACGTCGACGACCGCGTCTTCAGCGTCTTCTCGCTGAGCAAGACCTACGCCATGACGGGCGTCCGCGTCGGCTACCTCGTCACGCCCCCGGGCCTGTCCGACACGATGCGCACGGTGCAGGAGGCCGCGATCAGCTGCGTCGCCGAGCCCGACCAGCACGCCGCCCTCGCCGCGATCACGGGCGACCACGGGCCGGTGTCGGAGGCCCGCGAGCACTACCGCACGAACCTGCGGCTGGCCACGCGCCTCCTCGACGAGCGGGGCATCGGGTACCTCGACCCCGAGGGCGCCTTCTACCTCTGGATCGACGTCTCTCACGCCTCCCAGGGCGACGTCGCGGGCTGGGCCGAGGCGCTCCTCCTCGAGCACCGCGTCGCGGTCGCGCCGGGCAGCGCCTTCGGCCGCGCCGGCGAGGGCTGGATCCGCATCTGCCTCGCGGCGGCGCCCGAGGTGCTGACGCGGGGGCTGGGCGCGCTGCCCGCGCCGGGCGACGTGACCGCGCCGCCGCCCCGCGCCTCCGTCGTGTCGTCCGACTGACCCCCCGGCAGATGCGGGGGGCAGCCCCCTTCAGGAGGCGCGGTGCCGGTTCCTAGGCTCGGTCCATGACCACTCACCAGACCTCCGCCACCGCTCCCGCCGACCCGTACGCCGCCTCCGCGCCGTACGGAAGCCCGACCCCGTCGGCCGTCCCGGCCCGCGAGTCGAGCCCCCTCAGCCTGGCCAGCCTCGTCGTCGGGCTCGTCTCCGTCGCCGCCGGGTTCACCCTCGTCGTCCCGATCGTCGGGCTCGTCCTCGGCGTCATGGGGCGTCGACGCGAACCGGCCGGGCGCACCCTGTCGACGGTCGGCATCGTCGCGAACGCCGTCATGCTCGTCGGCTCGGCCCTCGTGCTGCTCGCCGGGCTGGCGTTCGCGGTGCCGTTCGGCGTCGCGGGGCTGCTCGGGCACTGGAGCTGAGGTCGGGGCGGGGGGCCGACGTCGGGCCGGGCGGCAGCGCCGACCCGGCCCTGCCTCGGCCCCGGGCGTGGGAGAATGGCCGCACCCCCGCCCGTCACCCCCAGAGGACCGTGTGAGCCCCCTAGCCTCCCGAGCACTCGAGCCCGCCGCCACCGCGCCCGAGCAGCTCCGCAATTTCTGCATCATCGCGCACATCGACCACGGCAAGTCGACGCTCGCCGACCGCATGCTCGGCATCACGGGCGTCGTCGAGAGCCGGGCCATGCGGGCGCAGTACCTCGACCGCATGGACATCGAGCGCGAGCGCGGCATCACGATCAAGAGCCAGGCGGTCCGCATGCCGTGGGAGCGCGACGGCAAGACCTTCGCGCTCAACATGATCGACACCCCCGGGCACGTCGACTTCAGCTACGAGGTCTCCCGCTCGCTCGCCGCCTGCGAGGGCGCGATCCTGCTCGTCGACGCCGCGCAGGGCATCGAGGCGCAGACCCTCGCGAACCTCTACCTCGCCCTCGAGAACGACCTCGAGATCATCCCGGTGCTCAACAAGATCGACCTGCCGGCCGCCGACCCCGACAAGTACGCGGCCGAGCTCGCGGGCCTGATCGGCGGCGACCCGGCCGACGTCCTCCGCGTCAGCGGCAAGACCGGCATGGGCGTCGAAGAGCTGCTCGACCGCGTCGTCGACCGCATCCCGTCGCCGGTGGGCGACGTCGGGGCGGCCCCGCGCGCGATGATCTTCGACTCGGTCTACGACAGCTACCGCGGCGTCGTCACGTACATCCGCATGATCGACGGCACGCTGCACCCCCGCGAGAAGGTCCAGATGATGTCGACGAAGTCGACGCACGAGATCCTCGAGATCGGCGTCTCCTCGCCCGAGCCGGTGCCGAGCAAGGGCCTGTCGGTCGGCGAGGTGGGCTACCTCATCACCGGCGTGAAGGACGTCCGCCAGTCGAAGGTCGGCGACACCGTCACCACCGCGGCGAAGCCCGCGACCGAGGCCCTGCCGGGCTACACCGAGCCGCTGCCGATGGTCTACTCGGGCCTCTACCCGATCGACGGCAGCGACTACCCCGACCTCCGCGAGGCGCTCGACAAGCTCAAGCTCTCCGACGCGGCGCTCGTCTACGAGCCCGAGACGTCGGTCGCCCTGGGCTTCGGCTTCCGCTGCGGCTTCCTGGGGCTGCTGCACCTCGAGATCATCACCGAGCGCCTCGAGCGCGAGTTCGGCCTCGACCTCATCACGACGGCGCCGAGCGTCGTCTACGAGGTCACGACCGACGACAAGAAGACCGTCACGGTCACCAACCCGAGCGAGTTCCCCGGCGGCAAGATCGCCAGCGTGAGCGAGCCCATGGTCAAGGCGGCGATCCTCGCCCCGAAGGACTACGTCGGCGTCATCATGGAGCTCTGCCAGCAGCGCCGCGGCAACCTCCTCGGCATGGACTACCTCGGCGAGGACCGCGTCGAGATCCGCTACGCGATGCCGCTCGGAGAGATCGTCTTCGACTTCTTCGACAGCCTCAAGTCGAAGACCGCCGGCTACGCGAGCCTCGACTACGAGCCCGTCGGCGACCAGGAGGCCGACCTGGTCAAGGTCGACATCCTGCTCCAGGGCGAGCAGGTCGACGCGTTCAGCGCCATCGTGCACCGCGACAAGGCGTACGCGTACGGCGTGCTCATGACCGGGCGCCTCCGCGAGCTCATCCCGCGTCAGCAGTTCGAGGTGCCCATCCAGGCCGCCATCGGCGCCCGCATCATCGCCCGCGAGAGCATCCGCGCCATGCGCAAGGACGTCCTCGCCAAGTGCTACGGCGGCGACATCAGCCGCAAGCGCAAGCTGCTCGAGAAGCAGAAGGAGGGCAAGAAGCGCATGAAGACCATCGGTCGCGTCGAGGTCCCCCAGGAGGCGTTCATCGCCGCGCTGTCGGGCGACGTCGAGAAGAAGGACAAGAAGTAGCCCCATGCGCCGCTCCACGCACCGAGAGACCCGCACCAGCTACGGCGAGGTCGGCGCCACCCAGGCCCCCGACCTGATGCAGTACCCGCCGGCCGGCTTCACGCCGGCCGAGTACCGCACCCGGGTGGGGCACGGCGACGCGCGGTTCGAGGCGGCCTGGATCGCCACCATGACCTGGCAGATCCAGGAGCGCAGCGGCATCTCCGTCCGTGTCGACGACGTGCCGCCCGCCGGCGAGAGCGACTACCGGCCGGTGACGTTCGACGAGTCGGGCGAGCCCGTCGACGCGGCGCACTGGGACGCCCGGCCCGACGAGTCGCGCTACGCGCCCGACGGGACGGCCTTCCTCACGGCCGGCACCACGGCGACCCTCACGATGGAGGCGTACGGCCGTCGCGTCGAGGCGCCGGTCCGCGTCGTCTACGTCATCGACGAGCCGAAGCGGAAGGGCTTCGCCTACGGCACGCTCGACGGCCACCCCGTCAGCGGCGAGGAGAGCTGGGTCGTCGACCAGACCGAGGACGGCTCGGTGTGGCTCACGATCCGCGTCTTCTCGAAGCCCAGCAGCGCCAAGTGGCGCCTGGTCGCGCCGATGATGAAGCGGATGCAGACCCAGTACACGAAGCGCTACCTCCGGGCGCTGAGCCTCAACGAGACGCCCGGCGCCGACACGGCCGAGGAGGCCGGGGCGGACGAGGTCGACCTCGACGCCGCCGCGTCGGCGGCGGCCGACGACGAGGAGTCGCGGCGGCACGGACCGGACGAGGTCCGCGACGTGCGACCGGAGCACTGACGGTGCCGGGAGCCCTCCCGATCGCCGACCCGGCGCCCGCCGACGGCGCCCTGCCGACGTCCGTCGTCGAGGGCGTCGCCGGTCGCGACCTCGGCGTCTACCTGCACGTGCCGTTCTGCCGGGTGCGCTGCGGCTACTGCGACTTCAACACCTACACGGGCGACGAGCTCCGGGGTGCCCGCCGTGACGACTACGCGTCGCAGGCCGTGGCCGAGGTGGCCCTGGCCCAGGGCGTCCTCCGCGACGCGGGCCTGCCCGAGCGAGCCGTGTCGACCGTCTTCTTCGGCGGCGGCACCCCGACGATGCTGCCCGTCGGCGACCTGACGTCGATGCTGCACGCCGTCGTCGACGCCTGGGGCCTCGAGCCGGGCGCCGAGGTCACGACCGAGGCCAACCCCGACAGCGTCGACGCCGAGTACCTCCGGTCGCTCGCCGCCGCGGGCTTCACCCGCGTGAGCTTCGGCATGCAGTCGGCCGTGCCGAGCGTGCTCGCGACCCTCGAGCGGACGCACGACCCCGAGAGGATCCCGCTCGTCGTCGCCTGGGCGCGCGACGCGGGCCTCGACGTCAGCCTCGACCTCATCTACGGCACCCCGGGCGAGACCCTGGACGACTGGCGGCGCTCCCTCGACGTCGCGCTCGAGCAGGAGCCCGACCACCTCTCCGCCTACTCGCTGATCGTCGAGGACGGCACGAAGCTGGCCCGCCAGATCCGCCGCGGCGAGGTGGCACAGCCCGACGACGACACCGCGGCCGACATGTACGAGCTGGCCGACGAGCGCCTGGCCGACGCCGGCTACGACTGGTACGAGGTCAGCAACTGGTCGCGCGGCGTCGAGCACCGCTCCCGCCACAACCTCTCGTACTGGCGCGGCCACGACTGGTGGGGCGTCGGGCCGGGCGCCCACAGCCACGTCGGAGGCGTGCGGTGGTGGAACGTCAAGCACCCGGCCGCCTACGGCCAGCGGATCGTCGCGGGGGAGTCGCCCGGTGCCGGCCGCGAGACCCTCGACGCCGAGACCCGCCGCGTCGAGCGCGTGCTGCTCGCCGTCCGCACGCGGGAGGGCCTGCCGGTCGCCGACCTCGACCCCGAGGGCGCCCGCGAGGTGGCCGGGCTGATCGCGGACGGCTGGATCGAGGGCCGCGACGCGATCGCCGGGTCGATCGTCCTGACGCGGACGGGCCGGCTGATGGCCGACGCCGTCGTCCGCCGACTGCTGCCTGCATGACGCGAGGCGCGCCTCCTGGTCGGAGACGCGCCTCGCGCGGTGGTGGACCGTCGGCTACTGCTTGATGAACTCGATCGTCAGCGGGTACTTGTAGTACTCGCCCTTGTTGGCTGCGACCGCGGCGAGGATCGAGAAGACGACGACCACGATGCCGACGGCGGCGCTGACGAGGTAGCCGACCAGGACGACCCAGAGGATCGCCCCGATGACGCCGGCGATGCCCATCGTGATCTGGAAGTTCAGGGCCACGCGGGTGTGCTCGCGGATGAACGGGCCGCGGTCCTTGAGCACGAGGTAGCCGATCAGCGGCGCGAGGAAGCCGAACAGGATGCCGCCGAGGTGGATGAGGGTCGACCAGAGCTTCTCGTCCTCGGGGCGCATCGGCTGCACGGGCTGCTGGTAGCCGTAGCCCGGCTGGGGCTGCTGCGGCTGGCCGTGCTGGCCCTGCTGGGGCTGGCCGTACGCGGGCTGGCCCTGCTGGGGCTGGCCGTACGCGGGCTGGCCCTGCTGGGGCTGGCCGTAGGGGGGCTGCCCGGGCTGGCCCTGGCCGTCCTTGGCGTACGGGTCGTGCGGCTGCGAGGGAGGGGTGTCGGTCATGTCGTGCTCACCATTCGTCGTCGGTCGGTCTCGGGGACGCCTGCCGCGCCTCCTCGTCGCCGGTCGCGTCCGGGGAGCGACCGGACCGCCTGGTCCGGCGAGCGTCGTGCCGAGCCTAGGGCAGCGGGGTGCGTCGCGAGTAGGCCGCGCGGCGGAGGTGACGTAGCATTGGCAGTCTGGCACGGCGAGTGCCAGCAGGCCCGGGGAGACGCAGGCGGCGTCCGCCCCGCGGTGGTCCGTGCGAGGAGGAGGTGCGCCGTGGTCTCGGAACGAGGTCTCGAGGTGCTCCGCGTCATCGTGCACGACTACGTGGCGTCGCGGGAGCCCGTGGGCTCCCGGTCGATCGTCGAGCGGCACCAGTTCGGCGTCTCGGCGGCGACGATCCGCAACGACATGGCCCTCCTCGAGGAGGAGGAGCTGATCACGGCGCCGCACACGTCGAGCGGCCGCGTGCCGACCGACAAGGGCTACCGGCTCTTCGTCAACCAGCTCGCCGACCTGCGACCGCTCACCGCCGCGCAGCGGCAGGCCATCGAGACCTTCCTCGGCGACTCGGCCGACCTCGACGAGGTGCTCACGCGCACCGTGCGACTGCTCAGCCAGCTGACGAACCAGGTGGCGCTCGTCCAGTACCCCTCCTTCTCGCGGGCCCGGGTGCGGCACGTCGAGCTCGTCAGCCTCGGCGACCGTCGCGTGATGACGGTCCTCATCACCGATACCGGGCAGGTCGAGCAGCGCGTCGTCGACCTGCCGACGCCGGTCGACGAGGCGTTCCTCGGCGAGCTCCGCAGCTCGGTCAACGGGCTCGTCGGCGGGGCCGCCCTGAGCGACGCCGCGGCGGCCCTCGCCGAGCTGCCCGCGCGCTTCCGGCCCGACCTCGCGCCGGTGGTCGGCCCCGTGGCGGCCAGCCTCGTCGAGCAGGTGGCGAGCGGGCGGCAGGAGCGTCTCGTCATGGCCGGCGCCGCGAACCTCGTCCGCACCGAGGACGACTTCAGCGGCAGCCTGTTCCCCGTCCTCGAGGCCATCGAGGAACAGGTCACGCTGCTCCGCCTCTTCGGCGAGATGCAGCTCGACGCCGTCGACGTCGCGGCGAGCATCGGACGCGAGAACGCCTCCTTCGGCCTCTCGCAGACCTCCGTGCTCGCGAGCGGCTACACCTCGTCGGGCAGCGAGGTCGCCCGGCTCGGCGTGCTCGGCCCGATGCGCATGGACTACTCGACGAACATGGCGGCCGTGCGGGCCGTGGCGAGGTACCTCTCGACCCTGCTCGCCGAGCGGTGAGCCCCGACCGGCTGCGCCCGCCCCCGGGCGCGCCCCGGCCCGGCGACGTCGCCGCGCCGCCCCCCTGACCAGACCGACACACGACAGCCCTGCGACCGACGCGGGGCACGGACACCACCAAGAGGCAGACGAGAACCAGTGGCTGATCATTACGACGTGCTCGGGGTCGACCGTCAGGCGACCCCCGACGAGATCAAGAAGGCGTACCGCAGGCTCGCGCGCGAGCTGCACCCCGACGTGAACCCCAGCCCGGAGGCGTCCGAGCGGTTCAAGGACGTCACGCACGCCTACGACGTGCTGAGCGACCCGCAGCAACGCGAGCGCTACGACCTCGGCCCGCAGGCCGGGTTCGGCGGCGGCGGGGGAGGCGCCGCGGGCTTCGGCGACATCTTCGACGCGTTCTTCGGCGGCGGGGGAGGCGGAGGGCAGCGCCAGGGCCCCCGGTCGCGTCGCGAGCGCGGCCAGGACGCGCTGCTGCGCCTCGAGATCGACCTCGACGACGTCGTGTTCGGCACGCAGCGCGACATCGAGGTCGACACGGCCGTCCTCTGCGAGACCTGCAACGGCTCGTGCTGCGCGCCCGGCACGTCGCCCCAGACCTGCGACATCTGCCACGGGTCGGGCCAGATCCAGCGCACCGTCCGCTCGCTGCTCGGCAACGTCATGACGTCGAGCCCGTGCGGCACCTGCCGCGGCTACGGCACGGTCATCCCGAACCCGTGCCCCACCTGCCAGGGCCAGGGCCGGGTCCGCGCCCGCCGCACCATCCCGATCGACATCCCCGCGGGCGTCGACACGGGCCTCCGCCTCCAGCTGCCCGGCCAGGGCGAGGTCGGCCAGGCCGGCGGCCCCAACGGCGACCTCTACCTCGAGGTGAAGGTGCGCCACCACGACGTCTACAGCCGCAACGGCGACGACCTCCTCGCGACGCTCGAGGTGCAGATGGCCGACGCCGTGCTCGGCACCGAGACGACCCTCGAGGGGCTCGACGGGTCGGTCGAGCTCGAGATCAAGCCCGGCACCCAGAGCGCCGACGTCATCACGATCCGCGACCGCGGCGTCACGAAGCTCCGCGGCACGGGCCGGGGCGACCTCAAGATCGGCGTCCAGGTCGTCACGCCGACGAAGCTGAGCCACAAGGAGCGCGAGCTGATGGAGAAGTTCGCGGCCGGCCGCAAGGGCCAGGCGCCCGAGCTGTCGCAGTTCCAGCAGGGCCTCTTCGGCAAGCTGCGCGACCGGTTCCTCAACTTCTGATCGTGGCGCACTTCTACCTGGTCGAGCAGCTCGCCGACACCGCCGTCGGGGCGTCGGTGGTCGTCAGCGGGCCCGAGGCACGGCACGCCGTGACCGTCAGCCGGGTGCGGGTCGGAGACGACCTCACCGTGGGAGACGGGCGCGGGCTCGTCGTGCGCGGCGAGGTCGCCGAGGCCTCCGGCGACCGCCTGGTGCTGGTCGTCGGACAGGTGACCACGCACGAGCGCCCCGCGACCCGGCTCGTGCTCGCGCAGGCGCTCGCCAAGGGCGACCGCGACGAGCTCGCGGTCCAGGCCGCGACGGAGCTCGGCGTCGACGAGGTCGTGCCCTGGGCGGCGGCCCGCAGCATCTCGCGCTGGGAGGGGCCGAAGGTCGCCAAGGGCCTCGCCCGCTGGCGCGCCGTCACGCGGGAGGCCACGAAGCAGTCGGTGCGGCCGTTCGCCCCCGAGGTGGTCGAGCTGTCGACGACGAAGCAGCTCGCGGCGCGGGCCGCCGCGGGCGACCGCGTGCTGGTGCTCGAGCCGACCGCCGCGGCGGCGCTGTCGGACGTCGACCTGTCGCCGGCCGGGGCGACGACCGCGGGAGGCGCCCCCTCCGTCGTCACGGTCGTGGTCGGCCCCGAGGGCGGCGTCTCGCCCGCCGAGCTCGCGCTCCTCTCGGAGGCGGGCGCGACGCCGGTGCGCCTCGGCGACTCGGTGCTGCGGACGTCGACGGCCGGTCCTGCGGCCCTGGCGGTCCTCAGCGTCCGGCTCGGACGCTGGTAGCGGACGGGGCGGGGCCGATGTCGGTGCCCGCCGGTAGCATGGTCGGCATGTCCGCCCCCGACACCACGGCCGCCGAGCCGTCCGTCTTCAGCCGCATCGTGGCGCGCGAGATCCCCGCCGACATCGTCTTCGAGAGCGACGCGGTCATCGCGTTCCGCGACGTCGAGCCCCAGGCGCCCGTGCACCTCCTCGTCGTCCCCAAGACCGAGCGGTGGCGCGACGTCGCCGAGCTCGCGGCAGGCGATCCCGCCCTCCTGGCGGAGGTCGTCGCGACGGCCCGCCGCCTCGCCGGCGACCCCTCCGTCTTCCGCACCGCCGACGGCACGCCCGTCGTCACGGGCGACGGCGAGTTCCGCCTCGTCTTCAACACCGGCCCCTCCGTGGGCCAGACCGTGTTCCACGTCCACGCGCACGTCATGGGCGGACTCCTCCAGGAAGGCTCCCTTGCCCACTAGCGACACCCGGCCCACCGGCCCCCGGCCCGCCGACGGCGAGACCGTCCGCGTCGACCTCACCGTCGACGGCGTGGCCATGGTCCAGCTGCTCGGCCCGCAAGACCGCCTGCTCCGAGCCGTCGAGAAGCAGTACCCCGACGTCCGCGTGCTCGTGCGCGGCAACGAGGTCGCCCTCGAGGGCCCTGTCGCCTCGGTGCAGCGTGCCCGCGGTCTCGTCGACGAGCTCGTCACCATGGTGCGCGGCGGCCACGACCTCGCACCGTCCGAGGTCGAGACGTCGGCGCGGCTGATCGACTCCGGCCAGGCCGCTCCCTCCGACGTCTTCGGGCAGCCGATCGTCGGCAGCCGCGGCAAGTCCGTCCGCGCGAAGACCCTCGGCCAGCGCGAGTACGTCGAGGCGATCGACGCCCACACGATCACGTTCGGCATCGGCCCCGCCGGCACGGGCAAGACCTACCTGGCCATGGCCAAGGCCGTCCAGGCGCTCCAGCGTCGCGAGGTGCAGCGCATCATCCTCACGAGGCCCGCCGTCGAGGCCGGCGAGCGGCTCGGCTTCCTGCCCGGCACGCTCACCGACAAGATCGACCCTTACCTGCGGCCCCTCTACGACGCCCTCAACGAGATGATGGACCCAGAACTCGTCCCGAAGCTCCTGGCCGCCGGCACCGTCGAGGTGGCCCCCCTCGCGTACATGCGCGGTCGCACCCTCAACGACGCCTTCGTGGTCCTCGACGAGGCGCAGAACACGACGCCGGAGCAGATGAAGATGTTCCTCACCCGCCTCGGCTTCGGCTCGAAGATGGTCGTCACGGGAGACGTGACGCAGATCGACCTTCCGACGGGCGCCAGCGGCCTGCAGCTCGTGACGCGCGTGCTCGACGGCATCGACGACATCCACTTCGCCCGGCTCACGAGCGACGACGTCGTCCGCCACACCCTCGTCGGCCGCATCGTCGACGCCTACACGACCTACGACGCCGAACGGCAGGCCCAGCGCTTCGCCCGTCAGGAGGAGGCGCGATGAGCATCGAGGTCGCCAACGAGTCCGGCGTCGAGGTCGACGAGATCGCCCTCCAGCGGCTCGCGACGTTCGCCCTCGACCAGATGCACGTGCACCCCGAGGCCGAGCTCGCCATCGTGCTCGTCGACGAGGCCGCGATGGAGCAGCTGCACGTGCAGTGGATGGACGAGCCCGGCCCGACCGACGTGCTGAGCTTCCCCATGGACGAGCTCCGACCCGGCACCGAGGACGACCCGACGCCCGCCGGGCTGCTCGGCGACATCGTCGTCTGCCCCCAGGTCGCCGTGAGCCAGGCCGCCACGGCGGGGCACACGCCGCTCGACGAGATGCTCCTGCTCACGTGCCACGGCATCCTGCACCTCCTGGGCTTCGACCACGCCGAGCCCGACGACGAGCGCGAGATGTTCGGCCTGCAGCGCGAGATCCTGGCCGCGTTCGCGGCCGCCGACGAGACCCGGTGACCTCGTGATGGTCACCGTGTTCGTCATCGTGGCCGTCGTGCTCGTGGTCCTCGGCGGCCTGCTCGCCGCGGTCGACGCCGCGCTCGGCGTCCTCAGCCGCGGCGACCTCCACGAAGAGGCCGACGCGTCGCCCCGTGCCCGCCGGGCGTTGCTCGCGATCGCCGACGACGTCGGCGCGCACGTCAACGCCGTCAACTTCATGCGCATCGTCGCCGAGACCTCGGCCGCCGTGCTCGTCTCGCTGGCGTTCGCGACCGCCGTCGAGCGCTGGTGGGTGGCCCTCCTCCTCTCGGCCCTGATCATGACGGTCGTGTCCTTCGTGCTCGTGGGCTCGAGCCCTCGCAGCGTCGGCCGCGAGCACGCCCGACAGCTCGTGGTCGTGACCGCGGGGCTCGTGCGCGCCGTCCGGGTCGTCCTCGGCCCCCTGGCCGACGCCCTCGTCGCGCTCGGCAACCGCGTCACGCCGGGCCGGCCGCGCAGCGCGTCGTTCTCGTCGGAGGAGCAGCTGCTCAGCATGGTCGACGAGGCCACCGAGCTCGACGTGCTCGAAGAGGACGACCGCGAGCTGATCCACTCGATCTTCGAGTTCAGCGACACCGTCATCCGCGAGGTGATGATCCCGCGCACCGACATGGTCACCATCGAGTCCACCGCGACGGTCGGGGCGGCGATGAGCCTCTTCCTCGGTCGTGGCGTCTCGCGCGTGCCGGTCGTCGGCCGCGACAACGACGACGTCCTCGGCGTCATCTACCTGCGCGACCTCGCCCGGCGGCTCCACGAGCACGCCGGCGACGACAGCGCGCCCGTCACCCAGCTCGCCCGGCCCGCGGTCTTCGTGCCCGAGTCGAAGAAGGCCGACGACGCGCTGCGCCAGATGCAGCTCGACAAGAACCACCTCGCCATGGTCGTCGACGAGTACGGCGGCATCGCCGGCCTGGTCACCCTCGAAGACCTCATCGAGGAGCTCGTCGGCGACATCAGCGACGAGTACGACCGCACGGTCGCCGCCCACCGCGAGATCTCGGACGGCGTGTTCCGCGTGAGCGCGCGCCTGCCCGTCGACGAGCTCGGCGACCTCTTCGGGCTCGAGCTCGACGACGACGACGTCGACTCGGTCGGCGGCCTCCTGACCAAGCACCTGGGCCGGCTGCCGGAGAAGGGCTCGACCGTCACCGTGTCGGGCCTCGTGCTGACGGCCGACCGCACCGAGGGGCGCCGCCACGACCTGCAGACGGTCCTCGTGCAGCGCGACCCCGAGCTCGCGTCGGCCCAGGCGGCCTTCGCCGAGACCGACCGCGACCACTGACCACCGCCGCCCCCGGGGCGACGACCACGACGAGAGAAGCACCATGACGACCACCGGCGACGACGACCGCACCTCCTCCGCGCCTCCCGCGGGCTCCAGCTACCGGGCGGGCTTCGTCTCGTTCGTGGGGCGGCCGAACGTCGGCAAGTCGACGCTGACGAACGCGCTCGTCGGCGAGAAGGTGGCCATCACGTCGTCGAAGCCGCAGACGACGCGTCGCGCGATCCGCGGCATCGTGCACTCGGCGGCCGGCCAGCTCGTGCTCGTCGACACGCCCGGCATGCATCGTCCGCGCACGCTGCTCGGCGAACGGCTGAACGACGTCGTGCAGACGACCCTCGGCGACGTCGACGTCATCGGGTTCTGCGTGCCGGCCGACGAGAAGATCGGACCGGGCGACAAGTTCATCAACGAGCAGCTCGACGCGTTCCCCCGCGCGAAGAAGGTCGCGATCGTCACGAAGACCGACACGACCTCGCGGCCCGCGGTCGCCGAGCAGCTGCTCGCGGTGAGCCGGCTGCGCGACTGGGAGGCGATCATCCCGCTCTCGGCCGTCGGCGACGTGCAGCTCGACGTGCTCGCCACCGAGCTGCTCAAGCTCATGCCGCTGTCGCAGCCCCTCTACCCGGCCGACGCCGTGACGGAGGAGCTGCTGCAGGACCGGGTCTCGGAGTTCGTCCGCGAGGCCGCCCTCGAGGGCGTGCAGGACGAGCTGCCCCACTCGTTGGCCGTCACCATCGACGACATGATCGAGCGCGACGACAAAGACCTGCTCGAGATCTACGCGAACCTCTTCGTCGAGCGCGACAGCCAGAAGGCCATCGTCATCGGCAAGGGCGGCTCGCGGCTGCGCGAGGTCGGCGAGCGGGCCCGGGCCCAGATCGAGCCGCTCGTCGGCAAGCAGGTCTTCCTGTCGATCCGGGTCAAGGTGGCGAAGGACTGGCAGCGCGACCCGAAGCTGCTGGGCCGACTCGGCTTCTGACGGTCCCTCCCCAGGATGATCCCCGTCCGCCGGAGGTCGTCGGGTCGGCGTCCGGGAGGCGCCCGCGTCGCGCAGGGCCCTACGGTGGTGCGATGAGCTTCCGCCGACTCGCGCCGTACCAGGTCGTCGTCGACCTCGCGGCCGCGGGGCTCCTGGGCCTCGTGGCGGTCGCTTTCGGCGACGGCGGCGGGGCTGCGTCCCTCGTCGTGCTCGGCATGATGGCGGCCCTCGCCCTCCGGCGTGCGGCGCCGGGCCTCGCGCTCACGGTCGCGTGGGTCGTCGCCGTCGGCGAGATGCTGGCCCTCGTGTCGCCGGGCGTCAGCAACCTCGCGGTCTGCGTGGTCCTCTACACGGTCGCCGCCTACGGCTCCGACGTCGCGAAGTGGTGCGGCCTGGCGTCCGTCGTGGTGGGCGCCGCCGTCGGCACGTTCTACGTCTCGACGGTGCAGACGACCCTCTTCGGCATCGACTACAACATCTACAGCCTCCAAGACCTCGTGCGGATCGCCCTCCAGCTGGGAATCACGTTCCTCGGGTTCCTCGCGCTCCTCGGCCTGCCGTGGGCCGCGGGGCTCCTGGCCCGGACGCGGTCGTCGGCGCGGCTGAGCCGCGAGGCCCAGCTCGTCGCCGAGCGAGAGACGGCCCGTGCCGAGAACGAGGTCGCGCGGGTCGAGCGCGAGGCCGCGCGCGCCGAGCGCGACATCGCCGTCGAGCAAGAGCGCAACCGCATCGCGCGCGACATGCACGACGTCGTCGCCCACTCGCTCGCGGTCGTCATCGCCCAGGCCGACGGCGCCCGCTACGCCGCCCGTGCCGACCCGGCCACGGTCGACAGCGCGCTCGTGACGATCGCGTCCACGGCGCGGGAGGCCCTCGGCGACGTGCGGGTGCTCCTCGGCCAGCTCCGCCACAGCCAGGGGGAGGCGCCCCAGCCGGCCCTGGGCGATCTCGACCGCCTGCTCGACCAGATGCGCGCCTCCGGCCTGGACGTCGTCCGCCGAGAGCAGGGCGTCGTCCAGCAGCTCGGCACCAACCGGCAGCTCGCCGTCTTCCGCATCGTGCAGGAGTCGCTGACGAACGTGCTCCGCCACGGGGCGGCGGGCCAGCCCGTCGACCTCCTCTTCGACTGGCAGTACGACGCCCTCCACGTCGTGGTGACGAACATCGTCCGACCGCCGACCGAGCCGCTCGACGTGCGGGTCGCCGCGGAGCTCGGCGGCTCCGACCGGCGCGGCGGCCACGGGCTCGACGGCATGCGCGAACGCGCCACGCTCGCCGGCGGCTCGCTCACCACCCAGAACGCCGACGGCCGCTTCGTGGTCCACGCGATCGTCCCCACCCTCGCCCTCACCCAAGAAGTAGGCATACGCCGATGACCGACGCACCCTCGTACACCCCGCCGACCCGGCCGGCCCCCGCAGCCGTCCGCGTCGCCCTCGTCGACGACCAGGCCCTCTTCCGGGCCGGCATCAAGATGCTCGTCGGGTCCCAGCCCGACCTCGAGTTCGTCGGCGAGGCCAGCAACGGCGAGGAGGGCGTCGCCATGGTCGCCGAGACGCGCCCCGACGTGGTCCTGATGGACATCCGCATGCCGGTCATGGACGGCATCGCCGCGACGACCGCCGTGCTGCAGCAAGCCGAGGCCGCGGCCCGGAAGCCGCCGCGCATCATCGTCCTCACGACCTTCGACCTCGACGAGGCCGCGACGCGCGCGATCCGCGGCGGGGCCAGCGGCTTCGTGCTCAAGGACGCCGACCCCGAGTTCCTCCTCGCGGCCATCCGCACGGTGCACGCGGGCAACGCCGTCATCGCGGCCTCGGCGACGCGCGAGCTGTTCGAGCACTTCGACGCCCGCCGGTCGAGGGCCGCCGCCGTCCCCGAGGCGTTCGGCACCCTCACCTCGCGCGAGCGCGACATCTTCGACCTCGCGGCCCGCGGTCTCAGCAACGCCGAGATCGCCGGCCGGGAGTACCTCAGCGAAGCGACCGTCAAGACGCACATCAGCCGCGTGCTGTCGAAGCTGTCCCTCCGCGACCGTGTCCAGCTCGTGGTCTACGCCTACGAGCACGGGCTCGCCGACTGACGCACCCGGCTCGGGCGGGGTGCTAGCCTCGACGCGTGCTGTGCGGTCTGCTCCTCCTTAGCTGCCGCGACGAGTCCTGACCCAGGCCCCCCCTCGTCGCGGAGTCCGTCGTCGGCCGACACCCCCACCGCGAGCTGCCCCGCCGGGCAGAGGAGACCTGAGACCATGAAGAACGCACAGAAGCCGTCGGCGATGCCGATCCACAAGTACCGCCCGTTCCACGAGCAGATCGTCGTCGACCTGCCCGACCGCACGTGGCCGTCGAAGCGCATCACGGAGGCGCCCCGCTGGTGTGCCGTCGACCTCCGCGACGGCAACCAGGCGCTCATCGACCCGATGAGCCCCGAGCGCAAGCGCATCATGTTCGACCTGCTCGTCGGCATGGGCTACAAAGAGATCGAGGTCGGGTTCCCGAGCGCCTCGCAGACCGACTTCGACTTCGTCCGCAGCCTCATCGACGAGGGCGCCATCCCCGACGACGTCACCATCCAGGTGCTGACCCAGGCCCGCGAGCACCTCATCGCCCGCACCTACGAGTCGATCGCGGGGGCGAAGCAGGCCATCGTCCACCTCTACAACTCGACGAGCGTCCTGCAGCGCGAGGTGGTCTTCCGCACCGACCGGCAGGGCATCGTCGACATCGCCCTCGAGGGGGTGCGCCTCTGCCGCCGGTACGAGGCCACCATCCCCGAGACGCAGGTCTTCTACGAGTACTCGCCCGAGAGCTACACGGGGACCGAGCTCGACTTCGCCCTCGAGATCTGCGACCGGGTCGTCGAGGCCTTCTACGCGACGCCGGAACGCCCGGTGATCCTGAACCTGCCCGCCACCGTCGAGATGGCGACCCCGAACGTCTACGCCGACTCGATCGAGTGGATGCACCGTCACCTCGCCCGCCGCGACAGCGTCGTGCTGTCGCTGCACCCGCACAACGACCGCGGCACCGGCATCGCCGCCGCCGAGCTGGGCTACCTCGCCGGGGCCGACCGCATCGAGGGGTGCCTGTTCGGCAACGGCGAGCGCACCGGCAACGTCGACCTCGTCGCGCTGGGCATCAACCTCTTCACGCAGGGCATCGACCCGCAGATCGACTTCAGCGACCTCGACATGGTCAAGCGCACCGCCGAGCACTGCAACCAGCTGCCCGTCCACGAGCGCAGCCCCTGGGCCGGCGACCTCGTCTACACGGCGTTCTCCGGCTCGCACCAGGACGCCATCAAGAAGGGCTTCGAGGCCATGGCGGCCACGGCCGCGTCGCGCGGCGTCGCCGTCGACGACCTCGAGTGGGCGGTGCCGTACCTGCCCGTCGACCCGAAAGACCTGGGTCGCAGCTACGAGGCCGTCATCCGCGTCAACTCGCAGTCGGGCAAGGGCGGCGTCGCGTACCTGCTGAAGGCCGACCACGCCATCGACCTGCCGCGCAAGCTCCAGATCGAGTTCAGCGGGGTCGTGCAGTCGCGCACCGACGTCGAGGGCGGCGAGATGACGAGCGCGCACATCTGGTCGATCTTCCGCGACGAGTACCTGCCGGCCGACGACGCCGCCGAGAAGTGGGGCCGCTTCGAGCTGACCCGCACGAGCACGTCGAGCGACATGAGCGGCGAGACGCACCTCGACGTCGAGCTGCGCGTCGGGGACGACCGTGAGACCACGACCGGCACGGGCACGGGCCCGATCGCCGCGTTCCTCGCCGTCCTGGCGGCGCACGGCGTCGAGGTCAAGCTCTACGACTTCGTCGAGCACACCCTCAGCGCGAGCGGGGACGCGCAGGCCGCCGCGTACGTCGACCTCGACGTCGACGGCACGCGCCTGTGGGGCGTCGGCATCGACGCCGACAGCTCGACGGCGTCCCTCCGCGCGATCGTGTCGGCCGTCAACCGCGCCATCCGGCAGCAGGCTCCCGACCGGGAGCTCGCCGCCGTCTGACGCCCCGGCCGGGGCCGCTCGGTCTCCGGTCGGCGGGCCCCGGTCACTGACCACCCCCGGCCGGGCCGCCCGGCCATCGGCCGATCGGCGCCGCCCGTCGACCACACCCGGCCGGTCGGCAACTCCTGCTCGAGTGCGACCTCCGCGCCGGGACGCGTCTGCGGTCGCACGAACGCAGGAGTTGCCGACGTCGCAGTGCCGTGGTCGGGGCAGGGGCCGGGCGGCAGCGGGGCAGGGGCCGGGCGCCAGCGGGGCCGGGCGGCAGCGGGGCCGGGCGGCAGCGGGCCGCGACCGAGGCTGGGCCGCGGGCGCAGCGTCAGCGGGGCCGCCGCCAGCGCGGCAGCCGACTGAGGGCGCGCTGCTCCGGCAGCGTCCACCCGAAGCGCACCGCCAGCAGCCGCACGACGAGGGTGACCGACGTGCCGACGACCGCCGCGACGGCGACCGGCGTGCCGAACGAGGCGAGCACGACGAGCACGACGGTGCCCGAGGCCGCCGCGATGGCATAGAGCGACCCGACGTGCATCATCGCGATCGTGAGGTTCATGAGCAGGTCGCGGAGCACCGACCCGCCGACGGCCGAGATCACCCCGACGAACACGGCCGGGATCTCGGGGATGCCGAGCGACAGCGCCTTCGTCGACCCGATGGCCCCGAAGAGCCCGATGGTGAGGGCGTCGAGCACGGTGATGAGCCCGGCCAGACGATGGAAGACCCGCTGCAGCGCCATGCCCGCCAGGGCCGCGCCGACGGCGACGACGAGGTACCAGTTGTCGCTCATCATCCGCGGCACCTGTCCGAGCAGCACGTCGCGGAGGATGCCCCCGCCGAGCCCGGTCGCGATGCCGATGATGGCGACGCCGAGCAGGTCGAGCCGGCGGTCCTTGAACTCCGACGCGAACATCGCCCCCTGCAGGCTGCCGACGCCGACGGCCAGGAGATCGGCCCAGAGGGGGATGGCGAGGGCCGTGGCGTGCATCCGACGTTTGTACCACGCGTGGGATGCTGGGGGAGTGCCTGTCTACCGCGACGAATGCGTCGTCCTCCGCACCCACAAGCTGGGCGAGGCCGACCGCATCCTCACGATGCTCAGCCGCGAGCACGGCAAGATCCGGGCCGTCGCGAAGGGCGTCCGCCGCACCGGCTCGAAGTTCGGCGCGCGGCTCGAGCCGATGATGGTCGCCGACCTCCAGCTCTACGAGGGCCGGTCCCTCGACATCGTGCAGCAGGCCGAGTCCCTCGGCTCCTACGGGGCCATGATCGCCTCCGACTACGCCAGCTACACGGCGGGCAGCGTCATGGTCGAGACCGCCGACAAGCTCACCGACGCGGAGGCCGGCCTGCAGCAGTACCTCCTCCTCGTCGGGGCGCTCCGGTCCCTGTCCCGCCGCGAGCACGACCCGCAGCTGACGCTCGACTCGTACCTGCTCCGTGCCCTGAGCGTCGCCGGCTGGTCGCCCAGCTTCGGGGACTGCGCGGTGACGGGTGCACCCGGGCCGCACTCGGCCTTCGTCGTCCAGCTGGGCGGGGTGGTGGCCGACTCGCACGCGCCTCCGGGAGCCCCGCGCCTGGCCCCGCAGACGCTCGGCCTGCTCGCGGCCCTGCTGACCGGAGACTGGCCGACCGCCGAGGCCGCCGACGAGAGCACCCGCAACCAGGCCAGCGGCGTGGTCGCCGCCTACACGCAGTGGCACCTCGAGCGCGGGCTGCGCTCCATGCAGCACCTCGACCGCGAGCCGGGCCGCCCGTTCCGCGTGCCGGGGACCCCGTCGCCCGAGGCGCTCGCCCAGGCCGGGGAGGCGCGCCCCGCCACCCGAGGCGCGCACCCCGCCGCCCCCACCGGAGGAACCCCGTGAAGAAGACCCACCGCGACGCGGTCGACTACCGCCCCCTCGACTGGACGGGCCTCTACCCGCCCGAGCTGCCCGCCGCCGCCGTGCCCGAGCACGTCGCCATCGTCATGGACGGCAACGGCCGCTGGGCCAACGGCCGCGGCCTCACCCGCGTCGAGGGCCACAAGGCGGGCGAGGCGAGCCTCCTCGACGTGGTCGCGGGGGCCGTGCAGCTCGGCGTGAAGCACCTCAGCGTCTACGCGTTCTCGACCGAGAACTGGAAGCGCTCGCCCGACGAGGTGCGCTTCCTCATGGGCTTCAACCGCGACGTGCTGCACCGCCGTCGAGACCAGCTGAACGCCTGGGGCGTGCGCGTCCGCTGGGCCGGCCGCAAGCCGCGCCTCTGGGGCTCCGTCATCAAGGAGCTGCAGTTCGCCGAGGAGCTGACCCGCGACAACGACGTCCTCACCCTCACCATGTGCGTCAACTACGGCGGCCGCACCGAGATCGCCGACGCGGTGCGCGCCATCGCCGACGACGTCGCCGCGGGCCGCCTCAAGCCCTCGGGCGTCAGCGAGAAGCTCATCCAGAAGCACCTCTACGCGCCCGACCTGCCCGACGTCGACCTCTTCGTCCGAAGCTCGGGAGAGCAGCGCACGAGCAACTTCATGCTCTGGCAGTCGGCCTACGCCGAGATGGTCTTCCTCGACCGGCTCTGGCCCGACTTCACCCGTGAGGACCTCTGGCAGGCCGTCACGACCTACGCCCGCCGCACCCGGCGCTTCGGCGGCGCCGTCGACGCGCCCACCCCGGGCTGACCCGGCGACGACCGACCCCACGCCCCGAGGAGGCGCGGGCCGCCACGACCCCGGCGGTCCCGTCGCCGAGGCTCCGCCCCCTCCCGCGCCGCGGGGCCCGCCGCGTCAGAACTGGACGTTCGCCCCGAGGAAGATCCTCTCGGCCGGCCAGAGGAACTGCAGCGTCAACGGTCCGTCGGAGGCCCGGTGGAACCACGCGTTGCCGAACACGGCCTGCTCGCCGGGCAGCAGGTACCAGGTGGCCTCGTCGGCCGGGAAGCTCGACTCGAGCGACGTCGAGTACCCGAGCCCGGTCAGCAGGTCGCGGCCGGCGAAGACGTCCTGCGTCGCGAGGGCGTTGCCGTACGACGAGTAGTCGGCGCTGAGGTCGGTGAGGTCCAGTCGTCGCTGCGACGCGTTCGAGAGCACGTAGGCGGTGGCCTCCACGCTCGTGCCGGCGGGGTACGGGTCGGTGCCGTCGGGACGGGCGTAGATCGAGGGCGCCGTCGTCGTGATCTGCCCCACGCTGTAGACGTAGATGGTCAGGTCTTTGTAGTTGACCTGGTTGAGCAACGTGCCGCCCGGCACGAGCGCATCCGGAGACGTGCCGAGGCCGCCGGCGTCGGGACCGCCCGTCACCTGCGGCTGCGGGACGGCCGTCGAGCCTCCGCTCGCCGACGACCCGGGGTCGGACCCGTCGGCCGGCTGCAGGGTGCTCAGGTCGGGGAAGCACGCGGTCAACGCGAACAGGCCGGCCGCCGCGAGGGCGACGGACGCGAGGAGTCTTCTGCGCACGGGGCGGGGCACCTTCCGGGAGTGGTCCGGTCAGCCTAGCCCGCGCCTCCGACGCTCACGGGGGAGAGGCCGTGCCGGTCGGCGTCGACGGCGGCGACCGCGTCGGTCAGCACGCGCACGCTCGGCACCCGCGCCGCGCCGCGCCGGTGCACCACGCCGATGACCCGCGACAGCGCGGCCGGCAGCGGCACGAGCCGCACCCCCGGCGGCACCGCCGCGGCCTGCAGCGACAGCTGCGGCAGCAGGGCCACGCCGAGCCCGGCCGCGACGAGGCCGACGACGGCCAGGGCGTTGTCGGTCTCGAGCACGACGTCGGGCCGGAAGCCCGCACCGGTGCACGTCGCGAGCAGGTGGCCTCGGCACCGGGGACAGCCGCCGATCCAACGCTCGTCGGCCAGCGTCGCGAAGTCGTCGCCCGGCCCGAACGCGTGGTCGTCGGGCACGACGAGCAGCGTCGGGTCGACGAAGAGCGCCCGCTCGCGGAGCGCCGGGCCGGGCGCCTCGGCGTCGGCCGAGAGCTCCTGTCCCGCGTGGCGGAAGGTGAGCGCCGCGTCGGCCGAGCCGTCGCGCACGAGCCGCAGCGCCTCCGGGGGCTCGACCTCGACGTAGTCGACGCGCAGCCCGGGATGGCCGGCCCGGACGGCCGACAGCACCGCCGGCACGATCGTCGAGGAGGCGCTCGGGAAGCCGGCCAGGCGCACCCGCCCCGACGTCGCCCCGCCCAGGTGGTCGAGCTCCTGCCGCGCGGCGTCGAGGGCGGCCTGCACGTGCACGGCGTGCTCGGCGAGGCGTCGACCGGCCTCCGTGAGGGCGACCCCGCGGCCCGACCGCAGCACGAGCGGATGGCCGACCCGCGCCTCCGCCCGGCGGAGGTGCTGGCTGACCGCGGGCTGGCTGTAGCCGAGCAGGGCGGCCGCGGCCGTGATCGTGCCCGTGTCGGCGACGGCGCGCACGACGCGGAGGGTCAGCAGGTCGACGTCGTCGGTCATGCCGCGACCATAACGCAGCGTTATGGGTCCGAGGCGACATCGGTGGTTGTCCGTCGGTCGCGGCGGCAGCACGCTGGGGTGATGACGTCGACCACGAGCCCCCTCGTCGCCCCTCCCGCCGGACGGCTGAGGGTCGCCGACCTCGCCGACGAGTTCCCGCGCGGCACGGGCTACCTCGCCGCCTGCACCATGGGCCTGCCGATGCGCCGCACGCTCGAGGCGCAGGTCGACGACCTCGAGCGGTGGCGCACCGGATCGCGCTCTCCCGTCGACTACGGAGCCCTCGTCGAGGAGGCGCGGGCCGCCTACGCGCGCCTGGTCGCCGTCCCGACGTCCCACGTCGCGATCGCGGCGCAGACGTCGGCGATGGTCGCGGTGGTCGCGGCCGCCGTGCCGGACGGGGCCGAGGTGCTCTGCGTCGACGGCGACTTCAGCTCGATGGTGTTCCCGTTCGTCGTCCAGGCCCACCGCGGCGTGACCGTGCGGAGCGTGCCCCTGGCCCGGCTCGCCGAGAGCGTCGGGCCGAGCACGTGGGTCGTGGCCTGGTCGGCGGTGCAGTCGGCGACGGGCGCGGTCGCCGACGAGGCCGCCGTGCTGGCCGCCGCGGCCCGGCACGGCGCCCTCACCCTCTGCGACACGACCCAGGCGGCGGGCGTGCTGCCGGTCGACGCGTCTCGCTCGGACGTCACGGTCTGCCACGCCTACAAGTGGCTCTGCTCGCCGCGCGGCGCTGCCTTCATGACCCTGTCCGACCGTGCCCGCGCCCTGCTCCGCCCCGTGCAGGCCGGCTGGTACGCGGGCGACTCGGTCTGGGCCTCCTGCTACGGGCCCGCCATGGAGCTCGCCCCCGACGCGCGGGCCTTCGACGTCAGCCCCGCCTGGCAGGCCTGGGCCGGCGCCCTGCCCGCGCTCGAGGCGTTCGCCGCGCTCGACATGGGGGAGGCGTGGAGCCACGCCACGACGCTCGGCGACGACCTCTGTCGCCGACTCGGCCTCCCCGAGCAGCACCAGGCCGTGGTCACCTGGCCCGACGCCTCGGGCGCCGACGCGGCGGCGCTGACCGCCGCGGGGCTCACGGTCTCGGGCCGCGCGGGCCGGGTGCGGGTGGCCTTCCACCTCTGGAACGACGAGGCCGACGTGGCCGCGGCGGGGGACGCGCTGGGACGCTGACCGACGGCGGCGCCGGGGACGGGCCGCGCCTCCCGCGGTGGCTCGGCGGCTAGAGTCGTCGGGTACCTCGACCGACCGGGCACCCAGCTCGGCCCGACCCTCTGGAGCATCACACGTGGCAGCACCCAACCGTCTCGATTCCGTCATCGCCCTGGCCAAGCGCCGAGGCTTCGTCTTCCAGTCGGGAGAGATCTACGGCGGATCGCGGTCGGCGTGGGACTACGGGCCCCTCGGCGTCGCGCTGAAGGAGAACATCAAGCGCCAGTGGTGGCAGACCATGGTGCAGGGCCGCGACGACGTCGTCGGGCTCGACTCGGCCGTCATCCTCCCGCGCCAGGTGTGGGAGGCCTCCGGGCACGTCGAGGTCTTCAGCGACCCGCTCGTCGAGTCGCTGCACACGCACAAGCGCTACCGCGCCGACCACCTGCTCGAGGCGTACGAGGCCAAGCACGGCCACCCGCCCGAGAACGGCCTGGCCGACGTGCGCGACCCCGACACCGGCCAGCCCGGCTCGTGGACCGAGCCGCAGAACTTCTCGGGCCTGCTGAAGACCTTCCTCGGGCCGGTCGACAACGAGCAGGGCATGGCGTATCTCCGCCCCGAGACGGCGCAGGGCATCTTCACGAACTTCGACAACGTCCTGCAGTCGTCGCGCATCAAGCCGCCGTTCGGCATCGGCCAGATCGGCAAGAGCTTCCGCAACGAGATCACGCCCGGCAACTTCATCTTCCGCACGCGGGAGTTCGAGCAGATGGAGATGGAGTTCTTCGTCGAGCCCGGCAGCGACGAAGAGTGGCACCAGTACTGGATCGACGCGCGCTACCAGTGGTACGTCGACCTCGGCATCGACCCCGAGAACCTGCGCCTCTACGAGCACGCGGCCGAGAAGCTCTCGCACTACTCGAAGCGCACCGTCGACATCGAGTACCGGTTCCGCTTCGCGGGCGGCGAGTTCGGCGAGCTCGAGGGCATCGCCAACCGCACCGACTACGACCTCAAGACCCACGCCGCCGCCTCCGGCAAGGACCTGTCGTACTTCGACCAGGCCAAGAACGAGCGGTGGACCCCGTACGTCATCGAGCCCGCGGCCGGCCTCACCCGCTCGCTGATGGCCTTCCTCGTCGACGCGTACACCGAGGACGAGGCGCCGAACGCGAAGGGCGGCGTCGACAAGCGCACGGTGCTGAAGCTCGACCGTCGCCTCGCGCCCATCAAGGTCGCGGTGCTGCCGCTGAGCCGCAACGAGCAGCTGTCGCCGATGGCGCGCGGGCTCGCGGCGGACCTCCGCAAGTACTGGAACATCGACTTCGACGACGCCGGCGCCATCGGTCGCCGGTACCGACGCCAGGACGAGATCGGCACGCCGTTCTGCGTCACCGTCGACTTCGACTCGCTCGAGGACGACGCCGTGACCGTTCGCGAGCGCGACACGATGGCGCAGGAGCGCATGCCGCTCGCGGCGCTGCGCGGGTACCTGGCCGAGCAGCTGCTCGGCGCGTAGCGGCACCGGAGGCGCGGAGGCGCGGAGGGCGCGGGCGGAGGCTCGCGCCTTCCGCCGTGCCCGGCGCCGCCCCTCGCCGGCTCGAGGCCGCCGGCCCGCCGCCGCCGGCCCGGCCGCCGGCCCCGCCGCGGGGACCCCGGCCGGTGTCGGCAGGGGGGCTGGCCGCCGGCGTCGGCAACTCCTGCGGACGTGCGACGCGGCGGCCCTGCGGGCCCTGGCGTCGCCGCCCCGCAGGAGTTGCCGACGCCGGCAGTCCCGGGCGCGCGCGTCCTCCCCAGGGCGACGGCCGCGGCGACTCTCCCCGTCCGCCCGCCGAGGGCCCGCGGCGCGGGTCCCGGCTCCGGCACGGTGTGGGGATGACGAGCATCGACGACCTGGTGGCCGCGGCCGGCGGCCTGCTCCACAAACGTGCCCTGGTGGCCCACGGCGCCACCGACCGGCACCTGACGGCCGCCGTCCGCGGCGGCGGGGTGTCCCGCCCGCGACGGGGGTGGTACTCCACCTGGCCGCCGACCGATCCGCGACACGTCGCCGTGGCGGTCGGCGGTCGCCTCACGGGCGCGTCGGCGCTGGCGCAGCGCGGGGCGTGGTCGTGGCGCGAGCCGGGCCTCGTCGTGTCCGTCCCTAGGACGGCGTCCCGTCTGCGGCGACGCCGTGGGGTGCGCGTCGTGTGGGACGGTCCCGAGGTGAGCGAGCGCGGCGGCGTCTGGTCCGTCGACGTGCGCGACGCGCTGGCGCGCGCCGTGGTCGAGGCGGCCTCGTTCGAGGACGCGGTGGTCCTCGCCGACTGGGCCCGCGCCTCCGGCGTGGTCCACGACGACGACGACGCCCGGGCGGTGCTCGGGCGTCACCGCCGCGACGCCGCGACGCTCGCCGAGTGGGCCGACGGCGGGTGCGACAGCATCATCGAGAGCGCGGCGGGCACCCGCCTGCGCCTCGCCGGCCGCAGGATCCGGCGACAGGTCGTCGTCGGTCCGCGCGGCGAGCGCGTCGACATGGTGGTGGACGGCGTCGTCGGCCTCGAGACGGACGGCCGGCAGTTCCACGCCGACCGGTTCGAGCGCGACCGGCGGAAGGACGCCCTCGTCGCGATCCACGGGCTCGCTCCCTTCCGGGCCAGCTACCTCGCCGTCCGCGACCGATGGGAGGAGACGGAGTCGGCCGTGGACGCGCTCGTGCGGACCCGTCGACGAGGCGTCCGGACCGCTCGCGGCACCGACCCCACGCCCCGGCGACCCCGGGGGAGGAGGGGCGCCCGCTCGTGGCACTTCGGGCCGCGACGCCGGCCCCGATCCCGGCTCGGGGTCGGCGGGAATGCGGGGGCGTCCCGCCGACTTCTCCCCACCGTGACCGCCTCGACTCCCGTCCCCGTCCCCTCCGCGACCCCCGATGCCGTGAAGATCGACGTCTGGAGCGACATCGCCTGTCCGTGGTGCTTCATCGGCAAGCGCAAGTTCGAGGCGGCTGCCGCGCAGTTCGACGGTGCCGTCGAGGTCGAGTACCACTCGTTCGAGCTCGCGCCCGAGACCCCCGTCGACTTCGACGGCGACGAGGTCGACTTCCTCTCCGGGCACAAGGGCCTGCAGGCCGACCAGGTCGCGGGCATGCTCGCCTCCGTGGCCGAGATCGCCGCCCGGGTCGGCCTCGACTACGACTTCGGCGCCCTGCGCCACACGAACACCGTCAAGGCCCACGAGCTCCTGCACCACGCGAAGTCGCTCGGCCGCCAGCTCGAGATGACGGAGCGGCTCTTCGCCGCCTACTTCGAGGAGGGGCGCCACGTCGGGCGCGTCGACGACCTCGCCGACCTGGCCGCGGAGATCGGACTCGACCGCGACGACGCCCTCGGCGCCCTGGAGAGCGGACGGCACCTCGCCGCCGTGCGGGACGATCAGGCGCGGGCGCAGTCGCTCGGCATCACGGGCGTGCCGTTCTTCGTCCTCGACGGCAAGTACGGCATATCGGGTGCGCAGGCGCCGGAGGCGTTCCTCCAGGCCCTGGAGCAGGTGGCCGCCGAGCGCGCGACCGCCACCGAGAGCGCCCGATGACGACCCCGTTCGTCATGCTGGGCGCCGCCGACGCGGTGGCCTGCGAGGGTGACGCCTGCCTCCTGCCGTCGAGGTCGGAGGACGTCGGCCAACAGGGCGCGCCGCCGCTGCCGACGCGTCCCGCCGCCTCGGCCCTCGTCGTCGCCGCCCTCGACGGCGGCGACCTCTGATCGTCGGCCCCTCGGTCAGCGGCACGACGGTCGACGACGAGTCGGGGCGACCCGGGGGATGCGCGACTCAGTCCGTGATGTCCGCCACCGTCGCCGAGTACGCGGCCACCAGGGCGTCCGCGTCGACGAACAGGCTGCGGCCGTGGGCCCCCGCGCCGAGCGCGACCCGACGACCGACGATGCGCTCGTCGGCCACGACCGGCCACGCGGTGCTGCTGCCGACCGGGGTGATCGTGCCCCGCTCGAAGCCCGTCGCGGCCAGGGCGACGTCGGGGGAGGGCATCGACAGCTTGTTGACCCCGACGACCGAGCGGAGCTTCGACCACGAGATCGACCTGCCGCCCGGAACGAGGGCGAACAGGAACGTGCCGTCGTGTCGCTTCACGACCAGGCTCTTCACCAGCGACCCTGGGTCGACGCCCAGCAACGCCGCGGCCTCCTCGAGAGAGCCCGCCTCGGGACGTTCCACCACCTCCACGTCGAGGCCCCGGGAGGCGGCGTCCCGCAGGACGCGGGCGGTCCCGTCCTCCCCAGGCGTGTCCTGTCCCTCGGCCGTCCCCAGGCCCACGGCCTCGTCTGTCGTCTCGTCGTCACCCATGGGAGAATCGTAGGGATGTCTACCACCACCATGCCCACCCGTGGCCTCTCGATCGGACCGATCGACGTGGCCTCTCCCGTCGTGCTCGCCCCGATGGCGGGCATCACGAACACGGCCTACCGGCGCCTCTGCCGCGAGTACGGCGCCGGGCTCTACGTCAGCGAGATGATCACGAGCCGTGCCCTCGTCGAGCGCACGCCCGAGTCGATGCGCCTCATCACGCACCATGCGAGCGAGACGCCGCGCAGCATCCAGCTCTACGGGGTCGAGCCCAACACCGTCGCCGAGGCGGTCACCATGCTCGTCGCGGAGGACCGCGCCGACCACATCGACCTCAACTTCGGCTGCCCCGTCCCCAAGGTCACCCGTCGGGGCGGCGGTTCGGCCCTGCCGTGGAAGATCGGGCTCTTCCGCGACATCGTCGAGCGTGCCGTCCGGGCGGCCGGCGACGTCCCGGTGACGGTGAAGATGCGCAAGGGCATCGACGGCGACCACTTGACCTACCTCGAGGCGGGTCGCGCCGCCGAGGGCGCAGGCGTCGCCAGTGTCGCCCTGCACGCCCGCACGGCGTCGGAGTTCTATTCCGGGCACGCCGACTGGTCCGCCATCGAGACGCTGAAGCAGACCGTCACGAGCGTGCCGGTGCTCGGCAACGGCGACATCTGGTCGGCGGCCGACGCGCTCCGCATGGTCGACGAGACCGGCTGCGACGGCGTCGTCGTGGGCCGGGGCTGCCTGGGGCGCCCCTGGCTCTTCGGCGACCTCGCGGCCGCCTTCCGGGGCGAGGAGCTCAAGGCCGAGCCCACCCTCGGCGAGGTGGCCACGGCGTTCCGTCGCCACGCCGAGCTGCTCGTCGAGTTCTACGACGGCGACGAGCCGCACGCCTGCCGCGACATCCGCAAGCACGTCGCGTGGTACTTCAAGGGCTACCCCGTCGGAGGCGACGTCCGGGCCAGCCTCGCGGCGGTCGAGTCCCTCCAGATGATGGACGACCTGCTGGCCACGCTCGACTGGGCCCAGCCCTACCCGGGTGAGGCGGCCGAGGGGCCCCGCGGGCGGGCCGGCAGCCCGAAGAAGCCCTCGCTGCCCGACCGCTGGCTCGAGAGCCGTGACCTCGACGAGGCCTTCAAGGCCGAGCTGGCCGCCGCCGAGCTGCACCACAGCGGCGGATGACGGCCCGGCGCGACCTGACGGCACCTCGCCCCGATGGGGCCGGCCGCCCTCGCGAGCACGGACGCCACGACGGCGCCCGTCGCCACGACGGCCTGCCCCGCCCGGACCGCGCCCACCGCGCCCGGACCGTCCCAGCCCTGCCCCGACCGAGAGGTGACCGGTGACCACTGCGTCCGTCCACGGCGCGAGCGTCGAGTACGCTCCCGCCGACTCCGAGCGCTGGCTGCCCGAGCAGCACTCGAACCGGCGCAGCGACTTCGCCCGTGACCGGGCGCGCCTGCTGCACTCGAGCGCACTCCGGCGCCTCGCGGCCAAGACGCAGGTGCTGAGCCCCACGGCCGGGCTCGACTTCGCCCGCAACCGGCTCACCCACTCGCTCGAAGTGGCCCAGGTGGGCCGCGAGCTGGCGACGAGCCTCGGTCTCGACCCGGACGTCGTCGACACGGCCTGCCTCGCCCACGACCTCGGCCACCCGCCCTTCGGCCACAACGGCGAGAAGGCGCTGAACGAGTGGTCCGCCGACATCGGCGGCTTCGAGGGCAACGCGCAGACCCTGCGGCTGCTCACCCGCATCGAGCCCAAGGTCATCGACGCCACCGGGCGCAGCTTCGGGCTGAACCTGACCCGGGCGAGCCTCGACGCGAGCTGCAAGTACCCGTGGCCCGCGGCACAGGGCGTGCCCGACCCCGGCGGGCGCATGAAGTTCGGCTTCTACGACGACGACACGGCGGCGTTCGAGTGGCTCCGGGCGGGGGCGCCGCGCCGACGTCGGTGCATCGAGGCCCAGGTCATGGACCTCAGCGACGACATCGCGTACTCCGTGCACGACTTCGAGGACGCGGTCGTCAGCGGCTACGTCGACGTGTCGAGCCTCGGCTCGGCCGACGGCCGCGACGACCTCGTCTCCGCCATGCACGCGTGGGTGGGCGGCGAGCTGAGTCGCGACGAGCTCGTCGAGGCGTTCGACCGACTCCGTCGGCAGCCCTTCTGGGTCCGGTCGTACGACGGCGGCCGTCTCGACCAGGCCCGGCTCAAGAACCTGACGAGCCAGCTGATCGGTCGGTTCGCCGGCTCGGCGACGCAGTCGACGCGTGAGTCGTACGCCGAGCAGTCCCTCATCCGCTTCAGCGCGAGCATGGTCGTCGACCCCGACGTCATCGGCGAGATCGCGGTGCTCAAGGGCATCACGGCGGCGTTCGTGATGACGCAGGGCGCCCGCCAGCCGATCTACGAGCGGCAGCGCGACGTCCTCACCACCCTGGCGGAGGCGCTCTGGTCGCACGGCGACTCCGAGCTCGACGCCGGCTTCGCGGCCGACTGGGCCTCCGCCCCCGACGACGCCGCCCGCCGACGCGTCGTCGTCGACCAGGTCGCCTCGCTCACCGACCAGAGCGCCGTCGCCTGGCACGACCGCCTCGTCGGGCGACCGTGAGCCCGACGTCCCCGACCCCGGCGCCCCGCCCCGTGTCGGCGGCCCGACCTAGGATCGTCCCGTGCCCGGCCTGATCAAGAGGAACGACATCGACGAGGTGCGCTCGCGCACCAACATCGTCGACATCGTCTCGGACCACGTGACGCTCAAGGGCGCGGGCGTCGGCTCGATGAAGGGGCTCTGCCCGTTCCACGACGAGCGCAGCCCGAGCTTCCACGTCCGGCCGCAGGTGGGGCGCTACCACTGCTTCGGCTGCGGAGAGGACGGCGACGTCTTCAGCTTCGTGCAGAAGGTCGACCACACGACTTTCCAGGAGGCCGTCGAGCGGCTCGCCGCGCGCATCGGGTTCGACCTCCACTACGAGGACGGCGGTCAGGCCAGCGACCACGGCAACCGGGCCCGCCTCATCGCCGCGAACGAGGCCGCGCGCGAGTTCTTCACGGAGCACCTGACGGCGGCCGACGCCGAGCCCGCGCGCCGGTTCCTCGGCGAGCGTGGCTTCGACCCCGCGGCCGCCGGCCGCTTCGGCGTCGGCTTCGCGCCGAAGTCGTTCGACGCGTTGCGCTCGCACCTCAAGGGCCTCCGCTTCACCGACGAGGAGCTCGTGACGGCGGGCCTCCTGAGCCAGGGCGACCGCAGCCCCTACGACCGGTTCCGGGGCCGGCTCGTCTGGCCGATCCGCGACGTGACCGGCTCGACCATCGGCTTCGGCGCCCGACGCCTCCTCGACGACGACAAGGGCCCCAAGTACCTGAACACCCCCGAGACCCCGATCTACCACAAGTCGCAGGTGCTCTACGGGCTCGACCTCGCCCGGCGCGAGATCTCCAAGGGCAAGCAGGTCGTCATCGTCGAGGGCTACACCGACGTCATGGCCTGCCACCTGGCGGGCGTCACGACGGCCGTCGCCACGTGCGGCACGTCGTTCGGCGTCGACCACATCAAGCTGCTGCGGCCGATGCTGGGCGACGTCGGGGGAGCCGACACCTCGGCCGGCGGCCAGGTCGTCTTCACCTTCGACCCGGACGAGGCAGGCCAGCGGGCGGCGTCGCGCGCCTTCGCCGAGGAGGGCCGCTTCTCGGCACAGACCTTCGTCGCGGTCGCGCCCGACGGCCTCGATCCGTGCGACCTCCGCCTCAACCGGGGCGACGACGCGGTGCGGCGCCTCCTCGACACGAAGCGTCCGATGTTCGAGTTCATGATCCGACGCGTCCTCGACGCCCACGACCTCGAGACGGTCGAGGGGCGGGTCGCGGCCCTGCGCTCGTCGGCGCCGGTCGTCGCGGGCATCCGCGACCGGTCGACGACCCAGGGCTACGTGCGGCAGCTCGCCGGCTGGCTGGGACTCGACCCCTCCGAGGTGGCGACGAGCGTCGACGAGGCACGCCGCGCCTCCGGCGCTGCCGCTGCCCTCGAGCGTGCCCAGCCGAAGAGCGTCACCGACGGCCGGCAGTCCATCACGAGCCTGCCGCCGCTCCCGGAGGAGCCCGCGGGGCCGAGCCTGCTGACCATGGCCGCCGACCTCACGACGCGCACCGAGCGCGACGCGCTGATGGCGATGATCCAGCAGCCCGCGGCGGTCGGCTTCGAGCTGATCCAGCGCGCGGTCCGGGCTCGCCTCGAGAACCCGTCGTTCGCCGTCGTCCGCGACGCGGTGGGCGCGAGCCTCGACCACTTCGGCCAGGCCGACTGGCTCGACGTCGTGCTCGACCAGACGCCGCCCCCGTTCGACGGGCTCGCCAAGGAGCTCGCCGTGGCGCCCATGCCCGAGCGGCCGGGTCGCGAGATCACCACCTACTGCCGCGGCATCGTCGTGTCGATCGTCGAGCGCGACCTCATCCGCGAGAAGTCGGAGCTCATGGGCCAGTCGTTCCGCACCGACATGAAGGCCGAGCCAGAGAAGTGGCGCGAGATCCAGGTGCGCCTCGCCGCCCTGGAGGCCGAGCGACGGACCGTCACCGCCGAGTGAGCGAGCCCATGGCAGGCCGTCGCCTGCACCCCGTGCAGAGGCGACCACGTGGCAAGGGTTCATTGCGGGCCTGTAAACATTCGCGCCTCGGCACCGCCCGGAGCCCGGCCATGTGTTACCAATGATCACTCCCTCAGTCAGCGGCGCCCCGGAGCCACGTCCACAGCAGCGTCCGGTGCCATGCCGACGGGGAGCTCCCGCACACAGAGAAAGAGGCAACCGGACATGACATCCGACTCCAAGCTCGTCTCGCGGCGCGTCCTCGCCGTGATGGGCGGCGCCGCCGCCACCGCACTGGTCCTGGCCGGCTGCGCCTCGGGCGGCGACGCCGCCGACGACGCGCTCAACGGCATCTCGGTCGGCACGACCGACGTGATCACGTCGCTCGACCCCGCCGGCTCGTACGACAACGGCTCGTTCGCCGTCCAGAACCAGGTCTTCGGCTTCCTGATGAACTCGCCCTACGGCAGCCCCGACGTCGAGCCCGACCTCGCCGAGTCGGCCGAGTTCACCGACCCGACGACCTACACGGTCACGCTCAAGGACGGCCTCACCTTCGCGAACGGCAACGAGCTCACCTCGAGCGACGTCAAGTTCACGTTCGACCGCCAGCTGGCGATCGCCGACGACAACGGCCCCTCGTCGCTGCTCGCGAACCTCGCCAGCACCGAGGCGCCCGACGACAAGACCGTCGTCTTCACGCTGAAGGGCGCCGACCAGACCTGGCCGCAGATCCTCTCGAGCCCCGCGGGCCCGATCGTCGACGAGGACGTCTTCTCGGCCGACAGCCTCACCGCCCCCGACGACATCGTCTCGGGCAACGCCTTCTCCGGCCAGTACTCGATCACCGACTACAAAGAGAACGAGGCGATCCAGTACGAGGCGAACGACGCCTACGACGGCGTGCTCGGCGCCCCCGTCACCTCGTCGGTCACGGCCACGTACTACACGGAGGAGACCGACCTCAAGCTCGCCGTGCAGGAGGGCGACGTCGACGTCGCGAACCGCAGCCTGAGCCCGACCGACCTCGCCGACCTCGCGACCGACGACTCGCTCACGGTGCACGACGGCCCCGGCGGCGAGATCCGCTACATGGTCTTCAACCTCAACACGCAGCCCTACGGCGCGACGCAGTCCGACGCCGACCCGGCCAAGGCCCTCGCGGTCCGCCAGGCGATCGCCGACACGGTCGACCGCGCGGCCCTCGCGAAGGAGGTCTACAACGACACCTACACGCCCCTCTACTCGGTCGTCCCCGACGGCCTGACCGGCGCCACCGAGCCCCTCAAGGGCCTCTACGGCGACGGCGACGGCGGGCCCGACGTCGACAAGGCCACGCAGACCCTCTCCGGCGCCGGCGTCTCGACGCCCGTCGCGATCGACCTGCAGTACAGCCCCGACCACTACGGCGCCTCGAGCGACGAGGAGTACGCGCTGATCAAGACCCAGCTCGAGGCCACGGGCCTCTTCACGGTCAACCTGCAGTCGACCCTGTGGGACACCTACTCGAGCGAGCGCCGCGAGGACGCCTACCCCGTGTACCAGCTGGGCTGGTTCCCCGACTTCTCGGACGCCGACAACTACCTGTCGCCGTTCTTCGTGAAGGACAACTTCGTGGGCAACCACTACGACGACGCCGAGGTGCAGGGCCTGCTCACGCAGGAGATCGCCGAGTCCGACGAGGCCGCGCGCACCGACCTCATCGGCCAGATCCAGGACGCCGTCGCGGCCGACCTGCCGACGCTGCCGCTGCTGCAGGGCACGCAGGTCGTCGTCTCGGCGGCCGACGTGACGGGCGTCGACGACACGCTCGACGCGTCGTTCAAGTTCCGCTACGGCGCGCTCGGCCGCTGACCTGACCGGGTCGGCGACGAGCCGACCCGAGCAGCGACGCACGGCGCGACACGCGAGGGGGTGTCCGGCCCACGGGCCGGGCACCCCCTCCGCGCGGCGGAGACACGAGGAGGCGCGACCCGCCCACCCGGGGCCGGGCACCGCCCAGCCCGCCCGCCCCGCCGCACGCCGGCACCACCCCGCACGACGCACCACCCCGCACCACGCACCACCTGAACAGCACCACACCGCACCAGGAAAGGCACACCGACGTGACAGTGCTCATCGGGGACCCGACGGCCCCCGCGACGCCCCCACCCACCACGGCCAAGCGACGATCCGGCGGCGGCCTCGGCCGCTACCTCGTGGTGCGGGCGCTGCTCATCATCCCGACCGTGTTCATCCTGGTCACCCTCGTCTTCTTCCTCATGCGGGTCGTCGGCAACCCGATCACCGCCAGCGTCGGCGGCCGGCTCACCGAGGCCCAGCTGCAGGAGCGCCTCCACGCCGCCGGCTACGACCGGCCGATCATCGTGCAGTACCTCGAGTACCTCGGGCAGGTGGTGCGCCTGGACTTCGGCACCACCGCGACCGACAACCGCCAGATCAGCGACATCATCGTCACGTACGGCGCGGCGACGGTCGAGCTCGTCTTCTACGCGCTGATCGTCGCCCTCGTGATCGGCATCCCGCTCGGCATGCTCGCCGCCTACGTGCGCGACCGCTGGCCCGACGCGGTGCTGCGCATCCTCGCGATCTTCGCCTACGCCACGCCCGTCTTCTTCGCGGGCCTGCTGCTCAAGCTGACCTTCTCGGTCTGGCTCGGCTGGCTGCCCCTGAGCGGCCGCGCCGACACGCGGGTCGGCATCGCGCTCGGGCGCATCGACAGCCCGACCGGCATCTACATCATCGACGCGCTCCGCATCGGCAACGCGACGATCATCACGAACGTCCTCAGCCACGCGGTGCTGCCGGCCCTGACTCTCGGGCTCCTCACCGCGGGCATCTTCCTGCGGCTGGTGCGCACGAACGTGATCGGCACGCTCGGCTCCGAGTACGTCGACGCCGCCCGCTCGCGCGGCGTGTCCGAGTTCCGCCTCGTCCGGGCGCACGCCCTCAAGCCGGCGCTCATCCCGATCATCACGGTGATGGGTCTCCAGATCGCCATGCTGCTCGGCGGCTCGGTCCTCACCGAGACGACCTTCGGCTGGCGCGGCCTCGGCTTCCAGCTGCAGCAGTACCTCTCCGCGCGCGACTTCGTCGCCGTGCAGGGCATCGTGGCCGTCCTGGCCGTGATCGTCGCCGTCACGAACTTCCTGGTGGACGTCATCGCCGCCCTGATCGACCCGCGAGTGAGGTACTGACCATGAGCACGACCACCACCGGGGTCCTCGCCGACCGCCGGGAGCCGCTCTGGAAGCGCCTCCCCGTCGTCGCCCACGTCCGCCGCGCCGTCGGCCTCCAGCGCGGCATGCTCGTCGCCGGGCTCGTCATCTGCGGCGTCTTCCTCCTCCTCGCGGCCCTCGCGCCGCTCATCGCCCCCTACGGCTTCGGCCAGCTGAGCGACGCCGACGGCACCTTCCCGCGCCAGGCCGCGCCGAGCGCCGAGCACCTCTGGGGCACGACGGTCGGCGGCTACGACGTCTTCAGCCGGGTCGTCTGGGGCACCCGCACGGCGATCGCCGTGGTCGTCGTCGCCGTGGTGCTGTCGATCACGATCGGCGTCGTGCTCGGCCTCGTCTCCGGCTACCTCGGCGGCTGGCTCGACCGGGTGCTCGTCGTGATCGCCGACGCGGTCTACGCCTTCCCGTCGCTGCTGCTCGCCATCGTCATCTCGATCGTGATCAGCGGCGGCCAGTCGAGCCTCACCGGCGGCATCCTGTCGGCGGGCATCTCGATCACGGTCGTCTACGTGCCGCAGTACTTCCGGGTCGTCCGCGCCGAGGCCGTCCGGCTCAAGGCCGAGGCCTTCGTCGAGTCGGCCAAGGTGGTCGGCAGCAGCACCCCGCGCATCATGTTCAAGCACGTGCTCCGCAACGCCACGCGCAGCCTCCCGCTCGTGCTGACGCTGAACGCCTCCGAGGCGATCCTGACGCTCGCCGCCCTGGGCTTCCTCGGCTTCGGCATCGGGCCGACCGCCGCGGCCGAGTGGGGCTACGACCTCAACCGGGCGCTCAGCGACACGGCGAGCGGCATCTGGTGGACGGGCGTCTTCCCCGGCACGGCCATCGTGCTCATGGTGCTCGGCATCACCCTCGTGGGCGAGAGCCTCAACGACCTGGCCGACCCGCGCCTCCGGACCCGCCGTCGGGCCAGGCGCACGCAGAAGGGCGCGGCCGCGACGCCCGCCGAGACCACGGAGGTCCGCGCATGAGCGACCCGCAGCAGCCCGCCCGCCACGCCACGCACGACCTGCCCCGCGACCGTCGCGACGTCGCGGTCGGCATCGAGGACCTCGAGGTGACGTTCGCCACCGACGGCGGCGACGTCCGTGCCGTGCAGGGCGTCACGCTCGACGTCCGCGCAGGGGAGGTGCTCGCCATCGTGGGCGAGTCCGGCAGCGGCAAGTCGGTGACCGCCAAGACCATCCTGGGCCTCCTGCCCGAGACGGCCGTCGCCTCCGGCGCCGTGCTCCTCAGCGGGCAGAACGTGCTCGAGATCGGCCCGGCGGCCGTCCGCCGCCTCCGCGGCACCGACGTCGCGATGGTCTTCCAGGAGCCCTCGACGGCCCTCAACCCCGTCTACACGGTCGGCTGGCAGATCGCCGAGGGCCTCCGGGCCCACGGCAAGGTCGGACGCAAGGAGGCGCGGGCCCGGTCGATCGACATCCTCCGTCGCGTGGGCATCCCCGATCCCGAGAGCCGCGTCGACTACTACCCGCACCAGTTCTCGGGCGGGCAGAAGCAGCGCGTGGTCATCGCGATGGCGCTCGTGCTGAACCCGTCGGTGATCGTCGCCGACGAGCCGACGACCGCCCTCGACGTCACGGTGCAGGCCGAGATCCTCGACCTGCTGCGCGACCTCCGCGACGAGTTCGGCACCGCCATCGTGCTCATCACGCACAACATGGGCGTCGTGGCCGACCTCGCCGACCGCGTGGCCGTCATGTACCTCGGCAAGGTCGTCGAGCAGGCCACCTCGGCCGAGCTCTTCGCGAGCCCGCAGGACGACTACACCAAGCGCCTCCTCGCGTCGGTGCCGAAGCTCGAGCCGCGCGGCGCCCAGGTGCAGGCGGCCGAGGCCGACCGCGACGTCGTGGTGCGCGCGACGGGCCTCGAGATCGAGTACCCGGGCCGGCTCGGCCGGGGCGGCTTCCGGGCCGTCAAGGGCGTCGACTTCTCGATCGCCCGCGGCGAGGTGCTCGGCCTCGTCGGCGAGAGCGGGTCGGGCAAGACCACGATCGGCCGCGCGATCGCCGGCCTCACCAAGGTCACGGGCGGCTCGCTCGAGGTGCTCGGCGTCGAGATGAACGGCGTCCACGAGCGCGACTTCAAGGCCAAGCGGGCCGAGGTCGGCTTCGTCTTCCAGGACCCCGCCTCGAGCTTCAACCCGCTGCTGACGATCGCCGAGTGCGTCGCCGAGCCGCTCATCGTGCACGGCCGGGCGCAGAACGCCCGCGGTGCCCGGCGCCGCGTCGACGAGCTGCTCGAGGCCGTGCAGCTGCCGAAGGCCTTCGGCGACCGCTACCCGCACGAGCTGAGCGGCGGCCAGCGCCAGCGGGCGAGCCTCGCCCGGTCGCTCGCCCTCGAGCCGGCCCTCCTCATCGCCGACGAGCCCACGAGCGCGCTCGACGTGTCGGTGCAGGCCAAGGTGCTCGAGCTGTTCCGCGAGCTGCAGTCCGACCTCGGCTTCGCCGCGTTGTTCATCAGCCACGACCTCGCCGTCGTCAACATGCTGGCCGACCGCATCGGCGTGCTCTACCACGGCGACATGGTCGAGATGGGCCCGAACGACCAGGTGCTCGGCGCCCCCGAGCACGTCTACACGCAGCGCCTGCTGGCCTCGCTGCCCGTGCCCGACCCCGCCGAGCAGGCCGCGAGGCGCACCCGGCTGGCCGAGCTCGACCGGGCCGCCGCGCGCGCCGACGGGGCCGCCTGACCGTGGCGGCCCTCGACCTCGACATGGCGTCGCCGGTGACGACCAGCGACCTGTCGCTCGAGTACCCGGCGCACTCCGGCCACGCCGCGCTCCGGGCCGTCGACGGGGTGACCCTGTCGGTCGCCCCCGGCGAGATCGTCGCCGTGCTCGGCGAGAGCGGCTCGGGCAAGTCCACGCTCGCGCAGGCCCTCGCCGGCCTCGTCGGCCGCGGCCGGACGCCCGAGGGGCGACCGCGGATCGTCGGGGGCACCGTCAGCGTGTTCGGCCAGGACATGGCCCGCTCGTCGATCCGCCGACGCGACCGTCTCTCGTCGATCGTCGGCTACCTCGCCCAGGACGACGGCGAGGCCCTCAGCCCCGACCTCACCGTGGGCGAGGCCATCGCCGAGCCGATCTACCTCCGCGACCGCCGCTTCGACCGGCGTGAGGCCGGGCGCGTGACGGCGGCCCTCGTCGACGCGGTGCACCTGCCGCTCAGCACGATGCTCAAGCAGACCTGGGAGCTGAGCTCCGGGCAGCGGCAGCGCGTGGCCCTGGCGCGGTCCCTGGTGCTCGAGCCGCGCCTCCTCGTGGCCGACGAGCCGGCGCGCGGCGTCGACGTCCTCGTGCGGCAGGCCGTGCTCGACGTCATCCGCAACCTGCACGCCGACCGGCAGTTCTCGGCGGTCGTCGTGACGTCGTCGGTGGCCGAGGCCCGGGCCATCACCGACCGCGTCGCCGTGATGCGCGGCGGGCGCCTGGTGGGCCACGGCAACGTCGACGAGGTGCTCCGCGACGGCCTCGACCCGTACGTCAAGGTGCTCTCGTCGACCTCGCCGATCGACATCATCACCCCCGAGGAACGCGGCGACGCATGACCGCCCCCGGCGAGCAGCGAGCCGCAGGAGGCGCGCGCGGGCACCGCGCGGTCGTCCCCGACGCACCCGGTCGCGTCCCGCACGCCGCGCCCGAGGCGGGGCCGGTCAGCGTCGCGCCCCGGCCCTCGCCGGTCTTCGTGGCGGCCGTCGAGCAGGCGGGCGGCACCGTCGTGCCCCTCGGCGACGAGACCCGCGGGCTCGTCTGGCTGTCGTACTCCGACCCGGCCGGGCTCGAGGCGGCCCTGGCGGCGCACCCGCGCATCTCGTGGGTGCAGCTGCCCTACGCGGGGGTCGACGCCTTCGCGGACGTGCTCGCCCGGCACGCCGGCTCCGTCACGCCCCTCTGGACGAGCGCCAAGGGCGCCTTCGCCGAGCCCGTCGCCGAGCACGCGCTCATGCTGACGCTGTCGCTGCTGCGGGTCGTGCCCTCCCGGGTGCAGGCCACGTCGTGGCAGCGCGAGCAACGCGGCATCTCGCTCTACGGGCGGGACGTCGTGATCGTCGGCGCCGGGGGCATCGCCCTCGAGCTGATGCGCCTGCTCGAGCCCTTCGAGGTGAGCGTCACCATCGTGCGGCGCGGCGACGCGCCGGTCGTCGGCGCCGCCCGCACCGTGACCGCCGACCGGCTCGACGAGGTGCTGCCCACGGCCGACGTCGTCGTCCTCGCCGCGGCGTCGACGCCCGAGACGGCGCGGCTGCTCGACGCGCGTCGCCTGGCCCTGCTGCGCCCGAGCGCCGTGCTCGTCAACGTCGCCCGGGGCGACCTCGTCGACACGGAGGCGCTGGTCGAGGCCCTGCGCCACGAGCGCCTCTGGGGCGCCGGCCTCGACGTCACGGCGCCCGAGCCGCTGCCGGACGGCCACCCGCTGTGGGGCGACCCCCGGGTGCTGATCACGCCGCACCAGGCCGACACGCCGGAGATGACGGCGCCGCTGCTGGCGGAGCGCATCCGCCACAACGTGCGGGCGTTCCTCGGCGACGGTGCCTTCGTCGGGGTCGTCGACCCCGCCCGCGGGTACTGACCACCCACTGTCCTGGCGAGCCCGCGAGACCGTGGCGGGCCCGCCACGCCGCGGCGGTGACGTGGTTCATCCCGGGCGCGATTGTTTGCTACAGTTGTGTCCGCTGTCGAAGACCCCGGTCGGAGGCAGTTGCCATTCCTCGATAGCTCAATTGGCAGAGCAGCCGGCTGTTAACCGGCAGGTTGTTGGTTCGAGTCCAACTCGGGGAGCGAAGGCCCAGCGGCTCCACCCGCTGGGCCTTTTTGCGTCTCCGGGTCGAAGGGCGCGATGACCGACGGGATGAAGTGCGACATGGGGACGCGCAGCAGGTAGGAGAGCACGGCGAGGTCGTCGGTGCTGAACGCCAGGCGCGCGTTGAGGCGCTCGTACCAGTAGCGCTGCGAGCGGCCGACTCGCTGGGGGAGTGAGTTGCTCGTCAGGCCCTGACGGGCGAGCTCGGCTCGGACCTCAGCGGCAATCATCTCGCGGCCGCTCTCTGCGCGGACCGGCATGGGGATCACGTTCATGCGCTGACCGTATCACCTATGCCGAATGAAATGCCCGCTCATCCGCATAGATTCACGCGTTTGGGGGGTAAATCATCCGACAAGCGGATGATCCATGCTTGCAGTTATCCGCTGAGCGTCTAACACTGTCCCCATGACGGATAACGCAGCACGGCGAGTAGGCCGAAACGTGAAGGCAGAGCTCGCCCGCAACGGGCTGACCCAGGGGGAGCTGGCCGATCGCCTGCGTCTCACGCAGCCCGCGGTGTCGCGGCGTCTCAGCGGCGATGTGCCGTTCAACGTCAACGAGCTCGCGGTGGTTTCGCGAGTCGTCGGCGTCCCCCTCTCCCGGCTCGTCGCGGGGTCCGAGCGTCCGCTCGTCCCCGTCCCCGCCTAGCCACTTCGCACGCCTTCCGCGGATCCGACCCGCGGCCGGCCATCACTTCTAAGGGCATCCCCATGGCACGCATCAAGAGCACAACGCGCCCGAAAACTGGGCGTCTGCACCGGTTCGTCGAGCGCTTCATCATCGCTGACGGCCCCGACGACACCTCCTACCTGGACCGCGCCGACGGTCTTCAGGTGGGACCGCCGTACCCGCGCCGGGCGCTGTCGAAGCGCAGCGCCGAGCAGTGGGTCGACACCCACAACCCGTACATCGACGGGATCCTCGAGGCCGAGCTCTGGGAGCGCGCCTTCTGGTTCTCCCAGGAGGCGGCACGGGAGCGTCGCTCGTCGTCGTCGGCGCTGGTCGCCGTGTGGGTGGCTGCAGCCCTTATCGCGGGTATCGCTCGACTGTTCGTCGGGATCACGAGCGGGGACGGGCTGCTGATGCTCGTCTACCTGTTCGGCGGCCTCGCGGTCTGGCAGCTGTGGTGGGACTCGCTCGCCGATCGGCGCACGAAGTGAGCAGCGAAGCGCCCCTGGCCCCCTTCTCTGACGTGGACGCGTCGAGCCTCGAGCACCTCGAGTTCCGCCCGTCGTGCACGGCCAGCGTCGACAAGGTCGAGTGCGGCAAGGACGCGTCGTTCTCGATGCGGTGTCGTCACTGCGCCACGACAACGCTGCTCTGCGCGGAGCACGTCGCGGAGGTATACCGGCGGGCCCGGAACAGCCCCCGGGTCGGGTGCACGACCTGTCGGGTGTACGCCGCCGAGCTCCGTGACGTCGTCGACATCGTGCCGCTCGGGTTCCGACTGTGATCGTCGTCGGCATCGACCCGTCGCTCTCGTGCACGGGCATCGTCACCGCCGACGACTGGGGCGGCATCGTCACCGGGCGGGCTAAGACGCAGACCCCGCCGACACAGACACTCCGGGCCCGCCGGCGCCGGACCCGGACGGCCCTCGCGCGGATCCTCGACCAGCTCCCGCAGCGCGTCGACCTGTTCGTCGTCGAGGCTCCCTCGCCGCGATCGCAGTTCGGCAGCCACAACGACCGCGTCGGCCTCTACTGGCTGCTCGTCGACCAGCTTCTCGCCCGGGCCGACGTCGCCGAGGTCCTCCCGAAGACCCGCGCGAAGTACGCGACCGGCAACGGCAACGCCGACAAGGCAGCCGTGAAGACCGCGATGCGCGCCGCCTTCCCCCACGTGCCCGTCCCCGACGACAACGTCGCGGACGCCCTGGCCCTCGCCCTCATGGGCCTGCGCCACCTCGGCTCGCCGCTCGACGGCGAGCTCACGCCGAAGCACCTCGACGCCATGGACGCCCCGTCCTGGCCCACCCCTGAAGGAGCAACAGCATGACCGTCCAGATGAACAGCGGGAAGATCCCCGACACCGCGAACGGCCTCGTCGACCTCGAGCGCGAGCTGCTCGACTTCACCGACGCCGATCGGGTGACGGCGATCGTCACGATCAAGGTCACGAAGAAGACGCACGACATGGAGTCGGGCGAGGACTACCCGGTCGTGAAGATGACGCACATCGAGCCGATCCGGTCGCCGGACGCGCTGGCGCAGGTGCTCGAGCTGCAGCAGTCGGCGTACCAGGTGCGCACCGGCGAGACGGCTCTCGACCTCCCCACGGTCGATGACGACGAGGCGGCCGACGCGTGAACGACCTCATCGACGTCTACAACGACCTGATGGCCCGTGCCGGGGCCTCCGACAAGGACCGCGACCTGTGGCTCGCCGAGCGCCGCACCGGCCTGACCGCGACCGAGATCCGCGACCTCTACCTCCGCAAGACGACCGTGCAGCAGCTCGTCGACCTGAAGCTCGGCCGCCGCGTCGACTCGTTCGGCGGCAACCAGTACACGGCGTGGGGCAACACCCGCGAGCCCGTCCTCGCCGACGTCGTGCAGTCCATCTACCCGCTCGTGCAGCCCGAGTCGCGGGTCTTCCACGCGGCCGACGACTCGCGCCGCCTGGCGTCGCCCGACGGTGCCGGCATCGTCCGCGGTGAGCTCGTCGTCGTCGAGATCAAGACGGGGAAGGACGACATCCGTGTCGGCACCCCGGCGTACATCGCGAAGGGCTATGGCATCCAGCAGCAGTGGTCGATGCGCGTCACCGGCGCCCGCCGCTCGCTGTACGTGTCGGAGCAGCACGACAGCGACTGGCAGGACCGCGGCGGCGCCTACCCCGAGCCGACGCCCATGGGCCTCGTGCCCGTCATGGAGTGGGTCGAGTTCGACGAGGCCCTCGTGCGTGAGCTCGACGTCATCGCGACGGGCTTCCTCGTCGCGCTCGACGCGGCCGTGCACGGCGAGGGCGTGGCGTACGACGACGACCTCGACACGCTCGCGGTCAACCTCCTGCGGTTCCGCGAGGAGGAGGCGTCGGCGAAGAAGGCGAAGGAGTCGACGTGGAAGCAGCTGCAGACGTCACTCCGAGAGCAGCACGACGAGCTGTCGCAGGAGTCGCCGCTCGCACGGATCACGTGGCGTGCGGCCGGCACGGCTGACGTCGTCGGCGAGCCGATCGTGACGGTCGACGAGGCGTCGCTGCGAGCCGACCACCCTGACGTCGCTCGCGAGTTCGACGAGGCGAACGCTGCAGTCGAGGCCGCCCTGAACCGTGCGCACAGCGCCGAGGGGGCCTTCCGCGAGCTGGCAGAGAAGTACAGCACCACCACGCCGGGCGAGACGCACCAGGTGTCCACGAAGGAGTCGCTCACGGTCACGGCCGTGAAGCAGAAGGAGATGAAGGCATGACCGGCACCGTGGTGGCGCTCCCGGCGACGGGCGACAGCTCGCAGTGGACCGAGACGGAGAAGGCGCTCGTCGAGGCGGCCGGCCTCGTGTCCGGCCCGGCGAACAACAGGCAGCTGGCCCCGCGACCCGTCGTCGAGGCGTTCCTCCTCCACGCGCGCCGCACCGGGCTCGACCCGATCGCTCGGCAGATCTACTGCATCGAGCGGAAGGGGCGCTGGGGCACGCAGGTGTCGATCGACGGCGCCCGCCTCGTCGCGGAGCGCACGAAGGAGTACCGCGGGCAGACCCCGACGCAGTGGACGAACGACGGCGTGACGTGGGTCGACGTCTGGCTCGACTCGAAGCCGCCGAAGGCAGCCCGGGTCGGCGTCTACCGCGAGGGGTTCGTCGAGCCGCTGGTCGCCGTGGCGACGATGGACGCCTACAACGCGGGCGGCCCGATGTGGACGAAGATGCCGGCGCTCATGCTCGGCAAGTGCGCGGAGATGTTGGCGCTGCGGAAGGCGTTCCCGCAGGACCTCTCGGGCCTGTACTCGACCGAGGAGATGGACCAGGCGGGGCAGCCGAAGCAGGCCGCGCAGGTGCCCGCGCAGCCCCAGCTCGTCGAGGTGGAGCCGTCCGGTCGCGACTGGGTGGCGGAGGCGCGCACGAAGGCCACGACGGCCGAGATCAACGCCCTCTGGGGCGAGGTCCCCGGCCACGAGCGCTCGGCCGAGCTGCTCGCGTCGCTGCGTGCCGTTGGCATGGCGCTCGCGCAGCAGGCCGCGGCCGAGCCGCCGTCGCCCGAACCCGAGAAGCCGTGGGCCGCTCAGGGCGCGCCGGCGGGTGCGGAGTGGGTGGCCGCGACGATCCCGCAGGACGAGGAGGTGCGCCCGGGCGAGGAGGAGACTCCGCCGCTCGAGGGCATGGAGCCCGAGGCGCCGGTGACGGGTGGCGACGACCGTGGCTGAGTTCCGGTGCCGATACTGCGGCGTCAAGTTCGTCACCCGACGCGACCGCTGCGAACACATCGAGCTCTTCTGTGATGACGCACCAATCGAAGAGACCGCCTTCGGCGAGGACGACTTCTGATGGGCGTCGACGGGGCCACCGGCGAGGTCATCGAGGGAGGCGGCCTCGACCCCCGGGTCGCTGACGTGCTCCGCTCGGTCGGCATCCACCACCCCTCGAAAGACGACGTCCTGCACGTGGCCCTCGTCGACGCCGTCTGGCGGACCCTCGGCAGCTCGTACGGCGCGCAGCTCGTCGCGATGCGGTTCGAGGTCGCGCAGGCCCTCCGGCTCGCCGGTGAGGACTACGCGAGGGCGAAGCACCAGACCGAGCGGATCCTCGCTCGCGAGACGGTGCGGCTCGTCGGTGGCGACGCGAAGGTCAGCCGGGCCCTGGCTCAGCAGATGGCCGAGGCGTCCGACGAGTACGACACGGCCCGGCTCAACGAGCTGGTGCAGGAGAAGCGGGAGCAGTGGCTGCGGAAGCTGCTCGACACCTTCGCCGCGGCGATGGACAACCACCGCACGGACCGCGCGGACGACCGCGCGGCTTCCCGATTCGGAGCCTCGGGCCATGTGTCCGAGGAGAGGTAGGAGACGCTCATGGCCGAGTGGCCGAGCAACATGAAGACGGGCCCGATCCGGGAGTGGCCCGGGGCGCTGACCCCGTCGGCCGCACGCAAATTTGCCCCGTTCAAGACGAACGAGATCGACTCATACCGGCGCCGGTCGACGCCGCTGAGCTCGACTCTCGAGCTGCTCGACCGCGAGCTGCGGATGATCGACGGCCGCGATGTCGAGCTGCTCGTCGCGATCGCCCCCGAGCAGTTCCGGCTCGACGGGCAGCCGCGGGCGCAGGCGAAGGCCGAGCACCCCGGAGTGATCCTGTCGCTGCGGTCGCGGCACGGGCAGCTGTCGTACCCGTGCGACACGTTCACGACCTGGCAGGACAACCTGCGGGCGATCGCCCTCGCGCTCGAGGCGCTGCGGAAGGTCGACCGCTACGGCGTCACGTCCCACGGCGAGCAGTACCGCGGCTTCCTCGCGATAGAGAGCGCCCGGGAGGCCGGCCCCGCGATGTCGACGGCGGCGCAGGCTCAAGCATGGATTGAGGCGCTCGTCGCCCCGCACTCCGATGTCCCCATGGCCGAGCACACCCTCACCTGGACGGTCCGGCGCGCCAAGAGTCTGACGCACCCCGACCGGGGCGGCTCGGCGGCGGACTTCAACCTCGTCACGCGCGCCGAGCTGATCCTGCGCCAAGCAGGTGCCCTGTGAGCGTCTCAGTCCGAGGTGGCCTTCAAGGTGCCGTTCTCCTCGAGGTCTTTCAGAGCACCAGCCAGGTCCGCGATAGCTGCGGCGAGGTACTGGATGTCCTGGCTTCTGGAGACGTTGCGGGCGTTGCCGGCGTTGTTGATGGCGCTGTTCAGCTTGCTGCGTGCGGACATGGTGTTCCCCTTCGTGTCGAAGCGCTCAACGTACTGGGGGCGCCCGCGTGAGCGCCATTGACCGTCTCACCGATGACTTCCCCCACGGGACCCCGGACGGCTATGACCGCGGGTGCCGCGGCCGCATCTGCCCATCCACCCCGTCGTGTCTGGCAGCGCGCGTCCGCTTCCAGGGCGACTACGCCTACCGCCGCGAGGTGCTCGCAGCGCGTGCCGAGGCCGCGAAGCCGAAGCCGCGTCGGGGGATGCCTCCGCGCCGGATCTTCACCGCCGAGCACGTCGCGGCGCTACGGGACCTGAACGAGCAGGGGTGGTCCGACAACCGGATCGCGAAACACCTCGGCTTTAGCAACAGCAACGTGTCGCGACGTCGTGACGAGATGGGCCTGCCGGCGAACTTCACCGGCCGCCCGAGGAAGAACAGCCACACCCCTGACCGCGAAGGCCGCGAGCAGGCACACGAAGGAGAGAGTCATGTCTGAGTCCATCGAGCGAGTCGACCCGTCGACGCTCATCATCGCCGCGAACGTCCGCACCGAGACCAAGATCTCGAAGGAGTTCGTCGCGAGCATCAAGCAACACGGCGTGAAGGTACCGATCACCGTGCAGCGCATCGACGAGGGCCTGGCCGTCATCGACGGGCAGCGGCGCACCCTGGCAGCCGTCGACGCCGGCCTGGCCGACGTCCCCGTGTTCGTCGTCGAGCCGCTGTCGGACGAGAAGGACCGCATCGTCGACCAGCTGATCGTCAACGACCAGCGGGAGAGCCTCGGCGCTGTGGAGACGGCGGCCGCGGTGAAGCAGCTCGAGCTGTTCGGCATGACGGCCACGGCGATCGCCCGGAAGACCGGTTACAAGCGCGAGCACGTGAACACGGCGCTGGCAGTCGGGTCGAGCGAGGCCGCGTCGACGGCCTTGCGTGAGCACCAGGTGTCCTTCGATGACGCGGCGATCATCGCAGAGTTCGAGGGCGACGCGGAAGCGCAGAGCGAGCTCGTCCAGTACGCCGCGAGCGGGTACAACCTGCGGCACTCCGCGCAGCAGTGGCGCGACAAGCGGGCGCAGGAGGCGCTCGAGGCGACCATCGAGGCGATGGAGGGCGTCACCCTGATCGGGACGCCGTCGTACGACCAGGCCGACCCGAAATCCGTGCACAGCCTCTACCTCGACGAGGCCAGGCGCGACTCCCTCAACGAGGTCGAGCACGAGCGCCTCGTGGAGCTCGCCGGCGACGGGCTGTGCGCCTACGTCCAGTCGATGGGCTGGTCGTCGGAGGGGCAGAAGTTCGAGGTGCGCTACGCCATCAAGGGCTGGAAGGAGCGCGGGCTGTTCGGCTACGAGTACGGCTCGACGAAGCCGACCACCCCGGAGGAGGTCGAGGCCTTGAAGCAGCAGCGGCGCCTCGACCGCCAGACGACGAAGGACTGGGCGTCGGCCACGACCGTCCGCATCGCCTGGCTGGCGGAGCTCGCGCAGCGCAAGACCATGCCGAAGGGCTGGGAGCTCGAGGTCGCACGTCACGTCGTCAGCACGGCCTCGACGAACTTTTCTCCGAATCAGTGGGCCGCGGTCGCCGCGATCCTGCAGGTCCCCGAGGGCACGAGCGCCTACTCGCGACGGGATGACGTGTCGGCCTGGCTCGAGCAGCACCCGGCACGGGCACCGCACGCCGCCGTAGCGATCGCCTTCGGCGCCATCGAGGGCCGCCAGGACTTCGACCGCAAGGGCTGGCAGGCGCACGACGCTGCCGACCGCATCCGCCGCTACCTGCTGACGCTGCACGGCTGGGGTTACCTGCTCAGCGAGGTCGAGGCGCGCGTTGCCGGCGCCGAGCATGCCGCGGCCGCGTGACAGCGTCAGCGAATGGCGACGCCCTTCTCAGAGGGAACATCCTCGTCGTGCACCAGGGCATCAACAACGTTCGCCAACGACCCGACCAGCGCCGCGAGGGTAGCTATGTCGTCGGACGTGTACTTGTGGCCGGAATCGTTCAAGGTCCGAAGCGTGTCTTGAATACCGCTCATGGCCTCGGGCAAGTTCTTCGCTGCAGTCATGTCCGCACCTTACTGAGGCGTGCGGAGTGACCGCCATCCCGGCCGTAGTCATCGACGCGGTCAGGCGGAGATCGCACGGAACTTGCGAGGGCTGCGGCGTTCGTGAGGCCACAGAGATGCATCACCGCCAGTTCCGTAGCCGCGGGGGGCAGCACTCGGTGGCCAACCTGCTGCACCTCTGCGGGTGGGGCAACCACACCGGGTGTCACGGGATCGCCCACAGCCAGGCCGGTCACGACAAGGGGTGGTCGGTCCAGTCCTGGGCCGTACCCACTGCAATACCGATCCAGCACGCCGCGCACGGCCTCGTCCTCCTGGACGACGTCGGCCGGTGGGCACCAGCACAGAAGGAGGCAGGACCATGGGCGTTCGCAGAGTAGAGCTGCCGTTCGAGGGCCACTTCACCCAGATCCCGAACGCATGGCTAAGGGACCAGCGCCTCTCGCGCCGGGCCCGCGGACTTCTCGGCGAGATCATGACGCACCGCGTCGGATGGCACGTCACGATCAGCAGCCTGCAGAAGGCCGGCAACGAGGGGCGCGACGCGATCCGGACGGCGCTGCTTGAGCTGCGGGAGGCGGGCTACCTGAAGCTCGCGCAGACCCGCGGCGACGGCGGCCGGTTCAACGAGGTCGAGTACGAGCTCTGCGCTCCCGCCATCACCGCTGACGGATTTTCCGACACCGGTGGATTCACCGCTGTCGGCTCAGCCGACGTCGGTTCACCCGACGTCGGTGAATCCGACACTAAGAAGACCATCTACTCAGAAGACCATCTGAAAGAACACGACACCCCCCTACCCCCTGCGGGGGTGAGCCGGGGCGAGGTGGTCGTGAGCGGGGCTGGGTCGTTCGAGTCCTTCTACGAGGCGTACCCGCGGCACACGGGCCGGGCGGCGGCCGAGAGGGCGTTCGCGAAGGCGCTACGGGTCGCGCCGGCCGAGCGGATCGTCGCCGGTGCCCGCCGGTTCGCGGCCGACCCGAACCTGCCGCCCCGCGAGGAGGCGCGGTTCATTCCGCACCCGGCGACCTGGCTCAACGCAGGCCGGTGGGATGACGACGCGCTGCCGGCGCGCGGCGGGGGGCGTGGTCAGGAGAAGCAACAGCAGTCGATCGAGCTCGTCAGGAGCTACCAGCAGCGAGAGGAGCAGGAGCATGAAGAAGTCAGAGCTGGCGATCGTCCTCGCCTGGGTCTCGTCCGTTGACGGGCGACTCATCAACGAGATGACCGTCGAGGCGTGGCACGAGATCATCGGGAGCTACCCGGCGGCCGAGGTGCGGCAGGCGGTCGTGGACCACTACCGCGAGGTGTCGCGGAACGTGTTCCCGGCCGACGTCGTGAAGCGTCTGCAGGTCGACCCGGATCTGGGGCAGTTGCCGAACGCGACCGCCGAGCTGCTCGACGCGCAGAAGGCCGCCTGGTGCAGGGATCACGGCGTGACGGTGGCCGAGTTCGACGAACACCAGCACGACCTCGAATGGGTCACGGCGGTGTCTCGTGGCTGACGCCGTCCAGGAGCGGGGCCCGCAGCACGACGTCGGCGCCGAGCAGTACGTCGTCGGGTCGCTGATGCTGTCCCCGAAGGCGATCTGGGAGGTCCTCGACAGCCTCGTGCCGGCCGACTTCTACCTCCCGAAGCACGAGGTCATCGTGACCGCGGCCGCGCGCCTCGCGCACCAGAACCAGCCGATCGACGTCATCACCCTGATGGACGAGCTCGGCCGGGCTGGCGAGCTCGAGAAGGCGGGCGGCGCCGAGTACCTCCACGTGCTCCACAGCGCACCGAGCACCGCGGCGAACGTCGGCTACTACGTCGACATTGTGAAGGACCGGGCGCTCCGCCGCCGCCTGCAGGACGCCGGCATGCGCGTCGCGCAGATGGGGCAGTCCACCGAGGGAGACGCGTTCGAGCTCGCCGACATCGCCCGGGCCGAGATCGAGGGAGTCGCCGCCGGCGCCCGCGTCGACGTGCACGCCGTCGGGTCGACGATCGACGCGCTGATCGACCGACTCGATAAGAGCCCCGAGTACGTGCCGACGCCGTGGCCGTCGCTCGACAAGCTGATCGGCGGGCTCGCGGCCGGGAACCTCATCATCGTCGGCGCCCGCCCCGGTGAGGGGAAGACGATCGTCGGCTTGCAGTGCGCGACGCGCCTCGCTCACGAGGGCTTAGTCGCGTTCATCAGCCTCGAGATGGGCGAGGACGAGCTGCAGATCCGCCTCATCGCGCAGTACGGCGAGGTGCACATGAAGAGCCTGCGGAACCGGAACCTGAACAAGGAGCAGTGGGGCCGCGTCGCGGTCGCTCGGCAGCGGTTCCAGGAGGCGCCGATCTACATCGGCGACGACATCTCGACCCTGACGCAGATCCGGTCGTTCGTGCGATCGGTCGCGCGGAAGGGGAAGCTCGCGGGCGTCGTCATCGACTACCTGCAGCTCATCGAGGGCGGCGGCAAGGAGAACCGGCAGCAGGACGTCGCGGAGTTCAGCCGCGGCCTCAAGAAGATGGCGAAGCAGCTGCAGGTGCCCGTCATCGCCCTGTCGCAGCTCTCCCGGCCGCCGGCGCAGCGTGCGTCGCGGACGCCGCTGCTGACGGACCTGCGGGAGTCGGGCGCGATCGAGCAGGACGCCGATGTCGTGCTGCTTCTGTCGTACGACCGCGCGAAGAAGCCGGGCGACCTCGAGGTCGTCGTGGCGAAGAACCGGCACGGCGAGATGGGGACGGTCGTCCTCGACTGGCAGGGCCAGTTCGCACGGCTGCGAGACAAGAGCTGGGACCCGTTCGGGTCGACCCAGCTGGACATCTGAGGAGGACGAGATGGCGATCACCAGGACGCGCGAGGTCACCGTGGCCGACGCGTGGGCAGACGACGAGGACGGCGTGACGCTCGAGGCCGGCGACGGCCGGGCGACCCTCACGGTCGACGAGGCGCACGCCTTCGGGCAGCAGATCATCCAGGCCGCGTTCGAGGCGGCACAGACCATCCGGGAGCGCAACGCGCGCACCGGCGACGACACCACGGCTCTCTGAGCCAGGAAGCAGGACACCATGAGCAACCCGAACATCACCATCAATGGCCGGCTGTCGAAGGACCCCGAGGGTCGCACGGCGAACGGCAAGAGCGTGGCCGAGATCACGGTCCCGCAGCAGCGGTCCCGCAAGGTGGACGGCGGCGGGTACGAGAACGTGGGCGGCACGTCGTGGATCACGGCCACCTTCTGGGAAGGCGACGCGGACGCGGTCATGGCGTCGCTCGCGAAGGGCAGCGAGGTCATCGTGACCGGCCAGCTCGCGACGCAGGAGTACCGGACCCGGGAGGGAGAGCAGCGGACGAAGCTCGTGATCGAGTTCCCGAAGGTGGCCCTTGTGCTGAAGTCCGGGCAGGCGCCCTCGGGCGGCGGGCAGCGTCAAGGCGTGGCGGCGCCGCAGGAGCCTTGGGCGAGCGCACCGCCCGCCGCGGACGCGTGGGCGGCGCCGAGCACCGGCGGCGCGACCTACAACGACGAGACGCCGTTCTGATGGACGGCGACAAGGTGCAGGCCACCTACCACGACGGCACGTACGACCCGCTGCCGGGCTCGACCCCGGTGCCTGAGAAGACCCTCGACCGGGCGAAGCTGCTCGCCCACCTCGCCACGAAGGCAGGACACAAGAACCTGCTGATCCACTCCGTCGTCTCGGGCCTCATCACGGCCGTGAAGCGCGGCGATTTCGACACCACCGAGGAGGCCCGGCGATGACCGAGCTCGATACCATGACCACCCCCACCGACGAGGACCTGCTGCAGCTCGCCGCCGCCCGGGCCCGCCGGCGCCTGCTCGAGGCGCCCGCCCTCGTCGGCTACGTCCGCGCCCTCATGGTCCCCGGCCTCGGGGGCGCCCAGGACGGCATGCCCCGCGCTGCGTCGAAGACAGCACCGCTGCCCATGCGGGCCGACGCCGTCGACGACACCGACGACATCTTCGCCCGCCTCACGTACTGGGTGAACTACTGGTCGACGGCCTACAAGGTCGCCCCGCCGTCCGCGGTGCTCGTGCACTGGGCCCGCGACGGCGAGGCCGCCGGCTTCCGAGCCGAGACGACCCCGGCCGGCGCCCAGGCGCTCCTGACGCAGGTCACGACGTGGCTGCTCATCCGGCACGACCTCATCGCCCTGCACGCCGATGGCCCGGTGTTCTTCGACGACGTCAACGAGATGCTGCGCTCCCTGTGGGCGAAGTACCCGACCGCCCCGCGTGCCGCCCGCGGTGTCCTCGACCGTGCCTGCCCGGTCTGTGACAGGTTCGCCTTCGGCGCGCACTGGCCCGACGACGCCGACGTGGACGGGTTCGAGCTGTCGTGCTCGTTCTGCGGGCACAGCCAGCCCGCGGCCGACTTCATCCGCGCCGGCCGCGTCCGCGAGCTCATGCACGAGCTGCGCGAGGAGCACGCCGATCCGCGATCTGAGTGGTGGACCAAGCGGCAGGCGATGCTCGAGCTTGACCTGGGCAAGAGCACGCTGAACCGGTACATCGCCGACGGCGACCTGCAGACGTACACGGTGCAGGGCACGGTCTACGTCAACACCGAGGACCTGCTCACCCTGTGGCGCGCGAAGCGCACCTCGACGAAGGAAACCCGGGCGGTCGGGGCATGAACGGCCGCATCCTGCGGGGCGACGGCTGGGCACTCACGAGTCCAGAGGGCCCGCACGGGCGCGGGTGCGACGCCTTGCTGTCCCACGAGTTCGCGCCAATCTGCGACTGCGGGCTCGTCGAACTCGTCTGGACCGACACGCCGCCAGGCGCGTAGTTGCAGGCCTGGGCCGATCTGAGTTAGCCTGGCGCCAGCGAACCCGACCGCCCGAGCCCTTACCGGCCGGGCGGTTTGGCGTTAACGCAGCTCTCCCCGGGCCCCTCGGGTCGAGAGCCGGGTGCTGATCCTCCTGGGTGTCGGACCATCACGGATCATCTGCGCGGCCGGGCGCCCTTCGGGTGGACGCCCGGCCGCGTCACGTCACCTCGGGGGAGGACGCATGCGCCGCGAAATCGTCAGCACCGTGAGCACCGCCATGAAGGCCGCGGTCGCTCGCGCACAGTCCACGGCAGACAACGCCCGCCAGATGGTCCTGAACCGCGACAAGGTCCTCGCTGACCTCGACGCGGACACGGCGACCCTGGGCGACGCGATCGCCGCGGCGGGTACCGAGCACGCCTCGATGCGCGAGGAGTGGGAGACCGCCGACCAGGCCTTTACGGATCGCCTCGACGGCATCCAGCTCACGCCGGGGCCTCGGGGGAACGACGGCAGCCCGGGCCGCGACGGATCACCTGGCCGCGATGGTGCCGCAGGCAGGACGGTGTGCCGGGCAAGGATGGCGCGCCCGGGAAGGACGGCGCCCCTGGCGCGGCCGCCACCGCAGCGAGCGTCGGGATAAGCAGCGGCACCGCAGCGATGACCGGGACGCTCCTCGCCGGCGCCACCACCGACGTCATCGTGACCCTCAGCACACCGTTCGGGACGGCCGCGTACGCCGCGACCGCGACGATCATCGGCGGCACCGGCCTCCTCGGGAAGCTCGTCGTGCAGGGCATCGTCGGCCAGACCTCCACCACCGTCACCGTGCGGGTGCAGAACACGGGCCTCGCCGGCCTCGCCAGCACCGGCGCCACCATCTCCGTCGTCGCAGTCCGCCTCACCTGACAGGAGCAGCAGCATGGCCGACCACGTCCTCGCCGCACCCAACAAGGGCCTCTACGAGATCGACCTCCCCGCCGAAACGATCGTCACCGTCGAGGTCGAGCCCGCCGGCTCCGAACCCGTCACCGACGTCGAGGTCCTCGTGCACGACGCCGACACCCCGGTGTACGTCCGCAACGGCACCGCCGTCGACGTGCAGGACCCGCAGGCGTACCTCGTCCCACCCGGCACCTCAGCCGCGTACGTCCCCGCCACGACGATCGCGCTCATCTGCGCGTCGGACTCGCGGGTGTCACTGATCCGCCGCTGACCAGACTTCGGTGCGCACCACCCACACACACGCCCACCGGCGATGCGCTCCCGCTCCACCGTCTGACACCCGGTCCTGCGGACGCGCGCACCGCACACCCTGCCTGCCGGGGTGAGTGCGCACCGAATCCACTTCGAGCGGGACCGTCAACGGTCCTCGTGTGTATTCCGCCGAAGGACGCCCACGACGCCGAGTTCACCGGCCAGGCGCACCTGCGGTCCCGCTCGTCGCACCACCAGGGAGGCACGATGCCCCGTGTAGCCGGCCGCCGTCACCGCGAGATGCGAGACGAAGAGAAGGCCCGCTGGTCCCAGGAGAACCGCCCCTGCTGCATCTGCGGCATGGCGACCATCGACTGGGACGCTCCCGCTAACGAACCCGACGCGTTCGAGCTCGAGCACCCTCTGCCGGTGAAGACGCACCCGCACCTCGAGTTCGAGCCGTCGAACAGAAAGCCCTCTCACCACCGGTGCAACCGCGCCAAGGGGGCGGGGCCCAGCATGCCGACCATCGGGACCACGTCCGAGACGTGGTGACTAAAGAGCTAGATGCCGCTCGCGTCCACGGGAATGACAATGCGCTTCGTCAACACGAACGACAGCAGCACCTCGTCCCCGAAAGGCTGCAGCGAGTGCGAGACGATCTCGAACCCACTGTTCAAGACCAGGATCAAGTCCGGGTTGCTCGCATAGTTCACGTCTGCCACGTGGACTCCACCGAGCGTGTCGGGCATCACCGCCTCGGCAGGTATACGCCACGCGACAACTCGAACCTCAGCACCAATGTCAGTCATGAACTCAACGTAACCTTCACCACCGACAACCGCGCGACAACGACCGCGCTCTGACGACTTGACCCGGCAGAACGATACGGTCTCGCCTGGCATGATTCCTGACATGCCGACTCGCCTCTGCCCATACTGCAACGCCATTGCCGACCTAGCCCCCGGCTGGTCGACATCAGAGTTCGCTGGCTACGCCTCGGGTGGAGGCGGCAGGCGCTACCTCGTCCGCATGGCTTGCATATGCATGAACTGCCGCCATCTGAGCATTGCAGTGCTCGAGCACTCCAGCGTCGACGCCCCGGCGGGAACAGCAGCACACACCCTCCGTCGAATCCTGGAGCAAGAGCGGGTGACCAGCTGGACACCACTGGCCGCGTCAGCCCCAGACTTCGACAGAGTCCCCGAACACGTGGCACGCTGCGCTCAGCAGGCCCACGTGAGTCACCAAGTCGGTGCCGAAATCGCCAGCATCTTGATGACCCGCACCACCATCGAGGCCACAGCCAAGAGCAAGGGACTTACCAGCGGCAACTTGTACTCCAAGATCGAAGCTATGGCAGAGCAAGGCATCATCCGGCGCGACGCACTTAACGTCGCACACGCCATCCGGCACCTCGGCAACGACATGGCACACGGCGACGTAGAAGACCCACCCACACCCGAAGACGCCAGCGACGCCCTCAAGCTCATGGACCTCATCCTCAGCGAGGTCTACCAAGCCACCAGCCTCGCCGACGAGATCCTCAAACGCCGCAACGGGTAGGGGCGGTCACATCGCCAGCCACCACCACCCAGGACCATTCGCCGGGAGTGATCTTCCCCACCCACGGGTGCGCACACGCGAACGTCGTGTTCGCGTTCGCAGCACGAGGAGGTCGTGATGGCTCAGACGCCGGAACAGCGACGGGCCGCTGCGCGTGAGCGGATGCGGAAGAAGCGGGAGCAGGAGCGGGGGCAGCGTGCTGCTGCCACCCCAGCGCCCGCGAACGCGGCGAACGTGCCCGAGGCGCGTCCGATGCGCGAGGCCGTCGACAACGCGAACGCTGCCGCTCGGTGGCTGACGCTGTCGGACGAGGCGTCGAAGGAGCAGGCGCGGCAGCTCGCGGATGACGTGGACGCGTCGAACGCTGTCGGCGATCGGGCGGCTGCCCGTGCTGCGCACCGTGCCCTGTCGCGCGTGCTGAACGACCTCGGCGCGACACCTTCCGTGCGGCTGCAGCGCGAGCTGCGGTCCCGGCGACTGATCGAGGAGAAGGGCGGCGGCGATGACGGACACGCTGCGGCCACCGGCACGACAGGCGTCGTCACGCAGTTCGAGCGGCCAGCGCGCCGCGCGAGATAAGCGCTACGGGTCGGTCACGCCTCGGCTGTTCACGCCGCCGCTGCGGGAGCTGACGCCGGAGACGTCGCTGGGCTTCGAGGTGATCGAGTTCGCGGACTGGGCACGGAACCGGCTCGAGGAGCTGGACGCAACCCGCGCGGTCGGCGACGACATCGACTACTTGGGGATGATGCCGCGGCTGCTCGAGTGGCAGCGGTGGCTCCTGATCCACGCGCTCGAGCTGCTGCCGGGCGAGCAGTCGGTGCCGCGGTTCCGCACGGTGCTGCTGCTCGTGGCCCGGCAGAACGGCAAGAGCACGGTGCTGACGGTACTGATCCTGTGGCGCCTGTTCCAGGACCGGGCGCGCATGGTCCTCGAGACTCATGCCTCGCTCGAGCACGCGCGCATGGCGTGGCAGGAAGCCGTCGACATCGCGGAGGCGATCCCCGAGCTGGCCGACGAGATCGCGCAGAACCTCGCGGGCGGCAAGGGGTCGCAGCTGCTGAAGCTTGACGGCGGCGAGCAGTTCAAGATCGCGTCCGCGAACCGTCGCGGCGGCCGCGGGTTCCGCGGTGACCTCGTCATCTTCGACGAGCTCCGCGAGCACCAGGACACCCGAGCGTGGTCGGCGACGTCGAAGACGACTCTGGCCCGGCGCCGCGCGCAGGTCTGGGGCGTCTCGAACGCCGGCGACACGCTCTCGGTCGTGCTGCGCCACCTGCGGAAGGTGGCCCTCGCGGCCATCACGGGCGAGGCTGTCGAAGGCATCCCCGAGGGAGAGGTCGACTCGAGCGCTACCGGTCTGTTCGAGTGGTCGGCCGGCGAAGTCGACGGTGCCCCTCGTGGCATCTGGGACCGCGACGGCTGGGTCGAGGCGAACCCGTCCATGGGGCACACCGAGCTCGACGAGCGCGCGATCGCCGCAGCGGCTGCCGAGGACACAGAGCAGGACTTCCGCACCGAGGTGCTGTGCCAGTTCGTGACCAGTACCGCCACGGGCCCGTTCCCAACGGGCGGCTGGGAGGCCACCCGGGCGGAGCGCGTCGTGCGCGACACCGACCGGCTGGCAACGTACTGCGTCGACACGTCGTGGAACCGGCAGATGACGCACATCGCGCTGGCGTTCTACGACGTCGAGGGGCGTGCTCGCGTGGAGATCGCGGCGTCCCGCGCCGGCACCGAGTGGGTCATCCCGTGGCTGATGTCCCCGCAGCGCAAGATCGAGCCGGAGTTCGTGACACTGCAGGCGAAAGGCGCACCAGTCGGTTCGCTCGTGGCCGAGTTCGAGCGTGCCGGCATCGCGTTCACCGACTGGGGCGGCCCTGACCTCGGGCGCGCCTCCGGCGTGATGTTCGACATGATCCGCCAGGCCGTGGACCCGGAACTGCCCCAGGTGGTCTTCACACACGGCAACCAGCCAGTGCTGGACGTCGCTGCCACGTCGGCCGTCGTCAAGACGTTCGGCGACGGCTGGGGCATCGACCGGCAGAAGTCACCCGAGGACGCCGCACCGCTGGTCGCTGCGCTCGGTGCGCTGTGGCTGCTCAACACCAACCCGGAGCCACGCGGCTCCGCGTACGACGACGAGGACGCGAGCGTGCTCGTGTTCTAGAACGCTGGGAGGCGCCGTGGGACTGCTGGACTTCATCCGCGGCGTGAGCAACGAGATCCGCCCGAACGTGCCGGTCGAGTACATCAACCACCTGACGAGCTCGGTCCTGAACCGGACGCCGGAGGACATGTGGCGGACGCAGCCCGCGCTGCGGTCGGTCGTGTCCTTCCGGGCGCGGAACGTCGCGCAGCTCGGCCTGCACACGTTCCAGCGCGACGGTGAGAGCCGCGAGCGGGTCCGGGACAACCCGGTGGCGCAGCTGCTCCGCCGTCCGAACGCGCACCAGACGACATACGAACTCGTGTACGACCTCGTCGCGATGCTCGACCTCTACGACCGTGCGTACTGGGCGCTCGGCCCCGACGACGACGCGCCCTCGGGCTGGTCGATCCGCTCGGTGCCGGCACCGTGGGTGGTCGGCAAGGCGGGCGGGGACTTCTGGGGACCGGCCGAGTGGATCATCGCGCCCCCCGGCGAGGCTCAGTTCCGAGTCCCGGCGTCGGCGCTCATCTCGTTCATCGGCTGGTCGCCCCTCTCGAGCACCAAGGGCACCCCGCCGATTGACGCGCTGAAGCAGACGCTCGCCGAGCAGATCAGCGCGCAGGAGTTCCGGCTGCAGATGTGGAAGCGCGGCGGCCGCGTCGGCACGTACCTGACCCGCCCGGCTACGGCGCCGGCGTGGGACAAGACCGCTCGCGAGCGATTCCGTGACTCGTTCGCGCAGTACACGGCCAGCGGCGCCAAGGCCGGCGGGACGCCTCTACTCGAGGACGGCATCGAGATGAAGCGCGTGGGCTTCACGGCCCGCGAGGAGGAGTACATCGAGTCGGCGAAGCTCGCCATCTCGACGGTCGCTTCGGTCTACCACGTGAACCCGACCATGATCGGGCAGCTCGACAACGCCAACTTCGCGAACGTCCGCGAGTTCCGTCGCATGCTCTACACAGAGACGCTCGGCCCCCTCATCGCGCAGATCGAGGACCGGCTGAACGCGTTCTTGGTGCCGCAGCTGACGGACGACGATGGGGTCTACGTCGAGTTCAACATCGGCGAGAAGCTGCAGGGCTCGTTCGAGGAGCAGGCCGCGGTGCTGTCGACCTCGACGGGGTCCCCGTGGATGACGCGGAACGAGGCCCGGTCGCGGAACAACCTCCCGGCGATCGAGGGTGGCGACGAGCTCGTGACGCCTCTGAACGTCCTCATCGGCGGGCAGGCGTCGCCGCAGGATGGCGGCACACCGATCGGCACCCTCGCGGCCCTGGCCGAGCTGGTGCAGCGGCGCGCACCGCACACCGTGCGTGTGAATGCCGACGAGCAGCCCCCGGACGAGGACGACGTCGCCGACCTGGGCGAGACGTTCTCGGCGTTCTTCAAGCGGCAGCGACGGGTCGTCCTCTCGGCTCTCGGCGCTAAGGCCCCCGAGTGGTGGGACGAGGACCGATGGAACGAGGAGCTGGCCGACGACTTGCTCGGCAACTCCACGGCCCTCACCAGGACCGTGGGGCGGCGCACGCTGCGCAGCGCGGGGTTGGACCCCGACGCCTACGACACGGAGCGCACGCGCGCGTACCTCGCCGCAGTGGCGGCGTCGACGGCGCGCGGGGTGAACCGGGCGACGAAGGCGCAGCTCGACGCAGCACTCGACGCTGACGAACCGCAGGACGCCCTGCGGAACGTCTTCGACGTGTCGGAGGACGCGCGCTCGGCCGAGGCGGGCCAGACCCTGGCGACGGGGCTGGCCGCGTTCGCTGCGGTCGAGTCCGTGAAGCAGGTGGCGCCCGAGAAGGCGACGAAGACGTGGATCGTCACGTCGGCGGATCCGCGGGCGTCGCACGCGTCACTGAACGGCGAGACGGTCGGCATCGACGACACGTTCTCGAACGGGGCCAAGTGGCCGGGCGACGCGACGGCCCTCGACGTCGACGACATCGCGGGCTGCCAGTGCGCGGTCGAGATCAACCTGCCGTAGGAGGCGACCATGACCACGAAGATCAAGACGACCACGCCGGCCCTGCGCATGAAGGCAGGGCCGGAGGACGGGCTCGAGGAGGGCCAGTTCATGGTCTACCCCTCGACGTTCACCCGGACGCCGGACTCGTACGGCGACGTCGTCGCACCGGGCGCGTTCCTGCAGACCATCGAGGAGTGGAAGGCCTCGGGCCACACCCTGCCGGGACTCTTCGGGCACCGGCTCGACGACCCCGACTTCTACGTCGCGGGCGCGCTCGACATGGGTGAGGACGAGCACGGCTGGTGGGTGAAGGGCGAGTTCGACCTCGAGTCGCCGAAGGGCCCGCAGGTGTACCGCCTCGTGAAGGGCGGCCGGCTGAACCAGCTGTCCTTCGCGTTCGACGTCCTCGAGGAGGGCGTCGTCGACCTCGGTGACGGGGAGACGGCCAACGAGCTGCGCCGCCTGAAGGTCTACGAGTTCTCGTTCGTGCCGATCGGCGCGAACCAGGACACCAGCATCGTCGCGGTCAAGGCGGTCACCGACCAGCTGACCGCCGACGTGAAGGAAGGACGCGTGCTCGCGTCCAAGCACATCGACTCCCTGCGCGCCGCGCAGGAGGCAATCGGGGCCGTCATCACGGCGGCCCTCGGAACCGATGACGACAGCAAGGCCAGCGACGCCAAGGCCAAGGACGAGGAGCTCGCGAGAGCCAAGTCCGAGGAGCTGCAGCGCTCGACCGCGGAGCTGCGATCCATCGAACTGTCCCTCATCTAGGAAGGAGCCCACATGGGTCTCAAGGAACAGCTCGCCGCGGCCCGCAAGGACGCGAGCGAGTTCATCGCCCGGCTCAAGGCCGACGGCCACGAGGTCACCGACGCCGAGCTCGCCGAGGCGCGCACGAAGTCGGACCTCGTCAACGAGCTCGCCGCGAAGGTCGAGCGTCAGGACGCCCTGAAGGGCTTCAGCACCGTGACGGCCGTCGACGAGACGCCCGAGTCGAAGGCGCCCGCCCGCACCCTGGGCGAGCACTTCGCCAAGGCCGTCGGCGACACGCTCCGCGTCGCGCGCGGCCAGAAGGGCTTCTCGGTGTCCGCACCGGAGTTCAAGGCCGCCACCGACGCGCAGTCGATCCCCGCCGTCGTCGCCCCGGCGCTGACGACGATCGACACGAACATCGTCATCGGCACGCGCCGCCGCCTCACGGTCGCGGATCTCCTCGGCTCGGAGACGATCAGCGGCAACGCGCTGACGTACTTCGTCGAGGGTGCGCTCGAGGGCGACTTCGCCACGGTCGCCGAGCTCGGCAAGAAGCCGCAGTTGCACTTCGGTGACCCGACCCCCGTCACGGAGGCGCTCGCGAAGATCGCCGGGTTCCTCAAGGAGTCCGACGAGATCCTCGAGGACGTCCCGTGGCTCATCTCGGCCATCAACAACCGGCTGCTGTACCAGCTCGGCCTCGTCGAGGAGAACCAGCTCCTCTCGGGCACGGGCACGGGCGGCAACATCCGCGGCCTGCTCAACCGGTCGGGCGTGCAGGTCGTCGCCTCGGCGAACCGCACGGACAACGCGGACGCGCTGTTCCGGGCGATCACCGCGGTCGGCCTGAACGGCGGCATCGAGGCGGACGGCCTGGTCATCAACCCGGCCGACTACCAGACGCTCCGTCTGGCGAAGGACGCCAACAACCAGTACTACGGCGGCGGCTTCTTCGCCGGCGAGTACGGGCAGGGCGGCATCGTCCAGCAGCCGCCCGTCTGGGGCCTCCGCACTGTCGTGACCCCGGCGATCGCCGCCGGCACCGCGCTGGTCGGTGCCTACGGCCAGGCCGCGTCCGTCATCCGCAAGGGCGGCGTCCGCGTCGAGACGACCAACTCGGACGTCGACGACTTCGAGTACAACCGCGTGACGGTCCGTGCGGAGGAGCGCCTCGCTCTCGCCGTGCGCCGCCCCGCCGGCTTCGCGAAGGTCACGTTCTCGTCGGTCGCCCCGGCGTGATCCCCGGGCGGGGCTGGCCTTCGGGCTGGCCCCGCCTCCACCTCTGACCGAAGGGAGTCCTGATGGGGCTCAAGGAGTACCGCCACAACGGCGGCACGTACCAGTTCGACACCGACCAGGTGCCGAAGGGGGCCGTCCTCGTCGACGACGCTCTCGCCGCCGAACTCGCGCAGCTCGAGGCCGAGCACAACGCGCAGACGAAGCAGCAGCCGGCGCCGCGAAACAAGGCCCGCGCGGCCGACACGAAGTAGGAGGCCACCGTGGCAGAGCTCGACTCGTTCGCGAAGCCCGAGGACATGGAGGAACGCACCGAGGGGGCCATCCCCGCGACGCGCCCGTTCCTCGACACAGCTCTCGCCGCGGCCTCCCGCGCTATCCGCGACTACTGCGGCTGGCACATCGCCCCTGTCGCCGAGCAGGTGCAGTACGTCGGCGGACGCGACGCCGTGTTCCTCCCCACCCGGAGGATCGCGGCGCTCGTGTCCGTCGTCAACGACGGCACCACGCTCGACACGGGGGCGCTCGACTTCGACGAGGACACCGGTCAGGTGTTCGGCCACCGCTGGTCGACGCGACGCCGCGGCCTCGTCATCACCTATCGGCACGGCCTCGACGAGGTCCCGTCCTTCATCCAGGACCTGACTCTGCAGATCGCCGCCCGCGCCCTCGGGTCGCCGCTCGGCGTCATCCGCGAGCAGTCCCTCGCGTCGTCGATCACGTGGACGGCCACCGCGGCCGGCGTCGCAGGCGGCACTGTGCTGATGCAGCACGAGCAGGAAGCCCTCGCGGCGTACCGGGTCGGGTGGCACTTGTGAGGGCGTCCTTCGCCCGGCTCACCATCGTCCGGTTGCGCTACCCGAAGCGTGTCGACCGGGGGACCGAGGTCACCGACTACACCGCGGTGCCCGACGAGCTCGACATCAAGCGGTGCTGGTACGAACCGACGTCGTCCGTGGAGGACACGGACGCTCGCAGCGCGGTCCTCACGGGCTACACGGTTGACGCCCCGTCGGGCGCGGACATCGTCGCGTCGGATCACGTCCGCATCGCCGGTGTGGAGCACGAGGTCGACGGTCAGCCGCTCGACATCCCGTCCCCGACCGGCGTCCTCGACTCCGTCCGCCTGACGACCAAACGCTGGGAGGGCTGATGCCGAGCAAGGTCCGCATCGAGATCACCCCGGGCGCCATCCAGGAGATCCTGAAGTCGGCCGAGGTGCAGGCTGACCTCCGGGACCGTGCTGAGCGCATCGCGTCCGCGGCAGGCAGCAGCGAGGACTACGAGGTCGACACCCGCGTCGGTCGCACTCGCGCCCGAGCATCCGTCCGCACAGCCTCGTTCGAGGCCATGCGCGACGAGGCTGAGAACCGCACGCTGACCCGAGCGCTGGATGCCGGCCGGTGAGCGCGGAGCTGATCCTCGCCCCCGACCCAGTAGAGGTCGTCGTGGCCGAACTGGCCCGCGTGCTGCCGACCGTCGACGGCTACACCAAGGCAGTAGCAGGTGGCTACGTTCCCTCACCCCGGCCCGCGCTATTCGTGCGCGTGCGCTCGGTGGGCGGCGCGCAGGACGACGTCGCCCACCTGACGCCCACTGTCACCGTCGAGGCGTACGCGTCGAGCGACGGTGCCGCCGCCAGGCTCGGGTGGGTCTGCCACGCGATCATGCTCGCCGCGGGCCGCAACCTCAGCGTGGGCGGCCACCCCTGCAGCAGCGTCGGAGTCTTCTCCCTGCCGCAGGACCTCCCTGATCCGACAACGGACCAGTCACGATCCACCGCGACGTACGCGGTGTCGCTCCGCGGCGTCGTCGCGTAGCACCCACCACACCCATGGCCGCCCCGGGCGGTCTTCCTGCTGCCCGGAAAGGGGCTCACACCATGGTCAACAACGCCTCACGCGTCATCAACGGCAAGCCGGTCGCGGCCGGCGGAGTCGCCGTCGGCCCCCTCGGCACGCCGCTGCCCGAGACCGCCATCGCCGTCCTCGACGAGGCGCTCATCCGCGCCGGCTACATCAGCGAGGGCGGCGTCACGAAGTCCGAGTCCCGCGACGTCAACGAGCTGAAGGACTGGGGCGGCATCACCGTCAAGAAGTCGACCACCGGCTTCGCGGTGACCCTCGCCTTCCAGTTCCTCGAGTACCTCAACCCCGTCGGCGCCCGCGCCGTCTACGGCGACAGCGCGGTCACGGTCACCGCCGCCACCGCCGAGCACGGCGAGCAGATGAAGGTCGCCGTCTCCGGGCAGGAGGCACCGCACCTGTCCTGGTGCTTCGACATGGCCGACGGCGACGCGCACCTCAAGGTCAACGTCCCCGACGGGCAGATCACGGAGACGGGCGACACCCCGTACTCGAACAGCGACGGGGCCGTGCGCGACGTCACCCTCTCCGCCTACCCGGACGAGTTCGGGGTGCTCATTTACGAGCTCACCGACGACGGCCGCAAGACCCCCGTCGTCACCACGGCGGACATCACGCCCGGCGCGTAGCCGGACCAGATCAGTGGGCCGGGAAGACGGGACTCCTCCCGGCCCACTGTCACCCCCACCGGAGTCCCGACACCAGAAGGAGTCCCACCATGGTCTACGAAGTCCCCGCGTCGAAGGCGTCGGTCGATCAGAACGTGTTCACGTTCAAGATCCCCGGCGACCGCCGCACCCACAAGGTCCCCAAGCTGCGGTTCATCAAGCCCTCGCTGATGCGAGAGATGGACGCGCAGGCCAACCGCATCGACCGCGTCTACGCCCTCCTCGAGCACTACGTGCCCGGCGTCGTCGACAAGTTCGAGTCCCTCGACCAGCTCGAGGCCCTGTACGAGAACTGGGCCAAGGAGTCGGGCGTCAGCGTGGGGGAATCCTCGGCCTCCTCCGAGTCCTAGACGCTCACGAGGAGGCCATCCGCTACGACCTCTTCTTGGCCGGGCGATCCCTCGACGATCTGGGATCGCCCGGGTTCTCGTGGCTCGACCTCCGGGCACTGCTCGTCTGGGCTCCCGCGAGCTCCGCCTACGCCCGATCCAACCTCGGCGCCGAGATCGCCTCCTGGGCCGACGTGCAGACGCATCTCCTCGCGTCCGTCGTCGACCTGCTCGCTGGCGCCAATTGGCAGCGCGCGGGCAAGAAGGGCGGCTCGAAGCCCAAGCCGTTGAAGCGCCCGGGCGGCGAGGTCAAGGTCGGCGGCGGCACCGTGATGGAGCTCGACGAGCTCGACAAGTTCCTGGGGTGGTCGCCCCGTCGATGAGGAAGGCGGTGGCGCGTGCCTACCGAACTCGCCACCGCCTACATCTCCCTGGTGCCCTCCATGAAGGGGGCCCAGGGGGAGATCGCCAAGGCACTCGTCCCGGACGCACAGTCCGCCGGCGACGCCGCGGGACGCGAGTCCGGTGGACGCTTCAGCAGCGCCTTCAAGGGCGCGCTCGGTGGCGCGGCGATTGGTGCCGCCCTCGTCGGCAGCTTCGCGGGCCTGTACGCCGTCGGCAGCATCTTCGACGACGTCACCGACACCATCCGTGTCGGCACCGGCGCCCAGGGCGAAGCGCTCGAGGGGCTCTCCGACGTCGCGAAGGACGTCGCGACCTCCGTCCCCGCGAGCTTCGAGGACGCAGGCTCCGCGGTCGCCGACCTCAACACCCGCCTCGGCCTCTCCGGCGACACCCTCAAGACCGTCGCCTCTCAGTACCTCGAAGCCGGCCGCATCCTCGGCACCGAGGTCGACATCAACGCGACCACGGCCGCGTTCTCCGCCTTCGGTATCGAGGGCGAAGCGGTCTCCGGCGCCATGGACGAACTGTTCCAGGTGTCGCAGGCGACCGGCGTCGGCATCAACGAGCTCGCCTCGTCGGTGCAGAAGAACGCACCCGCCGTCCAGAACCTCGGCTTCTCGTTCTCCGAGACAGCAGCACTCGCGGGCTCCCTCGACAAGGCCGGTCTGAACACCGGCCAGGTCATGGGGTCCCTGTCGAAGTCCCTCGTTACCCTCGCGAAGGACGGCCAGGAGCCGCAGGCCGCCTTCGAGGGCGTCATCACCCAGCTCGAAGGGTTCATCGACGCAGGCGACACGGCCGGCGCGATCGACCTCGCCGGGAAGGTCTTCGGCACGAAGGGCGCCAGCCAGCTCGTCGGCGCCATCCAGTCCGGAACCCTCGCTCTCGATGACCTCGTGGGCGCTGCTGGACTCTCGGGCGACACCATCCTCGGTGTCGCGGCCGAGACAGCCGACTTCGCCGAGTCCTGGACCCTCGTCAAGAACAACGCCCTGTCAGCCATCGAGCCGCTCTCCACCGCGGTGTTCAACCTCGCCGGCAACGCCATGGGCGCGGTCGCCACGAAGGCGCAGGAACTCGCCCCGGTCATCTCCGCCGGCCTCACGACCGGTCTCGCCGCGGTGGGGCCGCTCCTGTCCGGTCTTGGCTCGACGCTCGGGCCGCTCATCGGGACCGCGGTGTCGCTGTGGCAGGCGTTCTCCCCACTGTCGCTCATCTTCCAGGTCATCCAGCCGTTGCTACCGACTCTCCTCGGGGCGTTCGCGCAGCTGGCAACGACCCTCGGCGGTGCCCTCACGACCGTCCTGCAGTCGCTGCTGTCCGCTCTCGCACCCGTGGTCACAGTTCTGTCGGCGAACCTCACCACTGTCCTCGCGACGCTGCTACCCGTCATCCTGCAGCTCGCCGGCACCCTGGCTGGTGTCTTCGCTGGGGCCCTGACAACGCTGGCCCCACAGATCGGGCTGCTCGCGGCCACGGTAGGCAGCGTCCTCACGACGGTCCTCGCCGCGCTCGGGCCGGTCCTCGGCCTGGTCGCAGGCCTGCTCGTCTCGGTGCTCGGTGCCGTCATGCCACTGATCCCCGTCATCATCAGCCTCGTCGCGGCGATCCTGCCGCTCGTCGCTCAGCTCATCGGGGCACTCGCCCCGGTGCTGGTGTCCTTGGTGCCGCTGTTCGCCGCGATCATCCAGGCGATCGCGCCGCTCATCACGACGATCATCGGCGTGCTGGTCCCGGTCATCCAGGCCCTGCTCCCGGTCATCACGACGGTCTTCGGCGTGATCGTCAGCATCATCACCGCAGCGATGCAGGTCGTGCAGGGGATCATCCAGGTCGTCACCGGGATCATCACCGGCAACTGGTCGCAGGTGTGGACCGGGCTCGGCAACATCGTCGCCGGCGCGTGGAACCTCATCAAGTCGATCGTGTCGGGCGCCCTCAGCATCCTCGGTGCCGTCATCGGCGCCGCGCTGAACGGCATCCGGTCGATCTTCTCCGGCGTGTGGAACGGGCTCGTCGGCTTGGTCCGCGGGGCCTGGTCCGGCATCACCGGGGCGATCAGCGCCGGCGTCAGCTCCGCGGTCGGGTTCGTGTCCGGACTGCCCCGACAGATCCTCGGGGCACTCGGTGGTCTCGCGGGACTGCTGCTCGGTGTGGGCCGCGACATGATGAACGGCTTCATCGAGGGGGTGAAGGCCACCGCGGGACGCATCCGCGACGCCGTGCTGGGGCCCATCAAGGATTCGGTCGACGCCGTGAAGAACTTCCTCGGCATCCACTCCCCGTCGCGCCTCATGCGCGGCCTCGGTCGCAATACCGGTGAGGGCTACGAGGGCGGCGTCCTCGACTCCGTTCCTGGTGTCAGGTCGGCGTTCGACTCCATGGTCGAGGTCCCCGACGCCGCGGCGTTCGCACCCCGAGTCGGTGCGGGCGCCTATCTCGCCGGCCTCCGCGGCCCGTCAGCGGCGGAAGGGGCTGGCGTGCTGCCCTCGGAGATCGCCCTGTACGACGCCGACGGCAGCATCCTCACGAAGGCGCGCGTCATCTCGAAGACCGAGGTCAAGGCCGCGGCCCGTGACACGGGGACGCGCCTCTCCGCGGGTCGTCAGCGCATCCAGTGATGCAGAGGGGCCGGGCTCAGCCTGGCTCCTCTGCTCGTCTTGAAAGGACCGGCAGATGCTGACCAACTACGTGCCCGACCCTCTCGCCATCGGGCCGCAGTTGCTGCTGCAGGGGAGCGGCGCCACCGTCGAGCGGGTCAAGGACTCCCAGCTCGCGGCCCGCGGCCGCTCCTACAGCGTCCACAGCACGACCGGCGAGGACGGTGCGGCGCGGCTCCCCGCCGCGTGGCGCGCCCCCGCCGCCGCAGGGCAGCCTTGGGCTGCGGCCGGCATGTTCCGCTTCGACCCCACCGTGGTCGCCTCGCAGACGATCCGGCTCATCATCGAGTTCCTCAACGCGCAGGGCACGGTCATCGGTACTGAGTCCGCGGGCATGGTCTACGACCTCTCCGCGGGGTTCTACGAGACGGCACCCGGGTCAGGGTTGTTCGTCGTCGGGCACGCCGAGATGGGCCCCGACCGGTCGTACCCGGCGGACCTGTTCCAACAGACCAGCGACACCATCTACGAGCTGACAACCTCTGACGCTGACCCGGTGCCCCCGCCCGGCCCCATCCAGGTGTTCGGGACCGCGCCGGAAGGCACAGCCTCCGTCAACGTCGCGGTCACCGGGACCGCGTTCTTCGTCACTCAGCTGATCCTCGTCGCGGCGACGCCAGCGACCATGCCGAACTTCTTCACCGGCGCGTCCGGGCCCTACAACGCCTGGACCGGCCCGGCCAACGCATCGACGTCGCTGTACTACCAGACGTCACCGCAGCTCGTCCCGAAGGTCGACAGGTCTCCCGTGGAACGAGTGGAGATGACCTTCCGGGAGGTGCTGCCCGGCGCTACCTACGTCAACGTGTGGCGGGTGGCAGACGGCCGCACCATGGAGGTGCGAGGTGGCCTCCGCCGGTACGCCGTCGGCGGGTTCCCGCTCATCGACTACGAGGCTCCGTTCGGGGTGCCCATCACGTACCGGGCGGAGATGTTCACCGACGACACCATGACGGTGTCGATGGGCTTCACGGAGACCGCTGTGACGGTCCTCGACGCGAAGCAGCCTTGCGTGCACCAGCCCCTCAATCCGGCGGTGGCTGTGTGGCCCCGCGCTATGGCTGGCACGGCCGCGGACGTCGTCCGCCGGACACCGGGCGAGCTCGTCTACGTCGAGGGTGCCGAGGTCGGGACCTGGCTCGGGCAGCAACGCCGAGGAGCGGAGGGCGTCGACTTCAACCTGCTGACGGAGAGCATCGCCGACGCCGACCTCTTCCAGTCCGTCCTCGGCCGGTACGGGGAGTCCTCCGGCGCAGTGGTGTGCATCCGCATCCCGCCGCCCATGCGCATCCCACGGACCTTCTTCGGGACGATCGACGAGCTCCACGAGGTCGCCTTCGATGTCGCCCGCGACGGCGGCGCGGTCATGTTCACCTTCACGGCGAACGAGGCCCGCCCGCCGGCTCCGGGTCTGGTCCCTGCTCTCCTCCGCCGCGACGACGTCGATGCCGCCTACCCGACCCGGGCTGAGCGCGCTTCGGCGTACCTCACGCGCCTCGACCGCGATCGCGACTTCACCCTCGCGGGATTGGCTGGCTGATGCGCGTCCACTCCGACCAGCTCCTCGAGGTGCTCGAGTACTCCTTCGAGCGACGATGGCTGGCGGATCTGTACTACGACGGGGAGAGGAAGGTCGCCGACCTCCCCATCATCGATCCGAAGTTCGACGATGACGGTGGCGCCCTAGTCCAGTCGACCGGGTCCGTCACCGTCATCTACCAGGGCGACTTCGCGGACTCGCTCTCCCCGACGACGGTCAGCGATCTGCTCGCACCGGCCGGCGCCGAGCTCGCCGTCTACTGCATCGTGTCAGCGGGCGACTTCACCGAGCGCGTCGAGATGGGCTGGTACCGCATCGTCGAGACGCCGTCCGCGAAGGACTTCACCGCGAAGTACGGCAGCCGGCGCATCACCCTCGGCTCTCGGGTCGAGCTCACCCTGCAGGATCGGTTCCACCGGGTGCAGCGGGACCGGTTCGATGTTCCTGGGTCGCCGGCGAAGCTGACGTCGGTGTTCGCGGAGGTCGCGAAGCAGACGCAGTTGCAGCTGACGAAGATGGTCCCCGACAAGCCGATCCCGCGCTCGATCGCCTTCGAGGAGGACCGGCTCGAGTACGTCTACGACCTCGTCGCAGTGCTCGGTGCCGTCCCCTACATGCGGCCGGACGGATCGCTCGGTCAGCGGACCATCACGTGGCCCGCCCCTGGCCCAGTGCTCCGCGGCGGGAACGGGGGGAGCCTCATCAGTCTCGCCCGGTCGCTGTCGTCGGAAGCGGTCTACAACAGGGTCGCGTTCCGCAGCACAGCGGGTGACCAGACCTCGATCGTCGCCACGGCCGAGATCACCCAGGGCCCTCTTCGGGTGCGGAACGCGGACGGGTCGCCCTCGCCGGCGGGCCGCGTCACCTACTACGCCTCGAGCGAGTTCGTCACCTCTCGCACGCAGGCGCAGGCGTACGTCAACGACCTGTTGCCACGGGTGTCCACCATGCAGGCACTCGAGGTGCCCGTCGTCGAGAAGTTCAACCCCCTGCGCGAGGTCGGTGACGTCGTGCCCATCGAGCACCCCACCGGGGACCTGCTGGGCCGCGTGCGCACGATCAGCCGAGACTCCGGCGCTACCCAGGCCCTGACGTTGGAGGTGAACCCGTGACGACCGACGTCGAGCAGCTCGAGTCGCTCCTCGGGGACAAGTCCCGGGTCGGGATGTACGCAGGCGCATTCGTTTCCTACGAGGACAAGGCCGCCACCGTGGACCTCGAGGGGAGCCGGCTCCTTGGGATCAAGTCCGCGACACCGTACCTGCCCGCGGTCGGCGAGCAGGTGTGGGTCCAGTTCATCGACGGAGTTCCATGGCTGCTCGGCCCGACCGTCATCCCGCCGGGCGACGGCACGATCGTCACCGTCAGCAGTGAGTCCGCAGTCGTCGAGACCGACATCGGTCGGATCACGGCGACCTACACGGCAGGGCAGGCGCTGTCCTCCGGACAGAACGTGAAGCTGTACTGGCAGGGCGGCCCACACGTGATCGGCCCGCTCGCTACAACCCCGCCGCCCAAGCCGACTCCGGACCCGCCGGCCCCGTCACCCTCGAGCCGCCACGTCGACGTCTTCACGGCCGTCGACGCTGGCTCCTGGTCAGGGGCTTACGGCTGGCGTCAGGCGCAGGTGTGGGCGTCCGACAGCCTCCTCGGCGCCTGGTTCTACGGCTCGAAGATCCGCGACACACTCGCCGACGCCGCGGTCGAGAAGATCGAGATCTGGTCGACCCTGACGCAGATCCGCGGCAACCCGCCCGTCTTCGCCACCCACCCCCACGCCGGCAAGCCCACGGGCGCTCCCGCCCTGTCCTCGTCAACGGCCACCCCCGTCGCATCCGGTAGGTGGGTGCAGCTCCCACTGTCCTTCGGCCAGTTCCTCGCCAGCAACGTCGGCGGCATCGGGCTGAACCACGGCGGCTACAACAAGTTCCGCTCGCTCGCTGAGGACCCGCAGTCGGGTGCTCTGCGCATCACCTCGATCTACTAAGGAGTCCCGATGGCTGCAGACAGCTACGGCCCCAAGGGCGAGCCCCAGTTCGCCGGTTCTGGCGCCTCGGCCGACGCCGAAGACCTCACTCTCCTCGGCGAGTTCGCCGCCGACGTCGGCAACAACCGTGTCGGCACGACCGCCGAGCGCGACGCCGCCACAGCGGCCGGTGAGGCGTACGACGGTCTCACCTGGTGGGACACCACCCTCCGACGCCGCTTCCAGCGCGTTGGCACGTCGTGGCGTCCCGCCGGAGCGCTGATGGACGGAGACCTTCGCGAGGGCACCACCGCCGCGAACGGCGTCGTCGGTGTCGGGCACAGCCTCGGCGCGGTCCCTCGTGCCGTCCTCATCACCGGGACCGGCCGCGGTGCCGTGCCTGGCGAGCTGACCTACATCGTGACCGCGAAGACCGAGCTGATCTTCAACGTGAACGTCTACCGGAACGGCAGCCCGTTCGCCAACAACCCCGTCGGGTTCCACTGGCTGGCCCTCGCATGAGCACCGTGCTCGACCTGATCGTCATCCCCAACACGGCCGACGTCATCACGAACGGTCGGCAGCTCATCTCACGGGCCCTGCTGCCCGGGTTCCTCGCCGCGTCCGCCGCGTTCCGAGCTGAGACCGGCCGGCCCGTGTACGTCGCTGAGGGGTACCGGTCAGACGAGGAGCAGCGGCGCATCTTCGTCGAGCGCTACTACGTCGTCGACCGGCGCACGAGCGTCCTCTACGAGGGCAAGTACTGGGCGAAGCACCCCGGAGTGCCGGTAGCCGCCATCCCCGGCAGCACCGCGGCGAAGCACAGGCTCGGCGAGGCGCTCGACCTCTGGTCCGGCATCGACTCGTCCTTCACTTCACGCGAGCACCTCATCTGGGTGCGCGTCGCGAAGCCGCACGGCTGGGACAACACCGGGCGCAGCTTCGGCGAGCCCTGGCACCAGCAGGGCACCCCCGGTCTCTCACCCGCGTCCTCGGGCGCCGTCGTCATCGACATCCCCATCGAGTCCGAGGAGGACGACATGTTCAAACCGCAGCTGTCCCGCAACACCAAGACGAAGCGAGTCGCCTTCTTCTTCCCCGACCGCGTCGTCGAGACCGAGAGCGAGGAGCAGATCTACCGGCTCGGTCGCGGCTGGAACGTCCTCAAGGCTGGACAGGCATGGACTGACGTCGTGAACGACATCGACGACGCCGAGTACAACGCCACCGTGACCGAGATCAACGCGAGCCGCACGAAGACCCGCGGCGAGTACGTGAAGGCCATCGCTCAGGGCGTGTGGGACCACGTCGTCGCCGGGTGGAACGGCAAGCAGAGCGCCCGCAACCGCCTCGCCGGCATCGACGAGAAGGCCGGCAAGCGATGATCGCGACCGACCCGAAGCTGAACGACCGGAGGCTGCGGTGGGAGCGCACGATCTGGGTCATCGACATGGTCGCCTACGCCGTCATGGCCGTGAACGGCGCCTCCGCGCTCTGGTTCACCTCGCCATTCGTGCAGGAGGAGATCCGGCTCCCCGCCGTCATCGTCGTGTGGGGCGTGCTCATGCTCGCGGGCGGCGCCGGCGGCTTCTTCGGCCGCCTCTTCGGGCTCTGGGCGGTCGAGGTCATCCTCAACGTCTCCGCCTGGTCCGGGGCCGTCTGCTACGCGATCATCATCTTCTCCGCGGTCACCTCGGGATCCTCGCTCGTAATCCTCGGCATGGTCGTGCTCGCGTTCCTGTTCATGTTCCGCCGCTACTGCGAGCTGCAGATCTTCACCAGCGAGCCCGGGCTCACCACGTTCACCGAGAAGGTGCGGTCCCTGCTCCGCCGCCGCACGGGGTACGTCGTCCGCCGCAACCACTACTAGGGGGCTCCGTGGTGGACACCACCCTGCTCGTCGCCCTCGGAGGCGGCGCCGGTATCTCCCTCATGCTCCGCGAGATCATCTCGGTCCTCGCGACCGTCCGCTCCGGTGTCAGCGCCCGGGAGGGAAAGCGGCGGACCGACATCGTGCAGCAGCGCGACGAGGCAATTCTCCGTGCCGACGCCGAGGCGGCGAAGCGCCGCAACATCCAGGAGTACGCCGCGCGACTGCGTGTGCAGCTCATCGAGAACGGCCTCGAGCCGGGCGACCCGCCCGTCATCGAGCGCACCACACCCACCCAGGAGGAAGCATGACCACCGCCCCGCAGCACCTCGCCGCCGTCGACGAGCGACCGTCCCTTGCCCAGCTCGGTACCCAGATCGCCAACCCGGTCCGCGCGACCGTCCGCACCGTCGTGCAGTTCCTGATCGGCGCCGTGCCCGTCCTGAACATCGCGGCCGGCATCGTCCTCAGCACACTGCAGCAGCAGAGCGACTTCGTCGTCCCCTCCTGGGCCTTCGTGGCGCTGAACGGCATCCTCGTCGCGACCGCGCTGCTCATCGCTTTCGTCACGCGGCTCATGGCAGCCCCGGCAGTCAACGCCTGGATCACGCTCTACGTCCCCTGGCTGGCGCCCCTGAAGCGGTCGTGAGCCCGTGTTCTGGCTCCTCGTCATCGCCGTCCTGATCCTCGCGTACAGCCCCACGCTCGACTCCCTCGACTGACCCAGCCGCCTGCGGGCGGCTCTCGTGAAAGGCCCCCGCATGGCGAACTTCCCTGTGCCCACTTTCGACCCGACCACGGGCCGACTCCCCGACGTCGTGCACGACGCGCTCGGCCGCGACTTCTCGAAGCACATGGTCGTCAACGTGTACGACTACGGCGCCATCGACGTCAGCGCATACGACGTCAGCACCCGCGAGAAGCTCGACGCGGTGCCGTCCTCGCAGTTCGCTCTCGACCTCGCGATCGCGGCGGCCGAGAAGCTGGCCTCGACGAGTGCTGAGACGCGCGTGTGGATCCAGATCCCGTACGGCGCCGTTCGGGGCTCCATCTGGATCAAGACGCCGTACGTCTGCGTCATGGGTCCGGGAGCCCTCGTCGCGGGCTCCGGCACCGAGGGCGAGGTGTTGGTCTCGTCGAGCCTCGACAAGGCGCTCGTCCGATTCCACACCTTCATCCGCGACCTGACGTGCAAGCCGCTGAACGCGGCGCTGTTCCGTGGCACGTGCGCCGTGCGCGTCCGTGGTGCTGCCTTCGTCCACGTCCAGGGCATCCGCGTCCGCGACCTCCCCGTCGGCGTCCTGTTCGAGACGTGGGAGAACCTCGCCGGCCAACAGAACAAGAACATCACGATCGGCGGCATCCCGAACGAGTTCGTCAACGTCGACTACGCGGTCAAGACGAACCACCGAACGGGCACCACGTGGGACGCCACGGCGGACTCGTGGTTCTTCGGCAACATCGTCCGGAACGCCTACATCAGCCACGGCTACATCGAGGGAGCTGACGGGTTCCACGCGTTCAAGAACGCGTTCTTCTCCGTCGGACGGGACTCGCCCGACACGTTCCACAAGGCCATGAAGTCGCACGGCTGGTACTACGGCCCCCGGACAGCCTTCGGGTTCTTCGACGACAACGAAGTGTTCGAGACCGGATACTCCGGCGTCTACCTCGACCGGTGCGCCAGCGTCCAGGTCCGCGGCAACAACTTCGGCTGGTGTGGCCAGATCAAGCAAACGCCGACGGTTCTGATCAACACCACAGCGGCGTTCCTCACCGGAGCGCACCTCGTCGACGGCAACACGATGGACCTCTGCACCGGGCCCGGGATCGGGATCATCGGGGACGGCAACGCGGGGAACATCCTCATCCCCGGGTCGAACAACATTCGTCTGATGGGCGACGAGCAGCGCAACGTCTACCGCGGCGACCAGTTCGGCAACGGGCCGCTGAAGACGAACGACCTCGCCCAGATCTACGTCGCGCCCACCGTGGTCGGGCTGCCCCAGGTGACGCACACGTGGAAGCCGCGAGGCAGCCGCAAGAGCGTCATCGACATGAAGGGCATGTACTCGAGCGCCCGTCGGACCCCGTGGCCGGACCACACCGAGACGATCACGAACCATACGCGCGACTTCACGGTCGGGCAGGGGCAGACGCTGTGCAACCTGGCGTCGACGACCGACCCGGTGTCGGCGACGACCTACGTGGGCATCGTGGAGGTGATCGCGAAGAACACGGACGGCTCCTACGTCGGACGGTACGAGTTCACGGTGGCGTCGAACGGCACGAACAAGACCGTCGCGAACCTCCGGACCGCTGGCTCCGTCTCGTCGATCGCGGACGGCCGGACGCCTGCGTTCGTCTTCTCGATCCCGCAGGCGGGCCTGCTGACGGCCACGGCTCAAGGCAACACCGCCGGCAAGTTCGAGTTCACCGTCAAGGCAATGGGTCTTGTCCAGGCCAGCTACACGGCTGCGGAGTTTGCCCTCCTCCCGCTCGTAGAGACCCCATCCGGCACCTGACAGACCGCAGCACCAACAAGGCCCCCTGCCCCTCTTGCGAGGCGGCAGGGGGCCTTATCGTGCGTTCAGATCTCCGTCTCCTCCGCGAACCGGAAAACGTAGTCGGGTGTCGAGTCCAGAGAGAAATATTCGTAGACATACGTTCTGCGCCACCGGACATCGCCCTGATCGCTCGAATACTCGAGAACGACGTGATGTGGTCGCGAAGGCAGCGGGTCCACCCTCCGCCCCATCAGAATCGGGTCAGTCCACACGGCGCCTCCGGAGCCTCTCGGTGCGCCTGTGAGGTTTGCTGCCTCCTTCTTCGAGGGCCGGCCGTCCCCGCGGTCGTATGTAAGGGACACTCGCCGAGCCGTGTTTTCGGACAGGTTTCGGATCACAAATTTTTGCTGGTCGGCGTCGGCGACGTAGTCCACTTCCAGGTCTGGCTTGGTGATGAGCCCGAGAGCTCGGCTGCTCTCTCGCGCTGTTGATGCGCTGTCACGCGCGGCGAGACCGGCGTAGAGCGCTGCCACTGCACTTGCTGCGGCGGCAACACCGTTTGCGTCTAACCCGGCGACTGCCAACACCGCGTAGAGCGCAGCGATGACAGCCACGATGACGGCAGCCGGGATGATGTTTTTCAGGCGAAAGCGAGGCATTGTTCGACCGTACCTTTAGCTGACGGTGACTCAGATCGGAGAGGCTGGTCGGGTAATCTGCCCGATGGGGAAAGGTTGACGATTAACTAGCGGGTGGAACATTCATCGACGTCCGCAGGTGTTCCGTACCCGGCCAGGGTCTCGCCCCTGGCCATCGGCGACATCATCCTCCGCTTCGACGGGGCGCACCTGGCCAACGCCGCCTCCGCATCGTTCGGCCCGCTGCGCGCCGGGCGGCTGCTCTAGCTCGAACGGCGGTCGACCCACCAGCGCAAGCATTCGACCGGGTCGCCGCGAGTGCAGAACCGGTCGTCGCTGTTGCGCGGGTCGTAGGCGACCCAGCCGTCGTGCGGGTACCACGAGACGCTGTACCAGCCGGGCAACCCCGGCCTGTCTGACCTGATGTGGAACGAGTGCGGCCGCTCCACGCGCGCCTCCGCCTGCAGCGTGTAGATGCCGACCCGGCGCCGCTCGGTGAGGTTCGCCCCGCGCTCTTCCATCTGACGATCCCAGGACCGCTTATCGGGTTGCACTGCCATGGCGGCACCGTAGGTCCCGCCCCCGACATCGGCCCGCGGCACGAAAAAGCCCCACCTGGCCTTCCCGGTCGGGTGGGGCTTTCTCATCGTCTAAGGGTTTACATGCGGGCGAGGATCTCGGCCTTCTTCGTGTCGAACTCATCCTGCGTGAGGATGCCTCCCTGGCGCAGCCCTTCGAGCTGCTGCAGCTGCGCCCCGAGGTCGACGGGCGCCGGGGCAGGTGCGGGAGCGGCGGCCGGTGCGGCAGGCGTGGACACGGGAGTCGTTGCGGCGACGGGGCCGCCCAGCATGAGCTGCTGCAGGAGCGCCTTCACGTTCGCAGCCTCGGCGTGCGAGACGCGGAAGTCGATCGTGTTGCCCGTCGTGATGACCGACACCACCGTGTTCCGGAAGCCGTCGCGGGCGGTCGTGACGCTGCTGATGCTGCGGATCGGGATCATTTCCGTCCCCGCTCGTCCGTTCTGAACCCCTGTGGCGAAGAGGCTCATACCTCCGGTGGCTAGGCCAGCCATGATCTTTCCTCCGGAGACGCCGCGGGGGAGTTCCCACTCGATGCGGTCGTTCCAGATCTCGACCTTGGCGTTCTTGCCGCTGATGTGGGAGGTGAACGTGAGAAGTGCTGCCGTCATGGCTCGATCGTAGGTGAGGGCATGTCGGGTCGTCATCCCCTGAGACGGGGGAGGCAGTGCCGGAGGGCTTCGGGACCCTCCGGCACCGCCGGTCAGGTTAGCTTCACGCAGCGAGCGGTTGGCTCCGGGAGGGAGGTCTTTCGTCGTCGACGAGTCGGAGGTGGCCGCGGCGGGGGAGTGACGTTGCGGCAGCCGCGGCACGAACGGCGTCGAGGCCGACGTGCAGGTACCGCTCGGTCGTCGCGAGCGAGGAGTGGCCGAGGAAGTCCTGGACTGCCCGGAGGTCGCGGGTGCCGTTGTAGGCGCTCGTGGCGGCCGCGTGGCGGAGGCTGTGCGGGTTCGCGCCGAGCCGTCGCGTAATGATCTTGTTCACGCTCGCCGGGTGCATGTGACCGCCGTACCGGCCCGGGAAATAGTAGCCACCTTGGCGCTCGTCCTCGAGCTCGAGGAGCACCTGCATCAGGTCGTCGTTGATCGGGACGCGGCGCTGCTTCTCGCCCTTGCCCGTGATGCGGAGCACGTCGTACTCGCGGTGCTTCGTGTGGAGCGTGGCGATCTCGCTGAGGCGAAGGCCAGCCAGCCGACCGAGGAGGATCATCGCCGACTCCTCGAGGGTGGAGCCTACGAGTGCGAGCTGCACCTCGCCGTCGGCTGCCAGGCGCGGCACCTTCCGGGGAACTCGGATGGGAGCCAAGCCGAGGGAGGGGTCTTCCGCTATTCGGCCGGTGCGATGGGCCCACCCGTAGAACGTGCGGAAGGAGGACCTCATCGACTTGCGGGTCTCGGCGGAGTGGCTGGTGCGCCGCTCGGCGAGGAACCGCTCGAGGTCGGGCAGGGTGACGGACATCAGGTCCGGGTGGAGGGCGTGCAGGTGTTCGATGTGGCCGAGTCGCTGCTTGACGGTGCCGAGGCTACGGCCGGCGGCGAGTAGTGAGTTGCGGTACTCCTTCATCATGCTGTTCTGATCCTTCGGGTCGGGTGCCTTGGTTCGGGGCCAGGGGTGAGCGATCCTAGAAAAAGGTGCCGTGAACAGCGACAGGTGTTGCGTCTAGGGTCGAACTTCCTGTGCGTCGGACTAGGCAGCGCGGACCTTCGAGGTCAGCTCGGTGACCACCGCGTCGATCGGCCGAATGGGCTGCATCTCGGCGAGGACGCGGCGCTGTGCGAGACGCGAGTCCAGGGCAAGCGTGATACCGGCAGGTTGTTGGTTCGAGTCCAACTCGGGGAGCGAAGGCCCAGCGGCTCCACCCGCTGGGCCTTTTCTCATTCCCCGTCGAGCGTGGCGTCGTGTCGCGTGACGTGACGTGACGTGACGTGACGTGGCGTCGGATCGGATCGGTTCGGCTCGGGCCCTGGGCCCTGGGCCACGGGCGGCCTCGTGGCCCGGGCGTGCGGGCGTGCGGCGAGGCGACCGCCCAGGTGAGGCGGGCGACCGTCGTGACCCGCAGCGCGCCTCCCCGGGTCGTGGCGGGCGGCAGCCCTCAGGCGTCGAGGTCGTCGACGCCCGGCAGCCAGGTCTTGCCCGGGACTCCCCAGCTCGACCGCTTGACCTGCTTCGCCGCCGCCTTGTGGAAGGGGTGCTCGAGACGGTCGGCATAGAGCACGCCGTCGAGGTGGTCGTACTCGTGCTGGAAGATGCGGGCCAGCCAGCCGTGCGCCTCGACCTCGAACTGCTCGCCCTCGAGGTCGGTCGCGCGCAGCAGGACCCGGTCGGCGCGGCGCAGCGGGAAGCGCTCGCCCGGGATCGACAGGCAGCCCTCCGACTCGCCATCGTCGTCGAGGGGCTCGATGCCCAGCGGCGTCTGCCACAGCGTCGGGTTCACGGCGACGCCGCGCGAGCCCTGGCCGTCGTCGTCGACCCACGACCACACGAACAGCCGCAGGCCGACGCCGACCTGCGGGGCGGCGAGGCCGACCCCGGGAGCCGCGTCCATCGTCTCGAACATGTCGCGGACGAGCGTGCGCAGCCCCTCGTCGACGAGGGACACCTGGGAGGCGGGGGAGTGGAGCACGGGATCGCCCGTGATCGAGATGGGTCGTACGGCCATTCGTCCAGACTATCCAGCGCCGTGGCGCTACCGTGGACGCGTGTCCGCAGACCTCGGCGACCTGACCGCGCAGGTCTCGCTCACCCCGTACCAGGCGCTGGGGATCCCCATCGCGCTCGTCGGCGCGGTCTTCCTCTCCATCGGCGCCCAGCTGCAGAGCCGGGGCGTCGCCAAGGTCGAGCACCGCCTCGGGGCGGCGCACAGCGGCATGAGCGTCCGCCAGGTGCTGGCCCTGCTCGGGCGGCCGTCATGGGTGACGGGCACCCTCCTGCTCGGCCTGGCGATCGTCTTCCAGCTCACGAGCCTCAAGATCGCGCCGCTGCTCGTCGTCCAGCCGCTCGGCGCGATCGCGCTGGTCGTGACGGCGATCCTCAACGCCCGGGTCACGGGCACGAAGCTGAGCGGGCGGGTCAAGCGCTCGATCGCCATCTGCGTGGGCGGGGTTGGCCTGTTCGCGACGGTGGCCGCGTTCTCCGCGACCGAGAGCCCGATCACCACCCGACAGCTCGTGACCGTGCTCGTGCTCCTGCTGATCGTCGGCGCTCTGCTCGGCATCGCGTTCGTGCTGCTGCGGCGACGCCGGAGCGCCCTGTTCTACATCATCGGCGCCGGCGTCCTGTACGGGTTCGTCGCGACGCTCGCGAAGGTCGTGCTCAACCGCTTCGGCGCGGGCGAGTTCGACGGGCTGAGCGCCCTGTGCGTGGTCATGCTGCTGGCCGCGGGGGCCCTCGGCGGCTACTTCGTGCAGAACGCCTACTCGTCGGGGTCGCCCGACCTGGTCATCGCCGGTCTCACGGTCGTCGACCCGATCATCGGCGTCACCATCGGCATCGTCGTGCTCGGCGAGGCCGCCCAGGCCTCCGCCTTCGCCGGAGTGCTGTTCGTGCTCGCGGGGGCCGTGGCGATCTACGGCGTGTTCCAGCTGGCCAAATACCAGCCCGCGAAGGCTCACTGAGCTAGCGTGGTGCCGCCGCCGTCGGGCGGCGTCGCCCACCGGGCGGCGGAACCCGCGCACACCGAGCACGACGACGAAGGAACCCCCGAGACGTGACCGACGCCCCGCACCCCACGGATCCGACCGGCGCCGACCAGCACGCCGACGCTCCACGCCTCACCGTGCTGATCGCGGCCGACACGTTCCCGCCCGACGTCAACGGCGCGGCGAACTTCGCCGAGCGCCTGGCGGTGGGCCTGGCGGGTCGTGGGCACGACGTGCACGTCCTCGCACCGGCCCCGGGGCGTCGGCACGGCACGTTCCACGAGGAGCACGCGGGCACGACCCTGACGGTGCACCGCCTGTACTCGACCCGGTGGCCCCTGCACGACTGGCTGAGGTTCGCGACCCCGTGGCGGGCCCAGGCGAACGCCGAGCGCGTCATCGCCCGGATCGAGCCCGACGTGGTCCACATCCAGTCGCACATCGTCATCGGCCGGGCCGTGGTGCGCGTGGCCAACCGGCTCGGCATCCGTGCCGTCGCCACCAACCACTTCATGCCCGAGAACCTGCTCGAGCACACGGGCCTGCCGCACGCGCTCCGCGCCACCGCCGTGCGCTGGGCCTGGGCCGACGCGAGCCGGACGTACCACCGCGTCCAGGCGATGACGTCGCCGACGCAGAAGGCCGCGACCTTCCTCGAGAAGGCGATCGGCGTCCGAGGGGTGCTGGCCGTCTCGTGCGGCATCGACGCCTCGCACTACACGGCGCGGGCGGACAGGCCGCGGGACGCCAAGATCGTCTTCGTCGGTCGCGTGACCGCGGAGAAGCAGATCGACGTGCTGCTGCGGGCGATGACGAAGATCGACCCCGCGGTCGGCGCCACCCTGACGATCGTCGGAGGCGGCGACCTGCTCAAGCAGCTGCAGCAGGCCACCATCGACCTCGGGCTCGCGAACCGCGTGACCTTCGTCGGGTACCTCTCCGACGCGGAGCTCCGGCAGACGCTGACCGACTCGTCGGTCTTCGCGATGCCCTCGATCGCCGAGCTGCAGAGCATCGCCAGCCTCGAGGCGATGGCGTCCGGGCTGCCGATCGTCGTCGCCGACGCGATGGCCCTGCCGCATCTCGTGGACGAAGGCGAGAACGGCTGGCTGTTCCGACCGGGCGACGCCGACGACCTCGCCGAGAAGCTGACGCGCGTGCTGACAGCCGACGACGAGACCTACCTCGCCATGCGCCGCGCGAGCCTCCGCATGATCGAGGGGCACGACATCGAGCGCACCTTGAACGTCTTCGAGGCGCTGTATCGTGGTGAGCCGGTGGTCCCGACCACCGACGTCGCCCCGTCCTGACGGCCACCCTCGCGGTGGTGGTCCGGCCGCGGCGGCGAGGGGCGGTAGCTCAGCCGGTTAGAGCAGTCGACTCATAATCGATCGGTCACGGGTTCAAGTCCCGTCCGCCCTACCGACGGTCGCCCTCGCGCCGCAGCCGCGCCTCCCGCTCCGCCCAGGCGCGGCGTGGCACGATGTGCGCATGTTCACGAGGCGCGCACGCGAGGCCGACCAGGGCGACGACTCCGACGACCGCTCGACGGGCCCGGCCCGCATGGGCGTCGGGGCGCAGGTGTACGTGCTCGACTCGGACGAGGACGCGCACACGCCGTTCCCGTACGGGCCCACCGGCGTCGTGCTGCGCGCCGGAGGCTCGGCCTGGCAGGGCGTGTCGGCCATCGGCGGCTCGGCGCGCACCTGGTGGGTCGAGTTCGACTCGCCGCAGATCGACCGCGACGGCGACGGGCCCGTCGAGCGTGCCCAGGTGGCCGAGCGCTGGCTGCGCCTCGCGCCGCCGCTCGGCTAGCTGCGCCCGGCGCCGCCCTCGTCCCTCGTCCTGCCGCCCGGCGCTGCTGCCGTCACCGCGCCGGCGTCGCGTCGGCAACTCCTGCGGAGATGCGACGTCCGGGCATCGACGGCCCGCCCGTCGCACGAGGGCAGGAGTTGCCGACGCCCGATCCGTGCGACGAGGGCGGTGCGGCGCGTCCGGACGCGGCCCCGCCGCGCCCGGCCGGCGCCCCGGGAATGCCACGCCGCCCCCGCCGGTTCACCCGACTGCATGCAAACGCATGTAGTTGAGCAAGGGATGGACATCATGCAGTTCGGCATCTTCTCGGTCGGTGACCTGACGACCGACCCCACCACCGGCCGGACGCCGTCCGAGCACGAGCGCATCCAGGCGATGGTGACCATCGCGAAGAAGGCCGAGGAGATCGGCCTCGACGTCTACGCCGCCGGCGAGCACCACAACCCGCCCTTCGTCAACTCGAGCCCGACGACCCTCCTGGCGTACATCGCGGCACAGACCGAGCGCATCGTGCTGAGCACCGCGACGACCCTCATCACGACGAACGACCCGGTCAAGATCGCCGAGGACTTCGCGATGCTGCAGCACCTCAGCGGCGGCCGCGTCGACCTCACGCTCGGCCGCGGCAACACGGGCCCGGTCTACCCGTGGTTCGGCAAGGACATCCGCCAGGGCATCAACCTGGCCGTCGAGAACTACGCGCTCCTCCGCCGACTCTGGGACGAGGAGGTCGTCGACTGGAAGGGCCACTTCCGCACGCCGCTCCAGGGCTTCACCGCGACCCCTCGTCCGCTCGACGGCGTGGCGCCCTTCGTGTGGCACGGCTCCATCCGCAGCCCCGAGATCGCCGAGCAGGCCGCGTACTACGGCGACGGGTTCTTCGCCAACCACATCTTCTGGCCCGCCTCGCACACGAAGCAGATGGTCGAGCTCTACCGCAGCCGCTTCGAGCACCACGGCCACGGGCGCGCCGACCAGGCGATCGTCGGCCTCGGCGGCCAGGTCTTCCTGGCGAAGAACTCGCAGGACGCCAAGACCGCCTTCCGCCCCTACTTCGACGAGGCCCCGGTCTACGGCCACGGCCCGTCGATGGAGGACTTCACGAGCCAGACCCCGCTCACCGTCGGCAGCCCGCAGGAGGTCATCGACCGCACGCTCGGCTTCCGCGACTACGTCGGCGACTACCAGCGGCAGCTCTTCCTCATGGACCACGCCGGCCTGCCCCTCAAGACCGTCCTCGAGCAGCTCGACCTGCTCGGCGAAGAGGTCGTGCCTGTGCTCCGTCGCGAGTTCGCCGCCGGTCGCCCGGCCGACGTGCCCGACGCCCCCACCCACGCTGCGCGCGTCGCCTCGGCGGTCGCCGCGAGCGACCAGGCTCCCGTCGCGGCCCCCGCGGCGTAGCCCGGGCCCCCGTCCGCAGACACCGTCACAGACTCCAGGAGGCGCACCATGAGCACCAAGAAGATCGTCGTCATCTCCGCAGGGCTGGGACAGCCCTCGTCCACCCGCCTGCTCGCCGACCGGCTGGCCGAGGCCACCGCGCGGGCGTTGCTCGAGCAGGGCACGCCGGCCGAGTTCGAGGTCGTCGAGCTCCGTGACCACGCGCACGAGATCACCGACGCGATGCTGACCGGCTTCGCGCCGGGCTCCCTCGCCGGCGTCGTGGAGTCGGTCACCCGCGCCGACGGCCTCATCGCCGTCACCCCCGTGTTCACCGCGTCCTACAGCGGACTGTTCAAGTCCTTCTTCGACGTCGTCGACAACGCCGCGCTGACCGGCACCCCCGTGCTGCTCGGCGCCACGGCCGGCACGGCCCGGCACTCGCTCGTGCTCGACCACGCGCTCCGCCCGCTGTTCTCGTACCTGCGGGCCGTGGTCGCCCCGACGGCGGTCTTCGCCGCCTCGGAGGACTGGGGGAGCGGCGACGAGACGACGACCGGGCTGCCCGAGCGCGTCGCCCGGGCGGCCGGCGAGCTGGCCGAGCTCGTGGGCCGACACCGCACGGAGCGGGCCGACCCGTTCGCCGACGTGGTCCCCTTCGCCGAGCAGCTCGCCCGGCTCCAGGGCGGCTCGGGCGACTGACGCCCGGCCCGCCCCCGGGCCCCGTCGGCCGTCCGCGCGGAGCGGCCGACACCCCGGCGCGGGCATGATCGAGCCGCGCCCCGCGTTGACCGCACCGACCCCCGGAGGACCCATGACCGACACCCGCACCGCCGCCGCCGAGCTCGACCGCTTCCACGCCCTGCGACGAGACCGCGTCACCGGCCCGGACGGCCCGCTCGCGCTCGTGGGCACCCAGTGGATCGACTCCGAGCAGCCCGTCTGGGGCGTTCCCGGCAGCTGGGCCCCCACGCCCCCGGGCGTCTCGGGCCTGCGGCTCACCGCGGCGGCCGCCGACGGGATCGTCGTCGACGGCGACGTCGTCGACGGGTCCGTCCTCGTGGCGGGCGACGACGCGGTCGTGCCGAGCTCGATCCGCTTCTCGGCCACCAGCACGGGCACCGTCATCGCGAACGACGACCGCACCAGCTACGCCCTCCGGGTCTGGGACTCCGCGTCCGAGGGCGTGGCCCGCTTCGGCTCCATCGACGCCTTCCCCTACGACCCCTCGTGGATCGTCCGGGCCGAGTTCGTGCCCGTGCCCGAGGGCACCCAGGTCGACATCCGGCACCAGGCGGACGTCGATCTCAGCCGCCCGAAGCCCCTGCCGGGCCTGATCCGGTTCACGCGCGACGGCGTGCAGCACGAGCTCGCGGCGTTCCCGTCCGGGTCCGGCGACCGGTTGCAGCTCGTGTTCGCGGACGCCACGAACGGCGACAGCACCTACTCGGTCGGCCGGTTCCTCTTCCCGACGCCGTCCGACGACGGCACGATCGAGCTCGACTTCAACCGCGCGGTCCTCCCGCCCTGTGCGTTCTCGTACGCCTTCAACTGCCCGATCCCGCCGCCCCAGAACCGCTTCTCGACCCCGATCACGGCCGGGGAGAAGAACGTGCTCGACGCGGAGGGCGCGCTCCTGCACTGACCCCGCCGCGGCTCGGCCCGACGAGCGCCGCCGCGGCCCGCCCGTGACGGCTCGACGCGAGCGCCGGGGCCGGCCCCGTGGTCCGTCGGTGTCGGCGGCCGGTGGCAGGATCGACGGGTGTTCCTCCTCCTCGAGCGTCGGTCGGACGGCGACGTCGACCTGACGACCTACCGTCGACCCGACCCGCGGGCTGCCCTCACGGCCGAGGGCACCCGCCTCGTGCGCGACGGCGAGCTCGCTGAGGTCGTGCGGGCGACGGAGAGCGACCCCGCGGCGGCCGACGGCCCGCGCTGGGTCTGGGACGACACCCCGCGGTGGTACCCGCGCCTCCTCGACGCCGGTGTCCGGGTCGCCCGGTGCGTCGACCTGCGGCTCTGCCACGCCGTCCTGCGAGCGGCCGCCGCGACGGCCGGCCACGAGCTCAACGGGGCGCCCCGCGGCCCGTGGGACGTCCCGGCGGCGGCCGAGCGGCCGAGCGACGGCCTGTTCGACGTCCCTCCCGACTCGCTCCCGGGCCCCGCCGCCGAGTTCGCGCGGCAGCGGTCGGCGATCGAGGCGAGCCCCGGTCGCCGCGGGCTCGAGCTGCTCACCGCGGCCGAGTCGACGGGCGCGCTCGTCGCCGTCGAGATGCGCCGTCGGGGCATCCCGTGGTCGGCCGACGTCCACGACCGGCTGCTGACCCGTGCGCTCGGTCCCCGGCCCTCGCCGGGCGAGCGACCGGCGGGCATGCGGGCCGACCTCGACGAGGTGCGGGCCGCCCTCGGCGCCCCCGACCTCAATCCCGACTCCACGGCCGAGCTGCTGCGGTCGCTGAACGCCGCCGGGATCCACGTCGCGTCGACGAGCAAGCACGAGCTGCAGCGGCACGAGCACCCCGTCATCGAGCCCCTGCTGCGGTACAAGCTGAAGCAGCGCCTCCTGGTCGCGAACGGCTGGACCTGGCTCGACGCGTGGGTGCACGACGGCCGGTTCCGGCCCGACTACGTGCCGGGCGGCGTCGTCACCGGGCGGTGGGCCACGAGCGGGGGAGGCGCGCTGCAGCTCCCGAGGGCCGTGCGCGCCGCCGTCGTGGCCGACCCGGGCCACCGGCTCGTGGTCGCCGACGCCTCGCAGCTCGAGCCGCGCATCCTGACCGGCCTCTCGGGCGACGGCGCGATGGCGGCGGCGGGCGAGGGCGATCTCTACGAGGGCATCGTGAGGAGCGGTGCCGTGGCGACGCGGGCCGAGGCGAAGCTGGCCATGCTGGGCGCCATGTACGGGGCGACCAGCGGCGAGAGCGGGCGGCTGGTGCCCCGCCTGGCACGGCAGTTCCCCGCCGCGATGGCCCTCGTCGAGGCCGCGGCGCGCACGGGGGAGCAGGGCGGCGTGGTCAGCACGCTGCTCGGGCGCACGTCTCCCTCGCCCGCCGCGGGGGCGGACGAGCTGCCGCCCGAGATGCCCCGCGAGACCGCCGGTCGCGACACCCGCGCGTGGGGGCGGTTCACGCGCAACTTCGTCGTGCAGGGCACGGCCGCGGAATGGGCGCTGTGCTGGATGGGTGCCCTGCGTTCACGCCTGCACGCGAGGTGGGGCGACGAGGGCGACGTGCCGCACCTCGTGTTCTTCCTCCACGACGAGCTCGTGCTGCACGTGCCGTCCGCCGCCGCGGACGAGGTCGCGGCCGTCGTCGTCGAGGCCGCGGCGGAGGCGGGGCGGCTGCTGTTCGGGGAGGCGCCGGTGCGCTTCCCGCTCACGGTCGCCGTCGTCGACGACTACTCGCAGGCCAAGTGAGGCGCGGCGGAGCCCGACGCCGCGGCAGCTCGCAGGTGTTACACGGTTGTGATCCGCAGCCGGTGTCTGCGATGATCTGTCGAGCGGACGAGTCCGCCCACAACTGAAGACGCACGAGAACGCCACGAGACAGCCCGATGAGGCGTCCGTCCACAGGTCGATGGGGAAGTCGCACCTGACCGGATGGAGGAATCGTGGCTGACGCAACGGCTAGGGGAGTGCTCTATGTGCACTCGTCCCCTCGTGCACTGTGCCCACACGTCGAGTGGGCGGTCGGTCGTGCCCTCGGGCACGCCGTCAACTTCGCCTGGGTCGAGCAGCCCGTGCTGAAGGGCGCCCAGCGCACCGAGTTCTCCTGGCAGGGAGAAGAGGGTGCGGGTGCCCGGATCGCCTCGGCCCTGCGTGGCTGGGAGCACCTGCGGTACGAGGTGACCGAGGACCCTGGCGAGACCCATGACGGCGGTCGCTGGATGCACGCGCCCGACCTCGGCGTGTTCTTCGCGCAGACCGACACGGCCGGCAACACCGTCGTGCCGGAGGACCGCATCCGCTACGCCATGGAGATCGCGGGCTCGAACGCCCTCGAGCTGCACCGCGAGCTGCGGCTGGCGCTCGGGCAGGCCTGGGACGACGAGCTCGAGCCCTTCCGCTACAGCGGCGAGGGCAATCCCGTCGTGTGGCTGCACAAGGTGGGCTGACCCGCCGGACGGCCGTGCGCCTCCGGGATGGTCCCTGGCGGCGCGACCGTGCCGCGGCACCCGACGACGAAGGCCGACACCCCCTGCGGGTGTCGGCCTTCGTCGTGCCTCGAGCGTCAGACCGAGCGGAACGCGACGACGGCGTTGTGCCCGCCGAAGCCGAACGAGTTGCTGATGGCGACGATCTCGCCGGACGGCAGCGCGCGCGGCTCGCCGACGACGACGTCGAGGTCGATCTCGTCGTCCATCTGCGTGACGTTGATGGTCGGGGGCGCGAGGCGCTCCTGCAGGGCCTTGACCGTGAAGACGGCCTCGATGGCGCCGGCTCCGCCGAGCAGGTGGCCGGTGGACGACTTCGTCGCCGAGACGATCAGCGTCGAGGTGTGGTCGCCGAACACGCGCTTCAGGGCTCGGTACTCGGCGATGTCGCCGACGGGGGTGCTCGTCGCGTGCGCGTTGACGTGCACGACCTGGTCGCGGTCGACCCCGGCGTTCTCGAGGGTCGAGACGACCGCGCGAGCGGCGCCGGACCCTTCGGGGTCGGGGGCCGTGATGTGGTACGAGTCGCTCGTCACGTCGCCGCCGAGCAGCTCGGCGTAGATCTTCGCACCGCGGGCGAGCGCGTGCTCCTCGGTCTCGAGGACGAGCGCCGCGCCTCCTTCTCCGAGCACGAAGCCGTCGCGCGTCACGTCGTAGGGGCGCGAGGCCGTCGCCGGGTCGTCGTTGCGCTTCGACAGGGCCTGCATGGCCGCGAACGAGGCGAGGGGCATCGGGTGGATGGCGGCCTCCGAGCCGCCCGCGACGATGATGTCGGCGAGGCCCTGCTGCAGGTGGTCGTAGGCGTTGGCGATCGACTCGGTGCTGGAGGCGCAGGCCGAGACGACCGTGCGGGCGCCGGCCCGTGCGCCGAGGCTCATCGACACGGCCGCGGCGGGCCCGTTCGCCATGAGCATCGGGACGGTCATGGGCAGGACGCGCCGGGCGCCCTTCTCCCGGAGGGTGTCCCAGCCGTCGAGGAGGGTCCAGACGCCGCCGATCCCGGTGGCCCAGTCGACGCCGAAGCGCTCGGGGACGACCTCGGGGGAGCCCGCGTCGGCCCAGGCCTCGCGCGCGGCCGTGATGGCGAACTGGCTGGAGGGGTCGAGGCGCTTGATCTCGCGACGCTCGAGGACGTCGGCGGACGGGACGCGGGCCTGCCCGGCGAAGGTCACGGGCAGCTCGTACTTGGCGACCCAGTCCTGCTCGAGGGTGGTGACGCCGGACTCGCCGGCGAGGAGGGCGGTCCAGCTCTCGGGGGCCGTGCCTCCGAGGGGGGTGGTGGCACCGATTCCGGTGACGACGATCTTCTTGGTCATGACGATTCTCCTGGAGTGGCGCTTGCCCGGAGCCCGACGACGGAGGTCGACGGCGCGTGCACGGCGACCTCGGTCGACGCGCGGTGGGCGACGTGGGCGCCCGGCCGGCCCTCGCGGGCGCGACCGGGCGGCGGACGTCTAGTCCTGTGCCTTGGTGATGAACGTGACGGCGTCACCGACGGTCTTGAGGTTCTTGACCTCTTCGTCGGGGATCTTCACGTCGAACTTCTCCTCGGCGTTGACCACGATGGTCATCATCGAGATGGAGTCGATGTCCAGGTCGTCGGTGAACGACTTGTCCATCTCGACGGTGTCGGTCGCGATGCCCGTCTCGTCGTTGACGAGCTCGGCCAGGCCGGCGAGGACTTCTTCGGTGGACAGTGCCATGGTGTTGTTCTCCTTGAGGGGGTGTCGTGGTGACCGGGATAGAGCCTATACAGCGGAGTGGAGGCGGGAGGGCGCGGCGCGCGACGCGGGCCGGACCGGGAGGCGCGCTACGGGAGCACGACCACCTGGGCACCGAAGACGAGGCCGGCCCCGAAGCCGATCTGCAGCGACAGGCCGCCGCTCAGCTCGGGGTGCTCCTCGAGCAGGCGGTGCGTCGCGAGCGGGATGCTGGCCGCCGACGTGTTGCCGGTGGTCGCGATGTCGCGGCCGATGACGACGGTCTCGGGCAGGCCCAGCTGCTTCGCGAACTCGTCGATGATGCGCATGTTGGCCTGGTGCGGCACGAACGCCGCGAGCTGGTCGGCCGTGACGCCGGCGCGCTCGAGGGCCTGCTTGGCGACCTTGACCATCTCCCAGACGGCCCAGCGGAAGACCGTGGGGCCCTCCTGGCGGAGGGTCGGCCAGGCGATCTCGCCGGCGCCGGCGCGGTACTCCTGCATGGTGTTCGTCATGCGGATGGCGTCCCACTTCGAGCCGTCCGAGCCCCACACCGTGGGGGCGATGCCGGGGGTGTCGCTCGCGCCGACCACGGCGGCGCCGGCGCCGTCGCCGAGGAGGAACGAGATGGTGCGGTCGGTCGGGTCGACGAAGTCGCTGAGCTTCTCCGCCCCGACGACGAGCACGTACTCGGCGAGGCCCGACTTGACGAAGGAGTCGGCCTGGGCGATGCCGTAGGCGTAGCCGGCGCACGCGGCGGAGATGTCGTAGGCGGCGGCCGGGTTGGCGCCGATCTTCTCGGCGAGGAGGGAGGCGACCGAGGGGGTGGCGACGCCGCCGCTGATCGTCGAGACGAGCACGACGCCGACCTGGTCGGGCCGGATGCCGGCCTTCTCGATGGCCTCGCGCGCCGCGGTCTCGGCGAGGTCGACGACGTGGACGTCGCTCGACGCGCGGACGCGTGTCACGACGCCCGTGCGCTGCTGGATCCACTCGTCGGACGAGTCGATCGGCTCGACGATGTCGGCGTTCGGCACGACGACGTCGCCGCGGGCGGCGCCGATGCCGAGGATGCGGGTGAACTCCGCGCCGGCGTTCTGGTTGAGCGTGGGGGTGGTCATGCTGCTCCCTCGATGAGGTCGACGGCGGCCTGGAGGTCGTCGGGTGTCTTGACGGCGACGGAGGGGACGCCCCTCAGCGCGCGCTTGGCGAGTCCGGTGAGCGCGCCGGCGGGGGCGAGCTCGACGATGCCCGTCACGCCCGCGGCGGCGAACGACTCCATGGTCGCGTCCCAGCGCACGGGGGAGGAGACCTGGCCGACCAGCAGCTCGACGAAGCGGCTGCCGGAGCCGACCTCGGTGCCGTCGTGGTTCGTCCAGAGGCGCAGGGAGGGGTCGTGGGTGGTGACGCCCGCGGCGGCGGAGCGGAGGCGCTCGACGGCGGGGGCCATGAAGCGGGTGTGGAAAGCCCCGGCGACCTGCAGCGGGACGACGCGGGCCTTGGCAGGCGGCTCGGCGGCCAGGGCTGCGAGGGAGGCGAGCTCGCCCGCGACGACGACCTGGCCGCCGCCGTTGTGGTTGGCGGCCGTCAGGCCGTGCCGCTCGAGGGCGGCGGCCAGCTCGTCGGCGTCGCCGCCGAGGACGGCGCTCATGCCGGTCTCGACGAGCGCGGCGGCGTCGGCCATGGCGCGGCCCCGCTCGGCCACGAGGCGGACGGCGTCCTCGTCGTCGAGCACGCCGGCGACGGCGGCCGCGGTGAACTCGCCCACCGAGTGGCCGGCGACGCCGGCGACGAGCGACCGGTCGACGCGGGAGAACAGGGCGCGGGCCGTGAGGAGGCCCGCCGCGACGATGAGCGGCTGGGCGACGGCCGTGTCGCGGATCGTGTCGGCGTCGGACGTGGTGCCGTGGGCGACGAGGTCGATGCCGGAGGCGGCCGACAGCGTCTCGAGGTAGGCCCGCTGCTCGGGGTCCGCCGTCCACGGTTCGAGGAACGCGGGGGACTGGGAACCCTGGCCGGGCGCTACGACGACGATCACTGCTCCATCATGCCCACTCCGAGCGCCCCCGTGGTGGAGCAACTCGACCAAAGATCAGCCAGACGCTTGTGGCTTCGCACAGCGCGGACCCTCGGGAGGCTCGACCCGGGCGGCGGGACGCACTCGCCGCGCCCGCCCCTCGCGCCTCCCGCCGTCGAGCGGGCCTGACCGGACGCGGCCGGTCACCGTCGCCGTCACCGTCGACGCGGTGCGTGCCCGTCGGTGTCGGCGATCGAGCCGAGGATGAGCGCCGACTGGAGGATCAGCGCTTCCCTCGCCCCCGTGGCGTCCCACCCGATGACGTCCGAGACGCGCTTGAGGCGATACCGGACCGTGTTGGGGTGCACGAAGAGCTCGCGGGCGGTCGCCTCGAGCGAACGGCCGTTGTCGAGGTAGCACCACAGGGTGGTGAGCAGCTCGGTCGAGTGGTTCTTGAGCGGCTTGTACACGCGGTTGACGAGGGTCGACCGGGCGACCGGGTCGCCGGCCAACGCCCGCTCGGGCAGCAGGTCGTCGGCGAGCACGGGGCGCGGCGCGTTCCGCCACGAGCGGGCGACGGCGAAGCCGGCGAGGGCGCCCTTGGCGCTCTTCGACGCGTCGACGAGGCTCGCGACCTCGTGGCCGAGCACGAGGTGGCCGTCGCCGAACCCGGGCTCGAGGGCCTTGGCGATCTCGCCGAACGAGAGGCGCGGGCTGCCGCTGCCCCCGGTCCCCTCGGCGTCGTCCTCCGACTGCTGCTCGGCACGCCCGATGACGAGCACGAGGCGGCTGCCCTGCACGCCGATCAGCACGTCGGCCTCGAGGTGCCGGGCCGTTCGGCGCAGCATGTCGACGTCGAGCATCCGCGGGGCGGTCCCGACGAGCACCGAGACCTCGCCGTGACCGTGCCAGCCGAGCGCGGCGATCCGGCTCGGCAGCTCGTCGTCGTACTCGCCGCTGAGGATGGAGTCGACGACGAGCGCCTCGAGGCGGGCGTCCCACAGGCCCCGTGCCTCGGCGGCACGGGCGTACACGTCGGCCGACGCGAAGGCGATCTCCCGCGAGTACAGGAGGATCGCCTCGCGGAGCGAGTCGTCGCCGTCCTTCATCCGCTCCTCGACGACCTCCACCGTGACGCGGATGAGCTGCAGTGTCTGCTGCAGGCTCACCGAGCGGAGGAGCTCCCGCGGAGCAGCGCCGAAGACGTCGGCGGCGATCCACGGGGTCGACTGGGGGTTGTCGAACCAGCTGATGAACGACGTGATGCCGGCCTGTGCGACGAGCCCGACGGCCGAGCGCCGCCCCGGCGGCATGTCGCCGTACCAGGGCAGCGTCTCCTCCAGGCGCTTGATCGTCGCCGTCGAGAGCTCGCCGGAGACCGTCCGCAACCACGCGAGCGTGCGCTCCTTGGTGGCGGCGGACGGTCCCGACGGCGAGGCGGGGACCCGCTCTGCGCTCACGGGGTGGGTCAGCTCTCCCCGCCGGCGGAGCCGCTGGTGCCGGCCGTGACGTCGAGCAGCTGGTAGCGGTCGATCGCCTGCTGCACGACGCTCGGGTCGACCTCGCCGCGGCGGGCGAGTGCCTGCAGCGTGCGGACCACCATCGAGGGACCGTCGATCTTGAAGAACCGGCGAGCGGCGGCGCGGGTGTCCGAGAAGCCGAAGCCGTCGGCCCCGAGCGTCAGGTAGTCGCCGGGCACGAACTCACGGATCTGGTCGGGCACCGCGGCCATGAAGTCGCTCGTCGCGATGAACGGGCCCTCCGAGCCGGAGAGCGCCTGCGTGACGTAGGGCGTCCGCTGGTCGGCGTTCGGGTTGAGGAAGTTGTGCTCCTCCGCCGCGAGGCCGTCGCGGCGCAGCTCGTTCCACGAGGTGACGCTCCAGACGTCGACAGCGACGTTCCAGTCGTCGGCGAGCAGCTGCTGGGCCTCGAGCGCCCACGGCACGCCGACGCCCGAGGCGAGCAGCTGGGCACGGGGGCCCAGGTTCTCGGCCGACTTCAGCTTGTAGATGCCGCGGAGCAGACCCTCGACGTCGAGCCCCTCGGGCTCGGCCGGCTGGGCCATCGGCTCGTTGTAGACGGTGATGTAGTACATGACGTTCGGGTCGTCGTGCGACGGCGCGCCCTGCTCGTCGGTGCCGTACATGCGGTCCATGCCCGCCTTGACGATGTGCCCGAGCTCGTACCCGAACGCGGGGTCGTACGAGACGACCGCCGGGTTCGTCGACGCGAGCAGCAGCGAGTGGCCGTCGGCGTGCTGGAGCCCCTCGCCGGTCAGCGTGGTGCGGCCGGCCGTGGCGCCGATGATGAAGCCGCGGGCCATCTGGTCGCCCGCCGCCCACATGGCGTCGCCGGTGCGCTGGAACCCGAACATCGAGTAGAAGACGTAGACCGGGATGAGCGGCTCGCCCTGCGTCGAGTACGACGTGCCCACCGCGGTGAAGGCCGCGAAGGCCCCCGCCTCGTTGATGCCGACGTGCAGGAGCTGGCCCTGGGGGCTCTCCTTGTAGGCCAGCAGCAGCTCGCGGTCGACGGACGTGTAGTGCTGGCCGTTCGGGTTGTAGATCTTCGACGTCGGGAAGTACGCGTCCATGCCGAAGGTCCGCGCCTCGTCCGGGATGATCGGCACGATGCGGTGTCCGAAGTCGGGCGAGCGGAGCAGGTCTTTGAGGAGGCGCGCGAAGGCCATCGTCGTGGCGACCTCCTGCTTGCCGGAGCCCTTCTTGACGACGTCGTACGACTTCTGCTCGGGGACCGCCACCTGCGTGTACTTGGTGCGCCGCTCCGGCACGTAGCCGCCGAGGGCTCGACGACGCTCGTGCAGGTACTGGATCGCCTCGTCGTCGTCGCCGGGGTGGTAGTACGGCGGCTGGTAGGGGTTCTCGTCGAGCTGCGCGTCGGAGATGGGGATGCGCATCTCGTCGCGGAACTGCTTGAGGTTGTCGAGCGTCAGCTTCTTCATCTGGTGGGTCGCGTTGCGCCCCTCGAACGACGGGCCGAGGCCGTAGCCCTTGACCGTCTTCGCCAGGATGACCGTCGGCTGGCCCTTGTGCTCGGTCGCCGCCTTGAACGCCGCGTAGACCTTGCGGTAGTCGTGGCCGCCTCGCTTGAGGTTCCAGACCTGGTCGTCGGTGAAGTCCTTGATGAGCTCCAGCGCCCGCGGGTCGCGGCCGAAGAAGTTCTCACGGACGTAGGCGCCGCTCTCGGCCTTGTACGTCTGGAAGTCGCCGTCGGGCGTCGTGTTCATGAGGTTGAGCAGCGCGCCCTCGGTGTCGCGGGCGAGGAGGTCGTCCCACTCGCGGCCCCAGACGACCTTGATGACGTTCCAGCCGGCACCGCGGAAGAAGCTCTCGAGCTCCTGGATGATCTTGCCGTTGCCGCGCACCGGTCCGTCGAGGCGCTGGAGGTTGCAGTTGATGACGAAGTTGAGGTTGTCGAGGCCCTCGTTGGCGGCCACCTGCAGCTGGCCGCGGCTCTCGACCTCGTCCATCTCGCCGTCGCCGAGGAAGGCCCAGACCTGCTGGTCGGAGGCGTCCTTCATGCCGCGGTTCGTGAGGTACTTGGCGACCTGCGCCTGGTAGATCGCGTTGATCGGACCGAGGCCCATCGAGACGGTCGGGAACTGCCAGAAGGCCGGCATCAGACGGGGGTGCGGGTACGAGCTGAGCCCGCCGGAGGCGTGCGACTTCTCCTGGCGGAAGCCGTCGAGCTGGTCGGTGCCGAGACGGCCCTCGAGGAAGGCGCGCGCGTACATGCCGGGGGAGGCGTGGCCCTGGAAGAAGACCTGGTCGCCACCGCCTGCGTGGTCTTGCCCGCGGAAGAAGTGGTTGTAGCCGACCTCGTACATGGCGGCCGACGACGCGTAGGTCGAGATGTGGCCGCCGACGGAGATGCCGGGGCGCTGCGCGCGGTGCACGGTGATCGCGGCGTTCCAGCGGATCCAGCGGCGGTAGCGTCGCTCGAGCTCTTCGTCGCCGGGGAACTCGGGCTCGTCCTCGGGGGCGATGGTGTTGACGTAGTCCGTCTTCGGCACCATCGGCACGCCGAGGTGCAGCTCGCTCGACCGCGAGAGGAGGCTCTTCATGATCTCGCGCGCGCGCTCGTGGCCCTGCGCCGCGACGAGGGAGTCGAGCGACTCTCGCCACTCAGCGGTCTCTTCGGGATCCACGTCGGCCTTGTCGACCGTGTAAGGATCCTGATCGTTTACCGTCACCCTTGACCTCTATCACTCGTGTGTGGTGGACAGCTGCCGCCTGTCGGGGGCAGGGAGATGTCAGGGCGACGGTGACCGGGTATCGGCACTCGAGCGCGCCTGACCCGATGAGTCTAGTTGCCTCCCCCGACAGAGGCTCGGCACGCCCTGGGAGAACGACCTCGCGGGCCCGGCCGTGCGGCGTAGTATCACTCCTCGTGTTGTCGCCGGCCGCCCGGGCCGACGCGGAAGGAACGACCCCATGGCTCTGGAGAACGACATCCAGGCACCCGACTTCGACCTGCCCAACCAGTTCGGCGAGCGCGTCCGCCTCTCCGAGTTCCGAGGCGTCAAGCCGGTCGTGCTCGTCTTCTTCCCGCTGGCCTTCTCCAGCACCTGCACGAAAGAGCTGTGCACGCTCCGCGACAACCTCAGCATGTTCCAGGACCACCGGGTCGAGCTGATCGGCATCTCGGTCGACTCGAAGGCGACCCTCCGGGCCTTCGCGGAGGGCGAGGGCTACGAGTTCACGATGCTCGCCGACTTCTGGCCCCACGGCGAGGTCTCGAAGGAGTACGGCGTCTTCCTCGAGCACAAGGGCTTCGCCACGCGTGCCACGTTCCTCATCGACGCCGCCGGCGTGATCCGCGAGCACTTCGTCACCGAGCCCGGCCAGGCCCGCTCGCTCGCCGACTACCGCGCGGCCCTCGACGCGCTCGTGCCCGTCCCCGCCTGACCCCTGACACGTGGAGGCGCGTGTCGGCCCCGCCGCCCGCTAGCCTGTCACCATCCCGCCCGGGCATCCCGGCGCGAGGGCCTTTAGCTCAGTTGGTAGAGCGCCACGTTTACACCGTGGATGTCATCGGTTCGAGCCCGGTAGGGCCCACTCCGCTCGGCGTCGGCCTGGTCGCGGTCCGGGGGTTCCCTCAGGCGTCCGTGACCACCTCGGCGGCGGTGCGGCGCGCCTCCTCGTCCTCCGAGAGCGCCCAGCTGGCCAGCAGCGCGAGGCGCTCGGCCGAGATCGACGCCGGCTCGACGCTGTAGACGAAGAGGGTGAGCCCGACGTCGGCGGTGAGCTCCATGCCCTCGTAGGAGAGCTCGAGCTCGCCGACGACGGGGTGGTCGAGCTTCTTGGAGCCGGTGCGGTGGTAGCTGACGTCGTGCGCCGCCCAGCGGACCCGGAACTCGTCGCTGCGGGTCGCGAGCTCGCCGACGAGGTCCGTGAGCGCCTTGTCGTGCGGGTTCCGCCCCGCCTCGGCACGGAGGATCGAGACGGCGGCGTCGGCGGTGCCCTCCCAGTCGACGAAGAACTCGCGCGAGCGCGGGCTGAGGAACGTGAACCGGACCGTGTTCGCCGGTCGCGCCGGGTCGCGGAAGACCTCGGAGTAGAGGGCCCTGCCCAGCACGTTGGCGGCGAGGAAGTCCCCTCGACCGTTGCGCACCCACGCGGGCGCGTCGACCGAGTCGAGCACGCGCTGCACGACGGGACGCACCCGCTGCGACGGCGTGCGACGACGCGTCACGGGCGACGCGTTCGCGGTCCGGGCGAGATCGAACAGATGCCCTCGTTCGGCCTCGTCGAGCTGGAGCGCCCGGGACAGGGCCTCGAGGACGCTCTCGGAGACGCCGGAGAGGTTGCCGCGCTCGAGCCGGACGTAGTAGTCGACGCTGACACCGGCGAGCATCGCGACCTCCTCGCGGCGGAGGCCGGTCACGCGGCGAGTGGTGCCGAAGGCGGGGAGCCCGGCCTGCTCGGGGGTGAGCCGGCCGCGCCGGCTGACGAGGAAGTCGCGCACCTGGGTCTTGTCGTCCATGCTCCCGAGGCTAGGCGGGAGCGGGCCCGGGAGGGAGGCCCCCGCAGTACCCGTCAGACAGGCACCGTCAGGGCCTGGCAGGCGGCCCGGGAACCGAGTTGTGTCGGGTGCGCGGGTCGCCCTGGCCCGCTCGTCCGTGGGGAAGAATCGTGCTCGGTCTCGAGATCGTCGTCGTGCTCGGCGCCGCCGTGCTCATCTGCAGCGGCCTGGCGAGTCGCCTGCACGTCGCCCCGCCGATCCTGCTGCTGGCGAGCGGGATCCTGCTCGGCTTCGTGCCCGCACTGCGCGAGGTGCAGCTGCCGCCCGAGGTGGTGCTGTTCCTCTTCCTCCCGGCGCTGCTGTTCTGGGAGAGCCTCACGACGTCGCTGCGCGAGATCAGGGCGAACCTCCGGGGCATCGTGCTGACCAGCACGGTGCTCGTCGTGGCGACGGCGGCCGCCGTGGCGACCGTCGCGCACCTCCTCGGCATGCCCTGGGGGCCCGCCTGGGTGCTCGGCGCGGCCGTCGCCCCGACCGACGCGACCGCCGTCGGCGCCTTCACGAAGTCGCTGCCGCGGCGCACGGTGACGACGCTGCGCGCCGAGAGCCTGGTGAACGACGGCACGGCGCTCGTCATCTACGGGCTGGCGGTGGCGGTCGTCGTGGGCGAGGACGAGGCGACGCCGCTGCGGATCAGCTGGCTCGTCGTGCTCGCCTACGGGGGAGGCGCGCTCATCGGGCTGGCACTGGCCTGGGCGGTGAAGCGCGTCCGGGCACGCCTGGACGACCCGCTGCAGGAGACGGTGATCACGATCCTGACCCCGTTCGTCGCCTACCTCGTCGCCGAGTCGGTGGAGTCGTCCGGCGTCCTGGCGGTCGTCATGGCGGGCCTGGCGCTGAGCCAGGCGGCACCGCGGCGGGACCGCGCCGCGACACGGCGCCAGTCCGACGCGTTCTGGAGCCTGTCGACCTTCTTGCTCAACGCTTCCTTGTTCGTGCTCGTGGGGCTCGAGCTGCAGACGGCGGTCCGTGGGCTGGACGGGCGGCTGGTCGCCACCGGCATCCTGTCGGTGGTGGTCATCAGCGTCACGCTGATCGCGGTCAGGATCGCGTTCCTGTTCGTTGCGGCGTACACGATCCGGGCCGTCGACCGGCGGCCCGCGCAGCGCCTGAGGCGGGTGAGCGACCGGGCACGGATCCTCAGCGGGCTGTCCGGGTTCCGCGGCGCGGTCTCGCTCGCGGCAGCGCTCGGCGTGCCCCTCGTGCTCACGACCGGGAACGACTTCCCCGACCGCGACATGATCGTCTTCGTCACCTCCGGCGTCATCGTCGTCACCCTGGTCGTGCAGGGGCTGCTGCTGCCCGCGGTCGTCCGCTGGGCGTCGCTGCCGGAGGACACCGGCGTCGACGAGGAGCGTCGCCTCGCCGAGACCACCGCAGCCGAGGAGGCGCTGGACGCCCTCGCCGAGGTCGCGCGCGACCTCGAGGTGGACCAGGAGGTCGAGGACCGCGCCCGCGAGGAGCAGGAGGCGCACCTGCGCGTCGTCGAGGCCGGCGACGTCTCCGCCGAGGACGACGACGACGTGCGCCGCGACCAGCAGTACCGCGAGCTGCGGCTCGAGCTGCTGCACCGCAAGCGCGGCACCGTCGTCCGCCTGCGCGACGAGGGGCGGATCGACGACACGGTGCTGCGCCAGGTGCAGGCGAGGCTCGACGCCGAGGAGGTGCGGCTCGCCCCGGGCGAGCTGTCCGACTAGCGCAGCAGAGCCTCGTCGGCCCGAGCGTGGCCCTCGAGGTCGACGCGGGGCGCGTGCCGGTCTGACAGGGTCCGTCAGTACCCGTGAGGACAGGAGGCGCGGGCATAGCGTCGGGGGACCGACACGAAGGAGAACCACATGGAACACCGTCTGCTCGGCCGCACGGGAGTGCAGGTCAGCCCGCTCGCCCTCGGCACCATGATGTTCGGCCCCTGGGGCAACGACGACGAGGACGACTCGGTCCGCATCATCAACCGGGCGCTCGACGCCGGGATCAACGTCATCGACACGGCCGACGTCTACTCGTCGGGCCGCTCGGAGGAGATCGTCGGCAAGGCGATCCAGGGCCGACGCGACGACGTCGTGCTCGCGACGAAGTTCTTCATGCCCATGGGCGAGGGCGCCAACCGCTCCGGCGGGTCGCGCCGCTGGATCGTCCGCGAGGTCGAGGAGTCGCTCCGCCGACTCGGCACCGACCACATCGACCTGTACCAGGTGCACCGCCCCAGCCCCACGACCGACGTCGAGGAGACCCTCGGCGCCCTGACCGACCTGGTCCGTCAGGGCAAGGTCCTCTACGTCGGGTCGTCGTCGTACGCGGCCAGCGAGGTCGTGGAGGCGCAGGTCGTCTCCCGAGACCGCCACCTGGAGCGCTTCGTCACCGAGCAGCCGCCGTACTCGATGCTCGTCCGCGGCATCGAGTCCGACGTGCTCCCCACGACCCAGCGGTACGGCATGGGCACGCTGACCTACAGTCCCCTTGCGGGCGGCTGGCTCTCGGGGAAGTGGCGCGACGGCAAGGTGCCGACCCCCGCCTCCTCGGCTCGGCCCGGCGCGCGCTTCGACATGACGACGGCGGCGAACGGTCAGAAGCTGGAGGCCCTCGCCGCCCTGACCGACCTCGCCGACGAGGCGGGGCTGACGATGATCGAGCTGGCGATCGGGTTCGTGATCCGCCACCCGGGCGTCACGTCGGCGATCATCGGGCCGCGCACGATGGAGCAGCTCGAGTCGCAGCTCCCCGCCGCCGACGTCGTCCTGAGCGACGACGTGCTCGACCGCATCGACGAGATCGTCGCTCCGGGCGTCACGCTGAACCCCGACGACGACAGCTACGGCACGACCGAGCTCGCCGTCGCGGCACGGAGGCGCTGAGCCGCGGTCGCCGAGGCCACGTTCGGGACGGTGTCCCGGGCCGCCCCGGCGGCTTTCCCGTAGCGTCGACGACATCGTCGTCACCGTCCCGAGGAGCTCGCCATGTCGATCCGCCCCCTGTCGTCCCTGCCCGTCCGCGCGCTGCTCCTCGGCGCCCTCGGGGGTGCTCGCTCGATGACGCCGCTGGCCGTGCTCGGGGCGCAGCACGACCGCCCCGAGCTGGCCGGCTCGTGGCGCGGGTGGCCGGTCTTCCGCGCCCCGCTGGGCAGGCGCCTCCTCGTCCTGGCGGCCGCCGGCGAGCTCGTCGGCGACAAGCTGCCGCAGACCCCGAGCCGGCTCGGCGCGTTCCCGCTCGCGGGACGCGTCGGCACCGGCGTCGTCGTCGGCCTCGCGCTGGCCTCGAGCGAGGGCGGCGACCGACGCGTGCTGCTGGCGGTGCTCGGCGGCGTGGGGGCGCTCCTCGGGAGCTGGGCGGGGGCCTCCGGACGGTCCGCCCTCGGCCGGGCCACCGGGCTGCCCGACCCGGTCGTGGCCCTCGCTGAGGACGCGATCGCGGTCGGCGGCAGCATCGCCCTGCTGCGTCGTTGACGAGGCCGCCGCAGGCGCTCGGCTTCGACATCACTTGGCGTGCAGCGCGACAGGCGTAGCCTAGGTGTCGACGACGCCGCCGGGCGTCGCCAGGACTCGCCGCACCACCGAGCTCCGAGCCCTTCATCGTCGAAGTCTGGAGACCCCATGACCACCGTCCCCCCCACGCCCGCCCCCGTCGCCGACCGGTTCGCCGGCAAGGTCGTCCTCATCACCGGCGGCGGCTCCGGCCTCGGCCGGGCGACCGCCGTCCGCCTCGCCGCCGAGGGCGCGGCGCTCGCCCTCGTCGACGTCAGCGAGAAGGGCCTCGCCGACAGCGTCGAGGCCGTGACCTCGTCGACGCCCGGCGCCGAGGTGCTCACCGTCGTCGCCGACGTCTCGAAGGAGGCCGACGTCGACGCGTACGTCGCCGCCACGACCGAGCGCTTCGGCCGCATCGACGGCTTCTTCAACAACGCCGGCATCGAGGGCCGACAGAACCTCACGGAGGACTTCACCGCCGACGAGTTCGACAAGGTCGTGTCGATCAACCTGCGCGGCGTCTTCCTCGGCCTCGAGAAGGTGCTCGCCGTCATGCGGTCGCAGGGCAGCGGCATGGTCGTCAACACGGCCAGCGTCGGCGGGATCCGCGGCGTCGGCAACCAGTCGGGCTACGCGGCGGCCAAGCACGGCGTCGTCGGCCTGACCCGCAACTCGGCCGTCGAGTACGGGCAGTTCGGCATCCGGATCAACGCCATCGCGCCCGGCGCCATCTGGACCCCCATGGTCGAGGCGTCGATGAAGCAGATCAGCGCCGACGACCCGCGCGGCGCCGCCGAGCAGTTCATCCAGGGCAACCCGACGAAGCGGTACGGCGAGGCGCCCGAGATCGCGTCCGTCGTCGCGTTCCTCCTGTCGGACGACGCGGCATACGTCAACGCGGCGGTCGTGCCGATCGACGGCGGGCAGTCCGCGAAGTACTGAGCCCGCTCAGGGCCCGGAGACCCCTGCGGTCTCCGCGGCTGCGGCCCCGGTCGGGACGCCGGCCGCCGCACCGTCGGCGGCGACCCGTCGCCAGCCCCCGTCGTGCCGCTCGACCGCCCCGGCCCGCTCGAACGCCTCGAGCCAGCCCTCCATGGGCCAGGTGCCCCACCGCCCGGCGAAGACCGCCCCGTTGGTCAGCACGTCGTCGAGGTGCTGCCACGGCGGGGACGACGTCGGGTGCCACTGGTGGTACGCGTCGGCCCCGCCCACCCACACGAGCGGCACGTCGGCCCGCTCGGCGGCGAACGCGAAGTCGGTGTCCTCGCCGCCGTACCCCTCGTACAGCGGCGAGAATCCGCCGACGCGGTCCCAGGTCTCCGGCGTCACGGCGAACGAGAGCGACCAGAACAGCCGGTGGTCGCCCGGCGCCGCGACGACGGTCGTGCCGGGCTCGGGCGCGGGCCGTGCGGCGTGGGGCCTCGTCGACGCGGCGAGCGTCGCCCCGGTGGCCTCCCACCCCTCGGGCAGGTACGTCACCGGTCCGCAGAGGACCGCGCCGGGGTGGTGCTCCGCCGCCTCCTCGTAGCGCCGCACGAGGTCGTCGCCCGGCAGGCAGTCGGCGTCGAGGAACACGAGGAGGCGCGCCCCGAGCGAGCGCGCCGCCGCGGCCCCGCGGTTCCGCCCCTCCGCCAGCCGCAGGCCGCCCGGTCCCGGCGGCACGTGCACGACGGTCGCGTCGCGGAGCGCGGGCAGGTCGGGGGCAGGAGCCTCGTCCAGCCAGACGACCACCCGGGGCACGGGAGGCTCGAGCCGGGCGACGCGCTCGAGCTGCGGCAGCAGGTGGGAGAGGCGCGCGGTCGAGCAGAGCGTCACCGCGACGGTCAGCGGCGCCACGAGGCGACCTCCTCGACGACGGCGGCGGCTCGGGCGGCGGCGCCGGCGACCTGCCAGCGGTCCCAGTCGGGACGCAGGGCGGCGGCCCGGCGGAGGACGTCCGGCCAGGCGTCAGGGGAGGGCCAGGCGTCGGCGACCACGGCGAGGCCCGCCTCCGCGAGCGCCCGGCCGGTGGCGCGCTGCTCGTCGAAGGGGCGGTCCTGGGGCACGACCACGGCGCGGGCGCCGACGGCGGCGAGGTCGGCGACGCTGTTCTGGCCGGCGGCGGTCACGACGACGTCGGCGTCGACGAGCAGCGACCACGGGTCGTCGACCCAGTCGTGGCCGCCGGCGCCGACGAGGGTCCACCGGGCGTCGGGGGTGGCGGCGGAGGCGGCGGCGACGTCCTCGGCCGCGCTGCCCGCGCCTCCGGTGCCCCCGCTCGCGAGCACGACGACGGAGAGCCCGCCCTGTGGCCCAGAGCGCGCGGCGTCCCGGACGGCCCGGCCGTCGAAGCGGGAGATGCCGCCGACGTGCCGCACGCGGTCGGCGACGCGGTCGAGCGCCGCAGACCGGTGGACGCCCGCGGGCCAGGGCGCGACGACGCGGGCTGCCGCGTCGAAGGCGAGGCGGTGCGGGCCGTCGACGCGCTCGCCCGGCTGCGTGAAGGTCACCGGCGGCACGCCGAGCAGCCGGACGAGGAGCGTCACCTCGGCCGAGACGTCGACGACGAACGCGGCGGGCCGGTGCTCGCCGATCCACGACGCGATGGTGGCGAGCCGGCTCGTGTGGCCGGGGTGGCCGAGGGGCGCCCAGTGCAGGAGGCCCCCGGCGGTGGGGTCGGCGTCGCCCGGCGAGGCCAGGCCGTCGGGGCCCGGGGTGGCGTCGTCGTCGCGCGGCAGCACGACCCACTCGGTGCGGGCCGGCAGGTCGGCCGGCCTCGGCATGCTGCTGAAGACGACGACGTCGCCGCCGAGGTGCGGCCGGACGGCGCGGAACCGCGTGACGTGGCCGGCACCGTGGTGGTGCACGTACCAGCCGACCGGCGGTCGACGACCCACCGTCACGCCGGGACGCCGTCGCGGACCGGGGACGCCGGCAGCGCCGCGTAGAGCTGCTCGAGCACCGACGAGCGGTGGTCGAGCGACAGGCGCTCGACGGCGTCGCGACGGATGCGCGCCCGCAGGCCCGGCGTCTCGGCGGCCCGCACGGCGAGGGCCTCGGCCACCCGGCCGAGCGAGGCGGCGTCGCCCATCGGCACGAGGCCGGCGCCCACCGACGACCCGACGACCTCGGCGACGCCGCCGGTGTCGAAGGCGGCGACGGGCGTCCCGACCGACAGGGCCTCCGCGACGACGAGCCCGAAGGGCTCCTCCCAGACGGGCGTGACGAGGGCGCAGGCGCTCCGGCCGACGAGGGCCGCGAGCTCCTGCTGGGGCAGCTCGCCGACCCAGCGCACCTGCGAGTCGAGCAAGGGCTCGACTTCGCGACGGAACCAGCCGACGTCGCCGACGCGCCCGGCGAGCACGAGCTTGCGGCCCGTCCGCCGTGCGGCCTGGACGGCGAGGTGGGCGCCCTTCTCGGGCACGAGCCGCCCGGTCCAGACGAGGTCGTCCCCGCCCGGGCCGAGGGGCCACCGGTCGGTGTCGACGCCGTTCGGCAGCACGAGCGACTCGATGCCGGCGGCGGACCACTCGCGCGCGGTGTGCTCGCTCACGGCCAGGAAGCGGCTGCGCGGCTCGGGGCCGCGGGCGTGGTGCTCGAGCAGGTCGGGCAGGGCGGGCGTGTGGAGGGTGGAGACCACCGGCACGCCGAGGTCGCCGGCGCGCGACAGCGGGAGGCCGTGCAGGCAGTGGTTCTCGACGACGTCGAGCTCGTCGGCGTGCTCGGCGATCCAGGTGAGGGCACGGTCGAGGGCCGGCAGGGCCCGGTCGAGGTAGCCCGCCGGGTAGGTCGTGTCGGTCGCCTCGGCCTCGTCGTCCCAGACGACGGGCGGCAGGGTGAACTCGGCCGGCCCGCCCTCGAGGAAGTCGGAGCCCGCGACGGCGCAGAGCAGCACGTGGTGGCCCCGGGCCCGCAGCGTGCGCACCTGGTTCCAGACCGACGACTCGAGCCCGCCCGCGTGGGGCTGGCTGATCGGGTAGCGGAGCGGCGCGATGACGGCCACGCGCAGGCGACGCGGCGGCGTGGTCGCCCTCATCGGACGGCCCCGGCGAGCTGGGCGCCCGTCGACGAGCCGCCGGGCGGCGTGGTGGTCGACGGCGCGGCGGCCGCCGGGGAGGCGCGGTGCGCGACCCCCTGGAGGGCCCGGTCGTAGACGGTGCGGTGCACCCCGTCCACGGCGTCGCGCTCCTCGCGACGCCGGGCGCGGCGAGCGGCGACGACGTCGCCCCGGGCCGACGAGCCCGGACGGGCGGCGTCTGCTCCCGTCACCGAGCGGAGCGCCCCGGTCAGCGCGGCCGTGTCGGCGAGGTCGACCGAGGCGGTCGACCCGGGGTGCTGCTCGGCCGAGAAGCCGACGAGCGGGGCGACGACGGGGACGCCGAGGTCCCAGCAGAGCTCGGCCCAGCCGGAGTGCGTGCCGTGGCGGTAGGGGAGCACGACGGCGTCGAGGTCGGCCAGGGCGGCGGCCAGCTCGGCGTCGTCGAGGCGCGGGTGGACGACGAGCTCGGCGCCCGGGCACGCGGCGACGAGCGCGGCCACGCGGACACGCGCCTCCTCGTCGCGCACGGCCTCGTTGAGGTCGACGCGGACGGAGACCTCGACGCCCTCGGCGCGGAGCCGGTCGGCGGCGGCGAGCAGGGCCGCCACGGTGCCGGGGCCGTCGACGTTGGGGCGGAGGTCGCGGAGGCTCGTGCCGACGACGACCGCGCCCGACGGTCGACCGACGGGCGCCTCGGCGTCGAGGGGCAGCACGTTCGGGTGGGCGACGACCGTGGCCGCCCGGCCCCAGCGGCGCTCGATCTCGGCGGCGGCGCCCGCGGTGAGGGTGATCAGCTCGTCGGCCGCGGGGACGAGGAGGTCGAGCTGTGCCGCGTGGGGGGCCTGGTCGACGAGCTGCGGGTTCTCGAGGTCGTGGACCGTGTAGACGAGCGGACGACCCGTCTCGCGGAGGGCGTCGACGACGTCGCTCAGGTGGCCGAGGCCGAACGACTCGGTGCCGAAGTGGAGGTGGAGGAGGTCGAACTCGTCGGCGTGGCGGCGGATCCAGCCGCCGTCGACGGCGACCGGGGGCCACCATCGGCCGTCGGTGGCGCCCGCGGGCACGGGGTCGGGCAGGCGCACGATCCCGGTCGTCGAGCCGGGCGCGGCCAGGGCGGCGACGTAGGGGTGGCCGGAGGGGACGCTGACGACGCGGAGCTGTCGGGTCGCGGGACGGTTCTGGTCGATGGTCGTGCCTCCTCGGATCAGGGTGCGGTGCGGGGGGCCGGGTCCGGCCGGGAGGAGCGCCCCGGCCACGGTCGGGGACCGGGCGGCGTACGAGAGGGGGCGGGCCCGCAGGTGGGGCCTGACCCGAAGCTAGTCCGTCCGAGGCCCTGCCGTGCTGGGGGGTCTGTACCCCTCTGCACCCGTCCGCATCCCGGCGCGGGATGATCGAGGCGCCGCGGTGGTCACGACCCGCCCGGCGGGAGGATCGGATGAGCACCACGAGCGACGCCGTCGACGGACGCACGCGGCACTACGGCGAGTTCTACGGGCTGCGCGAGCCGGAGGGGGAGGGCGACGTCGCGCTCGTCGTCGGCAACTGCCAGGCCGAGTCGCTGCGCATCGCGCTCGAGGGCGGCGGGCTGCGCACCGTCCGCACGCCCGCGGTCCACGAGCTGGTCGCCGCCGACCTGCCGCACCTGGGGCGATGGCTCGCGCGGGCGCGCCTGCTCGTCTCGCAGCCGGTGCGCGACGACTACCACGGCCTGCCGCTCGGCACGGCGCAGCTGGCCGCCGGCCTCGGCGACGGCGCGCGCGTCGAGCGCGTGCCGGTCATCCGCTTCGCGGGCCTCTACCCCACGCACGCGATCGTCCGTCCGCCCTCCGACGCCTCGCTCGTGCCGCCGCTCGTCGAGTACCACGACCTGCGCCTGCTGACGACGGCGGCGGACCGCCTGGCGGGCTCGACGCCCCGCCGCTGGACCCTCGGGCCGGACGCCGTGCGCGCCGTCGGCGAGCTCTCGCGGGGCGAGCTCCGCCGTCGCGAGGCGGCGCACGACGCCGTGGTCGTCAGCGACCTCTTCGACGACCCGCACTTCGGCCAGATGCGCACCCTGAACCACCCGGGCAACCCGGTCTGGACCGAGCTCGCGGCCCGCGTCCGCCGCCGCCTCGGGCTCGACCCGCACGTCGTCGACCCGGGGCGCGAGCTCCTGTCGAGCGTGCACGCGCCCCGGGCCGCCGCCGTGATCGAGGCGTTCGGCCTCGACGGCGACCCCGTCGACGAGTGGGTGGTCGAGGGCCGCGTCGTCCCGGCCGCGGAGGTCGAGGAGGCGCACCTCGCCTGGTACGCGGAGCGCCCCGAGGTCGTCTCCGCCGGCACCGCCCGCCACGCCGACGCGCTCGCCCTGCTGGGGCTGTCGTGACGCGCCCGCCCGCGCTCGTCGTCACCGACGACGCACAGCACGGGGTGACCGTCTACGCGCGCCAGCTGGCGGACGCCGTCGCCCGTCGGCACGGCGACGTCGAGGTCGTCGGGCCCGGCGCCCTGACCGGCGACGCGCCTCCGGCACGGGCCCACCTCCACTTCACCGACCGGCTCTGGGCCGGGTCGCCCGAGGACGCCGCTGCCCGGCTGGAGGAGCTCGCCCGCCGCGTCGAGCTCACCGTGACGCTGCACGACCTCCCGCAGCCCTCCGACGGCGTCGTCAACCTGCCCCGGCGGGCCGAGTGCTACCGGCGGGTGGCGGCCGCGTCGACCGGCGTCGTCGTCAACAGCCGGCACGAGGCCGCCCTGCTCACCGAGCACGTGCGCGTCGACCCCGCCCGCCCCGTCGGCGTCGTGCCCCTGCCCGTCGACCCCGTCGACCCCGACCCGACGCGGCCCGCCGACGACGGATCGGCCGCCGTGATCGGCTTCTTCTACCCGGGCAAGGGACACGCCGAGCTCGTGGACGCCGTCGCGGGGCTCCGGCCCCGGGGCGTCGACCTGGGCGTGGCGGTCCTGGGCCGGGCCTCCGCCGGGCACGAGGGCGAGCTCGCCGACCTCGTCGCCGAGGCGGCGCGGCGCGGCGTCGACCTCGAGGTGACCGGCTACCTCGACGACGCCGCTCTCCTCGACCGCAGCCGCCGGGCCGCCGTGCCCGTGGCCGCCCACCGCCACGTGTCGGCGTCGGGCTCGATCGCGACCTGGGTCGCCGCGGGGAGGCGCCCCCTCGTCCCCGACACCCGGTACTCCCGAGAGATGGCCGAGCTCCGCCCCGGCACGCTCACGCTGTTCGCCGAGGGCGGGCTGGCCGACGCCGTCGCGCGGGCGCAGCGCGACCCCGGGTCGACGTGGTGGGCGGCCGGCACCGACGTCGGGCCCGGCCTCGTCGACACCGCCGCGGCCTACCTCGCCTGGTGGGCCGCCGTGGAGGCGTCGTCGTGAGCGGCCCCGCCGAGGGCGCCTCGGCCCCGCCGTGGGGCGTGCCCGTGCGCGGCAACCGCTGGGACGAGCTGGGCGACGGCCGCCCGGAGGCGCGACGTCGCGTCTCCGTCGTCGTCCCCTACTACCGGCAGCAGGCCGAGCTCGACCGCACCCTCGCCGCGCTCGCCCGCCAGACCTGGCCCGCCCACCTGCTCGAGGTCGTCGTGGTCGACGACGGCTCGCCCGAGCCGCCCCGGGTGCCGCCGGGGGTCGTCGTCGTGCGGCAGGAGGACCGCGGCTTCCGCCTGGCCGCCGCCCGGAACCTCGGCGCCCGGACCGCGACGGGCGACCTGCTCTGCTTCCTCGACGCCGACACGGCGCCCGAGCCCGGGTACGTCGAGGCCCTCGTGCGCCTGCCGTCCCTGTCGCCCGAGGTCGTCACGGTCGGTCGTCGCCGCCACGCCGACTTCGCCGGGGTCGACGCGACGGCCCCCGTCGAGGTCGTCGGCCCCGCGGCCGAGCTCGACGAGCCGGCCTGGCTCAGCCGGGCCTACCGCGACAGCGACGACCTGCTGCGGGCCGACGACCGGTCGTACCGGCACGTCATCGGGGCCGTCACGGCCTGCACCCGGTGGCTCCTCGACGAGGTGGGCGGCTGGGACGAGACGTTCCGCGCCTACGGGGGAGAGGACTGGGAGTGGGCGCACCGGGCGTGGGCGGCCGGAGCCGTCCTCGCCCACGTGCCCGACGCGGTCGCCTGGCACGACGGACCCGACTGGGCCGGCCGCGACGGCGACGACGAGGCCCGTCAGCGACGGCAGAACGACGAGACGCTGACCCTCGCTCGCCTCGTGCCCGTCGAGGGCTCTCGACCGAGGGCGCTCCGCACGGGCGCCGTCGACGTCGTCGTCGAGCTGGGGGAGGAGCCGGCGGGGGCCGCGGCCGTCCTCGCCGTCGACGGAGTCCTCGAGGCCCTCCCCGGCGCCCTCGTGGTCGTCCGCGACGAGGTCGCCCGCCTGCTCGCGGGCGACGACCGCGTCGTGGCGGCGGCGCCGGACCCGGCCGGGCCGGCCGCGCGCGTCCGGGTCGTCCTGCCGCGGGCCGTCCGCGTGCGCGACGGCGCGGCGCTCGTCGACGCCGTGGCCCAGGTCGGCGTGGACGACCTCGGCACGGTGGTGCTCGTCGACGCCGGCGGCGCCGAGGTCGCCCGCGTGACGGCACGGCGCGCCGCGCTCCGGAGCCGGAGGTGGGGTCGGGACGACCTCTTCCGCACCGAGCGTCGTACCGCCCCGGGGCTCGAGGCCGTCGAGGGGGAGCCGTCCCTGGCCGCCTGGTTCGGCGGCTGGGACCGACCCTCACCCTGAACCTGAGCCTCACGCCGAATGTGCCGGTCGGACCGGCGAGTCTCGACGGCGGACGCCCCCCGTCGACCTACCATCCAGGCATGACCGACAGCGTGCGGGCGAGCGAGGGCACCACGATCGTGCTGCCCGACGGCGACGCCGACGCGCCGACGCGTCACCGGACGACCTTCGTCGAGCCGCACCCCATCCCGTCCGTGGAGGCCGCCCCCGCCCCGCCGACGGACGAGCAGGAGCACCGCCCCGTGACCACCACCCTCAGCCCCGAGGCCCCGACCGACCTCCTCGAGCCCCGCGCGCCGCGGCCCGTGTCGGTCCCCTCGCACCGCGCCGACGTCGACCTCGACGTCGTGCCCACCGACCCTGCCGAGCCGCGGCCCGCGAGCGTCGCCCGCCACTCCGTCGACACGTCGGCGATCACCCTGCCCGTCTTCGCCCAGCCGGTCGACCCGTCGCTGCCCCAGCCGCCCGAGCGGGTCACCCTCGACGACGACGTGCTCGTCCGCATGGTCGAGCGCCGCCTCGACGACACCGCCACCGTCGACCTGATGGCCGTCGTCCAGGCCCAGCTCCAGGCCCGCCGCGCCGAGGCCGCGCAGTTCGCGACCTGGGCCGACGCCATCTCCCGCGTCGGCACCGACGAGGCCGCCGAGGTGCTCGAGCGCACGCGACTGCGCTTCACCGGCGTCATCGACGTCGTCCTCCCGCCGCCGCTCGAGGCGGGGGAGGCGCCCGTCGCGTCCCTCGCGGAGCCCCAGCTCGCGCTCGGAGCCGGGCCCTCGGCCGGCCAGGGGACGGATCCCGGCTCGGAGTCCGCCTCCGCCGTGGTGACGACCGCCGACGTCCCGGTGCAGCGCGCCGCCGCCGACGACGCAGCTGACGACGTCGACGCGGACGCCGAGGCCGACCGCGACGAGCTGACGGCTCCGTCGCTCCTCCCGCAGGCGGCCCTCGGGAGCCCCCGCGACGTCGGGGCCTCCCCGACCGCCGTCGGCGTCCCGGCCCCCGAGGCCGCCGTCCGTCGGCCGGTCGTCCTCCTGGTCGGCGCCGCCGTGGCGTCGCTCGTCGTCCTCGTCGCCCTCGTGCTCGCGGCGGTCGTCCCCGGCTCCGGCGTCGCGGGCGTCCTCGCGACCGTGGCGGTCCCGCTCACGGCCGGCCTCGTCGGCACCGGCACCCTGCTGGCCGTCCGCGCCCGCGGGGCCGACGCCGAGCTGCTCGCCCGTCGCGGGCCCGTCGCCGTGGTCGCGGCGGTCGTGGTGGCCTCCGTCGTCGGCCTCAGCGTCCTGACCTCCTCGCTGGCCGCCCTCGCGTGGCAGGGCTGGCTCCTCCGTGCCGTGGGCGCCACGGGCGTCACCGAGCCCCTCTCCGCCCTCCTCGCCGTCGTCCTCACGGCTGTCGTCGCGGTCGTCGTGACCGTCGTCGTGACGAGCGTGCGGGCGACCTCCCGCGACTAAGCTCGTCGGGTGTCCACACTCGCCGAAGTCTCCGCCGTCGTCGACCGCCTCTGGCCCGTCTCGGGCGCCGAGTCGTGGGACGCCCCCGGCCTCGTGGTCGGCGACCCCGACCAGGTCGTCCGCCACGTCCACCTCGCCGTCGACGCCGTCCTCGACACCGTCGACGAAGCGCTCGGCATGGACGCCGACCTGCTCCTCGTGCACCACCCGCTCCTGCTCCGCGGCGTCACCCGCGTCTCGGAGGACACGACGAAGGGCGCGGTCGTCGCCCGTCTCGTGCGCGGCGGCTGCGCGCTCCTCGCGGCGCACACGAACGCCGACGTCGTCGAGACCGGCACCTCGCGGGTGCTCGCGCACCAGCTCGGCCTCGTCGACCAGCGCGCCCTCACCCAGGGCGCGGCGCCCGGCACCGGCCTCGGCGTCGTGGGCCGCCTCCCGCAGCCGACGAGCCTGGTCGCGCTCGCGCGCCAGCTCGGCGACCTCCTGCCGCCGACCGCGTCCGGCGTCCGCGTGGCGGGCGAGGCCGACCGGGTGGTCGAGACCGTCGCGCTCTGCGCCGGCGCAGGCGACTCGCTGCTGGGTCACCCCGACGTCCTGACGGCCGACGCCTACGTCACGAGCGACCTCCGCCACCACCCCGCCTCCGACGCGCGCGAGCTCATGCTCCTCGGCCGCGGCCCGGCCCTCCTCGACGTCTCCCACTGGGCCAGCGAGTGGCTCTGGCTCGACACCGCCGCCGCCCAGCTCCGTCGTGAGCTGCACGACGTCGAGGTCACGCTGAGCGACCTGCGCACCGACCCCTGGGACTTCGCGGTCGTGCAGTAGCCGACCCGCGCCTCCTCGCCCCGCCCCGATCCGCCCGGCACCACGCCCCCGGCACCGCACCACCACGACACGAAGAAGGCCCCGCATGCCCCTGCAAGCCAGCCCCGCCGACCAGGCCCTGCTGCTCGACCTCCAGCAGCTCGACACGACGCTCCGGCAACTGGCCCACCGCGCCGCGAACCTGCCCGAGATCGCCGTCCTCGCCACCGTCGACGGCGACGCCTCGCGCCTCCGCAGCCGCATGGCGTCCGAGCAGGGCGCCCTCGAGGACGCCCAGGCCGAGCTGCGCCGCATCGAGTCCGACGTGCAGGTCGTCGACGCCCGCGTCGCCCGCGACCAGCAGCGACTGGCGGGCACCTCGTCGGTCAAGGACGTGCAGGCGCTCGAGTCCGAGCTGGCCGCCCTCGCGAAGCGCGGCTCCGACCTCGAGGACATGCAGCTCGAGGTCATGGAGCGCGTCGAGGGCCTCGCCGCCGTCGCCGAGGTCACGCAGGGCGAGCTCGACCTCATCGAGCACCGACGCGCCGACGCCCGGGCGACCCGCGACGGCAAGCTCGGCGAGCTCGAGGTCGAGCGCCGCCAGGTCGAGGCCGACCGGGGCACCCTCGCCGCGAAGGTGCCCGCCGACCTGCTCGCCCTCTACGAGCGCCAGCGCGAGCGGTACGGCACGGGTGCCTCGCTCCTCCGGGCCGGCGTCTCCAGCGCGAGCGGCGTGACCCTGACGGGCAGCGACCTCGCCGCCGTCCGGTCGGCCTCCGCCTACGACGTCGTCCTCTGCCCCGACAGCAACGCGATCCTCGTCCGCACGAACGAGTCCGGCATCTGACGGTCGGCCCTCGGCGCGGCCCGCGGTCGCGACGACCGCTACCATGGTCGAGCGGACGGGTCGGCAAGACGGTCGCGTCGGTCGGGGGCTCGCTCCCGGCCGCCGAGGAACGTCCGGGCTCCACAGAGCAGGGCGGTGGGCAACACCCACCCGGGGCGACCCGCGAGACAGTGCAACAGAGAGCAGACCGCCACGGTCGTCGCCGCGAGGCGCGGCCGGGGTAAGGGTGAAACGGCGGTGTAAGAGACCACCAGCGGTTCGGGTGACCGACCGGCTATGCAAACCTCGCCTGGAGCAAGGTCAGACAGAAGGCGTCGAGGCGGCTCGCTGAGCCTTCGGGTAGACCGCTAGAGGGCTGTGGCGACGCAGTCCCGAGATAGATGGCCGTCCATGGTGCTCCGGCACCGGGACAGAACCCGGCGTATCAGCCGGCCCGTCCGCCCCACGCACGAGACCCCGAGACCAGGAGGCGCGCCTCCTGGTCCCGGGGTCTCGTCGCGTCCGCCCCGTGGCCGCGTCGCCGCGCGGGGCCCTGTCCGCCCGAGGGCTCAGGCCGTCGGGGCCGACCCGGCCGCCAGTGCCGCGGCGCCCATGATGCCCGCGTTGTTGCGCAGCTTCGCCGGGACGATCTCCGCGCGGAGGTCGAGCAGCGGCAGGAACTCGTCGTAGTGCTTCGACACGCCGCCGCCGACGATGATGAGGCGCGGGTAGAGCAGGGCCTCGAGGTGCGAGTAGTACTTCTGCAGGCGCTTGGCCCAGTGCTTCCAGCTGAGGTCGTCGCGCTCCTTGGCGGCGAACGAGGCCTTCGTCTCGTAGTCGCGGCCGCCGATCTCGAGGTGGCCGAGCTCGGCGTTGACGATGAGCACGCCGTCGTTGATGAGCGCGGTGCCGATGCCGGTGCCGAGGGTCGTCATGACGACCAGGCCGGGGACGTCCTTGGCGGCGCCGAAGCGCGTCTCGGCGTAGCCCGCCGCGTCGGCGTCGTTGACGAAGTGGATGGAGCGCCCGAGCGTCTGCTCGAAGAGCGCCTCGGCCTCGAAGTCGATCCACTTCTTCGACACGTTGGCGGCCGAGAGGGTCTTGCCGTCCATGATCGCGGCCGGGAAGCAGACGCCGACCGGCAGCGCGTCGTCGTCGACGCCGAGCTCGTCGACGATCTGCTTCACGACGGCGACGATGGCGTCGGGCTCGCCCCCCTCGGGGGTGGCCTTCTTGATGCGGTCCGAGAGCAGCTCGCCCGACTCGAGGTCGACGATCGCCCCCTTGATGCCGGTGCCGCCGATGTCGATGCCGACTGCTCTCTGTGCCACGGTGAGTCCTTCGTTGGGGTCGTCGCTCCCGGTCGGTGGGCCGGGGCGCTGGTCGGTGGGGGGCGGGGCCCTAGCTGAGGGTGAGCACGTCGGCGCCGCGCTCGGTCACGACGAGGGTGTGCTCGAACTGGGCCGTGAGCGACTTGTCGCGCGTCGTGACCGTCCAGTCGTCGGCCCAGACGTCGGCCGCGGTGCCGCCGAGGGTGAGCATCGGCTCGATCGTGAAGACCATGCCCGGCACCATGACGTCGTCGTACCGGGGGGCGTCGTAGTGGGGGATGACCAGGCCGGAGTGGAACGAGCGGCCGACGCCGTGCCCGGTGTAGTCGCGGACCACGCCGTAGCCGAAGCGGGCCGCGTACGACTCGATCGCCCGGCCGATGACGTTCACCTCGCGGCCCGGGGCGACGGCCTTGATGCCCCGGCGGAGCGCCTCCCGGGTGCGGTCGACCAGGTCGACGGCCTGCTGCGACGCCTCGCCGACGAGGACCGTGCGGTTGAGGTCGCCGTGCACGCCGTTCGCGAACGCCGTCACGTCGATGTTGACGAGGTCGCCCTCGACGAGCACGGTGTCGTCGGGGATGCCGTGGCAGATGACCTCGTTGACGGAGGTGCACGACGACTTGGGGAAGCCGCGGTAGCCGAGGGTGGACGGGTACGCGTCGTGCGAGACCACGAAGTCGTGCACGAGCGCGTCGAGCTCGTCGGTCGTGACGCCCGGTCGGACGGCCGCCTCGGCGGCGTCGATCGCCTGGGCCGCGATGCGGCCGCTCGCGCGGATCAGCTCGACCGTCTCGGCGTCGTAGACGTCGCCGCCGACGTGGGGCGCGGGGCCGGCCTTGCCCACGTACTCGGGTCGGGCGATCGACGCGGGGACCGGACGCTGCGGCGAGATCCGGCCCGGGGTCATGGATCCGTGGGAGTCCCGGGGCATGCCGACCAGCTTAGGGGAGGCAGCGGTAGCGTTCAGGCATGGCACCCGAGTACTGGTACAACATCACCACCCACGAGGTCGAGGAGGGCAAGGTCTCCCCGGCGGTCGACCGGGCCGGCCCCTACGCGACGCGGCAGGAGGCCGAGAAGGCCATCCAGACGATCCAGGAGCGCAACGCGCGCCTGGACGCCGAGGACGCCGCCGACGACTGAGCGCCGACGACTGAGCGCTGACGACTGACCGCCGATGAGCGACCGCTGACGACTCACCGGCCGACGGCTGCGCCTCCGGCGCCCGGCGGGCCGCGCCGAGGCCGCCCGGTGCGTCGGGCCGGCGGTCTTCTCGACTAGCCTTGACCGAGAGCAGAAGGGCCGTTCATGGACAAGCAGAGGGACTTCGTCCTCCGGACGATCGAAGAGCGCGGCATCAAGTTCATCCGCCTCTGGTTCACCGACGTCATCGGCACCCTGAAGTCGGTCGCCATCGCGCCGGCCGAGGTCGAGGGGGCGTTCGCGGAGGGCATCGGGTTCGACGGGTCGGCGATCGAGGGCCTCACGCGCTCGTTCGAGGCCGACGTGCTGGCCCAGCCCGACCCGACGACGTTCCAGATCCTGCCGTGGCGGGGCGAGATCGACCCGACCGCTCGCATGTTCTGCGACATCACGACGCCCGACGGCCAGCCTGCCGTGGCCGACCCCCGCAACGTGCTCAAGCGCACCCTGGCCCGCGCCGGCGACCGGGGCTTCACGTTCTACACGCACCCCGAGGTCGAGTTCTACCTCCTGAAGAGCGCCCAGCACGGGCCCGATGGCCCCGTGCCGGTCGACTCCGCCGGGTACTTCGACAACGTCCCGGGCGGCACGGCACACGACTTCCGCCGCCGGTCCGTCCGCATGCTCGAAGACCTCGGCATCTCGGTCGAGTTCAGCCACCACGAGGCGGGCCCCGGCCAGAACGAGATCGACCTCCGCTACGCCGACGCGCTGACGACGGCCGACAACATCATGACCTTCCGCACGGTCATCAAAGAGGTGGCCATCGAGCAGGGCGTCTACGCGACGTTCATGCCGAAGCCCTTCAGCCAGCACCCCGGGTCGGGCATGCACACCCACATGTCGCTCTTCGAGGGCGACGCCAACGCCTTCTACGAGGCCGGCGCCCAGTACCAGCTGTCGAAGATCGGCCGCCAGTTCATCGCGGGCCTGCTGCGCCACGCCCCCGAGATCACGGCCGTGACGAACCAGTTCGTGAACAGCTACAAGCGCCTCTGGGGCGGCGACGAGGCCCCGAGCTTCGCGACCTGGGGCCACAACAACCGGTCCGCTCTCGTGCGCGTCCCGCTGTACAAGCCCAACAAGGGCAACTCGAGCCGCGTCGAGTACCGGGCCATCGACTCGGCCGCGAACCCCTACCTCGCGTTCTCGCTGATGCTCGCCGCCGGTCTCAAGGGCATCGAGGAGGGCTACGAGCTCCCCGCCGAGGCGGAGGACAACGTCTGGGGGCTCAGCGACGCCGAGCGCCGGGCGCTCGGCTACCGACAGCTGCCCGCGAGCCTCGACCACGCCCTCTCGATCATGGAGGACAGCGAGCTCGTCGCCGAGACGCTCGGCGAGCAGGTCTTCAACTACGTCCTGCTCAACAAGCGTCAAGAGTGGCGTGCCTACCGGGCGCAGGTGACGCCGTTCGAGCTCCGCTCGAACCTCGAGATCCTCTAGCCCGCACCTCCATGCCGCGCTCCGCCACCGCACTCTCCGACCTGGCGCGCCTCGGCTTCGCGGGGCTGGGCGAGGCACGCGACCGCCTCGGGCGCCTGTCGACGACCCTGCCGACGCTCGAGGGCCTCGTGCCGAGCTTCGCGCGGGCGGCCGACCCCGACCAGGCGCTCGCGTGGCTCGAGCGCCTCGTCGACCGCGACGCCGACGTCGTCGCCCGGCTCGTCGCCGCGGGCGCCGGCGAGAGGCTGGTCCGCGTGCTGGGCGCCTCCACGGGCCTGGGGGAGTTCCTCGAGAGGCGACCGGCCGAGTCGGCGACCCTCCTCGATCCCCTCGTCGCGCCTCCCGGGGCCGCCGAGTACCGCGACGACCTCGTCGCCTCCGTCGTCGGGCTCACGGGCGATGAGGCGCGCGTCGCCGTCCGGGTCGCCTACCGGCGGCACCTCCTGCGGCTCGCCTCGTGGGACCTCGAGCACGACGACCCGGTCGCGGCGCTCCCCACGGTGGCGGCGGCACTGGCCGACCTCGCCGCCGCCGCGCTCGAGGCCGCCGTCGACGTGGCCCGCCGTGAGGTGCCGTTCCCGGCCGAGGACGTGGCCCGCACCCGCTTCGCCGTCATCGGCATGGGCAAGACCGGGGCCCGCGAGCTCAACTACCTCAGCGACGTCGACGTCGTCTACGTCGCCGAGGGCGGTGACGGCCTCGAGTCGCATCGGGCGGTCGAGATCGCGACGCGCCTCGCCGTCCACACGGTGCGCGTCGTGTCCGACCTCGCCCTCGAGCCCGAGCTGTGGGAGGTCGACGCCGCCCTCCGTCCCGAGGGAGCCGCGGGGGCGCTCGTCCGCACCCTCGACTCGCACGTGGCCTACTACGAGCGGTGGGCGAAGGGGTGGGAGTTCCAGGCGCTGCTCAAGGCCCGTCCGCTCGCGGGCGACGCCGAGCTCGGCGCCCGCTACGTCGAGCGCGTGGCGCCGTTCGTCTGGTCGGCCGCCTCGGGCGAGTCGTTCGTCGAGTCGGTCCAGCGCATGCGCGAGCGGGTCACCGACCTGATCCCCGCCGACGAGGTCGACCACCAGCTGAAGCTCGGACCGGGCGGCCTCCGCGACGTCGAGTTCACGATCCAGCTGCTCCAGCTGGTGCACGGACAGGCCGACGACGGCGTCCGGGCCCGGTCCACGCTGGAGGCGCTGGCCGCCCTCGCCAGGCTCGGTTACGTCGGCCGGGCCGAGGCCGCCGAGTTCGACCGCGACTACCGCGTTCTGCGGCTGCTCGAGCACCGCATCCAGCTCACGCGGCTGCGGCGCACGCACCTCATGCCGACGGACGAGAACGCCCTCCGCGTGCTCGCCCGCGGCACGGGACTCGCGAGCTCCGGACCGGCCCTCGTGGAGGCGTGGCGCCAGGTCAAGCGTCGGGTCCGCACCCTGCACGAGCGGCTGTTCTACCGCCCGCTCCTGTCCGCGGTCGCGGCCCGGCCCGAGGAGGAGCTCGCGCTCAGCGGCGACCAGGCCGCGGCGCGGCTCGCGGCCATCGGGTTCGCCGATCCCCGCGGCGCGCTCGGCCACATCGCCGCGTTGACGGCCGGCGTGTCGCGCCGGGCCAGCATCCAGCGCCACCTCGTCCCGGCCATGCTGCAGTGGTTCGCCGACGGCACCGATCCCGACCTCGGTCTGCTGGCATTCCGGCGGCTGAGCGACGGACTGGGCGAGTCGTACTGGTTCCTCCGAATGCTGCGCGACTCCTCGGGCGCGGCCCACCGTCTGACGACCGTCCTCTCGTCGTCGCGGTTCGTGGCCGACCTGCTCGACCGCACGCCGGAGGCGGCTGTCTGGCTCGAGAACGACGACGACCTCCGCCCGCGGTCGCTCGGGGCGCTGCTCGACGAGACGCGGGCGACGCTCGCCCGGCACGACGCCCCCGACGCCGCGGCCGCCGTCCTGCGCGCGGCCCGTCGTCGCGAGGTGCTCCGGCTCGCCATCGGCGGCATCCTCGGCCTGACGAGCATCGACGAGCTCGCCCAGGGGCTCTCCGACGTCACGACCGCCGCCGTCACGGGCGCGCTGCAGCTCGCTCGCCGCGACGCCGGCGAGCTGGAGTTCGCCGTCGTCGCGATGGGCCGCTACGGCGGCGGCGAGCTCGGCTTCGGCTCCGACGCCGACGTGCTCTACGTGTACCGGGCGACGGAGGGCGACGAGACGGCCCACCGACGCGCCGTCACCGTCGTGGGAGAGCTGTCTCGGCTGACGAGCGACGCGCTCGTGCCGCTCGACCTCGACGCCGGCCTGCGTCCCGAGGGGGCGAACGGGCCGGTGGTGCGGTCGCTGACCTCGTACCGGGCCTACTACGACCGATGGTCGTTGACCTGGGAGGCCCAGTCGCTGCTGAGGGCCCGGGCGGTGGCGGGCGACGAGGCGCTGCAGCGCGACTTCACGGCGCTGGCGGACACGGTCCGGTACCCCGAGAGCCTCTCCGAGCAGGAGGTGCGCGAGGTGAAGCGCATCAAGGCCCGCGTCGAGTCCGAGCGCCTGCCGAAGGGGGCCGAGCCGTCGCGCCACCTCAAGCTGGGGCGCGGCTCCCTCAGCGACGTCGAGTGGTTCGTGCAGCTGCTCCAGCTCCAGCACGCGCACGCCGTGCCCGACCTGCGCACGACGTCCACGCTCGACGCCCTCGCGGCGGCCGTCGCGCACGGCCTCGTCGTGCCCGACGAGGGCGAGAAGCTGCACGACGCCTGGCGCATGGCCTCCCGGGCGCGGTCGGCCGGCGTCCTCTGGACCGCCCGCACCTCCGACGTCCTCCCCACCGACCGTCGCCAGCTCGAGGGCATGGCACGGCTCATGGAGTACCCGCCCGGGTCGGCGAGCCGGCTCGAGGAGGACTACCTCGCGGTCACGCGGCGGTGCCGCGCGGTGTTCGACCGGCGCTTCTACGGCATCGACGACGTGCCGTCCCCGACGACCTGACGCGCGCCTCCCGACATGACGTCAGGCCCGCCCCTCCGAGGAGGGACGGGCCTGAGCGCCGTGTCGCCGACGAGGTCAGACGCCGAAGTACATCTCGAACTCGAACGGGTGGGGACGCTGCGCCATGGGCAGGATCTCCTTGTCGCGCTTGTAGGCGATCCAGGTCTCGATGAGGTCCTCGGTGAAGACGTTGCCCTTCGTGAGGAACTCGTGGTCGGCCTCGAGGGCGGCCAGGGCCGCCTCGAGCGACGCGGGGACCTGGGGGATGTTCTTGGCTTCCTCGGGGGGCAGCTCGTAGAGGTCCTTGTCGACCGGCTCGTGCGGCTCGATGCGGTTCTGGATGCCGTCGAGGCCCGCCATCAGCTGCGCCGCGAAGGCGAGGTACGGGTTCGATGCGGCGTCGGGGACGCGGAACTCGATGCGCTTGGCCCTCGGGTTCGTGCCGGTGATCGGGATGCGGATGGCCGCCGAGCGGTTGCCGGCCGAGTAGACCAGGTTGACGGGGGCCTCGAAGCCGGGGATCAGGCGGTGGTACGAGTTGATCGACGGGTTCGTGAAGGCGAGCACGGCCGGGGCGTGCTTCAGCAGCCCCCCGATGTACCAGCGCGCGAGGTCGGAGAGGCCGCCGTAGCCGTTCTCGTCGTAGAAGAGCGGCTTGCCGTCGCTCCACAGCGACTGGTGGGTGTGCATGCCCGAGCCGTTGTCGCCGAAGAGCGGCTTGGGCATGAAGGTCGCGACCTTGCCCCACTGCTCGGCGGTGTTCTTGACGATGTACTTGAACTTCAGGATGTCGTCCGCGGCGTGGACCATCGTGTCGAACTTGTAGTTGATCTCCTGCTGGCCGCCGGTGCCCACCTCGTGGTGCGCACGCTCGAGCTCGAGGCCCGAGTCGATCAGCTTCAGGCTGATGTCGTCGCGGAGGTCGGCCGTCTTGTCGACGGGGCTGACGGGGAAGTAGCCGCCCTTGTACGCCGTCTTGTTGGCGAGGTTGCCGCCCTCCTCGGCGCGGCCGGTGTTCCACGCGCCCTCCTCGGAGTCGACGCTGTAGAAGCTCGCGTTCTGCTTCACCTCGTAGCGGACGTCGTCGAAGATGTAGAACTCGGCCTCGGGGGCGAAGAACGCGGTGTCGGCGATGCCGGTCGACGCGAGGTACTTCTCGGCCTTCTTGGCCACCTGGCGCGGGTCACGGCTGTAGAGCTCGCCGTTGCGCGGGTTGAAGATGTCGAAGACGAGGATGAGCGTGCGCTCGGCGCGGAACGGGTCGACGTAGCCGGTGGTGACGTCGGGGATCAGCTGCATGTCCGACTCGTGGATCGAGGCGAAGCCGCGGATGGAGGACCCGTCGAAGAGCTGCCCGACGGAGAAGAACTCCTCGTCGACCGTGGAGGCGGGGATGTTGAAGTGCTGCTGGACGCCGGGGAGGTCGGTGAACCGGATGTCGAGGAACTTGACGTCGGTGTCCTTGATGAACTTCAGCACCTCGGAAGAATCAGTGAACATCTAGATGTCTCTCCAATGGGGCTCGGAACGGATCGGATGCGGGGGAGCAGCCGTCCTCGACGCTAGGGGGAAGGAGTTTCGCAGCGGTGTCCCTGATGTTTCCGGCATGTTACGGCTCGGCTCGGTCGGTAGGCTCGACCCCATGCCCGACCAGCGCCGTACCCCTCCCGCCGACGACGGACAGGGAGGCGCGGGCGACGGCAGGCAGGACTGGCCCGGTCAGCGCCTCGGCCTGCCCCAGGCCGGTCCCCGGTCCGTCGCCCGCCTCGGGCGCCGCGTCGGCGCCCTCCTCATCGACTGGGCGGTCGCCTACGCGGTCGGCTACGCCTTCTTCGACGGGTCGGGCCTCGCGATGACGGTCACGTTCGTCCTCGTGCAGATCGGCTTCCTCGTGACGACCGGGGGCTCGCTCGGCCACCTGGCCCTCGGCATGCGCGTCGTCCCGATGCGCGGTGGCCAGCTGGGCGCCTGGCGCCCGGCCGTCCGCACCCTCCTCGTCGCGCTCGTCATCCCTGCCGTCGTCTGGGACCTCGACCAGCGGGGCCTCCACGACCGGGTCGCCGGGACGGTCCTCGTCCGCGTCTGACCGCCGGGGCGGGACGGACGACGACGGCGCCGCCTCCGGTCGGAGACGACGCCGTCGGCACGCGGGGCGAGGGTCAGCGCGGTCGGCCGGCCCGCACCTTGAACGGGTCGACGCCCTTGGGGATCGGCAGGCCGTTCTTGCCGAGCGACTGCAGCCGGTTGCTCACGGCGAGCACCTCGTTGCGGTTGATCGTCGACTTGATCTTGTTCATGCGGCCCGCGAGCTTGTGCAGGGGCACGGCGTCGGGGTCGGGGCCGACGTGGAGGACGGTGATGGCGACGTTGGGCAGGATGCGGGCGACCTTGCGGCGCTCCTCGTCGACGAGTTTCTTGGTCTGCGCGGCCGAGCCCTCGGCGACGAGCACGACGCCGCCCTTGCCGACGGCGCGGTACACCGCGGCCTGGGTACGCCCCTGGACGGCGACCGGCATCTCGGCGGCGCGCCACGAGCGACGGAGGCCGCTCTTCATGACGGCGCCCACCGCGCCGGGCTGACCCGCGATCTGGCTGTAGGCGGCGCGCTCGGCGCGGCGTCCGAGCACGATGAGCAGCAGCAGGAAGCCCAGCATGACGCCGACCACGATGTAGAGCACCAGCGCGAGGACGTTGCCGCCGGTGAGCAGCAGCGCCGCGGCCACGCCGAGGACGACCGGCACGAAAAACGCCACGAGCATGAGCGGCAGCGCCCGCGAGTCGTTGCGGCGGGTCATCTGGAAGACCTGCCACATCTGCTTGAACCGACCCGGTTCCTTGGGCGGCTTGGGGGTCGGGTTCTCGGTGCGTCGTGCCATGCGACCTAGGATACGGGGTCGCGGCGACCCCCGGGTCCTCCCCGGATCCGCCGTGGGCGGACGCCTCCCCAGCGACGGTCGAGGAGGCTCGGTGCCGTCCCCGGCACCCGCCACGCTGACCCGATGGAGACCTCCCGCCTCGGCCCCTACGAGATCACGTCGACCCGGGTCGTCGGCGACCTCGTCCGATCGCGGGCGACGGCCCCGGACGGGCAGGTCGTCGAGCTCGTCTATGCCTTCCCCGGAGCCGACCCGCGGGCCGTGGCGGCCGAGGAGGCGGCCGGGTGGGCGACGGCGGCGGTCGAGCACCGTCACGTCTCGCCGGTGGTCGACCTGTTCCACACGGCCGAGGGCCGCCTGGTCGTCGTCCAGCCGCCGGCGGAGGTGGGACTCGACGCGTGGCTCGCCGACCGAGGCGCGCTCGAGGCGGGGGAGGCCGTCACGATCCTCCTCCCGATCCTCGACGCCGTCGCGGCGGCGACGCGGGCGGGGGTCGTCCTCGACCGCCTCGACCCGGCGGACGTCGTGATCGACGCCGAGGGAGCGCCGGTCCTCGCCCGCGTCCGCCCACGGGCCGACGCCCTGCCGACGACGTCCGAGCACGTCGTGGCCGAGCGGCCGGGGCAGGAGGCCTCGGCGTCCGTCGCCCGGGTCTTCGCGGACGACGTGGCGTCGAGGCTGGAGCCGTCGTCGCCCCCGCTCGCACCGGCACTGGACCTGCTGCCGTCGACGGCCGGGATCGACGACCTCGTCGAGGTCGTGCACGACCTCGCGCCGGCACGACCGCTGCCGACGACGACCGGGCTCCGAGCCAGGCCGGTCGGGCCTGTCCGAGCGGACGGGGCCGAGTCCGTCGATCGGCCTGCGTGGCTGGCCCTCCTGCCCGAGAGCGCCGTCCTCGACGGTCTGCTCGGCTGGTGGTCGGACCGCTCCCGCACGTCGACGAGGGCACGGCTCGCGACGGTCCGTCCGCGCTACCGCGTCCTCGCCGCGATCGTGCTGGCCTCCGTCGGCGTCGCCGTCGTGGCTCTCCCGGGAGGGGCCCCGAGCGGAGGCGCCGCCGATCCCGGCACGGCGGCCGACCCACCGACCGCCGGGGAACCCGCGCCTGCCCCTGCTGCCCAGGTCCCGTCACCGGAGCCCGGGTCGAGGGCCGACGAGGTGGCGGTGGACGAGCTCGGCGCTCCCGGGGGCGGGGCCGACGCCGCAGCGGCAGAGGGGGCCCGTCGCGAGCCCGTCGAGGGCGTGCTGCGGGGCGACGACGTGCTCGCCGCCGCGCGGGTGCTCGTGGAGGCGCGCAACGCCTGCCTGAGAGAGCCCACGCCTGGCTGTCTCGCGGCGACGACGCAGCCGGGGTCGCCGCTGGCCGGCAGGGACGCCCAGCTGCTGGCCGACCCGTCGGTCGTGACGGGCGAGCCCACGCCGCTCGACGTCGTCGCCGAGCTGCAACGGCTGGGCGACACCGTGCTGCTCGACGCCACCGGCCCCGACGACCGACCGGCCTCGGTCCTGATGGTCAGGACCGAGGCCGGTTGGAGGGTGCGCGACGTCGTGGCCCGTCGGTGACGGGCCACGACGGCTAGATGCCGAGCTTGGCCGAGAAGTCGCCGCCCTCGAGGCGGGTCTTGACCGCCACGAGGAACCGAGCGGCGTCGGCACCGTCGACGATGCGGTGGTCGTACGACAGCGCCAGGTACACCATCGAGCGGACGGCGATGGCCTCGCCGCCGTCGACCGAGACGACCACGGGGCGCTTGACCACGACACCGGTGCCGAGGATGGCCACCTGGGGGAGGAACACGACCGGGGTGTCGAAGAGCGCGCCGCGCGATCCGGTGTTCGTCACCGTGAAGGTGCCGCCCGCGAGCTCGTCCGGCTTCAGCTTGTTGTCCCGCGTCCGCTGGGCGAGGTCGGCGATCTGCCCGGCGATGCCCGCCAGGTCGAGCGACGCCGCGTCCTTGATGACCGGGGTCAGGAGGCCCCGCTCGGTGTCCACGGCCATGCTGATGTTCTCGTGGTCGGGGTAGACGATCGAGTCGCCGTCGACGGTCGCGTTCAGCTTGGGGTGCGCCTGCAGCGCCTCCGCGGCCGCCAGCGTGAAGAACGGCAGGAACGACAGCTTGTTGCCGGTCTTCTCGAGGAAGGCGGCCTTGTGCGCGTCGCGGAAGGTCGCGACCGCGGTCACGTCCACCTCGACGACGCTCGTGAGCTGCGCCATGGCCTGCATCGACTGCACGGCACGCTCGGCGACGACCTTGCGGAGGCGCGTCATGGGCACGGTCGTGCCGCGGAGCGGCGAGATCTCGACCGGTGCCGGCGCGGACTGCTCGGGGGACTGCTGAGCCGAGGAGGCCGCCTCGGCGGCCGCCAGGACGTCCTCCTTGCGGATCCGACCGCCGACGCCGCTGCCCGAGAGGGTGCTGATGTCGACGCCCTTCTCGTTGGCGAGCTTCCGCACGAGCGGGGTGACGTAGCCGGCCGTGGCCGAGGCATCAGCGGCCGCGGGAGCCGCGGCGGCGGGTGCAGGAGCGGCCGCAGCCGGCGCTGCTGCCGGAGCCGGCGCTGCTGCCGGAGCCGGTGCTGCGGCGGAAGCCGGAGCGGCCGCCGCCGCCGGGGGAGCGGCGGCAGGAGCCGGTGCCGCGGCCGGGACGGCCGAGGGAGCCGGGGCGACGGGCTGCGCCGCCGGGTCGGACTCCGCGGCCGGGGCCGGGTCGACGTCCTGGGCGGGCGCGGGCGCGCTCGACCCGGACTCCTCGCCGGGGGCCGGGGCGGCGGACGACGCGACGACGGCGTCCTCGGCCTCCTCCTGGGGCGCGGCTTCGGGCTCGGCGGCCGGCGTCTCCTCGGCGGGTGCCGAGTCGTCGCCGTCGGAGGCGCTGCCGTCGCCGATGCGGACGAGGGCCGTGCCGACCTCGACGGTCTCGTCCTCCTGGACGAGGATCTCCTCGACGACGCCGGCGACCGGCGACGGGATCTCGGTGTCGACCTTGTCGGTCGAGACCTCGAGCAGCGGCTCGTCGACCTCGACGCGATCACCGACGTTCTTGAGCCAGCGGGTGACCGTGCCCTCGGTGACACTCTCTCCGAGTGCCGGGAGGTTGACGGATTCGCTCATGCGTGGGACTCCTTTGACGACATCATCTGTCTGTGTGTGCTGTGCGTACGGGGACTGGTGGGGCTACATCGCGTGGAGCGGCTTGCCGGCCAGGGCCAGCATCGCCTCGCCGAGCGCTTCGTTCTGCGTGGGGTGCGCGTGCACCAGGGGAGCGACGTCCTCCGGGTAGGCCTCCCAGTTGACGGCGAGCTGCGCCTCGCCGATGAGCTCGCCGACGCGGGCGCCGATCATGTGCACGCCGACGACGGGGCCGTCGACGATGCGGACGACCTTGACCGAGCCGCTCGTGCCGATGATGTGGCTCTTCCCGTTGCCGGCGAGGTTGTAGTCGTAGCTCGTGACCGCGTCGGCCCCGTGCTTCTCGACGGCCTTGGCTTCAGTGAGGCCGACGGACGCCACCTCGGGGTCGGAGTAGGTCACCTTGGGGATGTTGACGTCCTCGATGACCTGCGGCGCGAGGCCCGCGATCTCCTCGGCCACGAAGATGCCGTGCTGGAAGCTGCGGTGCGCGAGCTGCAGGCCGGGGACGATGTCGCCGAGCGCGTAGACGCCGGGCACGTTCGTCGCGAGGCGCTCGTTCGTGATGACGAAGCCGCGGTCCATCGTGATGCCGACCTCCTCGTAGCCGAGGCCCGAGGTCGCCGGCCCCCGGCCGACGGCCACGAGCAGCAGGTCGGCCTCGAAGGTCTTGCCGTCCTCCAGGGTGACGACGACGCCGTTCTCGTCCTGCGTGACGCCCTGGAAGCGCACGCCGAGGTTGAATCCGATGCCTCGCTTGCGGAAGGCGCGCTCGAACTGCTTCGAGATCGACTCCTCCTCGTTCGGGACCAGGTGGGGCAGCGCCTCGATGATGTCGACCTCGGCGCCGAAGGACTTCCAGACGCTCGCGAACTCCACGCCGATGACGCCGCCGCCGAGGATGGCGACCCGTCCCGGCACATGGTCGAGGGCGAGGGCCTGCTCGCTCGTGATGACCTTCCCGCCGAGCTCGAGGCCCGGCAGGCTCCGCGAGTAGGAACCCGTGGCGAGCACGACGTTCTTGGCCCGGAGGGTGGTGTCGCCCACCTGGACCGTGCTCGGCGACGTGAGACGGCCCTCGCCCTCGACTGTCGTGATCTTCCGCGCCTTGAGCAGTCCCTGCAGTCCCTTGTACTTGCTCGAGACCACGCCCTCGCGGTAGCTGGTGACGGCGCCGATGTCGATGCCGTGGAAGTCGGCGTGGACGCCGTACTTCGCCGACTCGCGGGACACGTCGGCGACCTCGGCCGAGTGCAGGAGGGCCTTCGTCGGGATGCACCCGCGGTGGAGGCACGTGCCGCCGACCTTGTCCTTCTCGACGAGCGCGACGCTCAGCCCCAGCTCGCTGGCCCGCAGCGCCGCGGCGTATCCGCCGCTGCCGCCACCGAGCACGACCAGGTCAAAATTCTGTTCCGACACCCAGCAACTCCCTCGTGCGTTCGGAGGTTCCCCCGGGGCGGCGGAGGCGGCGCGTCGACGTGGTGACGTCGACGTCGCGCCCGGCTCGCGCATCCGACCTGCGGTGCGGCGATCCGCTGCCCGAGGGACCGTTCTCGGCGGGTTTCTCCCGCCGCCACGACCCTACTACGAGGCCGAAAATTCAGACGCCAGCCCGAGCAGGGTCCTCACAGCCACGCCGGTCGAGCCCTTGCCGGTGAAGCCGTAGCCGCCGCCCTTGTTGTTCGACGGCCCGGCGATGTCGAGGTGCACCCACGGGATCGGCTCGCCGCCCTCGGCGCGGCGACCGACGAACTCGTTCAGGAACACGCCGGCGAGCAGCATGCCCGCTGCGGTGTTGCCGGGCGTCGCGTTGACGAGGTCGGCGACCTCGGACGCGAGGCGCGGGCGGAGCTCGGCGGGCAGCGGCATGCGCCAGAACGTCTCGCCCGCCTCGCCCGCGAGCTCGACGACCCGGGAGGCGAGGTCGTCGTTTCCCATGACGCCGACGTACCGCATGCCGAGCGCCACGACCTGGGCACCGGTGAGGGTGGCGACGTCGACGACCGCGTCGGGCTGCTCCTCGCTCGCCGCGACGAGCCCGTCGGCCATGACCAGCCGGCCCTCGGCGTCGGTGTTCGTCACCTCCACCGTCGTGCCGCCCTTGATCGTGAGGACGTCGTCGGGGCGGATGGCCGTGCCGCTCGGCATGTTCTCGGCGACGCAGAGCCAGGCCGTCAGCCGCACCGGCAGCTCGAGGCGTGCCGCGGCGACCGTGACGGCGAGGACCGTCGCGGCGCCCGTCATGTCGTCCTTCATGCCGAGCATGCTGGCCGCGGGCTTCAGCGAGAGCCCGCCGGTGTCGTAGGTGATGCCCTTGCCGACGAGGGCCAGGTGCTTGCCGGCGCCCTCCGGCGCGTACTCGACCTTGACGAGGCGGGGCCCGCGGCTCGATCCCTGCCCGACGCCGAGGATGCCGCCGAAGCCGCCGGCGCGGAGCCCGTCCTCGTCGAGCACGGTGACGCTGAGGGGCAGCCCCTCGGCGCGGCGGACGGCCTCGTCGGCGAGCGCCTGGGGGAACATCTGCTGGGGAGGCGTGTTCGAGAGGTCGCGGACCGCGTGGACCGCCTCGGCGACCACTCCGGCGCGGGCGACCAGCGCCTCCTCGACGTCGAGGTCGGCCGCGAGGACGATGTCGCGGGCGTGGCGTCGCGACTCCGCCGCCGAGACGGCGCGGAACGCGTCGAACTCGTAGGAGGCGAGGGCGGCGCCCTCGAGGACGGCCAGCGCCTGCTGCGGGGTCGCCACGGGCAGCGCGAGCACGACCCGGTCGACGCCGGTCAGCTGACGGACGGCTGCGCCCGCGCCGTAGCGGAGCGACTCCTCGTCGACGCGGTCGCCGAGGCCCGCGAGCGCCACGACGCCGGCCGCGACGCCGACGGCCGGCACGCGGACGAGCTCGTCGCGGGCACCCGTCACGCCGAGCAGGCCGAGATCGGCCGGCAGGCCGTCGACGGGCACGGTGAGCGTCGGGCCCTCCGGGGTCTTCAGCACCCCGACGACGAGGACGTCGGCGGCGAGGTCGGTCGGGGCGGTGCGGACGGCGGAGAGGGAGAGCTCGGTCATCCCTCGATCGTAGCGAGCCGGGTGTTCGCTCTCGGCACGTCGCCGCCGACCTCGGGCGCCGCCTCCGGTGCCTAGGCTTGACCGCATGCACGACCCTGCCGGACTCTACGACCTCGCCCCCGACTCCGACGCCGTGCCCGAGGGGCTGCCGCTCGTGGCGGGCCTGACCGGCTTCGCCGACGCCGGCTCCGCCGTGAGCCAGCTCGCCGAGTTCCTCCTCACGACGCTCGAGAGCACCCTCGTCGCCACCTTCGACGCCGACGAGCTGCTCGACTACCGGGCCAGGCGGCCGGTCTTCACCTTCGACCAGGACCACATCTCGCAGGTCGAGGCCTCCACGCTCTCGCTCCACCTCGTCCGCGACGACGTCGGCCAGTCGTTCCTCCTCCTCTCCGGATTCGAGCCCGACTTCCAGTGGCAGCGGTTCACGACGGCCGTCGTGCAGCTGGTCGAGCGGTACCGCGTGTCGACGACCACGTGGGTGCACTCCATCCCGATGCCCGTGCCGCACACGCGCCCGATCGGCGTGACGGTCAGCGGCAACCGGGCCGACCTCATCGAGACGATGTCGGTGTGGCGTCCGGTGACGCAGGCCCCGGCCAACGCGCTGCACCTCGTCGAGAAGCGCCTCGGCGACAGCGGGCACCCGACCGCGGGCTTCGTCCTGCTCGTGCCGCACTACCTCGCCGACACCGAGTTCCCCGACGCCGCCGTGACCGCCCTGTCGAGCATCAGCGCGGCCACCGGCCTCATCTTCCCCACCGACCGGCTCCGTGCCGAGGGCCGGGACTTCGTGGCGAAGGTCGACGAGCAGGTGCACGGCAACCACGAGCTGTCGCGCCTGGTGTCGACCCTGGAGGAGCGGCACGACACCTACATGGAGGGGAACCCCCTCCCGTCGCCCCTCACCGACCAGGACGGCCAGGTGCCCTCGGCCGACGCCCTCGCGGCCGAGCTCGAGCGCTTCCTCGCCACCCGGCGGGCCGACGACGAGTCCTGACGCCCGTCGCGGCGGCCGGGCGCCCGTGCCCGGGGGCGGCGTGCTGCTCCGGTAGGTTCGTCGGGTGAACTCCCGTCGCGCCTGGCTCGTCTGGGGCGTCGCCGTCTGCGCGTACGTCGTCGCCGTCCTGCAGCGCTCGTCGCTCGGGGTCTCCGGCGTCGAGGCCCAGCAGCTCTTCGGCATCTCTGCGGCGACGCTGTCGACCCTGGCCGTGGTGCAGCTCGCCGTCTACGCCGGCCTGCAGATCCCGGTCGGCGTGCTCCTCGACCGCGTCGGCCCCAAGGCCCTCATCATGACGGGCGGGTGCCTCCTCGCGGTCGGGCAGGCCGTCGTCGCCTTCGCGCCGCCGACCATCGGGGTGGCCGTCGTGGGGCGGGTGCTGGTGGGCGCCGGCGACGCCATGACCTTCATCTCGGTGCTGCGCCTCCTGCCCTCCTGGTTCCGGGGGCCCGTGCTGCCCCAGGTGTCGCAGTGGACCGGCAACCTCGGCCAGATCGGCCAGGTGCTGTCGGCCGTGCCCCTCTCGCTCGTCCTGCACAGCGCGGGCTGGACGCCCGCCTTCCTCGGTGCGGCCTCCCTCTCGGTCCTGGCGGTCGTCGCCGTCCTGCTCCTGGTGCGCGAGTCGCCGCTCGGCCGCGTCGAGCGCGACGCCCCGGCCACGTGGGGCGAGGCCGCGAGGCAGCTCGGCGAGAGCGTCCGGCGGCCGGGCACTCGGCTCGGCTTCTGGTCGCACTTCGTCACGCAGTCGTCGGGCACGGTCTTCAGCCTCCTCTGGGGCGTGCCGTTCCTCGTCGGGGGCTTCGGCTTCTCCCCGGCCCAGGCGGCCGGCACCCTCACGGTCCTCGTCGTGTCGGGGGTCGTGGTCGGCCCCGTCCTCGGCGTGCTCATGGCGCGCTGGCCGCTGCGACGGTCGAACCTCGTGCTCGCCATCGTCACGGCGATGGGCGCGACGTGGGCGGTCGTCCTCGGCTGGCCGGGGACGCCTCCCCACTGGCTCGCCTACGTCCTCGTCGTCGTGATCGGCATCGGCGGGCCCGGCTCGGTCATCGGGTTCGACTTCGCCCGCACGTTCAACCCCGTGCGGAGCCTGGGCGTGGCCACCGGGGTCGTCAACGTCGGCGGCTTCCTGGCGAGCTTCGTCATGATGTTCCTGATCGGCGTGGTGCTCGATCAGGTCGACGCGGCCCGGGTCGCCTCCGGCGCCGCGAGCGACCTGTTCTCGTTCGACTCCTTCCGCCTGGCCTTCCTGGTGCAGTACGTCGTGGTCGGCGGGGGCGTCGTGGGCCTGCTCGTCGACCGGCGCCGCACGCGTCGCCGCCTGCACCTCGAGGAGGGCATCCAGGTGGCGCCCCTCTGGGTCGCCCTCGACCGAAGGCTCCGGAGGCGCCCGCCGACCTCCTAGGGCCCGTCACGCCCTCGACGCGGCGGCCCCCGGGCCCGTGGCGGGTGTCGTCCGCCCCCTCGAGAGCGTGCAATACTGGGACAAGGACCCGTTCACGTCCTCCCCGCGGCACACGGTCCCCGACCGAGCCCCGCGACGGAGACTTGACATGGGTCCTAGTACTGCCCGAAAGGCCGGTGCGACCCGAGATCGGCACCTCCCTGCCGGTCCCGGCCCGGGGGAGCCGCGCGACAGCGACCCGCTCCGGCACGACTGAGAAGTGAAAGGTGTCCGCATGGCTACTCGCAGCAAGGCGACCCCGGTCCCCGACGAGACCGTGACCGACGACGCGGCGCTCGCGACCGAGTCCGCGACGACCGAGACCCCCGAGAAGGCGCCGGCGAAGGCCCCGGCCAAGCGCGCGGCGGCCAAGGCCCCGGCCAAGAAGGCGGCGCCCAAGAAGGTCCCCGCCGCCAAGGCCACGAAGGCGGTCGAGGAGGAGCCCGAGGCCGAGGCTCCGGAGGGCGACGTCGACGGCGACGGCGACTCCGAGACCCCCGCCGCGACGCCCGAGGCGCTGCCCACGGGCGCCCTGGTCATCTCGCAGGACGACGACGACGAGATGCCCGTCTACTCGACGACCATCACCGGAGCCACGGCCGATCCCGTCAAGGACTACCTCAAGCAGATCGGCAAGGTCGCCCTGCTCAACGCCGCGGAGGAGGTCGAGCTCGCCATGCGCATCGAGGCGGGCCTCTTCGCCGAGGACAAGCTCTCGAACAGCACGGGCCTGAGCAAGGAGCTCGAGCGTGAGCTGCGCTGGGTCGCCCGCGACGGCCAGCGCGCCAAGAGCCACCTGCTCGGGGCCAACCTCCGGCTCGTGGTCAGCCTCGCGAAGCGCTACACGGGTCGCGGCATGCAGTTCCTCGACCTGATCCAGGAGGGCAACCTGGGCCTCATCCGTGCGGTCGAGAAGTTCGACTACACCAAGGGCTTCAAGTTCTCCACCTACGCCACGTGGTGGATCCGTCAGGCCATCACCCGTGCCATGGCCGACCAGGCCCGCACGATCCGCATCCCGGTGCACATGGTCGAGGTCATCAACAAGCTGGCCCGCGTCCAGCGCCAGATGCTGCAAGACCTGGGCCGCGAGCCGACGCCCGAGGAGCTGTCGCGCGAGCTCGACATGACGCCCGAGAAGGTCGTCGAGGTGCAGAAGTACGGCCGCGAGCCCATCTCGCTCCACACGCCCCTCGGCGAGGACGGCGACAGCGAGTTCGGCGACCTCATCGAGGACACCGAGGCGGTCGTCCCGGCCGACGCCGTCGGCTTCACGATGCTGCAGAAGCAGCTGGAGTCGCTCCTCGACAGCCTCTCCGAGCGCGAGGCGGGCGTCATCCGCATGCGCTTCGGCCTCGGCGACGGCATGCCGAAGACGCTCGACCAGATCGGCGACACGTTCGGGGTCACCCGTGAGCGCATCCGCCAGATCGAGTCCAAGACGATGGCCAAGCTCCGCCACCCGTCCCGGTCGCAGTCGCTCCGCGACTACCTCGAGTAGGCCCGTGAAGTACCTGGTGCCCGTCCTGGCGGGCCGACTCGTCCGTGCCGTGGCGCGCCTCCGTGGGGGCGGGTCGGCCTACCCGGGCCGCACCGTCCTCGCGCTCGCGCCCGACTTCCTGACCCACGTCGCCTCGCAGTTCGAGCAGGGCGTCGTGTTCGTCCTGGGCTCCAACGGCAAATCCACGACGACGATGATGCTCACCGAGACGCTGCGGGCCCACGGCCTGCGCGTCTTCACGAACCCGACGGGCGCCAACCTCCCGCAGGGGATCGCCTCGGCGTTCCTCCGCGAGGTGACGCCGCTCGGGCGCGTCAAGCACGACATCGGCGTCATCGAGGTCGACGAGGCGTTCGCGGTCGAGCTGACCCGGTCGCTCCACCCGTCGACGGTCCTGATGCTGAACGTCCAGGTCGATCAGCTCTACCGGTTCTTCGAGACCGAGCGCGTCGGCGCGATGATGACGGACACGGCGGCCCTCGCGACCGCCGCCGTCGTCACGAACCGCGACGACCAGCACCTGGCACCGTACGAAGCGCGTCCCGGGCAGACGGTCACGCGGTTCGGCGCAGCCCCCGACGTCGTGGCCGCGGCGCCGAACGGCCTGCAGAACGCGAACGACTTCACCCGGCAGGCGGACGCGACGCGCCAGGCCGACGCCGAGGTCGTCTCGCTGAGCGGCGACCGCGCGACGATCCGCGTCGGCGACGGCACGGTCGAGGTGCGCCTGCCCGCCCGGGGCCTGCACTACGCCGTCGACGCCGCCGCCGCGCTCCAGACCGCCTCGGTGGTCCTCGGGCGCCCGGTCGACCCCACGTCGGTCGCGCGCGCCTTCGACACGATGAAGCCGGCGTACGGCCGCGGCGAGCGGATGTCGCTCGGAGCCGACGAGGCCGAGTTCATCATGTTCAAGAACGCGGCGAGCCTGCAGCTCAACCTCGACGCCCTGCCGCAGGGCGTCGAGCAGGTCATGCTGGCGATCGACGAGGGCACCCCCGACATCTCGTGGATCTACGACATCGACTTCTCGCACCTCGACCACGTCGACGTGCTCGCGGGGGCCAAGGCCTGGCAGCTCGCCCTCCGCCTCGAGCACGAGGGCATCCCCGTGCACGTCATCGAGGAGGACATCGCGAAGGCGATCAGGCTCATGCGTGCCCTCCCGTCGCCGACCGACCACACCAAGCACTTCGTCACGAACTACGAGCAGATGATGCTCGCGCGCCGCATCCTCGGCCACCCCGACCTGGAGAAGACCGCGTGAGCGCCGACACCCTCCGACTCGTCCACCTCTACCCGGAGGAGCTCGGCGTCAGCGGCGACCGCGGAAACGTGACGACCCTGGTCGAGCGGGCGCGCCGCGCGGGCCTCGAGACCGAGGTCGTCGAGTACCGGGTCGGCGACGACGTGCCCACCGTGGCCGACGTCGTGCTGCTCGGCCACGGTCCCCTCTCGGGCGTCCGTGCCGTCAGCACCGACGCCCGGCGCCTCCTGCCGGCCCTCGAGGGCTTCGCCGCCTCCGGCGTGCCGGTCGTCGGAGTCGGGGGCGGCATGGAGCTGCTCACCCGCGGCGTGGTGACCCCCGAGGGCGAGACCGTCGACGGCATCGGGTTCTTCGACGCGCTCGTGCGTCGCGGCGCCCCCCGCCGCACGAACTACTTCCAGGTCACGACCCGCTACGGCGGCGACGAGCTGACGCTCCTCGGCTTCGAGGACCACGCCGCGCACCTCGAGCTCGGACAGGGCGTCGAGGCGTTCGCCCGGGTCGTGCACGGCGGGGGCAACGGTACCGACGGCGCCGAGGGCGTCGTGCGGGGCGCCTCCTTCGGCACCCAGCTCAAGGGCCCGCTGCTGCCGCTCAACCCGGCCCTCAGCGACCGCGTGCTGCGCGCCGCGCTCACGCGCCGCAGCATCTCGTACCACCCGGGGGAGGCGCACGCCAAGCTCGACGAGTACGCCGCCGCCTCGCGCCGCGTCATCCGCGAGAACCTCGAGCGCTCGTTCAAGGCCATGTGACGAGACGTCGCCCATGACGAAGGGCCCGCATCCGGTCGGATGCGGGCCCTTCGTGGTCACGGGCTGCTGTCGCCCGCACGGTCAGTCCTGGTGCAGGCGCGAGCTCTCGTCGAGCCACTCGACGGCGGCGGGCTGGAGCTTGTCCTTGACGGCGGCACCGTGGTGCGCGCAGAACAGGAGCTCGCCGCTCGTCATGGTGACGCGGACGTAGGCCTGGGCCCCGCAGCTGTCGCAACGGTCGGCGGCGCTGAGCTGGTAGCGGGAGCCGAGCTCGTCGACGGCGGTGTGGTCGGTGGCCATCTGAGTCATGTGATGCTCCTCCAAGCGGTGGTGCAGTGGGTGGGTGACACTCATCAAAACACGTCGACCTCGGTATCCGTTCCGATCAGGGCCGCATCCGGGCCGATTTCGCTGATCGCGTACGGGACGGCGCCCGGGGCGCGTCGTCGTCGCCGTCGGCGGCCGCTCGTAGAATCGACGGGCACCGCCTCCCGTCCCCGGTCGGAGGCGACACCACCGCGTCAGGAGCACACCATCGCCACGTCCGACTACTCGGCCCGCCACCTGTCCGTGCTCGAGGGGCTCGAGGCCGTCCGCAAGCGCCCGGGCATGTACATCGGGTCGACCGACTCGCGCGGCCTCATGCACTGCCTGTGGGAGATCATCGACAACTCGGTCGACGAGGCCCTGGGCGGCCACGGCGACGCCATCGACGTCGTGCTGCACGCCGACGACAGCGTCGAGGTCCGCGACACGGCCCGCGGCATCCCCGTCGACATCGAGCCCAAGACCGGCCTGACCGGCGTCGAGGTCGTCTTCACGAAGCTTCACGCCGGCGGCAAGTTCGGCGGCGGCTCGTACGCCTCGTCGGGCGGCCTCCACGGCGTCGGCGCCTCCGTCGTCAACGCCCTCTCCGAACGGCTCGACGTCGAGGTCGACCGGAACGGCAAGACCTACGCCATGTCCTTCCGTCGCGGCGAGCCCGGCACGTTCGCCGACGAGGGCGAGCCGACGCCCGACGCCCCGTTCACGCCGTTCGTCTCGGGCAGCGTGCTGCGCGAGGTCGGCAAGGTCAAGAAGGCGGTCACGGGCACCCGCATCCGGTACTGGGCCGATCGCCAGATCTTCACGCGCGGTGCGAGCTTCCAGCCCGACGAGCTCTTCGGCCGCGCGCGCCAGACGGCGTTCCTCATCCCGGGCCTGTCGCTGCGCATCCGCGACGAGCGTCCGGGCTCGCTCACGGACGGCGGCTTCCCGCTCGAGAGCACGTTCCGCTTCGAGGGCGGCATCAGCGAGTTCGTCGAGTTCCTCGCGCCCGACACCGCGTTGACCGAGACCTGGCGCATGACCGGCACGGGCACCTACACCGAGACCGTCCCCGTGCTGACGTCCACCGGGGCCATGGTGGCCACCGAGCTCGACCGCGAGTGCGAGGTGGACATCGCCCTGCGGTGGGGGAGCGGCTACGAGACGGTCTTCCGCAGCTACGTCAACATCATCGCGACCCCGAAGGGCGGCTCCCACCAGGCGGGGTTCGAGGCCGGGCTCCTCAAGTTCCTCCGACAGCAGGTCGAGCAGAACGCCCGGCGGCTCAAGGTCGGCACCGACAAGATCGAGAAGGACGACGTCCTGGCCGGCCTGACGGCGGTGCTGACCGTGCGCCTCCCCGAGCCGCAGTTCGAGGGCCAGACGAAGGAGATCCTCGGCACGCCGGCCGTCCGCGCGATCGTCGCCAACGTCGTGGCCGCTCGGTTCGCCGAGCTCTTCGCTTCCCCGAAGCGGGACGACAAGGCCCAGACCGCCGTCGTGCTCGACAAGGTGGTGGCCGAGATGAAGTCGCGGATCGCGGCGCGGGCCCACAAGGAGACGCAGCGGCGCAAGAACGCCCTCGAGAACTCGTCGCTGCCCGCGAAGCTCGTCGACTGCCGGTCGAACGACGTCGCGAACAGCGAGCTCTTCATCGTCGAGGGGGACTCGGCGCTCGGCACGGCCAAGCTGGCGCGCAACAGCGAGTTCCAGGCCTTGCTGCCGATCCGCGGCAAGATCCTCAACGTCCAGAAGGCCTCGGTCAGCGACATGCTCTCGAACGTCGAGTGCGCGTCGATCATCCAGGTGCTCGGGGCCGGCTCCGGTCGCTCCTTCGACCTCGACACGGCCCGCTACGGCAAGGTCATCATCATGAGCGACGCCGACGTCGACGGCGCCCACATCCGCACCCTCCTGCTGACGCTCTTCTTCCGCTACATGCGCCCGATGATCGAGGAGGGGCGCGTCTTCGCCGCCGTCCCGCCGCTGCATCGCGTGGTCGTGGTGCACGCCGGCAGCAAGCCGAACGAGACCATCTACACGTACTCCGAGGACGAGCTGAAGAAGGTGCTCGCGGGTCTCAAGCGCAGCGGCAAGAAGTACCAGGACCCGATCCAGCGCTACAAGGGCCTCGGCGAGATGGACGCCGAACAGCTCGCGACGACGACGATGGACCGCCACGGGCGGATGCTCCGCCGTGTGAAGGTCGACGACGCCGAGGCGGCGGCCCGGGTGTTCGAGCTGCTCATGGGCAACGACGTGGCTCCACGCAAGGAGTTCATCATCGACGGCGCCGGCCTCAGCCGGGACCGCATCGACGTCTGACGGAGGGGCCCCCCGAGGGCGCGCGACGTCCGGGGGGGTCGCGCGACGTCCGCCCTCCGGTCGCCGAACGGACCGAGGGCCGGTGCACCCCGAAGGTGCAACGGCCCTCGCGGCTGCGCGGTCGTCCTAGGCGGGCTCGGTGCCCGCGGACGCCCCCGTGGCCGAGTCGGTGACGTTCGCGAGCGACGCACCGATCGTGCCGACGGCCGCGTCGAGCGGGGAGCCGGAGGCGTCGCGCCGGGCCAGGGCCTCGGGGAGGTGCCGCACCGCGCCGTCCGTGCCGACCGCTCGGGCCGGCCCCGTGCCGACCCAGGCCAGGGACAGGGCGTCCTCGCCCTTGAGCAGCGCGTGGGCGCGGACGCCGCCGGTCGCACGGCCCTTCGCGGGGAACTCGTCGAACGCGCTCACCTTGGCGCGGCCCGCGTCCGTCCCCTCGAGGGTGGAGGCGCTCGACGAGACGGTCGCGACGACGGCCTCGGCCCCGGCGGGCACCGACCCGAAGAAGATGACGCGGGCCGAGTCGGCCACGGTGATGCCGGCCACGCCGCCGCCCGCCGGGCCCTGCGGCCGCACCGTCGACGCCGGGAAGCGGAGCAGCTGCGTCGACGACGTGACGAAGACCAGTTCGTCGTCGTCGGACCCCTGGGACACGCCGACGACGGAGTCGCCCCCCTTGAGGGTGATGACCGGGAAGTCGGGCTTCGACGGGTACTGCCCCGGGGCGACGCGCTTGACGACGCCGCGCGCCGTTCCGAGGGCGATCGGGCGGTCGGCGTCGAGCGACACGAGGGCGAGCACCTTCTCCTTCCGGTCGGTGAGCCCGACGTAGTCGGCGACGGGCACGCCCGCGCCGAGCTGAACGGACGTCGGGGGCACCGACGGCAGGTCGACCGGGGTGAAGCGGATGAGGCGACCGGTCGTCGTCACGGCCCCCACCTCGGTGCGGGTGGTCGTGTCGATCGACGACAGGATCGCGTCGTGCTTCGTCCGGCGCGGCGGCGGCGCGGGGACGTCGCTGCCCGGGTCGGCGTGGTCGACCCGCAGGAGGCGCCCCGTCGTCGACAGGAACACCCGCGTCGGGGTGTCCGCGATCTCGAGCACGGGGGCGTTCCGCCCGCGTCCGGTCGTCGCGACGCTCGGTCGGGCCTCGGTGAGGAGGGTCCGTCGGGGCGTGCCGAACTGCTCGGCGATGTCGGCGAGCTCGCTCGAGACGAGGGCGCGGAGGCGCGCGGGGTCGGCGAGCAGGGCGCGCAGCTCCTCGATGGCCGCGGTGAGCTCGTCGCGCTCGGTCTCCAGCTCGATGCGGCTGAACTTCGTGAGGCGGCCCAGGCGGAGGTCGAGGATGTACTCGGCCTGGATCTCGCTGAGGTCGAAGACCTCGCGGAGCCGGGCGCGGGCGGCGGCCGTGTCGTCGCTCGACCGGATCACCTGGATGACCTCGTCGATGTCGAGGATGGCGATCAGCAGCCCCTCGACCAGGTGGAGGCGGTCCTCCTTCTTGCCGAGTCGGTAGCGACTCCGGCGGGTCACCACCTCCAGCCGGTGGCCGACGTAGACCTCGAGCATCTCCTTCAGGCCCAGCGTGCGCGGCTGCCCCTCGACGAGGGCGACGTTGTTGATGCTGAACCCGTCCTCGAGCGGGGTGTAGCGGTAGAGCTGCTCGAGCACCGCCTCCGGGCTGAAGCCGGTCTTGACGCCGATGACGAGGCGCAGGCCGTGGGTGCGGTCGGTCAGGTCGGTGACGTCCGTGATGCCGGTCAGCTTCTTGGCCTGCACCCCGTCCTTGATCTTCTCGATGACCTTCTCCGGGCCGACGAGATAGGGCAGCTCGGTCACGACGAGCCCTGCCTTGCGGGCGGTGATGCTCTCGACCTGGACCCGCGCCCGGGTCTTGAACGAGCCGCGTCCGGTGGCGTAGGCGTCCCGGACGCCCGCGAGGCCCGAGATCGTGCCGCCGGTCGGCAGGTCGGGACCGGGCACGTAGGCCATGAGGTCGTCGAGCGTGGCGCCGGGGTGGTCGATGAGGTGACGGGCGGCGCCCACGACCTCGACGAGGTTGTGCGGTGCCATGTTCGTCGCCATGCCGACCGCGATGCCGCTGGCGCCGTTGACGAGGAGGTTCGGGAAGGCGGCCGGCAGCACCTCCGGCTGCATCAGCTGGTTGTCGTAGTTGGGGACGAAGTCGACCACGTCCTCGTCGAGGCTGCGCGTCATCGCGAGGGAGGCCTCCGCGAGCCGGGCCTCGGTGTAGCGGGGCGCGGCCGGGCCGTCGTCGAGCGAGCCGAAGTTGCCGTGCCCGTCGATGAGCGGCACCCGCATCGTGAACGACTGGGCCTGGCGCACCATCGCGTCGTAGATGGCGGTGTCGCCGTGGGGGTGGAGCTTGCCCATGACCTCGCCCACCACGCGGGCGCTCTTCACGTGGCCCCGGTCGGGACGCAGGCCCATCTCGGACATCTGGTACAGGATGCGGCGCTGGACGGGCTTGAGGCCGTCGCGCGCGTCGGGCAGGGCCCGGGAGTAGATGACCGAGTACGCGTACTCGAGGAACGAGCCCTGCATCTCGAGCGAGACGTCGATGTCCTCGATCCGCTCGCCGTCGTCGGCCGTGCTCTGGGTGTCGGTCGTCGTCATCTACTTCTCGGGGCAGGAGGTGCGGGGCACCTGGGCGGGAGGGGCGGGTCGGACCTCGGGGCGGCGCGGTGGGCCTGTGCCAGACTGGGGCCGATGACCACCATGGTACCGGCGCGTCCGACCGGGGCCGCGAGCCTGGCCGACGTGATGTCCTCGTGCCTCGCCTCCCTCTCGGGGTCGTCGGGCACCATCCCCCTCCCGCCTGCCCGGTCGGCCGTCGTCGCCCTCGTCGACGGGCTCGGCTCGTCGTCGCTCGGCGCCCGGCGAGGCCACGCCCGCACCCTGTCCGCCGTGCGCGGCAGCATCTGGTCGGGCTGGCCCACCACGACGGCGGCGGCCCTCGCCACCCTCACCACCGGCGCCCTCCCCGGCGAGCACGGCCTCGTCGGCTGGTCCGTGCTCGACCGCGAGCGCGACCGGGTGGTCAAGCAGCTCTCGGGCTGGGACTCGGGGATGCGCCCCGACACCTGGCAGCGGAGCGCGACGGCCTTCGAGCGCGCGGGGGAGGCGGCGGTCCGGTCCTACGCGGTCGGTCCCGCCCGCTATGCCTCGTCCGGCCTCACGGAGGCGATCCTCTCGGGCGCGACCTACGTCGTCGCCGAGTCCGTGGCCGAGCGCTTCGAGACGGCACGGGCCCTCGTGGCCGCGCCGGGCGCCTCCCTCGTGTACCTCTACGTGCCCGAGCTCGACATGATCGCCCACCGGGCCGGGTGGGAGTCCGACGAGTGGACCGCCGGGCTGGAGGAGGTCGACGCGGCCGTCCGCGGCCTCGCGGCGGGGCTGCCCGCCGACGCGGGCCTGCTCGTCACGGCCGACCACGGCGTGATCGACGTGCCCGAGCACCAGCGGATCGTCTTCGGCGATCGCGACGCGCTCGTCGAGGGCGTGCGACACGTCGCCGGCGAGCCGAGGTGCCTCCAGCTGCACTTCGAGCCCGAGGCACCCGACGACCTCCGCAGGGCGACGGTCGAGGCATGGCGCGCCTCGGAGGGCGCGCGGGCCTGGGTGCTCACGCGCGACGAGGCCGTGGCGGCCGGCTGGTTCGGCGAGGTGCACCCCGAGGTGCTGCCGCGCATCGGCGACCTGATCGTCGCCGCCCGCAAGGCCGTCGTCTGGTACGACGGCCGCTCGACGGGCGGCCGCGCCGGATCGATGGTCGGCCAGCACGGCTCGTGGTCGCCCGAGGAGACGCAGGTCCCGCTCCGACGCTTCGGGGCCTTCGCCCGCTGAGGCCGCCGGGCGTCCGGTGCGTCAGGCGGGGTCGTCGTCCGACCGGGCCCCGAAGACGATCTCGTCCCAGCTCGGCATGGCCGTCCGCCCGCGGTTCTTCTTCGGCGTCGCGGTCGTCGGCGCCGGCATGACGCCGCGTGCGGGCCGTCCGCGTCCGCCGCGTGCCGCGTCGAGGGAACGGGGCGCCTCGTCGCGCGGGGCGGAGGGAAGCGGGTCGTCGTCCTGCACCGGGACGGCGGGCGTGCCCGTCGGGGTGCCCTCGGGCAGGTCGAAGTCGTCGAGGGGGACGTCGATGATGCGCACCGGTGCGACCGTCGGGGTGCCGTGGTCGTCGTCGGAGAAGCGCGCCGACTCCCGTTCGCCCCGGCGGCGACGGAGCGCCTCGAGGAGGTCGGCCGTCTGCGCCTGTGACGACGAGGCGGACTCGGGCGCCCGGTTGGTGGCGGCGAGGGAGGCGGCGGAGCGCGAGTCGGACCGCGCCTCCGTCCGCTGGCGCTCGACCGCCGGCTCGACGAGCGTGTCGTCGACCGGGTCTCCGAGCAGCGCGAACGCGCCGCTGTCGAAGCGGCTCGGCTCGTCGCGCTCGGCTCCGCGGTCGTGGTCCACGGCGCGGAGGCGCGGCACGAGGGGGCCGACGTCCTCCGAGTGCTGCGAGAGCACGTGGGCATCGCCCCCGCGGGGCGCGAGGACGTGCTTCTTGGGGTCGAACAGCCACTCGGCCTCGCGCTCGACCTCGCCGACGACGTAGGAGACGCGGACGGTCCACCCGTGCTCGAGGTGCTTGTAGCTCGACCACTCGCGGCTGGTCGCCTCGGCGGTGTCGAGGCGGGCCTCGATGACCGCCCCGAACGTCGAGGCCCCGGGTGCCGGGGGACCGTCGGTCGCGACCGAGACCGTGACGGCGAAGGCCGACTCGAGGACGAACGCACGCTCGGCGAGGACGGGGCCCTCGAACCGTCGCACGAAGTCGAGGTCGGCGCCGGTCGCCTCGGCGACCTGGGCCGACGAGCGCCCGGCGCGGATCTGTGCCTGGATCTCGCGCGGGGGAGCCTTGCGCTCGGCGGGACCCGTGCCGGGCGACGCCGACCGGATCTGGGAGTGCAGCGCGTGCGTCACCGGGAGGCGGTACTCGCCCCCGGCGTCGGTCGCGAGGAGGAGCGCTCCGCTCTGGACTCCGACGACCCTCAGATCCTGCATGTGCCACGCCTTTCCACCGTCGTGATCAAGTGGCAAGAATCGCACGTCAGGGGGCCTGCGCATGGGAATAGGACGGGCGTGCCGCAAGTTGCACAGGGGCGTCCGGGAGCCCTCTCGGACTGGTTTGCTATTCGACAACGAGTGATGCAAACTGTGCGCGCCCGATCGGGCACGACGAACGAAACAGAACTGGATGGGCATGGCCACCGACTACGACGCACCTCGCAAGAACGACGACGACTCGGAGTCGATCGAGGGCCTCAAGGAGAGGGTCCCCGACAAGACGACCGGCGTCATCGACGACGACGCCGACAACCCGGGCTCGTTCGAGCTCGCCGGACAGGACCTCTCCGACCTCGACCTCGACGTCGTGGTCCTCCCCCCTCAGGTCGACGAGTTCACCTGCGTCGAGTGCTTCCTGGTGAAGCACCGCTCGCAGCTCGACCACGAGACCAAGCTCGGCGCTATCTGCCGGGAGTGCGCAGCCTGAGCTGCTCCAGCCGACGCACGACCTCGTCGGGTCGTCGCGTCGACACCAACCAGTAAGGAGCGGGGTCGGACTCGTCCGTGAGGGCGATCTTGACCACCGGCTTCACCCAGCCCCGGAAGAGGGTCCAGGCTCGCGCGTCGAGCCGGGGCCCTCTTTCTGCCGTCGCGGCGGAGCCTCGGTGCGCGGACACCTCGCCGATCTCGTCCGGGTGCAGGTGCGCCCGACCGGCGTGGAAGCCGTCCTCCTCGACCCGCACGACCGGCGAGCTCACGACCAGCAGCACGACGGCCGCGACGTAGAAGGCCGCGGCCACGACGACGCCCGCGGTCTCGTCGATGGGGAGGAAGACGAGCAGGGAGGCGGGGATCAGGAGGGCGCACGCGACGAAGACGGTGACCGGCGGCAGGAGTCGCTCGCGGTAGGGGTTCATGGGTCCATTCGACCAGACTTCTGCACTACCCTCGACACGTGATCCAGACCCTCGACGTGCCGTTCGCGCCCGTCCGGCCCGTGGCGGGCGGCGACGCCGGCCGTCCGGCGGCCGTGCCGACCTACTCCCACCCCGGCGACGCGGGGGCCGACCTGGTCTCGACCGAGGCGGTCCTGCTCCGTGCCGGGCACCGCGCCCTCGTCGGGACGGGCGTGTCGATCGCGCTCCCCGAGGGGCACGCCGCCTTCGTCGTCCCGCGCAGCGGGCTCGCCGCCAAGCACGGCATCACGGTCGTGAACAGCCCCGGCACCGTCGACGCGGGCTACCGGGGCGAGATCAAGGTCACCCTGTTGAACACCGACCTCGAGGCCGACCACCAGGTCGAGGTCGGCGACGCGATCGCCCAGCTCGTCATCGTCCCCGTCGTCCAGGCCGTCTTCGTGCCCGTCGAGACGCTCCCCGAGAGCGTCCGCGGCACCGGCGGCTTCGGCTCGACGGGCTACTCACGCACCACCGGAGGCACCGAATGATCCTGAGGAAGTCCAAGCGCGAGGCCCGCGCCCAGGAGGTCGTCGAGGTCGAGACCGAGACCGCCGACCTCGACGACGTCACCGTCGACATCGAGTCCCTGCCCGACGCCGAGGTCGAGGTCTTCGACGACTCGAAGTCGGCCCCCGCCGAGCGCGCCGACACCGGTCCCCTCGACGAGACCGAGGCCAGTCCCGTCCGGCCCTACGTCGACCTCGGCGGGGTCAAGATCCTCCCGCGCGACGGCCTCCACCTCCGCCTCGAGGTGGAGGAGGGCAGCAAGCGCGTGGTCGCCGTCGGCCTCGACTTCGCCAAGTCGACCCTGCAGGTGCAGCCGTTCGCGGCCCCGCGCAGCACGGGGCTCTGGAACGAGATCCGCGAGCAGATCACCGAGCAGATCCAGAAGCAGGGCGGCACGACCTCCGAGGTCGACGGCCCCTTCGGCCCCGAGGTCCGGGCCGAGATCCCCGTGATGGGCGGCGACGCCCAGAGCTCGCGACTGGCCCGGTTCATCGGCGTCGACGGTCCGCGCTGGTTCCTGCGCGGCGTCATCGCCGGCGAGGCCACGGTCGACCCCGACGCGGCCGAGAAGATCGAGGAGCTCTTCCGCAGCGTGGTCGTCGTCCGCGGCACGACGCCGATGGCTCCGCGCGACCTCATCCCGCTCACCATGCCGAAGGCCAGCCCCACCGACGCCGGTCCGGCGCCGACGGCGGTCTGACCGTGGGGCGTCGGCGGTCCGGACGATGACCGGCACCGACCCGCTCCGGGGCCAGCCGCACGACGAGGGCCACGTCCCGGCCGACGGGGACGTCGACGCCCGCGCCTCCCTCGCGGCCCAGCTCCGAACGGCCGCCCAGCGCGCCGGCATCGGACAGGTCGCACCGGGCCAGGTCCCCACCGCCTCCGCCCTCCTGTCGGCCATCGGCGGGGTGCGCGGCCTGGCCGAGTCGATCCTCCCGGGTCTCGGGTTCGTCGTCGTCTACACGATCACCCGCCAGCTCGTCCCCTCCGTGCTCATCCCCGTCGCGGTCGCGCTCGCCTTCGTGGCCGTCCGCGCGGTGCAGCGCGGCCCGGTCGCCCAGGCGCTGGCGGGGGTGCTCGGCATCGCGGTCTCCGCGGCGATCGCCCTCCTCAGCGGGCGGGCGGAGGGCAACTTCGTGCCGGGCCTCTTCGTCAACGCCGTGTCGCTCGTCGCCCTCCTCGTGAGCATCGCCGTGCGCTGGCCGCTCATCGGCGTCGTGGTCGGGCTGCTGACCAACGAGGGAGGCGCGTGGCGCCTCGACCGCGCCAAGCGCCGAGTGCTCGTGCTCGCGACCTGGCTCTGGGTCGGGCTGTTCGCGGCCCGGCTGGCGGTGCAGCTCCCGCTCTTCCTGTCGGGGGAGATCACGGCCCTGGCCACCCTCAAGCTCATCATGGGGGTGCCGCTCTACGCCGGCCTGCTCTGGGTGACCTGGCTGCTGGTGCGCACGGTGTACCAGGCACGGGCCGCCTCGGACGACGAGCTCGCCGGCGGCGACCGAGCCTGAGCGCGCAGCGCCGGCCACCGTGCTTCCGGGTGTAGGATTTGTCTCGACATCAAGATAGATGGACTGCCCGACCGTGTCGCGAAGCGACGACTTAGGCTGTCCTCGCTGGTACGGCGTCCGGCCGTACGGCGAGGATGAGGGCAGAGTCAGCAAGGGAGACGGCACATGTCCGAGATCAACAGCTTCAGCTCGAAGGACGTCCTGACGGTCGGCGGCACCGACTACGAGGTCTACCGCATCGACGCGGTGGACGGCTCGCAGAAGCTGCCGTTCAGCCTCAAGGTCCTGCTCGAGAACCTGCTCCGCACCGAGGACGGCGCTAACGTCACGGGCGAGCAGATCCGCGCCCTCGGATCGTGGCAGCCCACGGCCGAGCCCGACACCGAGATCCAGTTCTCGCCGGCGCGCGTCGTCATGCAGGACTTCACCGGCGTGCCCTGCATCGTCGACCTCGCCACGATGAGAGAGGCCGTCTCGGCGCTGGGCGGCGACCCCACCAAGATCAACCCCCTCGCGCCCGCCGAGCTCGTCATCGACCACTCGGTCATCGCCGACCTCTTCGGCACGGCCGACGCGCTCGAGCGCAACGTCGACATCGAGTACGAGCGCAACGGCGAGCGGTACCAGTTCCTCCGCTGGGGCCAGACGGCGTTCGACGACTTCAAGGTCGTCCCGCCCGGCACCGGGATCGTCCACCAGGTGAACATCGAGTACCTGGCCCGCGTGACCTACAGCCGCGAGGTGCGCGGCACCCTGCAGGCCTACCCCGACACCCTCGTCGGCACCGACTCGCACACGACGATGGTCAACGGCCTCGGCGTGCTCGGCTGGGGCGTCGGGGGCATCGAGGCCGAGGCGGCCATGCTCGGCCAGCCCGTGTCGATGCTGATCCCGAAGGTCGTGGGCTTCAAGCTGACCGGCTCGATCCCAACCGGGGTCACCGCGACCGACGTCGTCCTCACGATCACGCAGCAGCTGCGTCGCCACGGCGTCGTCGGCAAGTTCGTCGAGTTCTACGGCGAGGGCGTCGCCGAGGTGCCGCTCGCGAACCGGGCCACCATCGGCAACATGAGCCCGGAGTTCGGCTCGACCGCGGCGATCTTCCCGATCGACGACGTCACCCTCGACTACCTCCGGCTCACCGGACGCAGCGACGACCAGATCGAGCTCGTCGAGAAGTACTCCAAGCTGCAGGGGCTCTGGCACGACCCGTCGGTCGAGCCCGTCTTCAGCGAGTACCTCGAGCTCGACCTCGCCACCGTGGTGCCGTCGATCGCGGGGCCCAAGCGCCCCCAGGACAGGATCGAGCTGACGGCGGCGAAGTCGCAGTTCGAGATCGATCTCGACAACTACGCCTCGACCGACCACTCGGTCGTCGACGTGGCCGTCGAGGGCACGTTCCCGGCCTCCGACCCGGTCGGCTTCACGGCCGAGGACGACGGCGACGGGCACGACCACGAGCACTCGCACACCTCGCACGCCCCGGCCAAGGTGTCGAACCCGACCCGGGTGGCCCTCGACGACGGCTCGTCGTTCACGCTCGACCACGGCGCCGTCGCCATCGCGGCGATCACGTCCTGCACCAACACGTCGAACCCGTCGGTCATGCTGGCGGCGGGCCTCCTCGCCCGCAACGCGAGCCAGAAGGGCCTCAAGGCCAAGCCGTGGGTCAAGACGACCCTCGCCCCGGGCTCCAAGGTCGTGACCGACTACTACGAGAAGGCCGGCCTGACGACCTACCTCGAAGACCTCGGCTTCTACACGGTCGGCTACGGCTGCACCACCTGCATCGGCAACTCGGGCCCCCTGCTCGACGAGATCTCGACGGCCGTGCAGGAGTCCGACCTCGCCGTGACCGCGGTGCTCTCGGGCAACCGCAACTTCGAGGGGCGCATCAACCCCGACGTCAAGATGAACTACCTCGCCAGCCCGCCGCTGGTCATCGCCTACGCCCTGGCCGGGTCGATGAACTTCGACTTCGAGAACGACGCCCTCGGCACGTCGAGCGACGGCACCGACGTCTTCCTCCGCGACATCTGGCCCGACGCGGCCGAGGTCCAGTCGACCATCGACTCGTCGATCGACACGGGCATGTTCACCCACGAGTACGCCGGCGTCTTCGACGGCGACGAGCGCTGGCGCTCGCTCCCGACGCCCACCGGCGCCACCTTCGAGTGGGACGACGAGTCGACCTACGTGCGGAAGCCCCCGTACTTCGAGGGCATGACTCTCGAGACGACGCCCGTCACGGACATCGTCGGCGCCCGGGTGCTGGCCAAGCTCGGCGACTCGGTCACGACCGACCACATCAGCCCCGCCGGGTCGATCAAGGCCGACAGCCCCGCCGGCCACTACCTCGACGAGCACGGCGTCGACCGCAAGGACTTCAACTCCTACGGCTCGCGTCGCGGCAACCACGAGGTCATGATCCGCGGCACGTTCGCGAACATCCGCCTGCGGAACCAGCTGCTCGACGGGGTGGAGGGCGGCTACACGCGCGACTTCACGCAGGCCGACGCGCCGCAGTCGTTCATCTACGACGCGAGCGCCCGCTACCAGGAGCAGGGCACGCCCCTCGTCATCCTCGGCGGCAAGGAGTACGGCTCGGGCTCGTCGCGCGACTGGGCGGCGAAGGGCACCAGCCTCCTCGGCGTCAAGGCCGTCATCACCGAGAGCTTCGAGCGCATCCACCGGTCGAACCTCATCGGCATGGGCGTCGTGCCTCTGCAGTTCCCCGCGGGCGAGTCGTGGGAGTCGCTCGGGCTCGACGGCACCGAGTCGATCAGCATCGCCGGCATCGAGGAGCTGAACCAGGGCACGACGCCGAAGACGGTCCACGTGACGGCCGAGCCGACCGAGCACTCGGCGGCGGGCAAGCAGACCGTCGAGTTCGACGCGGTCGTCCGCATCGACACCCCGGGCGAGGCCGACTACTACCGCAACGGGGGCATCCTGCAGTACGTCCTCCGCAGCTTGGTCTGACGCCCGCCCGGTCGACACGCACCACCACGACGCCGGGAGGCCGGCCCGTCGAGCATCGACTCGACGGGCCTCGGCCTCCCGGCGTTCTCTGAGCCCGACGCCTAAACTGAGGCAGGCTGCCTCCGGGTAGGCGGAAAGGAAGCCGGCATGAGCATTCTCGAGACGATCACGGGTCCGCGTGACCTCGACGCCCTCACCGACGAGCAGATGGTCGACCTCGCGGGGGAGATCAGGCGGTTCCTCGTCGCGGAGGTGTCGAAGACGGGCGGCCACCTCGGCCCGAACCTCGGCGTCGTCGAGATGACCCTCGCCATGCACCGCGTCTTCCGGTCGCCGCACGACGCCTTCGTGTTCGACACGGGCCACCAGTCGTACGTCCACAAGATCGTGACCGGCCGCAAGGACTTCAGCATGCTCCGCCTCCGGGGCGGGCTGGCGGGCTACCCGCAGCGATCCGAGTCGGAGCACGACATCGTCGAGAGCTCGCACGCGTCGAGCAGCCTGTCGTGGGCCGACGGCATCTCCCGGGCCTTCCAGCTCACCGGCCAGTCCGACCGTCACGTCGTCGCGGTCGTCGGCGACGGCGCGCTCACCGGCGGCATGACGTGGGAGGCGCTGAACAACATCAGCGACGAGAACGACCGCCGCCTGATCATCATCGTCAACGACAACGGCCGCTCGTACGCCCCGACCATCGGCGGCATGGCGCGCTTCCTCAACACGGTGCGCACGCAGAGCACCTATCGCGACATGCACCGCGGCAGCCAGGCGGTCTTCGACCGGCTCGGACACCCGGGCCGAGCCTTCTACCGGGGCGTCCGCGGCGGGCTGCACGGCTTCCTCAGCCGCTTCACGAACAACGAGGCGCTCTACTCGAACCTCGACATCAAGTACGTCGGCCCCGTCGACGGCCACGACCAGTCGGCGATGGAGGAGGCGCTGCGCCAGGCGAAGAACTACGGCACGCCGGTCATCGTCCACGCCATCACCGAGAAGGGCCGAGGCTACGACCCGGCCCGCGCCGACGTGGCGGACCAGTTCCACGCCGTCGGGCAGATCGACCCCGAGACGGGCGAGCCCCTCGAGACGTCGAACGCGCCGTCGTGGACCAGCGTCTTCGCCGACGAGATCGTCTCGATCGCCGAGCGCGACGAGACCGTCGTCGGCATCACCGCGGCGATGCTCCGCCCGGTGGGGCTGCACAAGATGGCCGAGCGGTTCCCGAGGCGCGTGCTCGACGTCGGCATCGCGGAGCAGCACGCGGTCACCTCGGCCGCGGGCCTGGCGTTCGGCGGGCTCCACCCCGTCGTCGCCCTCTACGCGACCTTCATCAACCGCGCCTTCGACCAGGTGCTCATGGACGTCGGCCTGCACCGGGCCGGGGTCACGTTCGTGCTCGACCGCGCCGGCGTGACCGGCCCGGACGGCCCCAGCCACCACGGCATGTGGGACCTGGCGCTGCTGCAGATCGTGCCGCACATCCGCCTGGCCGCGCCCCGCGACGCCACCCGGCTGCGCGAGGAGCTCCGCGAGGCCGTCGCCGTCACCGACGCCCCGACCGTGGTGCGTTTCTCCAAGGGCAGCGTCGGCGCCGAGCACGAGGCCGAGACGCGCCTCGACGACGGCGTCGACGTCCTGCTCAGCGACGAGCGTCGCGACGTCCTCCTCGTGTGCGTGGGCCCGATGGCGACCGTCGGCCTCGACGTCGCGGAGCGCCTGGCGGCCCAGGGCATCGGGGCGACGGTGGTCGACCCGCGCTGGGTGGTGCCGGTGGCGCGCTCGGTCATCGACCTCGCCGCCGAGCACCGCCTCGTCGTCACCATCGAGGACGGCGTCCGCGTGGGCGGCATCGGCACGCGCATCCGGCAGGACCTCCGCCAGGCCGGCGTCGACACGGCGGTGACGGAGCTGGGCCTGCCCGACGAGTTCCTCGAGCACGGCTCACGGGCCGAGATCCTCGAGGAGGCAGGACTCACCCCCCAGCACATCGCCCGCGACGTCGTCGCGCAGGTCCTCGGAAGCAAGATCCCCGTGGCGCGCCCCGTGGGCGACCACCAGTCACGACGCGTCGACGCCCAGCAGGACTGACGTGCCCGGCCGGCCTGTGCGGACACCGGCGAGACGACGGAGCCCCTCGGCGAGTGCCGAGGGGCTCCGTCGTGCCTCGCCGAGGAGGAGAGGCGCGGGTGGCGCGCCGGGTTCTAGGACCCCGGCCCGGCGACGACGGGGTCGTGGAAGGTCCGACCGCGCACCCTCTCGCTGGCGCCCACGCGGTCGAGGTACGGCGTGACCCCGCCCATCTGGAACGGGTAGCCCGCGCCGAGGATGAGGCAGAGGTCGATGTCCTCCGCCGCCGTGACGACGTGGTCGTCGAGCATGCGCCCGACCTCGTCGGCGAGGCCGTCCTCGATCCTCACCCGCAGCTCGTCCTCGGTCAGCGCGGTGCCGGGACCGGCCGCGAGGGCGACGGCCTTCTTGTCGAACCCGGTGCGTCGGCCCTTCTTGTCGCGGTCGAAGACGCGCCCGTGCTCGGCGAGCCGGTGCAGCCCGTCGCTCGCGTAGAACCGGTCGGGGAAGGCCGCGTGGTGCGTGTCGAGCACGTGCGCACCCACGGTCAGTCCGACCAGCTCGAGCAGCTCGAACGGCGTCATCGGCAGCCCGAACGGCGCCGTGGCGCGGTCGACGACCTCGAAGGGCGTGCCGGTCTCGACGGCGTGCATGGCCTCGCCGAGCAGCTTGGCGAGGACGCGGTTCACCACGAACCCGGGGGTGTCGGCCGTGATGACGGCGTTCTTCTTGAGGGCGGCGGCGGTCACCATCGCCGTGCTCAGCGTCTCGTCGTCGGTGCGGGCCGTCCGGACGACCTCGATGAGCGGCATGACCGCCACGGGGTTGAAGAAGTGGAAGCCGACGAGCCGCTCCGGGTGCGCGAGCCGGGCCCCGATCTCCTCGACGCTGAGCGACGAGGTGTTCGTCGCGAGCACGGTCGTCTCGGAGACGACCGCCTCGACGCGCGCGAAGACGTCCTGCTTCACGCCGAGCTCCTCGAAGACGGCCTCGATGACCCAGTCGGCGTCGGCGAAGTCGGCGATGTCGGTCGTGCCCGTGACGAGCGCCGTGAGGCGCTTCGACTCGTCGGGCGAGATGCGGCCCTTCGACTCGAGCGTGGCGATCTCGCCGCGGATCCGCTCGACGCCGGCGTCGACGCGCTCCTGGTCGAGATCGGTGATGACGACCGGCACCTGGAGGCGTCGGACGAAGAGCAGCGCGAACTGGCTGGCCATGAGACCCGCGCCCACGACGCCCACCTTGCCGACCTTCCGCGCCAGGTCGCGGGACGGCGCCCCGGCCGGGCGCTTGGCACGCTTCTGGACGAGGTCGAAGGCGTACATGCTCGCGTGGAACTGGTCGCCGGAGACGAGGTCGCCGAGCGCCTCGTCCTCGGAGGCGAAGCCCTCCTCCCGGGTCGCCGACCTCGCGGCCTTCAGGAGGGCCAGCGCGGAGTAGGGCGACTTCGCGACGGTGCCGATCCGGGACTCGAGCGACTTGCGGGCGATGCTGACGGCCGCGTCCCACTTCACGGCACGCTCGAGGCGACCCGGCACGTTCGGCCGCGACACCGTCACGGCGCCGGTGAGGACGCCGTCCGCCCAGCGGATCGACTCCTCGAGGAAGGCCGCGTGGCCGAACTCCGCGTCGACGATGCCGAGCTCGAGGGCCTCGGCGGCCTTCAGCGTGCGGTTGTTCTTCAGCGGGTTCTCGATGACCACCCGCAGCGCGTTCTCGATGCCCACGAGGTTCGGGAGCAGCCACGCGCCTCCCCACGCCGGGACGATGCCGAGGAAGACCTCGGGCAGCGCGACGGCCGCGACCGACGAGTCGACCGTGCGGTAGTCGGCGTGCAGGGCGATCTCGAGGCCGCCGCCGAGCGCGAGGCCGTTGACGAACACGAAGGTCGGCACGCCGGCCTCGTGCAGCTTGCCGAGCGTCGCGTGCCCGAGGCGGGCGAGCTCGACCGCGACCTCGCGGCTGGGGATCTGGCTGACCTTGCTGAGGTCGGCCCCCGCGGCGAGGAAGTACGGCTTGCCGGTGACGGCGATCGCCTGGACCTCACCCGAGGAGGCGCGCTGCCGCAGGCCGTCGAGGGTCGCCCCCAGCTCGCGCAGCGTCGCCGGCCCGAGGGTGCTCGGCCGGGTGTGGTCGCGCCCGTTGTCGAGCGTGACGAGCGCGAGGACGCCGCCCGACGGCAGCGGGACGTCACGGACGTAGGAGTGGGTGACGACCTCGTCGGCGCTCAGCGCCTCGAGCTGTTCGACCGCGGTGCTCACGAGCGGGCCGCCTTCCTCGAGAAGTGGGGGTTCTCCCAGACGACGCTGCCGCCCTGGCCGAGGCCGACGCACATGGCCGTCAGGCCGTACCTCACCTCGGGGTGCTGCTCGAACTGCCGGGCGAGCTGGATCATCAGCCGCACCCCCGACGAGGCGAGAGGGTGGCCGACGGCGATGGCGCCGCCCCAGGGGTTGACGCGCGGGTCGTCGTCGTCGACGCCGAAGTGGTCGAGCAGCGACAGCACCTGCACGGCGAACGCCTCGTTGAGCTCGAACAGGCCGATGTCGTCGATGGTGAGCCCGGCCTTGCGGAGTGCCTTCTCGGTGGAGGGGACGGGGCCGATGCCCATGATCTCCGGCTCGACGCCGGCGTAGGCGAAGCTGACGAGTCGCATCTTCGGCGTCAGGCCGAGCTCGCGGGCCGCGTCGGCGGAGGCCATCAGGCTGACGGTCGCGCCGTCGTTCAGGCCGGACGAGTTGCCGGCCGTCACGCGCCCGTGCGGGCGGAACGGGGTGCGGAGCGACGCGAGGCCTTCCATGGTCGTCTCGGGGCGCGGCGCCTCGTCGCGGGTGGCCAGGCCCCAGCCCTCGTCCGTCTGGATCGCGACCGGCACGAGGTCGGGCTGGATCTGGCCCGCCTCGTACGCCGCCGCGAGCTTCTGCTGCGACCGCATGGCGAAGCGGTCGGAGCGCTCCTTCGTGAGGGAGGGGAAGCGGTCGTGGATGCGCTCGGCGGTCGAGCCCATGTTGAGGGCGTCGCCGCTGACGAGCTTCTCGGTGAGGAAGCGGGGGTTCGGGTCGGCGTCGAAGCCCATCGGGTGTCGGCCCATGTGCTCGACCCCGCCGGCGATCGCGACGTCGTACGCGCCGAAGGCGATGCCGCCCGACACGGTCGTGACGCTCGTCATGGCGCCGGCGCACATGCGGTCGATCGCGTAGCCCGGCACGGAACGGGGGAGGCCGGCCAGGAGCGCCGTCGTGCGGCCGAGGGTCAGGCCCTGGTCGCCCTGCTGGGTGGTCGCCGCGACGGCGACCTCGTCGACGCGGTCGAGCGGCAGCGAGGGGTTGCGGTCGAGCAGCCCCTTCATCGCCTTCACGACCAGGTCGTCGGCGCGCGTGCGCCAGTACATTCCCTTGTCTCCGGCTCGTCCGAACGGGGTGCGTACCCCGTCGACGAACACGACTTCGGTTCTCTCGGCCACAGTGCCTCCAGTGCTCGGATCGCCCTCGATCCTAGGGAGGGCCGCCGACCGGCGAGAATCCTTCGCGGAAGTCTACGAAGCCTCGGCGGGCGGGCTCTCGGGCTCTTGGTGGGCGTCGACAAAGGCGTCGGCCAGGGGGCCGGCCACGGCCTCGACCTGCCAGCGCCGCGCGCCGAGGTCGCGGAGGGCCGCCGCGAGCGTGTCGGTGTCGAACGGGATCGGCGGCTCCCAGCAGAGACGCCGCAGGAGCTCGGGCGTGAGGAGGTTCTCGACGGGCAGGTCGAGCTCCTCCGCGATCGCGGCCACGACCGGGCGCGCGTGGCGGTACCGCGCGTCGGCCATCGGGCTCTTGTCGGCCCAGCTGCGGGGCGGGGGCAGCGTGTCGCCGGCCGGTCCGCGGTGGCTCGGCAGGTCGTCCGTGGACATGCCGCGCTCGATGGCCGCCCACCAGCGGTCGAGCTCGCTGCGGCTCGCGCGGCCCACGAACTCGCGGACGCCCGCGAGCGCCCGCTTGTCGGCGGGCTGCGCCTTCGTCGCCGCCACGAGGGAGGCGTCGGGCACGAGGCGCCCGGCGGCGGTGTCGACCTGGCGGGCGTACTCGTCACGGGCGAGCCAGAGCTCACGGGCGACGGCCAGCCCCCTGCTGCCGCGGACGGTGTGCAGGCCGGTGAGGCGCCTCCACGGCTCCGCCTTCGGCGGCTTGGCCTCGCGGGCCACGGTCGCGGCGAACTCCTCGCGGGCGATCTCGAGCTTGCCGGCGCCCTCGAGGAGCTCGTGCATCGCGTCGCGGAGGTCGACGAGCAGCTCGACGTCGAGCGCGGCGTAGACGAGCCAGCTCTGCGGCAGCGGCCGGGTCGACCAGTCGGCCGCGGAGTGCTCCTTGGCGAGGTGGACGCCGAGCAGCTGCTCGACGACGGCGCCGAGGCCGACCTTCGGCAGGCCCGCGAGCCGGGCTCCGAGCTCGGTGTCGAAGACGAGCTCGGGGTCGAGGCCGACCTCACGGAGGCAGGCGAGGTCTTGGCTGGCCGCGTGCAGCACCCACTCCTCGTGGCCGATGACCGCCTGGAGCTCGTCGAACGAGCCGATCGCGGGCGGGTCGAAGAGGAAGACGCCGGCCCCCCGGCGGAAGACCTGGATGAGGTAGGCGCGCTGCGAGTAGCGATAGCCGGAGGCGCGCTCCGCGTCGATCGAGATCGGGCCGTGCCCGGCGGCGATGGCCTCGACGGCCGCGAGGTAGCCCTGCCGGTCGGCGATGACGTCGACCCGGCCGTGCACGGAGTCGGCCGTCGCGACGGTCGGCGAGACGCTGACGGTCGGGGTCGGGGCGGTGGTGGCGTCGTCCATGTGTCGGTCGGTCCTGTTCGTCGGTGCGTCGTCGCTCAGTCGCGCCCCACGCGCCGGGAGGCGAGGAGCGTGACGCCCTCCACCGTCGGCGGGAGCCCCGCGAGCGTGCAGATGAGCTCGCTCCACGCGTCGACGTGGGGCGAGAGGTCGGTGCTGGTCGGCGTCCACGAGGCGCGGAGCTCCAGCTGGGCGCCCTCGCCGCGGTCGGCGAGGTCGCCGTAGCCCGTCGAGAGCACCTTGGTGGCCGTGCCGGACGCGGAGTGGTGCGCCGCGCCTCCGGCCTCGAGGGAGTCGACGAGCCACGACCACGCGACGTCGGCGACGAAGGGGTCGAGGGCGAGGTCGGTCTCGAGGGGCGCCTGCGCGAAGCAGACGACGCGGAACGGCCCGCCCCACGCCTCGGGCTCGGACTCGTCGTGCAGCAGCACGAAGCGGCCGGTGCCCAGCTCGGGGTCGGCGCGGCCCGAGGCGCCCACGACGTCGCCCGCCAGGGCGAGCGCTCGGGGGGCGAGCCCCGACGGCGCGGGGATCTCGGTCACGGCGAGGTCGTCGCGCACGACGGCCCGGCGCACGGACTCGGCCGCGGCCAGGAACGCGTCCGGGGTCGCGGCCGGGATCGGCGACGTCGGGGGAGTGCGGGACACCCCAGCAGACTAGGCTCCCAGCAGATCCAGAGGTCTGCGGCACGCCGGGTGCCGGGGCAGGCCGCGACGGCACGTCACCGCCCTGCCTCCGCCGCGGAGCGGCCCGCGGGCCCTCCCGGCAGCAGCCAGCGCGCGTAGAGCCCGCTCGCGTCGTCGAGCAGCAGCTGGCTGAGCTCGAGGTCGGACGGGTCGAAGCGTTCCCGCCCGAAGACCGGCAGCCCGCTGCCGATCACCAGCGGCGACGTCGAGAGGCAGAGCTCGTCGACGAGCCCGTCGCGGAGGAACTGCCCCGCGAGCGACGGCCCTCCCTCGCAGACGAGCGAACGCAGACCGTGCTCGCGGAGCCGCCGCAGCAGCGTCTCCGGCGCGACGACTCCGTCGTCGCCGGCCGGCACGACGAGCGTGGTGGCCGCCGCCGCGACGTCGTCGCCGAGCGTGCGGGCGACCTCCTCCTCGGCCGACGCCGGGCAGACGACCACGACGCGCTCGGCCTGCGCCGGGTCCATGCGGTGGCCCGACAGGTCGCCCGACGACGTCACGACGACGAGGCGTGAGGTCTTCGGCACCCGGTACCCCTCGGCACGCACGCTCGCCGCACCGACGACCACGCCGTCGGCGAGCTCGCGGACGACGCCGAGCACGACCCGGTCGGTCGGGTTGCTCAGCGTCTCCGACGTGCCGTCGGGCCCGGCCGCGTCGCCGCTGACCGCCGCGATCAGGTTGAGCCGCAGCCAGGTGGCCGAGGGAGGCGCGTAGAGGCCGAGCAGGACGTCCCGGTCGGCCTCGGGGTCGATCGTGCCCGCCGTCTCGAGCGGTCCCGCGGCGACGCGGTGGAGGACGCGCAGGCTCACGCGGCCGCGGTCTTCTCGCGGAGCTGGCGCTTCGCCCGGCCGAGCAGGGCGGTCATGCCCCGGAGCCGCAGGGGGCTGACCGCCTGCGCGAGGCCGATCGTCTGCGGGTAGTCGTCGGGCACGTCGCGGAGCACCTCGTCGACGGTCAGGCCGCTGAGCCCCTGCGCGAGGATCGAGGCGAACCCGCGGGTGGTCGGCGCCTCGCGAGGGGCCGTCGCGTGCATCGCCACCCGCCCGTCGACGACCTCGACGAAGATGAACACCGGCGACTGGCACTCCTCGACGCGCTCGAGCAGGTCGGGGTGGCCGACGTAGCGCTCGGGCAGGTCGGGCAGCTCGTTCGAGAACTCGAGGAGCAGCTGGAGGCGGTCCCGCAGCTCGAGGGCGAGGAACTCCTCGCGGATCTCGGCCAGGTGTGCGGGCAGGGCGCCCGCGGTCGCGTCGCTCACCGGCTCAGCGCCCGGGGACCGCGCCGGGCTCGGTGCCCTGCACGATGGGCACGCGGACGGTGCTGCCCCACTCGGTCCACGAGCCGTCGTAGTTGCGCACGTTCTCGAAGCCGAGCAGGTGGTGCAGCACGAACCAGGTGTGGCTCGACCGCTCCCCGATGCGGCAGTACGCGATGACGTCGTCGCCGTCGGCGAGGCCGGCGCCGTCGCGGTAGATCGCGTCGAGCTCGACGACGCCGCGGAAGCGGCCGTCCTCGGCCGCGGCCTTGCCCCACGGCACGTTCTGGGCCGAGGGGATGTGGCCGGCGCGCAGGGCGCCCTCCTCGGGGTAGGCGGGAGCCGTCGTGCGCTCTCCCGAGTACTCCTCGGGCGAGCGCACGTCGATCAGCGGCGAGCCCAGGTGCGCGAGGACGTCGTCCTTGTAGGCGCGCAGCAGGGTGTCGTCGCGCTCGACGACCGGGTAGTCGGTCGGCTCGGGCCGGGGGGCGACCGTCGTGTACTCGCGGCCCTCCGCCTCCCACGCCGCGCGACCGCCGTCGAGCAGTCGCACGTCGGCGTGGCCGAAGAGCGAGAAGACCCACAGGGCGTAGGCCGCCCACCAGTTGTTCTTGTCGCCGTAGACGACGATCGTGCTGTCGCGGTCGACGCCGCTGCGCGACATGAGCGCGGCGAACGCCTCGCCGTCGACGTAGTCGCGCTGCACGGGGTCGTTGAGGTCGAGGTGCCAGTCGATCTTGACGGCGCCGGCGATGTGGCCGGTCTCGTAGAGCAGGACGTCCTCGTCGGACTCGACGACGACGAGGCCGGGCGTCCCGAGGTGCTCCTGCAGCCACTCGGTGCTGACGAGCCTCTCCGGGTGGGCGTACTCGGTGAACCGTTCTGACGTGTCGTGGTCGACGACCATGGTGACTCCTCTTGTCTGTCGCCCCGCAGGGCGGGGTCCGCCGCGGCGGCGGTCGGGGCGATCGGGTGCCGCCGACCGCGTGGGTATCATCGGCAGGCGGCACCTCGACGGTACGCATCGCGCGTCGCCGTCGCCCGGACGCCCCCGAGACTCTGACACAGAACACGGCCGCGGCATTCCCGCCGGCCGTCACGCCACCACCCGCGAGGTCCCGCCGATGTCCCCTGAACCGCTCCGCACCGTCGTGTCGCTGGTCGACCGCGCGCCGACCATCACGAGCGCCGAGATCGTCGCCGAGCTCGTGCCGCCGCGGCAGTTCGACGGGGCCTCGCTCGAGAACTACCGGCCCGACGACGCCTTCCCGTCGCAGGCCGAGGCCGTCGAGGCGGTGGCGGGCTTCGGCTCCGCGGGGGAGCGCCCGGCCCGCCGCGGCCTCTTCCGCCGCCGCTCGGACGTGCCGGAGGCGCTCCCCGGCCTCTACCTCGACGGCGGCTTCGGCGTCGGCAAGACGCACCTGCTCGCGGCCCTGTTCAACCGCTCGACCGGTCGTCGCTACTTCGGCACCTTCATCGAGTACACCGCCCTCGTCGGCGCGGTGGGCTACGCGGGGGCGGCCCAGCAGCTGAAGGGCGCGACCCTGGTCTGCATCGACGAGTTCGAGCTCGACGACCCGGGCGACACGATGATGATGACGCGGCTGCTCGGCGACCTCGCCGACCAGGGCACGCGCATCGCGGCGACGTCGAACACGCCCCCCGCGGCGCTCGGCGAGGGGCGCTTCGCCGCCGCCGACTTCCTCCGGGAGATCCAGGGCCTGTCCGACCGCTTCCGGACGCTGCGCATCGACGGCGACGACTACCGACGCCGGGAGGTCGAGGCGCGGGCCGTTGTCACCGACGACCTCGACGCCGCCGTGGCGGCGGTCGGGGGAACCGTCTCCGTCGACGACTTCGGCGCGCTGGTCGCGCACCTCTCGACGGTCCACCCGAGCCGGTACGTCAAGCTGATCGACGGCGTCGACGCCGTGGGGATGCGCGGGGTCGCGCCCTTCTCCAGCCAGACGGACGCGCTCCGCTTCGTCGCGTTCGTCGATCGCCTCTACGACGCCCAGGTGCGCGTGATCGCGACGGGCACGCCCCTGGACGGCGTCTTCGGCGAGGACATGCTCGCGGGCGGCTACCGCAAGAAGTACCTCCGGGCGGTCTCGCGCCTCGTGGCCCTCACCTCCGCCTGACGGGCGTCCCGACACCTCGCCAGCGGCCTGGGGGCCGTCTCGGAGCCTCGCGAAACACGCTGTTCACGAACGCACAGATCCTGTTACATCGCCGAAACATGCGCGGACACGACCGGAAACCTCGCCCCACGACACTGAGTCTGCGTCACCGCCGCGCCGCCTGCCGTCACAGACCGTGAGACCCACACGGGGCGGGCCGCGGACGACGCCCCTGGCTCCGAACGACGAGAGGTGACCCCACATGGAACTGGACCAAGGCAACACCGCCTTCATGCTCATCTGCGCAGCGCTCGTGCTGCTCATGACCCCCGGCCTCGCCTTCTTCTACGGCGGCCTGGTCAAGGCCAAGAGCGTGATCAGCATGATGATGCTCAGCTTCGGCGCCATGGGCCTGATCGGCGTCCTCTGGGTGCTCTACGGCTACTCCATCGCCTTCTCGAACGGTCCTGAGGGCCCCGCGGGCACCGACACCTACATCGGCTGGGACGGCGTCTTCGGCTTCGACCCGTCGATGTTCAGCCTCGACTCGCTCTTCCAGGAGGTGCAGAGCGGCGAGTACGCCGCCGCCTTCCCGGGCATCGCCTTCGCCGCCTTCCAGGCCACCTTCGCGATCATCACCGTCGCGCTCATCTCGGGCGCGATCGCCGACCGCGCCAAGTTCGGCGCCTGGATGATCTTCGCCGGCGTCTGGGCCACCGTGGTCTACTTCCCGGTCGCCAGCTGGGTCTTCAACTTCACGCTCGGCGAGGACGGCTCGGTCGTCGACGGCGGCTGGATCGCCCAGATGGGCGTCATCGACTTCGCGGGCGGCACGGCCGTCCACATCAACGCCGGTGCCGCGGCCCTCGCCCTGGCCCTCGTGCTCGGCAAGCGCGTCGGCTTCGCCAAGGGCGCCGACAAGCCGCACAACCCGCCCTTCGTGCTCCTCGGCGCCGGCCTCCTGTGGTTCGGCTGGTTCGGCTTCAACGCCGGGTCCGAGCTCGCCGCCGACGGCATCGCCGCGCTCGCCTTCCTCAACACGATCGCCGCTCCCGCGGCCGCCGTCCTCGGCTGGCTCGTCGTCGAGAAGCTCAAGGACGGCAAGGCCACCTCGGTCGGCGCCGCCTCGGGAGCCGTCGCCGGCCTCGTCGCCATCACCCCGGCCTGCGCCGCCCTGTCGCCGTTCTGGGCGATCGTGCTCGGCGTCGTGGCGGGCGCCGTCTGCGCCCTCGCCATCGACCTCAAATTCAAGCTCGGGTTCGACGACTCGCTCGACGTCGTGGGCATCCACCTCGTCGGCGGCCTCATCGGCACGCTCTACCTCGGCTTCTTCGCCACCGGCAGCGGCCTCTTCTTCTCGGGATCGTTCACGCAGCTCGGCGTCCAGGCGCTCTCCGCCCTCGCCGTGCTCGTCTACTCGTTCGTGCTGGCCTTCCTCATCGGCCTGGCGATCGAGAAGACCATCGGCTTCCGCGTCAAGAACGAGGACGAGGTCGCCGGCATCGACCTCGCGCTCCACGGCGAGGAGGGCTACGTGCTCGAGAACTCGCGCGCGTAGCGTCCCGCCCCTCCAGGACGGCCCCGGTCAGCTGACCGGGGCCGTCCTGCGTCCGCGGGGCCGGCGACCGCCCCGACCGACAGCCCAGCCGCCATGCCCTAGATTCCCTGAGGACCGCCCAGGTCCCGCCGAGGAGGAGAACGATGCCGATCGACCAGTGGTACGACGCCGAGACCCGCGACGCCGCCACGGCCCGCGTCGTGCAGCGCCTCGCGACGAACCCGGGGGACCGCCACGTGTTCTCCGTCGTCGCCGAGGAGTTCGCCGTCGACCAGCAGGCCCTCCGCGAGTGGGTGGCCGAGGTCGCGCCCGAGACGGTCGTCCCCGCCAAGAAGGCCAAGCGACCCAAGTTCTCGCCCGTGACGACGACGCGCATCGTCCCGGTCGACCGCGACGCCCCGGTCGATCGCGAGGAGCGCGCCGATCGCGAGGAGCGCGCCGACCGTGACGACTCGCCGACGACCCGGTCGCTCGACGACGAGTCGCCGGCCGACGCCACGGCCGACGGCGGACCGGGGGAGGCGCCCCTCGCCGAGGTCGACGAGGCGGCGGACCCTGCCGCGCCTGCCGTCGAGGCCGGAGCGGAGCCGACGCCGCGGGAGGAGACGGCGAGCGTCGACCGACCCGTCGTCGCCGAGGACGTCCGGAGGCTCGAGGCACAGGTCGCCGAGCTCCGTCGGGGGAACCTCGCCCTCGTCGACGCGATGCGGGTCATCCTCAGCGACTGAGGCGGCGGCCCGGCGTGGCAGGGCTCGTCGCGCGCCTGGTCCCGTCTGCGACCGGAAATGCGAGAAGCCCCCGATCTCTCGGGGGCTTCTCTCGTGTGAGCGATACTGGGATCGAACCAGCGACCTCTTCCGTGTCAGGGAAGCGCGCTACCGCTGCGCCAATCGCTCATGCATGACCTGCGAGCAGGTCTCTTCAGTTGTTCACGCGATCATAGACCGAAGTCGGGATCGAATGGAGGTGGAGACGGGATTTGAACCCGCGTGAACGGCTTTGCAGGCCGGTGCCTCGCCTCTCGGCCACTCCACCATACGAGCGACTCCCAGAGGGGGAGCCACCAGTCGGTGGACCACCCTCTGGTGAGCATTACACTCGAGCGGATGACGAGATTCGAACTCGCGACCCTCACCTTGGCAAGGTGATGCGCTACCACTGCGCCACATCCGCATTTCGCTTTGCATTTCTGCGTGCAAAAGAACAATACCCAGACCCGGGGCAGAAAACAAATCGAGGGATGTTCGTGTCTTCGACCCCTCACCCCGGCTCCGGGGCGGGCGCCCGCAGCACCCTCGGAGGGGCGCCGAATGGCGCTGGAGTCGACGCGTCCACTAGTATCGACGAGTCCCCGACAGGGGCGATTGGCGCAGTTGGTAGCGCGCTTCCTTCACACGGAAGAGGTCATCGGTTCGAGCCCGGTATCGCCCACGGAGAGAAAGCCCCGGTCCGCCGGGGCTTTCGTCGTTCCCGGGGTGCACGCGCGGACGGACGCGTCCGCGGGGCCCGCTCCGGGCGACGGCGGCGAGGTAGCCTCGCACCGTGCCCGCCCCAGGAGAGACGCCCGCCCGCGACGAGGCCCGTCGGCCCGGTCGCCCGGTCGGGACGGACGTCGAGGCCGTGGCCCGGACGGCCCTGGCCCTCTTCGAGGAGCGCGGCTACGACGCGGTCAGCATGGCCGACGTCGCGGAGGCCGCCGGGATCGGTCGGCGCAGCCTCTTCCGGCACGCGCGCAGCAAGGCCGACCTCGTCTGGGGCGGCGTCGGGCCCGCCGCCGACGAGATGCGCCGTCGCCTCGACGACAGCGACCCCGGGTCGCCGCTGCTCGACGCCTACCGCGACGCGTTCGTCGGCGCGATGGAGTCCGACGCGGTCGACCTCGACGCGACGCGGAGCCGTCTCCGCCTGATCGCCGCCCACGCCGAGCTCCGGGCCGCCGTGTCCGCGCAGCTCGCCGAGACGGACCAGGTGCTGTCCGCCTTCGTGGCCCGCCGCCGACCGGACCTCGCGGGCACGCCCGCCGCGGAGGCCGTGACCGAGGCCATCGGCGCGGCGTCGTTCGCGGCGCTGCGGGGATGGGCGACGGCGGACGGGGAGCCCGGGCTCCGCGGCGCGGTGGGCGACGCCCTGGAGGCGCTGGCCGGCCTGGGCGGGCCGGCCCGCGCCTCCGGGGCGGCGGTCTAGATCGCGGACCAGCCCCCGTCCGACGCCAGGACGACGCCGTTGACGTTCGACGCGTCGTCGCTGGCCAGCCAGGTGATCGAGGCGGCCATGACGTCGGCCTCGACCGGCGTCGGGACCGTCGCCTGCATGATCGGGCCCAGCGCGGCCGCCGCGACCGCCGACGACATCGGCGCCTCGATGTTCGTGATGGTGGCGCCGGGCGCGACCGCGTTGGTGCGGATCCCGTCGCGGCCGTAGATCACCGCGGTGTTCTTCGTCATGCCCGCGACGGCGTGCTTCGAGGCGGTGTAGGCGAGCCCGGCGGCCGAGCCGCGCAGGGCCGCCTCGGACGCGACGTTCACGATCGCGCCGCGACCGGCCTCGAGCATGAGCGGGAGCACGGCGCGGGTCAGCCGCATGACGGCGGTCACGTTGACGGCGAAGACGAACTCCCACGCGGCGTCGTCGATCTCGGCGGCGGGGACGAAGGCGTCCATCACCCCGGCGACGTTGGCGAGCACGTCGACGCGGCCGTCCGCGGCGTCGACGACGGCCTGCACGCCCGCCTCGGCGGTGATGTCGCCGGCGACGGGGACGAGGTCGAGGTCGGGGTGCTCGGCGACGAGCGCGTCGAGGCGCGCCGCCACGACGTCGGCCGCGACCACGCGGGCGCCCTCCCGTGCGAACCGGAGGGCGGAGGCGCGGCCGATGCCGCTGCCCGCCCCGGTGACGATGACGGTGCGGCCGGCGAAGCGGCCGGGGATCGTGGACTCGGGCATGGTGGCTCCTCTCGTGGCGGGCCGGGTGCCCGCCGGAGGCATCATGGCACCCGGTGCCGTAATGCAGCCGGGAGTCCTGCGGCCGGGGGAGCCGTCGTGCCGCGCACCACGAGCTTCGTCGGCAGCACGACCTCGGCCTCGGCCGGGTCGACGCCCCCGAGCAGCGAGAAGAGCATCGTCGTCGCGACCGTCCCCAGCCGGTGCATCGGCTGCCGGACCGTCGTCAGGGCGGGCTGCTCGCGGGCGGCCTCGGGGATGTCGTCGAAGCCGACCACGCTGAGGTCGTCCGGCACCCGGAGGCCGAGCTCGTGCGCGGTGCGGAGCACCGAGACCGCCATCAGGTCGTTCGCCGCGAAGACCGCCGACGGCCGGTCGGGCAGGGTCAGCAGCTCGCGGGCCGCCGTCCGCCCGGCGCCGAGCTCGAACTCGCCGTCGCGCGTGAGCCCGGGGTCGCGGGCGATCCCCGCCGCCGCCAGCGCCTGGACGTAGCCGGCCTCGCGGAGGGACGCCGACCGGAGGTCGCCGCGCCCCGCGAGGAAGCCGATCCGACGGTGCCCGAGCCCCACGAGGTGCTCGACCGCCTGGATGGCGCCCCCGCGGCTGTCCGCCTCGACGCTCGGCAGGTCGGCCCGGCCCCGGTGCGGGTCGACGGCGACGACCGGCACCGTCGTCGACATGGTGAGCACGGAGGGGGTGACGAGGATCGCCCCGTCGATGAGGGTGCCGCTGAGGCGGGAGAGCGAGCGGCGTTCCCAGCCCTCCGCGCCTCCGTGGTGGGCCCCGCTGTAGGCGAGGAGGTCGTACTCGGCGCCGAGCGTCCGCATCGCCGTGCCGACGCCCTTCAGCACCTCGGAGCTGAACGGCTCGAAGTCGGCGACGAGCACGCCGACGACGCCCGTGCGCCGCGAGCGCATGCTGCTCGCGACGAGGCTCGACTCGTAGCCGAGGGCGTCGACGGCCGCCATCACCTTCGCCGTGGTGGCGGGCGACACGCCGTAGCGGCCGTTGACCGCCTTGGACACCGTGGCGACCGAGACGCCGGCGGCGGCGGCCACGTCGTGGATGGTCGAGCGAACGTTCACGGCGCGAGCCTAGCCATCTCGAAATGGTTTTCGAAAACGTTTGACACCCTCCGGGGCGTTTCTGACACTGGACCCACCTCCCGCACCGACGCAGGACGGACGGCCGACCCGGCCACTCAACGACGAGGAACAGGTGGAACATGACGACACGACGTCTCCTGGCAGGATCGGCGGTGCTGCTCCTCGGGGCGGGCCTGCTCACCGGCTGCAGCGCCGGAGGGTCCGGCGGATCCGACGACGGCACGCTGACGCTCTGGCAGAACTCGACGACCGGCCCCGGCCAGGACTTCTGGACCGCGACCGCGGCCGACTTCGAGAAGGCCAACCCGGACGTGACTGTCGACGTCCAGACCGTCCAGAACGAGGACTTCGACAGCAAGCTCCAGACGGCGCTCAACTCGGGCGACGCCCCGGACGTCTTCCTCCAGCGCGGCGGCGGCAAGCTGCAGGCGATGGTGCAGGCCGGACAGGTCAAGGACCTCACCGACAGCATCTCCGACGACGCCCGCTCGCAGATCAGCGAGGGCACCTTCGGCGCCGGCTCGATCGACGGCGAGGTCTACTCGATGCCCGTCGCGGTGCTGCCCGGCGGCTTCTGGTACAGCCAGGACGTCTTCGACGCCGCCGGCATCACCGACGCCCCGACGACCATGGACGAGCTCGACGACGCCGTCACGGCCCTCAAGGACTCGGGCGTCCAGCCCGTCGCCCTCGGCGGCAAGGACGCGTGGCCCGCCGCGCACTGGTACTTCTTCTTCGCCCTCCGCGCCTGCAGCAGCGACACGCTCGAGCAGGCCGCGACCGACCGCGACTTCAGCGACCCCTGCTGGGTCGACGCCGCGCAGGACCTCGCCGACTTCCGCGACACCGATCCCTTCAACGAGGGCTTCCTCACCACCGCCGCCCAGCAGGGCGCCGGCAGCTCGGCCGGTCTCATCGCCAACAAGCAGGCCGGCATGGAGCTCATGGGCGCGTGGGACCCGGGCGTCATCGCCTCCCTCACGCCCGACGCGAAGCCCCTGCCCGACCTCGGCTGGTTCCCCTTCCCCGCGGTGGACGGCGGCGACGGCCAGCCCGGCGCGATCATGGGCGGCGTCGACGGGTACTCCTGCGCGACCGACGCCCCCGACTCGTGCGTCGACTTCCTGAACTACCTCGCGACCCCGGACGTGCAGGAGGCGTACTACAAGGCCTTCAACGCGCCTCCGGTGAACACCGTGGCCCAGGAGGCCGTCACCGAGCCCTACCTGCAGGAGGTGCTGGCCGCCTACAACGACGCACCCTTCGTCTCGCAGTGGCTCGACACCGTCTACGGCCTGAACGTCGGCAACGCGATGAACGTGGCCGTGGTCGACCTCCTCTCGGGCGACGGCACGCCGGAGCAGTTCGTCGAGGCCGTCGACGCCGCCGCCAAGAAGGCCTAGGGGACCGGTCGTGAGCCTCCGCGAACCCGACGTGCGGCCCCCCGCACCGTCGCGGCCTCACGCCACCGCCGGGGGCGACGCGCTCGCGTCGCCCCCGGCGGCCTCCCGGGCCGTGTCCCGGGCGGGGCGTGGCGCCCGCCGCCTCGAGATCGCCCTGCTGGTCGGGCCGGCCCTCGTGGTCTTCCTGGCCTTCGTGGTCTTCCCGATCGTCATGGCCGCCTACTACGGCTTCTTCAGCTGGCAGGGCTTCGGGGCGCCGACGGACTTCGTCGGCTTCCGCAACTACGTCACGATCTTCCAGGACGCCTCCTTCCTCGACGCGCTCCGCCACAACGCGACCATCGTCGTGCTGTCGCTCGTGCTGCAGGGCCCGGTCGCGATCGGCCTCGCGCTGCTGCTCAACCGGAAGCTCCGCGGGCAGTCGCTCATCCGCGTGCTGATCTTCGTGCCCTACGTCATCAGCGAGGTCGTCGTCGGCACCGGCTGGAGCCTCATGCTGCAGGGCAGCGGCGCGGTGAACGACCTCCTCACCGACATCGGCCTCGGCGGCCTCGCGCAGGACTGGCTCGCCGACCCGAGCATCGCCATCTGGACCCTGCTCGTCATCATCACGTGGAAGTACGTCGGCTTCGCCGTGATCCTCTTCCTCGCCGGCCTCCAGGGCGTGCCCGAGGAGCTCAGCGAGGCCGCGGCCATCGACGGCGCGAGCTGGTGGCAGATCCAGCGCCGCATCACGCTTCCGCTGCTCGGGCCGACCCTCCGCATCTGGGCGTTCCTGTCGATCATCGGCTCGCTGCAGCTGTTCGACCTCGTCTACATCATCTGGGGCCAGTACATCGCCGCGACCGCCGGCACCTCGACCATGGCGACCTACATGGTGGCCAACGGCCGCACCTCGGGCAGCTACGGGTACGGCAACGCCGTCGCCGTCGTGCTCTTCCTCATCTCGCTCGTCGTCGCCCTCGTCTACCAGCGCTTCGTGCTGCGACGAGACACGGCCGGCGCCCTCACCACGTCAGGAGACGAGAAGTGACCGCGAGCACCCTGCCCGCCCGCCCGCGGGGAGGCGCCGCCACGCCGACCCCGACCGGCTCGGCCGGCACCCCGAGGACCCGCCGGAGGCGCGGGATCGCCGACCCCGGACGCGGCGTCGCGTACGTGGTCGCGATCGTCGTCATCGTGCTGATGCTCGCGCCCGTCGCGTTCATCGTCATCGGCGGCTTCCGCACCAACGCCCAGATCACGACCGACCCGTCGGGCTTCCCGAGCCCGTGGCAGGTCGGCAACTACCTCGACGTGCTCACCGGCGGCACGTTCTGGCGGCAGGTCGGCAACTCGCTGATCAGCGCCGGCGCGACGACCCTCGGCACGGTCGCCCTCGGCCTCGCCGCGAGCTACGTGCTCGCCCGCTACCGGTTCGCCGGACGGGGCGTGCTCTACGCGCTCTTCGCCGCGGGCCTCATGTTCCCGATGACGGTCGCGATCACGCCGCTGTACCTGGTGATCCGCGACCTGGGCCTGACGAACTCGCTGGCCGGCGTCATCCTGCCGCAGATCGCGTTCGCGCTGCCGACGACGATCATCATCCTCGTGCCGTTCCTCCGCGCGATCCCCGACGAGATCGAGGAGGCGGCCTTCATCGACGGCTGCAGCCGCCTCGGCTTCTTCTTCCGCATGGTCGTGCGGCTGTCGCTGCCCGGCATCATCACCGTGGGCATCCTCGCCTTCATCGGCGCCTGGAACTCCTACCTGCTGCCGCTGTTCATCCTCAACGACCCGTCGACGTTCACGCTGCCGCTCGGCGTGCAGGCCTTCTCGTCGCAGTACTCGGTCGACACGGCCCGCGTCCTCGCCTTCACCGCGCTCTCGATGCTGCCGGCGCTGATCTTCTTCAGCCTGTTCGAGCGCCGCATCGTCGGCGGCCTCACCGGGGCGGTCAAGGGATGACCGCCCCGCTCGACCCCCAGACCGCACCAGCCGAGGAGGCGCGACGCACCGTGACCGACACCACCCGCCGACCCCGCGCCGTCGCGTCCGCCCGCGTGGCCGACCTCGTCGCCGACATGACCCTCGACGAGAAGCTCGCCCAGCTCGTCGGCTGGTGGGTCGACCAGGGCGGGGAGGGAGGCGCCGCCGCGCCGATGCAGGGCGAGATGGCCTCCTCCGGCGGCTACGACGAGGCGACGGCGCACGGCCTGGGCCAGCTGACGCGGGTCTACGGGACGCGACCGGTCGACCCGGTCTCCCGCGCCTCCTGGCTGTGGGGGGAGCAGCGGCGCCTGCGCCGCGAGACCCGCCTCGGCATCCCGGCCCTCGTGCACGAGGAGTGCCTCACGGGCCTCGCCGCCTGGCAGGCCGCGACCTTCCCGACGCCGCTGGCCTGGGGCGCCTCGTTCGACCCGGGGCTCGTCGAGGAGATGGCCGCCCTCATCGGCGGCTCGATGCGCGAGCTCGGCGTGCACCAGGGCCTCGCCCCCGTGCTCGACGTCGTCCGCGACCCCCGCTGGGGCCGCGTCGACGAGTGCATCTCCGAGGACCCGTACGTCGTCGGCACGATCGGCACCGCCTACGTGCGGGGCCTGCAGTCGAGCGGCGTGCACGCGACCCTCAAGCACTTCATCGGCTACTCGGCGTCCGACGCGGGGCGGAACCACGCCCCCGTGCACGCCGGCCCGCGGTTCGTCGCCGACGTGCTGCTGCCGCCCTTCGAGATGGCGATCCGCGACGGCGGGGTGCGCTCGGTGATGAACTCGTACGCCGAGATCGACGGGGTGCCCGTGGCGAGCTCGCCCGAGCTGCTCACCGACCTGCTGCGCGGCGAGCTGGGCTTCGACGGGGTCGTCGTCTCCGACTACTTCTCGGTCGCCTTCCTGCAGGTGATGCACGCCGTCGCCGCCGACCGCGGCGAGGCCGCCGCCCTGGCGCTCGAGGCCGGCGTCGACGTCGAGCTGCCGACCGGCGACGCCTACCTGGCGCCGCTCGCCGCGCGGGTGCTCGACGGCTCCACCGACGTGCGGCTCGTCGACCTCGCCGTGACGCGCGTGCTCGCGCAGAAGGAGGAGCTCGGGCTGCTCGACGAGACCTTCGACGCACCCCCGACCGAGGTCGACCTCGACAGCCCGCGCCACCGGGAGGTCGCCCTGCGGCTCGCCGAGGAGTCGGTCGTGCTGCTCACCAACGACGGGGTGCTGCCCGTCGGCGAGCGCGACGGCGCCCCCGGCCGCGTCGCGCTGATCGGCCCGAACGCCGACAGCAGCGAGGCCCTCATGGGCTGCTACTCATTCGTCAACCACGTGCTGGCCCACCACCCGGGCGTGCCGACGGGCATCCGCGTCCCGACCGTGGCCGAGGCGCTCCGCGCCGAGCTGGCCGCCGCCGACGTGGTCACCGTGGCCGGCTGCGACGTCGAGGGCGACGACCGGTCGCGGATCGCCGAGGCCGTCGAGGCGGCCCGGGGCGCCGACCTCGCGGTGGTCGTCGTCGGCGACCGTGCGGGCCTGTTCGGCCGCGGCACGGTCGGCGAGGGCAACGACGTCGAGAGCCTCGAGCTGCCCGGAGTCCAGCGCGAGCTGGTGGAGGCGGTGGTCGCCTCGGGCACGCCGGTCGTGCTGGTCGTCCTCTCCGGCCGCCCGTACGCGATCGCCTGGGCGGTCGAGGGCCCGCGGGCGCCCGCCGCCGTGCTCCAGGCGTTCTTCCCGGGGGAGGAGGGCGCGCCCGCCCTCGCCGGGGTGCTGTCCGGCCGGGTGGCGCCCTCCGGCCGCCTGCCCGTGTCGCTGCCGCGGTCGGCGGGGGCGCAGCCGTTCTCGTACCTGCACCCGCCGCTCGGCGGCCCGAGCGAGGTCACGAGCGCCGACAGCACCCCCGTGCTGCCGTTCGGCCACGGCCTGACGTACACGACCTGGGAGCGGTCTGACCTCGAGGCCGACGACGAGGTCACGGCGGGGGAGGCGTTCGTCGTCGGGGTGACGGTGCGGAACACCGGCACCCGTGCGGCGACGGACGTCGTCCAGCTCTACTCGCACGACGTCGTCGCGTCGGTCACCCGGCCCGTGGCGCAGCTGCTCGGCTACGCCCGCGTCGCCCTGGCCGCCGGCGAGGAGGCGCGGGTGCGCTTCCGGGTGCCCACGTCCCGCCTCGCGTTCACCGGCCGAGGCGGGGTCCGCGTGGTCGAGCCCGGGCAGGTCGACCTCTGGGTCGGTGCCTCGTGCGACCGGCGGGAGGCGACGACGAGCCTCAGGGTCGTCGGCGACGCGTACCCGGTGACCGGCGCCGACGAGCGCCTCGTCGGGGTCGAGGTCGAGTCGGCGCGGGCGGGCGCGACGGCGTCCTGACGCGTGCCTGCCGCTTGGGGAGCGGGCGCGCCGTGATGAGGCGCGGGGAGGCGGGGCGGTCGTCGGGGGGGACGGCCGTCGCGTCGTCGTGCCCGACGCGGCCCGGCCACGACCCGTTCGCCCGCCGTCCACCGGCGGGCCCCCGGGCCGTCGTCGCGCCTCCCTACGGTGCAGGCGGGCCGACCGGCACACCCTTCGCACGCTGATCCACGGCGAGCGACCGCGGCCCCGCCCCAGGAGGACCCCACCCGTGATCCAGAAGCGCTACCTCGCCACCGCGGCGACGCTCACCGCCCTCGCCCTCGCCCTGACCGGCTGCTCCGCGGAGGCCGACGCCGACACGTCGGCCGGCGGCGTCGACGCCGCCACGGCCACGAGCGCCGAGGAGCTCGGCGGCATGGACGCCCTCGTCGAGGCCGCGCAGGCCGAGGGCGAGCTGAACGTCATCGCCCTGCCCGACACCTGGGCGAACTACGGCGAGATCATCGACGCCTTCGAGGCCGAGTACGACATCACGGTCAACTCCGACAGCCCCGACGTGTCGAGCGCGGAGGAGATCACCGCCGCGAAGAACCTGGCGGGCCAGGACACCGCGCCCGACGTCTTCGACCTCGGCTCGGCCGTCGCGCTCGCGAACGTCGACCAGTTCGCCCCCTACAAGGTGACGACCTGGGACGACATCCCCGACGACTACAAGGACGCCGACGGCGCCTGGGTCTACGACTACACGGGCCTCATGTCGATCGGCTACGACGCCGACGCCGTGCCCGAGCCCACCAGCCTCGACGACCTCCTGGGGGCGGACTACTCGGGCAAGGTCGCCATCAACGGCGACCCGACCCAGGCCGGGGCCGCCGCGGCCGCCGTCCAGTGGGCCGCCCTGCAGGACGGCGGCAGCGCCGACGACGTCCAGGCCGGCATCGACTTCTTCGGCGAGCTAGCCGACGCGGGCAACTTCCTGCCGACCGACCCGACGCCGGCGACCATCGCGTCGGGCGAGACCCCGGTCGTCTTCGACTGGAGCTACAACAACCTGGCGGCCGCCGCCGACGCCGGCGGACGCGACTGGAAGACGGCCGTGCTGCCCGGCACCGCGCTCGCCAGCTACTACAACCAGGCGATCAACGTCGACGCACCGCACCCCGCGGCCGCCCGCCTGTGGCAGGAGTTCATCATGAGCGACGAGGCGCAGAACCTCTACCTCGCCGCCGGCGCCTACCCGGTGCGGATGGCCGCGATGACCGAGGCCGGCACCGTCGACCAGGACGCCCTCGCCGCCGTCGGCGAGCAGCCCGCCGACACCATCCAGCTTACCTCGGAGCAGACCGAGGCGGCCTCCGCGCTCCTCGCGAGCACCTGGGCCTCGACGATCGGCTGACGATGACCACCCTGACGGAGGGCGCCCGCCGCGCCTCCTCCGTCCGCGACGGCGCCGTGCCCACCCGGGTGCGGCGCCGTCCGGCGGCCTGGTGGGGGCTCACGCCCTTCGCCCTCTACGTCGTGCTGTTCCTCGTCGTGCCCTGCGTGCTCGCGCTCGGCACGGGGTTCGTCTCGAGCGACGGCGCACCGACCCTCTCGGGCCTCGCCGCGCTCGGCGACCCGGTCGTCCTCCGCGCGTTCGGCAGCTCGGCCCTGGTGTCGGGCGTCACGGCCGTGGTCGGCGCGCTCGTCGGCGCCGTCGTCTGCTGGGGCCTCACGGCGCTCCGGCCCGACGGCGTCGTGCGCAGCCTGATCGACTCCGCCGCGAGCGTGCTCGCCCAGTTCGGCGGCGTCATGCTCGCCTTCGCGTTCACCGCGACGATCGGCATCCAGGGCGTGGTGACGCAGCTGCTGCTCACCCGGGTCGGCGTCGACATCTTCGCCGGCGGGGTCTGGTTCTACCAGGTGCCCGGCCTGCTGCTGCCCTACGCCTACTTCCAGGTGCCCCTCATGGTGATCGTCTTCATGCCCGCCGTGACGGGCCTCAAGCCCCAGTGGCAGGAGGCGGTGGCCACCCTGGGCGGGACCGCCCGCCAGCACCTCCTCCGCATCGTCGTGCCGGTGCTCGCCCCCGCCTTCGTCGGCAGCCTCCTCCTGCTCTTCGCCAACGCCTTCTCGTCGTACGCGACCGCGGCGGCCCTCATCAGCCAGGGATCACAGATCGTGCCGCTGCAGATCCGCGCGGCGCTCGTCAGCGAGACAGCGCTCGGCCGCGAGGGCGTCGCGGGCGTGCTGGCCCTCGGCATGGTCGTCGTCATGGTCGTGCTCATGACGCTCTACTCGCTGCTGCAGCGCCGCACCGAGCGTTGGCAGCGGTGACGGGCCGCAGCACCGTCGCGCGGAGGGCCGCGCTCGTCGTCGTGGGCGCCGTCTTCGCCGTGCCGATCCTCGCGATGGTCGCCTTCTCGCTCCGGAGCGCCGACGGCACCGGCCACGACCTCGGCCACTGGCGCGCGATCGTCGACCCGGAGAACGAGCGCGCGTACCGCAACCTCGTCGAGGGCGTGACCAACAGCCTCGTGCTGGCCGGCGCCTCCGCCGCGCTCGTCCTCGTGCTGCTGGTGCCGGCCGTGGTGCTCGTGCACCTCCGGTACCCACGGCTCGTGCGTCCGCTCGAGTTCGTCTGCCTCGTCCCGATCACCGTGCCCGCGATCGTCCTCGTCGTCGGGCTGGCGCCGGTGTACTCGGTCGTCGCCCGGGTGGCGGGCTCCGGTGCCTGGACGCTCGCCCTCGCGTACGGGGTCACCGTGCTGCCGTACGCCTACCGAGCGATCCAGGCCGACCTCGCCTCGACCGACCTCCGCACCCTCACCGAGGCCTCCCGCACCCTCGGGTCGGGGTGGCTCCGCACGATGGCCCTCGTGGTCGTGCCGAGCCTCCGCCGAGGACTCCTGGCCGCCGCATTCATCACCGTGGCCGTGGTCCTCGGCGAGTACACGATCGCGTCGCTGCTCAACCGGGTGAACCTGCAGACCGCGCTCGTGCAGGTCTCCCGCAGCGACCCGTTCGCCGCCGTGATCTTCGCGCTGCTCGCCCTGCTCTTCGCCTTCGTCCTGCTCGTCGTCGTCGGACGCGTCGGGTCGATCGGCACCGCACGCCCCGTGCTGCCCGGACGCGACCGCGCCCGCCGCTCCCGCACCGCCCCCAGGAAGGCCCTCTCGTGACCACCACCGCACCCGGCGACCCGACCACCGACTCCCCGGACGGCGCCTCCCCGGACGGCGACGACCGGAGCGCACCGGCCGGGTCCGCGCGTCCCGTCGGGGGAGCGGCGGTCGCGTTCCGCTCGGTCGTCAAGCGCTATGCCGGCCACACGGCGCTGCAGGGCGTCGACCTCGACCTCGCGCCGGGGGAGCTCGTCGCCCTGCTCGGCCCCTCCGGCTGCGGCAAGACGACCGCCCTGCGGAGCCTCGCCGGCCTCGAGACCGTGACGAGCGGCCGCGTCACGATCGACGGACGCGACGTCGTCGACGTGCCCACGCACCGACGGGACGTCGGGATGGTGTTCCAGGCCTACTCTCTCTTCCCGCACCTGACGGTGCAGCAGAACGTCGAGTTCGGGCTGCGCATGCGTCGGGTCGGGCGCGCGGAGAGGTCGACCCGGGCCGGCGACATGCTCGACCTCGTCGGCCTCGGCGACCTCGGCGGACGATTCGCGCACCAGCTCTCCGGCGGCCAGCAGCAGCGCGTCGCGCTCGCCCGGGCGCTCGTCACCCGACCGCGCGTGCTGCTCCTCGACGAGCCTCTGAGCGCCCTCGACGCGAAGGTGCGCGTGCAGCTGCGGGACGAGATCCGCCGACTGCAGCAGGAGCTGGCCATCACGACGCTGTTCGTCACGCACGACCAGGAGGAGGCGCTGGCCGTCGCCGACCGCGTCGCCGTCATGCGCGCCGGGACGATCGAGCAGATCGGCAGCCCGGAGGAGCTCTACGCGGCCCCCGCCACCCGGTTCGTCGCGGAGTTCGTGGGCACCAGCAACCGGCTGCGCGCGGAGGTCGTCGACGGTCGCGTGCGGCTGCCCGGCCACGAGGTGGCGGCGGTGGGCTCGCCGCCCGACGGCGCCGCGTGGGCCTACGTCCGGCCCGAGGACGTCGCCTTCGCCGACCGGGGGCTGGCCGGCGTGGTCGAGGGCGTGTCGTTCCTCGGGGCGGTCTGCCGCAGCTCGGTGCGCACCGGGCCCGAGACGCTCGTCGTCCTCGACCACCGCGCCGACGACCGGCGCCCGGTCGGCGCCCGGGTCGCCCTCGCCTTCACCCCCGCGTCGGTGGCGGTGGCGCCGCTCGACTGAGCCGCGGAGGCCGCTCGCACGACCGAGGCCGGTCGCCCGTCGGGGCGACCGGCCTCGTGCGGTCGGGGAGGGAGGGCGGCTACGCCTTGGCGGCGTCCTTGCCGTCCTTCTTCGTGGACTCCTTCGCCGCGATGGCGTCGCGCTCGCCCTTCAGCGACCGCACCGTCGCGGGGTCGAGGAAGTCGACGAACGGGTTGGGCTGGCCGGTCTTCTCCGCGACGACGGTCGTGTAGGCCGCGGCGGCCTGACGGACCTTCTCCGTGGCGCGGCCGGCTCGCTTCGCCGACACCGGACGGTCGCCCATCACCTCGCCGTGGTGCTCGAGGGCCTTGACGAGGGTCTTGAGGGCTGCATCGATCTTCTTGCTCACGGGGGCATTGTGTCGCATCGAGGTTAACGCGCAAGAGCTCCCGCGGCCCGGACCGCGAGGGCGGCGTCGAGCACGACCTCGGCCGCCTGCTGCTTGGTGCCCGCGACCTCGCCGACGACGGCGCCGTCGGCCCCGAGCACGAGCACCACGGTGTCGGGGGAGCCGAACCCGGTGGCCCAGCCCACCGGGTTCACGACGAGCAGGTCGCAGCCCTTGCGCGCGAGCTTCCGGCGCCCGAGCTCCAGCAGCTCGTCGCGGTCGGTCACGGTCTCGCTCGCGAAGCCGACGACGACCTGCCCGGGCCGCCGCGTCGCCGACAGCTCCGCGAGGACGTCGGGGGTGCGGACGAGCCGCAGGACGAGCTCGTCGCCCGTGTCGTCCTTCTTGATCTTCGCCTCGCTCACCTCGACGGGCCGGTAGTCGGCGACCGCCGCGGCCATGACGACGACGTCGGCGCCGGCCGCCGCGGCCACGACCGCCTCGCGCAGCTCGAGGGCCGAGCCGACCTCGACGAGCGAGACGCCGTCGTCGCCCACGGCGTCGCGCCGCACGTCGTCGTCGAGGTGGGCCGCCACGAGCGTGACCGTCGCGCCCCGGCGCGCGGCGGCGCGGGCGAGCGCGACTCCCTGCCGCCCGCTCGACCGGTTGCCGAGGAAGCGCACCGGGTCGAGCGGCTCGCGGGTGCCACCGGCGGTGACGACGACGACGCGACCGGCGAGGTCGCGGACCCGCGCCTCCTCGCGGGCGGCCGGAACCACCGCGGCGAGCGTCGCGGCCAGGATCTCGTCGGGGTCGGCCAGGCGGCCCGGGCCGCTGTCGCCGCCGGTGAGCGGGCCGTCGTCGGGGCCGACGACGACGACGCCGCGGCCCCGCAGCAGGTCCATGTTCGCCACGGTGGCGGCGGCCGCCCACATCTCGCTGTGCATGGCGGGCGCCACGACGAGCGGCGCCGCGCTCGACAGGATCGTCGTGCCGAGCAGGTCGTCGGAGAGGCCGTGGGCGATCTTCGCGAGGGTGTGGGCGGTCGCCGGGACGACGACGATCACGTCGGCCGCCCGGCCGAGCGCGACGTGCCGGACCTGTGCGACGTCGTCCCACACCGACGGGTGCACCGGGTTGCGGCTGATCGCCTCGAAGGTCGGCAGGCCCACGAAACGGAGGGCCGCCTCGGTCGGCACGACGTGCACGTCGTGGCCGAGGACGACGAGGCCGCGCACGACCTGCACGGCCTTGTAGGCCGCGATGCCGCCCGAGACGCCCACGACGACGGTGAGGCGTCGGCCGCCGGCGGCGCTTCGCCCGGGGTCGCCCACGTCGGTCGCGGCGTCGGCTCGGTCTGCTGCGGTCACGGGGCCCCCGGTCGGTCGGCGGCCGTCGGGAAGCGTCGACGGCCGGGTAGCGTTGAGGTCCACGATGCCCCATCCGGCGCCGCCCCGGCGCGTGCCGCCCACCCGAGGAGCCCGCCCGTGTGCACCGTCGTCGTCTCCGTCGCCCCCGGGTCGGCCTGGCCGGTCGTCTTCCTGGGGCTCCGCGACGAGGTCGCCGACCGACCCTGGGACGCCCCCGCGGCGTGGTGGCCCGAGCTCGGCGACCGCGTCGAGGGGGTGCGCGACCGCGAGGCCGGAGGCGCGTGGCTGGCGACGGCCACCGCGCCCGCCCGCGCCTCGGTCGTCCTCAACCGCCGGGAGGAGCCCGCGCCGCCGGCCGGGGGCTGGACCACCCGCGGCGCCCTGCCCCTGTCCGCCGCCGCGAGCGGTGCCCTGCCCGGCGGGAGGCCGACCACCCGCGCCTTCAACCTCCTCGCCGCCGACGCCGACGGGGCCCGGGTCGCCTCGTGGGACGGCGCGGGGCTGACGACGGAGACGCTCGCCCCCGGCGTCCACGTCCTCACGCACGGGAGCACCGACGACCTCGACGTGCCCCGCGTGGCGCGGTGGCTGCCGCGGTTCCGCGGCGTCGAGGCGCCCACGGGCCCGCCGACCGGCCCCGCCGGCGCGTCGACCGGCCCCGATGACGGCGACCGCGGTCGATGGGAGCCCTGGCTCGCGCTGCTCCGCGAGAGCACCGAGCTGCCGGCCGACCACGACGAGGCGCTGGTGCGCGCCGACCTCCTCGACGGACGGTGGTTCGGCTCGCTGTCGCTCAGCCTCGTCGCGGTCTCGGCCGACCAGGTGCGTCACGAGCACCACCGGCTCGACCGGGCCTCGCCGCTCGTCGGTCACTTCGCGTAACCGGGAATCACGCGCCGGGGCCCGGCGTTAGTGTCGGGTGGCCCGCCGCTCCCCGGCGCTGCCGTCCCCGATCCAGGAAGCCCCGCCGTGAAGACCACCACGCCCCGCAGCCCCCGCCGTCTCGTCCGCACCGCCCTCCTCTCGGGCGTCGTCGCGGCCACCGCGCTCGGCCTCGCCGCCTGCGCGCCCGCCTCGACCGACGGCGTCGTGAGCGCCGCGAGCGGCGACGCGTCCGCCGCCCCCGTCGACGGCCTCAGCCTCGCCGACGTCCAGGACGCGGGGAAGCTCGTCGTCGGCACCGAGGGCACCTACCAGCCCTTCACGTTCCACGAGGGCGGCTCCGGCTCGCTGACCGGCTACGACGTCGAGGTGATCACCGCGGTGGCCGAGAAGCTCGGCGTCACGCCCGAGTTCGAGGAGACCCAGTGGGACGCGATCTTCGCGGGCCTCGACGCGGGCCGCTTCGACCTCATCGCGAACCAGGTGTCGATCAACCCCGAGCGCCAGGCCCGCTACTCCTTCTCCGAGCCGTACACGGTCAGCCGCGGCGTCGTCATCGTGCCCGAGGCGAACACCGACATCACGTCGCTCGCCGACCTCGACGGCAAGACGACCGCCCAGTCGCAGTCGAGCAACTGGTACACGACCGCCACCGACGCGGGCGCCAAGGTCGAGGTCGTCGAGGGCTGGGCCGAGTCGATCGCCCTCCTCGAGCAGGGCCGCATCGACGCGACGGTGAACGACGAGCTGACGTTCCTCGACTACGAGAAGAACGACCCGACCGCCGCGGCCGCCGTCAAGGTCGGCGCCACGACGGACGACGTCAGCGAGAGCGCCTTCGTCGTCCGCCAGGGCAGCGACGACCTCGTCGCCGCGATCGACACCGCGCTCGACGACCTGCGCGCCGACGGCACCCTGGCCTCGATCAGCGAGAAGTACTTCGGCCAGGACGTGAGCCAGTAGCCCGTGCAGTCCACCCTCGACCTCTTCCTGAGGTCGCTCTGGCCCATCGTCTCGGGCGCGCTCGTGGCGACGATCCCGCTGGCCCTCGCCTCCTTCGCCATCGGGATCGTCGTCGCGCTCGTCGTGGCCCTGATGCGCTTGTCGCCGACTCGGTGGCTGCGGTGGCCGGCCCGCTTCTTCGTGTCGGTCATCAGGGGCACGCCGCTGCTCGTGCAGCTCTTCGTCGTCTTCTACGGCCTGCCCTCGATCGGGATCAAGCTCGACCCGTGGCCGAGCGCCATCATCGCGTTCTCGCTCAACGTGGGCGGCTACGGCGCCGAGATCATCCGCGCGGGGATCCAGTCCGTGCCCCGCGGCCAGTGGGAGGCGGCGCACACGATCGGCATGTCGCGCGGCCAGGCGCTGCGGCGCATCATCCTGCCGCAGGCGGCCCGCGTCTCCGTGCCGCCGCTGTCGAACACCTTCATCAGCCTCGTCAAGGACACCTCGCTGGCGTCGCTCATCCTCGTCACCGAGCTCTTCCGGCAGGCGCGGCAGATCGCGACCGTGTCGAACGAGTTCATGCTCCTGTACCTCGAGGCCGCGCTCGTCTACTGGGTGGTGTGCCTGGTGCTCTCGTCCGGTCAGGGCGTGCTCGAGAAGAGATTGGACCGTCATGTCGCCCACTGACGCCCCCGCCGGGGGACCGGCGCGCGCCTCCTCGACGTCACCCGTCGTGCTGACCGTGCGCGGCCTCACGAAGTCGTTCGGCGACACCGCCGTGCTGAAGGGCATCGACCTCGAGGTGCGCCGCGGCCAGGTCGTGGCGATCATCGGGCCGTCGGGCTCCGGCAAGACGACCGTGCTGCGCTCGCTCAACTCGCTGGAGGTGCCCGACGGCGGCACGGTGACGCTCTCGACCGGGCAGGAGCTCGACTTCGGGTCGCGGCCGTCGAAGCGCGACCTCCTCGCGCTCCGCGACCGGTCGTCCATGGTGTTCCAGCACTTCAACCTGTTCCCGCACCTGACCGTGCTGCAGAACGTGGTCGAGGGGCCGATCCGCGTCCAGGGCCGGGACCCCGAGGAGGCGCGGCGCGAGGCCCGGGACCTGCTCGCCCGGGTGGGCCTCGCCTCCCGCGTCGACGCCTGGCCGGTCGAGCTCTCGGGCGGGCAGCAGCAGCGCGTGGGCATCGTCCGCGCCCTCGCGCTCCGCCCCGAGCTGCTGCTCTTCGACGAGCCGACCAGCGCCCTCGACCCCGAGCTCGTCGGCGACGTGCTCGGCGTCGTGAAGGAGCTCGCCGACGAGGGCTGGACGATGATCGTCGTCACGCACGAGCTCGAGTTCGCCCGTCGGGTCGCCGACGAGGTCGTCTTCATGGACGACGGCGTCGTGGTCGAGCGCGGGGCGCCGGCCGAGGTGCTCAACCGGCCGCGCGAGCCGCGCACGCAGCAGTTCCTCCGCCGGGTGCTGCGGCCCCTCGACGACTGAGGTCGCCCGGCGAGAGCTCGACGACGGACGTCGCCCGGCGGGAGCCCAGCGGTCCCGCGTCGTCGGGGCCCGTCGACGTCAGAAATTGAACAGGTCGCCGCGGAGGCCCCCGTCGCCGAGCTCCTCGACGACGTCGGCGAACTCCTCGGCGGTGCCGACGAACCAGGTCCGGTCGGTGACGAGTCCCTTGCGGGCCTTCGCCGTCAGCAGCTGCCGCAGGGTCGCGTCCGCGAACGACCCGGCCCGGCCGAGCAGGCCCCTGATCGACCCGTGCGACACGTGCTCGCCGAAGATCGCCGGGTCGACCGGCCGGTCGAGGTCGAGCGCCGTGAGGTCGGTCTCGAGGTCGCTCGACTGGCCGAGGGCGATCGCCCGCAGCTCGTCGTCGCCCGGGTGCCGGGACGCCTCGACGACCGCCGTGCCTCCTCGCGGCTCCGGGCGCACGAGGCGGCGCTCCACCGCCGCGGTCGTCGAGCTGCCGCTCCGCGTGCAGACGTAGCCGGGGTCGTCGCCGGCGAACCGGTCGCGGGCCTGGGCGAAGTCGTCGAAGACGAAGCCCGCGCTGAGGTGGATCGTCGACACGCGGGCGCCGAAGTCGGTGTCGGCCGAGGCGCCGCCGCGCACCTGCTCGGTGGTGGAGCCGCGGGGGCTGTCGGCGGATCGCTGGTCTGCGGGGCTCACGGCGTGCCTCCTCGTGTCGGTGACGCTCAGCCGAAGAGGCGAGCGCTGGCGATGCGGGCGCCCTCGCCGAGGGCGGCGAGCTTGGCGACCGCGATCTGCGGGTGGATGCGGCCGCCGAGGCCGCAGTCGGTCGAGGCGACGACGCGCTCGGGCCCGACGACCGAGGCGAAGGCCTCGATGCGGTCGGCGACGAGCTCGGGGTGCTCGACGACGTTCGTCGCGTGGCTGACGACGCCGGGGACGATCTTCTTGTGGGCCGGCAGCTCGAGGTCGCGCCAGATCTTCCACTCGTGCTCGTGCCGCACGTTGGCGGCCTCGAACGAGTACGCGCCCGCGCGGATCTCGAGCATGAGGTCGGCGATGTGGCGGAACTCGACGTCGGTGGTGTGCGGTCCGTGCCAGCTGCCCCAACAGAGGTGGAACCGCACCTGGTCCTCGGGCAGGCCGCGCAGGGCGTGGTTCAGGGCCTCGACGCGGATGCGCGTGAAGGCGCGGTAGTCGTCGACGCTCGGCTCGGGCACGATCTGGTCCCAGTTCTCGGCGATCGACGGGTCGTCGATCTGCACGGTGAGGCCCGCCTCGACGATCGCCGTGTACTCCTCGCGCAGCACCTCGGCCCAGGCCCAGATGTGCTCCTCCTCCGTCGCGTAGAAGTCGTTCGCGATGCGGGCACCGCTGCCCGGCGAGAGCGCGGTGAGGAAGCCCGTCGACGGGTCGGCCCCCGTGGCGGCGAGGCCGGCCTTCAGGTTCGCGATGTCGGAGGCGATGGCCTCCTGCCCGACGTAGGCGAGGGGTCCCGTCGTGCTGGGGAACGCGGTGGCGGTCTTGCCCGTGCTGATCCCCGAGGTCGGGTCCTGGTAGGCGTCCCGGAAGATCGTCCAGTCGCGGCGGTCGGGGAACGACGTGAGGCGCACGTTCCCGGGCGACGAGCGCACCGGCTCCTGCGAGAAGATGTCCGCCCCCGTGACCGTCAGCCCCGAGACGCGCTGGAACGAGTACGACCACCAGGCCCCGTAGTCGACCGCGCTCGTCATGGCCTTGCCGTACTCGCCGTCGCCGACGACCGTGATGCCGAGGTCGCGTTGACGCTCGACGAGGTCGACGACGGCCGCGGTCAGCAGCTCGTCGAACTCGGGGGTGCGCTGGAGGGTCAGGCCGTCGTCCGCGAGCGTCCTCGCGTCGTTGGCGGCGATGAGCTCGGGCGTGCGGGGCAGGCTTCCGGCGTGGCTGGTCTCGATGCGGGGCGTCGTCATGGGCCGATGCTGGCCCTCCGCGCCGTCGCTGTCACCTGCCCGCGTCACGCACCGTCACAGAGCACCGGAGGCGCGCGGCGCGGGAACAGGACGGGCACGCCGGCCGTTGGCACCCGTGGCCGTCGACCGCCGCTGGCTACGATCGACGGGGAAGGACACCGTGACACACACTCCGAACGACACCCGAGACCGGCCGCTCGACGACGCCGAGGTCGCGCTCCTCCGCGCCGACTTCCCGATCCTCGAGCAGGAGGTCTCGGGCGAGCCGCTCGCCTACCTCGACTCCGGCGCGACCGCCCAGCGGCCGCGCTCCGTGCTCGACGTCGAGCGCCGCTTCCTCGAGACCGACAACTCCGCCGTGCATCGCGGTGCCCACACGCTCGCCGCGCTCGCGACCGAGGCCTTCGAGGAGGCGCGCGAGACGGTCGCCCGCTTCGTCGGCGCCCAGCCCGCCCAGGTGGTGTGGACGGCGAACGCCACCGACGCGATCAACCTCGTCGCCCACGGCCTCACGGCCGCCACGCTCGGCCGCGGCGGCGAGGCCGCGCGGCGGTTCGCCCTCCGGCCCGGCGACGAGATCGTCGTCACGGAGGCCGAGCACCACGCCAACCTCGTCCCCTGGCAGGAGGTCGCCGCGAGCACCGGGACCGTGCTCCGCGTCGTGCCCGTCGACGTCGACGGCGTGTGGACCCTCGCCGACGCCGCGGCCGTGGTCGGCGAGCGCACCCGCGTGCTGGCCTTCGCCCACGTCTCGAACGTCACGGGCCTCGTCGCGCCCGTCGAGGAGCTCGTCGCGCTCGCCCACGGCGTGGGCGCCCTCGTCGTGCTCGACGCGTGCCAGTCGGTGCCGCACCGCCCCGTCGACGTCACGGCCCTGGGCGTCGACTTCGCCGCGTTCTCCGGGCACAAGATGCTCGGACCCACCGGCATCGGCGTGCTGGTCGGGCGCTCGGAGCTCCTCGACGCGCTGCCGGCCTTCCGCACCGGCGGCTCGATGATCACCACCGTCACCCTCCAGACGGCCGAGTACCTGCCCGCGCCGCAGCGCTTCGAGGCCGGCACGCAGCCCGTGTCGCAGGCCGTCGCCCTCGCCGAGGCCGTCCGCTACCTCGAGGCCGTCGGCATGGACCGCGTCCGCGAGCACGAGGAGGCCCTGGCCGAGCGGCTCGTCACGGGCCTCGCGGCCCTCCCCGGGGTCCGCGTCGTCGGGCCGCCCGCCGGCGTCGCCCGGTCGGGCCTCGCCAGCTTCGTCGTCGAGGGCGTGCACGCGCACGACGTCGGGCAGTACCTCGACGCCCAGGGCCTCGCCGTCCGCGTCGGGCACCACTGCGCGCAGCCCCTGCACCGTCGGCTCGGCGTCGCCGCGACCACGCGGGCCAGCACGTACCTGTACACGACGACGAACGAGGTCGACCGGCTGCTCGCCGGCGTGGCCGGGGTGCGCGCCTACTTCGGGGCGGAGGCCGTCGCGTGAGCGCGTCCCTCGACTCCCTGTACCAGCAGGTCATCCTCGACCACGCGAAGGCGCGGCACGGCGACGGCGACCTGCCCCACGCCGACGCCGAGCACCACGAGCGCAACCCGACCTGCGGCGACGAGATCACGGTGCGCGTCGCCCTCGAGCCCGGCACCGACCGCGTCGCCGAGCTGCGCTGGCAGGGCGCCGGCTGCAGCATCTCGATGGCGTCGGCGTCGGTGCTCGCCGACCTCGCGCCCGGGCGCACCCTGGGCGAGATCACCGCCCTCGTGGGGGAGTTCCGCGAGATGATGCGCTCGCGCGGAGCGGGCGAGCCCGACGACGAGCGGCTCGGCGACGCCGTGGCCTTCCACGGGGTCTCGAAGTTCGTCATGCGCGTCAAGTGCGGCATGCTCTCGTGGGTCGCGCTCGAGGCCTGCGCGACCGGGCTCGCCGCCGCCTGAGCGCCGGTAGGCTGGCGTCCGCCCACGATCGTCAGGAGCCCCCCACCGTGTCAGACCAGCCAGTCCCCGCCGCCGACAGCCCCCAGACCGTCGAGGCGACCGAGACGACGACGGGGATCGAGGTCTTCACCGGTCGCGACGTCGTCGCGATGCGCGTGGCGGGCGAGCTGCGCGACCTGGCGTCCGAGCTGCGGCCGGGCGAGGTCGCCGAGGCGGTCCTGATCGGGTCGCCCGACGGCCTCGCGGTGCTCCGGCACTCGGCCGCGCACGTCATGGCCCAGGCGGTGCAGACGATCAACCCGGAGGCGAAGCTCGGCATCGGGCCCCCGGTCACCGACGGCTTCTACTACGACTTCGACGTCGCCGAGCCCTTCACCCCCGACGACCTCAAGGCCATCGAGAAGGGCATGGAGCGCATCATCCGGCAGGGCCAGCGCTTCCGCCGTCGCGTCGTCACCGACGCCGAGGCCCGCGAACAGCTGGCCGGCGAGCCCTACAAGCTCGAGCTGATCGGCCTCAAGGGCGGCTCGTCCGACGAGATCGGCGACGACGGCGAGTCGGTCGAGGTCGGCGGGGCCGAGCTCACGGTCTACGACAACGTCGACCCGAAGACCGGCGACGTCGTGTGGTCCGACCTCTGCCGCGGTCCGCACGTCCCGACCACGCGCCTCCTCGGCAACGCCACGAAGCTGATGCGCGTCGCGGCCGCCTACTGGCGCGGCTCGGAGAAGAACCCGCAGCTGCAGCGCATCTACGGGACGGCCTGGCCCACCAAGGACGAGCTGCGCGAGTACCAGGCGCGCCTCGAGGAGGCCGCGAAGCGCGACCACCGCAAGCTCGGGGTCGAGCTCGACCTGTTCTCGTTCCCCGACGAGATCGGCTCGGGCCTCGCGATCTTCCACCCCAAGGGCGGCATCATCCGCCGCGAGATGGAGGACTACTCGCGGCGGCGCCACGAGGCCGCGGGCTACGACTTCGTCTACACGCCGCACATCACCAAGGCGAGCCTGTTCGAGACCTCGGGCCACCTCGGCTGGTACAAGGACGGCATGTTCCCGGCGATGAAGCTCGACGAGGCGCGCAACGACGAGGGCGAGGTGACGCGCCAGGGCGCCGACTACTACCTCAAGCCCATGAACTGCCCGATGCACATCCTCGCCTACCGGTCGCAGCCCCGGTCGTACCGCGACCTGCCCATGCGCCTGTTCGAGTTCGGCACCGTGTACCGCAACGAGAAGTCCGGCGTCATCCACGGCCTGACGCGCGTCCGGGGCATGACCCAGGACGACGCCCACATCTTCACCACCCGCGAGAAGATGAAGGAGGAGCTCACCGGCACGCTGAACTTCGTGCTGTCGCTGCTCCGCGACTACGGCCTCACCGACTTCTACCTCGAGCTCTCGACCAAGGACCCGGTCAAGTACGTCGGCGACGACGAGATCTGGGAGACCGCCACGCAGACCCTGCGCGAGGTGGCGGAAGAGTCAGGCCTCGAGCTCGTCCCCGACCCGGGCGGGGCCGCGTTCTACGGCCCGAAGATCTCCGTGCAGGCCCGCGACGCCATCGGCCGCACCTGGCAGATGTCGACCGTGCAGCTCGACTTCAACCTGCCCGAGCGCTTCGAGCTCGAGTACGCGGCCGCGGACGGCACCCGTCAGCGCCCCGTCATGATCCACCGTGCGCTGTTCGGCACGATCGAGCGCTTCTTCGGCGTCCTCACCGAGCACTACGCGGGGGCCTTCCCCGTCTGGCTGTCGCCGGTGCAGGTCGTCGCGATCCCCGTGGCGGACGAGTACGGCGACTACCTCGACGGGGTGGTGGGCCAGCTCCGCGAGGCCGGCGTCCGCGCCCAGGTCGATCACGGCGACGACCGGTTCCCGAAGAAGATCCGCACGCACACGAAGTCGAAGGTGCCCTTCCAGCTCATCGCCGGCGAAGAAGACCGAGCGGCCGGGGCCGTGAGCTTCCGGTACCGCGACGGCTCGCAGGAGAACGGCGTGCCCGTGGCCGACGCGATCGCGAAGATCCTCGAGGCCATCGAGACGAAGGCCCAGGTCTGACCGTGGGGGAGGGCGGCCCGCTGTCGGACGGTGCCGGGTCGTCGGGCGGGTCCGAGTCGTCGGGCGGGTTCGAGTCGTCAGACGGGTTCGCGGCGGCGCCCGACGCGTTCCAGCGGCTCTGGACCCCGCACCGGGCCGTCTACGTCGAGAAGGGCCAGGGCGCGCACGACGACGACTGCCCGTTCTGCGCGGCACCGGGCAAGGGCGACGAGGAGGCCCTCATCGTCGCGCGGGGCGAGCACGCCTACGTGCTGCTCAACCTGTTCCCGTACAACCCCGGGCACCTGCTCGTCTGCCCCTACCGCCACATCTCGACCTACGACCTGGCGACCCCCGCCGAGGTCGCCGAGATCGGCGCCCTGTCGCAGACGGCCATGCGGGTGGTCCGCGAGGTCTCGCACGCGCAGGGCTTCAACCTCGGCATGAACCAGGGCTCGGTCGGCGGCGCCGGCATCGCCGACCACCTGCACCAGCACGTCGTGCCGCGCTGGGGCGGCGACTCGAACTTCTTCCCGATCATCGCCCAGACGAAGGCGGTGACCCAGCTGCTCGGCGACGTCCGTGAGGCCCTCTCGTCCGCGTGGCCCGCGCCGTCCGGCCCGCCCGACGCGACGGCCGCCTCCGCGCCCCGCACCTGACCCGCTGCGCGTAAAGTAGGGATCATCATGACCGACAGCACCCCTGCCCCCGCCCCGTCCACCACCAGCACGACCGGCTCCGACCGCGTCAAGCGCGGCCTCGCCGAGATGCTCAAGGGCGGCGTCATCATGGACGTCGTGAACGTCGAGCAGGCGAAGATCGCGGAGGAGGCCGGTGCCGTCGCCGTCATGGCCCTCGAGCGGGTCCCCGCCGACATCCGCTCGCAGGGCGGCGTCGCCCGCATGAGCGACCCCGACATGATCGACGAGATCATCGCGGCGGTGTCGATCCCGGTCATGGCCAAGGCCCGCATCGGCCACTTCGTCGAGGCGCAGATCCTGCAGACCCTGGGCGTCGACTACATCGACGAGTCCGAGGTGCTGAGCCCGGCCGACTACGTCAACCACATCGACAAGTGGAAGTTCACCACCCCCTTCGTCTGCGGCGCGACGAACCTCGGCGAGGCACTGCGCCGCATCACCGAGGGCGCGGCCATGATCCGCTCCAAGGGCGAGGCGGGCACGGGCGACGTGTCCGAGGCCACCAAGCACATCCGCACCATCTCGAAGGAGATCGCCCAGCTGCAGGGCCTCAAGCGCGACGAGCTCTACGTCGCCGCGAAGGAGCTCCAGGCGCCCTACGACCTCGTCGCCGAGGTCGCCGAGACCGGCACGCTCCCCGTCGTGCTCTTCACGGCGGGCGGGGTCGCCACCCCGGCCGACGCCGCGCTCATGATGCAGCTCGGCGCCGACGGCGTGTTCGTCGGCTCGGGCATCTTCAAGTCCGGCAACCCCGCCGAGCGCGCCGCCGCCATCGTCAAGGCGACGACCTTCTTCGACGACCCGCAGGTCGTCGCCGACGCGTCCCGCGGGCTCGGCGAGGCCATGGTCGGCATCAACGTGCCCGACCTGCCGGCGCCGCACCGTCTCGCCGAGCGTGGCTGGTAACCAGCAGACGGAGGCGCGGCGCACCCGGGTCGGGGTCCTCGCGCTCCAGGGCGACGTCCGCGAGCACCTCGCGGTCCTGACGTCGCTCGGAGCCGAGGCCGTCCCCGTGCGCCGCCCCGACGAGCTCGCGGCGGTCTCCGGCCTCGTCATCCCCGGCGGCGAGTCCACGGTCATGGACAAGCTCTCGCGCACCTTCGGCATGGCCGGGCCGCTCCGCGACGCGATCGACCACGGGCTGCCCGTCTACGGCACGTGTGCCGGGTTGATCATGCTCGCCGACCGGCTGGTCGACGCCCCGACCACCCAGCGCACCATCGGCGGTCTCGACGTCTCCGTCCGGCGGAACGCCTTCGGCGCCCAGAACGAGAGCTTCGAGACCGACCTCGAGGTGCCGACCCTCGGGCAGCCCCCCGTGCACGCGGTCTTCATCCGCGCCCCCGTCGTCGTCGACGTCGGGCCGCGCGCGACCGCGATCGGCGTGCTCGACGACGGCCGCGTGGTCGCGGTCGAGCAGGGCGCGCTCCTCGGCACGTCGTTCCACCCCGAGGTCACGGCCGACCTCCGCTTCCACGCGCTCCTGCTGCAGAAGGCGACGGCGCACGCCGCTCGCTGACGGGGCCGCGCTCCTCCTGCCGGTACACTGATCCGGATCTGTCACCGGAAGTGAGGAGCACCGTGTCCGGGCATTCCAAGTGGGCCACGACCAAGCACAAGAAGGCCGTCATCGACAGCCGTCGCGCCAAGTCGTTCGCCAAGCTCATCAAGAACATCGAGGTCGCCGCCAAGCAGGGCGGCGCCGACATGTCGGGCAACCCGACCCTCGTCGACGCGGTCCAGAAGGCCAAGAAGACGTCGGTCCCCAACGACAACATCGATCGCGCGGTCAAGCGCGGTGCCGGCCTCAGCGGCGAGGTCGTCGACTACCAGACGATCATGTACGAGGGCTACGGCCCCAACGGCGTCGCCCTGCTGATCGAGTGCCTCACCGACAACAAGAACCGCGCCGCCGCCAACGTGCGCACGGTCATGTCGCGCAACGGCGGCACCATGGCCGACCCCGGCAGCGTCGCCTACAACTTCAGCCGCAAGGGCGTCATCGCCGTCATGAAGACCGACGAGCTGACCGAGGACGACGTGCTCGCCGCCGTCCTCGACGCCGGCGCCGAGGAGGTGACCGATCGCGGCGAGGGCTTCGAGATCGTCACCGAGCCGTCCGACCTGGTCCCCACGCGCACCGCGCTGCAGGAGGCCGGCATCGACTACGACTCGGCCGACGTCGAGTTCGTGCCCGGCCTCAAGATCGAGGTCGACGTCGACACGGCCCGCAAGGTGTTCCGCCTCATCGACGCGCTCGACGACGACGACGACGTGCAGAACGTCTACGCCAACGTCGACGTGCCGGCCGACGTGCAGGCGCAGCTCGACGACGACGACGACTGAGCCGGCTCGCGTGTCGCTCCGGGTGCTCGGCATCGACCCCGGCCTCACCCGCTGCGGCGTCGGCGTGGTCGAGGTCGACGCCGGGCGACGGGCGACCCTCGTCGCCGTCACGGTCGTCCGGTCCGCGCCCGACGCCCCGCTCGAGCAGCGGCTGATGACCATCGGCCGCGGCGTCGAGGAGCTCATGGACGAGCACCGGCCCGACGCGGTCGCCATCGAGCAGGTGTTCGCCCAGGCGAACCTGCGGTCCGTGATGGGCGTCGCCCAGGTCAGCGGCATCGCCCTGCGGGCCGCCGCCGAGCGGTCCGTGCCCGTCGCCATGCACACGCCCTCCGAGGTCAAGGCCGCCGTCACCGGCTACGGCTCCGCCGACAAGAAGCAGGTCGGCGCGATGGTGGCCCGGCTGCTCGGCCTCGCCGAGGCGCCGAGGCCGGCCGACGCCGCCGACGCCCTCGCGCTCGCCATCTGCCACGCGTGGCGCCGCGGCGGGGTGCCGACCCCCGCCTCCCCGTCCGGTGGCCTGACCCCGGCCCAGCGAGCGTGGCGCGAGGCGGAGAAGTCCCTCCGCACTCCTAGGCTGGGTGCATGATCTCGAGCGTCCGCGGCACCGTGCTGTCCGCCTCCGGCACCACGGTCGTCGTCGAGGTCGGGGGAGTGGGCCTGCGGGTCGGGGTGACGGCCCAGCTGGCGCTGACCCTCCGCGTCGGCGACGCCACGCGCCTCCACACGGCCCTCGTCGTCCGCGAGGACGACCTCTCGCTCTTCGGGTTCGCCGAGGCGGAGGAGCTCGCGGTGTTCGACCTGCTCCGCGGCGTCACCGGGGTCGGCCCGAAGTCGGCCCAGGGCGTGCTCGGGCACCTCAGCCCCGCCCAGGTCGCGCAGGCCGTCGCCGACGAGGACGACGCGGCCTTCCGCCGCGTCTCCGGCATCGGCCCGAAGACCGCGAAGCTCATCGTCCTCTCGCTGACCGGCAAGCTCGACGTCGCGCCCTCGGCCCCGAGCGTCACCGCGACGAACTCCACGACGGCCGACGTGCTCGTGGCCCTCGTGGGCCTCGGCTGGTCCGAGCGCGAGGCCCAGTCGGCCGTCGACTCCGTGGTCGCCGACCGCGGCCCCGACGTCGCCCTCGCCGTGCCGACCCTCCTCCGCGCGGCCCTCGGCCACCTCGGGCCGCAGAAGCCCGCCGGCGGGCGCTCGTGACCGACGCCGACGTCACGCGCCCGACGGTCGAGTCCGACGCCGAGCTCGCGTTCGAGGGCGCCCTCCGGCCCACCTCGCTGGGCGAGTTCGTCGGGCAGAAGAAGGTGCGGGGCCAGCTCGAGCTCCTGCTCAAGGCCGCGGCGATGCAGGGGCGGGCCCCCGACCACATCCTGCTGGCCGGGCCTCCCGGTCTCGGCAAGACGACGCTCGCGATGATCGTCGCCCACGAGAGCGCACGGCCGCTCCGCATGTCGTCGGGGCCCGCGATCCAGCACGCCGGCGACCTCGCGGCCGTCCTGTCGGCCCTCGTGCCCGGCGAGGTGCTCTTCATCGACGAGATCCACCGCATGGCCCGCTCGGCGGAGGAGATGCTCTACCTCGCGATGGAGGACTTCCGCATCGACATCATGGTCGGCAAGGGCGCGGGGGCCACGAGCATCCCGCTCGAGCTCTCGCCGTTCACGCTCGTCGGCGCGACCACGCGCAGCGGCATGCTGCCGAACCCGCTCCGCGACCGGTTCGGCTTCACCGCCCACCTCGAGTTCTACGACGACGCCGAGCTCACCGAGGTGCTCCGGCGGGCGGCGGCCCTCCTCGACGTCCCGATCGACGGGGAGGCGCTGGCCGAGATCGCCGGGCGCTGCCGCGGCACCCCCCGCATCGCCAACCGCCTGCTGCGGCGGGTCCGCGACTTCGCGCTCGTGCACGACCGCCGGGCCGACCTCGAGACGGTCCGCGCCGCCCTCGACCTCTACGACGTCGACGGCCTCGGCCTCGACCGGCTCGACCGCGAGGTGATGACGACCGTCCTCACCCGCTTCGACGGCGGCCCCGTCGGCCTCGGCACCCTCTCGGTGTCGGTCGGCGAGGAGGCCGACACCGTCGAGTCCGTCGTCGAGCCCTTCCTCGTCCGGGCGGGCCTCCTGACCCGCACCCCGCGCGGACGCGTGGCGACCCCCGCGGCCTGGCGCCACTTCGGCCTGCAGCGCGGTTCAGGGGCGCTGTTCGGCGATGAACTATGATCTCCGGAGGCCGGACGTCAGGCAGCCCTGACCGGGCCGCCGCCGGCCTCACCCTCCGAGCTTCGAAAGGCAGTTCCCCATGGACGCCACAACGATCGTCATGGTCCTCCTCCTGGTGGTCCTCGTCTTCTTCATGTTCCGCAACAAGCGCAAGCGCGACCGCACGCAGGCCGAGCTGGCGACCAAGATGGTCCCCGGCGTCGAGGTCATGCTGACCTTCGGCCTCTACGGCACCGTCGTCTCGATCGACGACGAGACCAACGTCGCCGAGGTCGAGGTCTCGCCCGGCACGATCGTCAAGGTGCACCGCCAGACCCTCGGCCGCGTCGTCGAGCCGGTCGTCGTCGACGACGCCACCGACGACGTCGTCCCCCTCGACGCGCGCACCGCCGACGAGGCCCCCCTCGACCTGACGAAGCCGACGTACGGCGAGCGTGCCGAGTCCGTCGTCGACGACGACCGCCTCGACTCCTCGTCGACGACCCGGCCCGCCGGCGACTCCGACAAGCCGCACACCGCCTGACCCGCCGACCGTCCCGGTCGCGACAGGCCGACCGGGTCCGATCACCGCGCGCGCTCGCTCCCGAGCGCGCGCACCCATGAGAAAGCAGAGTTCCTCCGTGGCACGCTCGACGCCGGTGAAGAAGGCCCTACGTTCCCTGACCTGGTTGCTGGTCATCATCGCCGGCCTCACGGCCCTCAACGGCACCGCGACGCTGCTCAACGGCAAGGCCGACTGGGCCGCCGGGGCCAGCTGGGTGCCCGAGCTGGCCCTCGACCTGCAGGGCGGCACGCAGATCACCCTCGCGGCGCAGCTGGCGAGCGGCGAGACGGTCTCGAGCCAGCAGCTCGACCAGGCCGTGACGATCATCCGCCAGCGCATCGACTCCTCCGGCGTCTCCGAGGCCGAGATCACGCGCCAGGGCTCGCAGAACATCGTCGTCTCGATCCCCGGCCGCCCCGACAACGCGACGCTCGAGCGCATCGAGGCCTCGGCCAAGCTCGCCTTCCGGCCCGTCCTCTACACCGAGGCCGTCAGCGCGGCCGCGGTCGGCGGCGAGGACGGCGCGACCGCCAGCCCGTCGCCCACCCCGTACACGCCGAACCCCGACCTGAACTCGACCCCGACGGCGTCGCCGACCAACGCCTCCGACCTGAACTGGATCACCGAGCAGCTCGCCGACGAGTACACGAACTACGACTGCGCGGCCGACAACGACCTCGCCACGGCGAGCGACGACGAGCCCCTGGTCACCTGCTCGACCGACGGCACGGCGAAGTTCATCCTCGGCCCGGTCGAGGTGCAGGGCAGCGAGATCAGCGACGCCACGAACGGCCTCGCCACCGACTCGCAGGGCAACTCGACCAACACCTGGGCCGTCAACCTCGAGTTCGACCGCCAGGGCACCGAGCAGTTCAGCGACGTCACCTCGCGCCTCGTCTCGCTCACGGCGCCCCAGAACCAGTTCGCCGTCACGCTCGACAACCAGGTCATCACCGCGCCGTCGGCCAACGCCGCCATCACCGACGGCAACGCGCAGATCACCGGCTCGTTCACGCAGGAGTCGTCGAAGACCCTCGCCGACCAGCTCAAGTTCGGCGCCCTGCCGATCAGCTTCTCGGTCCAGAGCAACGAGAACATCACCGCCACCCTCGGTCAGACGCAGCTCGTGAGCGGTCTCATCGCGGGGCTCATCGGCCTGATCCTCGTGGTCATCTACTCGCTCATCCAATACCGGGCCCTGGCCTTCGTGACGGTCCTGTCGCTCGTCATCGCCGCCGTCCTCACCTACCTGGTCATCGCGATCCTGTCCTGGCGCGAGGGCTACCGGCTCTCGCTCGCCGGCGTGACGGGCCTCATCGTCGCGATCGGCATCACGGCCGACTCCTTCATCGTGTACTTCGAGCGCATCCGCGACGAGCTCCGCGACGGGCGCATCCTCGAGTCCGCGGTCGAGTCCGGCTGGCGGCGCGCGATCCGCACCATCATCGCCTCCGACACGGTCAACTTCCTCGCCGCGATCACGCTCTTCATCCTCGCGGTCGGCAACGTCAAGGGCTTCGCGCTGACGCTCGGCATCACGACGGTGATCGACCTGATCGTCGTGTCGCTGTTCACGCACCCCATGCTCCAGCTCATCGCCCGCACGCGCTTCTTCGGCGAGGGGCACGCGTTCAGCGGCCTCGACCCGCGCGCGCTCGGCGCCGTCTACCGGGGCCGGGCCCAGTTCCGCACGCCGGCCACGGTCGGTGCCCGCAAGGGCGCGGGCGGCCGCGAGGCCGTCAAGCGCCAGACCATCGCGGAGCGACGAGCCGCCGAGAAGAACGGCGACCGTGTCGACGACACGACGCGCACCGAAGGGAAGGACTCCTGATGGCCAGTTTCTCGAAGTTCGGGAACGACCTCTACACGGGGGCCCGCTCCTACGACATCGTCGGTCGACGCCGCACCTGGTACGTCGTCGCCGCCATCGTCATCATCATCTCGGCGACGGTGCCCTTCCTCCGGGGCGGCTTCCACTTCGGCATCGAGTTCACCGGCGGCTCCGAGTTCCAGGTCGCGCAGCCCGCGTCGCTCGACCAGGACATCGCGACCGACACGGTCGAGGACACCGTGCCCGGGTCGAACCCCCGCGTGACCCAGGTCGGCAGCGACACGATCCGCATCCAGACCTCGCAGCTCGAGGCCTCGCAGACCAACGACCTCGCCGACGCCCTCGCCACGGCCTACGACGTCCCGACCGACCGCGTCACCTCGTCGTTCATCGGCGCATCGTGGGGCGCCGACATCACGGGCCAGGCCATCAAGGGCCTCGTCATCTTCCTCATCCTGGCCGCGATCGGCATGACGCTGTACTTCCGCACCTGGAAGATGTCCCTGGCCGCCATGACCGCCCTGCTGCACGACCTGGTGCTGACGGCGGGCATCTACGGCATCGTCGGCTTCGAGGTCACCCCGGCCGCCGTGATCGGCTTCCTCACCATCCTCGGCTACTCGCTCTACGACACGGTCGTCGTCTTCGACAAGATCCGCGAGAACACCTCGGAGGACGGCGAGGGCTCGCGGCGCACCTTCGGGCAGTCGATCAACCTCGCGGTCAACCAGACCCTCGTGCGGTCGATCAACACGTCGGTCGTCGCCCTGCTGCCGGTCGCGGCGATCCTCTTCATCGGCGCGTTCGTCCTGGGCGCGGGCACCCTGCGCGACATCTCGCTGGCGCTCTTCATCGGCATCCTCGTCGGCACGTACTCGACGATCTTCATCGCGTCCCCGCTCTACGCGACCCTCCGCCTCCGGGAGCCCGAGATCAAGAAGCGCGACGACCGCAAACGCGAGGCGTCCGCCACGGCCGCGGCGGCGACCGAGTCGGCGTCGGTGACGTCGTGACCGACGCGAGCCGCGCCTCCGGCGACTTCCCCGACGTCTCGGCAGCCGAGGCCGTCGAGCTCGTCCGGTCGGGCGCGTACCTGCTCGACGTCCGTGAGCAGTCCGAATGGGATGCCGGGCACGCGCCCCAGGCGGTGCTGGTGCCGCTGTCCGAGTTGGCCGAGCGCCTCGACGAGGTGCCCACCGACCGCGACGTGCTCGTCGTCTGCCACGCCGGGATGAGGTCGATGCGGGCCTCGGCGGCGCTTCGCCGGGCCGGCCACCGGGCCGTCAACGTCGAGGGCGGCATGCTCGCGTGGCGCGACGCCCAGGGCGAACTCACCAGCGACAGCGGCGCCGAGCCGTCGGTGGACTGATCCCGAGGTCGTAGTGTTGTCCGCACGGTCCTGCGCCGGGGCCCCTGGCCTCCCGACGACGCGGCGCAGGCCATCTCCTGAGAGCGAGGCCCGGCCGTGACCGAGATCACCACGAGGAACGACGCGGCCTCGGCCGACGCCGCCCAGGCGGGCAACACCGCCTCCCTCCGGACCCTGCTGCCCCGGCTGTTCTCGCGCAGCCAGCCCGCCGGGGCGGTCGACCGCCTCGTCAAGACCGTGCGGCTGCACCACCCGAAGGCCGACCTCGTCGTCATCGAGCGGGCGTACTCGGTCGCCGAGCGTGCCCACACGGGCCAGCTGCGCAAGAGCGGCGAGCCCTACATCACGCACCCCGTCGCCGTCGCGCAGATCCTCGCCGACCTCGGCATCGGGTCGAAGACCATCGCCGCCGCGCTGCTCCACGACACCGTCGAGGACACCGACTACACGCTCGACATGCTGCAGCGCGACTTCGGCGACGAGATCGCCATGCTCGTCGACGGCGTGACCAAGCTCGACAAGCTGAAGTACGGCGACTCGGCCCAGGCCGAGACCGTCCGCAAGATGGTCGTCGCGATGTCGAAGGACATCCGCGTGCTCGTCATCAAGCTCGCCGACCGCCTCCACAACGCCCGCACCTGGGGCTTCGTCGAGTCGGCCTCCGCGACGCGCAAGGCGACCGAGACGCTGGAGATCTACGCGCCGCTCGCACACCGCCTCGGCATCCAGGCGATCAAGTGGGAGCTGGAGGACCTCTCGTTCGCCGTGCTCCACCCGAAGCTCTACGTCGAGATCGACAACCTCGTGAAGCAGCGGACGCCGCAGCGAGAGCAGTTCGTGCAGAACGTCATCGACGCGGTGAAGTCCGACCTGAAGTCGACGAAGATCCGCGGCGACGTCGTCGGCAGGCCGAAGCAGTACTACTCGATCTACCAGAAGATGATCGTGCGCGGGCGCGAGTTCGACGAGATCTACGACCTCGTGGGCATCCGCGTGCTCGTCAGCTCCCTGCGGGACTGCTACGCCGTGCTCGGCTCGATCCACGCCCGGTGGAACCCGCTGCCGGGACGCTTCAAGGACTACATCGCGACGCCGAAGTTCAACCTCTACCAGTCGCTGCACACCACGGTCATCGGTCCGAAGGGCCGGCCGATCGAGATCCAGATCCGCACGCACGAGATGCACCAGCGAGCGGAGTTCGGCGTCGCCGCGCACTGGAAGTACAAGCAGCGCATGAACGGCGGACGCGACGACGCCGGCACGGGCGTGCGCACCGAGACCGACATGGCGTGGCTCGCCCACATCTCCGACTGGCAGGCCGAGACGGCCGACCCGGGGGAGTTCCTCGACAGCCTCCGCTTCGAGATCGGCGCGAAGGAGGTCTACGTCTTCACGCCCCAGGGCAAGGTCATCGGCCTGCCCTCCGGAGCGACCCCGGTCGACTTCGCCTACGCGGTGCACACCGAGGTGGGCCACCGCACGATGGGCGCCAAGGTCAACGGTCGGCTCATCCCGCTCGAGAGCGTGCTCTCGAGCGGCGACGTCGTGGAGGTCTTCACGTCGAAGAACCCCGACTCCGGGCCGAGCCAGGACTGGCTGACCTTCGTCAAGAGCCCCCGGGCGCGCAACAAGATCCGGCAGTGGTTCACCAAGGAGCGCCGCGACGAGGCGATCGAGCAGGGCAAGGACGCCATCGCGCGGGCCATGCGCAAGCAGAACCTGCCGCTGCAGAAGCTGATGAACCAGGACAGCATCGCCGAGGTCGCCTCGCAGCTGCGCTACGACGACGTGTCGAGCCTCTACGCGGCGGTCGGCGAGGGGCACATCTCGACGCAGTCCGTCATCGAGAAGATCCTCGGCGCGGTCCAGCAGGACGAGGTCGACGAGGGCGAGTTCGAGTTCCCGCGCAAGGGCGTCGCGCGTCCGCTCCGCAACAGCGACTCGGGAGTGCTCGTCCGCGGCGCCCCCGACATCCTCGTGAAGCTCGCCAAGTGCTGCACGCCGGTGCCGGGCGACCAGATCGTCGGCTTCGTGACGCGAGGCCAGGGCGTCAGCGTCCACCAGTCGAGCTGCCACAACGTGCAGGGCCTCATGAAGGAGCCCGAGCGCATGATCGAGGTCGAGTGGGCCCCCTCGTCCAAGAGCGTCTTCCTCGTCCAGATCCAGATCGAGGCGCTCGACCGCGGCGGCCTGCTCTCCGACGTCACGCGCGTCCTGTCCGAGCACCACGTCAACATCCTGTCGGCGAACGTCTCGACCTCGGACGAGCGCCTGGCCATCAGCCGGTTCGTCTTCGAGATGGGCGACACGACCCACCTCGACCGCGTGCTGAACGCCGTCCGCCGCATCGACGCCGTGTACGACGTCTACCGGGTCAGCGCCGGCTGACCGGCGTCGCCGGCAGGGCCCGCCGCCCGGCCGGGGACGCGGGCGCGGGGTCGACGATGGAGCGGAGCCGCTCCGCCCCGCGCAGGCTGTTGACGGCACCGGGACGGCGGCGGGCCAGGGCGAGGACGCGACGCACGTCGACCTGCTGCTCGGCGACGAGCCGTCGGACCGTCTCGGCCCCGGCCGGTCCCCACTCGTCGTCACGGACGAGGTCGAGCACGGTGCGCTCGGGCGACGTGACCGACACCTCCCCGAGCACGACGATCTCGTCGTCGTCGATCAGCACCTCGCCGACCCGCACCCGGGGACCGGCGAGGTGGTGGCGCGCCGTCGACCGCACCACCGCGTCGAGGGCACGAGGAGGCGCGGCCTGCGTCCCCCAGACCCACGCCGCCGTGCCTCGCGCGGCCACCGTCCGCGTGCCCAGGTCGTCGACCAGCGACGACGCCCGCGCCCACGCGTCGTCGACGTCGGCGACCGACGACCAGCGCCCGCCGACCGCGTAGACCTCGCCGTCGAGCGCGGCCGCGCGCAGCTCGACCTCGGGGAGGTCGTCGGGGGAGAGCAGCCGGGGCAGGCGGGGGTTCACCGACCCAGCTTGGCGCACCGTGCCCGGGACGACGAACCGCCCGGCGCCTCCTGTGGAGAGCGCCGGGCGGTCGTCGTGCCGAGCAGGAGCGATCAGGACCCGAGGGCGTCGAGCCAGACCTTGCGGGCGTCGAGGGCCTCGCGGGCCTCCTTCATCTTGCGGGCGTCGCCGCCGGCCTCGGCCGCCGCCAGCTCGTCCTCGAGCTTGGTGATGGCGTCCTGCAGCTGGCTGGCGAGCCCCTCGGACCGCGCCTTGCGCTCCGGGTTGTTCTTCTCCCAGAACTGCTCGTCGAGCTCCCGGACGTGCGACTCGACCTTGCGGAGGCGGTCCTCCACGGGGCGGAGCTGGGCGCGCGGCACGCGACCGATCTCGTCCCAGCGGAGCTGGACGCTCGTGAGCTGCTCGCGAGCCGTGACCCGGTCGGTGACGGCGAGGATCTTCTCGGCCTCGTCGAGCAGCTCGAGCTTCTGCGCGAGGTTGCCCTCGAACTCGGCGTCGTCCTGCGCGGCGACCTCGCCCTTGGCGGCGTACAGCACGTCGCCCGCCCGCTTGAACCGGGCCCAGAGGGCGTCGTCGTACTTCTTGCCGGCGCGACCGGCACGCTTCCAGTCGTCGAGCAGGTGACGGTACTCGGGGATGCCGTCGGAGCCCCGCGTCGCGAGCGCGTCGGCCGCCTCGACGAGGGCCTGCTTGCGCTGGCGGGCCTCGCGGTGCGTGCTGTCGAGCTCGGCGTAGAACGCCTTGCGGTGCTGGTCGATGGTCGACCGGGCCGCGCGGAAGCGCTTCCACAGGTCGTTGCCCTCGCCCTTGGGGATGCGCGGGCCGTCCTGCTGGTGCTTCTGCCAGCGGGCGAAGATGTCGTCGACCGACGCCGTGACCTGCTTCCACTGCACGCGAGCCGGATCTTGCGCGGCGAGGGTCTCGGCCTCGACGACGAGCGACGTGCGGTAGGCGACGGCCTCGGCCAGCGCGGCCTGGTTCTCGGCGCTCTGCTTCTCGTTCAGCTCGTCGACGGTGGAGTCGAGGGCGCCCAGGCGGGTGCGGAGGGCCTCCACGTCGCCGACGGCGCTCGGCTCGCTCAGCAGCTGCCGAAGGTGCTTCACCGTCTTGGTGACGTCGGCGGCCGACGCCCCGCGCTTGACGCGCTGCTCGAGCAGGGTCACCTGCCCGGCGAGCTCGGTGAACTTGCGCTCGTAGTAGGCGAGGGCCTCGGCGGGCGTGGCGTCGGGGTACTGCCCCACGGCACGTTCGCCGTCGCCCTCGCGCACGTACACGGTGCCGTCGTCGTCGACTCGGCCCCAGGGTGCCTGATCGTCAGTAGCCACTGTCATCCCTTGCTGGAGGTGCTCGTCGCGGCGCCCAGGACGAGCCCCCGCGATGGGTGCCCAGCCTATTGCACCGGCGGCCCCGAGGGCCTACTCCCGCCGGGAGGGACCGCCCGGGCGACTACTCGACGCTCGCGCCCGTGATGGTGGTCGGGACGACGGGTGCGCCGTCCGTGTCGCTGGTGCCGGGCGTGAGCCCGGCGTCGGTCACGTTCGCGGTGAGCTGGTCGAGCCCGCTCGTGACCTGGCCCACGACGGTGTAGCCGCCGGTCGAGGCGTCGAGCTGCGTGTCCCCGTAGGTGACGAAGAACTGCGTCGACTGCGAGTCGGGGTCGGTGCCCCGTGCCATCGCGATGGTGCCCGCGGGGTAGGTGCCGTCGGCCGGCACGTTCTCCAAGGGGCCGAAGGTGAAGCCGGCGTCGCCGGTGCCGTCGCCGTTCGCCGAGCCGCACTGGATGAACTCGGCCGTCGGGGCGTCGCTCATGCGGTGGCACGCGGTCCCCGTGTAGAAGCCGTCCCGGATCAGGTCGATGACCACCGAGGCCGCCTGCGGCGCGGCGGCGCCGTCGAGGGAGATGCCGAGGACCACGTCGTCGTTGAGGTCGAGCTCGCCCGTCCAGGTGCGCCCCTCCGCGATGTCGGAGCTCGGCACGTCGCCGGTCGAGGCCGGGGCCGTGGAGGCGCTGGCCGACGCGGACGCGGAGGCCTCCGACCCGTCGTCCGCCTGGTACCAGACCACCTGGGCGACGACCGCGAGCGAGACGACGACCACGACGCCCACGACCGCCAGCACGTCGTCGCGGCGACGCCGGCGCTGCTGGGTCGCGTGGACCTGCTGCCGTGCCGTGTACCCGCGGAGCCGGGCCCGCGCCTCCCGGTCGTGCCTGTCGCTCCGTGCCACGCGTTCCTCCATGTCTCGGCCGTCGGTCCGTCGACCCTAGCGGGGCCGGGCCGTCGTCCCGTGTCGGCGGCCCGGTCTACCATGGGGCCCCATGAGCCCGCTCCCGCAGAGCTCGACCCCCCTCGCGGTCCGCATGCGCCCCACCAGCCTCGACGAGGTGGCCGGCCAGCGGCACCTGCTCCGGCCCGGCTCGCCGCTCGTCACGCTCGCCTCCGACACGTCGGGCGAGCAGGGCGCCGTCTCGGTCATCCTCTGGGGCCCGCCCGGCACGGGCAAGACGACCCTGGCGCAGGCCATCGCCCACACCTCCGGGCGGCAGTTCATCGAGCTGTCCGCCGTGACCGCCGGGGTCAAGGACGTCCGCCAGGTCATGGAGAAGGCGCTGTCGAACCGAGACCTGTACGGCACGACGACCGTGCTCTTCCTCGACGAGATCCACCGGTTCACGAAGGCGCAGCAGGACGCCCTCCTGCCCGGCGTCGAGAACGGCTGGGTGATCCTCATCGCGGCGACGACCGAGAACCCGTCGTTCTCCGTCATCACGCCCCTCCTCTCGCGGTCGCTGCTGCTGACCCTCGAGCAGCTGAGCGACGACGACCTCGCCGACCTCGTCCGCCGGGCCGTGCACGACCCGCGCGGGCTCGACGACCGCGTCGTGCTCGACGACGAGGCCCTCGCGACCATCGTCCGGCTCGCCTCCGGCGACGCGCGCCGAGCGCTCACCGCCCTCGAGGCGTCCGCGCAGTCGGCGGCCGCGACCGCGGCCGAGCAGGGGACCGGAGGCGCGGCGTCGGCCGACCCCGGCGCCGACTACGATCCCGACGCCGAGTACGACGACGACCCGGGCGACAGTCGTCCCGTGATCACGGCCGAGACCGTCGCGCAGTCCGTCGACCGGGCCCTGCTCCGGTACGACCGCAACGGCGACGAGCACTACGACGTCATCAGCGCGTTCATCAAGTCGGTCCGCGGCTCGGACGTCGACGCGGCGCTCCACTACCTGGCGCGCATGATCGAGGCGGGGGAGGACCCGCGCTTCATCTGCCGCCGCATCATCGTCTCGGCGTCGGAGGACATCGGCATGGCCGACCCGAACGCCCTCACCGTCGCCGTCTCCGCCGCCACCGCCGTGCAGATGATCGGCATGCCCGAGGGACGCATCCCGATGGCCGAGGCGGTCGTCTACCTCGCCACGGCACCCAAGTCGAACCGGTCGTACAGCGCCCTCGACGCCGCGATCGCCGACGTGCGGGCCGGCCGGGCCGGGGTCGTGCCGAAGCACCTCCGCGACGCCCACTACCCGGGCGCGAAGCGCCTCGGCCACGGCAAGGGCTACAAGTACTCGCACGACTCCGAGTTCGGCGTCGTCGAGCAGCAGTACCTCCCCGACGAGCTCGTCGGCCAGACCTACTACGACCCCACGGCGAACGGCAACGAACGCGACGTCGCGGCCCGGCTCGAGAAGCTGCGGCGGATCACGCGCGGCGGCTGACCCGCCGGGGCCGCGTCGCTCTCGCCCCGGGGCGGGCTCTCCTGTATGCTCGGGGGGTTGCCTGGAACTCGGGGCGTCGACGTGCGGCTGCTCACGACGACCCGATCGAGGCGGAACGACCTGTAGCCGGTCGTCGCCGAGGCGCTCACCCCTCTTGTTATGCCCGTCGGCGCTCGCGCGCCGGGCGGGCGGAACACCACCACCGACAAGATCATGAAGGAACCTGCATGTCCACCAAGTCCCGCACCCGGAGCAAGACGCGTCTCTCGCGTGCTCTCGGCATCGCCCTCACCCCGAAGGCCGCCCGCTACCTCGAGAAGCGTCCCTACGCTCCCGGCGAGCACGGCCGCACCAAGCGCAAGACCGACAGCGACTACGCCGTCCGCCTGCGCGAGAAGCAGCGCCTGCGTGCCCAGTACGGCATCCGCGAGGCCCAGCTCAAGATCGTCTTCAACGAGGCCCGCAAGGCGTCGGGCCTGACCGGTGAGAACCTGGTCGAGCTGCTCGAGACCCGTCTCGACGCCCTCGTCCTGCGCGCCGGCTTCGCCCGCACCACGGCGCAGGCCCGCCAGATGGTCGTGCACCGCCACATCCTCGTCGACGGCAAGCTCGTCGACCGTCCCTCGTTCCGCGTCAAGCCGGGTCAGATGATCCACGTCAAGGCGAAGTCCGAGAAGACGGAGCCCTTCCAGGTCGCGGCCGCCGGCGGTCACGTCGACGTCCTGCCCAAGGTCCCGGGCTACCTCGAGGTCGAGATCGACAAGCTCCAGGCGCGCCTCGTGCGCCGCCCGAAGCGCGTCGAGGTCCCCGTGACCTGCGAGGTCCAGCTGGTCGTCGAGTACTACGCCGCCCGCTAGCCAGCACCTGCACCGACCGAGGGAGCGAGCCACGCACGTGGCTCGCTCCCTCCGTCGTCCCCGGGGCGTCGGCGGGCGCCCGCGGCGACTGGGTAAGCTGGACCGTCGTGCCGCGACCCGCCCCGCGACCACCCGTGAGGAGTCCACCGTGAAGAGCCTGATCCTGCTGTCCGTCGGAGTCGTCCTGGGCTTCGCGGCCGCACACCAGTTCAACAAGACCACCGCCGGACGCCGCCTCTTCGGCGAGCTCGACGGGGGAGTGCGGTCCTTCCGGGCCGCGGTCGTCGACGGGTACAAGACCCGCGAGGCCGAGCTGCGCGGCGCGACCGACCCCACGACCGCCGGCTGAGCAGGGGCGCGCACCGCGCCTCCCGCAGTCCGGCCCCACCCTCCGTCCCCACCACCGGGAGAACCATGAAGACCGCTGAGATCCGCCGCCGCTGGCTCGACTACTTCGGCGACCGAGGCCACACCGTGGTCCCGTCCGCCTCGCTGGTGAGCGACGACCCGTCGCTGCTCTTCACCGTGGCCGGCATGGTCCCGTTCATCCCGTACCTCACCGGTCTCGTGCCGACGCCGTACCACCGGGCGACGAGCGTGCAGAAGTGCATCCGCACGAACGACATCGAAGAAGTGGGCAAGACCCCGCGCCACGGCACGTTCTTCCAGATGAACGGCAACTTCTCGTTCGGCGACTACTTCAAGGAGGGGGCGATCGGCTACGCCTGGGAGCTCCTGACCTCGAGCGAGGAGTCCGGCGGCCTCGGCTTCTCTCCCGACGACCTCTGGGTCACCGTCTACGAGGAGGACGACGAGGCGATCGAGCTCTGGAAGAAGGTCGCGGGCCTGCCCGACGAGCGCATCCAGCGCCTCGGCAAGGAGTCCAACTACTGGCACACGGGTCAGCCCGGCCCGGCAGGGCCCTGCTCGGAGATCTTCTTCGACCGCGGTCCGGCCTACGGCGTCGACGGCGGCCCCGCCACGGACGACGACCGCTACGTCGAGATCTGGAACCTCGTGTTCATGCAGTACCAGATCGAGAACGTGCGGTCGAAGGTCGACTTCGACATCGTCCGCGAGCTGCCGAACAAGAACATCGACACCGGCATGGGCCTCGAGCGCGTGGCGTTCCTCAAGCAGGGCGTCGACAACATGTACGAGATCGACCAGGTCAGGCCCGTGCTCGACGCCGCGGCGGAGCTGTCGGGTCGCCGCTACGGCGCCGTGCACGACGACGACGTCCGCATGCGCGTCATCGCCGACCACGTCCGCAGCGCGCTCATGCTCATGTCGGACGGGGTCCGACCGTCGAACGAGGGCCGCGGGTACATCCTGCGCCGCCTGCTCCGCCGGTCGATCCGTTCCATGCGGCTGCTCGGCGTCGAGGGCCCCACCTTCGCCACGCTGTTCGCGGCGTCCCGTGACGCCATGAAGGCCGCCTACCCCGAGGTCCAGGCCGACTACGACCGCATCTCGCGCCTGGCCCTCGCCGAGGAGGAGACCTTCCTCCGCACCCTCGCGGCGGGCACCGACATCCTCGACGTCGCCGTGGGCGACACGAAGCGCCGGGCCGGCGAGGGCGTCGCGCCCCGGCTGGCCGGCGACACCGCCTTCCTGCTGCACGACACCTTCGGATTCCCGATCGACCTCACCCTCGAGATCGCGGAGGAGAGCGGCCTCAGCGTCGACCGCGAGGCGTTCGACCGCCTGATGGGCGAACAGCGGGCCCGCGCCAAGGCCGACGCCAAGTCGCGCAAGGTCGCCCTGGCCGACCTCAGCGTCTACAGCGCGTTCCGCGCCCACGGCGAGACGGTCTTCACGGGCTACGACATGCTCGACACCGACTCCACCGTGCTCGGGCTGATCGTCGACGGCGAGTCCGTCGACCGGGCCGTGGCGGGCGACATCGCCGAGGTGATCCTCGCCGAGACCTCGCTGTACGCCGAGTCCGGCGGGCAGGAGGCCGACGCCGGCAGCATCGTCGGCACCGGGTTCGACCTCGAGGTGCTCGACGTCCAGAAGCCCGTCAAGGGCCTCGTGAGCCACCGCGTGCAGGTGCGGTCGGGCGAGGTGGGCGTCGGCGACGCCGCCACGAGCGTCGTCGACCCGGCCTGGCGCCGCGGCGCGACCCAGGCCCACTCGGCCACCCACCTGATCCACGCGGCGCTGCGCGAGGTGCTCGGGCAGGAGGCCCACCAGGCCGGCTCGTACAACAAGGCCGGCTACATGCGCCTGGACTTCAGCTGGAGCCAGCCCCTCAGCGCCGCCACGCGCACCGAGATCGAGGAGGTCGCCAACGGCGCGATCCGCGACGACCTCGAGGTCGTGACGCGCGAGCTCCCCCTCGACGAGGCCCGGTCGATGGGCGCCATGGCCCTCTTCGGCGAGAAGTACGGCGAGACCGTCCGCATGGTCGACATCGGCGGCCCGTGGTCGCGCGAGCTCTGCGCCGGCACCCACGTCGCGACGAGCGCGCAGGTCGGCATCATCAACCTCGTCAGCGAGGCCTCGGTCGGCTCGACCAACCGTCGCGTCGAGTCCCTGGTCGGGCTGGACGCCTTCCGCGACTTCGCGGCCGAGCGGGCGATCGTCTCGCAGCTGACCTCGTCGCTGAAGACCCCGCGCGAGCAGCTGCCCGAGCGCATCGGCGACCTCGTCTCGAGCCTCAAGGCGGCGGAGAAGCGAATCGCCGAGTTCGAGTCGGCGCAGCTCGCCACCCGGGTGCCGGCCCTGGTCGAGAAGGCGGCCTCGGTGGGCGACCTGACCGTGGTGGCCGAGTCCGTCGGCTCCGTGAAGTCGACGGACGACCTCCGCTCCCTCGTGACGAGCGTCCGGGAGCGCCTCGGCGCGAGCTCGGCCTCGGTCGTGGCCCTCGCCGCCGACGTCGCGGGCAAGCCCGCCGTCATCGTCGCGACCACCGACGCTGCCCGCCGACACGGCGTCAAGGCCGGCCAGCTGGCGCGAGGCGCCGCGGGCGTGCTCGGCGGCGGCGGCGGCGGCAAGGACGACCTGGCCCAGGGCGGCGGGTCCGACGTGTCGGCCGTCCCGGCCGCTCTCGCCGGCATCGTCGCCGCCCTGCGCGGCTAGGGCCGACGGTGCGTCGTGGCGTCCGTCTCGGCGTCGACGTGGGCAAGGCCCGCGTCGGCGTCGCCCGCACCGACCCCGACGGCCTGATCGCCACCCCGGTCGAGACCGTGGCCCGCACGGCCGACGGCGTCGCCGACGTGGCGGCGATCATCGGGCACGTCGTCGACCTGGCGGTGACCGAGGTGATCGTGGGCCTGCCCCTCTCGTTGTCGGGCGGCGACACGCCCTCGACGGAGGACGCCCGACGGTTCGCGGCCCTGCTCGCCTCCCGCTCGCCCGTGCCCGTGCGCCTGGTCGACGAGCGCCTCTCGACGGTGAGCGCGCAGACTGCACTCCGCGCCTCCGGCCGCAAGGGGCGATCACAACGATCCGTCATCGATCAAGTGGCCGCTGTTATCATCGTCCAGCACGCGCTCGACCTCGAGCGGTCGAGCGGTCGCCCGCCCGGTCAGCTCGTGGGCGCACCCGGAACCGACGACGGTGACGGAGCCGAACCCGACACCGACGAAAGACGATGACTCGTGGCCGACGACCCCAACTGGGACGACATCTTCGCGTCCCAGCCCCGCGCTGACGACGACCGACCCCGACGATCGGCCTCCGAGCCCGCCCCGCCCGCGGCGCCCGAGCCCGCCCCGACCTCTCGGCGGGAGTCCCGCGAGCGAGAGCAGCGCGACCTCCTCGAGCGCGAACGACCCGCCGCCGCCGCGTCCCGCGAGCCCCGACGCGGTCGTCGCCCGCGACGCGGCACGGTGGTCCTCCTCGCGATCGTGCTCGTCGTGGTCGTGGGCGGCACCGCCGGCGTGGTCGCCGCGTGGGGGACGGTCCAGCCCCTCGTCGCGAAGCTGCAGGGCGAGCCCGAGCCGGAGGACTTCACGGGCACCGGCAACGGCACCGAGGTCGACTTCGCCATCGCGAGCGGCGAGAACGGCTCCGACATCGCGACGAACCTGAACGACGCCGGCGTCACGAAGAGCTACCAGGCCGCGTACGCCCTCATGCTCGCCGACGCCACGATCACGTTCCAGCCCGGCACCTACAAGCTGCAGCAGGAGATGAGCGCCTCCTCCGCGCTGAGCGCCCTGCAGGACGGCAGCAACCGCATCACCGACCGCCTCGTCGTCCCCGAGGGCACCGCCGCGGTCGACGTGTACCAGTCGCTCGCCGACGCCACCGGCATCCCCCTCGCCGACGTCCAGGCCGCCGCGGCCGACCACGCCTCCTACGGGCTGCCCGCCGAGGCCACGAGCCTCGAGGGGTGGCTCTTCCCCGCCACCTACGAGCTCGACCCCGGCAAGGACGCGCGTGGCTACCTGCAGCAGATGGTCGACACGATGAAGGAGCGCCTCACGACGGCCGGCGTCCAGCCCGCCGACTACCAGCGCGTCATCGTGTTCGCCTCGCTGATCCAGCGCGAGGCGGGCCTCGCCGACGACTACCCGAAGGTCGCCCGGGTCTTCCAGAACCGGCTCGACGACGGCATGCTCCTGCAGTCGGACGCGACCGTGGCCTACGGCACCGGCAACACCCACCGGGTCACCACGACCGACGAGGAGCGCGGCGACGCCTCCAACCCCTACAACACGTACCAGCACCTCGGCCTCCCGGTCGGACCGATCTCGAACCCCGGCGACCTGGCGATCAACGCCGCCGTCGCCCCGGCCGACGGCACGTGGCTCTACTTCGTCACGACGAACCTCGACACGGGCGAGACCACGTTCTCGACGACGCTCGCCGAGCACGAGGCCGCCGTGCGCGTCTGGCAGGCCTGGATGCGCGAGCACCCCGAGTACCAGTAGGCGGGGCCGCGCGGCGGCCGACGCGGCCTGTGGGAGGATTGTCCCCATGCTTCGTTGGTTGACCGCAGGGGAATCTCACGGCCCCGAGCTCATCGCCGTCCTCGAGGGGCTGCCCGCGGGCGTGCCCGTGTCGCTCGACGGCGTCCGCGCCGACCTGGCCCGTCGCAAGCTCGGCTACGGCCGCGGCTCGCGGATGAAGTTCGAGGAGGACGAGCTGGCCTTCTCCGGCGGCGTCCGGCACGGCCTGACCATGGGCGGCCCGATCGCCCTCCGGGTCGGCAACACCGAGTGGCCGAAGTGGGCCGAGGTGATGAGCGCCGAGCCGGTCGAGGTGAGCGACGCCTCCCGCGGTCGCAGCGCCCCGCTGACCCGGCCCCGTCCCGGCCACGCCGACCTCGTGGGCATGCAGAAGTACGGCTTCGACGAGGCACGGCCCGTCCTCGAGCGGGCCAGCGCCCGCGAGACCGCGGCGCGCGTCGCCCTCGGCGCCGTGGCCCGCGCCTTCTTGTCCGGGCTCGGCGTCGAGCTCGTCAGCCACACCCTCGCGATCGGCCCGGTCCGCGTCCCCGAGGGCAGCCCCGTCCCCGAGCCGACCGACGTCGACCGGCTCGACGCCGACCCGCTCCGCTGCCTCGACGAGGTCACCTCGGCCCTGATGGTCGCCGAGGTCGACTCCGCCAAGAAGGAGGGCGACACGCTCGGCGGCGTCGTCGAGGTGCTCGCGTACGGCGTGCCGCCCGGCCTCGGCTCCCACGTGCACTGGGACCGCCGCCTCGACTCCAAGCTCGCCGCCGCCCTCATGGGCATCCAGGCGATCAAGGGGGTCGAGGTGGGCGACGGCTTCGAGACGACGCGCCGCCGCGGCTCCGTCGCCCACGACGAGCTGCGCCGCACCGGCGGCCTCATCTCCCGCGACACCGACCGGGCCGGGGGCACGGAGGGCGGCATGAGCACCGGGACGGTCCTCCGGGTCCGGGCCGGCATGAAGCCCATCGCCACCGTGCCGCACGCCCTCGCGACCGTCGACGTCGTGACCGGCGACGAGAGCAAGGCCCACCACCAGCGTTCCGACGTCTGCGCCGTCCCGGCCGCCGGCGTCGTCGCCGAGGCCATGGTGGCCCTCGTCCTCGCCGACGCGATGCTCGAGAAGTTCGGCGGCGACTCCCTGCCCGAGACGGCCCGCAACCTCCGCTCGTACCTCGACGCCATCCCCGAGGGCCTCCGCACGCAGTCGGCCACCGCCGGGTCGTGACCAGGCCCACGCCCCCCGCGGGCGGCGGCCACGCCCGCGACGGCGGCCGGACCGACGTCGTCGGCTCCGAGCTGCCCCTCCCGGTGGCGCTCATCGGTCCGATGGGTGCCGGCAAGTCGAGCATCGGAGGCAAGCTGGCCCGGCGCCTCCGCGTGGCGTTCGTCGACAGCGACCGCGCGCTCGTGCGGGAGCACGGTCCCATCGCGGGCCTCTTCGAGCAGCACGGCGAGCCGCACTTCCGCCGCCTCGAGCGCGAGGTGGTCGCCGAGTCCCTCCGGTCGCCCGGCGTCGTCTCGCTCGGCGGCGGCGCCGTGCTCGACCCCGCGACGCGCGACCTGTTGCGCGGCGTCCGCGTCGTGCTGCTGACCGTGACCCCCGAGGCCGTGGAGGCGCGGCTCGACGGCACGACCCGCCCGCTCCTGCAGACCGGCGGCCTGGCCGCCTGGCGGCGCATCGCCGCCGAGCGCGACCCCGTGTACCGCGACCTCGCGCACCTCGTGCTCGACACGTCGTCACGCCCCGTCTCGACCGTGGTCGACGACGTGGTGGCGTGGCTGGCCGAGGGAGCGCCGGGCGCCCCGCCCGTGCCCTGACCGACCGACCCCGACCCCGACCGTCCCCGATCCCGCCCGAGAGGCAGACCCATGAGCGACCCGATCGAGACCACCACCATCCGCGTCGAGGGCGCGGCGCCCTACGACGTGGTCGTCGGCCGCGGGCTCTCCGACCGCGTCGCGGCCGCCCTCGACCCCCGCACGGCGAAGGTCCTGATCGTCCACGCGCCGACCCTCGGCCGCAAGGCGAACGCCCTGCGGGAGTCGTTGCTCGACGCCGGCTACCAGGCCCTCATCGCCGAGGTGCCGGACGCGGAGGACGCCAAGCGGGTCGAGGTCGCCGCGTTCTGCTGGCAGATCCTCGGGCAGGCCGACTTCAGCCGCACCGACGCCGTCGTCGGCCTCGGCGGGGGAGCGGTGACCGACCTCGCGGGCTTCGTCGCCGCCACCTGGCTCCGCGGCGTCCAGCTCGTCCAGGTGCCGACGACCGTGCTCGGCATGGTCGACGCCAGCGTCGGCGGCAAGACGGGCATCAACACGGCCGAGGGCAAGAACCTGGTCGGCGCCTTCCACGCGCCCGTCGCGGTGGTCGCCGACCTCGACATGCTCGACACGCTGAGCCGCAACGAGATCCTCGCCGGGTTCGCCGAGGTCGTGAAGGCGGGGTTCATCGCCGAGCCCGAGATCCTCGACATCGTCGAGGCCGACGTCGACCGGGCGGTCGACCCGACGACGCCCGAGTTCCGCCGCGTGGTCGAGCTGGCCGTCGCGCTCAAGGCGCGCGTGGTGGGGGAGGACTTCACCGAGCAGGGCCTCCGCGAGATCCTGAACTACGGACACACGCTGGGCCACGCCGTCGAGCACGCCGAGCGCTACCAGTGGCGCCACGGCGCCGCCGTCTCGGTCGGCATGGTCTTCGCCGCCGAGCTGGCGCGGCTGAGCGGGCGCCTCGGCGACGAGGCCGTCGACCGCCACCGGCGCATCCTCGAGTCGCTGACCCTGCCCACGTCGTACCCGCTCGGCCGGTGGAGCACCCTGCTGGCCACCATGCAGCGCGACAAGAAGGCGCGCGCGGGCATGCTGCGCTTCATCGTGCTCGACGACATCGGCAAGCCGACCGTGCTGACGGGGCCCGACCAGAGCCTCCTCTTCGCGGCGTACCAGGAGATCGGCTCCTAGAGGCGCTCGCACCGTCCGGTAGACTCTGTCGGCGGTCGACCACGGCCCACCTCCCCCCAGAACCCGGAACGGATCCCGCACGCATGGCGACCACCAACGACATCAAGAACGGCGCTGTCCTCAACCTCGACGGCCAGCTCTGGAACGTGATCGAGTTCCAGCACGTGAAGCCGGGCAAGGGTGGCGCGTTCGTCCGCACGAAGATGAAGAACGTCATGTCGGGCAAGGTCGTCGACAAGACGTTCAACGCCGGCACGAAGATCGACTTCGCGAACGTCGACCGCCGCGAGTACACCTACCTCTACGCCGAGGCCGACGGGTACGTCTTCATGGACACCTCCGACTACGACCAGATCAACGTGCCCGCCACGATCGTCGGCGACGCCAAGAACTTCATGCTCGAGAACCAGAACGTGCAGATGGCGCTCCACGACGGCACGCCGCTCTACATCGAGCTGCCCGCCTCCGTCGTGCTCGAGGTCACCTACACCGAGCCCGGTCTCCAGGGAGACCGATCGACCGGCGGCACGAAGGCCGCGACCGTCGAGACCGGCTACGAGATCCAGGTGCCGCTCTTCCTCGAGACCGGCACGAAGGTCAAGGTCGACACGCGCGACGGCGGCTACCTCGGCCGCGTCAACGACTAGCCGACAGGCCGTACAGCCCCTGTGAGCGCACGCACCAAGGCGCGCAAGCGCGCCCTCGACATCCTCTACGTGGCGGACGTCCGCCAGATCAGCATCGTCGACGCCCTCGTGGCCGAGACGACCCGGGCCATGGCCGAGCCCGAGCGCGCCTCGAGCTGGGGCTACGCCCGAGAGCTCGTCCAGGGCGTCGTCGACCACCGTCCCGAGATCGACGAGCTCATCGAGACGTACTCGCAGGGCTGGTCGCTCGCGCGGATGCCGATCCTCGACCGCGGCCTGCTCCGCATCGCGATCTTCGAGCTGCTGCACGCCGACGACATCCCCGACCACGTCGCCATCAGCGAGGCCGTCGAGCTGGCGGAGTCGCTCAGCACCGACGACTCGGCGACGTTCGTGAACGGCCTGCTGGGCCGCATCGCGGCCAGCCGCTAGGCTGGCCCGAGCGCGCGGCCGGCCCCGTCGACCCGCGCCCGACACACTCCGACATCCTTTAAGTTCCGTCCCGAGAGGCGGGGAAGGAGGTCCGATTGAGCACCCGTACCGTGCTGAGTCAGGCTGACATCACGCGCGCCCTGACGCGCATCGCCCACGAGATCCTCGAGTCGAACCGGGGCCCCGACGGGCTCGTGGTCCTCGGCGTCCCGACCCGCGGCGTCGTCCTCGCCGACCGTCTCGGCGCCTCCCTGTCGTCCTTCTCCGGCGTGCCGGTGCCCGTGGGGGCGGTCGACGTGACGATGTACCGCGACGACCTGCGGCGCAACCCGACGAGGGCGAGCCAGCCGACGAGCCTGCCGGCCGCCGGCATCGACGGGGCGACCGTCGTGCTCGTCGACGACGTCCTCTACTCCGGCCGCACCGTCCGGGCCGCGCTCGACGCCCTGAGCTCGCTCGGGCGGCCGCGCGCCGTCCGCCTCGCGGTGCTCGTCGACCGGGGCCACCGCGAGCTGCCGATCCGGGCCGACTTCGTCGGCAAGAACCTCCCGACCTCGACCGCCGAGCGCATCTTCGTGCGCCTCGCCGAGGTCGACGGCGACGAGCTGGTGGCCATCGAAGGAGGCGCGGGCGACGACGAGCGCCCCGCCGCCGCCGCCGAGACGGGTGGTGCGCCCTCGTGAGGCACCTGCTCAGCACGGCCGACCTCAGCCGCGACGACGCCCTCCGGGTGCTCGACGTCTCGGAGGACATGGCCGACGTCGCCACCCGCCAGGTGAAGAAGCTGCCCACCCTGCGCGGCACGACCGTCGTCAACCTCTTCTACGAGGACAGCACCCGCACGCGCATCTCGTTCGAGGCCGCCGCCAAGCGCCTCAGCGCCGACGTCATCAACTTCGCGGCGAAGGGCTCGAGCGTCTCCAAGGGCGAGTCCCTGAAGGACACGGCCCAGACGCTGGCCGCGATGGGCGCCGACGGCATCGTCATCCGTCATCCGTCCTCCGGCGCGCCGCGCGTCCTCGCCGACAGCGGCTGGGTCGAGGCGGGCATCGTCAACGCGGGCGACGGCACGCACGAGCACCCGACGCAGGCCCTCCTCGACGCCTTCACCATGCGGCGCCGCGTCCACGGCGCCGCCAGCCGCGGCCGTGACCTCGACGGGCTCGAGGTCATGATCGTCGGCGACATCCTGCACTCCCGCGTCGCGCGGTCGAACGCGTGGCTGCTGCGGACGCTGGGGGCGCGCGTGACGGTGGTCGCGCCTCCCACGCTCCTGCCGGTCGACCTGAGCCGCCTCGGCGTCGCCGTGCGCTACGACCTCGACGACGCCATCCGCGAGGTGCGGCCCGACGTCGTGATGATGCTCCGCATCCAGCAGGAGCGCATGAACGAGGCCTTCTTCCCGAACGCCCGCGAGTACGCCGGGTCGTGGGGCCTCGGCGCCGCCCGATTCGCGTCGCTGCCGCCCGAGACGATCGTCATGCACCCGGGGCCGATGAACCGCGGCCTCGAGATCAGCGACGAGGCGGCCGACTCGCCCCGCTCGACCGTCCGCGACCAGGTGTCCAACGGCGTCGCCGTGCGGATGGCCGTCCTCTACCTCACACTCGCCGGCGACCGGGAGGACTCCCTGTGACCACCACCCACCTGATCCGCGCCGCCGAGACCGTCGACGGCACCCGCACCGACGTGCTGGTCCGCGACGGGGTCGTCGTCGAGCTGGGCCCGGGCCTGAGCAGCGCCGGAGCCTCCGTCGTCGACGCCGACGGCCTCCTGCTGCTGCCGGGCCTCGTCGACCTGCACACCCACCTCCGCGAGCCCGGCGGCGAGGGCAGCGAGACGGTGCTGTCCGGCTCGCGCGCCGCGGCCGCCGGCGGCTACACCGCCGTCAACGCGATGGCGAACTCGTCGCCGGTGGCCGACACCGCCGGCGTCGTCGAGCAGGTGCAGGCGCTGGGCGACCGCGCCGGGTACGTCACGGTGCGACCGATCGGCGCCGTGTCGCAGGGACTCGCCGGCACGCACCTGTCCGAGATCGGCGCCATGGCACGGTCGCGGGCCGCCGTGCGCGTGTTCTCCGACGACGGCCACTGCGTCTCCGACCCGCTGCTCATGCGCCGGGCGCTCGAGTACGTGAAGGGCTTCGGGGGCGTGCTCGCCCAGCACGCCCAGGAGCCGCGCCTCACGGTGGGCGCCCAGATGAACGAGGGCGCCCTCTCGGCCGAGCTCGGCCTCGGCGGCTGGCCCGCCGTCGCGGAGGAGTCGATCATCGCGCGCGACGTGCTGCTCGCCGACCACGTCGGCGCCCGCCTGCACGTCTGCCACGTGTCGACCGCCGGCAGCGTCGAGGTGATCCGCTGGGCCAAGTCGCGTGGCATCGACGTGACCGCCGAGGTGACGCCGCACCACCTCCTCCTCACCGAGGAGCTCGTCGCGAGCTACGACTCGCGCTACAAGGTGAACCCGCCGCTGCGCCGCCAGGAGGACGTCGACGCCCTGCGGGCCGCCCTCGCCGACGGCACGGTCGACATCGTCGCCACCGACCACGCCCCGCACACGTCCGAGGCGAAGTGCTGCGAGTGGGACGCCGCCGCGAACGGCATGGTCGGGCTCGAGTCGGCCCTGTCCGTCGTGCACCGCACGATGGTCGACACCGGCCTGCTCGGCTGGGCCGACGTCGCCCGGGTGATGTCGGTCGCCCCGGCCGCCATCGGGCAGGTGGCCGGCCACGGGCGCCCGCTGGCCGTCGGCGAGCCCGCCGAGCTCACCCTCTACGATCGAGACGTGACCCGCACCTTCGCCACCGAGCACCTCGCGGGCAAGAGCCAGAACTCGCCGTACCTCGGCCTCGAGCTCCCCGGTCGCGTGCAGGCCACCTTCCACCACGGCTACGCGACCGTGCTCGACGGCGAGGTGGTCGACGCCCCGACGGTCGCGCGGGCGGCCGAGACCGTCGCGGCGCGCGCCGTCCTCGCCGCGGGCGACCCGGCCACGGCCGACGCCGAGGGGGCGACCGCCCGGTGACCTACTGGCTCATCGGCGCCGCCGTCCTCGTCCTGCTCGGGCTGCTCATGGCGCAGCTCGTCCGCTCCTGGCGCGGCCGCGGCCGACGACAGTCGGCCGTCGCCGCGCCCGAGGCCGCCCCCGACGACCTCGGCGCCGCGACGGCCGAGACCGACGGGTTCTACGTCGCGACCACGCGGGCCGGCGAGCCCCTCGAGCGCATCGTCGTGCACGGCCTCGGCTTCCGCGGCCGCGCCGTCGTCTCCGTCCACCCGGAGGGCATGCGCCTCGAGATCGCAGGCGAACGGGCCGTCCTGGTCCGCGCCTCCGCGATCCGGGTCGTCGACCGCGCCACGTGGACCATCGACCGCGTCGTCGAGACCGACGGGCTCGTGCTCGTCGGCTGGGCCCTCGGCGACCTCGACGTCGACACCTACCTGCGCCTCGGCGACGACGCCCGCCCCGTCGTCGACGCGCTCCGCTCCCTCACGACCCCGGCCGCCCCCGCGGCCGACCCCAGCACGAAGGACCAGCACGATGACTGATGCGACGCCCACCACCCGAGCCGTCCTGGTGCTCGAAGACGGGTCCCGCCACGTCGGACGCGCGTACGGCGCCGTCGGGCGCACGTTCGGCGAGACCGTCTTCGCGACCGGCATGACGGGCTACCAAGAGACCCTGACCGACCCCTCCTACGCCGGGCAGATCGTCGTCATGACGGCCCCGCACATCGGCAACACCGGCGTCAACGACACCGACCCGGAGTCGCGCCGCATCTGGGTCTCGGGCTACGCCGTCCGCGACGCCAGCCGCGTGGTCTCGAACCACCGGGCCCAAGGCAGCCTCGACGACCAGCTCGTCGCCGACGGCATCGTCGGCATCCGGGGGATCGACACCCGGGCCGTCACGCGACGGCTGCGCGACGTCGGGTCGATGCGCGGCGGCGTCTTCAGCGGCGACGACTTCGACCTCGGCGACGACGAGCAGCTCGCCCTCGTGCGCGAGTCGGCCGACATGCGCGGCCTCAGCCTGTCGAGCCAGGTCTCGACCGCCGAGGCGTACGTGCTGGAGGCGGAGGGCGAGCCGGTGGGCTCGGTCGCCGTCCTCGACCTCGGCGTCAAGACCTCGACCCTCCGCTACCTCGCGCAGCGCGGCTTCCGCGTGCACGTCCTCCCGCAGGACACGACCCCCGAGCAGCTGCGGGAGCTCGCCCCCGACGCCCTCTTCTTCTCGAACGGCCCGGGCGACCCGGCCGCGAGCGACGACCAGGTCGAGCTGCTGCGCTCGGCCCTCCGTGACGGGCTGCCCTACTTCGGCATCTGCTTCGGCAACCAGCTCTTCGGCCGAGCGCTCGGCTTCGACACCTACAAGCTGCCCTTCGGCCACCGCGGCATTAACCAGCCCGTGCTCGACAAGACCACGGGCCGGGTCGAGATCACGAGCCAGAACCACGGCTTCGCGGTCGACGCCCCGATCGACGGCGTGCTCGACTCCCCGGCCGGGTTCGGCCGCGTCGAGGTCAGCCACTTCAGCCTCAACGACCAGGTCGTGGAGGGGCTCCGCGCCCTCGACGTCCCCGCGTTCTCGGTGCAGTACCACCCCGAGGCCGCCGCGGGCCCGCACGACAGCAACCACCTCTTCGACCGCTTCCGCGAGGCGGTCGTCGCCCGCAAGTCCGGCCAGCCCGTCGACTTCGGCTCCGACCTCGAAAGCAGCATCTGATGCCCAAGCGCCCCGACATCAACTCCGTCCTCGTCATCGGCTCCGGGCCGATCGTCATCGGCCAGGCGGCCGAGTTCGACTACTCCGGCACACAGGCCTGCCGCGTGCTCCGCGAGGAGGGCGTTCGCGTGATCCTCGTCAACCCGAACCCGGCGACGATCATGACCGACCCCGACTTCGCCGACGCGACCTACGTCGAGCCGATCACCTCGGAGGTTCTCGAGGCGATCATCGTCAAGGAGCGCCCCGACGCCATCCTCCCGACCCTCGGCGGCCAGACCGCGCTCAACGCCGCGATCGCGCTCGACACCGAGGGAATCCTCGCGAAGCACGGCGTCGAGCTGATCGGCGCCAAGGTGGAGGCGATCCAGAAGGGCGAGGACCGCCAGCTCTTCAAGGAGCTCGTGCTCGAGTCGGGCGCCGACGTGGCGAAGTCGTACATCGCCCACACGGTCGACGAGGCCGTCGAGTTCGCGGAGGACCTGGGCTACCCCCTCGTCATCCGTCCGTCGTTCACCATGGGCGGCCTCGGCTCCGGCTTCGCGTACACCCGCGAGGAGCTCGTCCGCATGGTCACCGACGGCCTGCACCAGAGCCCGACGACCGAGGTGCTGCTGGAGGAGAGCATCCTCGGCTGGAAGGAGTACGAGCTCGAGATGATGCGCGACACGGCCGACAACACGGTCGTCGTCTGCTCCATCGAGAACGTCGACCCGGTCGGCGTGCACACCGGCGACTCCATCACGGTCGCCCCCGCCCTGACGCTGACCGACCGCGAGTACCAGAACCTCCGCGACATCTCGATCGACATCATCCGCCGCGTCGGCGTCGACACGGGCGGGTGCAACATCCAGTTCGCCGTCGACCCGTCGAACGGCCGGGTCATCGTCATCGAGATGAACCCTCGCGTCTCGCGCTCCAGCGCGCTCGCCTCCAAGGCGACGGGCTTCCCGATCGCCAAGATCGCCGCGAAGCTGGCCCTCGGGTACCGCCTCGACGAGATCCCGAACGACATCACGAAGGTGACCCCCGCCTCCTTCGAGCCGACCCTGGACTACGTCGTGGTCAAGGTGCCGCGCTTCGCGTTCGAGAAGTTCCCCGCGGCCGACACCACGCTGAGCACGACGATGAAGAGCGTCGGCGAGGCGATGGCCATCGGCCGCAACTACGCACAGGCGCTGCAGAAGGCCCTCCGATCGCTCGAGAAGCGCGGGTCGAGCTTCCACTGGCAGGGCGAGCCGGGCGACGCGGAGGCGCTGCTCACCCTCGCGCACACGCCCACCGACGGTCGCATCGTCACCGTGCAGCAGGCCCTCCGCGCCGGTGCCACGGCCGAGCAGGTCTTCGAGTCGACGGGCATCGACCCGTGGTTCGTCGACCAGATCGTGCTGATCAACGAGGTCGCCGACGAGATCGCCGCGGCCGCCGACCTCGACGCCGACCTGCTGGCCCACGCGAAGGACCATGGTTTCAGCGACGCCCAGATCGCGGAGCTGCGCGGTCTCGGCGAGCAGGAGGTGCGCGAGCACCGCTGGTCGCTCGGCGTCCGCCCCGTCTACAAGACCGTCGACACCTGCGCGGGTGAGTTCCCCGCCCTCACGCCGTACCACTACTCGAGCTACGACGTCGAGACCGAGGTCGCGCCCAGCGACCGGAGGAAGGTCGTCATCCTCGGCTCGGGCCCGAACCGCATCGGCCAGGGCGTCGAGTTCGACTACTCGTGCGTGCACGCGAGCTTCGCGCTGAGCGACGCGGGGTACGAGACGATCATGATCAACTGCAACCCCGAGACCGTGTCGACCGACTACGACACGAGCGACCGGCTCTACTTCGAGCCGCTGACCCTCGAGGACGTCCTCGAGGTGGTGCACGCCGAGGCGGCGAGCGGCGAGCTCGTCGGCGTCGTCGTGCAGCTCGGCGGACAGACCGCCCTCGGCCTGTCGAAGGGCCTCGAGGCGGCCGGGGTGCCCGTGCTCGGCACGAGCCCCGACGCCATCGACTCGGCCGAGGAGCGCGGCCTCTTCTCCGCGATCCTCGACGAGGCGGGGCTCCTCGCCCCGCGCAACGGCACGGCCACCGACTACGCCACCGCCGTCTCGGTCGCGGAGGAGATCGGCTACCCCGTCCTCGTCCGGCCCTCGTACGTGCTCGGCGGCCGCGGCATGGAGATCGTCTACGACAGCCCGTCGCTCTCCGACTACTTCGACCGCGTGGGCGACCAGGCGATCATCGGCCCGGACGCGCCCCTGCTCGTCGACCGCTTCCTCGACGACGCGGTGGAGATCGACGTCGACGCGCTCTACGACGGCACCGAGCTCTACGTCGGCGGCATCATGGAGCACATCGAGGAGGCCGGCATCCACTCCGGCGACTCGAGCTGCACCCTCCCGCCCGTCACGCTCGGCCGCGGCGAGATCGACCGCGTCCGCGAGGCGACCCTCGCCATCGCCGAGGGCATCGGCGTCCGTGGGCTGCTCAACGTCCAGTTCGCCATCGCCGCGGGCGTCCTCTACGTCATCGAGGCGAACCCCCGCGCCAGCCGCACCGTGCCGTTCGTCTCGAAGGCGCTCGGCATCCCGCTCGCGAAGGCGGCCTCGCTCGTCATGGTCGGGCAGAGCATCGCCGAGCTCGTCGAGTCGGGACTCCTGCCCGCGCAGGACGGCTCCGACGTGCCGCTCGACTCGCCGATCTCCGTCAAGGAGGCCGTGCTGCCCTTCAAGCGCTTCCGCACCAAGGAGGGCCAGATCGTCGACAGCGTGCTGAGCCCCGAGATGCGCTCCACCGGCGAGGTCATGGGCATCGACCGCGACTTCCCGCGCGCCTTCGCCAAGAGCCAGACGGCGGCGTACGGCGGCCTGCCGACGACCGGCACCGTGTTCGTGTCGGTGGCCGACCGCGACAAGCGGGCGATCGTGCTCCCGGTGCTGCGCCTCCGGCAGCTGGGCTTCCGGGTGCTCGCGACCGAGGGCACGGCGACCGTGCTCACGCGCAACGGCATCGAGGCGGAGATCGTGGCGAAGCACAGCGCCGGCGGCGAGAGCGTCGTCGACCTGATCGCCCGCGACGAGGTCGACATCGTGATCAACACGCCGAGCGGCTCGAGCGCCCGCGCCGACGGCTACGAGATCCGCGCCGCGACGGTCGCGGCCGACAAGGCCCTCTTCACGACGATGGCGCAGCTCGCGGCGGCCGTCGCGTCGATCGAGGCGATCCACACCCCGTTCGAGGTCACGAGCCTCCAAGACTACGGTCTGGCCCGGGCGGCGCGTCGATGACCGAGGGCGCCGCCGCGCCGTTCGGGGAGCGGCTCCTGGCCGTCTTCGACCGCCTCGGGCCGCTCTGCGTCGGCATCGACCCGCACCCGTGGCTGCTCGACGAGTGGTCGCTGACCGCCGACGCGGCCGGGGTGCGCGAGTTCGGCCTCCGCGTCGTCGAGGCGGCCGCGGGAGGCGCGGGCGTCGTCAAGCCGCAGGTCGCCTTCTACGAGCGGTGGGGCTCGGCCGGCTTCGCCGCGCTGGAGGACGTCCTCGCCGCGGCCCGCGACGCCGGCCTGCTCGTGATCGGCGACGCCAAGCGCGGCGACATAGGGTCGACCTCGGACGCCTACGCCGAGGCCTGGCTGCACCCCGACTCGCCCCTGCGCGTCGACGCCCTCACCGTCTCGCCCTACCTCGGCTACGGGGCCTCGGCCGGCGTCGTGCGCCGCGCGCGAGAGACCGGCGCCGGCGTGTTCGTGCTCGCCGCGACCTCCAACCCGGAGGCGCGGGGCCTGCAGGGCGCCCGCCTCACCACGGCAGGCGGCAGCGCGGGCACCGTGGCGGGCGGTATCGTCGACGACGTGCTCGACGACAACGCCTCCGCGGGGGAGACCCGCCTCGGATCGGTCGGCCTGGTGCTCGGTGCCACCGTCGACCTGGCCGCCACCGGCATCGACGTGGCGCGCCTAGCGACGACGCCGGTCCTCGCCCCGGGCTTCGGCCACCAGGGAGCCCGCTACGCCGACCTCCGCTCGATCTACGGCCCGGCCGCGCGCGCGGTCGTCGTCTCGGCCTCGCGCGGCATCCTCGCCGCCGGCCCGGGGGGCGTCCGCGACGCGGTGCTCCGCGACGCGGAGGAGGTGCGCTCGTGCCTCGCATGACGCCGCCCCCGGTCGACCGGGCCGCCGCCGCGCGCGCCGCGGTCGCCGCCCGACGCGCCCGCGCCGCTGTGAAGTCGGCCGTGGCGACGCGCCGCCGCACGGCCCTCGACGTCGCGGAGGCCGCCTGGGCCGGCGAGGCCGCGCAGCCCGAGGCCACCCTCCGGGTCCGCGAGCTGCTCACGAGCATCCCGGGCATCGGGCCGACCCGCGTCGCCCGCATCATGGCGGAGCTCGGCATCGCCGACTCGAAGCGCGTCGGCGGGCTCGGCGTCCGTCAGCGCCGCATCCTCGGCGACTGGCTCGCCCACCGCGAGGCGAAGGGCCGGGCCAAGACCCGCCTCGTCGTGCTGGCCGGCCCGACGGCCGTGGGCAAGGGCACGGTCTCGGCCTACATCCGCGACCACTACCCCGACGTGCACCTCTCGATCTCCGCGACGACGCGGGCTCCGCGCCCCGGCGAGGTCGACGGCGTGCACTACTACTTCGTCGACGACGCGGAGTTCGACCGCATGATCCGCGAGCGCGAGCTCCTCGAGCACGCGACGGTGCACAACTCCTACCGCTACGGCACGCCGCGGCCGCCGCTCGACGCCGCCCTCGCCGAAGGGCGGAGCGTCCTGCTCGAGATCGACCTGCAGGGCGCACGCCTCGTCCGGGCCGGCATGCCCGAGGCCGTGCTGGTGTTCCTCCTGCCGCCGACCTGGGACGAGCTGGTGCGCCGGCTCATCGGCCGGGGCACCGAGGACGCGGCCGAGCAGCAGCGCCGGCTCGAGACCGCGAAGGTCGAACTGGCCGCCCAGGACGAGTTCGACGTCAGGGTCGTCAACCACGACGTGGCCGAAGCGGCCCGCGAGGTCGTAGAATTGATGACTGCGTCCTGAACGGACGCCCCGTCGCGCACCGCGCGCCACCGATCTCCACGCCCGAGCTCCCCGTGAGCTGCGGCGTCGCCCCCCACCTACACGAGGAGTAACCATGGCCGACAAGAACAAGGGCATCATCGATCCCCCCATCGACGAGCTGCTCTCGAAGGTCGAGTCGAAGTACGCGCTCGTCATCTTCGCGTCCAAGCGCGCCCGCCAGATCAACGACTACTACGCCGACCTGCACGAGGGCAGCCTGTTCGACAACGTCGGCCCGCTCGTCGACAGCACCATCGACGACAAGCCGCTCTCCGTCGCGATGCACGAGATCAACGAGGACAAGCTCGAGGTCAAGCCCCTCCCCGCGACCGCCGAGTAGTCGGCCGCGCGCCGCCGTCGGTGGTCGCGCCTAGCATCATGTGAGGCCCCCGGGAGTCCCTCCCGCGGGGCCTCACCCCGTCCCGCCCCCGACCCCGGAGCACCACGTGAGCCTGACCGACGAGACCGCCCCCCGCACGACCCCCGACGCGCCGAGGCTCCGCCTCTTCACGTCGGAGTCGGTCACCGAGGGCCACCCCGACAAGATCTGCGACCAGATCTCCGACGGCATCCTCGACGCCCTCCTCGCGGTCGACCCGGCCAGCCGGGTCGCGGTCGAGACGATGGTCACGACCGGGCTGGTGCACGTGGCGGGCGAGGTCACGACAAAGGGCTACGTCGACATCCCGACGATCGTCCGCGACCTCATCGTCGGCATCGGCTACGACTCGTCGGCGGTCAGCTTCGACGGCCGCACCTGCGGCGTCGAGGTCTCGATCGGGGCCCAGTCGCCCGACATCGCCCAGGGCGTCGACACCGCGCTCGAGGCGCGCGACGGGTCGAGCGTCGACGAGCTCGACCGCCTCGGCGCCGGCGACCAGGGCATCATGTTCGGCTACGCGACGAACGAGACCCCCCAGTACATGCCCATGCCCGTGTGGCTGGCGCACCGTCTCGCCGAGCGGCTCGCGCACGTGCGCAAGTCGGGCGTGCTCGACTACCTCCGGCCCGACGGCAAGACCCAGGTCACGGTGGGGTACGACGGCGTCGTGCCGAAGACGGTCGACACCGTCGTCGTGTCGACGCAGCACTCGCCGGCCGTGTCGAGCGCGCAGCTCGAGGCCGACGTCGTCGAGCACGTCGTCCGCCCGGTCCTCGACCAGGCCGGACTCGACTCGACGGCGACGCGGTTCATCATCAACCCGACCGGCCGCTTCGAGATCGGCGGCCCCCAGGGCGACGCCGGCCTGACCGGCCGCAAGATCATCGTCGACACCTACGGCGGGGCGAGCCGCCACGGCGGCGGCGCCTTCTCCGGCAAGGACCCGTCGAAGGTCGACCGCTCGGCCGCCTATGCGATGCGCTGGGTCGCCAAGAACGCGGTGGCGGCCGGGCTCGCCGACCGCATCGAGCTGCAGGTCGCGTACGCGATCGGCCGCGCGGCCCCGGTCGGCCTCTACGTCGAGACCTTCGGCACGGCGCACGTGCCCGAGCAGACGATCATCGACGCCGTCGGGCAGGTCTTCGACCTCCGCCCGGCCGCGATCATCCGCGACCTCGACCTGCTGCGACCGATCTACGCGGCGACGGCGACGTACGGCCACTTCGGTCGCGACCTGCCCGACTTCACGTGGGAGGCCCTCGACCGGGTCGACGCGCTCCGGGCCGCCGCGGGCCTCTGACCGACGCCCCGCTCGTGGTCCCGGTCGTGCCCGTCGACGCGACGAGTCCGCGCCTCGTGGCGCGCGTGCTCGTCGAGTCGCCGCTGCCGCAGCTCGACCGGCTCTTCGACTACGCCGTCCCCGACCGGCTCCGCGACGACGTCGCACCGGGGATCCGCGTCAAGGTCCCGCTGCGGTCGGCCGGGCGCATCGCCGACGGGTTCGTGGTCGAGCTCGTCGACAGCAGCGAGCACACGGGCCAGCTGAGCGAGGTCGACGACGTCGTCTCGACCGTCTCCGTCCTCGCGCCCGAGGTCTACACGCTGGCCCGGGCGGTGGCGGACCGGGCCGGCGGGTCGGTCAGCGACGTCGTCCGGCTCGCCGTCCCGCCGCGTCAGGCCCGGGTCGAGAAGGCCCACCTGGCCGCGCAGGCCGCCGCCGCGGCGCAGGAGGCGACCGCGTCGGGGGGCGGGGGCGACCTCGCGACCGACGCCGCGCCTCCTGATCGGGCGGAGGGCGCGTCCCTCGAGCCCGCGCCCGTCGAGGCCGTGCCGGTCGAGGGCTACCGGGCCGACGGCCTCGCCGACCTCGTCCCCGCCCGGGGCCGGGCCGCCGTCGACGCGATCCCGCTGCTCGTCGAGCTGCCGGGCGGCGCGTGGGTGGGCCGCTGGGCGGTCACGGCCGCCGAGCTCGCGACCGTCGCGCTGGCCGCGGGCGACGACGCCGTCGTGGCCGTCCCCGACTACCGCGACGAAGAGCAGGTGCTGCTCGCCCTCGCGGCGCTGCTGCCGGCCGACCGCATCGTGCGGCTCGACTCGCGCCAGTCCAACGCCGACCGGTACCGCGCGCTGCTCCGGGCCCGGGGCGACGACGCCGTGGTGCTCGTCGGCAACCGGTCGGTGCTGCTCGCGCCCTCGGCGAGGCTCGGCCTCGTCGTCGTCTTCGACGACGGCGACCCGCTCTTCTCCGAGCCGCTGAGCCCCTACGTGCACGCCCGCGACACGGCTCTCCTGCGGCAGTCCCTGCAGTCGACGGCGCTGGTCTTCCTCGGCCACACCCGCAGCACCGACGTGCAGCGGCTGGTCGAGATCGGCTTCCTCGCCGAGGTGCGACCCGACCCCCGGTACCAGCCGAAGGTCATCCCCACCTCGCAGCAGGCGGCCCGTGACGGCTTCGCGGCCCAGGCCCGCATCCCGTCGACCGCCTGGGGCGAGGCCCGGGCGGCGGTCGAGCACGGCCCCGTGCTCATCCAGGTCGCCCACCCGGGCTACGCGCCGCGCCTGGCCTGCACCGAGTGCGGCGACACCGCCCGGTGCACCCGGTGCGGCGGGCCGCTGGTGCAGCGCGCCCAGGGCGCCCAGCCCGCGTGTTCCTGGTGCGGCGCCCTCGCCGTCGGCTGGCGCTGCTCGACCTGCGAGGGCACCGCGATGAAGAGCGTCGGCACCGGGGCGTCCCGCACGGCCGACGAGCTGGGCAAGGCGTTCCCCGGGGTGCGCGTGATCGTCTCCGACGGGTCGAGGCAGGTGACCCACGTCGACGGCGAGCCCGCCATCGTGGTCGCGACCCGCGGCGCGGAGCCGATCGCGCCCGGCGGGTACCGTGCGGTGCTGCTCCTCGACGGCGAGCGGATGCTCGCGCGCGAGAGCCTGCGCGTGGCGGAGGACTGCCTCCGCTGGTGGGCCAACGCGGCGGCCCTCGCGGCCCGCCGCGCGCCCGTGGTCCTCGTCGGGGTCGGAGGAGCCATCGCCTCGGCCCTCGCCACGTGGGAGCTCGCCCGCTACGCGTCCGGCGAGCTCGCCGACCGCCGCGAGCTGCGCTTCCCGCCCGCGGTGCGGGTGGCGACGGTCACCGGCACCGTCGACACGGTCGCCTCCGCCCTCGACGCCCTGCCCGCCGAGGTCCGGCGCGAGACGCTCGGGCCGGTCGACGTGCCCGACGCCGGGGTGCGGGCGATCGTTCGCTTCGACTTCGCCCGCGGCCACGACGTGGCCCAGGTGCTCCGGTCGCAGGTCATCCGGGCGGCGACCGACCGCCGCAAGGCCGTCGGGGGTCGACGCCCCCGCGTCCTCCCTACACTCAGGGTGCGGTTCGACGACGTCGAGCCGTTCACCGACTGACCCTCCAGGAACCCCCGTGCGCCTCGTCTTCGCCGGCAGCCCCGCCGCCGCCCTCCCGTCACTCCTCGCCCTCGCCGCCGGCGAGCACGAGGTGGTCGCCGTCCTCACCCGCGACGACACGCCCCAGGGCCGACGTCGCGTGCTGACCCCGACGCCGGTCGCGGCGGAGGCCGAGCGCCTCGGCATCCCGGTGATCAAGACGCGACGCGTCACCGACGAGGTGGTCGCCCAGCTGACGGCGCTCGAGGCCGACCTCGGCGTCATCGTCGCGTTCGGCGCCCTCCTCCGCGAGCCGCTGCTCTCGGCGCCCCGCCTCGGCTGGGTCAACCTGCACTTCTCGCTCCTGCCGCGGTGGCGCGGGGCCGCCCCCGTGCAGCGCGCCCTCATGGCGGGCGACGCCGTGACCGGAGCCGCCGTCTTCCAGCTCGTGCCCTCCCTCGACGCGGGCGACGTGTTCGCCGCCCTCGAGCGCCCGCTCGACGGGACCGAGACCGCGGGCGAGCTCCTCGCCGAGCTGGCGTCGAGCGGAGCCGGGCTGCTCGCCGGGGTCGTCGACGACCTGGCCGCCGGCACCGCCGTGGCCGTCCCCCAGGTCGGCGAGGGCACCACGGCCCCCAAGCTCTCCCTCGACGACGGCGCCCTCGACCTCGCGCATCCGCTCGCCGAGGTGCTCGACCGCTGGCGGGGCACCACCCCCGAACCCGGCGCCCACGTCCCGTACGAGGGCGGCCGGCTCAAGGTGCTGGAGGCGCGGGCCGGCACCCCCGACGAGCCCGCCCTGGTGCCCGGCCGCGTCGAGCTCCGGGGCCGACGACTCGTCGTCGGCACCGGCACGTCGCCCCTCGAGCTCGTGCGGGTCCAGCCGCCGGGCAAGAAGCCCATGGCGGCGGGGGACTGGTGGCGGGGGCTCCCCGCGGGAGCCGCGCCGCGCCTCCTCGGGCCCTCGTCCGAGCCCGGGTCGCCGGACACCGCCGCGACCGCCACCGCACCGACCGAACCAGGAGCCCCCGCGTGAGCCGCGTCCAGCCCGCCCGCCAGATCGCCCTCGACGTCATCCGGGCGGTCGAGCACGACGACGCCTACGCGAACCTCCTCCTGCCGCCGCGCATCGTCCGCGCCCGGCTCGACCCGCAGGACGCGGGGCTCGCCACCGAGCTCACCTACGGCACCCTGCGCATGCGGGGCTACTACGACCGTGTGATCGCCCTCGCCGCGCGCCGGCCGACGACCGAGATCGACCCGGCGCTGCTCGACGTCCTGCGCCTGGGCGTGCACCAGCTGCTCTCGACCCGCGTCGCGGTCCACGCGGCCGTCGACGAGTCGGTCGAGCTGGCGCGCAGCGTCGGAGGCCGGGCCGGCACGGGCTTCGTCAACGGGGTGCTCCGCACCGTCTCGCGGTCGACGCGCGACGAGTGGCGCGAGCGCGTCCTGGCCGGGGCGACGAGCGACGACGACCGGCTCGCCGCCGAGTGGTCGCACCCCGAGTGGGTCGTCCGGGCCCTGCGGCAGTCCCTCGCGGCCGAGGGCCGGGCCGACGAGCTCGTCGACCTGCTGGCCGCCGACAACGAGGCGCCGCGGGTGAGCCTCGTGGCGCTGCCGGGCCTCGCCGAGGTCGGCGAGCTCGGCGCGCCGAGCGGTCGCGTGTCCCCGCTCGCGGCGACGAGCGGCGGGGGAGACCCGTCGCAGCAGCGAGCGGTCCGCGAGGGCCGCGCCCGCGTGCAGGACGAGGGTTCTCAGCTGGCCGCCCTGCTGCTGAGCCGCCACCACGAGGCCCGTCCGGGCGAGCGCTGGCTCGACATGTGCGCGGGCCCCGGCGGCAAGGCCGCCCTGCTCGGGGCCGAGGCGGCCCGGGTGGGCGCGACGCTCGTCGCCAACGAGCTGGTGCCCGCGCGCGCCGGTCTCGTCCGGCAGGCCCTCGAGGCGCTGCCCGGCGAGATCGAGGTGCGCGAGGGCGACGCCACGCGCTTCGGCACCGACGAGCCGGGCGCCTACGACCGCGTCCTCCTCGACGCGCCGTGCACCGGGCTCGGCGCTCTCCGTCGCCGACCGGAGGCCCGCTGGCGCAAGCAGCCCCGCGACGTGGGCGAGCTCACGCGCCTCCAGGCCGCGCTCTTCGCCAGCGCCCTCGACGCCCTCGCGCCCGGCGGCCTCCTGGCCTACGTCACCTGCTCGCCGCACGTCGCCGAGACGCGGGCGATCGTCGAGACCGGCACGGCCCGCCGCGACGACGTCGAGGTGCTCGACGCGGTCGCGACCGCCGACGAGGTGGCCCGGTCCGCCGTCGACCTCGCCTCGGGCCCGTACGTGCAGCTCTGGCCGCACCGCCACGGCACCGACGCCATGTTCGTGGCGCTCGTGCGGAAGTCCTAGGCTCGACGGGTGCCCGTTCGCATCAGCCCCAGCATCCTCTCGGCCGACTTCGCCAACCTCGAGCGCGACCTGCAGCGCATCGCCGACGCCGACCTCGTCCACGTCGACGTGATGGACGGGCACTTCGTGCCGAACCTCACGCTCGGCCTGCCCGTCGTCGAGCGCATCCAGCAGGTGAGCCCCGTGCCCCTCGACGTGCACCTGATGATCGACGACGCCGACCGGTGGGCGCCCCGCTACGCCGAGCTCGGCGCCTTCTCGGTGACGTTCTCGGCGGAGGCCGCGGCCGACCCCGTGGCCACGGCGAGGGCGATCCGCAGCAACGGGGCCCGCGCCTCCGTCGCGGTCAAGCCGGGCACCGACCTCGAGCCGTACCTCCAGACCCTCGACGCGTACGACATGATCCTCGTCATGACGGTCGAGCCGGGCTTCGGCGGGCAGTCGTTCATGCCCGAGACGATGCCCAAGCTGGCGCGGGCGCGCGACGCGGTCCGTGCCTCCGGCCTCGACGTCTGGCTCGAGGTCGACGGCGGCATCGGCCCCGACACGATCACGACGGCCGTCGAGAACGGGGCCGACACGATCGTCGCGGGCTCCGCCGTCTACGGCGGCGACCCGGCCGAGCGCATCGCGGCGCTGAGGGCCGCCGCGGCGACGGTACCCTTGTCGTCGTGAAGTCCTTCGACCAGCTGTTCTCCGAGCTCAGCGACAAGGCCCGTGACCGCCCCGAGGGCTCCGGCACCGTCGCCGAGCTCGACGCCGGGGTCCACCAGATCGGCAAGAAGATCGTGGAGGAGGCCGCCGAGGTGTGGATGGCCGCCGAGTACGAGGGCGACGTCGCCACGGCCGAAGAGATCTCGCAGCTGATCTACCACGTGCAGGTGCTGATGATCGCGAAGGGCCTGACGCCCGACGACGTGTGGCGACATCTCTGAGCCCGTCCCCGCCCTCCCCGTCGCGCGGGCCCCGCGCGACGAACGACAGCTCACCGCCCCCGGGCGGACCCAGATCGGACTGACCCAGACCATGCTCCGCGTCGCAGTGCCCAACAAGGGCTCCCTCAGCGAGACCGCCTCCGCCATGCTCGGCGAGGCCGGCTACACCGGCCGTCGCGACACCCGCACGCTCCACGTCGAGGACCCCCGCAACGGCGTCGAGTTCTTCTACCTCCGCCCGCGCGACATCGCGACCTACGTCGGCTCCGGCGCCCTCGACGTCGGCATCACGGGGCGCGACCTGCTGCTCGACTCGCACTCGCCGGCCCGCGAGGTGGCGGCGCTCGACTTCGGCGGCTCGACCTTCCGCTTTGCCGGCCCCGCGGGCCGCTTCGCCGACGTGCGCGACCTCGAGGGCGCCCGCGTCGCCACGAGCTACGCCGGCCTCGTCGGCTCCTTCCTCGACGAGCACGGCGTGAGCGCCACGCTCGTCGGCCTCGACGGGGCCGTCGAGAGCGCGGTCCGGCTCGGCGTCGCCGACGCGGTGGCCGACGTCGTCTCCACCGGTGCCACCCTCCGCGCCGCCGGCCTCGAGATCTTCGGCCCGGTCATCCTCGAGTCGACCGCCGTGCTCATCTCCTCCGAGACCGAGCCGGAGGGGCTCTCGGTGCTGCACCGGCGCCTCCAGGGCGTCCTCGTGGCCCGGCAGTACGTGCTCATGGACTACGACCTGCCGCTGTCGAAGCTCGACGCCGCGACCGCCGTCGCGCCGGGCATGGAGTCGCCGACGGTCTCGCCCCTGCACGACCCCGAGTGGGCCGCCGTCCGGGTCATGGTGCCGCGCAGCGACACCAACCAGGTGATGGACGCCCTCTACGACCTCGGCGCCCGCGCCATCCTCGTCAGCCCGATCCACGCCGCGAGGCTCTGACGTGACGGCCGCCGACAGCACGCTCGCCGTCCGCGTCGTCCCGTGCCTCGACGTCGCCGCCGGACGCGTGGTCAAGGGGGTCAACTTCCTCGACCTGCGCGACGCGGGCGACCCGGTCGAGCTCGCCCGCGCCTACTACGAGCAGGGCGCCGACGAGATCACCTTCCTCGACGTGACCGCCACGGTCGACGGGCGGGCGACGACCTACGACGTCGTCCGGGCGACGGCCGAGCAGGTCTTCATCCCGCTGACCGTCGGCGGGGGAGTCCGCAGCACCGACGACGTCGCCCGGCTGCAGGCCGCCGGTGCCGACAAGATCGGCGTCAACAGCGCCGCGATCGCCCGCCCCGACCTCGTCGGCGAGATCGCCGACCGATTCGGCGCCCAGGCGGTCGTCCTCTCCCTCGACGTCAAGCGGTCCCCGCGCACGCCGTCGGGCTTCGTCGTCACGACGCACGGCGGCCGCACCGAGACCGACCTCGACGCCGTCGCCTGGGCTCGCGAGGCCATCGAGCGCGGGGCGGGCGAGCTGCTCGTCAACTCGATCGACGCCGACGGCACGAAGCAGGGCTTCGACCTCGAGCTGGTCGCGCTCATGCGCGAGAACAGCCGGGTGCCCGTCATCGCCTCGGGAGGCGCGGGTGCGGTCGAGCACTTCGCCCCCGCCGTGCAGGCGGGCGCCGATGCCGTCCTCGCCGCGTCGGTCTTCCACAACGGCGAGCTCACCGTCGCCGACGTCAAGCGCGAGCTCGCCGCGTCCGGCGCCGTCGTCCGCCAGCCCCGGGAGCGCACCGCATGACCGAACCGCACCTGACCCGCGAGACGGCCGAGCCGGTCGTCGCCCGCGCCCGCTTCGACGCCGCCGGCCTCCTTCCCGCGATCGTCCAGGAGGAGGGCACGAAGGACGTCCTCATGATGGGCTGGATGGACGCGGAGGCGCTCCGTCGCACCCTGACGGAGGGCCGCGTCACCTTCTGGTCGCGCTCCCGGCAGGAGTACTGGCGGAAGGGCGACACGTCCGGCCACGCCCAGTTCGTGCGCGCCGCCGCGCTCGACTGCGACGACGACGTGCTGCTCGTCACGGTGGAGCAGATCGGCGCCGCCTGCCACACGGGCCTCCACAGCTGCTTCGAGGTGGGGCCGCTCCGCCCGGCCACCGCCTCCTCGTCCGACCCGGCGGGGGAGCCCGCCACGACCGCGACCTCGCCCGGTGCGGCGGCCACGGACGGAGGCGCCCGTGGCTGACCGCTCGTCCACCACGCGCGCCGCGTTCGACGGCCTCCTCGACGGCCACCGCGTCGTCCCCGTCGTCCGCGACCTCTTCGCCGACGGCGAGACCCCCGTCGGCATCTACCGCAAGCTCGCGGCGGGTCGGCCCGGCACGTTCCTGCTCGAGTCGGCGGGGCAGGGCGGCATCTGGTCGCGGTGGTCGTTCGTCGGGGTCTCGTCGTTCGGCGTCCTCACGACCGAGGGCGGCGACGTCCGGTGGATCGACCACGGCCTGTCGGCCGAGCGTGCCCTCGGCGGGGCCACCGGCCGTCCGCTCGAGGTGCTCTCCGCGCTCCACTCCCGCTGGGCGACGCCGCGCATCGAGGGTCTCCCGCCCCTCACGGGCGGGCTCGTCGGCTTCATCGGCTGGGAGGCCGTCCGCGAGCTCGAAGACCTGCCCGACGCGCCGCCGGCCGAGTTCACCGTGCCGTCGCAGGCCCTGAGCTTCGTCTCCGAGCTGGTGGCCCTCGACCACCGCACCGGCGCCGTCATGCTGATCGCGACCGTGCTGACGGACGGCGACGCCGACGCCGACGAACTCTGGGACGACGCGCAGCAGCGCCTCGACCGCCTGCAGTCGGCCCTGGCCGCGCCGAGCGAGACGTTCCTCTCCGACGTCGACCTCGCCGTCCCCCCGACGCCCGTGCGGCGCACGTCCGACGCCGAGTACGGGGCCGCGATCGAGCGCTCGAAGCAGTTCATCCGCGACGGCGACGTCTTCCAGGTCGTCGTCTCGCAGCGCTTCGACCACGAGGTCACCGCCGACGCGCTCGACGTCTACCGAGTCCTGCGGACGCTGAACCCCAGCCCGTACATGTACCTCGTGAGCCTCGCCGACGTCGACGGAGAGCCGTACCAGATCGTCGGCTCGTCGCCCGAGGCCCTCGTGAAGGTCGACGGCCGACGTGCCTTCACCCATCCCATCGCCGGCTCGAAGCCCCGCGGGGCGACCCCGGAGGAGGACGCCATCCTCGCCGACCAGCTGTCGAGCGACGAGAAGGAACGCGCCGAGCACCTCATGCTCGTCGACCTCGCCCGCAACGACCTGCTCAAGGTCTGCACGCCCGGCACCGTGGCGGTGACCGAGTTCATGCAGGTCGAGCGCTTCAGCCACATCATGCACCTCGTCTCGAGCGTCGAGGGCGACCTGGCCCCCGGCCGCGACGCCATCGACGCCTTCCGCGCGACCTTCCCGGCCGGCACGCTCTCGGGTGCGCCGAAGCCGCGGGCGCTCGAGATCATCGACGAGCTCGAGCCGGCCCAGCGCGGCGTCTACGGCGGGGTCGTCGGCTACTTCGACTTCGCCGGCTCGGCCGACGTCGCGATCGCCATCCGCACGGTGCTGCTCCAGGGCGGCGTCGCGCGGGTCCAGGCCGGGGCCGGCCTGGTCGCCGACAGCGACCCCGCCGCCGAGAACGAGGAGGCGCGCAACAAGGCCGCGGCCCCCCTCCGCGCCGTCGCCGTGGCGAACGCCATGACGAGGCTGCAGTGATGTCGGCCCGGCGGCTCAAGCTGGTCTCGATCCTCGCCGGGATCGTGCTGGCCGGCGCCGTCCTCCTCGCCTGGACCCAGCCCTGGTTCCGGCTGGTCGTCGAGTCGCCCCAGGGCGGCACCCTGCCGATCACGGCGGCCGGGGACGTCGCCGCGGCCCCGCTCTCCGCGCTCTCGCTCGCGAGCCTCGCGGCGATGGGCGCCCTGACGATCGCCGGCCGCGTCTTCCGCGTCGTGCTCGGGGCCCTGCAGGCCCTGCTCGGCGCGAGCGTCGCCCTCACGGCCGGCACCGCGCTCGGCGATCCCGTGCGCGCCGCGGGCAGCGCGGTGACCGACGCCACGGGCGTCGACGGCGCCGAGTCGCTGCAGGCCCTCGTCGACTCGTCGGCCGCCACCCCGTGGCCCTGGGTCGCCCTCGTGGTCGGCGTCCTGGCCGCCCTGCTGGGCGTCGCCGTCGTCGCCCTCGCCGGTGCCTGGCCGTCCTCGGGCCGCAAGTACTCGGCGGTCCGGCTCGAGCCGGCCGACCCGCGCTCCGACCCCGCCGCCGCCTGGGACAGCCTCTCCGGGGGCGACGACCCCACCGACGAGGGTCCGGTCGACCGCGGGCCGACCCGGTAGACTCCACGGGTCCCGTCTTGATCCAAGGAGCACCGTGAGCACGCAGACGAACGCCAGCACCGAGACCGCCGACGACCTCGGTCACGGCAACTCTCCCGCCGCCTGGGCGGCCGTGGTCATCATGCTGGTCGCCTTCGCCGTCGGCACCGTGGCCTTCTTCTTCGCGATCGCGTGGATCGTCTACGCCGCCGCGGGCCTCGTGCTCGTCGGCCTCGTCGTGGGCCTCGTCCTCAAGCGCGCCGGCTACGGCGTGGGCGGCCACCGCTACGTGCCGAAGGCGCACAACTAGGTGCTCGGCGACCTGTACGCGGGCGCCGTCGCCGATGCCGAGGCGCGCCGCGAGCTGCTCCCGTTCGCCGCGGTCGAGGCCGCGGCCCTCGACCGGGCCCCCGCCCTCGACGCCCGTGCGGCCCTCGCTCCTGCCGACCGGGTGAAGGTCATCGCCGAGGTGAAGCGGGCGAGCCCCTCACGAGGCGACCTGTCCGCCATCGCCGACCCCGCCTCCCTCGCCGCGTCCTACGCCGCGGGCGGCGCCAGCGCGATCAGCGTCCTGACGGAGGGCCGCCGGTTCAAGGGCTCGCTCGCCGACCTCGAGGCCGTGCGCGCGGCCGTCGACGTGCCGGTCCTCCGCAAGGACTTCATCAGCGACCCCTACCAGGTCTTCGAGGCCCGCGCCGCCGGCGCCGACCTCGTGCTGCTCATCGTCGCGGGGCTCGAGCAGGCCCGCCTCGTCGAGCTCCACGATCTCGTCCGCGCCCTCGGCATGACGGCCCTCGTCGAGACCCACTCGGCCGACGAGGTCGTCCGCGGCCTCGACGCGGGTGCCGAGGTGCTCGGCGTCAACGCACGCGACCTCAGCACCTTCGAGCTCGACCGCGACCTCTTCTCCCGCCTCGCCGACGGCATCCCGGCGGGCGTCACCCGCGTGGCCGAGAGCGCCGTGGCGTCCCCGGCCGACGTGGCCCACTACCGCCGGTCCGGTGCCGACGTCGTGCTCGTGGGCGAGGCCCTCGTCACGCACGGCGACCCCGTGTCCGCACTCACGAGCTTCCTGGAGGTCTGATGGCACTGCGCGACGAGACGGGGCCCTACTTCGGGTCCTTCGGCGGCCGCTTCGTCCCCGAGTCGCTGGTGGCGGCCCTCGACGAGCTCGACGCCGCCTACACGGCGGCGGCGACCGACCCCGAGTTCCAGGCCGAGCTGGCGGCGCTGCACGCGACCTACACGGGTCGTCCCTCGATCATCACCGAGGTCCCGCGTTTCGCCCAGCACGCGGGCGGCGCGCGCATCATCCTCAAGCGCGAAGACCTGAACCACACGGGCTCGCACAAGATCAACAACGTGCTCGGCCAGGCTCTCCTCGCCCGCAAGCTCGGCAAGACGCGCCTCATCGCCGAGACCGGTGCCGGGCAGCACGGCGTCGCGACCGCCACCGCCGCCGCGCTCTTCGGCATGGAGTGCGTCGTCTACATGGGCCAGGTCGACACCGAGCGCCAGGCGCTCAACGTCGCGCGGATGCGCCTCCTCGGCGCCGACGTCGTCTCGGTCACGACCGGGTCGCGCACGCTGAAGGACGCCATCAACGACGCCATGCGCGACTGGGTCGCCAGCGTCGACACGACGCACTACGTGCTCGGCACGGTCGCCGGCCCCCACCCGTTCCCGGCGATGGTGCGCGACTTCCACAAGATCATCGGCGAGGAGGCCCGCCGGCAGGTCCTCGAACTCACCGGCGCCCTGCCCGACGCCGTCGCGGCCTGCGTGGGCGGCGGCTCGAACGCCATGGGCATCTTCCACGCGTTCCTCGACGACCCGTCCGTCGAGCTGTACGGCTTCGAGGCCGGCGGCGACGGCGTCGAGACCGGGCGGCACGCCGCGTCGATCACCCTCGGCCGCATCGGCAACCTGCAGGGCACCAAGTCGTACCTGATGCAAGACGAGGACGGCCAGACCCTCGAGAGCCACTCCATCTCGGCGGGCCTCGACTACCCCAGCGTCGGACCCGAGCACGCCTGGCTCGCCGAGTCGGGCCGGGCGAAGTACGAACCCATCACCGACGCCGAGGCGATGGCCGCCTTCAAGCTGCTGACCCAGACCGAGGGCATCCTCCCCGCGATCGAGTCGGCGCACGCGCTGGCCGGGGCGATCAAGCTGGGCCAGCGTCGCCCCGACTCGACCATCCTCGTGTCCCTCAGCGGGCGCGGCGACAAGGACGTGGCGACGGCGAGCCGGTACTTCGGCGTCCTCGACGAGGAGGCGCAGCAGCTGTGACCGACACCGCCCCCGCCGCCGAGACCGGCAGCAAGGTCGCCGCGGCGATCCGCGCCCGCCGCGACGCCGGCAGCGGCGCCGTCATCGGCTACCTGCCCGTCGGCTTCCCCGACCTGCAGACCAGCATCGACGCCGCCGTGACCCTCGCCGAGAACGGCGTCGACGTCATCGAGCTCGGCGTGCCCTACTCCGACCCCGTCATGGACGGTCCGGTGATCCAGGCCGCCACGCAGCGCGCGCTGGCCGAGGGCTTCCGCGTGCGCGACGTCTTCACCGCCGTCCGCGAGATCACCTCGCGCACGACGGTGCCGGTCGTCGTGATGACGTACTGGAACCCGGTCGAGCAGTACGGGGTCCAGCGCTTCGCCGACGACCTCGCGGCCGCCGGGGGAGCCGGGCTGATCACGCCCGACCTCATCCCCGACGAGGCCGGCGCCTGGCTCGCCGCCTCCGAGGCCGCCGACCTCGACCGCGTCTTCCTGGCGGCTCCCTCGTCCAGCGACGCGCGCCTCCGGCAGTCCGTCGAGCGCAGCCGCGGCTTCGTGTACACCGTCTCGACGATGGGCATCACCGGTGCCCGTACCGACGTCGACTCGGCGGCGCACACGCTCGTCGACCGGCTGCGGGCGGCGGGCGTCGAGAACGCCTGCGTCGGTCTGGGCATCTCCACCGCGCAGCAGGTGCGCGAGGTGCTCGAGTACGCCGACGGCGCCATCATCGGCTCGGCCTTCGTCCGCGCGCTCGGCGAAGGCGGGCTCGTGAGGCTCGCCGAGGTCGCCGCCGACCTGTCGTCCGGCGCCGACGTCCGCGCGTGACGTCCGGCCCCCTCGCCGCCTCGCGCTAGAGTCGTCCCGCGCCGGTCCGCCGGTGCCTCCCGTTCCCCCTGAAAGGCGTCCCCGCCCGTGTCCGTTCTCCTGAGCATCCCGAGCCCGTCGGTCGACTGGCAGTTCTTCGACCTGACGAACTGGATCAACTCGACCTTCGGCGCCTCGCTGCCCGGTTCGCTCCGCATCCACGCGTACGCCATCTGCATCCTCGTCGGCATCGTCGCGGCGGCCGTCATCACGAACAGGCGACTCACGGCCCGCGGCGCCGAGAGCGGCGTCGTCATCGACGTCATGCTCTTCTGCGTGCCGCTCGGCATCGTCGGCGGGCGCTTCTTCCACGTCGTCACGCACCCCGGCGACTACTTCGCGGGTCAAGAGCTGTGGCACGTCGTCGCTATCTGGGAGGGCGGCCTCGCCATCTACGGCGCCCTGCTCTTCGGCGCGGTCGGCGTGTGGCTCGGCTGCCGCTACACCGGCCTGCGGTTCTCGGTCTTCGCCGACGCCCTGGCACCGGGCCTCCTCGTCGCACAGGCGTTCGGCCGTCTCGGCAACTGGTTCAACCACGAGCTGTTCGGACTGCCGACCGACCTGCCCTGGGGCCTCGAGATCGAGACCTCGAACCCGGCCTACCCGACGGGGCTCCCCGAGGGCACGCTGTTCCACCCCACCTTCCTCTACGAGATCGTCTGGATGCTCGCCGGCGTCGGCGTCCTCATGCTCGCCGAGCGCTCGGCCCGGCTCCAGTGGGGCAAGGCCCTCGCCTTCTACCTCGTCTGGTACGGCATCGGCCGCAGCGTCTTCGAGTCCATCCGCACCGACCCCAGCCTGCTGTTCCTCGGCATCCGCACCAACGTCTGGGCGTCGTTCGCGGCGATCGTCCTCGGCCTCGTCATCTGGTACCTCGCCTCGCGCCGCCACCCGGGCACCGTCCCCGGCGCGTACCTCCCGGGGCGGTCGCCGGCCGAGCGATCCGCTGAGGTACACTCGCACGACACGTACACGGACCACGACGAACCCGAGTCGGTCAGCGTCGGGGCATCGGACGACGAGACCGAGCCCGCGACGCGTCCCTGAACGTGACGGGCACCGTCGACGACGATGCCCCCGGCGACCACACCGCACGAGCCTCCGCCCCGGCGGCGGGCGACGGCGTCCTGCACGACCGCACCACCTCACGACCGCCACAAGCGGTCACGGGAACCTCCGCTGAGCAGCGGCCCCGGACGACACACCGTCCCGGGCGCCGAGGCCAGACGCTCGCCGCACCCGCGGCGGCCACCCCCGACCCGGGCCGACGACGTCCCGACTCGCCTTCGGACTTCTTCGTGAGGACGGATCCCATGGCTCTCACGCCAGCACACCAGCAGTTCAGCACCACCCCCGTGGCGCAGGGCCTCTACGACCCGCGCAACGAGAAGGACGCCTGTGGCCTCGCCATGGTGGCGACCCTCCGCGGCACGCCCGGGCACGACATCGTCGACGCCGCCCTGGGCGCGCTGCGCAACCTCGAGCACCGCGGCGCCATCGGCTCCGACGCCGGCACCGGCGACGGCGCGGGCATCCTCTGCCAGGTGCCGGACGCCTTCCTCCGCGCCGAGGTCGACTTCGAGCTGCCGGCGGCCGGCCAGTACGCCGTCGGCATCGCGTACCTCCCCACCGACGAGCAAGAACGCGCCGAGCAGAAGACCGGCATCGAGCGCATCGCCGACCTCGAGCAGCTCGACGTGCTGGGCTGGCGCGAGGTGCCCGTCCGCGCCGACGAGCTCGGCACCCTGGCCCGCGCCGCGATGCCGGCCTTCGAGCAGCTCTTCGTGCGCAGCCGTCACCGCGACGCCGCGGGCGAGCTCCTGTCGGGCGTCGCCCTAGACCGGCAGGCGTACCGCCTCCGAAAGCGCGCCGAGTCCAAGCTCTCCGCCTACTTCACGTCGCTCGGCAGCCGGACCATGGTCTACAAGGGCATGGTCACGACCCTGCAGCTCGAGCCGTTCTACCCCGACCTCAGCGACGAGCGCTTCGCCTCGAAGCTCGCGATCGTCCACTCCCGCTACTCCACGAACACGTTCCCGTCGTGGCCCCTCGCCCAGCCGTTCCGCATGATCGCGCACAACGGCGAGATCAACACCGTCCGCGGCAACCGCAACTGGATGCGCGCGCGCCAGTCGCAGCTCGAGTCCGAGCTCATCGGCGACCTCAAGCCCCTGCTCCCGATCGTGAGCCCGGGCGCCAGCGACTCGGCGTCGTTCGACGAGGTCGTCGAGCTGCTGAGCCTCACGGGCCGCTCGCTGCCGCACGCCATCATGATGATGGTGCCGGAGGCGTGGGAGAACCAGGTGGGCATCGACCAGGCCCAGCGCGACTTCTACGAGTACCACTCGATGCTCATGGAGGCGTGGGACGGCCCCGCCGCCATCACCTTCACCGACGGCTCCCTCGTCGGCGCGACGCTCGACCGCAACGGCCTGCGCCCCGGCCGCTACCTCGTCACCGACGACGGCCTCGTCGTGCTCGCCAGCGAGATCGGCGTGCTGCCCGACCTTGACCCCGCGAAGGTGGTCCGCAAGGGCCGCCTGCGTCCCGGCAAGATGTTCCTCGTCGACACCGACGCGGGCCGCATCATCGAGGACGACGAGATCAAGAGCGACCTCGCCGCCTCCGCGCCGTACGGCGAGTGGCTGGCCGAAGGACGCATCCACCTCTCCGACCTCCCCGAGCGCGAGCACATCGTGCACACGCCGGCGTCCGTGACCCGCCGCCAGCGGACCTTCGGCTACACGGAAGAAGAGGTGCGCATCCTCCTCGCCCCGATGGCGAAGACCGGGGCCGAGCCCCTCGGCGCCATGGGCAGCGACACGCCGATCGCGGTCCTGTCGGAGCGCCCGCGCCTCCTGTTCGACTACTTCACCCAACAGTTCGCGCAGGTGACGAACCCGCCGCTCGACTCCATCCGCGAGCAGGTCGTCACCTCGCTCGCCCTGGGCCTCGGCCCGGAGCGCAACCTCCTCGCGGCGACGCCGGAGCACGCACGGCAGGTAATCCTCGACTTCCCGGTCATCGACAACGACGAGCTGGCCAAGATCCAGCACATCGACCCGAGCCCGGGATCGCGCCTGACGAGCACGATCCGCGGCCTGTACCGCGCCGACAAGGGCCCCCGAGCCCTCGAGAAGCGCATCGCGGCGATGTGCAACGAGGTCGACGACGCCATCGAGGCGGGCGCCGAGTTCATCGTGCTCTCCGACCGCGACTCGAATCGCGACTTCGCCCCCGTGCCGTCGCTGCTCATGGTCGCGGCCGTCCACCACCACCTGATCCGCACCGAGAAGCGGATGAAGGTCGGGCTCATCATCGAGGCGGGCGACGTCCGCGAGGTGCACCACGTGGCCACGCTGATCGGCTACGGCGCCTCGGCGATCAACCCGTACCTCGCCATGGAGACCTGCGAGAACCTCGTGCGCTCCGGCATGATCACGGGCATCTCTCCCGAAGACGCCGTCCACAACCTGATCAAGGCGCTCGGCAAGGGCGTCCTCAAGATCATGTCGAAGATGGGCATCTCGACGGTGTCGAGCTACGCGGCCGCCCAGGCCTTCGAGGCCGTCGGGCTCAGCCACGAGTTCGTCGACACGTACTTCACGGGCACCTCGACGATGCTCGGAGGCGTCGGCATCGACGTGGTGGCGGCCGAGAACCTCGACCGGCACACGAGCGCGTACCCGACCGACGGCTCGGTCGTCGCGCACGAGCGCCTCGCGACCGGCGGCGAGTACCAGTGGCGCCGCGAGGGTCCCCGCCACCTGTTCAACCCCGAGACGGTCTTCCGCCTGCAGCACGCGACGCGCACGCGCCGGTACGACATCTTCCGCGAGTACACGAAGCTCGTCGACGACCAGGCCGAGGACCTCATGACCCTCCGCGGGCTCTTCACCTTCAAGCACGGGGTCCGTCCGCCGGTGCCCCTCGACGAGGTCGAGCCGATCGAGGCGATCGTCAAGCGCTTCTCCACCGGGGCCATGAGCTACGGCTCGATCTCGAAGGAGGCGCACGAGACCCTCGCGATCGCCATGAACCGACTGGGCGGCAAGTCCAACACGGGCGAGGGCGGCGAGGACGTCGACCGGCTGCTCGACCCCGAGCGTCGCAGCGCCGTCAAGCAGGTCGCGAGCGGCCGGTTCGGCGTCACGAGCATGTACCTGACCCACGCCACCGACATCCAGCTCAAGATGGCGCAGGGCGCCAAGCCCGGCGAGGGCGGCCAGCTACCGCCCACGAAGGTCTACCCCTGGGTCGCCCGCACGCGGCACGCCACCCCCGGCGTCGGCCTCATCTCGCCCCCGCCGCACCACGACATCTACTCGATCGAGGACCTCAAGCAGCTGATCTTCGACGTCAAGCGGGCCAACCCGTCCGCGCGCGTGCACGTCAAGCTCGTGAGCCAGTCGGGCATCGGCGCGGTCGCGGCCGGCGTGACCAAGGCACTCGCCGACGTCGTGCTCGTCTCCGGCCACGACGGCGGGACGGGCGCCAGCCCGCTCAATTCGCTCAAGCACGCGGGCACCCCGTGGGAGATCGGCCTCGCCGAGACCCAGCAGACGCTCATGCTCAACGGCATGCGCGACCGGGTCGTCGTCCAGGTCGACGGCCAGATGAAGACGGGACGAGACGTGGTCATCGCCGCGCTCCTCGGCGGGGAGGAGTTCGGCTTCGCCACCGCGCCCCTGATCGTCGAGGGCTGCATCATGATGCGGGTCTGCCACCTCGACACCTGCCCCGTGGGCGTCGCGACGCAGAACCCGGAGCTGCGCGCGCGCTTCTCGGGCAAGCCCGAGTTCGTCGTCAACTTCTTCGAGTTCCTCGCCCAGGAGGTGCGCGAGATACTCGCCTCCCTTGGCTTCCGCAGCCTCGACGAGGCGATCGGTCGCAACGACGTCCTCGACGTCGACCGGGCGGTCGACCACTGGAAGGCCTCCGGGCTCGACCTGGCTCCCGTGCTGGTCGGACCGGCGTTCGGCGACGACGAGCCGCGCCGCAACCTGCGCCCGCAGGAGCACGACCTCGAGTCGCACTTCGACGTGCGCCTCATCCGCGAGAGCGCCGACGTGCTCGAGAACGGCGGTCGCGTCGAGCTGGCGCACACCGTCCGCAACACGGAACGCGCCGTCGGCACGATGCTCGGCCACGAGGTGACGGTCCGTCACGGCGAGCACGGCCTGCCGGCGGGCAGCATCGACGTGACCCTCACGGGGTCGGCCGGGCAGTCGTTCGGGGCGTTCCTGCCGGCGGGCATCACGCTCCGCCTCGTGGGCGACAGCAACGACTACGTCGGCAAGGGCCTCTCGGGCGGCGCCATCGTCGTGCGGCCGCACCCGTCGAGCACGTTCCCCGCCGAGGAGAACGTCATCGCGGGCAACGTGATCGGCTACGGCGCGACCCAGGGCAGCATGTTCATCCGCGGCATCGTGGGGGAGCGCTTCCTGGTCCGCAACTCGGGCGCCAGCGCCGTCGTGGAGGGCGTGGGCGACCACGCGCTCGAGTACATGACGGGCGGCCTGGCCGTCATCATCGGCAACACGGGACGCAACCTCGGCGCCGGCATGTCGGGCGGCACCGCCTACGTGCACCGCCTGCGCCCCGAGCGGGTCAACGCCGAGGCACTGGCCTCGGGCGAGCTCGAGCTCCACGAGCTCGGCAGCGCCGACGTCGAGATCGTGTCCGACCTGCTCACGCGGCACCACGCCGAGACGGGCTCGCCCGTGGCGGAGCGCCTGCTCGCGGACCTCGAGACGACCGTCTCCGAGTTCGTCAAGGTGCTGCCCCGCGACTACGCCGCCGTCCTCGCCACCCGGCAGACGGCCGTCGACGAGGGTCTCGACCCCGATGGCGACGAAGCATGGAAGAGGATCCTGGAGGTGACCGGTGGCTGATCCCAAGGGATTCCTGAAGACGCAGGAGCGCGAGCTCCCGAAGCGTCGACCCGTGTCGGTGCGGCTGATGGACTGGAAGGAGGTCTACGAGCAGCAGCAGAGCGGCGAGCTCAAGCGACAGGCGGGCCGCTGCATGGACTGCGGCGTGCCCTTCTGCCACCAGGGCTGCCCCCTCGGCAACCTCATCCCCGAGTGGAACGACCTCACCTGGCGCGACGAGGGACGCCAGGCCAGCGAGCGCCTGCACGCGACGAACAACTTCCCCGAGTTCACCGGACGCCTCTGCCCGGCGCCCTGCGAGTCGTCGTGCGTGCTCGGCATCAACCAGCCGCCGGTGACCATCAAGCAGGTCGAGGTCTCGATCATCGACGCGGCGTTCCAGAACGGCTGGGTCACGCCGCACCCGCCGGAGCGCCTCACCGGCAAGACGGTCGCCGTCGTGGGCTCCGGCCCCGCCGGCCTCGCCGCCGCTCAGCAGCTCACCCGGGCCGGCCACACGGTGGCCGTCTACGAGCGGGAGGACCGCATCGGCGGCCTGCTCCGGTACGGCATCCCCGACTTCAAGATGGAGAAGAAGCAGATCGAGCAGCGCCTCGCGCAGATGACGGCCGAGGGCACCCGCTTCCGTGCCGGCGTCGAGATCGGCCGCGACATCGCCTGGGACGACCTCCGCGCACGCTACGACGCCGTCGTGGTCGCCACGGGCGCCACCGTGCCGCGCGACCTGCCCGTGCCCGGGCGCGACCTGTCGGGCGTGCACTTCGCGATGGACTACCTCGTGCAGCAGAACAAGGCCGGCGCCGGCGACAGGGTCGACGACCAGATCTCGGCCGAGGGCAAGCACGTCGTCGTCCTCGGCGGCGGCGACACCGGCGCCGACTGCATCGGCACGGCCCACCGCCAGGGCGCGCTCTCCGTCATCAACCTGGCGATCGGGCAGCAGCCCCCGACCGAGCGTCCGGAGTCGCAGCCCTGGCCCATGGCACCGACGGTCTTCGAGGTCGCCAGCGCCCACGAGGAGGGCGGGGAGCGCGTCTTCCTGGCCTCCACCGTCGAGTTCCTCCGCAACGAGGTCGGCGAGGTCCGCGCCGTCCGGGTCGCCGAGACCGAGTACCTCGACGGGCGCCGCGTCCCGAAGAGCGGCACCGAGCGCGAGGTGCCCGCCGACCTCGTCCTCCTGGCCCTCGGCTTCACGGGTCCCGAGCGCGACGAGCTCGAGGCGCAGCTGCGCCTCCCGTTCGACGCGAAGGGCAACCTCGAGCGCGACGCGAAGTACCAGACGACCGAGCCCGGGGTCTTCGTGACGGGCGACGCCGGCCGCGGCCAGTCGCTCATCGTCTGGGCCATCGCGGAGGGCCGGGCGACCGCCTCGGCCGTCGACGCCTACCTCGAGGGCACCACCGTGCTGCCCTTCCCGGTCAAGCCCACCGATCGGCCGATTTCGGTCTGACCGGCTCCACGGCGGGAATAGGGTGGGGGGACGGGCCGCATCGTCCCCTCACCTCCCCACGAGTAAGGAACACATGAGACGCGCAAAGATCGTCGCCACCCTCGGGCCGGCGACGTCGAGCTACGAGAACATCCGAGCCATCATCGACGCCGGCGTCGACGTGGCCCGCATGAACCTCAGCCACGGCAGCTACGACGTGCACGAGGCCGTGTACGCGAACGTCCGTCAGGCCGCCGACGACGCGGGTCGCCCCGTCGCCGTGCTCGTCGACCTCCAGGGCCCCAAGATCCGCCTCGGCAAGTTCGCCGACGGCCCCCACGACCTCGCCGTCGGCGACGTGTTCAAGATCACGGTCGACGACATCCTCGGCACGAAGGAGATCTGCGGCACGACCTTCAAGGGCCTGCCCCACGACGTCGCGCCCGGCGACCCCCTCCTCATCGACGACGGTCGCGTGAAGCTCCGCGTCCTCTCGACCGACGGCACCGTCGTGACGACCGAGGTCGTCGTGGCCGGCACGGTCTCGAACAACAAGGGCATCAACCTCCCCGGCGTGGCCGTCAACGTGCCCGCCCTTTCCGAGAAGGACGAGACAGACCTCCGCTGGGGCCTCGCCCTGGGCGCCGACCTCATCGCGCTGTCGTTCGTCCGCGACGCCGACGACGTCACCCGCGTCCACGAGATCATGGCCGAGGCCGGGCGCCGCGTGCCCGTCATCGCCAAGATCGAGAAGCCCCAGGCCGTCGACAACCTCGAGGCCATCATCGACGCCTTCGACGGCATCATGGTCGCCCGCGGCGACCTCGGCGTCGAGCTGCCCCTCGAGGCGGTCCCGATCGTCCAGAAGCACGCGGTCGAGCTCTCCCGCCGCATGGCGAAGCCCGTCATCGTGGCGACCCAGATGCTCGAGTCGATGATCTCCAGCCCCATCCCGACCCGTGCCGAGACGTCCGACGTCGCCAACGCCGTGCTCGACGGCGCCGACGCGGTCATGCTCTCGGGCGAGACCAGCGTGGGCGAGTACCCGGTCATCACGGTGCAGACCATGGCCCGGATCGTCGCCTCAACCGAAGAGCACGGCCTGGAGCGCATCCCCCCGCTCGGCACCAAGCCCCGGACGCAGGGCGGCGCCATCACCCTCGCCGCCGCCGACGTGGCCGACTTCGTCCAGGCGAAGTTCCTCTGCGTGTTCACCGAGTCGGGCGACTCCGTCCGACGCATGTCGCGCCTCCGGCACTCGATCCCGATCCTCGCGTTCTCGCCGAACGAGGCGACCCGTCGGCGCATGGCGCTGAGCTGGGGCGTCCAGTCGTTCCTCGTCGAGAACGTGACCCACACGGACGCGATGTTCGAGCAGGTCGACGACATCCTCCTGGGCAACGACCTCGCGAAGGCCGGCGAGAAGGTCATCGTCATCGCCGGGTCCCCTCCCGGCATCGCCGGGTCGACGAACGACCTGCGCGTGCACCGCGTCGGCGACGCGCACGGCGAGGCGGCCCCCGCCTACGCCAGCACGTCGTAGCGCACGCCGACCCGCGACTCGCCTCACGACGGCCCGAGCCCGACCACCACGGTCGAGCCCGGGCCGTCGTGCGTCCGGGGCGTTCCGAGCCCGAGGCGCGTAGTGTCCTGCCATGCCCGTCGGCGCCGACCACCCCAGCTGCTTCACCGCGTCCGGGCATCTGTACGTCGTGCCGTCGGACTCGGGGCTGAGCCGCGACGAGGTGCGCGAGCGCTGGCCCGGTGCGGGTCGGCGCCGCCGCGTCCGCCTCGGCGACGTCTGGCTCCTGACGGGGGGCGTGACCGGCGGGCTCTTCCTCGCGTCGGTGGCCGGGGGAGTGTGGCACGCCACGAGCGTGCTGAGCCTCGTCGCCTTCTTCGTGGCGGGCGGGCTCGTCGGCGCCGTCCTCGCCCTCGGCACCCGCAAGCTCTTCGACGACGACGCGTCCGGCACGGGGGAGGCGGACCGCCGGAGGCGCGGGTCGGCCCACCATCCCGTGCCGCTGCACGTCGTCCAGGTGCCGTGGGACGTGGCCTGGGCAGCACCCGCGGACGCGACGGGCGACGAGCTGGCCCTGTGGTCGACCCTGGTCGTCCGGTACCGGGACGCCCGCGCGGCGTTCGCCTCGGGGGAGAGCCCGGCGGGCGACCCCAGCCGGACGGGCGACGACGTGCCCTCGGCGTCCGAGGAGATCGCACGGCTCGAGTCGGAGTACCGTGCGGCGACGGCGGCGTACGAGCCCGTCGCGCAGCTGTTGGGTCTCCAGGACAGGTAGCGGTCGGACCGGCGATGCGGCGCCGGTGATCTCCGAGGTCCGAGCCCAGGGGGACGTGCGCGATGCGCCCCGCCCGTCCCGCCGCCGGCATCGTCGTCGAACGCCCGGGCACGAAGAAGCCCCGGACCACTCACGTGGTCCGGGGCTTCGTGTCAGGTGCGGGTCTCCCCGCTCCTTGTCGGCGTCACGAGGACGCCGCCGAGTCAGATGACGCGGATGTTCTCGGCCTGGAGGCCCTTGTTGCCCTGAGCGGTCTCGAACTCGACCTTCTGGTTCTCCTCCAGGTTGCGGTAGCCGTCGCCGGCGATCGCGGAGAAGTGCGCGAAGACGTCAGTGGATCCGTCGTCGGGGGTGATGAAGCCGAAGCCCTTTTCGGAGTTGAACCACTTAACGGTACCTGTTGCCATTTTTCTTGTTCCTTCAATCAGAGTTGTCGATCCCGATTTCGGGATCGCTCGTCGCGGTGCTTTTTTGTCCGCTCCCTCTGAGAACGCCGCAGCCTCGACCTCAGCCCCCGGTGGGGACGTCGACCGTGGCACGTCGCGAGATACAAATGCGTAACACAACAACCAGTCACCCCAGCCTACTGCACGACCGGGCGGCCGACACAAGCGCCTGGCGAGAATGAGCCCGAGATCGCCGAGGATGCACGCTCTGCAACCGCCGGCCACAGGGAGGGACCCGCCGAGCACGGGGAAGGGACCGCACCGCGAGAGCACGGGAGAGGGGCCGCACCGCGTGAGGCGGGGCGATCGCGCCGCCCAGGTCGAGAACCGTGCCGGATGTGGGACTCGAACCCACACGCCCTCTCGGACAGAGCATTTTGAGTGCCCCGCGTCTGCCATTCCGCCAATCCGGCGCACGACGACCGGCCCCAGAATACCGTAGGCTGATCGGCGTGAGTGACCAGGAAGCAACCTCAGCAGCACCCCGTCGCGTCGTCGTGGCCGAAGATGAGTCCCTCATCCGGCTCGACATCGTCGAGATCCTCCGTGACAACGGCTTCGAGGTCGTGGGCGAGGCCGGTGACGGCGAGACCGCCGTCGCCCTCGCCACCGAGCTTCGGCCCGACCTGGTGATCATGGACGTCAAGATGCCCAAGCTCGACGGCATCTCCGCGGCCGAGACCCTGAGCAAGAACCACATCGCCCCCGTCGTCCTCCTAACGGCCTTCAGCCAGAAGGAGCTCGTCGAGCGGGCGAGCGAGGCGGGCGCCCTGGCGTACGTCGTGAAGCCCTTCACCCCCAACGACCTGCTGCCCGCGATCGAGATCGCCCTCTCGCGCTACACGCAGATCATCACGCTCGAGGCAGAGGTCGCCGACCTCGTCGAGCGCTTCGAGACCCGCAAGCTGGTCGACCGCGCCAAGGGGCTGCTCAACGAGAAGATGGGGCTCACCGAGCCCGAGGCCTTCCGCTGGATCCAGAAGGCCTCGATGGACCGTCGCCTCACCATGCACGACGTCGCCCAGGCGATCATCGAGCAGCTCAGCGTCAAGAAGTAGCCGACCCGCTGCACGAGGGGCCCGTACCGTCCGGTGCGGGCCCCTCGTGCGTCCGGGTCGCGGGGCAGGGTCGGCACCGTCGTGCGGTCGACGACCCGCGCCTCCTACGGCTGACGCGCGTCGGTGAGGTAGTTCGTGATGCGCACGGTCGACAGCAGCCGCCCCTCGTCATCGGTCATGACGACCTGGTGCGTCGTGAGCGTGCGACCGAGGTGGATCGCCGTGCAGGTGCCGGTGACCCAGCCGGTCGCCGCCGAGCGGCTGTGGCTGGCGTTCAGCTCGATGCCCATCGCGAGGCGTCCGGCGCCGGCGTGGACGTTGGCCGCCACGGAGCCGAGCGTCTCGGCGAGCACGACGTGCGCCCCGCCGTGCAGGATGCCCACCGGTTGCGTGTTGCCCTCGACCGGCATGCGGCCGACGGCGCGCTCCGCGCTCATCTCGACGATCTCGATGCCCATCTTCTCGGCCAGCGCGCCGACGCCGCGACGACCGAAGAGCTCGACCGCCTCGTCGCTCAGCCGCGCGTCGGCCGCGACCGTCCGCTCGGCGTCGTTCGACGCGGACGAGGAGGCGCGGGTCGTGTCGGTCATGCTGCTCCCGGATCGAGGTGGCACCGCCCCGATCGGTGTCGGAGGCGCCCGCTAGGCTGACGGGGTGTCGGACGAATCGAAGCCTACCCTCCTGATCATCGACGGCCACTCGCTGGCCTTCCGGGCGTTCTACGCCCTGCCGGTCGACAGCTTCGTGAACCGGGAGGGTCAGCACACCAACGCGATCCACGGCTTCATCTCGATGCTGCTGAGCCTGCTGAAGAACGAGAAGCCGACCCACCTGGCGGTCGCCTTCGACATCTCCCGCTTCTCGTTCCGCACCCGCGAGTACCCCGAGTACAAGGGCACGCGCTCCGAGACGCCGCCCGAGTTCGTCGGGCAGATCCCGCTCCTGCAGGAGGCTCTGCACGCGATGGGCATCACGACCATCACGAAAGAGGACTTCGAGGCCGACGACATCCTCGCCACGCTCGCCGTTCGGGGGCGGGACGACGGCTACCGCGTGCTGGTCGTCTCCGGCGACCGTGACGCGATCCAGATGGTCAACGACGACGTCACCCTGCTCTACCCCTCGGCGCGCGGGGTCAGCGAGCTGACGCGCTACGACCGCGACAAGGTGTTCGAGCGCTACGGCATCGAGCCGCACCAGTACCCCGAGATCGCGGCACTCGTCGGCGAGACGAGCGACAACCTCATCGGCATCGACAAGGTGGGCGAGAAGACCGCCGTCAAGTGGATCACGCTCTACGGCAGCCTCGACGAGGTGCTCGCCCACGCCGACGAGATCAAGGGCGTGGTCGGCGGCAACCTCCGGGACCAGGCAGACCGTGCCGTCCGCAACCGGCGGCTGAACCGGCTGGTCACCGACGTCGAGCTGCCGGTCGCCCCCGGCGACCTCGAGCGCGGCGGCGTCGACGAGGCCGCCGTCCGCGAGCTCTTCGACAAGCTGCAGTTCCGCACGCTGCTCGAGCGCGTCCTCAAGCTGGCCGACGCCGACGAGCCCGGTCGGGAGCAGGCCGGCGAGGGCACCGTCGTGGCCGCGCCCGCCGGGCTCCCGGTCGTCCGCACCTTGATCGACGAAGAGCTCGCCTTCTGGCTCCGCAAGAACGCGAGCGACCCGACCCAGCCGGTCGGCCTCGCGATCGAGCACGGCGCCGACGGGGTCGTCGGCCTCGGCATCTCGTCGCGGACCGAGTCGGCCTACGTGCCGTGGGCCACGGGTCGCGGCGACTACGTCGCGCTCGAGGCCTGGCTCGACGACGCCACCCCCAAGGTGCTGCACGACGCGAAGCGCGCCTACAAGGCCCTCTCGCGGGCAGGCCTCGCCCTCACCGGCATCGTCGGCGACACGCGGGTCGCCGCGTGGCTGCTCCGACCGGGCCGTACCTCCTTCGCCCTCTCCGACCTCGTGTACGAACAGCTCGGCGAGACGCTGCCGGTGTCCGACCCGAACCAGCTCGTGCCCACGGACGAGCAGGTGAGCGTCGCGACCGAGGCCTGGTACACGCTCCGCCTGTCCGAGTCGCTCGTCGAGTCGCTCGACGACGGCTCGCGAGCCGTCCTGGCCGACCTCGAGCTCCCTCTGGTCCCCGTGCTGGGCGACATGGAGCTCACGGGCGTCGCCGCCGACCGGGCGGGGCTCGTCGACCTCTCGGCCCGCCTCGGCGAGACCGCCGGCGGGCTCGCGACGCAGGCCTTCGCCGAGATCGGCCGCGAGGTCAACCTCGGCTCGCCGAAGCAGCTGCAGGAGGTGCTCTTCGAGCAGCTCGAGATGCCCAAGACCCGGGCGACCAAGACCGGGTTCTCGACCGACGCCGCCTCCCTCGCCGACCTGCAGGAGAAGCACCCGCACCCGTTCCTCGGCCTCCTCCTGCAGCACCGGGACGCGACCAAGCTCCGGCAGATCATCGACACGCTCGAGAAGTCGATCGCCGACGACGGCCGCATCCACACGACGTACGACCAGACCGGCACGACGACCGGGCGCATCTCGTCGGTCGACCCGAACCTCCAGAACATCCCGGTCAAGGCCGCGGTCGGCCGCGAGATCCGTGCGGCGTTCGTGCACGGGCCCGACTACGAGACCCTGCTGACCGCCGACTACTCGCAGATCGAGATGCGCATCATGGCGCACCTCTCGGGCGACGCCGGTCTCATCGAGGCGTTCAACGCGGGAGAAGACCTGCACCGCTTCGTCGGGGCGCGCATCTTCGGCGTCGACCCGGCGGACGTCAGCCCGGCCATGCGCACGAAGGTCAAGGCGATGTCGTACGGCCTGGCGTACGGCCTGAGCGCCTTCGGCCTGTCGAAGCAGCTGCGCATCGAGAGCAGCGAGGCGAAGCAGCTGATGACCGACTACTTCGCCCGGTTCGGCGCGGTGCGCGAGTACCTCCGCAACGTCGTCGAGAAGGCCAGGGAGGACGGCTACACCGAGACGATCTTCGGTCGCCGTCGCCCGTTCGCCGACCTCAAGTCGCCGAACCGGGTCCTCCGCGAGAACGCGGAGCGCGCCGCGCTGAACGCCCCGATCCAGGGGTCGGCCGCCGACATCATGAAGCGCGCCATGCTCGGCGTCCGCTCCGAGCTCGACGACCGCGAGATGGGGTCCCGCGTGCTGCTGCAGGTGCACGACGAGCTCATCGTGGAGGTCGCCCCGGGCGAGGTCGACGACGTCCGCGACATCGTCCGGCGCCGCATGATGGGGGCCGCCGACCTCCGGGTGCCGCTCGACGTGAGCGTCGGGCTGGGCGAGAGCTGGGACGCCGCCGCCCACTGACCGGCCCGCCCGTCGGGTGTCGCATCCCCTCGCTGTCCGTTCGCCCCCAGAACGCCCCCCGCCCCCCGAAACGGGCACGAACGGGCACGACACGGCGTCAGAACTTGACCTCTGGGGGCAAACGGACTTTGATGAGCGCGGAACTTCCGAGTTCCCCGTGAATCCCGGCCTCCTCGGCCAGCTCGTCCGACAACGGAGTCCCCGCCCATGTACGCACCGGAGCGCCACCAGCAGATCCTGGACTCTGCGCGCACCCGGGGCCGGGTCGAGGTGGCAGGACTCGCCCGCGAGCTCTCCGTCACCCCCGAGACCGTGCGCCGCGACCTCACCGCCCTCGAACGCCGCGGGGTCCTCCGCCGCGTGCACGGCGGCGCGATCGCGGTCGAGCGCCTCGGCGTCGAGCCCCCGGTCTCCGACCGTCAGGCGACCGCGACGGAGGAGAAGGAGCGCATCGCCCGCGCCGCGCTCGACGAGCTCCCCGACGGCGGCTCCGTCATCATCGACGCCGGGACCACGACGGTCCTCCTCGCCGGCATGCTCCCCGCCGACCGCGAGCTTACGGTCGTCACCCACTCCCTCCCCGTCGCCAACGTCCTCATCACCCGCCCGAACATCACGCTCCACCTGCTCGGCGGCATCGTGCGACCGCGCACCCTCGCCGCGGTGGGGGAGTGGACCCGCACCCAGATCGGCGAGGTCTTCGCCGACGTCGCCTTCATGGGCACGAACGGCATCTCCGCCGAGCGCGGCCTCACCACCCCGGACATCGCGGAGGCGCGGGTCAAGAAGGCCCTGATGGCCGCCTCCCGACGCACCGTCGTCCTCGTCGACCACACCAAGTTCGGTCGCGAGGACTTCGCCCGCGTGGCCCCGCTCTCGGAGATCGACACCGTCATCACCGACACCGGCGTCGACGCCGACCTCGCCGACGACGTCGAACGCTCCGGCCCCCGCGTGGTGATCGTGTGAGGCACCCCGCCCGGGCGACCTCCCCGCACACGCCGCGTCGCGCCTCCCCGACATCTCCTCCCTGCACCACCGACAGCACCCGCAGCACCCCCCTCCCCACAGCACCACCCGATCCGTCTCGTCCCTGAGACCGAAGGAGCGACACCCCTCATGTCCGAATTCACCCCCACGGTCACCGGCACCGGTGTCCGAGCGCGCGTCCAGCGCTTCGGCGGCTTCCTCGCCGGCATGGTCATGCCGAACATCGGCGCGTTCATCGCCTGGGGCCTCATCACGGCCCTGTTCATCCCCACGGGCTGGACGCCGAACGCGACCATCGCCACGATCGTCGACCCGATGATCAAGTACCTGCTGCCCGTCCTCATCGCCTACACGGGCGGTCGGATGATCCACGGCCAGCGCGGTGCCGTCATCGGCGCCATCGCGGTGATGGGCGTCATCGTCGCCACCGACAAGCCGCAGTTCCTCGGCGCCATGATCGTCGGCCCCATCGCCGCCCTCCTGCTGCAGCAGTTCGACAAGCTCATCGACGGACGCATCAAGTCCGGCTTCGAGATGCTCGTGAACAACTTCTCGCTCGGCATCTTCGGCGGCCTGTTCGCCGTCGGGTCCTTCTTCGGCATCGCGCCGATCACGACCGCCGTCACCAACGGCCTGGGCGGAGCGGTCGACTTCCTCGTCGAGCGCGGCCTCCTGCCGCTCGCCTCGATCATCATCGAGCCCGCGAAGATCCTGTTCCTCAACAATGCGATCAACCAGGGCATCCTCACCCCGCTCGGCGCGGCCGACGTCCAGGACAGCGGCAAGTCCATCCTCTTCATGCTCGAGTCGAACCCCGGCCCCGGGCTCGGCATCCTGCTCGCGTTCCTGTTCTTCGGCCCGCGAGCCATCCGCCCGTCGGCCCCGGCCGCGATCATCGTCCAGTTCTTCGGCGGCATCCACGAGATCTACTTCCCGTACGTGCTGATGAAGCCCATCCTGCTCATCGCCGCCGTCCTCGGCGGCGCCACGGGCATCGGCTGGTTCTCGCTCACGGGCGTCGGCCTCGTCGCCAGCCCCTCGCCCGGCAGCATCTTCGCGTACTTCGCCGTCTCGGCCCGAGGGGACTTCCCGCTGATCCTGGTGGGTATCCTGCTCTCGGCAGCGGTCTCTTTCGTCGTCTCGTCCATCCTCATGGGCTTCGGCCGCAAGGAGAACCGCGAGGCCGCGGCCGAGGACGCCGCCGCGCAGCAGCAGCAGCTCGCCGACGCGCAGGCCGCCACGGCCGCCGCGAAGGCCACGAGCAAGGGCACCGCGGGCACGTCCAGCCCCAACAAGTAGAACTGACGTGGGGGCCGGTCGTCCCGGCCGGCCCCCGCACACCCCGAAGAAACAAGGAGACTGACATGGCAACCCTCGACGGTTCCTCCATCAAGAAGCTCATCGTCGCGTGCGACGCCGGCATGGGCAGCAGCGTCATGCTCGCCTCGACGCTGAAGAAGCAGCTGAAGAAGAGCGGCGTGACCGTCGAGCACTCGCCGGTCGCCAGCATCCCCGCCGACGCCGACGTGGTCGTGACGCAGAACAACCTCGCCGAGCGCGCCCGCGGCGTCGTCCCCAACGTGCCCGTGGTGCCGTTCCAGCTGTTCATGGGCGACCCCAACGTCGCCAAGGTCGTCAAGGCCATCCAGGACGGCTCGACGGTCGAGGTCTGAGCGTGAGCGACCCGCAGGCCCCCGCCCTGACCGAGCTCCTCGCCGAGTCGTCCATCCGCCTGACGGAGACCGCGGCCAGCCGTGACGACGCCATCCGGGCGACCGGACGCGCGCTCGTCGAGGCCGGGGCCGTCGACGAGTCGTACGTCGACGCCATGTTCGAACGTGAGGCGTCCGTCTCGACCTACGTCGGCGAGGGCGTGGCCATCCCGCACGGCACCCTGGCCGGCAAGGACGCGGTCAAGGCGGACGCCCTCGTCGTGCTCCGTTTCCCGACGCCCGTCGACTGGGACGGCAACGAGGTCTCCGTCGCCGTCGGCATCGCGGCGAAGGGCAACGGCCACATCGCCATCCTCAGCCAGCTGGCGAGCATCCTCATGGACCCCGACGCGGCCGCCGCCCTCCGCGGAGCGACCACGAGCGCCGAGGTCTACGAGCTCCTCGCCGCGACCGACGACGACGACTGACGACGTCGGTCCGGGCGGCGGTCACGCCGCCGACCACCCCGGTGCACGCCGCACCCGACCACACCGGCACGACATAGGAGAAGAAATGCCCGAACGCACCGTCACGATCGCCTCGAGCGTCGGACTGCACGCCCGCCCCGCCTCGCTCTTCAGCCAGGCCGCGGGCAAGACCGGCGCCAAGGTCACCCTGACCTCGGCCGCCGGCAAGAGCGTCAACGCCGCCAGCATCCTGGGCGTCCTCTCGCTCGGCATCGGGCACGGCGAGGAGGTCGTCGTCGCGACCGAGGGCGACAACGCCGAAGCCGCCCTCGACGAGCTCGCCGCCCTGCTCGAGACGGACCTCGACAAGGAGTAGCTCCCGCCTCCCCGACGAGGGCGTCGCCGCATCTGCGGCGGCGCCCTCCGTCGTCCGCCCGTGGCTAGGCTCGGGGCATGACGGACCTGTCGACGACGCCCGAGCGCCAGCCCACCCCCATCGACGACGTCGCCGAGCGCTGGGTCGACACGCTCGTCGAGCTCGACCCCACGACGGCCACCTGGATCGGTCGCGAAGGCCGCACGGGGGAGTATGGCGACTACTCGCCCGCCGGCCACGCGAGGCACGTCGCCGAGGTGCGCGCCGTCCTCGCCGACCTCGACGCGCTCGAGCCGGTCGACGACGTCGACCGCGTGACGAAGGACGACCTGTCGAGCGAGCTGCGGCTCGACCTCGAGTACGCCGAGCAGCGGCTCGAGCTGCGCGACCTCAACGTCATCGCCTCGCCGGCCCAGGGCATCCGCGAGGTGTTCGACCTGATGCCGACGGCGACCGAGCGCGACTGGTCCGACGTGGCGTCGCGCCTCTCGCGGGTCGACGTGGCCGTCGCGCAGTACGTCGAGACCCTCCGCGAGGGCATCGCATCGGGCGTGGTGCCGGCCCGCCGGCAGGTGCTCCAGGTCGCCGAGCAGTGCGCCCGCATCGGCGCGTCCGACGGGTTCTTCGCCGAGCTGGCGTCGTCGGCGGTCCTAGGGGACGGCACCGCGCCTCCGGCGTCCCTCGCCTCCGACCTGTCGGCCGGCGCCCGCGGGGCCGCCTCCGCCTACCTGTCGCTGCGAGGGTTCCTGCTCGACGAGCTGGCGCCGAGCGCCGGCGCCGACGACGCGGTGGGCCGCGACGCGTACGCCCTCCACTCGCGTCGGTTCCTCGGGGCGACCGTCGACCTCGACGAGACCTACGAGTGGGGCCTCGACGAGCTCGCTCGCATGACCGCCGAGCAGGAGGCCGTGGCCCGGACGATCGAGCCCGGCGCCAGCGTCGAGCGGGCCATCGCCGTGCTCGACGCCGACCCCGCACGCCAGCTCGACGGGACGGAGGCGCTGCGAGCGTGGATGCAGCAGCTCAGCGACCGTGCCGTGGCCGAGCTCGGTGAGAGCCACTTCGACATCCCCGAGCCGGTCCGCCGCCTCGAGTGCCGCATCGCGCCCACGAAGGACGGCGGCATCTACTACAAGAGCCCCAGCGACGACTTCTCCCGCCCCGGCCGCATGTGGTGGTCGGTGCCCGAGGGCGTCACCCGATTCGGCACCTGGCGCGAGACCACCACCGTCTACCACGAGGGCGTCCCCGGCCACCACCTGCAGCTCGGCCAGGCCGTCTTCGGTCGGGCCACGCTCAACACCTGGCGACGTCAGCTCGCCGGCACCTCCGGCCACGCCGAGGGCTGGGCCCTGTACGCGGAGCGCCTGATGGACGAGCTGGGCTACCTCGACGACCCCGGCGACCGCCTCGGCATGCTCGACGGGCAACGGATGAGGGCCGCTCGGGTCGTCCTCGACATCGGCGTGCACCTCGGCAAAGCCTTCCCCGGCAGCACCGAGACGTGGGACGCCGCGAACGCGCTCGCCTTCATGGGCCGCAACGTCAACATGGACCCCGAGTTCGTCCGCTTCGAGGTCGACCGGTACCTGGGCTGGCCGGGCCAGGCCCCGTCGTACAAGGTGGGGCAGCGCATCTGGGAGGACCTGCGGGCGGAGCGTGCACGGCTCGAGGGCGCCTCCTTCGACGTGCGCCGGTTCCACCGCGACGCCCTCCGCCTCGGCGGGGTCGGCCTCGACACCCTGCGTCGGGCCCTGCTCGCCTGACCTCGGCCACGGCGCGCCCGGGATCGTTGCCCCACGAACGAGGTGCGAGCTATGATGTGGGGGCGCAATCTGCGTCGATCTGTCCGCACGCCGCGGTCGACACCCTCTGACGGAACGTTCCCGACGGACGACCACGGCCCGATACATGCTTTCACTGGAGCACTAACTACATGACAACCGTAACGACCAAGGCACCCAAGCAGGTCGCCATCAACGACATCGGATCCGCTGATGACTTCCTGGCCGCGGTCGAGAAGACTCTGAAGTTCTTCAACGACGGCGACCTCATCGAGGGCACCGTCGTGAAGATCGACCGCGACGAGGTCCTCCTCGACGTCGGCTACAAGACCGAGGGCGTCATCCCCTCGCGCGAACTCTCGATCAAGCACGACGTCGACCCCACCGAGGTCGTCGAGGTCGGCGACACGGTCGAGGCCCTCGTCCTCCAGAAGGAGGACAAGGAAGGCCGCCTCATCCTGTCGAAGAAGCGGGCTCAGTACGAGCGCGCCTGGGGCGACGTCGAGAAGATCAAGGACGCCGACGGCGTCGTCACCGGCACGGTCATCGAGGTCGTCAAGGGCGGCCTCATCGTCGACATCGGCCTGCGGGGCTTCCTCCCCGCGTCGCTCATCGAGCTGCGCCGCGTCCGCGACCTCACGCCGTACCTCGGCCAGGAGATCGAGGCGAAGATCCTCGAGCTCGACAAGAACCGCAACAACGTGGTCCTGTCGCGCCGTGCCCTGCTCGAGCAGACGCAGTCCGAGAGCCGCACCACCTTCCTCAACAACCTCCACAAGGGCCAGGTCCGCAAGGGCGTCGTCTCGTCGATCGTCAACTTCGGCGCCTTCGTCGACCTCGGCGGCGTCGACGGCCTCGTCCACGTCTCCGAGCTCAGCTGGAAGCACATCGAGCACGCCAGCGAGGTCGTCGAGGTCGGTCAGGAAGTCACCGTCGAGATCCTCGAGGTCGACCTCGACCGTGAGCGCGTGTCGCTCTCGCTCAAGGCGACGCAGGAGGACCCGTGGCAGGTCTTCGCCCGCACGCACGCCATCGGCCAGGTCGCGCCCGGCAAGGTCACGAAGCTCGTCCCCTTCGGCGCGTTCGTCCGCGTCGCGGACGGCATCGAGGGCCTCGTGCACATCTCCGAGCTGTCGGCGAAGCACGTCGAGCTGGCCGAGCAGGTCGTCGCCGTCGGCGACGAGGTGTTCGTCAAGGTCATCGACATCGACCTCGACCGTCGTCGCATCTCGCTGAGCCTCAAGCAGGCCAACGAGGGCGTCGACCCCGAGGGCACCGAGTTCGACCCGGCGCTCTACGGCATGCTCACCGAGTACGACGACCAGGGCAACTACAAGTACCCCGAGGGCTTCGACCCGGAGACCAACGAGTGGCGCGAGGGCTTCGACTCGCAGCGCGAGAAGTGGGAGCAGGACTACGCGGCTGCCCAGGCTCGCTGGGAGGCGCACAAGAAGCAGGTCGCTGCGTCGCTCACCGAAGAGGCCTCCTTCGAGGCTCCGTCGGGCTCGACCTTCTCGAGCGAGACCGCCGGTGCGGGCACCCTCGCCGACGACGAGTCGCTCGCGGCTCTGCGCGAGAAGCTCTCCAGCAGCAACTAGGTCGTCAGCACCTCACGGTGCCCGACGTCCTGACCGGAAGGCGGTCCCCCTCGGGGGGCCGCCTTCCGGCGTTCCCGGGGGAGTACCCTCGGCGGATGTTCGTCTGTGGCCTGACCGGGGGCATCGCCGCCGGCAAGAGCGTCGTGTCCCGCCGACTCGGAGAGCTCGGCGCCGCGGTCGTCGACGCCGACCTCCTCGCTCGGGAGGTCGTGGAGCCGGGCACCCCGGGCCTCGCCCGCATCCGGGAGCGGTTCGGCACCGGCGTCCTCGGCGCCGACGGCGGACTCGACCGCGCGGCGCTCGGCGCGCTGGTCTTCGCCGACCCCGCCGCTCGACGAGACCTCGAGGCGATCACGCACCCCGCCGTCCGCGAGCTCTCCGCCCTGCGCATGCGAGAGGCCGTCGCGGACGACCCGGCCCGGGTCGTCGTCTACGACGTGCCCCTGCTGGTCGAGTCGCGCGGGTCGGGGGAGTTCGACGTCGTCGTCGTCGTGCAGGCCCCGGCCTGGGTGCGGGTGCGACGACTCGTCGAGCTGCGCGGCATGTCCCCGGAGCAGGCCCGGTCCCGCGTCGACGCCCAGGCCGACGACGCCGCCCGGCTCGCGGCGGCGGACCTCGTCGTCGACTCCTCGGGCACGCTCGAGCGGACGTTGGAGCAGGCCGACGCGACGTACGAGCGGCTGCGTTCGCTGTCAGCGGTGAAGGCCGAGGCCGCCCCGGAGCCGACTGTCGGTGGTCGCTCCTAGACTCGACGACATGGAACCGACCCGCAGCGTCCGCCCCTTCGAAGTCGTCAGCGAGTACGAACCGAGTGGTGACCAGCCGGCCGCGATCGCCGAACTGGCAGGTCGCATCAACGCCGGCGAGACCGACGTCGTCCTCCTCGGCGCCACCGGCACAGGCAAGTCGGCGACCACCGCCTGGCTGGTCGAGCAGGTGCAGCGCCCGACCCTCGTCCTGGCCCACAACAAGACCCTGGCGGCGCAGCTCGCCAACGAGTTCCGCGAGATGTTCCCGCACAACGCGGTCGAGTACTTCGTGTCGTACTACGACTACTACCAGCCCGAGGCGTACGTCCCGCAGACCGACACCTTCATCGAGAAAGACAGCTCGATCAACGCCGAGGTCGAGCGCCTGAGGCACTCCACGACGAACTCGCTCCTCAGCCGGCGCGACGTCATCGTCGTCTCGACGGTCTCCTGCATCTACGGCCTCGGCACGCCCGAGGGCTACCTCGAGGCCATGATCGCGCTCCAGGTGGGTCAGAAGATCGACCGAGAGACCCTGATCCGCCGCTTCGTCTCGATGCAGTACCAGCGCAACGACATCGACTTCTCGCGCGGCAACTTCAGGGTCCGGGGCGACACCGTCGAGATCATCCCGATGTACGAAGAGCTCGCGATCCGCATCGAGATGTTCGGCGACGAGATCGAGGCTCTCTACGCCCTGCACCCCCTCACCGGCGACGTCGTCAAGACGCTCGACGCCGTGTCGGTCTTCCCCGGCTCCCACTACGTGGCGGGCACCGACGTGATGCACCGGGCCATCGGCACCATCAAGCACGAGCTGGCCGAGCGCCTCGGCGAGCTCGACCGCCAGGGCAAGCTCCTCGAGTCGCAACGGCTCCGCATGCGCACCACCTTCGACCTCGAGATGATGGAGCAGATCGGGTTCTGCAACGGCATCGAGAACTACTCCGCGCACATCGACGGCCGTTCGCCCGGCGAGGCACCGCACTGCCTGCTCGACTACTTCCCCGACGACCTGCTCGTCGTCATCGACGAGTCGCACGTCACGGTGCCCCAGATCGGCGCCATGTACGAGGGCGACGCCTCCCGCAAGCGCACGCTCGTCGACCACGGCTTCCGACTCCCGAGCGCACTCGACAACCGCCCCCTCAAGTTCGAGGAGTTCCTCGACCGGGTCGGGCAGAAGGTCTACCTGTCGGCGACGCCCGGCAAGTACGAGCTCGGCATCACCGACAGCGTGGTCGAGCAGATCATCCGACCCACGGGCCTCATCGACCCCGAGATCATCGTGAAGCCCTCCGAGGGCCAGATCGACGACCTCCTGGAGGAGATCCGCACCCGCACCGAGCGTGACGAGCGCGTGCTCGTCACGACCCTCACGAAGAAGATGGCCGAAGAGCTGACCGACTTCCTCACCGAGGCCGGCGTGCGCGTCCGCTACCTGCACTCGGACGTCGACACGCTGCGTCGCGTCGAATTGCTGACGGAGCTGCGTCAGGGCGTCTACGACGTCCTCGTGGGCATCAACTTGCTGCGAGAGGGCCTCGACCTGCCCGAGGTGTCGCTCGTGGCGATCCTCGACGCCGACAAGGAGGGCTTCCTGCGGTCGTCCACCTCGCTCATCCAGACCATCGGCCGTGCCGCCCGCAACGTCTCGGGTCAGGTCCACATGTACGCCGACGTCATGACCGACTCGATGAAGCGGGCCCTCGACGAGACCGACCGGCGGCGAGAGAAGCAGGTCGCTTACAACCTCGAGCGCGGCATCGACCCGCAGCCGCTCCGCAAGCGGATCGCGGACATCACCGAGGCACTCGCCCGCGAGGGTGCCGACACCGCCGCGCTGCTCGCCGGACGCGACGGCAAGAAACGGTCCCCCACGCCCAACCTCAAGCGCGAGGGGCGGGGGGCCGAGGCCGCGAACGGCATCGAGTCGATCATCGCCGACCTCAACGAGCAGATGCTGCAGGCGGCGGCCGAGCTCAAGTTCGAGCTCGCGGGCCGACTCCGAGACGAGGTCGCCGACCTCAAGAAGGACCTCCGGCAGATGGAGGCGGCCGGCCATGTCCGCTGACCGTCGCCGCGTCGTCGTCACCGGTGCGACCGCGGGGCTCGGCTTCTTCGCGGCCGAGCAGCTCGCGGCTCAGGGGCACCGGGTGGTCCTCGCCGCCCGTGATCCCGAACGCGCCGTGCGCGCCGCCGACACCATCCGGGAGAACGTGCCCGGGGCCGATCTCGAGACGGTCGACCTCGACCTCGCCGACCTCGCGTCCGTCGCCTCCGGAGCCGCCGCGGCGGCCGCCGGGGGAGAGGTCGACGTCCTGCTCGCGAACGCCGGAGTCGTCGGCTCACGCCGACGCCAGACGACGGCCGACGGCTTCGAGCTGCAGTTCGGCACCAACCACCTCGGTCACTTCGCCCTGGTGTCGCACCTCATGCCGGCCCTCGCCGCTGCGTCGGCGGGCCGGATCGTGCACCTGGGCAGCATCAGCCACCGCTTCGTCCGCCTCGACCTCGACGACCCGATGATGGTCTCGAGCTACTCGGGATCGGTCGCCTACGCCCGGTCCAAGCTGGCGGTCATGACCTTCGGCTTCGAGCTCGACCGCCGGCTCCGCGCGGCCGGGTCGAGCGTCACGAGCCTCGTCGCCCACCCCGGGTTCTCGTGGGAGGCCACGAGCGAGCCCCGCCCGCCCGTCGTCGTGCCCCGGCGTCCGCCGGCCGTGCTCACCTCGATCTCGCACACCTTCTCCCAGGGCAAGGAGACCGGAGCCGAGCCGCTAGTCCGGGCCGCGACGGGCGACCCCGTGGCGGGAGGGGAATACTGGGGCCCCGCCGGCTGGTTCCAGCTGACCGGCGCGCCGGCGCTCGTCCCGGCGAAGCGCCATGCGCGCGATCCCGCCGCGGCCGCCCGCCTGTGGTCCGTGTCCGCCGACCTCACCTCGACCGAACCCGTCCTCTAACGACCGGGGGCCGACCGACGATGTCGGCGGCCTCCGTAGAATGGCAAGAGTGTCAATCTCACCCGTAGAAGGTGCCCCCAAGCTCAGCGTCCGGGGCGCCCGAGTCCACAACCTCCACAACGTCGACCTCGAGATCCCGCGTGACTCGATGGTGGTGTTCACCGGTCTGTCGGGCTCCGGCAAGTCGTCGCTCGCCTTCGACACGATCTTCGCCGAGGGCCAGCGACGCTACGTCGAGTCGCTCTCCGCGTACGCCCGCCAGTTCCTCGGCCAGGTCGACCGCCCCGACGTCGACTTCATCGAGGGCCTCAGCCCCGCGGTCTCGATCGACCAGAAGTCGACCAACCGCAACCCGCGGTCGACGGTCGGCACGATCACCGAGATCTACGACTACATGCGCCTCCTCTGGGCGCGCATCGGCGTCCCCCACTGCGCCGTGTGCGGCGAGAAGATCAGCCGCCAGACCGTGCAGCAGATCGCCGACCAGCTGATGACCCTCGAGACCGGGACCCGCTTCCAGGTGCTGAGCCCGATCGTGTCGCAGAAGAAGGGCGAGTTCGTCGACCTCTTCGCCGAGCTGGCCTCGCAGGGCTACTCCCGGGCGATCGTGGACGGCGAGCAGATCCAGCTGAGCTCGCCCCCGAAGCTGAAGAAGCAGGTCAAGCACGACATCTCCGTCGTCGTCGATCGCTTGGTCGCGTCGGCCGACGGCCTCACCCGCCTCACCGACAGCCTCGAGACGGCGCTCCGCCTCACCGACGGCCTCGTGACCGTCGACTTCGTCGACACCGACGCCGGGGCGGCCGGCAAGTACCGCACGTTCAGCGAGAAGCTCTCGTGCCCGAACGGCCACCCCGTGCAGCTGACCGAGATCGAGCCGCGCACCTTCTCGTTCAACGCCCCCTTCGGCGCCTGTCCCGAGTGCTCGGGCCTCGGCACCCGCATGGCGGTCGACACCGACCTCGTCCTGGGCGACCCCGAGCTCAGCCTCGCCGAGGGCGTCATCCTCCCGTGGACCAACTCCGGCAAGGGCCTCTACAACTACTTCCAGAAGCTGCTCGAGGGCCTCACCGTCGACCTCGACTTCAGCCTGAGGACGCCCTGGAAGGACCTGTCGCCGCGCATCCAGGAGGCCGTCCTGCAGGGCAACGACTTCGAGGTCACCGTCAAGTGGCGCAACCGCTTCGGACGAGAGATGAAGTACTCGACGGGCTTCGAGGGCGTCATGCCTTACATCGAGCGCAAGTACGCCGAGGCCGAGACCGACAGCCAGCGACAGCGGTACAGCGAGTACCTGCGCGAGATCCCGTGCTCCGTCTGCAAGGGCAAGCGGCTCAAGCCCGAGGTGCTGGCCGTGACGGTGTACGACCACAGCATCGCCGACGTGGCCGACCTCAGCCTGGCGGACGCCTTCGCGTTCATGAACGACCTGTCGCTGACGGCGAGGGAGGCGCGGATCGCCGCGCAGGTGCTCCGCGAGATCCGCGTCCGCCTCGAGTTCCTGCTCGAGGTCGGCCTCACCTACCTGTCGCTCGCCCGCTCGGCGGGCTCCTTGTCCGGCGGCGAGGCGCAGCGCATCCGGCTCGCGACGCAGATCGGCTCGGGCCTCACGGGCGTCCTCTACGTCCTGGACGAGCCGAGCATCGGCCTCCACCAGCGCGACAACCGACGCCTCATCGACACGCTGGTCAAGCTCAAGAACCTCGGCAACACCCTCATCGTCGTCGAGCACGACGAAGACACGATCAAGACGGCGGACTGGGTCGTCGACATCGGACCGGGCGCCGGCGTCAACGGCGGCACGGTCGTCCACTCGGGCAGCTACGACGACCTGCTGGCGAACACCGACTCGTACACGGGCGACTACCTCGCCGGCCGGCGTTCGATCGAGACGCCCGCCACGCGACGTCCCGTCGACCGACGTCGGCAGATCTCGGTCCAGGGCGCCAAGGCCAACAACCTCCGCGACGTGTCGGTCGACTTCCCGCTCGGCACCTTCGTCGCGGTCACCGGCGTGAGCGGCTCGGGCAAGTCGACGCTCGTCAACGACATCCTGTACAAGGTGCTCGCCAACAAGCTCAACGGCGCCCGCCAGATCCCCGGCAAGCACCTCCGGGTGACGGGCCTGGAGAACCTCGACAAGGTCGTCCACGTCGACCAGGCCCCCATCGGCCGCACGCCGCGGTCGAACCCGGCGACGTACACGGGCGTCTTCGACCGCATCCGCAACCTCTTCGCCGAGACCGTCGAGGCGAAGACCCGCGGCTACCTCCCCGGCCGCTTCAGCTTCAACGTCAAGGGCGGGCGCTGCGAGAACTGCGCCGGCGACGGCACGATCAAGATCGAGATGAACTTCCTGCCGGACGTCTACGTCTCGTGCGAGGTCTGCGGCGGTGCGCGCTACAACCGCGACACGCTCGCGGTGCACTACAAGGGCAAGAACATCTCCGAGGTGCTCGACATGCCGATCAGCGAGGCGGCAGAGTTCTTCGAGCCGATCTCGGCGATCTCCCGCTACATGAAGACCCTCGTCGACGTCGGCCTCGGCTACGTCCGCCTGGGCCAGAGCGCCACCACCCTGAGCGGCGGCGAGGCGCAGCGCGTCAAGCTCGCGACCGAGCTCCAGAAGCGCTCGAACGGGCGCAGCGTGTACGTGCTCGACGAGCCCACGACGGGGCTGCACTTCGAGGACGTCCGCAAGCTCCTCCTCGTGCTCAACGGGCTCGTCGACAAGGGCAACACGGTCATCACGATCGAGCACAACCTCGACGTCATCAAGTCGGCCGACTGGCTGATCGACATGGGGCCGGAAGGCGGCGCCGGAGGCGGCACCGTGCTCGCGACCGGCACTCCTGAGCACCTGGCCACGGTGCCCGAGAGCCACACGGGCGTGTTCCTGGCCGAGATCCTCGAGCAGGGCCACTCGGCACCGGGCCCGGCCGTCGCCGCACGCTCGAAGGCGTCGGCGAAGCGTCGCCGGGAGGCCGTCGAGGCACGATGAGCAACACGGTCTCCTGGCGCCCGCCGGCCCGCGACATCCCCACCGACCCCGGCGTGTACCGGTGGCGCGACGAGCGCGGGCGCGTGCTCTACGTCGGCAAGGCGAAGAACCTGCGGGCTCGGCTCAGCAACTACTTCGCCCCCCTCCCGACGCTGCACGAGCGCACGCGACGCATGGTGCTCAGCGCCCGCTCGGTCGACTGGACGGTCGTGGGCAGCGACATCGAGGCCCTCCAGCTCGAGTACACGTGGATCAAGGAGTTCGACCCGCCCTTCAACGTCAAGTTCCGCGACGACAAGACCTACCCGTTCATGGCCGTGACCCTCGGCGACGAGGCGCCCCGCGTGATGGTGACGCGCAACCCGCGCATCAAGGGAGCCAAGTACTTCGGGCCGTACCCGAAGATCTGGGCCGTCCACGACACGATCGACCTCATGATCAAGGTCTTCCCGATCCGCACCTGCTCCGACAGCAGCTACAAGAAGGCCATGCAGACCGGCAAGCCCTGCTTCCCCGGTCAGATCGGCCGCTGCGGCGGGCCCTGCTCGCAGAAGGTGACCGTCGAGGAGCACCGCGCGATCGTCGACGAGTTCGTCAAGTTCATGGGCAGCTACGACAAGCGCGTCATCGCCGAACGCCAGAAGGCCATGAAGACCGCCGCCCTCGAGCAGCGGTACGAAGAGGCGGCGCGCTACCGCGATCAGGTGCAGGCCCTCGAGGCGGTGCTCGACAAGTCCGCCGTGGTGCTGCGCGACTCGGTCGACCTCGACCTCTTCGCGCTGGCGGAGGACGAGCTCGCGGCGGCCGTCCAGCTGTTCACGGTGCGCGGGGGGCGCATCCGGGGCTCTCGGGGGTGGGTCGTCGACAAAGAGATCGACATCTCGACGGGCGAGCTCGTCGAGCAGGTGCTGCAGGGCCGGTACACCCCGGGCAGCGAGGTCCCCCGGGAGATCCTCGTGACCGAGGTCCCCGACGACGTCGAGGCGCTCGAGTCGGTGCTGAGCGAGGTGCGGGGCCGCGGCCGGGTGCAGATCCGCACGGCCCAGCGGGGCGAGAAGGCGAGTCTCATGCAGACGGCGACGCTGAACGCCCAGCAGGCCCTGATGCTCTACAAGACGCGGCGCAGCGCCGACTTCGCGACGAGGTCGACGGCCCTGGCCGACATCCAGGAGGCGCTCGGCATGTCCGAGGCCCCGCTGCGGATGGAGTGCTACGACGTCTCGCACCTCTCCGGCACGAACATCGTCGCCTCGATGGTCGTCTTCGAGGACGGTCTGCCGCGGAAGGACCAGTACCGCCGGTTCAGCATCCCGCAGTCAGCCGACGACACCGAGTCGATCCACCAGACCCTGACCCGACGGCTCGCGCGCCTCGACGACGAGCTCGCACCCGTGGAGGAGGTGGGGGAGCAGCGCAAGCGGTTCGCCTACCGTCCGAACCTGCTCATCGTCGACGGCGGACAGCCCCAGGTCGCAGCGGCTCGCCGAGCCCTCGAGGAAGCCGGCGTGACCGACATCGCACTCTGCGGCATCGCGAAGAGGCTGGAAGAGATCTGGCTGCCGGACGACGACTTCCCCGTCATCCTGCCGCGGAACTCCGACGCGCTGTTCCTGATCCAGCGCATCCGCGACGAGGCCCACCGCTTCGCCATCACGTTCCAGCGTCAGCGTCGCAAGCGCGACATCGCGTCGCAGCTCGCCGAGATCCCCGGTCTCGGGCCGTCGCGCGTCGCGGGGCTGCTCAAGCACTTCGGCTCGGTCAAGCGCCTGCGAGAGGCGGGCATCGACGAGATCTCGTCGATCAAGGGCATCGGCCCGACGCTCGCGTCGGCGATCGTGGGGCGCCTCCGCGGCGACCTGGCGGAGGTCGACGAGGCCGTCGACGCCGTGGATCCCGGCGACGCCGACGCGACCCCCGAGAGCGAGGGGTCGGACGCCGGGACGTCGGAGGCCGAGTCCGTCGGCGTCTAGGATCGAACCGCCCCGAGCCACCTCCACCGAAGGTCACGTGAGCATGAGCGACGTCACAGAACAGCAAGAGGTCCTGATCGTCACCGGCATGTCCGGGGCCGGTCGTTCGACGGTGGGTAACGCGCTGGAGGACCTGGGCTGGTACGTGGTCGACAACCTCCCCGCGCAGATGCTGCGGCCGCTGCTCGACCTGGCCGAGCGGGCGGGCGACTCCCTGCCCCGCATCGCGGCGGTCGTCGACGTCCGCGGCGGCCGGTTGTTCTCCGAGGCCCAGGAGGCCGTCCGCACCCTGCGCGCGAGCATGCCGAGCAAGGTGCGGGTCCTCTTCCTCGACGCCACCGACGCCGTCCTGGTCCGCCGGTTCGAGCAGGTCCGGCGACCCCACCCGCTGCAGGGCGACGGCACCCTGCTCGACGGGATCCTCGCCGAGCGTGCCCGGATGGAGGAGCTCCGCGAGACGAGCGACGTCATCGTCGACACCTCCGAGCTGAACATCCACCAGCTCGCGACCAGCATCACCGAGACCTTCGCCGAGTCCGAGCGGCCGGGCGTCCAGGTCACCGTGCTCAGCTTCGGCTTCAAGTACGGGCTGCCGACCGACTCCGACATGGTGGGCGACGCGCGGTTCCTCCCCAACCCGTTCTGGGTGCCCGAGCTGAGGTCGCAGAACGGCCTCGACGAGCCCGTCACCGAGTACGTCATGGCCCAGTCCGGGGCCCGTGACTTCGTCGAGGCCTTCGCCCGCGCGCTGGAGCCGGTGCTGGCGGGCTACCAGCGTGAGAACAAGAGACACGCTACGATCGCCATTGGCTGCACGGGCGGCAAGCACCGTTCCGTCACCCTCGTCGGCGAGCTGGCCGTGCTCCTGCGCCGGCTGCCGGGCGTGGCCGTCAGCGTCAAGCACCGCGACCTCGGTCGCGAGTGACCGGTCTGCGTCGGCGCACGACCCGTGCTGACCGACGTCGCACGACGCGACGTCCGACGCCGCCGAGCCAGGGCCCCGACGCCCCGCGCGACCTGCGTCGCGCCGATCCTCCCCAGAGTTAGGAACACCACCCGTGGCACAGACCGCCGACGTCAAAGAAGAACTCGCCCTCGTCGAGGTCAGCCGCACGACGGTCCGCGCGGCCGAGCTCGCGACGATCCTCCGCTTCGCCGGCGGGCTGCACGTCATCTCCGGCCGCATCGCCGTCGAGGCCGAGCTCGACAGCCCCACCATCGCCCGTCGCGTCCGGAAGGACCTGGCCGAGCTCTACGGCGCCCGGAGCGACGTGTCCGTCGTGGCCGCCTCCGGTTCACGTCGCACCCCGCACTACCTCGTGCGCGTCCACGAGGCGGGGGAGACCCTCGCCCGTCAGACGGGTCTCATGGACCAGCGACGCCGACCCGTCCGCGGTCTCCCGAACCGCCTGACGACGGGGTCGCGCGACGACCTCGCCGCGATCTGGCGGGGCGCCTTCCTCGCCCAGGGCTCGCTGACGGACCCGGGGCGCTCCGCGTCCCTCGAGGTCGTCTGCCCCGGCAACGAGACCGCCATGGCGCTCGTGGGGGCCGCCGGCCGCCTGGGCGTGCAGACGAAGGCCCGCGAGGTGCGCGGCGTCCACCGCGTGCTGGTGCGAGACGGAGAGGCCATCAGCGCCATGCTCGCCGTGATGGGCGCGCACAAGAGCGTCGGCGAGTGGGAGGAGCTCCGTCAGCGCCGTGAGGTGCGGGCGACCGCCAACCGGCTCGTGAACTTCGACGACGCCAACCTGCGCCGCTCGGCCGAGGCCGCCGTGGCCGCGTGCGCCCGCGTAGAGCGGGCCATGGAGCTCCTCGGCGACGACATCCCCGACCACTTGAAGTACGCGGGCGACCTCCGCCTCGCGCACCGGGACGCCAGCCTCGACGAGCTCGGCCACCACGCCGACCCGCCCATGACGAAGGACGCCGTCGCCGGTCGCATCCGCCGCCTCCTCGCCATGGCCGACAAGAAGGCGTCCGACCTCGGGGTGGCGGGCACCGAGGCCAGCCTGCCCGCCGACATCGACCTGCGCTGAGGTCCGCCTCCGCGACGCGTCGCACGTGGACGCACGGGGAGGCCCGACTGGTACTGTCGTGAACGGTCAGGCGTCCTGCTTCCCCGAGGCCGGGGCGCCCCCGACAGGGCCTGGTCGCCCGCCCCCTCCACGCGTCCCCACGACGCCTGATCAACAGGAGTTCCATTGACCGTCAAGATCGGCATCAACGGCTTCGGTCGCATCGGCCGCAACTACTTCCGCGCCGCGCTCGCCAAGGGCACCGACATCGAGATCGTCGCCGTCAACGACCTGACCGACAACGCCGCCCTCGCGCACCTGCTCAAGTTCGACTCCATCACCGGTCGCCTCGACGCCACCGTGGAGCTCGACGGCGACTCGATCGTCGTCGACGGCAAGCCGATCAAGGTCCTCGCCGAGCGCGACCCCGCCAACCTCCCCTGGGGCGAGCTGGGCGTCGACATCGTCGTCGAGTCGACCGGCTTCTTCACCAAGGCGGAGGACGCGCGCAAGCACATCGACGCCGGCGCCAAGAAGGTGCTCATCTCGGCTCCCGCGACGGGCGACGACGCGACGATCGTCCTCGGCGTCAACGAGGGCATCTACGACCCCGCGAACCACCACATCATCTCGAACGCGTCGTGCACCACGAACAGCCTCGCGCCCCTGATGAAGGTCTTCCTCGACAACTTCGGCGTCGAGCGCGGCCTCATGACGACGGTCCACGCCTACACGGCCGACCAGAACCTCCAGGACGGCCCCCACAAGGACCCCCGTCGTGCCCGCGCCGCAGCCGTCAACATCGTCCCCACCTCGACGGGTGCCGCGAAGGCCATCGGCCTCGTCATCCCCGAGCTCTCGGGCAAGCTCGACGGCTACGCGCTGCGCGTCCCGGTCCCGACCGGCTCGATCACCGACGTCACGCTGGAGACGAGCACGCCGGTGACCGTCGAGCAGATCAACGCCGCCTACAAGGCCGCCTCCGAGGGCGAGCTGAAGGGCATCCTGCTCTACTCCGAAGACCCGCTGGTCTCGTCCGACATCACCACCGACCCGCACTCGTCGATCTACGACTCCGGCCTGACGAAGGTCATCGGCAACCTGGTCAAGATCACCTCGTGGTACGACAACGAGTGGGGCTACTCCAACCGCCTCGTCGACCTGACGAAGTACGTGGCCGACCGCCTGTAGCACCCGGTCGCGAGACCAGATCGAGAACGACCGGAGGCGGTCAGGCCGTGCGCCTGACCGCCTCCGCCGACGAGAGAGAAGACATGACCCTGCGAACCCTCGACACCTTGGGGCCCCTGGGCGGCAAGCGCGTCATCGTCCGGTGCGACCTGAACGTCCCGCTGGCGGACGGCGTGATCACCGACGACGGCCGCGTCCGCGCGTCCCTGGCGACACTCGAGCAGCTCATCGGCCAGGGCGCACGCGTCGTGGTCGTCTCCCATCTGGGTCGTCCTGGCGGCGAGGTCGTGGAGAAGTACAGCCTCCGTCCCGTCGCCCAGCGGCTGAGCGAGCTCCTCGGCAAGAGCGTCGGCTTCGCCGACGACACCGTGGGCCCGGCCGCCGCCGAGGCCGTCGCGGCCCTCTCCGACGGCCAGGTCACCGTCCTCGAGAACCTGCGGTTCTCGGCGGCCGAGACCTCGAAGGACGCAGCCGAGCGACGCGCGTTCGCCGAGCAGCTGGCCGAGCACGGCGACGTGTTCGTCTCCGACGGCTTCGGCGTCGTCCACCGCGAGCAGGCGAGCGTCTACGAGCTGGCCCAGCTCCTGCCGAGCGCCGCAGGCCTCCTCATCTCCACCGAGCTCGAGGTGCTCGACAAGCTGACCGAGAACCCCGAGCGGCCCTACACGGTCGCCCTGGGCGGATCGAAAGTCTCCGACAAGCTCGGCGTCATCGAGCACCTCCTGCCCCGCGTCGACTCCCTGCTCATCGGCGGCGGGATGCTCTTCACGTTCCTCGCCGCACAGGGCCACCCCGTCGGCGGCAGCCTCCTCGAGGCCGACCAGATCGACCGGGTCAAGGGCTACCTGGCCGAGGCGGAGAAGCGCGGGGTCGACCTCGTCCTGCCGGTCGACGTCGTCGTCGCGTCCGCGTTCTCCGCCGACGCCGACCACGAGGTCGTGGGCGTCGACGGCATCGAGTCGTCCTCGATCGGCGACGGCGCGATCGGGCTCGACATCGGCCCCGAGACCGCCACCCGGTTCGCCGAGATCGTCCGGTCGTCGACGACGGTCTTCTGGAACGGCCCGATGGGCGTGTTCGAGTTCGACGCCTTCGCGCACGGCACGAAGACCGTCGCCCAGGCCTTGACCGAGGTCGCCGGCCTCGGCGTCGTCGGCGGCGGCGACTCCGCGGCCGCCGTCCGGGCCCTCGGGTTCACCGACGACCAGTTCGGACACATCTCCACCGGTGGTGGAGCCAGCCTCGAGTTCCTCGAGGGAAAGAAGCTCCCCGGACTGGAGGTCCTCGGATGGTGACCACACGCACGCCGCTCATCGCGGGCAACTGGAAGATGAACCTCGACCACCTGCAGTCGATCGCGTTCGTCCAGAAGCTCGCCTGGAGCCTCAAGGACGCCAAGCACGACCACTCCGTGGTCGAGGCGGCCGTCTTCCCGCCGTTCACCGACCTGCGCAGCGTGCAGACCCTGCTGGACGCCGACAAGCTCGAGCTCGCCCTCGGCGCGCAAGACCTGTCGGCGTTCGACTCCGGGGCCTACACGGGCGAGATCTCCGGCGCCTTCCTGGCGAAGCTCGACGTTCGGTACGTGCTCGTCGGCCACTCCGAGCGGCGCACCCTCCACGCCGAGGACGACGACGTCGTCGCGACGAAGGTCGCCGCCGCCCACCGCCACGGGCTCGTGCCCGTCATCTGCGTGGGCGAGACGGCCGACGACCTCGAGCAGCACGGTCCGAGCGCGGTCCCGGTCGCCCAGCTCCGCGCCGCCCTGGCGCAGGTGCCCTCCACCGCCGAGATCGTCGTGGCGTACGAGCCCGTCTGGGCCATCGGATCGGGCAAGGCGGCGACGGCCGAGCAGGCCCAGCAGGTCTGTGCCGCTCTCCGCGCGACTCTCGCCGAGGTGGTGGGCGCCGAGGGTGCCGCCGCCACGCGCATCCTCTACGGCGGCTCGGTCAAGTCGGGCAACATCGCGTCGTTCATGCGCGAGCCCGACGTCGACGGCGCCCTCGTCGGCGGTGCGAGCCTCGACGTGGACGAGTTCGCGAGCATCGTCCGCTTCCCCGCGCACGTCGGCGTCTGACCCCTGCGCCCGTCGGGCTCGCCCCTCCGCCACCCGCGGGGGAGGCGGGCCGGACGGACGCGTCCGGTTATACTCATTGACGGTCTCACCGCATCGAAAGGCATTCCGTGGAAATTCTCCAGGTCGTACTGCAGGTGTTGCTCGGCATCACGAGCCTCCTGCTGACCCTGCTCATCCTGTTGCACCGCGGTCGCGGCGGCGGGCTCTCCGACATGTTCGGCGGCGGTGTCACCAGCAACCTCGGGGCGTCCGGCGTGGCCGAGCGCAACCTGAACCGCATCACCGTCTTCCTCGGCCTGCTCTGGATCACCTCGATCGTGGTGCTCGGCCTCATCACCAAGTTCTCGGCGGTGAGCTGATGGCCTCGGGCGGCAGCGCCATCCGCGGCTCGCGCGTCGGCGCGGGCCCCATGGGCGAACAAGACCGCGGTTACCACGCCGAGCGGGTCACCATCTCCTACTGGGACGCCCTCGGCAACGAGGTCGTCCGCCATTTCGCGGCCAACGTGCCGGAGGACGAGATCCCCGAGACGGTGGACTCGCCCTCGTCGGGACTCCCCGCCGGTCGCGACAAGGCGAACCCGCCGACCGTCGCGAAGCTCGAGCCCTACAAGACACACCTCGCGTACGTGAAGGAGCGCCGCACCGAAGAAGAGGCCGCTCAGCTGCTCGACGAGGCGCTGCAGCAGTTGCGTGTGCGCCGCGGCAAGGCCTGATCAGCCGCCTCCGCACCGCCAGGACGCCCCACGACCTCGAGTCGTGGGGCGTTCTCACGTCAGGGGCTGGTGGACCGGTGGGACGTCGCGGACCGGACCGGGCATCCGTCCCTCACCCGGGAACGACGACGGCCCCCGCACCGTGAGCGGGGGCCGTCGTCGTCTGCGCCCCGGAGGAGCGCCGTGCGTCAGTAGGTCGACGCGATCAGGTTCTCGGGCACCTCGGCCGCCGCGTCGCGATCGACGAAGAAGACGGTGCGCTTGCGGCCCTTCACGCCGGCGACCGGCACCTGGTCGGCACCGGCGCCCGCGAGGGCGAGACCGAGCGACGAGGCCTTCTCGGCACCGGCGAGGATCATCCAGACGCGCTGCGAGTTGTTGATGACGGGCAGGCTGAGCGTGAGGCGCACGGGCGGCGGCTTGGGGGAGTCGTCGATCGTGAGGACCGTGGGCTCCGTCATGCGGATCTGGCCCTTGTCGGGGAAGAGCGAGGCGATGTGCCCGTCGGGGCCCACGCCGAGCAGCGTGATGTCGAAGCGGGGAGCGTCGTCGTCGGCCTGGGCGTGCTCGAGCAGCTCGGCGCGGTAGGCCACCGCGGCGGCCTCGACGTCGGCGTGGTCGCCCACGGCGCCGAACCGGTGCACGTTCTCGGGCACGACCCCGATGTGGTCGAGCAGGTCGATGCCGGCCTGCCGGTCGTTGCGGTCGGCGTCGTCGGCCTCGACCCAGCGCTCGTCGGCCCACCAGAACGAGACCTTCGACCAGTCGACGCTGTCGCGAGCGGGGGAGGCGTTGATGGCCGCGAGCACGAGCGTGCTCACGGACCCTCCGCTCACCACCACGTGGGCGTAGTCCTGTTCCTCGATCACGTCGATGATCTTGGTGATGAAGCGCGCGGCGACTGACGCGCCCAGCGATCCCTTGTCGGGGTGCACGAGCACCCGGCGTTCGTTCGTCACTGTCTCAGTCTGCCCTAGCTGTTCTCGACGGGTTCGCCGAGCTGGCGCACACCGTGCTTCACGACGTTCCCGAAGAGGTCGTCGGGGTCGAGTCTACGGAGTTCCTCGGCCAGGCAGTCCCGGAGGGACCGGCGTGGCAGCGAGAGGTCGTGGGTCGGCTGGCCCGGCTGGGTCAGGGTCGCCACGTTGACGACCGAGCGCTCCAGCTCGATGGGTCCGGAGGCGCGGACCAGCTTCACCCCGTGGATGCCGCTCGAGCCCGTGGCGCGCGTCGTCGCGTCGTCGCCTACCGGCACCTGGAGCTGCAGCCTCAGCCACGCGGCCAGCAGCAACGTCGAGGGGGAGTCGGGCGACCCGCTCACCTCGACGGCCGTCACCGGCTCGTACGGCGGCTGGTCGAGGACCGCAGCGAGCTGGGCCCTCCACAACGTGAGGCGCGTCCAGGCGAAGTCCGTGTCGCCCGGCTCGTAGGTGTCGGCCTGGTCGACGATGGACTGCCGGGGATCGGCCTGGCTCGCCGCGTCGGTGATCCGACGCTGGGCGATCCTGCCGAGGGGCGACTCGGAGACGATCACGGGGTGGTCGCCGGGCCACCAGACGACCACGGGGGCGTCGGGCAGGAGCAGGCCGGTGACGAGTCCCTCCTCGTCGCTCGCGGTGTCTCCGTAGGCACGGAGCAGGATGACCTCGCTCGCGCCGGCGTCGCCTCCCACCCTGATCTGGGCGTCGAGGCGCGCGTCGACGTCGACGTCGTGCCCTCCGGGCGACGACGAGACGACGATGACGCGCATCGGGTGCTCGCGCGACGCCTCGTTGGCGGCCTCGATGGCCTCTTCCTCCTCGCCCAGGCGGGTCGAGATGATGAGGGTCAGCACGCGGCCGAGGGCCACGGCACCACCCTCCTCGCGGATCTTGACGAGGGTCTTCTGCACCCGGCTGATGGTGCTCGAGGGGAGGTCGACGATCACGGGCGTCTCCAGGTCCGGCCGTCACGGGCCATCAGGTCGTCAGCGGACTTCGGGCCCCAGGTGCCGGGGCGGTACTGCTCGGGCTGGCCCTGAGTGGCCCAGAACTCCTCGATCGGGTCGAGGATCTTCCACGAGAGCTCGACCTCCTCGTGGCGGGGGAACAGCGGCGGGTCGCCGAGCAGCACGTCGAGGATGAGCCGCTCGTAGGCCTCCGGGCTGGCCTCGGTGAAGGCGTGGCCGTAGCCGAAGTCCATCGTCACGTCGCGCACCTGGGTGCCGATGCCCGGCACCTTCGAGCCGAACCGCAGGGTGACGCCCTCGTCGGGCTGGACGCGGATCACGAGGGCGTTCTGCCCCAGCGAGGTCTGGTGGCCGAAGATGTTCTCCGGCACCTGCTTGAAGACGATGGCGATCTCGGTGACCCGACGCCCCAGGCGCTTGCCGGCCCGCAGGTAGAAGGGGACGCCGGCCCAGCGGCGGGTGGCGATCTCGAGCTTGACCGCGGCGAACGTCTCGGTGACGCTCTCCGGGTTCATGCCCTCCTCGTCGAGGAAGCCGAGCACCTTCTCGCCGCCCTGCCACCCGCCGGAGTACTGGCCGCGAGCCGTGCCGGCGGCGATGTCCTCCGGGATGCGCACGGCGGAGAGGACCTTCTCCTTCTCGGCGCGGAGGTGCTTCGCCGAGAACGTGACAGGCTCCTCCATCGCCGTGAGGGCGAGCAGCTGCAGCAGGTGGTTCTGGATCACGTCACGCGCGGCGCCGATGCCGTCGTAGTACCCGGCGCGGCCTCCGACGCCGATGTCCTCCGCCATGGTGATCTGCACGTGGTCGACGTACGACGAGTTCCAGAGCGGCTCGTACATCTGGTTGGCGAACCGGAGGGTGAGGAGGTTCTGGACCGTCTCCTTGCCGAGGTAGTGGTCGATGCGGAAGACCGAGTCGGGCTCGAAGACCGTCTCGACCACGGCGTTGAGCTCGCGCGCCGTGCGGAGGTCGCTGCCGAAGGGCTTCTCGATCACGACGCGGCGCCAGGCGCCGTCCTTCTCCTCCGCCAGCCCCGAGCTGCGCAGCTGCTCCGTGACCATCGGGAACGCCTTCGGCGGGATGCTGAGGTAGAAGGCGTGGTTGCCCATCGTCCCGCGTTCACGGTCGAGCTCCTCGATGGTGTCCTTGAGGCGGGTGAAGGCCTCGGCGTCGTCGAAGACGCCCTGGACGAAGCGGAAGCCCTCCTTGAGCTGGCGCCACACGTCCTCGTCGAAGGGGGTGCGCGCGTACTGCTTCACCGCCTCGTAGACGACCTGCTCGAAGTCCTGGCCCTCCCACTCGCGTCGGGCGAACCCGACCAGGGCGAACCCGGGGGGCAGGAGGCCGCGGTTGGCGAGGTCGTACACGGCGGGCATGAGCTTCTTGCGGGAGAGGTCGCCCGTGACGCCGAAGATGATGAGGCCGCTGGGGCCGGCGATGCGATTGAGCCGTCGATCCGAGGGCAGCCGCAGCGGGTTGCTCTCCGGAGTGATCTCGACCGGTGACATGTGTCTCTGCTTCCTTGGTTGGTCAGGAGCGTCGGGGCGGCCCGACGACGAGGGGCCGGTGCCGTGGTCGGCACCGGCCCGTCGTCAGCGCAGGGCCGACCGCAGCGCGGGGAGGACGACGGAGGCGTCCTCGACCGTGAGGGTGAGGACGGGTCGTCCCCGCCCCGCGAGCACCGCGGCGTCGCCGGCGGCCTGCGCCTGGATGAGCTCGCCGAAGGTGAACGGGCTCCCCGGCACCGCGAGGTCGCCGGAGGCGCGCTCCACGACCTGCAGGAACGCCCCGGTCGCCGGGCCGCCCTTGTGGTACTGACCCGTCGAGTGGAGGAACCGGGGCCCCCAGCCGAAGGTGACCGGTCGTCCGAGCCGGCCGGCCAGGTCGTCGCGGAGCTCCACGAGTTCCGGGGCGAGGGTGCGGTCGACGTAGGCCTGGACGGCCAGGTACCCGTCGGGCCCGACGGCCGCCAGCAGGGAGGCGACGGCCGACCCGAGCGAGTCGCCGGCGGAGAGCCCGCCCGCGGCGTGCACCGCGATGCCGTCGACCTCGAAGGCCGGGGCCTCGACCTCGGGGCGACCGTCGAGCAGAGCCCGTGTCGCGACCTTGGCCGACTCGACGTCGGGCTGGTCGAAGGGGTTGATGCCGAGGAGGCGGCCCGCCACGACGACGGCGTACTCCCACAGCATGATCTGACCGCCGAGCGAGCCCGAGATCTCGACCTCGCCCGGGGCGACCTCCCTCGTCTCGGCCGCGTTGGCCACGAGCCGCACGACTTGCACGTCGGCGAGCCCGAGGCCGATCTCGGGGGAGTCGGTGCCGACGACGACCGGCAGCAGGCCGCGCCCGAGCTTGCCGGTCGACTCGGCGATCAGCTGCTCGGCCCAGTCGGCGAAGCCCACGATGTGGGTGCCGTCGGCGACGATGGCGATCTTGTCGCGCAGCGGGACCGTGCCGGCGAGCACCGCGCCGAGGACCAGCGCGGGGTTGTCCGCCCGGTCCTGGGCGAGCTCGACGGTCACGGCGTCGGCCTCCGCGAGCAGCTCGCGGACGTCGGCGCCGGCGAGGCCCGCCGGCACGAGCCCGAAGGCGGTGAGGGCGGAGAAACGGCCCCCGACCGACGCGTCGGCCGTGAACACCCGGTACCCGGCCTCACGGGCCGAGGCCTCCAGGGGAGAACCAGGGTCCGTGACGACCACGATCCGTCCGGCGGGGTCGATGCCGGCCTCGGTGAAGGCCTGCTCGAATGCGGCCCGCTGGCTCGCGGTCTCGACCGTGGAGCCCGACTTCGACGAGACGACGAGCACCGTCCGGTCGAGCCGGTCGGCCAGTGCAGCCACGACCTGGGTCGGGGCCGTCGAGTCGAGCACGGTCAGCTCCACCCCGTAGGTGCGCGTGATGACCTCGGGGGCGAGCGACGAGCCTCCCATGCCCGCGAGCACGACGTGGTCGACGCCCTGCTCGGCCAGCTCGACGCGCAGGGCGTCGATCTGGTCGAGCAGCGGCGCCGAGACCGCGACGGACTCGGTCCACCCGAGGCGACCCGCCGCCTCCTGCTCCGCGTCCGGGCCCCACAGCGTGGGGTCCTGGGCCGTGATGCCGGAGGCGACGAGGTCGCTCACGAGGGCGGGGACGACGCGCTCGACCGCCTCGGCGGCGTCACCGCGCGCGGCGATCGTGAGCGTCACTAGGAGGCGTCGCCCGGCTTGGCAGCCTCGAGGGCGGCGGTGACGGTGTCGAGCAGCTCGTTCCAGGAGACGATGAACTTCTCCACGCCCTCCTTCTCGAGGAGCTCGGTGACCTCGTGGTACGAGACGCCCTGGGCTGCGATGGCGTCCATGACCTCGTTCGCCGACGCGTACGAGCCGCTGATCGTGTCGCCGCGCACCTCGCCGTGGTCGAACGTGGCCTCGAGGGTCTTCTCCGGCATCGTGTTGACGACGTCGGCGGCGACGAGCTCGACCACGTAGGTCGTGTCGAGCACGGCCGGGTCCTTGACGCCGGTCGAGGCCCAGAGGGGACGCTGCTTGTTGGCGCCGGCGGCGAGCAGGCCCTTGGCACGCTCGGTGTCGAAGGCCTGCGTGTAGACCTCGTAGGCGAGCTGGGCGTTGGCGACGCCGGCCTTGCCCTTGAGGGCCTTCGCCTCGTCGCTGCCGACGGCCTCGAGGCGCTTGTCGATCTCGCTGTCGACGCGCGACACGAAGAACGACGCGACCGAGTGGATCTCGGTGATGTCGATGCCCGCGGCCTTGGCCTGCTCGAGACCCGTGAGGTAGGCGTTGATGACGGCCCGGTAGCGCTCGAGCGAGAAGATCAGCGTGACGTTGACGCTGATGCCCTTGGCGATCACGGCGGTGATGGCCTCGAGGCCCTCCACCGTCGCGGGGATCTTGATCAGCGCGTTGGGGCGGCCGACCTTGGCGGCCAGCGTCACGGCCTGGTCGATGGTGCCCTGGGCGTCGTGCGCCAGGCCCGGCTCGACCTCGATCGAGACGCGGCCGTCGAAGCCGTCGGTGCTGTCGTAGATGCCGCGGAAGATGTCGCAGGCCCGCGTGACGTCGTCGGTGGTGATCTCGAAGACGGCGTCGGTGACGCTCACGCCGGTCTTGGCGAGGAGCGCGACCTGGTCGTCGTAGGCCTCGCCCTTGGCGAGGGCCGACGCGAAGATGGTCGGGTTGGTGGTGACGCCCACGACGTCGCGCTCGGCGATCAGCTTCTCGAGGCCGCCGGCGTTGATGCGCTCGCGCGAGAGGTCGTCGAGCCAGATGCTGACGCCCGCGGCGGAGAGCTGTGCGGTGTTGGTGTCGGTCATGTCGTTCTTCTCTTTCTTGCCGGCGCTCAGAGAGCGGCCAGCGAGTCCTTGACGGCGGCCACGGCGGCTTCGGTGGTGATGCCGAACTCGCGGTAGAGGGTCTTGTAGTCGGCGGAGGCGCCGAAGTGCTCGATGGAGATGCTGCGTCCGGCGTCGCCGACGATGCCGCGCCACGGGAGCGCGACGCCGGCCTCGATCGAGACGCGAGCCTTGACGGCGGCGGGGAGCACCGACTCCTTGTACTCGGCGCTCTGCTCGTCGAACCACTCGAGGCTGGGGGCCGAGACGACGCGGGCGTTGATGCCCTCGCCGCGCAGGACCTCGCGCGCCCCGACGGCGATCTGCACCTCGGAGCCCGTGGCCACGAGGATCACGTCGGGCGTGCCGCCCGGGGCCTCGGCCAGGACGTAGGCGCCCTTCGCGACGTTCTTCGCCGAGGCGAAGGTCTCGCCCTCGGCGTCGCCCTCGCCGCGCTCGAACACGGGCAGGTTCTGACGGCTGAGCGCCAGGCCGGCCGGGCCGCTGTGGCGGTCGAGGATGGTCTTCCAGGCCCAGGCGGTCTCGTTGGCGTCGGCGGGGCGGACCACGTCGAAGTCGGGGATCGCGCGCAGGGCGGCGAGCTGCTCGACCGGCTGGTGCGTCGGGCCGTCCTCGCCGAGGGCCACGGAGTCGTGGGTCCAGACGTAGGTGACGGGCGACTTCATCAGGGCGGCCAGGCGCACGGCGGGGCGCATGTAGTCGCTGAAGATGAGGAAGGTGCCGCCGAACACGCGCGTGTTGCCGTGCAGGGCGATGCCGTTCATGATCGAGCCCATGGCGTGCTCGCGGATGCCGAAGTGCAGGACGCGGCCGTAGGGGTTGCCCTGCCACTCGTGCGTCGACCACTCGGCCGGGACGAACGAGCCGCCGCCGTTGATGGTCGTGAGGTTCGACTCGGCCAGGTCGGCGGAGCCGCCCCAGAACTCGGGGACGACGGCGGCGATGGCGTTGATGACCTTGCCGGAGGCGGCTCGCGTGGAGACCTCCTTGTCGGTCGGGAAGACCGGCAGCGCCTCGTCGAGGCCCTCGGGCAGCTCGCCCGTCAGGACACGCTCGAGGAGCGCCTTCTTCTCCGGGTTGGCCGCGGCCCACGCGTCGAAGGACTCGCGCCACTCGGCGTGCTGCGCCTGGCCGCGCTCGACGGCCTTGCGGGTGTGCTCGAGGACCTCGGGGTCGACGTCGAAGGTCTTCTCGGGGTCGAAGCCGAGCACCTCCTTCAGGCCCGCGAGCTCCTCGGCGCCGAGCGCCGAGCCGTGGATCTTGCCGGAGTTCTGCTTCTTCGGCGAGGGCCAGCCGATGATCGTCTTGAGGATGATCAGCGACGGCTTGCTCGTCTCGGCCTTGGCGGCCTCGACGGCGTCGTTGAGCGCGGCGACGTCCTCGACGTACTCGCCCGTCTTCTTCCAGTCGACGACCTGGACCTGCCAGTCGTAGGCCTCGTAGCGCTTCTGGACGTCCTCCGTGAAGGCGATGTTGGTGTCGTCCTCGATGGAGATCTGGTTGGAGTCGTAGATCACGACGAGGTTGCCGAGCTGCTGGTGGCCGGCGAGCGAGGACGCCTCGCTGGTGACGCCCTCCTGCAGGTCGCCGTCGCCGGCGATGACGTAGACGAAGTGGTCGAAGGGGGAGGTGCCGACGGCGGCCTCCGGGTCGAACAGGCCGCGCTCGAAGCGGGCGGCGTACGCCATGCCCACGGCGGAGGCGAGGCCCTGGCCGAGCGGGCCGGTCGTGATCTCGACGCCGTCGGTGTGGCCGTACTCGGGGTGGCCGGGGGTCTTCGAGCCCCAGGTGCGGAGCGCCTTGAGGTCGTCGAGCTCGAGGCCGTAGCCGCCGAGGTAGAACTGGACGTACTGCGTCAGGGAGCTGTGGCCGACCGAGAGGACGAACCGGTCGCGACCGATCCACTCGCTGTCGCTCGGGTCACGGCGCATGACCTTCTGGAAGAGGAGGTACGCGGCGGGCGCGAGGCTCATCGCCGTCCCCGGGTGGCCGTTCCCGACCTTCTCGACCGCGTCGGCCGCGAGGACGCGGACCGTGTCGACGGCCTTGTTGTCAATGGATTCCCACTGCAGATCTGCCACTGGAAGATGACCCTTCTTGTTGCGAACTGCGCGGGGTCGATTCGCTCCCGCGCTGACATGCGCCTGCCGAGACGTCGTCGGCTGCGGCCGCTCGGGCACGAGAGGAGGCCTCGAGACAAGGGAGCTGATGGTTCGATGTCGAGGATTCCGTCGCCGTGCGGGCGTGCGACTGGCAAGCACCTGCAAGTATAGGGACGAACGGGGTCCGCATGCCCGCACCGAGCGCCCCGTCCCGCCGTCAGCGTCGCCGGTCATCGCCTAGACTCCCAGGGCCGAACCGTACATCTCGTCAGAGGGACCCATGACCGCAGCCATCGACACCCGCCCCACCACCGGACCCCGGGGCATCCGTCGGACGGCTCGCGCGTACGTCGCGCTGACGAAGCCCCGCGTCATGGAGCTGCTGCTCGTGACCACGGCGCCCACGATGTTCCTGGCCCAGGGCGGCGTGCCGAACCTGTGGCTCGTGGCGGCGACGCTGATCGGCGGCGCGCTCAGCGCCGGGTCCGCGTCGGCCTTCAACTGCTACATCGACCGCGACATCGACCGCATCATGAAGCGCACCCAGGGTCGCCCGCTCGTGACGGGCGAGGTGACCGACCGCGAGGCGCTGGTCTTCTCGTACGTCGTGGGCGTCGCCTCCATCGTCTGGCTCGCCCTCACGGTCAACCTGCTCTCGGCGGCGCTCTCGCTGGGCGCGATCCTGTTCTACGTCGTCGTCTACACGCTCTGGCTGAAGCGCCGCACCCCGCAGAACATCGTCTGGGGCGGCATCGCCGGCTGCATGCCGGTGCTCATCGGCTGGGCCGCCGTCACGAACGACCTCAGCTGGGCCCCCGTCATCCTGTTCATGGTGATCTTCCTCTGGACGCCGCCGCACTACTGGCCGCTCTCGATGAAGTACCGCGCCGACTACGCCGCCGCCGCCGTGCCCATGCTCTCGGTCGTCCGCGGGCGCTCCATCGTCGGGCTCCAGGTGATCCTCTACGCGTGGGCCACCGTCGCGTGCTCGCTCATGCTCGTGCCGGTCGCCGACATGGGCGTCCTCTACACGGTCGTCGCGCTGGCGAGCGGCGCCTGGTTCATCGTCGAGTCGCACCGGCTGTACAGCCGGGCGATCCAGCACGTCGCCGAGGTGCGCCCGATGCGCGTCTTCCACAGCTCGATCACGTACCTGACGCTGCTCTTCCTGGCCGTGGGCATCGACCCGCTGCTGCCCTTCTGACGCGGTGTCCGCCGAGCACGGTCCCGTCAGGGCGGTGCAGGTCGTCCGGACGGCCCGCCCCGACGACGTCGACGACCTCGCCGACCTGAAGCTGCACGCGCTGCGTCCCGACCTCGAGCGGGCCGGCGCGTGGGACCCTCCGTACAACCGTGCGCGCTTCGTCCGTGAGTTCGTGGCCGCCGAGACGCGCGTGGTCGAGGCCGGTCCGCGCCTGGTCGGCTGCCTCGCCGTGCACCCCGAGGCCGACACGACGTGGCTGCGCCACTTCTACCTCCACGAGGAGGCGCGGGGCCGCGGCCTCGGAAGCCGCCTCCTCGACGAGGCGCTCGCCTCCGTCGCCACGGGGTCGGTGCACCTCGACGTGCTGAGCGGCAGCCGCGCCATGTCGCTCTACCGCCGTCGAGGCTTCGTCGTCGTCGAGGACGACGGCGTCGACACGATCATGCGCCTCGACCTGGCCTGAGGCGCCGGCCCCGGGGGCGCGGGGTCAGCGCAGCGCGGGCTCAGCGGCGGCGACGATCGGCTCGAGCTCGTCCTCGGCCTGGTCGTTGCGGAGGGTCAGGAGGACGGCCGTCATCGCGGCGACGAGCAGGGCCGCGAGCACCATGTGGGTGCCGACCAGCACCGGGGGGAGTCCCGTGCGGGCCTGCAGGAGGCCGACCGCGACCTGGGCGAGCTCGACGCCGAGGAGCAGGAGCGGGAAGCGGCGGGGGAGCCCCGCACGGACCGTCCAGGCCACGAGCGCGACGGTGAGGAGCAGGGTCGCGTAGGCCGGCCAGCTGTGCACGTGCTCCATCACCTCGGGCGCGAGGCCGTTGCGCGGCGTCTGCGCGTCGCCCGCGTGCGGGCCGGCACCGGTCGTCAGGATGCCCACGACGACGGTGAGGAGCACGACGACGGCCGTGACGCGCGCCAGGACGGCGTAGCCGGGGGGCGTCGCGGCGTGGTGGCCCCGGGGCCCCCGGAGGACCCGGTACACCAACGTCGTCGTCAGCGCGACCAGCACGATCGAGACGAGGAAGTGAGCCCCGACGATGTACGGGTTCAGGCCCGTCAGGACGGTGATGCCCCCGAGCACGGCCTGGAGGGGGATGCTCATGCCCTGCGCGAAGGTGAGCCAGAAGAGCTCGCGACGGACGCGGCGCATCCGCAGGACGGAGAGGAACGCGAGGATCACGACGGCCGTCAGGACGAAGGTCAGGAGGCGGTTGCCGAACTCGATGACGCCGTGGATGCCCATCTCGGGCGTGCTCACGAACGAGTCGGCGGTGCAGCGCGGCCACGTCGGGCAGCCGAGGCCGGACCCGGTGAGGCGCACCGCGCCTCCCGTGCCGATCAGGAGCACCTGGCAGACGAACGAGGCCCAGACGACGATGCGCACGCGGCGGTCGACCGTCGTGGGCAGCCACGACCACGCCCTCGAGAGGAGGCCGGTCGCGTTCGGGTCCGTCTTGCTCACAGTTGGCTGCCTTTCGTCACATCAGGGGCTCAGCCCTGTAGAATCACGGAGTTCAGAGAACAGACCCGGCTCGGCGTCGACGGAGACGACGGGGCTGCTGAGATCGACCCGCACGGCGTGGCCACACAGGCCCCACGCGCTCGTCACAGTCTAAGGCCGGTCATGTTCGACTCGCCCCGCGAGGAACGGGCCACCGACGGCCACGGCGACGCCAGGGAATGGCGACTCGACGCCGTGTGTTCGGCCCGTCAGAGAAAGAGGTAGACATGTCAGACGTGCTGATCGACCGCCCCGAGCTGGAGAGCCTCGGACAATACGAGTTCGGCTGGGCCGACTCCGACGCTGCCGGCGCCTCGGCCCGGCGCGGCGTCTCGCCCGAGGTCGTCACCGACATCTCGAACCTCAAGAGCGAGCCCGAGTGGATGCTCAAGAACCGCCTCAAGGGCCTGACGCTCTTCGAGCGCAAGCCCATGCCGACGTGGGGCGCCGACCTCTCCGGCATCGACTTCGACAACATCAAGTACTTCGTCCGCTCGACCGAGAAGCAGGCCACCACCTGGGACGAGCTGCCCGACGACATCAAGAACACGTACGAGAAGCTCGGCATCCCCGAGGCCGAGCGCAACCGCCTCGTCGCGGGCGTCGCCGCCCAGTACGAGTCCGAGGTCGTCTACCACCAGATCCGCGAAGACCTGGAGCAGCAGGGCGTCATCTTCATGGACACCGACACGGCGCTCCGCGAGCACCCCGAGCTGTTCGAGGAGTACTTCGGCACCGTGATCCCGGCCGGCGACAACAAGTTCGCCGCTCTCAACACGGCCGTGTGGTCGGGCGGCTCGTTCGTCTACGTGCCCAAGGGCGTCCACGTCGAGATCCCCCTGCAGGCCTACTTCCGCATCAACACCGAGAACATGGGCCAGTTCGAGCGGACGCTGATCATCGCCGACGAGGACAGCTACGTCCACTACATCGAGGGCTGCACGGCCCCGATCTACAAGAGCGACTCCCTGCACTCGGCGGTCGTCGAGATCATCGTGAAGAAGAACGCCCGCGTGCGCTACACGACGATCCAGAACTGGTCGAACAACGTCTACAACCTGGTCACGAAGCGGGCCATCGCGCACGAGGGCGCGACCATGGAGTGGATCGACGGCAACATCGGGTCCAAGGTCACCATGAAGTACCCCTCGATCTACCTCGTCGGCGAGCACGCCAAGGGCGAGACCCTGTCGGTCGCCTTCGCGGGTCCGGGTCAGCACCAGGACGCCGGCGCGAAGATGATCCACATGGCGCCGTACACGACGTCGTCGATCGTCTCGAAGTCGATCGCGCGCGGCGGCGGCCGGGCCGGCTACCGCGGCGAGGTCCGCGTCGACGAGGCGGCGCACCACAGCGCCAACACCGTGCGCTGCGACGCCCTGCTCGTCGACACCATGTCGCGCTCCGACACGTACCCGGCGATCGACATCCGCGTCGACGACGTCCAGCTCGGCCACGAGGCCACGGTGTCGCGCGTGAGCGAGGAGCAGCTCTTCTACCTCATGTCGCGCGGCATGGCCGAGGACGAGGCCATGGCCATGATCGTCCGCGGCTTCATCGAGCCCATCGCCCGCGAGCTCCCGATGGAGTACGCGCTCGAACTCAACAAGCTCATCGAGATGAGCATGGAAGGATCCGTCGGCTAGATGTCCGCCGCAGCACCCACCACAGCAGACACCGCGCCCGACGGCGTCCAGCACGGCGCGAAGGCGCACTCCGACGGAGGTTGGGGCCTCGTCCCCGTGCAGACGCGCTCGGAGCGCTTCCACAGCACCGACCCCGCCGCGTTCCCCGCGGTGACCGGGCGGGAGGTCGACTGGAAGCTCAGTCCCGTCGACCGCCTACGCCCGCTCATCGACGGCGAGCTCGACGGTGCGCCCTACGCGTACCTGGCTCGTGAGACGGCCGGTGCGGTCGTCGACTGGATCGATCGTGCCGACGCCCGCGTCGGCACCGCCGGGAGCCCGGAGGACAAGGCCTCGGCCAACGCCTGGGCCTCGGTCGAGAAGGTCCTCGCCGTGACCCTGAGCGGCGACGAGCCGTCCACCGTGACCATCGGCCGGTCCGGGCTCGACCGTGCCCCGCGGGCCGGCCACACCCTCATCCACGCCGAGGCGAACACGACCTCGCTCGTCGTGCTGCGAAACACCGGCTCGGCGCACCTCGTCGAGAACGTCGAGATCGTCGTCGACGACGGCGCCCACCTCACGGTCGTCACCCTGCAGGAATGGGACGACGACGCTATCCACCTGGCGAGCCACTTCGCCTCGATCGGTCGCGACGCCCAGCTCAAACACTTCGTCGTGTCGCTCGGCGGCTCGGTCGTCCGCGTCAACCCGTCGGCGCACCTCGCCGGGCAGGGTTCCGACGTCGAGCTCTACGGCGTCTACTTCGCCGACGCCGGCCAGCACCTCGAGCAGCAGGTGTACGTGCACCACGACGCCCCGAACAGCCGCAGCCGCGTCAACTACAAGGGTGCGCTGCAGGGCGAGGGCGCCCGCACGGTGTGGATCGGCGACGTGCTGATCGCGCGCTCCGCCCCCGGCACCGACAGCTACGAGCAGAACCGCAACCTCGTGCTCAGCGAGGGCACCCGGGCCGACTCGATCCCGAACCTGGAGATCGAGACCGGTGACATCCAGGGTGCCGGACACGCCAGCGCCACCGGCCGCTTCGACGACGAGCACCTGTTCTACCTGCAGTCGCGCGGCATCGACGAGGCCGAGGCCCGCCGACTCGTCGTGCTCGGGTTCCTCAGCGAGGTCGTGCAGAAGATCGGCGAGCCCGAGCTGCAGGAGCGCCTCATCGCGGCGCTCGAGGTCGAGCTCACCCAGCAGGAGGCCGCACCGGTCGCCGGGGGAGCCGCCTGATGGGCACGAAGGTCTGCAGCGCCGACGACGTCACCCCCGCCGCCGCGAAGCGCGTCGTCGTCGACGGCGTGGCGATCGCCGTCGTGAAGGACAGCGCCGGCACGATCCACGCCATCGGCGACACGTGCACGCACGGCGACATCTCGCTGGCCGAGGGCTTCGTCGAGGACGACACCCTCGAGTGCTGGGCCCACGGCTCGAAGTTCGAGCTGACCACGGGCAAGCCGCTGACCCTGCCCGCCTACGAACCCGTCCCGGTCTTCACCGTCACCGTCGTCGACGGCGACGTGTACGTCGACACGACAGCGTCGCCCGCCGGCGTCGCGCAGTAAGGAAAGAACGCATGTCCACTCTCGAGATCCGCGACCTCAAGGTCAGCATCGACACCGACGCCGGCCCCAAGGCCATCCTCAAGGGCGTCGACCTGACCATCGCCGAGGGCGAGATCCACGCCGTCATGGGCCCGAACGGCTCCGGCAAGTCCACCCTCGCCTACACGATCGCCGGTCACCCGCGCTACAACGTCGACGGCGGCTCCATCAAGCTCGACGGCGTCGAGGTGCTCGACATGAGCGTCGACGAGCGCGCCAAGGCGGGCCTCTTCCTCGCCATGCAGTACCCGGTCGAGATCCCCGGCGTCACCGTGTCGAACTTCCTCCGCACGGCGAAGACCGCCCTCGACGGCGAGGCCCCCGCGATCCGCGGCTGGATCAAGGACCTGCGCGAGTCGATGAGCGCCCTCAAGATGGACAGCGCCTTCGCCGAGCGCAACGTCAACGAGGGCTTCTCCGGCGGCGAGAAGAAGCGCCACGAGATCATGCAGCTCGAGCTCCTCAAGCCGAAGTTCGCCGTCCTCGACGAGACCGACTCCGGCCTCGACGTCGACGCGCTGAAGATCGTCTCCGAGGGCGTCAACCGCGCCGCGGCCAACACGGGGCTCGGCCTCCTGCTGATCACGCACTACACGCGCATCCTCCGCTACATCAAGCCCGACTTCGTCCACGTCTTCGTCGACGGCCACGTCGCCGACGAGGGCGGGCCGGAGCTGGCCGACCGCCTCGAGAACGAGGGCTACGACCGCTACGTGTCGGCCTCGGCGGCGGCGGCAGCGGGCGCACCGGCGGTGAGCTGACCATGGCCGCCGTGGCGATGGCCCCGGAGAAGTTCGACGAGGTCGCCGAGGCCCTGAAAGAGGTCGTCGACCCTGAGCTCGGCGTCAACATCGTCGACCTGGGCCTGATCTACGACCTCGCCATGGACGACGAGCACGAGAACGCGCTCATCATCAGCATGACGTTGACCTCGGCCGGCTGCCCTCTGACGGACGTCATCGAGGCCGACACCGCCAACGCGCTCGACGGCGTGGTCGACGCCTTCCGCATCAACTGGGTGTGGATGCCGCCGTGGGGCCCCGATCGCATCACCGACGACGGCCGCGACATGATGCGCGCCATCGGCTTCTCCATCTGAGACGCCCGCACCACGACGAGAGCCCCGGTCGGGAACGACCGGGGCTCTCGTCGTGCGCGGGGGACCGGCGGACCGGGTCGCACGACGAGGCGAGCCACGGCATCGAGGCCCGGACGCAGGAGGCGCGGGCCGGGCACCTGCCCGACCCGCGCCTCCTGCAGGGGTGCGACGGTCAGCGGCCGAGGCGCTCCAGGCCCCGCCACGCGAGCGGCAGCGCCGACGCGGCGATGAGCCACTTGGCGACGCCGCCGACGATGAACGGGTAGACGCCGAGGGCGAGGACGTTGCCGAGGCTGTTGTCGACGCCGAGGTGCCCCAGGACGACGGCCATGTAGGGCAGGCCGGTGGCGAACGGGATGAGGCCGGCCAGGAAGAAGGCGGCGGCCGACAGGAGCCACTTCTTGTCCCAGTCGCGCTGCGAGAGCCAGCCGACGGCGGCCGCGGCGGGCACGAAGCCGAGGATGAAGCCGAAGCTCGGGCCGGCGACGGTGAGCGGGCCGCCCGAGAACTCGGCGAAGATCGGCAGGCCGGCGACGCCCAGCACGAGGTAGGTGAGCATAGAGAGGGCGCCTCGGCGGGCACCGAGGCTCGCGCCGACGAGCAGGACGGCGAGGGTCTGGCCGGTGATCGGGACGGGCCACATCGGCACCTGGACCTGAGCCGAGGCCGCCGTGACGGCGACGCCGCCGAGCACGAGGAGGGCGTCCGTCGTCCAGCTCTTCGCGACGATCCGGTCGGCGAGGACCGGTCGCGAGATCGGTGCGGCTGCGTCAGTCATGCGATTCTCCTAGTATGGGAAGGTTGATCGGCCGAGTGGCTGGTCGGCAGCGCAGTGCTGCGACCCCTCTCCACGCGACGTCCTCATCCTAGAGGCGGCCCTCCACCGGGCCCCGTTGTGGACATCTCCCCAATCGATTGGACTTCTGCTGTGCTTTCCGTGCACGACCTCGAGATCCGCGTGGGCGCGCGCCTCCTGATGGCCGACGTCAACTTCCGCGTCGACAAGGGCGACAAGATCGGGCTCGTCGGTCGCAACGGCGCCGGCAAGACCACCATGACGAAGACGCTCGCCGGCGAGACCCTCCCGACGGGCGGCAAGATCGAGCGCACCGGCGAGATCGGGTACCTGCCCCAGGACCCGCGGAGCGGCAACCCCGAGGACCTCGCCCGGACGCGCATCCTCGACGCGCGAGGCCTCGGCCAGCTGCTGATCGGCATCCAGGAGGCGACGCTCGCGATGGGCGACCCCGACCCCGACGTCGCGGCCCGCGCCATGAAGCGCTACGGCGACCTCGACGACCAGTTCAACGCGCTGGGCGGGTACGCGGCGGAGGCCGAGGCGGCCTCCATCGCGAGCAACCTCAGCCTGCCCGACCGCATCCTCGACCAGCCGTTGTCGACGCTCTCCGGCGGCCAGAGGCGCCGCATCGAGCTCGCGCGCATCCTCTTCTCGCCGGCCGACACCATGATCCTCGACGAGCCCACGAACCACCTCGACGCCGACAGCGTCGTCTGGCTGCGCGAGTACCTCAAGACGTACCAGGGCGGCGTCATCGTGATCAGCCACGACATCGAGCTCGTCGAGGAGGTCGTCAACCGCGTCTTCTACCTCGACGCGAACCGGCAGTCGATCGACGTCTACAACATGGGCTGGCGAAACTACCAGCGACAGCGCGCCGCCGACGAGGAGCGCCGCAAGAAGGAGCGCTCGAACGCCGAGAAGCAGGCCTCGGCCCTGCAGAAGCAGGCCGCCCGCTTCGGCGCCAAGGCCTCCAAGGCCGCGGCGGCGCACCAGATGGTGGCCCGCGCCGAGAAGCTGCTCTCCGGCCTCGAGGAGGTGCGCGCGGTCGACCGCGTGGCCAAGCTGCGCTTCCCGACGCCGGTCGCCTGCGGCAAGACGCCGTTGATGGCCTCGAACCTCTCGAAGAGCTACGGCTCGCTCGAGATCTTCACCGCCGTGGACCTCGCGATCGACCGAGGCTCGAAGGTGGTCATCCTCGGCCTGAACGGCGCCGGCAAGACGACCCTGCTGCGGATCCTCGCCAGCGTCGACGAGCCCGACACGGGTCAGCTGGAGCCGGGCCACGGACTGCGCGTCGGCTACTACGCGCAGGAGCACGAGACGATCGACGTCAAGCGCAGCGTGCTCGAGAACATGGTGTCGTCGTCGCCGAACATCACCGAGATGGAGGCGCGCCGCGTGCTGGGCTCGTTCCTCTTCACCGGGGACGACTCGGCCAAGCCCGCCGGGGTCCTGTCGGGCGGCGAGAAGACGCGCCTGGCCCTGGCCATGATCGTCGTCTCGGGTGCCAACGTGCTGCTGCTCGACGAGCCCACGAACAACCTCGACCCGGCCAGCCGACTCGAGATCCTCGACGCCCTGGCGAACTACGAGGGCGCGGTCGTCCTCGTCAGCCACGACGAGGGCGCGGTGGAGGCCCTCAACCCCGAGCGCGTGCTCATCATGCCCGAGGGCACCGAGGACCACTGGACCCCGGACTACAGCGATCTCATCAACCTCGCGTAGCGAGTTGAGCGACCGACACAGGAACCTCGCGTAGCGAGTCGAGCGACCGACACAGGAACCTCGCGGAGCGAGTCGAGCGAGGTGACGCCGCGGCTCAGCGCCCCGCCGCGTCGAGCAGCTCGTCCTCGACCTCGTGGTCGGCTCGCGGTCGGGCGGCGGCGCGGCGCTTCGCCTCGGCACCGCGGCGCCCGTCCCGCGAGTCGTCGCCCGACTCGTCGGCCTCGTCGAGCTCGCGGTTGCGACGCTCCTGTCGGAACACGTAGAAGAGGAACGCGAACGCCCCGACGGCGAACATGATCCACTGCACGAAGTACGAGAGGTTCAGCCCGGTGTCGATCTCGGGTGCGCTCGACTTCACGGGTGCCTCGGCCGGCGCCGGGTCCTCGCTGGCGAGCAGCCCGTACGTGCCGCTGTAGATGTCGCCGTCGACGCGGGCCTGCACCTCGCTGAGCTGGATCGTGGCGATCTGGTTCGTGCCGGGCACGCCGGTGCGGTCGCCGACGGCGGGTTCGCCGGGCTTCACCCGCGCCACGACGGTCACCTCGCCCGACGGAGGAGCGGGCACGAGGTCGGGGGCGTCCTGGGCGTTGCCCGTCGGCACCCAGCCCCGGTCGACGACGAAGACGTCGCCGCCGCTCACCTGGAAGGGGACGAGGACCTCGAAGCCGGGCTGACCGTTGAGGGGACGGTTGCGCACGAGGAGCGTCTCGTCCTCGAGGTAGCGACCGGTCATCGTCACGGGCTGCCACTCGAGGCCCGGGTCGTACGCGCCGAGCGTCGGGACGGCCTCCTGGAGGGGGACCGGCGCAGCGTCGTACCGCTGCTCGAGCTGGTGGACGACGGCCATCTTCTCCTCGTGGCGGCTCCACTGCCAGTGGGCGAGGAAGGCGCAGATGATCGCGAAGACGACGACCACGCCGAGGTAGCCCAGCCACTTCGTGGGCGCGACGGGACGGGCGGCGCTCACCGAGCCTCCTCGGGGACGACCCGCTCGACCGTCTCGTCGACGGGCGTCACCACGACGGGGAAGTCGCGTGCCCGGAGGAACTCGGCGAGGAAGCCGACGTGCTCGTCGCAGGCCGACCAGGTCTTGACCCGCTCGAGACCGTGGATCTTGGGGTTCCGCCAGTGGACGGCGTGCACGGCGGTCTCGGCGCAGCCTGCTCGCGAGCACTGCACCCCGCCGGCCGGGCCGTCGAGGCCGAGCCCCCCGAGCATCAGCGGAACCGCCCGTCGGCGCCCCGCACGGGCTCGTCGTCGTCATCGTCGTCGGGCACGAGGGGAGTGGCCCGGGGGGCGGGCTCGGCCGGCGCCTCGGCCTGGACGGGCTCGGGCTGCCACGGCTGCTGCGGCCCCCGGTAGACCTCGATGCCCCCGGGACGCTCGACGTCCTGCCCGGCCTCGTGCCCGACGTTCGCGAGCACGACGGCGATGTAGGGGATGACGACGGCGCCGATGACGGGGATGATCGTCCACCAGCTGAGCGGCAGCACGAAGCAGAAGACGATGCAGACCAGGCGGATGCCCGTCGCGAGGAGGTAGCGCCGCATGCGGCTGTGCCGGTCGTCGGTCGGGGACGGCGGCAGCGTGGTGATCGGGTTCGAAGGCTTCATGTGCTCACGGGCTCTGTGCGTCTCGGACGGGCGCGCGAATAGATCGTAAGCCCGACCCCCGACAGTAGGCTGGTCGACGGTCGTCTCGACCCCACCCCCACCGCCGACTCCCAGGAGGCCGCTCTTGACCACCCCCCGCACCGTCCTCGTCACCGGCGGCAACCGAGGCATCGGCTACGCGATCGCCGAGGAGTTCGTCGCCCAGGGCCACCGCGTGGCCGTGACGGCCCGCAGCGGCGAGGGCCCCGCGGGCACGCTCACCGTCGTCGCCGACGTGACCGACTCCGCCTCGATCGACGCCGCCTTCACGACCGTCGAGGCCGAGCTCGGCCCGGTCGAGGTGGTCGTCGCGAACGCGGGCGTCACGAAGGACGGCCTGCTCATGCGCATGACCGAGGACGACTTCACCTCGGTCGTCGACACGAACCTCGGCGGGGCGTTCCGCGTCGTCAAGCGCGCCTCCAAGGGCATGCTCAAGGCGCGGTTCGGACGGGTCCTGCTCGTCTCGAGCGTGGTCGGCCTCTACGGCAGCCCCGGACAGGTCAACTACGCCTCGTCGAAGGCGGCCCTCGTCGGCTTCGCCCGCTCGCTCACCCGCGAGCTCGGCGGCCGCGGCGTGACCGCGAACGTCGTCGCCCCGGGCTTCATCGAGACCGACATGACGGCCGCCCTGGCCGACGACCAGAAGGCCGGCTACCTGCAGTCGATCCCCGCGGGTCGTTACGGGAGCTCGGCCGAGGTCGCCAAGACCCTGGCCTGGCTCGCGAGCGACGACGCGGCCTACATCTCGGGCGCGGTCATCCCGGTCGACGGCGGTCTCGGCATGGGTCACTGACCCGGCTGGTCACGAGCGTCGGAGGCGCGGGTCGGCCCGACCGGGCCGACTCAGCCCCGCAGGCCCATCAGCGGCAGCACCTGCGAGAGGTCGCACCGGTCGACGACGACGTCGGCCTGGTCGCGCACGCGCGGCTTGGCGTTGAAGGCGACCGAGAGCGCGGCGGCGGCCATCATCTGCAGGTCGTTGGCGCCGTCCCCGACGGCGACGGTGTGGGCGAGGTCGACCCCGGCGTCGGCGGCCCACTCACGGAGGGCGGAGGCCTTCCCCGCCGCGTCGACGATCGGTCCGGAGACGCGGCCGGTGAGCCGCCCCTCGGCCACGTCGAGCCGGTTCGCCCGCCAGTAGTCGAGGCCGAGCTGCTCGGCCAGCGGGTCGAGCACCTCGTGGAAGCCGCCGGAGACGACCCCGATGACGCTGCCGTGGGCGTGGAGCCCGGCGATGAGCTCGGGCACGCCGGGGGTGACCCGCACCCGGGCCGTCGCGTCGGCGAAGACCGCGACCGGCAGGCCCGCGAGCGTGGCGACCCGGGCGCGCAGGCTCTCGGCGAAGTCGAGCTCGCCCGCCATCGCCCGCTCGGTGATCGCGGAGACCTCGGCGTGGGAGCCGGCGGCCTCGGCCAGGAGCTCGATCACCTCGTCCTCGATGAGCGTGGAGTCGACGTCGAGGACGGTCAGGAAGCGCGGCACGGGACCCACCCTAGTGAACCGGCACCGCGCCTCCGGCGGTCACGTCACGCGACGTAGCGCGGCGCACCACGCCGTCGAGCATGGTGCGCCGCAGGACCTGCAGGCAGCCGGGCTCAGGGCTCGACGCGGACGCCCTTGCCCACGACGGTGATGCCCGACGGGGTGACGGTGAAGCCACGGGCACGGTCGGCCTCGGGGTCGACGCCGACCGAGGCGCCCTCCGCGATGACGACGTCCTTGTCGAGGATCGCGCGGACGACCGTGGCGTTCGGACCGATGTGCGCCCGCTCGAAGACGATCGAGTCGACGACCTTCGAGCCGGAGTCGAGCGTGCACCAGGGGCCGAGCACGCTGCGTTCGACGTGGGCGCCCGAGAGCAGCGAGCCGAGCGAGACGACCGAGTCGATGGTCGTGCCGAGGTTGCCGTAGCCGTCGCGGACGAACTTCGCGGGAGGCGAGTTGAGCTGCTGGCTGAAGATCGGCCAGTCGGTGTTGTAGAGGTTGAAGATCGGCAGCGCCGAGATGAGGTCGCGGTGCGCGTCGTAGAACGAGTCGATCGTGCCGACGTCGCGCCAGTAGTAGCGATCGCGCTCGGTCGAGCCGGGCACCTCGTTGCGGTTGAGGTCGTAGACCGCCGCGTCGCCGCGCGACACGAAGTCGGGGACGATGTCGCCGCCCATGTCGTGGTCGGAGTCGGGCTTCTCGCCGTCGCGGAGGACCGCGTCGATGAGGACGTCGGCGTCGAAGACGTAGTTTCCCATCGAGGCGAGGATCTCGTCGGGGGAGTCGGGGAGCCCGGTGGCGTCCTTCGGCTTCTCGAGGAAGCGGCCGATGCGGGTCGGGTCGTCGGAGTCGACCTCGATGACGCCGAACTGGTCGGCGAGCGAGATGGGCTGGCGGATGGCCGCCACCGTGACGCCCGCGCCCGAGGCGATGTGCGCCTCGATCATCTGCGAGAAGTCCATCCGGTAGACGTGGTCGGCGCCGACCACGACGACGATGTCGGGCTTCTCGTCGCGGAGCAGGTTCAGGCTCTGCAGGATGGCGTCGGCGCTGCCGGCGAACCAGCGCTTGCCGAGGCGCTGCTGCGCCGGCACGGAGGCGACGTAGGCGCCGAGCAGGCCCTCGATCGACCAGGTCTGGGAGACGTGCCGGTCGAGGCTGTGCGACTTGTACTGGGTCAGCACCACGATCTGGCGGAGGCCGGAGTTGATGAGGTTCGACAAGGCGAAGTCGACGAGTCGGTAGTTGCCGCCGAACGGGACGGCGGGCTTGGCCCGGTCAGCCGTGAGGGGCATCAGGCGCTTGCCCTCGCCCCCCGCCAGGACGATGCCGAATATCTTCTTCGATGCCATGCGGCCAGGATGGCACGATTCCGCGGCGCGCGACTACGGTGAGGGTCGTGCGAGTCGACGTCATCAGCAAGGAATATCCGCCCAACGTGTACGGAGGGGCGGGAGTCCACGTCGTGGAGCTCGTCAAGGCCCTCCGCGGCAGCATCGACGTGCAGGTGAGGGCGTTCGGCGACGTCGACCCCGAGCCCGGCACCACGGGCTACCCCGACGCCCCGGTCTTCGCCGACGCGAACCCCGCTCTCCGCACCCTGGGCACCGACGTGCGCATGGCCCAGGACGTCGCCGGCGCCGACATCGTGCACAGCCACACCTGGTACGCGAACGCAGCCGGCCAGCTCGCGCAGATGCTGCACGACGTGCCGCACGTCCTCACCGCCCACAGCCTCGAGCCGCTGCGTCCGTGGAAAGCCGAGCAGCTCGGCGGCGGCTACCGCGTCTCGAGCTGGATCGAGAAGCAGGCGTACGAGACCGCCGACGCCGTGATCGCCGTCAGCGAGGGCATGCGCCGCGACATCCTCCGCTCGTACCCCGGCATCGACGAGCAGAAGGTCAGCGTCGTCTACAACGGCATCGACCTCGAGTCCTGGCGCCGCGTGGACGACGCCGAGGTCGTGCGCGGCCTCGGCATCGACCCCGACCGCCCGTCCGTCGTCTTCGTCGGACGCATCACGCGCCAGAAGGGCCTGCCCTACCTCCTCCGGGCCGCGAAGCTGCTCCCGGCCGACGTGCAGCTCGTCCTCTGCGCCGGGGCGCCCGACACCCCCGAGATCATGGCCGAGGTCACGGGCCTGGTCCGCGAGCTGCAAGAGGAGCGCACCGGCGTCGTCTGGATCGAGAAGATCCTGCCCCGGCACGAGCTGAGCGCCGTCCTCAGCGCCGCGACCACCTTCGTGTGCCCCTCCGTCTACGAACCGCTGGGCATCGTCAACCTCGAGGCCATGGCCTGCGGCGTCCCCGTCGTCGGGTCCGACACCGGGGGGATCCCCGAGGTCGTCGCCGACGGCCTGACCGGCCGCATCGTGCCGCTCGACCAGGTGCAGGACGGCACGGGCACGCCCACCGACCCGGAGCGCTTCGTCCGGGACCTCGCCGGCGTGCTCACCGAGGTCGTCTCCGACCCCGGCCTCGCCCGCCTCATGGGCCGGGCGGGTCGCATGCGCGCCGAGTCGGAGTTCTCGTGGTCGCGGATCGCCGACCGGACCCTCCAGGTCTACGGCTCGCTGCGTCGCTAGGCTGACGACCATGCCTACCGTCCTGCAGCTCACCGATGTCTCCGTCGTCCGCGGCGGCACCCCCGTCGTCGACGGCGTCAGCTGGACCGTCGACTCCGACGAGCGCTGGGTCGTGCTCGGCCCGAACGGCGCGGGCAAGACCTCGCTGCTGCAGGTCGCCGCGGCGCAGACCCACCCGAGCTCCGGCAGCGCCGAGGTGCTCGGCGGCGACCTCGGCTCCGTCGACCTGTTCGACCTCCGCCCGCGCATCGGCTTCGCCTCGACCACGGTCGCCCGTCGCATCCCCGCGAAGGAGAAGGTCCTCGACGTCGTGCTCACCGCCGCGTACTCGGTCACGGGCCGCTGGAACGAGGAGTACGAGACCGTCGACGTGCGGCGCGCCCAGCGCGTGCTCGACGAGTGGTCGCTCGGGCACCTCGCCGACCGCACCTTCGGCGAGCTGAGCGACGGCGAGCAGAAGCGCGTCCAGATCGCCCGCTCGGTGATGACCGACCCCGAGCTGCTGCTGCTCGACGAGCCGGCCGCCAGCCTCGACCTCGGCGCCCGCGAGGAGCTGCTCCGCATGCTCTCCGGGTACGCGCAGGCCGAGGGCGCCCCGGCCATCGTCATGGTCACCCACCACGTCGAGGAGATCCCGCGCGGCTTCACGCACGCCCTGCTGCTCGACCACGGGAAGGTCGTCGCAGCCGGACCGGTCGCCGAGGTCGTGACGGCGGAGACGCTGGGCGCCACGTTCGGCGTCGAGCTGACCGTCACGTCGACCGACGGACGGTACGCGGCGCGCGCTGCCGGCTGACCCGCGCCTCCTGCGATCCGGGCTCCTCGTCTGGTATCGTTGACAGCTGGCCCGGCGCATCCGTGCGCCATGCCTCCCGAACTTCACACCACCATCCACCGCTAGACCGAGGACTCCCATGAAGACCGACATCCACCCCGAGTACAAGCAGATCGTCTTCCGCGACCTCGCATCGGGCGCCACGTTCCTCACGCGCTCCACGACGACGAGCGACAAGACCATCGAGCTCGACGGTGAGACCTACCCGGTCATCGACGTCGAGATCTCGTCCGAGTCGCACCCGTTCTACACGGGCAAGCAGCGCATCCTCGACTCGGCCGGTCGCGTCGAGAAGTTCAACTCGCGCTACAAGAACTTCGGCAAGTAGGCCTCAGCCACTCGCTCGACAGGGCGGTCCACCTCGGTGGGCCGCCCTTCGTCGTGCCGCCACGCCGGCGCCGACCCACAGCAGCCCTCCGTCGCGGAGGCGCGGGTCGGCCCCCACGGGACGGTCGCGTCAGGCGCCGGGCAGCGCCCGGTGCGGCCACTCGCCATGGGCCGTGAACGTCGGGTCCTTCGTGCGGCGCATGTAGTCCTGGAAGCTGGCGGCCTGCGTGCCGCACCAGCCGACCTGCAGGTCGTGGAGGTCGGTGGAGGGCAGGTCGAGCCGGTCGGGGAACTTGCGGGCCATGGCCTGGGCGACGCGGCCGGCCGCCACGGCGTCCGCACCGGCGTCGTGGGCGTCGTCGAGGACGACCCCGTAGACCTGCGCCGCCGCCTCGAGCGTGCGCTTGCCCTTGCGGTACGTGTCGACGGCCTTGTCGATGACGAGCGGGTCGACCACGCACCCGATGTCGCCGACCTCGCCGAGCGGCTCGACGCCGTGACGCCGGGCCTCGCGGTCGAGCAGGGTCAGGTCGTAGGGAGCGTTGTAGACGACCAGGGGCACGCCACGGGCGAAGACCGCCCGCAGGGCCGCGATGATCTCGGCGACGACCTCGGCGGCCGGCCGCCCCTCGGCCCGGGCCTGCTCGGTCGAGATGCCGTGGACGGCGCTGGCGCCCTCGGGGATCTCGACGCCGGGGTCGGCCAGCCAGGCACCGTGGGCGATGCTCCGGCCGTCGGCGTCGATGAGGCCGACGTGCGCAGTGACGATGCGGGCCGTCTCGACGTCGACGCCCGTGGTCTCGAGGTCGAACACCCCGAGCGCCTTCCACCACTGCGCCGGCGCGGGGCCGCCCGCCACCGTCGTCGGGCCGTCAGGGGAGTCGCGGTGGGTGTCGGTGTCGCTCACCCCGGCAGCTTACGAGGCACCGCCGACAGCACGTGCCGGCACGACGGGCACGTCGCCGACGTGGAGCCAGAAGAAGGCCTGCGTGCCGAGGGTGAGCGTGACCCGGCCGTTCTCGTCGAACGACGGGAACTGCGCGCCGCCGAACAGGTCGAACAGCGTGCGCCCCGCGAACTCCGGCGCATCGATGGTGACCGAGGCGGGGTTGTGGGCGAACGAGAAGACGCAGAGGATGTCCTCCGCCGAGTCGCCCATCTGCGTCTCGGAGCCCTCGTACCGACGCACGAACGAGAGCACCGACTCGTGGTCGGTCTCGAGCACGTCGATCGTCCCGAGGCCGAACGCGGGGTGGGCCTTCCGCACGTGGATGACGTTGCGGACCCAGTGCAGCAGCGACCGCGACTGGGCCAGCTGCGACTCCACGTTGACGAGGTTGTAGTTGTAGACGAGCGACTGCACGACGGGCAGGAAGAGCTTGCCCGGGTCGGCCGTCGAGAACCCGGCGTTGCGGTCGGGGGTCCACTGCATCGGCGTGCGCGACGAGTCGCGGTCGGGCAGCCAGATGTTGTCGCCCATGCCGATCTCGTCGCCGTAGTAGAGGAACGGGCTGCCGGGCAGGGCGAAGAGCAGGGCGTGGACGAGCTCGAGCTCGGCGCGCGAGTTGTCGAGCAGCGGGGCGAGGCGGCGACGGATGCCGATGTTCGAGCGCATCCGCGGGTCGTAGGCGTACCAGCCGTACATCGCCTGCCGGTACTCCTCGCTGACCATCTCGAGCGTCAGCTCGTCGTGGTTGCGGAGGAACACCGCCCACGCGGCCCCCGGCGGCACCTCGGTCGTCTCGGAGAGGATGCGCTTGAGCTCCTGCGCGTGCTGCGCGCGCAGCGAGTAGAAGATGCGCGGCATCACCGGGAAGTCGAAGGCCATGTGGCACTCCGGCTCTTCCTCCGTGCCGAAGAAGGCGGCGGTCTCCGCGGGCCACTGGTTGGCCTCGGCGATGAGCACACGACCCGGGAACTCGTCGTCGACCATCCGCCGGAGGCGCTTGATGAACTCGTGCGTCGCGGGCTCGCCCTCGCCGTTGCCCTCCTCGGTCTCGAAGAGGTAGGGGATGGCGTCGAGGCGCAGCCCGTCGACGCCGAGCGACAGCCAGTGACGGACGACGTCGAAGACGGCCTCCTGCACGGCGCGGTTCTCGAAGTTGAGGTCGGGCTGGTGCGAGAAGAAGCGGTGGAAGAAGAACTGCCGACGCACGGGGTCGAAGGTCCAGTTCGACTCCTCGGTGTCGACGAAGATGACCCGGATGTTCGAGTACTCCTCGTCGGTGTCGCGCCACACGTAGAAGTCGCCGTAGGGCCCGTCCGGGTCCTCCCGGGACTGCTGGAACCACTCGTGGGCGTCCGACGTGTGGTTCAGCACCATGTCGATGACGATGCGCATGTTGCGCTCGTGCGCCTTCGTGACGAGGTCGCGGAACTCGTCCAGGGTGCCGAACTCGGGCAGGATCGCCTTGTAGTCCTGGATGTCGTAGCCGCCGTCGCGGAGGGGCGACTGGAAGAACGGCGGCAGCCACAGGGCGTCGACCCCGAGCCACTGCAGGTAGTCGAGCCGCGAGAGCAGCCCCTGCAGGTCGCCGGCGCCGTCGCCGTTGCTGTCGACGAACGACCGCACCATCACCTCGTAGAACACCGCCCGGCGGTGCCACTGGGGGTCGAGGGTCAGTCCGGGCTGCTGGATCGGGGCAGTGAAGCTCACCGGCTCACTCTAGGGCGGCCCGGGCCGACGCGCCCGGCCGGTTCGCCGTCCGCTCGTAGACTGGCGCCCGTGATCGTCCGTGAGCCCCGCGTCGCCTCGCCCTACCGGGCCCGCCTCGCCGCCGTCCCCGTCCGCGAGGACGTCGTGCACGTCGCCGGCAGCGACACCGCGTACTGGACCTACGACGTGCCCCCGGTCGGCGGTGCGGCGCCCGCCGACGAGCCGGTCACGATCATCGCCGTGCACGGCTTCCGCGGGGACCACCACGGCCTCGAGCCCGTCGTGGCGCACCTCTCCGGGGTGCGGGTCGTCATGCCCGACCTGCCGGGCTTCGGCGAGTCGACGCCGCTCGAGGGCGAGCACAGCGTCGCTGCCTACTCGGCGTGGCTCCGCGCGTTCGTGGGGGCGCTCGGCCTCGGCGACGACGTCGTCGTGCTCGGCCACTCGTTCGGGTCGATCGTGACGTCGGCCGCCGTCGCGGACGGACTCCGCGCCTCCCGCCTGGTGCTCGTCAACCCGATCGCGGCACCCGCGCTCTCGGGCCCGCGAGGCGTCCTCACCCGGCTGGCCGTCTTCTACTACTGGGCGGGCGCGGCCCTGCCCGAGGGCCCCGGCCAGGCTCTGCTCCGGGCCGCCGCCGTCGTGCGCATCACGAGCCTGGCGATGGTCAAGACCCACGAGCGGGGGCTCCGCCGCTGGATCCACGACCAGCACGACTCGTACTTCTCGCGCTTCAGCGACCGGCGCGTCGTGCTCGACGCGTTCCGCGCCTCCGTCTCGAGCGACGTCAGCACCTACGCCGACCGCGTCGCCGTCCCGACGCTGCTCGTCGCCGCCGACCGCGACGACATCACCGCGCTGCCCGCGCAGCACGCGCTGCAGCGCCGGTTCGCCGACGCCCGCCTCGTCGTGATCGAGGGCGTGGGCCACCTCATCCACTACGAGAAGCCCGCGGAGGCGGCGGTCGCCGTCCAGGGGTTCCTCCCGTGAACATCGTCGTCGACTGCCGCTACGTCCGCGTCGGTCGGCACGACGGCATCAGCCGCTTCACCGCCGGCGTCGTCGCCGCCCTGGCCGCGCGGCACGAGGTGACGATGCTCGTCAGCGACGAGCGACAGCTCGACAAGCTGCCCGACCAGCCGCATCGGCTCGTCAGCGACCCGACCAGCGTCCGCGAGCCTCTCGTCGCCCTGCAGGTCAACGCGCTGCGACCCGACGTCGTCTGGTCGCCCATGCAGACGATGGGCTCGTGGGGGCGGCGCTACCGCCTCGTGCTCACGCTGCACGACCTGATCTACTACACGAACCGCACGCCGCCGCCGGAGTTCGCGGCCCCGCTCCGGCTCCTCTGGCGGCTCTACCACCTCGCCTGGTGGCCGCAGCGCCTCCTGCTCGACCGGGCCGACGCCGTCGTCACCGTCAGCGAGACCACGCGGGCCGAGATGACCCGGCACCGCCTGACGTCGAGGCCGGTGACGGTCGTGTCGAACGCCGCCGACCCCGTCGAGGAGGCGCCTCCGCGGGCCGCCCCGGACGCCCGCGACCTCGTCTACATGGGCTCGTTCATGCCCTACAAGGACGTGGCCACGCTGGCGAGGGCGCTGCCGCTGCTCGACGGCTACCGACTGCACCTGATGAGCCGGGTGTCGGAGCGGGAACGCGCCTCCCTCACGCGCCTCGCGCCCGCCGGCTCGCTGGTCTTCCACGACGGGGCGAGCGACGACGAGTACCGGGCCATCCTCCTCGGCGCGACCGCGGTCGTGACGGCGTCGCGGGCGGAGGGGTTCGGCATCCCGCTCGTCGAGGGCATGGCGCTCGGCACGCCGGCGGTCGTGACGGACATCCCGATCTTCCGCGAGATCGGCGGCGACGCCGCGCTCTACGCCGCCGCCGGGTCGCCCTCGGCGTTCGCCGCGGCGGTGCGACGCCTCGAGGGCGAGTGGGCCGCACGCTCGGCGGCCTCCGTGCGGCAGGCGGCCCGCTTCAGCTGGGCGGCGTCGGCCGACGTGCTGCTCGAGCTGCTCGAGCGCGTGGCCTCGAGCCCGACACGTCGGGGGAGGCGCCGGGGGCGCTGAGCGAGCCGCTCAGGCCGGGTCGTCCGCCCCCTCCAAGGCGTTCTGCCGGTCGAAGTCGACCGCTCCGGTGGCCTCCGACTCCTCCTCGATCGGGTCGTCGAAGGCCCGGAGCACGAGCGAGCCGTCGGCGACCTCGAACACGTGGACCGACCCGTTGCGGATCGGCACGCCGACGTGCAGGACGCTGTCGTCGTCGCCCGTGACGTGGTTGACGACCGCGCGGATGACGGCGCCGTGCGTGGCCACGACCACCGCGCCTCCGTCGGCGGCCCGGGCGACCTCGGCGAGGGCGGGGAGCACGCGCGACAGGAGCTCGCGACGGCTCTCCCGCCCGGGGACGGGCACGCCGGCCGGGAAGCGTGCCTCGACCTCGGTGCCGGTGAGGCCCTCGGCCTCGCCGTAGCGGCGCTCGGCGACGTCCGGCACGAGTCGCGGAGCGGGGAGGCCCAGGCGACCGGCGATGATGGCGCCGGTCTCCGCCGCGCGGGAGAGCGGGCTCGCGACGACCTCGGTGAGCGGACGACGCGCGAGGAGGTCGCCGGCCTCGGCGGCCTGTCGGCGGCCGACGTCGTTGAGCGGGATGTCCGTCGAGCCCTGGATGCGCCGGGCGCGGTTCCAGTCGGTCTCGCCGTGGCGCACGAGGTACAGCAGGGTCATCGGGTCCTCCGGGCGAGATGGGGGAGCGGGCTCACCGCACGAGCCGCTCGGCGAGGGCCGCGAGCGTCTCGGACGTCCCCGCCTCGACCTTGACGGCGGCGCGCGAGTCGCCCTTCGTGACGCCGCGGTTGACGACGACGACGGGGAGCTTGCGGCGCGTGGCCTGGTCGAGGAGGCGGATGCCGGAGTTGACGACGAGCGACGACCCGGCGACGAGCAGGGCGTCGGCCGAGACGACGAGCGAGCGGGCCTCGGCGAACCGCTCGACCGGCACGAACTCGCCGAAGAAGACGACGTCGGGCTTCAGCACCCCGCCGCAGACGGTGCACTCCGGGACGACGAAGGAGTCGATGTCGTCGACCTCGACGTCGCCGTCGGGAGCGAGGCGGACGTTCTCGGGCTCGTCGATCCAGGGGTTCGCGGCGGACAGCCGGGCCGCGACCTGGTCGCGCGCGAACGACTGGCCGCAGGTGAGGCAGAGCACGCGGTCGACGGTGCCGTGCAGGTCGACGACCCGCCGCGACCCGGCGCGCACGTGGAGGGCGTCGACGTTCTGCGTCACGACGCCGTTGGTGACGCCGGCGGCCTCGAGCCGGGCGAGGGCCCGGTGGCCCTCGTTGGGCGCGGCCGCGCTGAAGGCCTTCCAGCCGAGGTGGCTGCCGGCCCAGTAGCGCTTGCGCCACCGGGCGTCGGCCAGGAACTGCTGGAACGTCATCGGGCGGCGGACGGGCGCGCCCTCTCCCCGGTAGTCGGGGATGCCCGAGTCGGTGCTGACGCCGGCGCCGGTCAGCACCGCGACGCGGCGACCCTCGAGCACGCGAACGGCCTCGTCGAGGGCCGCGGGGTCGAGCAGCACCGCGGGCGTGGCGTCGGGCACGGAGGAGCTCCTTCGGGTGGCGTGACGTTAGCCTAAACGCCGACCCTTCCCGTTTCGTTCCCGCCGGGCGCCGCCCGGCCGGACGCCCCGCCCCAGGAGCGCCGTGCGCATCACCCGCATCACCGACCTCGACCACGACTCGCTCGCCGACTACGCCCGGCTGACGGACGTGGCGCTGCGGCGGGTCACCGAGCCCGAGGGCGGCCTGTACATCGCCGAGTCGTCGAAGGTCATCGAGCGGGCGCTGCGCGCGGGCCACGTGCCGCGCTCGGTGCTGATGACCGAGCGCTGGCTGGCCGACATCGAGCCGCTCGTCGAGGCCTTCGAGGGCGAGATCTTCATCGGCGACGCCGCCCTGCTCGAGACCCTCACGGGGTACCACCTGCACCGCGGCGCCCTCGCGGCGATGCACCGGCCCGAGCTGCCCTCCGTCGCGGCCGTGCTCGAGGGCGCCCGCCGCGTCGTCGTGCTCGAGGACGTCGTCGACCACACCAACGTCGGCGCCATCTTCCGCGCCGTGGCCGGCCTCGGGGCCGACGCCGTGCTCGTCACGCCGCGCTGTGCCGACCCGCTCTACCGCCGGAGCGTCCGCGTGAGCATGGGCACGGTGCTGCAGGTGCCGTGGACGCGCCTGCCGGACTGGCCCGAGGGCGGCGACCTGCTCCGCTCCTCCGGGTTCGAGGTGGCGGCCCTCGCCCTCTCCGACGACGCCGTCGCGCTCGACGACTACGCGGCGTCGCCGCCGGAGAAGGTCGCGCTCGTGCTCGGCACGGAGGGCGACGGGCTGAGCCCGGCCGCGCTGCGCGCCTCCGACACCGTCGTGACGATCCCCATGCTGCACGGCGTCGACAGCCTGAACGTCGCTGCCGCGAGCGCCGTCGCGCTCTGGGCGCTGCGGGTGCCGGCGTGACCGGCCTGCGGCCGCCCGCCGCGGCCGACCTCCCCACGGCCGTCGATCCCGACCGCGAGCGGCGCCGCCGGGCGCGGCTGCGGCGTCGTCGCGTCGGCGTCGGCGCGCTCGTGACGCTCCTCCTCGCCGCCGCCGTCTACCTGCCGGTGACGTTGCTCGGCCCGCTCGCGCCCGCCGCCGCCGACGTCGCGAGCTACGCCGCCCCCGCCCAGCCCGGCGCGGAGCTCGCCTTCCCGGGCTACGGAGCGACCGGCGTCATGGCGCTCGGCTTCGACGAGAGCCTGACGACGAGCGGCGACGACCGCGCACGGCCGATCGCGAGCATCAGCAAGGTGGTGACCGCCCTCGTGGTCCTCGACGCCGAGCCCCTGGCGGGCGGCGACGGCCCGGGCGTCACGCTCGACGCCGCCGACGTCGCGCTCTACGACACCTACCGCGACGTGGGCGGCAAGGTGGCGCCCATGACGCTCGGCCAGACGCTCACCGAGCGACAGATGATCGAGGTCTCGCTGATCGAGTCCGCCAACAACTACGCCGACGCGCTCGCGCGGTGGGCGTTCGGCAGCCCGCAGGCCTACGTGACGGCCGCCGCCGACTGGCTCGCCGAGAACGGGCTCGACTCGACCACGATCGTCGAGCCGACGGGCATGTCGCCGTCGAACACGAGCACCGCGACCGACCTCGTCGCCCTCGGGGCCCTGGCCCTCGCCGACCCCGACGTCTCCGCCATCGTCGGCACGGCGTCCACGACCGTGCCCGGCATCGGCGAGATCGACAACAGCAACGAGCTGCTCGGGCTCGACGGCGTGCGGGGCATCAAGACCGGCACGCTCGACGAGGCCGGCGCGTGCCTCCTCTTCGCGGCCGACTACACGGTCGCGGACCAGACGGTCACCGTCGTCGGCGTGATGCTCGGCGGGGTCGACCACGACTCGCTCGACGTCGACGTGCAGCGGCTGCTCTCGAGCGTCACTGGGAAGTTCCAGACCGTCACGCTCACGACCGCGGGCGACGCCCACGCCTCCTACCGCCTCCCCTGGGGCGCCGGCGCCGAGGCCGTGGCCGCCCGGACGGCCAGCCTGCTCGTCTGGGGCGACCAGGCCGTGACGGCGTCGGTCGAGACCGACGAGGTCGGACCGGAGCCCGCCGGCACCGAGGTCGGAGCCGTGCACTTCACGGTCGGCGACGAGCGCGTGGACGTGCCGCTCGTGCTCGACGCCCCGATCGCCGAGCCGGGGGCGTGGTGGCGGCTGACGCACCCCGGGGACGTCCTGTAGCGGCCCGGCCGCGCCGCGCCTCCCCGGCTCGGGGGCTACTGCTCGTCGCGCCAGATCATCGTGACCGCGTCCGGGCGCTTGGCCTGCCGCCCGTCGCCGGACGACTGGTGCCGGATGCGCCGCACCACCCACGGCACGAGGTACTCGCGCGCCCAGCCCATGTCCTCCGAGCGGGCCTGCCGCCAGGGGCGGCGCACGAGCGGCTCCGGCCGCCACGGCTCGAGGTCGTTCTCGACCGCCAGCGCGGCCAGCACCATGCGGGCGATCGTGTGGTGCCCGAGGGGGCTGAAGTGCAGGCGGTCGGGCGCCCACATGCGCGGGTCGACGAGCTGGCGCAGCGCCCACATGTCGGCCACCACGGCGTCGTGCTTCAGGGCGATCGCCCGCACGTGCTCGTTGTAGATGGCGACCTTGCCCCGCAGCCGGCCGAGCACCGGGGTGAGGCCGATGTCGGGGCCCGTGAAGACGACGACCGTGGCGCCCTGGCTGCTCAGCGTCGCGATCAGCCGCTCGAAGCGGCGGGCGACGTCGTCGGGGTCGGTGCCGGGGCGGATGATGTCGTTGCCGCCCGCCGAGACGGTGATGAGGTCGGGGCGCAGCGCCAGCGCGGCCTCGGCCTGCTCGGCGGCGATCTGGTCGAGGAGACGACCCCGCACCGCGAGGTTGGCGTACGCGAAGTCCTCCGCCGACGAGCCGAGCACCTCGGCGACGCGGTCGGCCCAGCCGCGGTGGCCGCCGGGCGCACGCTCCTCCGGGTCGCCGATGCCCTCGGTGAACGAGTCACCGATCGCGACGTACCTCGACCACGGGTGCTGCTGCGTCATGCCCTCCACGTTACCTCGCGGGCCGGGAGCTCTCGGGTCTAGCCTCGGGGCGTGACCCCGAGCAGCGACGCCCCCGCCGTCATCGGCACCGACACGACCCTCGACGAGGCCCTGCCCGGCGACGTCCTCGCCCGCCTCCGCGAGCGGGCGGCGGTGCACGACCGCGAGGGCACGTTCCCCGAGGCCGACCTCGCCGAGCTGCGCGAGCGCGGCTGGCTGCGGCTCTTCGTGCCCGCGGACGCCGGAGGCGCGGGCTGGGGGCTCGAACGCGTCGCCGCCGCGCAGTCCCGCCTGGCCGAGGCGGCCCCGGCGACGGCGCTGGCGATCGGCATGCACCTCGTCTGGACCGGGGTCGCCGCCGTGCTGCGGGCCCGCGGCGACCGGTCGCTCGACCTCGTGCTCGAGGACGCGGCGCGCGACGAGCTCTTCGCCTTCGGGGTGAGCGAGCCCGGCAACGACCTCGTGCTCGGCGACTCGGTGACGGTGGCCGAGCCGACGGGGGACGGCGGTTACCGCTTCACGGGCACCAAGACCTCGACCTCGCTCTCGCCCGCCTGGACGCGGCTCGGCGTCTTCGGGCGCGACGACCACGACCCGGCGGCGCCGCTGCTCGTGCACGGCTTCGTCCACCGTGACCAGCCGGGGCACGAGTCGCTGGACGACTGGGACGCGATCGGCATGCGTGCGACCCAGAGCCACACGACCCGGCTCACGGGCGTCGAGGTGCCGGCGGCGCGGATCGCCCGGTCGATCCCCCTCGGCTCGAGCGACGACGCGCTGGTCGGGGCGGTATTCCTCGTCTTCGAGACGCTCGTGGCCGCCGTCTACCGCGGCGTGGCGCGACGCGCCGTGCAGCTCGCCGTGGAGGCGGCGACGACCCGCACCTCGCGCCGGGCCGGGGGAGCGCCTCTCGCCGACGACGCCGTGGTGCGCTGGCGCGTCGCCGAGGCCGCGATGGCCGTCGACGGCCTCGAGCCACAGGTCGACGCCGTCGCCCGGGACGTCGACGCGCTCGTCGACCACGGCGCCGACTGGCCGCGGCTCGTCGTCGGGCTGAAGACCCGGGTCACGGACACCGCCCGCGCCGTCGTCGACCAGGCCGTGGCCGTCGCGGGAGGCGCCTCGTACCGGACCTCGTCCGAGCTCGGCCGCCTGCAGCGCGACGTGCTCGCCGGGAGGTTCCACCCGTCGAGCCCCGACTCGGCCCACGCGACGGTCGCCGCACGGCTGCTCGGGCCGGCGGGCCGCGCCTGACGGGCGTCGCGCTCGACCGCCCCCGGCGACGGGCGCTCGCTCCGCCGTCCGACCGCCCCCGGCGATGTCGGCGGCCCGTGTGAGGATGCACGGGTGAGCAAACAGGACGGCAGCGGGCGCATGGTCACGTCGGTGCCCACCGACGAGGCGAGCGCCCGCATCTTCCACGTCGACATGGATGCCTTCTTCGCGTCGGTCGAGCTGCTCGACCACCCCGAGCTGCGCGGGCTGCCCGTCGTCATCGGCCACCGCTCCGACCGGTCCGTCGTGACCGCCGCCACGTACGAGGCACGCAAGTTCGGCGTCAACTCCGCCATGCCGATGGCGATCGCGCTCCGCCGGTGCCCCCAGGCGATCGTGCTCGAGCCGCACTTCGAGAAGTACCAGCACTGGTCGCGGGTGGTCATGTCGATGTTCGACGACGTCACGCCGCTCGTCGAGCGCCTCGGCATCGACGAGGCCTTCCTCGACGTCACCGGCGCGATCCGGCTCATGGGGTCGCCCTTCGCCATCGCGACCGAGCTGCGTCGCCGCGTGCACGCCGAGACCGGGCTGCACTGCAGCATCGGAGCGGCGTCGACCAAGTTCGTCGCCAAGCTCGCGTCCAGCGTCGCGAAGCCCGACGGGCTGCTGATCGTCCCCCACGCCGAGACGCTGGCCTTCCTCCACCCCCGCCCGATCAGCGCCCTCTGGGGCGTCGGCGGCAAGACGGAGGAGGTGCTGCTCGGCCTCGGCCTCCGCACGGTGGGCGACGTGGCCGCCGCACCGCTCGACACGCTCGTCCGGGCCGTCGGTCCGGCGGCGGGCGCGAAGCTGCAGGCGCTCGCGTGGGCCCGCGACTCCCGACGCGTGACCACGTCCACCGAGGAGAAGAGCGTCGGGCACGAGGTGACCTTCTCCACCGACGTGCTCGACCCCGACGTCGTCCGGCGCGAGCTGCTGCGGCTCAGCGACCGGGTGGGCGTGCGGCTCCGGGCCGCGGGCCTCAGCGGGCGCACCGTCGTGCTCAAGCTCCGCACGAGCGACTTCGTGACCATCACCCGCTCCCGCACGCTGGCCGATCCGACCGACCTCGGCCGCCGCATCTACGACGAGGTGCGCGAGGTCTACGAGGCCACCGGCAAGCAGCACGAGCGGATCCGCCTCGTCGGCGTCCGCATGGAGGGGCTCGCCGAGGGCGGCGGCGGCGGCGGGCTCGCCCTGTGGGACGACGACGACGACTGGCGCGAGGCCGAGACCACGATGGACGCGCTCCGGGCCAAGTTCGGGGCGACGATGCTGACGCCGGCGTCGCTGCTCCGTCCCGGCACGCGACGGGGCTCGGGGGGCACGCGACGGGGCGACGAACGACCCCGCGACGGTTCGGCCGGTGCCGAGCCCGGGCGCCGCGGCGAGTAAGATCGGGTCGAGTGAGCACAGCAGGCGCAACAGGACCGCACGGGGGTGACCCGACCCGTCCCGGCGACGAGCTCGACCTCGGCGAGGTGGGCACGACCGTCGGCAACTCGGCCGCCGAGCACCTCTCGCCCGCCTTCCCCGAGCGGGCCGCCTGGGGCACGGCGAGCAAGCTCCGGGCCTGGCAGGCCGAGGCGCTGGAGCAGTACTTCGCCACGTCGCCGCGCGACTTCCTCGCCGCCGCCACGCCGGGCGCCGGCAAGACGACCTTCGCGCTCCGCCTCGCCACCGAGCTGCTCTCACGTGGCGAGGTCGACCGCGTCGTCGTCGTCGCCCCGACGGAGCACCTCAAGCGCCAGTGGGCGGACGCCGCCGACCGGGTGAACCTCCGCCTCGACCCGATGTTCAAGAACGCCGACGTGACGTTCGGCCGGCACTACCACGGGGTCGCCGTCACCTACGCGCAGGTGGGCATGAACCCGCAGGTGCACGCGGCCCTGACGGCCGCGGGGCGCACGCTGGTGATCCTCGACGAGGTCCACCACGGCGGCGACGCCCTCAGCTGGGGCGACGGCATCCGCGAGGCGTACGGCGCCGCGACGCGACGCCTCTCGCTGACGGGCACCCCGTTCCGCTCCGACACCGCTCCCATCCCGTTCGTGACCTACGCCCCCGACGAGCACGGCATCCGCACCTCCCGGTCCGACTACGCCTACGGGTACGGCCGGGCCCTCGCCGACGGGGTGGTGCGGCCCGTGCTCTTCATGGCCTACGCGGGTCAGATGCGGTGGCGGACGCGCATGGGCGACGAGATGAGCGCCTCCCTCGGCGAGGCCGTCACGAAGGACATCACCGCGCAGGCCTGGCGCACCGCGCTGTCGCCGCAGGGCGACTGGATCCCGGCCGTGCTCTCGGCCGCCGACAAGCGGCTCACCGAGGTGCGACGCGGCGTGCCCGACGCCGGCGGGCTCGTCATCGCCACCGACCACACGGCCGCGCGGACGTACGCCCAGGTCCTGCAGAAGCTGACGGGGGAGCGGCCGACCGTCGTCCTCTCCGACGAGAAGGCCGCCTCCGACCGCATCCAGGCCTTCAGCGAGAGCGAGAGCCGCTGGATGGTCGCGGTGCGCATGGTGTCGGAGGGCGTCGACGTGCCCCGGCTCGCGGTCGGCGTGTACGCGACGAGCGCCTCGACCCCGCTCTTCTTCGCCCAGGTCGTCGGGCGTTTCGTCCGGGCCCGCAGGCGCGGCGAGACCGCGTCGATCTTCCTGCCGAGCGTGCCGAGCCTCATGGCCCTCGCCGGTCAGCTCGAGCTCGAGCGCGACCATGCCCTCGATCGGCCGACCGACGCCGACGACGGCGTCTTCGCGCCCGAGGAGGACATGATGGCGGCCGCGAACCGCGAGGAGAAGGCGTCGAGCCTGCTCGAGCAGCAGCCGTTCGAGGCGCTCGACTCGCAGGCCTCCTTCGACCGCGTCCTCTACGACGGGGGCGAGTTCGGCACCGGCGGCGAGATCGGCAGCCTGGAGGAGCTCGACTTCATCGGCATCCCCGGCCTGCTCGAGCCCGACCAGGTGCGCGACCTGCTCCGTCAACGTCAGGCCACCCAGGCCCGCCGGTCGGCGAAGACCGGCCTGCCCACGACGATGCAGGCCGAGGTCGAGGCCCGGCCGATGTACCAGACCATCAAGGAGCAGCGGCAGGAGCTCAGTCGACTCGTCTCGATCTGGTCGCGGCACTCGAACGAGCCGCACGGCTTGATCCACGCCGACCTCCGCCGCATCAGCGGCGGGCCTGCCGTGGCCCAGGCGAGCACCGACCAGATCCAGAAGCGCATCGACGTCCTCCGCGGCCGGATCGGCAACCGCAAGTAGGTCCGCGACCTCCGGCCGCCGGGCGCGCGGTCGCCGTCGCGCGCCTACCGTGTGGGGCGTGCAGACGTTCCTCCCGTACCCGGACCTCCACGAGACGGCGGTCAGCCTCGACCAGGCCAGGCTCGGCAAGCAGCGCGTGGAGGCGCTGCAGGTGCTGCGGGCCGTGACGCTGCCCTCCTACGGCTGGCAGAGCCACCCGGCGGTCGGCATGTGGCGCGGTCACCGGGAGGCCCTCACCGCCTACTCGCTGGCCGTCACCGACGAGTGGCTCGCGCGGGGCCACGCCGACACGGTGCGGCCGCAGATCGCCGAGTTCGCGCCGGGGGTGGAGGCCGCCGACCTGGACGACCTCCCGTTGCCCGCCTGGTGGGGCGACGAGGCCCTGCACCTGAGCCACCGCTCGAAGCTCGTGCAGAAGGAGCCGGAGCACTACCGCCCGCTCTTCCCCGACGCCCCGGACGACCTCGAGTACGTCTGGCCCGCCCCCGATCCGACCCTGCCCCGGCCGAGCGACGACACCGCCCTCGCCGCCCAGCATCGAGCGTGGGTGCTGCGCGCGTCGACGGCGGCCCAGCGGGAGGAGTGGCTCGACGCCGGGGTGGTCACGCTGCCCGAGTCGTCGCCGCGCGGACGCACGGGGCCCGCCTGGCAACGTCAGCTGGAGGCCGTGGCAGCCGTCCGGGACGGCGAGACGGTGCTCGTGCCCTCGCGCGACGGCTCGGCCTTCGCCCGGGGGATCGTGCATGGCGACGTCGTCGCGGCGATGGACGACGACCGGGCGCCCGTGCTGCTGCGCCACGTGGTCTTCGGCACCGACGAGATCACCCGGGCCGACCTGCCGTGGCCGGCTCTCGCGCAGGACCCCCGGTCGATCTTCCCGCTCGACCTCGGCTGATCGCCGCACCACCACGCGACTGCGCGACCGGACGACCAGACGACCCGACGACTGCGCGACCGCCGGGCCGTCGTGTCCCGCGTACGATCGACGCATGCTCGACCGCGCCGACGACACCCGGTGGATCGTCCGCGCCGCACCCGACGCGCCGGCGGAGGCGGTGGTGGAGGCCTTCGGCTCCGGGTTCCGGCTCGAGAGCTGGGCCCTCGACGCCGACGAGCGCGAGACGCTGGGCGTCCACACGTCGCCTGACCAGGCCGAGACGGCCTGGTGGCGCCACCTCGACCGCGACCGGGGTCAGCGCACCGAGACCGGCGACGCCGACACGGCGCGGCGGCTCGGCGAGGCCTGAGATGACCCGGGCGCCGCGTCGAGCGCCGAGGGCGGCGCGTCGGGCGCCGCCCCCGGGCCAGGCGGCGCCGGGAACGGCCGGTCCGTCGTCAGCGGCCCGATGCCCTCGTCGGTGCAGCCCACGACGGCCCGGACGGCGAACTCGCGGTCGTCGCCCAGCCGGCTGAGCGCGGCGTGCCACGCGCGGTCGGAGCGACGCGACGACGCGCTGCCGGTCCGTTCGACGACGAACACGACCGACGCGGCCCGGAACTCGTCGGCGATCGCCTCGACGGCCTCGCCCCAGTTCGAGAGCGCCGCCGGGTCGGGCACGAGCGGGATGCCCTCGACCGGGACGACGATCGGCAGCGCCACGTCGTCGGCGTCGAGGAACAGGGTCCAGAGCTGGCGACGGATGGCGACCGGGAAGAAGTGGTCGAGGAGCACGAGGAGGTCGTCGTCGGTGCGGAGCGGGCGGTGGAGCTCGGGGGCGAGGGTGTCGGTGACGGTCATGGCTCCAGGGTGCCGAGCTGCGCCTCCCCGTCGTCGACGATCCACAGGACGCCCCCACGCCGAGGCGGTGGGGGCGTCCTGGGGAGGGATCGACGGCCGTGGCTCAGGGGGCCGTGACGAAGCCCTGCTCGACCATCCAGGCGAAGGCGACGTCCGCGGGCTCCTGGCCCTCGACGTCGACCCGGCGGTTGAGCGTCCGCAGCTCGTCGTCGGTCAGGGCCGGCGAGATCTGGTCGTAGACCCCGGCGAGCTCGGGGTACTCCTCGAGCGTCGCCGTCGAGAAGACCGGCGCGGCGTTGTAGGCGGGGAAGAAGCCCTGGTCGTCGTCGAGCACCGTCAGGTCGAGCGAGTCGATGCGCCCGTCGGTCGTGAACACCTCGCCGAAGTTGCAGCGGCCGCGGTCGGTGGCCTCGTACACGGTGCCCGTGTCGAGGATGCTCACGTTGTCGGTGGGCACGCCGTCGGCCGCGCCGAGCTCGAGGCCGTAGCGCTCGAGCATGGGCGCGAAGCCGTCGGCCCGCGAGTTGAACTCGGCCTCGACGCAGAAGGTGCGCTGCTCGACCGGCAGCGCTGCGATGTCCGACAGGGTCGCCACGTCGCCGAGCTCGGGCACGGCCTCGGAGCGGACGGCCATGGCGTACGTGTTGTTGAGCGGCGCGGGCTCGAGCCAGGTCAGGCCGTTGGCCTCGTCGGCGTCGCGGACGGCCCGGTACTGCTCGGCCTGGTCCGGGATGCCGGAGGCCTCGCCGAGGTAGGTCAGCCACGCCGTGCCGGTGTACTCGTACGTCATGTCGGCGTCGCCGTCGAGCATCAGCTGGCGGACCGCGACGCTGCCCGGCACGTTCGTCATGTCGGTGACCTCGAAGCCGGCCGCCTGCGCCGCCAGCACGGCGATCTTGCCGAGCACGAGCTGCTCGGTGAAGTTCTTCGCGGTGACGGTGAGCGAGGCGTCGTCGGGCAGTCCCTCGATCTCGGTGATCGATCCCGGAGCCACCGCCGGGACGAAGGCCGTGGCGGGCTGGAGGCCGCAGCCGGCGAGGAGGGCGGTCGTGGAGACGGCGACGACCCCCGCGACGGAGGCGCGGCGGAGTCGACGACGGGAGGTCGCGGTGGTCGGCATCAGAGGCCCTTCGGTCGGGCGACGTGCTCGACCACGCGGCCGAGCCAGTCGATGAGGAGCGCCAGCAGCGCGATGAGGAGGGCCCCGGAGACGAGCACCTTCGGCAGGAACAGGTTGACGCCGGTCGTGATGAGCAGGCCGAGCCCGCCGGCCCCGACGAACGTCGCGAGGGCGGCCGAGCCGACGAGCAGCACGAGGGCCGTGCGGATGCCCGAGAGCATGACGGGCACGGCGAGCGGCAGCTCGACGCGGAAGAGCACTGCCGTCGCCGACATGCCCATCCCGCGGCCGGCCTCGACGAGCCGCGCGTCGACGCTCTGCAGTCCGATCATCGTGTTGCGGAGCACGGGCAGGATCGCGTACAGCACGAGCGCGACCACGGCGGCCCGGAAGCTGAAGCCGAGCCACGAGGCCAGCAGCACGACGAGGCCGATGGCCGGCGCGGCCTGGCCGAAGTTCGCGACGGCGAGGATCGGGCCGGAGGCGCGGCGGAAGGGAGCCCGGGTCAGCACCACTCCCAGGGGCAGCGCGATCACGAGCACGATCGCCGCCGACGCGAAGGTGAGCGCGAGGTGCTCGCCGGTGTAGTCGAGGATGCGGGCGGGGTCGAGCGTCGTGCGCTCGCCGGCCGTCAGGTCGGCCGTGGCGAGCCAGATCGCGAACGCGCCGAGGGCGGCCGCGATCGCGAGGGGCTGCACGACGAGACCGACGAGGCCCGGACGGCGGAGACGGTGCGCGCGTGCCGGCCGGGTACCCGCGAGGGGGCCGCGGCCCGTGCCGTCGCCGGGAGCCCCGGGGGCCGGGGCCGTGCCCGACGCCTCCGTGACGGCGGTCACGCCGCGCTCCCGTCGGCGGCGTCGTCCGGCGCACCGAGCACCGGGAGCGGACCGGTGTTGGTGCCGACGGGTGCGTCGCCGGAGGCGGCGGCGGCCGCCTCGCGGGCGCGGGTGATGGCGTCCATGACGACCTCGACCGTGATGACGCCGATGAACGCGTCGCGGCGACCCGTCACGAGGGCCGCTCCGGCGCTCGAGACGAGCATCGTGTCGAGCGCGTCGTTGAGGGTCGCCGCGCTGCCGATGACCGGCAGGTCGGGGTCGGCCCCGGCGGGGATGGTCTCGAGGCGCCCCAGCTGCCGCACCGACGGCCAGCGGACGGGCCGGTCGCGCTCGTCGACCACGACGGCGTGCTGGTGGCCGGTCGCCTCGACGCGGGCGAGGACGTCGCGGGCGGGCTCGCCCTCGCGAGCGACGACGGCCTCGGCGAGGTCGACGTCGCGGACCCGGGTGAGGGTCAGCTGCTTGAGGCCAGCGCCCGAGCCGATGAAGTTCTCGACGAACTCGTTCGCGGGCTCCGCGAGGATCCGTTCGGGGGTGTCGTACTGCACGATGTGGGCGCCCTCGGAGAAGATGACGATCCAGTCGCCGAGCTTGACGGCCTCGTCGAAGTCGTGGGTGACGATGACGATGGTCTTCTGGAGCTCCTGCTGGATGTTGATCAGCTCGTCCTGGAGGCGCTGGCGGGTGATCGGGTCGACCGCGCCGAAGGGCTCGTCCATCAGCAGCACGGGCGGGTCCGCCGCGAGGGCCCGCGCCACGCCCACGCGCTGCTGCTGGCCGCCGGAGAGCTCACGGGGGAAGCGGTCGCGGTAGGTGTCGGGGTCGAGCGAGACGAGCTCGAGCAGCTCGTCGACGCGGGCCTCGATGCGGTCCTTCGACCAGCCGAGCATCTTCGGCACGATGGCGATGTTCGCCGCGACGGTCAGGTGGGGGAACAGCCCGCCGGCCTGGATGACGTAGCCGATCCGGCGGCGCAGCTCGTCGCCGTCGATGCTGGTCACGTCGTCGTCGCCGAGGACGATGCGGCCCTCCGACGGCTCGATGAGACGGTTGATCATCTTCAGCGTCGTCGTCTTGCCGCAGCCCGAGGGGCCGACGAGCATGACGATCTTGCCGGCCGGGATCTCGAGCGTGATGCCGTCGACGGCGGGCTTGGACTGCCCGGCGTAGCGCTTGGTCACCTGGTCGAGCAGGATGCTCTTGCCGGAGACGCTCGTGCCGGCGTCGGTCGTGGTGGGGGTGTCAGTTCTGGACATGGATGCCTCGCGAGACGGTCAGGCGGCCGAGGCCGACGAGAAGGAGGTCGAGGACCAGGGCGAGCAGCACGACGCCGACGACCCCGGTGACCACGGAGGCGAGCGCGTTCGCGCCGCCGAGACGGGACAGGCCCGAGAAGATGAAGCCGCCGAGGCCGGGCCCCAGCGCGTAGGCCGTGACGGCCGCGATGCCCATCACCATCTGGGCGCTGACGCGCACCCCGGTGAGGATGATCGGCCACGCGAGCGGCAGCTGCACCTGGAGGAAGGTGCGCAGCGGGCCCATGCCGATGCCGCGGGCCGACTCGAGGACGGCTCCGTCGACCTCGCTGAGCCCGACCACCGCGTTGCGGAGGATGGGCAGCGTGGCGAAGAACGTCACGACGATGACCGACGGCAGCACGCCGAAGCCGACCGGGGCGATGAGCAGGCCGATGACGGCGAACGACGGCAGCGTCAGGCCGACGGCCGACACCCCGTTCGCGAGCGCGCTGAGCGCGGGCACCCGGTGGACGAGCGCCGCCAGCCCGACGGCGATCACCACCGCGAGCACGAGGCACTGCACCACGAGGGAGAAGTGCTGCCAGGAGGCGAACCAGATCTGGTCCCACCGGTCGACCACGTACTCGTACGCCATGTCGCCCCTTTTCGTCGTCGTCGTCCGCGCCCCGGGGAGCGCGGCTGCCCGGTCGTCCCGGGCAAACGCGATCCACCATAACGACGGGTGACGCCCACGTGGTCATCGTGGTCGTGATGAGAAGGGGGGGTCGACAGGCCGATCGTTATCGAACGTCGGCCGGAGAAATGCCGGTCACGGGCACATCTGCCGACGCGCCACGATCCGACTGTAACGATCGGGGCGAGAACGCGGGAGGCGCGGTGCGCGACCTCGCACACCGCGCCTCCCGCAGGCTCTGCGCCTCAGGCCGCGGGGGAGGCCTGCCCGATCTTCCAGCGCGACCCGTGGTGCTCCTCGGGCAGCCGGTCGCCACGGCCGAACAGCTTCTGGCGGAGGGTGCCGGGCTCGTACTCGGTCGGGTACGCACCGCGCGCCTGGAGCACGGGGACGACGTGCTCGACGATGTCCTCGAAGGTGCCGGGCGTGATCGCGTAGGCGAGGTTGAAGCCGTCGACGTCGGTCTCCTCGACCCATTCCTGCAGCTGGTCGGCGATCTCCTCGCCGCTGCCGACGATGCGCGGTCCGAGCCCACCGATGCCGGCGGCCTCGGCGATGTCGCGGATGGTCCACTCCTTGCCGCTCACGCCCTCCTGCGCCTGGAAGTTCGCGAGCGCCGACTGGATCGCGTTGCTCTCGACGTCGCCGACCGGGTCGTCGAGCGAGTACGTCGACAGGTCGACGCCCATCCAGCCCGACATGAGGGTCAGCGCGCCCTCGTGCGAGGCGTACGTCTTGTACTCCTCGTGCTTGGCCTGGGCGCCCTCGGACGTCGCGTCCGTGATGACGGTCAGCAGCGTGTAGATCCGCGCCGAGTACCGGTCGCGACCCGCGGCCTCGAGGGCGTCGCGCAGCTTGCCGACGGTCGCGGCGAGGCGCTCCTTCGTCGGGGCCGCCACGAAGATCGCCTCGGCGTTGCCGGCCGCGAACGCGATGCCGCGCGGGGACGCGCCGGCCTGGTAGATGACGGGCGTGCGCTGCGGGCTGGGCTCGGCGACGTGGATGCCCGGCACCTTGTAGTAGGTGCCCTCGTGGCCGATGGCGTGCACCTTCGACGGGTCGGTGAAGACGCCGGTCTCGCGGTCGCGCACGACGGCGTCGTCCTCCCACGAGCCCTCCCACAGCTTGTAGAGCACCTCGAGGTACTCGTCGGCCTGGTCGTAGCGCGTGTCGTGGTCGAGCTGGTCGTCGGCGCCCATGTTGCGCGCGGCGCTCGGCAGGTAGCCCGTGACGACGTTCCAGCCGACGCGGCCGTCGGTCAGGTGGTCGAGCGTCGACATGCGCCGGGCGAAGGGGTAGGGGTGCTCGTAGGCCGTGCCGGCCGTGATGCCGAAGCCGAGGTGCTCGGTCGCGGCCGCCATCGCCGAGACGAGCAGCACGGGGTCGCCGACGGGCGTCTGCGTCCCGTTGCGCAGCGCCGCGTCGTGGTTGCCCCCGTACACGTCGTACGTGCCCAGGACGTCCGCGATGAAGAGCCCGTCGAAGCGGCCGGCCTCGAGGAGGCGCGCCAGGGAGGTCCAGTAGCTCAGCTTCGTGTAGTCGGGCGAGCGGTCGTCGGGGTGGCGCCACAGGCCGGGGGACTGGTGCCCCACGCAGTTCATGTCGAAGGCGTTGAACCGGATGCGTCGTGTCATGGCCTCGATGGTCGTCCATCGGGCCCGGCGCCGCCTGCGGGGCGCAACACGACGTCACACGGCGGACGTACCCTGGGGGGATGCCCGCCGACGACGTCCCCGACCAGTCCGTCGGGTCCCAGCCCGTCGGCGCGCCCGGCCAGACCGCGGACGGCTCCGCCGGCACGCCGCCCGCCGAGGCCGTCGCCGCGGTGGTCACCGGTCGTGAGCGTCTCGGGCGCGACGTGCTCGTGCTCGGCGTGGTCGCCTTCTTCGTCATGGTCGGCTTCGGGGTCGTCGTGCCCGTGCTGCCCGTCTACGCGCAGAGCTTCGGCGTCGACCACGTGCTCGTCGGCGCGGTGCTGTCGGCCTTCGCCCTCATGCGCCTCGTGGCGAGCCCCTTCGTCGGCCGGATGATCGACCTCGCGGGCGAGCGGGTCGTCCTCGGGGCAGGCATCGGCATCGTCGCGCTGTCGAGCGGGCTGGCGGGCGTCGCGGCCGACTACCCGCAGCTGCTGCTGCTCCGCGGCCTCGGTGGGATCGGCTCGGCGATGTTCACCATCTCGGCCATGACCCTCCTGCTCGCGTCGACGCCGCCCCACCGGCGCGCGCGCTCGATCGGCTTCTACCAGGGGGGCTTCCTCGTCGGCGGCATGGCCGGGCCGGCGATCGGCGGCGTGCTCTCGACCGTCTCGCTCACCGCGCCCTTCTTCTTCTACGCCGCGACGCTCGCGGTCGCAGGACTCGTGGGCGTGGTGCTCCTCCGCCCCGGCGGCCGTGAGGCCGCCGTGACCGGGGAGCCCCCGACGCCGCTCCGCGAGGTGCTCCGCGACGTGCGGTTCCGCGCCGCCTGCGTCGCGTCCTTCGCGCAGGGCTGGTCGTCGCTCGGCGTCCGGAGCGCACTCGTGCCGGTGCTCGTCGTCGAGGTGCTGCGCGGCCCGACGGCCTGGACCGGCATCCTCTTCGCCGTCGCGGCGGTCGCCCAGACCGTGGCGCTCGCGCCGGCGTCGCGCTACGTCGACCGCGTGGGCCGCCGCCCCGCGGTGATCGGCTCGTTCGCCGTGGCCGCGGTGTCGCTCGCCGCCGTCCCCTTCGCGCCGCACGTGGTCGTCCTCGGGGCGCTGCTCGCGGTCTACGGCGTCGCCACGGCGTTCATGGGCACGGCCCCGGCCGCCCTGGTCGGCGACGCGGCGGGTGCCCGCGGCGGACGCCCGGTGGCGATCTTCTCCATGTGCTCCGACGTCGGGGCGATCGCCGGCCCCCTGGTGGCGGGCCTCCTCGTCGACTCGTTCTCCTACGGCGTGGCCTTCGGCGTCGCGGCCGCCCTGCTCGCGGCGGCCTCGCTGGCGGCCGTGCGCATCCCCCGGGAGCGGGCCCGCGCCTCCTGAGCCCGGGTCGCCGGACGGCGCGGCCGCCGGACGCACGAGGAGGCGCGCCCCGTCGCCCGGGACGCGCCTCCTCGTCAGGTGCCTGCGCTGCTTACTTCGTGGCGTCGACCTTCGGCGTCACCTTGAGGAACCCGGCGCGCGGGTCGCTCATGCCGACCATCGGCGTCTGGTCGCGACCGCCGACGAAGTTCGTGATCCAGCCGGTGAGGATGCGCCAACGACGGTTCAGCGTGGGCATCGCGTACAGGTGGTACCCGCGGTGCGCCAGCCAGGCCGGGAGGTTCTTCAGCTGGACGCCCTTGAGGTTGGCGGCGCCCTTGGCGATGCCGAAGCTCGCGACGGTGCCGACCGACTCGTGGCGGTACTCCGTCACCGGGGCGCCCGACAGCGTCGCGATGACGTTGTCCGCGACGGTGACGGCCTGGCGGACGGCGTTCTGCGCGTTCGGCGGGTAGTACGCCGGCTGCTTCTCGGCCGTGAGGTCGGGCACCTGTGCGCCGTCGCCGAGGGCCCAGACGCCGTCGAGGGGCGTGCCGTCCTCGGACTCGACCTGCAGGGTGGCCCGCACGTTGACGTGGCCCTTCGGCCCGAGCGGCAGGCCCATGTCGCCGAGGACGGGGTTCGGCTTGACGCCGGCCGTCCAGACGATCGTGCCCGCGGGGATGGTCTCGCCGTCGCTCAGCACGACGTCGCCGTCGACGCACGAGGGCATCGTGGTCTTGAGGCGGATGTCGATGCCGCGGCCGCGGAGGTGGCCGAGGGTCCACTTGGACAGCTCGGGCCCGACCTCGGGCGCCACGCGATCGAGGGCCTCGACCAGCACGAACCGGAGCTCGTCGCGCGACAGGGTGGGGTACTCGTCGACCGCGGCCTTGGCCGCGTCGTCGAGCTCCGCCATCGCCTCGACGCCCGTGTAGCCGCCGCCGACGAAGACGACGGTCATGAGGCGACGACGCGTGGCCGGGTCGGTGACGCTCGCGGCCTCGGCGATGTTGCCGAGGATGCGGTCACGGACGTACTGCGCCTCCTCCACGCTCTTGAAGCCGACGCCGTTCTCGGCGAGGCCGGGCGTCGGGAAGGTGCGGGTGACGGCGCCGAGCGCGACGACGAGCTGGTCGTAGGCGATGTCGCTCACCTCGCCGTCGGCCGTCGTCACCTGGACGGTCTTCGCCGTCGAGTCGAGGCCGGTCACGGCCGCCTCGACGACCTTGGTCTTCTTCAGCGTCTTGCGCAGGGGCACGGTGACGTCGCGCGGGGCGATGTGACCGCCTGCCACCTCGGGCAGGAACGGCTGGTAGGTGAAGTACGGGGCCTGGTCGACCAGGGTGATGCTGGCGCTCTGCGGCGGTCGACGCCGCTGCAGTGCGAGAGCGGTGGTGAGCCCGGCGGAACCGCCGCCGAGAATAACGATGCGCTGTGTCATGTGGATGTAGTCCTCCCTCCGTCGACCGTACCCCGGGGGCGACGCCCGCGACGACTCCGGCGCGTGATCCGCCGCCGCCGCCGCGGCGCCCGGGACGACGCCGCCCCGCGGTCCGTGAGGAGGCGCGGGGCGGGTCGGCGGGGCAGGCAGCGGTCAGCGGTCGCCCGGGATGTCCGAGTCGGTGAACTTGCCGTCGGCCTCGCCGTCGTGCGGTCCGCCGGCGGTCGAGCCGTCCTCGGGGATGTCGCTGTCGACGTACGCGCCGTCCTTCTCGGACGAGGTGCTGCGCGTCTCGTCGGTCGTGACGTGCACGCCGTCCTCGTCGTGCTCGTGGTGGGTGTGCTCCGTCGCGTCGCCGTGGTGCTCGGTGCCCATGTCGAGGCCCTCCGTTCTGTCAGGTCGCGGTGCGTCCTCGCCCCGCGTGCCGCTCACACTAGGCGCGCGGCGGGCCGCGGGGGTCAGAAGCCCTCGTTCTCCCGGGTCACGTACGGCGACTCCAGCGCGTCGAGCTCCTCGTCGTCGAGCCAGAGGTCGACCGAGGCGACGGCGTCGTCGAGGTGCTGCATCTTCGTGGCGCCCACGATCGGCGCCGACACGGCCTCCTGCTGCCGCACCCAGGCGAGCGCGACCTGCGCCCGGGAGACGCCCCGCGCCTCCGCGACGCGCGCGACGGCGGCGGCCACCCGGCGGTCGCCCTCCTCCTGCTGCTTGTAGAGCGTCTGCCCGAAGCGGTCGGTCTCGGTCCGGGCCGTCGTCGCGTCCCAGTCGCGGGTGAGCTTGCCACGGGCGAGGGGCGACCACGGGATCACGCCGATGCCCTGGTCCAGGCAGAGCGGGTGCATCTCCCGCTCCTCCTCGCGCTGGACGAGGCTGTACTGGTCCTGCATCGACACGAACCGGGTCCAGCCGCCGAGGTCGGCGGTCGACTGGGCCTTCGCGAACTGCCAGGCCCACATGCTCGAGGCACCGATGTAGCGGGCCTTGCCGGCCTTGACGACGTCGTGCAGCGCCTCCATGGTCTCGGCGATCGGGGTCTCCGGGTCCCACCGATGGATCTGGTAGAGGTCGACGTGGTCGGTGCCGAGGCGGCGCAGGCTCGCGTCGATGGAGTCCATGACGTGCGCCCTCGACAGTCCGGCGCCGTTGGGCCCGGGGCGCATCCGTCCGTTGACCTTCGTCGCGATGACGACCTCCTCACGACGGGCGAGATCGCCGAGGGCCCGCCCGACGATCTCCTCGCTGGTGCCGTCGCTGTAGACGTCGGCGGTGTCGAAGGTGGTGACGCCGGCCTCGAGGGCCTTCTCGAGGAACGGTCGCGACTGCTCCTCGGTGAGCGTCCATTCGTGGGCGCCGCGGTCCGGCACCCCGAAGCTCATGCAGCCGAGGATGATCCGCGAGACCTGCAGGCCGCTGTCGCCGAGGCGGGTGTACTCCATGTGTTCGTCCTTCCGGTGGTGGTCCTCCGGAGAGTAGACCGCCGCCGACGGCACCGAGCACGAGCGCGGGAGGCGCGGGCCGGGGAACACGAAAGGCCCCGCGTGAGCGAGGCCCTTCGTCGACACTGTCTCAACCAATGTCATGATCCGAGGATCGGTGTCCGAGGGGGGACTTGAACCCCCACGCCCTATACGGGCACTAGCACCTCAAGCTAGCGCGTCTGCCATTTCCGCCACCCGGACTGGATGGTGCCTGCCGAAGCCGACCACGAAACATTAGCACGGGATCGAGGGGCCTCATGACCACGGGTCACGACGCGACGCCGGGTAGCGTGGGCCCATGACGACGACCCCCGCACAGACCGGCGCCGGCCACGAGCCGGAGCTCGACGAGACGGCCACCATCGCCCGCGACCTCATCCGCTTCGACACGTCCAACCACGGCGGGGGGCGCTCGGCGGGCGAGGCCGAGGCCGCCGAGTACGTCGCCGGCAAGCTGCGCGACCTCGGGCTCGCCCCCCAGCTGTTCGAGTCCGAGCCGGGCCGGGTGAGCGTCGTCGCCCGCGTCGAGGGCGCCGACCGCACGAAGCCCGGGCTCGTCGTGCACGGTCACCTCGACGTCGTGCCGGCCGACCCAGCCAACTGGTCGGTCGACCCGTTCGCCGGCGTCGTGAAGGACGGGATGCTCTGGGGCCGCGGCGCGGTCGACATGAAGAACATGGACGCGATGATGCTCTCGTCGCTCGGCGAGATCCTCCGTGCCGGCGAGCGTCCCGCCCGTGACCTCGTCGTCGGGTTCCTCGCCGACGAGGAAGCCGGGGGAGTGCTGGGCTCGCACTTCCTCGTGAAGGAGCACCCCGAGCTCTTCGAGGGCGCCACCGAGGCGATCAGCGAGGTCGGCGGCTACTCGACGTTCATCGACGGGCGCCGCGCGTACCTCCTCCAGACCGGGGAGAAGGCCCTCATCTGGATCCGGCTGCGGGCCCGCGGCACCGCCGGGCACGGCTCGCAGATGATCGAGGCGAACGCCGTCACCCGACTCGCCGAGGCCGTCGCCGTGCTCGGGCGGCAGCAGTGGCCCATCGCGCTGACCGACACGACGACGGCGCTCCTCGGCGAGGTGGCGCGCATCCTCGACGTCGACGTCACCCAGGTCGCGCCCGACGAGCTCGTGCTGCGCACCGGCTCGGCGAAGGGCTTCATCCGCGGCTCCCTCCGCACGACGACGAACCCGACGATGCTGACGGCCGGCTACAAGCACAACGTGGTGCCCGACACCGCCGAGGCCCTCGTCGACATCCGCTGCATGCCCGGAGAGGAAGCGGCGGTGCTCGCCGAGGTGCGCGAGCTGATCGGCGACGACGTCGAGATCGAGACCGTGCACACCGACATCGGGCTCGAGACGCCGTTCTCCGGACCGCTCGTCGAGGCCATCACGGCGACCCTCGACCGGCACGACCCGGGGGCGCCGGTGCTGCCGTACCTGCTCTCGGGCGGCACCGACAACAAGGCCCTCAGCCTGCTCGGCATCGCCGGGTACGGCTTCGCGCCGCTGCGCCTCGACGAGGGCATGGACTTCCCGGCGATGTTCCACGGGGTCGACGAGCGGGTGCCGCTCGACGCACTATCCTTCGGGAGTCGCGTCCTCAGGGACCTGTTGGCGACGTACTAGACACCCCGCACCAGAAGGGTCCCCCCGCGTGGAGCATCTCCTCCAGGCACTCCTGCTCGGCCTCGTCCAGGGCCTCACGGAGTTCCTCCCCATCTCGTCGAGCGCGCACCTGCGGCTCGTCGGCCTCTTCTTCTCCGAGCCCGGCAGCGCGGCGGAGTTCGATCCCGGCGCCACCTTCACCGCCATCACGCAGCTCGGCACCGAGCTGGCGGTGCTCATCTACTTCCGTCGCGACATCACCCGCATCGTCTCGAAGTGGTTCCGGGGCGTCACCGGGAAGATCCCGCGCACCGACCCCGACGTCCGCATGGGCTGGCTCGTCATCATCGGGACCGTGCCGATCGTCGTCGTGGGGTACCTCGCGCAGGAGCAGATCCGCTCCGTCTTCCGCTCTCTCTGGATCGTCGCGATCGTGCTCATCGTCTTCGGCTTGCTGCTCGGGCTCGCCGACCGCCTGGGCAAGAAGCAGCAGCGCTTCGAGGAGATGACCTACGGTCACGGCATCGCCGTCGGCGTCGCGCAGGTGCTCGCCCTCGTCCCCGGCGTCTCGCGCTCGGGCGCGACGACGACCGCCGCCCTCTCGCTCGGCTACACCCGGCCGGCCGCGGCGCGGTTCTCGTTCCTGCTCGCCGTGCCCGCCGTCTTCGGCAGCGGCCTGTTCGAGCTCGTCCAGAGCTTCAGCGACCCCGGCCCCTACTCGCTCGGCGAGACCCTGGCCGCGACGGTCGTGGCCTTCGTCGTCGGCTTCGTCGTCATCGCCTTCTTCATGAACTACATCTCGCGCCGCAGCTTCCTGCCGTTCGTGGCCTACCGCCTCGTGCTGGGCGTCGTGCTGCTCGTCCTCCTCGCGACGGGCGTGGTGGCCGCGTGAGGTCGTGGTCGCGCCCCGCCGTCCCGACCCTGCCGGGCACCGGCCCGGTCCCGGCGCTCCACGACACGGCGACCGACTCGCTGCGTCCGACCCGGCCCGTCGACGGGGCCGCCTCGCTGTACGTCTGCGGCATCACCCCGTACGACGCGACCCACCTCGGCCACGCCGCGACCTACCTCGCCTTCGACAGCCTCGTGCGGGCCTGGCTCGACGCGGGCGTGCGGGTGACCTACGCGCAGAACACGACCGACGTCGACGACCCGCTCCTCGAGCGCGCGACGGCGACGGGCGTCGACTGGCGCGAGCTCGCGGCGTCGCAGACCGACCTCTTCCGCAGCGACATGGAGCACCTCGCGGTCCTGCCGCCCGACCACTACGTCGCGGTCACGGACGTCGTGCCCGAGGTCGCCGAGGCGGTCGCCCACCTCGTCGACCGGGGCGTGGCCTACCGGGTGCCCACCTCCTCCTCGTCCGACGGCGACGACGTCTACTTCGACGTGCGCGCGGCCGAGCGCGACACGAGCTGGCACCTCGGCCTCGAGAGCCGCTACGACGCGGAGACGATGGCCCGCTTCTTCGCCGAGCGCGGGGGAGACCCCGGGCGCGAGGGCAAACGCGACCCGCTCGACCCGCTCCTCTGGCGCGCCGCCCGCGACGGAGAGCCCTCCTGGACCTCGGTGCTCGGCGCCGGACGTCCCGGCTGGCACATCGAGTGCACCGTCATCGCGCAGCAGCACCTGGCGTCGCCGATCACCGTCAACGGCGGCGGGATCGACCTCGTCTTCCCGCACCACGAGATGAGCGCCGCGCACGGCACGGCCCTGACGGGCGGCGACTACGCCGACCTCTGGGCGCACGCCGGCATGGTCGGCTACCAGGGCGAGAAGATGAGCAAGTCGCTCGGCAACCTCGTCAAGGTCAGCGAGCTCGTGGCCGCCGGGCGCGACCCGCGCGCCGTCCGCCTCGCCCTCGGCACGCACCACTACCGCGCCGACCGCGAGTGGTTCGAGGCCGACCTCGTCGCCGCCGAGGCGCGGCTCGCGCGGTGGGTCGCCTGGGCCGCCACCGCCGGAGGCGCGGAGCGGGCCACGACCCCCACCGCCCTGCTCGTCGCGGTGCGGGCCGCGCTGGCCGACGACCTCGACGTCCCGGCCGCGCTCACCGCGGTCGACGCCGCCGTGGCGTCGGGCGCACCGGCCGACCCGGTCGACGTCGACGCGGTCCAGGCCCTGCTCGGGGTCGACCTCCGCGCCTGAGGCCGCGCCCGGCCGGCGAGGTCGGACACCGATCGGAGTCTCCGTCGAGGTTCGTCGAGGGCCGGGCGGAACGGTCGGTCCGCCGCGCCGGTGACGAAAGCTCGCGACGTACGAGGCTCTGACATACTGGGGCGGATGACCGTCGACGCCCCGTGCCCGCCCCGCGACAGCGACGACGAGGCCGCATGGCGACGCAGCCCGCCGACGCGGCGCGACGTCAGGACCGACGCCTGGATCGCCGCCGGGCTGCTCGCGCTCGGCGCCCTGACCTGGCTCCTCTCCTCGGTCGTCATGCGGTCGCTCGACGGCGGCGTCACGGGACCCGTCGAGTCCGCGGCCTGGCTGCTGGCCCTCACGGCACCGGTGGCCCTCCGTCGCCGCTGGCCCGTGGCCGTCATGGTCGTCGTCAGCCTCGCCGTCGTCGGCAGCGAGCTGCGCGGCTACCCCGACGGGCTCGCGCCGTCGTTGGCCGTCTTCCTCGTCATCTACACCGCCAACGCCTGGGGTCGCTCCCGGCGCACGGCCCTCGTCGCGAGCGTCGTCGTCACCGCCGTGGTCTTCGCGTGGCTCGCGGTCAGCGTGGCCGGCGAGGTCGCGGGAGACCAGGCCGCCGACGGCGGCGACACCGGCGCGACGGCCGCCTCCATCGCGTACGTGGTCGTCTTCAACGGCATCTTCTTCGTCTCGGCCGTGTACTTCGGACGGTCGTCCCGGGTGTCGGCCGCGCGCCTCCACGCCCTCGAACGCGCCGGGGTCGACCTGCGCGCCGCACAGGAGATCGTCGCCGACCAGGCGATCGGCGAGGAGCGCACCCGCATCGCCCGCGAGCTGCACGACGTCGTCGCGCACCACGTGGCGGTCATCGGCATCCAGGCCGGTGCCGCCCGGCGCACCCTCGACCGACCCGAGATCGCCCGCGGGGCCCTCGCGGCCGTCGAGAGCACCGCCCGGACGACCATCGACGAGCTGGAGCGCCTCCTCAGCGTGCTCCGGGCCCGCGACCACGTCGAGTCGCCGCCGCCGAGCGGACCGGCGGCCCTCCCTCAGCTCGTGGCCGACACCCGTCGCCTCGGGCTCGACGTGCGCCTCAGCGTCGAGGGATCCGCCTGCGACGTGCCCGACAGCGTCGGCGTGACGGTTTACCGCGTCGCCCAGGAGGCCCTCACGAACACCCTCAAGCACGCCGCCGCCTCGACGGCCGTCGTCAGCCTCCGGTACCGCGACCGCGCGGTCGAGCTCGAGGTGTCCGACGACGGACGCGGGGCCCCGGCGACGTCGACCGCCCCGGCGACCGGCACGACGGGAGCGGGCCTCGGCCAGCGCGGCATGCGCGAGCGCGTCGACCTGCACGGCGGCGTCCTGCAGGTGGGGCCCCTGCCGCGCGGGGGCTACCGCGTCCGCGCCGTCCTGCCGGTGACCCGCTCACGGTCCCGGTCCGACGAGGGCGCGGCGCCCTGGCGCTCCGTCGGCGACCTCGAGCCCCGGCCGCGCTGATCCGACGGGGGCCGCACGACAACGGCACGCCCCTGACCCCCACCACCGAACGACGACCACCGAGGTAGCCATGCACCACACCAGCCCCGACTCCCGCGCGCAGCACGAGGCCTCCCGGGCCGGCGACCGCACCGTCCGCGTCCTCCTCGTCGACGACCAGGAGCTCGTGCGGGCGGGGTTCCGCATCATCCTCGAGTCGGCCGTGGGCCTCGAGGTCGTCGGCGAGGCCGGCGACGGGGCCGCCGCGGTCGAGCTCGCGCGGACGACCCGGCCCGACGTCGTCGTCATGGACATCGAGATGCCGGGCGTCGACGGGCTCGAGGCCACGCGACGCATCCTCGCCGAGTCGCCCGACGGCGGGCCCGCCGTGCTCGTGCTCACCACCTTCGGCCGCGGCGAGTACCTCTTCGCGGCCCTGCGGGCGGGGGCGAGCGGCTTCCTGCTCAAGACGGCCGGCCCGGAGGACCTGATCGACGCCGTCGCCGTCGTGCACCGGGGGGACGCCCTGCTCGCGCCCGAGCTGACCCGCACGGTCGTCGCGCGGGCCCTGGCCGACCCCGCCCGGCCCGTCCTCGTGCCGAGCCCGCGGCTCAGGCTCCTCACCGAGCGGGAGCGCGAGGTGCTCGACCAGCTCGCCGGCGGGGCCTCGAACGCCGAGATCGCCCGCGCCCTCTACCTCGGCGAGGCGACGGTCAAGACGCACGTCTCGAACGTGCTCGGCAAGCTCGAGCTGCGCGACCGGACTGCCGCCGTCGTGTTCGCGTACGAGAACGGGGTCGTCGTGCCGGGAGCGGACCCGGCCTGACCGGCCGATCGCCGGGGCCGCCCACGACCGGTCCGGGGGTCAGACGACGGGCGGGTAGCCCGGCTCGTCCGGCCGACCGGCGCCGCCGTTCTTGCCGTCGCCCCGGCGGAGGTACTTCTCGAACTCCTGCGCGATGGCCTCGCCGCTCGCCTCGGGGGAGTCGACCGTGTCGCGGGCCTGCTCGAGCTGCTCGATGTAGCCCGCCATGTCGTCGTCGTCCGCCGCGAGGGCGTCGACGCCCTGCTCCCAGGCGGCCGACTCGGCCTCGAGGTCGCCGCGCGGCACGCTGACGCCGGCGACCTCGTCGAGCTTCTCGATGAGGGCCAGGGTCGCCTTGGGCGACGGGGCGTTGTGCACGTAGTGCGGCACGGAGGCCCAGATCGCGAGGGTGGGGACCCCGGCGGTCTCGAGGGCGTCGCCGAGCACCGAGAGGATGCCGACCGGCCCCTCGTAGGTGCTGCGCTCCAGGCTCAGCTCGGCACGCACCTCCGCGTTGTCGCTGCTCGTGAAGACCGAGATGGGACGCGTGTGCGGCACGTCGGCGAGCATGGCGCCGAGGAAGACCACGGCCGTGACGTCGTGCACGTCGACGAGGTCGACGATCTCGGCCGAGAAGCTGCGCCAGCTGCGGGAGGGCTCGGCGCCGAGCAGCACGAGCACCTCGCTGCCGTCGGCCGTCGCCGGGTCGAGGCCCGTCGAGGTGTCGGGCGCCGCGTGCAGCTGGATCCGGGGCCAGACGAGCGTGCGCTCGCCCTCCTCGTCGTGGCCGACCTGCGGACGCGTGAACTGGTAGTCGATGTACCGCTCGCCGTCGAGCTCGGCCACCGCCTCGAGCCCGAGGGTCTCGACGAGGCTGCGGGCGACGCCGCTGGCGGCCTCGCCCGCGTCGTTCCAGCCCTCGAAGGCGACGACGAGCAGCCGTCCCGTCGCGAAGTCGGTCGATCCAGTCACCCGTTGGTCCTCATCCGATCCGGGCGTCGTGGCCCCGGCATCTGGTCGTCAACGATAGACCGATCCCGGCGCCGGGGGAGGCGGTGGCCGACCCGGTGCCGGACGCCCCTCCCGTAGACTCCTCCGTCGTGACCGAACTGCTGCCTGCCGCCGTCCTCTGGGACATGGACGGAACCCTCGTCGACACCGAGCCGTACTGGTTCCGCTCCCAGGTCGCCCTGGTCGAGTCGTACGGCGGCACCTGGACCAAGGCCGAGGGCGACACGCTCATCGGCTCGGGCCTGTGGCACTCCTCCCGCGTGCTGCAGCAGCACGGGGTCGAGCTCGGCGAGGACGAGATCATCGACGTCCTCACCACGCAGGTGCTCGAGCAGTGCGCGGATCACCTCCCGTGGCGGCCCGGTGCGCGAGAGCTCCTCTCCGAGCTGCGCCGGGAGGGCGTGCCGACGGCTCTCGTCACGATGTCGATCCGCCGCATGGCCGACTTCATGGTCGATGCGATCGACTTCCCCGCCTTCGACGTGATCGTCGCGGGCGACGAGGTCGAGCACAGCAAGCCGCACCCCGAGGCGTACCTCCGCGGCGCCGAGCTCCTCGGCGTCTCCGCGCCCGACTGCGTGGCCATCGAGGACAGCGTCCCCGGCCTCGCCTCGGCGATGGCCTCGGGCGCCGTCGCGCTCGGCGTCGAGCACGCCGCGCCCCTGGCCGACGACGCCGGCTACGTCCGACGCACGACCTTGGTCGGCACCACCCTCGCCGACCTCCGCGAGCTGCACGCCGCGGGACGCCGCCTGCGCGAGCAGCCGGCCACCGACTCCTGACCGCCCCCTCCCGCGGCCCCGCCGCGACACCACCGTCCTGCCCCGCGCCGGGCGACCGATCGAGAGCAGCACCGAAGATGACCGCCACCCGCCGACAGTCCGGCCCGTTCGTCGTGGGCGACAAGGTCCAGCTCACGGGCCCCAAGGGCAAGATGAACACCGTCGTGCTCACCCCGGGCGCCGTGTTCCACACCCACCGCGGCATGATCGCGCACGACGACCTGGTCGACCTGCCCGACGGCTCCGTCGTCGCCAGCACGACGGGCGACGAGTACCTGGCGCTCCGGCCGCTGCTCAGCGACTTCGTCATGTCGATGCCCCGGGGCGCCGCCATCGTCTACCCCAAGGACGCCGCGCAGATCGTCGCGCAGGCCGACATCTTCCCGGGCGCGACCGTCGTCGAGGCCGGCGTCGGCTCCGGCGCCCTCTCGCTCTGGCTGCTCCGGGCGATCGGGCCCGAGGGCCGGCTGGCGTCGTTCGAGCGCCGGCAGGAGTTCGCCGACGTCGCCGAGGGCAACGTCGTCAGCTTCTTCGGCGCCGAGCCGCAGAACTGGACCGTCACCGTGGGCGACCTCGTCGAGAGCCTGCCCGGCGTCATGCCCGACGACACCGTCGACCGCGTCGTGCTCGACATGCTGGCCCCGTGGGAGTGCGTGGACGCGACCGCGGCGGCGCTCAAGCCCGGCGGGCTCGTCATCTGCTACGTCGCCACGGCGACCCAGCTGTCGCGGGTGGCGGAGGCCCTCCGCGCCTCCGGGGCGTTCACCGAGCCCGACTCGTCCGAGACCCTCGTGCGCGGCTGGCACGTCGAGGGCCTCGCCGTCCGCCCCGACCACCGCATGATCGGCCACACCGGCTTCCTCATCACCGCGCGGCGGCTCGCGCCGGGCGCCGTGCTGCCGCAGCTCAAGCGCCGCCCGTCGAAGTCCGACTACTCCGACGAGGACGTCGAGCTGTGGACCCCGGGCGCGCTCGGCGACCGGTCGGCGAGCGACAAGAAGCTCCGCAAGACGGCCCGGCAGGCCCGCACGGCCGCGACCGCCGCGGTGGCCGCCACCGAGGCGATCGAGGCCGACGCCGCGGGCGCCGCGCGCCCGGCGCCCGACGCCGCGCCCGGCACGTCCGAGCCGACCGACGACGGCCGCTAAGCTCGTCCCGGATCACCTGCGACCCTGCGGTCGCGCCCTGCGGCCCCGGCCGCACCGACCGAAGGAAGACCCGTGCGCCGCACCCTCCCCGCCCTCGTCGTGACCGTCGGGCTCCTGGCCTCGCTGACCGCGTGCGCGTCGGAGTCCGGCCCGGGTTCGGCGGGCTGCCCGCCGACGGGCGACGCCGCCTCCGTCGTGACCGCCACCGGCGCCTTCGGCGAGAAGCCCGAGGTCCGCGTCCCGAGCCCCATCGTCACCACCGAGACCCAGGTCTCGACGCTGATCGAGGGCGACGGCCAGCGGATCGTCGACGGCACGCCCGTCGTCATCGACTACACCCTCTTCGACGGCGCCACCGGCGCCGAGGTGGAGGACAGCGGCTACGACGGCACGACGCAGAACCCCATCACCGTGGGCGGCTCGGCCCTCGCGCCGCTGGCCGCCGCGCTGGAGTGCTCGACCGTCGGCTCGCGCCTCGCCGTCGCCGTCAAGGCGAGCGAGCTGTCGGCCTCGGTGCAGGGCACGGCGGTCGAGCCGAACGACGACCCCGACGCCGCGTACGTGGCCGTCGTCGACGTGAAGCGCGCGTTCCTCGCGAAGGCCGACGGCAGCCTCGTGCCCGGCGAGAACGGCCTGCCCGCCGTCGTCACGGCGCCGGACGGCGCCCCCGGCATCACGCTGCCCGCCTCCGACGCCCCGACCGAGCAGCGGACGCACCTCGTGCGCTCCGGCTCCGGCCCCGAGCTGACCGCCGACGACACGGCCGTGGTGCAGTTCACGGCCACGACCTGGGCCGACCCGTCCACCGTCGCCGCCTCCACCTGGACGAACGGCGGCACGGCGACGACCGTGGCCCTCTCGGCCGACGACCTCCCCGCCGAGGTCAAGTCGGCGCTCGTCGGCCAGCGCGTCGGCTCGCAGGTCATGACGGTCATTCCCGCGTCCGAGACCACCGGGCAGCAGACCTACGTCTACGTCTTCGACGTCCTGGGCGCGCTCTGACCGCCGCCCCGACCCCGAGTCCGGCCACGGGGCCGCTCCCGGCGGCGCGTCGGCGCGTCGTCGGCGTGTCCTAGGATCGTCGACGTGCCGACCTCCCGCGCCCCGAGGATCCCCGTCGAAGAGCGGCTGTTCAGCCTGGTCCTCGCCCTCCTCGCGACGGACGTCGGCCTGACGAAGTCCGAGATCCTCTCGACAGTCCAGGGCTATCGCCAGCGCTACGACACCGCCGGCGACAACGTCGCCCTCGAGCGCCAGTTCGAGCGCGACAAGGACGACATCCGCGAGCTCGGCGTGCCCCTCGAGACGCTCGACGACCCCGCAGCGTCCGGCAACAACCAGCTGCTGCGCTACCGCATCCCCCGCGGCAGCTACGAGCTGCCCCTCGACATCTCGTTCTCGCCGGAGGAGACCGCGCTGCTGACGCTCGCCGCCATGGTGTGGCGCGAGGGCACCCTCTCCGGCGAGTCGCGCCGGGCGCTGCTCAAGCTCCGCTCGCTCGGGGGCGCCGCGAGCGTGCCCGAGCTCGAGTACGCCCCGCGCATCCGGTCCCGCGACGCCGCCTTCGAGCCCCTCCGCACCGCCCTCGACCGCGGGGTCGTGGTGCGTTTCGACTACCTCAAGCCGGGCGACGCCGAGCCGAGGAGGCGCGAGCTCGCGCCGTTCGCGCTGGTCCAGCACCAGGGCCGCTGGGTCGTCGCCGCCGTCGAGCCCGACACGGGCTCGCGCAAGAACTTCCTCCTGTCGCGCGTCGTCGGCCCGGTCCAGGTGACGACGAGGCCGTTCGAGCGCCCGGCCGACGCGACCGCCGAGTCGGTGCTCGCGGGCCTCGAGGCGCTCCGGCGCTCGAACACGGCGCTCGTGCGCGTCGTCGAGGCCTCCGACGCCGAGGTCCGCCTGTCGAAGCGTCGAGGCACAGAGGCGCGGGGGGACGACGTGCTGGCGGTGCACTACTCCGACCAGCAGGTGCTCGCCGAGGAGCTCTCGTCGTTCGGTCCCGAGGTGACCGTCCTCGAGCCGCAGGGCCTCCGCGACCTCGTCCTCGCGCGCCTCCGTCGACTCGCCGCCGACCATTCGGGGGAGGCCGCGTGACCGACCGCCGCCCCGCGCCCCAGGCGACCGACAAGCTCGCGCTGCTGCTCGCCCTCGTGCCGTGGCTCATCGACAACGAGCGGGTCGGCGTCGCCGCGGCGGCCGAGCACTTCGGGGTGAGCGTGGCGCAGATCCGACGCGCGGTGGAGCTCATCGCCGTCTCGGGCGTGCCGGGGGAGACCAACCAGTACCAGCACGGCGACCTCTTCGACATCGCCTGGGACGACTTCGAGCAGAACGACGTCATCCAGCTCACCAACCTGGTCGCCATCGACGAGTCGCCCCGCTTCTCGGCGCGCGAGGCGGCCGCCCTCATCGCCGGGCTGCAGTACCTCTCGTCGCTGCCCGAGCACGCCGACCGCAGCGCCGTGGCGTCGCTGATGTCGAAGCTGTCGAGGGGGGCCTCGGCCGAGCCGAGCCAGGTGGCGGTCGACCAGAACGAGACCGACGGCGTGCTGGCCCTCGTCGGCCGGGCCGTGGAGCAGGGCGTCCAGCTCGAGTTCGACTACGCCGGCGCGCGCGGGCAGCAGGAGCGCCGACGCGTCGACCCGCTGCGCGTCGAGTCGCAGGACGCCGACTGGTACCTCCGCGCGTGGGACCACGCTCGCGAGGCGCTGCGCACCTTCCGCGTCGACCGCATCACGTCCCCGGCCCTCTCGGCGACGCCGATCGCCCACCGCGCCGCCGACGTCGCGCTGCCCGAGACCCTGTTCTCGGGCTCGCCCGACGACGTCGTCGTGACCGTCGAGATCGACGCAGCTGCCGCGCCGCTGCTCGACGACTGGTCGCCCGTCGACGTCGAGCCGGTGGCCGGCGACCGCACGCGCCTGTCGCTCCGCGTCGAGCAGATCAGCACGGTCGTGCGCCTCGTGGCGGGACTGCCGGGGCGCGCCTGCGTGGTCGCGCCGCCCGCGGCACGCCGCGCCGTGGCGGAGTGGGCCGACCGCGCCGCCCAGAACTACGCCGACTGAGACGATCGCCAGGCCCTCCGGGGTGCGCCCAGGGGCTCGCCTCAGGCTCCGCCGAGGGAGCGGAGGGGCGGTCGGGTTACACTGGAGCTTCCCTGCAACGCTAGGAGACCCTCATGCTCGGAAACCTCACCGGTTGGCACCTGATCATCATCCTGGCGATCATCCTGCTGTTGTTCGGCGCCCCCAAGCTGCCTGCTCTCGCGAAGAGCATCGCCCAGTCGATGCGCATCTTCAAGACCGAGATCGGCGACGAGAAGAAGACCGACGGCGACGACGCCGTCCGACGCTCCTCGGGCGACGACACCGCTCGACCGGCCGCCGACACCCGCACCGCCCGTCCCACCTACGGCGACGACCTCCCGCCGAAGAACTGACGCGTGGCCACGACGACGACTCGTGGCACGGACGAGGGCGGGCGCACGCCGCGGCAGCGCTCGGCCGACGGTCGCATGTCGCTGGGACAGCACCTCGTCGAGCTGCGCAAGAGGCTGTTCCGGTCTGCTCTCGCCCTGATCCTGGCGAGCGTCGCCGGCTTCTTCCTGTCGACCTACGTCCTCGACGTGCTGCGTGACCCCATCACCGCGATGGCCGAGGCGCGGGGCACGGCCGCGACCCTGAACTACCCGACGATCGCCGGCAGCTTCGACCTCCGCATCCAGATCGCCGTCACGGTCGGCGTCATCTTGTCGAGCCCCGTGTGGCTCTACCAGGTGTGGGCCTTCATCGTGCCCGCGCTGGTCCGCAAGGAGAAGGTCTACGCGGCGAGCTTCATCGGTTCGGCCATCCCGCTCTTCCTGCTGGGCTGCGCGAGCGGCTACTTCGTGCTTCCGCACATCGTCGAGGTGCTCACCGGCTTCGTCTCGACGGAGGACGCGGCGATCATCGACGCGAAGCAGTACTTCGACTTCGTGCTGAAGCTCATCCTCGCGGTCGGCATCGCGTTCGTGCTGCCCGTCTTCCTCGTGCTGCTCAACTTCGTCGGGGTCATCTCGGCAGTCGGCATCATCAAGGGCTGGCGGGTCGCCATCCTCCTCATCGCCCTCTTCACGGCCATCGCCACGCCCGCCGCCGACGTCTTCTCGATGTTCCTGCTGGCGATCCCGATGATCATCCTGTACTTCGCCGCGGCCGGCGTCGCGTGGCTGCACGACCGCCAGGTCGCCAAGCGGGTCGCCGCCCTCGACGCCGAGCTCGCCGGGAAGTGACCTCATGACCACGAACGACCTCAGCCCCGCCGAGCGCTTCGCCGCCTCGAAGACCCGGGTGCGCAGCCCCCAGCTGCAGTCCTTCCGCTCCCGGCTGGGCTTCGCCCTCGACCCCTTCCAGGAGGCGGCCTGCGCCTCGGTCGAGGAGGGCTCGAGCGTCCTGGTGGCGGCCCCCACCGGGGCAGGCAAGACCCTCGTCGCCGAGTTCGCCATCCACCTCGCGATGCAGCACCCCCGCGACAAGGTGTTCTACACGGCGCCGATGAAGGCGCTCAGCAACCAGAAGTTCAACGAGCTCGTGGCCGAGTACGGCGCCTCCGAGGTGGGCCTGCTCACCGGAGACACGAACGTCAACTCCCGCGCCCGCATCGTCGTCATGACGACCGAGGTGCTCCGCAACATGCTCTACGCGGGCTCCGACATGCTCGACGACCTCCGCTACGTCGTGCTGGACGAGGTCCACTACCTGGCCGACCGCTTCCGCGGTGCCGTCTGGGAAGAAGTGATCATCCACCTCCCGCTCGACGTGCGCCTCATCTCGCTGAGCGCCACCGTGTCCAACGCGGAGGAGTTCGGCGACTGGCTGCAGACCGTCCGCGGCGGCACCGACGTCATCGTGTCGGAGGACCGCCCGGTACCCCTCGACCAGCACGTGCTCGTCGGCGGCAAGTTCCTCGACCTGTTCGACTCGAGCGGCCAGGCCGCGACGAACCGCGTCAACCCCGAGCTGCTGCGCGCCACGTCGCTGTCCCGGCGGGGAGGCGGCAGCCGGCGCGACCGCGGAGGTCGCGAAGGCGGACAGGGCCACGGCCCGCGCGGCCACGTCGTGCCGCCCACCCAGCACTCCCAGGGCCGTCTCGACCGCTGGAAGATCGTCGAGATGCTCGACGACCAGAACCTGCTGCCCGCCATCTTCTTCGTCTTCAGCCGGGTCGGCTGCGACCAGGCGGTCAAGCAGGTGCTCCGCTCGGGCATCCGCCTCACCACGTCCGAGCAGCGCCGGGAGATCCGCGAGATCGTCGAGGCCCGCTGCCGCACGCTCCGCGACGAGGACCTCGCGGTGCTCGGCTACTGGCAGTGGCTCGACGGCCTCGAGCGCGGCGTCGCGGCGCACCACGCCGGCCTCCTGCCCGCCTTCAAGGAGGTCGTCGAGGAGCTCTTCCAGAAGAAGCTCGTCAAGGTCGTCTTCGCGACCGAGACCCTCGCCCTCGGCATCAACATGCCCGCGCGCACCGTCGTGCTCGAGAAGCTCGAGAAGTTCAACGGCGAGGCCCGCGTGCCGATCACGCCGGGGGAGTACACCCAGCTCACCGGCCGCGCCGGTCGCCGCGGCATCGACGTCGAGGGCCACTCGCTCATCCAGTGGCAGCCCGGGCTCGACCCCCAGGCGGTCGCGAGCCTCGCCTCCCGCCGCACCTACCCGATGAACTCGAGCTTCCGGCCGACGTACAACATGGCCGTCAACCTGATCGAGCAGTTCGGCCGGTCGCGCACCCGCGAGGTGCTCGAGACGTCCTTCGCCCAGTTCCAGGCCGACCGCGCCGTCGTCGACCTGGCCCGCAAGGTCCGCACGCAGCAGGAGAGCCTCGACGGCTACGCCCGCAGCATGGAGTGCCACCTCGGCGACTTCGGCGAGTACACGACCATCCGCCGCGAGCTCGGCGACCTCGAGAAGCAGGGCGCGGCCCGGGCCGACTCGCAGTCGCGGGCCGAGCACGAGAAGCGCCAGCGCCGCCTCACCGAGCTCCGTCGGCGGATGCGGCAGCACCCGTGCCACGCCTGCCCCGAGCGCGAGCAGCACGCACGATGGTCCGAGCGCTGGTTCAAGCTCAAGAAGACGACCGACCAGCTGTCGGCGCAGATCCGCAGCCGCACGGGCGCGGTCGCGAAGGTCTTCGACCGGGTGACCGACGTCCTGCTCGACCGGGGCTACCTGGTGCCCCGCGCCTCCTCGTCCGCCGCCTCGACGACCGCGGGAGGCACGGCTCGCCTCGACCGCACCGCCGAGGTCGACGTCGCCCCGGCCGGCCGCACGCTGCGACGCATCTACGGCGACCGCGACCTGCTCGTGGCCGAGTCCCTGCGGCTCCGCCTGTGGGACATGCTCGACGTGCCCTCGATGGCGGCCATGGCCGCGACCCTGGTCTACGAGCCGCGTCGCGACGAGGGCCAGGTGTCGGAGCGCTTCCTGCCCCGCGGGGCCTTCCGTGACGCGCTCGACGAGACGCAGAAGCTCTGGGCCGACCTCGACGACCTCGAGCACGAGCACCGCCTGCCGGGCAGCACCCCGCCCGCCCCGGGCCTCGCGTTGGCCATGCACCGGTGGGCGCGCGGCGCGAGCCTCGACTCGGTCCTGGAGGACGCGGAGCTCGCCGCGGGCGACTTCGTGCGCTGGACCAAGCAGACGATCGACCTGCTCGACCAGCTGTCGGTCGTCGCCGACCTGCCCGTCGGACCGACGGCTCGTCAGGCGCTCGACGCGGTGCGCCGCGGCATCGTCGCCTACTCGGCCGTCTGACCCGCGCCGCGGCGCCCCGGGCGGCCGTCCCCGTGCCGGCGCCGCCCGGTGAGCGCCTCTCGGCGTCCCTTCATCTCGGCCATCGGCCGGACGCCTAAGATCCAGGGATGCCCACCCGAGCGACAGACTTCCGCCTGCCCCTCGGGGTGGCCGTCCTGGTGGCGGCGGCCGCCGGCGTCGTGCTCGACGCGGGCTTCCCCGACGGCGACGTGTGGCCCCTCGCGTTCGTGGGCGTCGCGCTCGTGCTGGTGTCGCTCCGCGGGCGACGGGCCGGAGGCGCGTTCCTCGTCGGCCTGATCGCCGGCCTCTCGTTCTACGGCGTGCACATCTTCTGGGCGACGCTGTACCTCGGGCTCCTGCCGTGGGCGGCGCTCACCACCCTCGAGGCGCTGTTCTTCGGCGGGGGAGCCGTCCTCATCACCCTCGCCTACCGCTGGGTGCCGCGCATCTGGCCGGGCCTGCTCGGCCGCACGGTCCTCCTGCCCGTCGTGGTCGGCGGCCTCTGGACGCTGCGCGAGCTCGTCGCCGGCAACTGGCCCTACGGTGGCTTCGCCTGGGGGCGCATGGCCCTCAGCCAGTCGCAGAGCCCCTTCGCCGGGCTCGTCGCGTGGGTGGGCATCTCCGGCCTGTCGTTCCTCATGGTGGCGCTCGTCGCGGCCCTGATCCAGCTCGCGCTGCAGGCGTCGGTCCGAGGCGGCACCCGCGCCCTCGCCGGGGCGATCGCCGTCGTGGCCGTGCTCGCGGTGCCGGCGTGGCCCACCACCTCGAGCGGCACGGCGACCATCGCCGGGGTGCAGGGAAACGGCCCGGCCGGCTACTTCGACCAGCGCGAACGCGGCGACCTGCTCAGCTCGCAGGTGGAGGCGATGACCGGGCTCCCGACCTACCTCCGCGAGAACGACATCGACCTCGACCTCGTCGTCTGGCCCGAGGGCGGCACCGACCTCGACCCGACCCGCGACGCCTACGGGGCCTACGTCTTCGACGCCATCAGCGACGGCTACGACGCCCCGCTCCTGTCGGGGGCGATCACGCAGAGCGACGACGGCGAGGTCGTGCACAACTCGTCGCTGCTCTGGGCCGACGGGGGAGTGCAGGCCCAGTACGACAAGAAGCACCCGATCCCGTTCGGGGAGTACGTGCCCGACCGTGCCTTCTGGCGCCCGTTCGCGCCCGACCTGATCGACCTCATCGCGCGCGACTACACGCCCGGCACCCGGCCCGAGGCCATCGACGTCGGCGACTTCGTGGCCGGCATCTCGATCTGCTTCGACATCGTCGACGACCAGCTCGTGACGAACATGATGCGCGACGGGGCGCAGGTCATCATCGCCCAGACGAACAACGCCGACTTCGGCGACACCGACGAGAACGCACAGCAGCTCGCCATCGCGCGGCTGCGGGCCATCGAGACGGCACGACCCGTCGTCAACGTCTCGACGGTGGCGTCGAGTCGGGTCATCGACGCCGACGGTCGCATCGTCGCGGGGGTGCGCGACTTCACGGCGGGCACGATGGTGCACACGATCGAGCTCGGCACCGGCACGACCCCCGCGGTCGTCGACAGCCGGGCGATCGAGCTGCTCGTGTCGTTCTTCGGCCTCGCGATGCTGGTGATGGCCCGCGTCTTCCTCGGGGGAGCGCGATCCCGTCGTCGGCGTCGCCTCGACGCCGCCCCGTGGCCCGAGCTGCAGCCGCCGCGCCTGGCGGCGTCGGCTCCGGTCAGGCTCGAGGACGAGCTCCACGACCCCCGCCAGTTCGACGCCGTCGGCCGCTGATGACATCACCGGCCCGGACAGGGAGCGACCCCGGTCGCCGAGGGCGACCGGGGTCGTGGGGTGGACGGGAGGTCGAGGCCTAGGCCCCGATCTTCTCCTGTCCGCGGCGTGCGCGCAGGAACGTCAGGCGCTCCTGCAAGAGCTCCTCGAGCTCGTCGCGCGTGCGACGCTCGAGCAGCATGTCCCAGTGCGTGCGAGCGACCTTGACGTCGCCCTCCTCGATCTCGACGAGCTTCCCGTCGGCCGTGAGGAGACGACCCTCGCGACCGCTCTTGGGGGACTGCCAGATGTCGGGGATCTCCGCGTCCGCGGAGAACACCATCTCGAACCTGTGGCCGTCGACCGTCTGGTACACGGCCTTCTTGCGGGGTGAGAACTCCACTCCCTCTTCGCTCTGCAGACTCTGACTGCCGAGTCTCATGCCGCGCAAACTGCGATCTGCCATTGTGTGGTCTCCTCTCGCGTTGCAATCTCCCGTTCTAACGTCGGGGGACGTCGTGATGTTTCACGCGGGAGACATTCACAGTCGGTTCACAGTGGTTCGGCAGAGCCGCCCGCGACCTCGATGACGGCCAGATCGGCGCGGTCGGTGACGATGCCGTGAACGCCGAGACCGACCAGCCGACGCATGTCGAGCGGGGCGTTCACGGTCCAGACGTGGGTCTCGACGCCGATGGCCGTGAGCTCGGCCACGCGCTCGGCGGTGACGATGCGGACGCGGCCGTAGGCCTCCGGCACCTGGACCGCGCCGCAACCGCGCAGCGCCAGGCGGAGCAGCCGGCGTCGCAGGGCCGGCACCGGCACGAGCCCCGCGGCCATCATGCCGACGACCCCCGACCGCGACGCCGACGTCGCCGTCCCCGGCAGCAGGCGCAGGGCCCGCCTGCGGCTCCCGCCGTCGAACGAGGTGAGCAGCACGCGCCGCTCGGCGCCGACGCGCCGGATCGCCTCCACGGCCGGGACCACCGCCTCCGGCACCTTGAGGTCGATGTTGAACCGCGTGTCGGGGAAGGCGTCGAGCGCCTCGGCCAGGGTGGGCAGCTCCTGGTCGTGGTCGAGGCGAACGGCCTTCACCGCGGCGAGGTCGAGGTCCCTCAGGCGCTCGTCGCGTCCCGCGAGTCGCCGTAGGTCGGGGTCGTGACTGATCACGGCGACGTCGTCCCGCGTGGCGTGGACGTCGGTCTCGACGTACTCGACCCCCAGCGCGATCGCGTGCGCGAACGCGAGCATCGTGTTCTCGGGTGCGTCGACCGCGAGCCCCCGGTGCGCGAGGACGCGGGGCGTCGCCCCGCCGAACCAGCCGGAGGCGCGGTCCGCCACGGTCAGGGAGCCGTCGGAGGCGTCGCCTCGCGTCCCGGTGCCGGCGGGTCGTCCGTCGTCGACCCGGCCTGCTCGTCCTCACCCATGGCGTCGGTCGTGCCGACCCGCGTCCCGGCGGCGCCGGGCGTCGCCCCGGTCGCGGTCGGGAAGCCCAGGTCGGGCTCCGACCCGAGGTCGACGGTGGTCGCGAGGTCGGGCGTGACGTCCATCTCGGACACCTTGGTCGTGGGCTTGGGGGTCCAGCCGGGCGCGTCCGGGTTCTTCGGCTGGAAGAAGCCCTGCCCGATGCCCGAGAGCGCCTCGGTGAGCTCGCTCGGGATGATCCAGAGCTTGTTGCTCGACCCCTCGGCCAGCTTCGGCAGGGTCTGCAGGTACTGGTAGGCCAGCAGCTTGGGGTCGGGATCGCCCTGGTGGATGGCGTTGAAGACCGTGTCGATCGCCTCCGCCTCGCCCTGCGCCCGGAGCACCTGGGCCTTCGCCTCGCCCTCGGCCCGCAGGATCGCCGACTGGCGCATGCCCTCCGCCTCGAGGATCTGCGACTGCTTGGTGCCCTCGGCGGTGAGGATCGCGGCGCGGCGGCTCCGCTCGGCGCGCATCTGCTGCTCCATGCTGTCCTGGATGGAGGCGGGCGGGTCGATGGCCTTGAGCTCGACGCGTCCGACGCGGATGCCCCACTTGCCGGTGGCCTCGTCGAGGACGATGCGGAGCTGGCCGTTGATGTTGTCGCGGCTGGTCAGCGCCTCCTCCAGGTTCAGCCCGCCGACGACGTTGCGGAGCGTGGTGGTGGTCAGCTGCTCGACGGCGCCGAGGTAGTTGGCGATCTCGTAGGTCGCGGCCCGTGCGTCCGTCACCTGGAAGTAGACGACCGTGTCGATCGAGACGACGAGGTTGTCCTCGGTGATGACCGGCTGCGGCGGGAAGGAGACGACCTGCTCGCGCATGTCGATCAGGGGCCGGACGCGGTCGATGAACGGCACGAGGAGGTTGAGGCCCGGCAGGAGGGTCTTGTGGTACTTGCCGAGCCGTTCCACGACGCCGGCCGAGGCCTGCGGGATGATGCGAACGGCGCGGAACAGCACGACGAGCACGAGGACGACGACGATCGCGATGACCACGAGGGTGGCGATCGTGCCGGCGGTGAGGGACTGGTCCATGAGACTTCCTCTCAGGCGGGGACGACCAGGGCGGTCGACCCCTCGATGGCGGTGACGACGACGGCGGCGCCCGTGTCGAGCGTGGCACCCTCGCCGACGGACGTCGGGGGAGTGGAGATGAGGCGCGCGGTCCAGGTGTCGCCGTTGGACAGCTTGACCTGGCCTGCGTGGGCCGAGAGGGGCACGACGACAGTGCCCCGCAGCCCGAGCAGCGCCTCGACGTTGCTGGGGGTCGGGTCGCCGCCCTTGCCGAGGGCCCGCAGCAGCGGAGGCCTGACGGTGAAGAGCAGCAAGACCGCCAGCACGGCGGCAACGACGACCTGCAACCACCAGGGAGCCCCGAAGAGGCCGGCGAGCAGCCCGCCGACGCTGCCGATCGCGAGCATGAGGAAGGTGAACTCGAGCGTGGTCACCTCGACCACGACGAAGAGCAGGATCAGCGCGATCCACACGATCCATGCGTACTGGGTGACGACGTCCACGTCGGTCCTCCTTCGTTCCCCCTGTTATGGAAACTACCATCCGCGCCCGTCGCCCGACGGGGCGGTTGCTAGTCTCGGGGCTGGTCCTCAGCCGACCAGGTGCCCGCGGAGGGCGCCGAACCGCATCCCCACAGTCTGGAGTCGCCTCGTGTCCAACCCCCTCGCCGCAGGATCCCTCACCGGCAAGCGCGCCCTCGTCACCGGCTCGTCACGCGGCATCGGGGCCGACACGGTGCAGTACCTCGCCGGGGCGGGCGCCAAGGTGGTCGTCAACTACCGCAACAAGGAGAAGCGCGCGCAGCAGCTCGTCGCGAAGATCGAGGCCGCGGGCGGCGAGGCGATCGCCGTGGGCGCCGACCTCACCGACGCCGGCAGCCTCGCCGCGATGTTCTCCGTGGTCGAGGGGGAGTGGGGCGGACTCGACGTGCTCGTCATGAACGCCTCGGGAGGCATGGAGAGCGGCATGGCCGAGGACTACGCCCTGCAGCTCAACCGCGACGCCCAGGTCTCGCTCCTCACCGCGGCGCTGCCGCTCATGGCGCCCGGCTCCCGCGTCGTCTTCGTCACGAGCCACCAGGCCCACTTCATCCGCACGACCGAGACGATGCCGGAGTACCTGCCGGTCGCGCTGAGCAAGCGCGCCGGCGAGGACGCCCTCCGCGAGATGATCCCGCAGCTCGAGGCCGCGGGCGTCGAGTTCGTCGTGGTCTCGGGCGACATGATCGAGGGCACGATCACCGCGACGCTGCTCGAGCGCTCGAACCCCGGCGCGATCTCGTCGCGCAAGGAGAGCGCCGGCAAGCTCTACAACGTCGCCGAGTTCGCGGCCGAGGTCGCCTCGGCCGTCGTCGACCCGGTGCCCGCCGACCGCACGCGGTACGTCGGCGACACCAGCGACTTCGCCCCGCTGGCCTGAGACGCAGGCGCCTCGTGACCGAGCGGATCGTCCGGCCGACCTCGCGCCTCCTCGTGCTCGACGAGGAGGACCGGCTGTTGCTGATGATGACCAAGGCGCCCGACACGAGCGGCTCGGCCCGCTGGATCACGCCCGGAGGGGGAGTCGACCCCGGCGAGGACCACCCGACGGCCGCCGTCCGCGAGCTGCGCGAGGAGACCGGCCAGGTGGTCGACGACGTGGGCCCGGTCGTGCACGTCGACGACTTCGAGGTGCCTTGGGACGCCGCCGACCACACGCACGGCCACGCCGAGTTCTTCGTGGTGCGGCTGCCGCACTTCGAGGTCGTCGACGACGGCTGGACCGACGACGAGCGCACCGACATCCTCGAGTCGCGCTGGTTCACGCTCGACGAGCTCGCGAGCACCAGCGACCCGGTCGAGCCGGAGGCCCTGGTCGAGCTGCTGAGGTCGGTCCTGCAGCCCGGTGGCCACGCCGCGCCCTGACGGTCTCGCCGACCCCTCTCGGCACCCCTCTCGAAGATGTGGATGATGTCCGATAATGCACATTATGTCAGCTCAGTGATCTCGGCCCCTTCCCCGTCGGCTCTCCGGCGCTCGCTCACGCGGGGTGCGGCTGTCAGACTGGACGGATGACCAGCAGCCCCGTCGACCGGCCTCGCATCGAGGCCGCCGTGCTCGAGATCCTCGCCGCGATCGGCGACGACCCGGGTCGTGCCGGGCTCGCCTCGACGCCTCGGCGCGTGGCCGAGGCGTACGCCGAGTTCTTCGCCGGCGTGGGCGTCGACGCGTCGGCTCTCGTCCGGGCGGCCGCCGTCCCGGCCGAGCCGGGACGCCTCGGCGAGCTCGTCATCGTGCGCGACGTCGAGTTCCGCTCCGTCTGCGAGCACCACCTGCTGCCGTTCCTCGGCGTGGCGCACGTCGCCTACGTGCCGGGCGAACGCCTGCTCGGGCTCGGGGCGGTCCCCCGGGTCGTCGACGCCGTCGCGGCCCGGCCCCAGCTGCAGGAACGCCTCGGCGAAGAGCTGGCCGACGCGCTGGACGCGGGTGCCGCGCCCGCAGGCGTGCTGGTCGTGCTCGAGGCCGTCCACGGCTGCGTGACCACCCGAGGCCCCCGACAAGTCCGCAGCTCGACCGTGACCGTGGCGAGCCGGGGCGTGCTGGGCGACACCGCGGCGCGGGCCGAGGCCCTGGCCTTGATCGGCGCGCCTCGCGAGCCCCGGCCGCCGCTCCCCCGCCGGTAGCCGCTCAGGCCTCCCCGAACCCGCCCTCGATCAGCTCCACGAGGTCGTCGACCGCCGCGGCGGCGTCCGGACCGGTCGCCATGACCGACACGGTCGCGCCCTTGCCGAGCGCGAGCCCCATGATGCGGAGCAGGCTCTTCGCGTCGACCCCGTTGACGGTCACGTCGGCCTGGAAGGTCGAGGCGTGCGTGACGAGATCGGCCGCCGGCCGGGCGTGCAGGCCGGAGTCGTTGACGAGCACGGCCGAGCGCTCGACCACGTCACCGCCGCGCAGCGGTCGCTCGTCGGCGTGCGTGTCGGCGACACCGGTCGCCGACCTGGCGGCCGAGGCGACGTCCTCGAGCGACCCGCCCGTCTCGGCGGCCACGGACGCCGCGACCGAGCCCTCGACGATCGGGGCGTCGGCGATCACGACCCGTGCCGCGTCGTCGTCGTCGAGGAAGTCGACGGCCGTCTCGGCGGTGAGGATCGCGCTGCCGAGGTCGCAGAGCACGACGACCCCGTCGCCGGAGTCGGCCGCGGCGAGGGCGTCGGTGACCTTGGCGAAGCTCGTGCCCAGGCCTCCCTCGTCGGTGCCGCCGGCGGCGACGAGCGTCGTGGACGGCGCCATCTGGCGCGCGAGCTCGACGACGCCCTCGGCGATGGCGGAGCTGTGGGAGACGACGACGATCCCGACGGGAGCCATGATCAGGCCTCCTCGGCGGTGTCGGCGGCGGCCTGGATGATGAGCGACGACGACTGCGCACCGGGATCACGATGCCCGACGGCTCGCTCTCCGAGGTAGCTGGCCCGGCCCTTCCGCGCCACGAGCGGCTCGGTCGAGGCGGCCCCCGCGGCGGCGGCGTCGGACGCGGCCCGCAGGACGGTCGCCGGGGTCGCTCCCCCGGCCGCGGCCTCGGACGCCGCCTCGACGGCCGGCGACCAGGCGTCGATCATCGTCTTGTCACCGACCTCGGCCTTGCCGCGCAGCACGACGCCGTCCCGCGCCGCGGAGAGGAAGGCGACCACGGCGTCGGCGTCGAGGACGGACGCGTCGCCGAGGGCACCCGCTCCCTTGAGGAAGGCGGTGCCGAGGAGCGGGCCGGACGCGCCTCCCACGGTCGAGATCAGCGTCGTCGCGACCATCTTGAGCAGGGCGCCGGGCGTGGCGTCGTCGGGCTGGGTCGCGAGCTTGGCGCGCACGGCCGAGAAGCCGCGCTCCAGGTTCTCGCCGTGGTCGCCGTCGCCGATCTCGCGGTCGAGCTCGACGAGCGCGGCCCGCGACTCCGTGACGACGTCGGCCGTGCGCTCGATGAAGGCACGGGTCCAGTGGGCGTCGAGTGTCATCGGTGGTCCTCCTCGGTGGTCGTGGTGTCGGTGTCGGCAGCGGGGAGGCGCGTCATCGCCCGTGCCGGAGGGCCGCGGTCTCGACGGGCGCGTCCCACAGCTCGGCGAGCTCGTCGTCGAGCCGGGTGACGGTGATCGACATGCCCTGCATCTCGAGGGAGGTGACGTAGTCGCCCACGAGGCTGCGGCTCACCTCGATCCCGGCCTCCGCGAGCACCTCGGCGGCCCGGCGGAAGGCGATGTAGAGCTCGACCAGGGGCGTGCCGCCCATCCCGTTGACGAAGAGGAGCACGCGGTCGCCCGCGGTGGCCCCGAGGTCGTCGAGGACGGCTCCGAGCAGGCGGTCGACGATGCGGTCGACCGGCTCGAGCGGCACGCGCTCGCGCCCGGGCTCGCCGTGGATGCCGATGCCGATCTCGATCTCGTCGTCGGCCAGCGTGAAGCTGGGCTCGCCGGCGTGGGGCACGACGCCGGCGGTGAGCGCGACGCCCATCGTGCGCGTCGCCGCGTTCGTCCGGCGCGCGACCTCCGCGACCTGCTCCAGCGAGTCGCCGCGCTCGGCGGCCGCGCCGGCGGTCTTCTCCACCACGACCGTGCCGGCCACCCCGCGTCGACCGGCCGTGTAGAGGGAGTCCTTGACGGCCACGTCGTCGTCGACCACGACGGTCGCGACGGTGATGCCCTCCGCCTCGGCGAGGTCGGCGGCGGTCTCGAAGTTGAGCACGTCGCCCGTGTAGTTCTTCACGATGTAGAGGACGCCCGCTCCCCCGTCGACGGCCTGCGTCGCGGCGAGCACCGGGTCGGGGGTCGGCGACGTGAAGACGGGGCCCGGGACGGCGGCGTCGAGCATGCCCGGGCCCACGAAGCCGGCGTGCAGGGGCTCGTGCCCGCTGCCCCCGCCGCTGACGATCGCGACCTTGCCCTGCCCCTTGGCGGAGGCGCGCCTCACGAACACGGGATCGAGCGAGACGGTCAGCAGGTCGGGATGCGCCATGCCGAGGCCGGCGACGGCCTCCGTGACGACGTCCTTCGGATCGTTGATGAGCTTCTTCATCGAAGTTCCTCTCGTAGGGATGACCCCTGTCGTGGAAACGCACCACTATGCCGCAAAGCTACCCCTCGACACCCCGTCTGCACATATGTGCATCGCTGGTGATTTTGCTATCCATCGGGTGACTTTCCAGGTCTATGGTGTTGACACACGCTCACCGCGGAGGTGCACAGTCGCACCCCGCCGGACGACAAGGAAGGTCGACGTGAACCTGGGATTGATTTTTCTTTCGGAAGTGGTGGGCACAGCGATGCTCATCATCCTCGGTGGCGGTGTCGTCGCCAACGTGTCCCTGACGAAGTCGAAGGGATTCAACGGCGGCACCCTCATGGTGAACATCGGCTGGGGCCTCGCGGTCTTCGCCGGCGTGACCGTCTCGTACTCCTCCGGGGCGCACCTCAACCCGGCCGTGAGCATCGCGCAGCTGATCCTCGGCAACATCGACTTCGTCGCGTTCCTCGTCTACGTCGCGGCGCAGATGATCGGAGCGATCATCGGTGCCGTCATCGTGTGGCTGGCCTACAAGCAGCACTTCGACGAGGAGCCCGACCCCGCCGCCAAGCTGGGCGTGTTCTCGACCGGCCCGGCGATCCGCAGCTACGGCTGGAACCTCGTCACGGAGATCATCGGCACCTTCGTGCTGGTCTTCAGCATCATCGCCTTCACCAACGGCCAGACCCCGGCCGCCCTCGGCGCCATCCCGGTCGCCTTCATCGTGATCGTCATCGGCACGTCGCTCGGCGGGCCCACCGGCTACGCCATCAACCCGGCCCGTGACCTCGGCCCGCGCATCGCCCACGCCATCCTGCCCATCAAGGGCAAGGGCTCGAACGACTGGGGCTACGCGTGGGTCCCCGTCGTCGGCCCGCTGATCGGCGGCGTCCTCGCGGCGCTGCTGTCGTTCCCGCTGCTGCCGATCGTCGTCGCGGCCTAGCCCGACGCCCCGGCACCATCCGCGGCCGACGCGCCGCACCCGCACCACCTGCCGAACCGACCCGGCGCGGACGGCGACGGCACCACCGTGCCCGCCGTCCGCGCCCGGGCACCCGATCCGCACCATCAACGACGAAGGAGCACCACCAGTGAGCGACGACTACATCCTCGCGATCGACCAGGGCACGACCAGCACCCGGGCGATCATCTTCGACCACTCCGGCTCGATCGTGGCCACGGGCCAGAAAGAGCACGAGCAGATCTTCCCCCGGGCCGGCTGGGTCGAGCACGACCCCGCCGAGATCTGGGAGAACACCCGCGAGGTCATCGGCCAGGCGCTCTCGCGTGCCGACATCACGCGTCACAACATCAAGGCCGTCGGCATCACCAACCAGCGCGAGACCGCCGTCGTGTGGGACAAGACGACCGGCAAGGCCGTCTACAACGCGATCGTCTGGCAGGACACGCGGACCCAGTCGATCGTCGACCGCCTCGCGGCGGACGGCGGCGTCGAGCGCTTCAAGCCCGTCGTGGGCCTGCCGCTCGCCACGTACTTCTCCGGCACGAAGGTCGTCTGGATCCTCGAGAACGTCGAGGGGGCGCGCGAGAAGGCCGAGGCCGGCGACCTGCTCTTCGGCACCACCGACACGTGGGTCCTCTGGAACCTCACCGGCGGCACCGACGGCGGCGTGCACGTGACCGACGTCACCAACGCCTCGCGCACCCTGTTCATGGACCTCGAGACGCTCCAGTGGCGCGACGACATCCTCGAGGCCTTCGACGTGCCCCGCTCGATGCTGCCCGAGATCAAGAGCTCCTCCGAGGTCTACGGCACGGTCGAGGCGTCCAGCCTCCTCCGTGAGGTGCCGATCGCCGGCATCCTCGGCGACCAGCAGGCCGCGACCTTCGGCCAGGCGGCCTTCGACCAGGGCGAGTCGAAGAACACCTACGGCACCGGCAACTTCCTCATCTTCAACACGGGAGAGGAGATCGTCCACTCGAAGAACGGCCTCCTCACCACGCTCGGCTACAAGCTCGGCGACGCGGCCCCGCACTACGCCCTCGAGGGCTCGATCGCGGTCACCGGCTCGCTCATCCAGTGGCTGCGCGACAACCTCGGCATGATCGGCTCGGCCCCCGAGGTCGAGCAGCTCGCCAAGAGCGTCGAGGACAACGGCGGCGTCTACTTCGTGCCGGCGTTCTCGGGCCTCTTCGCCCCGTACTGGCGCTCGGACGCCCGCGGTGCACTGGTCGGCCTGACCCGCTACGTCAACAAGGGCCACATCGCGCGCGCCGCCCTCGAGGCGACCGCGTTCCAGACCCGCGAGGTGCTCGACGCGGTCAACGCCGACTCGGGCGTCGACCTGACCGAGCTCAAGGTCGACGGCGGCATGACCGCCAACGACGCGCTCATGCAGTTCCAGGCCGACATCCTGAACGTGCCCGTGGTGCGCCCCGTCGTCGCCGAGACCACCGCGCTCGGCGCGGCCTACGCCGCCGGTCTCGCCGTCGGCTTCTGGGAGACCCTCGACGACCTCCGCGCCAACTGGCAGGAAGACAAGCGCTGGACGCCGAACATCGAGGCCGACGAGCGCGACCGCACCCTCCGCCTCTGGAAGAAGGCCGTCACGAAGACCTTCGACTGGGTCGACGAGGACGTCAACTGACGCCAGGCGACACACGAAGGGCCCGTTCCTCGGAACGGGCCCTTCCGTCGTCCCCGGGCTCCCGGCGGGGCGAGCGGCCCCGAGGAGGCGCGGTGCGCCTCCCGCGGTGCGCCCCGGCCCTCAGGCGGTCGCCCTCGACCGCGTGGCGGCGACCCACGCGTCGAGCTTGGCGATCGCGTCCCCCGAGTCGATCGCCCGCGCCGCCACGAGCAGCTGCTCGCGGAACCGCGCCACGATCGGACGATCGCGCTCGGACTGGTCGGCCGCCAACCGGTACGAGACGAGGCCGGCCGCCGCGTTGAGCAGGACGATGTCGCGGACGGGACCGGTCTCGCCGGCGAGGACCCGGCGCGCGATCGCGGCGTTGTGCTCGGCGTCGCCGCCGACGAGGTCGTCGATGCGGGCGCGCGCGATGCCCAGGTCGAGGGGGTCGAGGTCGTGCTCCGTGACGGAGCCCGCCGTCACCTCCCAGATGTGGCTGTGTCCGGTCGTCGTGAGCTCGTCCAGGCCGTCGTCGCCCCGGAAGACGAGGGCCGTGGCGCCCCGGGTCTGGAACACGCCCACGATGAGGGGCACCTTGTCGAGCTGGGCGACGCCGACGGCGCTGGCCTCGGGCCGGGCGGGGTTGACGAGCGGGCCGAGGAAGTTGAAGACCGTGGGCACGCCGATCTCGCGGCGCACCGCGGCGGCGTTGCCGAACCCCGGGTGGAAGGCGGCGGCGTAGGCGAAGGTGAGGCCCGCCTCCCCCAGCACCTCGGCGACCCGGTCAGCGCCGAGGGTGAGGTCGACGCCCAGGGCGGCCAGGACGTCGCTCGAGCCCGAGGCGGAGCTCGCGGCCCGGTTGCCGTGCTTGATCACCGGCACCCCGGTCGAGGCGACGACGACGGAGGCCATCGTCGACACGTTGACGGTGCCGAAGCGGTCTCCCCCGGTGCCGACGATGTCGACCGCCATGGAGTCGACGGGCAGGGCGACGGCGTGCGCGAGGACGGCGTCGCGGAAGCCCACGATCTCGTCGACGGTCTCGCCCTTGGCCCTCAACGCCACGAGGAACGCCGCGAGCTGGGCCGGGGTCGCCTCCCCCACCATCACGCGCTCCATGGCCCACGTCGCCTCGGAGATCGAGAGGTCTCGGCGGGCCAGCAGCGAGTCGATGAGCAGGGGCCAGGAGAGCGCGTCGGTCATGCGGACAGGCTACTGGCGGGAAGCATGCACCACGGATAGCTCGTCGTCAACAGAAATTCCCTGCGCGGGGTTTCCTGCGCAAACCCAGGGCGACTTACCAGGCATAATGGACCGCGTGACAAGTACCTCTCTCTCGAGACCTTCCAGCGGACCGGTCGTCAACCGACCGAGCACAGTGGCCGTGGGCACCATCGTGTGGCTCGGCAGCGAGGTCATGTTCTTCGCCGGCCTCTTCGCGATCTACTTCACGCTGCGGAGCACCTCCCCCGGGCTCTGGGCCGCCGAGACGTCGAAGCTCGACGTCCCGTTCGCCCTGACGAACACGATCATGCTCGTGCTGTCGTCGGTCACCTGCCAGTTCGGCGTCTTCGCCGCCGAGCGCATGCAGGCCCGACGCACGGGCAAGCTCTTCCAGGTCGGCTCGTGGGGCATGGTCGAGTGGTTCTTCCTCACCTACTCCATGGGCGCCGCCTTCATCTGCCTGCAGGTCTTCGAGTACGCGCACCTCATCTCCGAGCACGTCACGCTCAGTTCGAGCGCCTACGGCTCGGCCTTCTACATGACCACCGGCTTCCACGGTGCTCACGTCATCGGCGGGCTCATCGCCTTCCTCCTGACCATCGGTCGTGCGTTCGCGGCCAAGAACTTCGGTCACAAGGAGGCGACGACCGCCATCGTCGTCTCGTACTACTGGCACTTCGTCGACGTGGTGTGGATCGGCCTCTTCATGGTCGTCTACGTCCTCAAATAGGCATCGGAAAGTTCGCACAGCATGTTCTCCAAGACCTCGACCAGCAGCCGCAAGAAGACGGGACGCCGCGGGCCCCTCGCGACCGCGTCCCTCCTCCTCGTCGGCCTCCTGACGACCGGTGGCGCCTACGCGCTCTTCTCCTCGACGGCCACGGCCGACGAGGCCAGCACCACCGCCGCCGCCTCGCAGCAGAGCATCGACGAGGGCCAGAAGCTCTTCGCCTCGAACTGCGCCACCTGCCACGGCCTCTCCGCCGACGGCACCGGTGACGGCCCGAGCCTGATCGGCGTCGGCTCGGCCGCCGTCGACTTCCAGGTCGGCACGGGCCGCATGCCCATGGCCGTCAACGGACCGCAGGCGGAGGAGAAGCCCGCCCAGTTCACCGATGACCAGATCGCCGACATGGCGGCCTACATCGCGTCGCTGGCCCCCGGGCCCGCCATCCCGGAGGAGGAGTACCTCCAGGCCGACGGCGACACCACCAACGGCGCCGAGCTGTTCCGCATCAACTGCGCCATGTGCCACAACGTCGCCGGTGCCGGAGGCGCGCTGACGGCGGGCAAGTACGCTCCCGCCCTCGACGGCGTCACCTCGGCCCACATCTACGAGGCCATGCTCACCGGCCCGCAGAACATGCCGGTCTTCAACGACATGAACCTCTCCCCGCAGGACAAAGCGGACATCATCACGTACCTCAAGTACCTGGAGAAGAACCCGTCCCCGGGCGGGTTCGAGCTCGGCAGCCTCGGTCCGGTCGCCGAGGGTCTGTTCATCTGGATCTTCGGGCTCGGCGCGATCGTCGCCGTGACCATCTGGCTCACGGCCCGATCCAACTGACCGCGTCTCCCCGTACTTCACTGAAAGGCAGAACCCATGGCACAGCACGACGACGAGACCCCGGTCGCGGGCTCCGCTGTCGAGAAGCATGAGCCTCGACAGGTCTCGGCCGGCATCGCCGTCGTCACGACGGACGTCTTCGAGAACCCCGGTGAGCCGCCGCACCGCGACCGCGTCACCGACATCGACCCGGTCGCCGAGCGGCGCGCCGAGCGTCAGATCAGCACTTTCTTCTTCCTCTCCATCGTGGGCAGCATCGCGGCCATCGGTGCGTACATCGCGTTCCCCATCACTTCCGGCGACTCCGGCTCGGTGCGGCTGAACAACCTGTTCCTCGGACTCGGCATCGCCCTGGGCCTGCTCTCGGTGGGCATCGGTGCCGTGCACTGGTCGAAGACCCTCATGCCGGCTCGCGAGATCACGGAGATGCGCCACAGCACCCGTGGCACCGACGAGACGCGTGAGAAGGCCGTCGAGGTCTTCGCCCTGGGCAACCAGGAGTCCGGCTTCGGCCGTCGTGCGCTGATCCGCAACAGCCTCATCGGCGCCCTCGTGGCAACCCCCCTGCCCGCGGTCGTGCTGTTCCGCGACCTCGCTCCGGCGGAAGACCCCAACGAGGTCCTCCGTCACACCCTGTGGGAGGAGGGCACGCACCTCGCCCTCGACCCGTCCGGCGCCCGCATCAAGGCCTCGGACATCACTCTGGGATCCGTGTTCCACGTCATCCCCGAGACGCTCAACGAGTCCAGTCACCTGCTCGAGGAGAAGGCCAAGGCGGCCGTCCTCCTCATGCGCCTGCGCCCCGAGGACCTCAACATCCCCGAGGGCCGGGAGGACTGGCAGTACGACGGCATCGTCGCGTACTCGAAGATCTGCACGCACGTCGGCTGCCCCGTGGCGCTGTACGAGCAGCAGACACACCACCTGCTCTGCCCCTGCCACCAGTCGACCTTCGACGTGACGAACAACTGCGAAGTGATCTTCGGTCCGGCCAAGCGGCCGCTCCCGCAGCTGCCGATCGCCGTGGACGCCGAAGGGTACCTCGTCGCGCAGAGCGACTTCCACGAACCTGTGGGCCCGAGCTTCTGGGAGCGCGCCAAGTGATCACGAACACCCCTGCACCGAGCACCGAGACCACCGAGGCCTCGCTGCACAGCACCACCACGACCACGGCGCCCGCCTTCGCCCCGACGCGCACGAACCGCGTGTTCGGCGCGGCGGCCAACTACGTCGACGAGCGGACGAGCATGTCGGGCCTCGTCCGCGAGGTCGGCCGCAAGATCTTCCCCGACCACTGGTCGTTCATGCTCGGCGAGGTCGCGCTCTACTCGTTCGTCGTGATCCTGCTCTCGGGCACGTTCCTGACGTTCTTCTTCCAGCCGTCCATGGCCGAGGTGAACTACAACGGCTCGTACGTGCCGCTCAAGGGCCTCAACATGTCGGCCGCCATGGCGTCGACGCTCGACATCTCGTTCGACATCCGAGGCGGTCTCCTCTTCCGCCAGATCCACCACTGGGCGGCCCTGCTGTTCGTGGCCTCGATCATGCTGCACATGCTGCGCGTGTACTTCACGGGTGCGTTCCGCAAGCCCCGAGAGATCAACTGGGTCGTCGGCTTCACCCTCTGGGTCCTGGCCATGGCCGAGGGCTTCACGGGCTACTCGCTCCCCGACGACCTGCTCTCCGGCAACGGTGCGCGCATCATCGACGGCATGGTGAAGGGCATCCCCGTCATCGGCGTCTGGATCTCGTACCTGCTGTTCGGTGGCGAGTTCCCCGGTACCGACATGGTCGGCCGTTTCTACTCGCTGCACATCATGCTGCTCCCCGCATTGCTCATCGCGCTGCTGGGCGTCCACCTGCTGCTGCTCATCATCAACAAGCACACGCAGTGGGCAGGCCCCGGCAAGACGAACGAGAACGTCGTCGGCGTCCCCGTCATGCCCGTCTTCGCGGCGAAGGCCGGCGGCTTCTTCTTCATCGTCTTCGGTGTCATCGTCCTCATCGCGTCGCTGTTCACGATCAACCCGATCTGGAACTACGGCCCGTACGACCCGTCACCCGTCTCGGCCGGCACGCAGCCCGACTGGTACATCGGCTTCGCGGACGGTGCCCTGCGCCTCGTCCCGCCGGGCTGGGAGTTCGAGGCCTGGGGCTACACGGTCTCGATGAACATCCTCGTGCCGATCACGTTGCTCGTGCTCTTCATCCTCGCGGTGCTGCTGTACCCGTTCTTCGAGGCCTGGGTCACCGGCGACAAGCGCGAGCACCACGTGCTCGACCGTCCCCGCAACGCGCCCACGCGTACCGCGATCGGTGCGGCCGGCATCGTGTTCTACGCCAGCCTCTGGGCCGCCGCCAGCTCGGACATCATGGCCACGCACTTCAGGCTCTCCCTGAACTTCGTCATCCACGCCGTCCAGGCCTGCCTCATCCTCGGCCCGTTCATCGCCTTCTGGATCACGAAGCGCGTCTGCCTCGCTCTCCAGAAGAAGGACCGCGAGATCGCCCTCCACGGCTACGAGACCGGCCGCATCGTGCGCCTCCCCGGTGGCGAGTACGTCGAGGTCCACGAGCAGCTCGACGAGTACGAGCGCTGGCGCCTGCTGAACTACAACGAGTACGAGCCGCTGATGGTCCGACCGAACGCGAACGGCCAGATCACGGCCGTGCAGAGGTTCCGCTCCTCCGTGTCGTCGTTCTTCTTCGAGGACCGCATCGCTCCGGTGAAGCGCTCCGAGATCGAGGCTTCGCACCACGAGCAGCACTGATCGACCTGCTCCCCGACGAGGGCCCGACCACCACGGTGGTCGGGCCCTCGTCCGTTTCGGCGCGTCAGGCCGACGGCACGACGGACGCCGTGAGCAGGCCGGCCTGATCACGAGGTGCCGGGCGAGACGACCTGCCCCGAACCCGTGACGAGCTGGCCTGATCATGACGTGTCCACGGGCACCCACTCCCCCGTTCTGACCATCGAGCGCGCCCTGGGTTCACCAGCCTTCTCTGCTCGTACTGCGGACTGAGGTTGGAGATGCGACGCGGCACTCGATGCCGAGCCACCAGCTCACCTCGTCGACAGCCTCGGCGAGTGCCTCTACGCTCTGGACGGCCCACGACCGTGCGGGTCTCATTTTCCGAGCCGTGGAGGCGGGACCCCGAGACGCGTGAGAGCTTCCTGTGATGAGACGTCGCGCTCCCGAGGTCGAATTGCCCAGTCCCACGCGCAGGACGGACTGAGCGTGCCTGTGCGCCATCACGACGGGCTCGGCCACACCGCGCGCCCCTCGCAGGGAACTGCAGCTTCACGCCGTCAACAGCGGCACAGAGCCTTGAGCTGAGACAGTGTCGCCCGACGGTGGTGTCTCAGTGCAGTGGGTGACGGCCCCCAGGCCGCGGTGGGTCCTGCAGGCCGCGTCTGAGTCTCGCGCGGGCCGATGACCGATGACGCCGGCGCAGCGTGTCTCCGCGCCCCTTACGGTCACGTGCTCATGGGCTGACGAGGTGCTCGGACAACGAAGAAGGCGCCTCCTCCCGGTCAGGGAGAAGGCGCCTCAGCGTCGGTAGGTGTCAGTGGGCGAAGTTGCCGCGGTAGTACTCGTAGACCCAGCCGACCAGCGACACGGCGATCAACGCCGCACCGATGTAGATGATCCACATTCCGACCGCGAGGGCGAGGAAGACCAGGCCGCACGAGAAGGCGAGCAGGATGGGCCACCACGACCACGGGCTGAAATGCCCGAGCTCCGGGTCGCCGTCGTCGATGTTCGCGTCGAGGCGGTCCTCAGGAAGCTCCCCGCCCTGGGCCGCGTGGGAGCGGCCCATGTAGAAGGCGAGGAACGTGCCGAGTGCACCGGCGAGGCCGATGCCCATCGTCCCGGCCCACTCGACGCGGTTGGTGTCGATGATGCTCCAGACCGTGTAGACGGCACAGAGGAGGAAGAAGAAGATCGCGAGGATCCAGAAGAGGGTGGCGTTGGTCTTCATGCTCGTGGGCTCACTTCACCTGGTCGCTGGCAGCGTCGTACGTGGGGGCGTCGGGAGCGTCCTTCACCGGGCCGATGCCGACGGGCATGCCGGCCTCGGGGTGGTTCAGGTCGAACGCCGGCGACTCCGAGCGGATGCGCGGGATCGACGTGAAGTTGTGGCGGGGCGGCGGGCACGACGTCGCCCACTCGAGCGAGCGCGAGTAGCCCCACGGGTCGTTGACCTCGACCTTGGGCGCACGACGAGCCGTGATGTACACGTTGTAGAGGAACGGCAGGATCGAGACGCCGAGCAGCATGGCGCCGATCGTGGACAGCTGGTTCATCCACGTGAAGTGGTCCTCCGGCTGGTACGTCGCGTACCGACGGGGCATGCCCATCACTCCGAGCCAGTGCTGGACCAGGAACGTCGTGTGGAATCCGACGAACAGCATCCAGAAGTGGATCTTGCCGAGGCGCTCGTTCAGCATCTTGCCGGTCCACTTCGGCCACCAGAAGTAGAAGCCCGAGAACATCGCGAAGACGACCGTGCCGAACACGACGTAGTGGAAGTGGGCCACGACGAAGTACGTGTCGGACACGTGGAAGTCGAGGGGCGGCGACGCGAGGATGACGCCGGTGAGACCACCGAACGTGAACGTGATGAGGAAGCCGATCGCCCAGAGCATCGGGGTCTCGAACGTCACGGAGCCACGCCACATCGTGCCGATCCAGTTGAAGATCTTCACGCCGGTCGGCACCGCGATGAGCATGGTCATCAGGGAGAAGAACGGCAGCAGCACCGAGCCCGTCACGTACATGTGGTGGGCCCAGACGGTGACGGACAGCGCCGCGATGGAGATCGTCGCGTAGACCAGCGTCTTGTAGCCGAAGATCGGCTTGCGGCTGAAGACCGGCAGCACCTCGCTGATGATGCCGAAGAACGGCAGCGCGATGATGTAGACCTCGGGGTGGCCGAAGAACCAGAAGAGGTGCTGCCAGAGGATGGCGCCGCCGTTGGCCGGGTTGAACACCTGCGCGTCGAACACCCTGTCGAAGCCGAGGCCGAAGAGAGCCGCCGCCAGGACCGGGAACGCCATGATCACGAGGATCGACGTGATGAGCGTGTTCCAGGTGAAGATCGGCATGCGCCACATCGTCATGCCGGGCGCACGCATGGTGACGATCGTGGTGATGAAGTTGACCGACCCGAGGATGGTGCTGAACCCGGTCATGCCGAGGCCGAACACCCAGAGGTTCCCTCCGAGGCCTGGTGAGAACGTCGTGTCCGAGAGCGGCGCGTACGCGAACCAGCCGAACGACGCAGCACCCTGAGGGGTGAGGAAGCCAGCGACCGCGATCAGCGAGCCGAAGAGGTACAGCCAGAACGCGAACCCGTTGAGGCGCGGGAAGGCGACGTCGGGGGCACCGATCTGGAGGGGCATGAGCACGTTGGCGAAACCGGAGAAGAGCGGCGTCGCGAACATGAGCAGCATGATCGTGCCGTGCATGGTGAAGAGCTGGTTGTACTGCTCTTTGGTCTGCACGATCTCGAGCCCGGGAGCGAAGAGCTGGGCGCGGATGATCAGCGCCATGACTCCGCCCAGGCAGAAGAAGAGGAACGACGCGATCAGGTACATGTACCCGATGGTCTTGTGGTCGGTCGACGTGATCCAGTTCACGACGACGTTGCCCTTGCGGCCGACCTTCGACGCACCGAAGTCTTGGCCCGAGGATGTTCCGCCCGTGGTGGGGCGGGTGGCGGTGGCTGTCATCGAAGCGTGGCCTTACTCTTCGTCGGAGCCGGCGGCGACGGGCGCCTCGTTGTTCGGCTCGTTGGTGTTGGTGTTGTACTGGTCGCCGAGCAGACCCGTGTTGCCCTGGTCTGCGAGCGTCGCGAGGTAGTCGTCGTACTCGGCCTGCGAGACGACCTCCACGTTGAAGAGCATCAGCGAGTGGTACTCGCCGCAGAGCTCAGCGCACTTGCCGCTGAACGTGCCTTCTTTCTCGGGGGTGAAGTACATGGTGTTGGTCTTGCCGGGGATCGTGTCTTTCTTGTACAGGAAGTCGACGATCCAGAACGAGTGGGCGACGTCGCGCGACTTGAGGTCGATCTCGACGCTCTTGCCCACCGGCAGGTACAGGACGGGCAGCTGGCTCTCGTCGATGTTGCCGTCGCCGAGCTCCTGTGCCTGGATGCCCTGGTAGTAGACGCTGTCGTCGTCGCTCTGCTGGTCGATGTAGTTGAAGTCCCAGGCCCAGCGCTTGGCGTAGACGTCGATCTTGACGTCGGGGTTCGCGGTGGGCTCTTCGATGGCGGCCTGGTCGCGCGCCGTGAAGGCGAAGAAGCCGAGGACGAGGATGAGCGGGACGACCGTGTAGAAGATCTCGATCGGCATGTTGTAGCGCAGCTGCACCGGCAGGCCGGTCTGGCCCTTGCGACGGCGGTAGGCGATGCACGCCCAGATGACGAGTCCCCACGTGATGATGCCGACGATGAGCAGCACGATCCACGAGGTGACCCACAGGCCGATGATGCGGTCGACGTGGTTCGTCGTCCCGGCGGTGGTCGGCAGCCAGCCCTGGAGCTGGTCGGTGGTGCACCCCGCCAACACGAGAGCCATGACGGCGGCCACGGGGATGGCGGCCCAACGAAGACGGCGGTTAGAACGCACTGTTACCTCTCGGATGACACGACAGCGGGGGTGTTCCCAGTCTAGGACGGGACTTCCCTAGCCTACTCGCAGGTTGCCCCGACCTCCGTACGCCGCACGCCGGGTCGTTCGACGTCGAGCCTGGGACGACGACGGGGACCGCCCTGGTGGGCGGTCCCCGTGGGTGCGGGCCCGTCGGCCCGCGGGACGTCTCAGTGGAAGCTGTCGCCGCAGGCGCAGCTGCCCTGGGCGTTGGGGTTGTCGATGGTGAAGCCCTGCTTCTGGATCGTGTCCTCGAAGTCGATGGCAGCGCCCTCGAGGTACGGGACGCTCATCTTGTCGACGACGACCTCGACCCCGTCGTAGTCGACGGTGGCGTCGCCCTCGAGCAGGCGCTCGTCGAAGTAGAGCTGGTAGATGAGGCCGGAGCAGCCCCCGGGCTGGACGGCGACCCGGAGTCGCAGGTCGTCACGCCCCTCCTGGGTGAGGAGGCTGCGGACCTTGTCGGCCGCGGTGCTCGAGAGACCGACGCCGTGGGCGGGCTTCTCGGTCGTGCCCGCGGTCTCGACGGCGGTGGCGGTGTCGGTCATGAGGTCTCCGTTCGGGCGAGGTGAGCGTCGGACGCTCGTCGTCGACCAGTGTAAGCAGCCCTCCCCCGGATTTGTTCCTGCTGAGGGCTCACCCGTGCCCGCGTCGTCACGCCCGGGCGTCGAGCCGCGCCAGGAGGATCGCCTCGCTGAGGATCGCGCGGTGCAGCACGCCGAGGTGCTGCGACTCGTTCGGGCTGTGGGCCCGGGTGTCCGGGTCCTCGACGCCGGTGACGAGGATCTGCGCCTCGGGGAACGTGGCGACCAGGTCGGCGATGAAGGGGATCGACCCGCCGATGCCCGTCTGGACCGGCGCGGCGCCCCAGCCCTCGGTCATGGCGGCGGTCGCCTCCGAGATGGCCCAGCCCGTGGTGTCCACGAGGAAGGGCTCGCCCTGGTCGACGTCCTCGATCTCGACGTGCGCGCCGAAGGGAGCGTGCGACAGGAGGTGCGCCTCGAGGGCCGCGTAGGCGGACGCGGCCGTCTGTCCCGGGGCGATGCGCGCGCTGATCCGCACCGACGCCTCCGGGATGAGGGTGTTGGAGGCGTTGGCGACGCTGGGCGCGTCGATGCCGGTGACGGTGATGGACGGCTGCGACCAGACGCGGCTGAGGATCGGGCCCGTGCCGATCGGCGACACGCCCTCGAGCAGGCCCGACTCCTCGCGGAGGGTCTCCTCCGACTGCTCGGGGTGGTCCGCCTCGCGGGACGTGAGCCCCTCGACGGCGACGCTCCCCCGGTCGTCGTGCAGGGTGGCGAGGAGCTTGACGAGGGCGAGCATGGCGTCGGGCACCGCGCCTCCCAGCATCCCGGAGTGAGAGGCGTGCGCGAGGGTCCGCACCGTCAGGCGGAAGGTGACGTTGCCGCGGAGCCCCACGGTGATCGCGGGCACCGTCGTGCTCCAGTTGTCCGAGTCGGCCACGACGATGACGTCGGCCGCGAGCTCGTCCCGGTGCTGGACGAGGAAGTCGGCGAACGAGCGGGAGCCGAACTCCTCCTCGCCCTCGACGAAGAGGCTGACACCGACCCGGAGGTCGTCGCCGAGCACTTCGCGCACCGCGCGGAGGGCGGCCACGTGCGTGATGACGCCGGCCTTGTCGTCGGAGGCGCCCCGGCCGTAGAGACGGTCGCCCTTGAGGGTCGGCTCGAACGGCGGGGTGTCCCACGCGGCGTCGTCGCCCTGCGGCTGGACGTCGTGGTGCGCGTAGAGGAGGACCGTCGGGGCGCCGTCGCGGGCCGCACGACGCGCGAGGACGGCGGGCTGCCCGTGCTGGCCGGTGTCGCCGATCGGCGCCCGGCTGACGCGGACGTCGTCGAAGAGGCCGGTGTCGCGCACGAGGGCGGCCACGGCGTCCGCGCTCGCGGCCACGTGCGCCGGGTCGAACGCGTCCCAGCTCACCGAGGGGATGCGCACGAGGGCGCTCAGGTCGGCGACGGTGCGGGGCAGTCCGCCCTGCACGGCCTCCGCGAGTTCGCTGACAGTGGCGGGGTCGGTGGGCTGCACGGGGTGCTGCGAGACGGTCATGCAGGTAATCTTAGGAACTCGACGAGACCCGAGGACACCGTGGCGAAGCTGACTGACAAGACCAACTCGACGACGCAGGTCGTCGAGGCCGAGTCGACGACGACCGGCAAGGGCCGTCCGACCCCCACCCGACGTGAGCGCGAGGAGGCCAACCGGCGTCCCCTCGTCGCCACCGGCAAGGAGGCGCAGAAGGCGCAGCGCGCCCGGCTCGCCGAGCAGCGCGACAAGGCCCGCGTCGGCCTCGCCAACGGCGAGGAGAAGTTCCTGCCCGAGCGCGACAAGGGGCCGCAGCGCCGGTTCATCCGCGACTACGTCGACGCCCGCTACAGCGTGGGCGAGGCCATGATCCCGATCATGATCCTCGTCATCGTGATGAGCATCGTGCAGGTCGCCGCCGTCCAGGCAGTGACGTTGTTCGTGCTCTGGGGGTTCTTCCTCGTGGCCATCGCCGACTGCCTCGTGGCCGGGCACCTGGTGACCAAGAAGCTCACCGAGAAGTACGGAGCGGGTGCCGTCCAGCGGGGCAACCGCTGGTACACGGCCATGCGCTGCATGCAGCTGAAGCCGATGCGCCTGCCGAAGCCGCAGGTCAAGCGCCGCGAGTTCCCCACTCTCTGAGCCGCCGCGTCGACCACGACGGAGCCCCGCATCTCGATCGAGATGCGGGGCTCCGTCGTCCGGGGCCGGCCCCGAGGACGTCGCGGTCAGCGGCTCCGGCGACGGAGCGCGAGCAGGCCTCGGTTCACCTGACGAGCCCAGAGCGGGCCGCGGTAGAGGAACGCCGTGTAGCCCTGCACCAGCGTCGCCCCGGCACGCAGCCTCTCGTCGACGTCCGCCGCGGTCGCGACCCCGCCGACCGAGACGACGCACGTCTCCGTCGGCAGCACCTCGCGGAGCAGCCGCAGGACCTCGAGCGAACGGCGCGCGAGCGGCGCGCCCGAGAGGCCGCCGGCGCCCGCGGCCTCGACCACGGACGCGTCGGTGGCGAGCCCGGCCCGCGAGAGCGTGGTGTTCGTGGCGACGACGCCCGCGAGCCCGAGCTCGGTGACGAGCTCGCCGATGCGTCGGACTCCCCCGTCGTCGAGGTCGGGGGCGATCTTGACGAGCACGGGGGTCGTGCCGGCGGCGTCGCGGACGGCCTCGAGCAGGGGTGAGAGGCGGTCGAGCTCCTGCAGGCCTCGGAGGCCGGGCGTGTTCGGCGAGCTCACGTTGACCGCCAGGTAGTCGGCGAGGGGTGCCAGCACCCGCGTGCTCTCGAGGTAGTCGTCGACGGCGTCGTCGACGTCGACCACACGGCTCTTGCCGATGTTGACGCCGATCACGGGGCGCACGGCGGCGCGCCTCGAGGCGGCGACGTTCACGGCCGCCGCGGCCGCGCCTCCGTTGTTGAAGCCCATGCGGTTGACGACGGCCTCGTCGGGGACGAGCCGGAACAGACGGGGCCGCTCGTTGCCCGGCTGCGGCCGGGCGGTGACGGTGCCGACCTCGACGTGGCCGAAGCCGAGCACGCCGAGCCCCTCGATGCCGCGCGCGTCCTTGTCGAAGCCCGCGGCGACGCCGAAGGGCGACGCGAAGCGCAGGCCGAGCGCCTCGACGGCGAGCGACGGGTGGGGTGCCGTGAACCGCCGCACGAGCGGCCCGAAGACCGTGCGCGGGACGGCGCGGATGACGCGGAAGGCGAGGTGGTGCGCGTCCTCCGGGTCCATGCGGGCGAAGACGACGTCGAAGAGGACGCGGTAGGGGGTCCTCACTCGTCGGCCGACCGGGTGGGTCGCGGACGCGAGGCGTGCTCAGCACGGAGCTGGCCGATGCTGGCCTCGAAGTCGTCGAGCGAGTCGAAGGCCTGGTAGACGCTCGCGAAGCGGAGGTAGGCCACCTCGTCGAGCTCCCGGAGCGGCGGCAGGATGGCGAGGCCGATGTCGTTCGCCTCGATCTGCGACGTGCCGGAGGCGCGGACCGCCTCCTCGACGCGCTGCGCCAGCACCGCGAGGTCGCCGTCGGTCACGGGGCGGCCCTGGCACGCCTTGCGGACGCCGGAGATGATCTTCTCCCGGCTGAACGGCTCGAGCACGCCGTTGCGCTTGACGACGTTGAGGCTCGCGGTCTCGGTCGTGCTGAACCGGCGGCCGCAGTTCGGGCACTGGCGCCGACGACGGATCGACGTGCCGTCGTCGCTCGTGCGGGAGTCGACGACGCGGGAATCGGGGTGGCGGCAGAAGGGACAGAACATGGTGCCCTCAGCGTATCGGCAGCGACGCCCCTGCCCCGGGCGCCGCCGCGGCGGGCGACGACGAGGTGGGCGACGACGCGGTGGGTCAGGGTCGGCGGAGGCGCGCGGAGACGGCCTCGCCGTGTGCGGGCAGGAGCTCGGCGCGCGACAGGGCCACGAGCCGGTCCGCCACCTCGGAGAGGGCTTCGTGCTCGTAGCGGACGATCTGCTGCGGGCGGAGGAAGGTGTACGCGCCGAGGCCGGACGAGAAGCGCGACTGGCCCCCGGTCGGCAGCACGTGGTTCGAGCCGGCGAGGTAGTCGCCGAGGCTGACCGGCGTGCTCGGGCCGACGAACACCGCCCCCGCGCTCGTGATGCCAGCGAGCACGGCGTCGTCGTCGCGCGTCTGGATCTCGAGGTGCTCGGGGCCGTACGCGTTGCTGAAGGCGACGGCGGCGGCGAGGTCGTCGACGAGGATCACCGCCGACTGGCGTCCGTCGAGGGCCACCTGCACGCGGGCGGCGCTGAGGGTGAGCGGCACCAGCCGGTCGAGCTCGGCCACCACGCGCTCGGCGAGGGCCGGCGAGTCGGTGACGAGGACGGCCGAGGCCTCTTCGTCGTGCTCGGCCTGGCTGATCAGGTCGACGGCGACGAGGGTCGCGTCGGCCGTCTCGTCGGCGATGACGAGGATCTCGGTCGCGCCGGCGACCGAGTCGATGCCGACGACGCCGCGCACGAGCTGCTTGGCCGCGGCCACGTAGTTGTTGCCCGGGCCCGTGATGACCTGGACGGGCTCGAGGCCGATCTCGGGCACCCCGTGGGCCAGGGCGCCGATCGCGCCGGCCCCGCCGATCGCGTAGACCTCGTCGACGCCGAGGAGCCCGGCCGCGCCCAGGATCACCGGGTGCACCGCTCCCCCGTGGTCGCGCTGCGCGGGCGACACGAGGGCGAGCGAGCCCACCCCCGCCACGAGGGCGGGGACGACGTTCATCACGACGCTCGAGGGGTAGACCGCCTTGCCGCCCGGCACGTACACGCCGGCCCGCGTGACCGGCTGCCACCGCTGCTCGATGACCGCGCCGGGGGCCGGCCGCGTCACGCTCGGCGCCGGCACCTGGGCACGGCTCGCCTCGGTCACCCGCGAGATCGACTCCTCGAGCGCGGCGCGAACCAGCGGGTCGAGCAGGTCGACGGCCGCGCGGATCTCGTCGAGCGGCACGCGCAGCGTCTCGGTGCGGACGCCGTCGAACCGGGCCGCCTGGTCACGGAGCGCGTCGGCGCCCCGCTCGCGGACGGCCGCGATGAGCTGGCGAGCCGACTCGGTCGCGGCCGACACGTCGACGTGCGACCTCGGGACGAGGGCGAGCAGATCGGCGTGGGTAGGCTGGAGGCCCCGGAGGTCAGTGGTCTGGATCATGGCCAGGTCAGCCTAGTCACCAGCTCCCTGACGGTGCGCGACGCCCGGCCGCGCTCCCCCGCCGGACGACCACCGAGAGGCTCCACCCGATGACGGACCAGTCCGTGCCCGTGCCCCCCGTCTCCGACGACCTCGAGGCCTTCAAGCAGGCCTTCCGTCGCCATGCGGCCGGGGTGGCCATCGTGACGGCGCGGGACGCCGCGGGCTCGCCCGTCGGCTTCACCGCGACCTCGCTCGCCAGCCTGGCGGCGGTGCCTCCCCTCGCGACGTTCAACATGGCCCGCAGCGCGAGCTCGTGGCCGGCGATCGAGTCGACCGAGCACGTCGTGATCCACCTGCTGGGCCTCCGCAACCGCGACCTGGCCGCGAAGATGGCCGGGCCGGCCGCCGAGCGCTTCAGCGGCGACCACTGGGAGGACGGGCCGCACGGCGTGCCCCTCCTCCGGGGCGTCACCGCCTGGATGTCGGGGCGGATCGTCGAGCGGTTCCCGGTCCACGCGAACGCCGTCGTGGTGGTCCAGGTCGAACAGGGCGACGTCGGGAGCGACGACGACGCCCTGCTGTACCACGACCGGCGGTACCTGCGACCGCTGCACCTCGACGACTGAGGCGACGAGGGAGGCGCCCACCGCGCCTCCTCGTCGGCCTCGCACCCAGCCCCGACGCGCCGGGCGGGCGTGAGCGTCAGACCAGGCAGCCCGGGCCGAGCAGGCTCTTGAGCTCGCCGTAGAGGTCGGCCGTGATGTCCACCGGCATGGGGATCTCGAACATGCGGGCGGCGTCGCCCTTGACCAGCCGGAGGCGCACCTCGGTCGACCCGGAGTGCCGACCCAGCACGGCCGCCAGCTCGGTCACCGTGTCGTGGGTGGCCCGGAACTCGGGCATCTGCAGCACGAGCGGCCCCTGGTTGACGCCCACGCCGAGGTCGGGCATGAACATGCTCGCCGCGTGCATGTTCATGCCGTCGTCACGGACGCTGACCCGCCCCTTCAGCACGATGATCGAGTCGCCGACCAGCGACGGTCCGAACTCTTGGTACGTCTTGCCGAGGAACATGGCGCTGATCTCGCCGCCGAAGTCCTCGACGGTGACGATGCCGTAGGGGTTGCCCGAGTTGCGCGCCACCCGGTGCTGGACGCTCGTGATGAGCCCGGCGATCGTCACCGTCTCGCCGTCGATCGTCGCGGGGTCGCTCGCGAGGATGTCGGTGACCGTCGTGCTCGCGTGCTTGGCCAGCGGCAGCTCGAGGCCGGCGAGCGGATGGTCGGAGACGTAGAGCCCGAGCATGTCGCGCTCGAAGGCCAGCTTGTCGCGCTTGGTCCACTCGGGGCGCTCGGGCACCTGCTGGACGTCCTGCGGCTCGTCCCACAGGGAGTCGAAGTCGAAGCCGACCTGCCCGTTCGCCTCGGCCCGCTTCTCGCTCACCGCGGCCTCGACGGCCGACTCGTGGATCTCGACGAGAGCACGCCGGGTCGAGCCGAGCGAGTCGAACGCGCCCGCCTTCACCAGCGACTCGACGGTCCGCTTGTTGGCGACCGGCATCGGCACCTTGCGGAGGAAGTCGTGGAAGGAGGTGAAGGCCCCCTCCTTGCCCCGCGCCGCGATGACGTGGTCGACGACGTTGAAGCCGACGTTGCGCACCGCGCCCATGCCGAAGCGGATGTCGTCGCCGACGGCGGCGAAGAAGCCGATCGACTCGTTGACGTCGGGCGGCAGCACCTTGATGCCCATCCGCCGGCATTCGTTGAGGTACAACCCGAGCTTGTCGCGCGAGTCGCCCGTGCTGGTGAGGAGCGCCGCCATGTACTCGGCCGGGTAGTGCGCCTTGAGGTAGGCGGTCCAGTACGAGACGACGCCGTACGCGGCCGAGTGCGCCTTGTTGAAGGCGTAGTCGGAGAAGGGCAGCAGGATGTCCCAGAGCATCTTCACGGCGCCGGCGGAGAAGCCGTTGTCGAACATGCCCTGCTCGAAGCCCGCGTACTGCTTGTCGAGCTCGGACTTCTTCTTCTTGCCCATCGCGCGACGCAGGATGTCGGCCTGGCCGAGGGAGAACCCGGCGACCTTCTGCGCGATCGCCATGACCTGCTCCTGGTAGATGATCAGGCCGTAGCTCGTCGAGAGGATCTCCTTCAGGGGCTCCTCGAGCTCGGGGTGGATCGGCGTGATCTCCTGTGCGCCGTTCTTGCGCAGTGCGTAGTTCGTGTGCGAGTTGGCGCCCATGGGCCCCGGACGGTAGAGCGCGATGACGGCCGAGATGTCCTCGAAGTTGTCGGGCTTCATCAGGCGGAGGAGGCCTCGCATCGGCCCGCCGTCGAGCTGGAACACCCCGAGGGTGTCGCCTCGCCCGAGCAGCTCGTAGGCGGCCCGGTCGTCGAGCTCGAGGTCTTCCAGCACGAGGTCGAAGCCGCGGTTGCTGCGGATGTTGTCGAGCGCGTCGTTGATGATCGTGAGGTTGCGGAGCCCGAGGAAGTCCATCTTGATCAGCCCGAGCGACTCGCACGCCGGGTAGTCGAACTGCGTGACGATCTGGCCGTCCTGCTCGCGCTTCATGATCGGGATGATGTCGATCAGGGGGTCGCTCGACATGATCACGCCCGCCGCGTGCACGCCCCACTGCCGCTTCAGCCCCTCGAGGCCGAGCGCGGTGTCGAAGACCGTCTTCGCCTCGGGGTCGGTCTCGACGACCGTGCGGATGTCACCGGCCTCTTTGTAGCGCTCGTGCTGCTTGTCGAAGATGCCCGTCAGGGGGATGTCCTTGCCCATGACCGCGGGCGGCATGGCCTTCGTGAGCTTCTCGCCCATGCCGAAGGGGAAGCCGAGCACGCGGCTGCTGTCCTTCAGGGCCTGCTTGGCCTTGATCGTGCCGTACGTGACGATCTGGGCGACCCGCTCGTCGCCGTACTTCTCGGTCACGTACTGGATCACCTCGCCGCGACGACGGTCGTCGAAGTCGACGTCGAAGTCGGGCATCGAGACGCGGTCGGGGTTGAGGAACCGCTCGAAGATGAGCCCGTGGCGCAGCGGGTCGAGGTCGGTGATGCGCATCGCGTAGGCGGCCATCGACCCGGCGCCGGAGCCGCGGCCCGGGCCGACCCGGATGCCGTTCTCCTTCGACCAGTTGATGAAGTCGGCGACGACGAGGAAGTACCCCGGGAAGCCCATGCCGGTGATGACGCCGATCTCGTACTCGGCCTGCTTGCGCACGTCGTCGGGGATGCCCGCCGGGTACCGGTACACGAGGCCCTTCTCGACCTCCTTGATGAACCAGGTCTCTTCCGTCTCGCCCTCGGGCACCGGGTAGCGCGGCATGTAGTTGGCCGAGGTGTTGAACTGCACGTCGCAGCGCTCGGCGATGAGCAGCGTGTTGTCGCAGGCCTCGGGGTGGTCGCGGAACAGGTGCCGCATCTGCGACGCCGACTTGAGGTAGAACTCGTCGGCGTCGAACTTGAACCGGTTCGGGTCGTTGAGGGTGGAGCCGGACTGTACGCAGAGGAGGGCCGCGTGGCTCGTCGCGTCGTGCTCGTGCGTGTAGTGCAGGTCGTTCGTCGCGACCAGGGGCAGGCCGAGGTCCTTCGAGAGCCGCAGCAGGTCGCCCATGATCTGACGCTCGATGCCGAGGCCGTGGTCCATGATCTCGGCGAAGTAGTTCTCTCGGCCGAAGATGTCGCGGAAGTCGGCGGCCGCCTTGACGGCCTCGTCGTACTGGCCGAGCCGCAGCCTCGTCTGCACCTCGCCGCTGGGGCAGCCCGTCGTCGCGATGAGTCCCTCGGAGTACTGCGAGAGCAGCTCACGGTCCATGCGCGGCTTGAAGTAGTAGCCCTCGAGGGACGCCCGCGACGACAGGCGGAAGAGGTTGTGCATGCCCGTCGTGTTCTCGGAGAGCAAGGTCATGTGCGTGTACGCGCCGGCACCGGAGACGTCGTCGCGACCGCCGTCGCCCCATCGCACGCGCGTCTTGTCACCGCGCGCCGTGCCCGGGGTGATGTAGGCCTCGGTGCCGATGATGGGCTTGACGCCGGCGTCGGTCGCCGTCTTCCAGAAGTCGTAGGCCCCGAACACGTTGCCGTGGTCGGTCACGGCCACCGCGGGCATGCCCTGGGCCGCGGCCTCGGTGATGAGCGGCTTGACCCTCGCCGCACCGTCGAGCATGGAGTACTCGCTGTGCACGTGCAGGTGGACGAAGGATTCTTTGCTCGAGGCCACGCGGCTCCCCGTCTGCTGGTGGTTCTGACGACTAGGGGAACAGCCTAGCTCCGACGGAGGACGTCGAGGGCCCCCTGCAGGTCGGCCGGGTAGCTCGACCGGTAGACCACGGGCTCGCCCGTGCCGGGGTGGCGGAAGCCGAGCTGCACGGCGTGCAGCCACTGCCGCGTGAGGCCCAGCTTGGCCGACAGCGTCGGGTCGGCGCCGTACGTCTGGTCGCCCACGCACGGGTGCCGCTGCGCAGCCATGTGCACGCGGATCTGGTGCGTGCGCCCCGTCTCGAGGTGGATCTCGAGCAGCGACGCGCTCGGGAAGGCCTCGACGGTCTCGTAGTGCGTCACCGACGGCTTGCCGTCGACGACGACCGCGAACTTCCAGTCCGAGGACGGGTGCCGGCCGATCGGCGCGTCGACGGTGCCGGTCAGCGGGTCGGGGTGCCCCTGCACGACGGCGTTGTAGATCTTCTCGACGGTGCGCTCACGGAAGGCCTGCTTCAGGAGCGTGTACGCCCGCTCGGTCTTCGCGACGACCATCAGGCCGCTCGTGCCGACGTCGAGGCGGTGGACGATGCCGGCCCGCTCGGCCGCGCCGGAGGTCGCGAGGGAGAACCCGGCGGCCGCGAGGCCTCCGAGCACGGTCGGGCCGGTCCAGCCCACCGACGGGTGCGCGGCGACCCCCACCGGCTTGTCGACCACGACGATGTCGTCGTCGTCGTGCACGATGCCGAGGTCGGGCACGGCGAGGGGCACCACGGTCGGCGCCTCGCGGGGCGACCAGCTCACCTCGAGCCAGGCGCCGGCCTCGAGCCGGTCGGACTTGCCCACGGGACGCTGGTCGACGGTCACCCCGCCGGCGGACGCGACCTCGGCCGCGAAGGTGCGGCTGAACCCCAGCAGCTTGGCGAGGGCCGCGTCGACCCGTTCGCCCGCCAACCCGTCCGGGACGGGCAGCGACCGCTGCTCGCTCACGAGCGAGCTCCCGGACCGGCAGGAGGCGCGGTGCGCTCGCCCGGACCGGTCGCGTCGCCGTGTCCGCCCGGCTCGCCCTCGGTGGAGGTCTCCGCGATGGAGGCACCCTCTCCCGCCGGCGGCTCGACGGCAGCCTGCCCCGTCGCAGCCCGCTCGGACGCAGCCTTCTCGGCCGCGTCTCGTTCGGCGGCCGCGGCGATCGACGCCTTCGTCGTCCGCGTCCCGTCGAGGTTGACGCCGAGGAGCGTCAGGAGCAGGAGGAGCCCCATGCTCGACACGATGAAGATGTCCGCCACGTTGAAGATGGCGGGCAGGAGGTACGGGAAGTAGATGAAGTCGACGACGTGTCCCTGGCCGAACGACGGCTCCCGGAACAGCCGGTCGGTCAGGTTGCCGAGCGTCCCGCCGAGCAGCATGCCGAGCATGATCGCCCAGGCACGCGAGCGGATGCGCCGCGCGAACACGATGATGGCGACCACCACGGCGGTCGCCGCGATCGAGAAGATCCACGTCGTGCCGCTGGCGAGCGAGAAGGCCGCGCCCGGGTTCTTCACGAAGTGGAGCTGGAGGAAGGATCCCAGGACGTCGACGCTCGAGCCCTCGACGAGATCGCGCGTGACGAGGTGCTTGGTGCCCTGGTCGAGCAGGTAGGCGGCGACAGCGACGAAGGCCAGCGCCGCGATGATGCGGGCGCTGACCTTCGTCGATGTGGTGTCGGTCGTCAACGACTCAGTTGACGCCGAAGCCCTGCGCGCTGGCGGGCTGCGGCTCGGAGGCACCCTCGGCGTCGAGCTCGCGGAGCTGACCCTCGATGTAGCCCTTGAGCTTCTGACGGTAGTCACGCTCGAACGTGCGGAGGTCGTCGATGCGACGCTCGAGGCCCGTGCGCTCGGTGGTGAGCTGCTCGAGCACCTCGCGACGCTTGCCCTCGGCCTCGGCCACGACCTCACGCGAACGCGTCTCGGCGGCGGCCTCGACCTCGCGCTGACGCGCCTCGGCCTCGGCGACGACGCGAGCCGCCGTGGAGTGGCCCTCGGCGATCAGCGCGTCGCGCTTCTCGACGCCCTCGCGGACGTGCTCTTCGTGCAGGCGACGAGCGAGCTGCAGGAGGTTGTTCGTGCCCTCGGTCTCCTCCGCGGAGGGACCGGCGTAGGCCGGGACCGGCGTCACCGTCGCGGCGGCGACCGGGGCGGGGGCCGCCACGGGGACCGGCGCGGACTCGGTCTTCTCGACCGGGGCGGGGACCGACGCGGGGGCCGGGGCCGACTCCGGGGCCGGCGCGCTGGCGACGGGTGCCTCGACGGACTTCTCGGCCGGGGTCTCGGGAGCGGAGCCGCCCGCGGCGAGGCGCTGGCGCAGCTCGTCGTTCTCCTGACCGAGGCGCCGCAGCTCGGCGACGACCTCGTCGAGGAAGTCGTCGACCTCGTCCTGGTCGTAGCCCTCGCGGAACTTGGTCGGCTGGAACCGCTTGTTGACTACGTCTTCCGGCGTCAAAGCCATTGCCGTCACCTCGTGTATCTGTCGGATCATGTGATCGTGGTCTGAGTCGTCCGCTACACCGTAGCGGCCGGGTGCCCGACGGAGCGGGACGGGGCAGCGAGTGCCCCCGGGTCAGCCTACCCTCTCGGGCGGGGCCGGGTCTGGCAGGCCCGCCGTCACCGCCGCGCCGCGGACCCGGGTGAGCCGCGCCGCGGACGGGACGAGGCTCAGGCGACGCCGCGGGCGACGTTCATCAGGATGATCGTCGCCAGCATGATGAGGCTCCACCCGAAGTCGAGGGCCACCGAGCCGAGCCGCACGGGCGGGAGGACGCGCCGGACGGCCTTGATGGGCGGGTCGGTGACCGTGTACGTCACCTCGGCGAGGACGAGCACGGCACCCCTCGGACGCCAGCCACGGCTGAACGACTGCGCGAGGTCGAGCGCGAAGCGCACCCACATCAGCAGGAAGAACAGCAGCAGGGCGTAGTAGACGAGGGAGGCGATCACGGAGACGATCATCGGGGTGTCATCAGCTCACACGAGTCGGCGTGGACGGGCCACGGGCTGGGAGGGCGGCACGGCGTCGTCGCCGGTCACGACCGGGATGACGGTCAGGACTGCGAGAAGAACGACGCCTCGATGTCGGACTCTACCTCAGCCTGCTCACCGCTCACCGCGATGTGGGCGGGCGACAGCAGGAACACCTTGTTGGTGACGCGCTCGATCTTGCCGTAGAGGCCCTGCGACAGGCCGCTGGCGAAGTCGACGAGGCGACGGGCGTCGGCCTCCGTCATCTGCGAGAGGTTGATGATGACGGGGATGCCGTCGCGGAAGCTCTCGGCGATCGCCTGGGCGTCCTTGTACTCGCGCGGGTGGACGGTGAGGATCTCGTTCATGTCGTGGGGCACCGTGTTCTTCGTGGGCGTGGCGCGACGCAGGGGCGTCACGGGGGCGCGAGTGGGCGTGGGGGCGGAGGCGGCCGCGGGGGCCTGGGCGACGGGGGCGACCGGGGCGGGCGCGGCGGCCGGGGCCTGGCGTCCGTGGTGGGCGGGCTGCGCCTCGGGCTGCTCGTCGTACTCGAGCTCTTCGTCGGCGAGGCCCAGGTAGACCATCGTCTTGCGCAGGGGGTTGGCCATGGGGGTGTCCTCCGGATCGGGTGTCGTCGAGATCGAGGTTAACGAGGTTCCGGGCGAGAACCCGTGATCGCCGCGCCGATGCGTAAGTGTGTCGCGCCCTCGGCGACGGCGTCGGCGTAGTCGTCGGACATGCCGGCCGAGATGGCGTCGGCGCCGGGCGCCAGCGTGCGCACCCGCTCGGACACGGTCCGGAGGCGTGCGAAGGCGGGGCGCGCCGGTCGCCCCAGCGGCGCCACGGCCATCACCCCGCGCAGCCGGAGCCCCGGCGACGAGAGCACCCGCTCGACGAGCGGCTCGACCTCGTCGGGCTCGGCACCGCCCCGGCCGGGCTCGTCGCTGAGGGCGACCTGCACCCACACGTCGAGGAGCCGGCCGTCGTCGACGGCGAGGGCGTCGACGACGCTGGGCCGGTCGAGGGAGTGCACCGCCGCCGCGTAGCGCCGCGCCTGACGCGCCTTCTTCGACTGGAGCTGGCCCACGAAGTGCCACCGGAGGCCCTCGAGGTCGGCCGTCTCGGCGGACTTGGCCTGCGCCTCCTGGTGGCGGTTCTCGGCCACGTCGCGGACGCCGAGGTCGTAGAGCTCGCGGACCAGGGAAGCGGGGTGGAACTTGGTCACGACGATGGTCGTCACCTCGTCCGGACGACGGCCCGCGGCCCGGACGGCGTCGGAGACGCCGGAGGCGACGCGCGCGAGTCGTTCGCGCGTGTCGCCTCCGGTGTCGGGTCGGTCGTCCGTCACTTCAAGAAGTCGGGGACGTCGAGGTCGTCGTCGCCGTCGTCGAAGGCGGGGTCGACAGCACGCGTCGCCGCGGGCTCCTCCGGGCGCTTCCAGCTGCCGGCGTCGTGCGACGAGCCGCTGTCGGCGATGGCCGAGACGCCGGCCACGGGAGCCGACGTGTCGGACTCGACGAAGCTCGAGCGGCGCTCCTTCGTCTTGGCCGTGGGCTCGCCGCCGTCGAAGCCCGCGGCGATGACGGTGACGCGCACCTCGTCGCCGAGGGTGTCGTCGATGACGGCGCCGAAGATGATGTTGGCCTCGGAGTGGACGGCCTCCTGGACGAGGCGTGCCGCGTCGTTGATCTCGAAGATGCCGAGGTTCGACCCGCCCTGGATGGAGAGGAGGACGCCGTGCGCCCCGTCGATGCTCGCCTCGAGGAGGGGCGAGGCGACGGCGAGCTCGGCGGCCTTGATGGCGCGGTCGGCACCGCGGGACGAGCCGATGCCCATGAGGGCCGAGCCCGCGCCCTGCATGACCGACTTGACGTCGGCGAAGTCGAGGTTGATGAGGCCGGGCGTCGTGATGAGGTCGGTGATGCCCTGCACGCCGGCGAGCAGCACCTGGTCGGCCGTGCCGAAGGCCTCGACCATCGAGATGCCGCGCTCGGAGATCTCGAGGAGGCGGTCGTTCGGGACGACGATGAGGGTGTCGACCTCGTCCTTCAGGGCGGCGACGCCGGCCTCGGCCTGGGCCTGGCGACGCTTGCCCTCGAAGCCGAAGGGCTTCGTGACGACGCCGATGGTGAGCGCGCCGATCGACTTCGCGATGCGGGCCACGACGGGGGCGCCGCCGGTGCCCGTGCCGCCGCCCTCGCCCGCCGTGACGAAGACCATGTCGGCCCCGGCGAGGGCCTCCTCGATCTCTTCGGCGTGGTCTTCGGCGGCGCGACGGCCGACCTCGGGGTCGGCGCCCGCGCCGAGCCCGCGGGTGAGCTCGCGGCCGACGTCGAGCTTGACGTCGGCGTCGCTTAGCAGGAGCGCCTGGGCGTCGGTGTTGATGGCGATGAACTCGACTCCGCGGAGCCCGAGCTCGATCATGCGGTTGACGGCGTTGACGCCGCCGCCGCCGACGCCGACGACCTTGATCACGGCAAGGTAGTTATGGTTCGTAGTCACGTCCGGGCCTCCGCTGGAACCTTAACTCTATGGTTGAAGGTCAAGGTTGTACATGGTATGCAAATGCTGCAGTCACAAGCTATGGGGAGCGCATGAGCGTCGTCCACACCGGGGCGGGCGTGTCGCGAACGCACCGCTCATCTCGTGCGGATGATGCCGTTGTCGGGCGCCGAGACGTCGAACTCGACCGAGGCGGCCGGGTCGCGCTTCGCCTGGTCGGCGATGAGGCCCGCGAGCACCTGCGCCTTGCGCTCCGACTGGTCGGCGCTGCCCCAGACGACCTGCTCGCCCGTCGTCAGGGTGAGCGTGACGTCGTCGGCGGTCGAGGCCGTCACGGTGTCGACCGTGGAGCGGAGCGTCACGGGGAGCGCGAGCAGCACCTCGGCCGCCGACCGGTAGGCCGTCCCGTCGAGGGCCGCTCCCCCGACGTCGACGAGGGGCACGCCGTCCTGCCGCGCGTCGAGCCACTGCACGACGATGCCGGCGGGGTCGACCAGCTCGAAGCCGTCGCCCGCGGCGACCGTGGCGATCGGCTGGCGCTCGGTGACGCGGATGACCAGGGTGTGCGGCGGGGCCGTCTCGGTGACGTAGCTCGCGATGAGCGGGAACTGCTCGAGGTCGGTCGTCAGCCGGCCGAAGTCGATGAGCGCGAGCGGCGTGCCGAGCTGGTCGTCGACCGCGGCCTGCACCTGGGCGGCGTCGACGCGGTCCGTGCCCTCGACCCGGATCTGCTGCAGCGAGAGCAGCGGCGAGAACACGGCGACGGCGACGGAGGCCACGAGGAGGACCGTCACGGCGCCGACGGCGATCCACGTGGCGCGCCGGTGACGGGACCGCCTCGTGAAGCGACGGACCTCGGAGCGCTCGACGCGCCTCCTCTCGGCGGAGGCCCTGCGGGCGGCTCGCCGGGCGTCGTGGGCTCGGCGACGGGACTCGTCGGCGCTGCCCGGTGCGGGGTCGATGCGGGCCGGCTCGGCCGCGTCCGACGGCGCCGGACGACCGGGGCCGGCCGGGGCCGGGGCGACGACCGGCACGGGCCCGGTGGGGGCGTCGTCGCCGACGCTCTCGCCGCCGGTCGACCTCTTCCGCTCGGCGCGGGCGGCGAGGCCGCGCAGCCGATCGCCGAGAGGTGCACGACCCGCGGGCGGGTCGGCTGGTCCGTCGGCCTCGTCCGGGGCGGAGGGCGGCTCGAAGCCCTCGGGCCGCCTCACGGCCGACCCGTGGGTCGCCCCGACGGGGTGGGACGGGGGGTCACGCGCCCGTCTCCTCCGCGGTCGAGGCGTCGGGCTCGGCCGCGGCGTCGAGGGCGCCGAGCAGCTGGGGCACGATGCGGTAGACGTCGCCGCAGCCGAGCGTGATGACGAAGTCGCCGTCGCGGGCGATCCGGGCGGTGAGGTCGGCCGCCGCCTGCCAGTCGGCGACGAAGTCGACCCGGCCGGCGTCGGCGAAGCGCTCGGAGACGAGCGCGCCCGTGACGCCGGGCTCGGGGTCCTCGCGCGCTCCGTAGACGTCGAGCACGACCGTGTGGTCGGCCAGCCGCTCGTAGGTCTCGGCGAACTCGCCGGCCATCATGCGCGTGCGGCTGTAGAGGTGCGGCTGGTGGACCGCGATGAGGCGCCCCTCCCCCACGACCGACCGGGCGGCCTGGAGCGCCGCGGCGACCTCGGTGGGGTGGTGGGCGTAGTCGTCGTAGACGCTCACGCCTCGCACGGTGCCGTGCAGCTCGAAGCGGCGCTCGGTGCCGCCGAACGACTCGAGCCCCGCGATCGCCGCCTCGGGGTCGACGCCGAGGCCGACCAGCACCGCGAAGGCACCGGCCGCGTTGACGGCGTTGTGACGGCCCGGCACGCGCAGCTGGACGGGCCAGCTGGCGCCGTCGCGGTGGAGGGTGAACGACACCGGTCCGGCGGACGCGACGTCGGACAGGCGCACGTCGGCCGACGCGTCCTCGCCGAAGGTGACGACGGCGGGGTGGTCGAGGGCGGCGGCGACGCGGCGCGCGCCGGCGTCGTCGCTCGAGATGACGACGAGCTCGCCCGCGGCGGAGGCGAAGTCGACGAAGGCTTGGTCGAACGCCTCGTGCGACCCGTAGTGGTCGAGGTGGTCGGCGTCGACGTTCGTGATGAGGGCGACGGCCGTGTCGTAGAGCAGGAACGAGCCGTCGGACTCGTCGGCCTCGACCACGAACAGGTCGTCGTCGCCGCCCGCGGCGCTCACGCCGAGCGACTGGATGACGCCGCCGTTGACGAAGCTGGGGCGACGGCCCGCCGCGAGCAGGGCCGTGACGAGCATGCCCGTCGACGTCGTCTTGCCGTGCGCGCCGGCGACCGACACGAGGCGGTGCCCGCCGATGAGCCAGGCGAGCGCCTGCGAGCGGTGCAGCACGGGGATGCCCTCGGCGAGGGCCCGCTGGTACTCCGGGTTGTCCTGCCAGAGAGCGCCGGTCACGACCAGCGTGTCGGCGTCGCCGACGTTCGCGGCGTCGTGGCCGATCGCGATATGCGCGCCGAGCTCGCGCAGAGCGGCCACGCCGGCCGTCTCGCGGATGTCGGAGCCCGTCACCCGGTGCCCCGCGGCGAGGAACACGCGCGCGATGCCGCTCATGCCCGAGCCGCCGATGCCGACGAAGTGGACGCGGCCGAGCTCGGCCGGGATCTGCTGCTGGAGGTCGGGCTTGATCATCGTTCTCCGGTGGTGCTCGAGGGCGTCGTCCTGGTGCCGTCGCGACGGGCGTGGGCCGCGGGTCGGGCCGTCGAGGAGGCGCGGCCGACGGCGTCGAGGACGAGGTCGACCGTGCGGTCGGTGCCGTCGAGCACCCCGACGGTGGCCGCGCGGACCGCCATGTCGGCGATGGTGGCCCGGTCGAGCAGGAGGTCGACGAGGCGACCCTGCACCCACTCGGGCGTGAAGTCGGCGTCGGCGACGAGGACGGCGCCGCCGGCCTCGACGACGTCGGTCGCGTTGAACCGCTGCTCGCCGTTGCCGACGGGGTAGGGCACGAGCACGGACGGCAGGCCGAGGGCGGTCAGCTCGCTCACCGTGGCCGAGCCGGAGCGCGAGACGACGAAGTCGGCCGCCGAGAGGGCGAGGTCCATGCGGTCGCAGTACCGGAGCAGGTGGTACCCCGCGAGGTCGGTCGAGCGGAGGTCGCTCTTCTCCCCGGTGATGTGCAGGATCTGCCAGCCGGCTCCGAGGATGCCCGCGGCGGAGGCGGCGACCGTCTCGTTGAGGCGGCGCGCGCCCGTCGAGCCGCCCGTGACGAGCACGGTGGGCTTGGCGGGGTCGAGGCCGAACTCGGCCAGCGCCTCCTGGTGGACGGCACGGCGGTCGAGGGTCTCGATCTCGACGCGCAGCGGCATGCCGACCCGGCGCGCATGGCGGAGCCTGGTCGACCGGAAGACGACGCCGACGTGCTTCGTGAAGAGGGCACCGAGGACGTTGGCCATGCCGGGCTTGGCGTTCGCCTCGTGCACCACGAGGGGGACGCCGGAGATGCGCGCGGCGACGTAGGCCGGTGCCGAGGCGTAGCCGCCGAAGCCGACGACGACGTCGACGTCGTGCTCGGCCAGCAGGGCACGGACGCCGTCGACGGCGCCCTTGAGCGCGCCCGGGAAGCGGAGGGCGGCCGGCGAGACCCGACGCGGGAAGGGCAGGCGGGGCACGGTGAGCAGCTCGTAGCCGCGCTGCGGGACCAGCCGGGCCTCGAGGCCCTCGGCCGTGCCCAGCACGAGCACGGTGGCGTCGGGCTCCCGACGACGGAGCCGGTCGGCGACCGCGAGCAGGGGGTTCACGTGGCCGGCGGTGCCGCCGCCGGCGAGGAGGTACGTCGTCACCGGAGAGACCCTACCCGCTGGTCGCGGAGCCTCGACGACGTCGCGGGCTCCTCGTGCCGACGGGCGAACGAGAGCACCACGCCGATGGCGAGCAGCGTCACGATGAGCGCCGAGCCGCCCGCGGAGATCAGCGGCAGGGGCACCCCGAGCACCGGCAGGAGGCCGAGGACCACGGCGATGTTGATGAGCGCCTGGCCGATGATCCAGGCGGTGATCGCCCCGGTCGTGACGCGCACGAAGGGGTCGTCGGTGCGGCGGATGATCTTGATGAAGCCGGTGGCGAGGACGATGAACAGGGCCAGCACGACGACGGCGCCGATCAGGCCGAGCTCCTCGCCGATGATGGCGAAGATGAAGTCGTTGTCGGCCTCGGGCAGCCACGACCACTTCGACTTCGAGTTGCCGAGGCCGACGCCGAATAGCCCGCCGGAGGCGAGGGCCCACGTCCCGTGCAGCGACTGCCAGCACGCGGCCTGGTAGTCGCTCGAGTCGGTGCAGCCCGACATCCACGCGGCGATGCGCTCGTTGCGCGAGTCGGAGGCCGAGGCGATGATCGGCACCACCGCGAGCAGGAAGAGCACGGGCACGGCGAGGAAGCGGAGGCGGACGCCGGCGAACCAGACGGCCGCGAACACGAGCAGCAGCATGACCATGGTCGTCCCGAGGTCGCCGCCGAGGATGACGAAGCCGACCGCTGCGCCCGCGACGGGGACGAGCGGGATGACGAGGTGGCGCCAGTCGTCGAGGAGGTCGCGCTTGACGGTCAGGATCATGCCGAGCCAGACCGCGAGGGCGAGCTTGACCGCCTCGGACGGCTGGGCCGTGAAGGCGTTGCCGACGTTGATCCAGTTGCGGTTGCCGCCGACCTCGTAGCCCAGGGGGCTGAACACGAGCAGCTGCAGGAAGACCGCGAACCCGAGGATGTGCCAGGCGTACCGCTTGTAGAACGAGATCGGCAGCCGCGAGGCGATGAGCATCAGCGGCACGCCGATCGCCGCGTAGACGCCCTGGCGCACGAAGGCGCCGAAGAACGACGTGTGCTCGGACGCGATGTACTGCTCGACCGACGAGGACGACAGCACCATGACGAGCCCCAGCACGACCATGAAGAGCGTCGTGCCGAGGATGAGGAAGAACGAGCCGGTCTCGGCGGCGAAGAGCTTCTTCACCCGGACGACGGCACCCGCCCGGCGGGCGTCGTGGTCGTCGCCGGAGCCTCCGGCGGAGGACGCCGGCGCAGGCCCCGACCTCGATGGTCGCGACGTGCTCGGGGCGGAGACGCGGGCCGCGCGTCCCGCCGCGGCGGCGGCGGCGCGACGGGCGGCGTCAGTCGGTCGGCGCCCCGGGAGGCTGGACGTCGGGTCGGCCATCGGCGTCACCCCTCAGGTGCTCGTGGACGGCGGAGGCGAAAGCCCTGCCCCGCGCCGTGTAGTCGGTGAACTGGTCGAAGGACGCCGCGGCCGGGGCCAGGAGGACGGTGTCCCCCGGCTCCGCGGCGCCCGCCGCGAGGCGGACCGCCGTCGGCATCACCTTCTCAGTGTCCGTCTCGTCCACCTCCAGGACGGGGACGCGGGGCGCGTGTCGCGCGAAGGCCTCGACGAGCTCGGAGCGGTCGACCCCGATGAGCACGGCGGCCCTGACGTGCGCGGTCGCGTCGCGCACCAGGGGCGCGACGTCCACGCCCTTGAACGTGCCGCCGACGATCCAGACCACGGAGGGGTACGCCCCGAGGGAGGCCTGGGCCGCGTGGGGGTTCGTCGCCTTCGAGTCGTCGACCCAGGTCACGTCGGCGGCCTCGGCCACGACCTCCGTGCGGTGGTGGTCGACGCGGAAGGCACGGACGGCGATCCGCACGGCGGACGGGTCGACGCCGACCGCCCGCACGAGGGCGGCGGCGGCGAGCACGTCGGCGACGAGGTGGTCGGCCCCGAGCCCCGACGCCTCGAGGTCGTCGGTGCCCGCCAGCTCGAGCGCGCGGTGCCGTCGGTCGTCGAGGAAGGCCCGGTCGACGAGGACGCCGCCGTCGTCGCCCGCCACCACGCCGAAGTCGCTGGGGCCGGGCGCGCCGAGGCCGAAGCCGACGGCACGGCAGCCCTCGGCCACGTCGGCCTCCTCGACCATGTGCAGCGTCGCGTCGTCGGCCTTGTTGTAGACGCAGGCGACGACCGTGTTCTCGTAGACCTTGGCCTTCGCTGCGCGGTACGCCTCGGCCCCGCCGTGCCACTCGAGGTGGTCGTCCTCGATGTTGAGGCAGACGGAGGCACGGGGCCGGAGGGCTCCGGGGCCGGCGGTGGGCAGGGCGTGCAGCTGGTGGCTCGACAGCTCGACGACGAGCAGGTCGAGCCCCTCGGGGTCGCGGACCGCGTCGAGCACGGGCACGCCGATGTTGCCGCAGGCGGCGACGCTCCGCCCGTCGGCGGCGGCCATGGCCGCGGCCAGCTGCGTCGTCGTCGTCTTGCCGTTCGTCCCCGTGACGAGCACCCAGTCGGCCACCCGCGGGGTCTTGTCCCGGAGGCGCCAGGCCAGCTCGACGTCGCCCCAGACGGCCGCGGGGGCCTCGGCGGCCCAGCGCGACATCGGGTGGTGCGGCGCGAAGCCCGGCGAGACGACGACGAGCTCGGCGTCGAAGGCGACCAGCGCCTCCGGCGCCTCGGTCATGCCGGGGACGATGAGCAGCTCAGCCCCGATGAGGGAGAGCAGCTCGGCACGCTCGTCGTCGGCCGACGGGGCGACGACGAGCACCCGGGCGCCCAGCTCGGCGAGGGTGTCGGCGACGGCGAAGCCGGTCACGCCGAGCCCGAGCACCGCGACGCGGAGCCCGGACCAGTCCGCGTGCCAGCTGGTCAGGCCGTCGAGGCGCGAGGACGGGGTGGGGACGACGTCGGTCACGAGGTGCGCGCGATCCACTCGAGGTAGAAGACGCCCACGCCGGCGGCGACGAACAGCCCCGCGATGATCCAGAACCGGACCACGACCGTGACCTCCGCCCACCCCTTGAGCTCGAAGTGGTGGTGCAGCGGGCTCATCAGGAAGATGCGTTTGCCCTTCGTGATCTTGAAGTACGCCCGCTGCAAGATCACCGAGCCGGTGACGACGAGGAAGAGACCGCCGATCAGGACGAGGAGGAGCTCGGTGCGGCTGAGGATGGCGAGGGCGGCCAGGGCGCCGCCGAGGCCGAGCGACCCCGTGTCGCCTAGGAAGATCTGGGCCGGCGAGGTGTTCCACCACAGGAACCCGATGAGCCCGCCGCAGATCGCGGCCGCCACGACGGCCAGGTCGAGGGGGTTGGCGACGGTGTAGCAGGCGCTCCGCGTCGTCTCGTCGAGCCTCGTGCTGAAGCACGACTGGTTGAACTGCCAGAAGCCGATGAAGATGTACGACGCGATCGCGAGGATGGACGAGCCCGTGGCGAGGCCGTCGAGGCCGTCGGCGACGTTGACGCCGTTCGAGGTGCTCACGGTGATGAGCACCACCCAGATCAGGAACAGCCCGCCGCCGATGACGCTGCCGAAGACCATGAAGTCGAGCCAGGAGATGTCGCGGATGCCCGAGATGGCCGCGGACGCCGGGGTCAGCCCGTTGGCGTTGGGGAACGACAGGGCGAGGACGGCGAAGACCGCGCCCACGACGACCTGGCCGGCGATCTTCGCCCAGCCGCCCAGCCCGAGGCTGCGCTGGTTGCGGACCTTGAGGAAGTCGTCGAGGAACCCGACGGTGCCGAGGCCGACCATCATGAAGAGCACGAGGAGCCCGCTGAGGGTGATGTCGTCCGGGGCGACGAGGTGGCCGATGAAGTAGCCGATCACGGTGCCGAGGATCAGCACGATGCCGCCCATCGTGGCCGTGCCGCGCTTCGTGTGGTGCGACTGCGGACCGTCGTCGCGGATGAACTGTCCCCAGCCGAGGCGGTGGAACAGCTTGATGAACAGCGGCGTCATCAGCAGGGTGAAGACGAGCGACACCCCGCCGGCGATCAGGAGCGCGATCACTCGGACACCGCCGCGAGGCGGTCGCCGAGGAACCGGAGGCCCGCCGACTTGGACGACTTGACGAGCACGACGTCGCCCGCGCGGAGCGAGCCGCGCAGGAGGTCGTAGGCCTCGTCGATGTCGGTGACGAACACGGATTCTCCGTCCCACGAGCCCTCGAGGCCCGCGGCCACGTGGATGAGGCGCGCCTCGGTGCCGACGACGACCAGCTGGCCGACGTTGAGCCGGACCACGAGGCGTCCGATGCGGTCGTGCTCCTCCCGGGCGAACTCGCCGAGCTCGGCCATCTCGCCCAGGACGGCGATCGAGCGGCCGCCCTCGGGGACGATCTGCACGAGCGTCTTCAGCGCGGCCGCGACCGAGTCGGGGCTCGCGTTGTAGGCGTCGTTGACGACGGTCACGCCGTCGCCTCCGTCGAGCACCTCCATGCGCCAGCGCTCGGCCCGGGCGACGGTCTCGAGCACCGCGGCCGCACGGTCGAGGTCGAGGCCCCACTCCCCCGCGACGGTGAGGGCGGCGAGGGCGTTCATGACGTGGTGCTCGCCGAGGATGCGCAGGTCGACCCGTCGGGTCAGGTCGCCGTGCGTCAGGGTGAAGGACGTGCCGGTCGCCGTCACGTCGACGTCGGCCGCCCGGTAGGTCGCCGAGTCGGCGAGCCCGAACGTGACGACGCGCGCCGCGGTGACCGAGGCCATGCCGGCGACGCGGTCGTCGTCGGCGTTGAGCACGGCGGTGCCGGTCTCGGGCAGGTCGGTGACCATCTCGGCCTTGGCGGCGCGGGTGCCCTCGATGCCGCCGAACCCGCCGGCGTGCGCGAGGCCCACCTTGAGCACGACGCCGGTGTCGGGCCGCGCGATCTCGACCAGCCGGGCGATCTCGCCGGGGCCGGAGGCGCCCATCTCGACGACGAGGAACTCGGTCGCGTCGTCGATGCGCAGCATCGAGATCGGCGCGCCGACGTGGTTGTTGAAGGAGCCCTCGGGGGCGACCGTCGGGGCGACGTCGCCGAGGACGGCGCGGAGCATGTTCTTCGTGCTCGTCTTGCCGTTCGAGCCCGTGATGCCGACCACGCGCAGGCGGCCGTGACGACGGACGCGTTCGACGACGGCCGCGGCGAGGCGCGACAGCGCGACGACTCCGTCGTCGACGACCATCACGGGCACGGTCGCCTCGACGGGCCGTTCGGCCACGACGAGGGCGGCGCCGGCGGAGACCGCGGCGTCGACGAAGAGGTGCCCGTCGGTCACCTCGCCGCGGAGGGCGAAGAACACCGACCCCGCGGTCACGAGGCGCGAGTCGGTCTCGACCGAGCCGGAGACGACCAGGTCTCCCCGCGCCTCCTCGTCGTGGAGGACGCCGCCCGTGATCTCGACGACCTCGGCGACGGTGAGGGCGATCACTCGGCCCACCCGGCCTCGCGCAGCGCGGCGCGGGCTTCGTCCCGGGCCGAGTAGGGGGTGCGTTCGCCGCGGATGTCGCGGTAGTCCTGGTGGCCGGGGCCGGCCCAGAGGATCGAGTCGCCGTCGCCGACCAGCGCGACGGCGGCGCGGATGGCCGCCTCGGGCGGGCTCACCTCGTGGATCTCGTGGTCGGGGTAGGCCTCGCGGGCCGCGTCGACGAGGGTGCGGCGGATGCTCGCCGGGTCCTCGAAGCGCGGGTGGTGGTCGGTCACGACGAGGACGTCGGAGCCCGCGGCCGCGACCCGGGCCATCTCGGCCCGCTTCGTCGTGTCGCGGTCGCCGTCGGCGCCGAAGAGCATGACGACCTTGCCCGGCGTGAAGCGCCGGACGGCCGCGAGGGTGGTGAGGAACGCGTCGGGGCTGTGCCCGAAGTCGACGTAGACGCTCGGGCCGCGGTCGCCCGAGACCCGCTCGGTGCGCCCCGGCAGGTACGCGACGATGCCGCCGTCGGCCTCGAGGGCCTGCGAGATGGCGCCGAGCTCGAAGCCCGCCTCGACGAGCATGACGATGGCCAGGGCCGCGTTGGCGACCATGTGCCAGCCGATCAGCGGCACGCGCGTGGTGAGGTGCCGGTTCTCGGGGCCGGTGAGTCGGAACTCGGTGTAGGCCGCCTGCTCGTCGAGGATCTCGACCCGCCAGTCGGCCTCGACGTCGGGGAGGATCGTGATGGTCGTCAGGGGCACCCGGGCGTTGTCGACCACGCGCTGGCCGTACGGCGAGTCGAGGGACACGACGGCGCGCTTGGCCCGGTCGGGCTGGAAGAGCGGCAGCTTGGCCTGGAAGTACTCCTCCATGTCGGCGTAGTCGTCGAGGTGGTCGTGGCTGAGGTTCGTGAAGGCGGCGACGTCGAAGACGAGGCCGTCGACCCGGTTGCGGCTGAGGGCCTGCGCGCTGACCTCGACGGCCACCGCGCGCACCTCGCTCTCGCGCATGCGGGCGAGGAGGGCGTGCATCTCGCTCGCCTCGGGGGTCGTGAGGCGGCTGACGACCGTGAGGTCGCCGATGTGCCGCTCGGCCGTGCTGCTCAGCCCCGTGACGAGGCCGAGCTGTCGCAGCACGCCCTCGAGCAGGTAGGAGGTGCTGGTCTTGCCGTTCGTGCCGGTGACGGCGAACAGCACGGGCGAGTCGTCGCCGCCCGTGCGGTAGATCCACGCCGAGACGTCGCCGAGCGCGGCCCGGGGAGAGTCGACGAGGACGACGGGCAGGCCGCTGCCGCGCGCGAGCTCGAGGCCCGCCGCGTCGGTCAGCAGCGCCACGGCGCCGCCGTCGCGCGCCTCGGTCGCGAACTCGGCCCCGTGCCGGTGGGCGCCGGGGACGCCCACGTAGAGGTCTCCGGGGTGCAGGTCTGCCGTGCTCAGCGTGACGCCGGTGACCTCGACGCCGTCGAGGGAGCCCTCGTGCTGGAGGCCGAACTCGCTGACGAGCTGGCCGAGGGACCTCGCCGACGGGTGTTCGGGACGGAGGACCGGGGGGATCCGGGCGCTCAAAGAATCCTCTTCTCTCACCAGGTCTGCGGGATGTCGGGTGCCGGCTCCGTCGACGGAGGGACGCGGTACATCTCGAGGACCTGGGACATGATCTTGTTGAAGGTCGGCGCCGCAGCGGCCGAGGTCTTCATGGTACTGGGCTTGGTGAAGGTCACGACGACCACGTACTGCGGGTCCTCCGCCGGGGCGATGCCCGCCACGGAGACGATCCGGTCGGAACCGTAGCCGCTGCCGTCCGTGCCGGCGACCTCGGCGGTGCCCGTCTTGGCGGCGACGCGGTAGCCGGGGATCGTGAGCACGTCGGAGAGGTCGCCGTCGGTGACGACGCTCTCGATCATGTTGACGGTCGTGTCGGCCGCGGCGGGCGAGACCGCCTGCACGGGCTCGGCGGTCGGCGTCATCGACACCGTGCCGTCGGCGGCGGTGCAGCTGTCGACCAGCTGCGTCGGGAGGCGGAGCCCGTGGTTGCCCAGGGTCTGGAAGACGCCGGCGATGTGCACCGCCGTCGTCGAGACGCCCTGGCCGAACATCGTGTTGATGCTGGTCTGCTGGTCCCATTGGGCGGCCGGCCGGATGCCCTGGGTGGGCTCGCCGAGGAACCCGACGGCCGTGGGCTCGTTGAGGCCGAACTTCACCATGTAGTCGTGGCGCTGCTGCGCCGAGAGGTTCTGCCCGAGCAGCGAGATGCCGACGTTGGACGAGTCGCGGAGGATGCCGGTCAGCGTGAGCTTCTCGGTGGGGTGGAACGTCGCGTCGTGGATCTCGCCGCCCCACGGGAAGGTGCGCGAGTAGGGCACGGTGGCCTGGCTCGTCGCGGTGGCCTTGCCCGAGTCGAGCAGCATCGCGGCGGTCATCGCCTTGAAGGTCGAACCGGGCTCGTACGACGCCGTGAACGCCCGCGACCCGAGGTCGTTCACGTCCTTCGTCAGGTTGACGTCGTTGGGGTCGACGGCGGGCCAGTCGGCGACGGCCAGCAGCTTGCCGGTCTTGACCTCCTGCACGACGGCGGTGGCGGACTCGGCGCCGATGGCCTGCGCCTGCTCGGCGATCGCCTGCTGCGCCATGTACTCGAGGTCGGAGTCGATGGTGAGCTTCAGCGTCCCGCCTGCCACCGCCTCCTTCATGGTCACGGTGCTGCCCGGCAGCTGCACGCCGTCGGCGCCCCGCTCGTAGACCTGCTCGCCGTCGGTGCCGGCCAGGCACGAGTCGGCCGTCATCTCGAGGCCGGCCTGGGGGCCGTCGGTGCCGATGAAGCCCGTGAGGTTGCCCGCCACCGAGCCGTTGGGGTACGACCGCGCCGACTGCCGCTCGAAGTAGAGCCACGACACGCCGCTCGCCTTGAGCTCGCGCACGGCGCGGAAGGCGTCGACGTCGACGCCCTTGACGAGGTAGGCGAAGTTGGCCTCGGGGTCGTCACGGACCGCCTTGCTCATGGCGGCTGCGTCGCCGCCGGTGATGTCGGCCACCTTCGCCAGCACGTCGTCCACCGTCATGGTGCTCTTCGTCTTCGTGCCGTCCTCGGCCGTCGTCGTGATGGTGACGTCCTTCGCGAAGGCCGGGGCCGCCGTGACGTTGTACCGCGTGACGCTGCCGGCCAGGACCGTGCCGTCGGAGGCCGTGATCGTGCCACGGTCGCCGTAGGTGACCTGCGTGATCTCCCGCTTGTCCTTCGACTGCTCGTTGAGCTCGGAGGCCTGCACGATCTGGATGTCGGCGAGGCGCACGACGAAGACGCCGGTCAGCGCGATCACCACGGCCATGGCGAGGGTCGCCCGGAGGCGACGGCTGCGGACGCTCCGGCTGCGGGGCGTCCCGCTGCGGGGGGCTTGTGTCACGAGAGGTTCCTCACCGCGGCGGGCCGTGCTGCCCCGACCGCTGTCGTCGTTCGGCTCGCCCTTGCGGGTGTGCCGCTAGCGGGTCTCGGGAGCCGCCAGCTGGTTCGGGTCAGACGCTACCGACGGGGCGCCGTTCTGCGTGGCCGCCGCGCCCGCGCCGGCGGACTCGGTCGTGCCGGCGGTCTCGGTCGTGCCGTCGGACCCGGCCGTGCCGTCGGACCCGGCCGTGCCGTCGGTCTGGGGGGCGACGATCGCGGCCTCGCCCGCCGCGGCGGGGGCGGCCGCGGCGGCCGACGTGGTCGCCGCCGCGTCGTCGGCCGGGGACTTCGTCGCCAGGGGCACGCCGTCGAGGAGGGTGTTCGGGATCATGTTGTCGGTCCCGTCGGCCGTGCCGTCAGCGGGAGCGGGGTCGCCGTGCACCGCGCCCGTGGCCGGGTCGAGGTACACCGGGTTGGAGTTGCGGACCATGCCGAGCTGCTCGGCGTTGTTCGCGAGGTTCTGGGGCGACGAGAGCACGTCGAGCTGCTCGGCGTACTTCTGCTGGTCGCGGGCCAGCTCGGTCTTGGCGGCCTGCAGGTCGGAGATCTTGTACGCGCCGTCGCTCAGCGCGATGCTGATCGCCAGCTGCGTCAGCAGCAGGAGGAAGAGGGCACCCGTCGCGACCAGGGCGTAGGCGATGCGCGGACGGGCGCGCTTCTGTGCCCGGCTCGTGACGATCTCGACCGGCGCGACGCGCGGCGTCGGGGTCGCCGGCGACAGGGGGAACGGGTCGAGGGCCGCGTTGCTCATGCTGTTCTCCGGATTCGTTCTGCGGCCCGAAGGCGCACGGGCTTGGCTCGGGGGTTGCGGTCGATCTCGTCGGCCGAGGCGAGCTCGGCCCCCCGGACCAGGAGTCGGAACTCGGGTCGGTGCTCGGGCAGCTCGACCGGCAGCCCTTCGGGCGCCGTCGAGGTCGTGCGGGCGGCGAGCTCGCGCTTGACGAACCGGTCCTCCAGGGACTGGTACGAGAGGACGACCATCCGCCCTGCCTCGCCGATGCGGTCGAGGGCCGCGGGCACGGCCGCCTCGAGCGAGGCCAGCTCGCCGTTGACCTCGATGCGCAGCGCCTGGAACACGCGCTTCGCCGGGTGGCCGGCGCGCTGCAGGGCCATCGGCGTGGCCGAGATGAGCAGGTCGACGAGGTCGCCGCTCCGCACGAGGGGGGCCTCGGCCCGACGCTCGACGATGCGTCGGGCGTAGCGGGGCGACAGCTTCTCCTCGCCGTACTGGTAGAAGATGCGACGCAGTTCGGACTCGGGGTACTCGGCGAGGATGCGCTCGGCCGTGACGGGGGCCGTCGGGTCCATGCGCATGTCGAGGGGAGCGTCCTTCGAGTACGAGAAGCCCCGGTCGACCCGGTCGAGCTGGAGCGACGAGACGCCCAGGTCGAAGAGCACGCCGTCGACCGTCTCGATGCCGAGGCCGTCGAGGGCCTCGCCGATGCCGTCGTAGGTGGTGTGCACGAGGTCGACGCGGTGGCTGTGGGCCGCCAGCCGCTCGCCCGCGATGTCGAGGGCCTCCGTGTCGCGGTCGAGCCCGACGAGGTGGAGGTCGGGGAAGCGCTCGAGCATCGCGGCGCTGTGGCCGCCCATGCCGAGGGTGGCGTCGACGACGACCGCGCCGGGACGACCCAGGGCCGGGGCCAGGAGGTCGAGGCAGCGCTCGAGGAGGACGGGGGTGTGGATCTGTTCTGCCATGGCGAGTCGGACTCGGATCCTGGGCCCTGATCCCCACCCGTCCTGGACCTGGCACCGGGGAAGGTGCGCCAGGGCGGACGGCTGGGAGTCAGGACCGAGGAGCTAGAAGAGCCCGGGGATCACCTCCTCCGTCGTGTTCGCGAACGCGGCCTCCTGGGCCTCGTAGTAGGAGTTCCAGGCCTCGGTGGCCCAGATCTCGGCCCGGTTGCCCGCGCCGATGACGGTGAGCTCGCGGCCCAGGCCGGCGTACTCGCGCAGCTGGGCCGGGATCGTCACGCGGTTCTGCTTGTCGGGGACCTCGTCGCTGGCGCCGGAGAGGAAGAGCCGCATGTAGTCGCGCCCTTCCTTGCTGGTGATCGGGGCCTGCCGGATCTTCGCGTGCATCTCTTCGAACTCGCGCTGGCTGAAGACGTAGACGCAGCGCTCCTGCCCCCGGGTCATGACCAGACCGGAGGCGAGCTCGTCACGGAACTTGGCGGGGAGGATGATGCGGCCCTTCTCGTCGAGCTTGGGCTGGTGGGTGCCGAGGAACATCTCGCCCCTCCCCCTTCGCCGCGCGCCCCGTGTCGTGGCCCGTTCCTCCACTTTACTCCACTCCCCACCACTCAGCAACGATCCGGAGGGCTCGTCTGCTCGGATCACCCCACGGATCTGCTCCAGTTCGGGGGTCACCAGGGTGGAGGACTGTGGAGGGGCGATCGGGTCCGGGAGGCGCAGGGCGCCGTCACAGGGCCCCGCGCCTCCTGCTCAGCGCTGCGTCGAGCGCCCCGCGTCGACGCCGTCGACGTGCGGGGTGCACTCGTGGTCGACGGGTGGAGCGGAGTGGAGGACGGCGTCGCCGCACGGTGGAGGGACGGGGAGGGCCGGGCGACGGGTCGCCCCGGGCGCACGAGAAAGGGGCCGGTCCGGAGACCGACCCCTGAGGTCGTTTCACGCTGGCCGAGGCCAGCGCTGGATCACTGTCGGCCGTCGCCGTCCTGACGGCGTTCCCACCGCTCGTTGAGGCGGTCCATCATGCCGCCGCCGGCGTTGCCGCCCGAGGCGGGACCCGGACGGCCGGGACGACTCGCCGGTCCGGCGGAGGTCGGAGCAGGCGCCCCGCGACGACGGGGCGGTGCGATGGCGAAGAGAGCCCCCGCGACGAGGATGACGAAGCCGACGACGCCGACCAGCGGACCGATCGGGGGCTGCCGGATGATCACGCCGGTGACGATGACCGCGATGCCGACGAGGGCCGCGAGCACGCCGACGACCACCATGGTGTAGTTCGGCCTGCCGTGCCGGCCGCCGACCGTCGCCACGAAGTCGGAGTCGTTGTTGTAGAGACTCCGCTCCATCTCTTCGAGGAGCCGCTGCTCCTGTTCGGAAAGTGGCATCTTGGTGTTCCCTTCGAGCACAGGCCCCTCGGCCTCGGGATCGACGCGTCTAGGTAGCTGCGAGTGTATGCCCGCATCCGATGGCTAGGCTAGGCAGCGTGGCTGAGAGTACGCGGTTAGTGGACGTCGTCCAAGGACGCATCGACGAGTTCATCGACCGGCAACGACCGACGCTCGACCGCATCGCTCCCGACCTGGTCCCGTTCGCCACGTTCCCGGGCGACCTGCTCCGCGGCGGCAAGCGGTTCCGGGCCCTGTTCTGCTACTGGGGGTGGCGCTCCGTCGCCGGCCGCGACGCCGGGTTCGACCCCCTCGGGGAGACGGTCGACGAGCGGGCGCTCGACGCCGTCATGGGCGCGGCCGTGGGGCTCGAGTTCTTCCACGCCGCCGCCCTCGTCCACGACGACATCATGGACAACTCCGACACGCGGCGCGGACTCCCCGCTGCGCACCGTCGCTTCGAGTCCCTCCACCGCGACGGCGGGTGGCTCGGCTCCCCCGTGGCCTTCGGCACCTCCGGCGGCCTCCTCATGGGCGACCTGCTGCTCGCCTGGAGCGACGAGCTCGTCAGCGACGCGTTCGACTCGCTCGCCTCGAGGGACGCCGCGCGGTCGGCCCGACGCGAGTTCAACCGGATGCGCACCGAGGTGACCGTCGGCCAGTACCTCGACATCCTCGAGGAGAGCGCCTGGCGGACCGTGCCCGACCACGACCTCCTGCCCCGGGCCCAGCGCGTCATCGTCTACAAGTCGGCCAAGTACAGCGTCGAGGCGCCCCTGACGATCGGCGCCGCCATGGCCGGCGGCGACGAGCAGGCCCTCGCCGGGCTCTCCGCCTTCGGTCTCCCCCTCGGCATCGCCTACCAGCTGCGCGACGACATGCTCGGCGTGTTCGGCGACCCGGCCGTCACGGGGAAGCCCGCGGGCGACGACCTCCGGGAGGGCAAGCGGACTGTGCTCGTCGCCACGGCCCGACGCGCCCTGCCGCCATCGGCGGTCCGTCTCCTCGACGAGCTCCTGGGCGACCCCGAGCTCGACGACGACCAGGTCGCCGTCCTGCAGGCCACGCTCCGCGAGTCGGGCGCGGTCGACAGCGTCGAGCAGACCATCAGCGACCAGGTGGAACGGGCCGTGCAGGCGCTCGACCGGGCGGACGTCGCCCCGTCGGCCCGGTCGCAGCTCTCGAGGCTCGCCGAGACCGTGACGCGACGCGACTACTGAGCCGCACCGCGCCTCCCTCGCCCTGCGTCGACGTCACGTCGGACGTGGGCGGGCTCTCGGCTAGAGGAGGCTCTGCGCGACGCGACGGACCTCGGCCTTGCGACCGGCCCGCAGCGCCTCGACGGGGCTCGTGCCGAGCGACGGCTCGACCGACAGCATCCAGTCGAGCGCCTCGTCGTCGGTGAACCCGTTGTCGGCCAGGACGGTCACCGTGCCGCGGAGCTCGTGCATCGGCTCGCCGTCCACGAGGAAGACCGCCGGCACGCGGGCGGCGCCGTCGACCTTGGCGGCGAGGAGCACGTGCTCCTCGAAGAGTCGGTGGACCCGGCTCACGGAGACGCCGAGCGTCTCGACGAGGTCCGGCACGGCCAGCCACTCCGTGTCGGCGAACCAGGGCTGGGCAGAGAGATCGATCACGACACCACCTTGCCACGACCCCCGAGCCCGTCGCGCCGAGATCGCCCCGTTCTGGTCACACGAGTCACGTTCGTCACACCAGTCACTCTGATTGACTTGCCTTCGCACCTGTGTCAGCTTGGACCGATCGAGACACGCCGTCGCGGCCCTGTCGCCGGCGTGTCGGACGCCCCGACCCGAGGATCACCTCATGAACGACAGCGCCTTCCCGCCCCGCCCGGTCTCCGACGACGCGCCGACCGTGAGCGCGTTCGGCCGCCTGCGCCCCGACCTCGAGACGGAGCGGCGGTCGATGCACCGCGTGGCGAGGTCGATGCTCAACACCGTCCCCATCGTGCTGGCCGGGTCCATGGCGATCGGCCTCGGGCTCACCGGGCCGATCACGTCCGTCGACCGTGCCGACGCGCCCGTGAAGCGACCCCACGCCTCCCCTCGCCCCGTGCTGCCGACGATCGAGCAGGCCGCTCCCGTCGTCGAGCAGCCCGCCGTCGTCGAGACGGCCGCCAGCTCGGCGTCCGTCCTCGCGCCGTCCAGCTACACCGTGGTGTCGGGCGACACCGTCGCCAGCATCGCGGGGTCGTTCGGCCTCAGCACCGCCTCCGTCCTCGCGCTGAACGGGCTGAGCTGGAAGTCGACGATCTTCCCGGGGCAGACGCTGACCCTGGTGGCCGGAGGCGCCCCGTCGGTGAGCGCGCCCGTCAGCAGCAGCCGCGCCTCCTCGTCGCCCTCGCGGTACACGATCACCCGGGGCGACACGCTCAGCTCGATCGCCGCCGCGCACGGGGTCAGCACCTCGGCGCTGCTCGACGCCAACGGGCTCGGCTGGTCGAGCATCATCTACCCGGGTCAGACGCTCGCCCTGCCGGGCTCGACGGGCGGCGCCTCGACGACCACGGCCCCGCGCGCCACGGCGACGCCGACGGCCTCCACGTCGGGGTCGTCGTACATCATCCGCACGGGCGACACGGTGTCGTCGATCGCGAAGCAGGCCGGGGTGAGCGTCCGATCGCTGCTCAGCGCCAACGGCCTGAGCTTCACGAGCACGATCTACGCCGGCACGACCCTGACGATCCCCGGCGCCGCCGGCGCGACCGCCGCGCCCGCCGCCACGGTGGTGGCCTCGACGAACGCCGCGCCCCTCACGACCGGCACCACGCTAACGGCCGAGCAGCAGCAGAACGCGCGCCTCATCATCAAGGTCGGTCGCGACCTCGGCGTCGGCGACCGCGCCATCGTGATCGCCCTCGCCGCGGCGGCGCAGGAGTCGAGCCTCCGCAACATCGACCACGGCGACCGCGACTCGGTGGGGCTCTACCAGCAGCGCCCCAGCACCGGGTGGGGCACCGTGGCCCAGCTCACCGACCCCGTGCACGCGACGAAGCTGTTCTTCGGCGGCCGGACCAACCCGAACGTCGGCCTCACGCGGGGCCTCCTCGACGTGCGGGGCTGGTCGTCGATGGCCCTCACCGACGCGGCCCAGGCCGTGCAGCTCTCGGCCTACCCCACGGCCTACGCCAAGTGGGAGGCGCCCGCCACGACGTGGCTGCGCACCCTCGGCTAGCGACCGACGACGGTCGATGCGCAGCGCCCGTCGGCCCGTTTCGGCGGAGGCGGTGCGTCAGGCCGTCGGCGTGGTCGCGAGTCCGTAGAATCCGCGGGTGAGCGTGAACCAGACTGACCCGATGATCGGCCGGCTCATCGACGACCGGTACCAGGTCCGGTCGCGCATCGCCCGCGGCGGCATGGCCACCGTCTACCTCGCGACCGACCTGCGCCTCGAGCGCCGCGTCGCGATCAAGATCATGCACGGCCACCTGGCCGACGACGCCTCCTTCAAGGAGCGGTTCATCCAGGAGGCGCGCTCGGCGGCCCGCCTCGCCCACCCCAACGTCGTCAACGTCTTCGACCAGGGCCAGGACGACGAGAGCGCCTACCTGGTGATGGAGTACCTGCCGGGCATCACGCTCCGAGAGCTGCTGCAGGACCACAAGGTCCTCACGAGCGAGCAGGCGATGGACATCCTCGAGGCCGTCCTCGCCGGCCTCGCCGCCGCGCACCGCGCCGGCATCGTCCACCGCGACCTCAAGCCCGAGAACGTGCTGCTGGCCGACGACGGCCGCATCAAGATCGGCGACTTCGGCCTCGCCCGCGCCGCCACGGCGAACACGGCGACCGGTGCCGCGCTGCTCGGCACGATCGCCTACCTCTCGCCGGAGCTCGTCACCCGCGGCATCGCCGACACCCGCAGCGACATCTACGCGCTCGGCATCATGCTCTACGAGATGCTCACCGGCGAGCAGCCCTACAAGGGCGAGCAGCCGATGCAGATCGCCTACCAGCACGCCAACGACACCGTCCCGACGCCGAGCACGGCCAACCCCGACGTCCCGGCCGAGCTGGACGAGCTCGTGCTCTGGGCGACCGCGAAGGACCCGGAGCACCGCCCCCGCGACGCCCGCGCGCTGCTCGACCAGCTGATCGACGTGCAGCGCTCGCTCGCCGGGACGACCGGCGCGCCGTTCGCGAAGACGATGATCCTGCCGCCCGCGGGCGCCGCCGCCGCGACCTCCGTCATCCCGCGCGGCGCCACCGACGAGACCCAGGTGCTGCAGAAGGCCCGGCACCGCACCGGCCCGATCGTCGGCGAGCCCGAGGACAACGCCGAGCGGCTCGCGACGGTCGCCGGGCGTCGGCGTCGACGCGGGGTCGTCCTCTTCGTGCTGCTCATCGTGCTGGCCCTCGCCGCGGGCGGGGTCGGCTGGTGGTTCAACGCCGGCCCCGGCGGCCTCGTCGCCGTGCCCGACGTCGCGGGGCAGGACCCCGCCGCCGCCAGCAGCGTGCTCGGCGAGGCCGGCTTCACCGTCGCCGAGCAGAACGCCACCGACTTCTCCCCCACCGTCCCGTCGGGCCAGGTGCTGCGGACCGACCCGGAGGCGGCCTCGCGCGTCCAGCGCGACGTGCCCGTCACCCTCGTGGTGTCGCAGGGTCCGCAGCAGCTGGACGTGCCGGCCGTCGTCGGCCAGTCCGAGAGCGACGCCCGCGCGGCCCTCTCGGCGTTCTCCCTCCAGGACGACGCGCGTCAGTTCGACGACGCGGCGGCGGGCACCGTCCTCGGCGTCACGGGCGTCGACGGAGCAGGGGCCGCGGTCGACCTGTCGGCGACGCCGCAGTACGGCGAGCAGCAGCCCGTGACGCTCACGGTCTCCCTCGGGCCGGTGCCGGACGTCACCGGCCAGCCCCTCGCCGAGGCGCAGGCCGCCCTGCAGGCGGTCGAGCTCACCGGCGTCCAGTCGGGCTCGGAGTTCAGCGACACGGTCGCCTCGGGCTCGGTCCTCAGCAGCACGGCGCAGGCCGAGGGCCCGGTCGTGCCGGGGGCGACCCTCGACCTCGTGGTGTCGAAGGGCCCCGCGCCCATCACGCTGCCCGACGTGCGGGGCCAGACCATCGACGCGGCGACGGCCCAGCTGCGCGGTCTCGGGCTGAAGGTCTCGTACGACCGCTGCACGAACTTCACCTGCGCGTTCTACGACTGGGAGGCGAGCCTCCCCGTCACGGCGACCGATCCCGGCGAGGGGGCGACCGTGCTCCGAGGCGCCACGATCGCCCTGAGCTACCGCGTCGAGTAGCACCGGCCCGCGACGACGACGGCCCGCCACCTCGAGGGTGGCGGGCCGTCGTCATGGGGGCGGGCTCAGTCGGCGGCCAGCTCCTCCGCGACGAGGAAGGCGAGCTCGAGGGACTGCATGTGGTTGAGTCGCGGGTCGCAGAGCGACTCGTAGCGCGTCGCGAGCGTGGCCTCGTCGATGTGCTCGGAGCCGCCGAGGCACTCGGTGACGTCGTCGCCGGTGAGCTCGATGTGGATGCCGCCCGGGTGGGTGCCGGCGGCCCGGTGTGCCTCGAAGAACCCCTTGACCTCGTCCATGATCTCTTCGAAGCGTCGGGTCTTGTACCCGGTCGGGGTCGTCATGCCGTTGCCGTGCATGGGGTCGCTCACCCAGAGCGGTGTCGCGTCGGCGCCCTTGATCGCCTCGAGCAGCGGCGGGAGCGCGTCGCGGATCGTGCCGGCGCCCATGCGCGTGATGAACGTGAGTCGACCGGGCTCGCGCTCGGGGTCGAGCTTGTCGATCAGCCGCAGCATGTCGTCGGGCGACGTGGACGGGCCGAGCTTCACCCCGATGGGGTTGCGGACCCGCGAGAGGAAGTCGACGTGCGCGCCGTCGAGGTCGCGGGTGCGCTCGCCGATCCAGACGAAGTGCGACGAGAGCACGTACGGGTCGCCGGTGCGGCTGTCGATGCGCGTCAGCGGGCGCTCGTAGTCCATGAGGAGACCCTCGTGGCTGGTGTAGAACTCGACGCGCTTGAGCTCGTCGAAGTCGGCTCCGGCGGCCTCCATGAAGCGGATGGCCTTGTCGATCTCGCGCGCGAGGTGCTCGTACTGCGCGTTCGCCGGGTTCGCGGCGAAGCCCTTGTTCCACGAGTGGACCTGGCGGAGGTCGGCGAAGCCGCCCTGCGTGAAGGCGCGGATGAGGTTGATGGTCGACGCGGAGGTGTGGTACCCCTTCACGAGCCGGGCCGGGTCGGCCTGGCGCGACTCGGGCGTGAAGTCGTAGCCGTTGACGATGTCGCCGCGGTAGGCGGGCAGCGTCACGTCGCCGCGCGTCTCTGTGTCGCTCGAGCGGGGCTTGGCGAACTGCCCTGCCATGCGGCCCATCTTGATCACGGGCATGGACGCACCGTAGGTGAGCACGACGGCCATCTGCAGGATCGTCTTGACGCGGTCGCGGATCTGGTCGGCCGTAGCGCCGGCGAACGTCTCGGCGCAGTCGCCGCCCTGCAGCAGGAAGGCACGCCCCTCGGCGGCCAGGGCCAGCCGCCGCCGGAGGGTGTCGACCTCGCCGGCGAAGACCAGCGGAGGGAGCGTCGCGAGCTCGGCCGACGCCGCCTCGAGGGCGGCCGGGTCGGACCAGGCGGGCTGCTGCTTGATCGGCAGGGTGCGCCACTGGTCGAGACCGTCGATCACGTCGTCGTCGATGGCGGTGAACGATTCGGAGATCTGGACCACGGTCTTCCTTGCGTCGGTTCGGGGCCGGGGCCGAACGGACCCGACGAGCGAGCCTACCGCGAAAGGCCCACGCGCTTCTCCTTGACGGAGGAGGCGTAGACGTCCGAGTACTCCTGGCCGCTGAGGCTCGCGAGCTCGTACATGATCTCGTCGGTGATGGACCGGAGGATGAACCGGTCGCCCTCCATGCCGTCGAACCGGCTGAAGTCGAGCGGGGCCCCGAAGACGATGCCGACCCGGCGGACCTTGGGGATCTTGGTGCCCGTCTTCATGACCTTCTCGGTGTCGATCATGGCGACCGGCACGACCGGCACGTGTCCCTCGAGGATCATGCGGGCGACTCCCGTGCGCCCCCGGTAGAGGCGGCCGTCGGGGCTGCGAGTGCCCTCGGGGTAGATGCCCAGCTGCTCGCCTCGACCCAGGACCGACAGCCCCGTGGCGAGGGACGCCTCCGATGCCTTGCCGCCTGAGCGGTCGATGGAGAGCTGTCCCGTCGCCGTGAAGAAGAGCCGGGTGAGCCAGCCCTTGGCGCCCTTGCCCGTGAAGTAGTCGCTCTTCGCGAGGAACGAGATCCGCCGCTCGAGCGCCAGCGGCAGGAAGATCGAGTCGACGAACGACAGGTGGTTGCTGGCGAAGATGACCGCGCCGGACTCGGGGACGTGCTCGGCGCCGCGCACCCACGGCCGGAAGACCGTCAGCATGAGCGGGCTGGCGACGAACGTCTTCAGCAACCAGTAGAGCATCGGCGCCCCTCTCTCTCGAGCGTGGTGAGCCTAGCGGCTCGACGCGTGCAGCCGGGCGAGGTCGGCGGCCCCGACGACGCCCGCGTCGTTGACGAGCTCGGCGATGACGAACTCGGGCTCGGGGTGGTAGCCGCGAGCGGGCAGGTGCTCGAGGTAGGCCTTGCGCACCGGTGCGAGCAGCAGCTCGCCCGACTGAGCGACGCCGCCGCCGAACACGAAGACCTGGGGGTCGAGCACCGCGCTGAGCGAGGCGGCGGCCTGGCCGAGCCAGGTGCCGAGCTGGCGCAGGGCCTCGAGCGCGCCGGGGTCGCCCGCCTTCAGCAGCTCGCTCACCTCGTGGCCGGTCAGCTCGCCCTTCTCGGAGCGGACGGCCGCCAGCGCGCTGCCGATGCCGCCCTGGTCGGCCACCTCGCCGGCCATGCGCAACAGGGCGCGGCCCGAGCCGTACTGCTCGATGCACCCGCGGGCGCCGCAGCCGCAGGGCAGCCCGTCGGGCACGACGCGCATGTGCCCGAGCTCGCCGCCGGTGCCGAAGCCGCCGCGGAGCAGGCGGTCCTGGGCCACGACCGCCCCGCCGACGCCGGTGCCGATGGTGAGCATGGTCATGTCGCTGGCGAGCCGGCCGGCGCCGAAGCGGAACTCGGCCCAGCCCGCGGCGTTGGCGTCGTTGTCGATCGTGATGTGCAGGTCGAGGCGCTCGGAGAGACGGGCCCGGAGGGGCTCGTTGCGCCAGGCGATGTTCGGCGTGTAGTAGACGGTCGACTGGGACGCGTCGATGAAGCCGGGGGCCGCGACGCCCGCGGCGACCACGTCGGGGTGCTCGGCCTGGAGCTGCTGGATCATCTCGACGACCGCGTCGACGATGGCGCCGGCGTCGCCCGCCGGCGTCGGCACCCGACGCTCGGCGACGATCTCGCCCAGCTCGGTGACCACGCCGCCCGCGATCTTCGTCCCGCCGATGTCGATTCCTATTGCCTGCACGGTCACGGAGTCTATCTCCGCACGCCGCGCGGGCCCGCACCACCGCGCGGCGGCCTCCCGCTAGGCTGGACGACCACCGTCGTTCGGTACCGAAGGAGCTGCCGTGAACGAACACACCACACCCGTCGCCGTCGAGCCCGACCCCGCCGCGAACGCCACCGACCTCCTGGTCGAGCGGGCCGCCGCCACCCCCGACGCCGCCCTCTTCGCCGTCCCCGACGGCGTCGGCGGGTGGCGTGACGTCACCGCCGCCGACTTCCTCGCCCAGGTGCGCGCCTTGGCCAAGGGATTCGTCGCCGCGGGCATCGAGCCCGGCGACGTCATCGGCCTCATGAGCCGCGTCCGCTACGAGTGGACCCTCGTCGACTTCGCGGCCTGGTTCGCGGGCGCCCTGCTCGTGCCGGTCTACGAGACCAGCGCGCCGAGCCAGCTGCACTGGAACCTCAGCGACGCCGGCGCCGTCGCCCTCGTCGTCGAGACCCCCGACCACTTCGCCAAGTTCGACGAGGTGCACCCCGAGCTGCCCGACGTGCGCGACGTCTGGCAGATCGACCTGGGCGACCTCGACAAGCTCGTCGCCGCGGGACGCTCGGTCCCCGACGAGGAGATCGAGCGGAGGCGCGGGCTCGCCTCCGGCTCGGACCTCGCCACCATCATCTACACCTCGGGCACGACCGGTCGGCCGAAGGGGTGCATGCTCACGCACGCGAACTTCGTGGAGACCAGCCGCAACGCGGCGGTGGCCATGAGCGACGTCGTCGCGCCGGGGTCGTCGACCCTGCTCTTCATCACGACCGCCCACGTGTTCGCCCGCTTCATCGCCGTCATGTCGGTGCACGCCGGGGTCAAGGTGGGCCACCAGGCCGACACGAAGCAGCTGTTGCCCTCGCTCGCCTCCTTCCGGCCCACGTTCCTGCTCGCGGTGCCCCGCGTGTTCGAGAAGGTCTACAACTCCGCCGAGCAGAAGGCGGAGGCCGGCGGCAAGGGCGCCATCTTCCGACGGGCCGTCGCCACGGCCATCGCGCACTCCAAGGCCCTCGACGCCGGCGAGGTGCCCCTCGCCCTGCGCCTCCGGTTCGCCCTCTTCGACCGCCTGGTCTACTCCAAGCTGCGCAAGGCCATGGGCGGACGCATCCGGTACGCCGTGTCGGGCTCGGCCCCCCTGGGCACGCGGCTCGGGCACTTCTTCCGCAGCCTCGACATCCGCATCCTCGAGGGCTACGGCCTCACCGAGACCACCGCGCCGGCCTCGGTCAACCTCACGTCGAACTTCAAGATCGGCACGGTGGGCCCGGCCCTGCCCGGCGTCTCGCTCCGCGTCGACGACGACGGCGAGGTGCTCGTCAAGGGCGTCAACGTCTTCGACGGCTACTGGCACGACGAGGCCGAGACGGCCGCGGTGCTGCAGGACGGCTGGTTCCGCACCGGCGACCTGGGCACGCTCGACGCCGAGGGCTACCTGACCATCACGGGCCGCAAGAAGGAGATCATCGTCACGGCGGGCGGCAAGAACGTCGCGCCCGCCGCCCTCGAGGACCCCATCCGCGCCAACCCGCTCGTCGGGCAGGTCGTCGTCGTCGGCGACCAGAAGCCCTTCGTCGCGGCCCTCGTCACGCTCGACGCCGAGATGCTGCCCGTCTGGCTCAACAACGCGGGCGAGGCCGCCGACATGCCGCTGGCCGAGGCGGCGACGCACCCGGCCGTGCTCGCCGAGGTGCAGCGGGCGGTCGACCTGGCGAACTCGACCGTGTCGCGGGCGGAGTCGGTGCGCAAGTTCGTCGTGCTGCCGGTCGAGCTGACCGAGGCCGGCGGCCACCTGACGCCGAAGATGAGCGTCAAGCGGAGCGTCGTGCTCAGCGACTTCGCGCCCCAGATCGCGGAGCTCTACACGACCTTCCCGAACACGGAGTCGGTGCGGACGGTCAGCGCCGCTCCGACGACCGGGCGGCACTCCCGCTGAGGCGGGCGGCCGACGGCGTCAGAGCCGCCACCAGTCGCTGGCGCGGATCTGTCGCATGGCCTCGCGCTTGGTCTCGGGCTCGAGCGTGAGCACGTACAACGTGCCGTCGAGGTGGTCGGTCTCGTGCTGCAGGGCCTGGGCCATGAGCCCCGTGCCCTCCAGCACGACCCGGTCGCCGGCCAGGTCGAGTCCCTCGACGCGGGCGTACGACCACCGCGGCGTCGGGAACCAGAAGCCCGGCACCGAGAGGCAGCCCTCGTCGACGAGCTCGTGCTCGCCCGAGGCCTCGACGACGACCGGGTTGAGCACGTAGCCGACCTCGCCGTCGACGTTGTAGCTGAAGGCCCGGAGGTCGACGCCGATCTGGGGCGCGGCGACCCCGGCGCGGCCCGGCTCGCGGACGGTGTCGAGCAGGTCGTCGACGAGCGACTCGAGGCGGGGGTCGCCGATCGACACGGGCGACGAGGGGGATAGGAGGACGGGGTCGCCGAAGAGGCGGATGGCACGAACGGTCACCGCACTACTCCACCACGTCCGGGCGGCCTCCCGCGACCGGCGCACGGGCGGCCAGGCCGCGGAATGCCGTGCGGACCGCCGTGCCTGCAGGCGCTTCGTCGGCGGTGAAGCTATCGTGTGAGTCGTGCATGTACTCAGCGTCAGTTCTCTCAAGGGGGGCGTCGGCAAGACGACCGTGACGCTCGGGCTCACCTCCGCGGCGTTCGCCAAGGGCCTCCGGACCCTCGTCGTCGACCTCGACCCTCAGTCCGACGTCTCCACGGGCCTCGACATCACGGTGGCCGGGCACCTCAACGTCGCCGACGTCCTGGCGTCGCCGAAGGAGAAGACCGTCCGCGCGGCCATCGCCCCGAGCGGCTGGACCAAGGGGCGTCAGGGCAAGATCGACGTCATGATCGGCAGCCCCTCGGCCATCAACTTCGACGGGCCGCACCCCTCGATCCGAGACATCTGGAAGCTCGAGGAGGCCCTCGCGAACGTCGAGGCCGACTACGACCTCGTGCTCATCGACTGCGCCCCGTCGCTCAACGCCCTCACCCGCACGGCCTGGGCCGCGTCGGACCGCGTCACCGTCGTCACCGAGCCGGGACTCTTCAGCGTCGCGGCCGCCGACCGGGCCCTGCGTGCCATCGAGGAGATCCGTCGGGGTCTCTCGCCGCGCCTCCAGCCCCTCGGCATCATCGTGAACCGGGCGCGCGTGCAGTCCATCGAGCACCAGTTCCGCATCAAGGAGCTGCGCGACATGTTCGGCCCGCTCGTGCTCAGCCCGCAGCTGCCCGAGCGCACGTCGCTGCAGCAGGCCCAGGGCGCGGCGAAGCCGCTGCACGCCTGGCCCGGCGAGAGCGCGCAGGAGATGGCGCGCAACTTCGACCAGCTGCTCGAGCGCATCATGCGCACGGCGAAGATCGGCGACTACGCCGAGCCCGCGACCCGCTGACGGCGTCCAGACGATGCCTCCCCCGGGAGGCGCGGCGGCGCACACGAGGAAGGCCCCGACGTCCGACAGGACGGCACGGGGCCTTCGTCGTCGGCGTGCGTCGACGCCGTGGCGAGGCTCAGCTGGCGCGGGTGCGCCGCGCGGCCAGCTCGTCGGAGGGGTCGGCCGCCGGGGTGCTGTCGAGCTCGACGAGGCTGGTCTCGACCTCGCGGAGCACCTTGCCGACGGCGATGCCGAAGACGCCCTGGCCTCGGCTCACGAGGTCGATGACCTCGTCGTCGGAGGTGCAGAGGTAGACGCTCGCGCCGTCGCTCATGAGGGTCGTCTGGGCGAGGTCGCTGACGCCCGACTCGCGGAGCTGGTTCACGGCCGTGCGGATCTGCTGCAGCGAGATGCCGGTGTCGAGGAGGCGCTTGACGAGCTTCAGCACGAGGATGTCGCGGAAGCCGTAGAGTCGCTGCGAGCCGGAGCCCGCGGCGCCGCGGATCGTGGGCTCGACGAGGCCGGTGCGGGCCCAGTAGTCGAGCTGGCGGTAGCTGATGCCGGCCGCGCGCGCGGCGACCGTGCCGCGGTAGCCGTTGTCGGCGTCGAGGTCGGGCATGCCGTCCGTGAACAGCAGGCCCAGCTCGTAGCGGTTCTCCTCGGGGGAACCTGACTCACTCATGCAGCTGCCTTCCACTGTTCTTCGTCGTGACCTCAGAACCTTCAACATCGAGTTGATGGTTCGACAAGGTCCAACGTACCCATGTCGGGCGGTCGACCAGGCGACATCCGCTCCGAGGGGTCGGCGTGTCGAGGATATTCCTCGACGGACGCGACGTCTACGTGTCGAGGCCGTCGAGGGCCGTGCGCACGAGCGTCGTGCGGACGACGTCGAGCTGCGCCGCGAGCTCTCGCGACTGCTCCGCGACGCGGGCGCGGCCCGCCGCGTCACGACGCCTCGAGACCGAGGCCAGGGCGTTCTCGATGAGCCCGAGCTCGCGTTCGGCCGCGGCCCGGACGACCCGCAGGTGACGCGGCTCGATGCCCGATCGCGCCAGCTCGACGAGGGCCGAGAGCATGGTGACGGCGTCGTCGCCGTAGGCGTCGGACGGAGAGATGAGGGAGGCGCTCACCGCGTCGTCGAGGAGGCTCGCGGACGCGCCCGTGCGGCGCAGCAGCTCGTCGCGCCCGAGCCGGCGCGTGGCCGACGTGACGAGCGACACCGGGGCCGAGCCCGCGGGGAGGCCGGTCGGACGACCGGCGTCGAGGTCGTCGAGGTGCTGGCGGATGACCTTGAGGGGCAGGTAGTGGTCGCGCTGCAGCCCGAGGATGAACCGGAGGCGCTCGACGTCGGCCGACGAGAACTTGCGGTAGCCGGACGGCGTGCGGATCGGCGTGACGAGCTGGCGCTCTTCGAGGAAGCGGAGCTTGCTGTTGCTGAGGTCGGGGAACTCCGGCTTCAGCCGGGCGAGCACCTGCCCGATCGTCAACAGGTCGGACGGCCCGGCCTGGGACGACCGGGCGGCGGCGGTGCGGGTCACTACCCGAGCGCCAGGTGGGCCAGGTCGACCCGCGACGCGTAGAAGGTGAGCCGGAACTTGCCGACCTGCACCTCTGCGCCGTCGCTGAGGAGGGCCTCGTCGATGCGCACGCCGTCGAAGTAGGTGCCGTTGAGCGACCCGAGGTCGCGGACGCTGAAGGTGGTGCCCTGACGACGGAACTCGGCGTGCTTGCGGCTCACCGTCACGTCGTCGAGGAAGATGCCGGCCTCGGGGTGGCGACCCGCCACGGTGACGTCGGAGTCGAGGAGGAAGCGCGCGCCGATGTTCGGGCCGCGGCGCACGACGAGGAGGGCCGAGCCGGAGGGGAGGGCGGAGACGGCGTCGCGCTCGTCGGTGGACACGCCGCCCTCGAGCGCCGCGAGCTGCGCCTGGAACTCTTCGTTGAAGCTGAGGGTCGTGTCGACCTCGCGGGGGCCGCCGACGCCGAACTGCCGGGTCGAGGGCTCGGTGACGGGCACGCCGTCTCCGGTCGTGGGGCTGCCGGACGTCTGATCGCCGGGGCGGTCGGCGTCGGGGACGTGGCCTGCGGGCTCTGCCATCGTGAACCTCCTTCGGCGTCCAGCGTATCGGAACTACACGGGTCGTCGAGGACGTTTCTCGGACGGCGCGACCCCGGGAGGACCCCGGTCCGTCGCGGGGAGGACGGGAGGCCGCGCCTCCGGGTCGCTCCTCACGGAACTCCCCGCCTGCTCCGAGACTCGTCATAGGGATTCCTTGGGGAGAGGCAGTTCTGTGGTCATCACGAACCACGAGCCCCAGGAGGCCACCATGAACGACCGAGAGAGCGACGCCACGAACGGCACCGGCCCGGACACCACCCCCCACGACGCCGCCCCCCGGCCGACGCCCGCCGACGCCCCGCCGACGTCCGCCCACGCCCTCCCGCACGTGACCGGCTCCTCGGACGCACGGTACGTGTCGCAGCAGAGCTCCCCCGAGCCGCAGGCCCCCACCTGGATGTCCGCTCCCGGCACGGCACCGGTCCCCCCGACCTTCTCGGGCCCGGCGGCCGCCCGTCGTCGTCCACGCCGCTGGATGGTGCTCACCGGCGCCGCCGCCGCGATCGTCGTCGGGGTCGGCGGGGCCGGCGCGGGCGCCTGGGCCGTCGGCAACGCGGCCGGCGTGGCCGCCGCCGGTGCCGCGGCCACCGCCGCCAGCCAGCAGCAGGCCCTCGAGCTCGCCCCCCAGCTGCTCGGGCCGCAGTCGGGCGACGCCACCTCCCCCTTCGGCGGCACGCAGGGCGGCACCGGCACACCGCAGCAGCAGGAGACCCAGGGCGGCACGGGCTCGTCGGAGACCGCCGCGACGGCCGCGACCGCGGAGGAGACCCAGGGCGTCGTCACCATCGTGTCGACCCTGAACTACGACGACTCGTACAAGTCGGCGGGCACGGGCATGATCATGACGGCCGGCGGCCTGATCCTCACGAACAACCACGTCGTCCAGGGCGCCACGAGCATCGAGGTCACCGACGAGACGACCGGCCGCACCTACACGGCCGACGTCGTGGGGACCGACGCGACGAACGACGTCGCCGTCCTGCAGCTGCAGGACGCGAGCGGGCTGACGCCGGCCACCTTCGACACGTCGAGCGACGTCGCGACGGGCGACGCCGTCCACTCCACCGGCAACGCGGGCGGCACCGGCGACCTCGTCACCGCGACCGGGACCGTCCTGGCGACCGACCAGGCCATCCAGGTGCGGAGCGAGTCGGGCTCGGGCAGCGAGTCGTTGTCGGGCCTCATCGAGGTCCAGTCCGACGTCGTCTCCGGCGACTCGGGCGGCCCGCTGCGCGACGCCGACGGCGACGTCGTCGGCATCGTCACGGCCGCCTCTTCGGGCACGACGCCGATCACGGGCTACGCCATCCCCATCGACGACGCGATGGCCATCGCCAAGCAGATCGAGGCGGGCCAGGCCAGCTCGACGATCCAGATCGGGCTGCCGGCCTTCCTGGGCGCGCAGATCGACGGCACGACGAGCGGCACGGGCACCGGGGTCGTCATCGCCGGCACGGTCGCGGGCAGCGCGGCCGAGAGCGCGGGCCTCGTGGCCGGCGACACGATCACGGGAGTGGACGGGACCGCGGTGACCAGCGCCTCCTCGTTGACCGCGGCGATCCAGGCCCACGCCTCGGGCGACCAGGTGTCGATCGCGTGGACCGACGCTGCGGGTGCCTCGCACACGCAGTCGGTCACGCTGGGCGACGGCCCCGCGGCCTAGCCCCCGCGCCTCGACGGCGGTCGTGCCCTCCACCGGGAGGCGCGACCGCCGTCTCGTGCGTGCGGCGGGGGCCCGTCCCGGGCCGGCCCTCAGTCGAGGGCGGACAGCAGCCGGCCGGGGCCGACCACGACGCCGCCCCGGGCCTCGACCCGCGCGGCCAGGCCGCGGTCGGCCGTGACCACGACGACCCGGGGCGAGGGCGACGACGCCCGCAGCTCGTCGACGACGGCCTCGACGGCCGCGTCGCCGTCGGCCTCGGCGCGGACGAGGCGGACGCGACCGAGGTCGTCGTCGGTCACGGCCCGGGCGGCGCCCTCGACGACGACGGTCACCCGGGGCCACCACGACGTCGCCGCGCCCGAGGCGTCGGACGAGGTGGGCGCGGGCACGACCAGGTCGGCCGGGAGGCCATCCACCTCGCGGGCCACCAGCCGGTCGAGGAGGCGCCGGGTCGCGCCGGCGCGGTCGCGCCACCAGCCGTCGGGCCGCGACCCGACCACGTTCGCCGCGTCGACGACCAGGTGCACGTCGAGGTCGAGCTGGGCGTCGAGGCCCGCCCACGAGCCGGCCAGCCCCGGGTGGAGGGGCACCGACGCGATCTCCGCCCGCGGGACCCACCGCAGCTCGAGGCTCTCGGCGTCGGAGATGACGGGCTCGAAGGGGCGCTCGGCCCGGGCGACGACCGTCGTGTACGACCAGAAGCCGAGGTCGAGCACCGACTCGGAGACGAGACGGAGGGCGTCGGCCGGGACGGCCGCCTCCTCGCCGCTCTCCCGGAGGGCGCCCTCGACGGCGGTCTCGCCGAAGGCGCGTGCGCCGCCCGGCAGGCCCCACGTGCCGCCGTGGTGGCTCCAGACCGCACGGTGCTGGAGGAGCACGCGGTCCCGCTCGTCGACGACGAGGAGGCCCGCCGCCCCGGCGCGCCCCCAGTACTTCTGGCCCTCCGGGCTCTCGACCCAACCGTCGGCGGGTCCGTGGACGGTCACGCCGGGGTCACCGGGCCTGCGTCGGGACGGCTGCGTCGCCCGCCGGTGCGGAGGCCGCCGCGGGCGGGCTGGTCGTGTCGGGTCATGTCTCTTCCTCGGTCGTGCGGGCGGTCGTGCGGTGGATCGCCGTCGGCGCCCGGGTGGCCTGCCGGAGCCGCGTGTCGGCCGGGCGCGGGACGTCGATCGGTCGGCGGCGGCGACGGGTGGATGCCGGTGGGCACCCAACCGATGCCGGGAGGCCTCCGAAAGAGACCGGGGGGCTGGTCCGGGACCCGATGCTGGGCCAGCCTCTCACCCCGGTGTCTCCGTCGGCGACGGGAGGCCCGGACGCGCCGAGGACCCGCTCACTGCTGCTGGACGGAGAAGACGTTGCCCGCCGGGTCGGCGAACCAGGCGATGTCGGGACCCATGCCGCGCTCGCGCCCGCGCAGCACCTGGCGCTCGTCGGCCCATTCGCCGCCGGCCGTCGGCTCGACCCCGAGGGCGGCCAGGTCGTCGAGCGCCGCGTCGACGTCGTCGACGACGAAGTTCAGCACCGTGAAGGTGGCGGGCACGTGGTCGGGCTTGCCGTAGACGAGCACGGGCACGTCGGAACCGGGCAGCTCGAGCTGGGCCATCTGCCCCGACGCGAGTACGCGCACCGAGAGGCCGAGCACGCCCCCGTAGAAGGCGACGGCCGCGTCGACGTCGTCGACGCTGATGCCGCTGTAGGCACTCGTGGGACGGAACATCGGGTCCTCCTCGGTCGGTGGGGCCAGTCTGCCCCCGCCCGCCGACGTCGGTCCACCCCGGGGCGCACACGATGGGACGGAGTCGCGCCTAGACGAACCGGACGGTCTGCTGGAGGCGCTCACGCACCTCGAAGACGTCGGAGAGCGACGTGCGGTCGCCGAGCTCGGGACCGTGGCGGAGCACCTGCGGCAGCAGCGACCGCCGCAGCACCCAGGTGCCCCGGCGCCCGCGGCCGACCTGCTCGAGGGCGGGGCCGAAGTCGTCGTCGGGCACGACGATCAGGTGGTGGGTGAACGAGACGCGGGTCTCCTTGCGGACGGCCCGGGCCTGGCGCGTCAGGTCGCGGACCGGCTGCTCGTCGACCGGGATCCCGTCGCCGACGAGCTCGCCGCGGACGACCGCGACCTCGCTCCCCCAGTCGGACGACTGGACGGCGAACAGCCCGGAGGGGCCGAGCACGATGTGGTCGAGCTTGCCCTCGGGCCCCGCGTCGACGTCGCTCCAGACCGTGAAGCCGATGCCGAGCTCGGTGACGACCGCCACCGTGGCCTCCTCCGAGAGCGCGTCGGCGAGGACGTGCCGGATCTCCGGCGGGGCGCTGCGCACGAGCGACTCGTCGTAGGGGTCGTCGAGGGGCACCCCGCGGCCGACCCACTCGCGCATGAGCGAGAGGTAGCGCTCCCGGTTCGCGCCGCCCGGGTGGCCGTGCACGCGGGCACGCGGCTTCGAGTCGGTGCGGTGCGGGCCGGGCGTCGGCGGGCCCCAGGTGAACGGGACGGTGCCGGGCCCCGCGGTGCCGGAGCCGGGACGCTGGGTCGGACGGCCGCGGTCGTAGCGGGCCCGCGCCTCCGGCGTGCCGACCTGCTCCCAGGCGAGCTGCAGCGAGCGGAACGCGGAGGCGCTGCCCCCGAGGTCGGGATGGGTCGCCCGCGCGAGGCGGCGGTACGCCCGCCGGAGGTCGTCGTCGGTGGCCGTCGCCGGGACGCCGAGCACCTCGTAGGGGGTGGCGGAGGCGGGGCTGGGCGTCACGAGGACGACGATACCGGGCGCCGCCTGGGGCGCCGCCGACCGGCAGGGCCCGCGGGGCCGACCCGGTCAGGGACGCGTCGACGCGGTGGTCAGTCCGTCGCCGAGACGCGGGCGGAGCGCGCCGCCCTGGCCGCACGCCAGGCCCGCCAGCGGAGCCGCGCCTTGTGCGCGAGGCCGCGCACCCACTGCGTGATGCGGTGGGCCGCGGGGAACTCCGTGCCGAGCAGGGCGACGCCGAGGAAGACGATGAGCCAGCCGGGTCCCGGCAACGGGACCAGGACGAGCCCGACGACGATGACGAGGACGCCGATCACCGCCACGCCGACCTTCCAGGCTCGACGGAGGTGCGGCCGGTGCTCGAGGGCCGCCCGGCGCTCCTGCCAGCGCCTGCGGGTGGCCGCCCAGCGGCCGTGGCCGGCCGCCCCGGGCGGGGTCGCCTCGTCGCGCGGCGGTGTCGGCGGGGTGTGGGTCATGGGGAGATCGTAGGGAGGCGGGCTGGCAAGCCGCACCGCGCCTCCTGCGGGCGGGCTGTGCGAGGAGGGGACGAGGCCGGTGACGATCCTGGGAGCGGGCGGGGCCCGGGAGGCGTAGCCAGGGTGCATGGACTACACACACTTGGGACGCACGGGGTTGTCCGTCTCGCGGGCGGTGCTCGGCACGATGAACTTCGGGCCGCAGACCACCGAGGACGACTCGCACGCGATCATGGACCGGGCCCACGAGCTGGGCGTCAACTTCTTCGACACCGCGAACGTCTACGGATGGGCGAAGGGCGAGGGCATCACCGAGCAGATCATCGGGCGGTGGTTCGCGAAGGGCGGCGGTCGCCGCGAGAAGACCGTGATCGCCACGAAGCTGTACGGCGACATGAGCGACTGGCCCAACGGCGGCAAGCTCAGCGCGCTGAACATCCGACGTGCCCTCGACGAGAGCCTCACGCGGCTGCAGACCGACCACGTCGACCTTTACCAGTTCCACCACGTCGACCGGGAGACGCCCTGGGACGAGATCTGGCAGGCCATGGAGGTCGCCGTGCAGCAGGGCAAGGTGCTCTACACCGGCAGCAGCAACTTCGCCGGCTGGCACATCGCCCAGGCGCAGGAGGCCGCGAGGTCGCGGCACTTCACCGGCCTCGTCAGCGAGCAGTCGATCTACAACCTCATCGTCCGCGACGTCGAGCGCGAGACCCTGCCCGCCGCCCGGGCCTACGGGCTCGGCATGATCCCCTGGTCGCCGCTCCACGGCGGCCTGCTCGGGGGCGTCATCGAGAAGACCGAGGAGGGCTCGCGCCGCCTCGAGGGCCGCAGCGCCGAGTACGTCGCCGAGCACCGCGAGCAGCTCGAGCAGTACGAGGCCTTCGCCCGGGAGCACGGCACCGCGCCCGGCGAGCTGGCCCTCGCCTGGCTGCTGCACCAGCCGGGCGTCACCGGGCCCATCACGGGCCCCCGCACCATGCAGCAGCTCGAGTCCGCGGTCGCCGCGGTCGACGTGCGGCTGGACGAGGCCGCGCTGGCGCGGCTGGACGAGATCTTCCCCGGGCACGACACGTCGCCCGAGGACTACGCCTGGTAACGAGGAGCACACCGTGAAGACACGCACCATCGGAGACGTCACCGTCAGCGCGATCGGCCTGGGCGGCATGCCGCTGTCGATCGAGGGGCGGCCCGACGAGAAGCAGGGCATCGCGACGATCCACGCGGCGCTCGAGCAGGGCATCACCCTGATCGACACCGCCGACGCCTACCACCAGCCCGGCACGCACGAGGTCGGCCACAACGAGCTGCTCGTCGCGAAGGCGGTCGCGAGCTTCCACGGCGACACGTCGGACGTGCTCGTCGCCACGAAGGGCGGCCACCTCCGCCCCGAGGCCGGCTCGTGGGCCCAGAACGGCGACCCGGCCTACCTTAAGGAGGCGGCGCGCGCCTCCGCGAAGCGGCTCGGGGTCGACGCCGTCGGCCTGTACCAGTTCCACCGGCCCGACCCGGCGGTGCCCTACGCCGACTCGGTCGGTGCCCTGGCCGAGCTGCTCGACGAGGGCGTGATCCGCATGGCGGGCATCTCGAACGCCACCGTGGCGCAGATCCGCGAGGCGAACGAGGTGCTCGACGGGCGGCTCGTCTCGGTGCAGAACCAGTACTCCCCCGCGTTCACCTCGAGCGAGGAGGAGCTCGTCGCCTGCGACGAGATGGGCATCGCCTTCCTGCCCTGGAGCCCGCTCGGCGGCATCACGAACGCGGCCGACCTCGGCTCGCGCCACGCGGTCTTCGCCGAGATCGCGAACGCCCGTCGCATCACGCCCCAGGTGCTGACCCTCGCGTGGGAGCTCGCGAAGAGCGAGCTCGTCATCCCGATCCCCGGGTCGACCCGTCCGCAGACGATCATGAACTCCGCGACGGCCACCACGATCAAGCTGTCGTCGGACGAGGTGCAGCGGCTCGACGCCGCGGTCGCGGGCTGACCCGCACGGCACGGCGGGCGAGCCCCGCGGTGCCGACGGGACCACAGCGAGGAGGCGCGCTCCGGCCAGGGCCGGGGCGCGCCTCCTCGTGTGCTCGGCCCCGGCGCCGCGGGGCCCGGGCCGGGCGGTCAGCGGGCCTGGGCCCGGCGGTGCTCCCGGTCGACGACGTCGGCGCGCAGCTCGGCCGTGCGGGCCCGACGGGCGGCCCGCTGGAGCACCGCGGCGACGACCGCGGCGAGGACGACGAACGCGCCGTACGCCGTGAGGACCGTCGCGATGCCGGCCGTGGGGACGAAGACGCCGGCGAGGACGCTCGGCACGCCGAAGGCGAGGTAGCTCGCGACGTAGACGCTCGAGAGGACGCCCGCGCGGGCGTCGGCCGGGGCCTCGGCGAGGACGAGGCGGAGGCCCGCCTGGAACCCGGCGCCGAAGCCGACGCCGCCCACGACGGCCGCGACGACGAAGAGCGGCAGCGACGAGGTCCAGATCGCGGCGACGAGGCCGACCGGGCCGAGGACGAGGGCGACGACCCCGACCCCGAGGCTGCGCCGGGCGTCCGCGCGCTGGATGGCGACGCCGGTGAGGGCGCCGGTGCCCGTGAAGAGGCCGATCGCGGCGCCGGTCAGCGCCGGGCTCGCGAAGCCGAAGGTCGTGTGCAGCACCGTGCCGATGAAGGCGAGGAAGAGCCCGCCGAGCGCCCAGCTCGCGATCATGCAGCCGACGACGGCGACGAACACCCGTCGTGCCTCGCCCGGCACCCGCAGCGACGGCACGAGCGAGCGGAGCGCCCCGCGGCTGCGGGGCACCCGCTCGGGCGTGACGGCGACCGCGACGCCGCAGGCGACCATGGCCCCGGCGAGCACGAGGTAGACGAGGTGCTGCGGCCACGGCCCGAACTGCACGAGGAGGCCGCTCGCGACCGCGCCGACCGTGAGGGCGACGGGCGGCGTCACGCCGTTGAGGAAGGCCGCCAGCGCAGGCCTCGAGGCGGGCTGGTGGTCGATCATGCCCGCGCCGAGGGCACCGGTCGCGAGGCCGATCGCGAGGCCTTGGAGCACGCGCGCCGTGATCAGCGTCGCCTCGTCGGTCGCGACCGAGAACACGAGCATCGCCGAGACCGAGACGACGAGGCCTGCGAGCACGAGCGGGCGCCGGCCGACGTGGTCGGAGAGGCGGCCCGCGGTGAGCAGCGTCGCGAGGAGGCCGGCGACGTACACCGCGAAGACGACCGTGAGGGCCAGCGGCGAGAGGTGCCACTCGGCCTGGTACACGGGGTAGAGCGGCGACGGCGCCGAGCCGCTCGCCACGAGGACGAGCAGGGTCAGCGCGTACGTGACGAGGCCGGCGGGGCCGCGGGGCGGAGCGACCGGGTCGGAGGACGGGGCCGGGGCCGGGATCGTGGGGTGGGCTGCGGTGTGCACGCGGGGCGCGCCTCCTCGTGGTCGGGTCCGGGACGGGGTCGCCTCGTCGTCGAGGGGCGGCTGCACGACAGCCGTCGAAGTCTGCAGAACGTGCACCGACCGCCGGGCATTCCCCCGCCCGTGCCCCGGCGCGGCCGGACGCCGCCCGGCCTCGAGGGCAGACTGGGGCGATGCCCGCCACCGTCACCTTCCCCAACGGCACCACCGCGCCCGCCCTCGGCCAGGGCACCTGGAACATGGGCGACGACCCGCGCCGCCGCCCCGCCGAGCTCGAGGCCCTGCGCACCGGCCTGGACCTCGGGCTGACGCTCGTCGACACCGCCGAGATGTACGGCTCGGGCCGCTCCGAGCAGCTCGTCGGGGAAGCGATCGCCGGGCGCCGCGACGAGGTCTTCCTCGTGAGCAAGGTGCTGCCGGGCAACGCGTCGCGACGGGGCACCGTCGACGCCTGCCACGCCAGCCTCGAGCGGCTCGGCACCGACCACCTCGACCTCTACCTGCTGCACTGGCGCGGCGGCCACCCGCTCGCCGACACGGTCGAGGCGATGGAGGCGCTGGTCGCCGAGGGCGCGGTCGGCGGCTGGGGCGTCAGCAACTTCGACGTCGACGACCTCGACGACCTCGCCGCGGCGACCGGCGGCGGCTCGACCAGCGGGCCGCAGACCGACCAGGTGCTCTACAACCTGGGTCGCCGTGGGCCCGAGCACGCCCTCTTGCCGCGCCTCCGTGCGGACGGCCTGCCGCTCATGGCCTACTCGCCGGTCGAGCAGGGCGAGCTCGCCCGGCACCCGCTCGTCGCCTCGGTCGCCGCCGACCTCGGCGTCACCGCCGCGCAGCTCGCCCTCGCCTGGGTGCTGCGGCTCGTGCCCGACGCGTTCGCCGTCGTCAAGGCGGGCACGGCCGAGCACGCCCGCGAGAACGCAGCCGCCCGCGAACTCGACATCGACGACCAGGCCTTCGTGCAGCTCGAGCGGGAGTTCCCGGCACCCGCCGGGGCGACGCCGCTCGAGATGCTCTGAGCCGGGGACGCGGCGAGGTGTCGGCGCTGCGCGAGTTCGGCTCGGGGGTCGCGTTCCTCGGCCGCGGGCTGCGCCTCTGGGGAACGTCGCCCCGGCTCATGCTGCTGGGTGCCGTGCCGGCCCTCCTCGTCGGCACCGTCTTCGTCGGCCTGCTCGTCGTCGTGAACGGCTTCGCCGACGACTGGGCCGTCGTCCTCACGCCGTGGGCCTCGGACTGGCCCGGCTGGGCCGCCAGGACGGCCCGGGTCGCGACCGGCCTGGCGATCGCCGCCCTCGCCGTGCTGCTGGCCGTGTTCACCTTCACCGCGGTCACGCTGCTCGTCGGCGACCCGTTCTACGAGCGGATCTGGCGGCACGTCGAGCAGCGGGAGGGCGACGCGCCGCCCGAGGTCGACACCGGCTTCTGGCGCGGGCTCGGCCGCGGCCTCGGCGACTCGGTGCGGCTGCTGCTCGCCACCGGCGCGGTCGGCCTGCTTCTCTTCGTGGGCGGCTTCGTGCCGGTGGTGGGACAGACGGTCGTGCCGGTGACGGCGGCGCTGACGGGCGGGTGGTTCCTGGCCGTCGAGCTGACGGGCTACGCCTTCGACGCCCGCGGACGGACCCTGCGACAGCGTCGGCGGGAGCTCGGCCTCCGACGGGCCCGCACGCTCGGGTTCGGCACGGCGACCTGGTTGTCGTTCTTCGTCCCGCTCGGTGCCGTGGTGGTCATGCCCGCCGCGGTGGCGGGGGCGACCCTGCTCGTCCGCGACGTGGCGGGCGGCGACGGGAAGGCGACCCGGCCCGACGAAAGTAGAGTCGACGGGTCCGCCGCACGACCCGAGAGGCCCCACCCGTGATCGAGATCCTCACCCCCGCCGAGCTGACCCGCGCCCGCGAGACCGGCCGTCTCGTCGGCGAGATCCTGCATGAGCTCGAGCGACGGGCGACCGTCGGCACCAACCTGCTCGAGCTCGACGAGCTGACCCGGCAGATGATCGTCGAGGCCGGGGCCACGTCGTGCTACGTCGACTACGCGCCCTCGTTCGGGCGCGGGCCCTTCGGCCACTACGTGTGCACGGCCGTCAACGACGCGGTGCTGCACGGGCTCCCCCACGACTACGCCCTCCGCGACGGCGACCTGCTCACGCTCGACCTCGCGGTCGTGCTCGACGGAGTCGCCGCCGACTCGGCCCTGAGCACCGTCGTCGGGACGACCGCCCGCCCCGAGGACCTCGCCATGATCGAGACGACCGAGCGCGCCCTCGCCGCGGCGATCGCGGAGGTGCGGCCCGGCGCCCGCGTCGGCGACCTCTCGCACGCGATCGGCAGCGTCCTGACCGGCGAGGGCTACCCCGTCAACCTCGAGTTCGGCGGCCACGGCATCGGCTCGACCATGCACCAGGACCCGCACGTCGCGAACGACGGCCGACCCGGCCGCGGCTACCGACTGCGACCCGGGCTGATGCTCGCGATCGAGCCGTGGGTCATGCAGGACACCGACGTGCTCGTCACCGACGACGACGGCTGGACGCTGCGCAGCTCGACCGGTTGCCGCACGGCCCACAGCGAGCACACCGTCGCCGTCACCGAGGACGGCGTCGAGGTGCTGACGCAGCGACCGGCCTGAGCGGGCGCCCGCGGCGCCGACGGGGTACGACGGAGAGGTGAGCCTCGACGACGACGACACCGTGACCCCGTCCGCCCCCGCACCCGCCGGCACGGCGAGCCGGGAGGCACGCTCGTGACGATCGAGCGGGCCGAGGTCGTCGTCACGAGCCCCGACCGCAACTTCGTCACCCTGCAGATCACCACGACCGACGGCGTCACCGGCCTCGGCGACGGCACGCTGAACGGCCGCGAGCTCGCGGTGGTGGCCTACCTGCGCGAGCACGTCGTCCCGCTGCTGATCGGCCGCGACGAGCGGAACATCGAGGACACCTGGCAGTTCCTCTACCGCAGCGCCTACTGGCGACGCGGCCCGGTGACCATGGCCGCGATCGCCGCCGTCGACGTCGCCCTCTGGGACATCAAGGCGAAGGTCGCCGGCATGCCGCTCTACCAGCTGCTCGGCGGCGCCTCCCGCACCGGCCTGCTCACCTACGGCCACGCCTCCGGCAAGGACCTGGAGGAGCTCTTCGACAGCGTGCGCGACCACCAGGAGCAGGGTTACAAGGCGATCCGCGTCCAGACCGGCGTGCCGGGGCTGACGTCGATCTACGGCATCGCCTCGAACGCGACGTTCGACGCCAACGCGGGCGTCCGCTACGACCACGAACCCGCTCAGCGCGGGGCCCTGCCGAACGAGGAGGACTGGGACACGCGCTCGTACCTCCGCCACGTGCCGACAGTGTTCGAGGCGGTCAGGAACGAGTTCGGCCCCGAGATCCCGCTGCTGCACGACGGCCACCATCGCATGACGCCGATCCAGGCCGCGTCGCTCGGCAAGAGCCTCGAGCCGTACGACCTCTTCTGGCTCGAGGACGTCACGCCCGCCGAGAACCCCGAGGCGCTGCGGCTCGTGCGCCAGCACACGACGACCCCGCTCGCGATCGGCGAGATCTTCAACACCGTCTGGGACTACCAGCAGATCGTCCGCGAGCAGCTGATCGACTACGTCCGCAGCGCCGTCACCCACACCGGCGGGATCACCCACCTGCGCCGGGTGCTCGACTACGCGGCGCAGTACCAGATCAAGTCGGGCATGCACGGGCCGACCGACATCTCGCCGGTCGGCATGGCCGCGGCGATGCACCTCGGGCTCGCGATCCACAACTTCGGCATCCAGGAGTACATGAAGCACGGCGCGCGGACCGACGAGGTCTTCCGCCAGAGCTTCACCTTCGTCGACGGCATGCTGCACCCGGGCGAGCAGCCGGGCATCGGCGTCGAGCTCGACCTCGAGGCGGCCGCCGCCCACCCGTACGAGCAGGCCTACCTGCCGTACAACCGCCTCGCCGACGGGACCGTGCACGACTGGTGACGCCTCCGCCGTGATCGTCCCGGGGCGCCGGAGGCGCGGGGCGGCCGGGCACGGCCGTCCCGTCCCCGGGTCACTCCCCCGCGTACGCGGCGCACAGCTCGGCGACGACGAGCCGGCCCATGCCCATCATCGCCTGCATGGCCCGACCGGCCCCGGCGGGGTCGGACCCGCCGAGGGTCTCGCCCATGACCGACGGGACGATCTGCCACCAGAATCCCCATCGGTCGCGCACCCAGCCGCAGCGGCCCTCCTGGCCGCCGTCGGCCGCGAGGGCGTCCCACAGCCGGTCGACCTCGGGCTGGTCGCCCACGGGCACCGACAGCGAGACGGCCTCGTTGGGCGTGAACCCGGGGCCGCCGTTCAGGGCCTGGAACGGCTGGCCGTCGAGCTCGAAGTCGACGACGAGCTCCCGGCCGGCGAGAGCCGGGTCGGGGAAGTCGTCGGGGTACCGCGAGACGTCGACGACGCGCGACGCCGGGAAGAGCGAGACGTAGAACCGGGCTGCGGCCTCGGCCTCGCCGTCGAACCAGAGGACGGGGGTGATGCGGGGCACGGTGCGCCTCCTCGTGTCGGTCGCGTCGGCGTCGGTGCCGGTCGCTGGCGCCCAGGCTAGACCCCCGTGGGGCTCAGGCGAAGAGCGCCTCGATCGGCCCGCGGACGAAGAACACGACGAAGCCGGCGGCGACGATCCAGAGCAGCGGGCTGATGCCGCGGGCCCGGCCCGAGAACGCGCGGACGAGCACCCAGCTCACGAAGCCGACGCCGATGCCGTTCGCGATCGAGTAGGTCAGCGGCATGACGACGATCGTGAGGAAGACCGGCAGGGCGACGCTGAAGTCGGTCCAGTCGATGTCCTTGATCTGCGACACCATGAGCGCGCCGACGATGACGAGCGCGGCCGCCGCCACCTCGAGCGGCACCACCTGGGTCAGCGGCGTGAAGAACATCGCGAGGATGAACAGCACGCCCGTCACGACCGACGCGAAGCCGGTGCGGGCGCCCTCGCCGATGCCCGAGGCCGACTCGACGAAGACGGTGTTCGACGACGAGCTCGTCGCGCCGCCCGCGACCGCGCCGACGCCCTCGATGATGAGCGCGCTGCGCAGGCGCGGGAAGGTGCCCTTCTCGTCGGCGACGTCGGCCGCCTTCGCGAGCCCGGTCATCGTGCCCATGGCGTCGAAGAAGTTCGTGAACACGAGCGTGAAGACGAGCATGACGCCCGACAGCCAGCCGATGCGCGCGAAGGCCCCGAAGCTCACGTCGCCGACGAGCGACAGGTCGGGCAGGGCCACGATCTGGGTCGGCACGACGGGCGCGTTGAGGTTCCAGTCGTCCAGGTTCTGGCCGTTCGAGGTCGGCACCTGGAAGATCGCCTGCAGCACGATGGCGACGACGGTCGTGGCGACGATGCCGATGAAGATCGCGCCGCGCACCCGGCGGGCCATGAGCACCCCGATGACCACGAGGCCGATGACGAACGTGATGGTCGGCAGGGTCGCGATCGATCCCTCGCTGCCGAGCTGCACGGGCGGCGACGCGAGGCCGCTGGTGCGGACGAAGCCGGAGTCGACGAGGCCGATGAACGCGATGAACAGGCCGATGCCCACGGTGATGGCCGTCTTGAGCGCCGCCGGGACGGCGTTGAAGATCAGGCCGCGGAGGCCCGTCACGGCGAGGATCGTGATGATCAGCCCGTTGATCACGACGAGGCCCATCGCCTCGGGCCAGGTGACGTCCTGCACGACGTTCACCGCGAGGAACGAGTTGATGCCGAGCCCGGCCGCGAAGGCGAACGGGAGGCGCGCGACGGCCCCGAAGAGGATCGTCATGACGCCTGCGGTGAGGGCGGTGACCGCGCCCACCTGGCTGTTCTGCAGCCAGCCGCCCACGACGTCGGTCGCCGCCTGGTCGGCGCTGAACCCGCCGAGGATCAGCGGGTTGAGGATGACGATGTAAGCCATGGTCACGAAGGTGACGATGCCGCCGCGGGCCTCGCGGGCCCAGCTCGAGCCGCGGGCCGTGATCTCGAAGTAGCGGTCGAGCGTGCCGACGGTGCCGGGTCGCGGCGTGCGGGTGCCCGAGGGCGCGGTGGACGACATAGAGCGGCTCCGAGGGGGTGGGGGCGACGGGGGCGCGCACGGCTCTGGGCGCCTTCCCAGCTTACGGTGCCGTCCGGCCCCCGTCGGTCTCGACGACCGCGGCGACGAGAGCCGCCACGACGTCGGTGTCGGCGAGGGCGGCGGGCAGCCCGAGCGGCACGCGGCGACCGGCCACCTCGACGACGGTGCGGAGCGTCGCGGGGCCGACCCGCGCCTCCGGCGTGCGGTGGGCGAGGGCCTCGAGCCAGTGGCACTCCTGCTCGATCCACCTGGTGTGCAGGGCGTAGGGCTCGTCGCCGGGTGCGGCGAAGGCCGGCTCGTCGAGCAGGTGCCGGTGGAAGGGCACGGTCGTGACCGGGCCCTCGAGCACGAGGTCGTGGAGCGCCCGACGGGCACGGCGGAGTGCCTCGTCACGGTCGCGGCCCTGCACCACGAGGGTGAGCAGCAGCGGGTCGCGGCCCGGGGGCAGCTCGTCGCCCGTCGCGCAGCCCTCGTCGACGCGGACGCCCGGGCCGCCGGGCAGGCGGAGCGACGCCACCGGGGCGAGGGCGGGCAGGAAGCCGCGGCCGGCGTCCTCCGCCGTGACCCGGAAGGAGACCGCGTGGCCGACGGGCGTCGGGGTCTCGAGCACCTCGGTGGGCAGGCCCTGCGCGACGAGCAGCTGCTGGCGCACGAGGTCGACGCCGGCGACCTGCTCGGTGAGGGCGTGCTCGACGGAGAGCGCCGTGCCGACCTCGAGGAAGGACACGACGCCGGCCTGCGACACGAGGAACTCGACCGTGCCCGCGCCGCGGTAGCGGACGGACGAGCAGAGCGCGACGCTGACGTCGGTCACGACGGCGAGCTGCTCGTCGTCGAGGAAGGGCGCCGGCGCCTCCGCGACGAGCTTCTGGTGCCGGCGCTGCGTCGAGCAGTCGCGCGTGCCGACGACGACGACGCCGCCCTCGCCGTCGCCGAGCACCTGGGCCTCGACGTGCCGCGGGCGGTCGAGGTACTGCTCGACGAAGACCTCGCCGCGGCCGAAGACGGACGCCGACTCGCGCACGGCCGAGTCGAGCAGGTCGGCGACCTCGTCGAGGCGCCTCGCGACCCGCAGCCCCTGGCCGCCGCCGCCGTGCGCCGCCTTGAGCGCGACCGGCAGGCCGTGGCGCTGGGCGAACGCGACGGCCTCGTCGGCCCGCCGGATCGCCCGGGAGGTGCCGACGACGAGCGGCGCCCCGACCTCCTCGGCGAGGGCCCTCGCGGAGACCTTGTCGCCCAGCAGCTCCATCGTCTCGGGGTCGGGACCGACCCAGGTGAGGCCGGCGGCGACGACCCGACGCGCGAACTCCGCGTTCTCGGAGAGCGGGCCGCAGCCGGGGTGCACCGCGTCGGCGCCGCTGCGCTCGGCGACGTCGAGCAGGGCCTGCATGTCGCGGTACCCGTCGAGGTCGCCCGGCACGCTCGGCAGCGCGAAGGCCTCGTCGGCGGCCGCGACGTGGAGGGAGCCCGCGTCGTCGTCGGCGTGGACGGCGATCGAGCGGACGCCGAGGTCGGCGCAGGCCCGGGCGATGCGGACGGCGACCACGCCGCGCTCCGCGATGAGCAGGGCCCTCACTGCTCGACCCCGCGCTCCGCGGCGAGCCGCTCGTCGAGGTGTGCGTCGCGTCGACCGCCGCGTCGACCCGCGCCGAGCTCGGGACCGGGCACGACGCGGAACCGCACCTGCGCCCCGACCGGCACCTGCGCCGCCCGGTCGAGCTGGTCGCCGACGACGCAGGCCACGACCGGGTAGCCGCCCGTCACCGGGTGGTCGGCCATGAAGAGCACCGGCTGGCCCGACGGGGGCACCTGCAGGGCGCCCGAGACGGTGGCCTCGCTCGGCAGCTCGCCCTCGACGGCGCGGTCGAGCGGCACGTCGCCCTCGAGCCGGAGGCCGATGCGGTTCGACTGGCCCGTGACCGTCCACCGCTGCGTGGTGAGCCGCTCGACCGCCGCGGGGGTGAACCAGTCGTCGCGCGGCCCGAGCACGACGTCGAGGAAGGTCACCTCGTCGGGCGCGGACACCGACGGCTGGGCGTCGGGAGCGGCGGCGGCGACGCTCTCGGACCAGGCATGCCCCACGCCGAGCTCGTCGCCCGCCCGCAGGCGCTCCGGCCCGAGATGGGCGAGCACGTCGCCCGACGCGCTGTCGAGCACGGGCTCGACGTCCCAGCCGCCGCGGACGGCGAGGTACGAGTACACGCCCCGGGGAGGCGCGCCGACGGTGAGCACGTCGCCGTCGTCGAGCGCGAAGGCCGCCCCGATCGCCGCGGTGCGCGGGCCGCTCGCCCCGTCGATCGTGATCGGCACGGGCGCACCGGAGACCGCGAGGACGAGGTCGCCCCGGGCCGCCGCACGCAGGCCGCCGTAGGCCATCTCGAGCGCGGCCGAGCCGGTGGCGGCGCCGACGAGGCGGTTCGCCTCGCGGAGGGCGCGGTGGTCCATCGCCCCGGAGCGCGAGACGCCGAGGCCGGAGCGGCCGGGCCGCCCGAGGTCCTCGAGGATCGAGTGGGGGCCGGGCGCGGCGACCACGAGGGCGCGCTCGGGGCGCGGGGCGGCGTCGCCGGGGGCGGCCGGCGTGGCGGTCGCCGTCGCGGTCCCGTCACCCGCCTCGGGCGTCGCCGTCGACTCCGTCAGGGCCTCGACGAAGCGGACGCGCATGCCGGGCTGCAGCAGGGCGGGCACGCGCTCGGCCAGGTCCCACAGGGGCACGTCGGTGCGGCCGACGATCTGCCATCCCCCCGGGCTCTCACGCGGGTAGACGCCGGAGAACTCGCCGGCCAGGGCGACCGCTCCGGCGGGGACGTGGGTGCGCGGGGTCGACCGGCGCGGCACCGCCAGGTCGGGGTCGCCGCCCGAGAGGTAGGCGAAGCCCGGGGCGAAGCCGGTGAACGCCACCGTGTACGTCGCCGCGGTGTGCCGGTCGACGACCTCGTCGGGCGAGAGGCCGCTGAGGCGCGCCACCTCGTCGAGGTCGACGCCGTCGTAGTGCACGGGGATCTCGACGAGCCGGCCCTCGGTCGCCGCGTCGCGCGAGTTCGGGAGCGACCGCACGACGCTCATGAGGGACGCCACGGGCAGCAGGGCGGGCAGGAAGCGCACCGCCACGGTGCGCGGCGCGGGCACGACGTCGAGGATGCCCGCGACCGGCTGCGCGAGGAGGGCGCCGAAGAGCGCGAGCGACTCGTCGAGGCCCTCGGTCTCGATGAGGATGCCGTCGGTGCCGAGCGGGAGGACGCGCGAGCCCGCGACCGCCGCGCCGAGGTCGACGGGCTCGGAGTGGACGGGCCGGTCGTCGGGGGCACCGCCGGGTCCGCGGTCAGGGTCGTGGCCATGCTCGGGCTCGTGCTCGCTGACGTCGCCCTCCGTGGCGGCCTCGACGAGTTCGTGGTCGCGGTCGGGATCGCTCACGAGGTCACCGCCGGGCGGGGCACGAACGAGCGCACGGCGACGCCGGCGCCCTCGAGCCCGTCGCGGACGGCCCGGGCGATCGCGACGGCGCCCGGGGTGTCGCCGTGGACGCACACCGACCCGGCGTCGAGCTCGACCTCGGTGCCGTCGACGGCCGTCACGCGGCCCGTCTCGACGAGGGCGAGCACGCGGTCGCGGATCTCGGCCGGGTCGTGCAGCACCGCACCGGGCTCACGGCGCGGGACCAGCTCGCCCGAGGCGGTGTAGCCGCGGTCGGCGAAGGCCTCGGCGACGGTGGCGAGCCCCGCCTCGGCGGCACGGCGGAGGAACGCCGACCCGGCGAGCCCGACGACGACGAGCGAGGCGTCGGAGCGGACGACCGCCTCGACGACCGCGGCGACGTGGGCCCGGCCGCGCTCGTCGTCGCGGGCGATGGTGTTGTAGAGCGCGCCGTGCGGCTTGACGTAGCGGACCGTGCCCCCGACGGCCCGGGCCAGGCCGGTCAGGGCACCGACCTGGTAGACGACGTCGCCGACCAGCTCGGGGCCGGAGGCGTCGACGTAGCGCCGCCCGAAGCCGACGAGGTCGCGGTAGGCGACGTGCGCCCCGACGACGACGCCGCGACGGTGGGCGGCGTCGACGACGCGCAGCAGCGACTCGGGGTCGCCGGCGTGGAACCCGCACGCGACGTTGGCGCTCGTGACGACGTCGAGCATGGCGTCGTCGTCGCCGAGCGCCCACCGGCCGAAGCCCTCGCCGAGGTCGGCGTTGAGGTCGATGGTCGTCATGGCGGAGGCCTTCCGTGCGGCTCGGTGCGGGCGGGCGGTGCGTTCGGGATGCGCAGTCGGTCGCCGTCGAGCGTACCGGCAGCCCCCGACGTCAGGAGGCGCGGCGGATGGCGAGCGAACGGGTCACGAGCGGCCACTGCAGCGGCAGGCGGGCCACGGCGACGACGGTGCGGACGCGGGAGGCGCGGGCGCTGCGGACCGACCGCCACGCCATCGAGACGTTCGCCGGGAACACGGCGACGAAGAGGGCCGCCGCGAGGGCCCCGCCCTGCCGCCGCGTCGTGCGCGAGGCGAGGGCGCCCGCGACGACCAGCTCGGCGACGCCGGAGGCGAGGGTCCAGGCGCGGGCCGGGCCGGGCAGGGAGCGAGGCACGATCGAGTCGAACGGGGCGGGCCGCACGAGGTGCAGCACCCCGCTCGTGCCGAGCAGGACGGCGAGCCCGCGGGCGGTGGACGCGGCGGCGGCCGGGCCGACGGGGGCGGGGCGGGTGTCTCGGGGGCTCATGCGGTCCATCTTGCTCGCCCGCGCCTCCTCGTCGGGTGTCCGTCGGCCGGGGCGGGCCGGTCAGACCATGCGGCTGACGCCGCGGCTCATGATGGCCGAGGTGAGCGCGTCGACCGGCTCGCGGGGCGCCGCCGGGTTGGCCACGAGCACGTAGTCGACGTCGCCGAGGTCGGGCAGCTCGAAGCGCGTGCTGACCTTGACGAGGTCGGTCGGGATGAGCGAGAACGGGAAGACGGCGACGCCCATGCCGGCCCGCACGGCCGCCAGCACGCCGTTCACGTCGCGCGTGTTGCAGGTGATGCGCCAGGTGCGGCCCGCGGCCTCGAGGGCGTCGATGGCCAGCTGGCGGCTGATGCTCGGCGCCTGGTAGACGATGAGCGGGACGGGGCCGTCGCGCTCGACGACGAGCTTCTCCTGCCCGATCCAGACCATGGCGTCGCCGGCGACGCGGGTGCCCCCGGCCGCCTCGCCCGCGGTCTGCTTGACGAAGATGAGGTCGAGGTGGCCGCTGGCCAGGCGACGGCGGAGCGGTGCGCTCTGGTTGACCGTGAGCTCGAGGTCGATCTGCGGGTAGAGCTGGCGGAAGTGCCGCAGGATGCGCGGCAGCTGCGTGATGGCGAGGTCGTCGGCGGCGCCGAACCGGAGGCGCCCGCGCATGGCCGAGCCGCTGAAGTAGCTCTCGGCGGCGGCGTGGGCGGCGAGGATCGTGCGGGCGAACCCCGCCATCGCGTCGCCGGCGTCGGTCAGCCGCACCTCGCGCGTGTCGCGCGTGACGAGCAGTCGGCCGACGGACTTCTCGAGGCGGCCGACGTGCTGGCTCACCGTGGGCTGGCTGATGCCGAGGCGGAGGCCGGCGCCGGTGAAGCTGCGGGTCTCGGCGACCGCGAGGAACGTCGTCAGCAGGGCGGGGTCGTACACGGCGAGCGCCTCCTCCACGGTGTCGGTCGGGCTGCTCATTCACGGATCGAATGGCACTGATTGAGACCATAGCGGGTCTGAATGGGCAGGCCTGCCCTAGCGTGGTGGACAGCCGGGGGCGCGGCTCACCACCCCGCCCCGCTCCCCCACCGATCAGTCGGTCGCCGCCGTGCGCCGGTCGCCCTCGAGCCCGAGAACAGTGATGTCCGCTCCGCCCTCCGCCACCCTCCCCCCGCCCACCGAGCCGTTGCCCGTGCTCACGACGCGTCCGCCGTGGCGCCACACGTTCATCGCGCTGAGCGTGCCGAACTTCCGCCTCTGGACGGCCGGCAACTTCGTCGCGATGACCGCAGGGTGGATGCAGCGCATCGCGCAGGACTGGCTCGTGCTCGAGCTGACGGGCAGCGCCGCCGCCGTCGGCCTCACGGTGGCGATGCAGTTCGCGCCCATGCTGTTCTTCGGCCTGCTCGGCGGGGTGCTCGTCGACCGGTTCTCGAAGCGGGCGCTCATGGTCGTGACGCAGAGCGTCTTCGCGGTGCTCAGCCTCGGCCTCGCCGCGCTCACCCTGTCGGGCGCCGTCGAGGCGTGGCACGTCTTCGCCATCGCCTTCGCGACGGGACTCGTGACGGTCGTCGACAACCCCGCCCGCCAGGTGATCGTGAGCGAGCTCGTCGGGCACCGGCACCTGCGCAACGCCATCAGCGTGAACTCGAGCGTGTTCCAGCTCGGCGGCATGATCGGCCCCGCGATCAGCGGGGTGCTGCTGCTCGCCGTCGGCGCGGGCTGGGCCTTCGTCGTCAACGGCGTCGCCTGCGGCCTCGTCGTCGGCATGCTCGCCCTGCTCCGCACCTCGCAGATGACCCGCACGACGCCGTCGGCGCGTGGTCGCGGCCAGCTGCGGGAGGGGCTCGCCTACGCCCGGTCGAAGCCGACCATCGTCGTGCCGGTGCTGCTGGTGGCGGTCTACGCCGTCTTCGGCCTCACGATGCCCGTGCTGCTCGCGTCGTACGCCGCCGACGTCTTCGACGTGGGGGCGGGCGGCTACGGCCTCTTCAACTCCATGGTCGCCGTCGGCGCGCTGACCGGCGCCCTGCTGTCGACGCGTCGGGCGACCATCCGGCTGCGCACGGTCGTGCTCGGGCTGCTCGCCACCGGCGTGCTGCAGGCCGTCGCGGGCCTGCTGCCCGGCGTCGTCCCGTTCGCCCTCGTGCTCGTCGCGGTCGGCCTCGCGTCGCTGCTCTTCCTCACCGCGTGCAACCAGCTCGTGCAGCTGTCGAGCAACATCGGCATCCGCGGGCGGGTCATGTCGCTCTACGTGCTCGTGCTGCTCGGCGGCCAGGCGATCGGCGGGCCGCTGATGGGCGGCGTCGTCGAGGCGGCCGGCACCCACGTCGGCATGGTCGTCGCCGGGGGCGTCCCCGCGGTCGCGGCGGCCGTGACGGCCCTCGTGCTCGCCCGTCGGGGGCAGCTCACGCTGCAGGTGCGGGTGCGGCACCACCTGCCCATGGTGCAGATCGCGGCCCGGTAGCGGGGCCGGTCGGGGCCCGGGCTCAGACGCCGGGCGTGCGACCGGGCGCGCCGAACCCGATGGAGACGTCGAGGCGCCACGCCTTCGGCTCTCCCCCGACGTGCACCGTGCCGACGAAGCGCAGGCGGTCGCCGGCGCCGAGGCTCAGCACCCCGTGCACGTCGTCGTGGTCGACGAGGGTGAAGTCGATCTCGTGCTCGTCGAGCAGGTCGTCGTCGACCGTGGCGCCGAAGGTCGCGCCGTCGAATCGGAGCGGCACGTCGCGGAAGTGCAGTCGCGGCGGGTCGTCGGCCCAGTCGACCGCCCCCGGCAGGCGGGCCGCGACGACGGTGGCGTCGACCACCCCGTCGCTGCCGAGCGACACCGAGGAGGCGCGCAGGTCGATGCCGAGGTCGTCGTCGTCGATCCGGAAGCGGTTCTCCACCCGGCCCACGCTAGCGGCGCGGGCGGGGCGGCGGAATGGCCGCGCGCCTCCGGGTGTTCTGCCGGTCATGGAGAAGCGCATCGGGTTCTTGTCGTTCGGCCACTACCAGGACGTGCCGGGGTCGCGCACCCCCACCGCCCGGGAGGCGCTGGTCCAGTCGATCGAGCTGGCGGAGGCCGCCGAGGAGATCGGCATCGACGCCGCCTCGGTGCGCGTGCACCACTTCGCGAAGCAGCTCGCGAGCCCGTTCCCCCTGCTGGCCGCGATGGCCGCCCGCACGAGCCGCATCGAGCTCGGCACCGGCATCATCGACATGCGCTACGAGAACCCGCTGTCGATGGCCGAGCAGGCCGCCGCCGCCGACCTCATCAGCGCGGGCCGCCTGCAGCTCGGCGTGAGCCGGGGATCACCCGAGACGTCGCTGCGCGGCTACGAGGCGTTCGGCCACGTCCCCGCCGACGGCGAGACGGACGCCGACATGGCCCGGGGGCACACCGCCCTGTTCCGCTCGGCGATCGCCGGGGACGCCGTCACCACGAGCGACCCGCGGATGACCGGCTGGTCGAGCCCGCTCGCGATCGAGCCGCGCTCCCCCGGGCTCGGCGACCGCATCTGGTGGGGCTCCGGCACCCGGGCCACCGCGGTGTGGACGGCCGAGCAGGGCATGAACCTCATGAGCAGCACCCTCCTCACCGAGGACACCGGGGTGCCCTTCGACGAGCTGCAGGCGGAGCAGATCGCGCTCTACCGCGAGGCCTGGGCCGCCGCCGGCCACACCCGCACGCCGCGGGTCTCCGTGAGCCGCAGCGTGATCCCGATCACGACCGACGAGGACGAGCGCTACTTCGGCGTCCGGGCCCAGCACGACGCCCACGACCAGGTGGGGCTCCTCGACGGCGTGCAGTCGCGCTTCGGCAAGAGCTACGTCGGCGAGCCCGACGTCATCGCCGCCCAGCTCGCGGCGGACGCAGCCGTCCAGGCGGCCGACACGATCCACCTGACGGTGCCGAACCAGCTCGGCGTCGACTACAACGCCCGGCTGCTGCGGACCGTCGCCGAGCACGTCGCACCGGCGTTCGGCTGGTCGCCCGCGCTGGCCGGGAGCGCCGCGAAGGCCTGAGACCCGCGCAGGCACGACCGACGGGTCGCCGCCCTCCGCACCTGGTCGTGGGACCGGGCGGGAGGACGGCGACCCGTCGTCGTGCGTCGTGGGGACGAGCCCTCGGGCTCAGCCGCCGATCGGGGTCGGGTCGACCGGGTTCGGCGGCACCGGCAGCGAGCCGCGGATCCGGTTCTGGGCCTGGCACTGGCTCGTGCAGTTCGTGGCGCCGGCGCTGAGCTCGATCGCGTCCTCGCCGAGCACGCCGCCGAGGCGGCCGCCCGACGTCACGAGCCACTTGGTGACCGTGCCGCTCTGGAAGGTCTTCGTCGCGACCTGCGGGCTGTCCTTGCCGAGCAGCATCTGGTGCGCCCCGCCGCCCGACGTCACGGCGTCGACCCCGTCGCCGAAGTTGACCTTGCCCGTGTACTGGTTGACGAAGTAGAACAGGCCAGACCCGAGGGTGTGCACGAACTCGACGGGGGCGCCGAACTCCGACTCCATCTGGAAGATGCCGCCCTGGGCGCCGTCCTTCGCCTGGATCTTGAACTTCCCGGCCGCGGTCGAGAAGAGCAGCACGACGCTGTCGTCCTTGACCTCGAGGCTCTTGATCGTCGCGCCGGCGAGCTGCGCCGCGGTCAGCGTCGGCACCTTCGAGGCGAACACGACGGTCGGCCGCGTCACCATGCGCTGCGTGTCGGGGGCGCCGGTCAGCGTGTAGTCGTACACGCCGAGGGTCGCGACGTCGACGTCGAAGCCGTTGTTGACGCCCCGCACCTGGATGCGCTGGCCGGGGGCGATCCCGCCGAGCTTGACGCTCTTGCCGGGAGCGGGGTCGTAGGTGGTGCCGGCGACGGTGACGCGGTAGTCGCCGCCCGCGCTGGTCTTGCCGGAGGCGTTCGCGGGCACGCTGCCGAGGGCGAGCGACCCGGCGACGACGGCGGCGACGAGCGCCGCCGACCGGACGGTGCGGAGGAGGGACGAGGGCATGGCGGGAGCCTTCCGTGGAGGTCTGTCGCAGCCGACCTCGGCTGCTCTCCGAGTCTCGACGGACCCGTCTGCCCGCACCATCGGACCTTGGTACTAGTACCCGTGGTCCCGCGCCCAGAGCGCCGCGCTCGTGCGGTCGGCCACGCCGATCCGCCGGAAGATGCTGCCGGCGTGCGCCTTGACCGTGCGCTCGGCGATGTCGAGGTCTCGCGCGATCTGCTTGTTCGAGAGGCCGCGCCCGATCAGGCGCAGCACCTCGGCCTCGCGACCGGAGACGACCCGCGCCTCCTGCGGTCGCTCGGTCGCCGGGGCGGCGGGCGCCCGGGGAGGCACGGCACGGCCGGGCAGGACCGCCCGCGCCGCCCGCGGGTCGAGGGGCGCCCCGCCCGCCGCGGCCGCGCGGACCCCGGCGAGCACGGTCGCGGGGTCGGCGTCCTTGAGCAGGTAGCCGCTCGCGCCCGCCTCGAGGGCCGACCGCACGGTGCCCTCGTCCGGGAACGAGGTGAGCACGACCACGTGCGCGGCGCTGCCGCCGTCGACGAGGAGGCGCGTGGCCTCGATCCCGCCGAGGCCCGGCATCGAGACGTCCATGAGCACGACGTCGGGCTCGGTGTCGCGCACCACCGCGACGCCGCGCTCGCCGTCGCCCGCCTCACCGACCACCTCGAGGTCGTCGGCGGCGTCGACGAGGGCGCGGAGGCCGGCCCGGACGAGCGGGTGGTCGTCGACCACGACGACGCGGATCACGCGGCTCCCGCCGTCAGCCGCCAGCTCGTGCCCGTGCCGGGGGCGGTCGCGAGCTCGAGCGACGCCCCGGCCTCGACGGCGAGGTCGCGCAGGACGCGCAGGCCGAAGTGCGCGCGCTCGGGGTCGGCGAGCAGGGCGGGGTCGAACCCGACGCCGTCGTCGGCGACGGTCACGAGCAGGCCGCCTGCCCCGCCCGGCGAGCCCACGGTCGCCTCGGCCCTGCCCGGGCCCTCGACCACGACCTGGCACGAGGAGGCGCGGCTGTGCTTCACGACGTTCACCAGGCACTCCTGCACCACCCGGAAGACGAGCCGCTGCGCCTCGGGGGATGCGGCTCGGGCCGCCACGGGGTCGACGACGAGCCGCGTCGGCACGCCGCGGGCCCGGGCGGCCGCGACGAGGTCGGCGAGCGCCGGCTCGAGGCCGGCCTCGGCGAGGCTCGGGGGGTAGATGTCGACGAGGAGCGTGCGGAGGGCGCTCACGCTGCCCCGCACGGTCGAGGCGACGGCGTCGAGGCCGTCGGCGCCCGCGTCGTCGCCGCGCCCCCGGGCGGCGGCCGACCCGGCCGAGACCGCCAGCGACGTCGCGACGAGGTCCTGCACGACGCCGTCGTGCAGCGCGCCCGCGATCCGCCGCCGCTCGGCCGCGCTCGCGTCGAGGGCCCGCTCGAGCAGCGCCTCGCGGTGTCGGCGCGACGCCTGCAGCGCCCGGAGGAGGCGCGCGAGCACCGGCAGCAGCAGCAGCACGACGAGCACGATGCTGCCGATGGTGATGCCGGCGAAGCCCGCCCAGATCTGCCCGCTGCGCTGCACCACCTCGTCGTAGCGGAAGTACACCTCGGCGAGGAGGGGCTGGCCGCTCGTGGTCCGCACCGACCGGTAGGCCTCGAGGAGGCGCCCCTCGCCGCGCTCGTAGACGTTCTCGGGCTCGGTGAGGTCGGTCACCTCCGACTCGACGCCCGAGCCGCGGAGCGCCTCGAGGTCTTCCTCGCCGAGCTCGAACCGCTCGCCGATGAGCCTCGACTCGTCGCTCCAGACGACGAGGCCCGTCTCGTCCCAGATCTTGACGCGCGCGATGCTGTCGCTGAGGACGTGGTCGCGGACCACCGCGTCCATCTCGGCCCGCGCCTCCGGGTCGCCGTCGACGAGGGCGTCGGTGAGGGCCGGCTCGAGCAGCGCGTCGGAGATGCGGTCGGCACGGTCGGCCGCGTCGGCGACCGACTCGGCCTCGGCCAGGCGGCGGGCGGCCACGAGCGCCGCGACGGCGACGGCGACGATGACGAGCAGGGCGACGACGGCGACCCAGACGACGACGCGACGGGCGCTGGGGTCGCGGGGCGCGCCTCCGGCGGGGCGGTCGGGCCGGGCGACGACCCGCCAGGGCGGGGCGGGCGGTCGGGCCGGTGCCGACGGCGCGGCGGTGGGGACCGGCTCGCCGTGAGGGGTGCTCATCACCACATCATCGCCGACGGGCGGGCGGCATCGCGGCACGGCATGTCGCACGCGCGGCGTGCGCCGGGTGCGCGGTAGACAGGGGCCCATGTTCACCGACCTGCCCGAGGCCGCCCTCCGGGAGCACCGCAGCTCCCAGACCGAGCCCGCCGACTTCGACCGCTTCTGGGCCGACACCCTCGCCGAGACCCGCTCCCACGACCTCGACGTGCGCGTCGAGCAGGTCGAGACCGGGCTCGAGACCCTCGACGTCTGGGACGTCACCTTCGCCGGGTGGGCGGGCCAGCCCGTCCGCGCCTGGCTGCGCGTGCCCGCCGGCCGCACCGGCCCGCTGCCCGCCGTCGTGCAGTTCGTCGGCTACGGCGGAGGCCGTGGCGCGGCGGTCGAGAACCTGTTCTGGGCCTCGGCCGGCTTCGCCCACCTGCAGATGGACACCCGCGGCCAGGGGTCGGGCTGGAGCCGCGGCGACACCGCCGACCCCGACGGCTCCGGCCCCGCCCACCCCGGCGTCATGACCCGCGGCATCGACAGCGCCGAGACCTACTACTACCGCCGCGTGTTCGCCGACGCCGTGCGCGCCGTCGAGGCCGCGCGCTCGCTCGACGTGGTCGACGCCGACCGCGTCTCCGTCGTCGGCGGCAGCCAGGGCGGCGGCATCGCGCTCGCCGTCGCCGCGCTGGTGCCGGGCCTCGCGGCCGTGGCGGCGTACGTGCCGTTCCTCTGCGACTTCCGCCGCGCGACCGTCATCACCGACGCCGACCCGTACAAGGAGATCGGGCGGTACCTCGCCGTCCACCGTGACCGCGCCTCCGCGGTGCACGAGGTGCTCTCGTACTTCGACGGCGTCAACTTCGCGAGGCGGGCGACGGCGCCGGCGGTGTTCACCACGGCGCTGATGGACCCGACCTGCCCGCCGTCGACCGTGTTCGGCGCGTTCCACGAGTACGCCGGGCCGGCCGAGATCACGGTGTGGCCGTACAACGGCCACGAGGGCGGCGGCGTCGAGGACGACCTGCTGGCGCTCGCGGCGTTCCGGGCGGCCACCGCCTGACGCCGCGGCGCGTGCCGGTCGCCGACGGTGCCCGGGCCGCTCGGCTGCCCGGGCCCGGGACGCTCCCGGCGGCGGGGCGTTGACTCGGGGCATGAAGTCGATCATCTACACCGAGACCGGTCCCGCCTCCGACGTCCTGCGGCTCGTCGAGCGGGACGTCCCCGAGCCCGGAGCCGGCGAGGTGCGCGTGCGCGTCGTCGTGTCGGGCGTCAACCCCACCGACTGGAAGTCGCGGCAGGGCACGACGGGCCCCGACGAGCTGCCGTACCCGACGATCGTCCCCGACCAGGACGGCGCCGGGGTCGTCGACGCCGTCGGCGAGGGCGTCGACGACCTCGCGGTCGGCGACCGCGTCTGGTCGTTCATCTCCGCGAACGGGAACGCGACCGGCACCGCGCAGGAGTACACCGTCCTGCCGCGCGCCCGCGTCGTCGCCCTCCCCGACGGCGCCTCGTTCGACGTCGGTGCCAGCCTCGGCGTGCCCGCCATGACGGCGCACCGCGCGCTCACCGTGGCCGAGGACGGCCCCTCGCGCCTGTCGCCCGGCGCCCTCGACGGCGTGACCGTCCTGGTCTCCGGAGGCGCGGGTGCGGTCGGCCACGCCGCCATCCAGCTCGCGAGGTGGGCCGGCGCCACCGTCGTCACCACGATCTCGAACGACGAGAAGGCCGCCCTGGCCCGCGCCGCCGGGGCGCACCACGTCGTCAACTACCGGGAGCAGGACGCCGCGGCGGAGATCCGGCGCATCGCCCCCGACGGCGTGCAGGTCGCCGTCGAGGTCAACGTCGGCGCGAACGCGGAGCTGCTGTCGCAGGTCGTGGCGACCCGCGCCTCCGTGGCGATCTACGCCGACGACGGCGGGCCGGACGTCACCATCCCGGTGCGCCCGAACATGGGCACCAACACGCGGTACCAGTTCGTGCTGCTCTACACCGTCGGCGAGGAGGCGCTGCGGGCGGCCGCCGAGGACGTCACCGCCGCGGTCGCCGACGGCGCGCTCCCGGTCGGCGAGGAGGCGGGCCTGCCGCTGCACCGCTTCACGCTCGAGCAGACGGCCGCCGCCCACGAGGCGGTCGAGCGGAGCGTCACGGGCAAGGTGCTGATCGACGTGTCGCAGGGCTGACGGGCCTCCGCCGACCGGCCCGGGCGGGCAGCCCGCCCGGGCCACACGCGTCGGCCATCGCGTCGGGGCCCCGCCACCACTAGGCTCGGCGGGTGACCCGACCGAGCCGCCCGAGCCCGACGCCGCGCCCGGGACCCGCCCCCGTGAGCCCGGTCCAGGCCGAGGCGCTGCGCAGTCGCACCCTTCCTCCCGTCGAAGAGGTGCGGCACGGCGTGTGGTCGCTCTCGTTCGCGTTCGGCCACGGCATCGACGACCACTCCTTCGGCTACCTCGTCGAGGGCTCCGACGGGCGGCTGGCGATCATCGACCCGGGCTGGCACGGCGCCGACAACCTCGAGCGCCTCGGCGCCGCCCTCGCGACGATCGACCACGAGCTGTCGGACATCGACCTGATCGTGGTCACGCACCTGCACGTCGACCACCTGGGCGGGGCGGACGACCTGCGCCGCGCCTCCGGCGCCCGGCTCGCGATGCACGCGGCCGAGGAGCGGGCCCTCGACACCCGCGACGCCGACGCGGAGGCCGCCGACGCCGACGTCGACCGCTGGGGAGTCCCGGGCGACGAGCGCGACGCGCTGGTCGCGGCGTGGGGCTCGGGTCGCCGCCTGCTCTCGGTCGAGCCCGACCTCCTGCTCGCCGACGGCGACGTGCTGCCGATCGCGGGCCGCCGCCTCACCGTGGTGCACACGCCGGGCCACACCTCCGGCCACCTCTGCTTCGTCGAGCCCGACCAGCGGCTCGTCTTCACCGGCGACCACGTGCTGCCGCGCATCAACCCCGGCATCGGCCTCGGCGGCCGCACCGCGGCCAACCCGCTCGACGACTACCTCGCGTCGCTCGACCGTGTGTCGGCGCTCGACCAGGAGGGGGCCGACGCCCTCGAGGTCTGCCCCGGGCACGAGTACCGCTTCACCGGCCTGACCGAACGCGCGGAGGCGCTGGTCGCCCACCGCGCGGACCGCACCGACGACGCGGTGCGCGCCCTCGACGGGCTGCTCGCGGGCGACGCCGGGGCAGAGCCAGGCTCGGGCTCGGGCCCCGCCTCGGCCCCCGCGGCGCCGACGGTGTGGCAGGTCGCCGAGCGCATGACCGGCTGGCGCGGCGGCCTCCGCTCGATGAGCGGCTACGTGCTCGGCTCGGCCCTGGCGCAGACCGAGTGGCACCTGCGCGGCGCCGGCCGCGCGGGTGACCTCGCGGGCTGACCCGTCGACGCCGCGTCGCCGGGGCGACGCCCGGCGCCGCGCGGGAGCAGACTCGCGTCATGACGCCCCGCGCCGCCGCGACCACGCCGCCGACCGACCCCGACCGGCTCGGAGGCGTCGCCGCCGTGTCGCCGATGCTCGCGAAGGCCGTCGCCCGCGTGCCCGACGCCGACAGCGTCGAGGGCGGGCTCTCGTACGAGCCGAAGTGGGACGGCTTCCGCGGCGTCGTGTCGTGGGACGGCGAGACGCTCGAGATCAGCAGCCGGGGGTCGAAGCCGCTGACGCGCTACTTCCCCGAGCTGGTCGAGGCCCTGCCGCCCCTGCTGCCGGGGCCGTGCGTGCTCGACGGCGAGATCGTCCTCCGTCGCGGCGACGCGGGGAACGAGCGGCTGGACTGGGATGCCCTCTCGCAGCGGATCCACCCCGCGGCCTCGCGCATCGCCACGCTCTCGACGGAGACCCCCGCGTCGTTCGTCGCGTTCGACCTGCTCGCTGAGCCCGCCGACGACGGCGCCTCGGTCAGCCTGCTCGACCGCCCGTTCCGGGAGCGAAGGGCGGCCCTCGAGCGCCTCCTGGCCGACGTCGCGGCGCCCCTGCACCTCAGCCGGACGACGACCGACGCCGGGACGGCCCGCCGCTGGCTCGACGAGTTCGAGGGCGCCGGTCTCGACGGCGTCGTGGCCAAGCCCCTCGACGCGCCGTACGCCCCCGGCAAGCGGACCCTGCTCAAGATCAAGCACCACCGCACGGCCGACGTCGTCGTGCTCGGCTACCGCGTGCACAAGAGCGGCCGCGGCGTGGGGTCGCTGCTGCTGGGGCTGCACGACGCCGCCGGCGAGCTGCGGAACGTCGGAGGCGCCTCCGCGTTCTCCGACGCCCGTCGCCTCGAGCTCGTCGACGAGCTGGCCGACCTCGTCGTGCACGACGCCGAGGGCGGGGTCGAGCACGCCGAGACCGAGCGCAGCCGGTTCTCGTCGGGCAAGGACGTGTCGTACGTGCCGCTCCGGCCCGAGCGCGTCGTCGAGGTGCGCTACGACCAGATGGAGGGCGACCGCTTCCGCCACACCGTGCAGGTCGAGCGCTGGCGCGACGACCGGGAGGCCGCCTCGTGCGGCTTCGACCAGCTCGAGGTGCCGGCGGCGTACGACCTCGGGGAGGTGCTGGTCCGCAGCTGAGGCGGGGCGCGCCTCCTACGCCCTGTCGGGCTCCACGGCGTCGCTCGGCGCTGCGGCCTCGTCGTGGTCCGCGGCCTTCTTCGCCCGGCTCGGCTGGACGCGGGGCGGCTCGCCCGGCATCTTCGGGAAGTCGGGCGGGAAGGGCAGCTCGCCGAGCCCCGCCTCGACGTCGCGCTCCCACCAGCCGAGCAGCCCGTCGATCGTGCCGGGCTCGTCGTGCAGGTGCTGCCAGGGGTCGCCCACGGTGCGCAGCCGCCCGGGGGCGGTGAGCACCGTGAAGGCGGCGGGGTCGACACCGTCGAGCTCGTCCCAGGCGACCGGCATCGACACGGAGGCACGGGGCAACGCCCGGGGAGACCAGGCCCCGGCCATGGTGCGGTCGCGGTTCGCCTGGTTGTAGTCGACGAAGACGCGGGCGCCGCGCTCCTCCTTCCACCACGAGGTGGTCACGGCGTCCGGCAGGCGGCGCTCGAGCTCGCGGGCCGCCGCGATGACGGCGTGCCGCACGTCGAGGAACTCGTGCGTCGGCTCGATCGGGGCGAACACGTGCAGGCCCCGGTTGCCGCTCGTCTTGACGAACGCGGCGAGGCCGGCGTCGGCGAGCACCCGGCGCAGCTCGTGGGCGGCGACCACCGCGTCGGCGACGTCGGTGCCGGGCTGCGGGTCGAGGTCGACGCGCAGCTCGTCGGGCAGGTCGCTCGCGGCGGCGCGCGAGGCCCAGGGGTGGAAGACCACGGTGTTCATCTGCGCGGCCCAGACCGCGGCGGCGGGCTCGTCGACGACGACCTGGGGGTGCGACCGGCCGCTCGGGTACGTGACGACGACGCTGCCGACGTAGTCGGGCGCGCCGCGGGGCGGGTTCTTCGAGAAGTACTGGTCGCCCTCGACGCCGTCGGGGAAGCGCTGCAGCGACACGGGCCGGCCGCCGTTCGCCCGGACGAACGCGTCGCCGACGTCGACGAGGTACCGCGCGAGGTCGAGCTTCGTCACCCCGAGGTCGGGCCACAGCACGCGCGACGGGCTCGAGATCCGCACCTCTCGGTCGCCCACGGTCAGCATCGTCGCCTCGGTCGCCATGCCTCACCGTAGCCCCGCGGAGCCGCCGACCGGCCGGGGCCGAGTACGCTCGGCCGGTGACCTCCCCCCTCCGCATCGCGCTCGTGTCGCTGCACACCTCCCCCGGCGCCGACCCCGGATCGGGCGACGTCGGCGGCATGAACGTCGTCGTGCGCAACCAGGCCGAGGCGCTCGCCGCCGCGGGCCACCACGTCGAGATCCTCACGCGCCGTTCGTCGCCGGACGAGCCCGGGTCGACCGAGCTCGCGCCCGGCGTCACGCTGCGCTTCCTGACCGCCGGGCCCGTCGAGACGGTGCCGAAGGGCCGTCACGAGGAGTTCGTCGACGAGTTCCGCGACCGCCTCGCCGAGCAGGGCCCGTTCGACGTCATCCACTCGCACCACTGGTTCAGCGGCATGGCGGCGCTCCCGGTCGCCCGCGACCGCGGGGTGCCCCACGTGCAGAGCTTCCACTCGATCGCGGCGGCCGACAGCACGCCGCTCTCCCACGGCGAGCGGGCCGAGTCGCCCGGGCGCCTCGCCGGCGAGATCCACCTCGCCCGCGAGAGCGACGCCGTCGTCGCCATCAGCCACGCCGAGGCCGAGACCGTCACGACGCGCCTCGGGGGCGACCCCTCCCGCGTGGCCGTCGTGCTGCCGGGCGTCGACGCGGTGCTCTTCCGCCCGGCCGCGGACGCGGGCACGGTCGACGGACACGAGGAGGCGCGGGCCGGCACCGCCTCGCGCCCCTCCGTCGTCGTCGCGGGCCGGCTCGAGCCGCTCAAGGGACCGGACCTCGCCATCGAGGCGGTCGCCTCCGTCCCCGCAGCGCTGCGTCCCGAGCTCGTCATCGCCGGCGGCGCCTCCACCGAGCACGCCGGCTACGAGGCCGACCTCGCCGCCCTCGCCGACCGCCTCGACCTCGACGTCCGCTTCCTCGGACCGCAGACCCGGCCCGGCCTCGCGACGCTGCTCCGCGGGGCACGGCTCGTGCTCGTGCCGTCGCACTCCGAGACGTACGGCCTCATCGCCCTCGAGGCGGCGGCCAGCGGCACGCCCGTCGTGGCCGCGTCGTCGGGCGGACTCCGCGAGTCCGTCGTCGACGGCGTGACCGGCGTCGTGCTCGACTCGCGCGACCCGGCGACCTGGGGCGCGGTGCTGACGCGGGTGCTCGGCGACCGGGAGCTGTGGGATCGGCTGGCCCGCGCCTCCCGCGCCCGCGCCCTGGAGCACCCCTGGTCGTTGTCGGCCGCCGAGCTGTCGGACGTCTACTGCCGGCTCGTCGGCAGCGACCCGTGCCGGGCGCTCGCGGCGGCCGGCGGGCGGCCGTAAGGGCTGCCCGGCTGGCCCTGCTGATCGCCTCGCCTCGCCTCGAACCGCGTCGAACCGCATTCCGATCCAGGAACCGCGTTTCTTCGCGGTTCATGGATCGGAACGCGGTTCTTCGCGAAGCGGCGCAGGTCGTCAGACGGGCGGAGTCTCCATCCGTGCGGAGGCGGCCGCGGCGTGCGCCCGGACCAGCGCGTCGTGCAGGTCGGCGGCGACGAGGTGCTGCTCCTCGTTGAGCAGCACGATCGAGCCCCGGTCGGCCACGTCGAGCACGACCCAGCGACCACCCCGGTAGCGGCGCCGCCGGTCGACCGGCTCGACGCTGACCGGGCCGAGCACCTCGACCGGCCACTCCTCAGGCCGGACGCCCCGCAGTCGCGCCGCCCAGCGAGGGACGTACCGGAGGCGCGTGGTGGAGAGGGCGAAGACGCCTCCGAACCCGGCCCCTCCCGTCGGCAGGATCAGCTGGGCGCTCGTGCCCCAGAGGAGGTGCTCGTCGGCGTCGGTCGGGAAGCGGCGCCAGGCGTGGACGGCCCGCACGTCGCCGACGATCTGAGCGCCGAGGGCGATGAGCAGCACCACGTAGACGATGACCATCACGGTCTCCAGAGCACGGTCGTCGTCGTCGGCGAGCTGCAGGCACAGCAAGCCCACTCCGAGCAAGACGAACCCGATCTGGTTCAGGGCTCGGCGGCGGAGGCCGCGCTCGGACGGCCATTCGGTCGGGCCCGGCATCGTCGCGGGGCGCCGTTCGTCGTCGGGAGCCATCGCTCGACCCTGACACAGGCAGCACCGTCGGGTCCGCGGGCAGCCGGGCATCCACCCGAGGTCCACCTCCGGGTGCCTCGCCCTGCCTCGAACCGCGTTCCGCTCCGAGAACCGAGTTTCTTCGCGGTTCATGGATCGGAACGCGGTTCTTCGCGAAGTGGCCCCGTGAAGCGCGGGGCGGCGAGGTGCGGTGCGGCGCGACCCGGCTCAGTCGGCGGAGGCTCGCGTGAAGCCCGACTGGAAGGCGAACACCGCCGCCTGCACTCGGGTCCGGCAGCCCGTCTTGGCGAGCAGGCTGGAGATGTGGCTCTTGACGGTCGCTGTGCTCACGTAGAGCTCGCGGGCGATCTCGACGTTGCTGAGGCCTCGGGCCACGGCGTCGAGCACGTCCCGCTCCCGCTCGCTGAGCGCCGCGAGCGCCGTCCGCTGCAGGGCGTCGCCCGTGGGCTGGGGCGCCGGCGAGACCCGCTGCTCGATGAGGGCGCGGGTCATCGCGGGGTCGATGAGCGAGTCGCCGCGGGCCGCCGACCGGACGGCCGCCGCGATGAGGTCGGGCCCGCTGTCCTTGAGGAGGAAGCCGGAGGCGCCGGCCGCGATGCCGTCGAACAGATGCTCGTCGTCGTCGAACGTCGTGATGAGCACGACGGCGCAGCCGACCGCGGGGATGATCCGACGTGTCGCGGAGATGCCGTCGAGCCGGGGCATGCGGATGTCCATCACGATGACGTCGGGCCGCAGCGCGTGGGCGTCGCGGACGGCGTCCTCGCCGTCGGCGCCCTGGCCGACGACCTCGATGTCGGGCTCGGCGTCGAGCATGGCGGCGAGGCCGGTACGGGCGATGGGCTGGTCGTCGACGACCAGCACGCGGAGCGTCATGCGGTCCTCCCCCGGACGCGACCGACGAGCGACCGACCCGCCCGTCGAGCCCGCGGGGCATCGGCGACGCGATCGTCGTGCGGCAGCTCGGCGGTCACGGACCACCCGGTGCCGTCCTGCCCCGGCCCGCTGGTCAGCGTGCCGCCCAGCGCCGACACGCGGTCGCGCATCGAGGGCAGGCCGGACCCGCCCCGGGGCATGTCGGGGAAGCGCTCGCGTGCCGGCCCCGGGTCGGAGACGAGCACCGTCCAGCCCGACTCCCCCTGGCGCACGGCGAGACGGACCTCGTGCGCCGACGAGTGGAGCATGGCGTTCGTGAGGCTCTCCTGCACGACGCCGAGCACCGCCTCGCGCTGGGGCGAGGGCACGTCGTCGCCGAGGGAGACGTCGCTCTCGACGGCGTACCCGATCGACCGCAGCCGGCCGACGTGCCGGTCGAGCTCGTCGGCCACGGTCGTCGGTGCGGAGCCCCCGCCCGCGGGCGCCGCCTTGAGCATGCGGACGACGCCGCGGATGCGTCCGAGCACGTCCTGCCCGCCCTCGGCGATCTCGCGCATGGCGGGAACGAGCTGGTCGGGCCGCTGGTCGGCCACGCGCAGCGCCGCCTGGGCCCGGATCACGAGGGCGGCGACGTGGTGGGCGACCTCGTCGTGGACGTCGCGGGCGATGCGCGTGCGCTCCTGCTCGGCGATGCGGGCCACCTCGCCGGCCCGCAGCTCGAGCAGCTCGGAGTTCTTCTCGGCGAGCTCGGCCGTCGCCTCCCGCTGGCGCCGCAGCAGCACGGCCACTAGCACGACCAGGCCGCAGGCGACGAACTGGCCGACCAGGATCGAGCGGTCCTGCCCGGTGTCGAGCAGCAGGGCCCGGGTCAGCGGGGCGCCGTCGACGCCCGCGGCGGCGATGTCGCGCCAGGGCAGGACGACGAGCACCGCGAGGGTGCCGAACGTCGCCGCGGAGGCGACGATCGGGCCCCGGCCCGAGATGAGCAGGAACGCCACGACGGCGAGCGGGACGAGCCCCTCGGGCGGCCCGACGTAGAGGCCGTACAGGGCCGGCGGCAGCGGGGCGATCGTCGTGTAGGCCGTGAAGGCCGTCACGTTGACGAGCGTCTCGACCGGCCAGCGCTCGACGGTCGCCGCGCCGACGAGCGCGACGACGCCGAGGTAGAGGTAGCCGGGCAGGGCCTGCGGGTACCACTCGAGCCGCAGGGCGAGGGCCAGCGACGCGAAGTACGCCGCGCCGACGAGCGCGATCACGCCGAGGCGCCAGGCCTCGCGCCGTGGGGTGCGCGGCCAGGCGACCGGGCCGGGGGTCGCGCGGCGGACGGTCGCCGCCGGTCGGGTCGTCTGCACGGTGACCACGCTAACGCCGCCCCACGGGCACGTTCTCGGCCGAAGGGATGAACCCGGGCCCCGACTCCGGCCCCGGTTCCGGTTCCGGCCCCGCGAGCGCGAGCAGCTCGGCGACCGACGCCGCGAGGTCGGCGCTCCGCGGGCGAGGGATCGGCTCCGGCCCGAGGCAGCGCGCGAGCAGCCGCTCGACCAGGCCTGCCCGACGCGTGATCTCGGCGGCCTCGAGCGTCCCGGGCAGGATGCGCACCTCGACGGTGTCGCGGAGCGGCTCGTCGGTGAGGAGCTGGGTGAGGTTCACGTCGACGTACTTCGTCAGCCCGGTGCGGGAGGCGGCGGCCTGCAGGCGCGACCAGTCCGCGGGCTGGTCCGCGCCTCCCGCGTCCGGCTGCTCGACGAGCTCGAGCAGGGCCTCGGGCAGCGGGGCCAGGCGCGTGCAGTGCGGGTTCGTCGAGAGCGCGGCCCGGAGCGGCTCGCGCCACCAGCCGAACAGCCGGACGAGGTCGCCGAACGCCCTGACCGACCGGAACGGGGCCCCGTCGAGGTGCAGGTGCACGGCGGCCTCGTGCGGGACGGTGAACCCGAGCTCGCGGGCCGGGCCGAGCAGCGCCTCGAGGGCGGCCTCGTGGTCGCGCTCGAGCGGCGGGGTGACGATCTCGCACGGGCGCTCGCGGCCGAGGGCGAGGCCCGCGGCGAGCGCGATGCTCGCCCCCGAGGCGTCCCGCAGGCGGCGGACGTCGCCCACGGTCTCGACGGCGCTGCCGAACAGCCGCGCCACGTCGTCGAGCACGCGGTCGAAGGGGGTGTCGGCGGGGGTGTGGAGGGCGATGAGGCGCAGGAGGCGCGGGTCGTCCGAGAGCACCCGGTACTGGTGGTCGTCGGGCCGGGTCGGCGCCGGCGGGGTCGAGGTGCGCTGTGCCTCCTCGTGCTCGCGGCGGAGGTCGGCCACGAGGGTGACGTCGTCGACGAGGGACGCGAGGGGGCGGCCGGCGGCGTCGGCCACGGAGAAGCCGGGCGTGAGGTGCCAGAAGTGGCCCATGCCGGGCACGAGCGACGGCTCGGAGTCGGTGTGGGAGGTGCGAGTCACGGTGCCGCCGTGGTCGGCCGCGAGACGGTCGGCGAGGGTTCGGCGGCTGCTGCCGGGCGGGGCCGTCAGCTCGATCTCGAAGCCGATGCGGGAGCGGAGGGTGGTCATGGGGCTCTCGGGTCGTCGTGGTGGAGCAGGGGCAGGAGCGGGGCCAGGGGCAGGGGCAGGGGCAGGCGCAGGGTGCGTGACCCGGCGGGCGAGGCCGGGCGGCGCCGCCCGGCCCCGCTGCGGGGGCTGCTACAGGGGCAGGTCGTCGCCGGCGAGCAGGGCCGCGCCGGCCCGGACCGTCGCCGTGCGCGTGTCGACCTGCCAGAGGCCGGCGAGCTGGGCCGCCTCGGCGTCGCCGTAGCGGACGAGGGAGAAGGCCCGTGCCTTCTCGTCGTCGGTGTACGTGGCCGGGGCCGCGGGCACGGACTGGTGCTCGAGCAGCAGGCCGCCGGCCTTCGCCTTGGCGTCGGCGATGGTCGGGCTGCCCCAGGCGAGGGCGAGGCCGAGCACCTGGGTGAAGTCCGACGCCCACGTGTCGGTGGTGCCGTTCGCGTAGTACGCCGCCTGCTGCTGATCGGCGGTGTAGCTCGCCGTCTCGGCCTCGTCGACGCCGAAGGGCAGGTCGGTGCCGGCCGTGATCTTCGCGCCGGCCTTGCCCTGGGCGGTGACCACGTCGACCCCCCACACCACGGCGAGGTTCAGCGCGTCGTCGGCGTAGGGCGAGGCGGCGAACGCGGCGAGGTCGGCGTCGGTGTAGACGACCTTCGGCGCCGACGCGGCTTCCTGGCTCGACGACGCGGCCGGGGAGCTGCCGGGGGCCGCGAGGGCGCCCATCGCCCCGAGGCCGGCGATCGAGCCGGTCACGGCGCAGGCGACGGCGACGGTCGCCCCGACGCGGCGGAAGGCGCTGCCGGGGCCGCGTCGACGGGCCTCGGTGGTCTCGTGCTGGGTGTCCATGTCGTTCTCCTCGTTCGTGTCGGCGGGAGGTGGGGCGGTGCGCCCCGGTGCCGACAGGGACCGACGCTAGGAGCCGCCGTCGACGCTCGTCGAGCTTCGCAGAGCCCTTCTGGCCGCGCGACCCTCCGGTCGTGGCCCTGGGGATGGTTCTGCCTCGGGAGGCTCCGCCGAAGGGATGATCGGTCAGCTCTGGCGACCCGGTCGACCGGACCGGAGCCACGTGGCCGTCAGGCCGATCGTCTCGGCGAACTCGTCGAGGGACGGCCTGTCGAGGAACGCGTGCCGGGTGCCCGGCAGCACGTGGTGCTCGACGGCCGTGCCCGCCGCGGCGAGCTCCGCCGCGAACAGGTCGCCGGAGGCCCGCATGTTGTCCCTCTCCGCGTTCACCACCAGGGTCGGCGGGAAGCCGCGGAGGTCGTGCCCGCCCGGGAAGGCGTGGCGCTCACCGAGGGAGCTCCGCGACCCGACGTAGTTCCGGTTCGCCGCGTCCATCCCCCGGGGCGCGTGCGTGAGGCGACGCCGACCCGGCGAGCGCTGCGAGGCGTCGCGCGCCCGCGGGTGCAGGGCGTGGAAGAACCCGTAGGCGAGGACGGACCCGACGGGCGGACGGCCCTCGTCCGACGCGCGGAGGACGGCACCGGCGGCGATGCAGGCACCGGCGCTCGCGCCTCCCACGACCACTCCCCCGGGCGACCGCTCGCCGACCGCGTGGAGGGCGGCGAGGACGTCGTCGAGCGCCGCCGGGTAGCGGCCGCGCGGTCGCCCGGCGGCGGTCCGCACCCACGGCATCCCCGGAGGCGGCGCCAGGCGGTAGTCGACGGTCGCCACCGTGACCCCGCGCCGGGCGAGCGCGATGGCGACGTCGTGCGCCTCCGGCTGGTCGAGGCCGCCCCGGAAGAACCCCCCGCCGTGCAGCCAGAGCAGGGTCGGCCCCGGTCCCCCGACCTCGTCGCCGACACCGGGGTCGTACCAGCGGACCGGCACCCCGTCCACCAGCTCGTCGCGCCCCCGGATCTCCATGCCCGCCAGCGTCCCACACGGCACCCGCCGGCCCGTGCACCTGCCTGAGAGCCGACCGCCCGCGCCTCGTAAACTCGACCCGGGCCGTGACGCCGCGGCCGCACCGCACCCCGAGCCCGGAGGCCCCATGCCCGACGACGACCTGCTCCGCACCCTCACCGAGCAGGAGGAGCGGCTCACCTTCCGCCGCTTCACCCTCGACACCGCGCTCGACCTCGGCCAGCACGTCCTCGCCGAGGCCCGTCGCCGTGGCCTCGGCGTCACCGTCTCCGTCCGCAAGGGCACGCAGCGGGTCTTCCACGCCGCCCTGCCCGGCACCTCGGCCGACAACGACGAGTGGGTCGACCGCAAGGCGCGCGTCGTCGAGCGCTACGGCACGGCCTCGTACCGGGTGGGCGAGAAGTTCCGCGTCGAGGGCGGCACCTTCGAGCAGAAGTCGCGGCTCGACCCCGAGCTCTACGCCGCGCACGGCGGCGTCTTCCCGGTGATCGTCGAGGGCGTGGGCCCGGTGGGCAGCGTCGGCGTCTCCGGCCTCCCCCAGGCCGACGACCACGCGCTGGTCGTCGAGCTCGTCGAGGACTTCCTCGCCCACGGCTACGACAGCTGACGTCCGTCCGATGACCGGTCGCCACGACCACGGTCGCGACCCCCACGAGGAGGCGCGGTGACCGACCCCGACGCCGCCCACGCCGCCGAGGCGCTCGCCGCGCTGCTCGGCGACACCGCTCGTCGCCTGGCCGAGCGCGGCGCCCGCGACGAGGCCCTCGCCACGATCAAGGCGTCGCGTCGCCTGCTCCTCGTGCACACCTCCGCCGCGATGGTGCCGGCCGGACGCGCGTGGCGGCTCGGCGTGCTGCTGCTCGACCGCGACGCCCGGGTGTGGGCGACGGGCTCGATCACCCGGGCCACCGAGCCGAAGCGCGAGCAGGGCCTCTCCGCCTCCGTCGAGGCGCGCCGCGACGCGCGGCGGGCCGCCTCGCGCCGGTTCACCGAGGGCGAGGTCGTGAACTTCGGCCACGTCGCGCTGCCGCTCGACGCCGAGTCGCTCGCGAGCGGGGCCGCCGACCCCCTCGTGCTGCGCGACGGGGTGGTGCACGTGCGCTGGGGCCGGGGCCCCGGCGAGGTGCGGGAGCTGGGTGCCTACCTGACGGACCGGTCCGAGTTCGTCTGACGCGCCTCCTCGTCGGGGCCGCCAGGTCGGCGGAACGTGCAGGGCGTGCAAGTTCGTGCCCGACAGGTGTGGGGCGGCCGGGCCGGGTGCAGGATGTCCGTCACCGATCCACCCGGCTGCACCGACTCCCTCCTGGAGGCCCTCGTGTCGACGACCACCACGCCCCCCGAGCACGGGGCGGACGCCCCGCCCACCGAGCTGAAGCGGGCCATCGGCCCCAAGCTGCTGCTGCTCTTCATCGTCGGCGACATCCTCGGCACGGGGGTCTACGCCCTGACCGGGCAGGTGGCGGCCGAGGTCGGCGGTGCCGCGTGGCTGCCGTTCCTCATCGCGTTCGGCGTCGCCCTCGTCACGGCGTTCTCGTACCTCGAGCTCGTGACGAAGTACCCGCAGACGGCCGGCGCCGCGCTCTACGTGCACAAGGCGTTCGGGGTGCACATCGTGACGTTCCTCGTCTGCTTCGTCGTCATGTGCTCGGGCATCACGAGCGCCTCGACGGCGTCACGGGCCTTCGCGGCGAACCTCGCGGTCGGCGTCGGCCTCGAGCTGCCGAACCTCGCCGTGATGGGCATCGCGATGGGCTTCATGCTGCTGGTCATGATCGTGAACTTCCGCGGCGTCAGCGAGAGCGTCAAGGCGAACGTCGTCCTGACCCTCGTCGAGCTGTCCGGGCTCGTCATGGTCATCTTGATCGGCTTCTACGCCATCGCGGGAGGCAACGCCGACCTGTCGCGGGTGACGATCTTCGAGACGCCGGGAGACAAGTCGCTGCTGCTCAGCGTCAGCACTGCCACGTCGCTCGCGTTCTTCGCGATGGTGGGCTTCGAGGACAGCGTCAACATGGCGGAGGAGACGAAGGACCCGAGCCGCATCTTCCCCCGCACCATGCTGACGGGGCTCGGCATCACCGCCGTGGTCTACGTGCTCGTGTCGATCTGCGCCGTGGCCGTCGTGCCGATCGGCGAGCTCGCCGACAACGAGACGCCGCTCGTGACCGTGGTGAACACGGCAGCGCCCGGCTTCCCGATCGGGCAGCTGCTGCCGTTCATCTCGATGTTCGCCGTCGCCAACAGCGCGCTGATCAACATGATGATGGCGAGCCGCCTGCTCTACGGCATGAGCAAGCAGGGCGTGCTGCCGGGCTTCCTGTCGAAGGTGCACCGCACCCGGCAGACGCCGTGGGCCTCGATCGTCTTCACGACCGCCCTGTCGCTGCTGCTCATCGGCTACGTCTCGCTCAGCCCCGAGTCGCCGGTCGTCGCGGTGCTCGGCGGCACGACCTCGCTGCTGCTGCTGGCCGTCTTCTCGATCGTCAACGTGACCGTGCTCGTGCTGCGGCGCGACGCGGTCGGCCACCACCACTTCCGCGCCGGTCGGGTGCTGCCGGTCGTCGGGGTGATCGCCTGCCTGTGGCTCGTCATGCCGTTCTCGTCGGGTCGCGGCGTGGAGCAGTACCAGATCGCCGGCATCCTGCTGGCGATCGGGCTGGTGCTGTGGGGCCTGACGATGCTGTCGCGACGACGGACGGACGCGTCGGGGAGTCGCGGGTCGACCCCGGCCCCCTGACCACGAGCGCACGGACCTCCCGGGGTCGACGAGTGTCCGCGTCTCGTCGCTCGGGGCGCGTCGAGCCGACCATCCGTGGACACTCGCGGCCCGCGGGGCGGGCGGTCAGTGCCGCTGCGAGAGGAGGGCGAGCACGTCGGCGTGGCGGCCCTCGGCCTCGGCGTCGCGGAGGAACCGCACGCGCTGCACCAGCACCTCCTCGACGTCGGGCTGCTGCTCGAGGATCTGCACGGTCTCGTCGAGGAACTCCTCGAGCGGCATGGCCGACTCGTCGTCCTGCTGGCCCATCAGCGTGGTCTGCACGGCCGGCGGCACGAGCTCGACGACCTGGAGGGGCGTGGCGGCCCACTGCACGCGCAGGCTCTGCGTGAACGAGTGCACGGCGGCCTTCGTCGCCGAGTAGGTCGGGGTCGCGGGCAGCGGCACGAAGGCGAGCCCCGACGACACGGTCATGAGCACGCCGTCGGGCTTGGCGGCGAGCCAGGGGCCGAAGGCGGCCGCGGTGCGGATCGTGCCGAGGAGGTTCGTCGTGACGATCGCCTCGGCGGTGTCGAGGTGAGCGGGGTCGCGGAGGTCCTCGGGCAGCATGATGCCCGCCATCGTGATCACCGCGTCGAGGCCCGGGTGCTCGCTCGTGACGGTCTCGAACGCCGACCGGATCGACTCGGGGTCGGCGACGTCGAGCTCGACGGCGTGCATGCCGGGGTGCGTGGCGACGATCTCGTCGAGCAGCGCGCGGCGGCGGCCGGCCACCACGACCGTGTCGCCGCGGGCGTGGAAGCGCTCGGCGAGGCCCAGGCCGATTCCCGACGTCGCTCCGGTGATCAGGACGGTGTTGCCCGTGGTCTTCATGGTGTCTCCTCGGTGGGGCTGCTCGGTGGGGCTGGGTGCCCCGTCGCGGTCCAGCCTGCTCCGCGCCTCCGACGGTCGGAAGGGAGCGCCGATCGGGGGATCGTCGGTCCCTGGTCAGCGCTGCCGCCAGGCGCGAGGATGAGGCCATGGACCGTCCCGGACTCGCCGAGTTCCTCCGAGCGCGCCGCGAGGCGCTGCAGCCCTCCGACGTCGGGCTGCCCTCCGGCGCGCGTCGTCGCACCGCCGGCCTCCGCCGGGAGGAGATCGCGTCGGTCGTCGGCATGTCCGCCGACTACTGGGCCCGCCTCGAGCAACGCCGGGGGCCGCAGCCGTCCGACCAGATGCTGACGGCGATCGCCCGGGGACTCCGCCTCGGCCTCGACGAGCGCGACCACCTCTTCCGCCTCGCCGGCCACGAGGCCCCGCGGCGCGCTCGCCGATCGCCGCACGTCAGCCCCGGCCTGATGCGCGTGCTCGACCGACTCGACGACACCCCCGCCCTCGTCATCACCGAGCTCGGCGAGACCCTCGCGCAGAACCGTCTGGCCGCGGCCGTCTTCGGCGACGACCTCTCGTGGACCGGCCTCGACCGCAGCGGCGTCCACCGCTGGTTCGCCCACCCGGAGGCGCGGGGCCAGTACCCGGCACGCGACCACGAGCACCAGGGTCGCCTCCAGGTCGCCCAGCTGCGGGTGGCGGCGTCGATGCCCGACCCCGATCCGCTCGCGGCGGAGGTCGTGGCGAGCCTGCTCCGGCGGAGCGAGGAGTTCCGGCGCTACTGGGACCTGCAGGAGGTCGGCTCGCGCTTCGACGAGCGCAAGACGCTGCAGCACCCCGAGGTCGGCGAGATCGACGTGCACTGCCAGGCGCTCTTCACCGAGGACCAGTCGCAGGTGCTGCTCGTGCTCACCCCGGCGCCGGGGACGGGCGCGGCCGAGGCGCTCGCCCTGCTCGGCGTCGTGGGCGAGCAGAGGTTCAGCCGGTCGTAGGGCCTCGGTCAGCCTCGGGAGCGCCAGGCCTCACCGTCGAACGGCGCGCCGCCGGGACGCCGTCCCGACGCGGCTGCGGATCGACCGGGTGCCCGCGGGTCGTACGCTCGGCGTCATGACCGACATCGACTGGAACACCGGCACCTGGACCACGCCTCCCGCCCGCGTGGAGGTCGGCGACGACGGGATGCGCGTCACCGCCGTCGAGGGCAGCGACGCCTGGCGCACGACCTCCTACGGCTTCGTCCACGACACCGAGCACGCCCTCCTCGCGCCGTTCGACCAGGACACCGCGGTGGAGGTGTCGTTCCGCCTCGACTTCGCCGCGCAGTTCGACCAGGCGGGCATGTTCGTCAAGGTCGACGACGCGACCTGGACCAAGACGGGCGTCGAGCGCAGCGACGGCGAGGACAGCCTCGGGGCCGTGGTGACCCGCGGCGTGTCCGACTGGTCGCTGTCGCCTGTCCCGGGGTGGCACGGCCGCGTCGTCACGATGCGGGCGAGCCGCTCCGGCGACGCGCTCACCATCCGGGCGAAGGTCGACGACGAGCCGTGGCGGCTGGTGCGGGTGGCGCCCTTCGACCCGGACGCCGAGGTGCACGCCGGGCCGATGTGCTGCGCCCCCTCGCGGGGCGACCTCACCGTCACCTTCACCGCCTGGCGCACCGGTCCCGCCGACGCCGGGCTCCACCCCGACGACTGAGCCCTCGCCGGAGCACGGTCCGAGTGCCTTACGACGCGGGGCTCTCCTCGTACGACCGCGCCGAGGTGTCGATGGCCCGGGGCTAGCCGACGTGCCGCCGGAGCTCCCGGGCGAGACGACGCACGGAGCGCGGGCCTCCCGTGGCGTCGTAGCCGACGTGGACGGAGAGCGCCCCGTCCTGCTCCATCCACTCGGTGAGCGCTGCCAGGGGCTGCGAGAGCTGGCGTGCGCCCAGCGTCACGATCCGTCGACCCCAGGCACGGTGGAGGCAGATGGCGATCGCGGCTGACGACCGCTCCGATCCCTCGGGCGGCAGCAGCCAGAAGGTCCAGGCGCTGCCGGTCATCCGCGGCAGGTACCGCTCGTCGACGGCACGGATGAGGACCTCGCCGAGCGACGTGTCGGCGGGGAGGCTCCATTCGAGCGAGTGGTCATCCACGTCCTCGCTCAGGGAGACTGCCTGGCGACTGAGCCGGACGACCTGCACGGGGACGGCGTCCCCTCTCCCGCCCGGAGGTCGCACGCTGCCACGTCGCGTCGCCCGCGGGAGCACGGCACGAGCCCGCTGGGCGGGCGGCCGTCGGGACGGCTCGGTGAGGACCAGCTCGGCGACGTCGACGACCGCGTCGCCGGGCATGTCCGGGTAGTAGTTCTCCCGGAGCTGTTCCGCGAAGCGCGTCATGTCCGTCCCGGCAGGCTGGTGGGCTCGCTCCGCCGTGAGCTCGTCGAGGCGGTACCGCCGCACCGCGGTGACGCGGCCGGCGAGCGGCGGGGCGGTGGGATGGTCGTCGAACACGAACGTCGCCGCTCCGACCTGGACCGACTCGCCCCAGCGGACCGTGGTCGCCTTCTCGCCGCTGACGATCGCGTCGAAGTGCTTCCGGTGGAAGTGGAGGAGGGGGCGAGCTGCGTCAGTCACTCGACCAGCCTGCCGCACGGTCGACCACGCTCCGAGCGCCGCGGACCATCGATCGGACGCGTCGAGACGGGCGTCGTGAGATGCCTCGGTGCGGTCGACGCGTCGGAGGTCACGGCCGCGGCGTGCGGCAGGGAGTGCTCCATCGCCTACCGAGCGGACGCCCGTTCATCGCGACTCGAAGCGGTGTTCCGTCGTCGCAGCCACGAGGCCACTGACGACGGCCGCGACCACTGGGTACGCGAACTCGCCAGCGGTCAGGCCCGAGGTCGCTGCCCAGTGCGCAGGGACCCAGGCCAGAGCGCCCGAGGTGACGCCGCTCACGCCAGCTACTGCCAGTACACGCCGCGAGCGAGTCGCGATCGGAAGTCGCTGGCGGACACGGAGGGCGACAGCAGCGGTGAGGATGCCGATGAGCAGGCCGGCAGCCACCGCCTCACCGACCGATCGGCTACCGGACGTTCTGTCCTCGGTCGTCGTCCCTACCGGGCGAGGTGCGAGTGGTCGGGCAGATCGATCTTGTCCGCCGGGAGCGAGAGACATCAGCATCGTCCCCCGCTCAGCTCCTCCTGATGAGCGCCAACCTCTCCACGTAAGTCGCGGCACCGGGGGGATGTCAAGGGTCAAATGATCCCCTTCCGGTGGCGGCGGCGCGGCGCGCACACTGGCCGTCGAGCGGGGGGCCGGACAGACGGATCAGGCTCCAGGGCCTCGCTCGCACATCCAGACAGCTGCGCACTCGCGCGAACCAAGGAGGTCGAGATGAGAACGATCGATCAACAGGGAGCTGGCAGTGCTCCCCTGTCGCGGCGGGCCGCGTGATGGCCGGCCGCCTGGCCGGAGCTGCCGGCGTCGCCGCCGTAGCGACCGCCGCCGCCGTCGTCGGACGACGACACCTCCGCCGCCCCGACGAGGGCGCCGGCTCCCCTCAGGAGTCCCGCTCCCGGTGGCAGGCCGTCACGCTCCTCGCCCAGCCGCAGGACGTGCTCGGTGCCGACGACGCCCCATCCTCCTTCGACGACCTCCGGGACACCGTCGAGGTGGAGGCGCGGCCCGCACCTGGCGACAAGGGCACCGAACTGCGCGCCCGCCTCCGCGAACGCGCCTCGACGAACGACGCCGCCGACGAGGCGGCCAAGAGCATCCGCGTCGCACTCCGACGGGCCAAACAGGTCATCGAAGCCGGCGAGGTACTGCGCGTCGACCCCACTCCCCACGGGGAGCGCAAGGCCACCCCCACCGGCGCCCTCGTCGACGAAGCCACCGATCGTGCCGACGAGGAGGGACTGCTGTGAGAGCCCTCACCTGGACCGGCGTCAACGAGACCTCGGTCGAGACCGTCGACGACCCGACGATCCTCAACGACCAGGACGTCATCGTCAAGGTCCACCTCAGCACGACGTGCGGGTCCGACCTGCACCTGCTCGGCGGGTACATCCCCACCATGCGGTCGGGCGACGTCCTCGGCCACGAGTTCATGGGCGAGATCGTCGAGGTCGGGTCGGCCGTCCGCGAACGCAAGGTCGGCGAGCGCGTCGTGGTCTGCTCGTTCGTCGCCTGCGGCCGGTGCTGGTACTGCACCCACGAGCTGTACTCGTTGTGCGACAACGGCAATCCCGACCCCGCCCTCACCGAGACCCTCTGGGGCTCCCCCATCGGCGGATGCTTCGCCTACAGCCACGCCCTCGGCGGCTACGCCGGCAGCCACGCCGAGTACATCCGCGTGCCCTACGGCGACCACGGCGCCTTCCCCGTCCCCGACGGTGTCTCGGACGAAGCAGCACTGTTCGCCTCGGACGCCGCCCCGACCGGCTGGACCGGCGCCGACCTCGCCGGCATCACGCCCGGCGACACCGTCGCCGTCTGGGGTGCCGGCGGCGTCGGACAGATGGCCGCCCGCGCCGCCATGCTGCTCGGCGCCGAGCAGGTCGTCGTCATCGACCAGCTGCCCGAACGGCTCGACCAGGTGCGGCAGCACGTCGGCGCCGAGATCCTCGACTTCGCGCAGGACGACGTCCTCGCCGAACTCAAGGAGCGCACCGGCGGCCGCGGCCCCGACGTCTGCATCGAGGCCGTCGGCATGGAAGCCGACGGCACCGGCGCGCAACACCTCTACGACCAGGTCAAACAACAGCTGCGGCTGCAGACCGACCGGCCCACCGCGCTGCGCGAGGCGATCTACGCCTGCCGCAAGGGCGGCAGCGTCTTCAGCCTCGGCGTCTTCGGCGGGCTCGTGGACAAGTTCCCGCTCGGGGCCCTCATGAACAAGGGCCTCACCCTGCGCGGGGCCCAGCAGCACGGCCACCGCTACATCCCGATGATCCTCGACCGCATCGCGGCCGGCGAGCTCCACACCGAGCACCTCGCGACCCACGTCCTCCCGCTCGAGCAGGGCCCCGAGGGCTACGAGATGTTCAAGTCCAAGGACGACGGCTGCGTCCGCGCCGTCTTCCGCCCCGGCACATGACACCGCGCCTCCGTCACCCCACCACCGAAGAGAGGGAAGAGATCATGAGAGCAGTCGTCTACGAAGGGCCGAGGAAGGTGTCGGTGAGCGACGTCCCCGACGCCCGCATCGAGCGGCCCACCGACGTCCTCGTCCGCATCACCAGCACCAACATCTGCGGGTCCGACCTGCACATGTACGAAGGCCGCACCGACTTCGAGACCGGCCGCTGGTTCGGCCACGAGAACCTGGGCCAGGTGATCGAGGTCGGCTCGGCCGTCGACAAGGTGCAGGTCGGCGACTGGGTCGTCCTGCCGTTCAACGTGGCCTGTGGCCACTGCAAGAACTGCGAACGCGGCCTGACCAACTACTGCCTCACCGCCCAGCCCGAACTCGCCTGGGCCGGCGCCGCCTTCGGGTTCGCCGACATGGGCCCGTGGCCCGGCGGGCAGGCCGAACTGCTGCGCGTGCCCTGGGGCGACTTCAACTGCCTGCGCCTCGGCGAGGACGCCGAAGAACGACAGACCGACTACGTCATGCTCGTCGACATCTTCCCCACCGGGTACCACGCCACCGAGATGGCCCACGTGAAGCCCGGCGACCAGACCGTCGTCTACGGGGCGGGGCCGGTCGGCGCGATGGCCGCCTACTCGGCGATCCTCAAGGGGGCGAGCAAGGTGATGGTCGTCGACCGGCACCCCGACCGGCTCGCGGCGATCGAGGAGATCGGGGCGATCCCCATCGACGACTCCTCCGTCGACCCGGTCGAGGCCGTCCTCGACCTGACGATGGGGCTCGGGGCCGACAACGGCTGCGAGTGCGTCGGCTACCAGGCCCACGACCCCGACGGTGCCGAGCAGCCCAACCTCACCCTGAACCGTCTCGTGCAGTCGGTGCGGTTCACCGGCGACATCGGCGTGGTCGGCGTGTACGTGCCGCAGGACCCGGGCGCGCCCGACGAACTGGCGAAGCAGGGCGTCATCACGTTCGACTACGGCCAGTTCTGGTTCCGCGGGCAGTCCATGGGCACCGGCCAGTGCCCGGTCAAGAAGTACAACCGGGCCCTGCGCGACCTCATCGCCGGCGGCAAGGCGAAGCCGTCGTGGATCGTCAGCCACGAGCTGTCGCTCGAGGAGGCCCCGCAGGCCTACGAGCACTTCGACGCCCGCGACGAAGGCTGGACCAAGGTCGTGCTGCACCCCGACGCCGTGCCGTCGGGCGGCTGATCCGAACGCACCCGACCCGTACCGCGCCCGAGCCGGACCGAGGAGCCCCGATGGACGACCGCATCCTGTCCCCCCGACGGACGGGCCTCTACGTCGCCATCGGGGTCGCCGTCGGCGTGGGCGTGGGGTCGGCCGGCGCACCGACGCTGGGCCCCCTGGCGGCCTGGTGCACGGCCGGCCTCATCGCCCTCGTCCACGTCTGGCGGGCCTGCTGGCCGCAGGATGCGGCAGGCACGGAGCACCTGGCGAACGAAGAGTCCAGCTCGCGCCTCACCGACGACGCCCTCGTCGTGGCCTGCCTCACGAGCGTCGCGGCCATGCTGCTCGCGCTCGTGCAGGCACGCGACACCAGCGACCCCGTGTCGGTCGCCACCGTCGTGCTGGGCATCCTCGCCACGATGGTCGCGTGGGCCCTCGTCAACACGGTCTACGCCCTGAAGTACGCCCGCATCTACTACGTCGACCACGACCGCGGCGGCTTCGACGTCAAGCAGGAGGCGCCTCCCACGTACAGCGACTTCGCCTACCTGGCCTTCACGATCGGCATGTCGTACTCGGCCCCGGACGTCGAACCCGCCGACACCCGGACTCGCCGCGCCGCACTCCCCCATGCGCTGCTGTCGTACTTCTTCGGCACTGTACTGATCGCCACCACCCTGAACCTGGTGACGAATCTCGCGCAGAGCTGACCACCTGCCGGTGAACCCCGAGATGGAGGCGCGTGGGAGGTCCGCAGGCGGCTCTTGTGACTGCCCCGGGATGTGGATAGCGTCGATCAACCCGGCTTTGCACTGCAGGGCCGTTCCGCGACTCCGAGCCGCTGGGGCCCTGCGTCGTCGACACGCAAGGATCAGTGATGGGCAGGCTCGCATACGACCAGGTGGCCTCGGTGGAGTTCGACGACCGACTGCTGCTGCACTTCCAGATCGTCATAGGGATCAAGCTTCGACGACATGAGTCGTTCTACTTCTCGTGGCGTGACGAACAGGCTGTGGGCAAGGGCCGACAGACCATCTGGCTGCACCCGGCCGTCCTGCTGGTGTTCAAGTACTACGGGTCACGGACTCCGCAGGTGAACCCCGCCTGGATCCACGCCCTCGAACTGGCAGCGAACACGACCACAGGCTTGCAACTCGTGCCCGAACCCGCCCTGCGACCGGACAACCACGTCACGGGCTGACCCCGGCCGGGATCGAGCGTTCGGGGTCTCCTCAGGAAGTGGACTGCACGCGAGCATGTGGATCGCCCGCTCCGGGCCCGCCCCGGAGGACTCGGTACAGGACCGCAGGACTACGCGACCGCTGCACGATCCTCCGTCGGGCAGCGCCGACATCGCGCAGGGACACGAGCCGAGCCTGTGGTATCCAAGGCTCGGTAGCTAGAGCGATGTCGAACAGGAGCCGATCGAGTTCGCTGCTCCCGTCCGCGCTCGAGGCGTCGATCATCACGTTGACCTGTCTTGCACCGCAAGGTAACTTGTGACGCATGACAGCAGACGTGGGAGCGCAACTGCGGAAGGGCGTCGTGGAGTACTGCATCCTCGGGCTCCTCGACCGTGAGCCGATGTACGGCTGGCAGCTCTCCGAGCAGCTCGTGGAGGCCGGCTTGGTCGCCAGCATCGGCACTCTCTACCCCCTCCTCGGTCGCCTCCGGACCCAGGGCCTCGTGACGGCGTTCGACCAGCCGTCAGCGACGGGACCGGTCCGGAAGTACTACCGCCCCACCCCGCTCGGGCGCGCCCAGCTGGCTGCGTTCCGCCTCCAGTGGGGCCCCTTCACCGCCTCGGTGCACCAACTCATCGGAGAGGACACTCATGACTGACACCACGCCCGAGATCACCACCACCTACCTCGCACAGCTCGACACCGAACTCGACCAGCTCCCGACGGAGCTGCACCGCGACATCCTCGCCGGCATAGGCGAAGAGCTCCGGGGACTGGACGCCGGAGCAGCCGCCGCCCGCATCCAGCAACTCGGCGACCCCGTCTTCATCGCCGCCGAAGCACGTAGCGAGGCCCAGGTCGGCGCCCCGGGCCGCGCCACGGAGATGCCGATTCCAGGCCGGACCTTCTCGATCGTCGCAGTCGTCGTCCTGATCGCCGGCTCGCTGCTGGTCCCGATCGTGGGCGCTCTGGCCGGTCTCCTCTTCGTCAGCCAGGCCAGGGCCTGGACTCGACAGGAGAAGACCGCAGCCTGGCTCGCGCCCGTGGGCATCGCCCTCCTCGCGGTGGTGGCCGTGGCAGTGATGGCGTCAGCCGACCTCGGCGGCGCCCACCTCGTCGTCCTGGTCAGTTACCTCGTCTTCCCTCTTGAGGGCATCGCACTTGCCATCCGGGCTCGGCACCGAGCCTGGCGCCCCTGAGTCAGCCCCTCGAGGCCACCCGCTGACCGATCCCCTTCCGGACGCTGCTGCAGGCAGTAAGTTCGCCACATGGTCGCGAACGTTCGAGGAGCTTTGCACCAGAGGTGGTTCCAAGGCGCCCTCTGCGTCTGGGCCCTTGTGGGTCTCGTCGCTCTCGGCGCACTGGTCCTCGACTACTCATGGAATTGGGTGAGCGTGGCAACCGGCGCCGGAGGGGTCGCCAGTTCTCTCTTCGTCTTCCGGGGCCTGTGGATCAGTTCAGCGCCCCCTCGCGGACTGGGGAGCGACGATTGACCATCGCCCCGGTGGAGAGTCGCTCATGAGATGATGATGCGATCTCCGCTCGCGTCATTGAGCTGCTTATTGGTCACAGAGCGTTGAGCGGGCATCATCAACGGATGGTCAAAGGTGCACTGGGCGTCGGTTGGCGTGTCTACCGGGCCCGTCGGCTTGAGTTCGTGGACTCAGCGAGAGTCCGGAGAAGGACGAGGGTGGGTGCGCTCGTAGCCTTGGCGGTTGCGGTTCTCCTCGTCATCGGCACCGTCTACTGGGACATCTTCGATGGACCGCCAGTACGGGACGGCGTAGCAATCATCTTCTTCTCGGCCGCCGTGGCTTGTCTGGTCATGGCGTTCGTCCCCGTGGCCGACCCCGGCACTTCTCCCAGCCCAGGAAAGATGCTTGGAGACTGGCGACGAAGCGAGCGCATAGAGCGTCAGTTCGCGAGACACCCGCCCACGATCGTGCCGGAAGACCGGGACGAGGTCATCGCCGGCTCACAACGACTCCTCGCCACGTCAGTCATTGCCGTTGACCGCTCCAAGTGGGTCCCGTGTGGACATCTCCTGGCCTGGGTTGCCCTCGTCGTCGCAGGGATGGCCTCGCCAGACCAATTGACGCTGCTGCTTCTGCCCCTCATCTTCAGTGCTCTCTACAGCACCGCCGTCCTCGCATCGGTTACAGCGGCCGGCCGTGCCGACGCTGCACACCACCGCGCACTGTCACTCCCGCCCACACCCGCGGACAGCTCGCCAGTCCGAACGAAGAGCAGCCCACCCATTTCCCGGTTGGCCCTTCCTGACGAGTAAGCACGGCACTGGAAGTACTGGGCCCCGGAGGACGATCCCCTATCGCGACACGGGGCCTTGTCCGTCACCGCGAGTCTTACCGTTGACGCTTCGTCGGTCGAGGAGGGCAACGGCGATGAGCGCGGCCGGGATGAGGATGATGTTGAACGGCGCTGCGGCGTCGAGGAACGGGTTGTGCGGGCTGCGGACGGCCTCGTCGACGCCGCCGCTGACGAGGAACGTCGTCGGGTCGGTCAGGGCGTGGATGATCATCGGCCAGATTATGCTGCCGGTGACGCGCATCGTGAGGTACATCATCATCCCGAAGCCGAACGCGATGAGCACCGTCAGCCCGACGATCAGCGGCGCCTGGCCGGTGAAGATGTTCACCGAGTGCGACAGACCGAACACGGCGCTCGAGACGACGGCCACCGTCCATTCTCGGTGCCCTGTCTCGCGGAGGACGGTGACGACGACACCCCGGTAGAGGATCTCCTCGGTGAAGCCGATGAACAGGCCCACGAAGAACGACATGGGCACGACCCCGGCGGCGTAGACGCCGTAGTCGGTTCCGATCAGCTGAAGCACGATCGGGATCACGACCAGGGCGACGGCGATCCACATCCACCAGCGCCGGCTCGCGGTCTGCCGGGCGAAGACCGGCCGGGCGAGCCCGGACGTCCAGACGAACACGACGAGGATCACGGCGCCGATGATGAGCGGCGCGCCGAGCCCGAAGAGCACGGTGGTGGGCGAGGCGAAGATGTCGTCGCCGACCCGGTCGCCGAAGGCCCGGCCGAGGAGGAACCCGGCGAGTTCGTAGAGGCCGAGGTAGCCGACGACCGCGAGCAGCGCTTTCCACCATCGCCCGCGGGCCCAGAAGCGCCGCCAGGCAGATCCTCCAGGGAGCGGTGGGGTCGCCATCGGGGCAGTGGTCATGGTCGTCATCCCTCGGTCGGGGCTGCAGCGGCGGGGTCGCCGAGTCGTGCGGAGCGGGTGCGTCGGTTGCGCTGGTCTTCGCGGATGACGCTGATCAGGCCCCCGAGGGAGGCGACGATGAGCAGGGTCTGCAGCACGGCGGCGGGCCACATGGTGGACATGTCCGTCTCGTTCTGCTGCATGAGCGCCTCCGACGTGCTGGTGGCACCAGACGAGAGATAGAGGAGGCAGTCGGTCAGCGCGTGCACGGCCATCGCCACCCAGAGGCGGCCCGTGACACGTCGTACCCAGTACAAGAGGGAGCCGTTCATCATCAAGAACGTCACCTGGAACAAGATCACCCCCGGTGGCACGCCCGCCCAGACGCTCCCGACCACGTGTGCGAGGCCGAACACCGCCGAGGTGCCGAGCAGTGTGACGAGCTCACCGTGCCGAGCCCGGAGGGACTCGAGCAGGATGCCCCGGAGGAAAAGCTCTTCACCGATGCCGACGAGCGTCGTGGCCAGCACGACGATGACCACCACGCCGGCGACCTGGTCACCCCAGGAGATGAACGGGACCTGGGAGAGTGCCAGGGCCACCATCAGCACCGGTATCGACACCAGCCACAACCGCCTCGGCATCAGCCGGGGAGTCGGCGTCTCCCGGAACACGCGCCGGGCGTCCCAGCCTGACCACCGGAACACGAACATCAAGCCCAGGGCGACCGCGATCGGCAAGGGAATGAGGTGGGACACCGCGAGCTCGGCTGTGTCGCCGCCAGCGAGGTCACCGGCGAGCGTGCCGAGGACCGCCGCGAACAATACGTAGACGACCACCGCGGCGAGCCCCACCCAGAAGGCCCGTGGCACGCGTGTCAGCTCGGACTCCATCGCCTGCGGGCTCCCCGACTTCACGGGTCGACGGGAAGGATTCATGCGACACCCCGATGCAGATGCCGAGCTGCCTGATCAGCTCGAGCAGCACTCAGTATCGCGGGCACCCGATCTGAAGGGCAAGACGGCTGGCGTCACACATTCAAGTGCTCTCAGCGCCACTTAGCCACACGACTCTGGACCCCACACAAAGCCGAGGACCCTTCTCACAGCCGATCAAGTCATTCCCGACAGGCGATCCCCTACCGGGACAGCTGCCCGACTGGTGAGAGCTGCAAGTGAGCCAGTCAGCTATCGAGCGCGAGGACCCAGAGGGCCAGTAGGACACCGGTCGCAACGAGCAACCCGATTCCGGACCAGAACCACGGAGCACTCGGACCGCGCTCCGCCCTGGCCCGCGCGAGGCCGTCTCTGCGAACGGCCATCACACAAGCGCGTCCGATCAGCCCAAATCCCCCTAAGGCGACGATCACGAGCCCCGACCAGGTCCACCACGAGAACTCCATGTGATGAGGATGCCGGAGACGACGAACTACTGCGCGCGGGCCACTGACCGGCAGCCACTGTCTCACCGACCGATCACTCATCGGACTCGATAACTAGACATCGCCAAGCCGGCCGCCTCGGGCGCGTCGTGCGTAGATGAGCTCCGAGGTCCACCGCCCCTGCCAAAGCTCGTTCTCGACCAGATGCGCTTCCTGGCTCATCTCGAGGCGCTCGCAGAGCCGCGCCGATGCGGTGTTGTCTGCGTCGAGCCGTGCGAAGACCCGGTGCGCGCGCTTGTCGCGGAAGAGGTGCTGGACCAGCGCCTCGGCCGCTTCGGTCGCGTAGCCACGGCCCCCATGATCCGGGTCGAACACCCAACCGATCTCCACCTGCGCCGACTCGACCCCGTCCAATCGCGCGCTCACCTCTCCCACGAGCGTGCCGTCAGCTCCGAGGGTGACGGCCAGCAAAAGGCGGTCATCTTTCTGCTGGAAGACGCCCTCCTGGTTGCGGCAGATGCCAGCCAGGACACTCACGGCGTCGTGCGGCTCACGGAAGAGGTACTGCGACACGTCCTCGCGGCCCTGGTACCGCAGACGCGCGGGGCCATCGGAGACCTCGAACGCCCGGAGAGCGAGGCGATCAGTCCTGATCGGCGTCGGTCGAGCAGAGGACAGTGGCGTTGCCTCAGACACTCTTCTCCTCCCCTCCTCGCTGAATCGTGCGGTAGACCGTCGAACGGGCGACCCCGAAGAGCCCGGCGATCTCGCTGGTCGTGTGCTCGCCGGTGCGGTGCAGCTGCACGAGGTGCTTCTCCTGGGAGGGGGTGAGCTTGGGCTTGCGGCCGCGGAGCTTGCCGGCGGCCTCGGCGATGGCCATGCCCTCCCGGGTGCGGGCCCGGATGAGGTCGGCTTCGAATTCGGCGACCATCCCGAGGACGTTGAACAGGAGCCGGCCGACAGGGTCGGTGGGGTCGTAGACGGCTCCCCCGAGGTTCAGGGCGACGCCCTTCTTCGTGAGCTCGTCGGCGATGTCGGTCGCGTCTCGCAGCGATCGAGCGAGCCGGTCGAGCTTCGTCACGACCAGGACGTCGCCGGCACGGCACGCGGCCAGCGCCTCGCGGAGCCCCGGCCTGGCTCGAGTCGTCCCCGAGAGGCCGTGGTCGACATGCACGTGTTGATCGTCAACACCCAGTGCTGCAAGACCGTCACGTTGTGCTGCGAGATCATGCCCGGAGGTCGACACGCGGGCGTATCCGATGAGCATCCGATGACTGTAGCGTTTGAACCCCCATCACCGGGCATTTTTGCGGGACAGGCATACGCGAATCCACAGGCCAGACCCCACTTGACCTCAGCCGACCCAGACGGGCCCGAGCAGGTGTCCCGATGAACGACCCCGCCCGGGCGCCCCCGCTCCCCCAGCGAGCCCGGGTTATCCTCGGATGCCCGACCCGACCTGGAGGACCGACCCGTGCGCCGTGTGCTGATCGCCGCCTCCGTCGTGTTCTGCGCGGGAGCGCTGGCCCTCGTCGTCGCCGTCGTCATGGTCGTCTCGTCGCTCGCCGGTCCCCGCTCCGCCCCCGACACCGCCGCGATCACGAGCGGCCCGGTCTGCCCCGACGTCGAGCCCGTCGTCGTCGGCACGATCTCGGTGCCCGCGGGCCCGATCGCCGGCTACTGCCAGGACCGCCTCGTCAACGCCGCCTGGATCATGGAGGCGGCGAAGGCCCAGGGCATCGGCACCCACACCCAGGCCATCGGCGTGATGACGGCGATGGGCGAGTCGAGCCTCCGCAACATCGACTACGGCGACGCCGCCGGACCCGACAGCCGCGGGCTCTTCCAGCAGCGCGACAACGGCCTCTGGGGCACCTACGAGCAGCGCATGGACCCCTACACGGCCGCCACCAGCTTCTTCACGAAGCTCGTCGCCATCCCGGGCTGGAAGGACCTCACCCCCACCCAGGCGGCCCACGCCGTGCAGGTCAACGCCGACCCCGACCACTACACGCGCTGGTGGGCGGACGCCGAGACGGTCGTCGCGGCGCTCACGGCGAGCCCGGCACCGTAGGCGACGGCCTCCGGAACGGGACCATGCCGCGAGGCCGGCCCGCGCCTCCTCGTGGGGTCACCAGCCGAGGGTGCCGGGCGCTCCCTTGAAGGGGCCGACGACGCGCGACGTCACCCAGCCGCCGTAGAAGTCTCCCGCCTGCGCGGCGACGACCTCGCCGTCGACCTCGCACGAGTCCATGCGCCCGGGGTAGACCGCGACGTGGTCGACGAGCATCTCGAAGCCCGGCCACGGCGTGGCGTAGTACCAGGCCGCCGAGGAGGCGCGGCGTCCGCCGCCGAGGACGTCCAGGTACCCGGCACGCCCCTTGAACTCGCACATGCTCGCGCCGTCCGCCTGTGCCAGCGCTCCCGGCACGAACGACGACCGGGGCAGGTAGTAGACCGGCGGGTGGCTCGTCTCGAGCACGCGGTACGACGCGGTCGCGTCGGCCACGACCTCGCCGCCGAGGCGCACGACTAGGCGCTCGGTGCTGGGCTCGACGCGGGGCGGGCGCGGGTAGTCCCAGACGGACTCCTGGCCGGGGCCGGGCTCCTCGGGGCGGACGGGCTCGCGCTTGGCTCTCATGGGAGGCAGTCTGCTCCCGCGGGCTGGGCGCGGCACCGGGTCGGGCAGCGGGACCGGGACCGCGGCGGGCGGGACCGCGGCGGGCGGGCGCGGCTCCGACGGACCTCGGGCCGGTCGGGTGTCGGCGGGAGCGGGCAGGATGGCGGCATGAAGCTCGCCGAGGCCCTGATGACCCGCGCCGACCTGCAGCGGCGGATCGAGCAGGTGCGGTCGCGGATCGCCGCGAACGCCCGCTACCAGGAGGGCGAGGAGCCCCAGGAGGACGCCGCCGCGCTCGTCGCCGAGGTGTCGGAGGCGCTCGACCGCGTCGAGGAGCTCGTCGTCGCGGTCAACCTCACCAACGCCGCGGTGCAGCTGGCGGACGGTCGCACGATGACGGCGGCCCTCGCTCGACGCGAGACGCTGCGCACCCGCCACGCGGTGCTGTCCGGCGCGGCCGACGCCGCCCAGGGGCAGGGCGGCGGGTACCGCCAGATGCGCAGCGAGCTCCGGCAGATCTCAGCGCTGCCGGTGGTCGAGCTCCGTCGCCGAGCCGACGACGTGGCGCGCGAGCTTCGCGAGCTCGACGTCGAGATCCAGCGGACGAACTGGGAGGCCGACCTCCTCACCTGACGACGGACACCGCACGGCGAGTCGGTAGACGGCGCCCGGAGCGAGCACGAGCCGTGGCCGGCGGTGAACCCGGCCCCTGTCGGCGCGAGGGCAGCGCCATCCCCGCATGATGCAGCCCTGCACGTCGCACAGGCGACTCCTCATCGAGGACGTCTCACCACCGTGTGCTGGCCGGGCCCGTCGAGGGCGGGAACGGGGACCTCACCGTGCGGGGCGCTGCGGGCGCGGCGTGCCCGGCGCGCGCTCGCCCACCGCGGCGTCGGCGACGCGCGGGTCGCGGATCTGCCGCACCGTCTCGTCGAGGTACCCGCGCGCCGGGACCACGTGCGGCAGCGCCGAGTCCTGCGCCACCGTCCCCGCCATCGACCGGGTGTACCGCAGCGTGCGGACGCTCGGCCCGCGGTTGGCGCGCCGGTCGCCGGTCTGCTCGATGCGCGCCGCCGACCGCTCGGCCCGCGCGGCCGTGCGGACGATCCGCCGCTCGAGGCGGTCGAGCCTCAGCTCGAGCCCTTGGTCGCGCCGGTGCGCCCGCCGCAGGTGCCGACCGAGGTGCAGCAGGCGGTCCGTCGTCGTGGTGCCGTCGCGGAACTCGGTGCGGTAGATCATCTGGTTGATGCCCGCCATGACGACGCCGATCGCGATGCCGAGCAGCAGCGCGAGCCCGAGGGGCGCCCCGGCGACGAGCGCGTCGTCGACGATGCGCACCCCGATCAGCACTCCGGGCAGCACCATCAGCACGTGCACGAAGACGAGCTGCAGGCGCAGCCCGACCGCGCCCTCGGGCACGACGATCTCGCCGTCGTCGCCCTTGTGCGCCCGGTGCGCGTGGCCGAAGTGGTGCAGCGAGTAAGCGATGCCGAGGGTGAAGAGCAGCGCGAACACGATCGACGTCGTGAACGCGATCGGGTCGGTCGCCGGCACGAAGATGTCGACGTTGAGGATGCGCGACATGAAGTAGGCGAACAGCGCGAAGTCGGCGAGCACGAAGCCGAGCAGCAGGCGCTTGCGGGCCCGCGACTCGGTGCGGTGCTTCTCCGAGCCCGCGTCGAGCGACTCCTCGACGGCGACCGACAGGCGGTCGAGCGTCTCGCGGGCCCCGTCGCGCGTGACGGTGCGGCCCGTGGTGTCGACGAGGGGCTCCGAGCCCGAGCGGTCCAGCCGTCGCGAGATGCCGTCGTGCGTCGTGACGAGCGCCGTGAGCCGTCGCGCCGCGGGGTCGAGGGTGCCGCGGGTACGTCGCGCGAGCCACCGCTCGGCCGCCACCTCGGTCCGCAGCCGGAGCGCCGCCTCCAACGGGGTGTGGCCGTCCGACGCCGGGTCGAGCTCGGCGCGCAGCCGCTCGTCGTGCAGCCGCGGGGCGCTGAGCGCGTGCCGGGCGGGCAGCGGGCCGACGCCGAACAGCGAGGCCACGAGGTCCCCCGACGGCAGCGTCTCGCGCACCGCCGGACGCGAGGAGGCTCGGGCCGGCTGCCCGACGCCCTCCCCCGTCCCCGGCGCGGTCGCGTCGGGCACCGCGGGCGCCGGTGCACGGCCCGAGGCGGCGGACGCGGCCGCGTGGGCCCGGGTGCCGACCATCGTCGTGCCCGTCGGCACGCGCTCGACGGGCGGCCCGGCGAGCGGCTCGGCGGGCACGCGCAGCGCGCGGGGGAAGGGCAGGGGCTCGGTGGCCTGGTGGTCGGTCATGGGGATCGTCCTCGGTTCACGTCGACGGCGGGCCGTCGACAGGGGTCAGCTGGTGAAGGTGATCTCGACGCGTCGGTTCTGGGCCGCGAGCTGCTCGTCGAAGACGCCCCCGGGCAGGTCGTCCACGACCGGCTCGGCGTCGCCGCGGCCGACGACGTCGCCGAACGCGGCGGCGGGGACGCCGAGCCGCACGAGCTCGTCGTGGACGGCCGTCGCCCGGGCGAGGCTCAGCTGTTCTCCGTCGAGCACGCCCGCCGTGGTGTCGGCCGCGTGGCCGACGACGTTCGCGGCGACGCCCGACGGGCACCGGCCGAGCTCGTCGGCGACGCCCTGCAGCGCCGAGGCCGCCGACGAGCCGAGCACGGCCGAGTCGCCGCCGAAGAGCACGGCCGTCGAGAGCACGAGCGGCGCGGTGCAGGGCGTCGCGTCCGACGAGACCGGCACGACCGGCACGGGCAGGGAGGCTGTGGTCGCCTCGGCGGCCTGCCCCGCGCCTCCGTCGGTGCAGCTCTCGGCGCCCGCGGCGTCGCAGACGGCGAGCCAGAGCGCGCTGAGGCGCGAGGTCGACGAGATCGACGGCGCGGGCTGCGTTCCGGCGGTGCCGCCGAGGCCGACGAAGGTCACGTCGTGGCCGGAGAGGTCGGGCAGCGCGCCCTGGTCGGCGAGGGTCGACGCGACGGCGGCCGGGTCGAACGACCAGCCCAGCTGCCGCAGGTCGAGGGGGTCGGCGGTCTGCACGCCGCTCGACACGACGACGATCGAGCCGGTGTCGTGCAGGGCCGCGGCGGAGGCGAGCACCGAGAGCAGGTCGAGCCCCTCGCCGCCGGCCTGCAGCGCGCCGATCGTCGACCCGAGCTCGTCGAGGCTCGCGGCCACGGCCTGCTCGCGCTTGTCGGGCACCTGCTGCACGCGGTCGGCGGTGAGCATGGGGGTGAGGTCGACCGTGGTCGCTCCCCCTCCCTGCGTGACGACGTCGATCGCCCCCTCGCCCGGCTCGTGCGCCCCCAGCGCGTGGGCCTCGACGGCGTCGGCCGCCGCCGCGGCGAGGGCCGGTCGGGGCTCGGCCGAGGTGGCGGTCACGCCGACGACCAGCGTGCCGGGCGCCTCGAGGGCGCAGCCGGTGAGGGCGCCGAGCGCGACGGCGCCGGTCACGGCGAGGGCCACGCCACGGGCGAGGCGGCGTCGGCGGGGCCCCGCGGGCGGGACGACGGACGAGCCGACGAGGTCGGCGGGCGCGAGCGTGCGGGTGCGGCTGGTGGTGCTCATCTGAGGGTCTCCCGGTGTCGGGCCGACGTCGCCGGCTCGGACGGGCGGCGGAGCGCCCGGCCCTCGAGCGTAGGAAGACCGGCGCCCCCGCCACAGCCTCCCTGGGGATGGTCCGGGCCCGCCCCGGGGATGACCGCCGGTGGTCCTCAGGTCGCGGTCCGCGCCTCCTCGTGGCCGGTCGTGTGCCTGGGAGGACGCGGGGCGCCGACGCGTTACTCGCCCAGACGGCCGGGCGGGGCAGCCCGCACGTGCATCCGCTCGCCCTGCCGCCCGAAGAGCGAGAGGAACTCGACGTCGCCCGCTCCGACGCGTCCGAACCAGTGCGGGGTGCGGGTGTCGAACTCCGCCGCCTCGCCCGCCGGCAGCACGAGGTCGAGCTCGCCGAGCACGAGCCGCAGGCGGCCGCGCAGCACGTAGACCCACTCGTAGCCCTCGTGGACGCCCGGCTCGGGCGTGCCCTCGGGCACCGACGCGGGGATGAGGTGCTTGAAGGCCTGGAGCCCGGAGCCTCCCCGCGAGAGCGGCACGATCAGCTGGCCGTGCCGCCGCACCGGCGTGAGGTGGATGCGCGGGTCGCCCGTCCGCGGCGCCCCGACGAGCTCGTCGAGGGGCACGCCGTGCACGCGGGCGAGCGGCAGCAGCAGCTCGAGCACCGGTCGGCGCTGTCCCGACTCGAGCCGCGACAGGGTGCTGACCGAGATGCCGGTCGACGTCGACAGCTCGCCGAGGGTCAGCCCGCGGCTCGTGCGGAGCGCCCGCAGTCGCGGCCCGACCCCCGCGAGCACGGCATCGGTCGGGTCGGCGCCCGCGTCGGGGGCGGCACCCGCGTCGGGGTCGGCGTGCGTCGGAGGGGCTGTCGGAGTCGGCGGGGCTGTCGGCGTCGGCTCCGAGTCGTCGGGTCGGGGGTCGCGGGTCGTCGTCATGCCGCCAGCTTGCCAGGTCGGCAACAGAGCTTGCCACCAGCCGGAGGCGCGTCGCACCATCGATGCAGGAGGTCACCCACCATGACGAACGCCATCCCCGCCCCTGCCCCGCACCCCGCCGCGACCGTGCCCGACGCCGTCGCCCCCGACGGCCGCCGACCCGACCGCGTCGTCGACGTGCTCGTCGTCGGCGGCGGGCCCGCCGGCCTCAGCGCCGCGCTCACCCTCGCGCGGGCCCGCCGCGACGTCCTCGTCGTCGACGCGGGCGAGCCCCGCAACGCCCCCGCCGCGGGCGTGCACGGCTACCTCGGCCACGACGGCGTCGCGCCCGCCGAGCTGACCCGCCTCGGCCGCGTCGAGGTCGAGTCGTACGGCGGCGAGGTCCGCCCCGGCGTGGTCACGACGATCGAGCGCGTCGACGCCCCGACGCCGGGGTCGGGACGACCCGGACCGAGCGCGGGAGGCGCGGCCCGCTTCGTCGCGACCGTCGCCGACGAGCACGGCGGCTCGCACCCGGTCCGGGCCCGTCGCGTCGTCGTGGCGACCGGCCTCACCGACGAGCTGCCGACGGTCGAGGGCCTCGCCGCCCGCTGGGGCCGGGACGTCGTGCACTGCCCCTACTGCCACGGGTGGGAGGTGCGCGACCGGGTCGTCGGGGTGATCGGCGGCGGCCCGAACGCCGTCCACCAGGCGCTGCTCTTCACGCAGTGGACGGACCGGGTGACGCTCTTCCTCGCCGACGGGCCGGAGCCGACCGACGAGCAGTGGGAGCAGCTCGCGGCCCGCCGGGTCGGGGTCGTCACCGGGCTCGTCACGGCCCTGCGGGTCGACGACGACCGACTCACGGGCATCACGCTCGCGGGCGGACGGACCGTGCCGGTCGAGGTCGGGGTCGTCGGTGCCCCGATGCGCGCGAACGCGGCCGTGCTCGCGGGTCTCGGCCTCGCGCCCGTGCCCCACCCCGCGGGTGTCGGCGACGCGGTCGGGTCCGACCCGACGACCGGCGCCACCACGGTGCCGGGCGTCTGGGTGGCGGGCAATGTCGGCGACCTGTCGGCCCAGGTCGTGACGGCCGCGGCAGGCGGTCAGCGCGTCGGCGCGATGGCCAACGCCGACCTGCTCGCCGAGGACACGGCCGCGGCGGTCGCTCGCCGGCGGCTGCCCTTCAGCGCCCGGGCCGAGGCCGAGAACGCCGCTAGCCTGCTCGGCGACCGACGACACGGGTTCGAGCCCGTCACGTCGACCACCGCCGAGGAGGAACCCGCCGTGACCGACCCCGCCCCGCACGCCGACCACGACCAGGACGACGCCGCCGCCGAGCCCCTCTTCGACCGGGCCTACTGGGAGGACCGCTACGGTGCCGAGGGTCTCGCGTGGAGCGGCCGCCCCAACCCCGTCCTCGTCACGGAGGCCGAGGCGCTGACCCCCGGCCGTGCGCTCGACATCGGCAGCGGCGAGGGCGGCGACGCCATCTGGCTGGCCGGCCTCGGCTGGCAGGTCGTCGGCACCGACATCTCGAGCAACGCCCTCGCGAAGTCCGCCCGCCAGGCGGAGTCGGTCGACGCCGAGCTCGCGGCCCGCATCGACTGGCAGCAGCACGACCTCGTCGAGTGGGCGCCCGAGGCCCGCTCGTTCGACCTCGTCACGTCGCAGTTCATGCACCTGCCCGACCCCGTGCGCACGGCCCTGTTCCGGTCGCTCGCCGCGGCCGTGGCCCCGGGCGGGACGCTGCTCGTCGTCGGGCACGACCTCTCCGACCTCGACTCCGGCGCGCACCGGATGCACCACGCCGAGCTCATGTTCAGCGTCGACGACGTCCTCGCGGCGATCGACGGCGAGGGGCTCGTGGTCGAGGTGGCCGAGTCGCGGCCGAGGCTCGCCCCCGGGGCGGACGGCGGCACCGTCACGGTGCGCGACGTGGTGGTGAGGGCGACCCGCGCCTCCTAGTGGCGCGGTCGCGCGTCCCACGACGACGGCCGCCGCCCGGGGTCCCGGGGCGGCGGCCGTCGTCGCGCTCGCGCGCTCGCGTCAGAGCTCGCTGATCCGCAGCCGCAGGCCGTGCGCCGAGGGCCGCAGCACGTGCTGCGGCGAGACGTCCGGTCCGCAGGCCCGCGAGCCGAGGCCGTTCTGCGCGGCGTCGATCCACAGGTGCGTCGCCGTCGGCGCGGGCAGCTCGTGCGGGTGCGCCGCGGCGTCGACCTGCTGTGCCGTGTGGCGGCGCAGGCTGAAGCCGGGACGCCGGCCCGCGGCGTCGGGCACCACGTCGACCCGCAGCCAGTCGCCGCGCGAGCCGAGCGTGAGGTCGAGCTGGCGGAGGTCGCTGCGGTGGCCGCTCTCCTGCGGGCGGGCGTAGTCGACGACGAGGTCGTCGACGTCGGACTCGTAGCGGCCGACGTGCGCCGAGCGACGGCTGTCGGGGTACGACTCGCGCGGCCCGGTGCCGAACCACGACGCGCGCTGCACGCCGAGGGGCAGGTCGAGGCGGACGCCGACGCGGGGCCACGAGGTGTCCCACCCGGCCGTCGGGACGACGTCGAGCGCGAGCCAGACGGCGTCGCCGTCGAGGGTCCAACGCTCGTCGACCGTGACCGCCGCCCGGCTGTCGGCGCCGGCCCACCGGGTGCGCACCTGCACCGAGGTCGCCGTCGTCGCGACGGCCTCGACCCGCGGCACGAGGCGGTCGAGCCCGGCACGCAGCCAGGTCGTCTCGGCGCTCGGCAGCACGACCTCGCCGTAGAGGTCGGCGCGGTGGCGGTCGCGCATGACGTCGCGGTCGCGGTCGCTCGGGCCGAAGCCCTCGCCGCGGTCGTTGTCGGTGGGCGCGCGCCACAGCTCGAGGCGGGGGCCGTCGACGGGCTCGCCGGCGAGCTGGACGAGCCGGCCGTCGACGAAGGTCGCCGGGCCGAGCACGAGGCGACCCGAGGAGGCGCCCGCCGCGGTGTCGAGGGCGGTCGCGACCGTGGGCCGCGGCGCCGCCGACGGCACGGGGCCCGAGCCCGGCAGCGTGAGGTCGAGCTGCTCGGTGACGACGACGTGGCCGGCCGGGGCCCAGGAGGCGTCGTCGAGGGTCACGACGTCGACGGTGAACCACGTCTCGCCGAGGGCGGCGACGGGCACCTCGGGCAGGGCGAGGGTCACGCTGCCGTGGGCCGGCAGGCCTCCCCCGTCGGGGCCGCCGACGAGGAGCTCGCCCGAGGCGGCCTCGACGCCGTCGTGCGTGGCCGTCCACCGGAACCGCAGGTCGCTCGTGTCGGCCGAGTGGCGCAGGTTCGTCACGACGACGCGGGCCGGGCCGCCGACGCCGGGCTCGAACCGGACGCGGATCGGCGAGACGACGTGGGCCCACTCGAAGAGCCCGGGCGTCGGGGTGTCGTCGCTCAGCACCATGCCGTCCATGACGAAGTTGCCGTCGTGGACGACCTCGCCGAAGTCGCCGCCGTAGCCGAAGAACGAGGTGCCGTCGGCGGCGCGGGTGCGGAGGCCGTGGTCGCGCCACTCCCAGACGAACCCGCCGTGGAGGCGCGGGTACCGGTCGACGAGGTCCTCGTACTCGTCGATCGCCCCCGGGCCGTTGCCCATCGCGTGGACGTACTCGCAGAGGAGGAACGGCTTCGAGCGCTGGCGCTCCGCCTCGGCCGCCGTCGTGCCGAGCAGGGGCACGGAGGCGTCGCCGGCGCCGATCGCCCGCGTCTCGTCGATCCACGAGTACATGCGCGAGTAGACGTCGGTGTAGGCGCCCGTGTAGTCGCCCTCGTAGTGGACGGGCCGGCCGGTGTCGCGGGCGTGGGTCCAGGCGGCCATCGCGGCGAGGTTGCGGCCCGTGCCGGCCTCGTTGCCGAGCGACCACATGACGATCGACGGGTGGTTCTTGTCGCGCTCGACCGTGCGCACCATGCGGTCGACGAGGGCGTCGTGCCAGCTCGGGTCGTCGCTGGGGTTCTGCGCCCAGTCGCCGCGCTGCTCGAAGCCGTGCGTCTCGTAGTCGTTCTCGAGCACGACCCAGAAGCCGTACTCGTCGGCGAGGTCGAGCAGGCGGGGGTGCGGCGGGTAGTGCGAGGTGCGGATGGCGTTGACGTTGAACCGCTTCATCTGCTCCAGGTCGCGGCGGGCCCACTCCTCGTCGAACACGCGGCCTCGGTCGGGGTGCGTCTCGTGGCGGTTGACGCCGTGGAAGACCACCCGGCGGCCGTTGACGGTGAACAGGTCGCCGACGATGCGCACCGTGCGGAAGCCGAGGCGCAGGCTCACGGTCTCCGCGCCTCCGGCGCTCGTGACCGTCGCGTCGTAGAGGCGCGGCGTCTCGGCGCTCCACGGCTCGACGCCGCCGTCGAGGTCGACGGGGCCGACGTCGGCCGGACCCGCCCAGGTGACCTCGACCCCGAGGCCGGGCACCGCGAGCGTGACGGGCCAGGCGGCGGCGGGCGCGGTGATCTCGGGGACGATGCTCGCGCCTCCCTCGGGCTCGCCGGCGGTGCCGTGCCACGGCGTCTGCAGCCAGACGTCGTCGAGGCGGGCGGCGGGACGCGCCTGCAGGGTCACGCTGCGGAAGATGCCGGGCAGCCACCACTGGTCCTGGTCCTCGACGTAGCTCGACGCCGACCACTGGTGCACGCGGACGGCGACGACGTTCTCGCCGGGGCGCACGACGTCGGTGACGTCGAACTCCTGCGCGAGGCGGCTGCCGACGCCGAGGCCGACCTCGACGCCGTTCACCCAGACGACGTAGCGCGACTCGACGCCCTCGAAGCGCAGCAGCACGCGCTCGGCGCCGTCGAACGACGCGGGCAGCTCGAAGCGGCGGCGGTGGTCGCCGGTCGGGTTCGCGTCGGGCACGAAGGGCGGCTCGACGGGGAACGGGTACTGCACGTTCGTGTAGATCGGCAGGCCGCGCGAGCCGTCGCCGCCAAGCACCCAGTGCGACGGCACCGTGATGCTCGCCCAGCCGGAGTCGTCGTGGTCGGCGGCCGCGAAGTCGGCCGGCCCCTCGCCCGCCGGCAGCACGCCGCGGCCGCCGGGCGTGCCCGGGGCGCCGGCGAGCAGCCGGAACGCCCACTCGCCGTCGAGGCTGACCGTCGGGGCGTCGCTGTGCAGCCACGAGCGGGCGGGGCTGCGGAGCCCCCGGCCCGGGCCGGTGTCGCTCAGGTAGTCGCCGTCGAGGACGGACGAGGAGGCGGTGGTCGGGTGTGCGGGGTCAGTCACGGGACGGGGTCCTTCCGAGGGCGGGCGGCACGGTCGGCGCGCACTCGTCCGCCCGGCTCCGCGCCGGAGGGGCGGCGACGACGCAGGTCGGTGACCTCACGGCGTCGTGGAGGAGGCGGGGACGGCACGCGGACGACCCGGGGACGACGCTAACACTCTTTTTCGAGCAGGTGCTCGATTTTCGGGCGGGTGAGCCTAGGATCCCTCCCATGACGACCCGCGCCTCCTCCCCTCCGTCCGCCGGCGGGCGCCGAGGGCCCTACGCGAAGTCGGCCGAGCGGCGCGAGTCGATCGTCGCGGCCGCCTTCGAGGTGTTCGCCGCGCACGGCTACCAGGGCGGCTCGCTGCAGCGCGTCGCCGACGTCGTGGGCATGAGCCAGACGAGCCTGCTGCACTACTTCCCGTCGAAGAGCGACCTGCTGCTCGAGGTGCTCCGGCGACGCGACCAGATGGCGGACGGGCGCGGACGTGACGAGGCGGCGCGCACCTCCTTCCCCGACGGCATCGTGGCGCAGGCCCGCTACAACGTCGGGGTGCCGGGGCTCGTCGGGCTCTACGCCGTGCTCTCGGGCGAGGCGGTGACCGAGGGCAACCCGGGCCGCGACTACGTGAGCGAGCGGCTCGCCGCGCTGCGGCTCGACTACGCCGACGAGCTCCGCGCCCTGGCCGCCGAGGGGCGGCTGCGCGACGGGGTCGACCCCGACCGGGCCGCCGCCGCGCTCGTCGGCCTGTGGGACGGCGCGCAGCTGCAGTGGCTGCTCGCGCCCGACTCCGTCGACGTGGCGCAGGTGCTGCTCGACTGGTTCGCGCTCGTCCTGACGCCCGCGGGCGAGGCGACCGACGACGCGGGTGCGCGCCCGGGCCGGGGAACGGGTACGAACGAGGGATGACATTCGGACTCTCCCTCCTCCGCGTCGCCGTCGGCGGCGCCCTCACGGCCCACGGCCTCCAGAAGCTCCGCGGCTCGTTCGACGGCCCCGGCCTCGAGGGCACCGCCCAGATGATGGCGGGCACGGGCATGCACCCTCCGCGCCGCAACGCCCAGGCCGTCGCCTGGACCGAGACGGCCGGCGGGGCGGCCCTCGTGCTCGGCGCGGCGACCCCCCTCGCCGCGGCCGGCGCCGTCGCGGTCATGACGACGGCGATCCGCAAGGTGCACCTGCCCAACGGCTTCTTCGCCCAGGGCGGCGGCTGGGAGCTCAACGCGATCGTCATCGCGGCCGCGGCCGCCATCGCCTCGGGCCCCGGCGGCGGGTCGGTCGACCAGGCGTTCGGCAAGAAGGCCTGGGGCACGGGCGGCGCGCTGTTCGCCCTCGTGGCCGGCGTGATCGGCTCGACCGTCGCGATCGAGCTCGGGCGCCGCGCGGCGCCCGCCGACGACGCGGCCGCGGACGACGCCGCCGCCGGCTCGTCGGACGGCGACGCCGCGTAGGTCGGGCACGACGGAGCCGCCCTCCCCCGCACGCGCCGGGGAGGGCGGCTCCGTCACGTCGTCGAGGCCGCGGCCCGCCCGGTCACTCGGGCAGGGCGGCCTGGCTCTCGCGCTCGTCCCCGGCGACGCCGGCCCGCAGGCCCTCGCCGCGGAAGAACGCCGGGCGGAGCCGGGCGTTGACGAGCATCACGACGACCCCGCCGAGGAGGATCGTGACGCCGAGCAGGAAGACCAGGCCGACGCCGCCGATCTGCGACCCGCTGCCGTAGTCGGGGTCCATGCTGTCGACGAACGTGGTGACGAAGAGCACGGCGAGGATGAGCCCGCCGACGCCCGGTGCGACGATCTGGAAGAACAGGTTGCGCGCGCCCGACCGCCACTGGTGCCGGAAGTACCAGACGCACGCGAAGGCCGTGAGGCCGTAGTAGAAGCAGATCATCATGCCCAGCGTCGTGATCGTGTCCCAGAGGACGTCCTCGCTGATGAACCGCATGACGGCGTAGAACGCGCTCGCGACGATCGCCGAGGCGAGGGTCGCGTAGCCCGGCGTGAAGAACCGCGGCGAGACGCGGGCGAACTTCGGCGACAGGGCGCCGTAGTGGCCCATCGCGAGCAGGGTGCGCGCCGGCGAGACGAAGGTCGACTGCAGCGAGGCCGCTGAGCTGCTCAGCACGGCGAGCGACATGAGGATCGCCAGCGGCCCGAGCACGGGCCCGGCGAGCGCCGAGAAGGCGTTGCCCTGGATGTCGGGGTTGCCGAGGCCGACCCCGTCCGTGCCGAGCCCGGCGAACGTCATCGAGGCGAGCGACACCAGCAGGTAGACCAGCACGATGATGACGACCGTCAGCGTCGCCGCGCGGCCGGGGGTGGTCCGCGACCCGCTGGTCTCCTCCGACATCGTCAGCGTCACGTCCCAGCCCCAGAAGATGAAGATCGAGAGCGACAGGCCGGCGGCGAAGGCCGAGAAGGTCGGCACGGTGAGGGGGTTGAACCAGTCGGGCGAGATGGCGGTGGCGTCGAACGCCGAGCCCGCGCCGACCTTGACGAAGGCCACGATCGCGAAGCCGACCAGCACGAGCAGCTGGAACCCCACGAGCCAGTACTGCACCTTCTGGGTGGTCTGCATGTCGCGGTACGAGATGACCGTCGCCCCCGCCATGAACGCGAGGCAGGTGACGACGTTGACCAGCGGGTCCGCCGCGAGGTCGGCGATCGAGGGATCGGAGAAGACCTGCCCGAGCAGCAGGTAGAAGAAGTCGACGGCGATGCCCGCCAGGTTGCTCAGCACCACGATGGTCGCGACCACCAGGCCCCAGCCGGCCATCCAGCCGACCCACGGCCCGAAGGCGCGCACGCCCCAGGTGAACGACGTGCCGCTGTCGGGCATGGCGCTGTTGAGCTCGCGGTAGCCGAAGGCCACGAGCAGCATCGGGATGAACCCCACGAGGAAGATCGCGGGCAGGTGCGTGCCGACCTGGGCGATGGTCGGGCCGAGGGCGCCGGTCAGCGTGTAGGCGGGCGCGATGCACGAGATGCCGATGACGACGGCGCCGACCAGGCCGACGCTGCCGGCGCTCAGCCCCTTCGACGAGAGGGTCTGGTCGGCGGCGACGCCGGACTTCTTGAGGATGCTCACGGGGTGGTCCCTTCGGGGTGGGCGCCGTCGGGGGCGGCGCCGGTCCAGGTCGTGCGGGCATCGTGGTCACGAGGAACCACCACGAGGGGGACGGGGACGCCGCGCACGAACTTCGCGGCGACGCTCCCCAGGAAGAGCCGGTGGGGCTGGGCGAGGCGGCTGGACCCGACGAGGGCCAGCTCGTCGTCCCGCCAGGCGAGGGCGTCGATCGCGTCGCCGACCCTCGGCCCGGGCGCGATCTCGACCGTGACGTCGAGGTCGTCGGGCACGCCCTCGAGGGCGATGTCGCGCATCCGCTCGGCGTGCTGCCGGGCCTCGTCGCGCAAGGCGCGCTCGCGGTCGTCCCGGTCGCGCCGGTCGCCGTCGCCGACCGCGTCGAGCGGTACGAGCGAGACGAGCCGCAGGGCGGCCCCGGCCGACGACGCCGTCGCCACCGCGGTGTCGACGACGGCGCGCGCGCCCGCCCGCGTGCCGACGGCGGCGGTGACGCGGCCGAAGCGGCGCACCCCGCGCTCGGCGAACCCGCCGGGCGCGACGGCGAGCGGCACCGGCGCCGAGTGGACGAGCACTCCCCCGACGCTGCCGAGGTGCAGGCGGCCGAGCGCGCCCTCCTTGCCGGCTCCGATGACCACGGCGTCCGCGCGGAGCTCGGTCGCGGCCCGGACGAGGCCCTCGGCGAAGGTCTCGGCGCGGACGACGTGCGTGGTCGAGGCGACCCCCGTCGGGAGGCCGGCCTCCGCCTCCTGCAGCCAGCCCTCGGCGAGCTCGTCGAGGTGCCGCTCGTAGCTCGGCGCGACGGGGACGAGGGAGGCGCGGCCGCGGTCGTGCAGGACCATCACGAGGTCGAGGCCCACGCCGAGCGTGTGGGCGAGGGCGGTGCCGAGGGCCAGGGCGTCGTGGCCCGCGGGGGTGTCGAGGTAGCCGACGACCACGCGCCTCACGAGACGGCCGCTCCGGGGCGGACGAGGTCGGCGGGGTCGGACGCGGTCGGGCTGGACGCCCGGGCCCCGGCCTGCGCGTCGCGCTCGGCGACGATCTCGGCCGCGACGTCGTGCCCGACCCGGATGGCGCCGTCGACGTGCTGGAAGCCCTCCGCCGCGATGTCGCTCGACGAGAAGCGGATCGGGCCGACGGGCACGCGCTGGTCGTGGCCCCAGCGCGAGAGGCCGCCGAGGTCGAAGCTCGTCGCGTAGGCGCCGCCCGTCCACTCGTCGCTGGCCCAGTCGCTCTCGTAGTAGACGACGGGCGTCCTCGCCTGCTCGCCGTAGTACGACGCGAGCGAGTCGAGGATCGCCGCGCGGCGCTCGTCGGCGGGCAGGGCGAGCAGCCGGTCGGCCTTCTCGTCGCTGACGAAGCCGACGAGGGTGCCGCGCGGGTCGTCGTGGTTCGAGTTGTCGTAGGCCTCGTGGACGGGCTGATAGGGGCTGAACGCCGTGCCCGAGAGGCCGGCGTCGCGCCAGAACGGCGTCTCGTAGACGGCGTGCACCTTGATGACGAGGCCGAGCGACACGTGCTGGTGCCACTGCTGGCGGAGCGCCGGCAGGGCGGGCAGGTACTCGATGCGCGAGTAGAGGTTCGGCGGCACGGCGACGACCGCCCAGCGGGCCGCGACCCGCAGGTCGGGCGTGGTGGCGACGACCCCGTCGTCCGACCACTCGAGCGTCTCGACCGGCTGGCCGAGGCGCACGGCGTCGCCGAGCTGCTCCGCCAGCGTCAGGGGCACCCGCTGCAGGCCGCCGACGACCCGCTTGTCGAGGATGAAGTCGGCGTCGACGAGGTTGCTGAAGCTGCCGGCGCTCGAGGCCATCTGCAGCGCCTGCAACAGCGAGAACGAGTGGGCGGGCTTGGTGAGCATGGCGTCGGCGATGAAGAGCGCGATGTTGGCCCGCGCCTCCGGGTCGTCGCTCTGCTGCTCGAGCCACGCGCTGAACGAGACGTGGTCGAGCTCGGCGGCGCGGGGGTGCGCCCACGGCGCGGCCACGTCGGTCTCGGCCACGAGGTCGTCCATGACGACGATGAGGCGCTCGATCTCGGCCTGCGTGTGCTCGGACGCCGGGAAGATGTCGCCGGTGAAGCGCGACGCCGTGCCGTCCGCCGAGACGTAGACGCTCTCGCCGTCGCGCCAGCGCGAGTACGTCTCGAGCCCGAGCTCGCCGAGGGTGGCGATGAGCGCCGTCTGGTCGGGCGACACCCACTGCCCGCCGAGCTCGAGCATCGCGCCGTCGATCGTCTCGGTGCGGAGGCGGCCGCCGACGCGGTCGCGCGCCTCGAGCACGACGACCTCGAACCCGGCCGCGCGCAGGTCGGCGGCGGCGGTGAGGCCGCTCGCGCCGGCGCCGACGACGACGACGTCGCAGGTGGTGGTGTCGGTCATGGGTGGTCTCCGTCGTGGTGCGGGCACCGGGTGGGTGCGGGGTGGGTGGGGAGGGGGCGCCCGGCGGGCTGGGGACGCCGGGCGGGTCGGTCGGCGCCGCGGGTCAGGCCGAGGCCCGCGGCGAGGCGTGCGCGCTCATGACGTGCTTGACGCGGGTGTAGTCCTCGAGCCCGTAGGCGCTGAGGTCCTTCCCGTAGCCGGACCGCTTGAAGCCGCCGTGCGGCATCTCGGCGGCGAGGGGGATGTGCGTGTTGATCCAGACGCAGCCGAAGTCGAGGTCGCGGGCGAAGCGCTCGGCCGTCGTGTGGCTGTCGGTCCACACGCTCGAGGCGAGGGCGTAGGGCACGCCGTTGGCGAGCTCGAGCGCCTCGTCGGCGGTGGCGAACGACTGCACCGTGAGCACGGGCCCGAAGACCTCGGCCTGCACGACGTCGTCGTCCTGCCGCACGCCCGTGACGACCGTCGGCGCGAAGTGGAACCCCCTGTCGCCGACGCGGTGCCCGCCCGTCGCGACGGTGGCGTGCTCGGGCAGCCCGTCGACGACCGCCTGCACCGCCGCGAAGTGGCGCGCGTTGTTGAGGGGCCCGTAGGAGGCGCCCTCACCGGCCTCGGGACCGGTGGTCGTCGCCTGCGCCGCCCGCACCAGGGCCGCCACGAGGTCGTCGTGCAGCGACTCGTGGACGATGACGCGCGTGACCGCGGTGCAGTCCTGCCCGGCGTTGAAGAAGGCGGCCTCCGCGATCTGCGGGGCGACCACGTCGACGTCGACGTCGGGGAACACGACGGCCGGGGCCTTGCCGCCGAGCTCGAGGTGCACCCGGGCGACGCGGTCGGCGGCCGAGGTGGCGACGGCGACGCCCGCCCGCACCGATCCGGTGATCGCGACGAGCCCGGGCACGGGGTGCTCGACGAGGGCCTGCCCGGTCGAGGCGTCGCCGAGCACGACGTTGAGCACGCCGTCGGGCAGCACGCCCCGGGTCAGGGCGGCGAGCACGAGCGTCGACTCGGGCGTCGTGTCGCTCGGCTTCAGCACGACCGTGTTGCCGGCCGCGAGCGCGGGGGCGATCTTCCAGATCGCCATCATGAGCGGGTAGTTCCAGGGCGTCACCTGCGCGACGACGCCGATCGGCTCCCGACGCACCGACGAGGTGAGCCCGTCGAGGTACTCCCCCGACGCGATGCCGTCGAGCCGGCGGGCGGCGCCGGCGAAGAAGCGCACCTGGTCGGCGCCGACGGCGACCTCCTCGGCCGCGATGATCGCGGTGGGCTGTCCCGTGTTCCGGTGCTGCGCCTCCGCCAGCTCGTCGCTGTGGGCGTCGAGGGCGTCGGCGAGCGCCAGCAGGGCGGCCTGGCGCACGGAGGGCGTGCTGCGGCTCCAGCCCGGGAACGCCCGGGCGGCGGCCTGCACGGCCGCGTCGACGTCGGCGGCGTCGCTGACGGGCGAGACGGCGACGACCTGCTCGGTGATCGGCGAGACCACGTTGATCGTCGCGGTGCCGTGGGCGTCGACGAACCGTCCGTCGACGAAGTTCTGCAGGGTCGCCATGGTGTCCTCTCGGGTGGTGCGGTGCGGTGCGGGTCGTGCTCGGTGCCGGTGGAGCTCGGTGCCGGTGGTGCTGCGGCGGTGCCGTGGCGGCTCAGCCGTGCGGCTCGAGCGCGTAGGTGGTGTCGAGGTACTCGTGGATGCCCTCGCTGCCGCCCTCGCGTCCGAGGCCGGACTGCCCGACCCCGCCGAACGGGGCCGCCGCGTTCGAGACGAGCCCCGTGTTGACGCCCAGCATGCCGGTGCGGAGCCGTCCGAGCATCCGTCGCCCGCAGGCGAGGTCGGTCGTGAAGACGTAGGCCACGAGCCCGTACGGGGTGTCGTTGGCGAGCTGGACGGCGTCGTCCTCGTCGCGGAACGACGTGACCGCCGCGACGGGGCCGAAGATCTCGCGGTGCATCAGGTCGGCGTCGCGGGGCACGTCGGCGAGCACGGTGGGCGCGAAGAACGAGCCGGGCCGGTCGAGCGCGGCTCCCCCGACGACGACGCGCGCGCCCCGGGCCACCGCGTCGTCGACCAGGCGGGTGCACGACGCGACCGCCCGGTCGTCGATGAGCGGGCCGAGCGTCGTGCCGTCGGCCGTGCCCGGCCCGACGACGAAGGCCGCCACCCGCTCGGCGAGCCGGCGCGTGAACTCGTCGGCGACCGACTCGTGGACGAGCAGCCGGTTCGCGGCCGTGCAGGCCTGGCCGCCGTTCCGGAACTTCGCGAGCATCGCGCCGTCGACCGCCGCGTCGAGGTCGGCGTCGGCCATGACGACGAACGGGGCGTTGCCGCCGAGCTCCATCGAGGTGCGCAGCACGTTCTCCGCCGCCTGCGCGATGAGCACCTTGCCGACCGCGGTCGACCCGGTGAACGACAGCTTCCGGAGGCGCGGGTCGCTGAGCAGGGGCGCGGTCACCCCGGCCGCGTCGGTCGTGGTGACCACGGTGACGACGCCGTCCGGCACGCCGGCCTCGCGCAGCAGCTCCGCGAGGGCGATCGTCGTCAGCGGCGTCAGCTCCGCGGGCTTGACGACGACGGTGCACCCCGCGGCGAGCGCCGGAGCGATCTTGCGGGTGGCCATCGCGAGCGGGAAGTTCCAGGGCGTGACGAGATAGCAGGGCCCGACGGGGCGGTGGGTGACGATCATCGTGCCGGTGCCCTCGGGGGCCTCGCCGTACCGGCCCTGGACGCGCACCGCCTCCTCCGAGAACCAGCGCAGGAACTCGCCGCCGTAGGCGACCTCGCCCCGGGCCTCGGCGAGCGGCTTGCCCATCTCGAGCGACATGAGCAGCGCGAACGACTCGCGGCGCTCGACGAGCAGGTCGAAGGCCCGACGGAGCACCTCGCCGCGGACCCGCGGCGCGGTGGCCGCCCACCCGTCGGCCGCGGCCACGGCCCGGTCGAGGGCGGCCAGCGCGTCGGCGGGGCCTCGGTCGGCGACGTGGGCGAGCACCTCGCCGGTGGCCGGGTCGTGCACGGCGAAGGTCGCGACGCCCCCGGGAGTCGGGGCGCCGGGGCCGTCGACACCCGCCACGGCCACGACGTCCGCCGGGAACGCGGGCAGCGAGGCGAGGTCGGGCCGCACGGCGGCCGTCGTCGTCACGCCGACCCCAGGGCGCCTGCGACGACGTCGAGGCCGTCGCGGAGCAGGTCGTCGTCGATGGCGAGCGGCGGCAGGAACCGGATCACGTTGCCGAACGTGCCGCAGGTGAGGACGATGACGCCCTCGGCGTGGCAGGCGGTGGCGACCCGACCGGTGAGCCCGGGGTCGGGCTCGCCGGTGAGCGGGTCGACGAGCTCGATCGCGATCATGGCGCCGCGACCGCGGACGTCGCCGATGCGCGGGTCGCCCTGCTGCAGCTCGCGCAGGCGTCCGAGCAGCAGCTCGCCGATGGCGGCGGCGCGCTCGACGAGCCCGTCGTGCTCGAACGACTCGATGGCCGCGAGCGCGGCGGCGCAGGCGATCGGGTTGCCGCCGTAGGTGCCGCCGAGGCCGCCGACGTGCGGGGCGTCCATGATCTCGGCGCGGCCGGTGACGGCCGAGAGGGGCAGGCCGCCCGCGATGCCCTTCGCCGTCACGACGAGGTCGGGCACGATGCCCTCGTGCTCGCTGGCGAACATGCGGCCCGTGCGGGCGAAGCCGGTCTGCACCTCGTCGGCGATGAACACGACGTCGTTCTCGCGGCACCAGGCGACGAGCGCGGGCAGGAAGCCCGGGGCCGGCACGATGAACCCGCCCTCGCCCTGGATCGGCTCGATGACGACCGCGGCGAGGTTCGCGGCGCCGACCTGCTTCTCGATCTGCGAGATCGCTCGGGCGGCCGCCTGCGCGCCGTCGACCCCGGCGTCGCGGTAGGGGTACGACAGCGGGGCGCGGTAGACCTCGGGGGCGAACGGGCCGAAGCCGCTCTTGTACGGCATCGACTTCGCGGTGAGCGCCATCGTGAGGTTCGTGCGGCCGTGGTAGGCGTGGTCGAAGGCCACGACGGCGGTCTTGCGGGTGTACGACCGGGCGATCTTGACCGCGTTCTCGACGGCCTCGGCGCCGGTGTTGAAGAGGGCCGACCGCTTGTCGTGGTCGCCCGGCGTCAGGCGGTTGAGGGCCTCGCAGACCTCGACGTAGCCGTCGTAGGCCGTGATCATGAAGCACGAGTGCGTGAAGCGCTGCACCTGCTCGACCACCGCGTCGACGACCCCGGGGGCCGAGTTGCCGACGCCGGTGACGGCGATGCCCGAGCCGAGGTCGATGAGCGTGTTGCCGTCGACGTCGACGAGCACGCCCCCGCCCGCGGCCTCGGTGAAGACGGGCAGCGACACCCCGACCCCCGCGGCGACCGCGCCCCGCTTGCGCTCCATCAGCTCGCGGCTGCGCGGGCCGGGCACCTCGGTGACGAGGCGTCGGCGCTGCTCGAGGCCGGGTCCTCCGCGCGGGGTGGTGATCGTGGTGCTCGACATGCGGGTGCTCCTTCGACGTTGCGGCGACTCTAGGGAGCCGCACCGCGCCTCCTCGACCGACGTTCTGTCGCATCGTCGTCGAGACGCTGCCACTCTGGCAGGCCGCTGCTAGGGTCGCCGCGTGATCCCGACCGTCCGAGCCCTCGTGCGCCAGGCCCCTCTCGGGCTGCGCCTGCTCGACCCCACGACCCGCACCGACGAGCCGCTCTCGTGGGTGCACAGCTCGGACCTCGCCGATCCCTCCCCGTTCGTCGGGCCGGCGACGATGCTGCTGACGACCGGCAGCCAGTTCGGCGCCGACGCGACGCAGGCCGACTACGACGCCTGGGTCGGCCGGGTCGTGGGCTCCGGCGTCGTCGCGCTCGGCTTCGGCGCCGACGTGCACCGCCCCGGCACGCCCGCCGAGCTCGTGGTCGCGGCGTCGGCCCACGGCGTGCCGGTCGTCGAGGTGCCCTGGCGCACGCCCTTCATCGCCGTCGCCCGATGGGCGGCCGACCAGCTCGCCGAGGAGGCGCGGGAGCGCGACCGCTGGACGCTCCGGGCCCAGCGCGCCGTCTCCCTCGCGGCCATCGGCGACGGCGGGCTCGACGGGGTGCTGCGCGTGCTCGCGGAGCAGCTCGACGGCGCCGTCGTGCTGCACGGCACCGACGGGGCGGCCGCCACCGGCTCGTCGTCGGGGCGGCCGGGCGGCGACGCGGGGAGCTCGGCGCCCGTCGACGCCGAGGGCACGGCGCTCGTCGACGCCGAGGTCGTCCGCCTGCTCCGCCGCGGCGCGCGCGCGGGCAGCACGGTGGCGGTGCCCGGCGCGGTCGTCACGCTGCAGACGCTCGGGCGCCGCGACGCGCTCCGGGGCGTGCTCGCCGTGCGCACGCGCCGGGAGCTCGACCCGGCCTCCCGAGCCGTGCTGACGAGCGTCGTGGCCCTCGCCGAGGTGACCGTGGAGCGCGACGTCGCCCGGCTCCGCGGGCAGCGCGAGCTCTGGCGACAGGTCTGGTCGCTGCTGGTCGCGGGCCAGGTCGACGTCGCTCGGGCCATCACGCGGTCGGTGGGCGTGGGGATCGCGGAGGGGGCGGTCGTCGTAGCCGTCGCCGCGCCTCCCCGGCGATCGGCCGACCTCGCGACCGAGGCCGTCGAGCGGCTGGCGGCCGGACGCGGCGACGTGTTCGTCGCGCTCGTCGACGGCCGCGTCGTCGTGCTGGCCGCCGAGGGGGCCGTCGACCTGTCGGCCCTGGCGGCCGCCCACGGCCTGCGCGTCGGGGTCTCCGAGGTCACCGACCTCGAGCACGTCGCCGGCGCCGCGGGGCAGGCGGAGCGCGCGCTGGCGGCCGCCGTCGCCGCGCCGGGACCGGACGAGGAGGCGGTGGTCACCTGGGCGAGCCTCGCCGCCGGCGGGCTCGTGGCCGCGCTCTGGTCGGAGGGGGCCGCGGAGCTCGCCTCCGCCCGCCTCGCGCCCGTCGCGGCCCTGCCGGGCGGGGACGAGCTGCTCGCCTGCTGCCGCACGTGGCTCGAGCACAACGGGGCGTGGGACCCGGCCGCCCGCGCGCTGGGCCTGCACCGGCACAGCCTCCGCGCCCGCGTCGAGAAGGTCGAGGCGGCGCTCGGGCTCCCCCTCGAGGGCTTCGCCGGCCGCGCCGAGCTCTGGGCGCTGCTCCAGGCGTCCGGAGCCGGGGCGCCGGGAGCACGGCCGCCGGCCTCCCGGGGGGCGCGGGGATGACGGTGGCCCGTGACAGCATGGCCCGATGACGACGAGCACCGCGACCGACATCGACGCCGAGGCCCTCGAGCTGCTGCGAGCCCTCACCGCCCGTGACGACGCCGTCTTCCACGACGGCCAGCTCGAGGCGATCCGTGCGCTCGTGAGCGACCGCCGCCGCGCTCTCGTCGTCCAGCGCACCGGGTGGGGCAAGTCGGCCGTCTACTTCATCGCGACGCTGCTGCTGCGCCGTCGCGGCACCGGGCCGACGCTGCTCGTGTCGCCGCTGCTCGCCCTCATGCGCGACCAGGTCGCCGCGGCCCGACGCGCGGGGGTTCGCGCCGTCGCCCTCAACAGCGCGAACGCCCACGAGTGGGCCGACGTGCAGCAGATGCTGCTCGCCGACGAGGTCGACGTGCTGCTCGTGTCGCCCGAGCGGCTGAACAACCCGCGGTTCCGCGACGAGCAGCTGCCCCTCCTCGTCGACCGGCTCGGCATGCTCGTCGTCGACGAGGCGCACTGCATCTCCGACTGGGGCCACGACTTCCGCCCCGACTACCGCCGCCTGGCCGAGCTGATCCGCACCCTCCCGGCCGGGGTGCCCGTGCTCGCCACGACGGCGACCGCGAACGAGCGCGTCGTCGCCGACGTCGGCGAGCAGCTCACGGCGAGCCCGGACGCGCCCGTCCTGACGATCCGGGGGTCGCTGGCGCGCGCCTCCCTGCGGCTCGGCGTGCTCGACCTGCCCACCTCGCGCGACCGGCTCGGCTGGCTGCTCGCCCACCTCGGCGACCTCACGGGCAGCGGCATCATCTACGCGCTGACCATCTCGGCCGCCGACGACACCGCCCGCCTGCTGCGCGACGCGGGACACGACGTGCAGTCGTACTCGGGGCGCACCGACCCGGAAGAGCGCGAGAGGCTCGAGCAGAGGCTGAAGGACAACGACCTCAAGGCCCTCGTGGCGACCAGCGCGCTCGGCATGGGCTTCGACAAGCCCGACCTGGGGTTCGTCGTCCACCTCGGGGCGCCGTCGTCGCCGGTGGCCTACTACCAGCAGATCGGGCGTGCCGGGCGGGCGACCGACAACGCCGACGTGCTGCTGCTGCCGGGCCGGGAGGACGCCGAGATCTGGCAGTACTTCGCCACCGCGTCGATGCCGTCCGAGGCCCGCGCCGACGCCGTGCTGGCCGAGCTCGGCGACGCCCCGACCTCGACGCCCGCCCTCGAGGCGCGCGTCGACATCAAGCGCACCCCGCTCGAGCTGCTGCTCAAGGTGCTCGACGTCGACGGGGCCGTCCGCCGCGTGCAGGGCGGCTGGGTCTCGACCGGACGCCCGTGGGTCTACGACCGCGAGCGCTACGAGCGCATCGCCGCGGCCCGCGTCGCCGAGCAGCAGTCGATGATCGAGTACCAGCGGGCGACCACGTGCCGCATGCAGATGCTGCAGGTCGACCTCGACGACCCGGGGGCCGAGCCGTGCGGACGGTGCGACGTCTGCGCCGGCCCCTGGTACCCGAGCGACGTGTCGAGCGACGCGGCCGCCTCCGCCGCGAGCTCGCTCGACCGGGTCGGCGTCGAGGTCGAGCCGCGGGCGCAGTGGCCCACGGGCGCCGACCGGGCCGGCGTGCCGGTCAAGGGCAAGATCTCCCCCGACGAGCGGGTCGAGCAGGGCCGGGCCCTGGCGCGGCTCACCGACCTCGGCTGGGGCACGACGCTGCGCGAGGTGTTCGCCCCGACGACCGCCGACCAGCCGGTCACGCGGGCCCTCGTCGACGGCTGCGTCCGCGTGCTGGCCGACTGGGGCTGGGCCGAGCGACCGGTCGGCATCGTGGCGATGCCCTCGCAGGGCCGCCCCGCCCTGGTGGCCTCGCTCGCGGAGGCCCTCGGGCAGGTCGGTCGCCTGCCGGTGCTCGGCCAGCTCACGTCCGTGCGCTCGCGTCCGGCCGACGCGCCGCGCAGCGGCGGCAACAGCGTCTACCGCCTCGCCGACGTGTGGCAGTCCGTCGAGGTCGGGCCGGAGCTCGCCGAGGCCCTCGCCTCGGTCTCGGGGCCGGTGCTGCTCGTCGACGACCTCGTCGACAGCCGCTGGACCATGACCGTCGCCGGGCGGGAGCTGCGTCGCGCGGGGGCGTCGGCCGTGCTGCCGTTCGCGCTCGGCATCGTCGCCTGACGCGGAGCGCCGGGCGTGGCGCCCCGGGACGCGTCAGCGCCGGGCGCGACGACGCACGAACCAGGCGGCGACGCCCAGGACGATCCCGATCGGGATGCCGACGCCGATGCCCAGCGCGACGCCGAACGGAGTCACGATGCCGAGCACCACGCCGATCACGAGCCCCAGCACGACGCCGGAGCTGACGAACCCCGCCAGCCCCTCGTCGTCGTCCCGCGGCTCCTGGGTCATGGGCCGACTGTAGCCACGGCGCGCCCCGGCGGTCGGGGGCGACCCCACGACCACCCGGCGGACCGCCCGCGGCCCCGCCCGGCGCGCCGTGCCCGGCGCGCCGTGCCCGGCGCGCCGTGCCTGGGGTCAGCGGACGTCGACCCCGTGCTGGTCCCAGCCCTCGGCGCCGTTCGGGGCGGGCGGCAGCTCGCGCTCCGACTGCACGACCCCGTCGGCGCCGGTCGCACGGACGCGCAGCGAGTGACGACCGCTCGTCGCCTCCCACCGGTACACCCACTGCACCCAGGTGTCGGCGGAGACCGACTCGGCGAGCTCGGCCTCGGCCCAGCCGCCGTCGTCGACCTGCACCTCGACCTTGCTGACGCCGGTGTGCGGCTCCCACGCCACGCCGGCGACCGCCACGGTCCCGGCGTCGACGGTCGCGCCGTCGAGCGGCACGTCGATGCGCGACTCGAGCTTGACGGGGCCGAGGGCGTCCCAGCCGCGCGGCGTCCAGTAGCCCTCGGCGTCCGCGAACCGCGTCACCTCGAGCTCGGTCACCCACTTCGTCGCCGAGACGTAGCCGAAGAGCCCCGGCACGACGAGCCGGGCCGGGAACCCGTGCTCCTGCGGCAGCGGCTCGCCGTTCATGCCGACGGCCACGAGCGCCTGCGTGCCCTCGTCGACGAGCACGTCGAGGGGCGTGCCCGCGGTGAAGCCGTCGATGCTCCGCGACAGCACCATGTCGGCACCCGGCTGGACCCCCGCGCGGGCGAGGAGGGTGCGGATCGGGTGCCCCAGCCAGAGGGCGGTGCCGATCAGCGTGCCGCCCACCTCGTTCGAGACGCAGCTGAGCGTCGCGTGGTGCTCGACCATCGGCAGGGCGAGCAGGTCGTCCCAGGTGAGCAGCACCTCCTGGTCGACCAGTCCGTGGATGCGCAGCGACCAGTCGGCCGGGTCGATCGACGGCACCTGCAGCGCCGTGTCGATGCGGTAGAAGTCGTCGTTCGCCGTGACGTACGGCGTGATGCCGTCGACGTCGAGCGAGGCGCCGGCGGGCACGGCCTCGGCGGGCTCGGCGGGGGCCGGCAGCGTGAGGCCGCGGCGCAGCTCGGCGACGTTCGCGCGGGTCGCGTTGAACGCCCGGGCAGCCGTGCCGAGCACGACGGACAGCCCGCCGACGAGACCGGCGACGAGCAGGAAGCTCCGGCGTTCCACCGGCGTGCCCTGCAGGGGCGGCGACGGCTCGGTCGCGGCGGCCCAGCCGGTCGTGGTGGTGGCCCGCCACCGCGAGAGCTTGCGGGTGAGCGACGTCAGCACCAGCAGGGCCACGACCGTGCCCACGGCGCTCGGCGCCCCGTCGACGCTGCGGCTGTCGGCCCGGGTCAGCACGGCGACGAGCGCCAGCACTCCCCCGAGCCCGAAGACGATCTTGCCGACGGGCGGCCGGCGGAGCTCGCCCACTCCCGCCGCGGCGGTGACGAGCACCACGACGACGCCCATGAGCACGAAGAGGGCGATCTTGTCGCCGGTGCCGAAGAGCGACACCATGAGGTCCTTCGCGCCGCGCGGGGCGAGGTCGACGACGGCCGACCCGACGCCGAACAGGGGGCTGCCCCCGGCGCCCGTGACGAGCGCCACGACCTCGGCCGAGGCGAGGAACGCCGCCATCGACACGACGCCGGCCAGGGCCGCCCACCTCGAGGAGGCGCGGGTCGACATCCCGACGGGAGCGGACGACGACGGGGACTCCAGGCGCACGGACATGGGCTCAGGCTAGGCGTCGCGACCCGGAGTCCCCTGCGACCCGGCTGGGGTCAGTCGTCGTCCTCGTCGCCGACGAGGCTCTCCATCAGCTCGCTGATGAACGCGACCGACGACTCCGACCCCGCGACCGGCTCGACGTCGTCGTCGGCGTCGACGACGAGCAGCGGGATGCCGGGCCCGATCAATAGCTGCGTCATGTGGGCGACGCCGTCGAGGCGCGCCGCGACCGGCACGCGGAAGGTGCGGTCGTCGTCGCTGAACTCCATGGCGGCGGCGAGCAGCACCTCGGCGAGCTCGTCGGTGACGACGAGGGCCTGCCCGGCGTAGTAGAGGGTCTTCATCCCGCCACCCTACGGCCGGGCGCGACAGGGCTGGCGACCGGCCGGGGACGTGCGCGCCGTGCGTGCCGTAGCCTCGCCGCATGGCACCGAAGCGAGCACCTCAGATCGAGACCGGCGACGCGGAGGTGACCCGCGCCTCCCTGGAGCTGTCCCTGCCGGTGGCGCTGCTCGCCGGCGTGGTCCGTCGGGCCGTGCAGTCGACCCCCGCGTTCGCGTTCACGTCGGCCGACGAGCAGGGCGCCCAGCTCGTGCGCCGGTCGGCCACGGCGAGCGACGCCGACGCCGTGCACCTCCGGTTCGAGGCGACGGGCGACGGCAGCCGCGTCTCGGGCGAGGTGCACGCGCCGGCCGGGACCATCGGCGCCAGCGTGAAGAAGCGCGACGCCGACACGACCGCCCTCTTCGAGGCGATCGCGACGGCGGCCGGCCCCTTCTAGGCGACCGGTCGCGCGCCTCCCCCGGCTCTCCGGGCCTAGGCCGAGGCCTCGTCCTCGTCGTACCGGTCGATGCTGATCGTCGGGATCGACGCGGTGATGACCGAGCCGTCGGCGCGCACGAGCCCGCGAAGGTCGTTGGTCGTGGGCACCGGCGTCGTGATGCGCGGCCCCTGGTCGTCGAGGGCGACGCGCACCGGGTGGTCGCGGGGCACCTCGAGCGACTCGCCGCGGACCGCCACCGTGACCGGGTCGCCCGTCTCGAGCGTGAAGACGATCTCCTCCGCGGCGAGGTCGACGCGGACGCGGCTGCCGTGGATGGTCAGGCGGAAGGTCAGCTGCTCCCAGTCGGCGGGCAGGCGGGGGTCGAAGGTGAACGAGCCCAGCCAGTCGCGCATGCCGCCGTAGCCGTTGACGAGGGCGCTCCAGATGCCGCCGGTCGACGCGACGTGGACGCCGTCTGCGGTGTTGTGGTGCAGGTCGGCGAGGTCGACGTAGAGCGAGGACAGGAAGTACTGCTGAGAGAGCTGGTGGTGCCCGACCTCGGCCGCGATGATCGACTGCACGACGCCCGAGAGCGTCGAGTCGCCGGTGGTCAGCGCGTCGTAGTACTCGAAGTCGCGCAGCTTCTGCTCCGCCGTGAACTCGTCGCCCTGGAGGAAGAGCGCGAGCACGACGTCCGCCTGCTTGAGCACCTGGAAGCGGTAGATCACGAGCGGGTGGTAGTGCAGCAGCAGCGGGCGCTTGTTCAGCGGCGTCGCGTCGAGGTCCCAGAGCTCCTTGTCGAGGAACTGGGCGTCCTGCGGGTGGATGCCGCGGTGCTCGTCGTAGGGGATCTCCATCGCCTCGGCGGCGAGCTGCCAGCCGGTGATCTCGTGCTCCTCGAGGCCGAGGCGGGTCACGAGGCGCTGGTACGCGCCGGGCGATCGCTCGGAGAGCTTCGTCACGTAGCGGACGGCCGCGCGGAGGTTCGCCCGCGCCATGACGTTCGTGTACAGGTTGTCGTCGACGACCGTCGTGTACTCGTCGGGCCCGGTGACGCCGTCGATGTGGAAGCGCTGGTCGCCGTTCGAGCGCCAGAAGCCGAGGTCGGCCCAGAGCCGCGCCGTCTCGACGAGGATGTCGACCGCCCCGCGCTCGAGGAAGTCGTCGTCGTCGGTGGCCTGCACGTACTGTGCGAGCGCATGGCTGATGTCGGCGTCGATGTGGTACTGCGCGGTGCCGGCGGCGTAGTACGCGCTCGACTCGAGTCCGTTGATGGTGCGCCACGGGAAGAGCGCGCCGCGCTGGTTCAGCTCGATCGCGCGCTCGCGGGCGGCGTCGAGCATGCCGAGGCGGAAGCGCAGCGCGTTCCGGGCGACGTTCGGCGCCGTGTACGTGAGGAACGGCAGGACGTAGATCTCGGTGTCCCAGAAGTAGTGCCCGCCGTAGCCGGACCCGGTGACGCCCTTCGCGGCGACGCCCTGGCCGTCGGTGCGGGCCGTGGCCTGCGCGAGCTGGAAGAGGTTCCAGCGGACGGCCTGCTGGATCTCGGGCTGGCCGTGCACCTCGACGTCGGTGCGGGCCCAGTAGTCGTCGAGCCAGGCGCGCTGCTCGGCGAAGATCTCGTCGGACGGCTTCTCGGCGGCGCGGTCGAGGGTACGGTCGCAGCGGTCGGCGAGCTCGCGCGGGGGCACGCCGCGGCTCGTGTGGTACGCCACGGTCTTGAGCAGCCTGACCGGCTGGCCGGCCTTGGCCCGCACGCGGTAGACGTGCTTGGCGATGTCGTCGTCGATCGACGACGACTCGTCCCACTCGTTCTCGGTCTCGAGCACGTGGTCGGCGCCGACGGCGATCGTCATGCCCGAGTTCGTCGTGCGGTAGCCGAGCACGGCGCGGGTGCCGCCGTTGCGGCGGAGCACCGGCTGCAGCACCCGGTCGTCGAAGGCCTCGGCCCGGCGCGGGTCGAAGGCGCCCGCGGCCGCGCGCATGCCGGCGTGGTACTCGTCGTCGAGGTCTTGGCGGTTGAGGATCTGGCTCGAGATGAGCAGCGACGCGTCGGCGTCGACGACCGTCACCTCGTACTCGACGACGGCGAGGTGGCGCTCCTCCAGGCTCACCAGGCGGCGGCTGCGGACGAGGACGCGCTTGCCGGAGGGCGTCCGCCAGTCGACCTCGCGCGTGAGCACGCCGTCGCGGAAGTCGAGGCGGCGGCTGTGCCGGAGGATGTCGGCCTCGAAGAGCACGAACGGCTCGTCGTCGACGTACAGCCGGACCACCTTCGCGTCGGGCACGTTGACGATGGTCTGGCCGACGCGGGCGAACCCGAAGGCCTCCTCCGCGTGGCGGATCGGCCAGGTCTCGTGGAACCCATTGACGTACGTGCCGAACGAGTGGCCGCCGCGGCCCTCGTCGGCGTTGCCGCGCAGGCCCAGGTAGCCGTTGCCGACGGCGAAGATCGTCTCGGTGACGCCCTCGTCGCCGCGGGCGTACTCGTCCTCGACGAGGGCCCACTCGTCGACGGGGAAGCGCTCGCGGTCGAGCGGGTCGGCGGTGATGGGGTTCACGGGCGGGCCTCCGGGCTGACGGTGCCGCGGGGTGCGGCGGGACGGGGTGCGGCGCTGCCGGCGGTCGCCGGGGACGAGGAAGCGCGGACCGGGCCGAGCGCGCCCGTCACCTCGCCGAGGTCGTCGACCACGACGTCGGCGCCGAAGTCGATCAGTGCCTGGTGCCCGACCCCGCGGTCGACCCCGAGCACGAGGCCGAACGCCCCGCGCCTCCCGGCCTCGACGCCCGACTGGGCGTCCTCGACGACGACGCAGTCGTCGGCGGTGAGCCCGAGGCGGCGAGCGCCCTCGAGGTACGTGTCGGGGGCGGGCTTGCCGGCGATGCCCTCGGCGGCGGCGATGGCTCCGTCGACGATCACCTCGAACCGGTCGCGCAGGCCGGCAGCCTCGAGCACGGGCACGGCGTTGCGCGAGCTCGACACCACGGCGACGCGGACGCCGAGCGCGATCGCCCGGTCGAGGAACTCGACGCTGCCCGGGTACGGCTGCACCCCGTTCTCGGCGAGCTCGGCGGCGAAGACGGCGTTCTTGCGGTTGCCGAGGCCGCGCACGGTCTCGGTGTCGGCGCTGTCGTCGTCGGTGCCCTCGGGCAGGGTCACGCCGCGGGCCCCGAGCATCGCGCGGACGCCGTCGTAACGGGGGCGGCCGTCGACGTGCTCGAAGTAGTCGGCGTCGGTGTAGGCGTCGAGGCCCCGCTCGGCGAAGAAGTCGTTGAACAGGCGCGACCAGGCGCGCATGTGCACCTCGGCCGTGGGCGTGAGCACACCGTCGAGGTCGAAGAGCAGGCCGTCGAGCGCGGCGAGGCGCGACTCGGTGCGGGGCAGCGACCCGGCGCGGGTGACCGGCGGGACGGGCGGGGTGGACGACATGGCGGTCCCTTTCGTGGACGGGGCGTCGAGGAGTGTTCGGAGCGACGTCGGTCCGGGGTGGGTGCGAGGGGTGCGGCGGGACACGGCCGGGGCACGACCGTCGTGGTCGGTGCGCCCCCGGCAAGTCTGGCACCCCGCGGCCCTCCGCACGGACACCCGTCCGGGGCGCGTCCCGCGCCCTGGCTCCCGCCCTCCTCGCCTCTCGGCGCTCGTCGGCGCGGAGGCGAGCACTAGGCGGGGAGGACCTCGACCGTGAGGCGACCGGCCGCGAGGTCGCGGTCGCGACGGACGACGAGCTCGGCCCGCACCTGGGCCGCGAACGCCTGCGTCATGGGGTTCGGCCGGCCGCTCAGCCACACCATCGACAGCGGCGTGCGCGCCCACTCGTCGGCGACCGTGACGAAGCGCACCCCGGGGATGGGCAGGTACGACGACAGGTACGGCATCAGCGACACCCCGAGGCCGCAGGCGACCGTGCTGAGCAGCGACAGGTCGTTGACCGCGTGGATCGGGATGCGGGGGTTGAACCCGGCGCGCACGCAGGCCATCACGATGCGGTCGTACGCCTGCGGCGCGTCCTCGCGGTTGAAGGTGATGAAGTCGTCGTCGGCCAGCTCGGCGAGGGACACCGTGGAGGCGCCCGCCAGCGGGTGCGTGTCCGGCAGCGCGCAGACCAGCGGCTCCACCGCGAGCTGCTGCAGCTCGAACCGCTCGTCGATGCGACCGACCCGGGTGAAGCCGAGGTCGACGGAGCCGCGGACGAGGTCGGAGAGGATCGCCTGCTCCTCGCTCTCCTCGACGAGCACGCGGGCCTCGGGATGCGACGCCGTGAACGCGCGGACGACCGTCGGCAGGAGCCCGGCGAGGACGCTGCTGATGCTGCCGACCCGCAGCGGCTGCACGTCGGCGACGACCTTGTCGAGCAGCATCTCGGTCTGCTCGATCTGCTGCAGGATGCGCTTGGCCTCGCGCATGAGCACGTGGCCCGCGGGGGTGAGCCGCGGCGCCGTCCGCGCCTGCCGCTCGAACAGCCGGGTGCCGAGCTCGGCCTCGAGCTTCGCGATCGCCTGGCTGAGGGGCGGTTGGCTCATCCGCAGGCGCGCGGCCGCCTTCGTGAACGAGAGGTCCTCCGCGACGGCCATGAAGTAGGTCAGCTGACGGATCTCCATCGGGCCAGCGTCTCATACGCACTGCATATGAGACGACCCGTCATCGGTATTTGATGGCCGCGCTCGCGCCTCGGTAGACAGGTGTCGTCAGACCGCACCACGCATCGCCCGCACGACCCGCACGACCCGCACCGACCCGAGAGCAGGCACTCGTGACCGACAGCACCTCCCCCTCCCCGACCGGATCCGCGGCGCCCGCCGAGCTCGACGCCGACGTCGTCGTCGTCGGACTGGGCGCCTGGGGCTCGCAGGCCCTCTGGCGCCTCGCCGAGCGCGGCGTCCGCGTGGTCGGCGTCGAGCGCTTCGGCATCGGCCACCCGCTCGGCTCCACGCACGGCACCACCCGCCTCTTCCGCATCGCCTGCATGGAGCACCCGGGGCTCGCCCCGATCGCCACGCGGGCCCGCGACCTCTGGCTCGACCTCGGCGAGCGCACCGGCCGCACCCTCCTCCGCCAGACCGGCGGGGTGATGGTCGGCCCGCGCGACGGGCACGTCGTCGCGGGGACCCTCCGGGCCGTGGAGGAGGCCGGGCTCGAGGCGACCGTCCTCGACCACGACGAGCTCGTCGCGCGCTTCCCCGCCCACGCCGGCTTCGGGGCCGACGACATCGGCGTCTGGGACCCGGCCGCCGGCATCAGCTACCCGGAGGCGGGCGTCCGGTCCGCCGTGGAGACCGCGGTGGGCCTGGGGGCGACCGTGCTCACCGACACGCGCGTCACGGCGATCGAGCTCGTCGAGGGCGGGGCGGAGGTGACGGCCGGCGGCCGGGTGATCCGCGCCTCCCACGTGGTGGTCGCCCTCGGCGCGTGGATGCCGCAGTTCGTCGACCTGCCGCTCGTGGCCCGCCGGACCCCGCTCTTCTGGTTCGAGGGCAAGGACTCGGCGTCGACGACGCCGGGGGGCGACCACGACCTCGCGTCGTTCCCGGTCTTCATCCGGCAGCTGCCGGACGGGACGACCCTCTGGGGGCACGGCGCCGACAAGGCCGACGGCGAGGGCTACGCGGTGAAGATCGGCCTCGAGGACTCGCGCGGGTCGTTCTCCGACACCGAGGCCGACACGGTCGACCGGTACATCCACCCCGCGCAGGACTACGGGCTGCTGTCGGCGGCCGTCGCCACCGCCTTCCCGGGGCTCGACCCGACGCCGTCGAAGGCCATCCCCTGCATGGTCACGAACTCGCCCGACCGCCAGTTCGTCGTCGGACGCCCCGGCGGCGACCCTCGCCTCGTCGTCGCCGGCGGCGACAGCGGCCACGGCTTCAAGCACGCCCCGGCGATCGGCGAGCTGCTCGCCCAGCTCGCCCTCGGCGAGGAGCCCTTCACCGACATCGACTTCATGGACCCCGACCGCAGCTACGACGGCACGTCGTGGATGGACGAGGCCGGCGACACCGCCGACCCGACCGCACCCCAGCTCACCCCCAGCACCTCCCCTCGCACCGCCTGACAGGAGAGAACCGATGACCAAGAACCCCTTCCGCACCCGCGTCGCGGCCACCGCCGCGACCGTCGCCGCCCTCGGGCTCGTGCTCAGCGGCTGCTCGGCGAGCGCCGACGGCGCGACGAACGAGCTCGGCACCGTCACCGCCGGCACCCTGCGCATCGGCACGACCGGCGACACCAAGCCCTACGCGTACACCGAGGACGGCGAGCTGCAGGGCTTCGACGTCGAGATGGCGCGGGAGGTCGCCGACCGGCTCGGCCTCGAGCCCGAGTTCGTCACGCAGGAGTTCTCGGCCCTGCTGCCCGCGGTGGCGAACGGCCAGCTCGACATGGCGGCCGCCTCGATCAGCGACACGGAGGAGCGCCGCGAGACCGTCGACTACAGCTCCCACTACTTCATCGGGTACATCTCGGTGCTGGCGGCGGAAGGGTCGGGCATCACCGACGACGAGTCGTCGCTCGACGGCAAGCGCCTCGGCATCGTGCAGGGCACGCTGCAGGACAGCTACGCGCAGGAGAACTTCACCGGCGCCGAGCTCGTGCGCTTCCCCGACAACAACAGCGCGATCGCGGCCCTCAGCTCGGGCACGATCGACGCGCACTTCCTCGACTTCCCGGTGGCGGAGGACTACGCCGCCGCCTCCGACGGCACGCAGTCGGTCGCCATCAACATCGAGGTGCCCGAGTACCCGGTCGGCTTCCCGATCGCCAAGGGGAACACGGAGCTGAAGAGCGCGGTCGACGACGCCGTGGCCGACATCGTCGCCGACGGCACGTGGCTCGAGATCGACCAGCGGTTCTTCCCCGACCAGCCGGTGCCCGACCAGTTCCAGCCGACCGAGTAGGGGGCCGTCGTGAACGTCTCCGACGCGCTGGCCAACATCGGCCGCAGCTTCCTCGACGGGCAGGCGATGCTGCGCACGCTGCCCGACATGCTCGCCTACGGCGTCTGGAACACGCTCCTCCTCGCGGTCTGCGCCACGGCCGTCGGCGTCGTGCTCGGCCTCGTGCTCGCCGTCATGGGCACGAGCCGGCACCGGCTGCCGCGCGTGCTCAGCCGCGTCTACACCGACGTGTTCCGAGGCCTGCCCGCCATCCTCACGATCCTCCTCATCGGCACGGGGCTGGCACCGCTGTTCAACCTGTTCAGCCGGGGCAACCCCTACCCGCTCGGCATCCTCGCCCTGAGCCTCATCGCGAGCGCCTACATCGGCGAGATCTTCCGCGCCGGCATCCTCGCCGTCGACCGCGGGCAGCTCGAGGCGTCGCGGGCGCTCGGCATGACCCACCGCGACTCGATGCGGCTGGTCGTCATCCCGCAGGGCATCCGGCAGGTGCTCCCGTCGCTCGTGAACCAGTTCATCGCGATCGTCAAGGACTCGTCGCTCGTCTACTTCCTCGGCCTCATCACGTCGCAGCGCGAGCTGTTCCGCATCGGCCAGGACGCCGCCATCACGAACGGCAACCTCTCGCCCCTGGTGCTCGCGGGCCTGTTCTACCTGGTGATCACCGTGCCGCTCACGCACCTCGTCAACGTGATCGACCGCCGGATGCGCGAGGGGCGCCCCCTGACGCGGCGCGGCGCACGGTCGGGCTCGGTCGGGCCGGGCGCCGGGCAGGGTCCGGACGGCGGGCGCGTCTCGGGCGACGGCGGTGGCAGCGCCGGAGGCGCGTCCCCCGTGGCCGCGTCGGCCGACCCGGTGCTCGCGGCGGGTCCTGCGTCGTCGGCCCGCGCCTCCTCGTCCCCCGTCGCGGTGCCCGCCGGCGCCGCGCCCGCTCGATCCACCCTCAGCGAAGGAGCCGCACTGTGACCCTCGTCAGCGACCAGCCCGTCGTGCCCGTCGTCCCCGCCGCGGGCTCGCTCGCCATCCGGGGCCTCACCAAGGACTTCGGCCCGGTCCGCGTGCTGCACGGCATCGACCTCGAGGTGCCGGCCGGCACGACCACCTGCATCATCGGGCCCAGCGGCTCGGGCAAGTCGACCGTGCTGCGGTGCGTCAACCGGCTCGAGGAGCCGTCCGGGGGCGAGGTGCTGCTCGACGGCACGGACGTGCTGCACGGCTCGGACGACGCCCTGCGGCGCCGGGTCGGCATGGTCTTCCAGCACTTCAACCTCTTCCCGCACCGGACCGTGCTCGACAACATCGTGCTGCCGCTGCGGCGCGTGCGGAGCATCTCGCGCGCGGAGGCCGAGGCGGTGGCCCGCGAGCGCCTCGACGAGGTCGGCCTCGCCGAGAAGGCCGACGTGCGGCCGGCTTCCCTGTCGGGCGGTCAGAAGCAGCGCGTCGCGATCGCCCGGGCGCTCGCCATGGGCCCCGAGGTGATGCTCTTCGACGAGGCCACCTCGGCCCTCGACCCCGAGCTGGTCAAGGGCGTGCTCGCCCTGATGAAGGGCCTCGCGGCCGCGGGCATGACGATGGTCGTCGTCACGCACGAGATGGGGTTCGCCCGGGAGGCCGCCGACCAGGTCGTCTTCATGGACCGCGGCGTCGTGGTCGAGGCGGGCCCGCCCGCGCAGCTCTTCGACGCGCCCCGCACGGACCGCCTCAAGACCTTCCTCGCCCAGGTGCTGTAGGCCGGGTGTCGGTGGCGGCTGGGATGATGGGCGCATGCCTGACGTCGACATCGCGCCGCTCGTCGACGCCGTCGACGTCATCCGGCTCGTGGGGCCGCGCCCGTTCTCGCGGGCGAAAGGATATGCGCGCGACGGCCGCGTCGGCGACATCTCCTACGACCCCGTCGACGACCTCGTCTCGGCGACGGTGCGGGGCAGCGCCGGCGACGACTACCGCTGCGAGATCGTGCTCCGCCCGGCCCGCGGCGAGTACGCCCGCCCCTCTCGCAGCACCTGCACCTGCTACCTGGGCGGCGACTGCAAGCACGTCGCGGCCGTCCTCCTCGCCAACAACACGCGCCTCCTGACCCCCCTCGCCGGAGGCGCGGGGCCCGTCGCCGGAACCGCCTCCGCTCCCGGCTCACCGGCCTCCGCCCCCGGCGCCGACGTGACGGCCGACGCCGACGCCGCCCCCGACTGGCGGTCCCACCTCGGCGGCCTCACCGACCGACCGTCCCCGCGGGACGCCCGCACGACCTCGATGGGCCTGCTGCTCGAGCTGCGGCCTCGGCTGCGGGGCTCCCGGTCGCGCTGGGACGCCGACAGCGCCCGCGTCGGCCCGAGGGACGCCCCGGGGCCGACCACCCCGACGGGCCCGGCCTCGCTCGACGGGCCGCCGTCGTGGCGGCTGGGGGTCCGACCCGTGACGCTCAGCCGCACCGGCAACTGGGTGCGCGGCGACCTCACCTGGACGTCGCTGCCCTACCAGATGAACCGCCTCGCGATCGCCCCCGAGCAGCACTCGTGGTTCGGCCAGTTCGCGGCCCTGCACCGGTCGGCCGTGGCGACCTACACCCCCGGCGAGAGCGACTGGCTCTTCCTCGACGACTTCGCGAGCCCGCTCCTCTGGCCCCTGCTGGCCGAGGCCGAGCGGCTCGGCATCTCGCTCGTGACGGGAAAGCGGGCCACCGACGTCACCGTCGGGGGCGAGGCGCGCGTCACGGTCGACGCCCGCCATGCCGACGACGGCTCGCTCGTGCTCTCGACCGGCGCGACGATCGACGGCATCCACCACGCCGCCGGCTCGGTCGCGCCCGTCGCCGACCACGGCCTCTACGTCGCGACGCCGCAGCCGCACCTCGCGGTGCTGCTCGCGCCGACCCCCTCGCCGATCAGCCCCGACCAGCGTCGCCTCCTCACGACGGCCCGCGACGTGGTGGTGCCCGCCGGCGACTCCGACGAGTTCCTCCGCGAGTGGTACCCGTCGCTCCGGCAGAGCGTCGTCGTGACGAGCCGGGACGAGTCGGTGGCCTTCCCCGAGGTGCTGCCGCCACGGCTGGTGCTCACGGTCACCTTCGGTGCCTCGGACGGCGTCGCGCTCGCCTGGTCGTGGCGGGTGGCCGGGCGCACCGAGCCCCTCACGGACCACGCCCCTCTCCCCGGCGGCCTCGACGACCTCGGGCCGAGCAGCCGCGGCTCGACGCTCCGCGACGTGGCGGCCGCCGAGTTCGTCGCGACGCGCCTGCCCGCGCTCGAGGCCCGCGACGACCTCGTCGTCGAGCTCGTCGGCGAGCGCCCCGACTACCGCGAGCTGACCGAGGCCCCGCACCTCACGGTGACGACCGTCGAGACCGAGAAGCGCGACTGGTTCGACCTCGGGGTGCTCGTGACGGTCGAGGGGCGAACGGTGCCCTTCGTTCCGCTGCTCACCGCGCTGGCCAAGGGCAAGAAGAAGATGGTGCTCGTCGACAAGTCGTACCTGTCGCTCGACCACCCCGCCTTCGACGAGCTCAAGCGGCTCATCGACGAGGCGACCGGGCTCGACGAGTGGGAGGTCGGTCCGCGCCTCAACCGCTACCAGGCCTCGCTCTGGTCCGAGTTCGACGACCTCGCCGACGCGACGGTCCAGGCTGATGCCTGGCAGCGCACCGTCGGGGGCCTGCTCGCGCTGACGAGGGGGCCTGGCGACGAGCCCGACGGCGCGGCGGACGACGGCGTGGCGAGCGACGGCGACCCGGCGGCCGCGTCCGTCGTCGGGCCTGTCGCCGTGCCGGCCGGGCTGCGGGCCGAGCTGCGGCCGTACCAGGTCGACGGCTTCCGCTGGCTGGCCTTCCTCCACGAGCACGGCCTCGGCGGCGTGCTCGCCGACGACATGGGGCTCGGCAAGACCGTCCAGACCCTCGCACTCGTCGCGCACGTCCGCGAGTCGGAGGCCCGCACCCGCGCCCACGAGGCGGTGTCGAGCGCCGGCGAGGCCGAGACGCCCGACGGGGAGGCGCCTCCTCCCTCCCCGAGACCACGCCCCTTCCTGGTCGTCGCGCCCACCTCCGTCGTGGCGAACTGGGTGACGGAGGCGGCACGCTTCACGCCCGACCTGACGGTCCGCGCCGTGACGACGACCGAGGCGAAGGGACGTCGTCGCCTCGCCGCGGCCGCCGAGGAGGCCGACGTCGTCGTCACGTCGTACGCCCTGTTCCGCCTCGACTTCGCCGAGTACGCCCGTCACGAGTGGGCCGGGCTGGTCCTCGACGAGGCGCAGTTCGCCAAGAACCCGTCGTCGCAGGCTCACCGCTGCGCGGTCGAGCTCGACGCGCCCTTCAAGCTCGCGATCACCGGCACGCCCCTCGAGAACGGGCTCACCGACCTCTGGGCCCTCTTCCACGTGACGGCTCCCGGGCTGCTCTCGACGAGCAGCCGCTTCGCCGACGACTACGTGAAGCCCCTCGCGACCGGAGAACGACCGGAGCTGCTGCAGAAGCTGCGCACGCGCATCCGGCCCCTCATGCTCCGCCGCACGAAGGAGCTGGTCGCCGCCGACCTGCCGCCCAAGCAGGAGCAGCTGCTGCGGGTCGACCTCGCCCCGCAGCACCGCGAGCTGTACGACGCCTTCCTCCAGCGCGAACGCCTCAAGCTGCTCGACCTCATCGACGACCTCGACCGCAACCGGTTCATCGTGTTCCGGTCGTTGACCCTGCTCCGCATGCTCGCGCTCGACGCGGGCCTGATCGATCCCGAGTACGACGACGTCCCCTCGGCGAAGCTCGACCAGCTGCTCGACGAGCTCGACGACGTCGTGGCCGGAGGGCACCGGGCGCTCGTCTTCAGCCAGTTCACGTCGTTCCTCGGCCGGGTCGCCGCGCGCCTCGAGGCGCGCGGCGTCGCCCACGAGTACCTCGACGGCTCGACGCGGCGTCGGGCCGAGGTCATCGACGGGTTCCGGCAGGGCGCCTCCCCGGTCTTCCTGATCAGCCTCAAGGCGGGCGGGTCCGGCCTCAACCTCACCGAGGCCGACTACGTCTTCCTGCTCGACCCGTGGTGGAACCCGGCCTCCGAGGCGCAGGCCGTCGACCGCACGCACCGCATCGGCCAGACGAAGAACGTCATGGTCTACCGGATGATCGCGAACGACACCATAGAAGAGAAGGTGCTCGCCCTGCAGCAGAAGAAGGCCGCCCTCTTCGACGCGGTCGTCGACGACGACGCCGTGTTCAGCTCGGCGCTGACGGCCGACGACATCCGGGGACTCCTCGATCCCTGAGCGGCTCGCGAGGGGCGGTGAGCACCTCGAGGTGATCCGCGCCTCCGAGTTCGCCGGACCCTGGGGCACGGCGCCGCGTAACGTCCGCCGCATGGACGCCGCCGAACCGACCCCCGAGCCAACGTCGACCCGTTCTCCCGAGCAGGAGGCGGCCGAGCTCGCCCTCGCCATCGTCTCGCAGGCCACCGCGATCACGCAGGGCGACGACGAGGCGCTCGACGCGAGCGACGCGAACCTCCGTGAGGTCGTCGCCGACCAGGCCGACGACCCGCTGACCGAGCGGCAGGAGGCGGTCGTCGCCACCCTCGGGACCGCCGGCGGAGCCCTCGCCGCCGGGCTCAGCAACGCCCTCGCCGAGGCCCGCGGCGTCGACCCGGCCGACGTCCTCAACGCGACGGCCCGCTCGATCGTCGACCACGCCGACGACGACCCCACCGCCGACCCCGACGGGCGCCGGCTCGGCTGACCCGCCCCCGGGCACGCTCCCGCGTCACGTCGTCGGCATCGCGTCACGTTCTCCCGCGACGTGACGCACGGAACGTGTCGCGACACGACCTCGCCGGGCCTGCCGCGTTGCGGCCCGCGCGCCACCCGAGCTGTCCTTCACGTGCCCGCCGCGTGCCGACCCGCGACGCCTCGCGGACTGGCACTTGTGGGCGGGACGCCGCAGGCGTAGCTTCCCCCTCCAACGGGGGTCACCCGACACCCCGCGACTCGTGCGAGCGCCTGCTGGGGGCGGTCGGTCGCCCGCGCGTCGCCACAGCTCCACGACCAGAGAAGAACGACGATGTTCGACACCCGATTCATCCGCCGCGCCGCCGTGCGCAGCAGCGAGAACCCGACCGACCGACGCAATTTCCTCATCGCGCTCGGCGCCGCGGGGGTGACAGGCGGGGCCGCCCTGGCGGTCGCCGGCAGCCCGGGCAGAGCCGCGGCCGCGACCAGCGAGATCTCGCCGTCCGACCAGGCGATCTCCGACTCCGCGATCCTCAACTTCGCGCTCAACCTCGAGTACCTCGAGGCCGAGTTCTACCTGCGGGCGACGAGGGGCACCGGCCTGCCGTCGAACCTCGTCGACGGGATCGACCCGCAGGGCCCGGTCACCGGCGGCAAGGCGGTGCCGTTCCAGAACCGGTCGTTGCGGCTGCTCGCGCAGGAGATCGCGCAGGACGAGCTGTCGCACGTCTCGTTCCTGCGGACGGCGCTCGGCGGGGCGAAGGTCTCCCGCCCGGCGATCGACTTCACGACCAGCTTCACGGCGGCGGCCCGAGCAGCCGGGCTCGTCGGGGCGACGGCGACCTTCGACCCGTTCGCCGACGAGCAGTCGTTCCTGCTGGCGGCCTTCCTCTTCGAGGACGTCGGGGTCACCGCCTACAAGGGAGCCGCGCCCCTCATCTACAACAAGACCTACCTCGGCGCGGCGGCCGGCATCCTCGCCGTCGAGGCGTACCACGCGGGCGCGATCCGCAAGACGATCTTCGACTTCGGGCTGCAGGCGCCCGCGACGCGGTTGTCGAACCTCCGCGACGCCGTCGACGGCTCGACCGACGACGACCAGGGCCTCTCGCAGACGAGCGGCTTCACGCCGACCGACGCGTCCGGCATCGCCTACGGACGGCTGCCCAGCCGCGTGCTCAACATCGTCTACCTGACGCCGAACCAGATCGACAAGGGCGGGTTCTTCCCGCAGGGCGTCAACGGCGCGATCGTCGCGAGCGGCAACCCGGGCAGCGCGGTGTGAACCGGAGGCGGAGGGCACCGCAGAGGGCAGTCGCCGTCGGGGCGGCCCTCGCCGCGGTGCTCGGGGCGGCGGGCTGCTCGTCGTTCGTCGGGCCCGTCGCCCCCGAGGGGCGGGTGCCGACGTCGAGCGCGAGCGCGGAGGCCACCGGCACCGCGCCTCCGGACGGCCCGTCGGAGGACGCCCTCGCCCGCACTCCGCCGACGGTCTCGCCCGCGCCCGTGGACGAGGCCCTCGTGGACCGCGTGACGACGGCGATCACCGCGCCCGAGGCCTGTGGGCGCGGCGAGACGCTCGTGACGGGCGGGGACGCTGCCGGGCTCGGCCCCGCCGGCTCCGGCTCGATCGCGGTCGCCCGGTCGGCCGCGTCGACGACACCTGTCGTTGCGACTGCCGGACGGTCCGGAGGCGCGGTGCTGCCCTCCGGCACCGGTCCCGCCACCGTCGCGGTCGCCTTCGCCTGCACCGTCGACGGGTCGCCGTGGCCGCAGGTGATCGGCCTCTACGACGACGACCTGTCGCCGGTCGGCAGCGTCGACCTGGGCTCGTTCGACGCGACGGACCAGGCCGTCGTCGGCGCGCTCCGCTTCGACGACGGGTCGCTCCAGGTCGCGTGGGAACGGTCCGACGCCGACGGCGCCGGCCTCTGCTCGACCGACGGCGGACCCGACGACCGCGTGGGGACGTTCACGCTCGGCGAGGCCGGCTTCGTCACCGCGACGGCCGTGCGGACCACGAACTGCTGAGCCGGCCCGGGCGAGCAGCAGGCCGCGCTCAGCGCGCGGTCGCGACCACGGCGTCCCCGAGCCGCCGCAGCAGCTCCTCCCCCGCCATCACCCCGTCGGCGTCCGTCACGGTGAGGTTCGCCGCCGTGAACGCGACGTCGTGAAGCTCGCCGTGAGCGGGCCGGAACGCACCCGTCGCGGCCTCGAGCATCCCCTGGTCGAGCAGCGAGTCGCCCGCCGCGAACACCGTGTCGGCACCGGTGCGGAGACGCACCTCCTCGAGGGCCGCCGACTTCGTCACCGGCCGGGGCACGCAGTAGACCTTGCGTCCCTGCAGCGAGACCGTCCAGCCGAGCTCGTCGCAGCGCGCGGCGAGGTCGACGACGGCCTGCTCGGGCATCTCGGCGCGGTCGACGACGGCGTAGACGAAGAGCTCCTCGGCGGCCTTGACGGTGTGGGTCCACGCGGCCCAGTGCTGGTCGGTGAGGAGCGCCTCCACCTGTCCCAGCGGGGCGCACGCCTCGGCGACCCGCCGGTCGACGGCGCGGCGCCACGCCTCGTCGGGCACGCCGTCGACGAGCAGCGTGCCGCCGTTCGTCGTCACGGAGTGCGTCGGCCGCACGCCCGGCAGCCGCACCCGGCGGTACTGCGCCACCGTGCGCGTCGTCACGGGCACGAAGTGCGCGGTCTCGTCGACGCGGGCCAGCAACGCCTCGGAGGCGCGGGTCAGGAACGAGATCGGCACGCCCCCGTAGACCTCCGCCACGAGCAGCTCGGGGGCGTCCTGGTCGTCGCCCTCGAGCCGCAGGGCGGCGGCGGAGTAGATCAGGGTGCGGTCGAGGTCGCAGGCGACGACGACGGGCAGGCGGCTCATCGGGCGTCCTGCCCGGCGCCCGGCGTGACCCCGGCGCCCGGCGTGACCCCGGCGCCCGGCACGATCCCGGCGTCCGCGGCCCGCACCGCGCGCCCGTCCGCCCCGGTCGCCCCCGCGGTGTGCACGGGGTGGATCAGCCCGACGCAGCTGTACGGCAGCTCGTCGACGACCTCGACCGGCACCCCGCGCTGCGACGCGAGCAGCAGCACGTGCTGCACCTCGTCGACGGCGTCGGCGCGGACGAGCACCTTCCACGGGACGCGCCGCAGCAGCACCCGCGTCGTCTCGCCGACCCCGGGCTTCACGAGGTTGACGTCGTGGATGCCCTGCTCGACGCTGATGCGCTCGACGGCCTCCCAGCCGGCCCAGGTCGGGCCCGCGGCGCGCTCCGGGTCGCCGGCCGCCTCCGCGACGAGACCGTCGACCTCCTCGACGACCGCGGCGAACCGCGACGACACCTCGTCGACGAACGCCCGCGACACGTCGACCTCGGCGAGGTCGGCGTAGAACTTGCCGCCGTGGAAGTCGCCGGGGCCGATGATCCGCCGGTTGTAGACGGTCCGCGAGACGAGGCCCGACACGGTCGAGTTGAGGCACGCCGACGGGATGAGGAAGTCGTCGCGCGTCCCCCAGGTCGACGCGCAGCGGCCCGGGTCGGCGAGCACGGCGAGGTCGTCGCCGAAGCGCACGCCGTCGCTCGCGGCGAAGGCGTCGAGCGCCTCGGTCAGCTCGCGCGTGATCGCGCCCTTGCCCGTCCAGCCGTCGACGAAGACGATGCGCGCGGGGTCGTGCTCCCGGGCGAGCCAGCGCAGCGCGACCGGGTCGAGCCCGACGCCGCGCACGATGCTCATCGTCAGGTGCGGGGCGTCGACGCCGCGCACCTCCCGGGCCCAGCGCCGCATGAGGATGCCGACCGGCGTGCCGGCCCGCGCCAGCGAGACGAAGACCGGCGCCTCGGCGCGGGCCTCGAGCGCGAGGTCGGTGACGACTCCGACGGCCGTCGCGACGCGCGTGGCGGACCGGAGCAGCGCCTCCTCGTACAGGGCCTGGTACTCCGCGGTCGGCTGGTACTCGATCGGCAGCGACTCGGCGTAGTTGGCCGTGCCGCCCTGCAGGGTCGCCTCGCGCTCGTGGGCCGGGGCCTCGAGCTCGACGTCGCCGAGGTCGGTGAGCAGCCAGCGGACGTCGTCGGCGTCGTACGAGCCGAAGGCCGGCCCGACGAGCGGCTCGGGCAGGGGCGGCGCCTCGGTGCCGACGGGGACGGAGGTGCCGACGGGGACGGAGCTGCCGACGGTCTCGGAGCCTCCGACGGTCTCGGCAGGGGCGGCGGTCTCGGCGGGGGCGGCGGGCGTGGCGGGGTGCATCGGTGGCCTCTCGGTCATCGGGGTGGTCGGTGGGGCAGGTGCGTCGGACGAGGGACGGCGGCCGGTGCTGCGGCCGTCAGGCGCCGGCCGCGGGCAGCAGCACGACGACGACCCGGTCCGCGACCGCGGCGAGGGCCGACGTCACACCGTCGGGCCCCGCCAGGTCGGCGGGGTCGGTGCCCGGCTCGGGCATCAGCACGACGACGCCGGCACGTCGGCCGCCGCGGGTGAGGTTGTAGGCGAAGCGGGGCCCCGGGCCGTCGACCGTGCGGTCGTGGCTGCGGAACGTCACGGAGCTCGCCACGGCGTAGCCCCTGTCGTCGAGCACGGCGATGGGCGAGCGGGTCGTCGACGACACGCGCGTGGGGAGGTGCCGGTCGAGGGCGTGCGCGACCGCGAGCGGCACCGACAAGAACTCCTCGGTGCCGAGCACGACGACCGGAGGCGCGTCGCCGCCGTGCCCGTCGGCCCGCCCTCCCGAGACGGCCGCGACCAGCGCCGCCGAGACGGCCTCGGCGTCGACGCGCTCGCTCGCCGCGTCCACCCCGAACCGCTCCGAGCGCACCGGCTCGACGACCTCGCGCAGGTCGAGCGTCACGACCTCCCCGACCGCGCCGACGTCGCCGCGACCGCCGACCTCGCCGCGACCGGGAGCGACGGCGTCAGCACCAGCGCCCGCGCCCGCGCCCGCGAACTCCGCCACGACCTCGGCACCGCGGGCCAGCACGTCGGTCGGCAGCTCGATCCCGCCGTCGCCGAGCGCGACCACGTCGACGCGGGTGTCGAGCTCGAGCGCCAGCTCGTCGAAGGCCCGGCGGTCGTCCGCCCCGCGCAGGTCGATGAGCGCCGCGACGACCCAGCGGGCCTGGGGCACGCGGGCGTGCAGGTCACGGATCGTGTCGACGACCGTGGCGCCCGTGCTGAGCTCGTCGTCGACGAGCACGACGGTGCCCCCGACCCGCAGACGCGACGGGTCGGTCGGCAGCAGCCGGTGGCTGGTGGCGTGCGAGTGCGCCTCCTCGAAGGCGCCGAACGCGACGGCCCCGACCGGGTCGTGCCGCGTCGAGTGCAGGTACCACGAGCCGAGCGCGTCGGCGACGAGGCGCCCGAGCCCGGTGGCCGTCTCGGCGTAGCCGAGGGTCGCGACCTCGGGGTGCGGCGACCGGAGGGCCGCCAGCGACGCGCGCAGGTCGGCGAGCTCCGTCCGGAGGCGCGTGAGGTCCTCGCCCGTCGCGTCCCGGTCGTCGAGCACCGCGGCGAAGCGGGCGGCGAGCTCCGTCAGGCGTCCGTCCCGGCCCGCCGCGTCCAGCCCCGCGAGCTCGTCGTCGAGGTCGTCGCGCAGGGCGAGCTCGACCACGGTGCCGAGCAGCTCGCCGGCCGTGATCGCGAGCGCGGGCACGGTCGGCACGTGCTTGGCGAGCACGGTGGAGACGAGCAGGTGGGCACGGCGGGGGTTGCGGCGGAGGGCGAGGCCGACGAGCGGCTCGACGGGCACGAGCGACCGGGGCGACGAGCGGACCCGCACGCCGAGGCGCTCGTGCACGACGGTGCTCTCGCGGGAGGGGACGCCGGGCACCGGTGCTCCGGGCCCGGCGACGAGGTCGGGCCCCGCGGTCGGGTCGGGAGCGGTGCCGGGGGTCACGCCGCGCCTCCGGCGGGGGTCAGCGACGTCTCGCGCATGCTCGCCTCGAGCAGGTCGACGAAGGTGACGCCCTCGAGCGCGACGCCGAAAGCGGCCGCCCGCAGCAGCGTGCGCTCGGCCCAGGCGGTGTGCGGCTTCATCTCGTTCATCTTGTTGCCGTAGGGCGAGGCGACGGCCCCGCCGCCGCGACGGCCGACGACGGCCTGGGCGTCGAGGAACTCCTCGTGGCTGACGACGCTCATCGCGTGCACGAGGGCGACGTGGGTCGGGTGGATGACGGTCTTGCCGGTGATGCCGTTCGCCTGGTCGAGGGCGATCTCGCGCAGCAGGCCGTCGAAGTTCGACAGCAGCAGCTCCTTGCGCAGTTGCATGTCGTCGGCCTCGACGAACGGCGTCATGCGCAGCTGCGGACGCAGCATCCGCTCGGTGTTGACGTAGTGCTCCCAGACCGGGCCGCTGATGACGAAGCCGCGCTCACGGCGGCCCAGCACGTTGACGATGTCGGCGATGACCGAGGCGACGACCCCGACGTCGTAGATCGTGAGGTCGCGCGAGCGGCGGAGGCCGAACGCGCTCGCGAGGTCGGTGGCGCCGATGCGGACGGCGAGCACGTCGTCGCGGTTCCGGTCGAGCACGGCGGTGATGCCCTCGAGCGCCGACGCGCGGCTCTCGGCGTGGATCATCACGGGCGACTCGAGGATCGGCATGACGCGGAGACGACGGCGTCCGTCGCCGCCCGCCTGGTCGAAGCGCTCGTGGATCTCGTGCAGCACCGCGAAGAAGCGGTCGGCGTAGCCCGACTGGTTCTCGAACTTCGGGATCACGAAGCCGCTGAGCACGTCGAGGGCGTCGCCCGCGCGCTCCGCGACCCTCGCCATCTGCTCGGGGGTGCGCACGCGCACGAACAGCATCGGCACGGCCGGCGCGACGTCGTCGGGGTCGGCCCCGCCGGCGACGGCCCGCGCCGCCGAGACCTGCTCGGCCCGGAGCTCGAGCAGCGCGGCGACGACGGCGTCCTCGGCCTGCTCGACCTCGTCGTCGGCGACGCTGTCCTCGAGGCAGAGCACCATGCTGAGGCACCCGCGCGCGGCCTGCTTGTGCACGGCGGCGACGAGGCCCGGCCGGGTGCCGGGACAGTAGAGCGTCGCGCCGAGGGCGACCGCGAGCAGCGGGGCCGGCGAGTCGAGCTCGAGTCGCTGCGGCAGCGTGTGGAAGACGAGCGACGCCTGCTCGTCGCTGAGGAAGCCGAAATGGCGCATGGGCGATTATGACCTGGCCGGCACGGAGTCGCCGGGACGTTCCGGGATCGAGTAGCCGAACCTCTGGTGGACGAGGGATGGCGTCAGGGTGTCCGGCAGGGTGACCCGACGCAGCTCGAGCCGGCCGTCGACGACGAGCAGCGACAGGGCGACCCGCTCGCCGGGCCCGGGCGGGTCGACGGCGAGCGTGCGGTCGCCGGGCAGGTCGACGCGCAGCCATGCCCCGTCGCCCGCGACGACGTGCGCACGCCGCAGCTCGCGGACGTGGCGCAGGGTGACGAGGACCTCGTCGCCGTCGAACGCCACGAGCGGGCGGTTGCCGCTCGTGACGACGCTGTCGCCCTGGCGCTCCCCCGAGGCGAAGGCCGCGCCGTCGACGAGCTCGGTGCTCTCCCACATCGCGTGGACGCCGCCCACGACGGCGAGCGTGCCGATCGCGGAGCGGCGGGGCGAGAGCCGCACGAGCGGCGACTCGGCCCCGAGCTCGCGCACGCCGGCGAGGTCGGGCGCGACGAACGGCTGCGGCCGGACGACCCGCCGCGGCCGGGACGGCGACGCGGCGCCGCCCGCCGACACGCCCGGCGCTCCCGGCGCTCGCGGCGGCGATGCCAGTGCGGGTGCCGGCGCCGGCGCGATCGGCGGTCGGGCCGTCGCCGGTGCCGACGTGGCCGGGCCGACGCGGCCGCCCAGCACGAGCCCCGCCCCCGACGAGGAGGCGCGGGTCGGCTCCCCCGCCCCGCCGCCGGTCGCCGTCGTCGCCGTCGGCACCGCGGTCTCGGGCAGCGGCGCCGGCCCGGGCTTCACCCGCCGCCGGAGGAACGGCAGGTCGGTGCGGAGCGGTCGGTCGACCACGTCAGAGGGCGATCTTGAAGTCGCGGGCGACGCCGGAGAGACCGGTCGTGTAGCCCTGGCCGAGCGCGCGGAACTTCCAGTCGGACCGGTGACGGTAGAGCTCGCCGAAGAGCATCGCGTCGATGCGGTGGTTGTCGTCGCTCGGCACGACGAAGCGCACGAGGTCGCGGCCGTCCTTCGTCGCCACCCGCATGCTGGCCTGGCGGACGGCGCCGAAGGTGCCGAGGCCGCGCCGGTCGGGGTCGACGTACACGACGAACACGATCTTCTGGACGTCGTCGGGCACGAGGCGGAGGTCGACGTCGATCTGCTCGTCGTCCACCGCGCCTCCCCGGGAGGGCTGCTCGTCGAAGGCCACCGAGCCGTCGGCCGACTCGATCTGGTTGAAGAACACGACGTCGTCGCCGGTGCGGGCCGTGTCGTCGGCCCCGCAGAGGATCGCGAGCGGCACGAGCTCGGGCTGCGGCCCGCGGCTCGGCGTGCTCTGCCACGAGAACCCGACGAGCAGCTCGTGCACGTCGGGGTTCTCGGCCGTGAGGGCGGCGTTGCCGCCCGGGACCATCTCGGCCATCAGGGTCCTTCCAGTCGCAGGGCCGGGTCGTCCTCGAACTTCGAGCGGAGGAAGCGGCCGTGCGTCGACAGCTCCTCGATCGCGCCGAGGCGGATCTGGTTGACGAAGTCGAGCACGGTCTCGTGCACGAGGCCGAGCTGGTCGACGAAGAGGCCGGTGGGTCGCGAGTCGTCGCGGCGGTCGGCGGCCGGCAGCGTGAGGTAGCGGCGGAGCGGCTCCGGCACGTGGTCGCCGACGAGCTGCTCGAGCAGCACGCGCTGCTCGGTCGACGCGCCCTGCGACTCGATGAGGGCGACGGCGTCGCGCAGCTCGTCGACGATCTGCAGCAGCCGCGAGATCACGAGCGTCGGCAGGCGCCCGCTGCCGCCGTCGATCATCGCGACGAGCCGGTCGAGGTCGGTCGCCTCGGCCGCCGCCGCCCCCGGCTGCGCGAGCCCCGAGGCCGTGCCCGTCATCGCCGCGAGGTCGCTCCCGGAGACGGCGGACGGGCGCGCCGCGTCGTCGCGGTCGCGCCCGAACAGCCTGCCGAAGACCACGGTGCCGTCTAGGAGCGCGGGGTCGAGCCGTCGCCCAGGGCGGCGCGCGTGGCCGCCTGGCCGACCTCGGCCGCCTCGCCCTGGCGGCTGCGCTCGAGGTAGGGCTTGGCGCGCGTGATGCCGGCCTCGAGGGCCTGCACGGTGCCGGCCATGTTCTGCGCCGCCTGCGAGCGGAACGTGTCGATCGAGTCCATGGTCGCGAAGACGTTGTCGAACGCCTTCTGCAGCGTGTCGACGCTGACGCCGGACGACGAGGCCTGCTCGTGGATGCGCGCGGTCTGGTCCTTCAGCATCTCGCTCGTCTGCAGGATCATGTTGTTCGTCGTCGTGTTGATCGCGTCGATCTGGTCGAGCACCATCTTCTGGTTCGCCAGCGCCGCGGCCACCGTGACGGCGGTGCGGAGCGCCGCGATCGTCGTCGTGCGTGCGCGGTCGACGCCCTTGACGAGCTCGACGTTGTTCTTGCGGATCAGGTCCATCGCGAGGTAGCCCTGCACCGACACGGCGAGCTGCGTGAGGATGTCCTGACGGCGTTGACGGATCGGGAAGAGCACGTCGGCCTCGAGCTTCTGGGCCTGCTCGAGCTGACCGGAGGCCTTGGCCTGGTCGATCTTCTCGGTGGCCGCGGTGTCGAGCGCGTCGGCGAAGACGGCGTACTCGCTGAGCTGCCCCATGGTCTCCCAGAGCTGCTGCTTCTCGCCGGCCAGCGCGGCGTTGTCCTTGAGGAGCTCGTCCTTGCCGGACATGAGCGACTTGATGATCGCGTCGAGCTGGGTCTGCGCCGACTCGTACTTCTGGAAGTACTTCGCGAGCTTGTTGCCCCCGGGGATGAAGCCGAGGATCTTGCGGCCGACGCCGAGGTCGGCCTGGTTCGGGGTGAGGTCCTCCACCGTCGAGCGGAGCTCGCCGAGGGTGTTCGCGACCTTGATCTGCGCGCTGTCGCCGCCGCGCTTCGCCCCGGCGACCGACGAGGTCGACCGCTCGAGCATGCGGGTCGAGTAGCCGCTCGACGAGGTCATCTCCGAGCTCGCGAGCGTCGAGATGCCCTCGACCTTCTCGGTGAACTCGGGCGCACGGGGGTCGAGGGTCGACACGTCGCGGATGAACTCCTGCGCCTGACGGCGGATCTCCGCCTGGCGGTCGTCCGGCACGGGGATCATGCCCGGCGCGGCCTCGGGCTGCACGATCGCCGGGGCGTCGGGCGCCCGGAGGACGAGGTCGCCCGACTCGTCGGGGTCGGGCGGGGTGAGGGTCATGCTCATGGTCGTGTCCAGTCTCGATGGTCGACGGGCGGGGCGGCCCGGGGTCGCACGCGGATGCGCCCCCGGAGCCGATCCTAGGGAAGCCTCAGCCGAAGGTGACGCCGTAGTCGCCCGCGATGCCGGCGAGGCCGGTCGTGTAGCCCTGGCCCACGGCCTTGAACTTCCACTCCGAGCCGCTGCGGTAGACCTCGGCGAAGATCATGGCCGTCTCGGGGGCGGCGTCCTCGCTGAGGTCGAAGCGCACGATCTCTTTCTCGTCCTGGTCGAGCACGCGGCAGTAGGCGCCGCGCACCTGGCCGAAGTTCTGTCGGCGCTCGTCGGCCTGGTCGATCGACACGGCGATCACGACGCGCTCGATGTCGGCCGAGACGCTCTTGAGGTCGATCGAGATCTGCTCGTCGTCGCCCTCGCCCTCGCCCGAGCGGTTGTCGCCGAGGTGCTTGACGGAGCCGTCGGCCGCCTCGGTCTGGTTGTAGAAGATGAAGTCGGCCGACGAGCGGACCTTGCCGCTGGCCGAGACGAGCAGCGCCGAGGCGTCGAGGTCGAAGGCCTCGCCGCTGGTCGTGCGCGGGTCCCAGCCGAGGCCGACGGTCGCGACCGTCAGGCCGGGGCTCGTCTTCGTGAGCGAGAGGTTGTTGCCCTTCTGGAGGGAGAGTCCTGCCATGGTGCTGCCTGCTTCCTGGTGTGGTGGTGCGGGGTCGGTGTGGTCGTGGTGCAGGGCCGGCCGGCGAGGTGCCGGCCCCCGCGCGTCCGGCGCGGGCGCCGGACGACGCGCGGGGCCCTCAGTCGAGGACGATGCCGAAGTCGGTGGCGATGCCGTACAGGCCGGTCGAGTACCCCTGGCCGACGGCCCGGAACTTCCACTCGCCGGAGTTGCGGTAGATCTCGGCGAAGATCATCGCCGTCTCGGAGGCGGCGTCCTCGCTGAGGTCGTACCGGACGACCTCGAGCTGGGTGTCCTCGTTGACGACGCGGCAGAACGCGTCGCGCACCTGGCCGAAGTTCTGCCGTCGGACGTCGCCCTGGTCGATCGTGACGCAGATCACGATGCGGTCGACGTCGGCGGGCACGATCGACAGGTCGATGCGGATCTGCTCGTCGTCGCCGTCGCCCTCGCCGGTGCGGTTGTCGCCGAGGTGGGTGACCGAGCCGTCGGGCGTCGCGAGCTGGTTGTAGAAGATGAAGTCGTCCTGCGACCGCACCTTGCCGTCGGCGCCGAGGATCAGCGCCGACGCGTCGAGGTCGAACGCCGTCCCGGCCGTGGTGCGCGGGTCCCAGCCGAGCCCGACCACGGCCCGCTGGAGGCTCGGGTCGGCCTTCGAGAGGGAGAGGTTGTGGCCCTTCGAGAGGGTGAGGCTGGCCATGGTGCTGATCGTCCTTCCGTCCGGTGGTGCGGTCGTGCGGTGCTGCCGTGTCGCGGGTCGCGCTGTGCTGCGGGTCGCTCGGGTCAGAGCGCCTGGCTGGCCGGGCCGACGAGGTCGGGCACGGCCCGCCCGTTCGCCCGCTCGCCGATGGCCGTGAACGACCATCCGTCGGCGCCTCGCGACACCTTCGCCATGACCATGGCGGTGTGCGAGCCCGAGTCGGTGAGCTGGTAGCGAGCGACCTCGGGGCTGCCCGCCGACGAGTCGTCGACGACGCGGCAGAAGGCGTTCTGCACCTGGTCGAACGTCTGGCGGCTGTAGCTGCTGATGACGAACACGATCTGGCTGACGCTCGGCGACACGGCCGTGAGGTCGATCATGATCGTCTCGTCGTCGCCGTCGCCGGCCCCGGTCAGGTTGTCGCCCGTGTGCCGCGCAGAGCCGTCCTTGCTCTGCAGCTGCTGGAACCAGACGTAGTCGAGCGGCGTGCCCGACGCGTCGAAGAAGATCGCCGAGGCGTCGAGGTCGACGTCGGCCTCCTTCTTGAGACCGCCGAAGAAACCGCGCTTCGCGGGTGTCGCGCTGTCCCAGCCGAGGCCGAGGCGGACCTTCGAGAGCTGCCCCCCGTCGGCCTTCTTGAGGCTCAGCGACTGGCCCTTCTGCAAGCTCAGACCCATGGTGTTCTCCTTCGACTCCGGTGTGGGGCCGACCGACCTCGTGGGCGGTCGACGTGACTCATTGCTGGTCGTCTGCTGACGATCCTGGCCGAACCACCTGGATCGGTCCTGCACGTCGACTGGGCGAGCCGTCGATCCGGAGGTGTGGGGCGCCTCCGGTCAGCCCACCACGTCGGCCGGCGTCGCGTCCGCCGAGTCGGTGCTCGCGGCGAGCCGCTTGTTGCGCACGAGGGAGCTGACGAAGGCCGCGAGGATGAAGACGACGCCGATCAGGCCCGTGACGACCTCCTCGACGTGGACGCTGATCGAGATGAGCAGGATGGTCGCGAGGGCGCCGATCGCCCAGTGGGCGCCGTGGTCGAGGTAGACGTAGTCGTCGAGGGTGCCGGCCCGCACGAGGAAGACCGTGAGCGACCGCACGAAGATCGCGCCGATGAGGCCGAGGCCGAGGGCGATGAGGATCGGGTCGGAGGTGATGGCGAAGGCGCCGATGACGCCGTCGAACGAGAACGACGCGTCGATGACCTCGAGGTAGAGGAAGAGCAGGAAGGCCGCGCGGCCCACGACGTTGCCGCCCGTGTTGCGGGGCGCCCCGGCGATCTTCTCGGCCCGGGCCGCGACCTCGTCGGGGTCGACGTCGTCGTCGTCGTTCTCGTCGTCGACCTCGAAGAGCGAGCCGAGGCCCGTCACGAGGAAGTACGCGATCATGCCGCAGGCGCCGGCCACGAGCACGACGGCCTGCTTCTCGCCGGCGGCCAGCGAGGCCACGACGAGCGCGGCCAGGCCGATCACGACGGAGGCGCTGCCGAGCTTGCCGACCCAGGCGAACGCGAGCTCGGGGATGCGCAGCCAGCGGATGTCGCGGTCGTCGAACATGAAGTCGAGGAAGAGCATCAGCAGGAAGATGCCGCCGAACGCCGCGATCTGCGGGTGCGCGTCGTTGAGGATGTACGCGTACGTGCCCGGCTCGTCGATGCTGCCCTGCTCGAGCGCGAGCCGCACGGCCTCCACCGGGTTCAGCTGCGCCGTCACCGCGACGATGAGCAGCGGGAACAGGATGCGCATGCCGAGCACCGCGACGAGGATGCCGACGGTGAGGAACATCTTCTGCCAGAAGGCGCTCATCCGCTCGAGGATGCGCGCGTTCACCACGGCGTTGTCGAAGCTCAGGCTGATCTCGAGGATGCCGAGCACGCCGACGAGGATCAGCGCCTCCAGCCCGCCGTAGACGAAGCCCACGGCGAGGGCGATGACGGTCACGATCAGCGACCCGGTGAATGTCTTGAAGAACACGGTGCGACTCCCCTGGCCGACGGGTCGGCCCGTCGGCTGCCGGGTCGCGCGTCGACCCGGGCGGGCGGTGCGCGAGCGGCCGCCGGGGCGGCTGCGTGCACGCTCTGCAGTATATGGGCGGCGCCCCGGGCGGGCCGGGTCCTCCCCGCGGCGGTCGGCTCCTACACTCGAGGGCGTGTCAGTACTCACCTCAGCGGCCCCCGCCGACGAGTCCCCGCCGACCCGCGCCTCCTGGTCGGTGACGGCGTGAGCGACGGCCCCCGGGCGTACGACCCGCCACCTCGCGACCCGCGTCGGCAGGCCGACGCCGAGGCGGCGAAGGAGGCGCGGCGCGGCCCCCGCGACCCGGCCGCCCCGCGCGTGCCCCGCGCCCGTCGTCGCCGCGTCGACGCGCAGGAAATGCGGGACGTGCGGGCGCGGCTGCGCGGCACGATCTACGAGGGCACGACCCCGCAGCACGGCCGGCTCGGCGACCTCTACTCGCCGCGCCAGATCGTCGACTTCTGCCTCGACCTCGGCGAGGTGATGCTCGCGTCGGGCGCCGACGTCCGCACCGTCGAGGTGGCCATCGTCGCCGTCGGCACGAAGTGGAACCTCGCGCCGCTCGAGCTCGACATCACGGGCACGGCCATCACGATCCAGTACGCGCCGCTCGACGGCCCGCCGCTCGTCAAGGTGCGGGTGGTCAGCGCCGAGGGCAGCGACCTGCACCGGCTGTCGCTCGTCTACCAGATCGTCGACGAGCTGCTGCACGACGACCGCGACATGACGAGCGCTGTCGAGGGGCTCGTCGCCGTGCTCGGGTCGCCGCCGCGCTGGCCCACCTGGATCACCGACGCGGCCATGGGCCTCTTCGGCGTCTCGGTCTCGCTGCAGGCCGGCGGAACGGTGACGGGGGCGCTCGGGGCGTTCCTGCTCATGGTCGGCGTCATGAACCTCGGCCGCTGGCTGACGCGCAAGGGCATCCCGCAGTTCTTCGTCGTCGCGCTGCAGTCGGCGGGCGTGGCGACGCTCGGCACCCTGGCGATCTGGTCGGGCGCGCTGACGGCCGCCGGCGCCGCGGCGATGGTCGCGGCGGTGGTGGTGCTCGTGCTGCCGCACGTGACGATCGTGACCTGGGCACAGGACGCGATCTCGGGCTTCCGGGCCATGGCCCTGTCGCGGGCCCTCGTGATCGGCCTGATCGTGGCGGGCATCGTCGTGGGCATCCCCGCCGGGCTCGCCCTGACCTCGGGGGCGTCGATCGAGGTCGACCCCACCGACATCACGCTGCGGGCGCTGCCGCTCTGGCTCTCGGTCATCGCGACCTTCTTCGCGGCCTCGGCCACGGCGGTGACGCAGGGCGCGAACGCGCGGGTCGTGCCCGCGGCGATCGCCGTCGCGCTCGTCGGCACGGTCGTCGTCTGGAGCCTCAAGACGCTCGGGGTGCCGCTGCTCGGCGCGACCTTCGTCACGGCGACGCTGCTCGGCGCTCTGAGCACCGTGGCGGCCGCGCGGCTGCGGGTGTCGGCGACGGCGATCGCGGTGCCGGCCTTCTGCGGCTCGCTGCTGCCGTCCCTCGCGGTCGCGTCGGCGCTGCTCAACTTCATGGCGGGCACCGACGGCGCCGAGGTCGACTTCGTCGCGTCGATGCTGACGACGCTCGCCATCGGCGCCGGGCTCGTGCTCGGCAACCTGCTCGCCACGCCGGGCGCGCGCCGGTACCTGCGGCGCCGGACCAAGCGCGTCGTCGTGCAGTCGCAGCGGCTCGACACGTCGCCGATCGGGATCATCCCGTCGTCGGGCGCGGGGGCCGGTGCGGCGGGGGCTGCTGCTGCCGGTCCGGGCGGGGTCGGCTCGAACGGGGCCGGCTCGGGTGGGGCAGGCTCGGGTGGGGCAGGCTCGGGCGTCGCTGGCTCGGCTCCGTCGTCGCCGCCGGACGACGGGCAGATGCTCGGCGGGCCGCCCGCGGGCGGCCCACTAGCGTGAGGGGACGCGCTCCGGCGCATCCCCGTTCCCCGAGGTGAGACGACGATGACTCCTTCCTTCCCTGCCGGTCCCGCAGTCGGTGCCGCCGGTCCTTCGGTCCGGCTGCGCCCTGCGACGGCGGACGACGCGCCCTTCCTCGCCGAGATGCTGCTCGCCGCGTTCGCGTGGACCGGCGACCGCGACGAGATGACGCTCGCCTGGCTGCGGAGCCAGCCCGAGGTCTGGCACTACGTCGACGCCTGGCCCCGCGCGGGAGACCTCGGCGTCGTGGCGGTGTCGGCGGAGGGCGAGCCGCTCGGCGCCTCCTGGTGTCGGCTGTTCGCGGAGGACGACCGCGGCTACGGCTTCGTCTCGACCGACGTGCCGGAGCTCAGCATGGGCGTGGCCGCCGCCCACCGCGGCCGCGGGCTGGGCGGGCGGCTGCTCGACGCCGTGGTCGAGGAGGCGCGCGGTCGTTCGCTCCCCGGCGTCAGCCTCAGCGTCGAGGACGGCAACGACCGGGCCCGGGCCCTCTACGAGCGGCGCGGCTTCGTGGTCGTCGGTCGCGAGGGCGACTCGGACGTGATGCTGCTGACGTTGTGAGGCCCGAGTGAGGTCGCCGCCCCTCAGCGCCTCCCGCACATCACCCCCTCCCGCGTCGCGAGCTGTGCATCGCGGCACGTTCTTGCACGACGCGATGAGCAGAACGCGACGCCACGTGTCGACCCCCCGAACGGGGCGGAGCCTGGCTCCCTGCCACGACTCTTTCTGAGCTATCTTCACTCTCGATGGACCCGACCATCGACGAAGACCGCAGGAGAAACCCGTGCCGTACCGCAAGTCGTCCCCGACCGACCGACGCCTCTCGACCGCGGGCCTCGTCGTGCTGCTCGTGCTGGCCGCGATCGTCGTGCTGTTCCTCGCCGTCGGCACCGCCACCGGCGGAATCGGAGGGCTCCTCGTGATCGCCGGGCTGTTCGCGGCGCTCTTCGCGCTCTGGTCGCTCGTGACCGGGCGTCGCGGCCCCCTCTTCCTCCGCTCACGCGGACTCGCGGCCGGCGTGCTCACGATCGCCGTCGTCGCGACGGGCCTCGGTGGCGCGATCCTGCCGAGTGGTGACGACGTCGCCACCGCCGAGAGCTCGTCCCGCCCGGCATCGTTCGCCGAGGCGGCGCCGACCCCGTCCCCCTCCTCGACCGCCGCCGCCGAGCGTCGCCGCGAAGCCGCGGCGAAGAAGTCGGCCGAGGCATCCGCGAAGGCGAGTGCCGAGGCGAAGAAGACCGCGGACGAAGCCGCCGCGAAGGTCGAGGCTGAGCGCGTCGCCGCCGAGCAGGCCGCCGCGGAGGCCGCTGCCGCTGCCGCCGCCCAGGCGGAGGCAGAGCGCGTCGCCGCCGAGCAGGCCGCCGCCGCACAGGCGGAGGCCGACCGGGTGGCGGCCGCACAGGCTGCCGCAGCAGCGGCTGCCGCCGCGCCGGCGCCCGCTGCCCCTGCCGCGCCGTCGTCCACGTACTACAAGAACTGCGACGCCGTACGTGCTGCAGGCGCCGCTCCCATCTACGCCGGGCAGCCGGGATACGCGAGCCACCTCGACCGCGACGGCGACGGGGTCGGCTGCGAGAACTGATCCTCGGGGGGCCGCGAGCTGCGGGTCACGGGTCACGGGCCGCGAGTCGCGGGCCGCGGGCCGCGGGCCGCACGCCGGACGCTTCGAGTCGCCGGACGGCCCGCCGACGGGGTTCGCGCGTCCGGTGCCCGCGTCTCGCGTCACGGCTCGAGCATCGCGTGACGTTCTTCTGCGACGCGACGTGCAGAACGGGAGGCGTCCCCGATGCACCGACTCTCGCCCGGCCGCGGCTTCGACCCCCGTCACCGTGACGGGCCGTCTCCGTCACCGTCCCGGCTCGGGCACGACGAGCGGCCCCGCGGCCGATCCCGTTGAGGCACACCCGGCACGCCCGGGCGCGACACGCCCGCCGGTCCCTTACCCTTGCAGGATGAGCCCCACCGACACGCGCGACGAGATCGACGCCGACACCACCGACTCTGCGCCGACCTTGACCTTCTCCGACCTGGGGCTCAGCGATGCCGTCCTCAAGGCCGTCAGGGAGATCGGCTACGAGACCCCTTCCGCCATCCAGGCGGCCACCATCCCCACCCTCCTCAGCGGCCGTGACGTCGTGGGCCTCGCCCAGACCGGCACCGGCAAGACGGCGGCGTTCGCGCTCCCGATCCTCAGCCGCCTCGACACGAGCGCGAAGAAGCCGCAGGCCCTCGTCCTCTCCCCCACGCGCGAGCTGGCCCTGCAGGTCTGCGAGGCGTTCGAGCAGTTCGCCTCCGGCATGCGCGGCGTCCACGTGCTGCCGGTCTACGGCGGCCAGGCCTACGGCGTGCAGCTCAGCGCCCTGCGCCGCGGCGTCCACGTCGTCGTCGGCACGCCCGGCCGCATCATGGACCACCTCGCCAAGGGCACCCTCGACCTCTCCGAGCTCAAGTACCTCGTGCTCGACGAGGCCGACGAGATGCTGAAGATGGGCTTCGCGGAGGACGTCGAGACGATCCTCGCCGACACCCCCGACGACAAGCAGGTCGCGCTGTTCTCGGCGACGATGCCGGCGCAGATCCGCCGCATCTCGAAGCAGTACCTCAACGACGCCGAAGAGATCACGGTCAAGCAGAAGACCACGACCTCGGCCAACACGACGCAGCGCTACCTGATGGTGTCGTACCCCCAGAAGGTCGACGCCCTCACGCGCATCCTCGAGGTCGAGAACTTCGAGGGCATGATCATCTTCGTCCGCACGAAGAACGAGACCGAGACGCTGGCCGAGAAGCTCCGTGCCCGCGGCTACTCGGCCGCCGCCATCAGCGGCGACGTCGCCCAGGCCCAGCGCGAGCGCACGGTCAACCAGCTGAAGAGCGGCAAGCTCGACATCCTGGTCGCGACCGACGTGGCCGCGCGTGGCCTCGACGTCGACCGCATCAGCCACGTCGTCAACTACGACCTGCCCATCGACACCGAGTCGTACGTGCACCGCATCGGCCGCACCGGTCGCGCGGGCCGCAGCGGTGCCGCGATCAGCTTCGTCACGCCCCGCGAGCGTCGCCTGCTCGGCGCGATCGAGAAGGCCACGCGTCAGCCGCTCACGCAGATGCAGCTCCCCACGCTCGAGGACGTGAACGTCACGCGCCTCGCGCGCTTCGACGACCAGATCACGGAGGCGCTGGCCCAGGAGTCGAGGATCGCCGCCTTCCGCGACATCATCGGCCACTACGTCGAGCACCACGACGTGCCGGAGGCCGACGTCGCCGCCGCCCTCGCCGTCGTGGCGCAGGGCGAGACGCCGCTGCTGCTCGACCCGAAGGACGAGCGCCCCGCTCGCCGCGAGACCGACCGCCCGGCCCGGGACGACCGCGGCTCGCGGGACGACCGCGGTGCGCGCGACGAGCGCGGCACGCGCCCCGAGCGCGGACCGCGCACCTCGAAGCCGATGACCGCCTACCGCATCGAGGTCGGCCGACGTCAGCGGGTCGAGCCTCGCCAGATCGTCGGCGCGCTGGCGAACGAGGGCGGCCTGAGCCGTGACGACTTCGGCGCGATCCAGATCCGGCCCGACTTCTCGGTCGTCGAGCTCGCGTCCGACGTCAGCAGCGACATGCTCGAGCGCCTGGCCGACACCCGCATCAGCGGCAAGCTGATCGAGATCAAGCCGGACCGCCGCAGCGGCGGCGCCCCGCGTCGCGACGACCGCGACGAGCGGCCCGCCCGCAAGCCCCGCTACTGAGGCTCGCCGCCGGGGACGCACCGTGAGGTACGACTCCGGCCGCCGACGGCGTCGGTCCGCCCCCGGGCGGACCGACGCCGTCGGCATGTCCGTCCCCGTCGCCACCGCGCGACGGCACCACGCCCGTGAGGACCTGCCGTGATGATGACCTCGACGCACCTCGGCGCCGTGGCTGCCGCGACGTCGATCCCCTCGACCACGGCGACGGGCGCAACGGCCGCGCCCACGGGGACGAACGCCCTCTTCGGGGTCGTCCAGACCACGTTGACGATCGGGAGCGTCGTCCCCCTGCTGCTCGCGGTCGTCGCCGTGCTGCTCTGGCTCACGACTCGTCGCCGCGGCCCCGGGCAGACCCGGTCCTCGACGGGCTCGGGGGCCAACCGCACGCCTGTCGAGCACGCCCAGCGGCTGCACGACCTCGGCCGAGTGGCACTGCTCGGCTCGGCCTTCGGCCTCGTGCTCCTGGGGATCGGCGAGGTCGTCGTCGCCTACGGCACCCCGACAGGCCTGGGCGGTGCGTTCTCCGACGGGGTGTCGCCGCTGCTGGTCCCGGCAGTCGTTCTCACGGTCGTCGCCGCGGCGCTCTTCGCGACGTCACGCCGACCTGGTCGCTGACCCGACCCGGCCCGACGCGGCCCTCTCACCCCGCGCCGACGCCTGAGCAGGCCCCGCTCAGCCCGAGTAGCCCTGCACACCGGTGAAGTCGGGCGTCCCGTCACGCCCGACCGACAACGGCTGACCGTTGATGTACCGCGGCCACTCGAGCAGGTACGGGACGGTCAACGCGGGGTAGGCCCCTGCGGGCGGCAGCGAGCCTGGGAGGCCGGTCGGCGAGGCCACCACCGGTGCCACCGGAGCCCGGTGATCGACAGGGGCCTGGTGCTGCCACGCGTCCGCCGCCGGCCTGGTCGGACCGCCGTGCTCGCCCGCGCCGACGGGAGGCATCGGCGCGAGGGTGCCGGGGCGAGTCGCCGGGGCAGGGGCGGTCTGCGGTGGCCGGCCCGCGCCTCCGGCGCCGGTCGTGGCAGCGGCCGAGTGGAAGAGGACGAAGACGAGCGGGATGAGCACCGTGCCGAGGAGGTCGAGGATGGCCACCGCGACGACCACGCGCCAGTACCCCTCGGGGTAGTCGGGCTGCACGACGACGAACGGCACGCTCAGCATGGTCGCGAGGACCGCCACGAGCGCGATGGTGCCGATCGTCACGCGCTGCATGGTCGGCGTCGTGAAGCGCCGCTTGTTCGTCAGCAGCAGATGCACGTGCAGGAGGGCGACCCGGCCGACGGCCGCGACCCACAGCCACCGCAGGAGATCGCCCTCGCCGCTCGTGCCGAGCCAGAGCTTCTGCACCCCGATGACGAGCAGCAGGATGCTGACGCCGATGCTCGTGAACCCGAACGCGGCCGATCGCTTGCCCGACACGTCGGCGTCGTACCAGCTGCAGAGGGCGAAGAAGACGAAGAGGCCGATGGTGCCGAGCAGTCGCCAGGAGGTGTCGCCGAAGGAGCCGGTCAGGGCGGAGGCCACGCCGACGAGGGCCGCGGCGATGATCGAACCGACGATCGCGCGGAGCACGAGGGGACGGACCTCGTCGAAGAGGCGCTCGGAGCCCGAGCGCTGTGGTCCGCGGGGGCGACCGTCGCCGAGCGTGGTTCCGCCGGGAGGGGCGGGCGTGCGGGCAGGGCTGGGGCCGGAAGGGGGCGGGGGCGGTGGTGCACTCGTCATCCCGCCACTCTGGCGGCACCCGTCGCGACGCGCCACCCTCGCCGGGCTGATCGTGGACGGACGACGGTACGGCCTCGCCGGGGAGGGACGACCGGGCTCAGACCGTCCGGCGACCGGTGATGCGGCGGAACGCCTGCACGACGCCGAGGACGCACATGGCCGGAGCGAGGAAGGCGAGCACGGTGCTGAGCCCCTCCTCCGTCGAGCCGAGCCCGGCCGGGTCGTGGGTGACCGCGCGCGACGCGATGAGCAGCCCGAGGCCCGCCAGGGCGGTGGCCAGCGTCGAGAAAGCCGCGAGGGCGAACGCCTTGAGCCCGCGTCCCCGCATCATGGCGACGATGCCGTCGAGGAGGAAGGAGGCGACCAACGGCACGAACACGGCGAGCGCCACGACCCCGAGGAGCAGCAGGAGGACGGCGACGAAGCTGGCGGCGTCGAGCACGGTTCTCCTCTCCTGACAGGGGTACTCCGCGACGGTAGTCGGGCTCCGCTGGACGAAACCTGCCGATGCCCCCGCTCTGCCGGCCTTGCCCGGTCATCCCTCCACAGCGCGCGGCGAGCATGCAATGTCCCCAGGACCACGAGGAGGCGCCCCACGAGCCCCGCAGCATCGGTCACCGTGGCCCGATGATCATCGAAGCCGGATACGACATCCACCAGGTCCTCATGCCCACCGTCCTCCTCGACGCCCACGAGAAGGCCGACGAGCGGCGGCCCCTGTACGTGATGTCCCTCGACGCCGACCTCCGGCTCGAGAAGGTGTCGAGGGTCGAGAGACCGGGCGACGGCCATCCCCACCAGGCCGTGGCAGGGATCGTGGAGGCGCTGCGCGACGACTGCGACGGCCTCTTCGCCCCGGTGCACATCGTGCTCGCCTGGTACGCCGCAGGCTCCACCACCAGCGGGGACGGCTACACGGAGCATCGCCTCGACGAGGGCTTCCGGGACCACCCCGACCTGTCGACGTGGAACTACCTCGGACACGCCCAGTACGACGACGACACGGTGATCGGGACGTTCCCTCGCTTCAGCTTCCGCGACTACCCGGAGATCAGCGACTTCCCCCGGCCGGCCCTCTTCGTGGGGCCCCACGACTACGACTGTGCGTGCCTCGCCTGCGCCCAGTACCAGGAGCGCTTCGAGCAGCGCACGGCACGCCGCGCTCGCGTCGACGGCCAGGGCGACCCGGCGGACGGGCGTGCCTGACGCCCCGGGTCCCCGTCGGTCGATCGCTCTCGTGACCCCTCGTCCGCGCCTGCAGGCACCGACTACGGCGGCGACGTTCCCCTTCGTCTCCGACCCGGCGACGCGCACGCGCATGAGCCGGATCCGTCGACGCGACACCCGGCCCGAGCTGCTGCTGCGCCGAGAGCTGCACCGGCGGGGATGGCGTTTCTTCGTCGACCGCCCCCTGCGCGACGGGTCACGGTGCAGGCCCGACCTGCTCTTCCCCCGCCTCGGGGTCGCGGTCTTCGTCGACGGGTGCTTCTGGCACTACTGCCCGCAGCACACGCACCTGCCGAACGCCAACGCCGAGTACTGGCACGCGAAGCTCCTGGCGAACCGTCAGAGGGACGCTCGACACGACGCTGCCCTCCGGGACGACGGGTGGATCGTCGTGCGCGTCTGGGAGCACTCCTCGGTCGACGAGGTCGTCGCGTCGACGGAGGCGGTGTTGCTCGCGGCGTCGGCCGTCAACGGCCCGGGTCGGTGGGGCCGACCTCGGGCCTGGCGACCAGCGCTCAGGCCCCGGGCGTCTCCAGCAGGTCGATGAAGCGCGAGAGCAGGCCGAGGCCGGCGATCGAGGTCGGCATCGACGAGGCGAGGGCGGGCGAGTGGACCAGGTAGGCCGCCCACTTCGCACGCGAGATCGCCACGTTGAGGCGGTTGGGCATCAGGAGGAACTCGAGTCCGCGCGGGATGTCCGCGGCCGACGACGCGGCCAGCGACACGATGGCCACCACGGCCTCCCGGCCCTGGAAGAGGTCGACGGTACCGACGGTCGTCCCCGTCAGCCCCGCGGTGTCGAGCGCCTCTCGGATGACGGCGCCCTGAGCGTTGTACGGGGCCACGACGATCACGTCGTCGTCGGTCAGCAGGCGCGTGCCTCGCTCGTCCGACCACGACCGTCCGACGATCGACGCCACGAGCTCGACGACCCGGGCCGCCTCCTCCGTCGACGACGTCGTGTTGCCCGAGTGCAGCACGGGCACCACGTGCAGGCCCGGCTCGACGCCGTCGAGCGACCGCTCCGGTGCCCTCGACTCGAGGGCACCCTCGTACGAGAGCCGCGACACCGGCTCCGTGACGGCGGGGTGCATCCGGTAGGTCCGCGAGAGGAAGTAGCCGAGCGATGCCGGCAGCACGTCGTGCCCGTCGGCCAGCCACCCGAGCGCCGACTCGTCGACCGGCTCCGGGTGCTGCCCCTGGCTGACCTGCGGCAGCTGCTGCGGGTCGCCGAGCAGCAGCAGGCGCTGCGTCGCGACCGACGAGGCGATCGTCGGCGCCAGGGAGAACTGGCCGGCCTCGTCCACGACGAGCAGGTCGAGCGAGCCACGCGCGACGGTGTCCGCGTTGGCGAAGGTCCAGGCGGTGCCGCCGACGACTCCGCCGGTCTCGCCGTGGCCGCCGAGCAACTCCGCCACCGCGGCGCCGTTCTTGACGGGGGTCCACGACAGGGCCTCGAGCTCGTCGGCGGTGCGTCCGACCTTCGGCACCTTCACCACCCGCGACGGGTCGACCCCCTTCGCCACCACCGCGTCGAGGAAGTTCTCGACCACCGCGTGCGACTGGCCGACGATGCCGACGCGCCAGCCGTGCTCGGTGACGAGCCGAGCCACGACGGTCGATCCGACGTAGGTCTTGCCCGTGCCCGGGGGGCCCTGGACCGCCAGGTACGACCGGTCGAGCCCGAGCAAGGTCGCCATCACCGCGCCGACGGTGTCGTCGCCCACGACGGGCACGACGGCGGACGCGGCCGACGCGTCCCGTCCCCGAGGCGGTACGCGCCGCAGGAGGTCGAGCGCCGGGTCGGGCAGGGGCGACGGCAGCGCGTCGAGCACCGCGCGACCCCACTCCGAGATGGCCTCCGGCTGCGGAGCCGCGCGGGGCGGGGCAGCGGGCGTCAGGGCCAGCGGGAACTGGTGGTGCGGCTCGCCGCCGCTCGCCAGCGACTCCTTGACGAGCAGCACGACGCGGTCGCCCGCCGCGTCGACGTCGAGCACGGTGGCCCGGGCGACGGCGCCCCGGAGTCCGGGCCCCGCCGCCCGCACGGTGGGCGGCAGCGGCGCGTCGTAGACGAGGTGCGGCGACGGCCCGCCGACGGAGAGGCGGCTGCCGGGCGCGAGCGACCCCGCGAGGCGCAGGTCGCGGGACAGCGTGCGGGCGCGGGGCAGACGGTCCCAGTCGCGCACGACCTCGGCCCGCTCGACGACGAACACGTCGCGCGTGTCGGCCCAGTCGTCGACGGGGCCGCGCAGGCGGTCGAAGTGCTCTTGCCAGAAGGTCTTGGCCTCGCGGCGGTGGTAGTCGATGGCGGCCGCGGCGAGGGCGAGCGCGGTCTCGTCCGCCGTGCGGTCGAGCGGGTCGACGTCGGCGAGGAGGGCCGACAGCTCGACGAAGACGGGGTCGGGCTCGGCCTTCACGCGCTCGTCGTCGACGAGCGGCAGCAGGTCGTCGGAGGCGGCCGGTGCGCCGTCGGGTGCCGCCGGGACGAGCAACAGCAGCCAGTCACGGAGCCGCAGCGTCGAGCGGCAGTCGTACTCGTTGTAGTCGGCGACCTGGTCGAGCCGGGTCTGCCCGGCGGGGTCGCCGGCCCGGAGGGCGGTGATCGCGTCGACGTACGCCGTGATGCTGTCGGCGCCGTTCGCGACGTCGCCCTCCCCCTTGCCGCGCGCGTCGTCGCCCATGTAGAGCGGCTCGAGGGCCTTGATCGAGTAGCTGCGCGAGCCGACGACCAGGGCGGCCCGCACCACCGGGTAGAGGTCGACGAGCACCCCGTCCCGGAGCAGGTCGTCGACCTCCGTCTCGCCGACGCCGTGGCGAGCGGCCAGAGACAACAGGTGCGTGCGCTCGTACGCCGCGTAGTGGTAGACGTGCATGCCCGGGTGCTCCGCCCGTCGAGCCCGCACGAACGCGAGGAAGTCGACCAGGGCGACGCGTTCTTCTCGGAGGTCGTGCGCCCAGAACGGCGTGTACCGCGCCTCCTGGTCGACGCTGCCGAAGAGGTAGTCGAGCCCCCACACCGTCGCGTCGCCCTCGCTGTGCAGGGGGTCGCCCTCGAAGTCGAAGAACAGGTCGCCGTCGTCGGGCGCGGGGATCGCGGCGAGCGCGCCCGGGTCGACGAGTCGCACGGTCGGTCGTCCGGCCTCGCTCGCGAGCTGCAGCTGCGCCTGGGCCCGGAGCCGCGCGAGCGCGGCCCCGCCGACGCCGGGCACCGGCGACTCGCGCTCGGCGAGCGCGTCGATCGTCGTCACCCCCGCGTCGATGAGGGCCGACCGTCGGCCGAGCGACATGCCCGCGACGAGCACGAGGTCGCGGTGGGCCTCGACCTGCGGCGCGCACTGCGAGCAGCGGCCGCAGGCGGCGACGTCGGGATCTCCCCAGGCCAGGGGCGAGGAGGCGCGCACCCGGTCGTCGACGGAGGCGCGGAGCCGACGGCGCTGGGCCCGGTGCACCGGCGCGATGTCGGCGAGGTCGTGCGAGGAGGTCGTCCCGTCGCCGAGCACGAGGTGCACCCGCGGTCCGACGGCCACCCCGAGCGCCTCGATCTGCTCGGCGTACGCCGCGAGCTGCAGGAGCGCGGGGATCTTCGCGTGGCGGGCGAGCTTCGTGTCGTAGACCTCGTAGCGGCCCTCGTCGTCACGCAGGAGGAAGTCGGAGAACCCGATGAAGGAGCCGTCGAAGAAGGTCGCCTGGTAGAGCACCTCGACACCGTCGCGCATCGCCTGCAGGGCAGCCGCTGCCGCCGCCGGGTACCCGTCGCGCGGCGGGCGCTCGAACTCGACGACCTCGTGCGTCTCGCGCAGCGTCTGGAGGAAGCGCACCTCGTGGTCGTCTCCCAGCCTCGCCGTGCGGTCGAGCATGGCGTCCGGCGCCTCGTCGGCCAGCTCGACGCGGCCGAGCTTCGCGTCGAGCCGGCGGAGGAAGGCCCACTCGCAGGCGGTCCAGGTCGACAGGTCGCTCGGGCTGGTGACCACGGTGTCGTCGTCGAGGTAGATGGCGTCCTCCGGTTCGTGGGTGGCGGGGTGCACCGGTGCGGCGCTGCCGTCACGCTAGCGCCGATGACCGACACCGCCGGCCGCCGCGCACCCGCCCGGCCTCGAGCACCCGGCCGACCCCGCGCCTCCCCCGGGCCTCACCGCACCGCCCGGGCCCGTGCCTCCCGCGCGGTAGGCTCGTCCGTCGACGATCCGGGAGGCAGCGTGGTGGACGACCCGTCGGGGCACGAGGCCCTGACCCGTGACGACGTCGTCGGCGCGTGGGACGACGACCCGACCTGGGCATTGCTCCGCAGCACCAACGCGCGGTGGGTGCTCCCCCTGTTCTCCCGCTCCCTCGAGCACGCCGAGGGCCCCGTCTCGGCCGACTGGTTCCACCGCCGCGTGAGCGAGGCGCAGGAGGCGATCGACCCCGAGCAGCTCGCCACCCCGGCCGACCACTGCCGAGGCTGGGTCGACAACGGCTGGCTGATCCGCACCGGCGCCCGCGAGACCGGCGCCCGCTACCGCCTCTCCCAGCACAGCCTCCGGGCGCTGCGCATCGTCCGGGAGACGATCGAGCACGACAGCGTCGTGAGCGAGGCCCGCCTCGGCAGCATCGCCCACGCCGTGCACCACCTCGCCGGCCTCGCCGACCCGAGTCCCGAGTCGCAGCTGGCCCGCCTCGACGACCAGATCGCCGAGCTGCAGCGCCGTCGCGCGGCCGTCGCCGGCGGCCACGTCGAGCCGCCGACGTCCGACCAGCTGGCCCGGCAGGTGCGCGAGGTCGTCCGGCTGACCGCGTCCTTGCCGGAGGACTTCCGCCAGCTCAGCTCCCTCGTCGAGCAGCGCCACCGGGTCGTCGCCCGCCGCGCCTCCACCGAGCACGTCGGCAAGGGCGCCCTCGTCGACCAGTACCTCCGTGAGAACGACCTCCTCGAGCAGACGCCCGAGGGGCGCGCCTACCGCGGCTTCGCGCAGATGCTGTCGTCGCGCGAGATCGACGTCATGCGCGCCGACATCGAGGCGATCCTCACGCAGCCCGCCTCCGCCGAGCAGCTGAGCGACCACCAGCGGGCGCAGCTCGAGACCCTCATCTCGTCGCTGCTCTCGGAGGAGCAGTCGGTGCAGGAGACCTACGGCCGTTGGACCTCGTCGTTGCGCCGGTTCCTCAGCCGCACCGGTGCCGAGCGCCAGCAGCGGGTGCTCACGCTCGCCGAGCGCGCCCTCCACGCCGGCGGCGCCTGGGCCGAGCGACAGCCGGGCCACGTGCTCGTGCCCCGCGACGTCCTCGGACTCGGTGCGCTCGACGTCGTCGACGTGAGTCAGCTGCAGCCCTGGAGCGACCGCGGCCGCCCCACCGTCGAGGTGCAGGTCGACGAGGGCGACGTCGCGCTGCCCGCGGCCGACCGGGCCGCCCTCCGTCTCACCGCGGGCACGAGCACGGCCGCCGTCGCCGCGACGGTCGAGCGGCTGCTCGACGCCGACGACGCACCCGACGAGGTCACCAGCGCCGAGGTCTACGACGCGACCGACCCCGAGTTCCGACGGCTCGGCCTCGTCCTCAGCATGCTCGACCTCGCCGTCGACCACGGAGTCGTCGCGGACGACACCGAGACGGTCGCCCTCACCACCGCCGGAGGCGCGGTGCGCGAGGTCACGCTGCCCCGCCTCGTCTTCCCCCGCCGTCCCCCACGCCGCGACGGGCCTCCCGGGGCCGACCACGCGCCCCTCCTCCCCGACCCCGCCCAGCCCCGCGAGAGCGAGACCGCATGACCACGACACCCACCGACGAGCCGGTCGGCGCCCCGGCGATCTCCGTCGCCCCGGCCTCCGACGCCCCGCCCTCGCCCTCGCCCGCGCCCTCGCCCGCCGCCGGCCTGCGCGACGAGCTCCCCCTCGCCGGTCGCAAGGCCCTCGTCACGCTGCTGACCCACCGCTTCGTCTCCCGCTCCCGCCAGCAGGAGGCGTGGGCCGGCCTCCTGGCGTACGAACCGGAGATCCGCGCCCGCCTCGCCGAGATGTTCCTCGTGCTCGAGGTCGACCACGGCTACGAGGTCGCGTTCAAGCGCCAGAGCGGGCAGGACGACGTGCCCGTCCTGCTCCGTCGCGAGAAGCCGCTGTCGCGCGACGCGACGCTGCTGCTCGTCTTCCTGCGTCGAGAGCACGCCTACACCGACGCCGCCGACGAGGCGGTCGTGGTGTCGCGCGACCAGGTCGCCGAGTTCCTCGCCCGGTTCCACGACGACGCCGCCCACGACGAGCTGCGCTCGGCTCGCCGCGTCGACGCCGCGATCGCGGCCATGGTCGCCCGTGACCTGCTCCTCCCCGAGAGCGACGACCCCACGCTCTTCGTCGTCGCGCCGGCCGTCGTGCCCCTCGTGACGCCCGACCGGCTCGTGCAGATCGAGGCGATGTTCCTCGAGGCCGGGCGAGACGTCGACCCCGAGGGCGACCCCGGCGACCTCGGGGACGGGACCGACCTCGACGGGTCGACCCGCGCCTCCTCGTCCCCTGACGATCTGGACGACCTCGCAGGAGAGGCGTCGGAGGCGGCCGACACGACCGGCGACGCCCCGGCCCCCGACCCGACCGCCGTCACCCTCGACCTCGACGCCCCGGAGGACGACCGCGCATGACGCTCGCCGACACCCCTGCCCCCGGCGACCTCGCCGACGAGCTGCCCGCCTCCGACGCTGCCGCCCGCGACGCCGCCAGGGCCGACGACGCGCTGCCGGGCGACGACGACCTGCGGCGCGACGACGGCATGTTCCACTCCGGGCAGTACCGGATCGAGCTCGTGCAGCTGCTCAACTGGGGCAGCTACGCGGGGCTGCACCGCATGCCCGTGGGGCGCGGGGGCATCGCGATCCTCGGCCCGACCGGACGAGGCAAGTCGACCGTGCTCGACGCCATGTCGTCGGTCATCATGCCGAACCCGCAGGAGTTCAACCGGGCCGCCCGCGACGACGCCCGCCAGCGCTCCGAGCGCACCGTCTACAGCTACGCCCGCGGCAAGACCGACGAGGTGCGCGACGCCGGGTCGGACCAGACGACGACGCGCTTCCTCCGCCCGCTCGGCGAGTCGTTCGCGAGCGGCGCCGCCATCACGTGGAGCACCGAGCTCGGCGAGACCCTCACGGCCGTCCGCCTCGCCTGGATCAGCGCCGACACCTCGAGCCAGGACGACGTCACCCAGGCGAGCGTCTACCTGCTCGTCGCCGGCCGCTTCGACCTCGGCCGCCTCACCGAGGTGCGGCGCGAGGGCACGAGCACGTCGCCCCTGACGAAGGGCTCGATCGCCAAGCTGCTCGACCCCGCGACCGACCTCGTCACCTACTCGCAGCCCGAGCTGCGCGTGCGGCTCTGCGGCCGGCTCGGCATCGGCGGCAGCGACGAGTCGCAGCTCAAGGCCCTGACGCTGCTGCGCCGCGCCCAGGCGTCGAAGGGCGTCTTCTCGATCGACGAGCTCTTCAAGCAGTTCGTCCTGACGCAGCCGAAGGCGCTGTCGCGCTGGGAGACGACGCTCGGCACGTATCGCGAGGCCTCGCAGCTGTACGACGTGTTCGAGACGACCCGTCGCAAGCTCGAGGTGCTCGAGCCGGTGCCCGGGCTCGCCGAGCGCTGGCGCGCGGCCGGCGACGACGCGACCGCGGGGCGCGCCCTGCTCACGAGCGGCGTCGCGGGCGTCACGGAGCCGACGCGCCTGCGCGTCTGGCTCGCCGAGAAGGTCGGCGACCAGGTGCGCGGCCAGGTCGACCGCGTCCAGTCCGAGAAGCGCGAGCTGACCGACACGAGGAGGCGCGCCGCCGACGACGAGGACGCCGCCCTCCGCGACCGCGAGCAGGCCCTGGCCCAGATCGCCGACCTCGGCGGCGACCCCTCCCGGTCGCTCCGCGAGCAGGTGCGCTGGGCAGAGGACGCCGTCGCCCGGGTCGAGGCGCAGCACCGCCGCTTCGCCGCGCCGCTCGAGAGCGTCGGCGAGGCCGTGCCGACGACCAGCGAGGAGCTGGAGGCGCTGCGCGGCCGGGCCGCGTCGCTCGCCGCCGAGGAGGCCGCCGCCCGTCGCGAGCACGACGAGCTGCGGGGAGACCTGGGGGCGCGCATCTCGGAGACGCGCCGGGCCGTGGGCGAGCGCCAGCGGCAGAAGGAGTCGTTCGAGCGACGCCGCAGCAACGTCCCCGACGAGGCCGTGGAGCGACGTCGCCGCATCGCCGACGGCACCGGCGTGCCGGCCGCACGGCTGCCCTACGCCGGCGAGCTGATGGAGGTCGGCCCCGAGCACGGAGGCTGGACGACCGCGGTCGAGAGGGTCGTGGGCGACCTGGCCACGCACCTCCTCGTCGACCCTGACGACTTCGCGGCGGTGCGCCGCTTCGTCGACGCCGAGGACATGCGCGGTCGCGTGACGCTCGTGCCCGCGACCCCCGGGCTCTCGGCACGGCTGACGCCGATCGCGCGCACGGTCCCGTCGATGCTCGTGCTCGACGAGACCAGCCCCTACCGCGGCTGGCTGCACGACGAGCTCGTCGCCGAGCGCAGCGTGCTCTGCGTCGAGGGCGCCGACGATCTCGACTCCGCGCTGCCCGACGGCGTGCGCGGGGCGGTCACCCGTGCGGGGCTCCGCACCGGGTCGGGCCGCCGCGTCACGAAGGACGACCGGCGACAGCGCTCGTGGATCGGGCTCGACAACGCGGCCCGCGTCGCCGAGCTCGTCGACGAGCTCGGGGAGCTGACCCGCTCGCTCGACGCCGCACGCGCGGAGTGGGACGCCGCCGAGACGGCCGCCGGCGCCCGTCGCCGCGTCGTCGAGACCGTCGAGCGCGCCGTCGAGACGTCGTGGTCGGACGTCGACGCCGCGCCCGCCCGGGCACGCCTCGCCGACCTCCTCGGCCAGCTGGAGAGGGTCGCCGTCGAACAGCCCGAGATCGCGACGCTGCAGGCCCGAGCGGCCTCCGCCGACGACGACCGTCTCGCGGCCGTGAGACGCGGTGCGGAGGTGCAGCAGCGACTCGACCAGCTCGAGCAGGAGCACGCGACGCTCGTCGACCTCGAGGACGCCTTCACCGACGCCCTCACCGACGCCGAGCCGCTCACCGACGCCGAGCGGGCGCTGCTCGCACCCCTGCCGTTCAGCGCGCCGCGCGAGGCGGCCGACGTCGAGCGTTCGTACCGCGAGGCGGCCGCTCAGCTGCGGGCGCAGGTCGACGGACACGACCGCGAGCGGGCGCAGCACGAGCTGACCCTCGAGCTCGTCTTCGCCCGGTACCTCGAGCTCGACCCGAGCGCCGGCGTCGACGCGACGATCGACAGCCTGCCGACGGTGCTGGCGATCCACCGGACGTTGCTCGACGACGACCTGCCGCACGCGAAGCAACGCTGGCTCGCGAAGGCCGGGAGCGACGTGGGCGACAGCCTCCGCGCCCTGCTCGTGCAGATCGAGGAGGACGGCCACGTCATCCGCCGTGGGGTCCGGCCCATCTCGCAGGCGCTGCGCGAGATCGAGTTCCGCGAGGGCTCGACCCTCGACATCGAGCCGCGGCCGGTGTCGAACAGCGACCTGGTCGAGTTCCGGCGGACGCTGCGGGAGCACACAGCGGCCGCGGCGGCCGGGGGTGCCGGGAGTACCGGCGGCGGCTCGTCGGACCCGGCCGAGGTCGAGCGGCGCTTCCTCGCGCTGCGGCGCGACCTGGCGCACCTCGAGGAGCGGTCGAAGATCGGCGACGCCTGGCGACGCCGGGTGCTCGACGCGCGGGAGCACTACCAGTTCCGCGCGATCGAGACGCGGGCCGACGGGACGCAGGTCGTGCACGAGGGCGTCGCGGGCAAGTCGGGCGGCGAGGGCCAGGAGCTCATCGCGTTCGTCCTCGGGGCAGCGTTGCGGTTCCGGCTGGGCGACGGCAGCGACCGGGTGCCGACCTACGCTCCGATCGTGCTCGACGAGGGCTTCGTCAAGGCCGACGCCGAGTACACCGGGCGGTCGCTGGCGGCCCTCCGGTCGCTCGGCTTCCAGCTCGTCGTGGGGGCGCCGCGCGACAAGGTGGCGGCGTTCGAGCAGCACGTCGAGAGCGTCGCCTACATCACGAGCGATCCGGCCCGGCCGGAGCTCTCGCGCATCTACCCGCTGACGATCCGGCAGGCGGTCGAGATCGAGCGCCACGGCCTCGACCCCGCCCTGCTCGAGTAGGCCCGGGCGCGGCCGGGCCGAGCAAGCCCGGCCCGGCCTGACCCGTGGCGAGAGTGTCCACGAATCGTCGCCCGCACGCGTCACCGACGACGATACGTGGACGAGCGCGCTCGAGAGGGAACGCTCGCGAACGTCACGTGCCGCCTGCGGGCGGAATGACTCGAGCGGGGCGGAACGACCGGGCGTCAGCCCGGGGTCCGAGCCCTCAGGCGCGAGGAGACGCCCTGCCCTCGCCAGCGCCCTCGCCGTCGCTGACGGCACGCGCCGCGGTGTTCGCCCGCCAGGTCCCCGCCAGGACGGAGACGAGCAGCACGCCCATGCCCGCGAGGATCGCCGGGGCCGCCGCGTCGTCCGACCACCCGCCGACCACCGGAGCGCCCACGCACGCGATGGCGACGAGGCCACCGACGACGGCGACGATCGCGAGGACGATGACGAGCACTCCCACAAGCATCCGACGAGCCTAGGCCTCCGGGGCGACACCCGCCTCGCCCGCCCGGCGGACCCGGCCGGCCCAGGAGCGCGGGAGGCGCGGGCCGGCCGACCCGCGCCTCCCACGATCGCGTCCCGGGCAGGGCCCCGGTCGACGTGCGAGTGTCCACGGGTCGTCGCCCCCGACACCGCAGGGCGACGATCCGTTGACACGCGTGCCCGGCCGGGCCAGGGCCAGGGGTCAGTCGTTCGCGAAGAGCTGGTCGACCTGCTCGGAGGCGTCGGCGAGCGACTCGGGCTCGGACTGGCCGATCAGCACCGACTCCATCGCGGGCTCCATGACGGCGAGCACGTCGAGCCAGTGGTTGGCGATCGGCGCCAGCTCGGTCTCGCCCGCGGCGACGGCGTCGTAGTAGGTCGAGACGTCGATGCCGGCGTCCGCGAACGCGGTCGCCGCCTTCTCGCTCGAGCTGTTCAGCGCCGGGAAGACCACCGCGGCCTCGGCCACGACGTCCTGGCAGGCGGCCGACGACAGGTAGCCGACCCACTTCTTCGACAGCTCGGGCTGGTCGGTCGTCGACAGCACCGAGTCGGCCAGGCCGTTCAGCACGCCGGCACGGTCGCCGTCGGGGCCCTTCGGCAGCGGGGCGATGCCCGCCTCGACTCCCTCGAAGCTGAAGTAGGTCTTGGCGTTCCAGCTGCCGTCGGTGGCGAGGGCGTAGCGTCCGGCGCCGAACGCCTCCTGGATGCCGACGCCCGACGACGCCGCCTGGTAGCTCGGCATGTAGCCCTTCTCGACCAGCGAGCGCCACCACTCGATCGACTCGATGAACTTCTCGTCGTCGTAGTTGAAGTCGGTGCCGAACGGGTTCTTGTCGGCGTAGGTCCAGTCGTTGCTGAGCGCGTACATGCTCCACTGCGTCTGGCCGAAGGCGCCGATGCCCGACTTCGACTTGAGGCCGAGGCCGTAGACCGCCACGTTCGAGGCGTCGAAGCCCGGCTCGTCGCCGCGCACGCCGTTCGCGTCGACCGAGAGGCGGGCGATGGTCTGCTCCCACGTGCCGCCGTCCTCGGGGTTCCAGCTGAGGTCCTGCAGCGACTCCGGCGTGAGGCCCGCGTCGGCGAGGTACTGGGCGTTGTAGATCGTCGCGACGGTGTCCCAGTCCTTCGGCAGCCCGTAGCGCTCGCCGTCCTCGCCGACCCAGAGCTCGGGGATGCCGGCCTGGTAGTCGTCGAAGTCGATGCCCTCGCTCTCGACCACGTCGTCGAGGGGAAGCAGCTGCCCCGTGCTCGCGAGCTGCGGGAAGAACGAGGCGTGGTTCGTGATGACGTCGGGGGCGTCGCCGCCGACGAGGCTCGTCGTGAGCGTCTGGAAGTAGTCGTCCCAGCCGAACTGCTGGATGTTCACGGTGCTGCCGGGGTTCGCCGCGGCGAAGTCGGTCGCGCACTGCTCGTAGGCCGGCTGCTGGTTCGAGTCCCACAGCCAGTAGGTGATCTCGCCGCTGGCGTCGCCGCCGCCCCCGCCGCCGCCTGCGCAGGCGGTGACGGCGAGCATCGGCAGCACCGCGATCGCGGCGGCCAGGCCCCTCTTCTTCTTCGTGTTCATGGTTGTCCCTTCGTCGTTGATGCGGACTGCTGTCTGGTGCGGTGTGGCTGCTGGTGGGGGTGCGGAGGCCGGGGCGAGGCGGCCCGGCCCGGGGCCGCGACCGGGCCCGGGCCCGGAGTCGGGCCCGCGGTCGGGGCTGCGGCCGTCACTTCGTGCCCGAGTACCCGATGTTGTTGATGACGCGCCGACCGAGGATCGCGAACAGCACGAGGATCGGCAGGGCGGCGATGAGCGTCGCGGCCATGAGGCCGGCCCAGTCGGGCCCGCCCTGCGGCGTCTGCGACCGGAAGACGCCGAGCGCCACGGTGAGCACCCGCACCTCCTCGGTGCGGCCGACGAGCTGGGGCCAGAAGTACTCGTTCCACGACGTGATGTAGGTGAGGATCGCCAGCGTCGTGATGGGCGCGGCCCCGAGCGGCAGGATCACCTGGAAGAACCGCCGCACCGGCCCCGCGCCGTCGATGATCGCGGCCTCCTCGACCTCGCGGCTGATGCTGAGGAAGAACTGCCGGAGGAAGAACACCGCGAACGGCGTCATGAGCAGCGTCGGCAGGATGATGCCGGCGTAGGTGTTGAGCAGGCCCAGCTCGCGGATGGTCACGAAGTTCGGGATCGTCGTGAAGATCGGCGGCACCATCAGCGCGCTGATGAAGGCGGCGAACACGAGGTTGCGGCCCGGCCAGCGCAGCCGCGCGAAGGCGTAGGCGGCCATCGAGCAGAACAGCACCTGCCCGACCGTCGTCACCGTCGCGACGATGAGCGAGTTGCGGAGGTACGACCAGAAGTTGATCGACGCCCCCGACCCTCCCTCGGCGAGCGCCTCCTGCGTCGTCGCGAGCCCGAGCACCCGCTGGTACGCGCCGAGGGTGAAGTCGACGGGCAGCAGCGACCCGGGGTCGCTGCCCAGCGAGACGGTGGTCGAGAGCGAGGTGCGCAGCATCCAGTAGAAGGGGAACAGCGTCACCAGCATCACGAGGCCGAGGGCGGCCCAGCCGAGGGCCTTCCGTCCTCGGGCGGCGCGGCTGCCGCGAGCGGGTCGGCGACCGCGGGACGGGCGCGGCACGCGGCCGGCGCGGGTGCTGGTGGCGGGCTCGACGGCGGCGAGCTGGTCGGGCGGCGGGGTCATGGTCGTCATGGTCGGGTCATCCCAGGTCGGACTTGTCGGCGCGGGTCAGGCGCAGCTGGACGAAGGTGAAGACGGCCAGCAGCAGGAACAGCGCGAGCGCCATCGCCGACCCGTAGCCGAAGTCGAAGCGGTTGAACGCCATGTCGAAGATGTAGTAGTTGATGACGCGGGTCGAGTTGACCGGGCCGCCCTGCGTGGTGACGGCGATGGTGTCGAACAGCTGGAACGACCCGGTGACCGTGACGACCAGCACCATGGCGAGCACGGGGCGCAGCAGCGGCAGCGTGATGCTGCGGAACATGCGGAACTCCGAGCCCCCGTCGATGACGCCGGCCTCGTAGACCTCCTTGGGGATGGTCTGCAGCCCCGCGAAGATCAGCAGCGCCGTGTAGCCCATGTGCCGCCACACGTTGATGAGCGCGACCGTGGGGATCGCCCAGGCGCTCTCGCCGAAGAAGGCGATCCGGTCGAGCCCGGTCCAGTCGATGATCTCGTTCACCACGCCGAGCTGGTAGTCGAACATGTAGAACCACACGAGGGCCGCGACGACGTTGGCGATGAGGTACGGCAAGATCACGACGCCGCGCACGACCATCGACTGCGTGAGCCGGTGCATCAGCACGGCGATGCCGAGCGCGAGCACGGTCTGCAGCCCGATGTTGATGGCGACGTAGTAGCTCGTCGTGCCGATGGCGTTCCAGAACAGCGGGTCCTGCACGAGGCGGGCGTAGTTGTCGAGGCCGATGAACTCCGGCGGCGTGAGCAGGTCGAAGTCGGTGAAGCTGTAGCCGAGGCCGCTGATCGCGGGCCAGACGAAGAACGCCAGGAACCCGACGAGCGCCGGCAGCACGAACATCCAGCCGGCGATCGCCTCCTGCCGCTTCATGCCGAACCGGGCGGGGCGACGAGGAGGCGCGGGGTGCGGAGCGCGCCCCGCTCCTGTCCCCGAGGCGCCCGCCCTCGGCTTCGCGGTGGTGGGTGCGGTCATCGTGCGGCTCCTTCCGGGTCGACGGCGCGGGCGCGCACGAGCACGAGGTGCTCGGGGGCGAGCCCCGGCGCCTGCAGGCCGACGGTCGCGAGCGACCGGCCGGTGAGCTCGGTGCCCGTGGTCCACCAGGCGGGGCCCGCGTGGTGGTTGTAGGCCTTGATGCGGTGGCCGGGCTCGACCACCTCGACGCGGTAGCGGCGGTCGGGGTCGAGGCCCGGCAGGCGGACGGCTCCCGGCGGGTTCTGCACGGTCGTGGCGACCGCGACGAAGGAGTACAGCGCCTCGTCGGCGGTCTCCGAGACGACGCCGCGCACCCAGTACGCCGGGTCGGGGTGGTCGCCGCGGACGACGGTGCCGCGGTGCAGCCACGAGCGCTCCGCCTTGTAGAGCTCGATCCACCGGGTCAGCTCGGCGAGCTCGTCGGCGTCGACGCTGGTGAGGTCGAGCTCGAGGCCGAAGTGCCCGAAGAGGGCGGTGCCGGCGCGGAACGCCATCTCGTGGCGGCGGTCGGTCGAGTGGGCGGGCGACGAGCCGACGTGCGAGCCCAGCATCTCGGGCGGCACGACGACGCCGGTCCAGCGCTCGATGCGCTGACGCTCGAGGGCGTCGATGCAGTCGCTGGCCCAGACGCGGTCGCTGCGGCCGAGCACCTCGAGGTCGGCGCGGGCGCCGCCCGACGAGCAGGCCTCGATCTCGAGGGCCGGGAACCGCGAGCGCAGCTCGTCGACGAGCCGGTAGAAGGCGAGCGTCTGGTCGTGCACGCCGGCGCGGCCCGACGACGAGTGCCCGGCGTCGACGAGGTCGCGGTTGTGGTCCCACTTGACGAAGTCGATCGCGTGGCGGCCGATCAGCGCGCTCATGCTCTCGAGCACGTGCTCGTAGGCGCCGGGCGCCGTGAGGTCGAGCACCTGCTGGAAGCGCTGGGTCGGCGGCAGCCGGTGACCGGGCGACATGACCCAGTCGGGGTGCGCGCGGGCGGCGTCGGAGTCGGGGTTGATCATCTCCGGCTCGAACCAGAGGCCGAACTGCATGCCGTGGCCGCGCACCCGCTCGACGAGCGGGTCCAGGCCGTCGGGCCAGACCGACTCGTCGACCGTCCAGTCGCCGAGTCCGGCCGTCTTGTCGCGGCGCCCGCGGAACCAGCCGTCGTCGAGCACGAAGCGCTCGACGCCGACCTCGGCCGCACGGTCGGCCAGCGCGAGCAGGGTCTCGAGCCGCTGGTCGAAGTAGACGGCCTCCCATGTGTTGAGCACGACCGGGCGGGGCGAGGTCGGGTACCCCTCGCGTCCGCGCACGAACCCGTGCAGGCGGGCGCCGAGGTCGTCGAGCCCGTCGCCCCACGACGCGTACAGCCACGGCGTCGAGTACGACTCGTCGCGGCCGAGGCGCACCTCGCCGGGCAGCAGCAGCTCTCCCCCGCCCACGACGGCGCGGCCGGTCGGCAGGCGCTCGGCGTAGCTGCGGTGGTTGCCGCTCCAGGCGACCTGCACCCCCCAGACCTCGCCCGAGCGGAAGCCGAAGCCCGTGCGGCCCACGGCGTAGAGCAGCGACGCGTCGTGGCCCGTGCGGCCGTGCCGCCCCTCGGCCGCGTGGGTGCCGACGGTGAACGGGTGCCGCTGCGGGCTCATCTCGCGCATGTGGCGCCCGGTGAAGTCGAGGATCTCCTCCGCCTCGGCCGGCACGGGCAGCGCCAGCACGAGGTCGTCGACCGTGTAGGCGCCCTCGCCCGTGCTGGTGAGGGTGGCCCGGCTGCGCAGCACGCCGCTCTCGGCGAGCTCGACCTCGATCGCGAGCCGCAGCTCGGCGATCTCGTCGGCGAGCTCGACGACGACGCGGCGGTCGCCGACGCGGGGGTCGGAGGAGGCGGGGGTCGAGACCCGAGCACCGGTGAACGCGGCCGAGAAGTGGCGTCCGTCGCGGTGCCCGCTGAGGCCCGGGGTGCCGTTCCAGCCCGTGGTCTGGTCGGGCAGCAGCCCGAGCGGCACGACGACGTCGATGCTGTTGGAGACGATCTGCGGGACGGACGTGCGGGCGAGCTCCGCGAGCTCCGCGTCGGTCACGGCGCCCAGGTCGCGGCCCCAGTGCACGAGGCGGGGCACGGCGTCGCCGGCGGCGTCGAGGACGACGCTGACACCTCCCGAGCGGAGGTGGAACAGGCGGCTGTCTTGTGTCACGGTGGCTTCCTTGCCTCGGACCCGAGCGGGTGATCGACGATGATCGGCGTGCATCATTATTGCTACGGAAAACACTCGACGTCAAGCAGAGGCGTTGATCCGTACTCGAACGGTACTGGCGCCCGGTGGACCGACCGCTATGGTTACCGGCAAGGAAAAGAACACCTGTCATGGCGACGTGACGGGTCGGCGCAGAGGAGCACCAGCATGCGGACACGCGAGACGACCCCCTCGACCATCGCCGTCGAGTCGGCCAGGAACGTCGCCCGCGAGGTCGTGAAGAACGGCCCCCTCTCGCGCAGCGAGACCGCCCGGCGCCTCGACCTCTCGCCCGCGAGCCTCACCCGGCTGACGAAGCCCCTCGTCGAGACGGGCCTGCTCATCGAGGGCGAGGACCGCGCCGACCCGCAGCACGGCCGCATCACCCGCCCCATCGACGTCTCGGCCGACCTCCGCTTCGTCGGGGTCAAGGTGACGCTCGACGCGGTCCACGGCGTCGTCACGACCGCCCGGGCCGTCATCACCGAGCGGCTCGAGGCCCCGCTCGACGCCACCGACCCCGCGACGGTCACGGCCGCCGTCGCCGACGTCGTCGCGCTGCTCGTCGCCCGCGAGCCCCGGGTGGCCGCGGTCGGCGTCGCCCTCGGCGGCCACTCGAGCGACGGCCGCGTCGTCGACGTCTCGCGCTCGCTGGCCTGGCACGGCGTGCCGCTCGGCGACGACCTCGCCCGCCTCACGGGCCTGCCGACCGTCGTCGAGAACGACGTGCTCGCGCTCACCCAGGCCCAGCACTGGTTCGGCACCGCCCGCGGCCTCCGCGACTTCGCGCTCGTGACCGTCGGCGTCGGCGTCGGCTGCTCCCTCGTCATCGCCGACCAGGTCGTCCGACGCGAGGACCCCGACACCCCGACCGTCGGCCACTACGTCATCGACCGCAGCGGGCCGGTCTGCCCCGACGGCCACCGCGGCTGCGCGATCGCCTACCTCTCGTCGCCCTCGATGTGCTCCGCCGTGTCGCTCGGACTCGGCCGCCCGGTGGGCTACGACGAGCTCCTGCGGCTCGCGGCCGACGGCGACGCCGTGGCGGGCCGCGTGGTCCGCGAGTCCGCCGAGGCCCTCGGCCGGCTCATCTCGGCCGTCACGACCCTGACCGGCATCCAGAACGTGCAGCTCTCCGGCGAGGGCATCGGCCTCGCGTCCGTCGCGCCCGACTCGGTCGCGGCCGGCATCGCCGTCGACCGGCCCGACTGGGCGAAGCCGCTGACGACGACGATCCAGCCGATGGGCTTCGACGAGTGGGCCCGAGGAGGCGCGGTGGTCGCCCTGCAGTCCTGGCTCGACCGCTACCCGGTCGCCTTCACGGCGGCCGCGCGGAACGCCGAGAGCGCCGACCAGAGCGCGTCGTCCGTGCCCACGTTGCCCGGGAACACCGCGTAGGGCGTCGGGGAGGCGGGCGGGGTCGACGACTCGGGCCGCGCCTCCGGACGGTCCGGGTGCGGCGACGACGGGTCGGCGGCGGCGCGCCAGACGGAGACGGCCCCGGGCAGGAGGGTGCCGAGCACGACGGCGCGGCGGAGGCCCAGCGCCTCGGTGGCGAGGTCGCTCGACGTGATGCCGCCCTTGCCGACGACGAACGAGGGGCGGGCCTCCGCGACGACGCGACGGGTGAGGTCGACGAGCGCGCGAGAGACCTCGCGCGCGATCCGGAGGCTGTCGTCGCCGTCGCGGCCGTCGACGCGGACCCGCGAGGTGGTGACCATGACGTCCCGGGCGCGCAGGGCGGTGACGGCGGCCGCCACGACGCGGTCGACCTCCCGGTCGCGGGTCGCAGGGTCGAGCAGGGCCGGCACGTCGACGACGAGGGTCTCGACCTCGTCGCCGGCCTCGCGTTGCAGGTGCTCCACCTGTCGGGTGGTCAGGGGCACGTGAGAGCCGACGACGACGAGGCCGTGGGGCGTGCCGGGGCCGGAGGCGGCCACGTGGCGGGCCAGGGCGGTGCTGTCGAGGGCGGGGCGCGCCTCCTGTCCGAGGAGCGGGCGGAGCAGGCCCGGGCCGATCCGCCAGAGGAGGCTGTGGCCGGCCTGCTCGGCGAGGCGGCCGGCGACCACGACGCGTGCGAGGTCGTCGTCGGTCTCGGCGTCGACGACGACGTGGCGGGCGTCGTGCACCGCGAGGAGGGCGTCGGCGAGGGCACGGGCCGGGCCACGCACCAGGTCGAGGCCGAGGGCGACCACGTCGGCGGCGTGGATGCGGCCGGCCGAGCGTTCCTCGAGCCAGGCGGCGAGGTGTGACGACCGGTAGCCGAAGGTGGGGTCGGCCGCGAAGCTCGAGCTCGCCGCGGGGACGACCTCGCCGCCCTCGCGCACGAGATGGACGCCGCCGACCGTGGTGCGGCCGGCCGACGGGAACGCCGGGACCATGACGACGGCGTCGACGGGGGCGGTCGCGGCCAGCTCGTCGACGACCACCTCGACCTCGTCGACGTGGTGGCCGCGCAGGGTCGAGTCGCCGCGGCTGACGACGACCAGGTCGGCGGCGCGGTCGCCCGCGGCGGTCAGGACGGCCCGCAGCACCTCGCGGGTGCGGGACCGGGCCTCCGCGCGGTCGAGGCTGCGGGTGTTCGTGAGGACGGCGAAGCCGGGGCCGCCCTGGTCGAGCGCCCAGCGGACGTCGCCGGGGGCCCAGCGCGTGATGATCGGCAGGTCGGCGACGGTCTGGGTGCCGGTGGGGTCGTCGTCGAGGACGACGACGGTGCGGTGCGGGGCCGGGGTGCGGGCCGGGTCGGCGTCCGGGGTTCGGGTCGGCTCAGCCACGGGCGGCGACGGCGAGGCTGCGGGCGAGCTCGTACGCGTTGCGGGTCGAGGCGAGGGCGGCCGTGCCCGTCCCGACGCGGTCGAAGGCCGTGCCGTGCGCCGGGGTGCAGACCGGCAGCGGCAGCCCGCCCTCGATCGTCACGCCGCCCTCGAAGCCGATCATCTTCATGGCGATCTGACCCTGGTCGTGGTACATGGTGACGACGCCGTCGAACTGCCCGTCGCGCGCCCGGAGGAAGAGCGTGTCGGCCGGGAACGGCCCCGTCGCGTCGATGCCCTCCTCGCGGGCGAGGGCGACGCCCGGGGCGATCTCGTCGATCTCCTCGCGCCCGAACGAGCCGTTCTCGCCCGCGTGGGGGTTGAGCGCGCAGACCGCGAGCCGCGGCGCGGCGACGCCCGTCCCCACGAGCGCGTCGTGCAGGAGACGCGTGGCCGACAGCACGGAGCTCGCCGTCACGAGGTCGGGTGCGTCCCGGTGCGCGACGTGCGAGGTGACGCGCGAGGTCCAGAGGCCGGCCATGGCGTTGAGCTCGGTGACGGGTCCGACGGCCTCGAGGCGGTTCTCGAACCAGCGCATCTCGTCCTTCTCGGTCATGCCGGCGAGGTGCAGCGACGACTTGTTGAGCGGGGCGAAGACGAGGGCGTCGACCTCGCCGCGCTCGTGGGCGGCGAGGGCGAGCTCGAGGTGGTCGAGGGCCCAGCGGCCGCCGGCCTCGGAGGCCTCCGCGACGGGGACGCCGGAGAGGTCGAGCCCGGTGTCGACGATCGTGATGCCCGCGGCGCTCTCGATCGCGGCGCGGTCGACGGCGTCGCCCGCCTGCGCGAAGGCGCGGTCGAGCTCGGCCGGCGTGGTGAAGACGGTGACGGCGTGGGCCGGGCGGTCAGCGGCGGGGCTGCCGGCGTCGGCGTCGGGCACCGTCGGCGCGGTCGCGATCTCGTGGAGCAGGCGGACGAGCAGTTCCGGCCCGATGCCGGCCGGGTCGCCGGTGGTGAGGGCGACGCGCGGGGGCGCGGTGCGGTCGGCGGCGGGGGCGAGCAGGTCGGGGGCGGCGGACGTCATCGTCTCTTCTTCCGGTCGAGGGGTCGTCCCCGCAGCCTATGCTTTCCGCCACGGAAAACATAGCTCGGTCACACTGCTCCTGCTGAGGGCGGCGCGCAGCCGCGCGTCAGAGGGCTGCAGGGGCGAAGGAGGCGCCCGTCTCGTGCTCGAGGAAGGTCCACATCCACGCGAGGGCCGTCGCCGGCGTCAGCCCGGGCGCCTTCTGGGCGAGCTGGGTCGCGATCCCGTCGCTGTACGCCGCGAGCTTGAGCGCGAGGGCCGCCGGGTCGGCGACGACGAACGCGCCGGAGACCGAGCCGCGCCGGAGCGTCCGGGTGAGGCACGCCTCCCACACGCGGATCCGCTCGACGTACTCGGCCGCGACGTCGGGCCCGCGGGCGACGACGGTCCAGTAGTCCGACCAGAGCCGCCAGTGCTCGGCGGTCGCGTCGGTGCCCGCGAACAGCGGTTCGACGAGCAGCCGCACGGCCGCGACGGCGTCGGGCTCGGCGTCGACCGCCTCGATGATCGACGCGTAGAACCGCGCGGTCTCCAGCACCACGACCTCGTTGAGGATCTCCGCGACGCTGCCGAAGTGGTACGTCACGGTGCCCGCCGAGACCCCGGCCGCGGCGGCGATGTCGCGCAGGCCGGTCGCGCCGAACCCCTCCCGCACGATGACCTCGCGGGCCGCCTCGACGATCAGGGCCCGACGCACCGCGGGCTTCTGCCGCGACCCCGCGACGGCCGCACCCGCGCCCGCACCAGCAGCACCCGCAGCACCAACACCAGCACCAGCACCCACCCCGCGCCCGCTCACGCCGACGTCCGCGGCACGAGGTCCTCGAACCGCCGCTCGGCGACGAGCACCGTCCCGGCCCCCGCACCGCCGTCGCGCGCCCAGGCCCGCAGCTCGTTGACGACGACGAACGACTCCGCGGTCGCCGACACCCGCGACGTCGTCTCGAGCCACGCCTTCCACCCCGGCTTCTCGAGCCCGATGGCCCAGCGCGACTCCGCCGACGCCGACAGCGGGTCGCCGTCGGTGATGCAGTAGGTCTCGCGGCTGTCCTCGGTGAAGACGAGCCCGTCGGGGTACTCGCGACCGCCGCCGTAGCCGGGGTCGACGTCGAGCACCCACTCCCCCGTGCCGACGTCGTGCGAGACGCTCCGCTGCGGCAGGTCCGACGAGGCCGGCAGCGCCCGCACCGCGAGCGGCGTGGCCCGCGTCGGCTCCTCGAAGCGCACGCCGTCGTCGTCGCGCCGCGTCCAGACGGGCAGCCGCACCGCGCTCCGCACGGGGTCCACCGTCAGCGTCGCCTCCTCCGCGTGCGGCCAGACCCACGGCCAGTAGGCCGACGACAGGGCGATCCGGAGGCGGTGGCCGACCGGGAAGGAATGCCCGGTCGAGACCAGGGCGACCGACACCTGCTGCTCGACCCGCGCCTCCATCGGGTCGTTCCGGTCACGGCCTCGTCGCTTGTTCAGGTTGAGGACGCCCCGCGTGACGAGGGTCGACCTGCCGTCGGGCGCGACGTCGCAGAGGCGGACGATCACCGTGCCCCGGGGCAGGTCGCTCGTGAGGGCGAGGTCGACGACGACGGTGCCGAGCACGTCGAGCGCGCCGCCGTGGTCGGCCTCGGTGACGGGCAGGTCGAGGCAGACCGAGCGGCCGTCCTCGGCGCGCTGGTCGGGCGGCAGGTCGGTCGCGTTGCCGAACGGGAAGAAGCGCCCGGCGTCGAGCCCGGTGCTCTGCGGCGAGCGCACGACGAGCGGGCCGTCCTCGCCGCCGGTGAGCAGCTCGAGCGGCTCGACGCGCTCGGCCGTCGCGGCCGACGGCCACGCCTCCGCCGCGACCCACCGCCCGGTCCGCTCGGCGTAGTACGTCGCCGGCGGCTCGGAGTCGTTGATCCACGCCCGCAGCGCCGGCTCGTCGTCGACGCCGTTCGCGTCGTCGAGCAGCCAGCGGTCCCACCAGCGCAGCGTCTCCTGCAAGAAGCCGATGCCCGGCCCGGGAGCCAGCCCGCGGTCCGGGTACTGGTGCGACCACGGCCCGACGATGCCCTTCACCGGGGCGTCGAGGTTCGCGACGAGCCGCAGCACGGCGTCGCGGTACGGGTCGGCCCAGCCCCCGACGGCGAGCACCGCGGCGCTGATCGACGAGTAGTCCTCGCAGACGCTGCCGTGCCGCCAGTAGTCGTCGCGCTCCTGGTGCGAGAGCCAGGTCGGCGTCATCGGCCGGTTGTGCTCCAGCCGCTCGCGCCACCGCGCGACCCAGTCGGGCCCGACGACCTCGGGCCGCGGCGGACGCGAGTTGAACGCGAACATCGTCCCGCCCCACGCGGCCATGTCGATGCCGAGCACCGCGCCTCCGACGTAGTGCACGTCGTTGTCGTACCGGTCGTCGGTCGAGCACACCGTGACGATCGCCTTCAGCGCCTCGGGTGCCCGCCCCGCCAGCTGCAGCGCGTTGAACCCGCCCCAGGAGATGCCGAAGGCGCCGACGGCCCCCGTCGACCACGGCTGGGCGGCGAGCCACTCGATGAGCGCGACGCCGTCGTCGAGCTCCTGCACCGAGTACTCGTCGTCGAACAGCCCGTCGCTCGACCCCGTCCCGCGGATGTCGACCCGCACCGACGCGTACCCCCGCGCGGCGTACCAGGGGTGCCGCTCGCTGTCGCGCGGAGCGGTCCAGTCGTCGAGCCGGTACGGCAGGTACTCGAGCAGCACGGGCACCGGGTGGTCGACGCGCGGCGCCCAGACCCGGGCGTGCAGGCGCGTGCCGTCCGGCAGCGGCACCCACTCGTCGCGCACCGTGACCTCGTGCACCGGGCGATCGGCCCGCGGGAGGCGCGGGTCGGCCCCCGCCGCCCGCTCGCCTCCCCGAGGCGCCCCGGTCACGAGCCGCTCCCGGCGGGGACGCTCGCGTCCGCGTCGACGTCCGTGTCGAGGTCGGCGTCCGAGTCGAGGTCAGCGTCGTCGCGCTCCGGTGCACCCGGCGCGGACCGCTCCCGCGACTCGCCCGCTTCGCGCGCCCGCTCGCTCGCCCGCTCCCGCTCGCGGACCCGCGCCGCGTGCTCGAGGTGGGCCTCCTCGGCGATGCCGGCCTCCGCCTCCTCGTCGCGCATCCGGTCGTGCAGCCGCTCGCTGCCCTGGTCGCTCGTCCTCACGCCGACTCCCACCGGGCGACGCGGTGGCCGTCGCCGTGGTCGTCCCAGCCGTCGACGGCTCGCCACCGCGGCCGGGCGTCGCCGACGCCGGGCAGCTCGGTGGCGCCGGGGTCGAGGGTCGCCTCGAGGAGCGTCCGCGTGTACGGGTGGTTCGGCCCGCGGAAGACCGCGTCGGCCGGACCGATCTCGACGATGCGTCCGCCGGTCATGACGGCCACGCGGTCGGCCACCCCGCGCACCACGGCGAGGTCGTGGCTGATGAAGAGGCAGCTCAGCCCCTTCTCGTCGCGGAGCGCGGTGAGCAGGTCGAGCACGTCGGCCTGCACGCGGACGTCGAGCGCCGTCGTGATCTCGTCGGCGATGACCAGCTCGGGGCCCGCGGCGAGCGCGCGGGCGATGCCGACGCGCTGGCGCTGGCCGCCCGAGAGCTGGGCGGGCAGCCGCGAGGCGAAGTCGGCGGGCAGGCCGACCTCGACGAGCAGCTCGGCGACGCGCTCGGGCGACGACGAGCCGGTGAACAGCTTGAGCGGACGGGCGATCGCCGCACCGACGGTGCGCCTCGGGTTGAGCGACGTGTCGGCGTTCTGGAAGATCAGCTGCACCGCCCGCCGCACGTCCGTCGAGCGTCCGGCGACCGGACGCGTGAGGTCGCTCTCGACCCCGTCGGCACCACGGAACGCGAACGCCCCCGACTCCGCGGGGATCAGCCCGGCGAGCGCGGCGGCCAGCGTCGACTTGCCGCTGCCCGACTCCCCCACGACGGCGAGCGTCTCGCGGCGGCCGATCTCGAACGAGACGCCGTCGACGGCCGCGGGCAGGCCGCGCCCGTACCGCACGACGAGGTCGCGCGCGGTGACGACGGGCTCCCCCGCGCCTCCCCGGAACCCCGTTCCGTTCAAGACACCCCGTTCCTTCGTGGTTCTTTGAACGGAACGTGGTTCTTCAGCGGTAGCTGCACGCGCGGCCGCGGCATCACCAGCACCAGCACCCGCCGGAGGCGCGGTGTCGGCCCCGCTCACCACCCGGCTCACCCGCTCGAGCAGCCGCGTGCCGAGCGACGACACGCGTTCTCTCGTGACGCGTCGCTCGGAACCCGAATCGCGGCCACCCGAGCCCGACCCCGACCCGACGCCCCCGACCCGCGGGATGCTCGCCAGCAGCTCCCGCGTGTACGGGTCCCGCGGCGACGCGAACAGCTCGGCCGTCGGGGCGTGCTCGACGATGACGCCGTCGCGCATGACGGCGATCTCGTCGGCCATGGTCGACACGACGCCGAGGTCGTGGCTGACGAGCACGATGGCCATGTCGAGCTCCTCCGCGAGGTCGCGGATCAGCTCGAGCACGGCGGCCTGGGTCACGACGTCGAGGGCCGTCGTCGGCTCGTCGAGCACGAGCACCCGGGGCCGCGCGGCGATCGCCATCGCGATGGCGACGCGCTGCTGCTGCCCGCCCGAGAGCTGGTGCGGGTAGCGCCGCACGAGCGTCTCGGGGTCGGGCAGGCGCACGTGCCGAACGAGCTCGAGCACGCGGTCGTGCCCCCCGGGCAGCCCGTGGCTCTCGAGCGCCTCGCGCAGCTGGCGGCCGACCCGCATCGACGGGGTGAGCGCCTGCCCGGCGTTCTGGGCGACGAGGGCGGCGGTGCCGCCGCGGAGGGCGCGTCGGGCGCGGTCGTCGAGCGCGAACACGTCGTCGCCGGCCACGTGGACGCTGCCGCCGACGACGCGCGAGCCGCTCCGCAGGTGGGCGAGCAGCGTGCGGGCGACGGTCGACTTGCCGCTGCCGCTCTCGCCGACGAGGCCGAGCGCGCGTCCGGCCCGCACCTCGAAGCTGACGCCGCGCACCACGGGCACCTCGCGGCGTCCGGCGGCGTACGAGATCGAGAGGTCGCGGACGCTCACGACGGCGTCGGGGGCGGTCTCGGCGAGGCGGGACGCGCCTCCTCGGGGCTGGTGCAGCGCGGTCATCAGATCGCTCCCTTCCGGGCGCGGTCGATGCCCAGGGTCTTGCTGAGTCCGTCGGCGCTGAGGTTGAGGCCGATCACGAGGGTGGCGAGGGCGACGACCGGGGCGAGCGTGCCGGCGGGCACGATCGTCAGGGCGGTGCGGTTCTCCTGCACCATGAGGCCCCAGTCGGGCGTCGGCGGGTTGGCGCCGAACCCGAGGAACGACAGCGTCGAGATGAGCAGGACGATCCAGGAGGCGCGCATCGCGTACTCGACCAGCACCACGTCGGTCACGTTCGGCAGGATCTCGCGGAAGACGATGCTGAGCGGCTTCTCGCCCCGTGCCCGGGCGGCGGTCACGTAGTCCTGCGTGATCACGGTGCGGGCCGCTCCCCGAACGACCCGCGTCACGGCCGGCGCGTAGACGACGGTGACGGCGAGCACGATCACCCAGAGGCCGGAGTCGAAGACGGTGACGACGACGAGCAGCGCGAGGATCGAGGGCACGCTGAGCAGCGCGTCGACGACGCGCATGACGACCTCGTCGAGCCCGTTGTCGGCGTAGGCGGTGACGCAGCCGAGAACGGTGCCGACGCCGACCGCGATGGTCGTCGAGAGCACGGTGACGAGCAGGGCGTAGCGGCCGCCGTTGAGCACCCGCGAGAGGATGTCGCGGCCGTACTGGTCGGTGCCGAGCCAGTGCGCCCAGCTCGTGCCGGTGAGGGCGGCGCCCGAGTCGGTGGCGACGGGGTCGTGGCCCGAGATGACGGGCGCGAGCAGGGCGAGCAGCACGTGCAGGGCGATGAGCGCGACGCCGATGCGCAGCGCCGACGAGCCGCTGAGGCTGCTCGTCAGGCCGGCACCGAGCGAGCGGAGGCGTCCGGTGCGTCCGCCGGGAGAGCCCGGCCCCGCAGGCGCCCCGGCGGTGGTCGCGGGCGGGACGCTGGTCGTGCTGACGGAGGCGCCGGCGGCAGGGGTGCGGGTGGTCATGAGCGGGCCTTCCGTCGGGTGCGCAGCCGCGGGTCGAGCGCGAGGGCGATCAGGTCGGCCGCGAGGTTGCAGACGACGTAGACCAGGGCGCTGACGACGGCGATGGCCTGGATGGTGGGCAGGTCGCGGGCGAAGACCGACTCGAGCATGAGCTTGCCCATGCCCGGGTAGTTGAAGACGTTCTCGACGACCACGACGCCGCCAAGCAGCCAGGCGACGTTGAGGGCGACGACGTTGAGCGTCGGCAGCAGGGCGCTCGGCACGGCGTGGCGCCAGACGACCTGGCGCGTGGTGAGTCCCTTGAGCTCGGCGGTGGTGACGAACTCCGACGCCATGACGTCGATCGTCGACGACCGGGCGGTGCGGACGATGTAGGCGGCCATGGCGAGGGTCAGCACGATCACCGGCAGCCAGACGTTCGGCAGCAGCTCGGCGACGGTGGCGCTGTCGCCGCGCAGCACGACGGCCGGGAAGATCGGGATCGCCACGGCGAACAGCAGCACGAGGATCGTCGCGACCATGAACTCGGGCACGCTCATCACGACGAGGCTGATCAGCGAGATCGCGTGGTCGCTCGGGCGGCCGCGGCGGACGCCCGCGACGACGCCGAGGGTGAGCGAGGCGGTGACGCCGATGATCATCGCGGGCAGGGCGATCAGCATGCTGTTGCGGAAGGCGACGAGCAGGTCGGGCCCGACGGGCGCCCCGCTGACGAGCGAGACGCCGAAGTCGCCGTGCACGGCGCCGACGAGCCACTGGCCGTAGCGCGCCCAGACGTTCTGGTCGAGGCCGAGCGTGTCGCGGAGGGCGGCGAGCGCCTCCGGGGTCGCGTCCTGGCCGAGCAGCTGCTGCGCGACGTCGCCGGGCAGCGCCTGCACGGCGAAGAAGACGAAGAACGAGGCGAGCAGCACGGTGAGGAGGGCGGTGCCGACGCGGCGCGCGACGACGACCACGGTGGCGGCGGCGGCGCCTCGGGGGCGGGAGGGGCGCGCGGTGAGGGCCGCGCCTCCGGCGGGGGTGGGTGTCGGGGTCTGGGTGGCGGTCATGCGCGCAGTCCGATCTGCAGGTAGTCGAACTCGAAGCCGTACTCGCGGTAGTTGACGACGTCGCGCGAGAGGCCGACGAGGCGGTCGCCGAACATCGGGGTCATGTCCGCGCTGTCCTCGACGACGACGCGCTGGGCGTCCTGGTAGAGGGTGCGGCGACGGTCGTCGTCCATCTCGGCGCGGGCGTCGTCGAGCAGCTGGTCGAAGACGGGGTTCGACCAGGCGCTCTCGTTGTAGGACGACCCGGTGCGGAAGATCTGGTTGAGCAGCTGGTCGATCGGCCGGCCGGTGAACCAGTAGCTGACGAGCAGCGGCTTCTGGAACCAGATCTGCGTGTAGTACGAGTCGGAGGAGGCGTTCCGCACCGTGAGCTGGACGCCCGCGTCGCGCACGGCGTCGCGGTAGGCGACGGCCATCGGGGTGAAGACCGACTCGTAGCTCGAGGTCCAGATCTCGGCCTGGAAGCCCTCACGGCCCGCCTGCTTGAGCAGGGCGCGGGCCTTGTCGGGGTCGTAGGCGCGCTGCTCGTCGAGCCAGGCCGACTGCGACGGCGGGACGGGGTTGTCCCAGCCGGGCGAGCCGGTGCCCTGCAGGGCGGTGGCGACGATCTGCTGCGGGTCGTAGGCGAGCTTCATGGCCTGGCGGACCAGCGGGTCGCTGAACTCGTCGCTCGTGGCGAGCATGGGGATCGTGTACCACTGCGCGTCGGGGGCGCGGGCGACGGTGGCGCCGCTCGAGGCGCTGACGACCTGGGCGGTGGCGAAGTCGAGGTTCGTCTGGCTGATGAGGTCGATCTGGCCGGCGAGCAGGGCGTTGACGCGCGCGGTGGTGTCCTGGATCGAGTAGAAGTCGATGCCGTCGAGCACGGGGCGGCCGGCGAAGTGGTCGTCGTTGGCCTCGATGCTGCCGACGCCCGCGGCCTCGTAGCTGCTGAGGCGGAACGGGCCGGTGCCGATGCCGGCGGTGCCGATCGTGCCGGCGCTGCCCTCGGGGATGACGTAGCACTGGTATGCCGTCAGCAGCGAGGGGAACTCGGCGTTCGGCGTGAGCAGGTCGATGCGCAGGGTGAGCGGGTCGGGGGCGCTCATGCCGCCGGGGCCGATCATCGCGGCGAGCACCTCGCCCTGGGGCGAGCCGGTGGCAGGGTCGATGATGTGGTCGATCGTGTAGATCGCGTCGGCGGCGGTGAAGCGGCGGCCGTCGTGGAAGCGGACGCCCGAGCGCAGGCGGAACGTCCACGTCGTGCCGTCGGCGTTCGCGGACCAGTCCTCGGCGAGGTCGGGCACGGTGACGCCCTGCTCGTCGAGCTTGACGAGGCGGTTGTAGAGGGCGCCGAGGTACTCGTAGGCCGAGAGGGAGCTGGCGGGGTCGAGGGTCTCGGCGGCGCTGGCGGCGGGGCGCGCGATGCGGAGGCGACCGCCGCGGGCCGCGGTGCCGGTGGCGGCGGCCTCGGGGATGGTCGGGGCGCTGCGGGCGGGGGTGCAGCCGGCGAGGGTGAGCAGGCCGAGGCCGGCGAGCCCAGCGGCGCCGGCGAGGACGGTGCGGCGGCTCGGGGTGCGGCCGTGGTCGCGTCGGTTCTCGGCCTCGGCGGCGCGGGCGAGCTCGTGGAGCGGGTCGGTGCCTCGCGGCAGGGCGAGGGCGGCGGCGTGCCGTCGCGGCGCGGCGCCTCCGGGCGTCGGGAGCCCGGGTCGGGGGACGATCGGTGTCATGCGGGGATGGCCTTCCGTTTATCGTTCCGGTGAACGATAAGGGCTGGTCGCCCGCGCCGCGAGGCGCACACCCGGCCGGAGGCGCGGGCTGCGCCTCCCTGCTCGCCCGCCCGATCGGCATGGCAGCGCCGATCCGCGGGGCCCGGCCCGCGCCCCGACGCCCCCTGCAGCCTTAACCCACTCGTTACATGGCGTGCAGTTCTGCGTGGTGCGGCGTGCGCTCGCCTGCTGCGCCGAGGGCGGGTATTCGTGCGCGAGGGCGAGTCGTTCACGACCCGCTCTCGGCGACGAATGCCCGCCCTCGACCCTTCGCGAGAGAGACGCACCGTGCAATCAGAGCGCCAGCGGCACATCTCCCCCTCGCGGCGGAGGCGTGTGGAACTTGCCAGCGTGCAGAGTAAGCGCGTGCCCGACACCCTTAGCGTCATCGAAGTCATTGCATCTTCTATCGCGGCCGTGGCCACCGTGGGTGCACTCCTAGCGGCGGTCCGTGCTGTCGGTGACGCCAAGAAGCTCTTCAACATCGAGTCCAAGCGTGATCAGACGGCTGCTGAAGATCGTGAGAGACAGCAGGCTTCGAAGATCAATGCGTGGTCCGCGCTCCGTCTCCTCCGGAATGACATCCAGGGCTTCGGGGTCATCGTCTCGAATTCAAGCGAAGAACCTGTCTACGACGTCAAGGTCGCCGTCGGCGGTTTTCGGACGGCGCACGCGCCCACCCTTGCTTGTGTACCGCCGGGGCAGGTGTTCGTCGAACAGAAGCGCGTCATGGTCGAAGTCGACACGTTCCATTGGGACTACGCCAAACCCGTCACCGAGTTCGCCGATCCGCTCAGACCGTTTAGTGCGTCACAGAGCAAGCGAGTCACGGGCGTCATGTTCACGGACAGCTCCGGCCGACAGTGGCGCCGAAGCGAGACCGGGCAGCTTGAGCGCGACGCAGTCGCCGAAGCGGCCACCACCCTCTGAGGCCGGGCGAAGCAGCTTAGGCGGCGGCTAGCGGGTCCCGATGCTCGTCTGCTGGCTGACCGCGGCGACGGTCGTGACCTCGCTGATGAGCACGCGGCGCAGCTCGACGCCGTCGGCAAGGGTGACGTCGTAGGTGCGGACGGCGGTGCCGGCGTGGCCGGACCGGGTGACGGCCGAGGTGCCGCGGGCGAGCGTCGCATCCTCGACGGTGATGGTGTCGAAGGGGATGGTCTCGGTCGACTCGACGCGCTGCACGGTGACGACAGCGCCGGGTGAGGCGGTCGGCACCGAGGTCGAGGAATCGCCGGAGACGGTGGTGGCGGTCACGCGGGAGGTCGCGGTCGCCTCCGCGGTCGCGCGCGCGGCGCCGGTGTCAGCGGCCGCGCCGACTCCCCCGCCGATGACGATGAGGAGCGCCGCGATCCCCGCCACGCCCGTCGCTGCCCGACCCCTGGCCGTCAGGCTGATCCACCACTGCTTCACTGTTCTGCTCCGTGTCCTCGCGGCGCTCGGGTGCGCCGTCCCCACGATGCTTCCGCACCGGCGCGGCGCGCGTTGCACCCCATTCGAGGCAGAGACCCCGCGTCGTGGCCCCAGTGCGGGGCTGGCAGACTCACCCCATGCCGCCGCTGCCGCAGGAGCCCCATGACGACCCGCCGTCGCCGGACGTCCTCCACGCGCTGAAGCCCTACATAGCCCGGTACCTGCTGGGGGCCGAGGGGTCCCTCGACCAGAGGCGTCTTGACGATCCGCAGCTCGACGTGACGATCGCGCGGCCGTACGTCATCGTCGACGAGATCGCGGACGAGTTCGAGAACGACCGTCGCGGTGGCGATGCCGACCCGGCGCTCGCCGTGCTGTTCTCCGAGCTCCGCCACAGGCGCGTCATCGAGCCCCTGCCGGCCGAGGCGAGGGCCGAGCTGGTCGCGAGCGATCAGCGCCGGGGCCCGCGGGCGACCCCGCGCCCTGACGCCTACGCGAGGGCGTGGCAGCTCCTCTCACTCGATGACGCCGTCCGGTGTTGGCCCGACGCGTTCGAACACCCCCGGCTCCCGTCCGAGTTCGACGTGGCCTTCGACCAGGTGCTCGACAACGCACGTCGCTACCTCGCGATCGCCATGACCGACGCACGGCGAGCACTCGAGCGTCGCAGCTCCGCCGACCCCGAGTTCGACGCGTCCACCGTGCCGCCCTTCTTCTCGGAGTCCGACGTCATCGGCAACTACATCACCGACATGCACGGTGGCCGGCCTTCCCGCGCGGTCGCCCTCCTGGTCGAGGAGCTGCGCCGCCACGACCTGATCCGCTCCCTCGACGAGTCCGCTCGGGCGGCCCTCACGGCGAGCGACTCCCGCCGCTTCCCCCGCGCCTCCCCCACCCGGCCGATGTACGGGCCCGGGACGTGGGAGATCGTCGACCTGCCCCGCGTAGCACTCCTCTGGCCCGAGGCGTTCCGCGGCTTGGACGCCTCAGGCAAATGACACGAGCCGGCTCGCCGTGGCGCATCCGGAAGCTGTGAGGCGCCGCCCAGCCTGGTCGCTCGTGCGGCGATCTCATCTGCCCCGATGCGACCTCGAAGATCGTGTCTCTCGGCGACTCAAGACTCGGACCGGGAGGCGCGGGCGACGAGCGAGGGAAAGCACCCTCCGAGCCTCCACCAAATCAGTACCGCCTCCTGCCGTCGCCCAGAAACCGGCGAGTTTCTGGCGCGCGTCGCGTCGGCGCCGCCGATGCCGCGGTTGCGGTCGGCGGCTCCGTCGCGTCCATCGTCATCATGGCGACGACGCTCGGGAAGCGCGCTTGCCCCGCAATCGCGACGCGGCGCCCTGTCGTCCCACCGGGCACCGCAGCACCCGTCGCCTCCCTGGCAGACTCGCCCCATGCCGCCCCGCGCTACGTCCCTCAGTACGATCCGCCGTCCCAGAAGGTGCTCGACGAGCTGAAGGCCTACGTCGCGCGTCACCTGCTCGCGGCCGAGTCGAACATCGAGTGGAGACATGACCTGGATCCGCAGTTCGACGTTGAATTCGCGCGACCGTCCATCGCGACGTACGACATCGCCTACGAGTTCGAGAACGACCGTCATGGCGGCAACGCCGATCCCGGGCTCGCCGTCCTGCTTACCGAGCTCCAGCAGAGGGGCATCGTCAAGCCGCTGTCGGCTGAGCAGCAGGCTGAGCTCGTCGCCAGCGACCAGCGCAGAAACCCGCGAGGGACGTGGCGACCTGATGCCATCAAGACGGCCTGGGAGGTCCTCTCGCTCGACGCCGCGATCCAGTACTGGCCCGACGCGTTCAAGTGACCCCGGCTCCCGTCCATGGTCGACGTGCTCCGCGCTGAGATGCTCGACGACACACGTCACGACGTCGCGGTTGTCATGACCGCGGCACGACGTGGAGTCGGGGATCGCCGTTCGGGTGTCCTGAGTTCGACGCCTCCATGGTGCCGCCCTGTCTTGCACGACCGGCGCCCCCGCAGCGACGTGCGGGGTGGCGAGCCGAAAGGAAGGACCAGGAGCTTGGTCGTGGTCGAGCAGGTGCGCCGCTGAGGCCTGGTCCGACCCTGCCACGAGTCCCCTCGGGCCACATGGGGGATGACCGTATCGTGAGGCGCAGCTAGGGCCGCAGGAGCGGGCACCTTTTGTCAGCTGCCGCGCTTGGTGCATCCGAGCGCCCATCTGCAGGGCCGAGGCCCCACCGCGACGCCTCGAGACCCGTCACAGCCGAAGTCACGTCGGGCAAGTCTCTATGCGCCGTCAATCGCAGGCGACGCCGTCCCCATCGCGGTCGAGATCGTAGATGTCGGACCCCACGACCGACACAGGTCCTCGCACATAGGCGGGGCCGTTGCCACTGCCGCCGTCGCAGTCCACGTCGGACGCGATCGGCACGCAGGCGCCCGCGTAATTCGAATCGCAACCTTGCGGAGCAGGCGCGGCTGGTTCAGGTGCCACATAAGGCTGCCTCGTCCCCCTGCTCGTGACCTGTTGCACGGGAGAAGAGGCGATGGCCTCGCTCGCGAGTGATCGAGACGTCTCGATCCCATCCGTGTATGTGACCTGATAGGTCTTGACGCGAGTTCCGTCCTGACCGTTCGTGGTGACCGCGTCCTGCCCGATGTCGCGTCCTGGGTCGTCGACCGTGACGGCGTCGAAGGGGATGGCCTCGCTGACGTTGACAGTCTCCGTGGTCACGATGGGGGTCGGGCTCGGCTACGTCGACGTCGACGCGGTTTGTTCCGGAGATGGGTCAGCCGACGCGGAGTCGTTGCCGTCGTCCGGCGCCACGAGACTCATCGTGATGAGCAGGACTGCGACGCCCCCAGCTCCCGTCAGGAGTCGGCCCTTGTTGGACAGTCCGTTCCACCAGCGCTTCATCACTATCCCCTCCCGCTCTATGCCATCGCCGGCGCGACGCCAGCCGTGACGCCGGTATGGACACCGTTCACCCGCGCCTGCACGATGGCCTGGCCGATGCCGCCCAGCAAGAGAAGAAGCGCGTAGTTGCCGCCCGTGCCGAGTCCGGTGGCGACGTTGATGCCCTTGGTGAGCGACCAGAGGTACCAGAAAAGGCCGAACGGGCACAGGATCCACCAGGTCGTCATGGCGCTCGCGCCGCTCGCGTTCACCTCTCCTCGAGTCTTGGCGTACCAGACGATGGAGTAGATTCCGAAAGTGACGAGAGGGAGGAAGAAGACGGCCGCGGCAGAGCGACGCTTAAGGTGAACATTGTTCGACATCCGCGAAAAGTACCGTTCAGTCGGTTCGATGTCGCGCCCCCGTTCGGGGAAGCACGTCCGCAGCCGAAAGTTCATCTGCCTCGAACACCCGTCCACCCCACTACTGGGTCTCCGCACCCCATCGGCCCCGGTGATCCCGCATGTGAGCATGGTTCACAGACCGCGCCCCGACCAGACGCGGCCTGACCACGGGGGAAAGACATGGCCGCAGCAGGAGCATCCGCGCGCGAGGAAGCGCTTCGCCAGCAGGCACTTGCCGAGGCCCACGAGCGTGCGGCAGCCGAGGCGCGCGACGCCGCCGCGCGCTACGGCCTCGCCGGTGTCACCGAGAGCCGCGTCGCCAGCGTCCTCGCCCCGCTCGCCGCGGTCGGCTACACGCTCCTCCCCGACCGCGCCTGGCCGGGCAGCCGTCGCAGCGGTGCCCAGGTCGACCTCATCGTCGTCGGCCCCTCGGGTGTCCACATCGTCGACACGAAGGCGTGGAAGGAGGTCTCGATCCGAGGCGGCCGCATCTTCCGAGGCCAGGCCGACGTGTCCGACGACCTGGCGAACATGGCAGATCTCGCCCACAACACCGAGGCGCTCCTCGCCGACGTCGGACTCGCCGCGACCGAGGTGCATGCCGTCGCCGTGTTGGCGGGCCACCGAGGCATCAAGGATGCGGTCGGTCCCGTGACCGTCGTCGGCGAGCACGACGCCCTCCGCCACATCACCTCCCCCGGCGCCCGCCTCACGTCGCTGCAGGTCGACGTTGTGCTCCGTCGCGTCCTCGACCACTTCCCGGTGCTGCGGATGCCCTCAGCCCTCGACGTCATCGTCCCCGAGCCGGTGCTTACCCGACCGACCGACCCCGTCGACATGGCCGAGCTCATCACGGCAGAGGAAGTCAACGCGGCCCTGCTCGAGGGCGTCCTCGAAGCGCCCATCGAGACGTGGATGTCCTTCCTCGACCCGGCCCAGGCGAAGCTCGCCCGCCGCAGTTTCAATGGCCCGGCGCGGATCCGCGGGTCGGCCGGCACCGGCAAGACCGTCGTCGGCCTCCACCGCGCCGCCTACCTCGCTCGCGGCGGTCAGGGCAAGGTCCTCTTCACGACGTTCGTCAAGACCCTCCCCGTCGTTCTCGAGAACCTCTTCGGCAGGATGGCACCCGAGGTCGCCCACCAGGTCGAGTTCACGAGCATCCACAAGCTGGCGCTCGGCATCCTCCGGGACCGGGGCACGTCCGTCCGCATCGACCCGAAGGCCGCCGACGCCGCGTTCACCGAAGCGTGGGCAGGGAGGAGCCACGGAGGCGCGCTCGGCTCCTCGAGGATGTCCTCCGACTACTGGCGAGACGAGATCATCTATGTCATCAAGGGCCGCGGCATCCGCACCTTCGAGCAGTACGCAGACCTCGCACGCATAGGCCGTCGGCACCGCCTGACGACGGACCAGCGCAGAAGCGTCTGGTCCCTGTACGAACGCTATGACCAGGCGCTCCGGACGCGCAGGGCCGTCGACTTCGCTGACGTCATCCTCATGGCGCTCGCCAGCGTTAAGGCTCAACCGGTCACGGCGTACGGCGCTGTCATCGTCGACGAAGCCCAGGACCTCACCTGCGCCATGGTGGCCCTCCTCCACAGCATGGTCGGCAACCGCCCCGACGGTCTCACCCTCATCGGCGACGGCCAGCAGACCATTTACCCCGGCGGTTACACCCTCTCCGAGGTCGGCATCTCCCTGAGCGGTCGAGGAGTCGTCCTGGACGTCAACCACCGCAACACCGCCGAGATCCTCGCCTTCGCGAACGCGGCGGTGCTCGGCGACGAGTACACGGACATCGAGGGAACGAGTCAGACCATCGACGGCGTCGATACGGTCGGGCGTACGGGCCCCGAGCCCGTCCTCGCCAGGCATGCGACCTGGGCCGAGCACGACGCTGCGGTCGTCGAACGAATCCGCGACGTGATGCACCTCATCGGCATGGGGCTGGGAGACATCGGCGTCCTGACTGCTACGACCTGGGATGCCACCGCCGTGAAGGAGGCGCTGGTCGCCACCGGCATCCCCGCCATCGATCTCCTCGACTACGACGGCCAGCCCACGGACGCGGTCAAGGTCGGCACGGTCAAGCGGGCCAAGGGCCTCGAGTTCAAGCAGGTCGTGCTGGCGCGAGTCAAGCCCGAACTGCTGAGGAGCAATGCGCCGACCCCCGCCTCGGAGACCGAGCGCGAACGCCGCGACCTCGACCGACGGGAGCTCTACGTGGCGATGACCCGAGCCCGAGACGGCCTCTGGGTCGGTACGCGCACGGCGACCTCGTTCCCCCAGCGTCGAGAACTGGCGACCTCCTGACCCGGCTCAGCTCGAGAAGTACCGCCGCACGTACTCGCGCATGCCCTCATCCACGGCATAGATGTAAGTCCCCCTGATGCCCCGAGTCAGCAGCACCCCGTAGATGTTGCTGATGAACTCGCGCAGCTCGGCATCCGTGTACGAGCGACCGAGCTGCTTGTTGTTCTCCGCGCCCTTCGTGTCGAAGTAAGAAGCTCGATCAACGAAGAGCTCGTCACGGGCGACGTCGTAGCCGAGATCTCCGCCGATGACGACTCCCGCATAGTTCAGGTCGTAGCCCTGCACCGTATGGATCGAACCGACCTCGTCCAACGCACCCTGCGAGGCGATCCAGTCCTTGGACGTGCGATTCCACTGGAGAGCAACGCCGTCGAGCTCGATGTCGGCCGCCCCGGGGTCTTTCCTCGAGGCCCACTTCCACGCATAACCGGCAACGAGTCGAGCAAGTCCATGCTCGGCATCCCGCGCGCGGATCTCTGCGTGCATGTCCCCCAGATCGTCGAAGATCCGTAGGTCGTAGCCCTCGAAGGTCTGCGGAACGATGCTGCCTGGAACGTGTCCCGCACGAGGGATCCGTAGGACGTCTCGCACGTAGCCGACGTAATCAGCCCCGGCCCTGACCCGCATCTGCGTCGAGAGACGGTAGTGCCGACGACGAGCACGGGCGTCCGTGAGGAGCTCGACGAGCGACTCCTTCGACAGGTCCGCCGGCCGTACGCTCTGTGCTTGATCGACGAGCAAGATCTGGTGGCGACTCTTCGCCCGGATCCAGTCGAGCTGGGTCTTTGACAGGTCGTCGACACCGAAGAGGCGCTCGTTGATGCGCGGGAACTTGGCGTTGAGCACACCTGTGGACTGGTTCGCGCGTTGGTTGAGCCGGTGTGCCTCGTCGACGAGAAGCAGATCCCACTCACCGTCCGACTGCCCGACCTCGAAGGGCGTCAGGACCATGGCGGGATCGAGACCGGGCGTCTTGCGGAACACACGTCTGATCGACTCACGGAGCGATTGCTGCGGCACGACCATGCCCACGCGCAAGCCCGCCAGGAGAGCCGGGTACTCGCCCAGGAAGAAGCCGGCGAAGAGCGAGTCCCCGTCCAAGTCGTCCGCGGCAGGCGCGGAGCCGATGTCGACCAGCAATTTCAGCAGGTAGATGGCGACGACGGTCTTACCAGTGCCCGGGTGCCCCTCGATCACGATCGTGTCGCCGCGTTCGTCCTGCAGGTCCGCGAAGAGCCCCTCCAGGATGTCCTCGAGAGCGGCGGCCTGGTCCTGCGTCAGAGCCTTGAACGGTGACAGCTTGAACAGATCGCTGTTCTCGATCTCCGGGATGGGACGCGTGAAGACACCTTCGTCACGCAGTTGCCGCACGACGTCCGCAAATGCAGCTCGGTAGCGCTCCCGGTCGTAGTAATTGGCCGAGGTGATGCCGTCGTTGCGATTCAGCACGCTGTAGGCGCCATCTGCCGAGAGCAGCTGGATGAGTCTCGATTCGAGATCCAGGCACGCTGACTTGTTGAACGTCTCGTCGAGGACCACACGCACTGTATCCAGCCGGTGCTTGTCGGGATTGGCAAGATGCTGCCGCATCCGGCCTGCAGCATTACGGGTCTCGCCCACGTAGATGTCGCGAAGACTCCCCTGGGGATGCTGGCCGAAGCGCTGGGGTCTCGATTGGTCCAAGACATAGACGACCGGCCAGTCGAGATTCCGACTGTCGGTCAGCGCCCAGACGTCCAGTGCATCCCGGTCGAACGACACGCGAACGATGTCAGAGGGCATCGTATTTCGCGCTCCGGCCTCGTGCCTTGTCCACAGGGTACTTCTCGCGAGTGACGGCGAGCTTCTGCAAGACGATCTCCTCTGGATCCATCCCGAGCTTGTCAGCCAGGAGCAAGCAATAAGTCATGACGTCAGCCAGCTCATCCTGTACACGGTCACGGTCGAAGCCGCTCTCCCACTGAAAGCACTGCAGCAACTCGCCAGCTTCGATGGCGACGCTCTTCGCCAGATTCTCTTCTGAATGGAACTGCCCCCAGTCCCGCTCGGCGGTCGCCATCTTGATCGCGTTCATTGCTGAGCTCGCAGTCATAGGGATGAAAGTAGCAGTCAGCGACACAAGGGCTGAGGGTTACTCGTCGGCAGAGCGAGGGCAATGCAGGCGCCATGGCGCATGCACGCCGTCACCTTCGACGCACGACTTTCGTGCGCCATCCCTCGCTCGTTGCATTCCCACGCGATGGATGGAAGCCATCCATCACGCCAGCATTCCACCAGCCGTTGTGAGGGAAGTGGCGGAACATGCGGTTTAGAGGTCCGCTACCGATGCGGCTCGCAGACTCGATCAAGACGAGGACGACAAAAGCCCTGCCAGCTGAGACAGCTGTGCAGGGCTTTTCGGTCGGGCTGACAGGATTTGAACCTGCGACCCCTTGACCCCCAGTCAAGTGCGCTACCAAGCTGCGCCACAGCCCGAGAAATCCGTTCCGGAGAACCGACCTCTTGGCGTTGCCCCGACCGAGGCAACCCGACAAGCATAGCGGATCCGCGAGCCTCCCCTGTCCATCGCGAGCGACGCGCGGACCTCGTACCTGAAGATCCCACGAGATCCCGAATACATGAGCCAAGATCTTCTTCGTGGGCATCGCGGACTGGACTCAGGTCGAGCACCAGCGACGCCTCATCGTCTGGAGCCAGCTCGCCGAGTCCGGCGACGCCGCCGGCATCGAACCGTCCGTGGTCCGCGCACTCGGCCTGTACGCCGGCATGGCCGGCATCTTCCACGACGCGAACGGCGAGTGGACCCGAGGCGGCCCGGGGCGCGTCGCCCTGACGCTCCTCCACACCGGCACCAGCTACGCCGACGAACTGACCGACGAACGACTCGATTACAGCTACCCCGCCACCCGACGCCCCTCCGCCTTCGACCGCAACGAGATCGAGTCGGTCAAGCGGGCCCAGTCGCTGGGCCTCCCGCTCTTCGTCGTCACCCCGAACGCTCTGAGGCCGGCGCTTCGTGACGTCCGTCTCGGCTACGTCGACACCTATGACGACGACGCAGCCGTGTTCTTCATCACTTTCGTCGACGCTCCGCTCCCGGCAGCGCCCGTCGACCAGCTGCCCGACACGAGCGCGGAGGTCGAGCTCTTCGGCGGCCTCCCGCCGCAGACCTACCGACTGGTCCAGCAGCGCAATCAGCAGCGCCGCTTCAAGGCTGACGTCCTCACCCGCTACGGCTCCCGTTGCGCCCTCTGCGACATCGCGGTTCCTCGCCTCATCCAAGGCGCGCACCTCATCCCCAAGAGCATCGGCGGTGCGGACGACGCCCGGAACGGCTTACCGCTCTGTCCGAACCACCACGTGGCGTTCGACTCCTTCCTGCTGCGCATCGAACCCGACGGCAGCGCCATCACCTACGCCCGCGGCGTCTCGAAGGAATCGCTCCAGGTCACCCGCGACGATCTCCTCCACCTCCCCGCGGCACCGTCCCGAGAAGCGCTGCGCAAGCTCTACCGCACCGAAGCCGCCACGACCGCCTTCGCCGACACCACGCCCTGACACACCCTCACTGTTGCGCCCGGTTACGCGTCACCTGCGGCCGACCCCACGCCGCCGTACCGTCGGGACATGTCCGATCCGTCGACCCGCGCCTCCCGCGCTCTGCCCCTGACGCTCCGCGGCGTGGGGCGCCGCTTCGAGCGCGACGTGCTGCGCGGGGTCGACCTCGAGGTCGAGGCCGGCGAGATCGTCGCCGTGCTCGGGCCGAGCGGCTGCGGCAAGTCGACGCTGCTCCGCCAGCTCGGCGGTCTCGACTCACCCGACACCGGCACCGTGCTCATCGACGACTCCCCCGCCCAGCCCGCCGACCAGCGCTGCGCCGTCGCCTTCCAAGAGCCGCGCCTCCTCCCCTGGCGCACCCTCCGCGACAACGTCGCCCTCGGCCTGCCCACGACCCGCACCAAGCTCAGCAAGCAGCAGCGCCACGACCGCCTCACCGAGCTGCTCGACCTCGTCCACCTCGGCACCGCCGGCCACCACCGCCCCCGCGAGGTCTCCGGAGGCATGGCCCAGCGCGCCAGCCTCGCCCGCGCCCTCGCGCGCCGCCCCTCCGTGCTGCTGCTCGACGAGCCGTTCGGAGCCCTCGACGCCCTCACGCGCCTCCGCATGCAAGACCTGCTGCTCGACGTCCACGACGAGGTGCCGACCACCGTCGTCCTCGTCACCCACGACGTCGACGAGGCCCTCTACCTCGCCGACCGCATCGTGCTGCTCGCCGACCTCGCCCAGAGCGCCGGAGGCGCGGGCAGCGTCACCCGCATCGCCACCGTCCCCGGCACGCGCCGCCGCGACCGCGACGCCCCCGAGCTCGCGCAGCTGCGGCACGAGCTCTACGAGGGGCTCGGCGTGTTCCGCGCCCACGCGGGGAACACGACCACCTCGACCCTCACCGCGACCAGCGCGTAGGCGCCCCCGCCCGCCCAGCACCCCCGAGCCCCGCACCACACCCCACCTCGACGCCCCCGCACCACCACCGGCACCGCCCCCGACAGCACGGAGACGACCCATGACCATCCGCACCTCCCCCACCCACCGCACCCGCGCCTCCTTCGCGGGCGGCATCGCCCTCGCCGCGGCGAGCGCCCTCCTCCTCACCGGCTGCGTCGCGGGCGAGGACGCGAACGGCGACGCCGCCGCGGCCGGCGCCGACGACGCCGCCCCGAGCAGCAGCGAGTGGAGCAGCGACACCCTGAACATCGACTTCGCGACCTACAACCCGCTCAGCCTGATCGTGAAAGACCAGGGGTTCATCGAGGACGCCCTCGGCGACGACGTCGACGTCACCTGGACCCAGTCGGCCGGCTCGAACAAGGCCAACGAGCTGCTGCGTGCCGGCGCCGTCGACGTCGGCTCGACCGCCGGCTCGGCCGCCCTGCTCGCCCGCTCGAACGGCTCGCCCATCAAGACCATCGACGTCTACTCGCAGCCCGAGTGGTCGGCGCTCGTCGTCCCCGGCGACAGCGACATCACCGACGTCGCCGACCTGAAGGGCAAGACGATCGCGGCGACGACCGGCACCGACCCCTACTTCTTCCTGCTGCAGGCGCTCGACGAGGCCGGCCTGAGCAAGAGCGACGTGACGATCCAGAACCTGCAGCACGCCGACGGCCGCGCCGCGCTCGAGAACGGCAGCGTCGACGCCTGGTCGGGCCTCGACCCGATCATGGCCGCGAGCGAGGCGCAGTCGGGCACCAAGCTGCTCTACCGCAACGTCGACTTCAACACCTACGGCTTCCTCAACGCGACCGAGTCGTTCGTCACCGAGTCGCCCGACCTCGCCCAGGTCGTCGTCGACTCCTACGAGAAGGCGCGCGCCTGGGCCGAGGACAACCCCTCCGAGACCGCCGACATCCTCGCCGGGGTCGCGAGCATCGACCCCGCCGTCGCCACCAGCGTGCTCGAGCGCACCCACTTCGACATCGACCCCGTGCCCGGCGACGACCAGGCCGCCGTGCTCGAGAAGGTCGCGCCGATCCTCGTCGAGTCGGGTGACGTGGCCTCGCAGGGCGCCGTCGACGACGCCCTCGACACCCTCTTCGACGACCAGTTCGCCACGGCCGCCGACCCCTCGTGAGCCCCTCCCTCGTCCGCCGGAACGAGCGCGAGGCGGACGCCCGCCTCGCCGGCTCGGGCACGCCGTCGAGCCGCGCTCTCCCCGCCGATGCGGCCGACCCGACCGCCCCCTCCGACCCCTCGACCGACAAGGAGGCGCGGGCCGTCCCCGCCGCCCCCTCCCGTCCCCGACGGCGCGGCCTCGCACTGCTCGGGGCGATCCTGCCCGCCGCGCTCGTCCTCGCGTGGGTGCTCGCCACCACCGTGGGCAACGTCCCCGCCTACAAGCTCCCGTCGCCCGGCGACGTGTGGACGGCGGCGACCCAGCTCGCCGAGACGGGCCAGCTCGGCCAGTTCATCGCGATCTCGGTGCAGCGCGTGCTCATCGGCTTCGCCATCGGCGCCGTCGTCGGGCTCCTGCTCGGCGCCGTCGACGGTCTCTCGCGGGTCGGCGAGGCGCTGCTCGCGCCGTCGATCGCGGCCGTGCGGGCCGTCCCGTCGCTGGCGTGGGTGCCGCTGCTGATCCTCTACCTCGGCATCGGGGAAGACCCGAAGATCATCCTCATCGCGATCGGTGCCGCGTTCCCCGTGTTCACGACCGTCGCGGGGTCGCTCCGGCACGTCGACCCGCAGCTCGTCGAGGCCGGCCGGGCCTACGGGCTGCGGCGCGTGTCGCTCTTCACCCGGGTTCAGCTGCCCGCCGTCATCCCGTCGCTCGTGTCGGGGCTGCGGCTCGCGCTGGCGCAGGCGTGGCTGTTCCTCGTCGCGGCGGAGCTCATCGCGTCGTCGATGGGGCTCGGCTTCCTGCTGAGCGACTCGCAGTCGAACGGGCGCGTGGACCGGATGTTCCTCGCGATCATCCTGCTCGCGGTGCTCGGCACGTTGACGGACACGGTGCTGAACGTGCTGCAGCGGGTGCTGCTCCGCCGCTGGCGGTAGCCCGCCGGCGCGCCGCACGGGCAGCGGCGCTGCCCAGGCCGCACGGCCATGAACCGCGTTCCGAACCATGAACCGCGAAGCTTCGCGGTTCATGGTTCGGATCGGGGTTCTTCGCGAGGGCGACTGCCTGCGGGTGGCGCGAGAAGGGGCGGAGCCGACCCGCGCCTCCCCGGCTCAGGCCTCGACCTGCTCGAGCACCGCCTCGGCGCGCTCGACGCTGCCCGCCGCGAGGCCCCGGCTGATCGCGGCGCGCGACGCGAGCCACAGCACCCCGCCGACGACGAACACGAGGACCTCGGTCACCGTCAGCGCCCAGATGATGCCGGCGAGGCCGTACCGAGCGTTGCCGACCAGCACGATCGGGATGAAGAGCACGCCCTGCGCCATCGAGACGACGACCGCCGCCGTGGCCTGACCCGTCGCCTGGAACAGCGAGGTCAGCAGTCCGGTGAAGCCGTTGACGATCGCCGCGACGAGCTGCGCCGTGAGGATGGTGACCCCGAGCGTCAGCACCGACGGGTCGCCGGAGAAGGCCGAGAACACTTGGTCTCGGAAGGCGAACACGGTCGTCGAGAAGACCAGCACGACGCCGCCGACCGTCAGCGCCGAGGCCCGCAGCGCCGACCGCAGCCGGGCCGCGTCGCCCGCGCCGAACGAGTAGGCGAGCAGCGGGAGGACGCCGAGGGTGACACCCATGACGAGGAACTCGGGCACCTGCGCGATCCGCACCGCCACGCCCATCGCGGCGAGCGCGTCGTCCCCGTAGGCCGCGGCGAGGTTGTTCAGCACGAGCGTCGTCACGATGAGGAACCCGGCCTGCAGCAGCTCGCTCGACCCGACGCCGAACAGGGGCCTGAGCACCGACGGCGACAGCGTGACCCAGCGGGGCGCGAGGCTGACCGTGGGGCTGTGACGCCGCAGCCAGACGACGAAGTAGGCGATGGTGACGACGTTGGCGAGGCCGGTGCCGAGGGCCGCGCCGGCGACTCCCCAGTGCAGCACGAGGATGAACACGACGTCGAACACGATCGCCGCGATCGTCGACAGGATCAGGCCGATCATCGCCTGCCGGGCCGCCCCCTCGGCGCGGACGATCTGCTCGAGGCAGAACGCCGCGGCGAGCACGGGCACGAACGCGAGCATGACCCCGACGTAGCTCGTCGTCGCGGGCACGGCGGCCGCGTCGGCGCCGAGCACGGCGACGACGGTCGGCAGCAGCGCGAGGCCGATCCCGCCGAGCACGGCGCCGGCGACGAGGGCGCCCCATAACGCGGTCGCCGACACGTGCTTGATCTCCCCGGCCTTCGCCGGGTCCGCCTCGGAGGCGCCGAGCAGCCGCGACATGAGCGCCCCGCCGCCGACGCCGAAGACTCCCCCGACGGCCATGACGAGGCCGAGCAGCGGGGTGCCGAACGTGACGGCGGCGAGCAGCGAGGTGTCGTGCTGCGAGCCGATGAAGCCGGCGTTGACGACGTTGTAGAGCGCGCCGACGATCATGGCGGCGGCCATCGGCACGCAGAGGTGCACGAGCGCCCGCAGCATCGGGGCGCTCGCGAGGTACCAGCGGTTCGTGCCGGCAGCCGGGGCTGGTGTGGTGCTGGTCGGCGCAGGCGCGACGGTGTCGTGGGTGGGGTCGGTGGTGCTCATGGCGTTCCCTTCCGGGCAGGCAGGATCGCGCGCCGACGGACGTCGACACGACGAGTGGTGGGGTCGGCGGACGGCCCGTGCACTCGCCGGGGCGAGGCACGGTCGACGGCCGACCAGGAGGCGCGGCTCAGGCCGCGGACGACCGCTGACGGTCGAGCACGTGGTGCGTGGTGGTGCGGCAGCCCGGCTCGGGGCACGCCCGGCCCGACGTCGCGGGGCGGGCGCTGCTCGCTAGTCCCGGCTCGGCCGCGGCAGCCCCGCGGTCACCTTCTCGAGGAGGCGCAGCAGGTCGTCCCGCTCGCGCTGGTCGAGGGGCTCGAGGAGGACGTCGTCGACGGCGAGCATGGCGTCGTCGAAGCCGGCGATGAGGTCGATGCCGGCGGGGGTGGCGTAGACGCGCTTGCGTCGTTCGTCGCCGTCGGCGGTGCGGCGTTCGATGAGGCCGCGGCGTTCGAGGCCCTGGACGAGACTCGAGACGCTGGCGGCGGTGGTGCGGGTGAGGGCGGCGATCTCGCGCTGGATGGCACCGGGGTTCTGCGCGAGGTAGCCGAGGGCGAAGGCCTGCTCCTGGCTGAGGTCGCGTTCGCGCACCCAGTCCTCGCCGGCCTTCCGCTGCGCCCAGCCGATCCAGCGGACGAGTCCGAGGATCGTCGGGGGCTGCTCGTCGTTCATCATGGTCAGAACTCTAACTGTTTGCTATCTAACTGTCAATCGTCGAAGCATCGTCGGGCTGACGCTCCGAGGACGCGTCCGTCGCGGGCTTGGCCGGTCGGGGGAACGTGGCTCGCATGTGGTCGGAGGTGAGCAGGTCGCCGATGCCGATCATGAGCAACGAGAAGACGATCTGCTCGACGACCATCCAGAACGGGTAGAGCCCGGGGATGGTCGCGACGATGAGCGTGACGATCGGGAAGATGCGGCTGAAGAGCCGCAGCCGCGCGTAGGCCCAGTAGTAGCCGAGCTGGGCGCGCCACGCGAAGACGTAGAGGGTGAAGGTGATGAGGAGCACGACCGTTGACCGGAACCACACGGCCCACGGGACGTGCTCGCCCCGGCTCGCGAGCACCGCGGCGATGAAGACGGCGGTGAGCCCGACGACCGTCTCGCCGAGCAGCAGCCAGCGGATGCCGGCGAACGCCCGCACCGTGCGCGGGTGCTCGCGCATGTCCTCGTGGATGACGTAGTCGGCCTGACGACCACCGGCCACCCGATCCAGCCGGAGGCGCTGCCAGACCCGGTCGGCCGCCGCGCTGACCGCGCCGGTCGTCTCCACACCACCGCGTGGCCGCACGATCCCGCCTCTGACACCTTGCACTCCCCCATGGTGCCGCATCGCAGGCTCGCCCCCGACCCCCGACCCCCGCCTCACAGCTCCCACGCGTACCCGTCACGTTTCGGGTCGTAGGCGAAGCAGGCGGAGAACGACGCGACGTCCACGACATGACTCAGCGGCTCGACGAAGTAGGTCTCGCCCCGCAGCCCCTCGACGACGACTCGCGGTCCACCAGCAGCAGTCGACTCGAGGGTCACTGCGTACTCACCCACGTCGGCGAGGCCCGTCTCGACGGATCGCATGAGCTCGGTCGTGTCCGGAACGGTCTCGACCGGGACGCGAGCCGAGCTCGCCCACGAGTCCCCTCCGCCCGCGCAACCGAGCAGACTGCCTGAATCCTTGAACGACGCAGTCGCCTCGTCGAATCCGGGAACGCTTCGTGCGATGCGAGTCTCGATGTCCTTGGCGTGAACACGGGCCTCGGCTAGAGACATGTCAGTCACGGCCGCTGACGCGGTGGCTCCGTCCTTCGGTGCAGATGCCATGGTGCAACCTCCTGAGCTGAGGATGATCGATGTGGATGCGAGCGTCGCGAGTGCTCGAGGAAGCGCCCGCGTCACGAGGGTGCCGCCTCGCCGCCGAGAGCGATGAGCACATCTCGAAGAGCCCTCTCGTTCTGCCGGTCGACCTGCGCGAGCACACAACTGGTCGCCGCGGCGATGTGGCGACCGCCCATGTGCGCGACCCGGTCCAGTCACAGCTCCCACTGCCAGCCGTCCCGTTCCGGGTCGTGGATGAAGCACGGCGAGAACGAATAGATCTTGAGGTAGCTCATGTACATGCCGATGAGGTGCGTCTCGCCCCCGGGCCCGAGCACCTCGACGCGCGGATCGCCCTTCGACGTATGAGCAGGAACCACGTCGAACCCGTCGTCATCCGCGAATTCTCCGCGTAGCAGACGTGCGATCTCATCGAAGTCCGGGGCTTCGTCGACGGTGAGCAATGCACTGCTAGCCCACGTCACGCCGTCGCCCTTGCAGCCGAGGGTGCTGCCTCCGTCGCTGGGCTGGAAGCGGTCCTCGCGGAAGCCAGGCAACCGGCGCGCGATCCGGTCCTCGACGGCGTAGGAGTGCGCCCTCACCTCAGGCCGCGAAACGTCCACGCGGCCCTCGCTCGGTCGTCCTGGGTCCGTCGTGCACCCCCCAGTGCGACGGCGAGCGCGAGACTGCCGCCAACGAACAGCGAGCCTCGTGGAGAACGCGCGAATCCGCCAGCCCTTGCTTCCGTTTCAGGTCCTCGCGCAGGTGCAACCTGCATGGACTCGAGGACTTGCGTCTGCGCCACCTTGCTCAGAGCTCCCACTGATAACCGTCTCGCTCCGGTACCAGCACGAAGCATCGAGAAGCAGAGTCGATATCGAGTTCTCCCATGAACCACTCGACCATGTAGCTCTGCCCGCCAGGCCCCGTCACGATGATTCGGGGATCACCCGTCGAGGCCTTGATCGCCTCGACGAAGTACTCGAGTTCGTCGGCGAACTCGAGGACGAGAGCATCGAACAGGGCGTCCATGTCCGGGGACGCGTCCACCCCGACGTGGAAAGCGATGGTCCAGCTGACGCCGATCTCACCACATCCGAGAGTGCTACCTCGCTCATTGACGGAGAACAGATCATCGGCGTAGCCGGGAACGACGCGAGCGATGCGCCGAGCTGTGGTCTCGGACTCGGCCCGCGCTTCTGCGAGCGATATGTTCGAAGGTCGGGCATCAGGAACTGTCGATCTCACGGTGCTGCAACTTCCTAGCGTCAGGGTCAGGGCGACGGCGAGCAGGAAGCTCGCCGAACCGGCTGCTTTCTTCATCGGGCCTCCTTGGATTCGAGCTCTCGGAGGATGTCCTTGAGGACAGGCGTGTTCTCGGGTCGGTCCTGAGCGATGAGGGAGTGATTCTCACCGAGGACTCTGGCGCGCTCGGTCACGGGCGCGTCCCGAGGCAATGACCTGTCTCCTTCGCTTCGGTACACCCGATCTTCGAACGCATGGTGATATTGAGGATTGGCCCCGTCGTAGACCTGTCGTGTGAACTGGGCCGCGCCCAGCGAGTCCCTGTAGCGAAAGGAGTCGTACTCCGTTTCGGCCGCTGGCTGCCAGGGAACAGGCATTCCCGCGCCTGCGAGCGATACGACGTGGTCGTAGCGCGCACCCGCGATCTCGGATGCTGTCACATTCGCAAGGCCCCAACTGTGCCCGATGGCTACTGATGTCGAACCTCCGCCCGACACCGCCGGATCGGTTGCGAGGCCCGCCTGGAAGTCCGCCAGGGCCTCGCCTGCGAGCCGCGCGAAGTGCGGGTCGTTCGCCTCTGCCAAGCCCCGAGGCAAGGACATGGTCTCGACGGGGAACACCTTGCCGCCACCCCCAGGAAAACGTCCGTCCTTATAGGCGAAGACGACACTATCGACGCCGTCACGCTTGTCCAGATACCGGCCGACGTCCTGCACCTGCGCCCCCGACGCCCAGAAGTCCCGCATCTCGCTCAACGTCCCCGGGACGTACGTGTACACGCGCTGCGGCGGGGCGTTCCAGTCGCCGATCATCTCGACGATGCGGTCGGCGGCACGGTCGTACGTGTAGAGCTGCACGGTCGGCGGCACGGCCGCCGCGCCCCTCAGGTAAGCGATCTCTCGTTCGAGCTCGTCGATCAGCGCGGGGTCGGCCCCACGCGTGCGCAGCGCGGCGAGCGTGGCCTCGTTCAGCACGACCTGCCGCGCGGCCGTCACGGCGTTCGCCCTCACCCGCGCGGGCGGCGGCACCCCGTCGAGGTTGCCGATCAGCGCGGGCGCGCCGGCGATGAGCGCCAGCTGCGCCGCCGAGAAGCCGTCGCCGTCGATCGGCCGCAGCAGCGCCAGCGAGTCCCACCACTCCCGTACGAGCTCGGGAGACGCCTGACCGAGGAGCTCGGCGAGACGCGGGTGCTCCGCCAGGAGCACGGCGATGTCGAACGCCGAGAGGCCGTCGAGCAGCATCATCGCCTCCCTCGGCGTCGAGACGTCCACCGCCCGATCTTCCAGGCCCGCGAAGCCGCTGTCGACCTCCGTGGCCTGCAGCGCCCGCAGGCATGCCCGGTCCGCCGTCTCGCGACGCTCGACGAGCTCGTCCCACCGCCGACCGAGGCGGTCGAGGTCGCCACGCGCCACATCGATCCGGTCCTGCAGCGTCGTCCGCTCGTAGGCGCGGTAGTCGTCGACCGGCGACAGCGGCAGGTCGACCTGCGTGCGGGCCTCCTCCTCGATGACCGCGAGGGAAGCGCTCGACCGACGCAGGGCCTCCTCGGCGGTCGACCGTTCGGCCTCGAGGCCCCGCTGCAGCGACGCGATGTCGTCGACCTCGCGCCCGTACGCCTCGAGCGCCGCCTGGTGGTCGCCGAGCGCCTCGCGCACCCGGCCGAACTCGGCCATCAGCGCCTCGGCGGCCGAGCAGAACGACGTGCTCGACTGCCCCACCCACTCGGTCGCCGCCCAGGTGCCGCACTGCTCGACGACGTGCTGGGCGCCGTCGACGTCGTCGATCTTGTCCGACCGGCACCGCGCCAGCTGGGCGATCGCAGCAGGGTCGCCCCGACCCGGGTCGTCCGGCAGCGGGATGGCCCTCATCGCCCGCCCTCGTCACCCTCAGAACCAGAACCAGAACCAGAACCAGAACCCGAGCCCGACCCAGCACCAGCACCAGCACCAGTCCCGACGCCAGCACCGCCCCCGGCCGCCGCCCGCGCCAGCGCCGCGTCCGCCGCCTCGAGCTCGTCCGCCGCCCGCGTCGCCAGTGCGGCCGCCGCCCGCACCGACTCGACGACGACGGCGACGCGGCGCGCGAGCCGTCCCGACGTCTCGCGCAGCGCCTCCCCCACCGGCATCGACCCGAGCACCGAGGTGCTGTCCCCGGTCAGCCGGTGCGAGAACTCCAGCCCCGTCTCGGCCCGCCGCATCGTCGCCGCCATCTCGCGCAACGCCGCGAGGTCCACCCTCAGCTCTGTCGCCATCACCCCTCCGCTCGTCGACGACCGATATGTCCATATCGGCCACGACGAGCGACCCTAGCAAGGAAGAACGCCCGGCATGGAATCATCCACGACCGGGCGTTCCCTCCCCAGCCTGGGGAGGGCGGGGCGGGCAGAGGGGGTCGAGCGAGGCGACGAGCGCCCCGCCCGACGGGTGGCTAGGGGCGTTTGCGCTTCTCGCGGACGCGCATGTTCACCGTGATCGGCGTGCCCTCGAAGCCGAAGATCTCGCGCAGGCGACGCGTGATGAAGCGTCGGTACTGCGGGTCGAGGAAGCCGGTCGTGAAGAGCACGAAGGTCGGCGGACGGTTGGCCGCCTGGGTGCCGAACAGGATGCGCGGCTGCTTGCCCGACCGCAGCGGGTGCGGGTGCTCCGCGACGAGCTCGGCCAGAAGGGCGTTGAACTTGCCGGTGGGGATGCGGGTGTCCCACGACTCGAGCGCGAGCTCGAGGGCGGGCACGAGCTTCTCGAGGTGCCGACCGGTGCGCGCCGAGATGTTGACGCGCGGGGCCCACGACACGTGGTCGAGGTCCTGCTCGATCTCGCGCTCGAGGTAGCGGCGGCGGTCGTCGTCGAGGAGGTCCCACTTGTTGAAGGCGAGCACCAGGGCACGGCCCGACTCGAGGACGAGGTCGATGATGCGCAGGTCTTGGGTGGAGATCTGCTCGGTGACGTCGATCACGACGACCGCGACCTCGGCCTTCTCGAGCGCCGCCGAGGTGCGGAGCGAGGCGTAGAAGTCGGCGCCCTGCTGCAGGTGGACGCGCTTGCGGATGCCCGCGGTGTCGACGAAGGTCCAGATGCGTCCGGCGATCTCGACCTGCTCGTCGACCGGGTCGCGGGTCGTGCCCGCGAGCTCGTTCACGACGACGCGCTCCTCGCCCGCGGCCTTGTTGAGCAGCGAGCTCTTGCCCACGTTCGGCCGACCGAGGATGGCGACACGGCGAGGCCCACCGATCTCCTCCTTCGCGACGGTCGAGACGGCGGGCAGCTTGGTCATGACGAGGTCGAGCAGGTCGGCGACGTTGCGGCCGTGGAGGGCGGACGCCGGGAACGGCTCGCCGAGGCCGAGCGTCCAGAGCGACGTGGCCTCGAGGTCCTTCCGGGCGTCGTCGCTCTTGTTGGCGACGAGGATGACCGGCTTGTTCGACGCCCGCAGCATGCGCACGACGTGCTCGTCGGTCGAGGTGGCGCCGACGTTGACGTCGACGACGAAGAGCACGGCGTCGGCGAGGTCGACGGCGATCTCGGCCTGCATGGCGACCGACTTGTCGATGCCGATCGCGTCGGGCTCCCACCCGCCGGTGTCGACGAGGGTGAAGCGGCGTCCGCCCCACTCGGCCTTGTACGAGACGCGGTCGCGGGTGACGCCGGGCTTGTCCTCGACGACGGCCTCACGGCGGCCGAGGATGCGGTTGACCATCGCGCTCTTGCCGACGTTGGGTCGGCCGACGATCGCGAGCACCGGCAGCGCCGGGGCGTAGGTCAGGGCGTCGGGGTCCCACTCGCCGCCCTCGAGGACGTCGACGTCCTCGTCGTCGAGCTCGTAGTCGGAGAGGCCGGCACGCAGGGCCCGGGCACGCTGCTCGGCGTCCTCGTCGGGCATCGCCTGGATGCGGCCGACCATCTGGTCGTCGAGCTCGGGGTACTTGTCGTCGTCTGCCATGGAGGCTCCTAGCGTGTGGGGGTGCTCGCTCGCACGAGCTCGACCACGGCCTGCACCGTCTGGTCGAAGTCGAGATGGGTGGAGTCGACGGTCGACACGCCTTCGGCGGCGGTCATGAAGTCGACGACCTTGCTGTCCAGCCGGTCGCGGGTCGACAGCTGCCGAGCGGTCTCCTCGGCACTCTGCCCGGTGACCTCGGCGGAACGCCTGGCCATCCTAGCCTCTTCGCTCGCCGTGAGCAGGATCCGCACCTCGGCGTCCGGGGCGACCACCGTGGTGATGTCGCGGCCCTCGGTGACGATGCCGGGCTTGTCCGTCGAGGCGATGACGCGCCGGAACAGGTCGACCATGAAGCGCCGCACCTCGGGCAGCTTCGCCACGTGGCTGACCGCGCCGGTCACGCGGGGCGTGCGGATCTCGTCGGTCACGTCCGCGCCTCCCACGGTCACCGACGCCGGCGCCTCGGGGTCGATCCCGATCGCGTAGCGGAAGGTCGGCAGCACGCCGATGATCGCGTCGGGGTCGTCGAGGTCGACGCCGCTGTCGAGGGCGTGCAGAGCGAAGGCGCGGTACGCGGCCCCGGTGTCCTGGTAGTCGTAGCCGAGGGCCGACGCGGAGGCGCGGCTCACGCTGGACTTGCCGCTGCCGGCCGGTCCGTCCACGGCCACCACGACGTGCCGGTGCACGGCCTCGGCCGTCTCGTCGCGCAGCTCGGCGACGTGGGCCTCGCCGGCCGGGCCGCCGACGCCGTGCTCGCCGGGTGTCCGCTCGATGTCGACGGGGGCGCCGTACAGCTCGCCGGGGCCGGTCACGCGAAGGCCCCCGCCACGGTCCAGCCGCGGCCCTCGAGCTCGGTCACGAGTCGTTCTTCTTGTTCGGGCACGATGGCCACCTCCGCGAGTCCCACCGGCGCGCCGGGCGAGTGCTCCAGCCGCAGGTCTTCCAGGTTGACGCCGATCTCACCGATCTCGGTGAGCAGGCGGGCGAGCTGTCCCGGCGTGTCGTCGACCATGACGACCACCGAGCTGAACGCCGTCGTCCGGCCGTGCTTGCCCGGCAGGCGGGCGACGCCCACGTTGCCGGCGCCGATGGCCTCGGCCACCGCACGGCGGGCGCCGGGGGCCGTCGGCTCGGCGAGCGCGTCGATGACGCCGTCGAGGTCGTGGCGGAGCTCGCGCAGCACGTCGACGACGCGCCCCGCGTTGGCCCCGAGGATCTGCACCCACAGCGCGGGGTCGCTGGCCGCGACGCGCGTCACGTCGCGGACTCCGCCGCCGGCCAGCCCGAGGGAGGCGTCGGGGGCGTCGCGCAGACGCGTCGCCATGAGGCTCGACACGACCTGCGGCACGTGGCTGACGAGGGCGACGCCCGCGTCGTGCTCCTCAGGCGTCATCTCGATCGGCACGGCGCCGAGGTCGAGGGCGAGGTCCTCGACGGCGGCCGCGCGGCGGTAGGTGATGTCGTCGTGGCCGGCGATCACCCAGGGGCGTCCGACGAAGAGGTCGGCCCGGGCGGAGATCGCTCCCCCGCGCTCGCGCCCGGCCATGGGGTGCGACCCGATGTAGCGGCCCACGTCGGCCCCGAGCTCGCGCAGCTGGGCGAGGGGCGCGCCCTTGACCGAGGCGACGTCGGTGACGAGCGCCTCCGGCCAGCGCTGCAGCTCGCGGTGCACGATCTCGGCGGTGACGTCGGGCGGCACCGCGACGACGACCAGCACCGGCGCGTCGCCGGCCGAGGGCTCGCGCCCCGCGCCGTAGTCGACGGCGAGGCTGCGGGCGGCGGGCGACACGTCGTCGAGGATCACGTCGACGCCGTGCTGTCGCAGCCGCAGGCCGATGCTCGTGCCGAGCAGGCCCGACCCGACGATCCGCACCTGGCCCGACAGCCGGCGCGAGCCGTCGGCGAGGCCCCCGGCGGTCGTGCCCGGGCCGTCAGCGGCAGACGAGGAGGCGCGGGTCGGGTCGGTCACGACCGCCCGCCCCCGCGGGGACCACGTCCCCCGTCGTCGGGGCGCGGGCGCCACGGACGGTCGCCGCCACGCTCGTCACGGCGGTCGTCGCGACCGCCGCGGTCGTCACGGCCCTGGTAGCCGCCCCGCGAGGGGGCACCGCCACGGTCGTCGCGTCGGTCGTCACGACCCTGGTACCCGCCCCGCGAGGGAGCGCCGCCACGGTCGTCGCGACCCTGGTACCCACCACGCGACGGAGCGCCGCCACGGTCGTCACGACCCTGGTAGCCGCCCCGCGACGGAGCGCCGCCACGGTCGTCACGGCCCTGGTAGCCGCCCCGCGACGGAGCGCCGCCACGGTCGTCACGACCCTGGTAGCCGCCCCGAGACGGAGCGCCGCCACGGTCATCGCGTCGGTCGTCACGACCCTGGTAGCCGCCCCGCGAGGGCGCGCCGCCACGGTCGTCGCGACCCTGGTAGCCGCCGCGCTGCTCCCGGTCGTCGCCGCCCTCGGGGCGGGGACGGGTCGGGTAGCCGTTGCGGGCGGCGCCGCCGGCGCGGACGCCGGAGGTGCGGCCCGTGCGCGGGTCCTTGTTCGCGTCGCGGTTCGGGTAGCCGGCCGCGCGCTCCTCGCCGGGCGTCAGCGGACGGTCGCCGCCGCGCGGGGCCGATCCGCGGTCGTCGCGCGAGACGTAGCCGCCGCGCTCCGGGCGCCCGCCGCGGTCGTCGCGCGACACGTAGCCGCCCCGGTCGTCCCGGCGATCGTCACGGCCCTGGTAGCCGCCACGCTCCGGGCGGCCCGCGCCACGGTCGTCACGTCGGTCGTCACGGCCCTGGTAGCCACCGCGCGAGGGAGCCCCGCCCCGGTCGTCACGCCCCTGGTACCCGCCCCGCGAGGGAGCCCCGCCACGGTCGTCACGCCCCTGGTACCCGCCCCGCTCGGGGCGGCCCGCACCACGGTCATCGCGTCGGTCGTCGCGGCCCTGGTAGCCACCGCGCGAGGGAGCCCCGCCCCGGTCGTCACGACCCTGGTACCCGCCCCGCGAGGGAGCCCCGCCACGGTCGTCACGACGGTCGTCGCGGCCCTGGTACCCGCCGCGCTCCGGGCGGCCCGCACCACGGTCGTCGCGTCGGTCGTCGCGACCCTGGTAGCCGCCGCGCTCGGGACGGGAGGCACTGCGGTCGTCGCGACCCGCGCCTCCTCGTGCTCCGCCTCGGGGGGCGTCGAAGCCGGTGCGCTGCTCGCGACGACCGGCCTGCTCGCGGCGCACCTCGGCGCGACGCGACGCGGGCGCGGCGGCGTCGCCCTTGAAGCCGGACGGGCCGCGGCGGCGCTTGGCGTCGCGGGCGTCGGTGTCGGGGTCGAACTCGTCGTCGTCCTCGTCGTAGTACTCCTTCTCGACCTCGGTCTCGTCGAGGGCGACCTCGACCACGTCGGCCTCGTCGACGGGCGCGTCGGCGCTCTCCGTCGTCGGGATCGCGTCGACCCGCGGCACGGCGGTGGCGTCGCGCGAGATGGTGAGGATGGCGCCGAGCTCGGTCTTGTTCAGCGAGCGCATGTGGCCCACCTTCAGCGTGCCGAGGTGCAGCGGCCCGAACGACCGGCGCACGAGGTCGATGACCGGGTGGCCGACCGCCTCGAGCATGCGCCGCACGATGCGGTTGCGGCCCGAGTGAAGCGTGATCTCGATCAGCGACGAGTCGTTCGTGCGCGACAGCCCGGCCCCGCCGCCGACGAGGGAGGCGCGGTCGGCCGCGATGGGGCCGTCGTCGAGCTCGACGCCCGACAGCAGCTGCGCGAGCACGGTCGGGGTGATGACGCCCCGCACCTTGGCGATGTAGGTCTTGGTGACGCCGAACGAGGGATGGGCCAGCACGTGGGCCAGCTCGCCGTCGTTCGTCAGCAGCAGCAGGCCGCTGGTCTCGACGTCGAGGCGGCCGACGTTGAAGAGGCGCTCCTCGAAGTCGGAGGTGAACTGCGTCAGGTCGGGTCGGCCGTTCTCGTCGCTCAGCGTGCTCACGACGCCGACCGGCTTGTTCAGCATGACGTAGCGGCGCGTGGTGTCGAGCTGCACGGCGGTGCCGTCGACGACGACCTTGTCGACGTCGGGGTCGATGCGGCGACCGGCCTCCGTGACGACCTTGCCGTTGACGGTGACGCGGCCGGCCGCGATGAGGTCTTCGGAGACGCGGCGCGAGGCCACGCCGGCGGCGGCCATGACCTTCTGCAGGCGCTCGCCCGAGGGCAGGTCGTCGCCGGTGGTGGGGGTGGTGTCAGCGGGCATCGTCGAATCCTCCGGATCCGTCGGAGAGGAGCGGGGAGATGAGCGGCAGCTCGTCGAGCGAGTTGATGCCGAGGTGAGTCAACAGGAGGTCCGTCGTTTCGTAGGTGATGGCGCCCGTCTCGGGGTCGGTGGACGACTCCGTGACCAGGCCGCGGCCCAGCAGCGTACGGACGACCGAGTCGACGTTCACCGCGCGGATCTGCGCGATGCTGCTGCGGGTGATGGGTTGCTTGTAGGCGATGACCGCCAGCGTCTCGAGAGCCGCCTGCGACAGTCTGGACGGGTTCTGCGTCAGCACGAAATCGCGCACCAGGGGGTCGTGCTCGTCGCGGACGTAGAACCGCCAGCCGCCGCCGACCTCGCGCAGCTCGAAGCCGCGCCGCAACGTGCCGTCGACGCCGTCGAAGTCGGCGACGAGCGACTCGACCGCCTGGCGCACCGCGGCGACCGGGGCGCCCACGCCGGCGGCGAGGTCGACGAGGGACTGCGGCTCGTCGGCGACCATGAGCAGCGCCTCGAGCCGCCGCGCGATCGACGGCGCCGACGCGTCCGACGGGTCGGCGCGGTCGAGCGGGTCGGCCGCGTCGAGCGACCGGGGCGCGTCGCGCGCCCCGCTCTCGGACCCCGGGGAGGCGCGGGTCGGCTCAGCCCTCATAGTCGGCCCCCAGCGCGGCCAGCGACTCGTCCGTCCACGTCTCGGCGACCCAGCGCACGCTGAGCTCGCCGAGCGGCTCGATCTGCTCGAAGGAGAGCGACCCGTGGCGGTAGAGCTCGAGCAGGGCGAGGAAGCGCGCCACGACGACGCCCTTCTGGTCGACGCCGGCGACGAGCTCGCGGAAGGTCACGACCTCGCCGCTCCGCAGAAGGGCGACCACCACGGCGGCCTGCTCGCGGATGCTCACGAGCGGCGCGTGCAGGTGGTCGAGCCCGATCGTCGGCAGCTCGCGCGGCGTGAGCGCCAGGGTCGCGAGCGCGGCGAAGTCGTCGGCGCTGAGGGTCCAGACCAGCTCGGGGGTGCTGACGCGGTACTTCTCCTCGAGCCGCACCGAGCGGGCGTGACGGGCGGCCTCGGCGCGGCCGTGCTCGGCGAACCACTCGGCCGCCTGCTTGAAGGCGCGGTACTGCAGCAGCCGGGCGAAGAGCAGGTCGCGCGCCTCGAGCAGCGCCACGTCCTCCGCGTCGACGAGCTCGCCCTGCGGCAGCAGCCCGGCGACCTTGAGGTCGAGGAGGGTCGCGGCGACGACGATGAACTCGCTGGCCTGGTCGAGGTTCGCGTCGGTGTCGACGCCCCGCAGGTACGACAGGAACTCGTCGGTCACCGCGCTCAGCGACACCTCGGTGACGTCCATCTCGCGCTTGCTGATGAGCGAGAGCAACAGGTCGAACGGCCCGCTGAAGTTGTCGAGCGTGACCGCGAACGCCCGCGACGGGGACTCGTCGGTCACCGCGTAGACAGGGTCGTGCCCGGCCGCCTCGTCGGCGACCGCCGTCGTGCCGGTTCTCGGCTCAGGCTGCGGCACCACGCGCGATCAGCTCTCGGGCCAGCTGGCGGTACGCCTGGGCCGCCGGGTGCTCGGGGGCGAACTTCGTGATGGGCGTGCCCGCGACGGACGCGTCGGGGAACTTCACGGTGCGGCCGATGACCGTCTCGAGCACCTCGTCCCCGAAGGCCTCGACGACCCGTTCGAGCACCTCGCGGCTGTGCAGGGTGCGTGAGTCGAACATCGTCGGGAGGATGCCGTCGAGCGTGATGGCCGGGTTGAGGCGGTCGCGCACCTTGTCGATCGTCTCGACGAGCAGCGCGACGCCGCGGAGGGCGAAGAACTCGCACTCGAGCGGGATGAGCACGCCGTGGGCGGCCGTCAGCGCGTTGACGGTCAGCAGCCCGAGCGACGGCTGGCAGTCGATGAGGATGACGTCGTACTCGGCGCTGACCTGGCGCAGGATGCGCGCGAGGATCTGCTCGCGGGCGACCTCGTTGACGAGGTGGACCTCGGCGGCCGACAGGTCGATGTTCGCCGGCATCACGTCGAGGTTGTCGACCCGCGTCGGGACGATCACGTCGTGGGCGTCCTTCACGGAGCCGATCATGAGGTCGTAGATCGTCGACTGCTCGTGCGACTGCACCCCGAGCCCGGCGGTCAGGGCGCCCTGCGGGTCGAAGTCGATGGCCAGCACGCGGCGGCCGTACTCGGCGAAGGCCGCGCCGAGGTTGATGGTCGTCGTCGTCTTGCCGACGCCGCCCTTCTGGTTGCAGAGCGTGATGATGCGGGCCGGACCGTGGCTCGGCAGGGCGTCGGGCACGGCGAACTCGGTGCGCGGGCGCCCGGTCGGCCCGTTCACGGGGACGGCGGCCGGAGCGCTCTCGAAGAGGGCGGGTGTGCTCGAGGTCGGCTTGGTGCTCACGTCGACCACAGTAACCGCGACCCCCGTCGCCGACGGGCTGCCGCGCCCGGTCCGCGAGCAGGAAGCCTCATGCGGCGGCTGAGGGTTCTTGCCGGTCAGACCGGTCGTCGCGCCCGGGGGTGAGCCGTCGAGTACATGTCGCGGAGGGCGTCTGCCGTGACCAGCGTGTAGATCTGCGTCGTCGCCACCGACGAGTGCCCGAGCAGCTCCTGCACGACCCGCACGTCGGCGCCGCCCTCGAGCAGGTGCGTCGCGAACGAGTGGCGCAGCGTGTGCGGCGACACGTCGATCCCCAGCTCGGCGCGCTCGGCGGCGGCGCGCAGCACGAGCCACGCGTTCTGCCGCGACAGCCGGGCCCCGCGCACCCCGAGGAAGAGCGCGGGCGTCGCCTCGCCCCGGGCCGAGAACTCGGGTCGCGCCCGCACGAGGTAGCCGTCCAGCGCGCGCCGGGCGTAGCTGCCGAGCGGCACGAGGCGCTGCTTGCCGCCCTTGCCGAAGAGGCGCACGACGTCGCCGTCGACGACGTCGTCGACGTTGAGCGACACGGCCTCGCTGACCCGGGCACCGGTGGCGTAGAGCAGCTCGAGCAGTGCCTTGTCGCGGACGCGCGCGGGCTCGTCGCCGTCGGTCGCTGCGAGCAGCGCCTCGACCTGGGCGATCGAGATGGCCTTGGGCAGGCGCGCCGGCAGCTTCGGCGGGCGCGCCGACGCGGCCACGTCGGCCTCGAGCAGCCCCTCCTCGAGCAGGAACGCGTGCAGCCCTCGCACCGACGACAGCACCCGGGCCACGCTGGAGGCGCGGAGCGGCCTCTCCGCCCGCGTCGCCAACGCGACCGGGAACGCCGCCACGTCCGCGGTCGTCACCTCGTCGACCGAGGTGCGTCCGAGCCCGGCGAGGTGCTCCTGCCAGAGCACGAGGTCGCGACGGTAGGCGGCGGCCGTGTTCGGGGAGAGGCCGCGCTCGACCGACACGTGCCTCAGGTACCGGGCCGACGCCTCCTCGACGCTGGTCACGCCGCCCCGACGCCCCTGGTCACCGGTGCTCGCTCGTCGCCGACGGGCTCAGCGGGAGGCGACCGCCGCGAGCGCGGCGATGCTGAGGATGGAGTTGTGCAGGCGCCCGGCCAGCACCCCGTCGACGATCTCGTCGAGGGCGACCCAGCGCGTGACGATGTCGGCCTCCTCGTCGGAGCGGTCGAACGCCCCGGCGGTGGCGCTGACGCCGGTCGCGCGGTAGACCGTGACCATCTCGTCGTTGCCGCCCGGCGTGGTGTGGAACGACACGAGCTCGTCCCACGTCGTCGCCTGCAGGTCGGCCTCCTCGGCGAGCTCGCGCTTCGCGGCCTCGAGCCGCCCCTCGCCCGCCTGGTCGAGCAGGCCCGCGGGCAGCTCCCAGTCGCGGGCGCGGATCGGGTGGCGGTACTGCTGGATGACGAGCACGCGCTCCTGGTCGTCGACGGCGAGCACGGCCACCGCACCGGTGTGCGCGACGTACTCGCGCACCATCGGTGAGCCGTTGTAGTCGACCGTGTCGCGGACGACGTCCCAGACGGCGCCCTCGAAGACCTTCTCGCTCGCCGTCACGGTCGGCGAGGCCGGCTCGTCGCGCAGCAGGTCGTCGCTCACGCGCCGGCCGCCACGTCGTCGACGACGACCTCGTCGGCCTCGTCCGCGAAGAGGCGGCTCGAGTTCTGGCGCTCGAGCGAGGCCGCGACGAGGCCGCTGAACAGCGGGTGCGCCCGGTTCGGACGCGAGCGCAGCTCGGGGTGCGCCTGCGTGCCGATGTAGAACGGGTGCTCGGAGCGGTCGAGCTCGACGTACTCGACGAGGGTGCCGTCGGGCGAGGTGCCCGAGAAGCGCAGGCCGGCGTCGGCGATCTGCTGGCGGTACTGGTTGTTGACCTCGTAGCGGTGGCGGTGGCGCTCGTCGACGAGCTCCGAGCCGTAGAGCTCGGCCGCGAGCGAGCCGCTGGCCAGCGCCGCCGGGTAGAGGCCGAGGCGCATGGTGCCGCCGAGGTCGCCGCCGGCGATGATGTCGACCTGCTCGGCCATCGTCGCGATGACCGGGTACTGCGTGTCGGGGTCGAACTCCGACGAGGAGGCGCCGGCCAGGTCGGCCTTGGAGCGCGCGTACTCGATCACCATGCACTGCAGCCCGAGGCAGAGGCCGAGCGCCGGGATGCCGTTCTCGCGGGCGAAGGTCAGGGCGCCGAGCTTGCCCTCGATGCCGCGGATGCCGAAGCCGCCGGGCACGCAGATGCCGTCGACGCCGGAGAGCGCCTTGGCCGCGCCCTCGGGGGTCTCGCAGTCGTCGGAGGGGATCCACACGAGGTTCGCCTTCGACTGGTGCGCGAACGCGCCGGCGCGGAGGGCCTCGGTGACCGAGAGGTAGGCGTCGGGCAGGTCGATGTACTTGCCGACGAGGCCGATGGTGACCTCGTGCTTCGGCTCGTGCACCGCTGTGAGCACCTTCTGCCAGCCCGACCAGTCGACATCGCCGGCCTGCTCGGCGAGGCCGAGGTGGCGGATGATGTAGCTGTCGAGCCCCTGGTCGTTGAGCATCGAGGGGATGTCGTAGATGCTCGCGACGTCCTTCGCGTTGACGACGGCGTCCTCGTCGACGTCGCACATGAGGGCGATCTTGCGCTTGTTCGACTCGCTGACCGGGCGGTCGCTCCGCAGCACGAGCGCATCGGGCTGGATGCCGATCGAGCGGAGGGCCGCGACCGAGTGCTGCGTCGGCTTCGTCTTCTGCTCGCCCGACGCGCCCATGTAGGGCACCAGCGAGACGTGCACGAAGAACACGTTCGAGCGGCCGAGCTCGTGGCGCACCTGGCGGGCCGACTCGATGAAGGGCTGGCTCTCGATGTCGCCGACCGTGCCGCCGACCTCGGTGATGATCACGTCGGGGGCGACCTCGCGCTCGGCCTGCTGGCGCATGCGGCGCTTGATCTCGTCGGTGATGTGCGGGATCACCTGCACCGTGTCGCCGAGGTACTCGCCGCGGCGCTCCTTGGCGATGACGGTCGAGTAGATCTGGCCCGTCGTGACGTTGGCCGCCTGGTCGAGGTCGATGTCGAGGAAGCGCTCGTAGTGCCCGATGTCGAGGTCGGTCTCGGCGCCGTCGTCGGTGACGAAGACCTCGCCGTGCTGGAACGGGTTCATCGTGCCCGGGTCGACGTTGAGGTACGGGTCGAGCTTCTGCATGACCACGTCGAGGCCGCGGGCCGTCAGCAGGTTGCCGAGGCTGGCGGCCGTGAGGCCTTTGCCGAGGGACGAGACGACGCCGCCGGTGACGAAGATGTGCTTCGTGATCTTCGCGGGAGTCGTGGACGAGGGGGCCTCAGAAGGGCCGCTCCCGTCGCTGGAGGAGGAGTCAAGGCCCGAGTTCTGTTCGTTCACCACGGGATTCCATCCTATGTCACGCGGAGCGCTCTCGGCACCCCGCTGGTGTTACGAACGCGTGTCGGCGGTCGTCCGGCGGGCGCCGGCCGCGAGCTCGAGCAGCTCGCGCGCGTGGTCGAGCCCGCTCGTGCTGTCGGGCAGGCCCGAGAGGAGGCGCGCCATCTCAGCCACGCGCTCGTCGCCGTCGAGCTGCTGCACGCTGCTCGCGGTGACCTCGCCCGAGGCGTCCTTGACGACCCGCAGGTGGTTGGTCGCGAAGGCCGCTACCTGTGCGAGGTGGGTGACGACGATGACCTGGGCCCGCTCGGCCAGCTCGGCGAGCCGACGGCCGATCTCGATCGCGGCCGATCCGCCGACGCCGGCGTCCACCTCGTCGAACACGAAGGTGGGCACGTCGCTCGACCCGGCCATGACGACCTCGAGGGCGAGCATGACGCGCGACAGCTCGCCGCCCGACGCGCCCTTGCCGAGCGGACGCGGCTCGCTGCCCGGGTGGGGGCGCAGCAGCAGCGCGACGGCGTCGGCACCCGAGGCCCCGAGCTCGTCGCGCGGCGTCACCTCGACGACGATCTCGGCGCCCGTCATGGCGAGCGCGCCGAGCTCGGCGCTGACCCGGGTCGACAGGTCCGCTCCGGAGGCGCGGCGCAGCTCCGTCAGGACGCCCGCCCTGGCCTCCGCCTCCGCCCGGAACTGGGCGACCTCGTCGTCGAGCTGGGCGAGCCGGTCGTCGTCGCTGTCGAGCTCGACCAGGCGACGGCTGCCGTCGTCGAGCACCCGGAGGACGTCGTCGAGGGTGGGGCCGTGCTTGCGCATCAGGCTGCCGAGCTCGGCGCGCCTCGTCTGGACGACCTCGAGCTCGCCCGCCGCGTCGGCGTCGAGGCTGCCCAGGTAGCTCGACAGCCGGGAGGACGTCTCGGACACCTGCACGCTGACCTCGGCGAGCAGGTCGGCGATCGGCTCGAGGGCGCGGTCGTGGGGCGAGACGCGCTCGATCTGGCGACGCGCCTCCTCGACCATGCCGAGCACGTCGCGGGTGCCGTCGACGGCGTCGGTGGACAGCACCTCGTGCGCGAGGCCCGCCGCGAGCCGCAGGTCTTCGGAGTTGCTCAGCCGCTCGGCGGTCGCGTCGAGCTCGTCGGCCTCGCCGGCCACCGGCGACACCGACTCGATCTCGTCGATGGCGGCCCGAAGGGCCTCCGCCTCGGCGCGCCGCGCGTCGCGGTCTCGGGTGATCTCGTCGAGCTCGTCGCGGGCGGCCTGCCAGGCCTCGAAGGCGGCGCGGTACGACACGGCGGCCTCGGCCAGCGGGGCTCCCCCGTGGGCGTCCACCGCGGCGCGCTGCGCCTGCGCCGACCTGAGGCGGATCTGCTCGGACTGACCGTGCACGACGACGAGGTGGTCGGCCAGGTCGCCGAGCACGCCGATGGGGGCCGTGCGGCCGCCGACGACCGCGCGGCTGCGCCCCTCGGCGGACACGACGCGGCTGAGGAACAGCTCGCCGTCGTCGACGTCTCCCCCGGCGTCGCGGACGCGGTCGGCGACGGCCCCGTCGCCGGGCACCACCCACCGGCCGTCCACGACGGCCTGGGCGCTGCCCGACCGGACGACGCCGCTCTCCGCACGCTGGCCGAGCAGCAGCCCGAGCGCGGTGACGACCATGGTCTTGCCCGCGCCGGTCTCGCCCGTGACGGCCGTGAACCCGGGCCCGAGCGGCAGGGTGGCACGACCGATGACGCCGAGGTCGCGGATGGCGATCTCCTCGATCACGCGGTGCCCTCCTGGCCGTCGGGGCGCGCGTCGGGCCCTCGCCAGCCGGTGACGGGCAGGTGGAACTTGGCCACGAGGCGGTCGGTGAACGGACCGTGCCGGAGGCGCGCCAGGACGACGGGCTCGGTCGAGCGGGTGCACTCGACCCGGGCGCCCGGCGGCAGGTCGTGCTCGCGACGGCCGTCGCACCAGAGGATGCCCTTGGCCTCGGTGCGGTTCATCACCTCGACCGCGAGCGTCGAGTCGGGCCCGACGACGAGCGGCCGGGCGAAGAGGGCATGGGCGCTCAGCGGCACGAGCAGCAGCGCCTGTACCTCAGGCCACACGACCGGGCCGCCGGCCGAGAACGAGTACGCGGTCGAGCCGGTGGGCGTCGACATGACGACGCCGTCGCAGCCGAACGACGACAGCGGCCGGCCGTCGACCTCGATGACGACCTCGAGCATGCGCTCGCGCGAGGCCTTCTCGACCGTCGCCTCGTTCATGGCCCAGGTGCGGTACACGACCTCGTTGCCCGTCGTCACGGTGACGTCGAGCGCGAAGCGCTCCTCGACGTCGTAGTCGGCCGCGAGCACCCGCTCGACCGTCTCGGTCATCTCGTCGCGCTCGCTCTCGGCGAGGAACCCGACGTGGCCGAGGTTGACGCCGACGATGGGCGCCCGGGTGCCGCGGATCAGCTCGGCCGCGCGCAGGATCGTGCCGTCGCCGCCGAGCACGATGACGCACTCGAGCTCGTCGAGCCGGACGTCCTCGCCGAGGATGTCGACGTGGCCGATCGCGGGCTCGGCGGCCCCGATGTCGTCGAACTCGTCGCGGGGCAGCACCGGGACGACGCCCGCTGCCCCGAGCAGCCCGCAGACCTCGAGGGCGGCGCCGATCGAGTCGGGCCGTCCCGTGTGCGAGACGACGAGGATGTGTCGTGTCGATGCGATGTCTCTCACGCTCCCGTCGTGCTGGCTGCCGTGCTGAGCCATTCTGTCGGATTCGTCCCGCGGGAGGCCGAGAAGTGCACGACGTACTCCTTGTTGCCGGCGGTGCCGACGATCGGTGAGGGGATGAGTCCCACCGTCCCGAGCCCGAGGTCGTGCGCGGCCCACAACACGGCCGTGACGGCCTCGTTCCGCAGGGCCGGGTCGTGCACGATGCCCTCGCGGACGCCTTGCCGCCCCACCTCGAACTGCGGCTTGACCAGCAGGACGAAGTCGTTGTCCACACCCACCGACGCGGTGAGGGCCGGCAGCACCATCGTCAGCGAGATGAACGAGAGGTCGGCGACGACGAGGTCGACGTCGTCCGCCCGTGGCGTGAGGCCGCCGAGCTGCTCAGCCGTGAGGTATCGGGCGTTCACCCCCTCGACGACGGTGACGCGCTCGTCCGACCGCACCGAGGGCGACAGCTGGCCGTGGCCGACGTCGAGGGCGACCACGTGCGCGGCCCCACGCTCGAGCAGCACCTGCGTGAAGCCGCCCGTCGAGGCGCCGACGTCGAGCGCGGTGCGGCCCGCGGGGTCGACCCCGAAGGCGTCGAGAGCGCCGACCAGCTTGTGGGCGGCACGGCTGACGTAGTGGTCGAGCCCGGCGACGGCGACGACGTCGTGCTCTCGGACGCGCGCCGACGACTTCACGACGCCCGTGCCGTTGACCGTGACGAGCCCGTCCGAGAGCAGCCGGGCCGCGTGGGTCCGCGAGCGGGCCAGGCCGCGGCGCGCGAGGGCCGCGTCCAGACGCTCGTCGACCGGCCCCGTGGTCTCGTCGGTGGTCACCGACCACCCGCGTCGACGTCGTCCGAGGTCTGCTCGAGCACGGTGCGCAACTCGTCGTGCACCTCGGCGAAGGCCGCGGCCCGCGACGCGATCGGCTGCGCCTCGACCTGTCGGAGGCGCGCCTCCAGCCCGTCCACCGCCTCCGCTGCCGGGGTGGTCGCGTCGTCTCGCCCGTGGTCCATGGTGGCGTCCACCCTAGTCACCCGCGTGCAGGGCGGGGTCCACGTCGAGGCCGTAGATGGCCCGTCCCGTCCCCCACACGGCGGCGGCGCCGGCCCGCAGGAGGTCGACCGGGTCGGTGCCCGCCGAGAGCACGCGCACGACCGAGCCGCGCACCGCGACGCTCGAGTCGCGCACCGTCACGACGTGCACGTCCTCCTCGTCGTGCTCGACGACGGCGGGGTAGGGCTGCGACAGCTCGCGCAGGTCGCCGAGGATGAAGTCGGGCCGCGACCGGGCGTCCGCCGCCAGCACCTGCTTGGCGCCGTCGATGCCGGTGAGCACGAGCACCGAGACGAGGCCGGCGTCGTTCGCCCCCTTGACGTCGGTGTCGAGGCGGTCGCCGATGAACAGCGCCTTCGTGGCGGAGAAGCGCTCGACGGCCGCCTGGAAGATCGGAGTCTCGGGCTTGCCCGCGACGTCGGGCAGTCGACCCGCGGCCGAGTGCACGGCCGAGACGAGGGTGCCGTTGCCGGGCGCGATGCCGCGCTCCTGCGGGATCGTCCAGTCGGTGTTCGTCGCGATCCACGGGATCCCGGCCTCGAGAGCGTAGGACGCCTCGGCGAGGTGCACCCAGCCGACGTCGGGGCTGAAGCCCTGCACGACGGCGGCGGGCGAGTCGTCCGCGGAGCGCGTGACGACGAAGCCCTCCTCCTCGAGCACCGAGGTCAGCCCCTCGCCGCCCACGACGAGGATCGTCGACCCGGCCGGGACGACGTCCACGAGGAGGCGCACGGCCGCCTGCGGGGACGTCACGACGTCCTCCGCCGCCACCGACAGCCCGTACCCCGACAGCTGGCTCGCGACGGCGGCCGCGGTGCGCGACGCGTTGTTCGTGATGTAGCCCACCCGGTGCGTGGCGGCAGCGGCCGTGAGGCTCTCGACGGCGTGGTCGACGGCCTTGGACCCGCGGTAGACGACCCCGTCGAGGTCGGCGAGGACGGTGTCGACGCCGTCGAGGGGCGTCGCGCCCTCAGCCACGGTCGTCGTGCTCCGGCTGCTCGGGCTGGTCGGACTGCCCGGTCGCTTCCGCGGGCTCTTCCGAGACATCGGACTCGACGTGCTCGACGTGCTCGACGGCCTCGTCGGACTCGTCGGGTCCGACGGACTCGACGTGCTCGTCGTCTCCCCCGAGGTCGACGAACTCGTCGTCGCCGAGCTCGAGCTCGAGCTCTTCCTCCACGATCTCCACGGTCTCACGGTCGTCCTCCCCGTCGATGGCGTCGAGCGCCGCGCTGGCCCGCTCGGACAGCGCCCGCCACTCGTCGCCCTCGGACTCGCGGCCGAGGTCGTCGAGGACGGTGGCGTAGGCGTCGAACAGCGCGGGGCTGTACGAGAACGCCTTGGTCTTGTCGAGCTGTGGGATCTCGAGCTCGCGCAGCGCCGCCTCGGGCTGCCCGAGGTCGAGGCGTGCTCCCGACATCGCGATGGCGAGCTGCACGCGCACCGGCACGTCGAGGGTCGCCACGTCGACCGATCGGCCGAGCTCGAGGGCACGCTCGGGGCGCTCGAGCCCCCTCTCGCTGTCGACCATGAGGGGCAGGTGGTCCTCGCGCCCCGAGATGCGACGGTAGGTGCGCAGCTCCCGCAGCGCCATGGCGTAGTCGCCGACCGTGTAGGCCGTGATGGCGATCGTCTCGCGGACGACGCCGATCCGGCCGGCGCGGCGTCCGGCGGAGAGCGCGTGCTTGTGCGCCTCCTCCGGGTCCTCCTCGATGAGGCGCCCCGCCATGACGAGGTGCTTCGCCACCCAGTCGGCGTTCTCCTTGCTGAGGGTCTTGAGCTCGCCGCGGGCGACCTTGTCGAGGTCGCGGGGCTCGACGTCGTCGGGCACGTGGGCGACCTCCTGGGCCGGACGGACCGACTTCAGGCCGAAGGGGTCACGGTCCTCGGGGGTCTCGCGGTCCCGCGACCCGAACGCCCCGCGGCCTCCGCCTCGACCCGCGGCGGAGTACCCGCCCCGCGCCGGAGCACCGCCTCGACGGTCACCGTCCTGCGGCCGCCCGCCTGTCGGTCGACCGCCCGAAGGCCGGTCGCCGTAGCTCGGACGCTCGCCCCGCTGGGGACGATCACCCGATCCCGGACGGTCGCTCCGCTGCGGACGATCACCGTAGCTCGGTCGGTCGCCACGCTGCGGCCGGTCTCCCTGGGGAGGGCGCCCGCCCTGCGCCGGCCGACCGCCCCGGGGAGCGCCACCCGACGAGGAGGCGCGGTCCGACCGCTGAGGCCGGTCACCGTACGAGGGCCGGTCGCCTCGAGCACCGCGGTCGCCCTCGCGCGGACGATCGCCGTCTCCGCGGCCGCCCTGGCGGGGGCCGGACGAGCTGCGCCGGTCCCCCGACGGCGACCACGACCGGCCGGAGCCACGATCATCGCGAGCACCACTGTCCCGGGGCGGCCGTCCGGCCGAGCCCGTTCCGCGGTCGTCTCGGTGAGAGCCAGAGGACGGGGAACGTCGGGGCCGGTCGTCTCGCTCGTCGTCGCGGTCGCTCACGGAGGTTCTCCTCAAGATCTTCTGGCTGCTGTTGTGTTGTGCGCCCCGACTCTACCTCAGGGCTCTCGAGGCCCAGAGGACCCGGAACGCAGAAAAGCCGCCCCGAGACGGGGCGGCTTTCCTGTTACTACTTCGGTGTTCTCACACCCTGTGCTCATTGCACAGAAAGGGAGTCCGGCGGTGTCCTACTCTCCCACAAGGTCCCCCTTGCAGTACCATCGGCGCTGAGAGTCTTAGCTTCCGGGTTCGGAATGGGACCG
>NZ_RKIE01000002.1 GCF_003751785.1 Frigoribacterium sp. PhB160
GATCCGAGAGGCACGACATGAGCGACGACGAACGCTACGACGGAGACCCGTCCACCGCGGTCTACGACACCACCTCCGAGGGGCAGCCGCTTCGCGGTGCCGCCTCCGGGCACGACCACCTGCGCCGCGACGACGCCGTGACTGACCTGGGCGACCAGGTCGGCGCGTACGCCGACATCACCGACCCCGACGCGACGGCGAGCGACTTCAGCGCGACCGCGGCCCCGGTCGTCGAGGAGCACCTCGGGCACGACCACACCGGCAACGACGCCGGCACCGGCACCGGCGCCGCCGACACCGCGAAGGCCAAGGCCGGCGCAGCGAAGGACGAGGCGGCCGGCGTCGCGGACGACGCGAAGTCCGCGGCCTCCGACGTCGCGGGCAGTGCCAAGGAGCAGGTCTCCAAGGTCGCTTCCGAGGCCGGCGGCCAGGCCAAGCAGCTCTTCGGCCAGGCGACGGGCGAGCTCAAGGAGCAGGCCGGCGCCCAACAGGAGAAGGCCGCGGCAGGCCTCCGCCAGGTCGGCGACCAGCTCGGCTCGATGGCCGACTCCGCCGACAGCGGCATCGCGGGCGAGCTGGTCCGCAACCTGTCCGGTCGCGCCCACGGCGTCGCCGGTTGGCTCGAGGGTCGCGACCCGGGCAGCCTGCTCGACGACGTGAAGTCGTACGCGGCGCGCAAGCCCGGCACGTTCATCGCCATCGCCGCGGTCTCCGGCCTGCTCGCCGGACGCGTCGTCAAGTCGCTGACGGCCGAGGCCGGGGACGAGCACGCCGCCACGACCGGAGACGCCGGAGGTGCGGCGGGCCGGCCCGCGCCTCCTGCGTCCCCGCCCCGCGCCGTCCTGCGGCACCGCGCCCGCTGACGGCAGCGTCAGCGGGGCACGCGGGCGAGCAGCTCGCGCAGGCGTGCCCCGCGCGCCGGGTTCAGCTGCTCGACCCACCCGATGCGGCCGAGCACGTGGGCGCGGAAGTCGGGCTCCCCGCCCCGGTCCTGCGCCTCGAGCCCGGTCGACGCGGCGTTGTGCAGCATCGCCCGCAGCCGGTCGTAGGAGGCGCGGGTCACGTTCGTCCCGGAGTTCACGACGATCCCCGTCACCGTCTGCCGCGTCGCCGCGCCCCGCACGCGCGTCTTGTGCGGGTTGAGCTCGTGCCCCTCGTCGGCGACGATCCGGCCGACGCCCCGCACGAACGCGTCGGCGCGGGCGGCGACCTCCTGGCCGCCGCTGAACGACAGGTCGTCGGCGTAGCGGGTGTAGCGGGCGCCCGCGGCGGCGGCCCATCCGGCGAGGCGCGAGTCGAGCCTCCTCATCGCCAGGTTGGCCAGGGCCGGCGAGGTCGGGGCGCCCTGCGCCAGGTGCGGCACGGCGAGCGCGCGGCGGAGGGCGACCCGCTCGTCGAGCTCGCCTCCCGGCGGCATCGCCGAGAGCACGGCGGCCGGCACGGCGTTCGTGCAGAGCCCGACGAGCAGGTGCGCGACGGGCTCGGGCAGCCCCTCGCGCCGGAGCGCCCCGTAGGCCTGCGTCGCCGTGACCCGCGCGAAGAACGAGCGCAGGTCGAGCGCGACGACGACCTCGCTGCCCTGGTGCACCGCCGCGCCCGTGACGGCGCTGCGACCCGGCACGAAGCCGTGCGCCGCGTCGTGCACGGGCGCCCCCGCCAGCACGCGGTCGAGGACGACGCGCTGCAGGTCGCGCAGCCGGAACCCGGGCACCTCGAGGAGGCGCGGGGTACGCCCCGGCCTCGCCCGCCACTCGTAGCGGTGGTGCTGCAGCGGGCCGCTCGGGTGCCGTCGGTTCCACAGCCGCGTGTCCGCGAACCACTCGAGCTCGCCGATCGTCAGGCCGAGCAGGGCGGCGAGGTCACCGACGCCGCGGAGCTCGGGTCGGCCGTCGGGGGCACCGGCACCGGCATCGTCGGTCTCGGTCCGGCCGGGCGCGACGACGCCGGGGTGGACGACGCGCAGCGCGCGCCGTTCGGTCCGGGCGCGCTCCCGGCCCCGGCCGAGGGCCCCGCTCCGGTCGACGACGACGGCGAGCAGCCGCGCCTCGTCGCGGGGCGGCCGGGGGAAGCGTCGGAGCACCTCGTGCGCCAGCCCCGGCAGCCAGCGGGCGTCGACGTCGCCCGGCTCGAGCCCCAGCGCGTCGGAGGCGGCGGTCACGAGACCGGGCTCGGTCCAGTCGGCGTCCGCGACGGCCAGCAGGGCCAGTGCGAGACCGCGCGCGACGGCGTCGGGCGCTCCGGTCACGCGGCCGCGACCTCGAGGTCGACGGCGAGCGTGCGAGAGCGGTCGGGGACGAGCCCCCGGCCGGGTGCGGGCCCGCCGTCGCCGACGAGCGGGCGGGCCGAGGCGGGCGTGCGGCGACGGGGTGACGACTCGTGCGTCGGTCCGTGCCGCCCGCCGCGCGGAGCGCGGTGACCGGCTCGGGGAGCGGTGCCGTGGTCTGACTGCGTGCCCCGGGGTTGCCCCGGAGAGGACGACCTCACGCGGAGGCCGCCCGCCTCGTCACCCCGTCGTCGCACGGCCACACCGTAGCGGCGCCCCGGCCGTGCCCGCCACCCTCGCGGCCCGCCCTCCGCCCCGCGACGGAGGCGTCGTCGGGCCGGGCACCCGCCCCGCGTCCGCGGAACCGGCGCCCTACGTCCGCCCGAGGTACCGCCCCTGCTTGTGGTTGAGCGCGAGCACGAGGTTGAGCACGACCGCGCCGGCGGCGGAGACGAGCACGACCCAGGGGCTGACGACGGTGAGCGAGACGAGCACGATGACGACGTCGACCACCATCTGCACGTAGCCGGCCCGCCAGCCGAGCTTCTCCTGCAGGATCAGCGCGAGGATGTTGATGCCGCCGAGGCTCGCCCCGTGGCGGAAGAGGATGAGCAGGCCGACGCCGATCAGCAGGTTTCCGCCGAGCGTGCCGTAGACCGGGTTGATCTGCCCGATGCCGAGGGCCAACGGGTGCAGGTACGAGAAGGCCGACACCATCGCGACCGTGAGCACGGTGCGGAGCGTGAAGGCGAGCCCCTTCTTCCACAGCGCGAGCGCGAAGAACGGCACGTTCACGAGCAGGAAGAGCAGCCCGAACGACACGGGCGTCGCGTAGCTGATCAGCAGCGCGAGGCCGGCGGTGCCGCCCGAGACGGCGCCGCTCTCCTTCAGCAGGAACAGCCCGAAGGAGGCGATGAACACCCCGGTGATCACGCCCATCACGTTCTCGGCGAGCGTGTGCCGGTTCGCGTCGGCGGTCGCGGCGACCTCGGTCAGGGCCGGGTCGTCGACGAGCGGGGTCGCCGTGTCGGGCGACAGCGCGGCGTCGGGCCCGGTCGACCCGGGCGTCGAGTACGTCGGCGTCGAGCCGGTCGGACCGGCGGTGCCGGTCGGGCTGGGGGAGGAGGCGGGCCGGGCGACAGGGGTGGCGTCGCGCGTGCCGTCGTTCGCGGGGGTGTCGGTCACCGAGACATCTTGTCAGTGCTCACGAGGGCGTGGGGCGAGGGGCGCGAGGTGGGCAGGGCTCTCCTCCGACGACGATCGGATCACGACTGATATGTGCGGTGTCACGCACCATGGCGACGGGTGCGCTCCGGCACCTAACGGCCCCGCGCCTCCGGTCGATAGTCACTCCTGAGCAGCTCAGGACGAGCGCTCACCTGCCCCACGGACGGCGGCGGGAGACACAGACCTAGGACGGGCCGATGATCATCGTCACGCGACTCAACGACAGCAGATTCGCTGTCAACCCCGACTTGATCGAGCGCATCCACGAGACGCCCGACACGACGCTGATCATGGTCGACGGGGCGAAGTACATCGTCACCGAGCCCATGGCCCAGGTGATCGAGATGATCGCCCGCTACCGCGCCCGCATCGTCTCGCTCGCCTACGACGAGCCGCAGGCGACGGCCCCGGCCACGCAGCCCCTCGGCGGCCGCACCTCGACCGGTCCCCAGCTCGGCATCGTCCGCGGCTCCGGAGGCGGCGGTCGCGTCTCGCCCTTCCCGACCGGCCCGCAGCCCACCGCGGCCGCCAACAACACCGCGGCCGCCGGCAGCACCGTCACGACGTCCTCCCCGCTCACCACGAGCCCGGCGGAGGTGCGCTGATGGATCCGGCGACGATCATCGGCATCCTCCTCGCGTTCGGTGCCCTCTTCGGCATGATCAAGCTCGAGGGCGTCCACGTCGAGGGCCTGCTGCTGCCCGCGCCGATGCTGCTCGTCTTCGGCGCGACGATCGCGGTCGGCATCGCCGGCACGACGATCAAGGACGCGATGCTGAGCTTCAAGAAGATCCCGCGTGCCTTCACCGGCAAGGTCATCCCGCCGCAGTCGGTCATCGACGAGATCGTGGCGCTCGCCGAGAAGGCCCGCAGCGAGGGCCTGCTCTCGCTCGAGGCCGAGGCGGAGAAGACCGACGACGAGTTCATGAAGGGCGCGCTGCAGAACATCGCCGACGGCACCGACGGCGAAGAGCTCCGCATCCTGCTCGAGGACGAGATGGAGTCGCGCCTCGCCGCCGACCGCGTCGCGAGCAAGTTCTTCAACAGCCTCGGCGGCTACGCCCCCACCGTCGGCATCATCGGCACCGTCGTGAGCCTCACCCACGTGCTCGAGAACCTGGCCTCGCCCGACGAGCTCGGCCCGCTGATCGCCGCCGCGTTCGTCGCGACCCTCTGGGGCCTGCTCAGCGCCAACTTCCTCTGGCTGCCGTTCGCCGGCCGCCTCAAGAAGCTGGCCGACCTCGACGAGGCGCGCATGACGCTGCTGATCGAGGGCGTGCTCGCGGTCCAGGCCGGCAGCCAGCCGCGCCTCCTCGGCGAGCGCCTCAAGGCCATGGTGCCGACGCACGCCCTCGTCGACGGCAAGGGCGGCAAGGGCGGCAAGCCGGGCAAGGGCGCGAAGGTCGGCGCCGGCGCCGACGACCAGGGGCTGGCAGCGTGAGCGGCAGCCGCGGCGGCCGGAAGAAGAAGGGGCACGCCGAGGAGGAGCACCCCGACGAGCGCTGGCTCGCCTCGTACATGGACATGGTCACCGTGCTGATGTGCATGTTCATCGTGTTGTTCGCCATGTCGAGCGTCGACCAGGACAAGTACATCGCCCTCCGCAACAGCCTCGCGACCGGCTTCGGGCAGACCGACGTCGGCAAGGTCGACACGGCCTCGGGCACGGTCGTCGCCCTCGACGACGTCACCGCCGAGGGCGAGGGCTACTCGACGGGCGACGAGACCGACATGAGCAAGGCCGCGGCGTCGGGCGAGGCGCAGACCGCCGAGCAGGCCGCCGCCGCGACGGCCGCCGCGCAGGCCGAGCTCGACGACCTCACCGCCATCAAGGAGGCCATCGCCGGCAACCTCGAGGGTTCCGGCCTCAGCGCCGACGTGCAGTTCGCGACGGACGCCCGCGGCCTGACCGTGCGGCTCGTCGGCACCGAGACCTTCTTCGGCACGAACAGCGCCGACCTCAGCGGCCAGGCGAAGGCGGTCATGAACGCGATCGCCCCGGTGCTCGCGACCTCGGGCCACGACGTCAGCGTCGAGGGCCACGCCGACCAGCGCAGCTCGACCGCCCCCTTCGCCACGAACTGGGAGCTCTCGTCGGCCCGCGCCACCCAGGTGCTGCGCGACCTGGTCGAGCGCGGCGGCATGGCGGACGAGCACATCCAGGCGGTCGGCTTCGGCTCGTCGCGGCCGCTCGCCACCGGCGGCACCGACGCCGACCTCGCGTCGAACCGCCGCGTCGACATCGTCGTCCTGTCGAACCAGTCCGACGACGTGAGCGCGCTGCTGCCCAGCCTCGAGGCCGCGGCCGAGAGCGCCGGAGGCGCGGTGCCGGCCAGCAGGAACACCACCGCCGAGGCCCCCGCCGCCACCACCGCGGAGGCCTCCACCGAGAAGAAGGCGACCGGGGAGACGACCGGGGAGAAGACGACGGAGAAGAAGAAGGAGAGCAGCAGCCACGACGAGGAGGCGTCCCAGTCCGGGGGGCACTGACGAACCGCTCCTAACGTGCCGGGCGGGCGGGCCGATAGGTCCGTCCGTGACACTCCTCGACCCCGTCCTGACGAGCCCCGCCGCCCCGGCGCCGGTCGTGCCGTCGGCGCGCGCCGCGAAGCAGGTCGAGGTCTACGACTTCCGTCGTCCGACGACGCTCGCCCGCGAGCACTCGCGGGTGCTCGAGCTCGCGTTCGAGACCTTCGCGCGCCAGTGGGGCACGCAGCTCACGGCCAAGGTGCGCGTCCTCTCGCAGGTCACCTGCGAGCAGGTGCAGATGCTCACCTACGACGAGTTCGCCTCCTCGCTGCCGCCGACCACGGCCATGGTGCTCTGCCCCCTCGCGGGCGTCGGCCCGAAGGCCGTCGTGCAGTTCCCGACCTCGGCCGCCCTCGGCTGGGTCAGCCACATGCTGGGCGCCGCCAAGCCGGCCGTCAGCCCCGAGCGCACCTTCACGCCCGTCGAGCAGGCCCTCGTCCGCCGCCTCATGGAGGACGCCCTCGACGACCTGCGCTACTCCTTCGGCTCGCTGCTCGTCGACGCCATCTCGGTCGGCGGCTTCCAGTACAACTCGCAGTTCGCCCAGGCCGCGCAGAAGTCCGACCTGATGATCGTCGCGTCGTTCGAGATCCGCGTCGGCGAGCGCGCCGCCCTCGGCACCGTGGCGATCCCCGCCGAGGTGCTGCTGCCCCAGCTCGGCGAGTCGAACCCCACGGTCGACTCCTCCGACGCCCGCCAGCTGCTCGGCGCCCAGCTCGCCACGGTCCCGGTCGGGGTCGCGCTGCAGCTCACGCCCGCGACGGTCCGCCCGAGCGTCGTGCTCGGCCTCGCCGTCGGCGACCTCCTGCCCCTGCCGCACCCGCAGTCGCGCCCGCTCGAGATCACCGTCGACGGCCAGGTCGTCGGCCGTGCCGCGGTCGGCGCCAACGGCTCGCGCCTCGCGGGCATCGTCGTCTCCACGTCCCTCACCGGCACCGAAGAAGGAACCTCATGACCGGCACCATCACCCTGCACTCCGCCGCGGCGGACGCGCTCGTCACGGCGCTGCCCACCCCGTCGCCCCTGCGGGCCGTGCCGCTCGAGGCCTCCCTCGCGCAGGGTCGCCGCAGCGCCGCGTCGACGGTCGTCACGACCTCGTTCGTCGGCTCGGTCTCGGCCGACACGGCGCTCGTGCTCGTCGACATGGACCAGCTCACCGCCGCCGCCGGCACCGACTCGCCCCTCGTCTCGATCAACGACGTCCTGCGTCCCGCCCTCGAGGCCGCGACCGGCGTCCTCGGCGCGGGCGTGCTCGGCGAGAGCCGTCGCGAGCCGGCCGACGCGCTGCTCGCCGACCCCGACACGATCGTCTTCGACCTCACCGCCGCGGGTCAGCCGGCCGGCTGGTTCGCGATCCGCATCCGCGAGAACGGGACCGTCGGCGCCGACCCGGCCCGCGCCTCCTCGTCGCCCCTCTTCGACTCGATCGCCGGCAACCTCAGCCGCATCAACAACGTCGAGATGGCGCTGACGGTCGAGATCGGCCGCACCCGCATGTCGGTGCGCGACGTGCTCGGCCTCGAGCCCGGCGCCGTCATCGAGCTCGACCGCTCCGCCGGCGCCCCCGCCGACGTGCTGCTCAACGGCCGCCTCATCGCGCACGGCGAGGTCGTCGTCGTCGACCAGGACTACGCCGTCCGCATCACCAAGATCCTCGACGTCGCCGACGTCGCCTGATCGTGGACACGCTCTTCGTCGCGCTGCGCGTCGCCCTCTCCCTGGGCGTCGTGCTCGCCCTGCTGTGGGTGCTGCAGAAGCGCATCGCGAAGGGCGTCCGTCGCCCCGGCCGGGCCTCGTCGTCCGTCGTCGTGGTCGGCCGCCAGGGCATCGGCGCCAAGGCCAGCGTCGTCGTCGTCGACGTCGAGGGCGAGCGCCTCGTGCTCGGCGTCACCGAGTCGTCGGTCACCGTGCTCACCGCCTCCGAGGCGCCCGTCGAGCCCGCGCTGACCCTCGTCGAGTCGTCGCCGTCGTCCGCCCTCGAGGCGACGACCGCCGTGCCCGTGGCCCCCGAGGCCGCGAAGGAGGCGCGGGTCACCCCGATCGCCCCCCTCGCCGCCCAGCCCGCCCCCCTGGCCGCACCCGCCGCCGTCGTCTCCTTCGACGACGTCCTGGCCGCCCACGCCGCCACCCCCGCCGTCGCACCCTCTGCTGCTGCCGAGCCGGCCGCCGCCCCCGCCGCGCCCGCGCCGGCCGAGCCCGCGCTGCTCCGCCCCCGCGGCGCCGAGCGCCGCACCGCCCGCGCCGCGGCCCCGGCCGCCCCGGCGCCCGTCGCCTACCAGCCCCGCTACGCCCGCCGCGGCGCCGACGCCCTCGCGGCGGCCGCCGTCCGCACGCCCGGCACCGCCCGCGCCGCCGAGACCCGCGCCGGCCGCACCCGCACGGCGTCGTCGTCGCTCGAGGGCTCGATCCTGTCGGCGGGCACCTGGCGCCAGGCGGCGGCGGCCCTGCGCTCCAGGCGCGCCGGATGACCGGCCGCGCCCTGCCCGCCCGCCCTGCCCGCGCCTCCTTCGCCTCCGCCCTCACGGCGCGCGTGCTGCCCACGGTGCGCGACGGCCTCCGCGGCCGCGAGCTCGCCCGGGCGTCGGCCGCGCCGATCCGCCGCAGCACCTACGTCGGCGTCGGCCGCGGCGTCGGCGCCGCCCCCGTCCGCTTCGCCGACACGCGCCTCGCGCGCCTCGTCGTCGTCGGCCTGCTCGCCATGGTCGTCGCGGCCGGTCTCGTCATGCTCATCGGCCAGACGGCCTCGGCCGCGCCCGCCGCCCCCGTCTCGCCGACGGCCCCGGTCGAGCCGACCGTGCCCGGCGACGACGGCGCGACGAGCGGCACCAGCGGCACGACGCCGACCGACTTCGCCGACACGCAGCAGACGCAGACCACCGGCGGCGGCGACGGCGGCCTCAGCATCGACCTCAACGGCCCCGACGGCGCCCCCAGCCAGGCCGTCGTCACGCTGCTGGGCATCACGCTGCTGAGCGTCGCGCCGGCGCTGCTGCTGATGATGACGTCGTTCACCAAGATCTTCGTGGTGCTCGCCATGACCCGCAACGCGCTCGCGCTGCCGTCGATCCCGCCGAACCAGGTGCTGGCGGGCCTCGCCCTGTTCCTCAGCCTGTTCATCATGGGGCCGATCCTCGGGCACATCAACGACGACGCCGTGCAGCCCTACCTGGCCGGGACGCTCGACTTCCAGGGCGCGATCGACGCCGGCGCCGCGCCGCTGCGCGAGTTCATGCTCGCCCACACGCGCCAGGAGGACCTGGCGCTGATCACCCGCTCGGCGAACCAGCCGAACCCCGACACCCAGGCCGACGTGCCGATGCTCACGCTCATCCCGTCGTTCATGATCAGCGAGCTGCGCGCCGCCTTCATCATCGGGTTCGTCATCTTCATCCCGTTCCTCGTCATCGACCTCGTCGTCAGCGCCGCGCTCATGTCGATGGGCATGATGATGCTCCCGCCGGTCATGATCTCGCTGCCCTTCAAGATCCTGCTGTTCGTCCTCGTCGACGGCTGGGGGCTCATCATCAAGAGCCTCATCGAGAGCTACCAGGTAGGTGCCTGACATGGACTCCAACGCCGTCCTCGACCTGTCGATCCAGGCCCTCGTCATCACGGGCAAGCTCGCCGCGCCCGTGCTCATCACGTCGCTCGTCGTCGGCTTCGCCATCTCGCTGCTGCAGTCGATCACCCAGATCCAGGAGGTCACCCTCTCGTTCGTGCCCAAGGCCGTCGCCGTCGCGGTGGCCCTCATCGTCTGCGGGCACTGGATGATCAGCGAGATGGTGACGTTCACCACGACCGTCTTCGACCGCATCCCCCAGCTGCTCAGCGGCGGCTAGGCGACGCGACATGACCTTCGACCTCAGCTGGCTCGAGGCCACGATGCTGGCCGCCGTGCGCATGACCGCGTTCATCGTCATCGCGCCTCCCTTCTCGTACAAGGCCTTCCCCGGCCGCGTGAAGGCGATGCTCGGCGTCGGCCTCGGCATCGCCGTGGCCCCGCGCGTGACGCCCGGCTACGAGTCGCTCGCGACGGGCCAGTTCGTCGTCGCCGTCGTGCTCGAGCTGCTCGTCGGTGCCGTGCTCGGGTTCCTCGTCTTCATCGTGTTCTCGGCGGTGCAGTCGGCCGGCAGCCTGATCGACCTGTTCGGCGGCTTCACGCTCGCGCAGGCGTTCGACCCGCAGTCGATGGTCAACGGCGCCCAGTTCACGCGCCTGTTCCAGATGACGGCGCTCGCGCTGATGTTCGCGAGCGGCGGCTACCAGCTGCTGATCGGCGGGCTGACCCGCTCGTTCGACGCGTTCCCCATCGGCCTCGGCATGGACCTGTCGCGCCCGGTCGAGCTGATGGCGCACGGCGTGGGCCAGATGTTCCTCGCGACGCTGCAGATCGCGGGCCCGCTCGCGGTCGTGCTCTTCCTCGCCGACGTCGGGCTCGGCCTCCTCAGCCGGGTCGCCCCCGCCCTCAACGCCTACGCGATGGGCTTCCCGCTCAAGATCCTCATGACGGTCATGCTCGCGGGCGGCGTCTTCCTCGCCCTGCCCGGCGTCGTCGACGGCCTGACGGGCGACGCCTCCGACATGGTCCTGGGGGTGAGGTAGGCATGGCGGACGACAGCGGCGAGCGCTCCGAGGACGCGACGCAGAAGCGCATGAAGGAGGTCCACTCCAAGGGGCAGCTCTCGCGCTCGCAGGACCTCAGCGCGTGGATCGGCGTCGGCGCGGCCGCCGTCATGATCCCGAGCACCATCCAGCGCGGCGCCGAGGCCGGCACCGACCAGCTCTTCTCGATCGGCCGCGTGATCCGCCACCCCGACGACGTCACCGTCGTGTCGCTGCTCGGCGACGGCGTCGGCTCGATGGCCGCGACGATCGGGCCGATGCTGGCCGTCGTCGGCGTCGCGGTGCTCGTCACCGCGATCGTGCAGGGCGGCGTGCACGTCAAGAAGATGACCGGCAACTGGCAGCAGTTCAACCTGCTGACCGGCCTCAAGACGACCTTCGGCACCCAGGCCCTCTGGAACGGCGCGAAGGCCCTCATCAAGACGACCGTCGTCGGCCTCGTGCTGTGGTTCGCCGTGCAGGGCCTCATGCCCGTGCTGATGAGCGGCGGCGGGCTGAGCGTCTCTGCCCTCCTCGCCGAGGCGGCGGCCGGCACCGGCGTCCTGCTCAAGGCGGCCGTCGCCGCGGGTCTCCTCCTCGCCGTCGCCGACGTCTTCGTCGTCATGCGCCGCAACCGCAAGAAGACCCGCATGACCAAGAAGGAGGTGCGCGACGAGGCCAAGAGCAGCGACGGCGACCCCCTGGTCAAGTCCCAGCGCCGCTCGCGCCAGCTCGCCATGAGCCGCAACCGCATGATGGGCGCGATCGTCGACGCCGACGTGGTGATGGTCAACCCCACCGACTACGCCGTCGCCCTGAAGTACGAGCCCGGCAAGTCGGCGCCCCGCGTCGTCGCGAAGGGCGCGGGCGCGGTCGCCGCCAAGATCCGCGAGCAGGCCGAGTCCGTCGGCGTGCCGCTCGTCCGCGACGTGCCGCTCACCCGGGCCCTGCACGCCTCCTGCGGCCTCGGCGAGGAGATCCCCGTCGACCTCTACACGCCGGTCGCCCGGGTCCTCACCTTCGTGATGGCCCTCAAGGCCCGCGGCTCGTCCGCGGTGGCCGGCACCCACGCCAACCCCCGACCCACCACCCCCGACGAGGTCTCGACCGTGCTCACGCCCGAGTCGCTCGCCGCCGACGCCGTGCCGAAGGCCCTGCGCGTCGCCCGCGGCGGACCGTCGCCGGCCCCGGGTGCGCGCCCCGCGCCTCCCGCCCCCTCGCTCTCCCGCCCCGCCGCCACCGGAGGAACCGCCTGATGAAGAAGACACTCCCCAAGCTCGCCGTGCCGGTCGGCGTCGTCGCGATCGTGCTGCTGCTCGTCGTGCCGGTGCCCGCGCCGATGCTCGACGTGCTGATCATCGTCAACATCCTGCTGGCGCTCGTGATCCTGCTCACGACGCTCTTCGTCAAGAAGCCGCTCGACTTCTCGGTCTTCCCGTCGCTGCTGCTCGTCGCGACGCTCTTCCGCCTCGGCCTCAACGTCGCGTCGACCCGCCTCGTGCTCGGCGAGGGCTACGCCGGCGACGTCATCGCGGCGTTCGGCCACGTCGCGGTCAGCGGCTCGATCATCATCGGCGCGGTCATCTTCTGCATCCTCGTCATCATCCAGTTCGTCGTCGTGACGAAGGGCGCCGAGCGCGTCGCCGAGGTCGGCGCCCGCTTCACCCTCGACGCGATGCCCGGCAAGCAGATGGCGATCGACGCCGACCTCAACGCCGGCCTCATCACCGACGAGGTCGCCAAGCAGCGCCGCGCCGACGTGAGCGCCGAGGCCGACTTCTACGGCGCGATGGACGGCGCCTCGAAGTTCGTCAAGGGCGACGCGATCGCGGGCATCCTCATCATCGTCATCAACCTCGTCGGCGGCGTCGCCATCGGCGCGATCCAGAACGGCATGGAGATCGGCGAGGCCCTCGGCCACTACGGCCTCCTCACCATCGGCGACGGCCTCGTCACCCAGATCCCCGCGCTGCTGATGGCGGTCAGCACCGGCATGATCGTGACCCGCTCGGGCGCCGACAGCGACATGGGCTCGCAGGCGGCGACCCAGCTCGGCCAGTCGCGCATCGCGATCGGCATCGCGGGCGTCGCGGCGATCGGCATGGGGTTCATCCCCGGCATGCCGATCATCCCGTTCCTCGTCATCGGCGCGACGCTGCTGATCATCGCCCAGCGCCTCGGCGCCAAGGCGAAGGCGGAGGAGGCGCAGGCCGAGCTCGAGGCGCTCGCCCAGCCGGCCGCCCCCACCGACACCACCGAGGACCTGCTCGAGCAGATGCGCGTGCACGCCCTCGAGATCCTCCTCGCCCCCGACCTCGTCGACATGGTCAGCGGCGCCTCCGACGACCTGCTCGGCCGGGTCAAGGCGCTGCGGCGCAAGATCGCGGTCGACATGGGCATCGTCGTGCCGCCGGTGCGCACCCGCGACAGCGTCGACCTGCCGCCGTCGACCTACTCGATCCGCATCGCCGGCGTCGAGGCCGGCCGCGGACAGGCCCCGGCGCGCTCGGTGCTGGCGCTCGGCGACCATCTCGACGGCCTGCCCGGCACGGTCACGATCGAGCCCGTCTTCGGCCTCGCCGGCAAGTGGGTGCCCGCCGAGATGCGGCACAGCGCCGAGATGACCGGCGCGACGGTCATCGACCGGGTGTCGGTGCTCGTCACCCACCTCTCGTCGGTGATCGCCGACAACGCCGCCCGTCTCCTCAGCCGCGAGGACGTCCGCGTGCTGACCGAGGGCGTCAAGCAGGTCAACCCGTCGGCGATCGACGACCTCGTGCCCGGCATGCTCTCGCTCGCCGAGCTGCAGCGGGTGCTGCAGGGCCTCCTGTCCGAGCGCATCCCGATCAACGACCTCGGGCGGATCTGCGAGGGCCTGACCCTCCGCGCGAAGGTCTCGACCGACCCCGAGGGGCTCGTCGAGGCGGCCCGCGCGGCCCTCGGCCCCGCCCTCACCGCCCGCTACCTCGACGGCACCGTGCTGCGCGTCATCATGATCGACCCGGGCCTCGAGCAGTCGATGCTCGAGGGGCTGCGCCCGAGCGACCAGGGCACGCAGATCCTGCTCGACGGCCACCGCGTCGAGCAGGTGCTCGGCTCGCTGCGCGACGCGGTCGCCACGGTCGAGGCCCAGGGGCTCAGCGCCGTGCTCGTCTGCGCCCCCGCGCTCCGCCCCGCGATCCACCGCCTGGTGTCCGCGCAGCAGAACGGCCTGCCGGTGCTCTCCTACCAGGAGGCCACCGCCGCCGGGTCGACCATCGAGACCGTCGGCGTCGTCCGCGCCGCCGAGCCGATCGGGGCGATCTGACGTGGCGACGACCATCGTGATGAGCGGCGACTCGATCGAGCAGCTGCGGGCCGACGTGCGCCGCGTCCACGGGCCGGGCGCCCGCATCGTCGGCGCCCAGAAGGTGACCGTCGGCGGCATCGGGGGCCTCCTGGCCCGCAAGCACTACGAGGTCACCGTCGAGGTGCCCGACCCGACCGTCGACGCGCCCGTCGCTCGGGTGACGATCACGCCGCCGGCCTCCCGAGCCGGCATCGCGGCCCTGCTCGCCGACGCCGACGCGGCCGACGGGTGGGACGCGGGGGCGTCCGCCGCCCCCGCCGCCCTGTCCGTCGCCGGGCCGGCCCGCGCCGCCGCGCGCGTCGTGCCGGTCGCGGACTCGCCCGAGATCGCCTCGGCCCGCGACGCCGTCGCCGCCCGCGTCGTCCGCGACGACTTCGACGAGGTGCTCGCCGGGGGATCGGCGGCCTCGCGAGCCGCGGCCCCCGCCGCCGACCGTGCCGTCAGCCCCCGCCGGGCCGCCCGCGCCGCCGCGGCCGCCGCAGCGGGCGCCCCCGACGACGGGGTCGTCTCCGGCCACGCCGACGTCTCCACGCGCACCGGCGCCTTCGCCGACATCATGGACGACCTCACCTTCAACGGGATCGCCGCCGAGCCCGCACCCGTCGCGCACCCGGAGATCGAGGAGGCGCGCCCCGGCCCCCTCAGGAACGCCGCCGAGTTCCTCGCCGCGGCCGCCGCCTCCTCGTCCCCCTCGCGCCTCGCCGACGCGGCTGCCTCCGGCGACCTGGCGGTCGCCCCGAGCGTGCTCCGCGGCGCCGGCGACCTCGTGGTCGTCGTCGGCCGCCCCGGGGACGCGTTCCGCGTCGCGGCGCAGATGGCCTCGTCGTTCGGGCTGCGCTCGGTCGACGTCTCCGACCGCCGCAGCGCGATCCTCGCCCGGGCGACCGGCGTCCACGAGGGCGCCTCGGTCGTGACGGCCCTCGCCTGGGACGACGCCGCGCCCGAGGCCCTGCGCTCGATCGGCGCCGACCAGCTCTGGGTCGCCGTCGACGTCGGCCGCAAGCACGACGACACGTCGCGCTGGGTCGAGGCCGTGCGGGCCGTGCAGCCCGTCGCCGCGGTGGCCGTCGTCGGCGAGGACGACACGGCGACGCCCGGCACCGTGCACCTGCTCGGCGTCCCGGTCGGCTGGCGCGAGCGGTAGCGGCCCGGTTCCCCGGGCGGGGCCCGCGTCGCTAAGCTGGCCCGATGCTGGTGCTGACGCGGAAGATCGGGGAGAGGATCCTCATCGGTGACGACATCGTCATCACCGTGCTCGACTCGCGCGGCGACGGCGTCCGCATCGGCATCGACGCCCCCCGCGGCGTCAAGATCCAGCGCGAAGAGGTCGTCCAGGCCGTGACCGCGGCCAACGTCGAGGCCGCCCGCGCCCCCGACGACGCCGAGGCCCGCCTCCGCGCCGCGCTCGGCGCCCCCGCGCCGGCACCGCGCCCCCGACCCGAGCAGTAGCCCCGGGCCGTTCGCCGCGACGGCACTCGGCGTTCGCTTCGACGCCGCCCGGCCGCCCTCAGCCGCGCGCGCCGAAGACGCTCCGCGACGGCTCCGGCGACGGCACGGCGGTCGCGTCCGTGACGACCGGCGCCCCGGCGACGAAGTCGCGCAGCTCGCGCCCGTGCACGACCTTCGCCGGCAGCGGGTCCGACGAGTAGAGGCGCGGCATGCGGTCGGTCGGCAGGGGCGAGGGCGAGCCGACCAGCACCACGTTGCCGAAGCGGCGGCCCTTGAGCGTCGCGGGGTCGGCGACCGCCGCGACGTGCTCGAAGACGCTCGACAGGGTCGACGCCTGGCCCCGGGCGAAGGCGAGGCCGGCCCCGTCGGCAGAGTTCACGACGAGCATGCCGGTCGGCGACAGGAACTCCGCCGCCGCCGAGTAGAACTCGAGCGACGTCACGTGCGCCGGGATCCGCGACCCGCCGAACACGTCGACGACGAGCAGGTCGACCGTGCCGCGCAGCCCTGCCGGCAGCTTGAGCATCACCTCGCGGGCGTCACCGTACCGCACCCGGATCGACGCCCCGCGCGGGAACGGCAGCGTCTCGCGCACCAGGGCCACGAGGTCGGCCTCGAGCTCGACGACCTGCTGGCGCGACCCCGGCCGCGTCGCCTCGACGTAGCGGGGGAGGGTCAGCGCCCCGGCCCCCAGGTGCAACGCGGTGACGGGCCCCTCGGGCAGCAGGTCGATCGCGTGCCCGATGCGGCGGACGTACTCGAAGGCGAGGTGCGTCGGGTCGTCGAGGTCGACGTGCGACTGCGGGGTGCCGTCGACGATCAACGTGTAGGCGCCCGGGCGGTGCCGGTCGGCCTCGACGCGGGCGAGCCCGGCGCCGATCGAGATCTCGACGGGCGGGTCGTCGTGCGGGGCAGCCATGCCGCCCAGCCTCCCACGGCTGCGCCGCCAGGCCCCGGCGGAGACGTGCACGAGGAGGCGCGCGGCGGGAATGACGCACCGCTCGCCGCGCTTATACCGAAGGTCGCGTGAAAGGTCAACGACAGGGCTTGCCAGGCGTGTCTGGCCGACATAGTATTGACCTTTGCGCTCCCCGTGCGTCCCGTCGTCATATCTCGGTCGACGACGCACCTCCGGGCGGCTCCCGAATATCGCGGCGGGAGCGCACCCGGCACCGGTCCTCGGCCAGGCTGGCGAACCTCGTGTTCCCGAGCCTCGAGCCCAGGGCCGACCGCCTGCGGGAGGGCCGTCCACACCCACTCATACTGTCCGACAGTGATGACCCGACGGGGTCCACGGAGGTTACTTCCTTGGCTGCTGCGAACACCGCATCCACCAACTCGCCCAAGAACGGCCGTGGCGCATCGCGCCTCTCGTTCGCCAAGATCACCGACACGCTGACGGTCCCCGACCTGCTGGCGCTGCAGACCGAGAGCTTCGACTGGCTCGTCGGCAACGACATCTGGAAGACGCGCCTCGCCGAGGCGACCGAGCAGGGTCGCACCGACCTCGCCCTCCACTCCGGCCTGGAGGAGATCTTCGAGGAGATCTCCCCGATCGAAGACCTCGGCGAGACGATGCAGCTGTCGTTCACGGCTCCCGAGCTCGAAGACCCCAAGTATTCGATCGACGAGTGCAAGGAGCGCGGCAAGACCTACGCCGCCCCCCTCTACGTGAACGCCGAGTTCATGAACCACCTCACGGGCGAGATCAAGACGCAGACCGTGTTCATGGGCGACTTCCCCCTCATGACCGAGCGCGGCACGTTCATCATCAACGGCACCGAGCGCGTCGTCGTGTCGCAGCTGGTCCGCAGCCCCGGCGTGTACTTCGAGCGTGCCTCCGACAAGACCTCCGACAAGGACATCTACTCGGCCCGCGTCATCCCGAGCCGCGGTGCCTGGCTCGAGTTCGAGATCGACAAGCGCGACCAGGTCGGCGTCCGCATCGACCGCAAGCGCAAGCAGAGCGTCACCGTCTTCCTCAAGGCCCTCGGCCTGACCAGCGAGGAGATCACGGAGAAGTTCCAGGGCTTCGCGTCCATCGAGGCCACCCTCGAGAAGGACGCCATCCTCACGAAGGAAGAGGCCCTCAAGGACATCTACCGCAAGCTCCGTCCCGGCGAGCAGGTCGCCGCCGAGGCCGCGCGTGCGCTCCTCGACAACTTCTACTTCAACCCGAAGCGCTACGACCTGGCGAAGGTGGGTCGCTACAAGATCAACCGCAAGCTCGGCATCGAGGCCCCCCTCGGCGACTCGGTCCTGACCGTCGACGACATCGTCGCGACGATCAAGTACCTCGTCTCGCTCCACGCCGAGCAGAAGACGATCGACGGCACCCGCGACGGCCAGGCCGTCGAGCTGCGCCTCGACGTCGACGACATCGACCACTTCGGCAACCGTCGCATCCGCGCGGTCGGCGAGCTGATCCAGAACCAGGTCCGCACCGGCCTGTCGCGCATGGAGCGCGTCGTCCGCGAGCGCATGACCACGCAAGACATCGAGGCGATCACGCCGCAGACCCTGATCAACGTGCGCCCCGTCGTCGCCGCGATCAAGGAGTTCTTCGGCACGTCGCAGCTGTCGCAGTTCATGGACCAGAACAACCCGCTGTCGGGCCTGACGCACAAGCGTCGCCTCAGCGCGCTCGGCCCCGGCGGCCTGTCGCGCGAGCGCGCCGGCGTCGAGGTCCGCGACGTCCACCCGTCGCACTACGGCCGCATGTGCCCGATCGAGACGCCGGAAGGCCCGAACATCGGCCTGATCGGCTCGCTCGCGTCGTTCGCCCGCATCAACTCGTTCGGCTTCATCGAGACGCCGTACCGTCGCGTGGTCGAGGGCAACGTCACCACGACGATCGACTACCTCACCGCCTCCGAGGAGGACGACTACGTCGTCGCCCAGGCCAACGCCCCGCTGAACGACGCCTTCGACTTCGTCGACGACAAGGTGCTGGTCCGCAAGAAGGGCGGCGAGGTCGAGCTCGTCGCCAAGGCCGAGGTCGACTACATGGACGTCTCGCCGCGCCAGATGGTGTCGGTCGCGACCTCGCTCATCCCGTTCCTCGAGCACGACGACGCGAACCGCGCCCTCATGGGCGCGAACATGCAGCGCCAGGCCGTGCCGCTCGTCCGCAGCGAGAGCCCCCTCGTCGGCACCGGCATGGAGGGCTACACCGCGATCGACGCCGGCGACGTCGTCACCGCCGACGCCGCGGGCGTGGTCACCGAGGTCTCGGCCGACGTGGTCACCGTGCAGCTCGACGAGGGCGGCACGCAGGAGTACTACCTGCGCAAGTTCGACCGCTCGAACCAGGGCGCCAGCTACAACCACCGCGTGATCGTCGACGCCGGCCAGCGCGTCGAGGTCGGCGAGGTCATCGCCGACGGCCCCGCGACGGAGAACGGCGAGCTCGCGCTCGGCAAGAACCTCCTCGTCGCGTTCATGCCGTGGGAGGGCTACAACTACGAGGACGCGATGATCCTGTCGCAGAACCTCATCAAGGACGACACGCTCTCCTCGATCCACATCGAGGAGTACGAGGTCGACGCCCGCGACACGAAGCTCGGCAAGGAGGAGATCACGCGTGACCTCCCCAACGTCAGCCCCGACCTGCTGGCCGACCTCGACGAGCGCGGCATCATCCGCATCGGCGCCGAGGTCCGCCCCGGCGACATCCTCGTCGGCAAGGTCACGCCCAAGGGCGAGACCGAGCTGTCGGCCGAGGAGCGCCTGCTGCGCGCGATCTTCAACGAGAAGAGCCGCGAGGTCCGCGACACGTCCCTGAAGGTGCCCCACGGCGAGCAGGGCACGGTCATCGGCGTCAAGGTGTTCGACTCGCAGGACGGCGACGACGAGCTCGGCTCGGGCGTCAACCAGCGCGTCGTCGTGTTCATCGCCCAGAAGCGCAAGATCACGGCGGGCGACAAGCTCGCCGGCCGCCACGGCAACAAGGGCGTCATCTCGACGATCCTGCCCGTGGAGGACATGCCCTTCCTCGCCGACGGCACCCCCGTCGACATCATCCTCAACCCGCTCGGCGTGCCCGGCCGCATGAACTTCGGCCAGGTTCTCGAGATCCACCTCGGGTGGATCGCCGCGCAGGGCTGGAACGTCGAGGGCGTCCAGGAGTGGGCGAAGAACCTCCCGCCGGAGGCGCTCAGCGCGGCTCCCGGCACGAAGGTCGCCACCCCGGTGTTCGACGGCGCCGCCGAGCGCGAGATCGAGGGCCTCCTCGACTCGACGCTCCCGACGCGCGACGGCGACCGCCTCATCGGGTCGTCCGGCAAGACGATGCTGTTCGACGGTCGTTCGGGAGAGCCCTTCCCGAACCCGATCTCGGTCGGCTACATGTACATCCTGAAGCTGCACCACCTCGTCGACGACAAGATCCACGCTCGCTCGACGGGCCCCTACTCGATGATCACGCAGCAGCCGCTGGGTGGTAAGGCGCAGTTCGGTGGACAGCGCTTCGGAGAGATGGAGGTGTGGGCCCTCGAGGCCTACGGTGCCGCGTACGCGCTGCAGGAGCTCCTGACGATCAAGTCCGACGACATCCTCGGCCGCGTCAAGGTCTACGAGGCGATCGTCAAGGGCGAGAACATCCAGGAGCCCGGCATCCCCGAGAGCTTCAAGGTCCTCATCAAGGAGATGCAGTCGCTGTGCCTGAACGTCGAGGTCCTCTCGGCCGACGGCCAGACGGTCAGCCTGCGCGACACGGACGACGAGGTCTTCCGTGCCGCCGAAGAGCTCGGCATCAACATCTCCTCCCGCTTCGAGTCGTCGAACGTCGACGAGATCTAAGCCCCCCTCCCACAACGACACGTCGATACATCTGACAAGGGACTGAATTTTGATCGAAGCAACAACTTTCGATGAGCTGCGGATCGGCCTCGCCACGGCCGAGAACATCCGTGCCTGGTCGCACGGTGAGGTCAAGAAGCCGGAGACCATCAACTACCGCACGCTGAAGCCCGAGAAGGACGGCCTCTTCGGAGAGCAGATCTTCGGGCCGTCGCGTGACTGGGAGTGCGCGTGCGGCAAGTACAAGCGCGTCCGCTTCAAGGGCATCGTCTGCGAGCGCTGCGGCGTCGAGGTCACGAAGTCGTCCGTGCGTCGTGAGCGCATGGGCCACATCGAGCTCGCCGCCCCCGTCACGCACATCTGGTACTTCAAGGGCGTCCCGTCGCGCCTCGGCTACCTGCTCGACATGGCGCCGAAGGACCTCGAGAAGGTCATCTACTTCGCCGCCTACATGGTGATCTCGATCGACGACGAGGGCCGTCACGCCGACATGCCCGGTCTCGAGAACGAGCTCCGCCTCGAGATCAAGCAGCTCGAGTCGCAGCGCGACACGCGCATCGCCGACCGCCTCAAGAAGCTCGAGGACGACCTCGCCGTGCTCGAGGAGGAGGGCGCCAAGAGCGACCAGAAGCGTCGTGCCAAGGACGTCGCCGAGAAGGAGATGGGCCAGACCCGCAAGTCCTTCGACGAGGACATCAACCGCCTCGAGCGCGTGTGGGAGGACTTCCGCACGCTGAAGGTCGGCGACCTCAAGCCCGAGGACGCCGTCTTCCACGAGCTCCAGGACCGCTTCGGCATGTACTTCGAGGCCCACATGGGCGCCGAGGCCATCAAGAAGCGCCTCGAGGCGTTCGACCTCGCGACCGAGGCCGAGAACCTGCACCTGCAGATCTCGGAGGGCAAGGGCCAGAAGAAGATCCGCGCGATCAAGCGCCTCCGCGTCGTCAGCTCCTTCCTCGCCACGGGCAACTCGCCCGCCGCGATGGTGCTCGACGTCGTGCCGGTGATCCCGCCGGAGCTGCGCCCGATGGTGCAGCTCGACGGTGGCCGCTTCGCGACCAGCGACCTGAACGACCTGTACCGCCGCGTCATCAACCGCAACAACCGCCTCCGTCGACTGCTCGACCTCGGTGCCCCCGAGATCATCGTCAACAACGAGAAGCGGATGCTGCAGGAGGCCGTCGACGCACTGTTCGACAACGGCCGTCGCGGTCGTCCCGTCACGGGCACCGGCAACCGCGCCCTGAAGTCCCTGAGCGACATGCTCAAGGGAAAGCAGGGTCGCTTCCGCCAGAACCTGCTCGGCAAGCGCGTCGACTACTCGGGTCGTTCGGTCATCATCGTCGGCCCGACGCTCAAGCTGCACCAGTGCGGCCTCCCGAAGCAGATGGCCCTCGAGCTGTTCAAGCCGTTCGTCATCAAGCGCCTGATCGACCTGAGCCACGCTCAGAACATCAAGTCGGCCAAGCGCATGGTGGAGCGTTCGCGCCCGCAGGTCTGGGACGTCCTCGAGGAGATCATCCGTGAGCGCCCGGTCCTCCTGAACCGCGCACCCACGCTGCACCGCCTGGGCATCCAGGCCTTCGAGCCCCAGCTCGTCGAGGGCAAGGCCATCCAGCTGCACCCGCTCGTCTGCGCGGCGTTCAACGCCGACTTCGACGGCGACCAGATGGCCGTCCACCTGCCGCTGTCCGTCGAGGCCCAGGCCGAGGCGCGCATCCTGATGCTCGCGTCGAACAACATCCTGAAGCCGTCCGACGGCCGTCCGGTGACCCTGCCCGCGCAGGACATGATCATCGGCCTGCACTACCTGACGACGGTCACCGAGGGCGCCAACGGCGAAGGCCGTGCCTTCTCCTCCGTGTCCGAGGCGATCCTCGCCAAGGACCAGGGAACGCTCGACCTCAACGCGATGGTCAAGATCCGCATGAACGGCGTGCACTTCGCCGAGGGCGAGGCTCCCGAGGGCTACGAGGTCGGACAGGACATCCTGCTCGACACGACCCTCGGTCGTGCGCTCTTCAACGAGAACCTGCCGGCGGACTACCCGTTCGTCCAGCAGGTGACCGACAAGGGCATGCTCTCGACGATCGTCAACGACCTCGCCGAGCGCTACCCGAAGGTCGCCGTCGCCGCGGCCCTCGACAACATCAAGGACGCCGGCTTCTACTGGGCCTCGCGGTCCGGTGTCACCGTCGCGCTCTCCGACGTCCTCACGCCTCCGCGCAAGCCGGAGATCGTGGCGGGCTACGAGAAGCAGGCCGCGGCCGTGCAGTCCGAGTTCGACAAGGGCCTCATCAGCGACGCCGAGCGTCGTGCGGACCTGATCAAGATCTGGACGGAGGCCACGAACGAGGTCGCCGCCGAGATGCGGGCGAACTTCCCGGTCGACAACACGATCAACCGCATGGTCACCTCGGGTGCTCGTGGAAACTGGCTGCAGGTGCGCAACATCGCCGGCATGCGAGGCCTCGTGAACAACCCGAAGGGCGACATCATCCCCCGCCCGATCATCTCGTCGTACCGCGAGGGCCTCTCGGTGGCCGAGTACTTCATCGCGACGCACGGTGCCCGCAAGGGCCTGGCCGACACGGCCCTCCGTACGGCCGACTCGGGGTACCTGACCCGTCGACTCGTCGACGTGTCGCAGGACGTCATCATCCGTGAGGACGACTGCGGCACCTCGCGTGGCCTCGAGCTTCCGATCGCCGCACCCGACGCCGACGGCGTCATGGTGCGCGACGCGACGGTCGAGAACACGGTCTACGCCCGGTCGCTCGCGGCCGAGGCCGTCGACCCGAAGGGCACGGTCGTGGCCGAGGCCGGTGCGGACGTCGGAGACGTCCTCATCGACCAGCTGGTCGCCGCCGGCGTCGAGTCGATCAAGGTCCGCTCGGTCCTCACCTGCGAGGCCGCGGTCGGCGTCTGCGCCCAGTGCTACGGCCGCTCGCTGGCCACCGGCAACCTGGTCGACATCGGCGAGGCCGTCGGCATCATCGCGGCCCAGTCGATCGGCGAGCCCGGCACGCAGCTGACGATGCGCACCTTCCACACCGGCGGTTCGGCCTCGGCCGACGACATCACGCAGGGCCTGCCCCGCGTGACGGAGCTGTTCGAGGCGCGTACCCCCAAGGGTGCGTCCCCGATCGCCGACGGTGCCGGTCGCATCACGATCGAAGACACCGACAAGGCGCGTCGCGTCATCCTCAACCTCGACAACGGCGACGAGCCGGTGATCTACCCGGTGCTCAAGCGTTCGACCCTCCTCGTCGAGGACGGTCAGCACGTCGAGCTCGGCGCCCAGATCATCGCCGGTGCGGTCGACCCGAAGGAGGTCCTGCGAGTCAAGGGCGTCCGTGCGGTGCAGCAGCACCTCGTCGGGGGCGTCCAGGACGTCTACCGTTCGCAGGGCGTGCCGATCCACGACAAGCACATCGAGGTCATCGTCCGTCAGATGCTCCGCAAGGTCACCGTCGTCGACCACGGCGACACCGACCTGCTCCCCGGCGAGCTCGTCGACCGGTCGAAGTACAACGAGATCAACCGTGGCGCACTGACCGAGGGCAAGCGCACCGCGTCGGCCCGCCAGGAGGTCATGGGCATCACCAAGGCCTCGCTGGCGACCGAGTCGTGGCTGTCGGCCGCGTCCTTCCAGGAGACGACCCGCGTGCTCACGCAGGCCGCCATGGAGGGCAAGAGCGACCCGCTGGTCGGCCTGAAGGAGAACGTGATCATCGGCAAGCTGATCCCCGCCGGAACGGGTCTGTCGCGCTACCGCGACGTCTCGGTCGAGGCGACGGAGGAGGCCAAGGCCGAGCGGTACCCCAACCGCGTGTTCACGGACGACGCGTCGTTCAACGAGGCTGACCTCAGCTTCGTCGACTTCGACTCGTTCTCGTCGGACGACTTCACCCCCGGCACCTACAACTGATCGGCCTCGGGAGGCGCGGCGAGGGTCTGACCTGACCCGCGCCTCCCCGGTCCGCCAGGCCACCGACGGGCCCCGCTCCTCGCTCACGCGAGGGACGGGGCCCGTCGTCGTGCGCCCCCGGTACGCTCGGTCGGTGCAGTTCGAGCAGGCCCTCACCCCGACCGTCACCCTGAGGGAGGCGCGGCTCGAGGACGCCGCGTCGCTCGCCGCCGCCTACCGCCGCAACCGCTCGCACCTCGAGCCGTGGGACCCGGCCCGCCCGCCGTCGTTCTACGAGGTCGCCGGCCAGCGGCAGATGCTCGCGACGCGGATCGCGGCGGCGGAGACGGGGGAGGGGCAGCCCTTCCACCTCGTCGAGGAGGGAGAGGTCGTCGGCGGCATCTCGCTCAACCAGCTCGTCCGCGGGCCGATGCAGAAGGCGTCGGTCGGCTACTGGGTCGACCGCGAGCGCACCGGGCGGGGCCTGGCCACGGCGGCGCTGACGGCGGTCGTCGAGGTGGCGGCCACGCGCCTCCGGCTGCACCGGCTCGAGGCGAGCGCCCTGCCGCACAACGCGGCGTCGCGGCGGGTGCTGCTCGCGGCCGGCTTCAGCGAGCTCGGCTCGGCGCCGAGCTACCTGCGCATCGCGGGGACGTGGCAGGACCACGTGCTGTACCACCGCGTGCTCGACTGACGCGTGCGGCGGGCGTCAGCGGCGGGCGGCCGCCCCCCGCGTGCGCAGGCGCCCGACCAGGCGCCCGAGCCAGGGACCGGGCGTGGCGGCGGCGGCCGGCGTCGCCGGGCGGACGACCGAGAGCAGGCCGGCGACGCTCAGCGCGTTGACGACCCTCCGGGCCTCGCCGCACGGCACGGCAGCCGCGGTCGACAGCTCCCTGACCGTGTGGGGCGCGACGGCGAGCAGGCCGATCATCTCGGCCTGGGCCGGCTCGTGGGGGAGCGTCGTGAGGTCCGGCTCGACCGCGAGGCGGTGCCGGTCGTCGGGCTGCAGCCACCAGGCGAGCTCGCCGGGGAACGAGCCGAGCCCGACCAGCCACAGCAGGGGGGCGAGCGGTCGGCCGGGGCCGCGCCGCGCCTCCTCGTCGCCGTCGCGGGGGGAGAGCACGACGTCGACGTGACCAGGGGCGGCCGGGAAGGTCGTGAGGTCGGCGTCCCACCACCAGAGGCCGGCGGCGACGTCGACGACGAGCGGGGCGTGGCCGTCGACGCGGGCGGTGAGGAGCGTGGGCTCGGCCGAGCGGCGGGCCCGGGCGACGGCGACGGCGACCTCGGTCCACCCGAAGGAGAGGACGACGATGCCCGTCGTGTCGGGCGCCGTAGGGAAGGCTGCGCTGCCGGTCATCGGGCAGGCTCGAGCGTGGGGTTGCTGTCCATGGCGGTGCTCCTCGCCGGGCGTCCTGCCCGGGATGTCTGCACGGACGCCCGTCGCGCCCGCGTCGTTGCGACCCCCAGCAGACCAGGGCCGGAGGCGCGGTGCCAGCCCCCGTCCGGGGTGCTCGCTGCACGTCGTGCACGTCGCCGCGCCGGGCTGTGCCGAGAACGGGGGGCACCCGCTCTGGGACGTGTCCCCGCGCCTCCCCGGTCCTAGCGTTGACCCAGCTCGGACCCCGTCTCGAGCAGGAAAGCCGCGATCCCGACCACCCGCGGCGCTGTACCGAGGAGGTACGACCCCGTGGCTTCCATGACCGAGATCCTGATCCTGCACGGCCTCCTCCCCATGGAGTACCTCGACAAGGTGAGCCGTCGCTCGAGCGACGAGGAGGCCTCGATCCGCGAGCTGCTGTCGCAGGGGGTCGTGACCGACTCGCAGGTCGCCCGGGCCCGTGCCCAGTCGGCCGGCATGGACTTCGTCGAGCTCATCGACTACCCCGTCGACCGCGCCGCGGTCACGATGGTGCCCGCGGCCGTCTGCCGCCGCCACGGCGTGCTGCCGATCGGCGTGCGCGACGGCGGGCTGCTGCTCGCCATGAGCGACCCGGGCGACGTGTTCGCGATCGACGACGTGCGGGCCGGTCTCCGCATGGGCGTCGACCCCGTCGTCGCCGAGAAGGGCGACCTGCTCGCCGCGATCGACCGCTACCTGCGCGCCGACGACGAGCTGAACGACCTCACGTCGACCCTCGAGGAGAAGGCGGCCGAGGTCACGGCCGACATCACCGACGGCCCCGACGACGACGTGCCCATCGTGCGGTTCGTGAACCTGCTGGTCAGCCAGGCGATCACCGACCACGCGAGCGACATCCACATCGAGCCGTCCGAGACCGACGTCCGCATCCGGTACCGGATCGACGGGGTGCTGCACGAGATGCAGCCGGCGCCGAAGGCGATCCAGAACGGCGTCATCTCGCGCCTCAAGATCATGAGCGAGATCGACATCGCCGAGCGTCGCAAGCCGCAGGACGGCCGCATGTCGGTGCGCCACGGCGGCCGCCAGATCGACCTCCGCGTCGCGACGCTGCCGACCGTGTGGGGCGAGAAGGTCGTCATGCGGATCCTCGACAACTCGAACACGTCGATGAGCCTCCGCGACCTCAACCTGCTCGAGCGCAACTTCGACGTCTACGCCGAGTCGTACTCGAAGCCCTACGGCATGATCCTCGTCACCGGCCCCACCGGCTCGGGCAAGTCGACGACGCTCTACACGACGCTCAACGCGGTGGCGCGGCCCGAGATCAACGTCATCACCGTCGAGGACCCGGTCGAGTACCGCATGCGCGGCATCAACCAGGTGCAGGTCAACCCGAAGGCCGGCCTCACCTTCGCGAGCGCGCTCCGCAGCATCCTGCGGTCCGACCCCGACGTCGTGCTGCTCGGCGAGATCCGCGACCACGAGACGGCGCAGATCGCCATCGAGGCGTCGCTCACCGGCCACCTCGTGCTGAGCACGCTGCACACGAACGACGCCCCGAGCGCGGTCACCCGGCTCACCGAGATGGGCATCGAGCCCTTCCTCGTCGGCAGCGCCATCGACTGCGTCGTGGCCCAGCGCCTCGCGCGGCGCCTCTGCGACCGCTGCAAGCAGCCGACGGCGTACTCGCCGCTGCAGCTCGCGCACCTCAAGTTCGACGTGCGCTCCGACGAGCAGCCCACGGTGTTCCAGCCGGTCGGCTGCCAGCAGTGCTCGAACACGGGCTACCGCGGACGCATCGCGCTGCACGAGGTGATGAGCGTCAGCGAGGAGATCGAGCGCCTCGCCGTCAGCCGCGCGTCGAGCGCCGAGATCGGCCGCGTCGCGCGTGAGCAGGGCATGCTCACGCTCCGCCAGGACGGCTGGGAGAAGGCGAAGCTCGGCCTCACCAGCGTCGAAGAGATCCTGCGGGTCGTGGCGTGAGCCGCCCCCGCGCCACCGACCACCCCCGACCCGAGGAGACGGCCGCATGAGCGTCTACGAGATCCCCGACGAGCCGCACCCCGCCGACGGCTGGACCCCGGGCCTGCCCGGGCGCGAGCTCGGCACCGAGACCCCCGCCACCGAGTGGGAGCTGCCGACGCCGACGCCGGTCGTGCCCGCCTCGCCGCCCTCCGACCCGGCGAAGCCCGTCTACACGGTCGAGAGCGACCAGGAGGCGGTGCTCGGCTGGACCCCGACGCCCGCCCCCACGACGCGGCGCGCCGCCCGCCTCGCCAGCGCGCTCGGCGCCGGCCACGGCTCCGGCGCCGACCCCTTCGGCGCCCCGGGAGCACCCGTCGGCGCCGGCTCGCCCGCCGTCACGCCCGCCCCCGCGTCGCAGACCGCGCCGGTCACGCCGAGCTGGAGCGACCCCCGCTTCGACGAGTTCGACGAGCTGACGTCGGGGCCCGCCTCCGGCGGCGCCGGGTCGATCATGTCGTTCGCCTCGGCGGCACCGGTCAGCCCCGACCTGCCGCCCGTGGCGCCCGCCGCCGTCCCCGCCGCGGCGCCCGTCGCCCCGGCCACGCCGTCCTCGGGCTTCGCCGCCCCCTACATGCCCGACCGCGGCCGCTCGGCCGTCGCCTCGGCGCCCTCGCACGCCGCCCCGGTCGACGAGCCCGCCGCCGCGGCCGTCGCGCCGACCGCCGTCCTCCGCGCCACCGCGATCGACGGGGTCGAGCTGCACGAGCACGCCCGCACGGTCGCGCACCCCGGGCTGATCGCGGCCCTGGTCGAGGTGGTCAGGCAGGGTGCCTCCGACCTCCACGTGACGGTGGACGCGCCTCCCACGATCCGGGTCGACGGCGCGCTGCAGGCGGCGCTGACCGGCGCCGAGCCGTGGGACGCCCCCACGGTCGCGGCGGCCCTCGCGAGCCTGCTCACGCCCGAGCAGCAGCAGAAGTTCGACGAGGCGCTCGAGTTCGACTTCGCGTACTCGCTGTCGGACGACTCGCGCTTCCGCGTGAACTTCTACCAGCAGCGCGGCTCGCTCGGGGCGGCGTTCCGCCTGATCCCGACCGAGATCAAGCCGCTGAACGAGCTCGGCGTGCCCGAGTCGGTGTCGACCTTCGCGAAGCTGCCCCGCGGGCTCGTGCTCGTCACGGGCCCCACGGGCTCGGGCAAGTCGACGACCCTGGCGGCGCTGATCGACCTCGTCAACCGCACGCGGGCCGACCACATCGTGACGGTCGAGGACCCGATCGAGTTCATGCACCAGCACAAGAAGTCGCTCGTGAACCAGCGCGAGGTCGGCCACGACACGCACAGCTTCGCGGCGGCCCTCAAGCACGTGCTGCGGCAGGACCCCGACGTGATCCTCATCGGCGAGCTCCGCGACCTCGAGACCATCTCGGTGGCGCTGACGGCCGCCGAGACCGGCCACCTCGTGTTCGCGACGCTGCACACGCAGAGCGCCGCGCAGACGATCGACCGCGTGATCGACGTGTTCCCGCCGCACCAGCAGGACCAGGTGCGCACCCAGCTGGCCTCGACGCTGCAGGGCGTCGTCTGCCAGACGCTGCTGCCGAAGGCGAGCGGCCGCGGCCGGGTCGTCGCGACGGAGATCATGATGATGACGCCGGCCATCGGCAACCTCGTGCGCGAGGGCAAGACCTACCAGATCGCCTCGTCGATGCAGGCGGGCCGCGATCTCGGCATGCACACCATGGACCAGAAGCTCGCCGACCTCGTCAACACGGGCGTCGTCACGCACAAGGCCGCGATGGAGAAGGTCCACGACCGCGAGGGCTTCGACCGCCTCGTCACGCGCGTCATCAACAAGAGCGAGTCGCAGGGCCTCGACAGCGGCATCGACTTCGGCGACGCCTACTCGGGGAGCAACGCCTGATGTCGGGTGCAGTCGCCTACGCCTACAAGGGGCGCGACACGGCCGGCAAGGTCGTCAAGGGCAAGGTCGACGCCTCGAGCGAGGGCGCGGTCATCACGCGCCTCCGCACGATGGGCGTGCAGCCGATCTCGATCACCGCGGCGACCTCGGGCACCGGCCTGCAGCGCGAGGTGTCGATCCCCGGCCTCGGCGACAAGGCCGTGAAGATGAAGGACATCGCCGTCATGGCCCGCCAGATGGCGACCATGATCGGCTCGGGCCTGTCGCTGCTGCGCACGCTGACGATCCTCGCCGACCAGATCGAGAGCAAGCGGCTCGCGAAGATCATGGGCGAGGTGCGCGACGACGTCGAGACCGGCGTCTCGTTCTCCGACGCCGTCGGCAAGCACGACAAGGACTTCCCGCCGCTCATGATCAACATGATCAAGGCGGGCGAGACCGGCGGGTTCCTCGACAAGGCGCTCGAGTCGACGGCCGACAACTTCGAGAAGGAGGTCGCCCTCCGCGGCACCATCAAGTCGGCGATGACCTACCCGGTCGTCGTGCTCGTCATGTCGCTCGTCGCCGTCGTCGTCATGCTGCTGTTCATCGTGCCGATCTTCCAGGACATGTTCACGAACCTCGGCGGGCAGCTGCCGCTGCCGACGATGATGCTCGTCTACGCGTCGCGCGCGATGCCCTACGTGGTGCCGGCGGCGCTCGTCGTGGGCGTCGTGTTCACGATCTGGTGGCGCACGAACAAGAACAGCGTCAAGGTGCGCTCGCGCCTCGACCCGATCAAGCTCAAGCTGCCGGTGTTCGGCGAGCTGCTGCGCAAGATCGCCATCGCGCGCTTCGCCCGCAACTTCTCGAACATGATCGGCGCCGGCGTGCCGATCCTCACCGCGCTGCGCATCGTCGGCGAGGTCTCGGGCAACTACGTCCTCGAGGAGGCGCTGGTCGAGGTCGCCGAGTCGGTACGGCAGGGCGAGTCCATCGCCGCGCCCCTGACGGCCTCGGGCGTCTTCCCGTCGATGGTCACGCAGATGATCGCCGTCGGCGAGGACTCCGGCTCGCTGCAGACGATGCTCGAGAAGGTCGCCGACTTCTACGACCAGGAGGTCAAGTCGACCACCGAGTCGCTCACCGCCCTGATCGAGCCGCTCCTGATCGCCTTCCTCGGCGTCGTGGTCGGCGGCATGATCGTGGCGCTGTACCTGCCGATCTTCCAGATCACCTCGCTCATCAAGTAGTCCCCGGGGAGGCGCACCGCGCCTCCCCGCGTCCCTCCCGCCACGGCGTCGACCCCACGGTCGGCGCCGTTGGCGTCTGCGCAGCACCTGTCGCTCATATCGCCTGGTGCGCCCACCCCCGAGTGGGGGTGGAAGTCGAGCGTGACCAGGCGTTCTTCACCAATTCGGGGGTGACCCGGACTGGGGCCGTGTCGCCGTCGAAAACCCCCTGTCCAGGGGATTCTGGGGGACTTGGCAGCCTGGAAGAGTCTTCCTCGGCGGGAACGACGTGACCGCCTCCGATCACATCTCCCCCCTCTCGATCCGAACGGACACCTCATGTACTTCGCACTCATGGGCAAGCTCAGCGCCCGCCGCCAGAACCTGACCGAGGACAAGGACAAGGGCTTCACGCTCATCGAGCTCCTCGTCGTCGTCATCATCATCGGCATCCTCGCCGCGATCGCCATCCCCGTGTACCTCGGCGTGCAGAACAACGCCAAGGACTCGGGCGTCAAGAGCGACGTCAGCAACGCCAAGACCGCCGTCATCTCGGTCGCGAGCGCCGGGGCGATGCCCGCGACCGCCACGCTGGACTCGGCCGCGTACCTCACCGCCGGATCCAGCAAGGGCAAGGACACGACGGCCCTGACCTACTCGGTCGACAGCACCACCAAGCCCACCAAGTTCTGCATCCAGGGCACGAGCTCGACCGGCAACACCTTCGGCGCGACGGACACGTCCGGTGTCGCCGAGGGCACCTGCGCCTCGGGTGTGTTCACTCCCAAGGCTGCTGCGTAGCCACTGCTGTGACCTCCGCGACGGAGGAGCCGTCCCGGTTCCTCCGTCGCGGTCTTCCGACCTCCGGCCGCTCCGGCCCGTCCGCCCCTGCCCCGACCGGGAGGTGACCACCATGATCAAGCGCCTCAGCGCCCGACTCCGCCCGGCCGACCCGGCCGAGCGCGACGCCGGACTGTCGATCATCGAGGTGGTCGTGGCCCTCCTCGTCTTCGCCATCATCACCACCGGCTCGATCGTCGCCGTCGGCACCGTCCTCTCGATGACCGCCGACAACCGGAGCCGCGAGATCGCCGCGAACCTCGCGTCGCAGGCCGTCGACACGGCTCGATCGGTCACCGACATCGCCGACATCGCCTCCTCGACGACCCCGGTCAGCCTCAACGGCGTCGACTTCACCGTGAAGCAGTCCGCGAGCTGGATCACGACGACCGGACTCGACTCCGCGTGCACGCCGGCCAACGCCTCCAGCAACGGATCGCTGTTGTACAAGCGCCTCAACGTCACCGTGTCCTGGTCGGGCATGCGTCCCTCGACCCAGGCCGTCCGCAGCGACACCGTCATCGCTCCCGGCTCCAAGATCAACGATCCCGAGCGCGGCACGATCCTCGTCACCGTCAACGGTGCCGACGGGGCCGGCGTCGCAGGAGTGACCGTCACCATCGAGCCGGACAGCGGCACGAGCACGCCCGGCAAGACCCTCGACGCGTCATCCGTGCCCGGTCTCACCAACGCCGACGGCTGCGCCGTCGCCACGAAGGTCGTCCCGGGCAGCTACAAGATCACCTTGTCGCGGGCAGACGGCCAGGAGTACCGCGACCCCTACCAGTCGGCGACTCCCGTCAAGACGGGCATCACGGTCGTCAAGGGAGACACCACGGGGCAGGTCTTCAGCTTCGCCCCCGCGGACGACTACTCCATGAACTACGTCAGCGGCTACAGCGGCACCGCCCTGAAGCCGGCGTCGCTCGAGACGACCATCAAGGGGTCCAACGGCACCTACGTGGCGACGTCGCCCGACGACCACCAGTACCTGTACCCGCTGTCCTCCGGCTACCAGTTCATCGCCGGCAAGTACGTGCCCGCGGGCGGGTCGACCGCGAGCTGCCTGTCTCCCGACCCGAGCGCGTGGCCGAAGTCCGCCGACGGCAAGACCGGGAAGGCTCAGCCCTACGTCCTGACCGACAGCCCGGTCGACGTGCCGATGGGCGTCGTGACGGTCAAGCTCGCCTCCGGCCAGCGCTTCATCAAGGCCACCACGACCACGGCGGCGAACGGCGACCCGGGCTGCGCCGCCACGATGACCTACACCTTCACGCTGTCGTCGGCGGCGAGCCAGGCGACCATCGCCCTGCCCTACGGCACCTGGCGGCTGCAGGCGGCGTCGAACTCGACGTCGACCCTGTCGAACATCACGCTCGGCTCGATCGTCGGTTCCATCCTCGGCACCCTCTTCCCCGGCACGGGCTCCAACGCCAACGTCGTCACCCTCGACCCGAGGACCGCCCCGTGATCGGCCGCACACGCCGTGCCGCCGCGTTCGAGCAGCGCCCCGACGCCGGTCTCAGCCTCGCTGAGCTGCTCGTGGCGATCATGGTCTTCGGGTTGATCATGACGATCGTCTCGACCACGTTCATCTCGCTGACCAAGGCCACCTCGCAGTCGCGTGCCATCGACGGGAACACGCGTGTCGCGTCGAACGGGCTCAACGCCTTGTCCCTCGCCCTGCGCGGGGCCCGGACGATCCCGGTCGAGACGGTCGGCGCGGCAGACATCCCCGCCTTCTCGTCCGCGACGCGCGAGTCGGTGAAGTTCTACTCGGCCGCCAATCTAGTGAACACCACGACGACCGTGCCTCGCCAGATCGAGTTCGTCCTCGGGCCCGACCGCAGCCTCGTCGAACGGTCCCTGGCCGCCACCGTCAACGCGAAGGGCTTCTACGCGTTCTCCGGCACGGCGTCGTCCCGCACCGTCACGACCACCATGGCGACGGCGCCGTCGACGGGGCCGTGGCTCTTCACCTACCTCGACGCCGCCGGTGCTCCCTTGTCCTTCGACGCCGCCGGTGCCCTCGCCGCTGACGACCTGGGATCCATCGCCGCAGTTCAGGTGACCGTCCGCATCGACGCCACGTCGACGATGACCGCGCAAGGCGTGACGCTGCAGAACACCGTCGGCCTGCCCAATCTCACCTTCGGAGGCTCCAAGTGATCCGCCTCAGACGACGCCTGGGCCTCGACGCCCTGCGTGACGACTCGGGCATGGCGATGGCCATGGCCCTCATCTTCGGCATGGTGCTCGTCGTCATGGCCGCGACGGCGCTGACGGTGGCCACGAGCGGCCTCAAGAAGGCCGACACCGACCAGGACTGGAACGGCGCCCTCTCCGCGGCCTACGCCGGCATCGAGGAGTACCAGTCCCGCCTCGCGAACGACAACAGCTACTTCAAGTACGGCAACGACGACGCCCCGTTCACCAAGGCCACGGCCTCCAAGGCCGCGGGATCGACCATCGACACCGCCAGCCTCATCCTGCCGACGGGCGACCAGGCGAACAAGGCCTTCGGCATCGGGGCGACGGGCACCTGGGCCACGGTGCCCGGCAGCGCCGGCACGTCGCAGTACCGCTACGAAGTCGATCGTTCGCTCTACGCGTCGAAGGGCACGCTGACGATCCGGGCGACCGGCAAGGTCGGCTCGTCGACGCGGTCGGTCGTGGCCGACCTCCGCCAGAAGGGGTTCATCGACTACCTCTACTTCACCGACTTCGAGTTCAAGGACCCGATGCTCTCGGGCAGGAGCGTCACGAACTGCAACGCGGTCAGCTCGAAGCACGCGTGGGAGGGCCGGGTCACCGGCGACAACTGCGGTGAGATCGCCTTCGGCAGCGGCGACAAGATCTACGGCCCGGCCCACTCGAACGACACCCTCCGCGTCTGTGACGCCACCTTCTTCGAGGCCGTGACGACCGCCAAGCCCGACAAGACGCCCCTGACGTACACGCGCCAGAGCTCGACCGGCGCCGGGTGCACGGGTCAGGACTTCAAGAAGGGCGACCCGGTCGGCGTCGGCACCATCGGCATGCCCGATACCAACGAGGACCAGCGCCGGGAGACCCGCAACGACCTCACGAGCAGCGACGTCCCGCTGCCGGGGTGCCTCTACACCGGCCCCACCGACATCGTCTTCACCGACGACGGCAAGATGACCGTCAAGTCGCCGTACACGAAGGCGACCCGCACGAAGGGCGACGCGAAGACCGCGACGGAGGGCAGCGCGCTCGCCGACTGCGGCATCCCCGGCCAGGCGGCCGGGCAGCTCGGCTCGGCCGGCGGCGCGACGATCCCGGTGCCCGCCAACAACCTCATCTACGTGCAGAACATCCCCCTGCCGTCGCTGCTGGGCAAGTCGAACGTCAACGCCACGGCGGCGATCGGCGACATGACCGACACGTCGTGCGGCAACAACCACGTCGGCTACCCCGTCTCGGGCGAGGTCGCACCCGCCGGCGGCTCGAGCGCCTCGCGGTACGACGCCGGCGCGACCGGCGACGGGACGTGCGCCTACAGCGCCCGCGCGGGCGACGCCTTCGTGAAGGGCACCTTCCGCGGTCAGCTCACGATCGCGACGGAGAACTACCTCTACGTGACCGGCGACCTCAAGTACTCGACGACCGACGCGACGACCAACATCCTCGGTCTGGCGCCGACCAGCACCCTCTGGGTCTGGAACCCCATGTCGTCGTCGAACAAACCCCTGCTGACCGCCCAGAACCGCGAGATCAACGGCTCGGTCCTGTCCCTGCGCCACTCGTTCACGATCCAGAACGTCGGCAAGGGCGGCGAGCGCGGCACCCTCACCGTCAAGGGCTCCATCGCCCAGGCCTACCGCGGCATCGTCCACAGCGGCGACAACGGGTACATCAAGAACTACACGTACGACACGCGCCTGCGGTACATGGCCCCGCCGAAGTTCCTCAGCCCCGTCACGACGAGCTACGGCGTCACGACGCTGAGCGAGGTCAAGGCCGGCTACAAGCCCGACGGGAGCACGGCACCATGACCGCCGCCCCCTGGATCCTCGCCGTGCTCGTCTCGGGCGGCATGGGCCTCCTCATCGGGTCCTTCCTCAACGTCGTCGTCTACCGGGTGCCCGCGGGCATGTCGATCGCGACGCCCGCGAGCGCTTGCCCGACCTGCCACACGCCCATCCGGGCCGGTGACAACGTGCCGGTGCTCAGCTGGCTCCTGCTGCGCGGCAGGTGCCGCAGCTGCGCGACCCCGATCTCGGCGCGCTACCCGATCGTCGAGCTGGCCACCGGCCTGTTCTTCGTGATCGTCGCGGCACGGCTCTGGCCGCTGGCCGACGTCCCCACCGAGGCCCGCCCGCTGGTGGGGCGCCTCCTGGCCCTCGTGGCGTTCCTCTACCTCGCGGCGGTCAGCGTGGCTCTCGGCGTCATCGACGTCGAGCACCACCGCCTGCCCGACGCGATCGTGCTGCCGGCCTACGCCGTCGGTCTCGTGCTGCTCGGGGCGTCGTCCGCGCTCACCGGCGACTGGGCGGCCCTCCTCCGCGGCGGCGTGGGCCTCGTGGGGCTGCTGGCCTTCTACGGCGTCGCCTGGTTCGCCTACCCCACGGGCATGGGCCTCGGCGACGTCAAGCTCGCCGGCGTCCTCGGCCTCTTCCTGGCCTGGCTGGGCTGGGGCGAGTTCGCCGTCGGGGCCTTCTCCGCCTTCCTCGTGGGCGGCCTGTTCTCGGTCGCCCTCCTCGTCACCCGCCGGGCGACGCGCAAGAGCGGCATCCCCTTCGGCCCCTGGATGCTCGTCGGAGCCTGGGTCGGCATCTTCATCGGTGGCGCGGTCTTCTCCGCCTACCTCTCCGTCTTCGGCCTGGCATGACCCGGTCGAGCAGCAGAAAAGAGTGTGACTGATGGCCAAGAACATCGTGGGCGTCGACATCGGCAGCAAGTCGGTGCGTGCCGTCGAGGTCGCCGACGTCGACAAGGCGCGACCGACGATCGTCAAGTTCTACGAGGTCGTGCTGCCCGAGGGCTCCGCGAGCCGCGGCGAGGTGCTCGAGCCGCAGACGGTCGCGAGCTCGCTCAAGCAGCTCTGGTCGACCGGCGGCTTCAAGAGCAAGCAGGTCGTGCTCGGCATGGGCAACCAGCGGGTGCTCGCCCGTGACCTCACCGTCGCCAAGATGTCGCGCGAGCGCATCAAGGAGGCGCTGCCCTTCCAGGTGCAGGACATGCTCCCCGTGCCCGTGGCCGACGCCCTGCTCGACTTCTACCCGTACAGCGAGGGCGTGGGCGACAACGGCCCCGTCGTCAACGGCCTGCTGATCGCGGCCGTCAAGGACGCGGTGCTCGGCAACGTGCGAGCGACGCAGCTCGCCGGCCTCAACCCCATGGGCGTCGACCTCATCCCGTTCTCCAACGTGCGCCTGCTGGTCAACCGCCCCCGCATCGCCGGCACCGTCGCCGTCGTCGAGATCGGCCACAGCACCACCTCCGTCGTCATGGTGACGAACGGCGTCCCGCAGTTCGTCCGCATCATCCCCTCCGGCGGTGACGACATCACGCAGGCCGTCGCGGCGAAGCTGCAGGTCAGCGCGGCCCAGGCCGACGTGCTCAAGTACGGCCGCGGTCTCTCGACGCACACGACGACGCCCGACGAGCAGGCCGCCTCGGCCGCCATCTTCGAGTCGACCAACGACCTGCTGGGCAGCCTCCGCAACACGATCCAGTACTTCGTCAACACGCGTCCGACCGAGACGGTCTCGGGCATCGTGCTCTCCGGCGGCGGGGCCAACCTGCCCGGCCTGCCCGACGCCCTCTCCGAGGTCACGCGCCTCCCCGTCGCCCCCGGTGATCCCTTCGCCACGGTCGACATCTCCAAGTCCCTCGACGAGGCGGCCCTCCGCAGCCGCACCTCCGACCTCACCGTGGCCCTCGGCCTCGCCCTCGGGAGCGCAGCATGAGAACCTCCAGCAAAGACTCCGGCATCACGATCGGCGGCGCACCCCGCGTCGACCTGCTGCCCCCCGAGGTCCGGGCGGGACGTCGCGCCGACGCCACGACCCGCCGCACCTGGCTCGGCGTCGTCGTGCTCGTCGCGGCCACTGTCGTCGCGAGCGGTGCGGCGACGCTCCACGCGGTCGGTGCCGAGGGCGACCTGGCGACCGCGCAGAGCGACACCTCCAGCCTGCTGGCCCAGCAGACGCAGTTCAGCGAGCTGCGGGCCACCCAGGCGCAGGTCGAGCTCGTGGAGGCCGGACAGAAGGTCGGCGGGTCCACCGACATCGACTGGTCCGCCTACCTCGCCGACGTGCAGTCGACGCTCCCGGTCGGAGTCACGATCGAGAGCGTCTCACTGGATCAGGCGTCGCCGCTCACCGCGTACGAGCAGCCGTCGACGCCTCTCCTCGGTGCTCGCGTGGCTACTTTGACCTTCACGGCGTCGAGCCCCTCGCTGCCCTCCTTCCCGGTGTGGCTCGACGGTCTCGCCACGCTCCCGGGCTTCGCCGACGCGCTCCCGGGGTCGGTCACCCTGGTCGACGGTGTCTACGACGCCTCCGTGACCATGCACATCAACGCCGAGGCCTTCTCGGGCCGGTACGACGAGAAGGGCCAGTGACATGGACCGCAACCGCATCAAGATGTTCGCCGCGATGGCGACAGCCGTCGCCGTGCTCGCCCTCGGGTTCTTCGTGGGCATCCAGCCGCAGCTGTCGGCCGCGTCGGCTTCGAGGGAGCAGCAGGCGACGGTCGAGGCCCAGAACGCGACCATCGCCGCGACGATCGAGCAGCTGAAAGCCGACAACGAGGGCATGGCCGACCTGAAGGCCACCTTGGGCGGCCTCGAGCTGAAGGTCCCGTCCACCGCCTCGATGCCGTCGTTCCTGAACCAGCTCGACAGCATGGCGGCCACGTCCGGAACGGTCGTGACGAACTTCACGGCGGCCGACGCCCAGGCCTACGACCCGGCTGTGGTGGCCGAGCCCACGGAGACCGAGACGCAGGACGCGGCCGGTGACACCACCGGAGGTGCGGCCGCCACCGACGCTCCCGTGCCGGCGGACGCGAGCGCTTCGCCCGAAGCGCCAGCGCTGGTCACCGACCCTTCCATCACCGCCGCGAACTTCTCGACCATCGCCATCTCCGTCACGGTCAAGGGCAGCTATGCCGCAGCCCTGGACTTCGTGTCCCGGATCCAGTCGGGCGACCGGCTCTTCGGTCTCACGTCGTTCGCCAGCGACGGTTCCTCCGAGGGCGGGGCCGAGGCGAGTGCCTCCGACTCCTGGACCATCTCCGGCAACGTCTACGTCCTCCAGGACGCCGCCACCGCCCAGTCCGACCCCAGCGCCACCACGCCCACCACGCAGGCGCAGGGCACCGACGACAGCACCGCCGCCGGTCAGTAGGCCCCCCGGGCGGGTGACGTGCGACTCACCCGCCCCGCCGCACGATCACCCGCCCCGAGATTAGGGAGCGGCGCGCACGGGGCCGTATCGTCGGGAGCCGAGTCGACCGTCCACCCCGAGCGGCCGACTCGCGATCGATCGTCGCGGCCCCGAACGCCCGGCGACGACACGGGTCCACCCAGCCCGTCGTCGACGGGCGCACCCACGCCCGCGACCGCGAACCCGAACACGCACGAAAGTCGCACACCCGAATGTCGATCACGTCGCCCGCCCGCGCCTCCGCGAGCCCTGCAGACCCCTCCGCCCCGACCCCCACGAGGAAGCGCGCCCGAGCGGCCGCCCCCCGCCTCGCCGCGTTCGCGATCCCGACGCTGATGGCCGCCGCGGCCGTCCTCGTCCCCACCGGCGCCCAGGCCGCCGCCCCCGTGGCCCCGACGTACACGTGCCAGACGACCGAGGGCTCCCTCGGCTCGGCCCCCGGCCAGTTCGACTACCCCAAGGGCATCGCCTACGACGCCCCCCGCGACGTGCTGTGGGTGCTCGACTCGAACACCGGCCGCCTGCAGTCGCGCGACATGGCGACCGGCGCCTACACCGAGGCGACGCCTCCCGAGGGCGGCTGGCCCACCATCGCCCAGGCCCTCGGCGTGGCCGTCGACCCGCTGACCGACGACGTGATCGTCGCCGACTCCGAGCGCGACGCGGTCATCCGCTACGTCCCCGAGACCGGCCAGTGGAGCGACCTCACGAACGGCTACGCCGGCTTCGACCACGTCCCCTCGGTCGCGGTCGCGGCCGACGGCACGATCTACGCGGCGACCGGCTACACGGGCGACGTCGTCTCGCTGGCGCCCGGCGCCTCCTCGTGGACCGTCGTCTACGACGGCCCCGGCACCGACGTCGGCGCCGAGATGGGCACGGTCGGCGTCGCCGTCTCGGCCGACGGCTCCGTCTACGTGCTCGACCGCCCCGCGGCCGAGGTCCACGTCATCAGCACCGACGGCACGGTCTCCGACCTCGAGCTGCCCTACCCGATCCGCGACGCCTCCGGCATCACGGTCGACCTGGTCGGCCGCGTCTACGTCGTCGACGAGAAGCTGCAGCAGCCCTCCGACCCCGAGCTGACCGGCGACTCGGTCAACGTCTACACGCCCGGCGTCGGCTGGTCGTCGTTCGGCCCGCGCGGCACCGCCGACTGCACCTTCGTCGGCGCCTGGGGCGTCACGACCTTCGGCGACACCGTCGCGGTGACGGACGCCAGCGGCCACCGCATCGAGCTCTGGACCGTCACCCCCGCCGCGGTCGTGCCCGTGCCGACCGACCCGACGCCGGTGCCCACCGAGCCGACGACCCCGGCGCCGACCGACCCGGTCACGACGGCGCCCGCGCCCGTCGAGCCCGCCCCGGCCGAGACGACCCCCGCCGCCGCGCCCGCCGCGGTCGACGCCACCCCGGTCGCCGCGGCCCCGCGTGACGGCGCCCTCGCCTTCACCGGCACCGACTCGGCGCCGATCGCCGGGGGAGCCGCGGCCCTCGTAGGCCTCGGCCTCGTGCTGACCGCCGTCGCGGCCGTCCGTCGTCGTCGCACCCGCGGCCAGCAGTAGCACCGCCCCGCACCGCCCGACAGCCCGGGCCCGCCACCTCGGCGGGCCCGGGCTGTCCCGCGTCCGGCCCCGGTCGGCGTAGCCTCGACGGATGACCCGGGCCGTGTTCGCGCTGATGGGCACCGTGCTGTACGCGGCGCTCGTCATCACGAGCGCGGGCTTCGAGAGCCTCCTGCTCGACCGCGACGTCATCGCCGAGCGCGACGCCGGCACGCTGCTCGGCCCGTCGATGGTCGCCGCGGCCGTCCTCGTCGTCCTCCTGTCCCTCCTGCGCTCGGCCGCGCTGGCCGACTCCGTCGAGGGCAGGGCGCCGGAGGTGCGGGGCACCTTCCCCGCCCAGCCCGCGTCCGAGGTCCGTGCGACCCCCTCGCGGCCCGGGCCCCGCGGCCCCGGCGGCGAGGCGCCCGCCTCCCGACCCGCGCCTCCCCGTCTGCCGACGACCGCGCTGCTCACCGCCCTGCTCGTGTGGGTCGTGATGGTCGTGACGGGCTCGGTCGGCTACGGCCTCGTCCGCGACGACCTGGTCGCCGTCGCCCTCTTCGCGGGCTCGCACGCCCTCTCGCCGTTCGTGCTCGGATCGGCGGCGTGGGCGGCCCTCGTCGTGGTCGGGACGGTGGCCCTGTCGCGTGTGCAGCCCGCGACCTGAGCGCCTCCGGGCACGGTCGGCGTCACCCGGGGACATTTGATTAAGCCCTGGCCCGAAGCTATGCTTGTGCGGGTGTGCGCTCAGCAGCGCGCCCGAAATACCCACTCGCACGACGGGGCCTGCCCCGTCACGAGTCGGGTCACCGTCCGTCGACGGGCCTCAGGCCGGTCGACACGGACGAGGAGGCCGACCGATCGGTCGGACAGAGCAGAGCCCTGCACGGTGCACAACGAGGCCGGCCGCAGAGCGCAACCAAGGAGAACCAGTGCCAACCATCCAGCAGCTGGTCCGCAAGGGACGCACGCCGAAGGTCGTCAAGACCAAGGCCCCCGCCCTGCGGTCCAACCCCCAGCAGCGTGGCGTGTGCACCCGCGTGTACACCACCACCCCCAAGAAGCCGAACTCCGCGCTCCGCAAGGTCGCCCGCGTGAAGCTCTCCAACGGCACCGAGGTCACCGCCTACATCCCCGGCGAGGGCCACAACCTGCAGGAGCACTCGATGGTGCTCGTGCGCGGCGGTCGTGTGAAGGACCTCCCCGGCGTGCGCTACAAGATCGTCCGCGGCGCCCTCGACACCCAGGCCGTGAAGAACCGCAAGCAGGCTCGCAGCCTCTACGGCGCGAAGAAGGACAAGAAGTAATGCCTCGCAAAGGACCCGCGCCCAAGCGCCCCGTCGTCGCCGACCCCGTCTACGGTGCGCCGATCGTCAGCCAGCTCGTCAACAAGATCCTCCTCGACGGCAAGAAGGGGCTCGCCGAGCGCATCGTCTACGGTGCCCTCGCCGGCGTCTCCGCCAAGAACGACCAGGACGCCGTCACGACCCTGAAGAAGGCCCTCGACAACGTGCGCCCGACCCTCGAGGTCCGGTCGCGCCGCGTCGGTGGCTCGACCTACCAGGTGCCCGTCGAGGTCAAGCCGCACCGCGCGAACACCCTCGCGCTGCGCTGGCTGACCTCGTACGCCAAGGCTCGTCGCGAGAAGACGATGACCGAGCGCCTCATGAACGAGATCCTCGACGCGAGCAACGGCCTCGGCGCCGCTGTCAAGCGCCGCGAGGACACGCACAAGATGGCTGAGGCCAACAAGGCCTTCGCGCACTACCGCTGGTAACCGCTGCGGAGGCGCGGCGTGCGCACGACGCACACCGCGCCTCCCCAGCCCCCGCTTTCCCCACCTACCCCTTCGGAGGAACCTGTGGCACAGGACGTGCTCACCGACCTGAACAAGGTCCGCAACATCGGCATCATGGCGCACATCGATGCTGGCAAGACGACGACCACCGAGCGCATCCTGTACTACACCGGCATCACCCACAAGATCGGTGAGGTCCACGACGGTGCGGCCACGATGGACTGGATGGCGCAGGAGCAGGAGCGCGGCATCACGATCACGTCGGCCGCGACGACCTGCTTCTGGAACAAGAACCAGATCAACATCATCGACACCCCCGGCCACGTCGACTTCACGGTCGAGGTCGAGCGTTCGCTCCGCGTCCTCGACGGCGCCGTCGCCGTCTTCGACGGCAAGGAGGGCGTCGAGCCCCAGTCCGAGACCGTCTGGCGTCAGGCCGACAAGTACGACGTGCCCCGCATCTGCTTCGTCAACAAGATGGACAAGCTCGGCGCCGACTTCTACTTCACCGTCGACACCATCGTCAACCGCCTCGGTGCGGAGCCCCTCGTCATGCAGCTGCCGATCGGTGCGGAGTCCTCGTTCGAGGGCGTCGTCGACCTGGTCGAGATGCGCGCGCTCACCTGGCGCGGCGACGCCAAGGGCGACGTCGAGCTCGGTGCCAAGTACGAGATCGAGGAGATCCCGGCCGACCTCGTCGACCGTGCTGCCGAGTACCGCGAGAAGCTCATCGAGCGCGTGGCCGAGGCGGACGACGCGCTCATGGAGCGCTACCTCGAGGGCGACACCGAGTTCACGGTCGCCGAGATCAAGGCCGCCGTCCGCAAGTTGACGGTCAACAGCGAGGTCTACCCGATCTTCTGTGGCTCGGCCTTCAAGAACCGTGGCGTGCAGCCGATGCTCGACGCGGTCATCGACTACCTCCCCTCGCCGCTCGACGTGCCCCCCATGGAGGGCCACGACGTCCGCGACGCCGAGAAGGTCATCATCCGCAAGCCCGAGTCGAGCGAGCCGTTCTCGGCCCTCGCCTTCAAGGTCGCGGTGCACCCCTTCTTCGGTCGCCTCACCTACGTCCGCGTCTACTCGGGCTCGATCGAGTCGGGCGCCCAGGTCGTCAACTCGACCAAGGACAAGAAGGAGCGCATCGGCAAGATCTTCCAGATGCACTCCAACAAGGAGAACCCGGTCGACAGCGTGACCGCCGGCCACATCTACGCGGTCATCGGCCTCAAGTTCACGACCACCGGCGACACCCTGTGCGACCCGCAGGACCAGGTCGTCCTCGAGTCGATGACCTTCCCCGAGCCCGTCATCGAGGTCGCCATCGAGCCCAAGACGAAGGCCGACCAGGAGAAGCTCTCCCTGGCCATCCAGAAGCTCGCCGAAGAAGACCCGACGTTCCGTGTCGAGCTCAACGCCGAGACGGGCCAGACGGTCATCAAGGGCATGGGCGAGCTCCACCTCGACATCCTCGTCGACCGCATGAAGCGCGAGTTCAACGTCGAGGCCAACGTCGGCAAGCCCCAGGTGGCGTACCGCGAGACGCTCAAGAAGGGCATCGAGCGCTACGACTACACCCACAAGAAGCAGACCGGTGGGTCGGGTCAGTTCGCCAAGGTCCAGATCGCCCTGGAGCCCTTCGAGGTCACGGCCGAGTCGACCTACGAGTTCGTCAACAAGGTCACCGGCGGCCGCGTCCCCCGCGAGTACATCCCCTCGGTGGACGCCGGCATCCAGGACGCCATGCAGGTCGGAGTCCTCGCGGGCTACCCGACCGTGGGCGTCCGGGCGCTCCTGCTCGACGGCGCGGCGCACGACGTCGACTCGTCGGAGATGGCCTTCAAGATCGCTGGGTCGATCGCCTACAAAGAGGCGGCTCGCAAGGCCCAGCCCGTTCTCCTCGAGCCGCTCATGGCGGTCGAGGTGCGTACGCCCGAGGAGTACATGGGCGACGTCATCGGCGACCTCAGCTCGCGACGCGGGCAGATCTCGTCGATGGAAGACGCCAGTGGTGTGAAGGTCGTTCGGGCCAGCGTGCCGCTGTCGGAGATGTTCGGCTACGTCGGTGACCTCCGGTCGAAGACCTCGGGTCGTGCCGTCTACTCGATGACGTTCGAGTCGTACCAGGAAGTCCCCTCGGCCGTCGCCGAGGAGATCATCCAGAAGAACAAGGGCGAATAGTCCCTGACCTCGCGGCCGTTCCTCGACCGCGTAACATGTACACACACCAATCCGCAGTGTCCGGTAGGCCGGGTCATCGACCCGGCCCCCGGCCCCACTGCAACCGAGTCCTGAGGAGGACCCACAGTGGCTAAGGCCAAGTTCGAGCGGACCAAGCCGCACGTCAACATCGGAACCATCGGTCACGTCGACCACGGCAAGACCACGCTCACCGCGGCGATCACCAAGGTCCTGCACGACAAGTACCCGACCCTCAACGAGGCGTCGGCCTTCGACCAGATCGACAACGCGCCCGAAGAGAAGCAGCGCGGCATCACGATCAACATCTCGCACGTCGAGTACCAGACGGAGAAGCGTCACTACGCTCACGTCGACGCTCCCGGTCACGCCGACTACATCAAGAACATGATCACCGGCGCGGCTCAGATGGACGGCGCGATCCTCGTGGTCGCCGCCACCGACGGCCCGATGCCCCAGACGCGTGAGCACGTCCTGCTCGCCCGCCAGGTCGGCGTGCCCTACATCGTCGTGGCGCTCAACAAGTCCGACATGGTCGACGACGAGGAGATCCTCGAGCTCGTCGAGATCGAGGTGCGCGAGCTCCTCTCCAGCCAGGACTTCGACGGCGACAACGCCCCCGTCGTGCAGGTCTCCGCTCTCAAGGCCCTCGAGGGCGACGAGAAGTGGGCCGCCACGGTCGCCGACCTGATGGACCAGGTCGACGAGAACGTCCCCGAGCCCGTCCGTGCCACGGACCAGCCCTTCCTCATGCCCGTCGAGGACGTCTTCACGATCACCGGTCGTGGAACCGTCATCACCGGTCGTGTCGAGCGCGGCATCCTGAAGCCGAACGACGAGGTCGAGATCGTCGGCATCAAGGAGAAGTCGTCGAAGACGACCGTCACCGCCATCGAGATGTTCCGCAAGACCCTCGACGACGCGCGCGCCGGTGAGAACGTCGGCCTCCTCCTCCGCGGCACCAAGCGCGAGGACGTCGAGCGTGGCCAGGTCGTGGTCAAGCCCGGCTCGATCACGCCCCACACCGAGTTCGAGGCGAACGTCTACATCCTGTCCAAGGACGAGGGTGGGCGTCACAACCCGTTCTACGCGAACTACCGCCCGCAGTTCTACTTCCGCACCACCGACGTCACGGGTGTCATCACGCTGCCCGAGGGCACCGAGATGGTCATGCCCGGCGACACGACTGAGATCACCGTCCAGCTGATCCAGCCCATCGCCATGGAAGAGGGCCTCCGCTTCGCCATCCGTGAGGGTGGCCGCACGGTCGGCGCCGGCACGGTCGTCAAGATCGTCAAGTAGTCCTGCTCACGCAGCACTCCTGATCTCCTGAGAGGGGGTCGGGCCCCGCACGGGGTCCGGCCCCCTCTCTCGTGCGTCCGGGGCCCGAACCGGCCCGCGCCTCCTGCGATGTTCGTCACAGACGTGGCGCCGGGGGCGGCGGGAGGGCACCATGGCAGGAGACGCCGGACCAGCCGGCGCGGACAGGAGGCGCATCATGGCAGGCTTCGACGACGTCACCCGCAAGGCCCAGGAGTTCCTCAAGGACGGCAAGCTCCAGGAGGCCCTGAAGAGCGAGAAGGCGGAAGGCGTCAGCGACAGCATCCTCGACGCCGTGGCCGGAGCCGCCGACAAGGCGACCGGCGGCAAGTACAGCGACAAGATCCAGCAGGCCAAGGACCAGGCCGACAAGAAGATCGGCAACGAGTAGCCGGTCGACCGCTCCCCACGACGGCCCCCATGCCCCGCCGGCGCTGGGGGCCTTCGTCGTCCCCCGGTCAGGCGCCGCGGGACCGGCCGGTGTTCACTCGACGGATGCCGCGCCTCCGACGCACCGACCAGAACCGGCCGGGGATCACCCGACGGCGCTCCGGCACGGGCTTCACGTACCAGGACGCCGAGGGCCGCACGATCCGCGACGCCGTGCTGCGCGAGCGCCTCGCCCACCTCGGCATCCCGCCCGCCTGGACCGACGTCTGGATCGCGCCCTACGAGAACGGACACGTCCAGGCCACGGGGGTCGACGGCGCCGGCCGCCGCCAGTACATCTACCACCCGACCTGGCGCGAGCAGAAGGACCGGCTCAAGTTCGACCGGGCGATGGCCCTCGCCGAGTCGCTGCCGGTGGCGCGGCGCTTCGTCACGTACGACCTCCGCCTCGGCGAGCCGGTGCGCGAGCGGGCGACGGCCGCGGCCTTCCGGATGCTCGACACCGGCTCGCTGCGGGTCGGGTCGGAGCGGTACGCCGAGCAGCACGGCAGCCACGGCCTGTCGACGCTGCTCTGCGCGCACGCGACGGTCTCCGGCGACGTCGTCGCCCTCGCCTTCCCCGGCAAGAGCGGGCAGGACTGGGACAGCAGCATCCGCGACGCCGACCTCGCCGCGGTCGTCCGCAGCCTCAAGACCCGCGGCGGCCGGGCGCGCCTGCTGGCCTGGCGCCCCGAGGCGGGGAGCCCGTGGCGGCCGCTCCACGCCTCCGAGATCAACGACTACGTCAAGCTGCGCGCGGGGGAGGAGTTCAGCGCGAAGGACTTCCGCACCCTGCACGGCACGGTCGCCGCGGCGGTGAGCCTGGCGCAGGCCGGCCCGCAGCCCACCCTCGGCCGCCGCCGCAGGGCCCTCGCGCAGGCGATGCGCGACGCGAGCGACGTGCTCGGCAACACCCCCAGCGTCGCCCGCACGTCGTACGTGGACCCCCGGCTGGTCGACGCCTACGAGCACGGCGAGACGATCGACCCGGGGCGGCTCGGCTCCGCGGAGTCCGAGGTGCGGGCGTTGCTCTACCGCTGACTCGCCCCGGCGGGGCTCCATGACGTACCGTAGAGGGTTGCGTCCGTCCTGTCGGGCGCCCGAGAGGAATTGCTGCAGTGAACGACGAGTGCATCCACGGTTTCGAGAGGGAGCTCTGCGACATCTGTGCTCCCCGCAAGCGGGAGCCGCTGCTGGATGCTGACGGCGAGGTCCGCACGATCCCCAAGCGTCGCGCCGCCTCGCGCAAGCCGGAGTCGCTGCGCAGCACGCCCGCCCTGGCCCGCGACTCCGCGGCCGTCGCCGTCGCGGCGCAGTCCGCCGCCCGCCCGGTCGCCTCCTTCTCCAGCCAGCGGGTCTACCACTGGACCCACGTCTCGAACCTGCCCGCCATCGTGGCCGCGGCAGAGATCCGCGCCGGGGTCGCCGCCGAGCCCGAGCTCGACGTCAGCTCCGAGGCCACCCGCGCCCTCCGCGGCGGTGTGACGACCGCCGCCGGCACGCCCGTGGCCGAGCACGTCCCGTTCTCGCTGTCGCCCCACGCCTCCGCGTGGGACGTCCTCCGCTCGGGCGCCGAGGGCTACGAGTGGTCCGACGCGGCCCGCACCGCCCGGGCCACCGACTTCGTCATGCTCGTCGTGCCGGTGACGGCCCTCGGCGACGAGTTCGTCGTGACCGAGGGCGACGCCGCCGTGCAGGGCGTCCGCCAGGGCGCCGGCCTCGACGACGCCTCCTCCATGATCCGTCGCTTCTCGCTGGCCGACCCCGACCTGCTCGAGCCCGAGGTTCTCGTGCCCGGGGCCGTGCCGTTCGAGGCCGTCAGCCTCGTCGGCGTCCCGAACGACAAGATGCGCGACCGCGTCAAGCAGCTGCTGGCCGACGCCGGCGGCCACGCCCCCCGCGTCTCGGTGTACCCGCCGTGGTTCCGCCCGGCCGAGGTGCCCACGGCCTGAGCGAGGGCCCGCAGGAGGCGCGGTGTCGGCAGGTCCGACACCGCGCCTCCTGCGTCCCCGCCGTCCCGCCCAGATCCGCGACACGCCCGGGTTGCAGCAAATGCAGGCGTGTGGCAAAATCGTCTAGTTCAACATTCCGGGCTGCGCCGTGCGCGTCGCCTCGGATCACTGCCAGGCAGTGCACAGACGCGAGACGTCTGGGCCGCGGGTAGCAGGACACATCTCACAACGGAATCCCCAGCACGTCTGGGCACGGGCTCTCAGCCCGCAGCCTCAGCACTGTGCGGCGACGACAGCGGCGATTGCCCTCCCCGGGTCCTCCTCGCGGCCGTCGTGCGGGGTCCGAGATGGATTGACACGAGAACAGCGGTACACGAGAGACACGTAGTGCCAGATGTTTGCCCAGCAAACAGCGTCAGGCGGCCCACGAGGTGCGCGACGTCCGAACGAGAGAGAGTCACACATGGCGGGACAGAAGATCCGCATCAGGCTTAAGTCGTACGACCACGAGGTCATCGACTCCTCCGCGCGCAAGATCGTCGACACGGTCACCCGCGCGGGCGCTACCGTGGTCGGCCCCGTGCCGCTGCCGACGGAGAAGAACGTGGTCGTCGTGATCCGTTCGCCCCACAAGTACAAGGACTCGCGCGAGCACTTCGAGAAGCGCACGCACAAGCGCCTCATCGACATCGTCGACCCGACGCCGAAGGCCGTCGACTCGCTCATGCGCCTCGACCTGCCTGCCGACGTCAACATCGAGATCAAGCTGTAGGGGAGGCGACCATGACCGTCAGCACCACCAAGAACGTCAAGGGCCTGCTCGGCAAGAAGCTCGGCATGACCCAGGTCTGGGACGAGAACAACAAGCTCGTCCCCGTCACCGTCGTGGAGATCGCTCCCAACGTCGTGACCCAGATCCGCTCGCTCGAGAAGGACGGCTACACGGCCCTCCAGATCGCCGCCGGCCAGATCGACCCCCGCAAGTCGAACAAGCCCGCCACGGGTCACTTCGACGCCGCGGGCGTCACCCCCCGCCGCCACCTCACCGAGGTCCGCACCGCCGACGCCGGCGAGTACGCGCTCGGCCAGGAGCTCACGGTCGACACCTTCGAGGCCGGCCAGAAGGTCGACGTCGTCGGCACCTCCAAGGGCAAGGGCTTCGCCGGCGTCATGAAGCGCCACAACTTCAAGGGCGTCGGCGCCTCGCACGGTGCCCACCGCAACCACCGCAAGCCCGGCTCGATCGGTGCTTCGTCGACCCCCAGCCGTGTCTTCAAGGGCATGCGCATGGCCGGTCGCATGGGTGGCGACCGCGTCACCATCCTCAACCTCACGGTGCACGCCGTCGACGCCGAGAAGGGTCTGCTGCTCGTCAAGGGCGCCGTCCCCGGCGCTCGTGGCCGCATCGTCTTCGTCCGCACCGCCGTGAAGGGGAAGTAGCTCATGGCCACCACTACCGCATCGGCCACCTCCGTCGACGTCGTCGACGCCAAGGGCGTGAAGACCAGCTCGGTCGAGCTGCCCGTCGAGATCTTCGACGTCGTCACCAACGTGCCGCTCATCCACCAGGTCGTCGTCGCGCAGCAGGCCGCCGCGCGTCAGGGCACGCACAAGACCAAGCGTCGCGGCGAGGTCTCCGGCGCCGGCCGCAAGCCGTTCAAGCAGAAGGGCACCGGCCGCGCCCGTCAGGGTTCGATCCGTGCGCCCCAGATGACCGGCGGTGGCATCGTCCACGGTCCGCAGCCCCGCGACTACGCGCAGCGCACCCCCAAGAAGATGATCGCCGCGGCCCTGCTCGGCGCCCTCTCGGACCGCGCCCGCGGCGCCCGCGTCCACGTCGTCGAGAGCTTCGTGGCCGACACGATCTCGACGAAGGTCGCCCTCGAGCTGCTCGCGGCGATCGCCTCGAGCAAGCACGTCCTCGTCGTCACCGACCGCGCCGACACGCTGACGCTCAAGAGCGTCCGCAACGTGCCGACCGTCCACGTGATCACGTACGACCAGCTCAACGCCTACGACGTCCTCGTCAGCGACGACATCGTCTTCACGAAGAGCGCCTTCGACGGCTTCGTCGCCTCGAAGGCCAAGAAGGAGGCCACCGCATGAGCGGCTACGGCAAAGACCCCCGCGACGTCATCATCGCGCCCGTCGTCTCCGAGAAGAGCTACTCCCTGATCGATCAGGGCAAGTACACCTTCATCGTCGACCCGCGGTCGAACAAGACCGAGATCAAGCTCGCCATCGAGAAGATCTTCGACGTCAAGGTCGACAGCATCAACACGCTGAACCGCGTCGGCAAGACCCGCCGCACCCGCTTCGGCACCGGCAAGCGCAAGGACACCAAGCGCGCCATCGTGACGCTCAAGTCGGGCACCATCGACATCTTCACGGCTGTCGGCTAGGGCCCGGAGGGAAGACAAAATGGCTATTCGTAACTACAAGCCCACGACCCCCGGTCGTCGCGGTTCGTCGGTCTCCGACTTCGCGGAGATCACGCGCTCGACGCCCGAGAAGTCGCTGCTCCGTCCGCTGTCCAAGAGCGGTGGTCGCAACAACGCCGGCCGCATCACGACGCGTCACATCGGTGGTGGCCACAAGCGCCAGTACCGCGTGATCGACTTCCGTCGCAACGACAAGGACGGCATCAACGCCAAGGTCGCTCACATCGAGTACGACCCCAACCGCACGGCGCGCATCGCGCTCCTGCACTTCGTCGACGGCACCAAGCGCTACATCATCGCGCCGAACAAGCTGTCGCAGGGCGACATCGTCGAGTCGGGTCCCGGCGCCGACATCAAGCCCGGCAACAACCTCCCCCTGAAGAACATCCCCGTGGGTACCGTCATCCACGCCATCGAGCTCAAGCCCGGTGGCGGCGCGAAGATGGCCCGCTCGGCCGGCGCCTCCGTGCGTCTCGTCGCCAAGGACGGCCCCTACGCGCAGCTCCGCCTGCCGTCGGGCGAGGTCCGCAACGTCGACGCCCGCTGCCGCGCCACGATCGGCGAGGTCGGCAACGCCGAGCAGTCGAACATCAACTGGGGCAAGGCCGGCCGCATGCGCTGGAAGGGCGTCCGCCCGACCGTGCGTGGTGTCGCCATGAACCCCGTCGACCACCCGCACGGTGGTGGTGAGGGCAAGACCTCCGGTGGACGCCACCCGGTCAGCCCGTGGGGCCAGAAAGAGGGCCGCACGCGCCACATCAACAAGGAGAGCGACAAGCTCATCGTCCGTCGTCGTAACGCTGGCAAGAAGCGTAAGTAGGAGTTGTAGAAGATGCCACGCAGTCTTAAGAAGGGCCCCTTCGTTGACGACCACCTGCTCCGCAAGGTCGTCACGCAGAACGAGGCCAGCACCAAGAACGTCATCAAGACCTGGTCGCGCCGGTCGATGATCATCCCGAACATGCTGGGACACACCATCGCCGTGCACGACGGACGCAAGCACATCCCCGTGTTCGTGACCGAGAGCATGATCGGCCACAAGCTCGGTGAGTTCGCGCCCACCCGCACCTTCCGTGGTCACGTGAAGGACGACAAGAAGGGTCGTCGCCGCTAACGCGGCGGCGTAAGGAGGAGAGAAATGGTGGAGTCGATCGCACGCGTGCGTCACATCCGCGTCACCCCCATGAAGGCCCGTCGCGTCGTCAACCTGATCCGCGGCAAGCAGGCCCTCGAGGCCCTGGCCATCCTGAAGTTCGCGCCGCAGGGCGCGAGCGAGCCCGTCTACAAGCTCGTCGCGTCGGCCATGGCCAACGCTCGCGTGAAGGCGGACAAGGACAACAGCTACCTCGACGAGCAGGACCTCTACGTGAGCCGTGCATTCGTCGACCAGGGCGCCACCCTCAAGCGGTTCCAGCCGCGTGCCCAGGGTCGTGCCTTCCAGATCCTGAAGCGGACCAGCCACATCACGATCGTCCTCGCGACGCCGGATGAGGTCGAGGCTGCCGACGCTACGAAGAAGGCGAGCAAGTAATGGGCCAGAAAGTCAACCCGTACGGCTTCCGTCTGGGCATCACCACCGACCACGTGTCGCGGTGGTTCACCGACAGCACCAAGCCGGGCCAGCGTTACAGCGACTACGTCGCCGAGGACGTCAAGATCCGCACCCTGCTCAAGACCTCGCTCGACCGCGCCGGCGTGGCCAAGATCGAGATCGAGCGCACCCGTGACCGCGTCCGCGTCGACATCCACACCGCCCGTCCGGGCATCGTGATCGGTCGTCGCGGCGCCGAGGCCGAGCGCATCCGCGGCGACCTCGAGAAGCTCACCGGCAAGCAGATCCAGCTCAACATCCTCGAGGTGAAGAACCCCGAGGCCGAGGCTCAGCTCGTCGCGCAGGGCATCGCCGAGCAGCTCGCTGCTCGCGTGGCGTTCCGTCGTGCGATGCGCAAGGGCCTGCAGGGCGCACAGCGCGCCGGCGCCAAGGGCGTCCGCATCCAGGTCTCGGGCCGCCTCGGCGGCGCCGAGATGAGCCGCTCGGAGTTCTACCGCGAGGGCCGCGTGCCCCTGCACACGCTCCGCGCCAACATCGACTACGGCTTCTACGAGGCCAAGACCACCTTCGGTCGCATCGGTGTCAAGGTCTGGATCTACAAGGGCGACATCACCAACAAGGAGCTCGCGCGCGAGCAGGCGAACCAGAAGTCGTCTCGCCCCGAGCGCCGCAACGACCGTGACGGTGCCCGCCGCGGCGGGGGCGACCGCGCTCCCCGCGAGCAGAAGGCACCCGCCACCACAGGAGCTGAGGCGTAACCATGCTTATCCCCCGTCGTGTCAAGCACCGCAAGCAGCACCACCCCGGCCGTAGCGGCCAGGCCACTGGTGGCACCAAGGTCAGCTTCGGTGAGTACGGCATCCAGGCCCTCACGCCCGCTTACGTGACCAACCGTCAGATCGAGTCCGCTCGTATCGCCATGACGCGTCACATCAAGCGTGGCGGCAAGGTGTGGATCAACATCTACCCCGACCGTCCGCTCACGAAGAAGCCCGCCGAGACCCGCATGGGTTCCGGCAAGGGCTCGCCCGAGTGGTGGGTCGCCAACGTCAAGCCGGGTCGCGTGCTCTTCGAGCTCAGCGGCGTCAGCGAGGAGATCGCCAAGGAGGCGCTCACTCGTGCAATCCACAAGCTGCCCCTCAAGGCACGCATCATCAAGCGCGAGGAGGGCGACGCATAATGACGATCGGTTCCAAGGAGCTCCGTCCTGTCGAGCTCGACACATTCGAAGACGAGCGTCTCGTCGCCGAGCTGAAGAAGGCCAAGGAAGAGCTGTTCAACCTGCGCTTCCAGTCGGCCACCGGTCAGCTCGAGAGCCACGGCCGCGTGCGTGCCGTGAAGCGCGACATCGCTCGCATCTACACGGTCCTGCGCGAGCGCGAGCTCGGCATCCGTGCCACCCCCGCCCCGGTCGAGGCCGCCCCCAAGGCAGCCAAGAAGTCGACCAAGAAGGCTGCCGCCGCCGACGAGGCGCCTGCCGCCGAGACCGCCGAGGAGAAGTAATGGCTACCGAGAACAAGACCGAGGTCGACTCGGCAGCCGTCGAGGTCCGCGGTTACCGCAAGACCCGTCGCGGCTACGTGACCAGCGACAAGATGGACAAGACCATCGTCGTCGAGGTCGAGGACCGCGTGAAGCACCCCCTGTACGGCAAGGTCATCCGCCGCACCTCCAAGGTCAAGGTCCACGACGAGGCGAACTCCGCCGGCGTCGGCGACCTCGTCGTGATCAGCGAGACCCGCCCGCTCAGCGCCACCAAGCGCTGGCGCCTGGTCGAGATCCTCGAGAGGGCGAAGTAGGCCTCGCGGTCTGCTCGCGTAGAAGGAGACAGAAGTGATTCAGCAGGAATCCCGCCTCAAGATCGCCGACAACACCGGCGCGAAGGAGATCCTCACCATCCGCGTCCTCGGTGGCTCCGGCCGTCGTTACGCCGGCCTCGGTGACGTCATCGTCGCGACCGTCAAGGACGCGATCCCCGGCGGCAACGTCAAGAAGGGTGACGTCGTGAAGGCGGTCATCGTTCGCACCAAGAAGGAAGTCCGTCGTCCGGACGGCTCCTACATCAAGTTCGACGAGAACGCCGCAGTGATCCTGAAGGCCGATGGCGACCCCCGTGGCACGCGCATCTTCGGACCGGTCGGTCGCGAGCTTCGCGACAAGAAGTTCATGAAGATCATCTCGCTGGCGCCGGAGGTTATCTAAGTCATGGCAAACATCAAGAAGGGTGACCTCGTGCAGGTCATCACCGGGGCCACCCAGGCCCGCGGCGGCGACCGCGGCAAGCAGGGCAAGGTCCTCGAGGTGCTCGTCGAGCGCAACCGCGTGGTCGTGGAAGGTGTCAACTTCGTCACCAAGCACGTCCGCGTCGGCCAGACGCAGCGCGGCACCAAGACCGGCGGCATCGAGACGCACGAGGCACCGATCCACGTGTCGAACGTGGCCGTCGTCGACCCCAAGACCAAGAAGCCGACCCGCGTCGGCTTCCGTGAAGAGACGGTCACGAAGGACGGCGTCACCAAGACCGTCCGCGTCCGTTACGCGAAGGCGTCGGGAGAGAACCTCTGATGACTGACACGACCACCACCACGACGCCGGCAGCCCTGCCGCGCCTCAAGGCCAAGTACCGTGCCGAGATCCTGCCGCAGCTGAAGGACGACTTCGGCTTCACGAACGTCCACCAGGTCCCCGGCCTGGTCAAGATCGTCGTGAACACCGGTGTCGGCGAGGCCGCCCGCGACAGCAAGATCATCGACGGCGCCATCAAGGACCTCACGGCGATCACGGGCCAGAAGCCCCAGGTCACCAAGGCCCGCAAGTCGATCGCGCAGTTCAAGCTGCGTGAGGGTCAGCCCATCGGCGCGCACGTCACGCTCCGCGGCGACCGCGCCTGGGAGTTCCTCGACCGGCTGCTGTCGCTCGCGCTGCCCCGCATCCGTGACTTCCGCGGCCTGAGCGACCGTCAGTTCGACGGCAACGGCAACTACACGTTCGGTCTCAACGAGCAGAGCATGTTCCACGAGATCGACCAGGACCGCATCGACCGTGTCCGCGGCTTCGACATCACCGTCGTCACCACCGCGAAGAACGACGACGAGGGCCGGGCATTGCTCAAGGCTCTCGGCTTCCCGTTCCGCACGGCCGACCAGGCCAACTAAGATCGTTCGGTCGGCAACTCCTCACGGAGTTGCCGACCGTTCCCCTGAGGTCGTGGAGAACCGCTCCACGACCGCCCGATCATCAAGGTCGACACCCGGTGTACCGGATGCCGAAACCGGATGAGAAAGAGACAAACCGCATGACGATGACAGATCCGGTCGCAGACCTGCTGACCAGACTGCGCAATGCGAACTCGGCCTTCCACGAGACCGTGTCGCTCCCCAGCAGCAAGCTCAAGTCCCACATCGCCGAGATCCTCCAGCGCGAGGGCTTCATCGACTCGTGGAAGGTCGAGGACGCACGTGTCGGCCAGACCCTCACGATCGACCTGAAGTACGGCCCCGCCCGTGAGCGCTCCATCAAGGGCATCAAGCGGGTCTCGAAGCCCGGCCTCCGCGTCTACGCGAAGTCCACCGAGATCCCCCAGGTCTTCGGCGGCCTCGGCGTCGCCATCCTGTCGACTTCCTCCGGTCTGCTGACCGACCGCGAGGCCGAGAAGAAGGGCGTGGGCGGAGAAGTCATCGCCTACGTGTGGTAACCCGACATGTCTCGAATCGGAAGACTCCCCATCTCGATCCCTGCCGGGGTCGACGTGAAGATCGACGGCCAGGCCGTCACCGTCAAGGGCCCCAAGGGTGAGCTGTCGCTCGTCGTCAAGAGCCCCATCGAAGCCAAGCTCGAAGAGGGCACCGTCGTCGTGACGCGTCCCGACGACGAGCGCGAGTCGCGCTCGCTCCACGGCCTCACGCGCACCCTCATCGCCAACCAGATCATCGGCGTGACCCAGGGCTACACCAAGGGCCTCGAGGTCGTCGGCACCGGTTACCGCGTGCAGGCCAAGGGCTCCAACGTCGAGTTCGCTCTCGGCTACTCGCACCCCATCACCGTCGAGCCGCCCGCGGGCATCAGCTTCACGGTCGAGGGGAACAACAAGCTCACCGTCGTCGGCATCGACAAGCAGGCCGTCGGCGAGGTGGCCGCCAACATCCGCAAGCTGCGCAAGCCCGAGCCCTACAAGGGCAAGGGCGTCCGCTACGCGGGCGAGGTCGTCCGCCGCAAGGCCGGAAAGTCAGGTAAGTAATCATGGGTCTCGGTACACGAGGAAAGAGCAAGTCGGCTGCCACCAAGCGCCGTCACACCCGCCTGCGCAAGAAGGTCGTGGGCACCGAAGAGCGCCCCCGTCTCGTCGTCACCCGTTCGGCCCGTCACGTGTTCGTGCAGGTCGTCGACGACAGCAAGGGCTTCACCGTCGCCAGCGCATCGACCCTCGAGGCCGACATGCGCACGTTCGACGGTGACAAGACCGCGAAGTCCCGCAAGGTCGGCGCGCTCGTCGCCGAGCGTGCCAAGGCCGCGGGCATCGAGGCCGTCGTGTTCGATCGCGGCGGCAACAAGTACGCCGGACGCGTCGCGGCCATCGCCGAAGGCGCCCGAGAGGCTGGTTTGAACCTGTGAGCGACACGACGAACACCACTCCCCCCGCAGAGCCCGAGGCGACCAAGGCACCGGCCGAGGCCGTCGTCGAGCGTCCCGTCGAGACGGCTGCCGGCTCGGAGTCCAACAACCGCGAGGGTGGTCGCACCGACCGCCGTGGCGGCCAGGGCCGAGGCGACCGCAACGCCGGCGGCCGCGGCCGCGGCGACCGCGACGACAAGAGCCAGTTCTTGGAGCGCGTCGTCACGATCAACCGCGTGTCGAAGGTCGTCAAGGGCGGCCGTCGCTTCAGCTTCACCGCCCTCGTCGTCGTCGGTGACGGCAACGGCCTGGTCGGTGTCGGCTACGGCAAGGCCCGCGAGGTCCCCACGGCGATCAGCAAGGGCGTCGAGGAGGCCAAGAAGAACTTCTTCCGCGTCCCCCGCATCGGCAACACCATCCCGCACCCCGTGCAGGGCGAGGCCGCTGCCGGCGTCGTCATGCTGCGTCCGGCCTCGGCCGGTACCGGTGTCATCGCCGGTGGTCCCGTCCGCGCCGTGCTCGAGTGCGCCGGCGTGCACGACGTCCTGAGCAAGTCGCTCGGTTCGTCGAACACCATCAACATCGTCCACGCGACCGTCACGGCCCTGAAGATGCTGGAAGAGCCTCGTGCTGTCGCAGCTCGTCGCGGTCTCGACATCGACGCCGTGATGCCGGCCTTCATGGTCCGTGCTGAGCAGGCTGCGCGTACCGCCGCTACCGAGAAGGCAGGTGCCTGATGGCCGCCAACCTCAAGGTGACCCAGATCAAGTCCGTGATCAGCGAGAAGCAGAACCAGCGCGACACGCTGCGGAGCCTGGGCCTCAAGCGCATCGGCCAGTCGGTCGTTCGCGAAGACACCAAGCAGAACCGTGGATACATCAACACGGTCGCTCACCTCGTGAAGGTCGAGGAGATTGACTAATGGCTGACGAGAAGAACGAGCCGGTCGAGAAGGCCGCTCCCAAGAAGGCCGCCGCCCCCAAGGCGACGACCACCAAGGCTGCCCCCAAGGCCGCCGCCAAGAAGCCCGCTGCCGACAAGGCCGCTGCTTCGACGAAGTCCTCGACGACGTCGGCCCCGGCCGCCTCGTCGAACGACGTCGCCCGCCCCCAGGTCCTCAAGGTCCACCACCTCCGTCCGGCTCCCGGTGCCAAGACGGCGAAGACCCGCGTGGGTCGCGGTGAGGGCTCGAAGGGCAAGACGGCCGGACGTGGCACCAAGGGCCAGAAGGCCCGGTACCAGGTCAAGGTCGGCTTCGAGGGTGGTCAGATGCCGCTGCACATGCGTACGCCGAAGCTGCGCGGGTTCAAGAACCCGTTCCGCGTCGAGTACCAGGTCGTGAACCTCGAGAAGCTCGGCGAACTCTACCCGCAGGGTGGGGACGTCACCGTGAGCGACCTCGTCGCGAAGGGTGCCGTGCGCAAGAACGAGAAGGTCAAGGTCCTCGGACAGGGCGAGCTCAGCGTCGCCCTCACCGTCGCCGTCGACAAGGTCTCCGGCTCCGCCGAGGACAAGATCGTCGCCGCCGGCGGGACCGTCTCCAAGTAATCACCTGAGGGGGTGGCCCGTACGGGCCACCCCCTTCAGTCGTCTATCCTTCACACCGGGAGGCCACACATGTTCAGAGCAGTCGCGCGCATCATGCGCACGCCCGACCTTCGCCGCAAGATCGGGTTCACGCTCGGGATCATCGCGCTCTTCCGGCTGGGGTCGTTCATCCCCGCCCCGTTCGTCGACTACCAGAACGTGCAGCTGTGCCTCGCGGGCAACACCGGCACGTCGGGCCTCTACGAGCTCGTCAACCTCTTCAGCGGCGGGGCGCTCCTGCAGCTCTCGGTCTTCGCGCTGGGCATCATGCCCTATATCACGTCGTCGATCATCGTGCAGCTGCTCCGCGTGGTCATCCCGCACTTCGACACCCTCTACAAGGAGGGCCAGTCGGGCCAGGCCAAGCTCACGCAGTACACCCGCTACCTGACCATCGCGCTGGGCATCCTGCAGTCGACCACCCTCATCACGGTCGCCCGCTCCGGCACCCTCTTCGCCGGTTCCGGCGCTGCCGAGTGCCAGCAGCTCATCACGAACGACGCCTGGTACGCCGTGCTCCTCATGGTGATCACCATGACCGCCGGTACGGGCCTCATCATGTGGATGGGCGAGCTCATCACCGAGCGCGGCATCGGCAACGGCATGTCGCTCCTCATCTTCACCTCGATCGCCGCGCGGTTCCCGACGGCGCTCTGGAGCATCGCGCAGGCCCGCAGCTTCGAGATCTTCCTCATGGTCGTGGCCGTCGGCCTCGTCATCATGGCCGCCGTGGTCTTCGTCGAGCAGTCGCAGCGGCGGGTCCCGGTCCAGTACGCCAAGCGCATGGTCGGACGACGCACCTACGGCGGCAACAACACGTACATCCCGATCAAGGTCAACATGGCCGGCGTCGTGCCCGTCATCTTCGCCTCGTCGCTGCTGTACCTGCCGGCCCTCGTCGCGCAGTTCAACCGCCCCACCGACGGCACGGCACCGCCCGCCTGGGTCTCGTGGGTCGAGGCCAACCTGACCTCGGGCGACAACCCGCTCTACATGGTCGTGTACTTCGCGCTCATCGTCGGCTTCACCTACTTCTACGTCGCGATCACCTTCAACCCCGAAGAGGTCGCCGACAACATGAAGAAGTACGGCGGGTTCATCCCCGGCATCCGCGCCGGCCGCCCGACCGCCGAGTACCTCGACTACGTGCTGACGCGGGTCACCCTGCCCGGGTCGCTGTACCTCGGCATCATCGCCCTGATCCCGCTGATCGCCCTGGCGACCGTGGGCGCGAACCAGAACTTCCCCTTCGGCGGCGCGAGCATCCTCATCATCGTGGGCGTCGGACTCGAGACGGTGAAGCAGATCGACTCGCAGCTCCAGCAGCGCCACTACGAGGGCCTCCTCCGATGAGCGCCGCTGAGACCCGACTCAGCCCCCGCTTCCTCATCGTCGGACCTCCCGGGGCCGGCAAGGGCACGCAGGCGACGCAGATCGCGGCCACCTACGGCATCCCGGCGATCTCGACGGGCGACATCTTCCGCGCGAACGTCAAGAACGAGACCGAGCTCGGCCTGAAGGTCAAGGCGATCATGGACGCGGGCGACTACGTGCCCGACAGCCTGACGAACGAGCTCATCTCCGACCGGCTCCAGCAGGACGACGCGGCCGACGGGTTCCTCCTCGACGGCTACCCGCGCACCATGCAGCAGGTCGAGTTCCTCGACGCCCACCTCGCCGCGCAGGGCCAGGCGCTCGAGGCCGTGGTGCAGCTCGTCGCCGACCGCGACGAGATCGTCGAGCGCCTGCGCAAGCGGGCCCTCGACCAGGGCCGCTCCGACGACACCGAGGACGCCATCCGCCACCGGCAGGACGTCTACCTGCGCGAGACGGCGCCGCTCGTCGAGACCTACCGCGAGCGTGACCTGCTGGTCGAGGTCGACGGCCTGGGCAGCATCGACGAGGTGGGCGAGCGCATCGACGCCGCCCTGACCGCGCGCGGCTTCCAGCCGGTCGCGACTGCCTCCTGAGCCGTGGCGTTCCGCAAGACCGGCATCTACAAGAGCCGTGACGAGCTCCGAGCCCTCCTGCGCCCCGGCGTGCTGACGGCCGAGTCCCTCGACGCCGTGCAGGCGGCCGTGGCGCCCGGCATCACCACGGGCGAGCTCGACGCGATCGCCGAGCGCACCATCCGCGACGGCGGCGGGGTGCCGAACTTCATGCTCGTGCCGGGCTACCGCAACACGATCTGCGCGTCGGTCAACGCCGACGTGGTGCACGGCATCCCCGGCAACCGAGCCCTCGAGCCCGGGGACATCGTCTCGGTCGACAGCGGTGCCGAGTTCGAGGGCTGGAACGGCGACAGCGCCCGGTCTTTCGTGCTCGACGACCCCTCGCGGCCCGAGCTCGTCACCGAACGGCGCCTGCTGAACGAGGTCACCGAGCAGGCCCTCTGGCACGGCATCGCCGCGCTGGCCACGGCACGGCACCTCAACGAGGTCGGCGACGCCGTCGAGGACTACGTCGAGTCGCGCGGCGACTTCGGCATCGTCGAGGACTACGTGGGCCATGGCATCGGACGCTCCATGCACGAGGAGCCGCCGGTCTTCAACTACCGCGTCAAGGGGCGGGGGCCCGCGGTCAAGCCGGGCCTCGTGGTGGCGATCGAGCCCATGATCACCCTGGGCGGCATCGACACCCTGACGCAGGACGACGACTGGACCGTGACCACGGTCGACGGCTCGGCGGCCGCGCACTGGGAGCACTCCGTCGCCGTCCACGAGGGGGGCATCTGGGTGCTCACCGCCCATGACGGCGGGGCGTCGGGCCTGGCCCCTCTCGGGATCCGGCCGGTCCCGATCAGCTGACCCGCGCCTCCGGCGGTGGGTCTGCCCGTCAGGGCGTGGCCCGACCGGGCCTTCGCGGCCGGGGAGGCGCGGGGCGGCTCAGTAGGACGACGACCCCACCGAGCAGGTCGACTCGGCCGCCGTCTGGCCCGTGATCGTCGACGGCAGCGTCGTCGTGGTCGGTGCCGGCACCGCGGGTGCGTCCGTCGCCGTGGGGTCCGGCACGGCGGGCGTGGTCTCGACCGGAGGCACCGTCTCGTCGCCCGCGGCGGCCTCGGAGCCGCGCCCCACCGCGTCGTCGCCGACGGTGAACTTCTGATCGGACTGCAGGGCGGCCTCGAGCACGGCGGCGTCGGCCTCGGCCGGCACGACGCGTCCGTACTGGTCGGGGTCGTCGACGACGGGGTACTGGACGAAGACGATGTCGGCGGGGGAGAGGCCGTTCAGCGACAGGGCGAGCGAGACGAGGGTGTCGGGGGAGCTGAGCGAGGTCGAGAGCGTCATGTTGCTGAGCGCGGCAGAGGCCAGCTTGTAGAGCGTCGTGGGGCTGCTGAGGGTGCCGCCGGAGATGATCTTGCGCATCATCGACGACAGGAAGACCTGCTGCGAGCTGATGCGGGCGAGGTCGCTGCCGTCGCCCACGCCGTGGCGCGTGCGGAGGAACTCGAGGGCGTCCTTGCCCTGCAGCGAGTGGGTGCCGGCGCTGAGGTCGAGGCCGGTGTCGGTGTCGCGGATGCGGTTCGTGACGCACACGTCGACGCCGCCGAGCGCGTTCGACATCTCGATGACCCCGTCGAAGGTGATCATGCCGGCGTAGAAGACGCTGAGGCCGGTGAGCTGCTCGACGGCCGAGACGGTGCAGTTGACGCCGCCCAGCTCGTAGAGCGTGTTGAACTGCTGGTACGAGGCGGCCTCGTGGGCGACGCCGTCGTCGCCGGTGCACGCGGGGCGGTCGATCATCATGTCGCGGGGGAAGCTCACCGCCGTGAGCTGGCTGTGGTCCTCCGACAGGTGGATCAAGATGTTGACGTCGTTGCGGACGCCGTCGACGACGCCTGCGTCGACCTGGCTGTCGGGATCGCGCTGGTCGCTGCCGACGAGCAGGATGTTGGCGCCTCCCGCCATGGCGGAGATGCCCTCCTCTGGCACGTCGCCCGCGTTGCCCAGGGCGACGGAGGAGACCGACGAGGTGACGTCGCGGACGGCGATGGCGGCGACCGACACCGTGCTCACGAGGGCGACCGCGAGGGCGCTGGCGATCACCGTGAGGGCTGCTCGGGCGGGCCCGCGGCGACGCAGGCGACCGTGACGGGCGACGCCTCGCAGGCGGGAGGGACGGTGCTGCTCGGGCATCGGGGCTCCGGTGTTCGAGGTGTGGGCGTCGGCTCGGCGTGTCGGGTCGACGGACGGGTTGCTGAAGTGTAGCGGGATCACCTAGGATCGATCTTTGGTGTTCCCGGGTCACTCCTGTGTCCAGGCGACGCCAGTCCCCGCACGACCAACACTCCCAATTCTTAGCGACAGTGAGGCTATGGCCAAAAAAGACGGTGTCATCGAAATCGAAGGCGCAGTGGTCGAGGCTCTGCCCAACGCGATGTTCCGCGTTGAGCTGACCAACGGACACAGAGTTCTCGCCCACATCTCCGGAAAGATGCGTCAGCACTACATCCGCATCCTCCCCGAAGACCGCGTGATCGTCGAACTCAGCCCTTATGACCTGACCCGCGGCCGGATCGTCTACCGCTACAAGTAGGGCGTGCTGGAAAGGAACGGCCCCGCGCACCCGTGGGGCACGAAGCCAGCGAGATCAAGGAAACAACGATGAAGGTCAACCCCAGCGTCAAGCCCATCTGCGAGCACTGCAAGGTGATCCGCCGCAAGGGCAACGTCATGGTCATCTGCAAGAGCAACCCGCGCCACAAGCAGCGCCAGGGCTAGCAGCTCGGGTCGCCCCGGCGACCGAGAGCGACGGGCCCCGACGAGTCGGGGCCCTGCACCACGCACCACCACCAGAGCAGCACCAGATCCCGCACCGGCACGTCACGTGCCCGGGGCGGGGGACACCCCGGGACGGAGGCCCGGGCACCGGCGCTGTGACAGACCTCCACCACTCTCTGAGGAGAAGCCACCATGGCACGTCTAGCAGGCGTTGACATCCCGCGCGACAAGCGCGTCGAAGTCGCACTGACCTACATCTACGGAGTCGGGCGCACCCGTGCGCTCAAGACTCTCGCCGAGACCGAGATCGACGGCAACATCCGCGTCAAGGACCTCACGGACGACCAGCTCGTCCTGCTCCGCGACCACATCGAGGGCAACTTCAAGGTCGAGGGCGACCTGCGTCGCGAGGTCGCCGCCGACATCCGCCGCAAGGTCGAGATCGGCAGCTACGAGGGCATCCGCCACCGCCGCGGCCTGCCCGTGCGCGGACAGCGCACGAAGACGAACGCTCGCACCCGCAAGGGCCCGAAGCGCACCGTCGCCGGCAAGAAGAAGGCTCGCTAGGCCCCGGCTCCCGCCGTACGCCTCTAGGTTCGTAGGAGATCAAAATGGCAGCACCGAAGTCGGCCGCGCGCAAGCCCCGCCGCAAAGAGAAGAAGAACGTCGCCGTGGGCCAGGCCCACATCAAGAGCACGTTCAACAACACCATCGTGTCGATCACCGATCCCTCGGGTGCCGTGCTGAGCTGGGCTTCGTCCGGCGCGGTCGGCTTCAAGGGCTCGCGCAAGTCGACGCCCTTCGCCGCGCAGCTGGCCGCCGAGTCGGCCGCCCGCCAGGCGCAGGAGCACGGCGTCAAGAAGGTCGACGTCTTCGTCAAGGGTCCCGGCTCCGGCCGCGAGACCGCGATCCGCTCCCTCCAGGCCGCAGGCCTCGAGGTCGGCTCGATCAACGACGTCACCCCGCAGGCGCACAACGGCTGCCGCCCGCCGAAGCGTCGTCGCGTCTAACTGAGTTGCTGCCCGTCGTGCCCCAGCCCCCTCACCGGGGCGCCGGGGCACGGCGGGCTGAACCGCGTTCACCCCGCACCTCCGCGTCCACGCCGGGCGCCCCACGACTCACCAGACCCGACGGGCCAGCCACCTGTCGTACCGCCAAGAGTCATATAGCGGACTCTTCGCCGAAAGGAATACACCAGTGCTCATTGCACAGCGCCCCACCCTCACCGAGGAGAACATCTCGGAGTTCCGCTCCCGCTTCGTGATCGAGCCGCTCGAGCCCGGCTTCGGCTACACCCTCGGCAACTCGCTGCGCCGCACGCTCCTGTCGTCGATCCCCGGAGCCGCCGTCACCAGCATCCGCATCGACGGCGTGCTGCACGAGTTCACGACGGTCCCCGGTGTCAAGGAGGACGTCACCGAGGTCATCCTCAACATCAAGCAGCTCGTGGTCTCGAGCGAGCACGACGAGCCCATCACCGCCTACCTGCGCAAGCAGGGCGCGGGCCAGGTCACGGCCGCCGACATCTCGGCCCCGGCCGGCGTCGAGATCCACAACCCCGAGCTCGTCATCGCGACCCTCAACGACAAGGCGAAGTTCGAGCTCGAGCTCACGATCGAGCGTGGCCGCGGCTACGTCTCGGCCGTGCAGAACCGCAGCGAGTTCAGCGAGGCCGGTCAGATCCCGATCGACTCGATCTACTCGCCCGTGCTCAAGGTGACCTACCGCGTCGAGGCGACTCGTGCCGGTGAGCGCACCGACTTCGACCGCCTGGTCGTCGACGTCGAGTCCAAGCCGGCCATCACCCCCCGTGACGCCATCGCGTCGGCCGGTCGCACGCTGACCGAGCTCTTCGGCCTGGCCCGCGAGCTCAACACCGCCGCCGAGGGCATCGAGATCGGCCCCGCGCCGGTCGACGCCGTCCTCTCCAGCGAGCTGCAGACCCCCATCGAGGACCTCGACCTGTCGGTGCGCAGCTACAACTGCCTGAAGCGCGAGGGCATCAACACGGTGTCCGAGCTCGTCGCCCTCTCGGAGACGCAGCTCATGAACATCCGCAACTTCGGACAGAAGTCGGTGGACGAGGTGAAGGACAAGCTCGTCGAGCTCGGCCTCTCGCTCAAGGACACGGTTCCCGGGTTCGACGGAGCCCACTTCTACAGCGGCTACGACGAGGAAGAGACCAACTAGGTCTCGTCTCCCGACGCCCACTCCATCTTCGACAGCTAGGAAACATCAATCATGCCCAAGCCCACCAAGGGTCCCCGTCTCGGAGGCGGCCCGGCGCACGAGCGCCTCATGCTCGCCAACCTGGCGGCGTCGCTCTTCGAGCACAAGAGCATCAAGACGACCGAGACGAAGGCCAAGCGCCTCCGCCCCGTCGCCGAGCGCCTCGTCACCTTCGCCAAGCGCGGCGACCTGCACTCGCGTCGTCGCGTGATGCAGACGCTCCGCAACAACAAGGACGCGGCGCACATGCTGTTCACCGAGATCGCCCCCCTCGTCGAGAACCGTGACGGCGGCTACACGCGCATCACGAAGCTCGGCTTCCGCAAGGGCGACAACGCGTCGATGGTCTCCATCGAGCTCGTCCTCGAGCCCGTCACCCCCAAGGTGAAGTCGTCGAAGAGCACGTCGGCCTCGGCCGCCGCCGCTCCCGTCGAGGAGCCCGCCGCCGAGGAGGCCCCGGTCGAGCAGACCGAGACCGTCGAGGACTCCGCTCCCGTCGAGGCCGAGACCGAGACCCCGGCTGCCGCCGAGGTCGAGGCCGACGCCGCCGAGAAGTCGGACGACAAGTAGTCGCACAGCACGACCGCTCCACCGGCAGAGGGCCCGTCACCGCGAGGTGACGGGCCCTCCGTCGTCCCCAGGGCTCGGCCGTCGCGAGGCCGTGTCGCGCTCGGGCGGTGGCGAGCGCTGACCGACACCCGTCGTGTGGGTGCTTGTGCCGACCAGCCGTGTCCCCCGAACAGGTGTCGTTTACCTCGCGGAAACCTGCGGTCTCCCGAGCCCCCGTAACGTCATGACGACCCGCCGCATCAGCGGGCCCCGCCCCGCCACGAAGGACGTCATGCACCCCCGACCCCGAACCGTCAGGACCGTCGCCCTCGCGACCGGCCTCGGCGTCGCCCTCGGCCTCGCGCCGCTGGTGCCCGCCACCGCAGCCCCCGCCTCGAGCTCCGCCGGCACCGCCGCCGTGGACGGCTCGAGCATCGTCATCGACGAGGCCTACCTCAAGGGCGGCAGCGCGAACGCGCCGTTCACGAACAAGTTCGTCGAGCTCTACAACCCGACCGACGCCGCGGTCTCGCTGGCCGGCTGGTCGCTGCAGTACCGCGCCGCCACCTCCTCCGCCGTCTCGGGCGTCGGCGCCCTGGCCGGCACCGTGCCCGCCGGCGGCAGCTTCCTCGTCCAGCTCGGCAGCAACGGCACGGCCGGAGCCGCGCTGCCGGACGCCGACGCGGTGCTCGGGCTCAACCCGAGCGGGACGACGGGCACCCTCGTGCTCGCCGACCAGGCCACGGCCGTCACCCTCCCGACCGGCGCCTCGTCGGTCGGCGTCGACGGCGTCGTCGACCTGCTCGGCTACGGCACGTCGAACACCTACGAGACCGCCGTGGCCGCGACCTCGGGCGCGAACTCGGTGCCGAACTCGCTGGTGCGCACCGACCACGTCGACACCGACGTCAACGCCGCCGACTTCACGATCAGCGACGTCGTCACCCCGGTGAACAGCGCCGGAGGCGCCCCCACCGACCCCGAGGAGCCCACCGACCCCGAGCCCACCGACCCGGAGGCGCCCGCGGTCGAGGCCACGATCGCCGAGATCCAGGGCACCGGCGACGCCAGCCCCCTCGCCGGCCAGACCGTCCGCACCCGCGGCGTCGTCACGGCGACCTACCCGACCGGCGGCCTGAACGGCTACGTCGTCCAGACCCCGGGCACCGGCGGCGCGCTCGACCTCGCGACGCACACCGCGTCCGACGCGGTCTTCGTCTTCAGCTCGGCCACCGCCTCCTCCGTCTCCATCGGCGACCTCGTCGAGCTCACCGGCGAGGTGACCGAGTACTACGGGCTGACCGAGCTGACCGTCGCCGACGCGGCCGGGCTCGTGCAGCTCGACGCGACCGGCGTCGAGGTGCCCGAGGCGGCCGCCGTGGCCTGGCCCACGACCGACGCCGAGCGCGAGTCGCTCGAGAGCATGCTCGTCGCGCCGCAGGGCGACTTCACCGTCTCGGACGTCTACACGACGAACCAGTACGGCGAGGTCGCGCTGGCGGCCGGCACCGGCCCGCTGCTGCAGCCGACCGAGGTGGGCCGTCCCGGCAGCGCCGAGGCGGCGGCGACCGCGGCCGACAACGCCGCCCGCGCGGTCACCCTCGACGACGGCTCGAGCGTCAACTTCTTCACCGCGGCGAACCAGTCGATCCCGCTGCCCTGGCTCTCGCCCGAGACGCCCGTCACGGTCGGTGCCCCGGTCGACTTCTCCGAGCCCGTCGTCGTGGACTTCCGCAACGGCATCTGGAAGCTCCAGCCGACCACCCGCGTGACCGGCGACACCCCCGACGCCGAGCTTCCCGCGTCGTTCGGCGTGGTCCGTGAGGCGACCCCGCTCGACGTCGGCGGCGACGTGTCGATCGCGAGCTTCAACGTGCTCAACTACTTCCCGACCACGGGCGACCAGCTCACGGGCTGCACGTACTACCGCGACCGCGCCGGCGTGCCGCTGACCGTGAACAGCGGCTGCGACGCCCGCGGCGCCGCGACGCAGGAGAGCTTCGAGCGTCAGCAGTCGAAGATCGTCTCCGCGATCAACGGCCTCGACGCCGACGTCGTCTCGCTCGAGGAGATCGAGAACTCGGCCCGCTTCGGCCAGGACCGCGACGCGGCCGTGTCGACGCTGGTCGACGCGCTCAACGCCGACCTCGGCGCCGACGAGTGGACGTACGTGCCCTCGCCCGCGACGGTGCCGACGAACGAGGACGTCATCCGCCTCGCCTTCATCTACAAGGCCGACACGATCGAGACGGTCGGCGGGTCGACGATCCTCACCGACGCGCCCGCCTTCAGCAACGCGCGCCAGCCGCTCGCCCAGGCCTTCCGCCCGGTCGCCGCGGCCGACTCCGACGACGCCACGTTCGTCGCGATCGCGAACCACTTCAAGTCGAAGGGCAGCGGCTCCGGGGCCGACGCCGACCTCGGCGACGGCCAGGGCGCCTCCAACGCCTCGCGCGTCAACCAGGCGGAGGCGCTGGTCGCCTTCTCCGACCGGGTGCAGCAGGCGGCGGGCACCGACCTCGCCTTCCTGCTCGGCGACTTCAACGCCTACTCGCAGGAGGACCCGATCGAGGTCCTGCGCGAGGCCGGCTACACCGACCTCGGCTCGACCGAGACGGACGAGTACAGCTACGTCTTCGGCGGCCTCAGCGGCTCGCTCGACCACGTGCTCGCCTCGCCCGCGGCCCTCGAGGCCGTCACGGCCGTGGACATCTGGAACATCAACTCGGGAGAGTCGGTGGGCCTGGAGTACAGCCGCTACGACTACAACGTCGTGCCGCTGTTCGAGGAGGGGCCGTTCCGCGCGAGCGACCACGACCCCGTGCACGTCGGGCTCTCCCTCGTCGCCGACGAGGAGCCGACCGAACCGACCGACCCGACGGATCCCACGGACCCGACGGACCCGACGGACCCCACGGACCCGACCGACCCGACCGACCCGGGCACCGACCCCGGCCACGGCGGGGGAGCGCACCCGCTGCCGCCGCTCGTGCAGGTCATCGTGGCCGTCGCGACCGCCGTGGTCTCGTGGCTGACGAAGATCTTCGGGTGGCGCTGGCACTGAGCCGGTGAGGCCGGCCCGGTGACCGGGCGACGGTGAGGGGGCGGACGGGCACGAGCCCGTCCGCCCCTTCGTCGCCCGTACGATGGACGACGTGACGAGCGACGACCAGGCCCCGGCCCCTGCCGCGGTACATGTGCCGGTGCCGGTGCCGGTGCCGGTGCCGACCCTGGCCCCCGAGCTCGCCCCGGGCTTCACCCGCGTGAAGCTGACCGTGGCGTACGACGGCACGGCCTTCTCCGGCTGGAGCGAGCAGCCGGGCCGACGCACGGTCCAGGGCGAGATGGAGGCGGCCCTCCGCGTTCTCTTCGGTCGTCACGAGCACGTCCCGACCGTGACGGTCGCCGGGCGGACCGACGCCGGCGTCCACGCCCGGGGGCAGGTCGTCCACCTCGACCTCACCGACGAGCAGGTGGCTCAGCTGCGACGCCCGCACCGCGGCATGGTCGACCGGTCGCCGCTCGACGCGCCCACGGTGCTGGCGCGACGGCTCAACGGGCTGGCGGGCGCCTCCGACGAGATCGTGGTCTCGGGTGCCCGCGTCGCGCCTCCCGGCTTCCACGCCCGCTTCGGCGCGCTCTGGCGCCGGTACGAGTACCGCATCGCCGACCGGGGCGCCGAGCGCGACCCCTCCCGGCGCGGCCACACGCTCTGGTACGACCAGCGCCTCGACCTCGGCCTGCTCGAGGCGACGGCCGCCGGCCTCGTGGGCCTGCACGACTGGGCGGCGTACTGCCGGCACCGCGACCACGCGACGACGATCCGCGAGCTGCAGCACTTCGGCTGGAGGCGCGAGGCCGACGGCGTGGTGGTCGCGACCGTGCAGGCGGACGCCTTCTGCCACAACCTCGTTCGGAACCTCGTCGGCGCGTGCGTCGCCGTCGCCGAGGGCGCGATGCCGCAGCACCGGGCCGTCGGGGTGCGCGAGGAGGCGCAGCGCAACGGGGAGTTCCGCGTGGTGCCCGCCCTCGGGCTGACCATGGTCGAGGTGGGGTACCCGCCCGACGACGAGGTCGCCGCCCGGGTCGCGGTGACGCAGGTGAAGCGGTCGGCGGCGAGCCTCGACGCCTGACCCTGCGCCTCCGGCCCGCCCCTCGTTTGACGCACCCGGGCGTGTCGGGTATCGTCGAGCCTTGGTGTCTGCGCAACTGCGCGCGGCACCCGAAGTTGAGCCCTCCACCTGACTCGTTCTCGCCACATCGTCGCGACAACGGCAACGGAGCGGGATTCACGACCACCTCACCTCGACCAGGAAGCAGCACTACTGTGACGCGCACTTTCTCCCCCAAGCCGGCTGACGTCCAGCCGCAGTGGCTGATCATCGACGCGAACGACGTCGTCCTCGGCCGTCTGGCCAGCCACGTGGCAGCCCTGCTGCGCGGCAAGCACAAGCCGACCTTCGCCCCCCACATGGACATGGGCGACTTCGTCATCGTCATCAACGCCGAGAAGGTCGCCCTCACCGGCTCCAAGCTCGCCGAGAAGCTCTACTACCGCCACTCGGGCTACCCGGGCGGCATCACGGCCACCACGTACTCCGAGATGGTCGAGAAGCACCCCACCCGCGCCGTCGAGAAGGCGATCCGCGGCATGCTGCCGAAGAACTCGCTGGGCCGTGCCCAGATCAAGAAGCTGAAGGTGTACGCGGGTGCCGAGCACCCCCACGCTGCTCAGCAGCCCACGGTTCACACCCTCGACCAGGTCGCCCAGTAGCGTCCGCCTTCAGACTTAAGGACCCCCACACAGTGGCTCAGATCGCAGATTCCATCGACCAGGCTCCCGAGAGCTTCACCACCGAGAGCTCGGCTCCCGAGGCCCAGGCGACGCCCCGCGCCGTCCTGAACGTCTCCGGCTCGGCCGTCGGTCGCCGCAAGGAGGCCATCGCCCGCGCTCGCCTCGTCCCCGGCTCCGGCACGTACGTCGTGAACGGTCGCACCCTCGAGGAGTACTTCCCGAACAAGCTGCACCAGCAGCTGATCAACGACCCGTTCAAGGTGCTCGACCTGCTCGGCGCCTACGACGTCACCGTCAAGGTCACCGGCGGCGGCCCCTCGGGCCAGGCCGGTGCGCTCCGCCTCGCCATCGCGCGTGCGCTGAACGAGATCGACCGCGACAACAACCGCGCCACGCTGAAGAAGGCCGGCTTCCTCACCCGTGACGCCCGCGTCATCGAGCGCAAGAAGGCCGGTCTCAAGAAGGCCCGCAAGGCCTCGCAGTTCTCGAAGCGCTAAACGCACCACCGACAGGCAGGCCCGCGATGTCGCGACTCTTCGGTACCGACGGTGTTCGGGGCCTCGCCAACCGTGAGCTGACCGCCGCGCTCGCCCTGGGGCTCTCCCAGGCGAGCGCGGTGGTGCTCACGAAGGGGCACCACGCCGATGCCCGCCGCGCCGAGGGGCGACGTCCCGTCGCCGTCGTCGCGCGCGACCCCCGCATCTCGGGGGAGTTCCTCACCGCCGCCGTGTGCGCGGGCCTGGCCAGCTCCGGCGTCGACGTGCTCGACGCCGGGGTCATCCCGACCCCCGCCGCGGCGTTCCTCGTCGACGACATCGGCGCCGACTTCGGCGTGATGATCAGCGCCTCGCACAACCCTGCGCCCGACAACGGCATCAAGTTCTTCGCGTTCGGCGGCACGAAGCTGCCCGACGAGGTCGAGGACCGCATCGAGGCCGCCATGGCCGACCCCCAGCTCATGCCGATCGGCGGAGACGTGGGGCGCATCCGCCGTTTCGCCGACGCAGAAGACCGGTACGTGCTGCACCTGCTCGGTGCCCTGCCGAACCGCCTCGACGGCATCCACGTCGTGCTCGACTGCGCGCACGGGGCCGCCGCGGCCGTCTCGCCCGAGGTCTTCGTCGACGCCGGCGCGACCATCACGCTCATCGGGGCCGACCCCGACGGCGTCAACATCAACGACGGCGTCGGCTCGACGCACCTCGACAACCTCGCCCGGGCCGTGCTCGAGCACGGCGCCGACGTCGGCATCGCCCACGACGGCGACGCCGACCGCTGCCTCGCGGTCGACGCCGACGGCAACGTCGTCGACGGCGACCAGATCATGGCGATCCTCGCCATCGCCCAGAAGGAGCGCGGTCGCCTCGTCGACGACACGCTCGTCGCGACGGTCATGAGCAACCTCGGCCTGACCCGCGCCATGGCCGACCACGGCATCACCGTCCGCCAGACCCGCGTCGGCGACCGGTACGTGCTCGAGGACATGAACGAGCACGGCTACAACCTCGGCGGGGAGCAGTCGGGCCACATCGTCGCCAGCGACTACGCGACCACCGGGGACGGCATCCTCACCGGCCTCTCGCTCGTCGCGCGGATGGCGGCGACCGGCAAGAGCCTCGCCGAGCTCGCCTCCGTGATGACGGTGTACCCGCAGATCCTCATCAACGTGAAGGGCGTCGACCGCGACCGCCTGGACGGCGACGAGGGCGTGGCCGCGGCCGTCGCCACCGTCAGCGCCGAGCTCGGCGACACCGGCCGCGTGCTGCTCCGCCCCTCGGGCACCGAGCCCGTCGTGCGCGTCATGGTCGAGGCCGCCGACCAGGCCACCGCCGACCGGGTCGCCCACGAGCTGGCCGAGGTCGTGCGGGAGCGACTGGCCCTCTAGCCGACGTCCCCGTCGGGCCCGGGTCGGGCACCATGGGCGCATGACCCTCCTCGTGCCGGCCGTGGTGTTCGCCGTCCTCTACGTGGTCAGTCGTCGGCAGGACGCCCGGCGCCTCCGCAACGGGGTGTTCCTCGTCGCGGCGCTCGGCTCGCTGCTCCTCGCCGGAGTGCTCGAGCTGGCCGCTTCGAACGCGTTCCTGCAGGGGCTGGTGCTCCTCGGGTTCGTCGCCGTCGGGCTGCTGATCGTCGTGCTCGCCGTCTTCCTCGTCGGCAACGGCGTGACGATGATGCGGCTCGAAGGGCGGAGCCTCGGCAACCTGCTGTCGCTGCTGGCCGGACTCGCCGTGCTCGTGCTGCCGGCGACCGCGCTGCTGCTGCTCTTCCTGCCCGGTCAGGACCGCCTGCCGAGCTGGGCGTCGACCCTCCTCGTCGCGGCCGGCATCCTGCTGTTCTTCGGCTGCGCCTACGCCGCCGCGACGTTCGCCGCGTTCGGCCTCTACTCCCTCGTCTACAGCCGCTACCGCCACACGCGCGAGCCGGAGGTGCTCGTCGTGCTCGGCTCGGGGCTCATCCGGGGCGAGGTGCCGCCCCTGCTGCGCAGCCGGCTCGACCGTGCGCTGGCGATCTACCGGTCGGTGCCGACGGGCGGGCGGCGCCGTCCTCTCCTCATCCCGTCGGGCGGGCAGGGCGCCGACGAGCCGCGCCCCGAGGGCGAGGCGATGGCCGAGTACCTCGTGGCGCAGGGCGCCGACCCCGACGACGTCCGCGCCGAGACGGCCTCGACCAGCACGCGCGAGAACCTCCTCCTGTCGCGCGAGGTGCAGCGCCAGGCCGGTCGCGTGGGCCGCACGCTCGTCGTGACGAACGACTACCACGTGCTCCGGGCGGCGCTGCTCGCGCGGGCGGTCGGCAGCGACGCCCAGGTCGTCGGGTCGCCGACGGCGGCGTACTACGTGCCGAGCGCGTTCCTCCGCGAGTACGTCGCGATCATGGTCGAGCACCGCCGGCTGAACCTGGCGGCCGTCGCCGCGGTCGTGGCCTTCGTGGGGCTGGTGGCGCTGGTGTCGGCGCTGCCCCTGTGACGGCGGCGCGCCTCCGGCGGGGGCGTCCCGGTGAGCGGCGATGCGCCTGCGGCGGTCGCGGACCGGTCGGCGCGGTCCGTCAGATCTTGCGGAGCAGCACCGAGCTGACCGCGTGGTCGGCCGCCTTCCGCAGCACGAGCGTCGCTCGCGAGCGCGTCGGCAGCACGTTCTCGATCAGGTTCGGCTCGTTGACCGAGCGCCAGACGCCGGAGGCGAACGCGCGGGCCTCGGGCTCGTCCATGTCGGCGAAGCGGTGGAAGAAGGAGCGCTCCTGGGTGAAGGCGCCCTTCTGCAGCGCGAGGAACCGCTCGACGAACCAGGCCTCGATGTCGCTCGTGCGGGCGTCGACGTAGATCGTGAAGTCGAAGAGGTCGCTCAGGGCGAGGCGGCCGGCCGTCGGCGGCTGCAGCACGTTCAGCCCCTCGACGATGAGGATGTCGGGCCGGCGCACGACGACCTCGGCGTTCGGCATGATGTCGTAGCTGGTGTGCGAGTAGAAGGGCGCGCGCACCTCTTCCGCCCCGCTCTTCACCTGCGAGACGAACCGCAGCAGGTGGCGCCGGTCGTACGACTCGGGGAAGCCCTTGCGGTCCATGATGCCGCGGCGCTCGAGCTCGGCGTTCGGGTGGAGGAACCCGTCGGTGGTGACGAGCTCGACGCGGGGCGTGTCGTCCCAGCGGCTCAGCAGCTCGCGGAGGAGGCGGGCCACGGTCGACTTGCCGACCGCCACGGAGCCCGCGACGCCGATGACGAACGGCGTGCGCTGCGCGCGCTCGCCGAGGAAGTCGCTCGTGGCCCGGTGCAGGTTGCGGGCACCCGCGGCGTAGAGGTTGAGGAGGCGGCTCAGCGGCACGTAGACGTCCTGCACCTCGCGCATGTCGAGGCGGTCGCCGAGGCCCCGCAGCTGCACGATCTCGGTCTCCGTCAGGGGGAGGCGCGTGGCGGGCGCGAGATCGGCCCAGGCGTCGCGGCCGATCTCGACGAACGGGGTGGCGTGCGCCGCCGCGTGCCCGTGCGCGGTCGCGCCGGTCGTCGGCGGGCCCGGGCGCGTGGCCGGGGCGGTCGTCGTCGGGGTGCCTTCGGCCATGGCGACGAGGCTACCCGGTCACCCGTTCCTCCACCGTCGGGTCATCCCGCGCACCGTCCGCATCACACCCGATGGTCGCGCGGGCCGGGCCGGGCGACGCCGTAGGATCGGAGCCATGTGTGGAATCGTGGGATACGTCGGTCCGTCCGGTGCCGGTGAGAAGAGCGTCGAGGTCCTGCTCGGGGGCCTCAAGCGCCTCGAGTACCGCGGCTACGACTCGGCCGGCGTCGCCGTGGTCGACTCCGAGGGCCACCTCGACAGCCGCAAGCGCGCCGGCAAGCTGCAGGTGCTCGTCGACGACCTCGAGGCCGACCCGCTGACCGACGGCGCCACCGGCATCGGCCACACCCGCTGGGCCACGCACGGCGGCCCGACCGACGCCAACGCGCACCCGCACCTGGCGGACGACGGCAAGCTCGCCCTCATCCACAACGGCATCATCGAGAACTTCTCGGCGCTGAAGGCCGAGCTCCTCGCCGAGGGCGTCGAGTTCCTCAGCGAGACCGACTCCGAGGTCGCGGCGCACCTCGTGGCCCGGGCCTACCGCCGCACCGGCGACCTGGCCGAGGCCCTCCGCGCCGTCGTCGCCACGCTCGACGGCGCGTTCACGCTGCTCGTCGTCCACGCCGACCAGCCCGGCGTCGTCGTCGGCGCCCGCCGCAACTCGCCGCTCGTCATCGGGCTCGGCGACGGCGAGAACTTCCTGGGCAGCGACGTGGCGGCCTTCGTGGCCTACACGCGCCGGGCCATGTCGGTCGGCCAAGACCAGATGGTCACGATCCGGCCCGACTCGGTCGAGGTCGTCGACTTCGACGGCAACCCCGTCGAGACCACCGAGTTCGACATCGACTGGGACGCCTCCGCCGCGGAGAAGGGCGGCTGGTCGAGCTTCATGGCGAAGGAGATCAGCGAAGAGCCCGAGGCCGTCGCGAAGACCCTGCTCGGCCGCGTCGCCGACGGCGCCGTGACCCTGCACGAGCTCGACGGCGTCGCCGACCGCCTCGCCACGATCGACCGCGTCATCGTCATCGCCTGCGGCACGGCCGCCTACGCCGGCATCCTCGGCAAGTACGCGATCGAGCAGTGGGCGCGCGTGCCCGTCGAGGTCGAGCTCGCGCACGAGTTCCGCTACCGCGACCCGGTGCTCGACGAGAAGACCCTCGTCGTCTCGATCAGCCAGTCGGGCGAGACCATGGACACGCTCATGGCCGTCAAGTACGCCCGCGAACAGGGTGCCCAGGTGCTCTCGATCTGCAACACGCAGGGCTCGACCATCCCTCGCGAGTCCGACGCCGTCATCTACACGCACGCCGGCCCCGAGGTCGCGGTGGCGTCGACGAAGGCCTTCGTGGCCCAGGGCACGGCCCTGTTCCTCCTCGGCCTGCACCTCGCGACCCTGCGCGGCACGATGACCAGCGAGGCCATCGCCGAGCAGGTCACCGACCTCCAGGCCATCCCCGAGAAGATCGAGCGGGTGCTCGAGTCGTCCGAGCGCATCTCGACGCTGGCCGGCTGGATGGCCGACACGCGCTCGGTGCTGTTCCTGGGCCGGCACGTGGGCTACCCGATCGCGCTGGAGGGCGCGCTCAAGCTCAAGGAGCTCGCCTACATCCACGCGGAGGGCTTCGCCGCCGGAGAGCTCAAGCACGGCCCGATCGCCCTCATCGAGCCCGGTCAGATCGTGTTCGTCATCGTCCCCAGCCCTCGCGACCCGCGGTCGCTGCACCCCAAGGTCGTCTCGAACATCCAGGAGATCCGGGCGCGCGGGGCCCGCGTCATCGCCATCGCGGAGGAGGGCGACGCCGCCGTGCTGCCCTTCGCCGACGAGGTGCTGCACATCCCGCTCGCGGCGCCGCTCTTCGAGTCGCTGCTCGCCGTCGTGCCGTTGCACGTCTTCGGCATGGAGCTCGCCGCGGCCAAGGGCCTCGACGTCGACCAGCCGCGCAACCTCGCCAAGTCCGTCACGGTCGAGTAGAGGCACCGTCCCGCATGAGACCCGCTCCGTCCTCGTGATCGTCGGCATCGGCGTCGACGTCGTCGACCTCGCGCGCTTCGACCGCTCGCTGGCGCGGACCCCGGCCCTGCGCGACCGCCTGTTCGGGGCGGCCGAGGTCGTCACGCGCGACGGCTCGCCGAGGTCGGTGCAGTCGCTCGCGGCGCGCTTCGCGGCGAAGGAGGCGCTGGTCAAGGCCCTGGGCGGCTCGACCGGGGTGCGCTGGCACGACATGGTCGTCGTGTCCGACGACAGCGGGGCGCCGTCGCTCGAGCTGGGCGGCGGGGCTCGGTCGCTGGCCTCCTCGCGAGGCGTCACGCGCCTCCACCTGTCGCTCAGCCACGACGGCGGCGTGGCCGTCGCCTACGTCGTGGCCGAGGGGCCCGGCACACCACCCGACGACGGAGTCGACACCGCAGACGATCCCCGAGGAGGGCACGGCTCGTGACCCACGACATCACGGTCAGCGTCGACACCGACGCGCTCCGCCACAACGTCGAGACCCTGCGCGCCCTGGTCGCCCCGGCCGCGGTGATGGCCGTCGTCAAGGCGAACGCCTACGGGCACGGCGCCGTCGCGTGCGCGCGGGTCTTCGCCGACGCCGGCGTCGACTGGCTCGGCGTGGCCGACCTCGACGAGGCGCTCGAGCTGCGGGCGGCCGGCGTCGAGACGCCGATCCTCGCGTGGCTGCACGCGCCCGGCGAGACGTTCGAGCGCGCGGCCGCGCACGACGTGACGCCCGGGGTGTCCGACGTCGCCCAGCTCGAGGCCGCCGCCGCCGCCGGGGTGCGGGCGGTGCACCTCTGCATCGACACGGGGCTCAGCCGCAACGGCGCCGTCGAGAGCGAGTGGCCGACGTTCTTCGCCCGTGCCGCCCAGCTCGCCGACCGCCTGCCGGTCGAGGGCCTGATGAGCCACCTGTCGAACGCCTCGCCGGAGGAGGACGGCGCGCAGCTCGCCGCGTACCTCCGCGCCTTCGAGCTGCTGAGCGAGGCCGGGGTCGAGCCGCCGCTGCGCCACGTCGCGGCGTCCGCGGCCGGCCTGCACTACCGGGGCTCGCGCGGGGGATCGGTCGGCATGGTCCGGTTCGGGCTCGCCTGCTACGGCCTGAGCCCCTTCGCCGACCGTCCGGCGGCCGACCTGGGCCTTCGTCCGGCCCTCACCCTGAGCGCGCCGGTCACGACCGTCAAGCGGGTGCCCGCGGGCGAGGGCGTCTCGTACGGGTACGTGTTCCGCCCCGAGCGCGACACGACGATCGCCATCGTGCCGGTCGGCTACTCCGACGGCATCGACCGGGCGGCCAGCGACCGGGCCTCCGTCACGATCGGCCAGCGCACCTACCGGGTGCGGGGCCGCATCGCCATGAACGCCCTCGTCATCGACGTGGGCGACGACCCGGTCGAGGTGGGCGACGAGGCCGTGCTGTTCGGCGACCCGGCGCTCGGACGCCAGGGCGCCGACGACTGGGCCCGCGCCTTCGACGGCATCACGTACGAGGTCGTCGCGTCGCTGTCGGCCCGCCTGCCCAGGAGCTACGCATGACCACCGCACCCGTGCCCGCCGAACCCGCCGCGCCCGTGCCCGTCGCCGCTCCGACGCCCGACGCCGCGCCCGCGGCCCCGGCCGCCTGGATGCGCCGGGCCACCGTCGACCTGGCCGCCTACCGCGCCAACCTCGCCTCCCTGATCGAGCGGGTCGCCCCGGTCGAGCTGCTCGCGATCGTCAAGGCCGACGCCTATTCCCTCGGAGTCGACGTCATGGTGCCCGAGGCGCTGTCGGTGGGCGTGCGCTGGTTCGGGACCGTCGAGTCCGAGCCCGCCCTCCGCCTCCGTCGGGCGGGCGTCGGCGACGAGGCGTCGTTCTTCGCGTGGCAGCTCGCCCCCGACGAGGACTGGGCGGCGGCCGTGGAGCTGCGCGTCGACCTCGGCGTCTCGACGCTCGAGCAGCTCGAGGCGTTCGCCGACGCGGCCCGTGCCGCCGGGCCCGGCCACGAGGCCCTCGTGCACCTCACGATCGACACCGGCCTGCACCGCGAGGGCTGCCTGCCCGCCGACTGGGCGGCGCTCGTGACCCGCGCGGTCGAGCTGCGCGACGAGGGCGTCGTGCGGCTGCGCGGCTGCTTCTCGCACGTCTCCGAGACGAGCGAGGCCGACGACCACGCCGCCTCCCTCGTCTTCCGCAAGGCGCTCGACGACGCCGAGGCCCTCGGCGCGACCTTCGAGAAGCGACACATGTCGTCGAGCTCGGCGGCCCTCGAGCACCCCGAGCGCCGCTTCGACATGGTGCGCATGGGCTCGAACGGCTACGGCAACCCGGTCACCGAGGGCGTCACGGCCGCCGATCGGGGCCTGCGGCAGGTGCTGACCCTGAGCGCCCGCGTCGTGCGCGTCAAGCGCGTCCCGGCCGGCACGGGGGTCTCGTACGACTACACGTGGCGGGCCGAGCGCGACACGACGCTCGCCCTCGTGCCGCTCGGCTACGCCGACGGCGTCAGCCGCCGCGCGCAGCACGGGGCCGAGGTGACCATCCACGGTCGTCGCCACCCGATCGTCGGCAGGGTCGCCATGGACCAGTTCCTCGTCGACGTCGGCGACCACGAGGTCGCGGTCGGCGACGAGGTCGTGCTCTTCGGCCCGGGCGACGACGGCGAGCTGACCATCGGCGAGTGGGCCGACCGCACCGGCAGCGTGCCGGAGGAGGTCTCCTGCCGCATCGGCGCCCGCGTGCCGCGCGTCTACGTGGGCGGTCGCTCGTGACCGAGGCCGCGCCTCCGGCCCCGTCGGCCACCGTGGTCGTGCCCGACAGCGAGGCGATGGAGCAGCTCGGCCGACGCCTGGCCGGCCTGCTCGGCGCCGGCGACCTGCTCGTCCTCACCGGGCCGCTCGGCGCGGGCAAGACGACCCTGACCCGCGGCATCGGGGCCGGGCTGCACGTGCGCGGCCAGGTGGCGAGCCCCACGTTCGTCCTGGCGCGCACCCACCCGAGCGAGTCCGGCGTGCCGCTCGTGCACGTCGACGCCTACCGCCTCGGCGGCGCGGGCGAGCTCGACGACCTCGACCTCGACTTCGACGGCTCGGTCGTCGTCGTCGAGTGGGGGGCCGGCCTCCTCGACGGGGTCGCCGACTCCTGGCTCGACGTCGTGATCGACAGGCCCCGCGGAGCCGGAGGCGCGGATCCGGCCGACGAGGCCCCCGCGGTCGACGAGGCGCCCGCCGCCGACCGCGGCGACGACCTCCTCGACGCGCTCGACGAGCCCCGGCGCGTGACCCTGACGGCCCACGGCCCGCGCTGGGCCGGGGTCGAGCTGCCCCTCGGTCCCTCCTCCGGCGCGAGCTGACCCACCGCCGTCCCCAGGGCCGGGGGAGGCGCGTGACGGTCCCCGACGACCGCGTACGATCGACCCCGTGATCCTGGCCATCGACACCTCCGCCGGCTCCGCGGTCGCCGTCGTCGACCGCGACGGCGGCGTGCTCGCCGAGTGCACGGTCGCCGACACCCGGCGCCACGCCGAGGTCGTCGGCGTGCTGATCGACGAGGCCCTCCGAGCGGCCGGCGTCGCCCCGACCGAGCTCAGCGCCGTGGTGGCGGGCGTCGGACCCGGGCCGTTCACCGGCCTGCGGGTCGGCATCGTCGCCGCCCGGGCGTTCGCCTTCGGCGCCGGCGTGCCGTGCCTCTCGGTCGGCAGCCACGACGCCGTCGCCTTCGAGCGACTCAGCGGCGCCGCGGGGCGCTCGGTCTCCGAGGCCGGCGGCCGCCTCGACGAGCCGCTGGTCGTCGTGACCGACGCCCGCCGCCGCGAGGTGGCGTGGAGCGCGTGGGCCGGGCTCGACGACGACGGCCTGCCCGTGAGGGTCGCCGGCCCCGCCCTCGTGCGGCCGGCCGACCTCGACGAGGCGACGGGCGCCTCCTCGTCGTCCCCGCGCACCGACCCCGACGCGACGGTGGTCTCGGCCGGGGCCCTGGGCATGCTCGCCGAGCGCCTCTTCGAGCACGGCCGCGCGTTCGCGGCCGACGAGCCGCTGTACCTGCGCGAGCCCGACGTGACCCCGTCGGCCGGGCCGAAGAAGGTCGGCCGGTGACCTGGCGGCTGCGCCGCGCGACGCCGGACGACCTCGACGACGTCATGGCGATCGAGTCGTCGGTGTTCGTCACCGACGCCTGGTCGCGCGAGGGCATGCAGCACGAGCTCGCCTCGCCCGACGGCTGGTACCTCGTGGCCACGCCGGAGTCGGACGACACCCTCGTCGAGGGTTACGCCGGGCTCCAGGTGCTGCCGGGAGCACCCGACGCCGACGTGCAGACCATCGCCGTGCTGCCGCACGCGCGCGGTCGCGGCCTCGGCCGCACCCTGATGACGCAGCTGCTGAACGAGGCCCGGCGACGCGGCGTCCGCGAGGTCTTCCTCGAGGTGCGGGCCGACAACCCCGGGGCGCAGGCCCTCTACCTCTCGCTCGGCTTCGAGCAGATCGCCGTCCGCCCCCGCTACTACATGCCCGACGGCGTCGACGCGTTCGTCATGCGGCTCGCCGTCCCGGCGCCGACCACCCGCCCGGCCGACTCCGAGAGCGAGCAGATCGCGTGACCGCCACCACCGCCTCCCCGTCCGTCCCCGTCGCCGTCGAGGGCGGACCGCTCGTGCTCGGCATCGAGACGAGCTGCGACGAGACAGGCGTGGGCATCGTGCGCGGCACGACCCTGCTCGCCAACGTCATCTCGTCGTCGATGGACGAGCACGCCCGCTACGGCGGCGTCGTGCCCGAGGTCGCCGCCCGCGCCCACCTCGAGGCGATGGAGCCCGCGCTGCGCGCCGCGCTCGCCGAGGCGGGCGTCGGCCTCGACGAGCTCGACGCGATCGCCGTGACGAGCGGCCCCGGCCTGGCCGGGGCGCTCATGGTCGGGGTCGGGGCCGCGAAGGCGCTCGCCCTCGCGGCGGGCAAGCCGCTCTACGCCGTCAACCACCTCGTCGGGCACGTCGGGGCCGACGTGCTGCGCGAGGACGGCAGCGACCTCGAGCTGCCGACCGTCGCCCTGCTCGTCTCGGGCGGCCACACGTCGCTGCTGCACGTGCGCGACCTCGTCGACGACGTCGAGCTGCTCGGCGAGACCATCGACGACGCCGCCGGCGAGGCCTTCGACAAGGTCGCCCGACTGCTCGGGCTGCCCTATCCGGGCGGGCCGCAGATCGACCGCGCCGCCGTCGGCGGCGACCCGACGGCGATCCGCTTCCCCCGTGGGCTCACCCTCCCGAAAGACCGGGCGGCCCACCGCTACGACTTCTCGTTCTCCGGCCTGAAGACCGCGGTCGCCCGCTGGGTGGAACGCCACGAGGCCGAGGGAGGCGCGGTGCCCGTCGCCGACGTCGCCGCCAGCTTCCGCGAGGCGGTCGCCGACGTGCTGCTGACGAAGGCGCTCGCCGCGTGCGCCGACCTCGGGGTGCCCCGCCTGCTGCTCGGGGGCGGCGTGGTCGCGAACGCCCGCGTGCGCGAGCTCGCGACCGAGCGGTGCGCCGCGGCCGGGGTCGAGCTGCGCATCCCGCCGCTGTCGCTCTGCACCGACAACGGCGCGATGATCGCCGCCCTGGGGGCGCAGCTCGTGTCGCGGGGCCGGGCGCCGTCGCCCCTCGACTTCGGGGCCGACTCCACCCTGCCCGTCACCCAGGTGCAGGCCGTCTGACGCCGTCTGGCCAGGCGGACGGGGTCGCCGCCGCGTAGCATGTCGGTCACCGCACGATCAAGGAGACCACGGGACATGACCGACCAGTACCCGGCCCCCCAGGGCCAGCCCCAGCACAACCCCTACCAGGCCTCGGCGCCGCAGGGAGGCTACGGCGGAGCCAAGCCCCGCAACTCGCTGGCCCTCGTCGCGCTCATCCTCGGCATCGCCGGGTTCTTCACGGGCGGCCTCGCGAGCATCGGCGCGATCATCGTCGGTCACATCTCGCTGAGCCAGATCAAGAAGACCGGCGAGGAGGGCCGTCCGATGGCGCTCTGGGGCACCATCCTCGGCTACGTGGCCATCGCGCTGTGGATCCTCGCCGCGATCCTGTTCGTGGCCTTCGCCGCCGCGATCTTCAACAGCCCCGAGTTCCAGAACCAGTACAGCGGGTACTGAGTCCGCGCCGCCGTCGGCGGCCCGCGGCCTGAGGGTCGACTGGGCTCCGCCGACGGCCACGTCGATACCATGACGGGGTCCGCGCCCACCGGCGCGGGCCCCGTCGTGCGTCGGCCCACCACCGGCGGCACCGTCCCCGCACAGGAAGGCTCCTGATGGCCACCGACGACACGAACCCCGAGACCGGCCCGGCAGCGACGCCGCCGCCCGTCCCCACCCCCGGCCCCGCGTCGAGCTCGCCTCCGCTGCCGCCCACCGCCTACCCGGGTGCACCCTCCCAAGCCGCGGCACCCCCGCACGACGGCGGCGCGCCCAGCGCCGACCACCCGTTCGTGGCCCCCGGCTCGCGTCCTGCACCCGAGCAGCGCTCGCCGTACGCCGCGCCCGTCGCACCGGCCGTGCCTCCCGCCCCGGCGTCGGGGCCGTACGCGCCCTCGGCCGCGCCCGGATCGGCTCCGTACGCCGCGCCTCCGGCGCCGGGTCAGGCGGGCCCCGGCCAGGGTCTGCCCGCCGGGCAGCCCCCGCAGCCGTACGGCGCGCCGCCGCAGCCGGGGGGCGCGGGCCAGCCCGCGTACGGGCAGCCGCAGGCCTACGGGCAGCCGCAGGCCTACGGCCAGCCACAGCCTCCGCAGTCGGCGCCGTACGGCCAGCAGCAGGCCTACGGCCAGCCGCCTGCGTCCGCGCCCTACGGCCACGGTGCCCCACAGGCCCCGGGCCACCCGCCGCAGCAGGCGCCGTACGGCCAGCCCCAGCAGCAGGCGCCGTACGGCCAGCCCCAGCAGCAGGCGCCGTACGGCCAGCCCCAGCAGCAGGCGCCGTACGGCCAGCCCCAGCCCCGCACCGGCCCGCAGTACCCGTACGCGCCCTACTCGTCGGCCGGTCCGTCGAAGCCGTCGACCGTCCTCAGCCTGCTGTCCATGATCGGCTCGATCTTCGGCGCCGTCATCTCGATCCTCGTGGTGACGTTCGGCATGGGCATCCTCTTCTCCATCGCGGGCGTGGTGCTCGGGCACGTCGCGCAACGCCGCGAGCCGCAGGGCCGCGGCTTCTGGCTCACCGGCCTGATCGTCGGGTACGCCGGCATCCTGATCGCGATCGTCGTCTGGATCGGCTGGTTCGCCTTCTTCGACTCCCTGTCGGGCTACGGCAGCTACGGCGGCGGCGACTACAGCGGCACCTGAGCCCTGGGCCGAGGCTGGCCAGGCGTCGGCTAGGCCCGTTCGCAGAGCAGCGCGGTGTGCCGCCCGGCCACGCGGGTCAGCACGAGCGTGGCCGACCCCGTGCCCTGCAGCGACAGGCGCTTGCGGAACGCGGCGGGGTCGACGTCGACGCCCCGCTTCTTGATCTCGAGCCGCCCGACGCCCCGCGACCGCAGCTCGCGCTTGAGGGTCTTCTCGTCGAGCGGCAGCGCCTCCACCACGCGGAACGCCTGCGCGAAAGGGGTGTCGACCGGCTCGTCCGAGCTGAGGTACGCGATGTCGCGACTGATGGTGCGGGCGCCGAGGCTGCGGGCGAGGTCGCCGATCAGGCGCGCGCGGATGACGGCCCCGTCGGGCTCGTAGAGCCATTCCCCGACGTCGCCGACCTCGACGTCCTCCGAGTCGGCCGGGGCGGTGAGCTCGGACGCTCCGGAGGCGCCGATCACGAGGGCGGACCGCCCCACCCCCGGTCGCGCGAGCGGGCCGAACCAGACGCCGACCTCGACGACCTCCCGGTCGACCGACACCCACTGGCACTCGGCGTCGCGCGGCAGCAGCTCGCGGTCGATGCCCGGGCCGAGCTTGACGCCGGTCGGGCGGTGCTCGGCGTGCGCGAAGGCGACGTCGAGCGACGGCGACCAGTCGGCGGGGTCGGCCAGCCGCGACGTGCCCGAGTGGCCGGCGGTGCGTCGGGCGGGGTCGAGGAAGACGCCGTCGACCTCGGCCAGGTCGACGGAGGCGGCGTCGGCGTGGAGCACGCGCGACGAGGCCCACGGGGCGAGGTTGTACGACGCCACGGCGGCGGTGACCTCGTCGCGGTCGACGGCGAGCACGTCGAGCTCGAGCGCGGCGAGCGCCATGGCGTCGCCGCCGACGCCGCAGCCGAGATCGGCCACGCGGGAGACGCCCGCGGCACGGAAGCGTCCGGCGTGCCGGGCGGCCACGGGGAGGCGCGTGGCCTGTTCCAGCCCCGCCTCCGTGAAGAGCATGCGGCTCGCGAAGTCGCCGAACTTCGTCGTCGCCCTCGACCTCAGCCGCGCCTGGCTCAGCACCGCGGCCACCAGCGAGGGGGAGTGGCCCTGCTTGCGGAGCGCCGAGACCGTCGAGACGACGTCGTCGTCGGAGCGCCGCTCGGGCAGCGAGTCGAGCAGCCGCAGCCCCTCGGGGGAGAGGATCTCGAGCAGCTCGGTGGTGTCCATGGGCTCCAGTCTCGCCCATGCCCGACGGGGGTTGGCACTCGTGTTGACCGAGTGCCAGTTCAGCCCTACAGTTGTTCTGGCACTCGCACGTGGCAAGTGCCAACCCACGTTCTACGAAGTTCCGAGAAAGCAGAGGTCAACCGTGTCGGTCTCCATCAAGCCGCTCGAAGATCGCATCGTCATCCAGCAGGTCGAAGCCGAGCAGACCACGGCTTCCGGCCTCGTGATCCCCGACACCGCCAAGGAGAAGCCCCAGGAGGGCGAGGTCGTGGCGGTCGGACCGGGTCGCATCGACGACAACGGCAACCGCGTCCCCCTCGACGTCGCCGTCGGCGACAAGGTCATCTACAGCAAGTACGGCGGAACCGAGGTCAAGTACGCCGGTGAGGACTACCTCGTCCTCTCCGCGCGCGACGTGCTCGCCGTCATCGTCCGCTAGCCGGTCGACACGCACCACCGGAGGCCCCCGCCGAGCGCGGGGGCCTTCGTCGTGCCCGGGGCGCCGACGGCCAGGGCCTCGACGGGTCGTGCCACCGGCGCCCCGGTGGCCGTGCCGGGCGTCGGCGGTGCGCCCTAGAGTCGTGACGTGACCGCCGACCGCACCCGCGCCTCCTCCGCTCCCGCCCCCGGGGCGAGCCCGACCGGCGCGAGCCCCTCGGCGACGGGCGCCCCGGCCGCGGCCGCGGCCTCGGGCTCCGGCCTCGCGTACGCCGTCTCGGCCTACGGGCTCTGGGGCGTCCTGCCGATCTTCTTCCTGCTCATGTCGCCGTCGGGACCGTTCGAGATCGTCTCCTGGCGCATCCTCTTCTCGCTGGCCTTCTGCGTCGTCCTCCTCGCGGTCACGCGCGGCTTCCCGGCCTTCCTCGCCCTCCTGCGGCAGGGGCGGGTGGTCGGCATGATGTCGCTCGCCGGGGTGCTGATCGTCGTCAACTGGACGACCTTCATCGTCGCGACCCTCGCGGGGCACGTCGTCGAGGCCGCGCTCGGGTACTTCATCAACCCGATCGTCACGGTGCTGCTCGCCGTGCTCGTGCTGCGGGAGCGCCTCCGGCCCGTGCAGTGGGTCGCGATCGGGCTGAGCGCGGTCGCCGTGCTCGTCATCGCCGTCGGCACGGGGTCGGTGCCGTGGCCGTCGCTGATCATGGCCTTCTCGTTCGGCGCCTACGGGCTCGTCAAGAAGCAGATGGGCGGCCGGGTCGACGCGGTCAGTGGGTTGACCCTCGAGACGATGGCCGTCGCGCCGGTCGCGGCCGCCACCCTCGTCGTGCTGGCCGTGACCGGCATCGGCGGCGGGGTCGTCTTCGGCTCGGTCAGCGTGCTGCACACGCTCGTCGTCATCAGCTCGGGCGTCGTGACGGCCGTGCCGTTGCTGCTCTTCGCCGCCGCGGCCCGGCGGCTGCCGCTGGCCACCATCGGGCTGACGCAGTACCTCGCGCCGGTGCTGCAGTTCATCGTCGGGGTCGTGCTGCTCCACGAGCAGATGCCGACGAGCCGCTGGGTCGGCTTCGCGATCGTCTGGGCCGCCCTGATCATGCTCACGGTCGACGTCGTGCGGACGTCTCGACGGTCGTCGCGGCTGCGGCACGCGGTCGCGGCCGGAGGCTGAGGGCATGTCACGAATTGCTAACGAAACCCCGCGGTGATTCTCAGAACACACACCCGAAACAATCTCGCCCTAGTTTCTTCTCAATCGCGAGGACCGTCTGCCTAGTGGCGGCCCTGCTGTACGCGCTTCACGAAAGGGACCACGGATGATCCGATCCACCAAGGGGCTGAAGGCGCTCGCGCTCGCAGGCGCCGCCTCCGTTCTGCTCGCAGCCTGTTCCACCACCTCGTCGTCCCCCTCCGACGACGGCAGCGCCTCGGCGTCCGCGTCGCAGAAGACCGACCCCGCAGCTTCCTGCGAGGCCCCCAGCAGCCCCGGCCAGGACGCGCTCCGCATCGGCACCATCCTGCCGAACACGGGCACGCTGGCCTACCTGGCACCGCCCGCCGAGGCCGGCGTCGGCCTCGCCATCGAGGACATCAACTCGGCCGGCGGCGTGCTCGGCCAGGACGTCACGGTCGACCCCGCGACCGACTCCGGCGACAGCAACGACCTCACCGTCTCGAGCGCGGCAGCGACGCAGCTGATCGACGCGAAGGTCCCCGTCGCGATCGGCGCCGAGTCGTCGAGCGTCACGCTCAACGTCATCGACCAGCTGACGGCCGCGTGCATCGTCGAGATCTCGCCCGCCAACACCGCCACCGCCCTCAGCGGGTACTCGTCGTACTACTACCGCACCGCTCCGCCGGACTCGGTCCAGGGCAACGCGCTCGGCACTCAGATCGTCAACGACGGCCGTGCGAACGTCGCCTTCCTCGTCTTCAACGACACCTACGGCACCGGCCTGCGCGACACCGTCCAGGAGTCGATCGAGGCCTCCGGCGGCTCGGTCGTCTACGGCGGCACGGGCGACGGCCAGGAGTTCCCCCCCGGCCAGACCACGTTCTCGTCCGAGGTGACGGCCGCGCTGGCCACGAACCCCGACGCGATCGTCATCCTCGCCTTCGACGAGACGAAGTCGATCGTCCCCGAGCTCATCTCGCAGGGCGCCGACATCAGCACCGTCTACATGTCGGACGGCAACACGGCCGACTACAGCGAGGACTTCGACCCGGGCACCCTCACCGGCGCCCAGGGCACGATCCCCGGTGCGTTCCCCTCGACCGACCTCCAGTCGCGCTTCAAGGAGTACTACCAGCGCACCGCCGGCGCCGAGCTCGCCGACTTCTCGTACGCGCAGGAGTCCTACGACGCCACCACCCTCGCGGCCCTCGCCGCGGTCAAGGGCGGCGGCACCGACTCCGGCACGATCCAGGCCAACATGGCCGCGGTCTCGGGTGCGGACGGCGGCACCGAGTGCGCCACCTTCGCCGAGTGCGTGACGGCCATCGAGGCCGGCGACGACATCCAGTACAAGGGCCCGTCGGGCATCGGCTCGTTCGACGACCAGAACGACCCGTCGAGCGCCTTCATCGGCATCTACAAGTTCGACGAGAACAACGTCCCCGTCTACCAGACGGCGGTCGAGGGCGCGGTCGCGAAGTAGCTCGACGACCCCGCTCCACCACGAAGGCCCCGATGCTCCGGCATCGGGGCCTTCCCCGTGCGCCCTGCATGCCCGTGCGGGGCCCTGCACGCCCCTGCATGGCACGGCGGCCCGTGCACGGCCCGGCGTGCCGCCTCTCGTCGCTCGGGCCAGCCCCCGGCGCTCGACCTCGCGGATTCGCGAGAGATCTGGTTCGCCGGGCCGCGCCTCCGGCCTGCCGCCGTGGCGCGCGCACCAGGCCCTCTCGCTCTCAGCTCGAGCGCCGGGACAGCCGGGGAGGCGCGGCCCGCCTCCGCGTCGCCGCCGCGGGTCCCTTCCGGTTTGGCGAGATCCGGGGCCCGGCCGCCCCGCGCCTCCCGCCTGCCGTGGCCGCCGAGCGGCCGACTCCTCCCGCTCTCCGGCACCCGGCCGAGCTGCACGGGCCCAGAGGCACGGCAGAGGCCACGCGCGACACCGGCCCCCGGGCACGGCTGAGGCCCCGCACGACGAGCGTGCGGGGCCTCAGGGGACGCGCAGGGCGCGCGGCGAGCGGGTCAGTGCGACTCGTCGACGTCCTTCGCCAGCGTGCCGAGGTAGAGCTCGATGACCTTGGGGTCGTCCGCGAGCTCGCGTCCGGTGCCCGAGTAGGCGTTGCGGCCCTGGTCGAGCACGTAGCCGCGGTCGCAGATCTGCAGGCAGCGACGGGCGTTCTGCTCGACCATGATCACCGAGACGCCGGCCTTGTTGATGCGGCGGGTGCGGATGAAGGTCTCGTCCTGGCGAACCGGCGAGAGGCCGGCCGACGGCTCGTCGAGCAGCAGCACCTTCGGGTCCATCATCAGCGCGCGGGCCATGGCGACCGACTGGCGCTCGCCGCCCGAGAGCGACCCGGCGCGCTGGCTGCGCCGGTCGCCCAGCACGGGGAAGAGGTCGTAGATGTAGTCGAGCCGCTCCGAGAAGAGCTTCGGGCGGAGGAACATGCCCATCTGCAGGTTCTCCTCGATGGTGAGCGACGGGAAGACGTTGTTCGTCTGCGGCACGAAGCCGACCCCCGCCTGCACGAGCTTGTTCGCCTTGAGGTTCGTGATGTCCTCGCCGCCGAGCGTGACGCTGCCGGAGTGGATCTTCACGAGCCCGAAGAGCGCCTTCAGCAGCGTCGACTTGCCGGCGCCGTTCGGGCCGATGATGCCGATCAGCTCGCCGGGGTAGCAGACCAGGTCGCACCCGTTGAGGATGTTGACCCCGGGCAGGTACCCGGCCGTGAGGTCGGTCGCGTTCATGATGGGCTCGGTGCCGGCGAACTTCTCCGTGCCGGGGTGCTTCACCGTCGTCGAGGCGCTCATCGCTTGTCTCCGCTCTGCTGGCCGTCGGCCGCGTTCGTGGCCGTCGGGGTCGACGGGTCGGGGGAGCCGGGCAGGTCGCGACCCGGCGTGCCGCCGCCGGACGACGAGGAGGCGCCGGTCGCGTCCGCCTCGCGGGCCGCGTCCTCCGCCGCCACCTCGTGCTCGAGCTCCTCGAGCACCGCGTCCGTGAGGAGCGAGTCGTCGCCGAGGTCGGTGTCGTGGTGGGCGCCGAGGTACGCGTCGATGACGGCCTGGTCGTCCATGACGGTGTCGGCCGGGCCCTCGGCCACGACCTTGCCCTCGGCCATGACGATGACCCAGTCGGAGATGTGGCGGACCATGTGCATGTCGTGCTCGACGAAGAGCACCGTGGTGCCGTCGTCGCGGAGGCTCTGGATGTGGCCGAGCAGCGACTGCGTCAGGGCCGGGTTCACGCCGGCCATGGGCTCGTCGAGCATGATCATCTCGGGGTCGCTCATGAGGGCGCGCGCCATCTCGAGCAGCTTCCGCTGACCGCCGGAGAGGCTGCCGGCGTAGTCGTCCTTCTTCTCGTAGAGCTTGAAGCGGTGGAGGAGGTCCTCCGCCTTGACGGTGATCTCGCGCTCGCGGGCCTTCCACAGCGGCGGGATGATGCCGACGAAGAAGTTCTCGCCCGGCTGGTCGCGGGCGCCGAGCAGCATGTTCTGCATGACGGTGAGGCGCGACAGCGCCTTGGTCAGCTGGAAGGTGCGCACCATGCCGGCGCGGGCCACCTTCGCGGCGCCGACGTTGCCCATGGGCTTGCCGTCGAAGACCCACTTGGCCGTGTCGCCGCCGCGCTTGAAGGTCGTCGGGGCGGACGAGGCCTTGTCGAACCCGGTGATCAGGTTGAAGAAGGTCGTCTTCCCGGCGCCGTTCGGGCCGATGAGGGCCGTGATCGCGCCGCGCTGCACCTCCACGTGCTGCACGTCGACGGCCGTCATGCCGCCGAAGCGGCGGACGACGTTGTCGACCGTGAGGATCGAGTCGGGCTTCGACGAGCCGGGCGTGCGCTCGACGGTGCCGAGCTTGCCGCGCAGCACCTCGCGGTCGTAGTCGTAGCCGGGCTTGTCGCGACGGCCTGCGGGAGGCGTGGCGGTGCCGGTCGCGGTGGACGCGCCTCCGGCGGGGATGCCGGCCGTGCCGGTCGAGTTCGTGTCAGACACTGAACGACAGCTCCTTCTTGTTCCCGAGGATCCCTTGCGGGCGGAAGATGATCAGCAGCATGAGGGCGATGCCGACCAGCACGTACGAGAACTGGTCCGCCTGCTGATTGCTCATGATGCTCGCGGGGATGAAGTCGCCTGCCAGGGTGCGGATCGCGAGACGCACGACGAAGAACAGGATCGCCCCGAGCACCGGGCCGAACACCGTCGCGGCGCCGCCGAGCAGCAGGGCCGTCCAGATGAAGAACGTCGTCGAGCGGCCGAGGGCGTCGGGCTGCACCGACGAGGGCAGCACGTAGATGATGCCCGCCAACGAGCCGATCACGCCGCCGAAGACGAGCGCCTGCATCTTGTACGAGAAGACGTTCTTGCCGAGGCTGCGCACGGCGTCCTCGTCCTCGCGGATGCCCTTCAGCACGCGGCCCCAGGGGCTGCGGTTGAGCAGGAACACGATGAGGCAGAGCAGGGCGACGAGCAGCCAGGCCACGATGCGGATCCACCAGCCGTTGACGCCGTTGTTGTCGTACGTGAACCACAGGATCGTGGTCTGTCCGTCGGGCAGCGGCGACAGCGCGGTGAACGGGTCGCGGTACGACGAACCGGTGATGCCGTTCGAGCCGCCGGTGATGTCGGTGAGGATGCTCGAGCGGCCGACCATGCGGATGATCTCCGCCGCGCAGATGGTGACGATGGCGAGGTAGTCGCCGCGGAGCTTCAGCGTCGGGACGCCGAGGATCAGGGCGAACACGAGGCCCGCCGCGAGCCCGATCAGCACCGCGAGGCCGAGGGGCAGGCCGTTGACGAGCGAGATCGCGAAGCCGTAGGCGCCGACGAGCAGGAACGCCGCCTGGCCCATGTTGATGAGGCCGGTGAAGCCGAAGTGGATGTTGAGGCCGATGGCCGCGAGCGCGAACGCCGCGGTGGTCGGGGCGAGCGCCTCGCCGGTGAGCTGGCGGATGAGGTCGATGACGTAGTCCATGAGTTTTCCCCTCAGCCGATCCGCTCGGCGCGACCGAAGATGCCCTGCGGCCTGAACAGCAGGATCACGATCAGGATCAGCAGCGCGGTGGCGTACTTGAAGTCACCCGGAAGGACCAGGTTGGTGAGCTCGACGATGACGCCGATGATGAGCGAGCCGACCAGGGCGCCGAACGACGTCCCCAGCCCGCCGAGCGTGACGGCGGCGAACATCAGCAGCAGGATCTGCAGGCCGGTCATCCAGTTGACGCCGTTGAGCACCAGGCCGAGCATGACGCCCGAGAGGCCGGCGAGGCCCGCGGCGAGCACCCAGACGAGGCGGATGATGCGGTCGACGTCGATGCCGGACGCGGCCGCGAGGGCGGGGTTGTCCGAGACGGCACGCGTGGCGCGGCCGGTGCGGGTCTTCGTGAGGAAGAGGCCGGTGAGCACGAGCACGACGATCGAGATGCCCATGGCGACGTACGACTGGGTCGTCAGCGTGACGCCGGCGATCGTGACCGTCGAGGGGTTGGCCGTCTGGATGCGCACGGTCGCCGCGCCGAAGAAGTACTGGAAGGCGTACTGCAGCGCGATCGAGAGGCCGATCGTGACGATCATCAGCTGCGTGAGGCTCAGCCCCTTCTTCCGCAGCGGCTTCCAGATCGCCGCGTCCTGGAGGAAGCCGGTCGCCGCGCAGATGATCACCGTCAGCGTGGCCGCCACGAAGATGTTCATGCCGAGCTGGTTCGCGAACACGTACGCCAGCAGCCCGCCGAGGGTGACCTGCTCGCCGTGCGAGAAGCTCGAGAGGCCCGTCGTGCCGTAGATCAGCGAGAGGCCGATCGCGGCGAGGGCGAGCAGCAGGCCGAGGCGGATGCCCGACGCGAGCTGCTGCGCGGCGCGGTCCCAGTTGAACGACGACGCCTGGGCACCGCCGGTGGTGGCGCCCTCGGTCTCGCTGAGCTGGAAGATCACGCCGGCGTTGGCGCCGAGGGTCGCGTTGACCATGCGCTCGTCCTGCTCGGCGTTGGTGAGGAACTGCCCGTCGGGCAGCGAGTCGGTGTCGAGGGTGACCGTGTACTGGCCGGCCTCGGTGACGGGCAGGGCCCAGCGGCCGGTGCCGTCGACCTCGGCCGTGCCCTCGAAGCCGCCCGGGCCGGTGACGTCGAGGACGACGCCCGTCGCGGGCTCCTGCTCGGAGGTGCGGATGCTGCCCTGGATGCAGGCCGTCGACGAGTCGACGGTGCAGGAGGCGGTGGCCCCGCCGGACGCGTGGGCGGCGGTCGGCGCCAGCACCACGGCGACGAACGAGCCGGCCAGGCCGAGCAGCAGGGCGAGGACGGTGACGAGCAGGGCAGGGCGCAGCTGTGTCCGCCCTGCGATGGTCGTGTCGGGTTTCACGGGACCTCCTGGACAGGTGCCAGTCGGGGCGATGCCCCGGGTGCCGCTGGCTCGCCGTCGTTGGTGACGCTACTTTCGCTGTGTGTCGGCCGTGTTTCGTGCAGGACACGGGGCTGTGTCGAAAAAACGTGACCGAACGGTGATGGATCGTCGTCTCCGCGCACCCGAGCGAGGAATGCGGGAGGCGCGGGTCGGCTTAACATGGACCACCGGCAGTCGACGGCGATCCGGTGCTCACCGCCCACCACATCTCGCTCCTTGGAGGGGCCTCATGGACCAGCCGGACCCGTTCGGATTCATCGGACTCACCTACGACGACGTCATGCTCCTGCCCGGGCGGACGGACGTCATCCCGAGCGAGGCCGACACCTCCTCCCGTCTCACCAAGCGCATCCGCGTCGCCGTGCCCCTGCTCTCGGCCGCGATGGACACCGTCACCGAGTCGCGCATGGCCATCGCCATGGCGCGCCAGGGCGGCATCGGCATCATCCACCGCAACCTCTCGATCGCCGACCAGGCGGCCCACGTCGACAAGGTCAAGCGCAGCGAGTCGGGCATGATCACGAACCCCGTGACGACGACCCCGGACGCCACCGTGGCCGAGGTCGACGCGCTGTGCGGCCAGTTCCGCGTCTCCGGCCTTCCGGTCGTCGAGGCCGACGGCACGCTGGTCGGCATCATCACCAACCGCGACATGCGCTTCGTCTCCCGTTTCGAGATGCCGACGACGCTCGTGCGCGACGTGATGACCAAGGCCCCGCTCATCACCGCGGCCGAGGGCGTCGACCCCGACTCGGCCGTCGCGATCTTCGCCCAGCACAAGATCGAGAAGCTGCCGCTCGTCGACGAGGCCGGCAAGCTCCGCGGCCTCATCACCGTCAAGGACTTCGACAAGAGCGAGCAGTACCCCGACGCCACGAAGGACGACGAGGGCCGCCTCCGCGTCGGCGCGGCGATCGGCTTCTTCGGCGACGCGTGGGAGCGCGCCTGTGCGCTCCGCGACGCGGGCGTCGACGTCCTCGTCGTCGACACGGCCAACGGCGAGAGCTCGGGCGAGCTCGACATGATCCGCCGCATCAAGGCCGACCCGACCTTCGCCGACGTCGACGTCATCGGCGGCAACGTCGCGACGCGCTCCGGCGCCGAGGCCCTCATCGAGGCCGGCGCCGACGCGATCAAGGTGGGCGTCGGCCCCGGCTCGATCTGCACCACCCGCGTCGTGTCGGGAGTGGGCGTGCCCCAGGTCACCGCGGTCTACGAGGCCAGCCTCGCCGCCCGCGAGGTCGGCGTGCCGGTCATCGCCGACGGCGGCCTGCAGTACTCGGGCGACATCGCCAAGGCCCTCGTCGCGGGCGCCGACACCGTCATGCTCGGCTCGCTGCTCGCGGGCTGCGACGAGAGCCCCGGCGACCTGGTGTTCGTCGGCGGCAAGCAGTTCAAGAACTACCGCGGCATGGGCTCGCTCGGCGCGATGCAGACCCGCGGCAAGAACACGTCGTACTCGAAGGACCGCTACTTCCAGGCCGACGTCCCGAGCGACGACAAGCTCATCCCCGAGGGCGTCGAGGGCCAGGTGCCCTACCGCGGCGCCCTCGGCAACGTCGTCTACCAGCTCACCGGCGGCCTGCGGCAGTCGATGTTCTACGTGGGCGGCCGCACGGTCGACGAGCTGAAGGCCAAGGGCAAGTTCGTCCGCATCACGGCGGCCGGCCTCAAGGAGAGCCACCCGCACGACCTCCAGATGGTCGTCGAGGCCCCCAACTACCGCCGCTAGGTCGTCGTCTCGACCCTGCCGGGGGCGGGCCCCTCGCCTCCGGTAGGGTTGCGGCGTGACTGAGGTAGAGATCGGCGTCTCCAAGCGCGCCCGCCGCGCCTACGCGTTCGACGACATCGCGATCGTCCCGAGCCGGCGCACCCGCGACCCCCGCGACGTCTCGGTGGGGTGGTCGATCGACGCGTTCCACTTCGAGTCGCCCATCATCGCGGCGCCGATGGACTCGGTGGTGAGCCCCGCGACCGCGATCCGCATCGGCCAGCTCGGCGGCCTCGGCGTCCTCGACCTCGAGGGCGTGTGGACCCGTTACGACGACCCCGAGTCGGTGCTCGCCGACATCCGCGGCCTGCCCGAGGCCGAGACGGTCGCGCGCATGCAGCAGATCTACTCGGAGCCCATCAAGCCCGAGCTCGTCACCGCGCGCCTCGCCGAGATCCGCGCGGCCGGCGTCACGGTGGCCGGTGCCCTCAGCCCGCAGCGCACCCACGACCTCTACCAGACGGTCGTCGACGCGGGCGTCGACCTCTTCGTCATCCGCGGCACGACGGTGTCGGCCGAGCACGTCTCGAAGAGCACCGAGCCGCTGAACCTGAAGAAGTTCATCTACGAGCTCGACGTGCCCGTCATCGTCGGCGGGGCCTCGACCTACACGGCCGCCCTGCACCTCATGCGCACGGGCGCGGCGGGCGTGCTCGTCGGGTTCGGGGGCGGCGCCGCCAGCACGACCCGCGCCTCCCTCGGCATCCACGCGCCCATGGCGTCGGCCGTCGCCGACGTCGCCGGCGCCCGCCGTGACTACCTCGACGAGTCGGGCGGCCGCTACGTGCACGTGATCGCCGACGGCGGCCTCGGCACCTCGGGCGACATCGTCAAGGCCGTGGCCTGCGGCGCCGACGCCGTCATGCTCGGCGCCGCGCTCGCCCGCGCCACCGACGTGCCCGGCGGCGGCTACCACTGGGGCGCCGAGGCGCACCACCCCGAGCTGCCCCGCGGCCGCCGGGTGCACGTCGGCCAGGTCGGCACGCTCGAGAAGATCCTCTACGGACCCGCCGAGACGGTCGACGGCCAGGCCAACATCATCGGCGCGCTGCGTCGGGCCATGGCGACGACGGGCTACAGCGACCTCAAGGAGTTCCAGCGCAGCGAGGTCGTCGTCGCTCCCTACCAGCCGCACTAGGGGCGGATCCGTCCCCAGGTCGGAGGGTTCCCGTGCCGCTGCCAGCCGTGCGGGCGTTGGATGGGGTCAGGCAGGTCGACGCCTGTCGTCCGTTCCGATGATGGAGGCCCCCGCATGGCTGCGACCGCGACCGTATCCCTCTCCTCGAAGCTGGGTCCCGACGAACGGGACGCCGCGATCGAGGCGCTGAAGACGAAAGAGCTCGACATCCTCGTCATCGGGGGTGGCATCGTCGGCGCGGGGGCGGCCCTCGACGCCGTGACCCGAGGCCTCAGCGTCGGCATCGTCGAGGCGCGCGACTGGGGGTCGGGCACGTCGAGCCGGTCGTCGAAGCTCGTGCACGGCGGCATCCGCTACCTCGAGCAGCTCAACTTCCGCCTCGTGCGCGAGGCGCTGATCGAGCGTGGCCTCCTGCTGCAACGCCTCGCCCCGCACCTGGTCAAGCCGGTGCGCTTCCTCTACCCCCTGAGCAAGCCGGTCTACGAGCGCTTCTACATCGGCGCCGGCATGGCCCTCTACGACATCTTCAGCTGGACCGGCGGGCGCCCGCCCGGGGTGCCCCACCACCGCCACCTCAGCAAGACCCAGGTGCTGCGCGCCATCCCGAGCCTCTCGAAGGACGCCGTCGTCGGCGGCCTCACCTACTACGACGCCCAGGTCGACGACGCCCGCTACGTGTCGTCGCTCGTCCGCACCGCGTCGAGCTACGGCGCGCACGCGGCCAGCCGAGTGCGGGTCGAGGGCTTCGTCAAGGTCGGCGAGCGGGTCGTCGGCGTGAAGGCGCACGACTACCAGACCGGCGAGCACTTCGAGATCCGCGCGAAGCAGGTCGTGAACGCGACCGGCGTCTGGACCGACGACACGCAGGCCATGGTCGGCGAGCGCGGCCAGTTCAAGGTGCGGGCCTCGAAGGGCGTCCACCTCGTCGTGCCCCGCGACCGCATCCACTCCGACATGGGCATGATCTTCCGCACCGAGAAGAGCGTGCTGTTCGTCATCCCGTGGGGCCGCCACTGGCTCGTCGGCACCACCGACACCGACTGGGACCTCGACAAGGCCCACCCCGCCGCGACGGCGGCCGACATCGACTACATCCTCGAGCACGTCAACAAGGTGATGGCCGTGCCGCTGACCCGCGACGACGTCGAGGGCGTCTACGCCGGTCTCCGCCCGCTGCTGGCAGGTGAGTCCGACCAGACCTCGAAGCTGTCGCGCGAGCACATCGTGGCCCACACGGTGCCGGGCCTCGTCGTCGTGGCCGGCGGCAAGTGGACCACCTACCGCGTCATGGCCGAGGACGCCATCGACGAGGCCGTGGCCGCCCTCGACGGCCGCGTGCCCGAGAGCACGACGATGGAGATCCCGCTGCTGGGCGCCGAGGGCTACCACGCGGCGTGGAACAAGCGCGGCAAGATCGCCAAGGCCTTCGACGTGCACAAGGTGCGCATCGAGCACCTGCTCAACCGGTACGGCACGCTGACCGACGAGGTGCTCGACCTCATCCGCGAGCGGCCCGAGCTCGCCGAGCCCCTGCCCGGCGCCGACGACTACATCGGGGCCGAGGTCGTCTACGCCGCCAGCCACGAGAGCGCCCTCCACCTCGAGGACGTCCTCGCGCGCCGCACCCGCATCTCGATCGAGGCCTGGGACCGCGGCGAGTCCGCCGCCCCCGTCGCGGCGAAGCTGATGGCCGGCGTGCTCGGCTGGAGCGACTCCGAGACGGAGGACGAGGTGGCCAACTACCTCAAGCGCGTCGCCGCCGAGCGGGCCAGCCAGCTCGAGCCCGACGACGAGTCGGCCGACCGCGTGCGCCTCGAGGCACCCGACATCACCTTCGGCTTCGACGAGGACGACATGGTCGTCCCGGGCGCCGACCAGGGCGGGGCGCCGAAGCCGGGCGAGAAGGTGTCCGAGCCGGCAGGCACGCCGGGGGACGACACGACGGCGAACGAGCCGGGCGGCACGCAGGGCTGAGCGCGGCCGCGGGGCCGGGCCCCGCTGTGCACGACGCGACCCGACGAGGAGGCGCGGTGCGGTCGTCGACCGGGCCGCGCCTCCTCGTGTCCGCCCGGCGAGAACGGGGCCCGGCTGCGGGAACACCAGTGCCCGCACCGCGGTTGTGCACGACCAGGAGCAGCCCGGCTACCGCGTCGGACCCCGCCGCTAAGCTGAGACGACTGCCCCCCGGAACCACTGGAGACGAACCATGGTCGACGTGCGTCGAGTCAAGCTGCCCGGTGTCGGCGTGCTGCACACCTTCATCACCGACGACGGCGGCAAGTGCGGCGTCATCACGCACCGGTCGGGCCACAGCGACCTGATCACGTTCAGCGACGACGCCGACGGCGCCGACGTCACGAAGGTGTCGCTGCGCCTCAGCGAGGACGAGGCCCACACGCTGGCCGAGCTGCTGGGCGGCACGCGCATCACCGAGTCGCTGTCGGCGCTCGACCAGGTGCCCGGCCTCAGCATCGACTGGTTCACGGTCGACTACGACGACCACATCGCCGGCCAGCCGCTCGGCGACCTCGGCGCGATGGGCGTCGTCGGGCTCACGGTCGTGGCCGTGGTCCGCGGCGACGCGGCGAACCCGGCGCCGTCGGGCGACTTCAAGGTCTTCCCCGGCGACACGCTCGTCGTCGCCGGATCGCCCGAGAAGGTCGCGAAGGCCTTCACCTACTACCGATCGGGTGCGACGAAGCACCGCTCCGCCGTCGACGCGCCGCCCGGGAGCTGATCGCCGGTGCACCTGGGCGAAGAACTGATCGTCCTCGGCATCCTGTTGCTGCTGGCCTACGGGCTCGGACGCGCGGGCAAGCTGATCGGCCTGCCCACCATCCCGATCTACATGATCGTCGGCCTGCTGGCGAGCACGAACACGGGCTGGTTCCCGATCAGCTTCGACTCGCACAGCATCGAGCTGATCGCGATCTTCGGGCTGATCCTGCTCCTGTTCAACCTCGGCCTCGAGTTCGACCAGGACGAGTTCTTCTCGAACGCGGGCCGCCTCATCGTGTCGGGCGGCACCTACATCGCCGTCAACATGGGGGTCGGCCTCGCGTTCGGCTTCATGCTCGGCTGGGGCACGCGCGAAGCGCTCATCGTGGCGGGCATGACGGCCACGTCGTCGAGCGCGATCGTGACGAAGCTGCTCATCGAGCTCAACCGGCTGGCGAACCGCGAGACGCCGATGATCCTCGGGGTGACCGTGGTGGAGGACATCTTCATCGCGATCTACCTCGCGATCGTCTCGGTCGTCATCAGCGGCGAGACCGACCCGATCCCGGTGATCATCAAGCTGGCGGTCGCGTTCGCCTTCCTCGTCACGATGTTCGCGGTGGCGCGCTGGGGCGGCAAGGTCGTCTCGAAGCTCATGCGCACCCGCGACGACGAGCTCTTCACCGTCCTCTTCTTCGGGCTCGCCGTGCTCTTCGCCGGGCTCGGCGAGGTGCTCGGCGTGACGGACGCCATCGGCGCCTTCCTCATCGGCCTCATCGTCGGGGCGTCCCGCTACCGCAACCGGGTGGAGCAGTTCGCGCTGCCCATGCGCGACGTGTTCGGCGCGTTCTTCTTCCTCAACTTCGGGCTCGGGCTCGACCCGTCGCTGTTCCCGAGCGTGCTGGGCCCGGTGGCGGCGGCGATCGGCATCACGGTCGCCCTCAACCTCGTGGCCGGCCAGTTCGTCGCCTGGCTCAACAAGCTGGGGCCGCAGGCCGGCCTCAACACGTCGTTCATCCTGCAGAACCGCGGCGAGTTCGCGCTCATCCTGGCGACGCTGTCGGCCGGGGCGGGGCTCAACCCGCTGCTGCAGCCGTTCGCCGGGCTCTACGTGCTGGTCATGGCGGTGATGGGGCCGCTGCTCGCGGCGAACTCCGAGCGCATCGGCGCCTCCGTGCTCCGGCTGCGGCGCCGGTCGGGCGCGCGCCGCGGCGGGCGCGGCGCAGGCGGGAGCGCCGGCTCCGTCGACGAGGCCGCCGCCGCCGAGGCCGCGGCGGAGGCTCGCCGACGCGAGCGCGACGACCGGCACGCCGAGGAGATCGCCCTGGTGGAGGCGGCGCTCGCCGGCGACGCCCCGGTCACGTCCGGCGCCGGGGGAGACGACGACGACGGTGACGGCGACCCCGTGGGACCCCGCCGGCGGCGGGTGGTGCCCACGGCGACCGCTCCGGCCCCCGACGTGGTGCGTGCACGCTTCCGCGCGGACGGCGACGGCCTCGCCACCGACGACGACGTCGACGCCGAGGACGACCTCGACGCCCTCGACGACCTCGACGCGACGGAGCGGGCGATCTGGGCCGAGCAGGCGGGCCAGCAGTCCGACCAGCAGTCGACCCGCCAGCGCGACCCCGAGTACTGAGCCCCGGCCCGCCGTGCCGGCCCGGCGACCTCCGGGCCGGCACCCAGCGGGGACGCCGACGACCGCGGGTACGATCGACCCCGTGAGCCAGACCGAGCAACGCCCCGTCACGAGTGCTCACGACGGTTCCGTGCTCCCCGAGACGATGTGGCAGGTCGCCCGTCGCCCGCGCTGGATCGCGATGCTCGCCCTCTCGCTCGTCATCGCCGGCGTCTTCGCCTGGCTCGGCCACTGGCAGATCGAGCGCAGCATCGAGAGCGGCCAGGTCGCGAACCCCGAGACCGAGACGGTGAAGGTGCTCTCCGACGCGGTCGAGCCGCAGTCGCCGTTCTACGACAGCGTGGGCGGGCAGATGGTCAGCGTCACGGGGCGCTTCGCGGCCGACGATTTCCGCGTCGTGAGCGACCGGGTCAACGGCGGCGTCGAGGGCTGGTGGCTCATCGGGCGGCTGGTCGACGGCGCCGACGGCGCCTCCGTCGTCGTGGCCCTGGGCTGGTCCGCCGACGAGCAGGGCGCGGTCGACGCCGAGTCGGCGGTCGCCACCACGAGCGACGTCACGCTCACGGGTCGCTACTCGCCGAGCGACGCCCCCTCCGACGGTGCGTTCAAGGAGGGCCTCGACACCGTCGTCTCGGTGCCCGCCCTCGTCAACGAGTGGGACGGTCCGGTGGGCGACGTCTACGCCGGCTTCGTCGTCGCGTCCGACCCGGTCGGCGGCCTCGACGCCATCGACTCGGCCGCCCCCCGCACCGACGTCTCGCTGAACTGGCTCAACGTCTTCTACGCCATCGAGTGGGTCGTCTTCGCCGGCTTCGCGATCTTCCTCTGGTTCCGGCTCGTGCGCGACGCCTTCGAACGAGAGATCGACGAGGACGCGGAGGCGCGGGGCGAGACCGCCTGACCCGCGCCTCCCGCGGTCCCTCCGTGCCCCGCCGCGGGGCCCGGCCCGCCTCGTCGGCCGGTCGCTCGACGCCGTCCGGGCTCGTCGGGGCGGCGCAGGGCGCGCGGGTAAGATCGTCCGCATGCCCCTGAAGCCCCGGCAACGCGACATCCCCAAGATCCCCGGGGCCGTGACGTTCTACAAGGTCTCCGCGTACGTCACCGGCGTGATGCTGCTGCTGCTCGTCTTCGAGATGGTCTTCAAGTACACGCCGCTGCAGCTCGAGATGCAGCTCGGCGGCTCGGGCGACTTCCTCGTCCCGAAGGACAGCATCACGACGGGCTTCAACCTGTCGACGGCGATCCTCATCGCGCACGGCTGGCTGTACGTCGTCTACCTCTTCGCCGACTTCCGCCTCTGGAGCCTGATGCGCTGGCCGTTCTCGCGGTTCATCATCATCGCGCTCGGCGGAGTCGTGCCCTTCCTCTCGTTCTTCGTCGAGAGCCACATGACCAAGCTGGCCCTGCGTGAGCACGCAGCGCTGGTCGCCGAGACCCGCACGACCCCCGAGGGAGCACCCGCGTGACAGAAGCCACCGAGACGGCCCAGAGCCCCGTCCTCGTCGTCGATTTCGGCGCCCAGTACGCGCAGCTGATCGCGCGCCGCGTCCGTGAGGCGAACGTCTACTCCGAGATCGTGCCGCACACGATCACGGCGGCCGAGATCGCCGCGAAGAACCCCGTGGGCATCGTGCTCAGCGGCGGCCCCTCGAGCGTCTACGAAGACGGCGCGCCCGGTCTCGACCCGGCGATCCTCGAGCTCGACGTGCCCGTGCTGGGCATCTGCTACGGCTTCCAGGCCATGGCGAAAGCGCTCGGCGGCGAGGTGTCGCGCACGGGTCAGCGCGAGTACGGCGCGACCGACGTGACCCTGGCCGAGGGCGACAGCACGCTGCTCTCGGGCCAGCCGACCTCGCAGACGACGTGGATGAGCCACGGCGACTCCGTCTCGAAGGCCCCCGAGGGCTTCGACGTGCTCGCCTCGAGCGCCGCGACGCCCGTCGCCGCCTTCTCGAGCGACGCCCGCAAGCTCTACGGCGTGCAGTGGCACCCCGAGGTCAAGCACTCGTCGTTCGGCCAGGCCGTGCTCGAGAACTTCCTGCACCGTGCTGCCGGCATCCCTGCCGACTGGAACAGCGGCAACGTCATCGCCGAGCAGGTCGCCCGCATCCGCGATCAGGTCGGCTCGTCGCGGGTCATCTGCGGCCTGTCGGGCGGCGTCGACTCCGCCGTCGCGGCGGCCATCGTTCACGAGGCCGTCGGCGACCAGCTCGTCTGCGTCTTCGTCGACCACGGACTGCTGCGCGCCGACGAGCGTCGCCAGGTGGAGGAGGACTACGTCGCCTCGACGGGCGTCCGCCTCGTCACGGTCGACGCCGAGCAGCAGTTCCTCGACGCGCTCGCCGGCGTCACCGACCCCGAGCAGAAGCGCAAGATCATCGGGCGCGAGTTCATCCGCAGCTTCGAGGGCGCCGCTGAGGCGCTCGTGCTCGAGGCGGCGGCCGAGGGCGACTCCGCCGTGAAGTTCCTCGTGCAGGGCACGCTCTACCCCGACGTCGTCGAGAGCGGCGGCGGCACGGGCACGGCCAACATCAAGAGCCACCACAACGTGGGCGGTCTGCCCGAAGACCTGCAGTTCGAGCTCGTCGAGCCGCTGCGCACCCTCTTCAAGGACGAGGTGCGCGCCATCGGCCGCGAGCTCGGCCTGCCCGAGGTCATCGTCGGCCGCCAGCCCTTCCCCGGGCCCGGCCTCGGCATCCGCATCATCGGCGAGGTCACGCACGAGCGCCTCGAGCTGCTGCGCGAGGCCGACGCGATCGCCCGTGCCGAGCTGACCGCCGCCGGCCTCGACGACGACATCTGGCAGTGCCCGGTCGTGCTGCTGGCCGACGTCCGCTCGGTCGGCGTGCAGGGCGACGGGCGCACCTACGGGCACCCGATCGTGCTCCGTCCCGTGTCGTCGGAGGACGCCATGACGGCCGACTGGACCCGCCTGCCCTACGACGTGCTCGCCAAGATCTCGAACCGCATCACGAACGAGGTCGACGGCGTCAACCGCGTCGTGCTCGACGTCACGTCCAAGCCGCCGGGCACCATCGAGTGGGAGTGACGCCGACGCGTCACTCCCGGATCACCGGTGCCCCCCGCCAGGAGGGCACGCACCACGGGCCGCAGCGGGAGACCGCTGCGGCCCGTGGTGCGTCCGGGCCGCGGTGTCGGGGGCGCGAGCGTCCCTCGGCGGCCAGCCCGCGCCTCCGGTGCTCTCGACCCCGGGATGCACGACGCCCTCGGCGGCTGACCCGCGCCTCCGGCGCCGTCGGGCCGCGGACGCACGACGCGGGGCCCGTCCCTCTCGGAACGGGCCCCGCGGGGTCGGTGCGTGCTGGGGCTGGCTAGTTGTTGCCCCGCAGGATCGCGAGCATGCGCAGGATCTCGACGTAGAGCCAGATCACGGTCATGACGATGCCGAAGGCGGCCGACCAGCCGTAGATGCGCGGGGCGCCGCGCTCGACGCCCGTCTTCACGTTGGTGAAGTCGAGCACCAGCGAGTACGCCGCCATGAGCACGACGAGGATGCCGAGCAGGAACCCGATCGGGATGCCGAAGATCTCGGCGCCACGGAGGCCCCACGGGTTCGAGTTGGCGCCGGTCAGCATCAGCACGACGTTGAGCAGCGAGAAGACGGCGTAGCCGATCATCGCGATCATGAAGATCTTGGTCGCCCGGGCCGACTCGCGGACCTTGCCGCTCTTGAAGAGCAGAAGCGTCACGACGAAGACGGAGATGGTGCCGAGCAGCGCCTGCGTGACGATGCCGTCCCACTGCGCCTCGAAGATCGCCGAGATGCCGCCGACGAAGAGGCCCTGGGCCGCCGAGTAGGCGAGCACGAGGGCGGGCGACGGCTTCTTCTTGAAGATGTTGACGAGGGCCAGGACGAACCCGGCGATCGCGCCGACGAAGGCGAGGGCCGGGACGAACCAGCCGATCGCCGCGAAGACGACGACCACGCCGAACGCCATCAGCGTCTTCGTGATCGTGTCTTCGTAGGTCATGCGGTCGGTCTGGTCGGGACCGGCGGCGGGCTTGCTGTACAGGTCCTGGAGCTGCTCGGCCGTCATGCCGTCGAAGGCGACGGGCTGCTGGGCCGCGGCCTGCTGCTGTCGGATGACCGGCCCGCCGTTCTTCGAGAAGGCCGGCGACTGACTGAAGCCGGGATTCGAGAATGCCAAGGGGTTCCTCTTCTGTCGTGAGACGTGTCCGTCGAGAGACGGGAGGTGACGCGGTGGGCGTCGCCGTTCAGGGAAGGCTAACGCCGACAGGTCTCGGATGGCTGAGCATTTGCCCTGGTGAGGCCCTCATTCGCGGCCAGCGAACGTGCAGTGCCTGCACCGATCCCGACGGGGAGGCGCGGTGCCGGTCACCGAGGACGCAGCCCCGCCCGTTACCGTGGCCGCGTGACCTCGACCCCCCTCGTCATCGCCCACCGCGGAGCCAGCGGCCACCGCCCCGAGCACGGTGAGGACGCGTACCGGCTCGCGATCGAGCTCGGGGCCGACGCGATCGAGCCCGACGTCGTCGCCACCAAGGACGGCGTGCTCGTCCTCCGCCACGAGAACGACGTGTCGGGCACGACCGACGTCGCCGACCGGCCCGAGTTCCGCGACCGCCGCACCCGCAAGCGCATCGACGGCGCCGACGTCGAGGGCTGGTTCACGGAGGACTTCACCTGGGACGAGCTCTCGACCCTCCGCATCCGGGAGCGCCTGCCGGCGATCCGCCCGTCGAGCGCCGCCCACGACGGCGAGGGGCGCATCCAGCGGCTCGGCGACCTCCTCGCCCTGCTCGACGACGCCGACCGCCCCGTGGGGCTCGTCGCCGAGATCAAGCACGCGACGTGGTTCGCCTCGATCGGGCTGCCCCTCGACGAGCTCGTGGCCGACGAGCTGCGGCGGGCGGGCTGGGTCGACGACGCCCGCCTCACGGTCGAGAGCTTCGAGCAGACGGTGCTCGGGCAGCTGGCCGACCGCGGGGTGGGCGGCCGCTCCGTCTACCTGCTCGAGAAGTCGGGCGCGGCGGCCGACCTCGTCGCCCGGCACGGCCGCGACGCGGTGCCGTACGTCGACCAGCTCACGTCGGAGTCGCTCGCGGGCCTCGCCGCGGCGGGCCTGCACGGCGTCTCGCTCGACAAGAAGACCCTCGTCCGCGACGACGGCACGACGGAGGCGCGGGTCGTCGACCGAGCGCACGCCGCCGGCCTCGAGGTCTTCACCTGGACCCTCCGGTGCGAGAACGCGTTCCTCGCCAAGGCCCACCGGCAGGCGGGCGGCAAGGCGGCCGCCGGGGACTGGGAGTCGGAGTTCGCCGCGCTCATGGAGCTCGGCGTCGACGGGGTCTTCGCCGACCAGCCCGAGCTCGCCGTCGCGGTCCGCGCCGGCCTCTGACCGGGCCCCGAGCCGCTGTCGGTGGCCCGGCTTAGACTGACCGGGCCATGACGATCGTGCTCGAGCCCTCTGACTCTGCCGGTGCTCCCGGCGACCCCTTGACCGCGGGGCTGAACCCGCAGCAGAAGGAGGCCGTCGAGTACCGGGGGCAGTCGCTGCTCATCGTGGCGGGCGCCGGCTCGGGCAAGACGAGCGTGCTCACGCGGCGCATCGCCGGGCTGCTCGCGACGCGCGAGGCGTGGCCGAGCCAGATCCTCGCGATCACCTTCACGAACAAGGCCGCCGCCGAGATGCGCGAGCGGGTCGCCCACCTCGTGGGGCAGTCGGGCGAGGGCATGTGGATCAGCACGTTCCACTCGGCCTGCGTCCGCATCCTCCGCAAGGAGGCGGAGCAGTTCGGCTTCACCAAGAGCTTCACCATCTACGACTCGGCCGACTCCCGCGCGCTGCTCAAGCGCATCCTGAAAGAGCTCGACGCCGACTCGCTCGGCTTCACGGTGAGCCAGGCGGCCGGCAAGATCTCGAAGCTCAAGAACGAGCTGAGCGACGTCGAGACGTACTCGCGGCAGATCAACGCGGGCGACCCGCAAGACGTGATGTTCCTCGAGATCTTCCGCCAGTACACGCGTGAGCTGCAGCGGGCCAACGCCTTCGACTTCGACGACCTCATCGCGCAGACGGTCTACCTCTTCCGGGCCTTCCCGCACGTGGCCGCGATCTACCAGCGCCGCTTCCGCCACATCCTGGTCGACGAGTACCAAGACACGAACCACGCGCAGTACTCGCTGATCCGCGAGCTCACGCGGCCGGTCGACCCCGACATCGTCGACGACCTCGAGCGCGGCGGCCAGTACGTGCAGTCGATGCGCGACGGCAGCGGTCGCATCCCCGGGGCGTCGCTGACCGTCGTCGGCGACTCCGACCAGTCGATCTACGCGTTCCGCGGCGCCGACATCCGCAACATCGTCGAGTTCGAGCGCGACTTCCCGAACTCGAAGGTGATCCTGCTCGAGCAGAACTACCGGTCGACGCAGAACATCCTCGACGCGGCGAACGCGGTCATCTCGAACAACTTCGACCGTCAGGCCAAGAACCTCTTCACCACGGTCGGCGCGGGCGAGAAGATCACCGGGTTCACCGGCTACACCGGGCACGACGAGGCCCAGTTCGTCGCCGACGAGATCGCGACGCTGCGCGAGGGCGGCATGGCCTACAAAGACATGGCCGTGTTCTACCGCACCAACTCGCAGACCCGCGCGCTGGAGGAGATCTTCATCCGGTCGGCGATCCCGTACCGCGTGCTCGGCGGCACGAAGTTCTACGAGCGGGCCGAGATCAAGGACGCGATGGCCTACCTCATCACGGTCGCCAACCCCCTCGACCCGATGGCGCTCCGCCGCATCATGAACGTGCCGAAGCGCGGCATCGGCCCCGCGACCGAGACCGCCATGCAGCGCTGGGCCGACCAGCACGAGGCGCCGCTCCGCGAGGCGCTCCGCAACGCGGGCGAGCTCGGCCTCGGGCCCAAGGTGACCGGGGCCATCACCGGTCTCGGGCAGCTGCTCGACGGCGTCCAGGCGACCGCCGCGACCGCGCCGGTGCACGAGATCCTCACGACCCTCATCGAGGGCAGCGGCATCATCGAGGCGTTGCGTGCCTCCCGTGACCCGCAAGACGAAGCTCGCGCCGAGAACATCGACGAGCTCGTCGCGGTCACGAAGGAGTTCCAGCGCAACAACCCCGACGGCACCCTGCTCGACTTCCTCACCGAGGTCACGCTGGTGGCCGCGGCCGACGACCTCGACGACTCGAGCGGCACCGTCTCGCTGATGACCCTGCACACGGCGAAGGGCCTCGAGTACGAGGCGGTCTTCCTCACCGGGGTCGAAGAAGACCTGCTGCCGCACCGCATGTCCGCGAGCGAGCCCGGCGGCCCCGCCGAAGAACGGCGCCTGTTCTACGTCGGCATCACCCGGGCGCGCAAGCACCTCTTCATCTCGCTCGCGATGACCCGTGCCCAGTTCGGCGAGGTGAACGTCGCGATGCCGTCGCGCTACCTGCAAGAGATCCCCGTCGAGCTCATCGACTGGAAGCAGTCGCCCGGCACGGCGAACAGCCGCGGAGGCACGCAGCCCCGGGCGCTCAACGCACGCCGCGACGGGAGCGGCGGCGGTCTCGGGGGCACGCCCCGCGCCTCCGGCGGGTTCGGCGGCGGCAGCTACGACCGGGCCACCGCGGCGGCGAAGACCCGGCCCAAGACCGAGTGGGCCAACCGCGTCACCGGCACGGTGCGCGACAACGGCGACCTCGAGCTCGAGCAGGGCGACCGCATCTCGCACATCGACTTCGGCGAGGGCCGCGTCATGGCCGTCACGGGCGTCGGCGCTCGCCGCATCGCCGAGGTGCTCTTCGACACCGCCGGCCGCAAGAAGCTGCTGATCAAGGTCGCACCGATCGAGAAGATCTAGGGCGCTCCCGCCGGCAGGCGGACCACGGTCAGCCGGTGGTCGCCGACGACGAGGGCGTCGCCGGACCTGAGCCGGTGGGGCCGACCCGGCTCGAGCGCGACCGAACCGCCTTCGCGGGGCTCGACCGTCGTGCCGTTGGCCGAGTGCAGGTCGTCGGCCCAGACGGCTCCGGCGTCGTCGGCCCAGACGTGGGCGTGCTCTCGTGACGACCGTCGCGTCGGGTCGTCCAGGCTGAGCACCGCCCCGGAGGCGCGCAGTGCGGTCGAGGACCGCCCTCCCGCCGGCCTCCTCCCCACCACGATCCCGGAGGAGGTCACGGGCGAGACGCCGCCGTCCGGCCCCTCCAGGCCGTAGGAGCGCGGGCGCAGGACGGTGGCGTCGAGGTCGTCGAGGTCGTCGAGGTCAGCTTCAGCGTGGGCGCATGCGGGGGCGTGGGCGTCGGGGGTCGGGGGCGTCCGGGGCATCGGGCGCACCGGGGTGGCGGGGCTCGGCGGCATCGGTCCGGGTGGCGACGTAGGCGCTGCAGTAGGCCTCGTGGTAGGTCGCCCCGGCACGGCGGTGACGAGGTCGTGGTCGTCCGTCCTCAGCGGAGAGGTGGCCGGCGTGGTGGGCTGCGGGGCCGCGAGTCGGCGGGGGAGGCGGGTCACCGCCGGCCCAGGTGCTGCCTCGGGCGGGATGCGCTCGACCCGGGAGAGCAGCCCGCTCTCCCTCATCGCGGCGATCCCGTCGTCGTCGACGACCGGTGGCACCCACGCCGTCTCACGCCTCCCCGGACGTCTTCTCATGCGGATCAGCGCTCCTTCCTGTGGACAAGTCGCCACCAGTCTGTCTCATGTGGAATATTCATGACAGTCGTCGGTCTGACGACTCCACCGAGAGACGGGAATCCCCATGGCGAACGTGAACGTGACCTACGACGACCTGCGCACGCAGGCGACCCAGCTGCGCAACGGGCAGCGCTCCATCGAAGACCAGCTGGCCCAGCTGAAGGGCCAGATCGACGGGTTGGTCTCGTCCGGCTACGTGACCGACAGCTCGTCGCGGGCCTTCGAGGGCACGTACACCGAGTTCACCTCGGGTGCGAAGCAGACGATCGCGGCCATCGAGGGGCTTGCAGCGTTCCTCGAGAACGCGGCCACGACCTTGCAGTCCGCCGACGAGCAGCTGGCCTCCAGCATCCGCTGACCGGCCCGTCCCGGCGACCGCATCGCCCTCGGCGGTGCGGTCGCCCCCTGGAGAGGAGCGCCATGGCGCGCAACACGCTCGAGCTCGACGGCGACGTCCTCGACCGCCTCGCGGCGTCGTTGACCGAGACCCGACGGGCCCTCGAGAGCCCGTCGGTCGGCGGCGAGGCCGCCACGGAGCAGTTCGGCCACGACGCCCTGGCGGAGCGGGTGCGGCGGTTCTCGTCGACGTGGGACGCCGCCCGTCGCGACCTCGCCGAGGCGGTCGGCGACCTCGCCGGCACCGCGCGGTCGATCGCGACGACGTTCGCGACGGTCGACGGCGATCTCGCAGGCAGCATCGACGAGGGAGGTGCGTCGTGAGCTTCGCCGGCGTGCTGTCGAAGCCCAGGGTGACGGGCGACCCGGCCGTGGTGTCGGCGGAGGCCGTCCGCTTCGAGGAGGTCGCGGCCACGATCTCGGCCGCGGCCGACTCGCTCCGCAGGCTCGACGCGGGGACGACGTCGAGCGACGCGGTCGATGCGTTCTTGCTGAAGGCCGCCGATCTGGAGTCGAGGCTGCGCACGGCCCACGGTCGGTATGCCGAGACGGGGTCGGCCCTCCATGGGTACGCGACGGCGCTGAGCGAGGCGCAGGCCTCGGCTGGGCCCGCGCTCCGCTCGTACGACGCCGAGGTCGAGCGGCGCGACGCCGCCGCCTCGCTGGAGGTGCGCTTCGAGCAGATGGCGATGATCGCCACCGACGACGAGTCGACCGAGTGGTACCGCCAGCAGGCGAGGGCGCAGGCCAGCCGCCGCGACGACGCCGCCGTGATGGTCGCGCGCCACGGCGCGAGCGTCGACGCCGCCCACGAGTCGGTCGAGGCCGCGGCCCGCACCGCGATCGCGCGCATCGACACCGCGACCGACGACGGCCTCCGCGACACGGTCTGGGACGACGTGTCCGTCGCCGTGGGCGATGGCTACGACGCGTTCCAGGCGTGGATGGAGGAGAACGACGCCTGGATCAGCACCGTGCTCGACTTCGTGAGCACGGTCAGTTGGATCTTGGCAGCCGCTGCCTTCTGGGTCCCCGGACTGAACGTCGTCCTCCTGGGAGTCGCCGTCGCAGTACTCGCCTTGGCTACAGCCCGGCTGGCCGCCGGCACCGGCACGTGGACAGAACTCGGTTTCGCGGCACTCTCCTTGGCCTCGTTCGGGACGGGAGCCCTGCTCGTCCGCAGCGTGACCGCCGCGACGAAAGGCGTTGCGGCGGGGCGTGTCGCCGCTCTCATCGATGAAGGTTGCTCGACCAGTTTTGCGACGTCATGGGTCGCCACGTCGTGGAGTCGAGCCGCTCCGGGCCTTGGAGACAGGTTCTTGGCGAGAGCATTCGGCGACCCAGCGATCGGGCGGCTCCTGCACTTCTTGCGTCCGTCGAGACCCGGAGCGTTCGCTGATGATCCTGTCGTCGTCGCGAGCATCTTGCGCCGGGTCGACGCGGCCCGGCGGATGGCGATCGGAGACACGCTCATCGGCGTCGGACGAGCCGCCTCGGCTCGTTTCGATGACATTCTTCTAGGCCGGGAAGAGGCCCTGCGGTGACCCGCGTGAGCCCGGCCCACCGTCGCGCGATGGCGGCCACGGCGTGGCAAGTCGGCCACATCTTGAGCACCGCGCCCCTGGTTGTCGTGGCGCTCACGATGATGACTTACAACGTCGTGAGGCTCGTGTCGCTGAGTCAGGGGCGAGGCGATCCGTCGTCGGCGGTCGACGTGGGCGACGGCGCCTCGGCATGGCCGCCGTTCCACATCCCCGGGGGCGTGTTCATTGCGATGTCGGCCCTCGTCGCGACGCTGGGAATCGAGATGTGGGTGAGGCCGGGTAGAACTCCGAGCGGGAAGCAACCCGCCTTCACGGCCGCGTTCTTCTTCATAGACGCTGAGGCCTGCTCGCTCTATGGGCTCACGTTCCCGTACGGCGACGGCGGGATCAGCTGGCCGCTGGCTTCTGCCGCCGTGATGTTCGCGTTCTCGATCTCGTCCTGCGCGTTGGCTGTCCGTCGTCGCGTCGTCACCGTGCGGAGCAGACGAGCGGCCGAGAGAGCGTTCGAGGAGCTGCTCGACCGGGAGTCGCACCGGGGCATGTCACGAGAGGCCTGGCCTCGGAAGGGCGAGGCGTCCCGTGAGTGAACGGTCGGCGCCGCGCGAGGGAGGCGTCGCGCACTCGTACCTGTTGATGAAGCCGCCGGGGTTCGTCCACGTGCCGGGCGGGGTGCAGGCCGAGGTCGCGCTCGACGCCGTCGTGCGTCAGCTCGGCGACGCCGAGGTGACGCCCGAGTTCGAGAACGCCTTCGGCGCCGCGCTGTCGTCCGTCGTCGAGGCCGACGGCGCGGGCGTCGTGCTCGACAGCTTCGTCACGGCGGGTCCGCTGCAGGAGACCGGGATGACGGCGAGCATCGTCGTCGCCTCGGTCTCCGTCCGTGACGGCCCGGACGCCGACCTCGACCGCCTGCTCCTCGGACGGGTGACGCGGGGCGCGGACGTGCTCGCCGTCGGCGGAGAACCCGCCGTCGCCTGGGACGACGAGCCGCCGTCGCAGCCAGGGGCTCGAGCCCGACCGCAGGGCCGGGTGCTCCGCCGGCGGACGGCCCTGAGCCGCGTGACCGGGGCCGACGACGTGCTGGTCTCCCTCGTGCTCACGGTCGTCGAGGCGCGGGAGGTCGGTCTCGACGACGGCGTCACCCGTCAGATCTCCGACGCGCTCGTCGAGCTCTTCGACGCCGTGCTCACCACCGTGCGGTGGGTCGACGACCACGGCCGCGTCCTCAGCGACCGGCACGCACCGTCGACCACCTGCACCACCCCCCACGAGAGAAGAGGACGATGACCATCGACACGCCTGACGCCGACCACGACCGGGCCGCCGCCGCCGAGGCCGAGCTCATCCGCACCCGTGACCCCGAGCGCTGGGACGTCCGAGTCGGCTTCGACCCAGGCCGCTGGATCTGCCTGCCCCCGGCCTGGCCGCACGACGGGCACGACGACGCCCCGTCCTGGGTCGAGTCGACGGGACGAGCCGTCGCCGCGAGGACGATGTCGCCGACCAGGGCGCAGCGGAAGTGGCTCAAGCGCGTGCTCGAGAAGCTCGCCGACTGGCGTACGCCGAACGAGTTGAAGTACCTGTACCTCCCGTCCCTGGACAGCGACATCTCGCTCCTCCGCATCCAGTTCGAGCCCTGCGAGGGGGATCGGGACGTCGAGCTGTCGGCCCTCGTCACCGAGAGCGCCAGCCCCGCGATCGAACCCCCGGTCGTCACCGAGGTCGAGACGGAGGCGCTGGGAGCCGGCAAGCACGCGCTCCGCTACTCGATGGTCGACGGCGTCTGCTCCGTCATGAGCGTCTACGGTTTCCGCGCCCCGCCGTTCGACCTCCGCATCACCTGCGAGATGGGCTCGGTCGCCCTCGTGCCCGCGCTCGAGCCCGTCGTGCGCGACCTCGTCCGCGGCATCAGCGTGGTCCCGGGCGGATGAGGCTCGCGGGCAGCATCCTCCACGTGCCGACCGATCGCCGCGCCGACGTGGCCTGGGAGGTCGGACCCGAGACCACGGTCGGGGAGATGGTGAGGGTCGCGGCTCGCGTCCTCGGCATGCCCGACGACCGCGGTGCGGGACCGATCACGGTCGACGGCGAGCCGGTGCAGCCGGGGTCGACGGTGTCGGACGGACGCATGCTCGAGGGCTGCACGCTGACCTTCGGCGCGCCTCCTCGTCTGCGGCCCCTCCCGGCGGACCTCACGACGGTCCGCGTCGTCGGCGGACCGGGAGCCGGCACGCTGCACGTCGTCGACGCGGGCGTCGTCGTCATCGGGTCGTCACCGCGGGCGACCGTGCGGCTCGACCCGGAGACCGTCCCGGCCGTCGCCGCGCTCGCCGAGGTCGACGGCAACGGCGGCGTCACCCTCACCCCGGTCGCGGGCGAGGTGGTCGGTGACGACCTGCGGCCCGCCTCGGTCGTGACCGTCGACGGGCACCCGCTCACCGAGCCGGTCGTCATCGGCCCGTCCGCGGTCGTCGCGATCGGGGACGTGCTGCTGAGCGTGGCCACGGGCGGAGGCGCGTCGGCCGCGATCCGCCTCGCCGAGGGAGGAGGGCGACTGCAGCACGCTCGTCCGCCGCGCCTCCTGCCGGAGTCGCCCCGCACCGAGTTCCGGTACCCGCCGGAGCCCCCGGCGCCGCCACGACGGCCGCTGCCGCTCGTCGCCGCGGCGGCGCCGCTCGCGATGGCCGCCGTCATGGTGACGGTGACGGAGAGCCGCATGTTCCTCGCGTTCGGTCTCATGTCGCCCGTGGTGCTCATCGGCAACCACCTCTACGACAAGCGCAACGGCCGCGTCTCGCACCGGCGGAAGGCGGCGGACCACGCCGCGGCGAAGGCCGCCGTCACGGCGGACGCCTCGGACGCCGTGACGCGGCTGCAGGACGAGCTCCGGTCGAGCTGCCCGGACGCCGCCGCCGTGGCCGACATCGCCCTGCGGCGCCGCGCTCGCCTCTGGGAGCGGAGGCGGGGCGACCCCGACCACCTCGTCGTCCGGGTGGGCACCGCCGACCGGCCGTCGGGCGTCACGATCGACGATCCCGACCAGCTGGAGCACCGCCGCACGGTCGCGCGACCGGCAGCCGACGTGCCCGTCACGATCGAGCTCGGCGCGTGCGGCGTCGTGGGGTTCCACGGGCCGGTCGAGCAGGCCCGCGCGCTCGCGGCGTGGGTCGTGTCGCAGCTCGGCGTGCTGCAGAGCCCACGCGACCTCGAGGTCGTGGTGCTCACCGAGCCCGACGCGGAACGCCACTGGGGATGGCTGGCCTGGCTCCCGCACGCACGCCCCGACGGGCTGAGCTGTCGCGCCCGGATCGGCACCGACGCCGAGTCGGTCTCGCGCCGGCTGAGCGAGCTCGTGGCCGAGATCGAGTCCCGTCACCGGGCGCTGCGCGAGGCACGCGGCGCGGGCGGAGGCGCGCTCGCCGTCCCCGACGTCGTGGTCGTCGTCGACGGGTCCCGCCGGCTGCGGGCGCTGCCCGGTCTGCTCACCGTGCTCAAGGACGGGCCGGCCGTGGGCGTGCACGCGGTCTGCCTCGACGTCGACCTCCGCTCGCTCCCGGAGGAGTGCAGCACGGTGGTCGCCGTCGGCCGGAGGACCCACGGGGTCGCCGTGCATCGAGGCGCCGACGTGCAGGAGGTCCGGGCCGACGTGCTGCCCGAGGGGTGGCACGACCTCGTGGCGCGCTCGCTCGCACCGGTCGACGACGTCGACGACGGGGGCGAGGCGGGCGGTCTGCCCTCCCGGTCGCGCCTCCTCGAGGTGCTCGGGCTCGACGACCCGACGGCCGACGCCGTCCTCGACCGCTGGCGGCGGCTCGGCCCGAGCACGACCGTGCTGGTCGGCGAGGGCCTCGACGGGCCGTTCTCGTTCGACCTGCGACGCGACGGACCGCACGGGCTGGTCGCGGGCACCACCGGGTCGGGCAAGTCGGAGCTGCTGCAGAGCGTCGTGGCCTCGTTGGCGTCGGTCAACTCGCCCGAGTCGATGACCTTCGTGCTCGTCGACTACAAGGGCGGCGCGGCCTTCCGCGACTGCGCACCCCTGCCGCACACCGTCGGCATGGTCACGGACCTCGACGCCCACCTCGTCGAGCGGGCCCTGACCTCCCTCCGCGCCGAGCTGCACCGGCGGGAGCGGCTGCTCGCGGCCGCCGCGGCGAAGGACGTCGAGGACTACCTCGACGTCCGACGTCGAGACCCCCGGACCGACCTGGAGGCGCTGCCCCGCCTCCTCATCGTGATCGACGAGTTCGCCAGCATGGCCCGCGAGCTGCCCGACTTCGTGACCGGTCTCGTCGACGTCGCCCAACGCGGGCGCTCCCTCGGCATCCACCTGCTGCTCGCCACGCAGCGCCCGGCAGGCGTCGTCTCGTCGGAGATCCGGGCGAACACGAACCTCCGCATCGCCCTCCGGGTCACGGACGCCGTCGAGAGCTCCGACGTCATCGACGCGCCGGACGCCGCCCGCCTGTCGAAGTCGACGCCGGGACGTGCCCTCATCCGCCTCGGAGCGGGAGCGCTCCTGCCGTTCCAGGCGGGACGCGTCGGCGGCAGGTCGGTCGGGCGCGCCGCCGCGGTGCCCGACGTGCGCTGCGACCCGATGAGTTGGCCCGACCTCGGCCGGCCCGTGCCGACGCCGACCGGCCCGACGGAGGACGGCGACCCGGCCGACACCGACCTCGTCCGGCTCGTGTCCGCCGCCGCCGAGGCAGAACGCCGGCGGGGCGGTCGCCCGCCGCACAGCCCCTGGCTGCCGGCTCTCCCCGCTCTGCTGCCGCTCGACGACCTGGACGTCGACGGCGGGGGCGTCGACGGCGGGGGCGTCGGGGGTCCCGACGCCGACGACGCGACGGCTCGGCGCGATCGCCGAGCCCCGTCCGTCGGCGGGCTGCGCCTGCCCTTCGGGCTCGAGGACCATCCCGCGTCGCAGCGGCAGGTCGCCGCGGTCTTCGACCTCGACGCCCACGGCCACCTCTTCGTCGCCGGCGCGCCGCGCAGCGGACGCTCCCAGGTGCTGCGGGCGCTCGCGACGTCGGTGATCCGCCGGACCTCCTGTGCCGACGTCCACCTCTACGGGCTCGACTGCGGCAGCGGGGCGCTGCTCCCCCTCGTCGACGCGCCGCACACCGGCGCGGTCGTCCGACGCACGGAGACCGAGCGAGCGCGCCGACTCCTCGCACGTCTCGTCGCGGAGACGCTCCGGCGCCAGGGGGTCCTCGCCGCCGGCGGGTGGGGCGGCGTCGGCGAGCAGCGTCGATCGTCGCCCGGGGCCGCCCTGCCGCACATCGTCCTCCTCCTCGACCAGTGGGACGGCTTCGTGGCCACCCTTGGCGAGCTCGACAACGGCGAGCTGGTCGACCTCGTGACCCTCCTGCTGCGGGAGGGCGCAGCGGTCGGGGTGCACGTGGTCGTCACGGGTGACCGGCAGCTCGTCTCCGGCCGCGTCGGGCTGCTCGTCGAGGACAAGCTGCTGCTCCGCCTCGCGGAACGGACCGACTATGCCCTGGCCGGGATCGATCCCCGGTCGTTGCCCGAGGACGTGGTCGACGGTCGGTGCTTCCGGTCGGGCTCCGCGATCGAGCTGCAGATCGCCGTCGTGGGGCCCGACGCCTCGGGCAGAGCGCAGGCGGACGTCATCAGGGCCGACGCCGAGCGGGCCGCCGAACGCGACCGCGACGTCGTCGCGGCCCGCCGGCCCTTCCGCCTGGACCGCCTCGAGGGTCCGCTCGGCTTCGACGAGGCGTGGGCGCGCCGCCCCCCGGGGTCGGCCGGGACCGCCTTCGCGATGGTGGGCGTCGGCGGGGACGCCCTGGCACCCGTGGGCCCGGATCTCGACGGGGACTGCTCGACCTTCCTCGTGCTCGGACCGGCACGGAGCGGACGGAGCACCGTGCTGCTCAGCATGGTGCGGTCGCTGCTGCTCTGCGGCAGCGAGGTGGTCGTCGTGGCGCCGCGCGCGTCGCCGTTGCGTCGGCTCGAGGGGACGGCGGGAGTGGTGGCGGTCCTGCGGTCTGCCGACGTCACGGGGGAGGAACTCGAGCAGTGCTTCCCGACGCCCGCGCGGGCAGCCCCCGCCGGAGCCGTCACCGTCGCCGACGGCGTCGACTCGACGCCCGTACCCCGCCGGGTGCTCGTCCTCGACGACGGTGACCTCCTCAAGGACGGGCCCTCCGCTCCCTGGCTCGCCCGCTTCGCCCGGGGCTGCGCCGACGGGAGGCACGGCCTTCTCGCCGCGGGGAGCGTCGCCGAGCTGGGCTTCGGCTTCTCGGGCTGGCACGTCGACCTGCGACGCGCCCGGTGCGGCGCCGTGCTCAGCCCCCAGGCGACGTCCGACGGCGACCACGTCGGCGTGCGGCTGGCGAAGAGCGCCACGTCGCACCGCGTTCGGCCGGGGATCGCTCACGTGCACGTCGGCGACGGCGAGACCGTCCAGGTGCAGGTGCCCCTCGCATGACCGGAGCGTGGAGGGGCGACGAGACGGCGACCCGTCCCGCCGTCTCGTCGACGCCTCCATCGGTCACGCCCCGGCGCTGGTGGCTGCGGACTCCGCTGGGCCCGTCGACTCCCTCCGCCGACGCCGGAGCACGTGACCGGTCGAGGCCGCCGCGACGAGGGCGAGCCCGGCGAGCACGATGCCCACGGCCGTCGAGACGATCCGGAGACCGTCCGGTCCGCCGGTGAAGGCGAGAGCGGCGGGAGCCGACTCTGCCGGTGCCGGCGGCGCGGCCGGCGGCGTGGACGGCGCCGGGGGACGGACGACCGAGAACGACTCGGACTCGTGGACGGTGGTGTCGGCGAACGCCGGCACGACCGGTGGCGCGTCGTCCACGGAGCCCGAACCGTCGGAGGTGAAGAGGAACACGTAGTGGCCGGGCTCCGTCGCGACGATGCAGGGCGCCTCGTAGCGTCCGTCGGCGCCGATGGTCGTCTCGGCCCGCCCTGCCAGGAGCGACTCGTCGATCTCGGCGACCGGCCCGAGGTCGGTGCCGGGGGCCGGGGCCTCGGTGAAGGGACCGACGAGCAGCGTGTCGACCCGCACCTCCGGTGCCGCGGGGTTGCCGTCGAGGACGTCGAGGGCGTCGCTCACGCAGCTGCCCGGCAGCACCTCGCGGTCGCCCACGACGGCGGTCTCGATGCGGGGCGCCCACGGGACGAAGGTGGTCTCGAACGCGGTGCCGAACGCGGACCGCCAGCCCTGCACCCGGTCGCGACCCGCCTCGGCGGGGGTGTCGGCGGGGTCGATGGTCTCGACCCACGTGTACCAACCGCCCGACGGGAGCTCGCACCCCGGCGTCGCGTAGGTGCCGGGGCCGTCGAGCACCTCGACGGCGACGTCGCACACCACGGGCGCGTCGGCAGGCCACTCGTCACGCGGCTCGACGGGTGTCCGGAAGGGGCCGAGGAGGCGGCTGCGCACGGTCACGGGGACGAGCGACCAGGTGCCGTCGGCTTCGTACCGGCCCCACTCCGAGAGCAGGCCCTCGCCCGGCAGCACGTCGAGCGTCAGCTGGTCGGTGACGACGGTGCCCGGCTCGGCGACGACGTCGCTGGTCGCCGTCGAGACCGTGGGACGGAACGGCAGGGGCGAGAGGGACTCGACGCTCGCCACGTCGCTCGCGGCGACGCTGACGCCGCCGGTGAAGAGGATGCGCTGCGACCCGGCGGGGCTCGTGCCGACCGTCATGACCCGGCCGTACGGCAGGTCGTCGAAGCGGGCCTCTCCGGTCACGGTCATCTGGGCTCGGTCGCCCGTCGCCGTGAACGGCAGGGCGTTCCCGTTGTGGAGGAGAGCCTGTGTCGAGCCGTCCGCGAAGACCGCCCCCGTCAGTGTCGCGGTGCCGACGTGGGCAGGCCCGAGCTCCTCGGGGCCGCCCCCGACGCGGTCGACGACGAGGTCGGCCCGGATGCTGCCGGTGCCGTCGGGCTGGAGGTCGACGGAGACCGAGCCGGTCACCGACGTCGACGCGGCGGCGGTGGCCTCGGCCAGCATCTGGTTGGCGCGTTCGAGGACGATGGGCCAGCGCTCGTTGGCCCGCCCGGCGTAGTACCGCTGCGTGTGGCCGTTCAGGCCGGTGATGGTCCAGACGGCGAGCTGCCCGGCGGCCGCCGTGTCGGCGTCCCCCGTGTCGCCCCAGGTGCGGGCGATGTAGGCGAGCCGGGCGTGGTCGGCCGTCGAGACGCCGACCACCTCGCTGCCGGTCTCGGTGTCGTAGTGGTTGCCCACCGGGGACGACTTGCCCGCCTCGAGGCAGAAGGCCTGTCGGCCGTCCTCGAGTCGGTAGGTGCCGAGCCAGGAGGCGTTGTCGCCTCGCCAGAGGTGACCCGTGCCGAGACCGGTGGAGGTCACGGCCTCGGCCGGGGCGAGGAGGAAGAGCGGCGCGGCGAGGAGGGTGAGCACGAGGAGCAACGAGGTCGTCATGCGGTGGCGGAGGGGCCCCAGAGGGCCGTGTCGTGAGTTCATGCCACGACCATGGCGTCGGGTGGGCCGTCGTCGTGGCTGCGTGTCGCCGATCTGTGGAGGGCCTCGCGCGTCGGTGGACGGGGGAGGGAGAGGCGACGCGGACGATGCGACGACGACGACGCCCGCCCGTCGGGGAGGCGAGGGGCGGGCGTCGTCGGATCAGGACCAGGTCGAGGTCACTCGGTCTCGTCGAGGTCGATCTCGTCGCCGGCCAGGTCGTTCTCGGCGAGGCCCGGCTCGGCCTCGCGCGGCGAGCCGCCGGTCGGGCCGTCGTTGCCGTCGCCGATTCCGGGGAGCACCGTCTCGCCAGCGACCGCGTCGTTCGTGACGATCTGCTGGCTCTCCTCGAAGTCCTTCTCCTCGTCGTAGGGCTCGTCGCCGGAGGCTGCGGGGGTCTGGGTGTCGCTCATCGTGAGGTCCTTCCGGGGTGGGGGGGTGGAGGTGGGGATCAGGCCAGGCCGAGCTGCTGCATCATGCCGGCCTCGTCGGTGGCGCCCCACCGCTCGACCAGCAGGCCGTCGCCGTCGAAGCGGCCGACCTGGATGCCGCGCACCGTGAAGGTCTTGCCGGTCGCCTCGTGGCCCTGGAACGGTCCGGTGTGGGTGGCCGTGATCGTGAAGACGGCGGTGACCTGCTCGTCGTCGGCGACGAGGGTCTCGACGGCGAGGTCGGCGTCGGGGAAGGCCGTGAAGAAGTCGGACCAGAAGGCCTTGATGCCCTCGACGCCGGCCGGGGCCCCGGGCGCCGGGTCGTGGTCGACGACGTCGGCGTGGAAGCCCTCGCCGAGCCGGTCGACCTCTCGGGCCGTCAGGATCTCGCCGAGGAGCTGCTGGGTCTGGAGGTTGGCGTCTCGCGACATGTCGTTCTCTCGTTCCGTCGTGTGTCAGGTGGTTCTCGTCTACTCCCGACCGCGACGCCGACCCTTGTGGAGGCTCCCAGGGAAGGACGGGCCCGGACGTGCTCGTCGCACGGTGCGAGGTCAGGCAGGCTGCAGCAGGCCGCGCTCCTCGACGTCGGCGACCGCGAGCACCTTGTACCCCTCGGCCTCGAAGAACACGGTCATGCGGTCGCCCTCGGTGCTCATCACGGTGCCCTCTCCCCAGGCGGCGTGCACGACCCGCGCGTCGACGGGGAAGAGCGCCGACTCGACGTCGTCGGACCCGGCCTGCTCGCTCTCGGGGGACACGCCCCGCGCCCGCTCGTCGGACCGCGCGTCGGGCTCGTCGGCCGCCGCCCGGCAGTCGTCGCAGTTGCCGCAGCGCTGCGACGCCTCCTCCCCGAAGTAGGCGAGGAGGAACCGGCGGCGGCAGCCGCGCTTCTCGGCGTAGCCGCGCATCATCTCGATGCGCGACTTCTCGACGCGTTCGCGCGACTCAGCCGTGTCGCGGGCGGCCTCCGCCGCCGTCGCGGCCTCGAAGCCGTCCGTGGGCCGGTAGCCGCGCGACGACTCGGCGATCGTGCCCGCCTCGAGCAGCAGGTCGAGGAGGCGGGAGACCTGGCGGGGCTTGAGCCCGGCCGCCTCGGCCACCGCACTGCGGCGAACGGGCCCGTCAGCGTCGGCGACGGCTCGGAAGGCCGCCTTCAGGTGGGCGCGCGACGGGAGCCCCGAGGCGAAGAACGAGCGCAGCGACAGGTCGTCGGCCCGGTAGTGCAGCGTCGCGTCGGCGGGCTCGCCGTCACGACCGGCCCGCCCGATCTCCTGGTAGTAGGCGTCCAGCGACTCGGGGACGTCGGCGTGGACGACGAAGCGGACGTCGGGTTTGTCGATGCCCATGCCGAAGGCGCTCGTCGCGACGACGACGTCGAGGCCGCCGTCGTGGAACCGCTCGTGGAGGGCGCCCCGGTCGGCCGAGCGGAGACCCGCGTGGTAGGCCTCGACGACGCGGTCCGGGCACCGTGCGGCGATCTCGTCGGCGTACCGCTCGCTCTCGCGCCGGGTCGCCACGTACACGATGCCCGGGGTCGTCAGGTCGGCCACCTGCTCGATGACGGCACGGCGCTTCTCCGCCTCGTCCTCGTGGCGCACGACGCGCAGCCAGAGGTTCGGGCGGTCGAATCCGCGGCTGACGACGAGCGGGTCGCGCAGCCGCAGCCGCTCGACGACCTCGTCGCGGATCGGTCCGGAACCCGTCGCCGTGAGGGCGAGGACGGGCGGACGGCCGAGCCGCTCGGCCACCTCGCCGAGGTGGAGGTAGTCGGGGCGGAAGTCGTGGCCCCACGACGAGACGCAGTGCGCCTCGTCGACGACGAGCAGCGCGACCCCGGCCGCGGCGAGTCGCTCGACGGTCTCGTCGCGCGCCAGCTGCTCGGGGGCGAGGAAGACGTAGGTGACCTCGCCGGCCGCCACGCGCCTCCAGCTCTCGTCGTTCTCGTCGTCGGTGTGGCCGGAGTTGACGTCGACGGCGGTGGGGGCCTCGGGGTGCCCGACGAGCCCGGCCACCTGGTCGGCCTGCAGGGCGATCAGCGGCGAGACGACCACGGTCGGGCCGTCGAGCAGCGCACCGGCGACCTGGTAGATGGCGCTCTTGCCGTAGCCGGTCGGCATGATGCCGAACGTGTCGCGACCGCCCAGCACCGACTCGACGGCCTCGGTCTGAGCGGGCCGCAGCTCGTCCCAGCCGAAGAGCCGGTCGGCCGCCTCGGCGATGCGCTCGGCGGTGGTCTCGCTCGTGGTGGTGGTCGTCGTCGTCATGGTCGCCCTCGTCCTGCCTCTCGCTGCCGGATCGCGGCGAGACCCTCGACACCATGCCTCCGACCACCGACACGCGCGCCGTCCACAGACGATCGGCAGCCGTCCCTCCACCGCTGTACCCCGACAGCCGTCGTCCTCCGCCGCAGCCGGAGCGCGGTCTGCGCAGGGCGACCGCGCTAGGCTGGCGCAGGCCAGTTGTCCCGACGTCGAGAAGCCGATGCCTCGATGCCGAGACGTCCCCAGGTGAGTCGAACGCAGCGATGCGGATTGGAAGAACAGCGTGGATCTTTTCGAGTACCAGGCCAGGGACTTGTTCGAGTCCTACGGCGTGCCGGTCCTGCCGGGCATCGTCGCCGACACCCCCGCGGAGGCACGGGCGGCGGCTGAGGAGCTCGGCGGCGTGACCGTCGTCAAGGCCCAGGTCAAGGTCGGCGGGCGAGGCAAGGCGGGCGGCGTCAAGGTCGCCAAGAACGCCGACGAGGCCGAGGCCGCCGCCGAGTCGATCCTCGGACTCGACATCAAGGGGCACGTCGTCAAGCGCCTGATGATCGCCGGGGGCGCGCAGATCGCCCAGGAGTTCTACTTCTCGGTGCTGCTCGACCGGGCCGCCCGGTCGTACCTGTCGCTCTGCAGCGTCGAGGGCGGCATGGAGATCGAGCAGCTCGCGGTCGAGAAGCCCGAGGCGCTCGCGCGCGTCGAGGTCGACCCGAGCGCGGGCATCGACCTCGCCAAGGCCGAGGAGATCGCCCGAGCCGGAGGCTTCCCCGACGAGCTGATCGCCAAGGTCGCGCCCGTCATCGTCAAGCTCTACGCCGTCTACGAGGGCGAGGACGCGACGCTGGTCGAGGTCAATCCCCTCGTGCTCACCGAGCAGGGCGACATCGTCGCCCTCGACGGCAAGGTCACGCTCGACGAGAACGCCGAGTTCCGTCACCCGGGCCACGCCGAGCTGGAGGACGCCGACGCGGCCGACCCGCTCGAGGCGAAGGCCAAGGCCTCCGGCCTCAACTACGTCAAGCTCGACGGCGAGGTCGGCATCATCGGCAACGGCGCGGGGCTCGTCATGTCGACCCTCGACGTCGTCGCCTACGCCGGCGAGGCCCACGGCGGCGTCAAGCCGGCGAACTTCCTCGACATCGGCGGCGGGGCGAGCGCCGAGGTGATGGCGGCCGGCCTCGACGTGATCCTCGGCGACGAGCAGGTCAAGAGCGTGTTCGTCAACGTCTTCGGCGGCATCACGGCCTGCGACGCGGTCGCGAACGGCATCGTCGCGGCTCTCGGCATCCTCGGCGACGCGGCCACCAAGCCGCTCGTCGTCCGACTCGACGGCAACGCCGTCGAGGAGGGCCGACGCATCCTGGCGGAGGCAGCGCACCCGCTCGTCACCGTCGTCGCGACCATGGACGAGGCAGCCGACAAGGCCGCCGAACTGGCTTCGAAGTAAAGGGCAGCAGAGAACAATGTCGATCTTCCTCAACAGAGACAGCAAGGTCATCGTCCAGGGCATCACCGGCGGCGAGGGCACCAAGCACACCGCGCTGATGCTGAAGGCGGGCACGAAGGTCGTGGGCGGCGTCAACGCCCGCAAGGCCGGCACCACGGTCACGCACGGCGACGTCGAGCTGCCCGTCTTCGGGACGGTCGCCGAGGCCGTCTCGACGACCGGCGCCGACGTGTCGATCGTCTTCGTGCCGCCGGCGTTCGCCAAGGACGCGGTCGTCGAGGCCATCGAGGCCGAGGTGCCGCTCGTCGTCGTCATCACGGAGGGCATCCCCGTGCAGGACGCCGCCGAGTTCTGGGCCCTCGCGAAGTCCAAGGGCGGCACGACCCGCATCATCGGGCCCAACTGCCCCGGCATCATCACGCCGGGCGAGTCGCTGGTGGGCATCACGCCCGCCACGATCTCGGGCTCCGGCCCGATCGGCCTCGTGTCGAAGTCGGGCACCCTGACCTACCAGATGATGTTCGAGCTGCGCGACCTCGGCTTCTCGACCGCCATCGGCATCGGCGGCGACCCGGTCATCGGCACGACGCACATCGACGCCCTCGAGGCGTTCGAGGCCGACCCCGACACGAAGGCGATCGTCATGATCGGCGAGATCGGCGGCGACGCCGAGGAGCGCGCGGCCGACTACATCAAGGCCCACGTCACCAAGCCGGTCGTCGGCTACGTGGCCGGCTTCACGGCGCCCGAGGGCAAGACCATGGGCCACGCCGGGGCCATCGTCTCCGGCTCGGCGGGCACAGCCCAGGCCAAGAAGGAGGCCCTCGAGGCGGCCGGCGTCAAGGTCGGCAAGACGCCGAGCGAGACGGCGGCACTCCTCCGCGAGGTCTACGCGGCCCTGTAGGGCAGCCTGCACGGCAGGTCCGTCGACGGGCGTGCGCGACGGGACGAACGGTCACGACCGCTCGGCCCGGCGGCACGCCCGTCGTGGCGTCCGTGCGGTCCGAGGGGCGGCACGCCCGTCGTCGCGTCCGCCCGGCCCGGAGGTCGGCGGGGCACGTCGGGCTCCCGGGCCGACGCCGGTACAGTCGTCCGCGATGAACCGCCCAGTCACCGCCGTCTTCGCCGCGCTCGAGGCCCTGCTCGTCGTCGGCATCGGCGTGGGCATCCCCGTCGTGCTCCTCAGCCTGCTCTGGGCGTTCCAGTACGGGCTCCAGCTCGACTGGCTGATCTTCTGGCGAGCGGCGGTCGACGTCTGGCTCGTCGGGCACGGGGCGGACCTGACCCTCCAGCTCTCCGCCGACGCCGCGGCCGCCACGGGCGTGGCCGGCGCCGACGCGCCGATCCGCGTCTCCATCGCGGCCCTCGGCTTCTCGGTGCTGACGGTGCTGCTCGCGGTCCGTGCCGGGCGGGCCGTCGCCGAGACGCCGCACCGCGTGCTCGGCACCCTCGTCAGCATCGCGGCGTTCGCCGTGCTCGCCCTCGGCCTCACCGCCTCCGCGCAGCACGAGCTGGCCGCCCCGTCCCTCTGGCAGGGCACCCTGCTGCCGACCCTCGTCTACGCCGTACCGCTCGCGACGATGGCCGAGGTCACGCGACGTCGCCGCGGCGGGCCCGCCGACCCCGCGACCGACCTCGTGCTCGACCTCGTCGCGCGCATCCCGCACGTCGGTCGTGCCGTCGTCGGCTCTGCCCTGCGCCTCGGCGTCGGCAGCCTGGCGGTCGTGCTGGCCGTCGCGTCGGTCGTCGTGGCCCTGCTGCTGCTCACGAGCTACGCCGAGCTCATCACGCTCTACGAAGGCGCGCACGCCGGGTTGCTCGGGGGCCTGGCCCTGACGATCGGCCAGCTGGCGTTGCTGCCCGACCTCGTCGTCTGGGCGGTCTCGTGGTTCGTCGGGCCGGGCTTCGCCCTCGGCACCGGGTCGCAGGTGTCGCCGCTCGGCACGAACGTCGGGCCGCTGCCGGCCGTGCCCTTCCTCGGAGCGCTGCCGACGGGCGACCCGGCCTTCGCCTTCCTCGGACTGCTGGTGCCGGTCGTCGCGGGCTTCGTCGTCGCCACCGTCCTGCGACCGCGCGTCGAGCGCGTGCTCGCGGAGTCGGGCGTCGACGACCTGCTCCGCCGCGCCCTGGTCGGCCTGGCAGGCGGGGTCGTCGCCGGCGTCGCGGTCGGCCTGCTCGCCTGGGCCGCCTCGGGCTCGGCGGGCCCGGGCCGCCTCGCGCAGGTCGGCCCCGACCCGCTCGCCGTCGGGGGCTTCGCCGCGCTCGAGGTGGGAGTGCCTGCCGCCCTCGCACTCGTCGTCTCCGTGCGCCGCTTCCTCGGGCACGACGACGAGGCGTCGTCGTCCGACGAGAGCCGGGGAGGCGCGGACCGGGTGACCGAGGCCGCCCCCGCCCCGAGCGGCGCCGCACGGCAGCAGGCCGGCGGCGGCGACGCGGACGCGACGGGGCCCATCGCGGTGGCCGCGCCTCCGGAGCGGTCGTCGTGGAGGTCAGTGCTCGAGCGGGTGCCGTTCGGCGCGGGACGCTCCGCCGCGAGGGGCGAGAGCACCACGAGCGACCGGGCGACCACGGGGGAGGCCACGGCCGCCCCGGCGTCGAGCCGCCCGGCCGACGCCGCTCCGTCGGTCGCGGCGCACGAGGACGCGCCGTCCGTCGGCGAGCCGGGGAGGCCGTCGTGGATGCCCGCGCCCCGCGAGCGGACGCCCGAACCGGCGAGCCCGTGGTGGGTGCGGTCGGGCGGCACGAGCGCCGCGGGCGCGAGCCCCTCCCACGAGAGCGCCCACGCCCCGACCCGCGACACCGACACCGACACCGACCGCGGCGGCCGCGGCGAGGACGGCGACGACGTGACCGAGCCGATCGACGACGTCCGCCGCTGACCGCGCTCCGTGACTCTCCGACGGCGTCCACGGGCGGGCCTGCCGACGGGGTCCGCCGACGGTCGTCGGTCGCCGCCGGGGCGCCGCGCCCGGGCCGCTAGGCTTGCCCGGTGCTGAAGCTCGTGGTGCTCATCTCCGGTGGCGGCTCGAACCTGCGCGCCCTGCTCGAGGCGGCGTACGACGCCGAGTACCCCGCCCGCGTGGTCGCCGTCGGCGCCGACCGCGACGCCGACGGCCTCGAGCACGCGGAGGCGTACGGCATCCCCACCTTCTCGGTGCCGTTCACGAGCTTCCCCGACCGGGCCGCCTGGGGCGACGAGCTGCTCGCCCAGGTGCTCGGGTGGCAGCCCGACCTCGTCGTCCTCAGCGGCTTCATGCGGCTCGTGCCGCCGCGGGTCGTCCAGGCGCTGAGCCCCCACCTCATCAACACGCACCCCGCGTACCTGCCCGAGTTCCCCGGCGCCCACGGCGTGCGGGACGCGCTCGCAGCCGGCGTCGACCAGACCGGGGCGAGCGTCATCGTCGTCGACGACGGCGTCGACAGCGGGCCGATCCTGGCGCAGCGCCGCATCCCGGTGCTGCCCGGCGACGACGAGTCGTCGCTCCACGACCGCATCAAGCTCGTCGAGCGGGAGCTGCTCGTGCAGACCGTGCTCGACGTCGCGAACGGAACGATCGACCTCGAACAGGAGAGCCACGCATGAGCGGCCACACCATCGACCCCTCCCTCTACCGCGACCGCGACGTGGTCCCGGTCACGCGGGCCCTGATCAGCGTGAGCGACAAGACGGGCCTGCTCGACCTCGCGGCGGCGCTGGCGCAGGCCGACGTCGAGATCGTGTCGACGGGCTCGACCGCCTCGACCATCCGCGAGGCCGGCCACGCGGTCACCGACGTGAGCGAGGTGACCGGCTTCCCCGAGTCGCTCGACGGTCGGGTCAAGACCCTGCACCCGGGCATCCACGCGGGCGTGCTCGCCGACCTGCGCCTCGAGTCGCACGAGCGCCAGCTCGCCGACCTCGGCATCGCCGCCTTCGACCTCGTCGTCGTCAACCTGTACCCGTTCGTCGAGACCGTCGCGTCGGGTGCCGAGGCCCCGGCCGTCATCGAGAACATCGACATCGGCGGGCCCGCCCTCGTGCGCGCCGCGGCGAAGAACCACGCGAACGTCGCGATCGCCGTGTCGCCGGCCAGCTACCCCCTCGTCGTGAAGTCGCTCGCCCTCGGGGGCACCACCCTCGCCCAGCGTCAGCGCCTCGCCGGCGAGGCGTTCGCGCACACGGCGGCCTACGACTCGGCCGTCGCGTCGTGGTTCACGTCGCACCTGGGGGCCCGGGCCGAGCACGACGCGGCCGCCGCCCCGGAGGCGCGGGTCGGCCTCCCCGACGAGGTCACCCTCGCCGGCACCCGCCAGGCCGTCCTCCGCTACGGCGAGAACGCGCACCAGTCGGCGGCGATCTACGCGACCGCCGACGGCGCGGGCATCGCCCAGGCGCAGCAGCTGCACGGCAAGGAGATGTCGTACAACAACTACGTCGACGCCGACGCCGCCCTCCGCGCCGCCTACGACTTCGACCAGCCGGCCGTCGCGATCATCAAGCACGCCAACCCGTGCGGCATCGCCGTCGCCTCGCCCGACGCCGCCGACCCCGTCGCCGACGCCCACCGTCGCGCGCACGCCTGCGACCCGGTGTCGGCGTACGGCGGGGTCATCGCCACGAACCGCCCCGTCACGCTCGCGATGGCCGAGACGGTCAAGGACATCTTCACCGAGGTGGTCATCGCCCCGGGCTTCGACCCCGACGCGCTCGACGTGCTGCAGTCGAAGAAGAACATCCGGCTGCTCGCGCTGCCCGGCGACTTCGCCCGGGCCGCGACCGAGGCGAAGCAGATCTCGGGCGGCCTCCTCGTGCAGGAGGTCGACTCCTTCGAGGGCTGGTCGTCCGACGCCTGGACCCTCGTGGCGGGCGACGAGGCCGACGCGGCCACGCGGGCCGACCTCGAGTTCGCCTGGCGGGCGTGCCGCTCGGTGAAGTCGAACGCGATCCTGCTGGCCGACCAGGGCGCCTCCGTCGGGGTCGGCATGGGCCAGGTCAACCGCGTCGACTCGTGCCAGCTGGCCGTGACGCGGGCAGGGGAGCGGGCCCGTGGCTCGGTCGCCGCCTCCGACGCGTTCTTCCCGTTCGCCGACGGCCTGCAGGTGCTGCTCGACGCGGGGGTCCGCGCCGTGGTGCAGCCGGGCGGGTCCATCCGCGACGAGGAGGTCGTCGCGGCCGCGACCGCCGCCGGCGTGACGATGTACTTCACCGGCGAGCGCCACTTCTTCCACTGATCGACGCGGCGGGCGCCGCCGAGCGGGAGAGGGGCAGGACGCCCGGCGTCCGGCCCCTCTCGCCGTGCCCGGGCCTGGCGACGGCGCGGCGGGACGGCGGCGACCGGACCGGACGGTCTTGCGCGGGGCGCGCCTCCGGACATATCCTGCAAGGCTGTCCGCAGCCGGCCGCGAGGCCGTCCGGACGAACGACGACGACGCAGGAGGACACGATGAACTCGACGACACGGACCACGGTGGCCACGTCCGCCTCCGGTGCCCTCGCGCTCCGCGCCTCCTCGGCGACCGCCGCCCCGGCCTCGACCCCGGCGCGGCGCGGATAGCCCGACCGGCCCCGCCACCCGCTCGACCACGCCGTCGCAGGCCCGCGCCCGCGACGTGTCGAGAGCCCTCCCCAGGCGGAGGCGCTGCTCGCCTCTCCCCACTCGGGAGCACCTCCCTGCGGTGCTCCCCGTCAGATCACGACACTTGGATCACCCATGCCCCAGCCCACCGTCCCTCCGCGCACCCCGCCGGGTCGTCCCTCGACGACCCGGGCCCTGGCGCGCCTCCTCCCGTACGCCCGCCCCGCGCTGCCGCGCCTCGTGCTCGGCATGGTCGTCGCGCTCGTGGCCGCCGTCGTCGCCCTGCTGATCCCGCTCGTGCTGCAGCGCCTCGTCGACGGCCCGCTCTCCGGCGGCGACGCGTCGCAGGTGTGGCCGGCCTTCGCGGTCGTGCTCGGGCTCGGCCTCGTCGAGGCGGCCATGATCGCGGCCCGGCGCCGGCTCGTGCTGACCCCCAGCACGCACGTCGAGGCGAGCATGCGCAACTCGCTCTACGCGAAGCTGCAAGACCTGCCCGTCGCCTTCCACGACCGCTGGCAGAGCGGTCAGCTGCTCAGCCGGTCGGTGAGCGACCTGTCGCTGATCCGCCGCTGGCTGGCGTTCGGCCTCGTGCTGCTCGTCGTCAACGTGCTGACGATCGTCGTCGGCTTCGTCGTGCTCTTCTTCTACAGCTGGGTGCTGGCGCTCATCTTCGTCGTCGCCTCGGTGCCCGTGTTCGTCGTCAGCCTGGCGTTCGAGAAGCGGTACTCCGTCGTCGCCCGTCGCAGCCAGGACCAGGTCGGCGACCTCGCGACCAGCGTGGAGGAGAGCGTGCACGGCATCCGCGTGCTCAAGGCCTTCGGCCGCGGCGCCCACTCGCTGCGCGAGTTCGCCAAGCAGGCCGAAGAGCTGCGCGGCACCGAGATCGAGAAGGCGAAGGCCATCTCGAAGCTCTGGCTGTGGCTGCTGCTCGTGCCCGACGTCGCCTTCGCGCTCTGCCTCCTCGGGGGCATCGCCCTCGCCGCCGACGGCCAGCTCACCGTCGGCCAGCTGTTCGCCTTCTTCGCCACGGCGACCGTGCTGCGCTGGCCGGTCGAGTCGATCGGGTTCCTGCTGTCGATGACGTTCGACACGCGCACCGCGGCCGACCGCTTCTTCGAGGTGATGGACAGCGTCAACACCGTCACCGACCCCGACGAGCCGGCCACCATCGACGAGCCGCGCGGTCGCCTCGTCTTCGAGTCGACGCACTTCCGCTACCAGGACAGCCCCGCGCAGTACCCCGACCTCGTCAACGGCGTCGACCTGGCGATCGAGCCGGGCGAGACGATGGCGCTCGTCGGGCTCACCGGCTCGGGCAAGACGACGCTGCTCGCCCTCGTGCCGCGGCTGTACGACGTGACGGGCGGTCGCGTGACGCTCGACGGCGTCGACGTGCGCGACCTCACGCGCGCCGAGCTGCGTCGGCACGTGGGCATGGCGTTCGAGGACGCCACCCTGTTCAGCGCCTCCGTGCGGGAGAACGTCCTGCTCGGTCGGCCCGACCTCGTCGACGACCCGGTCGAGGCCGACCGCGTGCTGCGCGAGGCGCTCGACATCGCTCAGGCCGACTTCGTCGACCGCCTGCCCGAGGGCGTCGACAGCCGGGTCGGAGAAGAGGGGCTCAGCCTCTCGGGCGGCCAGCGACAGCGGCTCGCGCTCGCCCGGGCCGTCGCGGCCCGCCCCGCGGTGCTCGTGCTCGACGACCCCCTGTCGGCGCTCGACGTCGACACCGAGGCGCGCGTCGAGGCGGGGCTCCGCCGCGTGCTCGCCTCGACCACGTCCCTGATCGTCGCGCACCGTCCGTCGACGGTGACGCTCGCCGACCGGGTGGCGCTGCTCGAGAACGGCACCGTGACCGCCGTCGGCACCCACTCCGACCTGCTCGCCACCAACGAGCACTACCGCTACGTGATCTCGTCGCTCGACGACGACACCGCCCCCCGCCGAGAAGAGGTGCTCGCGTGAGCGACCAGCGCGACGACGTCCTCGACGGACGTACCCCCGCCGAGAAGCGGGCCGAGCAGGGCTCGAGCACGGAGGGCGTCCGGGGCGAGGAGCGCAGCGACTTCACCACGGCCGAGAGCAAGCGGCTGCGGGGTCGCTCGCTGCGCCTCCTCGGCTCGCTCGTGCGCCCGCTGCGCTGGCGGCTCGCCGTCATGGCGCTCGTCGTCGTGGTCAGCACGGCGTGCCAGGTGGCCGGTCCGGCGCTGATCGCGTACGGCATCGACAACGCCCTGCCGGCCCTCATGGACCGGCAGGACTGGGCTCCGGCGATCTTCGTCGTCTCGGTGTACCTGGTGACCGGGGTGCTCGGGGCCGTGCTCATGGCGCAGTACACCGTGCTGTCGGCGCGCATCAGCCAGGCGATCCTCATCGACCTGCGCAAGCGGCTGTTCCTCCACACGCAGGCGCTGAGCCTCGAGTTCCACGAGACCTACACCTCGGGCCGCATCATCTCGCGGCAGACGAGCGACCTCGACTCGATCCGCGAGCTGCTCGACTCGGGCATCAACCAGCTCGTGCAGGGGCTGCTCTACATGCTCTTCACGGCGATCGCGCTCGTGAGCCTCGACGCCCCCAGCGGGCTCGTGCTCGCCGTGGCGCTCGTGCCCCTCGTGGCGCTGACGCGCTGGTTCCAGGTGCGGTCGCAGAAGCTCTTCCGCGCCACGCGCGTGACGAGCGCGCGGGTCATCGTGCACTTCGTCGAGACGATGACGGGCATGCGGGCGGTGCAGGCCTTCCGCAAGGAGGCGCGCAACGAGGAGGAGTACGCCGGCCAGGTCGAGGGCAACCGCACCGCGAACTCGCGCGTGTTCACCCTCTTCGGCACGTTCGACCCGGGCCTCGTGCTGATCGGCAACGCGACCCTCGCGGCCGTCGTGCTCTTCGGCGGCTTCCGCGTCATCGGCGGCACGCTCGAGATCGGCGCCCTGCTCGCCGTGGCCCTCTACGCCAAGCGCTTCTTCGACCCCGCGGAGGAGATGGCGATGTTCTACAACAGCTACCAGTCGGCCTCGGCGGCGCTGGAGAAGATCTCGGGCGTGCTCGAAGAGCGGCCGAGCGTGCCCGACCCGACTCGGCCGGTCGAGCTGCGCCACGCGAAGGGCACCGTCGAGTTCGACGACGTCGAGTTCGCGTACGCCGCCGACAGCGTCGTGCTGCCGCAGTTCGACCTCACGATGCCGGCCGGGCAGACCATCGCCCTCGTCGGGTCGACCGGGGCGGGCAAGTCGACGCTCGCCAAGCTCATCTCGCGGTTCTACGACCCCACCCGCGGCAGCATCTCGCTCGACGGCGTCGACCTGCGCGACCTCCACCCGAACGACCTCCGTCGGGCGATCGTCATGGTCACCCAGGAGGCGTACCTGTTCTCGGGCACGGTCGCCGACAACATCGGGCTCGGCAAGCCCGACGCCTCGCGGGAGGAGATCGAGCGGGCCGCCCGGGCCGTCGGGGCGCACGAGTTCGTCGTGGCCCTGCCCGACGGGTACGACACCGACGTCAACAAGCGTGGCGGCCGCGTCTCCGCGGGGCAGCGCCAGCTGCTCTCGTTCGCGCGGGCGTTCATCGCCGACCCGGCGGTGCTCATCCTCGACGAGGCGACGGCGTCGCTCGACATCCCGTCGGAGCGCATGGTGCAGGAGGCGCTGCAGACCCTGCTCGCCGACCGGACGGCGGTCATCATCGCCCACCGCCTGTCGACGGTCGCGATCGCCGACCGGGTGCTCGTCATGGAGCACGGCCGCGTCGTCGAGGACGGCACGCCCGCCGACCTGATCTCCGGCACGGGCCGCTTCGCGCAGCTGCACGCCGCCTGGCGCGACTCGCTCGTCTAGGGCGGGCTCGTCAGCCCGCGTGGCGCCAGGCCCACACCTGGCCGCCGTCCGCGACGACGGCCCAGTCGCCGCAGGCGTACCCGGCCGTCGGCAGGTCGTCGGGCAGCCACTCGGGGGCGAGCGACGGGGTCGTCGGGACCGGGTCGGCGGGGGCGCACCCGGCCATGTCGGCGGGGGAGGTCGCGGTGCGGAGCGTGAGCACCGCCTCCTCGTGGTCGTGGCGGAGGGTGTCGACGCGGATGTCGGTGGCGTCGGAGGGCATCCACCCGTCGAGCACGAACGAGCGCGTGCCCGTCTTCGGCGCGTCGCCCCAGCGGGCGAACTCGTAGCTCTTCTCGGGCGGCACGAGGGAGGGGATCGAGCAGCCGACCGCGGTCACGGCGACGGAGCAGGCGAGGGCGACGGCGGTGACGAGGCGGCGGGTCGAGGGCATGGTCCGATGCAAGCGGGCCGGCGCCCGGGCCGGATCAGCCGGAGGGCGCGACCTGCTCGGCCGGGAGGCTGATCACCGGGGGCCGAGTCCCGTGCCGACCTCGCCGGCCGGGGCCGACGGCGACCGTCGGACTCGGCTCAGGGGCTCCAGGCGGCGCGCTCGAGGTCGACCCGCAGCACGCCCGTCCGCCCCTGCCGCAGCGGGGTGCCCTCGACCCGGTAATGCTCGAGGGCGCGCTGCTCGTGACGTTCCGGCGGCAGGCCCGACGCCCGCACCACGCGCCACCACGGCAGGTCCGACCCGGCCCAGGCCATGACCTGGCCGACCCCGCGGGACGAGCGGGAGCCGATGGCCGCCGCGACGGAGCCGTAGGTCATGACCCGGCCCGGCGGGATCGTCTCGACGACGGCGACCACGCGCGAGGCGAAGTCGTCACCCGCCGGGCTCACTCGGCCGGGGTCGACGGGGCGATGGTCAGCGCGGCGAGGTGCTCGCCGTAGGGCGTCTCGCCGACGACGGTGAAGCCGATGTGGGCGAAGAAGTCCTCGGGGCCGTCGTCGCCGGGCTCGTACATGACCGTGAGGCGGTCGAAGCCGCGCGAGCGGGCCTCGTCGGCGAGGGCGTGCACGGCGAAGCGCCCGATTCCCTGGCCCTGGTGGTCGGCCGACACGTTCATGCGCCAGATGCAGCTGCGCAGGGCCGGGTCGTCGCTCTCGGCGTCGAAGTTGCCCATGATGAAGCCGACGACCTCGTCGCCCTGCAGCACGACGCGGGGCCAGGCCGTGGTCGGGTTGACGTAGGCCTCCGCGATGGAGTGCGAGACGGGGGCGACGTACTGTTCCTGACCCGGCTTGAGCGTCAGGTTGTTGGCCGCGACGACGGTGGCGGCGGACAGTTCTTCGAGGCGCAGGTCGGACATGCGCTCAGGGTAGCGGCGCACCGGCGCCCGGCACCACCGTCGCGCCGACGACGTCGTGGTGGGAGGATCGGCCCATGCACACCGAGCCCGCGGGCGACGACGACCTCGACGCCTGCGAGACCGTCTGGCTGGCGGCGCTCGCCGCGCGCGACGGGCACGAGCCGGCGGCGGGGACGGCCGAGCGGTTCCGCACGAAGGCCCGGGCCCAGCGGGTGGCGCTGCGGGCCCTGCGGGAGGCGAGCGGCGACGGCGGGGCCGACCCGCGCCTCCTCGGCTTCGGCCTCGTGACGGCCCCGGGCACGGGCTACCCGACCGACCCGCCCGACGCGGCCTACCTGGCTCTGCTCGCCGTCGACCCGGCCGAGCAGGGACGAGGAGGCGGCGGTCGCCTCCTCGACGACCTCACCGACGACGCGCGGGCCGCCGGGCACGACCGCCTCGTGCTGCACGTCCTCCGCGAGAACGGCGGCGCCGTGGCGCTCTATCGCTCGCGGGGCTGGGCACCGTGGGGCGAGCCCCTCGCACACGCGCTGACCGGACAGGCGACGCAGACCTTCGTGCTCGGCGCCTGAGGCCGCGGCCCGTCGGCGCCGGGCCGTCCGCTCATCGGCCATGATCGTCGGATGACGAGAGGCACGAACCTGCCCGCGATCGGCGGGTACAACCGCTCCGTGGTGCTCGACGCCGTGCGGCGCGAGCGGGCCGGGCTCAGCCGCACCGAGATCGCGGCGCGCACCGGGCTGAGCCCGCAGGCCGTGACGAACGTGTCGCGGCGCCTGCTCGAGGCCGGGCTCATCCGCGAGAGCGGCACGGTCATCAGCGGGCCGGGCAAGCCCCGCACGATGCTGCAGCTCGAGGCGCGCGGCCGCTACGCCGTCGGTGTGCACGTCGACCCCGCGGTGGTCACCTACGTGCTGCTCGACCTCGAGGGCTCCGTCGTCGCGCACACCCGGACGCCCACCCCGTCGGCCTCCGACCCCGACGACGTGGTCGGGCTCGTGGCGCGGACGGTGGACGCGCTCGTGGCGGGCTCCGGGGTCGACCGCGCGCGCCTCCTCGGGGTGGGCATCGCCTCGCCGGGCCCGATCGACGTCGAGGGCGGCGTCGTGCTCGACCCGCCGATGCTGCCGCTCTGGCGGCACGTGACGCTGCGGCGCTCGCTGAGCGCGGCGACCGGGCTGCCCGTGCTGCTGGAGAAGGACGTGACGGCGGCCGCCGTCGCCGAGCTCTGGTTCCGCGACGGGGCGGCGTCGGGCACGCGCGGCGACTTCGCCTTCGTCTACTACGGCACGGGCTTCGGCATGGGGCTCGTGCTCGGCCGCGAGGTGCTGCGCGGGGCGAGCGCCAACGCCGGCGACTCGGGCCACATCACCGTCGACCACGAGGGGCGGCGCTGCACCTGCGGCCGCGTCGGCTGCGTCGGCGAGCTCGTGACGCCGCACGCGCTGTCGCGCCAGGCGGTCGAGGCGGGCGTGCTCGGGCCCGGCGACGTCGACGAGGCGGTGCTGGCGGCCGCGCTCGCCGACAGCGACCCGGTCGACCTGCACCTGATCGAGGAGGCGCTGGTCGCCCTGGCCGCCAAGGCGCGCGCCGGCGAGGCGGGCGCGCTGGGCGTGCTGCGGGGCGCGGCGTCGCACCTGGCCCGGGCCGTCGTCGTCGTCGTCAACCTGCTCGACCTCGACGAGGTCGTGTTCGGCGGCCCGTTCTGGGAGGTCATCGCGCCGTACGTGCTGGCCGAGCTGCCCGACGAGGTGCGGTCGTCGGAGGCGCTGGTGGCGCGGCACCCGATCGCGATCGTCACCTCGTCGATCGGCGAGGACGTGGCCGCCGTGGGGGCGGCCTGCCTCGTGCTCGACCACGCGTTCTCGCCCCGCCCGTCGGCGCTGCTCATCTCGGCCTGAGCCGGACGCGCGGACCGGGTCACGACTCGGTCACGACGTCTTGACACGAATAACTCCAGACGGTGTAGTAACTGCAACGCCCCCGGCACCGTCGCCGGGGATGCGCCGATGGAGCAAAGGAGCACCATGATGACCCGAACGACCTCATCGACCCGCCGACGCGTGCTGGCGATCGCCGCGGCAGCGGCCGCGACCGCCCTCGTCGTCTCCGGGTGCTCCGCCGGCGGAGGCGGAGGCGGCGACGACAAGACCATCAAGGTCGCGTACCAGAAGTTCGGCACGTTCACGCAGATGGACGCCCACATGAAGGAGACCGCGAAGACCTTCGAGGCCGACAACCCCGGCATGAAGGTCGAGTTCGTCCCGATCGCGGCCCAGAACGACGACTACTTCACCAAGCTCGCGCTGATGAACCGCTCGGCCGCGACCGCCCCCGACGTCATGTACGAGGACACCTTCAAGGTCAAGAGCGACGCGGCGGCGGGCTACCTGCTGCCCCTCGACGACTACACCGCCGAGTGGGACGACTGGGACATGTTCTACGACAACGCGAAGGAGGCGGGGGTCGGCGAGGACGGGAAGACCTACGGGATCCCCATGGGCACCGACACCCGTGCCCTCTGGTACAACAAGGACCTCTTCGCGCAGGCCGGGCTGCCCGTGCCGTGGGAGCCGAAGACCTGGCAGGACGTGCTCGACGCGGCCGACACGATCAAGTCGGAGCTGCCCGACGTCGTCCCGATGAACGTCTACTCGGGCAAGCCGCAGGGCGAGGGCGCGACCATGCAGGGCTTCGAGATGCTGCTCTACGGCACGCCCACCGGCACCCTCTACGACGACGACAGCGGCAAGTGGCTGACCGACTCGCAGGGCTTCGTCGACTCCCTCGGCTTCATCGAGGACGTCTACCAGGGCGGCGTCGGCCCGAAGCCCGAGGAGGCGCTCGACACGAACATCGGCACCATCGTCGCGGGCGAGTGGCTGCCGCAGGGCAAGCTCGCCATCGACCTCGACGGCTCGTGGCTGAGCGGCACGTGGCTCGAGACGGGCACGAACCCCTGGCCCGAGTGGAACGACGTGATGGGGCAGGCCGCGATGCCGACGCAGGACGGCGACGCCCCGGGCGCCACGAGCATGTCGGGCGGCTGGACCCTCGCGGCCGGCGCGAACACGAAGAACCCCGACATGGCCTTCGAGTTCATCGCCGACGCCCTCGACAAGGAGGGGTCGCAGTCGTACGACATCGCGGCCAGCCAGATCGCGGTGCGCAGGGACGTCGCGGAGGACCCGGAGTACGTCTCGAGCAACCCGACCTTCGAGTTCTTCTCGTCGATCGTGCCCGTGACGCACTTCCGTCCCGCCACCACCGACTACAGCCGCATCTCGAACGAGATCACCGTCGCGATGGAGGCCGTCATGACCGGGCAGCAGAGCCCCGAGGAGGCGGCCGCCGCCTTCGACGAGCAGCTCGTCGGCATCGTCGGCGAGGACGCGACGCAGAAGGCGAAGGACTAGCCGGATGGCGACCATCGCCCCCGCCCCGGTCGGCCGTGGGAGCGGTCGGCCGGGGGGCCCGGGGCCGGGACCGGGAGGTGAGGAGCCCGGTCGCCGGGCCGGAGCCTCCAAGGCTCGTGCCCTGCGCACCGGCGCGCGCACCCTGCCGCTCGTGCCGGCCATGGTGCTGCTCGCGCTGTTCCTGCTCGGGCCCGTCGTGTCGAGCCTCTACGGCTCGTTCACGAACGCCTCGTTGACCGGCTACGCGGCCGGCGGGGCCGAGTTCGTCGGGTTCCAGAACTACACCGACCTCTTCGTCGACCGCGACTTCCCGAAGTCGGTGCTGCTGACGCTCGCCTTCGTCTTCTTCTCGGCCGTGATCGGCCAGAACGTCGTCGGCCTCGGGCTCGCCCTGCTCATGCGGAACGGCACGAAGGTCGTCCGGTCGGTCGTCGGCACGTTCGTCATCGCCGCCTGGGTGCTGCCCGAGATCGTCGCCGCGTTCGCGGCGTACGCGTTCTTCAACGACTCGGGCACGCTCAACACGGTGCTGTCGTGGTTCGGCGTCACCGGGGCGAACTGGCTCTACGAGCTGCCGATGCTCTCGGTGGTGCTGGCCAACATCTGGCGCGGTGCCGCCTTCTCGATGCTCGTGTACTCGGCGGCCGTGCAGGAGGTGCCGCCCGAGATCACGGAGTCGGCGGAGGTCGACGGCGCCACCGGCTGGCAGCGGCTCGTCTACATCACGCTGCCGGTCATCCGCCGCAGCATCTCGACGAACCTCATGCTGACGACCCTGCAGACGCTGTCGGTGTTCACCCTCATCTACGTGATGACGGGAGGCGGGCCGGGCACGAACAGCACGACGCTGCCGATCCTCGCCTACCAGGAGGCCTTCCAGTTCTCGCAGCTCGGCTTCGGCACCGCGATCGCGACGATCATGCTGCTCGTCGGCGCCGTCTTCTCGATCATCTACATCAGGGCCCTCAAGCCGGAGGTCGACTGACCATGGCCATGACCTCACCCAGCGGCCGCACCATGAAGGCCGTCTCGAACGTCGTGCTGCTCGTCATCGCGATCTGCTTCGCCGTGCCCCTCGTCTGGCTGCTGCTCGCGTCGGTCGACCCGTCGGCCACCCTCTCGGCGAAGGTGCCGTCGCGGTTCACGCTCGACAACTTCACCGCGGTGCTGACCCCCGAGATCTCGTTCGTGCCGCTGTTCAACAGCCTCGTCGTGTCGGGCGGCTGCGCGCTCGTGACGGTCGTCGTCGCCATCCTCGCGGCGTACCCGTTGTCGCGGTACCGGATGCGGATCAACAAGCCGTTCCTCTACGGCATCCTCTTCGGGACGGGGCTGCCCATCACCGCCATGATGGTGCCGGTCTACAGCCTCTTCGTCTCGTTGAACCTCATCGACTCGGTCGGCGGGACGGTCTTCTTCCTCGCCGCGACGAGCCTGCCGATGGCGATCTGGATGGCGAAGAACTTCATGGACTCGGTGCCCATCTCGCTCGAGGAGGCCGCCTGGACCGACGGGGCGTCGATGTTCTCGACGCTGACGCGCATCGTCGTGCCGCTCATGCGGCCCGGCATCGCGGTGGTGTTCATCTTCGTGTTCATCCAGGCCTGGGGGAACTTCTTCGTGCCCTTCGTGCTGCTGCTCAGCCCCGACAAGCAGCCCGCCGCCGTCAGCATCTTCAACTTCTTCGGGCAGTACGGGTCGGTCGCCTACGGCCAGCTCGCCGCGTTCTCGATCGTCTACTCGGTGCCCGTCATCGCGCTCTACGTGCTCGTGTCGCGGACGCTGGGCGGCTCGAACGCCCTGGCCGGCGCCGTGAAGGGGTGATGCGGCCGGTCCTCCCCACCCCCTGCCCTGCCCGTCCCGTCCACCGGGGCGACCCCATCGCCGCGCGTCCGCGCGCGCCCGTCAGGAGACTGATCCCATGCACGACAACATCGCCCTCGTCGAGGCCCGCATCGACCGATTCGTCCGCGACCGCATCACGCCGGCCGTCTACCGGCGCAGCGTCCCGCTGACCCTCGAGGCGTGGGAGGCGCCGGGCGAGCCGGTGCCGTTCGCCGAGGCCGTCGCGCAGCCGTTCACGCCCTTCGTGCCCGGCCAGGCGTGGAGCAGGCCGTGGGGCACGACCTGGTTCCACGTCACGGGCGTCGTGCCCGACGACTTCGGCGTCGACGGCGCCACCTCGCTCGAGCTCGTCGTCGACCTCGGCTTCACGATCCGCCAGGCGGGCTTCCAGGCCGAGGGGCTCGTGTGGCGCCCCGACGGCACGATCGTCAAGGCGCTCGAGCCCTACAACGGCTACGTGCCGCTCACCACGATCGGGGCGGGCACGGCGCCCGGCACGACGATCGACCTCTACGTCGAGGCCGCGTCGAACCCCGACATCGGCGGCGACGACTTCCACGGCGTGACGCCGCTGGGCGACCTCGCCACGGCGGGCACCGAACCGATCTACTCCCTCCGGCGCATCGACCTCGCCGAGCGCGACGACGTCGTCGCCGAGCTCGACCGCGACGTCTGGACCCTCGTGGGCCTCATGCGCACGCTCGACCCCGGCACGCCGCGACGGCACGAGGTGCTGCGCGCCCTCGAGCGCATGTGCGACGTCGTCGACCACGACGACGTGGCCGGCACGGCGGCCCTCGGCCGCGACGAGCTCGCCGCCGTCCTCGCGTCGCCGGCCGCGGCCAGCGCCCACCGCGTCGTGGCGACCGGCCACGCGCACATCGACTCGGCCTGGCTCTGGCCGGTCCGCGAGACGCAGCGCAAGGTCGCCCGCACCTTCTCGAACGTCGTCGCGCTGCTCGACGACGACCCCGACTTCGTCTTCGCGGCGTCGAGCGCCCAGCAGTACGCCTGGCTCAAGGAGAAGTACCCCGAGCTGTTCGAGCGCGTCAAGGCCGCCGTGGCCTCGGGCCGGTTCGCGCCGGTCGGCGGCATGTGGGTCGAGTCCGACACGAACATGCCCGGCGGCGAGGCGCTCGCGCGGCAGTTCGTCGCGGGCAAGGGCTTCTTCCTGCGCGAGTTCGGCATCGACAACGACGAGGTCTGGCTGCCCGACTCGTTCGGCTACACCGGCGCCATGCCGCAGATCGCCCGGGCCGCCGGCGCGAGCTCGTTCTTCACCCAGAAGGAGTCGTGGAACGAGACCAACCGACTGCCGCACCACACCTTCCTCTGGGAGGGCATCGACGGCTCCCGCGTCTTCACTCACTTCCCGCCCGTCGACACGTACAACTCCGACCTGTCGCCGGCCGAGCTGGCGCACGCCGAGCGCGAGTACCGCGAGAAGGGCGCGTCGAACGTGTCGCTCGTGCCCTTCGGCTGGGGCGACGGCGGCGGCGGGCCGACCCGCGAGATGATGGCGGCCGCGCACCGGGCCGCCGACCTCGAGGGCTCGCCGCGCGTGACCGTCGGCACCCCCGCCTCCTTCTTCGCCGAGGCCCGTGCCGAGCTCGCCGACCCGGCGGTGTGGTCGGGCGAGATGTACCTCGAGTTCCATCGGGGCACCTACACCTCGCAGGCCCGCACCAAGCAGGGCAACCGGCGCAGCGAGCACCTGCTGCGGGAGGCCGAGCTCTGGAGCGCCACGGCGGCCTCGCGCGGGCTGCTCGACTACCCCTACGACGCGCTCGAGCAGATCTGGCACGTCGTGCTGCTGCAGCAGTTCCACGACATCCTCCCCGGGTCGTCGATCGCCTGGGTGCACCAGGAGGCCGAGCGGCACTACGCCCGCGTCGCCCTCGAGCTCGAGGCGATCATCGGCGAGGCGCAGCGCGCCCTCGCCGGGCAGGGCGAGGCGCTCGTCACGTTCAACGCGGCGCCGGTGACGGCCGCGGGGGTGCCCGCCTCCGCGGGCGCGCTCGTCGACGTCGACCGGTCCCTGCCGGAGGCGCGGGGCGCGTCGGTCACGCCGGTCGCCACCGACGGCGGCCACGTCCTCGACAACGGCCTCGTGCGGGTGGCCTTCGACGGCGACGGCCTCGTCACGTCGATGGTGGACGCCGCGAGCGGCCGCGACGTCGTCGCGCCCGGCGGGCGGCTCGGGCTGCTGCAGCTCTTCCGCGACACCCCGAACCAGTGGGACGCGTGGGACATCGACGCGGCCTACAAGAAGGTGCGCACCGACCTGGTCGAGGCCGACTCGGTCGTCGTCGAGGGCGGCACCCTCGTCGCCACGCGACGCACGGGCGGCTCGACGATCGTCCAGCGGTGGTGGCTCGACGAGGGCGACGCCGAGCTGCACGTCGAGACCGACGTCGACTGGCACGAGAAGCAGAAGCTGCTGAAGCTCGCGTTCCCGCTCGACGTGCACGCCGACCGTGCCGCGTCGGAGGTGCAGTTCGGGCACGTGCAGCGGCCGACCCACCAGAACACCTCGTGGGACTTCGCGCGCTTCGAGACCGTCGCCCACCGCTGGGTGCACGTCGCCGAGCCCGGCTTCGGCGTCGCCGTCGCCAACGACGCGACCTACGGTCACGACGTCACCCGGTCGACCCGCGACGGCGAGGGCGGCGACGGGGGCACGACCACGCTCGTCCGCCAGTCGCTGCTGCGGGCGCCGACCTTCCCCGACCCGCACGCCGACCAGGGCCGCCACGTGCTCCGGTCGTCGGTTCGGATCGCGCCCGACGTGCTCGAGGCCGCCACGGCGGGCTACCGGCTGAACCTGCCCGTGCGCACGGTGCGGGGAGCCTCGCGGGTCGAGCCCCTCGTGACGTCGTCGTCGCCCGCCGTGCTGATCGAGGCCGTCAAGCTCGCCGAGGACCGCTCCGGCGACCTGGTCGTGCGGCTGTACGAGGCCCGGGGCGCCCGCGCGACGACGGCGGTCGTCGTCGACGCCGGCTCGGACTTCGGCGACGCCTGGCGGACCGACCTCATCGAGCGGGAGCTGCCGGAGGGGCAGCCCGGCTCCGGTCGCTGGGGCGCCGGCGAGGCGGTCGAGCTCACCGTGAGGCCGTTCGAGATCGTCACGCTGCGGGTGCGTCGCCGGTAGCGCGTCCGAGCGGAGGGCGGGCGTCGATCCGGGTGCATCGGGTCGACGTCCGTCCGCTGTCGTCCGCCGAGCTGTCGTCCGCCGAGCGGGCGTCCGCCGACCACGCGTCCGCGCGGGAGCACGTCCGCGCGGGCGCGCGGCCGCGAGAGTGCGCGGCCGCGAGGGTGCGCGCGGCCGCGGGCGGCCTCAGCCGACGGCGACGACCGAGGGGTCGACGGGCGCGCCGGCCATCGCGGCGCCGACGGCCGCGACGGGCGGCGCTCCGGCGGGCAGCAGCACCACGCGCGAGGGCAGGTCGAGCGACGCGACGAACGGCGAGGCGTGTCCCGCTCGGCCGAGCGACGCGCGCACCTGCTCGAGCAGCGGCTCGCCGAGGGCGCTCAGCCCGCCGCCGACGACGATCGTCTCGACGTCGACCGTGAGCACGAGGAGGCGCACGGCGGCGGCCACCCCGTCGGCGAGCACCGTGCGCGCGGCGACCGCGGCCGGGTCGCCGTGGTCGGCCGCCGTGAAGAGGGCCCGCGCGGGGTGGGGCACGTCCGTCGGCCACAGCCGGGCGGCGGCGGTGCCGGACGCCACGGTCTCGAGGCAGCCGCGCTGCCCGCAGGTGCAGAGCACCCCGGCGGGGTCGACCGGCACGTGCCCGATCTCGCCGACGGCCCCACGGGAGCCGCGGCTCAGCACGCCGTCGACGACGATGCCGGCGGCGAGCCCGGTGCCGAGGTTGAGGTACGCCATCGAGCCGCGCAGCCCGAGGGCGTGCCAGGTGCCGAGCGCGGCGGCGTTGACGTCGTTCTCGACGGCGACGGGGACGCCGACGAGACGGGAGAGCGCGTCGGCGAAGGCGACGTCGGCGAACCCGAGGTTGACGGCGTGGCTGACGCGTCCCGTGACGGGGTCGACGACGCCGGGGATGCCCACGCCGACAGAGCGGGGGACGAGGGCCGGGGACGAGCCGGGGGCCGGGGTGCCGAGCACCCGGGCGACGGCGCTCGCGGCGTTGGCCACGACCTCGTCGGCGCCGAAGCCGGAGGGGAGGCGCGTCCGGGCGAGGACGAGGCCGTCGTCGTCGACCGCGACGGCGTCGATCTTCGTGCCGCCGACGTCGAGCCCCACGCGGACGGGCAGGTCGGTCCGCACGGGACGGCCGACGACGCCGGCCAGCGCCGTCATGACGGGCTCGCGGAGGCGCCGGAGGCGCGGGGGACGGCGCCGGGGACGCGGTCGACGGGCGTGCACATGTTTGTTAGTAAAGCTTACGAAATCGACCATCCGCAAGGGTCGTGCCCCGAGAATCCGGGCGCATTTCGGGTATTGACCAGCCGTGTTTCGTCCTCGTAAACTCGGCGCCACCGGCCTTGACACCCAGTTTGTAAGGCCGCTTCACTAACGGCAACGCTGCCGGAGCCGCACCGCCCTCCTCGAGGGCGACGCGGCACCTCGATCCTCGAGGGCCCGTCCGGCGTCCGCCCGAGACCACGAGGAGGGGACCGTGCCCCGAGCCACCGCCGACCGCACGTCGGCCCCGCCCCGCCCCTCGGGCACGCCCACGACGAAGTCGCTGCCGCAGCACGCCCGCACGCACAACCGGTCGCTCGTGCTGCAGACCCTCTTCCGTCGGGGCTCCATGAGCCGCGCCGACCTGGCCCGCGAGTCGGGGCTCACGCGCCCGACCGTCTCGGGCATCGTGCAGGAGCTCACGGCCGACGGCATCGTCGTCGACCTCGGCCTCCGCGAGGACGCCCGCGTCGGCAAGCCCGCGACCCTCGTGGGGGTCCGCGCCGACGCCTTCCACATCCTCGCCCTCGACCTCTCGAGCGCCGAGCGCTTCGTCGGCGCCGTCGTCGACCTGCGGGGCACCGTCGTCCGCCGCACGACCGTCGACATCGACGGCGCGAGCGGCGAGGCGGCCGTCGCCCTCGCCGAGCGCCTCGTCGACGAGCTCGCCGCGAGCACCCGCCAGCCCCTGCTCGGCGTCGGCGTCGGCACCCCCGGCATCGTCGACCACGACGGCGTCGTCCGCACCGCGGTGCACCTCGGCTGGTACGACCTGCCGCTGGCCGCCCGCCTCTCGGCCCACGCGGGCGTGCCGGTGCACGTCGGCAACGACGCCAACCTCGCCGCGCTCGCCGTCCACACCTACGACGACGCCCGCCGCGACGACGGGCGCCGCGACGAGCCGCGCAGCCTCATGGTCGTCACGATCGAGAACGGCGTCGGCGTCGGCCTCGTGCTCGGCGGCGCGCTCGTCGAGGGCGACCAGTTCTCGGCCGGCGAGATCGGGCACGTGACGGTCGACGAGGACGGCGACGTCTGCGCGTGCGGGCGACGCGGGTGCCTCGAGGTGTCGCTGGCGGCCCCGGGTCTGCACGCGCGCCTCCTCGACCACGACGCCGGGTCGCGCGGCGCGGTGCTGCACGAGGCGGGCCGGGCCCTGGGCATCGTGCTCGCCCCCGTCGTGAGCGTGCTCGCCCTCGACGAGGTCGTGCTGTCGGGGCCGCGCGACCTGCTCGACGGGGCGCTGCTGCGGGCCGCGGCCGAGACGGTGCGGGCGCGGACGCTCTCGGCCGTCAGCACCGGCCTGACGATGCGGTACGCCGGCGACGACCGCGACCTGGCCGCCCTCGGCGCCGCGTCGCTCGTCCTGAGCGCCGAGCTGGGCATCTCGTGAGCGAGCCGGGCGAGCCGAGCGTGCCGAGCGAGCCGCGCGCGACGCCCGACGCGACCGCGACCGGCCGCGCACGACGGGGACGAGCCGGCGCCCCCACACGGACCACTGGGATCAGAGCCCAGCGGCGGCAGGGGCCCCGGCCCCCGTCGCACCCCCGAGACGACGCCCTGGCAGGCGTCGGCCGGGACCACCACGGCGATGCGGCCACCCCGCGTCGGACACGAGGAGACGAATTGCGAAACTCACGGTACACGGCGGTCGGCGCCCTCGGCCTGGCCGCCGCCCTGGCACTAACGGCCTGCTCGAGCTCCGGCTCGGCGGGCGGCACCGACGACGGCCCCCAGGCCGTCCCGACCTCGGGGGGCGACGGGAAGACGCTGACGGTCTGGGTCATGACCGGCGACTACACCGACGCCACGATCACGGCGATCAACGACGAGTTCACCGAGCAGACCGGGGCGGAGGTCGACGTCCAGATCCAGCAGTGGGACGGCATCACGACGAAGATCAGCACGGCCCTCGCGACGAGCACGCCGCCCGACGTGCTCGACCTCGGCAACACCCAGGTGGCCAGCTACGCGGCCAACGGCGCGCTGCTCGACCTCACCTCGTACGCCGACGACCTGCGCCAGGGGCAGACCTGGCTGGCCGGCCTCGAGGACCCCGCGACGGTCGACGACCGGCTCTACGCCGTGCCCGGCTTCGCGGGCGCCCGCGCCGTCATCTACAACAAGACGATGTGGGCCGAGGCGGGCGTCACCGAGGCGCCGACCACCTACGACGAGCTGACGGCCGACCTCGACGCGGTCGCCGCGGCGAACCCCGAGCAGGACTTCTCGCCGTTCTACCTGCCGGGCGAGTACTGGTACGCCGGCATGCAGTTCGTCTGGGACGCCGGCGGCGAGATCGCCACCGACGACGACGGCACGTGGGCCGGCGGCTTCGAGAGCGACGAGGCGCAGCAGGGCCTCGCCGACTTCGCCGAGTTCCAGAACGAGTACTCGACGCCCGCGTCGCAGACGCTCGACACCGACGAGCCGAACCAGGACCAGATCTTCGCCGACGGCAAGACCAGCGCGATCCTGCACACGAACGGCGCGATCGCCCTCATCAAGGAGGCCAACCCGGCCCTGACCGACGACGACTTCGGCACCTTCCCGCTGCCGGGCAAGTCGGGCGAGACGCAGCCCGTCATGCTGGGCGGCTCCGACTGGGGCATCGCGGCGAAGAGCCAGAACGCCGACCTGGCGCTGCAGTGGACCAAGATCGCCACCAGCCCCGACGTGCAGCAGGAGTGGGTCGTCGGCAACGACGGCTGGATCCCCAACAGCGAGGACGCCATCGAGGTGGCGACCGACACCGTCTCCGAGATCGAGCGCGGCTTCTTCCAGGCCGCCCTCAACTCGAAGGCGACGCCGTCGAGCGCCGACTGGGCCGCCCTCGAGGGCGACCGCAGCATCAACTCGTTCTTCTCGTCGGTCGTCTCCGGCTCGAAGACGCCGGAGGAGGCCGCGAAGGGCTTCGACTCCACCGTCGACGACGCCCTCAACGGCTGACCCGGGGAGGCGGTGGGCGCGTCCCGGGACGCGCCCACCGCCTCCTGCCCCCTCCGTCCTGCACCGCTGGCCCGAAGGAGCCGTCCATGGCCACCACGACCGCGCCTCCCCGCGCCGGAGCGCCCGTCGGCGCCCCGCCCGTCGCCGCCCCGCCCGCCCGCCCACGCCGGAGGCGGCAGCTCGCGCCCCTCTGGCTGATCTCGCCCGCCGGCGTCGTCATCCTCGCCGTCACGGTGGCGCCCATCGTCTTCCTGGTCTTCACCTCGTTCACCGACTACGACCAGCGCAGCCTCTTCACCGGCGCGTACGACTCGGTGGGCCTCGGGCAGTACCAGGCCCTGCTCGCCGACGCCGAGTTCTGGCGGTCGCTGCTGCGCACGGTGCTCTTCACCGCCGCCATGGTCGGCGGCAGCGTCGTCATCGGCATGGGGGTCTCGCACCTGCTGACGCGCTTGTCGGTGGGCATGCGCTACACGGTCACGGTCGTGCTGATCTTCGCCTGGGCGATGCCGAACGTGGCGTCGTCGATCGTCTGGAAGTGGATGTTCCAGCCCGGCTACGGCGTCGTCAACTGGCTGCTCACCCAGGTCGGCGTCTTCGGCGACATGACGAACGTCGACTGGGGCAACGACGCGGGCCTCGCCTACACGAGCATCTGGATGCTCATCGTCTGGCAGGCCGTGCCCTTCATCGCGCTGACGCTCTACGCCGCCGAGACCCAGATCCCCCTCGAGTACAAGGAGGCCGCGCGGCTGGACGGCGCGAGCGAGCTGCGCGTCTACCGGCAGGTGACGCTCGTATTCCTGCGCCCGACGCTGCTGCTCGTGACGATCCTCTCGGTCATCTGGGACTTCAACGTCTTCAACCAGATCTGGCTCGTCTCGGCCGGCGGCCCGGACGGCGCGACCTCGACGCTCGGCGTCTTCACCTACGTGACCGCGTTCGTCGGCTTCGACATCGGGCGCGGCTCGGCGATCTCGGTCGTGACGACGGCGCTGCTGGCGCTCCTCACCGCCTTCTACATCCGCAACCTCGTCCGGTCGGGAGAAGACCTGTGACCACGACAGCCCCCGCCGGCAGCGGCGCCCTCACCGCCCAGACCGAGGCGACCCCGTCCGCGGGCGACGCCGCCACGCTCGCCGGCGGCGTCCCCGCCCGACCGCCCCGCCGTCGCCGTCGGCGTCGCTGGGTCAGCACGACCATCGCGGTCGTCTTCAGCGTCGTCTGGATCTTCCCCGTCTACTGGATGGTCAACACGGCGTTCAAGCCGCGGCCCGAGGTGATGACGAGCACGCCGCTCTTCCTCCCGTCGAGCCCCACCTTCCACAACTTCGTCGTCGCGGCCACGCAGTCGGGGTTCCTCGTCAACCTCCGCAACAGCGCGATCGTCGTGACGGGCGCGGTCGTCTTCTCCATCCTGCTCGGGCTGTTCGCGGCCGCGGCGCTCTCGCGGTTCCGCTTCCGCGGGCGCCGCACGATCATGGTGTTCATCCTGATCGTGCAGATGCTGCCGGCCACGGCGCTCCTCATCCCGCAGTTCCTGATCTTCAACAGCGTCGGGCTGCTCGGCAACTACGGCGGCCTGATCCTCGCCTACGTCGCGACGACCCTGCCCTTCTCGATCTGGGTCATGCGCGGCTTCTTCGTCGCGATCCCGGTCGAGATCGAGGAGGCCGCCCAGCTCGACGGCGCGTCCACCTGGCAGGTGCTGACGCGGGTGCTCTTCCCGCTCGTGCTGCCGGGCGTCATCGCGACGAGCATCTTCGCCTTCATCGCCGCGTGGAACGACTACCTCGTCGCCTACACGTTCATGAAGGACCAGTCGATGTACACGCTGCCCGTCTGGCTCGCGTCCTTCAGCACGCCGAACAGCGGCACCGACTTCGGCGGGCAGATGGCGGCCTCCGTGCTGTTCTCGCTGCCGGTCGTCGTCTTCTTCATGATCATCCAACGCAACCTGGTGACCGGCATGAGCGCCGGCGCCGTGAAGGGCTAGAGCCATGACCGACCCGATGCTGGTGCCCCGCGTCGACGAGCTGACCCGCGCCTCCGGGGCGTTCGTCCTCGACCCCGCCACGCGCGTCTCGGCGCCCGACGAGCTGGCCGGCGAGCTGGCCTGGCTGCAGGGGGCGCTGCGGCCGGCGACCGGCCTGCCGCTCCGAGAGGGGCCGGCCGACGGGTCGGGGATCACCCTCGACCTCGACCCGTCGATCGGGGCCGAGGGCTACCGGCTGGAGGCGCGGCCCGCCGGGGTGCGCATCACCGGCGGCGACCCGGCGGGGGTGTTCTGGGGCATGCAGGTGCTGCGGCAGCTGCTGCCCGCGCAGGTCATGCGCACCGCCCTCGTCGAGGGCGTCGAGTGGACCGTGCCCTCCGTCGACGTCGTCGACTCGCCGCGCTTCGGCTGGCGCGGCACGCACCTCGACGTCGCGCGGCACTTCATGCCGAAGCACGACGTCATGCGCTTCGTCGACCTCATGGCGATGCACCGGCTGAACACGCTGCACTGGCACCTCACGGAGGACCAGGGCTGGCGCATCGAGATCCGCGCGTACCCCCTGCTGACCTCGGTCGGCGGCTGGCGCGCCTCGACGCAGGTCGGCGCCGGGCCGGACGCGACGCAGGACGGCCGGCCGCACGGCGGCTTCTACACGCAGGACGACATCCGCGAGGTCGTCGCCTACGCCGCCGCCCGCCACGTGCGCGTCGTGCCCGAGGTCGACGTGCCCGGGCACTCGATGGCGGCGATCACCGCCTACCCGCGCCTCGGCGTCGGCGCGGTCGAGGTCGGCGGCACGCCCGTGCCCGAGCCGCGGCAGATCGCGGTCGGCACCGAGTGGGGCATCTTCGACGACGTGCTCAACACCGAGCAGTCGACGGTCGACTTCTACAAGGACGTGCTGACCGAGGTGATGGAGCTCTTCCCCGGGGAGTTCATCGGCGTCGGGGGCGACGAGTGCCCGAAGACCCAGTGGCGCTCCGACCCGCGCACCCAGGAGCTGATGCGCGAGCGCGGCCTCGCCGACGAGGACGAGCTGCAGGCCTGGTTCATCGGCCAGCTCGACGACCACGTCACCGCCGCCGGGCGTCGCACCTTCGGCTGGGACGAGATCCTCGAGGGGTCGCGGCCCATGTCGTCCGGCACCACGGTCGCGTCGTGGCGCGGGCTCTTCGGCGCGGTCGCCGCCGCACGGCTCGGCTACGACGTCGTGGCCTGCCCCGACGACCAGGTCTACCTCGACTACCGGCAGAGCGAGCTGCCGAACGAGCCGATCCCGGTGTCGATCCCCCTCACGCTCGCCGACGTCTACGACTTCGAGCCCGTGCCGCCGCAGCTGACCGACGAGGAGGCGCGGCACGTCCTGGGCGGACAGGCCAACCTCTGGACCGAGCACATGGACTCGCCCCGCACCGTCGACTTCTTCGCCTTCCCGCGGCTCTGTGCCGTGGCCGACGTGCTCTGGTCGGACGCCCCCCGCGACTTCGGCGCGTTCTCGGAGCGCCTCGCCGCCCACCTCGCCCGGCTCGACGCCGCGGGGGTCGAGTACCGTCGCGAGGGCGGGCCGCTGCCGTGGCAGGAGCGTCCCGGAGTCCCGGGTCGTCCGTCGACCCGGGAGGAGCGCTCGGCCTACATCGCGGAGATCGTCGCCAACATCGCGGTCGAGTAGCGGGCGGGGCGACCGCCCCGTCCTGCCCGTCCGTCCTGACATCCCGTCCCGTCCCCGAGGAGGCACCCCGTGGAGATCATCGTCCTGCCCGACGCCGCCGAGGTCGGCCGCGTCGCCGCCCTCAAGATCGCGCAGGTCGTCGAGAGACGGCCCGAGGCCGTCCTCGGGCTCGCGACGGGCTCGTCGCCGACCGACATCTACGCGTCCCTGGCCCGCCGGGTGGCGGCCGGCGAGCTCGACTTCTCGCGTGCCTCCGGGTTCGCGCTCGACGAGTACGTGGGGATCCCGCTCGAGCACCCCGAGTCGTACGCGTCGGTCATCCGGCGCGACGTCGTCGAGCCCCTCGGCATGGACCCCGCCCGCGTGCGCGTGCCCGACGGGCGCGCGGCCGACGTCGAGGCCGCGGCGGAGGAGTACGACGCGGCCATCGCGGCGGCGGGCGGCATCGACGTGCAGATCCTCGGGATCGGGGCCAACGGGCACATCGGCTTCAACGAGCCGACCTCGTCGTTCGCCTCGCGCACCCGCATCAAGACGCTCGCCCCGCAGACCCGCGCCGACAACGCGCGCTTCTTCGACGACCCCGACCAGGTGCCGACGCACTGCCTCACGCAGGGGCTCGGCACGATCCTCGACGCGCACGAGGTCGTGCTCGTGGCGCAGGGAGAGCGCAAGGCCGCGGCGGTCGCGGGCATGGTCGAGGGGCCGCTGAGCGCGATGTGCCCGGGCAGCGCGCTGCAGCTGCACCGGCACGCCACGATCGTCGTCGACGAGGCCGCCGCCTCCCGGCTGACGCTCGTCGACTACTACCGCCACACCTACGAGAACAAGCCGGCCTGGCAGCGGTTCGCGTGAGCCGGGGGCCTGCCCCGCGCGGGCTCGTGGTGCTCGGTGCGACGGTCCACGACGGGTCCGGAGGCGCGGCGCGGGTCGCCGACGTCGTCGTGCGCGACGGGGTGGTCGTCGCGGTGGGCGCCGGGGCCGCCGCGGGGACCGCGACGGCGGGCGTCGCCGGAGCCGGAGCCGGAGCCTGGTCGGGAGCCGGGCCCGACGGAGGACGGTCGGCGGACGGCGCCGAGGTCGTCGACGGGCGCGGTCTCGAGCTGCTGCCGGGCTTCGTCGACGTGCACGCCCACGACGACGCGGCGCTGTTCCGCCCCGGGGGAGTGTCGCCGAAGACCGCCCAGGGCGTGACGACGACGATCGTCGGCAACTGCGGCCAGGGGGTCGCGCCGTCGCCGCGCGACCCGGCCGACCGGTCGCTCGCGGAGTACTCGCGGCCGGTGCTGGGGGAGTTCCCCGAGCGCCGGTGGGCGTCGTTCCGCGACTACGTCGAGACGCTCCGCACCGAGCCCCTCGACCTGCACGCGGGGACGCTCGTGCCCCACGCGCCGATGCGTGCGGTCGTGCTGGGCACGGCCCGGCGCCCCGCCGGCGCCCGCGAGACGGCGACGATCGCCGGGTCCGTCGGCGACGCCCTCGACGCCGGCGCGCTCGGCGTCTCGCTGGGCCTCATGTACGCGCCCGGCGACGCCGCCGAGCGTCCGGAGCTCGTCGCGCTGGCCCGCGAGGTCGCGGCCCGCGGCCGGCTGCTCGTGGCGCACGTGCGGAACGAGGCCGACGGGCTCGACGACTCGATCGAGGAGCTCGCCTCGCTCGCGCGTGAGACCGGCGCCGCGGTGCACCTGAGCCACCTCAAGGTCACCGGCCCGCGCAACGTCGGGCACATGGCGGCCGTCGTCGACCGGCTCGACGCCCTCCGCGACGAGGGCGTCGACGTCTCGGCCGACGTCTACCCGTACGACGCCGGCAGCACGACGGTCGCCTCGCTCTTCCCGCCCGCGACCGCCGACCGCGGCATCGACAGCCTGCTGGAGGCGCTGGCCGGCCCCCGCTCCCGGGCGGAGGTGCTGGCCGGGCTCGACCGCCCCTGGCCCGGCACCCTCCTCGAGAACCAGTGGGCGGCGATCGGTCCCGCCCGCATCGTGCTGGCCGGGTTCGCCCGCCCCGAGCACGCGGCCCTCGAGGGCCGGAGCGTCGCCGACATCGCGTCCGAGCTCGGCGGCGACCCCCGTGAGGTGCTCGCGGACCTCGTCCTCGCGGAGCGCGGCGCCCTCACCGTCATCGTCTTCCACACCGACCACGAGGGCATGCGCACCGCCCTCGCCTGGCCGCACGCCCTCGTCGGCTCCGACGGCCTGCCGCGGGAGTCGGGCACGGTGCACCCCCGGCTCTACGGGACGTTCTCGCGCGTGCTCGACGTCTACGCGGGCGCCACGGGCGCCGCCGTCGGGGCCGTCACGGGCGCCGGGGACGGCCTCGGCGAGGCCGTGCTGACCCGCGAGGACGCCGTCCGCCGCATGTCGGTCGGGGCGACGCGACGCTTCGGCCTCGTGCCGCCCGGGCAGCCCGTCGGCGTCGTGCCGGGCGCCGTCGCCGACCTGCAGCTCGTCGACCCCGCGACCTACGCCGACCGGGCCACGTACGCGGCGCCGCGCTCGTCGCCCTCCGGCGTGCGCGGTGTCTGGCTGGCCGGTCGACGCGTCGCCTGAGGCCGCGGCGGCGGGGGACGCGGGGGCCGCGTCGGCGTCGGTGCAGGGACCACGGGGTGCGGGGCGACCCGGCGGGGGAGGCGACAGGCGGGCGGTCGGGGGCCGCGCCTCCTCGGGGGTGGGGCGGGGTGCCCCGGGGGACGACGGGGGTGAGGTCCGGGTGGCGTCGGCGGGCTCACGGCGACTTCGGGGCGGACAGCGAGTTGTGTTGCGGGGACGGCCGTGGTGGCCGACACGAGGAGGCGCGGTGAAGGTCCTGCTGCTGGGCGCGACCGGGGGCGTCGGCTCCCACCTGATGAGGGCCGGTCTGTCGGCCGGTCACGACGTGACCGTGCTGGTGCGCGACGAGGCCGCCCTCGACGTCCGGGACGGCGCGCGGGTGCTCGTCGGCGACGCCACGTCGGCCGACGACGTGCGCGCGGCGGTCGCCGGGCAGGACGCCGTGCTCAACGCCGTCGGGTCGCGGAAGCTCCGGCACCCCGTCGAGGTGCCCGTCGGCGCGGCCCTGCTGCCGGCCATGACCGAGGCCGGAGTCCGGCGCCTCGTGGTGTGCTCGGCCTTCGGGGTGGGGGCCTCGCGGGAGGACGCGGGCACGTTCCAGAAGCTCTTCTTCGACACGGTGCTCGGCAAGGTCTACGAGGCGAAGGAGGAGGCGGACGACGCGGTGCGCGCCTCCGGCCTGGACTGGACGCTCGTCTACCCGACCCGGCTCACCGACGAGCCCGCGACCGGCGACGTCGTCGCCGCCGAGCGCCTCGCCGACGGTGCGTCGATCAAGGTCACCCGCGCGGACGTCGCCCGGTTCATGCTCGCGCAGCTCGGCGACGACGCCTGGCTGCGACGCACGGCGGTGCTCACCGGTCGCTGAGGCCGAGGTGCGGTCAGCCGACGATCGCGAGGGCGTCGATCTCGACGAGCATGGCCTCGTTCGGCAGCTCGACGAAGATCGTCGTGCGGGTCGGGAAGACGCCGTCGGTGACGTTCTGCGTGACGAAGGCCTCGTAGGCGGCGTTCATCTCGGCGAAGTCGCTGCGCTGCGTGAGGAAGACCCGCAGCGAGAGGACGTCGTCGAAGGTGCCCCCTGAGCCCTCCACGACCGCCTTGACGTTCTCGAGCGTGCGGAGCGTCTGGGCCGTCAGGTCGCCGCGGTGCAGGTACTCGCCGGTCGCCGGGTCCTGCGGGCCCTGGCCCGACACGGCGAGGAACCCGTTCTTCAGCACGCCCTGCGAGAAGATCGGCATCGGGGTGGGGGCTCCGGTCGTGGTCACCTTCGTCTTGTCGCTCACAGGTCGCTTCTCTCGTCTCGTCGCGGGGCAGGGCCGGGGAGGACGCGCGGTGCGCCTCCGCCGCCTGCAAAGCTAGCGGAGCGACCGCCTCCCCTCCGCCGCGAGGGCGCGACGACCCGCAGCACGACGACGACCCGCACGACACGACGAGAGGGCACCATGACCACGAGCCACCCGCACGCCGCGTCCGACCGCCGCGCCGCCGCCCCGCGCCCTGCCGACGCGCGGCCCGCCTCGAAGGCCACCTTCAGCCGCGCCGACCGGCCCGTCCCGCTCGTCGAGCTGCCCACGCCGCTGCTGACTCTCGACCTCGACGCCCTCGACCACAACGTCGCGACGATGGCGGCCTGGTGCCGCGCCGCCGGGGTCGACCTCGCGCCGCACGGCAAGACGACGATGTCGCCCGACGTCTGGCGGCGCCAGCTCGACGCGGGCGCCTGGGGCATCACCGTGGCGACGGCGTTCCAGGCCTCCGTCGCCCGCGAGGCCGGGGTCGCGCGCGTCGTGCTGGCGGGCACGACCTTCCACGAGGAGGCGCTGGTCGCCCTCGCCTCCCGCCCCCGGGCCACCCGCGTGATGATGTGGGTCGACTCGGTCGACGCCGTCCGCCTCGCCGACGAGGCGCTCGCGCGGGCCGCCGCGGCCTCGGCCGTCCTCGGCGACGGCGACGTCGAGCCGGCGGAGCCCCTCGCGGTGCTGGTCGAGCTGGGCTCGCCGCTCGGCCGGACCGGGGCCCGCACCCTCGCGGAGGCGCAGCGCGTCGCCGACGCCGTCTCGTCCGCGGAGCACCTCGTGCTCGCCGGCGTCGCGGGCTACGAGGGCGCGCTCACCCACGACGTCGACGCCGCGGGCATCCAGGTCGTCGACGACTACCTCGGCACCTTGCTCGAGCTGCTCGACGCCGTCGGGCCCGAGGCCTTCGACGACTGGCTCGCCGCGGGCGAGGACGTGGTGCTGACCGCCGGCGGCAGCGTCTACTTCGAGCGCGTGGTGGCCGTCCTCGGCGCACGGCACGACCCGAGGGGCGACCGTGGGCCGCGCCTCCGGGTGGTCCTGCGATCGGGGTCGTACGTCGCGCACGACCACGACCTGTACCGGAGGCTCACGCCCTTCGCCCGCGACACGACGCCCGGCTCGGCCCACGCCGACGGGTCGGAGTCGTTCCGGCCGGCGCTCGAGCTGTGGGCGACGGTCGTCTCGAGGCCGGAGCCGGGGCTGGCCCTGCTGAACGCCGGTCGCCGCGACACCGCCGACGACGAGGGGACGCCCGTGCCGCTCGACGCCTGGCGGACGTCGGACGCCGTCGCGGGCGCCGCCCGCGGACCGCTCGCGGGCGCGCTCGACGGGGCCTCGGTCTCGGCGCTCAACGACCAGCACGCCTTCCTGCGGCTGCGGGACGACTCGACGCTGGCCGTCGGCGACCTCGTGCGGCTCGGCGTCTCGCACCCCTGCACGACCATCTCGCAGTGGAGCGAGCTGTCGACGGTGCGCGGCGGCACGGAGGCGCGGGTGCTGCCGCCCACGGTCGTCGGGACGTTCGCCACGCGGTTCTGACGCGGCCGGCGGGCCCGCGGTCAGGCTGTCAGCCGGTCAGCCGGTCAGCCGGTCGTAGAGGGCGTCGGCCTCGGGGTCGACCACCCGGCGGGCGTCGTCGGCGTCGTGCCAGGCGACGATCTGCCGGGCCCCCTCGGCGAAGGGCACCCGCGGGGCCCATGCCGGCACGATCCCCCGGATCTTCGACGTGTCGAAGACGGCCGGGTGGCTGCGGTCGCCGCGCAGCTCCGGGTCCCACGCGGGCACCTGCTCGACGAGGTCACGGGTGGTGCGGTGCACGAGGTGCAGGCTGCCGCCCGCGGCGTCGGCGAGGCAGCGGGCGATCTCGTTCCAGGTGAGCAGCTCGGGGGCCGTGATGCCGAACGCCTCGCCGATCGCCCGCTCGTCGCCCAGCAGGGGCACGAACGCGTCGGCGAGGTCGTCGGCGTGGGTCAGCGCCCAGAGCGAGGTCCCGTCGCCGTGCACGACGACGGGCTCGCCGCGCCGCATGCGGTCGACGACGGTCCACCCGCCGAGCAGCGGCACGTGCGTGCGGTCGTAGGTGTGCGAGGGCCGCACGACGGTGGCGCGGACGCGGCCGGCCTGGTGCTCGTCGCGGAGGAGGCGCTCGCAGGCGATCTTGTCGCGGGCGTAGCGCGACCACGGGTTGAACAGCGGCGTCGCCTCCGTGATCGGCAGCGCGGCGGGCGGCTTCTGGTACGTCGAGGCCGAGCCGACGAAGACGTACTGCCCCGTGCGGCCGCCCACGACGCGGAGGGTCGCGGCCAGGTCGTCGGGCGTGAAGGTCAGGAAGTCGGCCACGGCGTCGAAGCGACGGTCGCCCAGGGCGGCGGCCAGCGCCTCCTCGTCGCGGACGTCGGCGACGACGTGCTCGACCCCGTCGGGCAGCGGGCGGACCGTGGTGCTGCCGCGGTTGACCACCGTCACCTCGTGGCCCGCGCGCAGGGCGGTGCGCACGCACGCGGCGCTGATCTGGCCGGTGCCGCCGAGCACGAGGACGGAGGTCTGCGTCATCGCCCCACTGTGCACCCCGCGGGCAGGCCGCGGTCCGGGCGCCTCAGCCGAGCGCGTCGAGGGCCCGCCGGGCGGCCCGCACCCCCGCGAGGTCGGTCACCGGGTGCGAGTCGGACGCGGCCGAGCCGAGCGAGACCGGTCGGCGCGCCTCGGCGGGCCCGCCGTCGTGGCCCGGCCCGACGAGCCGCGAGGCGGAGAGGTGGACGGCGGCGACCCCGGCGGACGCGAGCCCGGGCACGTCGTCGACGCGGACGCCCCCGCCCGCCATGACCTGCACGGGCCCCGCGGCGCGCACCATCGCGGCGATCGTGCCCGCGGCGAGCCCGTCGGCGACGCGGGACGCCCCGCCCGACGTGAGGACGCGGTGCACGCCGAGGGCCGCCAGGCGCGCCACGGACGCCACCGGGTCGGCCGACCGGTCGACCGCGCGGTGCACGGTGACCTCGACGGAGGGGCCGGCGGCGTCGCGGAGGCGGGCCAGCGCCTCCTCGTCGAGGGACCCTTCGGGCCGCAACGCGCCCACGACCACCCCCGCCACGCCGGTCGCGACGAGCGCCCGCACCTCGCGGAGCATCACGGCGAGCTCGTCGGCGTCGAAGTCGAAGCCGCCGGCACGGCAGCGGACGAGCGCGTGCACGGGCAGGCCGGCACCGACGACGAGGTCGGCGAGGCCCTGGGACGGCGTCACCCCGCCGAGCTCGAGCGCGCTGCAGAGCTCGACGCGGTCGGCGCCGCCCTCGAGCGCGACCCGGGCGCCGGCGAGCGACGTCACCGCGACCTCGAGCGCGGGACGCGGCCGCGACGGTGCCCCCGCGCCCACCGCAGCGCCCACCCGCGCGGTCGTCGCTGGGGCGTCGGTCGAGGAGGCGCGGGCCGGGTCGGTCATGCCCCGATCCTCCCAGAGGCGGTCGCCGCCGAGCCCGACCCCGGCCACATGCCGGGCCCGGCATGCTCGGCGGAGCATCATGGGCGGATGGTCGACCACGCGAGCACCCCCGACGCTCCCTCCGACGGCGTCTCCGCCCCCTCCTCCGACGCCCCTGCCTCCGCCTCCGCCGCTGCGTCCGGCGCTGCGGCCGGCGCGACCGCGCCGCCCTGGACGGGCCCGCGCGACCCCGCGGCGACGGACGCCTTCCGCGCGGCCCGCGACGTGCTCATCGGCTCCGGTCACGACCACGCCGCGGCCCGCGCGGCGTTCCGCTGGCCCGACGTCGGCGACTCGTTCAACTGGGCCGTCGACTGGTTCGACGTGATCGCCGCCGGCAACGACCGCACCGCCCTGTGGATCGTCGCCGAGGACGGCACCGAGACGAAGGTCAGCTTCGACGAGATGCGCCGCCGCTCCGACCAGGTGGCGGCCTGGTTCGTGGAGCGCGGCGTGCGGCACGGCGACCACGTCATGCTCATGCTCGGCAACCGGGTCGAGCTGTGGGAGGCGATGCTCGCGATCATGAAGATCGGCGCGGTCATCCTGCCCACGTCGGTCATGCTCGCCCCGCACGACGTCGAGGACCGCGTGCTCCGCGGCGGCGTCCGCCACGTGCTCGCCGACGCCGCCGACGCCCCGAAGTTCGCCGGCGTCGACCCGGGCGTCGGCCGCGTGGTCGTGGGCGGCCGCCTCGAGGGGTGGGCGTCGTACGAGGACTCGCACCGCGCCTCCCCGGCCCGACCGGAGGTGGCGACCGCCACCGACGACCCCTGCCTCGTCTACTTCACCTCGGGCACGACGAGCAAGCCGAAGATGGTCGTGCACACCCACGCCTCGTACCCGGTCGGGCACCTCTCGACGACGTACTGGCTCGGCCTGCGCCCGGGCGACGTGCACCTGACCATCTCGTCGCCGGGCTGGGGCAAGCACGCGTGGAGCTGCTTCTTCGCCCCGTGGATCGCCGAGGCCACCGTGTTCGTGCACGAGCAGGCGCGGTTCTCGGCGGCGGCGCTCCGCGAGCAGCTCGACCGGGCCGAGGTGACGTCGTTCTGCGCGCCGCCGACCGTGTGGCGCATGCTGATCCAGTCGTCGCTCGGCGGTCGGCCGGTCGCGCTCCGCGAGGCGCTGTCGGCGGGGGAGCCGCTCAACCCCGAGGTCATCTCGCAGGTGCAGCGCTCGTGGGGGCTCGACATCCGCGACGGCTACGGGCAGACCGAGACCACAGCCATCGTCGCCAACCCGCCGGGCAGCAGCGTGGTCGCGGGCTCGATGGGCCTGCCCCTGCCGGGCGTCGAGGTCGTGCTCGTCGACCCGCTCACCGGCGAGCTCGCCGACGAGGGCGAGATCTGCCTCGACCTGTCGACCCGCCCGGTGAACCTCATGACCGGCTACCTCGGCGACCCCGGGCGGACGGCCGCGTCGCAGCGCGACGGCCTGTTCCACACCGGCGACGTCGCCACCCGCGACGCCGCCGGCATGATCACCTTCGTGGGGCGCACCGACGACGTGTTCAAGTCGTCCGACTACAAGGTCTCGCCGTTCGAGGTCGAGAGCGTGCTGATCGAGCACCCCGCGGTGGCCGAGTCGGCCGTCGTCCCCGCCCCCGACCCCGTGCGGCTCGCCGTCGTCAAGGCCTACGTCGTTCTCGCGGCCGGGGTCGAGCCGGACGACGCGACGGCGCTCGCCGTGCTGCGCCACGCCCGCGAGGGGCTGCCGCCCTACGAGCGCGTGCGCCGCGTCGAGTTCGTGGCCGAGCTGCCGAAGACGATCTCGGGCAAGATCCGGCGCGTCGAGCTGCGGGACCGCGAGGAGGCGCTGGCCGCCGCCGGGGAGCGTGCCCCGGGCGAGCGCCGCGACGACGAGTTCCCCGGGCTGCGCCGCTGACGGTCGCCCGGGCGGCGTGCCCGTCCCGCGCCGCGGGGGCCCGTCTCCCGCTCGCGCGGCTGACGCGTCGGTCGAGGCGCGGTGGCGAGGGGACCGGACCGGGCGGGGCGTGACGCGCGTTCGGGGTCCTTACCGACGCGGCGGGCGACGCCTAGGATCGAGGGCACCGCCCGACGAGGAGACCCGTGACGACCAGCGACCGCACGACGACGACCCGCTCGTGAGCGCGCCCGCCGAACGGCCCGAGTCCGACGCGCGCACCGAGACCGTCGCCCCTCCCCTCACGCGCCGCGAAGCGCTCGCCCGCGAACGGGCTGCTGCGGCGGCTGCCGCTGCCGCGCCCGACGCGGTGGTCGAGCCGTCTCCCGCGCCGACGGTCGTCGACCCCGAGCCTGTCGCACAGGCGCCCGTGCCCACGCCTCCGGTCGCTCCCGTCGCGCCGACGCTCGTCGTGCCCGCGCCCGCGCCGGGACCCGCACCTGTCCGGGCTCCCGCCTCGCGCGGCCGGGCGACCGCCTCGACGGGGCGCCCGATCTCGGGGGCCGACCCGCGCCTCCCCGGGTCGCGGCCCGTCGCCCGGGCCTCGTGGTCGCGTCCGACCCCGACGGTCGCGGTCGAGCCGCGGCGGTCCCTCGTCGCAGGGCGCCTGCGCGCCGCGGGCGTCCCGGCGCTGGCGATGGTCGCGGCGACCCTGTTCTTCTCGTCGAACGTGACCCCGGCGTCGGCCACCGACCTCGGCGGCGGCGGCGTGCAGACGACCGTCACCACGCCGATCCCCGGGCAGACGCTGGCGGCGTCGCTCGTGGTGCTGACCGTGTCGGAGCGAGACGCCTACGGGGTCACCGACCCGCCGCCTCCGCCCCCGCCGCCGCCCGCGCCGGAGGAGGAGCCGTCGTCGAAGGCCGGGAAGACGGGCACGTCGACGTCCACGCACCGCGGATCGATCGTCAACGACGGGACGGGCGACATCCGCTGGCCGTTCCCGGGACGCGTCGTGCTGAGCTCGGGCTTCGGCCCGCGGACGGCTCCCTGCGCGGCGTGCTCGAGCATGCACATGGGGCTCGACATGACCCCCGGCGCCGGCAAGCCCATCGGCGCCGTGGCCGCCGGCACGGTGCGGAAATCGGGCATCCACGCCCAGTTCGGCCAGTACGTCGTCATCGACCACGTCATCGACGGCGAGGCGGTCAGCACCATGTACGCGCACATGCGGCTCGGCTCGAGCCCGCTCGTCGCGGGCGACGACGTCTCGGTCGGCGAGCTCGTCGGCCTCGTCGGCCGCACGGGCGTCGCGACGGGCGACCACCTGCACTTCGAGGTGCTGCTCGACGGGTCGACCCAGATCGACCCCGAGGAGTGGCTGGACGAGAACGCCGGACGCACGCTGTAGCGCGCGCCGGCACGGTCGCGTCGTGTCTCGCGCGTCACGTCGCGAAAGAACGTGACGCGCTGCGCGATCCGTGACGCGGGGCGTGGGTCGCCGCGCCGGCCCGGTCGCGTCGCGTCACGTCTCGCGCATCACGTCGTGGCGGATCGTGACGCGCTGCGCAGACTGTGACGCGGGGCGTGGGTCGCCGCGCCCGAACGCGACCTGCAGCCGCGACGGAGCCCAGCCACGCCGCCGCGACAGCCGTCAGGAGGCGCGCCCCGCCTCCCCGACGGAGCGCCGTGGCCAGCCGCGCACCGCCCGCGCCACCGCGTCCTCGAGCCGCTCGGCCGTGGCCTCGGCGCTCTCGTCGCAGGCGTCGCAGCCGCAGGCCGGGAAGCCCTCGGTCACCGCCGAGCCGGTCGCCGTGAGCACCCCGGGGAAGTCGCTGAGCCCGATCGTCAGCGACCCGCGCCGCGGGCCCGGCGACAGGCGCCAGCCCTCGACCAGGCGCTGACCGTCGCCGCCCGGGGGGCCCAGGCGGTCGACGGGGGTCGCCTCGACCTCGTACGTGTCGACGACGTGGGCGACCAGCGCCCGTCCGACGTCGTGGAGGCCCGCGAAGCGCTCGGGGTGGCTCACGTGCGAGTAGGCGTCGTCGGCGGGGCCGTCGTCCCAGCGTCGTCCGTACGTGAACGCGACCCCGTCGTCGCCGACCGCGTCGAGGTCGGGAAGCGGCGGCCGCTCCGGCAGCGGTGGCACCCCCGCGCTCACGACCGCACCGCCACGCCGTCGACGAGCTCACGTCCGGCCGCCCACACCCGCGACACGTGCCAGTCGTCCGTCCACGCGACCGCGTCGGCCAGGTGGCCGGGGGCGAGCAGGCCGATCTCGTGGTCGACGCCGATCGCCCGGGCCGGGGTCGCGGTGAGGGCCGTGACCGCGGCCACGGAGCCCTGGCGGGCGGCGTCCATCGCCCGACGCAGCGCGGCGTCCTGGGTGAGGGTCGAGCCCGCGATCGTGTCCGTGCCGGCGAGCGTCGCGACGCCGCCCGCGACGGTCACCGCGAGCTCGCCGAGCAGGTAGTCGCCGTCGGCCGAGCCCGCCGCCGCCATCGCGTCCGTCACGAGCGCCACGCGACCCTGCGCCGAGGCGAACATCATGGCGACGACCTCCGGGTGCACGTGCACCCCGTCGAGGATCAGCTCGATCGTCACGCGGTCGTCGCTCACGGCCGCGACGACCGGACCGGGTTCGCGGTGCCCGATGCCGGCGATCGCGTTGAACGCGTGCGTCACGAGCGAGGCGCCGCGGTCGAACGCCGCGACCGCGAGGTCGTGGTCGGCCTCGGTGTGGCCGACGGCGACGACGACGCCCGCGGCGACGAGGCGCTCGACCGCCTCGAGCCCGCCGGGCAGCTCGGGCGCCAGGGTCACCTGCCGCACCGTGCCCGGCGCCGCGTCGAGCAGGGCGTGCACGGTCTCGGCCGTCGGCTCGGCGAGGTGCTCGAGCGCGTGCGCGCCCTTCCGCGCCGGCGAGAGGAACGGCCCCTCGAGGTGCGCCCCGAGCACGAGCGGGTCGCGGGTGCGCAGCTCGGCGATCGCCTCGAGCGACGTCCGGAGGCGCGCGACCGGGTTCGCGACGAGGCTCACGAGCGAGCGGGTGGTGCCGTGGGCACGGTGCACGGCGAGGCCCCGCGCGATCTCGTCGGCGTCGCCGTCGTAGGAGGCGCCGCCGCCGCCGTGGACGTGCAGGTCGACCAGCCCGGGCGTGAGGCGGGCACCGGCCAGGTCGACGGTGGCGTCGGGGACCCGGCCCGCGCCTCCTGCACCGGAGGGGTCGCCGGCGGGAGGCGCCACGGGCGGCCGGCCCGGGGCCTCGACCGTGCTGCCGGTCGCGGTGATGCGGTCGCCGTCGACGAGCATCCAGAAGCCGTCGACCTCGCCGGCCGCGTCGACCTTGCGGGCGTTCGTGAAGAGCGTGGTGCTCATCGCGGTGCCGTCGCCGACGAGGCGCCGCGGCGGCCGACCAGCACGCCGACGACGAGGGCGACCACGGCGAAGGCCCCCGCCACGGCGGGGTGGCCGAGCTGCAGCCAGGCGACCGCGACCGCGCCCATGACGGCGATCTCGACGAGGGCCTTGCCGACCGCGTCGGTCTGCACGAGGGCCCGCGGCGAGCGGAAGAGTGCCCAGACCACCACGGCGAAGAGCGGCGCCCCGACCATGAAGACGATCGACGGCCACGGGAACGGCCACGCGAGGTAGCCCCAGAAGGCGAGGCTGAAGAGGGCGAAGACGAGGGTCGCCGCCCGCAGCACGTCGAGGGCGGTGACGGGGAGGCCTCGGGCCGGGGACGGCGGGGGCGCGGTGTCGGTCGGGGTCACCCCGCCAGCGTACGTCCCGCCCCCGGCGTCAGCGGAAGACGATCGTGCGGGCCCCGTCGAGCAGCACGCGGTCCTCCGCGAACCAGCGGACCGCCTGCGTGAGGGTGCGGCTCTCCTCGTCCTGGCCGATCGCCATCAGCTCGGGCGCGCCGCGGGTGTGGTCGACGCGGACGACGTTCTGCTCGATGATCGGTCCCTCGTCGAGGTCGCTCGTGACGAAGTGGGCGGTCGCGCCGATCAGCTTGACGCCGCGGGCGTGCGCCTGCCGGTAGGGGTTCGCGCCCTTGAACCCGGGCAGGAACGAGTGATGGATGTTGATGGCCCGGCCCTCGAGCGCGGCGCAGAGCTCCGGGCTGAGGATCTGCATGTAGCGGGCGAGCACGACGAGCTCGACGTCGTAGCGGTCGACGACCTGCAGCACGCGGGCCTCGAACGCGGCCTTCGACGCGGCGTCGGTGACGGGGTGGTGCTCGAAGCGCTTGCCGTAGAAGTCGGCGAGGCCGGCGAGGTCGGGGTGGTTCGCGAGGATCAGCGGCACCTCGATCGGCAGCTGCCCGGCCCGCTGCCGGAAGAGCAGGTCGTTGACGCAGTGCGCGGCCGTGCTCGCGAGCACGAGAGTGCGGGTGGGGCGGCCGACGACGTCGAGCCGGTGCTGCATCTCGTACCGGGCGACGACCGGGGCGAGCTGGGCCTCGAACGCGTCGCGCTCGCCGGGGGCCTCGACCTGGAGGCGCATGAAGAAGGTGCCGGTGTCGTGGCTCGAGAACTGCGCCGACTCGGTGATGTTGCCGCCGGCCTCCACGACGGCGCCGCTGATCGCGTGGACGATGCCGGGGCGGTCCTCGCAGACGAGCGTCAGCGTCCAGTGCGTGGTGGCGGGGGCCTCGAGGGTGGCGGGGGAGGCGCTGGTCGGGTCGGTCACGAGCCCAGGGTAGTGCGCGGTGCGGCCCCGCTACGCGACCGCGGAGACGAGCAGCGCCGCCAGCGCCACGAGGGGGAACAGCCCCTGCGTCGCCGCGGCCCGGGCCTTCGTGCGGTCGGAGACGACGAGCACGAGCGCCGCGGCCAGCATCGACCCCGTGCCGGCGACGAGGAGGGCGAGGTCGGCGGGGGAGGCGTCGGGTGCCGGAGCCGCGCCTCCGGCGGCCACGAGGGCCACGCCGACGATCGTGACGATCGCGAGGAACAGGTTGTAGAAGCCTTGGTTGAGGGCGAGCGGCCTCGTGTGCTCGGCCTGCGCGTCGCTCGTGATGCCGAACGTCGCGCGGACGCGGGGCGTCGTCCAGAGCACGGACTCCATGACGAAGATGTAGACGTGCAGCAGGGCCGCGAGGGAGGCGGCGACGAGGGCGACGATCATGGTCGCGACTCTACGGCGGGGGCGCCCCCGCGGCGACGTCCCCTCAGGGCGCGGCCGGCGGCGTGCCGTCGACCGCCGCCGGGCCCTCGCGCACGGCGCGCCAGCGGCCCGACGCGACGTGCTTGACCATGACGTTGACGGTCGCGGCGGTGGGGACCGCGAACAGGGCGCCGGGCACCCCGGCCACGAGCGAGCCCGCCGCGACGGCGAAGACGACGGCCAGGGGGTGGACCTTCACCGCGCCTCCCATGACGAGGGGCTGCAGCACGTGCGCCTCGAGCAGGTGCACCAGCAGCACGCCGCCGAGCATGACGAGCGCCTGCACCGGGCCGGCCACGACGAGCGCGAGCACGACGGCGAGGGCGCCCGTGACGATCGCCCCGAGCACGGGGATGAACGAGGCGAGGAAGACGAGGATCGCGATCGGCACCGCCAGCGGCAGCCCGAGGAAGAACGCGAACAGCCCGATGCCCACGCCGTTCGCGGCCGCGACGACGACCTGCACCTTGACGAACGAGGTGAGCGTCTGCCAGCCCGCGAGCCCCGCGCCGTCGACGGCCGGACGGGCCGCCTTCGGGAAGAGGCGCACGACCCAGTGCCAGACGCCCCGGCCGTCGATCAGCAGGAAGATCGTCGCGAAGAGCGTCAGCAGCCCGCCCGCGACGAGGTGCCCCGCCGCCGACCCGACCGCGGCCACGCCGCTGAGGATCTGCTGGCTCGCGTCCTTGATCGCCGTCCCGGCCTGGCCGAGGTACTGGTCGAACTCGCCGTCGGTCAGCTGGAGCGGCGACGTCCGCAGGAAGCTGCGCAGGCTCTCGTACGCCGCCATGCCCTTGTCGCTGAGGTCGCCGGCACCCGCCCGCACCTGCGTGACGACGAGCACGAGCAGCCCGCCGACCACGACCACGAGGGCGAGCAGCGCGACGACGATGGCCACCCAGTGCGGCACCCGTCGCCGCGTCAGCAGGCGTACGACCGGCTGCAGCAGCGCGCAGACCAGGATCGCGATGAGCAGCGGGACGACGATCTCCTCGAGCCGCGAGATCAGCCAGCCGGTCGCCGCCAGGCAGCCGGCCACGACGAGCAGCCGCCAGCCCCAGGCGCCGGCCACGACCATGCCCGGCGGGACCGCCCCGGGTGCCGGGGGCAGGGCGGGCGAGCCGGCCCGCGCCTCCGGCGCTCCCGTCGCGGGGCGGGGACGAGGAGGCGCGCCGGGCTCGCCGAGGTCGGTCACGGTGGTCGGGGCGGTCGCGTCGGTCGCCGCGGGGCGGCGGCGCCAGGGAAGGTGCATGCACGGAGTCTCCGGTCAGACGGCTATCAGTGGGCTGTGACTCCGCCGATCCGTACGTGGGCGCTCGCTGAGCGGCCGGAGCCCTGTGCGGGACGGTCGTCGACGACCGGCATCCGGGGCCGGCCCGGGGGCTGCCGTAGCATCGACGGGTCCGCGGCCGTCGCCGCGCGACGACGGGAGAACCGGCTCGAGGAGGCGCGACGTGGCGGACAGGGTCACCATCGTCGAGGTCGCCGCACGGGCGGGCGTCGCGATCAGCTCGGTGTCGAGCGCGCTCAACGACCGGCCCGGCGTCTCCGACCGCACCCGCGCCCGCATCAAGCAGGCCGCCGACGACCTCGGCTTCGTGCCGAGCGTGCGGGGGCGCTCGCTCAGCGCCAAGCGCGCCTTCGCCGTCGGGCTCGTCGTGCACCGCGACCCGTTCGTGCTCGAGTCCGACCCGTTCTTCGGCAGCTTCATCGGCGGGCTCGAGTCGGTGCTCGACCCGCGCGGCTACGCGCTCATCCTGCAGATGGGGACGGCCGCCGACGAGACCCTCGACCGCTACCGACGGCTCGCGGCGGGGCGTCGGGTCGACGGCGTCGTCCTCAACGAGCTCGCGGTCGACGACCCGCGCGTGCCGCTCGTGCAGCAGCTCGGGCTGCCCGCCGTGGGCGTCAACCCGGCGCCGGGCTTCCCGCTGCCGGCCGTGCGGCAGGACGTCTCGGCGGGCGTCCGCGAGCTCGTCGAGCACCTCGTCTCGCTCGGCCACCGGCGGTTCGCCCACGTGGCCGGGCCGTCGCGGTTCGTCCACGCCGTGCACCGCGTGGAGGCCTGGCGGGAGGCGCTGATCGCCTCCGACCGCGACCCCGGCCTCGTCGTCGAGGCCGACTTCACCTACGAGGGCGGGCGCCGGGCCGCGGTCGACCTGCTGGGCCGCTCCGACCGGCCGACCGCCGTCTTCTGCGCGAACGACCTCGCCGCCATCGGCTTCATGACCGAGGCCGACCGCCTCGGGGTGCGCGTGCCGGAGGAGATCAGCGTCGCCGGGTTCGACGGCATCGAGCTCGGCGGGTACGTGCGTCCGGCGCTGACCACGATGACGACCTCCCCTCGGCTGCTCGGGGCGGAGGCGGCGCGGCTGCTGCTCGCCGCGGTCGAGGGCGGCGGGGCCGCGGCCGGCGGTGCGAGCGTGGGCGACGGGGCCGAGGTAGGGGCCGGGGTCGATGTCGTCGCGGCCACGGGCGGCGGCGGGACCGAGATCGAGCCGGCGCGGCTGCTGGTCCGCGCCTCCACGGGAGCCGTGCCCGGCTGACGGGTCTCGCCGCGCCTCGGAACCCCGTTCCGTTCGGAGAACCACGAAGCTTCGTGGTTCTGTGAACGGAACGGGGTTCTCCGCGGTGTGGGCCCGGCGGGCCTTCCGCTCCGGGGGAGGGCGTGCTAGCTTCCTGGTTACCGAAACGTTTCGGTAGATCACGACAGCCGCACGACGACGAAGTTGGTGCCCATGGACCCCGCGACCACGACTGCCGCGCACGCCCTCGCGAGCGCCGCCGCCTCGAGCACCCCGACCGGAACCGCCGCGAGCACCCCGAGCGCGTCCGCCGCGTCGCCCGCCCTCGTCCCGCACCTCGTGCGGCTGACGCGCGAGCGGCTCCGGCAGGTGCTCGCCGACGCGCTCGCCCACGACGACCCGCTGACGAGCGCCCTCGCGCAGCTCGACTTCTCCGCGGCCGAGGCCTACGGCGCCGACCGTCCCGACTGGGCCGTCGGGCCCTTCGCCCCCGACCCGGCGCTGACCTTCACCCTCGACGGCCAGTGGGCCGACCCCGACGACGTCGGCTGGACCAGCTCGTCGCTCTACAACCCGTCGATGATCGAGCACGACGGCACCCTGCACCTCTTCTACCGGGCCTCGCCCCGCAAGGAGAGCCTCGGCAGCCGCATCGGCCACGCGACGCGCGACCTCTCCGACCCCGACGCCGCCTGGGTCGACGACCCGGCGAACCCCGTGGTGCGCCCGCTCGACGACCTCGAGCTGCTCGGCGTCGAGGACCCCAAGGTCTACCGCGCCGACGGTCGCTTCTGGCTCTTCTGGAACGGCATCTGGCCGATCACCGAGGAGGCGCGGGCCGCGTTCCCGAGCACCGGGTACCCCGTCGAGGCGGTCGGCTGCGACATGATGCTCGCCGTCAGCGACGACCTCGTGACGTGGGAGCGCCTCGGGCCGATCGCCCCGCCCGAGCAGACCCGGCTGTGGGCCAAGGGCGCCGTCGTGCCGCGCGACGAGCACGGCGAGGCCGTCCGGATCGGCGGCGAGTACCTCATGTTCGTCAGCGAGGGCTTCGACGGCGTGCTGCACGTCGGCCGGTCGGACGACATGCGTCGTTGGACCTTCGAGCCCACGCCGTACCTCGACCTGTCGAGCGTCGGCGGGCACCTGCACGAGGTCGCCGCCGCGATCGTGACCGGCGACGGGCACCTCGTGCTCGACGTCTTCCACGACGACGCCGACGGCCGCTTCGCCGCCAGCCAGGCGCTCTACGACCTCGACCGCCCGACCGACCAGCTCGCCCTCACGCCCGGCGGGTCGCTCAGCTGGGGCGGGCTCGGCCGGGTGGACGGCCGCTGGACCTTCGCGCAGGGCTGGGACGCGCCTCCCGGGCACCGCGACCTCTACGTCTACCGCGAGGCACCCGACGCGACCGCACCCGACGCGACCGCACCCGCCGCCGTCCCCACGACCTGACCCGCACCGCAGCGCACCACCCGAACCCAAGGAGAACATCGTGCAACGTCGCACAGCACTCATCGGAGCCACCGTCCTGCTCGCCGGCCTCGGCCTCACCGCCTGTTCCGGCGGAGGAGGCGGCGGCGGCGACGCCCTCACCGCGAAGGGCCCCATCACGATCTGGTACTCGAACAACGAGTCCGAGGTCGCCTGGGGCAAGGCCACGGTCGAGGCATGGAACGCCGACCACCCCGACGAGCAGGTCAAGGGCCAGGAGATCCCGGCCGGCAAGTCGAGCGAAGAGGTCATCGGGGCCGCCATCACGGCCGGCAACGCGCCCTGCCTCGTCTACAACACGGCGCCGAGCGCGGTGGGCCAGTTCCAGAAGCAGGGCGGCCTCGTCGACCTGTCGAGCTTCAGCGACGGGGCGAAGTACATCGAGGACCGCAGCGGAGACCTCGCCGAGCAGTACCAGGACGCCGACGGCAAGTACTACCAGCTGCCCTGGAAGTCGAACCCCGTCATGATCTTCTACAACAAGGACCTCTTCACGAAGGCCGGCCTCGACGCCGAGTCGCCCGCCCTGTCGACCTACGACGACTTCCTCGCGACGAGCAAGACGCTCGTCGACGCAGGCGTCTCCGACTACGCGATCCACCCGGCCCCGACGAGCGAGTTCTTCCAGTCGCAGTTCGACTTCATGCCGCTCTACGCGGCCGAGACGGGCGGCACCGGCCTCGTCGAGGACGGCAAGGCCACCTTCGCCGACGGCGCCGGCGAGGACGTCGCGACCTTCTGGCGCGACCTCTACGACCAGGGCCTGGCCGGTCAGGAGCAGTACACCGGAGACAGCTTCGCCGACGGCGAGGCCGCCATGTCGATCGTCGGCCCGTGGGCCGTCAACGTCTACAAGGACGTGAACTGGGGCGCCGTGCCGGTGCCGACCAAGGACGGCACGAGCCCGGAGGACACCTACACGTTCAGCGACGCGAAGAACGTCGGCATGTACACGGCCTGCGAGAACCAGGGCACCGCGTGGGACTTCCTGAAGTACTCGACCAGCGAGGACTCCGACCGGGCCCTGCTCGAGACGACCGGCCAGATGCCGATCCGCACCGACCTCGCCACGACCTACGCCGACTACTTCGACGCCAACCCGTCGTACGCGCTCTTCGGCGACCAGGCGGCCCGCACCATCGAGGTGCCGTCCGGCCCGAACACCGTGGCCGAGCTGCAGGCGTTCCGCGACGCGTGGTCGAGCAGCGTGATCTTCGGCAAGGGCGACGTCGACTCGTCGCTGAAGGACGCCGCGTCGAAGATCGACGAGCTCGCGGCCCAGGACTGACCCGTGTCCACCCTCAGCGCGGGGCCTGCCACCCCGGCCGCCGGCGGGGGACCCGAAGAGGCGCACCGCGCCTCCTCGGGTCGCCCCCGCCCCGGCACGGCCGGCTCGCCCGGCCCCGGCCGTCAGCCCCGCGGACGCCGCGGCCTGCTCGGCAAGAACCCCCTCGGCCTGCTGTTCAGCGCGCCGTACCTCGTGTTCGTGCTCGCGGTCTTCGCGTACCCGCTCGTCTACGCGGTGTACATCGCCTTCCACGACTACTTCTTCACGGCGCCCGGCGCGGTCGTCGACCGGCCGTTCGTCGGCCTGGACAACTTCGTCACGGCGTTCACCGACCCGGCCGTGATCCGGTCGTTCGGCAACGTCGGCGTGTTCCTCGTGATCAACGTGCCGCTCACCGTCGTGCTGAGCATGGTGCTCGCGACGGCGCTCGACAAGGTCGCGCACTTCCGCGGGTTCCTCCGCGTGGCGTTCTACGTGCCCTACCTCACGGCGAGCGTCGCGGTCGTCGCCGTGTGGCTCTTCCTCTTCAACGGCAGCGGCCTCGTCAACCAGGTGCTCGGCCCGCTGGCGCCGACGCCGTCGTGGCTGATCAACTCGGCGTGGGCGATGCCCTCGATCGCGCTGTTCGTCACGTGGAAGCAGCTCGGCTTCTACATCCTGCTGTACCTCGCGGCGCTGCAGAACGTGCCGAAAGAGCTGTACGAGGCGGCGTCGAGCGACGGCGCCGGCCCGATCCGGTCGTTCTTCGCCGTGACCGTGCCGGGGGTTCGCCCGGCGACCGTGCTGGTGCTGCTCGTCTCGACCGTCACCGGCGCGAACCTCTTCACCGAGCCGTACCTGCTCACCGGCGGAGGGGGGCCGAACGGCGCCTCCACGTCGCCGGTGCTGCTCATGTACCAGAAGGGCATCGAGCAGGGGAACCCCGACCAGGCCGCCGCCATCGGCGTCGTGCTCGTGATCCTCGTGCTGGTCATCGCCCTGCTGCAGAACCGGTTCGCCGGCGGGAAGGAGTCCTGAGATGTCGAAGGCCCAGACCACGCTGCGAGGCGTCGTGCTCGCGATCGGGGCGCTCGCGTTCCTGTTCCCCTTCTACTACATGGTCATCGGGTCGCTGCAGACGCGGCCCGACCCGACCGTGGCGGGCGCCTTCCCGCACCCGTCGAACATCACGGTCGAGAACTACGCCGCGATCGACAGCCGCATCGGGCTGCTGACCGGCCTCGCGAACTCGGGCATCTTCACCGTGGGCGTGCTCGCCTGCACGCTCGTCTTCGGGGTGCTCGTCGGCTACGCGCTGGCCGTGCTGCAGTGGCGCGGCCGCGGGGTCACGTTCGCGCTGGCGCTGCTCGTGCAGGTCGTGCCGTTCCAGCTGCTGATCATCCCGCTGTACGTGCTCATCGCGCGCAACTACGGGCTGAGCGACAACTACCTCGGCATGATCCTGCCGTTCGCGATCAACTCGACGGCGGTGATCGTCTTCCGGCAGTACTTCCTGCAGCTGCCCAAGGAGCTCTTCGAGGCGGCGCGCATCGACGGCACCGGCGAGTTCCGGCTGCTGTGGGACATCGCCCTCCCGCTCGTCCGCCCCGCGCTCGTCACGGCCCTGCTGCTGACCTTCATCGGGCCGTGGAACGAGTTCCTCTGGCCGTTCCTCATCACGAAAGAGGCGTCGATGCAGCCGCTCGCCGTGTCGCTCGCCAACTACATCAGCAACGTGGCGGCGACCGCGGCGAACCCGTTCGGCGCGACCCTCGCGGGCGCCGTCGTGCTGGCCGCGCCGGTCGTGCTGCTGTTCATCGTGTTCCAGCGGTACTTCATCTCGACCGACGTCGGCTCGAGCGTGAAGGGCTGAGCCGCCCCCGGACCCGGGGAGGCGCGGGGTGCGCCCGTCGCGCACCGCGTCTCCCGAGGGCCCCCACCCGACCGGGTCGACGACGACCCCCTCCGCAGGAGGCGCGGTGCCTGCCCCCCTCGCACCGCGTCTCCGCCGCACCTGCCCCTGCTCCCGCACCCCTCCCGAGAGGCTCGCCATGACCCACCTGACCGAGACGGACGAGGTCGCCGACGCGACCGACGCCCCCGGCTTCCCCTACCGCCTGACCCGCCTCGGCGTGGTCATGACGCCCGACCCCGACGAGCCGCTCGAGGCCGAGGGCGTGCTGAACCCCGGATCCGGCCGCGGCCCGGACGGCGAGCTCTACCTGCTGCCGCGGCTCGTCGCCGCCGGCAACGTCTCGCGGGTCGGCCTCGCCCGCGTCGTCGTCGACTACGGCGTGCCGGTCGGCGTCGAGCGGCAGGGCGTCGTGCTCGCCCCCGACCGCGGCTGGGAGCGCGGCGCCACGCACTCCGGCGTCGAGGACCCGCGCGTCACGTGGGTCGGCGAGCTCGGCCTGCACGTCATGACGTACGTCGCGTACGGCCCGCTCGGACCGCGGACGGCCGTCGCCGTGAGCGACGACCTCCGCGACTGGCGCCGGCTCGGCCCCGTCACGTTCGACTACGTCGACGAGCTCGACACCGACCTCGGCCTCTTCCACAACAAGGACACGACCTTCTTCCCGGAGGCCGTCACCGCTCCCGACGGCGTGCGGAGCTTCGCCGTGCTGCACCGGCCGATGTGGCACATCGGCGCCACGGTGCCGGGGGAGGGCAGCCCGCTGCCGGCCGGCGTGACCGACGGCCGCCACTCGATCTGGATCAGCTACGTGCCGGTCGCCGCGGTCGCCGCCGACCCGCGGGCCCTCGCCCGTTGGGGGCAGCACCGCCCGGTCGCCGGGCCGGCCTTCCCGTTCGAGGAGCTCAAGATCGGCGGCGGCCCGCCCCCGCGCCGCGTGCCGGAGGGCTGGCTGCTGCTGCACCACGGTGTGACCGGCGTCATCGAGGACGCCTTCGCCCAGCAGCAGAACGTCAACTACGCGGCGGGCGGCATGATCCTCGACGCCGACGACCCGTCGCGCGTCGTCACCCGCTCGGCCGTGCCGCTGCTCGAGGCCGAGACCGACGACGAGCGCGACGGCATCGTGCCGAACGTCGTCTTCCCGACGGCGATCGAGGAGGTCGACGGGGTGCCCTTCGTCTTCTACGGCATGGCCGACTCCAAGATCGGCGTCGCCCGGCTCGACCGCGCCTGACCCGGTCCGTCCACGGCCTCGGCCGCCCGCACGACCATCCCGCTCCACCCGACCGACGAGACAGAAGGAGGCGGTCGACGATGACCGCACGCACCGCACGATGGGCCGGGCTCGCCCTGGCCGCCACGACCGCGATCGCGCTGGGGGTGACGGGAGCCCTGCCGGCGTCCGCCGCGCCTCCGTCGGCCCCGGCCCGGCCCGGGACGGCCGCGCCGGTCGCCGCCGCCGCGGCACCGCTGACCAACCTCGCGCACCTCGACTTCCTGCTCGACGAGACGACGCCCGCGGCCGAGGAGGGCCACACGTCGTACCGCCTCGACAGCGAGCCGACGCTGACCCTGCCGTGGACCTACGCCGACGCCCGCGACGGCGGCACCTTCGCCCGCGTGGGCGGCGGGCCGCTCGACCCGGCCACCGGGTACTGGGGCCAGGGCGCCTACAACTCCGACGACGTCTCGCGCGCCGCAGTGGTCTACCTGCGCGACTGGCAGCAGACCGGGTCGCCGGAGAGCCGCACGAAGGCCTACGAGCTGCTGCGCTCGACGGCGTACTTCCAGACGACGACCGGGCCCGCCGCGGGCAACGTCGTGCTCTGGATGCAGCCCGACGGCACGTTCAACCGCAGCCCGGTGCCGGTGGAGCTGCCCGATCCGTCCGACAGCGGCAACAGCTACTGGCTGGCCCGCAGCATCTGGGCCTTCGGCGAGGGCTACGCGGCCTTCCGCGACGACGACCCGGAGTTCGCGGCCTTCCTGCAGCAGCGCCTCCAGCTCGGGGTCACGGCGCTCCAGCGCGAGTCGCTCGCGAAGTACGGCCAGTACGAGGTCGCCGACGGGGCGACGGTGCCCGCGTGGCTCGTCGTCGACGTCGACGGCGCCGACGCCTCGGCCGAGGCCGTGCTCGGGCTGACCTCGTACGTCGAGGCCGCCCCCGGCGACGCCGCCGCGCGCACCGCGGCGACCCAGCTCGCCGAGGGCATCGCCCGCATGTCGTCGGGCGACCCGCAGACCTGGCCCTACGGCGCCGTGCTGCCCTGGACGCACTCGCGCTCGATGTGGCACTCGTGGTCGTCGCAGATGCCGGTCGCCCTGGCACGCGCGTCGACGGTGCTCGGGCGGGCGGACCTCCTGAGGCCCGCCGTGACCGACACCACCTCGTTCACGACCACGCTGCTGACGGCCAGCGGACCCGACAACGCCTGGTACCCGACGCCGATCGACCAGACGCAGATCGCCTACGGGGCCGACTCGCGACTCCAGTCCGCCCTCGCGGTGGCCGAGGCGTCGGGCGGGGCGGGCCTCCGCCAGGTGGCGGCGGTCGCCGGCAGCTGGTACTTCGGCACGAACCGCTCGGGGCGGGCCGTCTACGACCGCGCCACCGGCGTGACGTACGACGGGGTGCAGGCCGACGGCTCGGTGAACCGCAACTCGGGCGCCGAGAGCACCATCCACGGCCTGCTCTCGATGATCGCCCTCGACGGCGCCCCCGACGTGTCGGCGCTCGCGCAGGCGTCGACCACGGTCGCCTCGCGCGACGGGCTCACGACCGTCGAGGCCGAGGGCGCCACGGCGACCACGGGCACCGTCGTCACGCCCACCTCGGCGTGGACCGGCGAGGCGCAGTACAGCGGCGGCTCGGCGCTGACGCTGCAGCCCGGGCAGAGCGCCTCGATCACCGTGCCGGCGGGCTCCGGCCTCCGCCACGTGGAGCCCGTGCTGCTCGGCGCCGAAGGCCTCGCCTCGACCTCGACGTGGAAGGCCGGACGGCTGCCGCTCGGCACGCTGACGACGAAGGTCGGCGCTCAGGGGGTGACCGCCGCCTCCGGCGCGCTGCTGCCCCAGACCCTCTCGGTGCCGGTCGGGCCGGGCGCCACCGCCGTGACCGTCACGGCCCGCGGGTCGCAGCCGGTCACGATCGACGCGCTGATCGTCCGGCCGCTCGTGCAGCGCCTGGCGCTGACCGGGGCCGGCGGACGCTCGACCGAGCTCGTCTCGTCGACGTCCCGCCTGCCGCTGCCGACCACGGTCGGCGCCCGCGGGGTGCGCTCGACGGTCGCGAGCTACGACGCGAAGGGGCAGCTCGTCTCGCAGAAGACGGTGTCGGGCCGGTCGCTCGTGGCGGTGCGGGCCGGCGGGTTCGTGGTGGTCACCCGCTAGGGCGCGCCGCTCAGCGCCCTCGCCGTCCCGGCCCGGCCCGCGCCCCGCCTCGTGCGCGAAGAACCCCGTTCCGTTCGAAGAACCACGTTGCTTCGTGGTTCATCGAACGGAACGGGGTTCCGTGCTGTGCAGGCCCCCGGAGGCGCGGCTCGCGTCCCCGGGGAGGGCCGGCCCTACGCCTCGTCGGCGTGCGGCGCGGGCGCCTCGGTCGCCGTGGCGCGGGTCGCCTTCGCGAGGTTGGCGACGAGCTCCGACCGGGTCTGCGACACGACGTAGGCGGGCTGGTCGCGCTCGACGCGCCAGCTCTCGCTCAGCGGGCCGACGTTGACGGTGTCGAAGCCGAGCTCGTCGTAGAGGCGCTGGACGTACTCGGCGGCCTCCTCGAAGTCGCTCGACGTGGCGAGGGCGCGACGGCCCTCCTCGCCGGCGGGCTTGCCGTCGGTCGTGATGTCCTTCGCCATGATGTGGTTGAAGCCCTTGGCGACCTTGCTCTCGGGCAGGTGCCGCTGCAGCATGCCCGAGACGGTGTCGAGGCCGTTGTCGAGCGCCGCGATGTGGCCGTCGCGCTCGAAGTAGTAGTTGTTCGTGTCGACGACGATCTTGCCGGCGAGGGGCTCGACGGGCACCTGCTCGTAGTTCTTGAGCGGCACGGTGACGACGACGACCTCGCCGGCGCTCGCCGCCTCGTCCGCGGTCGCTGCACGGGCCTTGTCGCCGAGGTCGGCGACGAGGTCGCCGAGCGTCTCGGGTCCGCGCGAGTTGCTGATCACGACGTCGTGTCCCTGGGCGATGACCGCCCGGGCGACCTGGCTGCCGATGTTGCCTGCTCCGATGATGCCGAATGTAGTCATGCCGTCAGCCAACGCCCGTCGCCTGGGCCGGTGTTCCCGTTCCCAGCCAGCTCGGAGGCGCCGGTCAGGGTGACGACCGGGGCGACCGCTGCACGCCGTGCAGTAATTGACTGGTGCGATGACCGACTCGCCCCGCACCTCCTCGTCCGGCACCACCGCCGTCCTCTTCGACATCGACGGCACGCTCGTCGACTCGAACTACGCGCACGTCGACGCCTGGTCGAAGGCCTTCGCCGACATCGGCCACCCGGTCGACAGCTGGCGCGTCCACCGCGCGATCGGCATGGACTCGTCGCTGCTGCTCGCGGCCCTGCTGGGCGACGAGGTCGCGGAGGCGCGGGGCGACGAGGCGAAGGAGCGCCACTCCGCCCACTACCTGCCCCACGGCGACACCGACCTGCACGTCTTCGACGGGGTGCCCGAGCTGCTCGCGGAGATCGCCCGGCGCGGGCACCGCGTCGTGCTCGCGACCAGCGCCCCGGAGGGGGAGCTGACGGTGCTGCGCGGCCTGCTCGACGTCGAGGGCGCGCTCTGGGCCGTCACGTCGTCGGAGGACGCCGACACGGCGAAGCCCGACCCGGGCATCGTCGAGGGCGCGCTCGAGAAGGCCGGCGTCGACGCCGCGCACGCGGTCATGGTCGGCGACGCCCGGTGGGACGTCGAGGCCGCCGGGCGCGCGGGCGTCACCTGCGTCGGAGTGCTGACCGGCGGGCTGTCGCGGGCCGAGCTCGAGGAGGCCGGGGCGGCGGAGGTGTGGGACGACGTCGCGGCGCTGCTCGCCGGGCTCGACGGCAGCGTGATCGGGCGTCTCGGCTGAGCGCGTCGGGCGTCGCGCGGCCGCGGGCGGCGTCAGCGCCGGAAGAGCCCGCGGAAGCCCCGTCGTCGGGCCGGGCCCGGGGTCTCGCGGGACGGCCTGGGGCGCGGCACGAAGATCGACGTGCGGCACGCCGTGCAGGTGAGCACGTGCGGGTGGAGCGAGAGTCCCACTCCGTAGTACGGGTTCGCGATCAGCCGTGCCGGGCCGCCGCACGTGGGGCAGGGCACCACCTCGGACGCGGGCGTCCCGGGTGAGCCGGGGCCGCCGCCCGCGTGCCTGCGCGGGGTCGCGCCGAGCCCTGCCGGGTCGTCCCGGTCTCGTCGTCCGTCCATGGTCTGCACCGCATCCTCCGTGGTCGCGTCGCCGGGTGTTCGGGGCGGCCCGGTCGCGGGACGGGGTGCGACGTGGCCCCAGATCGGGCGGCGCCCGTCCCGGGGGAGCGCGCCGCGCCTCCGATGGTCGGTGCCGCGCCCTCGGCGGCCGGGCCGGGCCGGGCGCGGGACGCACGGAGGCCCCGCCGACCCGTGCCTCCGAGGGATCGGGGGCGGCGGGGCGGACGGGGCCTCGGGTGGTGCGTGCCTAGCTCTCGAAAGTCGCGTCGAGCGTGATCTCGACGCCGGTGAGGGCCTTGCTGACCGGGCAGGTCTCCTTGGCGTCCTGCGCGGCGGCCTGGAAGGCGGCCTCGTCGATGCCGGAGACCTCGCCGCGGACGGTGAGGGCGATGCCGGTGAGCTTGAAGCCGCCGGCCGAGTCCGGGCCGAGCGAGACGTCGGCCTTGACGTCGAGCGCCTCGACGGTGCCGCCGGCCTGGCCGAGGACGGCGCTGAACTGCATGGCGTAGCAGGCGGAGTGGGCCGCGGCGAGCAGCTCTTCGGGGCTCGTCGAGCCGTTCGCCTCGTCGGCGGCGCGCTTGGGGAACGACACGTCGTAGGTGCCGACCTTCGAGCTGGTCATCTCGACCTGGCCCTCGCCGGTCTCGAGGCTGCCGTTCCAGGCGGTGCGTGCGGTGCGAGTGGGCATGGTGTCTCTCTTTCGTTGGGGGGTGGGACGGGTCGAGCGGGACGGTGGGGACTAGGAGGCGCGGCGCACGGTGTCGGCGAGGCCGCCGACGGCCTCGGTGAGGGCCGCGATGTCGGCGAGGCCGAGGCCGGTCGCCTCGCAGATGCTCGCGGGGATGCGGGCCGCGTCGGCACGTAGGGCCTCGCCGGCGGGCGTCGCGCTGACGAGCACGCTGCGCTCGTCGCCCGCGACCCGCTCACGGGTCACGACGCCGAGGGCCTCGAGTCGCCGCAGCAGCGGGGAGAGCGTGCCGGAGTCGAGGCTGAGGCGCTCGCCGAGGCCGGAGACGCCGGTCGGGCCCTGCTCCCAGAGGACGAGCATGACGAGGTACTGCGGGTAGGTCAGGCCGAGCGGGGCGAGCAGGTCGCGGTACCGGGCGGTCAGGGCGCGCGACGCGGAGTAGAGCGCGAAGCAGATCTGCTCGTCGAGCAGCGGCGCGGGGGCCGAGGTCGAGGCGGTGCTGGTCGGGCTCATGGTGGCGAGCGTAACACATTGTGCGCAACTCGGTTGCGTGCAACTCGGGGGCGCGGCCGGTGCGCGGCGCGGGAGGGCCGCGGTGCGCGGTCGCTCAGGAGGCGACCCGCGCCTCCTTCGCCCTCTTCCAGAAGCCGGAGAACGTGATGCGGTCCTTCGGGACGCCGAGGCGACGCAGGTGGCGGCGACCGCCGGTCGCGAGCGCGCTCTCGCCGACGACGAAGCCGTAGGCGAGAGGGTCGACCGCGATGCGGCGGGTCAGCTCGGCGAGGGCTCCGGCCCCGGCGGGGTGCGCGTCGTCGCGGACGACCCACCGCACGTCCACCCCTCGCGGAGCGTCGAGCTCGCGGCGGTCGGCCGCGGTCGGCACCTCCTGGATGACGGTGCCGACGGCGTCGTCCGGCAGCGACCGCAGCACGCCGCAGACCGCGGGCAGGCCGCTCTCGTCGGCGACGATCACCGTCTCGGTCGCGTCGTCCGGGCGGTCGAAGATCAGCCCCTGGTCGAGCACGCCGATCGCGTCGCCCGGTCTTGCCGAGCAGGCCCAGACGGCCGCGCCGCCCTCGAGCTCGCCGTCGGGCCCGCGGTGCACGACGAAGTCGATGTCGAGCTCGGCGCCGCCGTGGGTGGTCGCGGGGCGGAACTCGGCCACCGTGTAGTTCGCCAGGTGCGGCCGCTCGTCGGCCGGCACCGCGAGGTGCTGCGGCCACCACGTCGCGCCGGTGGATCGCGGGAGGCGCAGCTCGGCCTGGTGGGGCAGCTGCAGGAAGAGGCGGAACCAGTGGTCGTACCCCATGAAGTCGAACCGGTCGAGCTCGGGCCCCGCCACGGTCACCCGCTGGAAGCTCGGCGTCAGACGCTCGGTGCGGGTCACCGCCGCACGGTAGATGCCGGGAGTCGTGGGTGCGGTGCGGCTGGGCATGAAGTAAGGATAGCCTCACCTCACTCGCGCGTCGAGCAGGTCTGCCGAGCGGGCCGGTGTCCGCGGATGGTCGCTCACGGCCCGGGCGACCGACGAGTCGTGGACACGCGTGAGCCCGTGGGCCCGACTAGCGTCGGGGGCATGACCGATGCCGAGAAGGACGCCGACCGCGACGACGTGACCGGGATGACCGCGGACGAGAAGCGCCACGACCAGCTCACGCGGGCCCCGAAGTCGGACGAGAGCGACGCCGCTCCGCGCATCACGACCGAGGACCGCGGCGACGGCGTCACCCGCATCGACGTCGCCGACACCGCGAAGGTGCGCCCGGGCGGCGGCGAGGCCCGTCCCGAGTAGGGCCGCGCCCGCGCCCCGACACCGCACCGCAGCGCCCGGGTGCCGGCTCAGCGGTGGATCGCGTCCGTCCGGTCGCGCAGCCGTCCTCCGGTCGCCCCGGCCCGCACCGCGAGCACCTCCGCGAGGATCGAGACGGCCGTCTCCTCCGGCGTGCTCGCGCCGAGGTCGAGCCCGATGGGCGAGTGCAGCCGCGCGATCGCCTCGTCGCCCACCCCGAGCGCGCGCAGCTGCCGCACCCGTCGCTCGTGCGTGACGCGCGACCCCATGGCCCCGACGTAGACCGCCGGCGAGGCGAGCGCCGCCGCGACGAGCTCGGCGTCGAACCGGTCGTCGTGCGAGAGCACCGCGACGACGCTGCGGTCGTCGAGCTCGGTGCGGGCCAGGTAGGCGGGCGGCCACTCGACGACGACCTCGTCGGCCGAGCGGAACCGGCCCGGCGTCATGAACACGGGTCGCGGGTCGCACACCGTCACCCGCCAGCCGAGCGCCGCGCCCGCGTCGCAGAGCGCGACCGCGAACTCGACGGCACCGAAGACGAGGAGGCGCGGGGCCGGCTCCGACCGCTCCGTGAACAGCCGCAGCCCGGTGCAGGCGTCGACGTCGGACGGGTCGACGACGTCGCCGAGGCGTCCGCCCGCGTCGCGCCCCGCGGCGTCGGCCTCGTCGTCGGCCGGGGCGCCGCCGGGGGTGGGAGCCGCGCCGACGACCGTGGTGAGGGAGGCGGGTCGGCCGGCCCGCGCCTCCTCGAGCTGGTGGACGACGGTCGCGTCCGCGGCCGTCAGCGCCCGCACGACGACCTCGATCGTGCCGCCGCAGCTGAGGCCGACCTCGAAGCCGGCCTCGTCGCTGAAGCCGAACGACTCGACGACCGGCCGCCCGTCGGCGAGCACCTGCTGGCAGGTCTCGTAGAGGGCTCCCTCGACGCAGCCGCCGGAGATGCTGCCGATCACCGTGCCGTCGGCGCCGACCACCATCGAGGTGCCGACGGTGCGGGGGGCGCTGCCGACGACCGAGACGGCGGTCGCGACGGCGACTCGCTCGCCGGCGCGCAGCCGGTCGAGCAGGCGGTCGGCGATCTCGAACACGGGTCCTCCGGGGCGGGTGGGGCGGCATGGGTCGCGCGGCGGGAGGCCGACGGCGGGCGTCGGGGAGTCGGGCGAGGGGCCGCGCGGGCGGCGGTGGACGTCGTCGGCCGGGAGCACCGATCGTACCGACCGCCGGGGCGTGCCCGCGCTGGCATGCTCGGGGGATGACCGATGCGCTCGACCGTCACCGCGCCTCCTCGGGGGCGTCGGCCTCCGACCCCGGCGACCCGGGCGGGGCGAGCGACCCGCGCGCCTCGTCGCTCGAGCCGCTCGTCGCCGACTGGGTCGAGGGCTGGACCGCCTCGCGCGGGCTCAGCGCGACCCGGCGCGGGGGGACGTGGCGCGTGCCGATCGGGCTGCCCGACCGCTGGGCCGAGTTCGTCGTGCCGTTGGGCGCCGGGGCCGGCCTCGACGACCGCGCGGCGGACGCCGACCACGCGGCGTCGCCCGACCTCCCCGCCGCCGAGGCCGAGCTGCTCGACACGACGCTCGCCGAGGCCGTCGACGCGGGCTCGTTCGGCGACGCGGTCTGGGTCACGGTCGTCGTGCCTCCCGCCCGGGTCGACGCCGTCGTGCGGGCCGGCCTCGCCGCGGGGCTCGTCGTGCGCAGCGCCGAGGAGTCGTTCATGGCCGTCGAGCTCCACCACCAGGCGGCCCGGGCCGTGCCGGCGGGCTACGTCGTCGACGTCGCCGAGGCCCGGGCGGCCCGGGGGACGGTGCTGCGCGCGGTCGCCAGCCCCGACGTCGGCGGCGCCGAGGACCTCGACGCCGCCGTGGGCCTCGCCCCCGACGTCGACCCCGTCGACGCCGCCTCCGGACGCGCCGGCCTCACCGCCGCCGGGACCGCCGTGCCCGACAAGATCCAGACCTCCGAGGCGCACCGTCGGCGCGGCCTGGGCGGCGCCGTCATGCACGCGCTCGTCGACGAGTGCCGGAGGCGCGGTGCCGCCCACGGCCTCCTCGTCGCGTCCGTCGACGGTGCGGGCCTGTACGCCGCGCTCGGCTGGCGCAGGGTCGCCTCGGTCGTCGTCCTCGCGACGCACTGACCGGGCCCGGGCGTCCGCCCTGAGGCTGAGATGCGGGGCCGGGGCCGCGCCTCCGTGGCAGGGTCGGCGGGACGCGCCCGGACGCCGGGACGCCCGGGGCGTCGCGGCTCGACAGGCCATGACCGACCACGACCGACCACGACCGACCCGATGAGGACCACCCGATGACCCCCACCCGCCGACCGCACCACGCCGCCGTCCTCGCCCTCGCCCTGGCCGGCGTCACCGCCGTCGCCGGGTGCGCCGCCGGAGGAGCCCCCGCGGGGGCGGGCACGAGCGGGGCACCGGCGTCGGCGTCGGCGTCGGCGTCCCCCTCCGCCGCGCCCACGACCGACCCCGCTGCCCAGGCCCGGGTCGACGCGGCGCTCGCCGCCCTCGAGGCGGAGTTCGACGCGCGCGTCGGCGTCTCCGCCGTCGACACCGGCGACGGTCGGTCGATCGGGCACCGGGCGGACGAGCGGTTCCTCTACGCCTCGTCGCTCAAGGCGCTCGCGGCGGCGGCGCTGCTCGACGTGACGACGGCCGACGACCTCGCCGAGCGCGCGACGTGGACCTCGGCCGACGTCGCCGCCGCCGGGTACTCGCCCGTGACCGAGCTGCACGTCGTCGGCGGGCTCAGCTACGCCGAGCTCGCCGAGGCCGCCGTGCGGAAGAGCGACAACACCGCGCTGAACCTCGTGCTCGACCGGGTCGGCGGACCGGCCGCGCTCGACGCCTGGCTGACCGACCTCGGCGACGACGAGACCGAGGTGGTCGACCAGGAGCCCGAGCTGAACCGGCCGACCGCCGGCAGCGACGCGAACACGACGACGCCCGCGGCGTCCACGGCCGACCTGCGGGCGGTCGCGGTCGGCGACGCCCTCGCGGCGGACGACCGGGCCCAGCTGCTCGACTGGATGAGCGGCAACGCCACCGGCGACGCCCTCGTGCGGGCCGGAGCGCCCGACGGCTGGGTCGTGGCCGACAAGTCGGGCGGCGCCGGGGGCGTGCGGAACGACGTGGCCGTCGTGACCCCGCCCGGTCGCGAGCCGATCGTGCTCTCGGTCCTCACCGCGCGGAACGACGCCGACTACGACGACGCGCTCGTCGCGCGGGCCGCGGCCGCGGTGCTGGCCGAGTTCGAGTAGGGGCGTCGTGTCGCGTCACGTTCCGTGCGTCGCGTCGCGTCTTCTCGTGACGCCTCGCCCAGGACGTGACGCCGTGCGACCCGAAGGTGCCCTGGTGGGACGCGGAGGCGCGGGGCAGGATGGCCTCATGACCCGCGCCTCCGTCGTCTCCGTCAGCCGCGACGACCAGCACCGCTTCAGCAAGCCGGCCGTCGACGCGATCGAGCTCGTGGCAGGGCTCGGCGTGGCCGGCGACGCCCACGCCGGGACGACCGTCCAGCACCGCTCGCGCGTGGCGCGAGACCCGTCGCAGCCGAACCTGCGGCAGGTGCACCTGATCCACGACGAGCTGCTCGACGAGGTGCGCGCGGCGGGCTTCGAGGTCGGACCCGGCCAGCTCGGCGAGAACGTCACCACCCACGGGGTCGACCTGCTCGGCCTGCCCGAGGGCACCGTGCTGCGGCTCGGGCCGGAGGCGTCGGTCGAGGTGACGGGGCTCCGGAACCCGTGCCTGCAGATCGACGGCTTCGAGGACGGCCTGCTGCGCCAGCTCGTCGGCCGCGACGCCGACGGCGCGGTCGTCCGGAAGGGCGGCGTGATGGGCGTGGTGCTCACGGGCGGTCGGATCGTGCCGGGCGACGAGGTCGTGGTCGAGCTGCCCGCCGGCGAGGCGCGGGCACTGCGTCCGGTCTGACCCGGGTGGGCGCGGCTCGACTCGGGCCGTCGCGTCGCGTCACGTTCTGCGCATCACGTCGCGACGAAGCGTGACGCGGTGCCCGAGACGTGACGCCGTGCGGCCCGGAGGCGCTCCCTACCGGGGTGCAGCCGCCGAGGCCAGCACCACGACCAGGGCGACGACGCCGGCCGCGAGCGTCAGCAGGGCCACGCCCGCGGGCAGGCCCCCGCCCGCACCCGCGGCCCCGGGCGCGACCGTGTCTGTGCCCGAAGGCGAAGGAGATGGCGAACTCGAGCGCGACGGCGAGGCCGGCGACGTGAGGAGGCGATGCAGCCGTCGGTACCGCCGGTGCGCCGCCACGAGCACCCCGACCGACGCCGTGAGACCGACGGCCGCGAGCACCCAGGCCCCGCCGCCGAGCAGCTCGGGCAGCACGCGGAACGCGACGAGCGACGCGGCGGTCAGCGCCAGCGCCGTGCGGCGCCACGCCAGCGCGGTGCGCTCGGGTTGGAGCCCCTCGTCGAAGGGGTGGGTCGACGGGTCGAGGCGACCCGCGCCTCCGGCGCTGTCTCCGTCGTCGGCCCGGCCGGCCCGCGGGCCCGGGGCGGTCACGCGAGCACGACCGCCAGCAGCACGAGCACGCCGGCCACCGCGACGGCGACCCCGAGCGGCAGGGCGAGCACGGCCGACGGCAGCGGCCGGTCGAGGCGGAGGGCCCGCTCGGCCCGCAGCCAGCCGACCCACGCCTGCACGGGCGTGGCGATGCCGGTGACGACGAGCACGATCGAGGCCGCGAGGCGGAGCGTCGGCTGCAGCCCGAGGCCGAGCGCCTCGAGGGCGACGCCGGCCGCGAGGAGGGCGAGGCCGGTGCGGATCCACGCGAGGAAGGTGCGCTCGTTCGCGAGGCTGAACCGGACGTCGGGCTCGGTCCCCACGCCGTAGACGCTGCGGGGGCGTCGGTGGTCGGCGGTCACCCCTCGACCGTAGCGCGACCAGTCGTCCACGGATCGTCGCCCGGGCGTCGTCGGCACGACGGACCGTGGACACCCGACGCCCCCGGGGCGCGTCCGGGCCCCCCGGGGCGTGCCCGGGCCCGGGGTCAGGGCCGGTGGCGGCGGATGCGGATCGGGCCCTTCGCGGTCGACGGGTCGACGACCGACCCGCCCTGGGTGATGTCGACCTCGCCCGCGGCGACGAGGCGACGGGCGGCGCGGCGGACGGGCTCCATGAGGTCGCGCCAGGCGGCCTCGTCGTCGGGCGCGACGGCCCGGGCGACGTCCGACGGGCAGATCGTCGAGGTGGCGGCCCGCGAGGCGAGCAGGCCCCGGATGCGCCCCTCGAGCTCGCGGTCGAGCGCGGTGACCTTGCGCTTGCGGCACGCGTCGCTGCAGTACGCGACCTCGTCCCAGTTCGCCGCCCACTTCTTGCGCCACTCGATGCGGCGCCCGCACGAGCGGCAGGTCTTCTCGTCGTGCTCGGTCATGCGCCCATGCAACGCTCCTTCCCCGCACGTCCGGTGGACCGGGGTACCCGCGATGTGGGTCGAGCGGGGGATGGCGGCCGTCCCGAGCCCGCCCTAGCGTGTCGGGATGACCGACCCCGGCGACGACCCCCGACCCGAGACCGGGCCGCCCCTCCGCCTCGAGAAGGCCCCGGCCGGAGGCGCGAGGCCGTCCCCGAGGCAGCTCCTGCACCTGCGCGGTCCCGTCCCGGTCCCGGGCCTCCGTCCGTGGATCGCCTGGGCCCGCGCCGCCACGCAGTGGAGCCGGTGGTCGGCCCGCGCGAGCCGCAGCGAGTTCTGGTGGACCTGGCTGCTGCAGGTCGCGGTCGCCGCGGTGTTCCTCGTGGCGATCCCGCTCGCGCTCGGGCAGGGGCGCGACCACTCGCTGCCCGTCGGGCCCTTCGGCTCGGTCCTCGGCGACCTCGCGCTCTTCACCGGACGCGGCCCCGGTGACGACGACAAGTCCGGCGTGTACCTCGTCGTCTGGATGCTCTGGTGCGTCGGCACCTTCGTGCCGACGGTCACGCTGACCGTCCGGCGACTGCACGACGCGAACTTCTCGGCGGGGTGGGCCATCGCCTCGGTGTTCCTGCCCTTCCTGCAGCTGCCGGTGCTGATCATGCTGGCGCGGCCGTCGCAGCCGACGGGCGTCCGGTTCGAGTCGGTGCCCGACGGCGCGCTCGGCACCGGACGGGGGCCAGCCGGGTCGTCCGGAGCGGCCGGCCCGGCCGCGCCCGGGGCGCCCGCAGTCCGGCCGTAGGCGGTCGGGGGCCTGGCGCCTCGCACGGGCGGCGCGTACCATCGACGGTGGTCGTGCGGCACGCGCGGCCCCGGGCGTGCACGACAGCGCGCAGTCGGGATCACCATCCTCCCCGAGCAGCGCGGCACCGCCGAGGCTCGGGTCGCAGGAACGGCGCCCGCCGACTGACCGAGACCCTCATGACCATCGCACCCGTGCGTCCCTCGACGCCTCCCACCGTCCCTCCCCAGAAGTTCCCGCTCGCCGGCCTGCTGGCGCTCGCCGTGGCGACCTTCCTCTCGATCTCGGGCGAGATGCTGCCCACCGGGCTGCTGCCCGAGATGAGCGCCGAGCTCGGCGTGACCGAGTCGGCCGTCGGCCTGCTCGTCAGCGTCTTCGCGTTCACCGTCGTCCTCACGAGCACGACCCTCACGCACCTCACGCGCAACCTCCCGCGGCACCTGCTGGTCGTCGGCCTCGTCAGCGTGCTCGCCGTCAGCGCGGCCCTCACCGCCATCGCCCCGAGCTACGAGCTCGTCGTGGCGTCGCGGGTGCTCGGCGGCCTCGCGCACGGCATGTTCTGGGCGATCGGCGGCGCGTACGCCGCGCACCTGGTGCCGCGCGAGCAGGTCGGCCGGGCCCTCGCGGTCGCCATGAGCGGCGGCACGCTCGCCTTCGTGCTCGGCGTCCCCCTCGGCACCGCCCTCGGGCAGGCCCTCGGCTGGCGTGCCGCGTTCGGCGTGCTCGCCGGGGCGATGGCGCTCGGCGCCGTCCTCGTCTGGCGGCTGCTGCCCGCCGTCCCGCGGCACGAGCCGGCGGCGGCCGCGGCGGCGACCGCGACGGGGTCCGCCCCGGTCGGCGGCGACGTGGCCGGAGCCCCTGCCGGCGGCGACGAGGCGACCGAGCGGTCGGACGCGACGAGCGCAGGAGGCGCGGGGCGCGCCTCCTCGTCGCCCACGCCCTCGAGGCACCTGCCCCCGCCCTCGGTGCTCGGCGTCGTCTTCAGCTGCGTCGTCACCGCGGTCTTCATGGTCGGGCACTACTCGTTCTTCACCTACATCGCGCCGTACCTCGTGCGGTCGACGGGCATCGCGGAGTCGTCGCTGAGCGCGGCCCTGTTCGCCTTCGGCATCGCGGGCGGGGTCGGGCTGCTGATGGTCGGGTGGTTCCTCGGCAGGCGGCCGCGCGTCAGCATCCCGGTGGGGATCGGCGTCGTCGTCGTGTCGGTCGTCGCGCTCGTGCTGCTCGAGGGGCAGCCGGGGCCGTCGATGATCGCGTTCGTCGTGTGGGGGGTGACCTTCGGGGCGCTGCCGCCGTTGTTCCAGACGAAGATGCTGCAGGTCGCGCCGGAACGCCTGCGCGACCTCGCGAGCGCGTTCTACACGACCGGGTTCAACGCCGGCATCGGCGGCGGTGCGCTCATCGGCGCGCTCGTGCTCGACGGGTCGGGGCTCGACACGCTGCCGCTGCTGTACGTCGGGGTCGCCGCCGTGATGCTCGTCGTGGTCGTCGTGACCGACCGGGTGCTGGTGGCGCGGGGGCGTCGGGGCTGAGGCCGGCGCGCCCGCCAGCCCGCTCTGCCGTGGCCCGCACGTCGCGGGTGCGTGCGCACCCCGCGGACCCGCGCGCACCCTCGGGACCCGCAGGCACCCGTCGGCGCGCGGGAGGGTCCGTGCGGCTTCGTGGGGTGTCGTGGCCGTGACGCGGCGACGCCCGGCGCGGGTGCGCCGGGCGTCGTGCGGGCCGGCGTGCTGGGGCGCCGGGCGAGGTCGTGCGGGTGGTCAGCGGCGACGGGGCGTGGTGCCCGTGCCCGTCCCGGTGCCGCCGCGACCGCCGCGGCCCTTCATGACCTTGCGGACGATGAAGGTGATGATCAGCGGGGCGAATCGGCGAAGCAGTGCAGCCATGGGGAACTCCTCGTTCAGGGAGGGTCGACGGTACCCGCCCCGTGCCGCGTCCGTGCGGGGACGCCCGCCGCCCTTCGCTCTGCGGCCGAGGCCCCTGCCCTGGCTCCCGGGGTTCATCGCAGCCCGGGCAGCCCGCGTGCGGGCCGGGCCTGCCTGCAGCGCCGCCGCGTAGGGTGGCGGCGCACGCCGACGCAGGGAGTCGGTGCGCCGCTGGCCCTGCCGTCACCGAGCGGGCCGCACGACACCACAGCACCAGGGGGACCACGCATGACCACGACCATCTCGAAGACCGCGCTCACCGCCGTCGCCTCGGGGGCGCTCGCCCTCACGCTGCTGCTCGCGGGCTGCACCGGCTCCGGCGACTCGTCCGACGAGGCGAGCGGCACCAGCTCGGACACGGCCGAGGGGCCCACGACCGGCGAGCTCGCCGACTTCGGCTCGTGCGAGGACGTCGGCACGGCGCTCTCCGACTTCACCGAGGGCCTCGAGCTGCAGGACACCAGCACGTTCGAGGACGGCGCCGTGCAGTGCTCGTGGGCCACGCCCACCGCCGAGGCTTCCGAGGGGAACATCACCGCGATCGTCGCCGTGGCCCAGGCGCAGGAGTTCGCCGCCGACGACATCACCGCGCAGGGCGACGAGCTCGCCTCCACCGAGGGCGTCGAGGAGTCCGACGACGAGCGTGCCGCGGCCGTCGACGGCCGCGCCTTCCTGCAGAGCGCCTCGCAGACCGGCTTCTCGGTCTCCGGCGCCTCCGTCGTCACGCCGCACGGCCTCTTCGCCGTCACCGCGACCGGCGCCGGCGACACCGCTCCGTACACGACCGAGCAGACGCTCGACGGCGCCTTCGCGCTGATCGGCTGACCCCGGGGTCACCACCCGACCCCACGAGGAGGCGCGGTGCCGGTCGTCCCGGCACCGCGCCTCCTCGTCGTGCCGCGTCCGCTCCCGGGGCCGCCGTCCCGCTAGGCGACCTGGTGCACCACGTAGCTCGCGACGAAGCCGAGCACCGTGACGAGCCCGGTCAGCGTCTGCGTCTTGCGGAACGCCTCGGGGATCATCGTGTCGCAGATCATCGCGAGGATGGCGCCGGCGGCGAAGGCCATGACGAACGACTGACCGCCCTCGGGGACGTTCCCGAGCAGGGCGTAGCCGCCGAGCGCGGAGAGGGCGCACACGACGGCGATGCCCGACCAGAGGCCGAAGACCCAGCGGGCCGAGCGCCCGGACGACTTGAGGTCGGCCGTGCTCGACATGCCCTCCGGCACGTTCGAGATGACCACGGCGACGAGGACGGCGATGCTCAGCGCGCCGCCGCCCGTGAGGCTGACGCCCTGCACGGCGGTCTCGGGCACGCCGTCGAGGAGGGCACCGAGCGCGATGCCGAGCCCGGTGCCGGCGCCCGCGCCTCCGCGGCGGTGCTGCTTGCGGCGGAACCCGCCCTGCTCGAGCAGCTGGTCGAGGCCGACGTAGACGCCGGCGCCGACGAGCAGTCCGGCGAGGGTCGGCAGGAGGCCTCCGCTCGACGTCGCCTCGTCGACGAGGTCGAACGACAGGGCCGAGATGAGCACGCCCGCCCCGAAGGCCATGACGAGGGCGACGAGCTCGCGGGGCACCCGCACGAACCAGGCGACGGCGGCTCCGACGACGAGTGAGAGGCCGCTGAGCAGCCCGGCGAGGGTGGCGAGGACGAGGGGGGAGGTCACGTCGTCCCGTCGACCGGGCCTCGACCGTCGCCGGGGGACAGGCCGTGGCGGGACGACGGTCGGCGTCAGCGGCTGAGCGCCTCGGTCATGTAGCGCGCGATCGCCCGTTGTCCGGCGTCGTTCGGGTGGATGCCGTCGCCGGCGATGAGCGACCCCAGGGTCGCCGCCTCGCCGGCGGGGGTCGCCGTCGCGTCGGAGCCGCTCGCGCCCGAGCTGCTCGCGCCCGTGCCGCTCGCGGTGCCGCCGGGCGAGCTGCTCGCCGCTCCGGTCGCCTCCGCGAGGGCGTCGCCGAGGGAGAGGCTCGCGACGCCCGTGTCGTCGACGACCTCCTGCAGGGCCCGTTCGTACTCGTCGCGCGTGCCCTGCCACGCGGCCGTGTCGCCGAGCCCGGCGCTGAACTCGTCGACCACGACCACCGTCGGGGGCGCGTCGAGCGACTGCAGGCCGCCGATCAACGCCGTGTAGTCGGCCGCGACCTCGTCGGGGGAGGAGAGCGACGCGTCGTTGACGCCGAGGGTGATCGTGACGAGGTCGGGCTCCGCTGCGGCGACGGCCTCGAGCCAGCCGGCGAGCTGGTCGGTGAAGTCGGCCGTCGTGTAGCCGGTGTGGGCCGAGTCGAGGAGGACGACGCCGGCGTCGCGGTCGCCGTCGTACTGCGTCAGGCCGTGCAGCACGACGACGTCGGTCGCGGCCTCGGCCGTCACGGTGACCGTGTGCGGCCCCGGGTCGAGGTCGGTCACGGTCGTGAGGTTCACCCCGGCGGCCGCGTCGGACGTGTCGACCTCGACCGGGTCTGCGCCGTCGACCGACCAGGTGAACGTGCCCCCGCCGCTCGACCACCAGAGGTCGAGGTCGGTGCCGGACACGTCGTACGACACGACGGCGCCCGGCGCCAGGTCCAGGGCGCGGAAGCCGAGGCTCGGTGCGGTGAAGTCGACCCGAGCGTCGTCGGAGCGCTCGACGGCCCACGACGCCCACGGCGAGTCGGGCGGGTAGGTCGCGAAGACCGCAGGGCGGTACCCGACGCCGCCGGCGACGCCGTCGACGGGATGCGCGTCGCGGAGGGCGTCGCGGGTGAGGTCGATCCAGCGGTCGTCGACCGTGGTGGCCCCCTGCCCCTCGGTGAGGCTGTCACCGACCGCGAGCCATCGGGCGGACGACGAGTCGACGTCGGCGAGGGCGGCGTCCCACGCGGCCCAGGGGTCGGTCGGGGTCGTGCTCGGGTCGGGGTCGCCGCCCGCGGTGCAGCCGGCGACGAGCAGCACCGCGGCGCCGAGCAGGGCAGCGGCGGCGAGGCGCCCACCGCGCCCACCGCGGCCCGGCACGAGTCGGCGGGTCACGACTCCGTCACCGTCCCGCCCTCGACGCGCAGGTGCCGGTCGATGCGCACGGTCTCGAGCATCCGGCGGTCGTGCGTGACGAGCAGCAGCGTGCCCTCGTAGCTGTCGAGCGCCTGCTCGAGCTGCTCGATGGCCGCGAGGTCGAGGTGGTTCGTGGGCTCGTCGAGCACGAGCACGTTGACCCCGCGCGCCTGCAGGAGGGCGAGGCCGGCGCGGGTGCGCTCGCCGGGCGACAGCTCGTCGACGGGGCGCGAGACGTGGTCGGCCTTGAGCCCGAACTTGGCGAGCAGCGTGCGCACCTCGGCCTGGGGCCACTCGGGCACCAGCGCCTCGAAGGCGTCGGCCAGCGGCTCGTTCCCGGCGAGCAGCGCCCGCGCCTGGTCGATCTCGCCCACGGCGACGCTCGCGCCGAGGCTGGCCGTGCCCTCGGTCGGCTGCTGCCGACCGAGCAGCCCGCGCAGCAGCGTCGACTTGCCCGCACCGTTCGGGCCCGTGATGCCGATGCGGTCGCCGCCGGCCACCTGCAGCGACACCGGCCCGAGCACGAACTCGCCGGTCGCCGGGTCGCCCTGGCGGAAGACCGCACCGCTGAGCGTCGACACGACCCCGCTCGAGCGCGGGGCGGCGCCGATGGTGAACTCGAGCTGCCACTCCTTGCGGGGCTCGTCGACCTCGTCGAGGCGGGCGATGCGGCTCTCCATCTGGCGCACCTTCTGCGCCTGCTTCTCGCTCGACTCGGCCGACGCCTTGCGACGGATCTTGTCGTTGTCGGGCGCCTTCTTCATCGCGTTGCGGACGCCCTGGCTCGACCACTCGCGCTGCGTGCGGGCCCGGCCGACCAGGTCGGCCTTCTTGTCGGCGAAGTCGTCGTAGGCCTCGCGCGCGTGCCGGCGGGCCGTCTCGCGCTCCTCGAGGTACGAGTCGTAGCCGCCGCCGAAGACGCGGTTCGAGGCCTGGGCCAGGTCGAGCTCGAGCACCTTCGTCACGCAGCGGGCGAGGAACTCGCGGTCGTGGCTGACGAGCACGACGCCGCCGCGCTGCCCCTGGACGAAGCGCTCGAGGCGCTCGAGGCCGTCGAGGTCGAGGTCGTTCGTGGGCTCGTCGAGCAGCGCCACGTCGAACCGGCTGAGCAGCAGGGCGGCGAGGCCCACCCGGGCCGCCTGGCCTCCGCTGAGGCCGGTCATGAGACTCAGCGGCCCGACGGAGGCGGTCGCGCCGTCGACCGCTCCGCCCGGGGCGGTCGTCTCGGACGCCGTGCCGAGCCCGAGGTCGGCGAGCACCTGGGGGAGGCGGTCGTCGAGATCGGCCGCCCCGCTCGCGAGCCAGCGCTCGAGCGCGAGCGAGTAGCCGTCGGCCGCGTCGAGCCCGTCGGCGCGCGGTGCCGGGTCGGCCTCGCCGAGCGCGGCCGCGGCGGCGTCCATCTCGGCCGTGGCCTGGGCGCAGCCGGTGCGGCGCCCGATGTAGCCGGCGACCGTCTCGCCCGGCACCCGCTCGTGCTCTTGGGGGAGCCAGCCGACGAACGCGTCGCCCGGGTTGAGCGTCACGGTGCCGGCCTGGGGCTCGTCGACGCCGGCGAGGAGGCGCAGCAGGGTCGACTTGCCGGCGCCGTTGACCCCGACGACCCCGACGACGTCGCCCGGGGCGACGGTGAGGTCGAGGTCGTCGAACAGCGTGCGGTGCCCGTGGCCCCCGGCGAGGCCCTTGGCCACGAGTGATGCGCTCATTCCTCGATTCTCGCGGACGGGAGCGGGTGATGGGTGCGAGCGGGCCCCGCCGGCCGCCCCGCGTGCCACTCCGCCGACCGCCCCGCGTCACGTTCTGCGCGTCGCGTCACGTCATTCCGCCACGCGCTGCGCAGAACGTGACGCGACACGCGCCCGCGGCGCCCGCCCGCCGCACGGGGCGGACCACCCTGTCTCGTTTCCCGTATCGTCGGGGAGCGGCCATGGCGGCCGCGACGACCTGAGGGGGACGACATGCACGCACACGGGACGATCGGACGACGGGCCGCCGGAGCGGGGGCGGCGGTGCTGCTCGCCGTCGTGCTGGCGGGCTGCTCGGGCGGGTCGGGGGCCTCCGACGACGCCGCGGGCACCGACGAGCCGGTCGCCGCCGAGACGACGGCCGCGGGCGAGCCGGGCCTGGCGAGCTGCGAGCTGTCGGCTCCGGCGGAGGGGACGGTCGAGCTGACCGAGACCGACGACGCCTACGACGTCGTCTTCACGGGCGTGCCCGTCTCCGACACGAGTGCGCGCTCCAAGTACGACGTGACGCTGCTCGACGACGCCGGCGAGTCCGTGAGGCTGTCGGCCACGTGGGAGTCCGGTGCCCTCACGAGCTACGGCCTCGTCACCGCCGACGGCGAGAGCGTGCCCCAGACCGGCGAGCCCGAGGTCGCCGACGACGTGGTCACGGTCTCGTACCCGAAGTCGGCGGCCGAGCTGGCCGACCTCGTCTCGACGCAGTGGTCGCCGGAGGTCTACACCGCCGACCCCGACGGCGTCGTCGCGACGTGCGGCGACGGCCAGACCCTGCCCTGGACGCCGCTCGGCTAGCCTGCCCGCCCGTCGTCCCCTGGACGGGCCTCGGCGTCGCCTGGCATGCTCGGGCGATGGCTACCCTGACTCGTCCCCGCCGCGGCAAGGTCATCGCGGGCGTCTGCGCCGCCCTCGCGAACCGCTTCGGCATCAGCCCGTTCCTCGTGCGCTTCCTCTTCGTGGCGTCGATCCTGCTGCCCGGGCCGCAGGTGCTGCTCTACCTGATCCTCTGGATCGTCTTCCCCAAGGCCGACCACTGAGCCCCGCGGACGGCACGACGGCCCGGCACCGCGAGGCGAGCTGATGTTCGAGCGTCGCCGCGAGGCCCGTGCCGAGGCCGACCAGCTCGAGGCCGCCGCCCTCGAGCGGTCGGTCGCGACGGTCCCTCCGTGGTCGGGCGCGGGGCTCACCGCGACGGCCGCGACGACGAGCGTCCGCCGTGGGCTCCACGGCCGACAGGCCCTCGCCGCGGTGGAGCTGTCGGACGCGACCGTGCGCGTCGTCCTGCGGCACGACGAGGTCGTCGACCTGGTGGCCGAGCGTCAGGGCATCGTCGACTCCGTCGGGGACGACCCCCTCGTGCACCTCGCGTGGGCCCGGGCGGCGGCGCCGTCGTCGGTCGTCGCCGAGGTGGCGGGACACCTCCCCGACCGGTCGATCGCGTTCCTCGTGACGCCGATCGACGGTGCTCCCGAGGTCGTGCTGGCCGGCGACGACCTCGCCTCGTTCACGGCCTGGGTGCAGTCGTTCGGGTCCTGACGCGCGACGGCGACCTCACGGTCGGGGGCGGGTCCGCCTGACGGCCTGCACGAACCCGAGGACGTCCTCGGTCGCGTCGGGTGGCCGCTCTACCATTGGCGTGCCAGTCGGCCGGCGCGGCGGCGGACGCCGGCGACGAGGTCGACGAACTCCCGCGAGCGGATCGCGTCGGGGCGACCGGTGTCGTCGACGAGGTAGCGGTCGCTGAGCGTCCCGGGGCCGGCCACGAGGGTGGCGACGACGTCGCGCCCCACGACCCGCTCGGCGCCGCGGCCCGGAGACAGGCGCAGCGAGGCAGCGTGGCGCCGGTACCGGTCGGCGAAGTCGGGGTCGCCGACGTCGTCGACGAGCTCGGCCAGCCGGTCGAGCAGCGCGGCCAGGACGACCTGACGGGTCATGCGGTCATCCGTCGCGTCGGTCCGTCACGAGGCGACCGCGCCTGCCTGGAGGAACCCCCAGGCCATGACGACCTGAGCGCGGAGCATGAGGGCGACGAAGACCCCGGCGACCACGACGAACGCCGTCCGTTGTCTCGCGGGCAGATCTGCGGGCCCGTGCTTCGCCGTCGCGAACCACGGCATCATGAGCACGATCGGGACGACCGCCGAGACGACGACGGGCAGGCCCCAGCCTCGGCTGAGTCGCGTGTACTCGATCCTCGTGGCGAGCGGCACGGTCATGACCACGACGACGGCCGTCAGCGTCGCGACGGCCACGGCGACGAGGGTCGCGCGCCGGACACCGACGAGGGCACGTCGCGACGCGGCGTCGTCCGGCGTCCCTGCCGCCTCGCGGGGTCCGGCTGTCACGATCGGCTCGCGGCGGTCAGACCACGCCGGCCGAGGACAGGAATCCCCAGCTCATGAGGGCTTGCGCCACGAGCATGACGACCAGGAACGCCGGGGCCGCGATGAGCAGCTGACGCCGCGCCGTGGGCGTCATGGAGGCCCCGTCCGACTTCCGCGTGGAGAAGTACGGAGGCAGGAGGACGAGGGGCACGACGACCAGCACCCCCAGCGGCAGCTGCCACTCCTGGCTGAGACGGGCGTACGAGGCCGTGGTCGAGAGCGGCACCTGAGTGACGACGAACACCGCCATGAGCACGGCCACGACGACCGCGAGCAGGTTGGCCCGCAGGACCCGCGTCTTGGTACGGCGTCCCAGCGCCACGTCGCCGTGCTCAGAGCTCGGCCCAGCGCCGGTCCGATCTTCCTCGTGATCAGTCACTCGGCAGGATTCCCGTCTGCTGGAGCACGAATTCGGAGGCATCGCCGGCCCACGCGGCGTGCTGACCCGCGTAAGCGCTGCCCACGTGCGCCGAGACCCCCGGAGCTGAACCACCGACCAGGTCGCGGGCCCCTGGCATGTACGAGAGCCCGGCGCCGGCCGCGAGGTCCCAACCGACACTAGCCGAAGTGGGTGCTTCACCGCTGATCCCGTTGTCGACCAGCCCACCGGCCATGTTGCTCAGCGCTCCGTTCAGGGGCGACACGAAGGCGGCTGCCTCCCGCGTCATGAGGCTCACCCCATGGCCGCCGAAGGCCGACAAGGACCCGCTGACGAAGCCTCCAGCCGCGGCGCCGCCGAATCCTTCCGGCGTCCGCTCGCCCTCGGGCGTGAGCACCGCGTAGGACGCGACGTTGCCCACCGTGCCCACCGTGGAGTTCGCGATCACGCTCATGCCGACTTGTGACGAGGCCGCGCTCCCCACGGCACTGACGGCCCGGCCGCCCGCCGCGGCGACCGCCGATCCCGCTCGTCCCCCCAGGTTGGCGAGGGAAGACCCAGCTCTTCCCGCAGCGCTCGCGACGGCAGTCCCCAGGCGCGGCGCGACGGCCGACGCGACCGCCGACCCTCCGGCCGTGACGAGTCCCGTCGCCGCGCCGACGGCCGCGTCGACCCCGACCCGGCCCCAGTCGACCTCGCCGGTCGTCGCCTTCTGGGACGCCACCGAGATGCCGCCCGACAGCAACGCCCCCGACGCGGCCAACAGGGCGACGCCCGCCGGCCCGCCGACGCCGGTCGCCATCAGCGCGACGCCGCCCACGATGGCGACCCCGGCGACGACGTATTCCCAGTTGTCCCCCCACCACTCGCCCACGGCGGAGAACGCCCCCTGGTTCGCGTGGGCGTACGAGTCGAGCTCCGCGTCCGTGACCGGTCGCAGCCCGAGCGGGTCGAGCGCCTGCAGCGGGTCATTGCCCGCGTACGAGTAGGGGTTGGCCGACCACGCGGCCGCCGTCACGGGAGCCAGCGGGTCCACCGACAGGAAGCTGCGGGTCGCCGGGTCGTAGGCGCGCGCCCCGAGCCAGTCGAGGCCGCCCAGGCTGAGCCCGCCCGACGCCGTCAGCGACGCCCCGCCGGGCAGCGCTAGGCCGGCCGCGGCCAGGTCGCCCCCGGCCAGACCGGCCGACGAGGAGGCGCCCCCCGCGCCCCACGGGTCGCCCGCGTCGGTCGTCCGGGCCGCCCGCCATCCCGGCTCGAGGTCGACGCCGCCGACGCGGGTCACCCCGCCGGGCAGCGTCAGGACGTCGTGGTCGCCGACCGCGACGATGGCGGGCACCCGGGCGGCGGTGTCCCACCAGGTCTCGACGCCGTCGACGGCCGCGAGCTCGCCGAGCACGTCGACCCAGAGGCGCGTGCGCCCCGTGACCTCGGAGTCGGCGTCGAGCGTCGTGACGCCCGACAGGTAGCCGAGGCCGTTCCAGGCGTACTCGGTCCAGCCGCCGTCCGCGGCGATCTCGCGCACACGTCGGCCGAGGCCGTCGTGCACGAACTCGGTGCGCCCGCCGCCGGTGGTCTCGACCGCGACGAGCTGGCCGGCCGCGTCGTACGAGAAGCGACGCTCGGTGCCGGCCACGTCCTCGCGGACGAGGCGACCGCCTCCGTCGTACTCCCACGCCGACCCGGTGCCGTCGTCGTGCCGGACGCCCACCAGCTGCAGCGCCTCGTCGTAGACGTACGACGCGCTGCCGTCGGCGCCGTCGACCCGGCTGATGCGCCCGGCCTCGTCGCGCTCGATCCGTGTGGCGCGGACCCCGTCGGCGTCGGTGACGACGTGCTCGACGAGCAGGCCGTCGTCGTGGCGCCAGGTCTGCAGCAGGTCGCCCGACGTCGAACCGACCAGGCGGCCCGACGCGTCGTGGCGGAAGGTCGCGGTCGGCCCGGTGCCGTCGACGACCTCGACCACGCGGCCCGCGGCGTCGCGGCGGTACTCGACGCGCGTGCCGTCGGGGCTGACGCGCGCGGTGCGGCGCCCGTCGGCGTCGTGCTCCCACGAGACGGCAGAGCCGCCACGGGCGCGGCGCACGAGTCGTCCGCAGCGGTCGAACGACAGCTCGTGGTCGACGTCGGCCCCGTCGCCGCGCGTGTGGTCGGTGACGACGACGGTGCGCGAGAAGACGTCGCGGCGGATCGTCGAGACGGCACGGCCGTCGACGCTCGTGCCGGCCTCGCGGCCCGCGGCGTCGTACGACCAGCCGACGACGTGCCCGTCGGGGTCGGTCTGGGTCAGCTGGCGGCCGGCGGCGTCGTAGGTCGCCGTCGTGGTGCGGCCGAGGGGGTCGGTGAGGGCGACGACGCGGTCGGCCGCGTCGTAGGTGCGCCGCGTGACGCCGCCGAGCGGGTCGGTGACCGTCGCGACGCGGCCCCGCTCGTCGTAGGCGTACCGGGTGACGCCCCCGAGGCCGTCCACCGCCTCGACCAGCTGGCCGGCCGCGTCGTACCGGAACTCGCGGCGGCCGTGGCGGACGTCCTGCGTGCCGGTGAGGCGACCGGCGAGGTCGTACCGGTAACGCGCCTCCCCGAGTCCGGGGGTGCGGCGGCGGACGACGCGACCGACGGCGTCGTAGGTGAGGCGCTCGACCTCGCCGGTGGGGAGGGTGCGGGCGACGACGCGCGAGTCGGCGTCGTACGTGAGCGTGGTGCGGGCGCCGCGCGGGTCGACGCTGGCCGACGGGCGGCCGCAGGCGTCGTGCTCGTACGTCGTGCGCGCCCCGGTGGGGGAGACGACGGCGACCACGCGGCCCGCGGCGTCGCGCTCGAGGCGCGTGAGGCCGCCCTCGCCGTCGACGAGCTCGACGGGTCGGCCGCAGCGGTCGTAGCTCGTGAGCTCGCTCGTGCCGTCGGCGCTCGCCGTCGTGGTCGGGCGGCCGAACTCGTCGTGGTGCAGCGTCGTCGTCGAGAAGGCGTCGCGCAGCGTGGTGGTGCCGTCGGCCGGGTCGGTCGTGACGTCCTGTCGCACGCCCGTCGGGTCGACGAGCGCGGTCACGGCGCCGGTGGCGTCGTGCTCGCGGGTCCAGGTGGCGCCGGTCGGGTCGGTGATGCCGCGGAGGCGCGAGAGGGCGTCGTGCGCGAAGGTCCAGGCGGCGCCGTCGGGCAGCTCGAGCGACCGCAGCAGGCCCTGGTCGTCGAGGCGGCGGGTGACCACGCGGCCGAGGGCGTCGGTGGTCGACTCGAGGTCGCCGTGCACGCCGTACGCGAGCTCGGTGCGGGCGCCGAGCGGGTCGACGACCGCGGCGAGGCGGGCGCCGGGCCCGTGCTCGAAGCGCCAGACGGCTCCGTCGGCGTCGTGCCGGGAGGCGAGCAGGCCCGCCGCGTCGTACGTGTACTCGGTGACGGCGCCCGAGGGGCTCACGGCCCGGACGGGTCGGCCCGCGCGGTCGCGCTCGATGCGGGCGACGTCGCCGAGCGCGTTCTCGGTCTCGACGAGGTCGCCGTGCTCGTCGTGGCGGCAGGTGACGGTCACCCCGGTCGGGTCGACGACGCGGACGAGCAGGCCGTCCGCCCAGTGCAGCTCGCTGCGGCCGCCCTCGGGGTCGACGACGACCGACGGGTCGCGCTGCACGTCGTCGGGGTACTCGTACGTGACGACGGCGCCCTGCTCGGTGACGACGGTGGTGACGCGGTCGTGCTCGTCCCAGCCCCAGGTGAGGTCGGCGCCCGACGGCGTCACGGTGCGCACGCGGCGCCCGCGCTCGTCGTAGCCGTGCACGGTGACCGAGCCGTCGCGCTCGACGACGGAGACGAGGTTGCCCCGCGCGTCGTAGCTCATCGACTGGCGGCGGTCGTCGGAGTCGAGCACGCCGACGAGGCGGCCCTTCGCGTCGGCGATCCAGCTGTTCGACCGCGAGCCGTCGGCGTCGGAGACGACCGTGACCCGGCCGGGCAGGTAGGCGAAGCGCACGGTGCGGCCGTGCGGGGTGAGCTGCGTCGTGACGCGGCCCCGGTCGTCGTAGGCGTTGTGCGCCTCCACCACGCCGGAGGCGCTGGTCACCGACTCGACGAGGCCCGCGTCGTTCCACGCGTACGTGCGGGTGCCGACCTCGGTCGTGGCCCCGACGAGGCGTCCGTGGTCGTCGTAGGCGTACTCCACCCGGCGGCCGTCCGAGCCGGTGAGGACGGCGACGCGGCCGTCGACGTGGTCGACCGTGATCCAGCGACCGCGGGCGTGGCTGAGGCGGGTGACGAGGCCGTCGGCGTCGCGGGCGGCCTCGACGACCGTGCCCGCGCCTCCTCCGCTCGCCGTCCAGGTGCCGGTGGGCGTGAAGCGCCACCAGGTCCCGCCGGGCTCGCGGACGACGAGGGCGTCGCCCTCGGCGGCGAGGCGGTGGTTCTCGCCGACCGCGTGGTCCCAGCCGTCGCCGAGGCGGGGGAAGAGCAGCGCGCGCCCGTCGGCCAGCGTCACCGTGGCGCCCTCGTCGTCGAGCTCGAGGCGGGTCTCGAGCACGGAGGCCCAGCCCGGGCCGAACACGCCGACGGCGTCGGACAGCGAGTTGTAGGTGCGCGAGACGCGCAGCGACGTGCTGGCCCCCGCGAAGGCGAGGTCGGTCTCGGTCTCGAGGAAGTTGCCGGTCGACGTGTTCACCGGGTCGTTCGAGTAGCCGGTCGTCGGCGGCATGCCGTACGCCTGGGCCGGCTCGATGGCGAGGTCGTCGCGGCCGGCGCTGACTCCGGCGGCCTGGAGGGCGGCGAGCAGGGCGGAGTCGGAGAGCGTCGACACCTCGGAGGCGCTGCCGGCCTGCTCGAAGGCGGTCGCGACGGTGTTCGCCCACGTGACGTCGGCGTCGTTCGCCGTCGACCAGCGCTCGAAGCCCGTCACGAGGCCGTCGGCCCGCAGCGTGCCCCACTTGCACTGCGCGGCGAAGTCGGCGAGCTTGCCGCGGAGGGTGCCGGGCAGGCCCGCGAGCGCGGCGTTCAGCCCGGAGGTGCCCGTCGCGAACGAGCGGAGGTCGTCGGGACGGGCCGACGAGGTGCCGCCCTCGCCGCCGCCGGTGCCGGGGGGCGGGGTCTCGCGGGTGCCGGGGTCGAGGACGGCCGGAGCGAAGGTCGGCGCCTCGCCCACGGGCTCGCGGGGCATCTCCTCCTCGCCGAAGAGGAAGTCGCCGACCTGCTCCCAGCCGTTGCGGGAGTCGTGACGCTCCTGCCACTCGCGGGCGCGGCGTCGTCGGGCGTCCTCCTCGCGGGCCGACTCGGCCAGCTGGTCGGCCCAGCCGGCGACCTCGCGGAGGCGCGTGGCCAGCTCGCCGGCGTCGGTGGAGGCCGTCGAGGCGTTCGTCGTGAACAGCTCGGAGAACCGGCCGCGGAAGTCGGTCAGCGCGGTGGCGACGTACGAGGCCCGTGAGCCCGTCTGCCCCTCCACCGTCGACGCGGCGTTCGTGAACGCCGTGGCGACGGACTCCGCCGTCCCGTAGTCGAAGTCGAGCGGTTCCGCTCCCCCGATGTCGCTCATGCGTGGTGCTCCCCCTGATCAGACGTTCCCCGGACCGACGGACGTCCCCCGGCCTCGACCGCCTCGGGGCGGGCGGGCACGGGGGACGACCGGTGTTGCTGCCTAGGCGCCGCCGCCGGCGCTGAAGATGTCGGTGGAGATCTTCTCGAGCTGCGTGCGGAGCTGCTCGAGCTCGGTCTTGGCCTTGTCGAGGGCGGCCTTGGTCTCGGGCCAGGTCGAGCCGCGGAAGGTCGCGGCGAGCGGGCCGTCCCAGACGTTGGAGTCGGAGAGGATCCGGCCCTGGGCGTCGAGCTGGCTGATCTGGTCGGTGAAGCCGCCGTTGACGATCGCCTGGACCTGGCGGATCGCGGTCTTGGCCTGCTCGGTCGAAAGGACGCGTGACATCTGTACTCCCCATGGTGGATGGACCCCTGCGCGTGACACGCCCCCGGGGCTCGAACAGGTCGACATTACCTCGCGTTCTCGGCCCACGACCGGGATCTACCGATCTGTCTGTGCCCCCTCTTCTCGGGGCATGACGGGGGAGCGTCCGGTGAGCAACGCGCGGCTGCGCGGGTCGCGGCGCCTCGTCCCTCAGAAGGGGGGTCCACCGGTCTGTCCCCCGCCGTCCCCGGACCGGGGGCGGCCCCTACTATGGCTCTCGGGACACATGGCTGAGGAACAGTCAGTACGAGGGGGACGGTCGAGATGACCAGGGGAACACAGCACGCTCCGGCGCGCCGACGGCACGCCCGTCGGCTGGGCGCCGGCCTGGCGACGGCGACCGCCGTCGCCCTCGTCGCGGCGGGCTGCACGTCGGCCCCGGAGCCGGTCGACGACCCCTCGAAGGTGCTGCAGACCGTCGTCTCGACCCTCGCCACCGACGGCGCGGTCACCGCCGTCGACAGCACGACGATCTCCGTCGACGAGCGGGCCGGGACGTCGTCCTCGACCACCGCCTCCTTCGCGCCCGCCGACGTCGCCGACGACCTGCCCGTACGGGTGACCACCCAGTACCGCGCCGGCGACTCGTCGGGCACCGACCTGGCCGACCTCGAGGGCTACACCGGCCGCGTCGAGATCGACCTCACGGTCGAGAACCTCACCGTCGCGCCGACCGACGTCAGCTACGACGTCGCCGGCAGCTCGCGCACCGACACCGCGCTCGTCGGGGCGCCCCTCAGCATCGCCGCGTCGACCGTGCTCGAGGGCACGTCGCCGAGCAGCGTCATGAGCGGGCAGGGCTCGACCGACGGCGGCACGAACGGCATCGTGAGCACGACCGACGACGGGGACGCCGTCGTCCAGTGGGGCACGCTGCTCGCGCCGCCCCGCTCCGGCGCGAGCACCACCCTCAGCCTCGTCGCCGACGTCGACGACTTCCGGACGCCGACGATCGACCTCGCCGCGCAGCCCGGCATCACGACCGACCTCTCGGTCGACGGCGTCCTCGGGGGAGCCTTCGACAGCGGCTCGACCTCCGAGCTCGCCCTGCAGCAGCGCACCATCGACCTCATCTCCGAGGTCAACACCGTCCTCAGCCGCGCCGGCGGCACCATCACCGAGGTCCGGACGAACCTCGAGAGCACCTCCGAGACCCTCGGGGTGCGCACCGCCGAGCAGCTGCGCGACAGCAGCACCTCGCTCGCCGGCACGATGCAGGGCCTCAGCGGCCAGCTCGCGTCGCTCGAGACCGACCTCGGCGGCACCGTCGAGGGCACCGGGTCGGCCGTCCGCTCGCAGCTGCAGCAGACGGTCGCGAGCGTGGACGCGCTGCTCGGCGACACCGAGGCCACCGCGCCCGTGCTGCAGCTCGACCGGGCCGGCTGCGCCACCGAGGTGCCCGCTCCCGGCGACACGGCGAGCGTCTACGGCAGCCTGCTCCAGGTGTCGGCCCAGCTCGACGGCTACGCGGGCGCCAGCGAGGCGTGCCGCGACGAGGTCGCCGCGTCGCTGGCCGCGACCGTCGGCCCGACCGACCCCACCGTCGAGTCGTGCACCGGGCAGCCCTCGCTGACCTGCGCGCTCTTCGCCTCGTCGCTCTCCGTGACCGGGGCCCTGATCGGCCTCGTCACCGACGGTGCCGACCTCGTCGACGACCTGCAGCCCGAGGCCGCCCAGGCCGCGCTCGACCGGTACGCCGACCTGGCGGCGCAGCTCGACTCGGTCGACGACCAGCTGACCGCGCTCTCCGGCGACGTCTCCGACGACGAGGTCGCCACCTCGCTGCGTGAGCTCGACGACGCCGTCGACGCCCTCTCGACCGGGCTGCCGACGCTCCGCGCCCAGGTCGACGCCGTGCACGACACGGCCGTCGACGCCCGTCGTCAGATCGGCGACGTCGACGCCCGGGGCTCGATGCAGGCCCAGAACGCCCGCCTCGCCGCCGAGCTCTGCGACGTCATCGACGACGAGCCCTTCGGCTCGGGCCTCTCTCGCGCCGAGGTCGAGCGCCTCCGCGCGTACCTGACCGACGAGCGCTGCGCCCTCCCCGAGGGCGGCGGCGACGGCGGCGACCAGGGCGACGGCGACGGCGACCAGGGTGACGGCGACGGCGACCAGGGCGACGGAGGCGCGGGCGACGCCGACGGCGGAGCCGGCGACCCCGAGGGCGAGCCCGGCACCGGCACCGGCGACGAGACCGTCGCCCCGGCGGCCCTCGACCTCGACCTGCCCCTGCCCGACCTCGGCGTCGACCCGATGAGCGAGCGCCTCGCCGACCAGGCCGCCGCGTGGGACCAGGTCGTCGCGGCCACCGACCTCGACGACGCCGAGGCCGGCCTCGGTCGCTCGCTGGCCGCCCTCGAGGCCACGGCGACCCGCGTGCAGGACGTCCTCGACGACGTCGAGGACGCCGTCGCCGCGGGCGACGGCAGCCTCGACGAGGCCGTCGCGGCCCTGCAGGAGACGACCGCCACGGCCCAGGACGAGGGCACCCAGCTGCTCTCCTCCCTGGAGGCGCTGAAGACGCAGCAGGACGCGCTCGCCGAGGGCGTGCAGGACGCCTTCGACGACGCCGCCTCCGACGCCGGTCGTGACATCACGGCCCTCGTCGGCGAGCAGGTCCGGGTCGTCGCGGCGCAGGGGACGACGAGCCGCGAGAGCGTCGTCGCGGCCTTCGACGCGTCGATCGCCGGCCTCTCGACCACCTCCGACGTCGTCGTCGGCGACGCCCGCGACACCATCGAGGGCCAGCGGGGCGACCTCGCCGAGCAGACCGACGGCCTGACGCAGGCGGTCGACGAGCAGACGGCGGCCTCGCTCGAGCGGATCGCGCAGAGCACCGCCACCTCGACGCGCGACGTGGAGGGCGCCTCCACGCTGCTCGCCGCCGACCTGGGCAAGGTGCTGCTCGACCTCGGCGACCGGACGGTGAACGGCTCGGGCATCCTCGGCGCCATGGCGACGAGCGCGGCCAAGGCCGACACCGCCGACTTCCAGCTGGCGCTGGCGTCGCAGAACGCGTCGGGCTACGCCAACGTGCGGGCCGAGGACGTCGCGGGCATCATGCTGCGGCAGGCCCAGTTCGCCGCGTCGCTCGACGCCGCGTCGTCGCTGCCCGCCTTCCACCTCGACGTCCCCGCCGGGGCGACGTCGAGCACGCTCTACTCGTTCCGCGTCGGAGGCGACCGATGAGCCACAGCAACGAGGCGTCGGGCACGCCCGACCACGCGCCCGCCGAGCCCGGGGCCGAGGCGCCCCGGGCCCCGCGTCGCCGCCGCACCGTCGTGGTCGCGGCGGCCGCGGCGCTCGTCGTGGCCGCGGCCGCCGTCGTCACCGTGGCCGTCGTCCGCTCCGGCGACGAGCCGGCCGGCGACCCCGCGCCCGCGAGCGTCCCCGTCGCCCTCTCCGGCGTCGACGTGCCGGACGGCACGACCGTCGGCGTCGTGCTGACCCTCGGCGACGCCGAGGGCGCGCAGTGGAGCGAGGCCGCCCAGGGCGCCCTCGTCGCCGAGCGCCGCCTCGCCCTCGGCGGCACCGACGTCTCCGTCGTCGCCGAGAACGACGGCGGGACCGACGCCGGGGCCCGCGACGCCGTCGCGTCGCTCGTCGAGCAGGGCGCCTCCGGCATCGTCGTCGCCACGAGCGGGCCGCACGCCGCCGGCGCGGTCGCCGCCGCCGCCGAGGCGGGCGTGCCCGTCGTGCTGCCCTACGCGTCCGCCGACGACCTCGGCACCGACCTGGGCGACGCCCGGTCGACCGCGCCGACGGCCGTCCAGAACGGCGCCGCCCTGGCGGTCGCCCTCGGCGACGCCTCCTCCGTGCTGCTCGTCGACGCCGGCGGCGGCTCGCCGCAGGGCGTCGAGGTCGCGCAGATCGCCACCGTCGCCCGCGACGCCGACCTCACCGCGTCGGCGGCCGACATCGCGCGCCTCACCGGCGTCGTCTCCCCGACCGGCACCGGCGAGACCGCACCGGCGCCCGTCGAGACGCCCGCCGACGCCGTCGTCGTGAGCGGCCCGGCCGCCCGCCAGGGCGCCGTCGTCGCGGCACTGCAGGCGGCCGACGTCTCGGTGCCGCTCGTGCTGACCGCCGACGCGACGAGCCCCGCCTTCGCCGAGGCGCTCGTCGCCGCCGGCGGCAGCTCGGCCGGGTCGATGGTCACGGTCGGCGCCGAGACCGACGACGCCGTCGCGCTCCGCTCCGACGCCGCGGGTCGGTCGATGTCGGCGTTCCTCGGCGGGGTCCGCGTGCTCGCCCAGGACGGCGACGCCACGAACCTCACCGGCGACCTGCCCTTCTCCGCCGTCGCCGACGCGGCCGACTCGCGCAGCCACGACGCGGTGCTCGCCCTGGTGCGGGCGGTCTCGACGGCCGGCAGCCGCGAGGGCGAGGCGACCCGCGCCTCCCTGTCGACCCTCGAGCTCGGCCCCGGCGACGGCGTCGCGGGCCCGGTGCTCGACCTCACGCGGCCCGAGGCCCTCGACGGCGAGGTCGTGCCGCTGCACGCCTCGGCGCAGTCGCTCGGCCTGCGACCTGCCCCCGTCGACGGTGCCGCCCCCGTCGTCTGGTTCGCCGGCACCACCACCACCACCGCCGCCACCGACGAAGGCTGACCCCGCATGCGCGTGCTGATCGAGCTCGACGACCGCCGGACGAGCGTCGAGGTCGACCGCTGGCGCTCGTCGTCCACCCTCGCCGAGCTGGTCCGCGCGGCGGGCGCGTCGACCGACCTCGAGGACGACCTCTGGGTCGACGCCGAGGCGGTCCCGGCCAGTACGCCGCTCAGCGAGCTCGTGCTGCTCGAGGGGTCACGCATCGCCCGCACCCCGGGCCCGCGCGTCCGGCCCGTGACCGGCTGGACCGTCACGCTCGCCGGCGGCGTCGGGGCCGGCCAGGTCGTCGAGCTGCCCCGCTCGCGACCGCTCGTCGTCGGCCGGTCGCCGCAGGCCGACCTCGTGCTGCCGACGGCCAGCGCGTCGTGGGAGCACTGCACCGTCGAGCGCGAGCTCGTGCGCGAGGACGAGCCGTCCTCGGGCGACGGCGCGGTTCCCGACCCCGAGGCGGCCCCCGCCCGCCGCTCCTCCCGCCCCGCCGTGGAGGGCGTCCGCATCCGCGACGCCGGCTCGACGAACGGCACCGTGGTCGAGGGCGAGCGCCTCGACGCCGAGGGCGTGCTCGTCACCGAGGCCACGACGGTCATCGTCGGCGGCGCCGTGCTGCTCGTCCGGCCCGCGCTCGACGAGGTGACCGTCCCCGCGCCCGGCACCCTCCACAACCTCACGCCCGCGGCGACCGCGCCGTTCAACCGCCCGCCGCGCCCCGGCCGGGTCGACGACGTCGAGCCCGTGCTGCCGCCGACCCGGCGCGACGTGCCGCCGGCCTCGAAGTTCAGCGTCATCACGGTCGCGGCGCCGCTCGTGCTCGCGGGCGCGATGGTGATCCTGCTCGGCGACGCCCGCTTCGCGCTCTTCGCCCTGCTCAGCCCGGTCATGGCGATCGGCATGTGGGCCGAGCAGAAGCACCGTCGCAAGAAGAACCTCGAAGAAGAGGAGCAGCGCTTCGCCACCGCCGTCGACGACTTCCGGCACGAGATCGCGCTCGTCGCCGCGGAGGAGGTCCGGCGCCGGCAGGAGACCGCGCCCGACCCCGCGACCGTCCTCCGCCGACCGCAGCTGCCGTCGACCCTGCTCTGGCAGCGCCGCGCGGCCGACGACGACGCGCTGGCGCTGACCGCCGGCATCGGCGACGTGCCCTGGCGTCCGCCCGTCGACGACCGCGGCGTCGCCCGGCACGACGAGGCCGTCAAGGAGGCGCTGGCCGAGTCCCGGCTCCCGGCCGCCCCGGTCGTCGTCGACCTCACCGACGCCGGGGTCGTCGGCATCGTGGGCGACCGGGCCGGCGCGCTGGCCCTCGCGCGGAGCCTGCTCGCCCAGGCAGCCGTGCACTGCGGCCCCGCCGACCTCACGATCGGCGCCTTCTGCGACCGCGGCCGCGAGGACGACTGGGAGTGGGCCTCCTGGCTGCCGCACACGCGCCAGGTCGGCAGCAGCGGCGGCGAGCGGTGGATGTCGGCGCACCGGGAGACGAGCGTGTCGATGCTGCGCGGGCTGCGCGAGACGGCCGACGAGCTGCCGACGCCGTCGCTGCTCGTCGTGCTCGACTCCGAGGTGCTGACGGAGGGCCGCGACGCCCCCGCCCGTGCGTTGCTCGGCCACGGCCGGTCGCTGCCCGGTGTCACGCTGCGGCCTGGCGAGCGCCCGAGCCGCGTCAGCGGCATCGTCATCGCCACCTCCGAGGAGCAGCTGCCCGCCGCCTGCACCTCGGTCATCGTCGTCGGCGAGGACGCGGCCGCGACGGTCCACCGCCCGGAGGACCGCACGCGCGTCGACGACGTCGTCGTCGCCGGCATCAGCGTGGCCGAGGCCGAGCGCTGCGCCCGCAGCCTCGCCCGCTTCGACGACCCCGAGCTCGTCGTGCCCGGCGCCTCGCTGCCGTCGCTCGTGCGCCTGCCCGAGCTGCTCGGCACCGAGGCCTCGGGCTCCGACGCCGTCGACGTCGAGTCGGTGCGGCGCCTCTGGTCGACGAGCACCGGCGTCTCGACGCCCATCGGCTCGGGCGAGTCGGGCGTGCTCTCGCTCGACCTCGTGAAGGACGGCCCGCACGGCCTCGTCGGCGGCACCACCGGCTCGGGCAAGAGCGAGTTCCTCCGCTCGTTCGTCGCCGGCCTCGCCGCGCGCAACGACCCGACCCGCCTCAACTTCATCCTCATCGACTTCAAGGGCGGTGCCGCGTTCAAGGCGTGCGAGCGCCTGCCGCACACCATCGGCACGATCAGCAACCTCGACGAGCAGCTCGCCGACCGCGCGCTCCGCTCGCTCGAGGCCGAGATGGAGCGGCGTCAGCGCGCGTTCGCGGCGGCGGGCGACGACGTCGACAACCTCGACGCCTACCTGGCGACGCGTCCGGCGGAACCGATGCCGCGCCTCCTGCTGGTGGTCGACGAGTTCGCGATGCTCGCCAAGGACTTCCCCGACGTGCTGACCTCGCTCGTCAGCGTCGCGGCCGTGGGCCGCACGCTCGGGGTGCACATGATCCTCGCCACGCAGCGGCCAGCAGGCGTCGTGAACGACGACATCCTCGCCAACACGAACCTCCGCGTCGCCCTGCGGGTGCAGAGCCGCGACGACTCGAGCAACGTCATCGGCGTCCCGAGCGCGGCGGGCATCGGGCGGGCCCAGACCGGGCGCGCGTACGTCAAGCTCGGGCAGGACGACATCACCCCCGTGCAGACCGCGCTCGTCACCGGTCGCGCGCAGCAGACGGCCCGGGCGGCCGTCGAGGTGCGCGAGACCGGGCAGTTCGGCGTCCCCGCACCCCGACCCGCACCGCCCCGGGCGAGCGCGACCGACGCGAACGACCTCGACCTGCTCATCGACGCGGTGGTCGGCGCCGCCGCCGCGGAGGGCTTCGCCGCCCCGCGTCAGGTCTGGCCGGAGGCGCTGGGCGAGCGCGTCGACCTGGCCGGCTTCGAGGCGGTCGCCCCGAGCGCCGCGGCCCCGGCCCCCTCGTCCGACCCCCACCCCTCGTCCGACCCCGCCGCCCACCCGGCGGCCGGTCCGGCTGCCGACCCGGCGGCCGGCCCCACGCCGCCCGCCGCCCCGCCCGCCCCCGCCGTCGGCGCCGTGCGTGGCGACCTCGTGGCCGTCGCGCTCGCGGACGAGCCCGACCTGCAGCGGCAGAGCCCTGCCGGCTGGCACCTCGACGAGGGCAACCTCCTGCTGCTCGGCATCGCGGGCAGCGGCACGAGCACGACCCTGGCGAGCCTCGCCCTGACGCTCGCCCGCGAGCAGTCGCCCGCCGACCTCGACCTCTACGTGCTCGACACCGGCTCGCGCGGGCTCGAGCCGCTCGCCGACCTGCCGCACACCGTCGCCTACGTGGGCGCGGGCCCCGGCGCGAAGGAGCAGCAGGCGCGGTTCCTCCGCCACCTGCGCACCGAGGTCGAGCGTCGTCGCACCGAGCCGGGCTCGAGGAGGCGCGCGGTCGTCCTCCTCGACGGCCTCGCCGCCCTGCGCGACGACCTGCAGGACTACGAGGGCCAGCAGCTGCTCGACCTGCTCTACCGGGCCTACGCCGACGGACCGGGGCTCGGGCTCTCGTTCGCGGTCTCGACGACGCGCGCGAAGGCCGTGCCGTCGGCCATGGACGAGGTCACGACGCAGAAGTGGCTCTACCGCCTCGCCGACAGCTACGACTACGCGACCTTCGGCGTGCGGGGGAGCGGCGTGCCCGCCCCGGTGCCGGGCCGCTGCGTCGACGCCGTGACCAAGCTGCAGATGCACGTCGCGACGCCTCCCGGCCCGCTCGCCGACGCCGTCGCGCTCGTCGCCGCGGCCTGGGCCGGGCATCCCGCGAAGCAGTCGGCGATCGGCCAGCTGCCGACCGACGTGCCCGTCGACCGGGTGGGCGTCACGCCGAGCTTCTCGGGCGAGCCCTGGCAGCTGCCGATCGGCCTCGGCGAGGACGACCTCTCGCCGGCCGTGCTCGAGGTCTACGAGGGCGAGCACGTGCTCGTCGCCGGGCCCGCCCGGTCGGGCAAGTCGACCCTGCTGCTCGCGATCGCGGAGTCGGTGCGCGCCGCCGTCGGCACCGACCGGCCCGCCGTCTGGGGCATCGGCGACCGCCGGTCGCCGCTCGGGCAGGCCGGGCTCGACCGGATGGCGACCGGCGCCGACGAGGTGCCCGCGCTGCTCGCGTCGCTCCGCCTCGAGCGCGGCCCCGTGCTGCTGCTCGTCGACGACGCCGAGCGCCTCGACGACGCCGACCAGTCGATCGCGACCCTGCTCGCGTCGGGCCGCCCCGGCCTCTGCGTCGTCGCGGCGGGTCGCTCGGCCGACCTCCGCACGCTCTACGGCCACTGGACCAAGACCGTCCGCAAGGCCCGCTGCGGCGTCCTGCTGCAGCCCGACGTCGACTACGACGGCGAGCTGCTCGGCGTCACCCTGCCGCGCCGGGCTCCCGTGGCCCTCACGCAGGGACGCGGCTACGCCTGCGTCGGCGGGTCGATGCGGCTGGTGCAGTCGATGAGCCCGAGCGCCGCCGAGTCCGCCGAGCTGTCGGCCTGACGTCGGTCGCGGGCCCGGCGCCCGCTCAGCCGCCCGTCGACCCGCCCGCTCGAGCCGCCCGCTCGAGCCGCCCGCTCAGTCGCGGGTCGTGATGCTGAAGGGCGAGCTCTCGAGGTTCGTGAACGCGCCCACCGTCGCGCGCACCACGCACTCCGGGGCGATCGACAGCGCCGTGACGACGAGCCCGTCGCTCGAGACCGCGAGCGCGCCCGAGCAGCCGTCGGCGAACCGCACGCCGCCCTCGCCCCCGGCGACGTCGTCGAGCATGCTCGAGGGCGCGCCCGTGCTCGGGCTCGAGTAGAGCGGGTTCAGCTCGTCCGGGCCGCTCGGCCAGACGGGCACGAGCGTCACGGGCAGGGTCGTCTGGCTCACCGTGCGCGAGGGCGTCCGCACCTCGACGCCGCGGAGGCGCTGCACGACGTAGCTCGTCCCGGTCACCGCCGGGTCCTCGACGGCCTCGGCGGTGGCCTGCCCGGCGGCGTCCAGCCAGGCGTCGAGTGCGGCGCCGTCGGCGGGCGAGACCGGCACGGTGCCCTCGACGACGAGCTCGTCGCCGGCGGGCACGTCGAGGTCGACCGCCCACCCGCAGTCGGCGGTGACGCCGCTGAGCGAGGGCCGGTCGCGCTCGACCGAGGCGGGCGCGGTCCACGTGACGGCGGGGCAGGGGTCGCCCTCGTCGAGGCCCGGCACGACCTCGAGCACGGCGCCCGACAGCGGGGCGGCCTGCGCCGAGTAGGTGAGGGTGAGGTCGACCGAGCCGCGCTCCGGGTCGTACGAGGCGTCGCGCGTGACGGTCAGCCCGGTCGGCAGCGCGGCGTCGCGCTGGCTGGCGGTCGCGGCCACGGCGCCCCCGGCGACGGCGGGCTCGGCCGGCCCCCGGGGCACGAGCACGACGGCGGCCACGACGACGGCGGCCACGAGGGCGACGACGGTCCCGCCGACGACCGCGACCCGGTTCGTCAGCCACGCGGGCCGCCACGACGACGACGCGGCAGCACCCGCCGGAGGCGCGGCGCGGCGGGGCGCAGCGCCGACGGCCCCGCCCTCGGGGCGACGCAGCGGCCTGACGACCGTGTGCGCGCCGTCCGTGCCCAGGTCGGGACGCGCCTCCGGCACCCCCGGTCCGTCGTCGTGCCCGGCCGTCTCGGGGTCGGCCACGTCGGGGTCGGCCGGGATCGGACCCGCCGGCCCGCGCGTGGTCGTCGAGCCGCGGACGATCGTCGCCGGGCGCTCAACCTCGGCGAACGCCTCCGGGGCGTCGACGCGGGGCAGCGCGGCCAGCTCGGCGTGGCGCTCGGCCAGGCGGCGCAGGCGGGAGGCCGCGTCGGCGGCGGCGGGCCGGGCGGCCGGGTCCTTCGCGAGCAGCGAGGCCAGCGCGGCGTCGAGGTCGTCGGGCAGGTCGAGCGGGGGCGGGGTCGACGTGACGTGGCGGTAGGCGATCGTGAAGTCGGTGCCGGGCCCGGCGAAGGGGGTGCGGCCCGCGAGCAGCTCGTAGAGCATGACGCCGGTGGCGTAGACGTCGCCCGCGGGGCCCGAGCGCCCGGTGCTGATGAGCTCGGGCGACATGTACTGAGGGGTGCCGAGCAGGCCGGTCGTCGTGCCGCGGCCCTCGCCGACGACCGAGGCGATGCCGAAGTCGCCCACGCGCACGGCGCCGCGGAGGCCCGGTCGCCAGGCCTCGGCGAGCAGCACGTTGTCGGGCTTGACGTCGCGGTGCGCGACGTCGCGGGCGTGCGCCGCGGCGAGGGCGTCGAGCACCTCCGCGGCGACCGCGAGCGCGTCGGCCGGGGCGAGCGGTCCCGTGGCGGCCACGACGTCGCGCACCGAGCCGCCGGGCACGAGGTCCATGACGATGGCGAGCCGGTCGCCCTCGACGACGAGGTCGCGCACCTGCACGACGCCGGGGTGACGGAGGGACAGCAGCACCGACCGCTCGCGCACGAAGCGCTCGACGATCTCGGGGTCGGCCGCGTGCTCGGGCCGCAGCAGCTTGGCCGCGACGGCCTCGTCGTGGGGCGCGACGGTGGCGCGCCAGACCTCGCCGACCGCGCCCGAGCCGATCAGCTCGACGAGTCGGTACGAGGCGCCCAGCGCCTCCCCGGTGCGCGACTGCGCCACGACGTCACCCTCCCGCGACCGGATCCCCACCGGTCGCCCCCGCCCACCATCCTACGAGCGACGGCCGCGCGCGGCAGCCCCACGAGCGGGGTGCACCGACCGGTCGACGTCGGCCCCGACGCGCTCGCCGTCGGACGGCGTCCGCCCCGCTCAGCGGAGCGACCGCACCAGGCTCTCCTGCACGTACCCGAGCCAGTCGTAGACGTCCTGCAGCACGAGCACCTGCGGGTCGTCGCCCGGCGGGAAGCCCTCCGCGGTGACCCCGAGCCGGGCCCCGATCGTGAGCCGCAGGTCGGTGAGCGTCCGCAGCCACGACTGCTGGGCGGCGTCGTCGAGCACGGGCTCCTCACCCGCGGCCGGGTCGAGCGCGGCGAGCACGAGGCGCGCGTTGTGCAGCTTCCGCTCGACGAGGTCGTCCGAGGTGAACCGGCGGAACTCCGCCGCCGCCTCGGCGTCGTCCGCGTACCCGGTCGGCAGGAGGCGCGCCACGGCCGGGTCGTCCTGGTCGCCGCCCGAGACCACGGCCACGAGCTGCTCGACGAGGTCGCGCAGCACGGCGCGCTCGTGCCCGGGGAGCGTCAGGCGGAGCCCCTCCCGGCGCCGGCGGAACGGCGTCACTCGTCGGCCTTCGCGACGGTCGCCCAGAGCCCGTAGTCGTGCATCGCCACCACGTGCCGCTCCATCTCCTCGCGCGAGCCGGTCGCCACGACGGCCTTGCCGCCCGTGTGCACCTGCATCATCAGCCGCTCGGCCTCCCGCACGCCGAAGCCGAAGTAGCTGCGGAAGACGTACGACACGTACGACATCAGGTTGACGGGATCGTCCCAGACGAGCGTCACCCAGGGGACGTCCGAGGCCGTCAGGAGGCGCGGGTCGGCCCCGGTCTCGACACGGGTCTCCTCGAGGGTCGACGTCATCCGCCCAGCGTGCCACGTCGCGAGGGGCAGGGGCTGCCGCACCGCGCCTCCTCGGCGTTATGCTGTCCGAGTCGCGACTGGCGTTCGGATGGTTGACCATCGGGGAGCGACTGACACACGGTTGGTGGCCGTACGCCTGGGCCACGACACCAGACCTCGTCCGACACGTGTGCCAAGGAGACCCCTGTGACCAGCCAGAAACTGCCCTCGTCCTTCAACGAGCCCCTCTCGGTCGTCGACCCCGAGATCGCCGCCGTCCTCGAGCAGGAGCTCGGCCGGCAGCGCGACTACCTCGAGATGATCGCGTCCGAGAACTTCGTGCCCCGCGCCGTGCTCGAGTCGCAGGGCTCGGTGCTCACCAACAAGTACGCCGAGGGCTACCCGGGACGTCGCTACTACGGCGGCTGCGAGTTCGTCGACGTCGCCGAGAACCTCGCGATCAGCCGGGCCAAGTCGCTGTTCGGCGCCGACTTCGCCAACGTGCAGCCGCACTCGGGCGCGCAGGCCAACGCCGCCGTCCTCGCGGCGATCGCCGACATCGGCGACACCATCCTCGGCCTCGAGCTGGCGCACGGCGGCCACCTGACCCACGGGATGAAGCTCAACTTCTCCGGCAAGATGTACAAGGCCGTGGCCTACGAGGTCGACCCCGAGACCTACCTGATCGACATGGAGACCGTTCGTCGCCAGGCGCTCGAGCACAAGCCCAAGGTGATCATCGCCGGCTGGTCGGCCTACCCGCGCCAGCTCGACTTCGCGGCGTTCCGCGCGATCGCCGACGAGGTCGGCGCGTACCTCTGGGTCGACATGGCGCACTTCGCCGGCCTCGTCGCCGCCGGGCTGCACCCGTCGCCGCTGCCGCACGCGCACGTCGTCTCGTCGACGGTGCACAAGACGCTCGCCGGGCCGCGCTCGGGCGTGATCCTCTCGAACCACGAGCCGCTCTTCAAGAAGCTCAACTCGGCCGTCTTCCCGGGTCAGCAGGGCGGGCCGCTCATGCACGTCATCGCCGCCAAGGCGACGGCTTTCAAGCTCGCGGCCGAGCCCGAGTTCAAGGATCGCCAGGAGCGCACCATCCGCGGCGCCCAGCTGCTCGCGGCCCGCCTCACGGCGCCCGACGCGAAAGCCGCCGGCATCGACGTCCTCACCGGGGGCACCGACGTGCACCTCGTGCTCGTCGACCTGCGGGCCAGCGAGGTCGACGGCAAGCAGGCCGAAGACCTGCTGCACCAGGTCGGCATCACGGTCAACCGCAACTCCGTCCCGTGGGACCCTCGCCCGCCGATGGTCACCTCGGGCGTCCGCATCGGCACCCCGGCGCTCGCCACGCGCGGCTTCGACGACGCCGAGTTCACCGAGGTGGCCGACATCATCGCCGCGACCCTGATGCCCGAGCCCGACGTCGCGGCGCTCGCCGCGCGGGTGAAGGTGCTCACCGACGCGTTCCCGCTCTACGCGTGAGCGACGGCGTCGGGGCCGCGGCCGGGGCTGGCGTCGAGGCCGCGGCCCCGGCTCCTGACGCCCGGCCCGTGTCGGTCGACGAGCGCGGTCGGCGGCTGACGGCGGGGGAGGGCAGCGCCGTCGTCATCGACGGCACGGCGCTCGCCGCCACCGTGAAGGCCGACCTCCGGGTGCGCGTCGACGCGCTGCGGTCGAAGGGAGTCGTGCCCGGCCTCGGGACGATCCTGGTCGGCGAGAACCCGGGATCGCTCTCGTACGTCGCGGGCAAGCACCGCGACTGCGCCGAGGTCGGCATCGAGTCGATCCGCCTCGACCTGCCGGGCACCGCGAGCGAGGCCGACATCCGCGCCGCGATCACGACGATGAACGACGACCCGGCCGTGACGGCGTTCATCATCCAGCTGCCGCTGCCCGAGGGCATTGACCCGACGACCATGCTCGAGCTGATGGACCCGGCCAAGGACGCCGACGGCCTCCACCCCGTCAACCTCGGCGAGCTCGTGCTGGCCGTGCCCGGCGGCAAGGGCTCGATCGACACGCCTCTGCCCTGCACGCCGCGCGGGATCGTCGAGATGCTCCGCGCCTACGACGTGCCGATCGCCGGTCGCCACGTGACGATCATCGGCCAGGGGCTGACGGTCGGCAGGCCGCTCGGCCTGCTGCTGACGCGCCTCGAGGCGACGGCCACGTTGACGCACTCGCGGACGGTCGACGTGGCCGCCGAGGTGCGTCGGGCCGACATCGTCGTCGCGGCCGCCGGGGTCGCCGGACTCGTGCAGGCCGACTGGGTCGCGCCCGGGGCGACGGTGATCGACGTCGGCATCACGCGCGTGCTGAACGAGGAGACCGGCAAGTACCGCCTCCGCGGCGACGTCGACCCCGCGGTCGCGCACGTCGCCGGTGCCCTCTCGCCCGTGCCCGGGGGAGTCGGCCCGATGACCCGCGCCATGCTCCTCAAGAACGTGGTCGAGGCCGCCGAGCGCGACGCGTAGCGCCTGCCTGCCTGCCGGTTCAGCGTCACGTCCTGCGCATCGCGTCGCATTCTGTCGCGACGCGATGCGCGGAACGTGACGCGACGGCGCCGCCCGCCCGACCCCGCCCGTGTCTCGTCCCGTCGAGCGAGCCTCTGCAGCGAGACGCTTCCCCGCGGCGCTCCGGGACGCACGAGACCCGCCCGCCCCGGAGGGCGAGCGGGTCCAGGTCGATCGGCCACGGCCGACAGGTCGTGCCCGGCCGGCCGGGCCGCCCGCGCCTGACGCGCGGCGGGCCGGCCCGCAGGCTCACCCGTCGCGGCGAGCACCCTCCGCGGCGTGCACCGTGAACACGGTGGGAGCGGTGTAGCCGGCCTCGGCGAACGCCGTCGTGACGGCCTCGGCCACGGCCTCGCGGTCGGCGGAGCGCACGAGCGCGATCGCCGAGCCGCCGAAGCCGCCGCCGGTCATGCGCGCGCCGAGGGCGCCGGCCCGCTGGGCCGTCTCGACGGCGAGGTCGAGCTCGGGCACCGAGATCTCGAAGTCGTCCCGCATCGACACGTGCGAGGCGTCGAGCAGGGCGCCGATCGCCGTCGGCCCCTCCGTGCGGAGCGCCTTCACCGTGTCGAGCACGCGCTGGTTCTCGGTGACCACGTGTCGCACGCGACGGTAGGTCTCGTCGTCGAGCAGCTCGGCGGCGCGGGGCAGGTCGTCAGCGTCGAGGTCGCGCAGCGACGAGACGCCCATGGCCTCGGCGCCGCGTTCGCACGAGGCGCGCCGGTCGACGTAGCCGCCGGTGGCGTGGGCGTGCTCGACGTGCGTGTCGACGACGAGCACCTCGAGGTCGCTGGCGCCGAAGCCGAGGTCGACGACCTCCGAGTCGAGGCTGCGGCAGTCGAGGAACACGGCCGAGTCGGCCCGGCCGAGCAGCGACGCCGACTGGTCCATGATGCCGGTCGGCGCGCCGACGGCCTCGTTCTCGGACAGCTGGCCGACGGCGGCCAGGGTCTCACGCCCGAGGTCGAGCGACCAGAGCTCGGTCATGGCGACGGCCGCGGAGCACTCCAGGGCGGCCGACGACGACAGGCCCGCGCCGACCGGCACCTCCGACTCGACGAACACGTCGAGGCCGGGGACGGCCGACAGGTCGATCGTCGACAGGTCGCCGCCCGCGGCGGCGAACGACGGTGTCGTCGCGCGCTCGGGCGCCGTCTGCAGCGCCCAGGCGATGCCGAACACGTAGGCGGGCCACCCGGTCATCGACGCGGGGTCGAGGGCGTCGAGCGAGATCTCGTTCACGCCCTCCTCGAAGGTGCTGGCGACGCGCAGCAGGCGGTCGTCGCGCACGCCGACCGTCACGGTGGCGCGGCGGTCGATCGCGAAGGGCAGCACGAAGCCGTCGTTGTAGTCGGTGTGCTCGCCGATGAGGTTGACACGACCGGGCGCCGACCAGCGGCCCGTGACGGGGGTGTCGAAGACGGAGGCGTAGCCGGTGGCGGAGGCTGCGCCTCCGGCGGTGTCGGGGGTGGTGGTCATGAGCGCTCGATCGCCTCTCTCAGTCGGTCGGCCTGGGCCTCGGGCACGAGGTCGCCCACCCAGGCTCCCATCGCGGCCTCGGAGCCGGCCAGGTACTTCAGCTTCGTCTCGGCACGTCGCGGCGACGTGATCTGCAGCATGAGCCGCACGGTGTCGCGCCCGACCGCCACGGGGGCCTGGTGCCAGGCGCCGATGTAGGGCGTCTCGTCGCCGTACAGGGCGTCGACCCCCCGCAGGAGGCGCTGGTACATGACCGCGAGCTCGTCGCGTTCGTCGCTCGTCAGCCCGGCGAGGTCGGGCACGTGGCGGTGCGGCAGCAGGCGGATCTCGATCGGCCAGCGGGCCGCGAAGGGCACGAAGGCCGTGAAGTGCTCGCCGGCGAGCAGCACGCGGGGGCCGTTGCGCTCGCGCTCGAGCAGGTCGGCGAAGAGCGTCGGCCCGTAGGCGTCGATGCTGCGCAGGAGCGCGCTCGTGCGCGGCGTGACGTAGGGGTACGAGTAGATCTGGCCGTGCGGGTGGTGCAGGGTCACGCCGATGGCCTGCCCGCGGTTCTCGAACGGGAAGACCTGCTGCACGCCCGGCAGCGCCGAGAGCGCCTCGGTGCGGTGGGCCCAGGCCTCGACCACGGTGCGGGCACGCGAGGGGCTGAGGGTCGCGAACGATCCGAGCGTCTCGGGGCTGAAGCAGACGACCTCGCACCGGCCGACGCTGCGGAGGGTGCGCTCGAGGCCGACGGCGGCGAGGTCGTCGAGCCCGGCCGGCGCGTCGTCGGCCTCGAGGGCGGGGCCGAACGACGGCGACCGGTTCTCGAAGACGGCGACGTCGTAGAGGTCGGGGATCTCGGACGGGTTCGTCTCCGAGGCCGGGGCCAGCGGGTCGAGCTCGGCCGGGGGCAGGAAGACGCGGTTCTGCCGCGACGACGCGATCGAGACCCACTCGCCCGTGAGCGGGTCCTGACGCATGGTCGCCGTCGTCGGCCGCGGGTCGAGCGTGCGCGCGTCGGCGCGTCTCTCGTCGCCCAGGGTCGTGTCGGCGTCGTCGAAGTAGATGAGCTCGCGGCCGTCGGCGAGCGTCGTCGGGCGGACGGCGATGGGCGCCATGGTGCCTCCTCGGTCGTGCCCCCGCCTGCCTGCGACGTGGTCGCCGCCTGCATTTGCGAAAGCAGGTGAAAGCATACGAAACTGACGGGGTGGACCACAACTCCGACCGCGACGCCCCCGTGCCGCTCCCGGGCGAGCGCCGCCGAGACCGCATCGCCGACCTCGTCGGCCGCCGCGGCTTCGTGCGCACCGCCGAGCTGGCGCGCGAGTTCCGCCTGTCCGAGGTGACGATCCGCACCGACCTCGAGAGCCTGGCCGCCGACGGGCTCCTCTCGCGGGTTCACGGCGGCGCCCTGTCCGTCGGCCGTCCCGTCGAGCGCCCCTTCGAGGAAGAGAGCGCGGTCGGCATCGACGCCAAGCGTGTGATCGGCGTCTTCGCGGCGTCGCTGGTGCGGTCCGGCGACTGCGTCGTGCTCGACGTGGGCACGACGACCACCCAGATCGCGCTCGCCCTGCTCGACCGGCACGACCTCGAGGGGGTGGTCGTCGTGACGAACGGCCTCACGATCGCCCTGGCGCTCGAGCAGGCCGTGCCCCGCTTCACGGTGATCGTGTCGGGCGGCACCCTCCGGCCGCTGCAGCACTCGCTCGTGAACCCGCTCGCGACGACCGTCTTCTCGGCCGTCACGGCCGACATCGCGTTCGTCGGCGGCACGGGCGTCGACGTCGCCCACGGCGTGACGAACGTCAACCTGCCCGAGACCGACGTCAAGCGGCTGATGACCTCGACCGCCCGCCGCTCCTACGTCGTCGCCGACGGGAGCAAACTGATGGAGGCGCACCTCGGCGTCATCGCCCCCCTCGACTCGTTCGAGGGGCTGATCACCGCCGGGGCCGACGCAGCACACGTCGCCGAGCTCCGGGCGGCGGGCCTCTCGGTGACCGAGGCCGACCTCGAGGTCGGCACCGCGCCTCCGGCGGGCTGACCCGCCCCGACGACCCGCACCGCCCGCACGGCAGCACGCACGAGCACCACCACCGACGCAGCGAGGAGAGCGACCATGACGAACCCACCCACGGGCGAGCAGCACGAGCTTCGGCTGGAGGCCGACGGGCACGTCGTCACCGGCACGGTGACGCAGGTCGCAGCGGGCATCCGTGCCCTCGCGGTCGACGGCCACGCGCTGACCGAGACCTTCGACCTCGACGAGCAGCCGCCGTCGGCGTGCGGCATCACGCTCTTCCCGTGGCCGAACCGGGTCGACGGCGGACGGTGGACCCTCGACGGCGAGGCGATGCAGCTCGACCTCACCGAGCCGTCGAAGGGCAACGCGAGCCACGGCCTGCTGCGGTACACGGCGTACCGGCCCGTCGACGTCGAGCCGCACGCGGTCACCCTGGCGGCGACGGTGTACCCGCAGCACGGGTGGCCGTTCCAGCTCGACACGACCGTGCGGCACGAGCTCGTCGCCGACGGCATGGTCGTCACGCACACGGTCGAGAACGTCGGGGCGCGGCGGGCGCCCTTCGCGGTCGGGTCGCACCCCTTCCTGCGCGTGGGCGACCACGACGTCGCGACCCTCAGCGTCACGCTGCACGCCGAGACGCGCTTCGAGGTCGACGACCGGAGCATCCCGGTCGGCACCTCGCCCGTGGCGGGCACGCGCTACGACCTCTCGGGCGGGCCGCTGGTCGGCGACCTCGACCTCGACACCGCCTACCGCGACGTCGAGGCCGACGACGAGGGGGTACGGCGCACGCGCCTGACGGCGCCGGACGGCACGGCGACCGAGCTCTGGCAAGACTCGTCGTTCTCCTACGTGCAGGTCTTCACGCCGCGGAACTTCCCGCGCGACGGCGTCGAGGGCCTGGCCGTCGCGACCGAGCCGATGACCGCACCGGCCAACGCGCTGGCCACGGGGGAGGGCCTCGTGTGGCTCGAACCGGGCGAGTCGTGGTCGGCGTCGTGGGGCATCCGGCGCATCGAACGAGGCTCCGTGGGCTGACGCCGCAGGGCAGGGGCCCCTCCGCGGTGGGCAGGCCTTTGTCCGAATCGCGCAGAAATCTGCGTTTGACATCTGCGCCCCACCTGGAGGGGCTAACGTGTCAACTCGTCCGGCTGGTTACCGGGCGAAAGTCGTCGACGTTGACTGCGAGCCGCTCTTTTCCTGATCCGAACGGCGCTCTCGCACCGCCGGCGCATCGTGCCCCCGTTCCCCGCATCCGTGCGTCCGAACGGGGGCACGCCTCTTCCTGCCGTCGAGACAGGGAGGCGCGCGACGCCTCAGGGAACGTGACACGACCCGAGCCCCGACCGCCGCCGGCCGGCCCGAGAGGGAGTGGGCCCCGTCGAGAGGGAGTGGGCCCCGTGGGGCTCGAACCCACGACCCGCGGATTAAAAGTCCGATGCTCTGCCAACTGAGCTAGAGGCCCCTGGCTCCCTACGATACGGGAATCCAGCCGCTCGTGGAGACCCCCGGGCCCCCCGGGCGGAGTGTCGGCGGTCGCGCCTAAGGTGTCACCGATGCCACGAGAATTCCACCGTCCCACCCAGTTCTCCGGCGCCGAGTTCGAGGCCATCCAGGGCGGCGACGACCCGGCGACCATGAACCGGGTCGCCCACGAGTCCGCCGCCGCGTTGGTCGCGCGCGTCAAGAACGACCCGAGCCCCGAGATCCTCGACCGACTGGTCACCTTCACCGACATGCACGGCATCGACGCGGTCGCCGAGCTGTGGGCGCACGCCTCCCCGCACACGCTGCCGGGCGCCCTCTGGCGCATCTACCTCGTGCGCGCCGTCATCCGGCAGTCGCCGGCCGAGGTCACGATGCTCTTCGAGCGCGGGGTCGAGGCGTCGAGCACGATCGACCCGGTGGTCGCCGGCGCCCCCGCCCCCGCCACGCCGGAGGAGATCCTCGAGCTCGCCGACCTCATCCTCCGCGGCGTCTTCGTCGGCGACTTCGCGATCGCCCTCGAGCGCGGTGCCGCGTTCTGTCGGCTGGCCTCGGCCGGCGCGACCAGCGTCGCCGACGACCAGGACGCCGTCGGCTCCGACCGCGCCACCGAGCTCACCCGCCGGGCGCTCCGACTCTCCGAGCTCGGGGCCGACCTCGTCGCCTGTGCCGCGCTCTGGCGCGCCGACAGCCTCGACTGACGGCTCCGCCCGCCGTCCGACCCGGTCGACGCCGCCCCTGACCCCACGGGGAGGCGCGCCCTCGGTTTCGCACCCGGCGAACGCCCGGGCGAGACGACGACGAGGCCGCTAAACTCATCCGGGTCGGGCCGCAGAAACCCCGGGCTCCAAATTTAGCCGCTTCGAGCGGCCTCGCGCCGAGAGGCGTTCCTGCGGTCCGGCACCCTCTTCTTCCCGCGCCGTCCCCGGCTGCCGGAGCCGCGCCGCCCCGTGTCCCGCGACCGGTGTCCCGCGACCGGTGGCCCGCATAGGGCGACCTGCCTGGCTGCCGGTCGGTCGGTCGGCAGGCGGCGTGCTCCCACCTCCCCGTCACGTTGCGTTCTGCGTGTGGCGTCGCGACATCTCGCGACGCCACGCCCGAACCGTGACGCCACCGCACCGGCACCCGCACCCCGCCCCGCGCACCCGCACCCACCCCGTACCGTGCACGCCGAGCACGAAACCGTCGATCCGGCCAATCCGGCCCGGGCCCCGTGCCGAACCAGTCACGTGAGGGATCGAGAGATCCTCCGTCGACACCCCCGGCCCCCTACGGCCGAGTTGCGGCGGTCCGCTCCCTCCGTCCGTGCCCGGGTCTGAACGCCATCCCAGACGGTGCACGAGCGGAGGGGGCGGCCACCCCGGATCGTCGCACCGCGCGACGGACTCCCGACCGGAGAGGATCGAGGTGACTGACATATGCTGACGCTCGTGACCCGAGAAACCGAGACGCCGGAGGACGACCTCCGCGCGTCCACGCCCGACGAACTGCTGACGCGGGTCGCCCAGGGCGACCAGGTCGCCTTCGCCGAGCTCTACGACCAGACGGCACCGCGTGTGCTGGGCCTGATCAAGCGACTGCTGAAGGACCACTCCCAGTCCGAGGAGGTCACCCAGGAGGTGTTCCTCGAGATCTGGCAGACCGCCACCCGCTTCGACACCGGCCGCGGCAGCGCCTCGAGCTGGATGCTGACGATGGCCCACCGCCGGGCCGTCGACCGCATCCGCGCCTCGCAGGCCGGCCGCGACCGCGACCTGAAGATCGGGGTCCGCGACCTCGACACCGCGTACGACTCGGTCACCGAGTCGGTCGAGATCCGCATCGAGCACGAGCGGGTCGAACGGGCCCTGGGCCGCCTCACCGAGCTGCAGAGGCAGGCCGTGAAGCTGGCCTACTACGGCGGCTACAGCCACAGCGAGGTGGCCGCCATGCTCCAGGTGCCGATCGGCACCGTCAAGACGAGACTGCGCGACGGCATGATCCGCCTGCGCGACGAGATGGGGGTGGCATCGTGACCGACCACGACGAGACCACCGGCGACACCACCGAGGCGCTCTCCGGCGCCTACGTGCTGAACGCCCTCAGCGACGACGAACGACACGACTTCGAGGCTCTCCTCCGAGAGTCCGACACCCTCAGGACGGAAGTGACCGGATTGCGCGAGACCGCACTGCTGCTGGCCCACGCGGCCACACCGGTGACGCCTTCAGCAGCGCTCCGGTCCAGCATCATGGACAAGATCGCGGGCATGCCCCAGCTGCCCGCGCAGCAGGCCCCGACCCGCGTCGCCGACACCCTCACGGGCGGCGGAGCGGGCGGTGACCACGAGGTGGCCGCCCCCGGCCGCCACGCGGCGCCCGAGATGGAGCCCAGCGAGACCGAGGCGGCCGGCAGCGTGCTGCACGCCACCGGCACGGCCCGGGCCCGCTGGTTCACCCGTCCCGCCGCGATCCTGGGAGCCGCGGCCGCGGCCGCCGCGCTCTTCTTCGGCGGCGGCGCGCTCATCTCGGCCGTCAGCGGCCCGGGCCAGAGCCAGGAGGCCACCGCCTCCGCCCTCGACGAGATCTACGCAGCGAGCGACTTCCAGCGGCAGGTGACGGACGTCGCCACCGGCGGCACCGCGACGCTGGTCTGGTCGAACGACCTCAAGCGCTCCGCCGTCGTCTTCGACGGGCTCACCTCGCTGCCCGGCGACCAGACGTACGAGCTCTGGTACATCGACGGCAGCGGCGCGACCCCGGCAGGTACCTTCGACACGGCGTCCGACTCGACCGTCACGCAGGTGCTCAAGGGCGAGATGACGCCCGGCGCCACCATCGGCCTCACGGTCGAGCCGTCGGGAGGGTCCGACGCCCCGACGAGCGACCCGATCATGGCCGTGCAGAGCGCGTAGCGCGACCCGACCACCGCACGAAGGAGGCGCCCCACCAGACCGGTGGGGCGCCTCCTTCGTCGTGTGGTCGCCTCGCGACGCCGCGGGGATCAGCCGAAGCGGCCCGACACGTAGTCCTCGGTGGCCTGGACGCTCGGCTTCGAGAACATCGTCGCGGTGTCGTCGTACTCGATGAGCTTGCCGGGCTTGCCGGTGCCGGCGATGTTGAAGAAGGCCGTCTTGTCGCTGACGCGGCTGGCCTGCTGCATGTTGTGGGTCACGATGACGATCGTGTACTGCTGCTTGAGCTCCTCGATGAGGTCCTCGATGGCGAGCGTCGAGATCGGGTCGAGGGCCGAGCAGGGCTCGTCCATCAGCACGACGTCGGGGCTGACCGCGATCGCGCGGGCGATGCAGAGGCGCTGCTGCTGGCCGCCGGAGAGGCCTGAGCCGGGCTTGTCGAGGCGGTCCTTGACCTCGTTCCAGAGGTTGGCGCCCTGCAGCGAGCTCTCGACGAGGGAGTCCTGGTCGCCCTTCGACATGCGCCGGTTGTTGAGCTTGACGCCGGCGAGCACGTTGTCGCGGATGCTCATCGTCGGGAACGGGTTCGGGCGCTGGAAGACCATCCCGACCTGGCGGCGGACGAGCACGGGGTCGACGCCCGACGCGTAGAGGTCGTTGCCGTCGACGAGCACCTCGCCCTCGACGTAGGCGCCCGGGATGACCTCGTGCATGCGGTTCAGGGTGCGGAGGAAGGTCGACTTGCCACAGCCGGACGGGCCGATGAAGGCCGTCACGGTGCGGGGCTCGATGGTGATGTTGACGTCCTCGACGGCCTTGAACTTGCCGTAGTAGACGTTCAGGTCGTTGACTTCGATGCGCTTGGACATGCTCAGTTCCTCAGGGGGTCGGGGCGGTGGCCGTCAGCGGCCGAGCTTGGGGGCGAAGGCGCGCGCGATGAAGCGGGCGACCAGGTTGAGCGCCATGACGATCAGGATGAGCGTCAGGGCCGAGGTCCACGCGCGGTCGAGGTAGGCGGCGGCGTCCGTGCCCTGGCTCACGTACGAGCTGTAGGCGAAGACGGGCAGCGACTGCATGCGGCCGTCGAAGAGGTCGTAGTTCATGCTCGCCGTGAAGCCGGCGGTGATGAGCAGCGGGGCCGTCTCGCCGATGACGCGGGCGACGGCGAGCATGACGCCCGTCGTGATGCCGGCGATCGACGTGGGCAGCACGACCTTGACGATCGTGAGCCACTTCGGCACGCCGAGGGCGTAGGCGGCCTCGCGCAGCTCGTTCGGCACGAGCTTGAGCATCTCCTCGGTGCTGCGCACGACGACCGGGATCATCAGCACGGCCAGGGCGACCGAGCCGGCGGCGCCCATGCGGACGCCTTCGCCGAAGAAGATCACGAAGAGCGCGTAGGCGAACAGGCCGGCGACGATGGAGGGGATGCCCGTCATGACGTCGACGAAGAAGGTGATCGCGCGGGCCAGGCGGCCGCGGCCGTACTCGACGAGGTAGATGGCCGTGAGCAGCCCGATCGGCACCGAGATGACGGCGGCGAGGGCCGTGATCAGCAGCGTGCCGGTGAGGGCGTGGAGGCCGCCGCCGCCCGCGCCGACGACGTTGCGCATCGACATCGAGAAGAAGTTGCCGTCGAAGCGCGCGGCGCCGGAGCTCACGACCGTGACGAGCACCGAGACGAGCGGCACGAGCGCGATGATGAAGGCCGCCGTGACCGCGGTCGTGACGACGCGGTCCTTCGCGCGGCGGATGCCCTCGACCTGGAAGGCGATGACGAAGACGAGCACCGCGTACAGGACGGTGCCGAGGATGATCGCGGGCACCCAGGTGAAGCCGTCCGTGACCTCGGCGGCGGCCAGCAGGGCGAAGACGACGCCCATGACGACCCAGCTGCCGAGCAGGATGACGAACGGGGCGGCCTTCGGCAGCCGGCCGGTCGTGAGGGTGTTGACGGTGCGCGACGCGGCGCGCGGGCGGGTCGCCGTGGTGGTGGCCATCAGTTCGCTCCGGAGAAGGCCTTGCGGCGGTTGATGACGAGGCGGGCGATCGAGTTGACGATCAGCGTGATGACGAAGAGCACGAGGCCCGTCGCGATGAGGGTGTTGATGCCGATGTCGTGCGCCTCGGGGAAGCGCAGGGCGATGTTCGCGGCGATCGTCGACGAGTTCGTCGAGGTGAGGATGGCCGGGTTGATGACGAGGGCCGGCGAGAGCACCAGCGCCACGGCCATCGTCTCGCCGAGGGCACGGCCCAGGCCGAGCATCGAGGCCGAGATGATGCCGGGGCGGCCGAAGGGCAGCACGGCGATCTGGATCATCTCCCAGCGCGTGGCGCCGAGGGCCAGGGCGGCCTCCTCGTGGAGCGTCGGCGTCTGGAGGAAGACCTCGCGGCTGAGGGCCGTGATGATCGGCAGGATCATCACCGCCAGCACGATCGAGGCGGTGAGCAGCGTGCGCCCGGTGCCCGAGACGGGTCCGGAGAAGAGCGGGAACCAGCCGAAGTTGTCGACCAGGAACGAGTAGAACGGCTGGATCGCGGGGGCGAGGACGATGCCGCCCCAGAGCCCGAAGACGACCGACGGCACGGCGGCCAGCAGGTCGATGACGTAGCCGAGGCCCTGCGCGAGCTTGCGCGGGGCGTAGTGCGAGATGAAGAGCGCGATGCCGATGGCCACGGGGAGGGCCATGAGCAGGGCGAGCGCCGCGGCGTAGACCGTGCCGAACGCGAGCGGGCCGACGTAGGCCCAGAACGAGTCGGGGAAGCCGGAGAGGCTGATGTCGGCCGGGTCGGCGACGATGGCGGCGACGCTCTGGACGACGAGGAAGATCGCGACCGCCGCGAGGATGGCGAGGATCAGGCCTCCCGCGGCGACGGTGCTGCCCGAGAAGATCCGGTCGGCGGGGCGGCTCTTCGCGCGGAGCGCGGGCGGTGCCTTCACCTCGGTGGTGGCGGGGGCGGTCATCGGACGAGGTCCTCCGGGTGCTCGGTGTTCGGGTGTCGATCGGGTGGTCCGACCGTGTCAGGCCGATGGCCCGGGAACGCAGTGGATGCGCTCCCGGGCCCTCGGGGTGGTGCCGTGCTACTTGATGAGCTCGATGGCCGAGGCGACCTGCTCGCTCAGCGAGCTCGAGATGGGAGCCGAGCCCGCGGCGTCGGCCGCGACCTTCTGGCCCTCCTCGCTGGTGACGTACGAGAGGTACGACTTGACGAGCTCGCCCTGGGTGGCGTCCTCGTACGACTCGCAGGCGATCAGGTAGCTGACCAGGACGATCGGGTAGACGCCGTCGGCGTCGGAGGTGCGGTCGAGGGCGATCGCGATGTCGCCGTCGGTGCGGCCCTCCTCCTCGGGCGACTCGTCGACGATGGCGGCGGCCGCGTCGGCCGAGTAGCCGACGAACTCGTCGCCGACCTTGACCTTGGCGACGCCGAGGTCACCGGCGCGCGAGGCGTCGGCGTAGCCGATGGTGCCGGTGCCGTTGGTGACGGCGTCGATCATGCCGGAGGTCTGGTTCGCGCCCTCGCCGGACTCGAAGGGCCACACGCCGTCCGCCTCGGCGGTCCACACGTCGGGGGCCGTCTTGTTGAGGTAGTCGGTGAAGTTCTCGGTGGTGCCCGAGTCGTCAGAGCGGTGGACGGCCGTGATGGCCGTGCTGGGCAGGTCGGCGTCGGGGTTGTCGGCCTTGATCTCGGGGGCGTCCCACGAGGTGATCGAGCCGCTGAAGATGCCGGCGAGCACGGCGGGCGAGAGGTTGAGCTCGTCGACGCCGTCGAGGTTGAAGACCACCGCGATGGGGGAGATGTAGGCGGGCAGCTCGACGATGCCGGTGTCGGGCGTGCAGCCCGCGAAGGTGCTCGACGAGATCTCGTCGGTCGTGAACGCGCGGTCGGAGGCGGCGAAGTCGGCCGCTCCCGAGATGAAGCTCTCGCGGCCGCCGCCCGAGCCCTGGGGGTCGTAGTTGACGGTGACGCCCTCGTTGATCGTCTGGTAGCCGGCGGTCCAGGCCTCCTGGGCCGACTGCTGCGACGAGGCGCCGATGCCCGCGATCGTCCCGGAGAGGTCGGACGAGCCCTCGGAAGCCGTGCCGGAGCCGCCTTCGTTGGATGCGCAGGACGCGAGGAGCATGGTGCCGACCGCGGCGATCGCGAAGATGCTGCCGGTGCGCTTGAAGTTCACAGAGGTTCCTTTTCGGGAGTGTGGTGGCTGTGTGCAGGGGCCGGTGCAGGCCCCTGCGTGACGCTACGTCGGGGGGTTAACCACGGTCGTCTGCCTCGGTGAACGGGAGGTGAACGAGCGGGGAACATCGGCCGGCGCAGCGGCCCGGCGGCGGGCCCCCGGGGTACGTGCCGGACGCACGCGGGCCCCCGTGCCGCGTTGCGGCGACGGGGGCCCGGACGGGCATGGGCGATGTCAGCCGACCGGCCCGTGCGTCTCGACGGCGACCAGGCTGAGGTCGTCGACGGCCAGGTGCAGCACCGTGTACTCGGACGGCCCCAACGAGGAGGCGCGACGCAGGTCGAGCCGGTGCCCGCCCTTCGCTCCCGTGGCGATCTGTCGGATCAGCTCGGGCAGCACGGGGCCGTGGGTGCAGAACACCGCCGACACCCGCTTCTTGAGGCGCTTCGCCACGACGGCGGGCACGTCGTCGTCGTGGCGCTCGAAGGCGTCCTGGCTCAGCGCGTCGGTCTGCTTCACGCCGACGTGGGTGAGGGCGGAGAGGGGCTCGAGGGTGGCGAGGCACCGCGCGGCGGTGCTGCTCACGATGCGACGCGGCGCCCAGGCGGCGACGGCGGGGGCGATCGCCTTCGCCTGCTTGCGGCCCTGGGGCAGCAGCGGGCGCGTGGCGTCGGAGCCGCTCCAGTCGTGCGGCGAGATCGTCTTCGCGTGCCGCAGCGCCACGAGCGCGAAGGTGCGGTCGGCGCCGCGCGCGACGCGGTCGGCGAAGCGGTCGAGCACCTCGGCGTCACGTTCGTAGGTGAGCTTCGCGCGGGCGTCGGCGAGCCCGACCCACTCGATGGCGCCGACCTCGCTGTTGGGCGTGAAGCTGCCCGCCGCCTCGAACTCGGCGTCGGTGACCTCGGCGGCCCAGTAGTGCACGACCTTGTCGCGGCCGCCGGGCATGACGTACTCCGCCGTCCCGAGCGGCGCCCCGAGGGCGACGCGGTAGCCCGTCTCCTCGTGGATCTCGCGTACGGCCGTCTGCGGCGTCGACTCGCCGGGGTCGACCTTGCCCTTCGGCAGCGAGACGTCGCCGTGGTGGTCGCGGTGGATGAGCAGCACGCGGACGCCGGCGCCCACGCGGCGGAAGCACACGGCCCCGGCCGCGACGACGGTGGTGGAGGCCGCCGTCACCGGCTGCTCTTCTTGCGCTGGGTGATCTGCTTCATGAGGGCGTTCTGCAGGTCGACGAGCGGGGCGTCCGACTCGTCGCGGGCGTGACGGGTCCAGCTGCCGTCGGCGCTGAGCCACCAGGAGGCGGTCTCGTCGGACATCGCCTTGTCGAAGAGCGAGGCGATCTCGTCGAGGTGGTCGGGCTGGGTGAGGCGCACGAGCGCCTCGACCCGACGGTCGAGGTTGCGGTGCATCATGTCGGCGCTGCCGATGAACACCTGAGGGTCGCCGTCGTTCGCGAACCAGAACAGCCGCGAGTGCTCGAGGTACCGGCCGAGGATCGACCGCACGCGGATCGTCTCGCTGAGGCCGGGCTGCCCGGGCTTGATGGTGCAGATGCCGCGGACCCAGACGTCGACCGGCACGCCGGCCTGGCTCGCGCGGTAGAGCGCGTCGATGATCTGCTCGTCGACGATCGAGTTGATCTTGATCTTGATGCCGGAGGCGCGACCCGCCTGGGCGTGCTCGATCTCGTTCTGGATCTGCTTCAGCAGGCCCCGCCGCAGGTAGCGCGGCGCGACGAGCAGCCGCTTGAACTTCTTCTCGATGGCGTAGCCCGAGAGCTCGTTGAACAGCCGCGTGAGGTCCTTGCCGACCTGGTCGTCGGCGGTGAAGAGGCCCATGTCTTCGTAGATGCGGCTCGTCTTCGGGTTGTAGTTGCCCGTGCCGATGTGCGTGTAGTGCTTGAGCGTGCCCTTCTCCTGGCGGATGACCAGCGCGAGCTTGCAGTGGGTCTTCAGCCCGACGAGGCCGTAGACCACGTGCACGCCGGCCTTCTCGAGCTTGCGGGCCCAGGTGATGTTGTTCTGCTCGTCGAAGCGCGCCTTGACCTCGACGAGGGCGAGCACCTGCTTGCCCGACTCGGCGGCGTCGATGAGCGCCTCGATGATCGGGCTGTCGCCGCTGGTGCGGTAGAGCGTCTGCTTGATGGCGAGCACATTGGGGTCGGCCGCGGCCTGCTCGAGGAAGGCCTGCACGCTCGTCGCGAACGACTCGTACGGGTGGTGCACGAGGATGTCGCGGCGGGCGATGCTCGCGAACATGTCGGGCTTCATGTTCGGCTCGGTCGGCTGCAGCTGCAGCGCCGTCTGCGGCAGGTGCTTGGGGTACTTGAGGTCGGAGCGCGGCATCTTCGTGATCTCGAAGAGCCCGGCGAGGTCGAGGGGGGCCGGCAGCCGGTACACCTCCTGGTCGGTGACGTCGAGCTCGCGGACGAGCAGCTCGAGCGTGACCGGGTCCATGTCGTCGGTGATCTCGAGGCGGATCGGCGGGCCGAAGCGGCGGCGGAGCAGCTCGCGCTCGAGGGCCTGGATGAGGTTCTCCGACTCGTCCTCGTCGACCTCGACGTCCTCGTTGCGGGTGACGCGGAAGACGTGGTGCTCGACCACCTCCATGCCCGGGAAGAGGTCTTGCAGGTGGTTCGCGATGAGGTCTTCGAGGGGGATGAAGCGCACGCGGCCGCTGTCGTTGTCGGGCAGCTGGACGAATCGCGGCAGCATCTGCGGCACCTTGAGGCGCGCGAACTCTTGGCGCATCGTCTTCGGGTTGCGCACCCGGATCGACAGGTTGAGCGAGAGGCCCGAGATGTAGGGGAAGGGGTGCGCCGGGTCGACGGCCAGCGGCATGAGCACCGGGAAGATCTGCTCGGTGAAGATCTCGCGCATGCGGACCCGGTCGGCCTCTTCGAGGTCGGACCACTTCTCGACGTGGATGCCGGCGTCGTCGAGGTCGGGCTTGACGAGGTCGAGGAAGGCGCGCGCGTGGCGCTCCTGCAGGTCGTGGGCCTTCGCGTTGATGTCGGCCAGCACCTCGTTCGGGCCCCGCCCGACGTTGGTCGGCACGGCGAGGCCGGTGGCGATGCGGCGCTTGAGGCCGGCGACCCGCACCATGAAGAACTCGTCGAGGTTGCTCGCGAAGATGGCGAGGAAGTTCGCCCGCTCGAGCAGCGGCGTCGTCGGGTCTTCTGCGAGCTCGAGCACGCGCTGGTTGAACGCGAGCCAGCTCAGCTCGCGGTCGAGGTACCGCTCGGCCGGCAGGGTGCCGTCCTCGAAGCTGACGATCTCGTCGTAGTCGTCGAGGAAATCGGGGGTGACGCCGGCGCCGTCGACGCGTGGTTCGCTGTCCATCGTTACATCGTGCCCTACGCGGTGGCCCGCTGGTGTCCCCGCCGGTGAACGCCTCGTGACGGCTGCCCGTGGATGCGCCTGGGGAGGAGTCAGAGCACCCCGCCCCGCGTCGGCGCGCGCCGGCGCCAGGTCACGCTCCGCCAGGCCCACCCGACCGGACCGTGCGAGCAGCGCCGCAGCCGCAGGCGGCTGAGCAGCGACTGCGCCGCCAGCACCGCGACCGCGAGCGGCACCACCGCCTGCGAGTCGACCATCTGCCGCCACCCGACGGCCGGCACGAGGTGCGCGAAGGCCATGACGACGACGGTCGCGCCCAGGTGGTTCGTCAGGGCCATGCGGCCGAGGGGCAGCAGCACGAGCGCCGCGACGGCGTAGACCCGCAGCACGTCGCCGCCCCAGAGCAGGCCGTGCAGCACGCCGACGACGAGCAGCGACCCCAGGCGCAGCAGCAGCGGCCACCACGGCCTGACCCCGCGCCGCCGGGCGGAGTCGACGATCAGCTGCAGGCTAAGCCCGAAGACGAAGCAGAAGGTCGGCACGAAGCGGGAGTCGACCAGCAGCGGGAACACCCAGCGGTCGAGCACGCTCGCCCGCATGCCCTCGCTGCATCGCTGGCCGTCGGCGTCGATGCCGAGCAGCACCATGCTCGGCACGTCGGCGAAGAGGACGCCGGCCAGGGCGAAGCCCCGCACGACGATGGTCCCCGAGGATGACATCGCGTCGGCGACGTCGTCCTCGGGGACCACGGGTGGTGCGGTGCTGCGGCGGGAGCTACTTCTCCTCGTTCTTCAGCGCGAGGCCGAGCGCGAAGAAGGTGGGGGCCCAGTGGCCGATGAAGATGCCCCAGCGGTCGGACTGGGCCTTGTCGCTCGAGTCCTTGCCCTGCGAGGCGAGCCACGCGACGAGCGCGATGACGATGGAGGCGAAGCCGCCCCAGTAGGCGTGCTTGCTCTGCAGGCCGAGGTCGGAGAGGAACTTGACGGGGTTCATGGTGTGCTCCTTGAGAGGTGGTGAGGCTGGTCAGCATCGTCCCGGGAGGACGTGGTGCCTCAATCCACTCCCGTTCGCTGGGAGCGGGCACGGCGAACCGTGCCTGCCCTGCAGATCGGGTGACGATCTGTACCCCACGAGGAGGCGCGCCCCCGCCGTGCCGCGGAGTCAGCGCCGCAGGGCCCACCGCGCGTCGACCGCGTGGTCGGTGAAGCCGCGTGCCGCGTACAGCCGCAGCGCCGGCTCGTTGTCGCCCTCGACGTAGAGCGCCGCGACGTCGGCGCCGCGCTCGGCGAGGCGGGCGAGGCCGGCGTCGACCACCGCGCCTCCCAGGCCCTCGCCCTGGTGGTCGGGGGAGACCGCGACGGCGTAGAACTCGGCTGGTTGGTCGGCGTCGACCTTGAGCCAGCACGAGGCGACGAGGTCGTCGCCGCGCCGCAGCAGCAGCAGGTCGTCGGCGTCGAACCAGGGCTCGGCCATGCGGGCGTCGAGGTCGGCCTGCACCAGCGAGCCCTGCTCGGGGTGGTCGGCGAAGGCGCGGGCGTTGAGGTCGAGCCACGCCGCGTCGTCGGTGCCGGGCCGGAAGGCGGAGACGCGGTCGCCGTCGCGGAGGCGCGGCGTGCGGGCCTGCACCGGCGCCCGCTGCTGCAGCAGCCGCCGCGTCGCCTCGAGCCCGAACCGTGCGGCGAGCACGCGCGCCCCGGGCAGGTCGCCGTGCGACCAGAACGCCAGGGGCCCCTCGGTGTCGTCGACCACGCGCTGCACGAGGAGGGCGCCGAGGCCCTGGCGGCGATGGTCGGGGTGCACGGCGAGCTCGACCTCGGTGGTGCCGTCATCGGCGGCGCGCAGCACGGCGACGGCGTGCCGGTCGCCGACGACGCGGGCCCGGCCGGCGCGCACGTCGACGATCGCCTGGTCGTTGAACGGGGGGCTGCCGTCGGCGGCCTGCGCGGCGCGTCCGATCGACTCGACGAGCGCCGGGCCGTCGTCGCCGAGGTCGCTCACGAGCTGAGGCCCGGCGTCGTGTCGTCGTCGTAGACGTTGAAGCGGTAGCCGACGTTGCGCACGGTGCCGATCAGCGACTCGAGGTCGCCGAGCTTCGCGCGGAGGCGCCTCACGTGCACGTCGACCGTGCGGGTGCCGCCGAAGTAGTCGTAGCCCCACACCTCGCTGAGCAGCTGCTCGCGGGTGAAGACGCGCGACGGGTGGGTCGCGAAGAAGCGGAGCAGCTCGAACTCCTTGAAGGTGAGGTCGAGGGGCCGGCCGTGCACCTTGGCGGAGTAGCTGGCCTCGTCGATGACGACGCCGGAGGCGTGGATCTTCGAGCCGGCCTGCGACTGGGCCAGGCGGCCGGTCACGAGGCGGATGCGCGCGTCGACCTCGGCCGGGCCCGCAGTCTCGAGGATGACGTCGTCGACGCCCCACTCCGAGTTGACCGCGGTGAGGCCGCCCTCGGTGAGCACGAGCACGAGCGGCACGGTGACGCCGGTGGTGCGCAGGATCTTGCACAGCGACTTGGCGCTGGCGAGGTCGGCGCGGGCGTCGACGAAGATGAGGTCGGACGACGGGGCGTTCACCAGCTGTGCGGGTTCGGCGGGGATCTGCCGGGTACGGTGGCTGAGCAGGGCGAGGGCCGGGAGCACCTCGGGACCGCCCGCAGAGGTCAGGACCAACAGCTGCGCCACACGGACCTCCAGTTGATGTACTGTCCGGCAGTCTAAAACATGAGCGGCACCCACACCGACCACCCCGCGACGGGCGGTCCCGACGCGAGGACGACGCAGTGACTGCACCGGTCGACGCCAGCACCCCGACGAGCCTCGCCCGGCTCAAGCCCCTCACGATCGCGCCCGTCTGGCTGCTGACGCTCGTCGCGGCCGTCGTCATCGGCGTGGTCGCCGGCGACGACTGGGCGGGCTACCTGCCCCTGGCGCTCGCCGGGTCGATCATCGTCACCTTCGTGCTGCAGCTCGCCGCCAGCGAGAAGGACGGCCTCGTCTCGCGCACGATGCTCGCGCTCTGCGGCTCGCTCGTCATCCTCGCCGTCACGACCCTCGTCCTCGCCCTCACGCGCTGACCCCTCACGCGCTGACCCCTCACGCGCTGACCCCTCACGTTCAGACGCGTCACGCCGTCCGGCAACTCCGGCCCGACGCTCCCGACCGGCCGGGAACCGCCCCCGGCCCGCTGTCGCCGACGGGGGCTCGCAGGTAGGCTCTCCCCATGGATTCCTTGCTCGCCCTCGAGATGTTCTACATCGGGCTCCTCGGCCTCGCGTCGCTGTCGATCGCCTTCGTCTCCGTCGTCGTCCTGGTCAAGCTGTTCAAGGGACAGCGCTAGACCCGTGATCGACATCCCCACCGACCTGCCGGCCGAGATCGTCCCGCTGTCGTGGCTCCTCGGCGTGTGGGAGGGCACCGGCGTCGTCGACTACAAGATCGGCGACGGCGATCCCGACGCTCCCATCGACGGCGCGCCTCCGGCCGTCCGCCGCACCCACGAGTTCGGCCAGCGGATCAGCTTCAGCCACGACGGGCTGCCCTACCTCAACTACAGCTCGTTCACGTGGCTGCTCGACGACGAGCGCACGCCGCTGGCGAGCGAGAGCGGCTACTGGCGCCTCGAGCGTCCGGCCGAGGTCGGCGACCGCGGCCCGGGCATGCTGCCCGGCCAGGGCGTCCAGCCCTTCACGTCGGCGCAGACGGTCGAGATCCTCCGGCGTCCCGACGACGGCTTCGGCCTCGAGGTGCAGGTCGTCCACCCGACCGGCGTCAACGAGCTCTACCTCGGCCGCGTCAAGGGCCCGCGCATCGACCTGTCCACCGACGCGGTGCTCCGGTCGAGCAACGCGAAAGAGTACTCGGCGGCGACGCGCATGTACGGCCTGGTCGAGAACCACCTGCTCTGGGCGTGGGACATCGCGGCCCTCGGGCAGGAGCTCCGCACCCACGCGTCGGGTCGGCTGGCGCGCGTTGACTGACGCCCCGGTCGAGCCCGTCGCGCGGGTCGCCCCGAGCCCCTTCTCCCGCCGTCCCGGCTTCGTCGACGACGGCAGCGGCGTGGCCGGGCACTACGGCGAACCCGTGGCCGAGCAGCGGGCGCTGGCCCGGGGCGCCGCGATCGTCGACCTCTCCGACCGGGGGGTCGTCACGGTATCCGGCCCCGACCGCCTGAGCTGGCTGAACTCGCTGACGAGCCAGGCGCTCCTCGGGCTCGCGCCCGGCGCCTCCGCCGAGACCCTGCTGCTCGACGCGAACGGCCGGCTCGAGCACGCGGCCCGCGTCGTGGACGACGGCGAGACCGCCTGGCTGCTCGTCGACCGCGACGAGACCGAGCCGCTCCGCGCGTGGCTCGACCGCATGCGCTTCATGCTCCGGGTCGAGGTCGCCGACCGCACGCCCGACGTCGCGACCCTGGGCTCGCTCGCCGAGGTGCCGCTGCCCGTCGCCGTGCTGGCCCCTGCCGGCGTGCCGGTCGTCTGGCTCGACCCGTGGCACGAGGTCGCCGTCGGCGGCCACGGCTACGCCGATCCCGAGACGCACCCCGGCCGCGCCTGGACCTACCGCGAGACCCTCGTGCTGCGCAGCGACCTCGCGGCGCTGGCCGACTCCGACGTCCCGGCCGCGGGCACGCTCGCGCTCGAGGCCCTCCGCATCGAGGCCTGGCGGCCGCGGCTGTCGACCGAGGTCGACGAGCGCAGCATCCCGCACGAGCTCGACTGGCTCCGCAGCGCCGTCCACCTCGCGAAGGGCTGCTACCGCGGGCAAGAGACCGTGGCCAAGGTCCACAACATCGGGCACCCGCCGCGGCGCCTGGTGATGCTCCACCTCGACGGCTCCGACTCGGTCCTGCCGTCGCCGGGCGACCGCGTGGTGACGATGGCCGTCGCCCGCGAGGCGCTCGACGGGGCCAGCGGCGCCACCGGCGCCACCGGCCCCGGGCTCGACGACGTCGCCGCGGTCGGCCACGTGACGAGCGTCGCCGTCCACCACGAGCTCGGCCCCGTGGCCCTCGCGCTCGTCAAGCGCACCACCGACGAGACCGCGCCCCTCGCGGTGCTCTCGGCCGACACCGTCGTCGCCGCCGCCCAGCAGACGATCGTGCCGGCCTCCGCGGGCGCCGCCGCCGGGGTGCCCCGGCTGCCGCGCCTGGGGGCCGTCCGCCGCTAGGCCGAGGTGGCGACCGGCCGTGCGGGCGCGCTGCGTCGGGGGCTGAGCCGCGCCTCCGGCCGGTTCGACCCCCGGGCGGCGACGAGCCGCACGATCAGCTCGTTCCCGGCGGTCGTGCAGATCGTCGTCGCGGCGTCGGCGTCGTACGCGATCACGCACCTGGCGCTCGGCCACGCGATCCCGCTGCTGGCCGTGACGATCACCATCTCGTCGCTCGGGCTCGCCCGCGACGCCCGGCCCCGGGTCGTGCTCGAGAACGCCGTCGGCGTGCTCATCGGCATCGCTCTGAGCGAGGTGCTGCTGCTCGTGCTCGGCAAGGGCATCTGGCAGGTGGCGGTCGTGCTCGCCGTCGTGCTGACGGTCGCGCGCTTCGCGTCGCCGAGCAGCGCCTTCGTCGCGGCCGCGGCGACCCAGTCGATGCTCGTCATGCTGCTGCCCGACCCCGACGGCGGGCCGTTCGTCCGCAGCGTCGACGGCGCCGTCGGGGGAGCGGTCGCCCTCGCCGTCACGGCGATCGTGCCCCGCGACCCGATCGGGCTGGCCCGGGCCGACGCCCGACGGCTGTTCGCCGAGGTCGACGCCGCCTTCGCCGCCCTGGTCGCCGGGGTGCGCACCGACGACGTGCGCCGGGCCGACGAGGCCCTGCGCCGCCTGCGCTCGACCCAGCCCCTGCTCGACGACTGGGCGTCGACGCTCGAGTCGGCGCTGTCGATCTCGCGCCTCTCGCCGTTCCTCCGGTCGAGGCTCCCGTCGCTCCGGCAGCAGCAGCACCTCCGGCAGCAGGTCGACCTGGCCGTGCGCAACCTCCGCGTCATCGCCCGTCGCGTCGACACGTCGCTCGGCGACGGCCGCGACCGCCTGGGCCTCGCCGACCTGCTCGAGAGCACCGCCCGGGCCGTCGACGAGCTGGGCCGCTCGGTCGTCGACGTCGAGCGCGGCCCGGTCGCCCGCGACGCGCTTACGGCCGTGGCCCGTCGGCTCGACCCCGCCGTCGTCGCGCCGGGCGCCCCGGTGACCGAGGCCATCGTCGTGCTCATGCTGCGACCGCTCGTGATCGACCTGCTCATGGCCACCGGCCTCGACCACGCGGAGGCCCGGGCACGCCTCGCGGTCGTCTGACCGGGCCGCGCCGACCTCAGCCGCGTCGACCTCAGCCGCGCCCACCCCGCCGTGCCGACCCCCGCTGCGCCGGGCCGCGCCGACCTCAGTCGCGCGGCGCCACCGCCGTCCACGGCACCGTGAGCTCGCCCAGCCGCCACCGGCTCCGTCCGTGCTGCACGGGCCACCCCGCGTCGCGGAGCCCCTGCACGGTCGCCAGCCAGCGCTGCACCGGCCCGTAGACCGAGAGCGGGGCGGCCACCGCCCACTGCCGGTCGAGGTCGACGAGCAGGTCGTGCACGCGCTCGCCCGGCACGTTGCGGTGGATCAATGCCTTCGGCAGTCGCTCGGCGACGACCGACGGGACCTCGAGCGACGCGAGCCGCAGCGAGATCGTGAACGACTGCGGGCCCTCGGTCGTGACGTCGACCCAGCTCGCGACGCGTCCGACCTCGTTGCACGTCCCCTCGACGAGAACTCCGCCGGGCTGCAGGCGTGACGTCATGAGCTGCCACGACGCGGCCACCTGCGACTCGTCGTACTGCCGCAGCACGTTGAGCGCGCGGATCACGGCGGGGCGACGGCCGCCGTCGAGCGGCACCTCGAACCCCCCGAGCCGGAACGACACCCCGGGCCGCGCCGACAGCGACGCGAGCCGCACGCGCTCGGGCTCGATCTCGATGCCGACCACCTCGACGTCGGCCCGCACCCGCCGGAGGCGCTGATGCAGCTCCAGGGGAGTGGTCGCGCTCGCGCCGTAGCCGAGGTCGACGACGAGCGGGTCGTCGGCGCGGCGCAGGACCGGGTGGGCGGCGATCCACCGGTCGACGCGACGGAGGCGGTTGGTGCCGGTGGTGCCGCGGGTGACGGATCCGACGGGCATGGCCCAAGTCTCGCACCGAGGCGCAGCGATACGCTGGAGCAATGACTTCGACGCTCATCCTCCTGCGACACGGCAACAGCGAATGGAACGCCAAGAACCTCTTCACCGGCTGGGTCGACGTGCGGCTCACCGAGCAGGGGCGCGCCGAGGCGAAGCGCGCCGGCGAGCTGCTGCTCGAGCACGACCTGCTGCCCGACGTCCTCTACACGTCGCGCCTCACCCGCGCGATCCAGACCGCCGACATCGCGCTGGAGGAGGCCGACCGCCTCTGGATCGACGTCAAGCGCTCGTGGCGCCTCAACGAGCGCCACTACGGCGCCCTCCAGGGCAAGGACAAGGCGCAGACGCTCGAGCAGTACGGCCCCGAGCAGTTCCAGACCTGGCGCCGCTCGTTCGACGTGCCGCCGCCCCCGCTCGACGACGACAGCGAGTTCTCGCAGGCGCACGACGCGCGCTACGCCGAGCTCGGCGTCGACGCCCCCCGCACCGAGTCGCTCGCCCTCGTCATCGAGCGCATGATCCCCTACTGGGAGAGCGACATCACCGAGAGCCTGGCCGCCGGCGACGTCACGCTCGTGGTCGCGCACGGCAACTCGCTGCGCGCGCTCGTCAAGCACCTCGACGGCATCAGCGACGACGAGATCTCCGAGCTGAACATCCCCACGGGCATCCCGCTCGTCTACGAGCTCGACGACGACTTCCGCCCCATCGGCCCGGGCCGCTACCTCGACCCCGAGGCCGCCGCGGCCGGCGCTGCCGCGGTCGCGAACCAGGGCAAGAAGTAGCGACGACCAGAGCTACAGCGAGGCCCGCACCTGCGTCGAGCAGGTGCGGGCCTCGTGCCGTCTAGACGAAGTGCTGGCTGATCCGCACGACGAGGTCGTCGACGTCGACCTGGCCGCTCGTGTCGACGCGCAGCACCGGCCAGGCGTCGAGCGGCCCGGCGTCGGCCACGCGGTCGGGCCAGGCGGCCCGCAGCTCGTCGGCCGTGCCGTGCGCGGGGTGGCGGCCGCCGCCCTCGACGCGGGCCGTGCTCCGGGCGAGGGCGACCTCGGGGTCGACGTCGCACCACACCTCGAGGGTGCGGGGCGCGCCCGCCCGGGCGATGCCCTGGCGCACCCGGTCGAGGTCGCGCGTGCGTCCCCACGACGAGTCGACGACGACGCCGGCCTCGACCTCGCCCGCCATGGCCCAGACCGTGTCGGCCGCGATGCGGGCCAGCGCCGCCGGGTCGATCATCGGCCCGGCCAGGTCGGCCAGCGCCTCCTGCACGGGGTCGACGGCGAGCAGCGGGCAGCCCAGCACGCCCGCGAGGGTGGCCGAGACGGTGGTCTTGCCCGACCCGGGCAGACCGTTGACGAGGATCGCGACTGAAGCCATCCGCCCATCCTCCCGCAGAACGCCCGGCCCGCCGGACGCCCGGGGACGCCGGAGGCGCGGGCCCCGATCTCGGGACCCGCGCCTCCCGGGCGTCGCTCGGCCGGGCTCAGGCCTCGGGGGCGACCCAGTCGCCGGTGGCGAGGTACTGCACCTTCTTGGCGATCGAGACCGCGTGGTCGGCGAAGCGCTCGTGGTAGCGCGAGGCGAGGGTCGAGTCGACCGTGTCGACGGCGGCGCCCTTCCAGGTCTCGCCGAGCACCTTGTCGAAGACGCTGAGGTGCAGCTCGTCGATGCGGTCGTCGTCGTTGCGGATCTCCTCCGCGAGGCGGGCGTCCTCCGTCGTCAGCAGCTCGGTGAGCTTGTTGGCGATGGCGACGTCGAGACGGCCCAGTTCTTGGAAGGTCGGGCGCAGCGACTTCGGCACGACCTTCTCGGGGAAGCGGTAGCGGGCCAGCTGCGCGATGTGCTCGGCCATGTCGCCCATGCGCTCGAGCGACGAGCTGATGCGCAGGGCGCTCACGACGATGCGGAGGTCGCGGGCGACCGGGTTCTGACGGGCGAGGATGTCGATGGCGAGCTCGTCGAGGGCGATGGCGCGCGCGTCGATCTTGTCGTCGTCGGCGATGACCTTCTCGGCCAGCGTGACGTTCGACTCGTTGAAGGCGGTGGTGGCGTTCTCGATCGACACGGCCACGAGCGAGGCGATCTCGACCAGGCGCTCCTGGACCTCTTGCAGCTCCTGCTGGAATACCTCGCGCATGTGGTGATCGGGCCTCTCGTCGTTCCGGGTGTCCGGGGTGGGGCGGCGCGCCCCGCCTGTCGGGCGGAGCCGCCCTGCACAGTCCAGACGACTCTCATCGGTGAAGGTTAACGAACGGTGCCGCTCGCCTGAACAATCACCAAAGTACAGCCCATGAGCCGACCGCGGTCGGGGCCGCCGTCCGGGGGTCAGTATCGTGAACGACATGGAACCAGCCTGGTTGGTGCCGTCGGCGCTCGCCTTCGGCGCGCTCGTGGGCGCCGCGGTCGTGCTCGTCGTGGTCGCCGCCCACCAGCGCGCCGCGCGGGTGGCCGCGCTGGTCGAGACGACCCTCCCCGACGGCATCGACGCCGTGCTCGACGCGATCCGCTCGGCCGGCCTCGTCGTCGACCCGTCGGGCAACGTGCTGAAGGCCTCGCCGTTCGCCCGCCAGCTCGGCCTGGTCTCGGCCGGGGAGCACCTCGTCCACCCCGAGCTCGAGCACCTCGTGACGGAGGCGCGGAGGCACGGCGAACCGCAGGAGGCGGAGCTCACCCTCACGCGCCTCCCCGGTTCCGAGGCCACGGTCGCCCTCGGCGTCCGTGCGGCGCCCCTCGGCGGACGGTACGTGCTCGTGCTCGCGGAGGACCACACCGAGGGCCGACGGCTCGACGACATGCGACGCGACTTCGTCGCCAACATCAGCCACGAGCTCAAGACCCCGATCGGCGCCGTCGGCCTGCTCGCCGAGGCGCTCGACGCGGCCTCGGCCGACCCGGCGCGCGTCCGCCACTTCGCCGGCCGCCTCACGAAGGAGGCCGACCGCCTCGGCCGCCTCACGCAGGACATCATCGAGCTGTCGCGCCTGCAGGCGACCGACGCGCTCGAGTCGTCGGAGCCCGTCGACGTGCGAAGCGTCGTCGACACCGCCGTCGACCGCAACCGGGTGGGGGCCGAGGCCCGCGGCATCTCGCTGGTCGTGCGCGGCGGCAAGCACGCGCAGGTGCTCGGCGACGAGACCATGCTCGTGACCGCCGTCGACAACCTCGTCGCGAACGCGATCGCCTACTCGCCCGACGGGTCGCGGGTCGGCATCGGCACGAACGCCGACGGCGGCTCGGTCGAGATCGCCGTCACCGACCAGGGCTGGGGCATCGCCGACGACGAGCTCGACCGCGTGTTCGAGCGCTTCTACCGCGTCGACCAGGCCCGATCGCGCCGCACCGGCGGCACCGGCCTGGGCCTCTCGATCGTCAAGCACGTCGTCCAGAACCACGGCGGCGACGTGCGCGTCTGGTCGCAGGTCGGCAGCGGCTCGACCTTCACCATCCGCCTGCCCGAGTTCGAGGCCCGCCCCGACACCCGCAGCGTCCCCGTCCCGGCCACCCCACGAGGAGACACCCGATGACCACGCACATCCTTATCGTCGAGGACGAGGAGTCGCTGAGCGAGCCCCTCGCCTTCATCCTCGAGCGCGAGGGCTACCGCGTCACCGTCGCCGACGACGGCCCCTCGGCCATCGCCGCCTTCGACCGCGGCGGCGCCGACCTCGTCCTGCTCGACCTCATGCTCCCGGGCATCCCGGGCACCGAGGTCTGCCGCGTGCTGCGGTCGCGCTCGCAGGTGCCGATCGTCATGCTGACCGCGAAGGACAGCGAGGTCGACATCGTCGTGGGGCTCGAGCTGGGCGCCGACGACTACGTCACGAAGCCCTACTCGACGCGTGAGCTGCTCGCGCGCATCCGGGCGGTGCTGCGACGCCGCACCGACGACGGCGACGACCTCGGCGACGGCATGCTCGAGGCGGGCGAGATCCGCATGGACGTCGAGCGCCACGTCGTGACGGTGCGGGGCCAGGACGTCGCCATGCCCCTCAAGGAGTTCGAGCTGCTCGAGCTGCTCATGCGGAACGCGGGTCGCGTCCTCACGCGCGGCCAGCTGATCGACCGCGTCTGGGGCTCCGACTACTTCGGCGACACCAAGACGCTCGACGTCCACATCAAGCGCATCCGGTCGAAGATCGAGCCCGTGCCCTCCGAGCCGAAGGCGCTCGTGACGGTGCGCGGGCTCGGCTACCGCATCGAGGCCTGACCCGCGCAGGTCCGACCCACGCGGGCCCGACCCATGCAGAGGGGCCCGGCACCGCAGCTGCGGTGCCGGGCCCCTCGGGCATCGTGGTCGGTGCGCTACGGCGTCGGCGTGGCCGAGGGCGTGCCGTCCTCGGGCGAGGGGAGCGTGGTCGACTCGCCGGTCGACTCGCCGCTCGGTGCCTCGGTCGAGCCGCTCGGCACCGGCGTCGGCAGCAGGGTCGAGTACTCGGGCAGCGCGCCGGTCAGCACGGGCACGCCGAGCGTGTCGCCGGTCTCGGTGCCGTACTGGAAGAACACCTCGACGAGCTGGCCGGGCGTGAGGTCGACGTCGCTCATCACGAGCTGCGGCTGGTCGGGCTGGGTGCCGCGGCGCACCTCGCTCGAGGCGGGCACCTCCACGACCTGCGTCTGGTCGTCGCCGTCGGCGGTCGGGTACTGCACCGTCACGGAGATGTCGTCGCCGCCGCTGTTGATCAGGGTCATGACGAGGCTGGCCTCGGTGCCGTCGTCGGTGAGCGCGATGGCGTTGCGCACCGCGAGGTCGCCGATGGTGAGGCTGCGGCCGTCGCTCGCGTCGTACTGCTTGGTCGTCGCCTGGGGGCTGATGAAGTTGCAGCCGGCCGAGACGAGCAGCACGGCGACGCCCACGGCGGCAGCGAGGCCCGCACGGGCGCCTCGACGGGCAGGCAGGGAAGCGACTCGCACGGGTGTCCTCCAGGATGCAGATCACGGCAAAGGTGCGTCCAGCCTAGCGGGGCCCGGAGGGTCCGGCGTCACGTCGGCCCTTACCAAGGGTGGCTCATGGTATCCTGGGTGCCGCAGAACGGAGCCTGATTCATGCAGTTCGAGGTCGGAGAGACCGTCGTCTACCCCCATCACGGGGCCGCGACGATCTCTGAAGTCAAGAAGCGGATCATCAAGGGTGAAGAGAAGCTGTACCTCAAGCTTCGCGTCACCCAGGGCGATCTGACCATCGAGGTACCCGCAGACAACGTCGACCTGGTCGGCGTCCGGGACGTCATCGGCAAAGAGGGGCTCGACCGCGTGTTCGACGTGCTGCGCGCGCCGTTCACCGAAGAGCCCACCAACTGGTCGCGCCGCTACAAGGCGAACCTGGAGAAGCTCGCGTCGGGTGACGTGATCAAGGTGTCCGAGGTCGTCCGCGACCTGTGGCGCCGTGACCAAGACAGAGGGCTGTCGGCCGGCGAGAAGCGCATGCTCGCCAAGGCGCGGCAGATCCTGATCAGCGAGCTCGCGCTCGCCGAGAAGACGGACGAAGAGAAGGCGTCGAGCGTCCTCGACGAGGTCCTTGCGTCCTAGCACCCCTGACGACCGCACGGTCGACTCCACCGCGGCCCCGGCCGTGACGGGCGTCGGTCGGGCGGTCGTCGTCGTCGCGGCCGGCAGCGGCACGCGACTGGCCCTCGGCGTCCCGAAGGCCTTCGTCGAGGTCGCCGGGCGAACCATCCTCGAGCGCTCGCTCGAGGGCGTCCTCGCCTGCGAGCAGCCGACGCAGGTCGTCGTCGTCGTGCCGGCCGAGCTCGTCGAGCGTGCCTCCGAGCTCGCCGCGGCCACGGCGGGCCACGCCGCCCCCTGGGTCAGCGTCGTCGCCGGCGGAGCCAGTCGCCAGGCCTCCGTCGCCGCCGGGCTCGCCGCGGTGCGGCCGTCGGTGGGCACCGTCCTCGTGCACGACTCGGCGCGTCCCTTCACGCCCACGGCCCAGTTCGACCTCGTCGCGGCGACGGTCGAGGCCACGGGCGGCGGGGTCGTCCCCGGGCTGCCCGTCAGCGACACGATCAAGCGCGTCGACGCGGCGGGCGGCGGTCGGGTCGTCGAGACCGTCGACCGCGCCGAGCTCGTCGCGATGCAGACGCCCCAGGGCTTCCCGAGGGCCGCGCTCGACGCCGCCTACGCCGGCGCGACCGCCGAGCACACCGACGACGCCGCCCTCTTCGCCGCGGAGGGCCACGACGTCGTGGTCGTGCCGGGCGACCCGGTGGCGTTCAAGATCACGACGGGGTGGGACCTCGCGCGCGCCGAGACGATCGTCGCCCAGCGCGAGGCGGGGGCGACCGCCTCGGCGACGGGGGCGGCGCAGGCCGCCGACGCGCGCCTCCCGGGGTCCGACCTGCGCACGGGGCTGGGCGTCGACGTCCACGCCTTCGACGCGGCCCAGCCGATGCGGCTCGGGCTGCTGAGCTTCGACGGCGAGGCCGGGCTCGCCGGCCACAGCGACGGCGACGCCGTGGCGCACGCCGTCGTCGACGCGCTGCTGTCGGCCGCGGGCCTCGGCGACATCGGGTCGCTCTTCGGCACCGCCGACCCGCGCTACGCCGGGGCGAGCGGCGAGGTCTTCCTCACCGCGACCCTCGAGCACCTCACCCACGCGAGCGTCGACGTCGTCAACGTCGCGGTGCAGGTCGTCGGCAACCGTCCGCGGCTCGCCGCCCGCCGCCTCGAGATGGAGGCGCGGCTCATGGAGGTCGTCGGAGCACCCGTCAGCGTCTCCGCCACGACCACCGACGGCCTCGGCTTCACCGGCCGAGCCGAGGGCCTCACCGCGATCGCGACCGCGCTCGTCCGGGTCGTGTCGCCCCCGGTGAATAGGCTGACCGCGTGACCATCCGACTCCACGACTCCCGGGCCCAGGCGCTCGTCGACTTCGTCCCCCTCGAGCCCGGACGCGTCAGCATGTACGTCTGCGGCCCCACCGTCCAGTCGTCGCCGCACGTCGGCCATCTGCGCAGCGCGCTCGTCTACGACCTCTGGCGCCGGTGGTTCACCTACCGCGGCCTCGAGGTCACGCTGGTGCGCAACGTCACCGACATCGACGACAAGATCCTCGCCCTCGCCGCCGACGGGCCCGAAGAGTGGTGGGCGCGCGCCTACCGCGTCGAGCTCGAGTTCACCGCGGGGTACCAGGCGCTCGGCATCCTCGCGCCGACCTACGAGCCGCGGGCCACGGCGAGCGTCAGCGAGATGCAGCAGATCGTGTCGAGGCTCATCGAGCGCGGGCACGCCTACGCCGCCCCCGACGGGTCGGGCGACGTCTACTTCGACACCGCCAGCTGGCCGACCTACGGCGCCCTCACCAACCAGAGCGTCGACGACATGGCCCCCGCGGCCGACGCCGACCCCCGCGGCAAGCGCGACCCGCGCGACTTCGCCCTGTGGAAGGGCGCGAAGGCCGACGAGCCGGCCTCGGCGTCGTGGTCGTCGCCGTGGGGCGACGGTCGACCGGGCTGGCACATCGAGTGCTCGGCCATGTCGAGGCGCTACCTCGGCGCGGCCTTCGACATCCACGGCGGCGGTCTCGACCTGCGCTTCCCGCACCACGAGAACGAGCTCGCCCAGTCGACCGCCGCGGGCGACGACTTCGCCTCGTACTGGATGCACAACGGCCTCGTCGCCGTCGAGGGCCAGAAGATGTCGAAGTCGCTCGGCAACTCGATCTTCGCCGCCGACTTCCTCGCCGCCGCGCGGCCCGTCGTTGTCCGGTGGTTCCTCAGCGCGGCCCACTACCGGTCGACGATCGACTACCACGACGGCGCGCTCGTCGAGGCCGAGGCCGCGCTCGACCGCGTCGAGACCTTCCTGTCGCGGGCCGAGCGGCGCCTCACCGGCACCCGCTTCGCCAGCGTCGGCTCGCGCGTCGTGCCCGACGACTTCGCCGAGGCGATGGACGACGACCTCAACGTGCCGCAGGCCCTGGCCGTGCTGCACGACGCCGTGCGCGCCGGCAACTCGGCGCTCGACGACGGCGACCTCGACACGGCCGCCCGCGAGTGGCAGCACGTCGCGGCCATGGTCGCGGTGCTCGGCGTCGACCCGCTCGCCCCCGAGTGGCGCGGAGAAGACGAGGGCGACGCGCACCGCGCGCTCGGTACCATCGTCGAGACCCTCCTCGCCACACGCCACGAAGCCAGGGCCGCACGAGACTTCGCGCAGGCCGACCGAGTACGCGAGATGCTGGCGTCCGCCGGCATCACCATCGAAGACACCCCCAGCGGGTCGCATTGGAGCCTCGAACAGTGAAGAACACCAGCGGAGCGAACAAGGGGCGGCCGAGCAGCAGCGCCGTCCGCAAGGGCAGCAAGGGCAAGCAGGTCGGCAGCGGCGGCCAGGGGCGCCAGGCGCTCGAGGGCAAGAAGCCCACGCCCGCGGCGGAGGACCGCCCGTACCACCCGGCCGGCAAGGCGAAGGCCGCGCGCGAGCGCCTCGACGCCGCCCGCGGCCGCAGCAGCAACGGCCCGCGCGCCGGCTCGGCCATCGCCGGTCGCGGCGGGGCGGAGGCTCCCCGTCGCAAGCCGAAGTCGTCCGACGACAGCGAGATGGTCACCGGCCGCAACTCGGTGCTCGAGGCCCTGCGCACGCGCATCCCCGCCTCGACGCTGTACATCGCCGCGCGCATCGAGATGGACGACCGCACGAAGGAGATCCTCGGGCTCGCCACGCGCCGCGGCCTGCCCGTGCTCGAGGTCATGCGCCCCGAGCTCGACCGCCTCACCGGCCCCGACAGCGTGCACCAGGGCGTCGCCCTCAAGGTGCCGCCGTACGAGTACGCGCACCCGATCGACCTGCTCGAGGCGTCGGTCAAGCGTCGCCAGAACCCGCTGTTCGTCGCCCTCGACGGCATCACCGACCCGCGCAACCTCGGCGCGATCATCCGGTCCGTCGCGGCCTTCGGCGGGCAGGGCGTCATCGTGCCGCAGCGTCGGTCGGTGGGCCTGACCGCCTCGGCGTGGAAGACGTCCGCGGGGGCCGCCGCGCGCATCCCCGTGGCGATGGCGTCGAACCTGACCCAGACGCTCAAGTCGTTCAAAGAGCAGGGAGTGTTCGTGCTGGGCCTCGACGGCGACGGCGACGTCATGCTGCCCGGCCTCGAGCTCGCCGATCGACCGCTCGTCGTCGTCGTCGGCAGCGAGGGCAAGGGCCTGTCGCGCATCGTCGCCGAGACCTGCGACGCCATCGTCTCGATCCCGATCACGGGCGCCGTCGAGTCGCTGAACGCCGGCATGGCCGCGAGCGTCACGCTGTACGAGATCTCGAAGCTGCGCGCCGAGCGCTCCGCGTAGCGGAGGGCGACCCCCTGCAGGAGGCGCGGTGCCGGTCAGTCCGGCACCGCGCCTCCGGTGCGTCCGGGGTCGTGCGCCCCGGGGCGCGGGTCAGACCTTGGCGCGCCAGTCGTCCTCGTCGGCCTCGAGCAGGTCGGCCTCGGGGAGGGTGATCGACTCGGTCGCGGGCGCGATGACGGTGCGCTCGTCGCGGCGGTGGCGCAGGACGTCGTTGATGTACGAGGTGAGGGCCTCGGCGATCGGCACGTCGCGGTCCTCCTGCTGCGACTGGTACCAGCGGTGCTCGAGCAGCTGGTGGAAGACCTCGGCGGGCTCGAGACGGCCGCGCAGCTCCTTCGGGATCGCCCGGACGACGGGCTCGAAGACGCGGGCGGCCCACTCGTGCGCGACCATCTCCTCGTCGGCCTCGAGGGCGTCGGTGCGGAGGCGGTAGGCGTCGAGGTCGTTGAGCAGGCGGCGGGCCTGGTTCTCTTCCACGTCGAGGCCGGTCAGGCGCAGCAGGCGGCGCGAGTGGTGGCCGGCGTCGACGACCTTGGGCTGGATGCGCACCTGGGTGCCGCCCTCGGCCGTCTTGATCGCGAGCTCCTCGATGTCGAAGCCCAGGTCGTTGAGGCGCTCGACGCGGTCGGTGATGCGCCAGCGCTCGGAGCTGTCGAAGGTCTCGCTGCCGGTCAGCTCGGTCCAGAGGCTGCGGTACTTGGCGACGATGCGGGCGCTCACGTCGACGGCGTCGAGGTTGTCGTCGAGGCGGCCGCCGGCCTCGAGGTCGAGCAGCTCCCCGGCGATGTTGACGCGGGCGACCTCGAGGTCGTTCTCGCGCTGGCCGTTCGACAGGCCGCCCGGGTAGAGCTTGCCGGTCTCGGCGTCGACGAGGTACGCGGCGAAGGCGCCGGCGTCGCGGCGGAAGAGCGTGTTCGACAGCGAGACGTCGCCCCAGTAGAAGCCGATGATGTGCAGCCGCACGAGCAGCAGCGCGAGCGCGTCGACGAGCCGCGCGGCGGTGTCGGGTCGCAGCGTCTGCGAGTAGAGGGCCCGGTAGGGCAGCGAGAACTTGAGGTGCCGGGTGACGAGCACGGGGTTCAGCAGGCTGCCGTCGACGTCGCGGCGGTTCGTGATGACGGCGAGCGGGTCGACGCAGGGGATGTCCATGCGCTGCAGCGTGCGGAGCATCTCGTACTCGCCCCGGGCCATCTCGCCCGAGGTCTCCTTGATGGCGATGACGTAGCCGCTGAGGTGGGCGAAGCGCACGAGGTGGCGCGAGATGCCCTTGGGCAGGGTCGCGATAGCGTCGTCGGGCCACTCGTCGAGCGGCAGGGCCCACGGCAGGTCGAGCAGCGCGGGGTCGGCCGTGGCCGACGTGATGTTGAGGGAGTCGCTCATGGGGGCCTTCGGGGTGCGGGGACGAGGAGGCGCGGTGCCGGCGGGACGGGGCGGCGGCGGTTCGGCGGGGGCCGGGCCGACGAGAGCGGCCCGTCGGGGCCGCGGGGAGCCGGGTGGCTCCGAGCGGTCCCGACGGGCCGGTCCGAGGGTGTCGCTACGCGCTGACGACGGCCTTGTCGCCGAGACGCAGACCGGTCTCGGTGTCGAAGACGTGCACGTGGTGGGCCTGCGGCGTGATGTGGATCGTGTCGCCGAGGCTCGGGTGGTTGCGGCCGTCGACGCGCACGACGATGTCGACGCGCTGTCCGCTGACCTCGGTGTGGCCGTAGAGGTAGCCGTCGGCACCGAGCTCTTCGACGACGTCGACGACGACCGCGAGGCCCTCGCCCGTCGTGTTGACGACGACGTCCTCGGGGCGGACGCCCACGGTGACGCTCGAGCCGGTGGCCTGGCCCACGACGTCGCGGTCGACCGAGGTGACCGCCGTGCCGAACTGGATGCCGCCGTCGACGACGTCGGCGGGCAGCAGGTTCATCGCGGGGGAGCCGATGAAGCCGGCGACGAAGACGTTCTGCGGCTTCTCGTAGAGGTCGCGGGGGGTGCCGACCTGCTGCAGGACGCCGTCCTTGAGCACCGCGATGCGGTCGCCCATCGTCAGGGCCTCGGTCTGGTCGTGCGTGACGTAGACCGTGGTGACGCCGAGGCGGCGCTGGAGCGACGCGATCTGGGTGCGGGTCTGGACGCGGAGCTTGGCGTCGAGGTTCGACAGCGGCTCGTCCATGAGGAAGACCTGGGGCTGACGCACGATGGCGCGGCCCATGGCGACGCGCTGACGCTGGCCGCCGGAGAGGGCCTTGGGCTTGCGCGAGAGGTAGGGCTCGAGGTCGAGGAGCTTGGCGGCCTCGAGGACCCGGCTCGCGCGCTCCTCCTTGCCGACGCCCGCGATCTTGAGCGCGAAGCCCATGTTCTCGGCGACGGTCATGTGCGGGTACAGCGCGTAGTTCTGGAAGACCATCGCGATGTCGCGGTCCTTCGGGGGCACGTCGGTGACGTTGCGGTCGCCGATGAAGATGTCGCCGCTGTTGACCTCTTCGAGGCCGGCGAGCATGCGCAGGGTGGTCGACTTGCCGCAGCCGGACGGGCCGACGAGGACGAGGAACTCGCCGTCGGCGACCTCGAGGTCGATGCCGTCGACCGCGGGTCGGGTCGACCCCGGGTAGAGGCGGGTGGCCTTGCTGAACGTGACGGATGCCATGATCATTTCTCCTTCACCGGCAGGTACGTGCCGGACGATCCGTTGTGATGGACGGTTTCGCAACCGAGGTGGTCTACGGTGACCACTCCTCACAGTATGGCACCCGAACGGGCGGGGGAGAGCCCGTCGTGCGGCTCCCGGCCTCGCGACGTCGATGCGATCGTTTGGACTTTTCCCAGCCCGCGCTCTTAAGCTCTCTCGGGCCCTGGCACTCGCGGGGCTCCCCCCAGCACGACGCGACGGCGACACATGTCGCGCATCCAGCACGACGTGACGGCGACGCCCGTCGCGCATCGAGGACTTCACGCCATGACTGACAACGACGCACCGCTGAGCAAGAACCAGCGACGAGCCGCCGCCCGGCAGAAGGCGCAGCTGGCCCGTCAGAAGCAGAAGCGCCGCCAGCGCGCCGGCAAGTGGTTCATCCAGGGCGGCCTCGCGATCGTCGTCGTGGCCATCGTCGTCGGCGTCGTGCTCGTCATCACGAACAGCATCCGCCCGGCGGGCCCCGGCCCCGCGAACATGGCGAGCGACGGCATCCGCATCGGCCAGGACTTCGTCGCCGAGACGACCCCCGCGCTCGCCGCCGACGAGGAGCCCGAGGCCACCGAGACGACGGCCTCCTCCGACACCGTCGACATCGTCGTCTACCTCGACTACCTCTGCCCGATCTGCGGCGCCTTCGAGGCCGCCAACAACGAGTACATCTCGGGCCTGGTCTCGTCCGGCGCCGCGACGGTCGAGTACCACCCGATCGCCATCCTCACCAACAGCTCGCTCGGCACCAAGTACTCGAACCGGGCCGCGAACGCCGCGGCCTGCGTCGCGAACTACTCGCCCGACTCGTTCTTCGACTTCAACACCGCCATGTTCGAGCAGCAGCCCGAGGAGGGCACGCGCGGCCTCGACGACTCGGCCCTCGCCGACATCGCCACGGGCGTCGACGGCGTGCAGCAGGCGTCGCAGATCCGCCAGTGCATCGACGACCAGGAGTTCGCGTCGTGGGTCACCGCGGCGACCGAGCGCGTGCTCGACGGCCCGCTGCCCAACAGCGACGTCGAGACGTTCGCCGGCACCCCGACCGTCCTCGTCAACGGCCAGCAGTACGACCCGAGCCTCCCCTTCACGAACGAGGAGTTCCGCAACTTCGTGATCACCGCTGCCGGCAACAGCTACGCCGACGCCGGCAGCGCGTCGCCGACCCCGTCGGCCACGCCGAGCGCGACGCCCGCCCCGAGCGCGACGCCCGCCCCGGCCGAGGAGCCGGCGCCGGCCGAGACGCCCGCGCAGTAGCGCTCGGGCGCCCGTCCGCGCTCGGCCGCCCTCGTTCGGCGTCGCGCGTCAGTCGCGGCGCCTCGGGTGCGGCACGACCTCGTCGGGGCCCCGTGAGCCGCGCGCCGGCGGCAGCCCGCCGCGTCGCCGCGGCGTCGGCACCGGCAGGTCGTGCAGCACGACGTCGCGCACCTCGCCGGCGTCGAGCGTGAGCGTCAGGTAGGTCGGGAACGGCTGACGACGCCGCTCGGTCGGCGAGCCCGGGTTGAGCAGGCGCATGCCGCCGGGGGTGGTCGTGTCCCACGGGATGTGGCTGTGCCCGAAGACGAGGAGGGCGACGCCGGGGTGGAGGCGGTCCAGGCGGGTCTCGCGCGCCTCCTTCTGCCCGGTCTCGTGGACGACGACGAGCCGCACGCCGTCGACCGTGGTGTCGACCACCTCGGGCAGCCGTGCGCGCACGTCGTCGCCGTCGTTGTTGCCCCAGACCCCGACGACGAGGCGCGACCGGGCCTCGAACTCGTCGAGAAGCGGCACGCCGGTCCAGTCGCCCGCGTGCACGACCATGTCCGCGCTCTCGACCGCGCGCCACAGCTGCGGCGGCACGGCGCGCGCCTTCTGCGGGACGTGGGTGTCGGACACGACGACGACGGAGGTGCTCACGCGCCCACGCTAGGCGTCCGCGCTGCGGGTGGCCGGAGACGGCACGGGCGGCGGCGCGCCCTCGCGGTTCCGGGCCTCGGGGGCCCGGACGGGGTTTGCTGGGGGTCTGCCGAACGACCAGATCGGCGACCACAGCAGCAGGCGCCCCGGGCCCGCACCGAGAAAGAGGACCACGCGTGGCACTATTCCGCAGTCATGAGAGCCAGAAGGCGGCGGAGGCGGCCGACGCCGTCGCCACGCAGGCCAACCAGTGGGGCGACGGCTTCGGGCGGCTCGCGACCCGCTCGATCCAGATCATCGTCGTCGTCGTCGTGCTCATCGGGCTGGTCTACGCGATCCAGACGCTGAGCCTCGTCGCCATCCCCGTGCTGCTCGCCTTGATCTTCGCCTCGGCGATGCACCCCGTCGTCTCGTTCCTCCGCAAGCACCGCGTCCCGTCGCTGCTCGCGACCCTGATCGCCCTGATCGGCGTGCTCGTCGTGCTCGGCCTCGTCGGCTGGCTCGTCGTCTGGGCCGTCGAGAACCAGGCCAGCCAGCTCGTCTCGCAGGCGCAGAAGGGCATCACGCAGCTGCAGGACTTCATCACGACGCTGCCCTTCTCGATCACCGACGAGCAGATCGAGAGCGTCCGCGACACGGTCGTCAACTTCATCACCAGCGCCTCGTTCGGCAACGGCGCCCTCGCCGGTGCGAGCGCGGTCGGCAGCTTCGCGACCGGCCTCGTGCTGATGATCGTCGTCCTGTTCTTCTTCCTCAAGGACGGGCCCGCCATCTGGGAGTTCATGCTCCGTCCCTTCCGCGGCGAGCAGTACGCCCGGGCCCGCCGCATCGGCGACAAGACGGTCTCGACGCTGGGCGGCTACGTCCGCGGCACGGCCACCGTCGCCGCCGTCGACGCGATCGGCATCGGCGTCGGCCTCGCCATCATCGGCGTGCCCCTCGCCGTGCCGCTGGCCGTCGTCGTGTTCCTCACCGCTTTCATCCCGCTGGTCGGCGCCACGGCGGCCGGAATCCTCGCCGCCCTGGTCGCCCTGGTCGCCAACGGCCCCGTCGCGGCCATCTGGGTCGTCGCGGTCGTCGTGCTGGTCAACCAGCTCGAGGGCAACCTGCTGCAGCCCGTGCTCATGGGTCGCACGCTGAAGCTCCACGGCCTCGTCATCCTCGTCGCCCTGACCGCGGGCACCGTGCTCGGCGGCATCGTCGGCGCGGTCATCGCCGTGCCGCTCACCGCGGTGGCCTGGGGCATCGTGCAGGTCTGGCGCGGTCCCGACCAGCCTGCCGAGATGTTCCGGCAGAAGAGGCCGGAAGAGGTGCGCTAGCCAGCGCTCGCAGCCTCGGGAGGCGCGGTGTCCGTCCGACGGGCCCCGCGCCTCCGGCGTCCGCCCGCCCTCGAGGGATCGGGACGGGCCGGGCGAAAGAAATCTGCGCGATCTGCACGAAAGTGGTTGCGGATCGTCAACTGACGCGTATGGTTGTGGTTCTACAACTACCTGGCCGACGACGTCCGGGCCCCCTCACGCTGAACCACCACGGAGCCACCTTGTCGCAGACCAGCACCGCCGCGGGCACGAAGCCCACGGCCCACCACGAACCGGGCGAAGCCCCCGGCATGAGCCACCGCGAAGTCCTCACGGCCCTGTCGGGCCTGCTGATGGGCATGCTCGTGGCGATCCTCTCGTCGACCGTCGTGTCGACCTCGCTGCCGCGCATCGTCAGCGACCTGAACGGCAGCCAGACCTCGTACACCTGGGTCATCACCGCGACCCTCCTCGCGACGACCGTCAGCACGCCGCTCTGGGGCAAGTTCTCCGACCTCACGAACCGCAAGGTGCTGCTGCAGGTCGCGCTCGTCCTGTTCGTGCTCGCCTCGGTCGCGGCCGGGTTCTCGCAGAACACCGCGACGCTGATCACGTTCCGCGTCTTCCAGGGCCTCGGCGCCGGCGGCCTGACCGCCCTGGTGCAGGTCGTCATGAGCGACATCATCAGCCCGCGCGAGCGCGGTCGGTACATGGGCTACCTCGGCGCCGTGATGAGCGTCGGCACCATCGGCGGCCCCCTGCTCGGCGGAGTCCTCACCGACTCGATCGGCTGGCGCTGGAACTTCTTCGTCGGCGTGCCCGTCGGCGTCGCCGCGCTCATCGTCATCCAGCGCACCCTGCACCTGCCCCCGAAGCCCAAGAAGGCCGTCGTCGTCGACTACTGGGGCGCGGGCCTGATCGCCGGCGGCGTCTCGCTGCTGCTCGTCTGGGTGTCGCTCGGCGGCAAGCAGTTCGACTGGAACTCGACCACCAGCTGGCTGATGGGCGTCGGCGCGGCCGTGCTGCTCGCGCTCGCCGTCGTCGTGGAGTTCCGCTCGAAGGAGCCGATCATCCCCCTGACGCTCTTCAAGAACCGCACCTTCACCTTCGCGGTCGTCGCGTCGCTCAGCGTCGGCGTCGCGATGTTCGGCACGAGCGTCTTCCTCGGCCAGTACATGCAGCTGGCCCGTGGCCAGTCGCCGACCATGGCGGGCATCCTGACCCTGCCGATGGTCCTCGGCCTGCTCATCTCGTCGATGGTCGCCGGTGCGCTCATCTCGAAGTACGGCAAGTGGAAGCCCTACATGATCGTGGGCTCCGTGCTGCTCGCCGCCGGCCTGTTCCTCATGTCGACCATCGAGTACGACACGAACTTCGCCATCGTCTCCGTCTTCATGGCGATGATGGGCCTCGGCATCGGCATGGTGATGCAGAACCTCGTCCTCGTCGTGCAGAACTCGGTCGACGTGAGCGTCGTCGGGGCGGCCTCGTCGAGCGTCGCGTTCTTCCGCAGCCTCGGCGGCACCATCGGCGTCTCGGTCATGGGCGCCGTTCTCGGCACCAAGGTCTCGGGCTACATCACCGACGGCCTCACCGACGCCGGGGTCGACCCGAGCGCGCTCGGCAGCGGCGGCTCGACGAGCATCCCCGACCTCAGCACCGTGCCCGGCCCGATCCGCACCATCATCGAGTCGGCCTACGGCCAGGGCGTCGCCGACGTCTTCCTCATCGCGGCGCCGCTCGCCGTCATCACCATCGTGTTCGTCTGCCTGCTGCCGAACGTCGAGCTCGGCACGAAGACCGGCATCCAGCGTGCCGCCGCCGCGACCGACGGCCCCGACGACGCGTCGACCGACGGCTCGGCCGCGTCGTCCGCCTCGGCCGCCGAGAAGGGCGTCTCGGCCACGGCCGCCCTGGCCCCCGCGGTCTCGAGCGCGCCGGTGACGAGCACCGAGCGGGTCGACGGCGGCGACGCGGTCGGCGCCGGGCAGCGCACCACGACGGACGCGAGCGCCACGAGCGACGTCAGCCCCGAGGCGCCGAGCGCCGGAGGCACGGTGCCGGCCCCGCAGCCGGCCCCGATGTCCCCGGTCGACGCGGGCCGCGCCTCCCCGGTGCACCACGCCCACGCGGCAGCCCCCACCGGCGCCATCGACACGGTGCTCGCCACGAACGCCGCCGAGGTCGCCGGGCACCCCGTGACCGACGACGAGCTGGCCGAGAGCCCCGTCTTCTCGTCCCTGGTCGAGGAGAAGGATGTCTCCGGTCGACGCTGAGGCGCGAGGCGCGGTGCAGGACGCGCCGCGCCTCCCCGGGCCGGACGACGAGGGCCGCGAGGGCCTCATGGCCGGCGTCGTCGACGAGATCGGCTCCATGATGGTCGAGGCCAAGCGCACGATCGCCGCCGCCGCCTCGAGGTTCGACCCCGACGTGCCGCCGACCGCCTTCTACGTGCTGCGCTACGTGATGAAGCACCAGCCCTGCACGGCCGGCGACATCGTCAAGGCGATGGCCATCGACAAGAGCGCGGTCAGCCGTCAGGTCGCCGTGCTGCGCGAGGCGGGCTTCGTCGAGGTCGTCCCCGACGCCGCCGACGGCCGCGTCATGATGCTCGGCAGCACCGAGCGCGCCGAGGTGCGCATGCTCGAGGTGCGGCACGAGAACCGCGCGGTGTTCCGCAGCCACGTCGAGGGCTGGACCGACGACGAGCTCGCGGAGTTCGCCGGGTGGCTGCACCGCTTCAACACGCCGGCCGGTCAGCGGTAGCAGGGCCGCGGCCGCCCGTCAGACAGGCTTCTCCTCGAGGCCCCAGGGCGCGTCGTAGCCGCCGGGCGCAGGCGCCGCGAGCAGGTCGAGGAACGGCCGCGCCGGGAACGCCTCCGGCCCGAGCACGCCCTCGCCCGACCAGGCCCCGGTGGCGAGCAGCTCGAGCGCGATGACGGGGTTCAGCGCGGTCTGCCAGACGACCGCCTGCGAGCCGTACTCGCGCATCGAGGTCTCGTTGTCGGCCAGGTGGTAGAGGTAGGTCGACCTCGGCTGGCCGTCCTTGCCCGTGCCGCGCACCCACAGGCCGGCGCAGGTCGTGCCCGACATCGCGTCGCCGAGGGTGGCGGGGTCGGGCAGCACCGCGGCGACGACGTCGCGGGGCGAGACCGAGACCCCCTTCACGTCGACCGGTGCCGTCTTGTCGAGGCCGAGCTTGTTCAGGGTGCGCAGCACGTCGATGAACTCCTGCCCCAGGCCGTATTTGAAGGTGACGCGCTTGGCCTTCGTCCAGCGGGGCATGAGCAGCACCTCCTCGTGCTCGACGTTGACGCACTCGACCGGGCCGATGCCGCCCGGGAAGTCGAAGACCTCCGGCTCGCTGAACGGCGCCGTCGTGAACCAGCCGCGTTCCTCCTCGTAGATCACGGGCGGGTTGAGGCACTCCTCGATGGTGGTCCAGATCGAGAACGACGGGGCGAACTCGTGGCCGGCGACGGTGATGTCGGCGCCGTCGCGCACGCCGAGCTCGTCGATCTCGCTGAAGAGCTCGTCCTCGGCGTAGCGGGCGAAGACGTCCGAGAGGCCGGGCTCGACGCCGATGCCCACGAGGGCGAGGCGTCCTGCCGACCGCCACCGCGCCTCCTGCGCGAACTGCTCGTCGCCCAGCATGACGCCGGTCAGCTCGTGCGGCTTCTCGGGGTGCGGCCTCGACAGGCTCATCGCCATGTCGAGGTAGACGGCGCCGCCGGCGAACGCCCCCTCGAAGATCGGCATGACGAAGCGCGGGTCGACGGCGTTGAGCACGTGCGTGATGCGGTGCTCGGCGATGAGCGCCGCGACCGAGTCGGCGCTCGACGCGTCGACCGTCGCCCCCCGGAGGCGCGGGTCGGCCAGCGAGTCCACCAGCGCCTGCGGGCGGGCCGGGTCGTTGTCGGCCACCACGAGCAGCTCGAAGAAGTCGCGTCGCACGGCGATCCGCACCGCGGCCGAGCCGACGCCGCCGGCACCGACGACGAGCACGCGGGACGGGACGGGCCCGGGGGTCGGGGGTGGTGTCGCGGTCATGCCAGTCCTCCGTCGATCGAGCGGGTGTAGAGGTCGGGCTCGTCGGGGACGAGCACCTCGGTGTCACGGTTCAGGCTCTCGCCGCGGAAGAACGGCCGCGACGCGGCGACGGCCGACCAGGCGACCATCAGCACGGCGCCGAGCAGCAGCGAGCCGATGCCGATGACGAAGGTGCCGCCGATGCCGAGCAGCACCGTGTAGCCGTAGTCGGGGTCGAGCATGTCGACGACCGACTGCACGAACGCGTAGGCGAGCATGAGCGCGCCGAGCAGCGGCAGCAGCCCCTTGAAGACGAAGGCGCGCCACGACGACGTCAGCTCGCGGCGGAAGTACCAGACGCAGGCGAAGCCGGTCAGCCCGTAGTAGAAGGCGATGGCGAGGCCGAGCGAGAGGATCGAGTCCTGCAGCACGTTGTCGCTGACGAGGGTGACGCCGACGTAGAAGACGATCGCGACGACGCCCATGACGAAGGTCGAGAACGACGGGGTGCGGAAGCGCGGGTGCACGCGGCCGAAGCGGGCGGGCAGGGCGCCGTACACGGCCATGGCGAGGGTGCCGCGGGCCGTCGGCAGGATGGTCGTCTGCGTCGACGAGACCGCCGAGACGAGCACCGAGATCACCAGCACGACCGAGAGCGGCCCGAGCACCGGGTCCTTCAGGGCGAGGAAGACGTCGTCGGCGTTCGCCTCGTTCGCGAGGCCGATGCCCGTCGAGCCGAGGCCCGCGAACGACATCGCCACGACGGTGACGCCGACGTAGGTGACGAGCAGGATGGCCGTCGAGAGCACCGCGGCGCGGCCGGGGGTGCGCTGCGGGTCCTTCGTCTCCTCGGTGAGCGCGAGGCAGGCATCCCAGCCCCAGTAGATGAAGAGGGCGAGCAGCACGGCCTCGATGAAGCCCGACCAGTCGGTGAACGCGGTCGGGTCGAACCAGCTCCATTCGACCGGGGTCGCGTTCGGGGCGTCGCCCGTGGCCACCTTGTAGAGAGCGACGGCGACGAAGAGGGCGAGGGCGACGTACTGCACGCCGAGCAGCACGTTCTGCACGCGCTCGCCGAGCTCGAGGCCGCGGTAGCTGATCCAGGTCATGAGGGCGATGAAGGCGACGCCGGTCGCCGTGACGAGCGGCACGTTCTCGGCCAGCGCGCCGTCGCCGACCATGAGCCAGGTGTACTGGCCGGCGATCTGCGAGAGGTTGGCGAGCACGACGATGCCCGCGATGGCGACGCCCCAGCCGCCCATCCACCCGGCGCGGGGGCCGAACGCCTTCGTGACCCAGGTGAACGTGGTGCCGCAGTCGGGCACGGCCCGGTTCAGCTCGCGGTAGGCGAACGCGATGAACAGCATCGGGACGAACGCGACGATGAACGCGATCGGGGCCTGCGCGCCGACCGCGGCGACGACGAAGCCGAGCGTCGCGACGAGCGAGTAGACCGGCGCGGTGCTGGCGAGGCCGATGACGGTCGAGCCCCAGAGGCCGAGGGTGCCGGTGGCGAGGCCCTTGCCGGGGCCCGCCGTGCCGCCGGGCGAGGTGGTGCCGGGCGCGGCCGTGACGCGCTCGGCCGGGCCGGGTGCAGCGTCGGGTGCGCTCATGTCCAGAAGCTAGTGGGGGGCCGGGAGGGTGTCAACGACCGGGGCAGGCGGTCGGGGGGCGGTGCGCGGGCGGGACGGCGCGCCTCCTCGCGGCCCGTCGTCGGCGGAGGACGACGAAGGCCCCGCCGCGGGATGCGGAGGGGCCTTCGGGGCGGTGCGGGGGGTGCTAGATCGTGGCCGTGTCGATGACGAAGCGGTAGCGGACCTTGCTGGCGACGACGCGCTCGTAGGCGTCGTCGACGTCGTCGGCGCTGATCGTCTCGATCTCGGCGCCGATCTGGTGCTCGGCGCAGAAGTCGAGCATCTCCTGCGTCTCGGGGATGCCGCCGATGTTCGAGCCGGCGAGGCTGCGACGACCGCCGATGAGCGAGCCGGCGCTGAACGACTGCGGGTTCTCGGGCAGGCCGACGAAGACCATGGTGCCGTTGAGGCGCAGGGTGCGGGCGTAGGCGTCGATGTCCATGTCGGCCGAGATCGTGTTGATGATCAGGTCGAACGAGCTGCGGAGGGCCTTGAACGTCTCGGGGTCGCTCGAGGCGTAGTAGTGGTCGGCGCCGAGCTTGAGGCCGTCCTCCTGCTTCGACAGCGTCTGGCTGATGACGGTGACCTCGGCGCCCATGGCGTGCGCGATCTTGACGGCCATGTGCCCGAGGCCGCCCATGCCGACGACGGCGACCTTCTTGCCGGGGCCGGCGCCCCAGTGCTTCAGGGGCGAGTAGGTCGTGATGCCCGCGCAGAGCAGCGGCGCGGCCTCGTCGAGCGCGATGCCCTCGGGGATCGACAGCACGTAGTTCTCATCGGCGACGATCTGCTTGGCGTAGCCGCCGTACGTCTCTTCGCCGGTGTACTGGCGGCCGTTGTAGGTGGGCACGTTGCCCTTGACGCAGAACTGCTGCTCGCCGGCGAGACAGTTCTCGCACTCGCGGCAGCTGTCGACGAAGCAGCCGATGCCGACACGGTCGCCGACCTCGTGCTTCGACACGTCGGAGCCGACCTGGGTGACGACGCCGGCGATCTCGTGGCCGGGCACCATCGGGAAGATGGCCTTGCCCCACTCCTCGCGGGCCTGGTGGATGTCGCTGTGGCAGATGCCGGCGAACGCGATGTCGATCTGGACGTCGTTCGGGCCGACGTCGCGGAGCTCGACCGTCGAGCGCTCGAAGGGCGCTCCGGCCGAGGGGGTCTGGATGACGGGGACGGTGGTGGTCACGGGCATGCCTCCGGTGTTGAGGGGTTGTCGGTGCGGCCGCTGTGGCGGCCGACCGGGTGACGGGCCCGGATGCGGGCGCGTCGATCGCCGACGTCGTCGTGGGGGATGCCACCAGGCTAGGCGCGCGAGGCTGGACGGATCCAAGCGCGAACGGTTCTCAGGAGGCGCGGGGCCGGTCGTGCGACCGCGTCACCGTGGCAGGGTCGGTCCGGTGTCGCCGACGACGGGGCGCGTGCCTCCCCGTCGTGACCGGTCGGCGACCGACGGTCGGGAGTCCCTACGGTGGGGGGATGCGATCCCTCATCACGCTCGACGACTGGACCCGCGCGGACGTGGAGGCCGTGTTCGACCTCGCCGACGCGTACGTCGGGGCCCGAGGGCCGACCGTCGAGGGCTCGGCGATCTTGTTCTTCCCGCCGAGCAGCCTCCGCACGCGGGTCACCTTCGAGCGTGGTGCGGCGATGATGGGACTCCAGCCGATCGTCTTCCCCGACACCACCCTCGACAAGCCCGAGGCGCTGGCGGACGTCGCGCGGTACCTCAGCGCCTGGGCCGACATCATCGTGGCTCGCCACCGGGACCTCTCCGTCGTCGAGGGCCTGGCCGCGGCCCAGGCGCTCCCCGTCGTGAACGCGATGACCGACGTGAACCACCCCTGCGAGGTGCTGTCCGACCTCTACGCGTTGCGGCAGCGCGGCGACATCTCGTCGCTGCGCCTGCTGTTCGTCGGCGAGGACGGCAACATCGCCCGGGCCTGGCAGGAGGCTGCCCGCGTCCTGCAGCTGGACCTGACGCAGTGCTGCCCGGCCGGACTGGCCGCTCCCGGAGCGACCTGGACGGAGGACCTGCGCGCCGCGGTCCGGTCGGCCGACGTGATCCTCACCGACGGTCCTGGTGCTCACGCCGAGCTCCTCGAGCCCTACCGCGTGACGGCGGACGTGCTCGACCTGGCGCCGCCGGGGGTCCTTCTCGCCCCGTGCCCGCCCTTCCTGCGTGGGCGCGAGGTGAGCGCGGACGCCGTGGAGCACCGGGCGTTCGTCGGCCATGCCTTCAAGGCGCCGCTGCTGCCGGTCCAGCAGGCGGTCATGGCGTTCTGCCTCGGCCTCGGAGGAGGCGTGTCGGCGTGATCGAGCCCGGGACGCGTTCGTCGCGCCGGAGCGGCTGAGCCATGGCACCGATGCGAGTCGCCCCGGCGGAGGTCGACGACGTCCGTGCGTTCCTGGCCGAGGCGGACCTCACGCTCGCCGGTCTCGACGCGGAGGGCGTAGCTGGCCGTGGTCCTCGCCGAGACGCACCAGGTGCGACTCTTCGTCGAGAGCGGCCAGCTCGCGCGGGAGGTGGCGTGGGTCCGCGATCTCGCGCGACCAGCGGATGAGGAGTGACCGGCGCAGGTCGGACGTGCGGACTAGATGGGGCCGGGCGCGTTGACCGACGATCGTCGCGCGTCGATCATCGAGACATGAACCCCGGTCCGCGGCATTCGTCCTCCCTCGCCACCCACGCGTCGTGGGCGGGCCTGGGCCTGCTCGCCCTCGGGGTCGTCGTCGGCGGGGCCGTCGCGCTCGAGACCGCGGGCACGCTCGCCGTCGAGCATCCCGAGTTCCGCCACGTGCAGGGCCCCCTGCTCGCGGCCGTCCTCGCCTTCGGCGTGTGCGTCGAGGCGGTCTTGCTCGTCACGGCCCTGATCGTCGGAGCGATCCACGACGGGAGCATCGTGCGCCAGCCCGCGTCGAGGCTCGTCGACGTCCTCGCGGCGGCGCTGACGGGCGCGACGCTCGTCGCCGTCGCCACGCTGCCCTTCCTGCCGGGCCCGCCCGCGCTGGTCCTGGCGGTGCTGGGCGTCGCGCTCGCCGCGACGACGGCCACCCTGCTCGTCCTGGTGCTGCGGTCGTGGCTGCGCAGGGCGGCGGCCGGGCGCCTGGACCCCGCACGTGGTCCGTCGGAGTCGCGAGCTGGCTCCGGCGTGGACTGACCGGGGGAGCCGCGAGGCCGCGGACGACGACGGGCCCGTCACCCTCCCGGAGGGGGAGGGCGACGGGCCCGTCGCGAGTGCTCAGCGCTGGGCGCGGCGGCGGAGGCGCACGACGGTCAGGGCCGTGCCGGCGGCGAGGAGGCCGGCGGCGACGGCGAGGAGGCCGCTGGTGGACTCGGCGCCGGTGTAGGCGAGGCTGTCGGCAGTGGAGGCCGGTCCGGAGCCGGACGCGACCGGGACGACGACCGCGGTGCTCCGGACCTCGACGGGGAACGAGGCCGTGAAGCCCGCCAGCGAGGCGGTCACGACACGGGTGCCGGGACCGTGGACCGTGAAGCCGGAGAACCCGGTGTCCAGGACGACGGCCTCGTCGGCGTCACCGCTGCTGGTGAAGACGGGCACGTCCAGCCCCGCGGGAAGGGCCTCGCGCGGCACGGCGTTGCCGAACGCGTCGCCGGCGTAGGCCGCCAGCAGGACGCTCTGGCCGTCGTCGAGGCTCACCGGCAGGATGCTGCCGTCGAGCGACGAGGCGACCGCGCCCACGAAGGTCGGCTCGCCCGTGCCGGAGGTGGTGGCGGCCGTGACGAAGATGCTCGCCGCCGCCGCGGGCACGACCTGCAGGTCGACGACGAGGAGCTGGCCGTAGCCCGCCTCGTTGATCGGGGTGACGCCGAAGGACGTCGACTCGGCGTACGTGCTGGTCCCCGCGATCGTGACGGAGCCGGGGGCGTGGGTCTCCGTGGCGCCCACGGGCAGGGTCGAGACGAGCGTCCTCGGGTCGGCCACGATCGCGACGTACGGCGCGGGGTCGCCCGACGCCTCCCACGTGAAGGAGTACGGCTCGCCCGCGACGACGGTGAGGCTCGTGCCGGGCTGGGCGGTGAACGCCGGGACGGCGCCCGCGGCGGTGCCCCGCTCGCTCGTGACGGTCGTCGGCTCGTCGTCGACGCCGGGCCCGGTGCCCGTGACGGCGACCTCGACGACGCGACCGGCGTCCGCGGGGACGAGGACGTAGGTCTCGGCGGTGGCGCCCTCGACGGCGGCGCCGTCACGCGTCCACTGGTACGTGAACGTGGTGCCCTCGGGCCATCCCTCGGTCACGGCCGTCTGCACGTCGTCGATCCCCGTCGTGCCGGAGATCGCCACCGTGCCGGGTTCGGTCGCGGCGGCGATGTCGGCCGCGTCGTCCGACACCGGTGCGTCGTCCGGCGCGGGCTCGGCGGGCGCCTCGACGGGCGCTGGCCCGGCGGGTGCCTCGACCGGCGTGGCCTCGACCGGCGTGGGCTCGGCGGGCGCCGGCCCGACCGGTGCCGGCGTGGTGCCGGGCGTGGCCTCGGCCGGCGTCCCGCCGGGCGTGGGCGCGGCCGCGTCGGGGACCGGAGCCGCGGTCGGGTCGGTCACCGCGCCTCCGTCATCGGGCGCCGCCGCGGAGGCGGAGCTCGGTGCTGGCGCGGCGGACGCGGTCGGCGCCGACAGTGCCGTCCCGCCCAGCGTCACGGCGATCACGGACGGCAGGACCAGCGCGGTGAGCACGGATCTCTTCATGTTCTTCCCCTCGGACGATGCGGTCGGGCGAGCCTGTCGCTCGCTCCGCGGGCCCCGGTGACCGTGTCGTCGTGGGGCCGATGACCTCACGGTACGAGTCGGTCCGGGCCCCCGATCCCTCCGTTGCGCATTCGTTGCGGAAGGTCATCCGGACGCATGAGAGAAGATCATCTCGAGGTCGTGTCAGCTTCGCCGACGACCGGACAGGGCCGGCGCCGGGAGACCGCCGGGGGAGGCGCGGGGTCAGCCGAGCAGGTCCGCCTGCCACACGAGGGCGGCGGCCCCGACGAGCGGGCTCTCGTCGCTGAGGCCGGAGGGGACGACCCGGACGCGACGGGCGTAGCCGTTGACGGGCGCCTCCTCGACGGTCTGCCTCACGAGGTCGAGGTAGTCGGTGCTGACGCGCGAGAAGCCGCCGCCGATCGCCACGACGTCGAGGTCGAGCAGGGTCGTCACCGACGAGATCGCCTCGCCGACCGCGTTCGCCGACCGACGGACCGCCGCGACCGCGAGCTCGTCGCCCGCGACGTAGCCCGCCGCGAGGTCCTCGCCGCGCTCGCCCTGCCAGCCCTGCCGACGCGCCCACGCGACGACGTTGGGGCCCGACGCGATGACCTCGAGGGTCGCCTCGGAGGCGTTCTGACCCGCCGGCCGGTCGGCGATCTGGATCTGGCCGATGTGGCCCGCGTTGCCGGTGCCGCCCGAGAGCAGGCGGCCGTTGACGATGAGGCCGCCGCCGACGCCGGTCGAGACGGTGATCGCCAGGGCGTTCTGCTCGCCCTGCGTCGAGCCGACCCAGTGCTCGGCGAGGGCGAGGCTCACGCCGTCGAGCCGCAGGGTGACCGGGGCGCCCGCGGGCAGCACGCCCGCGGCCGCGACGAGCTCGGCGACCTGGTCGCGCAGGGGCCAGCCGCGCCAGGCGGGCAGGTTGATCGGAGAGACGGCGCCGTGCTCGAGGTCGACGGGGCCCGCGCTGCCGACGCCGACGCCGACGAGGTCGTCGCCCCCGGCCACGTCGAGGCTCCCCAGCGCGTGCTCGACGACGTGCCGGACGGCCTCGGCCAGCTGCTCGGAGGTGGACGCGGCGCCGGTCGGACGGCGCTCGCGGCTGCCGGGGGCGAGGGTGCCGTCGGCGTCGACGAGCGCGGCCTCGACCTTCGTGCCGCCGAGGTCGACGGCCAGTACGTAGTGGGTCACGCCGCCAGCGTAGTGCGGCGCCTCCCGGCGGCGCGGCGTCGGTAGGCTGCCCGCATGGACCAGGCACAGGGCCGTGTCGTCGTCATCGGCGACGCCCTCATCGACGAACTCCGCACCCCCGACGGCTCCGACGACCACGTCGGCGGCGCGGGCCTCAACGTCGCCGTCGGGCTCGCCCGGCTGGGCGTCCCCACCGTGCTGCTCGCGTCGGTCGGCGACGACGCCGACGGGCGGTCGATCCGGGCCTTCCTCGCCGAGCACGGCGTCGAGCTGGCCGCCACGGTCAACCCCCTCGGCACCGGGCGCGCGGTCTCCGAACGCGTCGACGGCGAGCCGACCTACGCGTTCAGCGACGCCGCGGTCGGCCGCGGCCTCGACTTCTCGGACGAGCAGCGGGCGGCGCTCGCCGTGGCGCCGCTCGTCGCCGTCAGCTCGTACCCGTTCGACGACGCGCGCCTCACCGAGCGCCTGCTGGCCGAGGTCGGCGCCGAGCCCCCGCGGCTCGTCGTCGACCCCAACCCGCGCCCCGGGTTCCTCCGCGACGCGGCCGCCTTCGCCGAGGGCTTCGCCCGGGCGGCCGCGGTCTCGCTGCTCGTGAAGATCGGCGAGGACGACGCGGCCCTCGTCGCCGGCACCTCGCTCGAGGGCTGGCAGGAGGCGTTGCTCGCCGCCGGTGCCGGGGGAGTGCTCGCGACGCGCGGCTCCGCCGGGGCCGAGCTGCAGCTGGCCGGCGGCGAGGTGCTCCACCGCGACATCGCCGTGGCCGACGGGCCCGTCGTCGACACGATGGGCGCGGGCGACGCCACCTTCGCCTCGATCGTCGCCTCGCTGCTCGCGGGGTCGGCGGGATCGGGGCCGACCGGCGCCTCCGCGCCGGTCCCCACCGACTGGGAGGCGGCACTCACCGACGCCATGCGGGTCGCCGCCGCGACCGTGCGGGCCCCCGGGGCCCTGCTGCGTCGGCCCGCCGGGTAGGGGCCGACGCGGCCCGGTCAGTCGTGCGACTCGGCGAAGCTGCGGGCCTTGCCCGAGAGATACCAGTGCGAGCGCGGCCCGGTCTCGACGGGCTGCATGCCGATGACGACCTTGCCGCGCGAGTGCTTCTCGGCGAGGTCGGCGAACGCCTGCTGCACGTAGTCGAACGGGTAGAAGCCCGAGATGAGCACGCGCACCTTGTGCTCGGCGATGAGCTTCGCCAGGGCCGAGAGGATCATCGCCGGCTCGGCGTCGTCGCGGTCGGCGGTGATGAAGCGCACCTCGACGTCGAGGCGGTGCTCGCTCGAGCTGAAGCGGCTCGCGGGCACGCCCAGCTCGTCGGCGAGGGCGGGGTTGTCGCCGCCGTGGTTGTCGATGAACGCGGTGACGGGGCCCTTCGCGGCCTCCTCGATGCGCTCGCGGATGCCCTCGCCGTACGTGACGGGGACGACGCCGATCGAGCGCAGGTAGTCGTGGTTCCGCTCGCTGCAGGTGCCGATGACCCGGGCGCCGGCCGCGAGGGCGAGCTGGCACTCGATGTGGCCGACGCCGCCGGCCGCGGCGCTGACGACGACGACGTCCTCGGCGCCGAGGTGCAGGCCGCGGACGATGTCGTAGGCGGTGGCCCCGGCGAGGAAGAGGCCGCCCGCGACCTCCCACGAGACGTGCGGGGGCTTCTTGACGACGGCCGTGGCGGGCACCGTCACCCACGTCGCGTGGGCGCCGCCGCCGATCGCGTGGCCGATGACCTCGGCCCCGACCGCGAGGTCGCGCACGGCCGAGCCGCGCTTCTTGACGATGCCGGCGAAGCACGACCCCTGCCGCGCGGGGAACTCGCGAGGCAGCAGCTCGGCGAAGTCGCCCCGGCGGATGAAGTTCTCGATGTGGTTGAGGCCCGCCGCCACGACCTCGACGACGACCTCGTCGTCGGCCGGCACCGGCAGCTCCTGCGGCACGAAGTGCAGCTCGTCGACGTCCCCGTACCGGTCGAACTCGACCGCCCTGCCCGTTCGTGCCATGTCGTGCCTCCTCGCAGCGTGACCTGAGTCTGCTCCCGGGGCGCGGCGGCGGGTCGCGTGGTTGCTGTGAGTTCGACCGCTCCGACTCGGCTAGAGCGCGGAGGCGGGCACGCCGAACGTGTCGCAGGCGGTCGGGCCGCCGGCACGGCCGGTCTCGAACCAGCGCTGCCGCTGCTCGGCAGAGCCGTGGGTCCAGGTGTCGGGGTCGACCCGTCCGCCGCCGGCGGCCTGGATGCGGTCGTCGCCCACCGCCGCGGCGGCGTCGAGCGCGTCGGCGACCTGGGCCTGGGTCACCGGCTCGAGGAACGTGGTGCCCGCGTCGTCGCGCACGGTCGTCGCCGCCCCGATCCATGCCCCGGCGTAGCAGTCGGCCTGCACCTCGAGGCGCACCGTGTCGGACGCCGGCCCGGTGCCGCTGCGGTCGGCGGCCTCGAACGCGCCGCTCAGCTGCTGCATGTGGTGGCCCCATTCGTGCCCGACGACGTACATCTGGGCGAGGGGCCCGCCGCTCGCGCCGAACTGCGACCGCAGTTGCTCGAAGAAGTCGGTGTCGACGTAGAGGGCCTGGTCGGGCGGGCAGTAGAAGGGTCCCGTCGCGCTGGTCGCGCCGCCGCAGCCGGTGTCGACCGACGAGGTGAAGAGGAAGAAGTCGGGGGTGCGGTAGTCGGCCACGCCGATCTCGGGCGCCGCGCCCGCCCAGTAGGCGTCGAGCGAGTTCGCCGCGCCGACCATGCGGCAGTCGACGTCGGCGTTGGCGTCGGCGCCGGTCGTGCAGCCGGCGACCGCGGTCGACTCGATCTGCTGGGGCGCGCCGACCGATCCTCCGTCGAGCAGCCCGCTCAGGTTCACGCCGGTGAACTGCTGCACCAGCGCGACGACGATGATGCCGACGATGCCCACCCCGCCCGCGGCGATGCCGGTCGTGCGGCCGCGGCCGCGCCGCTTGACCTTGCTGCTGTCGAGGCGCGCGTCGTCGTTGAAGGACATGGCTCAGAACCTACGCGACCGGGCCGCCCCGGGGTCCGCGCGGCCCACGACCGACGCGGCCGGAGTCGCGACGAGCCTCAGCTGCCCTCGCGCTCGCGCTCGGCCCTCAGGGCGGCGCGTCCTGCGTCGCGGTCCTTCACGCGCTGCTCTTCGTCGCGCACCTCGGCCATGTTCGCGCGCTCGACGACGAGCCACTCGGGCTTCTGCTCGAGCAGCGCCTGGATCTCGGCGGTGGTCAGGGCGTCGTCGACGCCGGCGCGGGCGAGGCCCGAGATCGTGACGCCGAGCTTCTGGGCCACGACGGGTCGCGGGTGGGGGCCGGTGCGGCGCAGCTCGGCGAGCCACTCGGGCGGGTCGGACTGCAGCGCGGCGAACTCGTCGCGCGTGATCGGTGCCTGCTGGAACGACTCGGGCGTCGCCGGCAGGTGCACCCCGAGCTTCTTGGCGGCCGTGAAGGGCTTGAGGGTCTGCGGGGTCTTGCCGTGCGGGGTGTCGTCGCTCATCCGCCCAGGGTACCGGCCCCCGCGGTGCGGGAGCGGGCCACCGGTAGCCTGGGGCGATGACGACCGAGCCGGCCCGCGCCTCCTTCCGCATCGGGTTCGTGCCCGGGGTGACCCTCTCGAAGTGGTCGCGCCTGTGGGACGAGCGCCGCGCCGACCTGCCGCTCGACGTCGTCGAGGTCGACGGGCCCGCCCCGCTCGACGCCCTCCGCGGCGACGGCGCCGTCGAGATGCTGCTCGCCCGGCTGCCCCTGCCGACCGGCGACGAGTTCTCGGCGATCCCGCTCTACGAGGAGCGCATCGTCGTCGTCGTCTCGAAGGACCACCCGGTCGCCGCCCTCGGGAAAGAGGAGGAGGTCTCGGTCGCCGACCTCGCCGACGAGGCCCGCCACGACCTCGACCCCGCCCTCTCGCTCGCCGACGCCGTCGGGGTCGTCGCCACCGGCGCCGGGGTCGCCGTCATGCCGCAGTCGCTCGCCCGCCTGCACGGGCAGAAGGGCACGACCCACCGCTTCGTCTCCGACCTCGAGCCGACGACGATCGCGCTGGTCTGGCCCGAGGGGCGCCTCGACGACGACATCGACGACTTCATCGGCGTGGTCCGCGGCCGCACCCGCAACAGCAGCCGGTCGAGGAGGCGCGAGGACGACGCGCCCGCCGCCCCGGTCCGCAAGGGGTCGGCTCCCGACCCGCGGGGCTCGGGCCCGGCGAAGCGCACGCCCACGAAGGGCCGCGGGCCGCAGCGCGGCACCGGCCGCAGCCGCCCCCGCCGCGGTCGCTGACCGCCCCGGGCTACGCTGACGGGCATGCCCACGAAGACGTGCTCGCTCACCGGCGTCGGCCGCGCCGCCTCCATCGCCCACGGCGTCGCCCTCGCCCTCGCCGACGACGGCTGGGACCTGGCGATCGTCGCGCTCGAGCCGACCGACGACGTGGCCGCGCTCGCGGCCGAGATCGAGCAGCGCGGCCGCCGTGCCCTCGTGCAGGTCGGCGACCTCGCCGACCCGGCCGTCCCCGAGCGCCTCGTGGCCGAGGCGACCGCCGAGCTCGGCCCGGTCACGGCGCTCGTGCTCTCGCACGCGGTGCAGTCCGACTCGACCATCCTCGACACGACGCTCGAGTCGTTCGACCGGCACGTCGCGGTGAACACCCGGGCGGCCTGGCTCCTGATGAAAGCGTTCGCCGAGCGCCTGCCGCCCGTGGCCGAGCTGGCCGACGGCGCGCGCGTCGTCGCGATGACGAGCGACCACACCGTCGGCAACCTGCCCTACGGCGCGAGCAAGGGCGCGCTCGACCGCATCGTCATCGCGGCCGCCCGCGAGCTCGCGCCCCTCGGCGTCTCGTCGAACGCGATCAACCCCGGCCCGGTCGACACCGGCTGGATGGACGACGAGACCCGCGCGACGCTCACCGCCATGCAGCCCACCGGCCGCCTCGGCACCCCGGGCGACGCCGCGTCGCTCGTGCGGTTCCTCCTCGCGCCGGAGGGCCGCTGGGTGACGGGCCAGCTGATCGGGAGCGACGGCGGCTTCTCCTCCTGACGGTGTACCCCTCCCGGCGGGGCCGGGGCGGGTGCGGCGTAGCGTCCAGCGCACCCATCACCGAGGAGGCACGATGACGTTCAGCAAGGGCGACCACGTGACGTGGAACACGCCGCAGGGCGAGACCCACGGCACCGTCCAGGACAAGCGCGTGAAGGAGTTCGAGTTCGACGGCCAGACCTTCAAGGCCTCGGGCGACGAGCCGTACTTCATCGTCAAGTCCGACAAGTCCGACGCGGAGGCGGCTCACAAGGAGTCCGCCCTCACCGCGGCGAAGAAGTAGGGGGGAGCACCGTGGCAGACCTGACCGACGTGGCCTGGAACGACGAGGCCCGAGACAAGATCCTGACGGACGCCGACCGTGTGCTGCAGGAGGCCGTCCGCGACGTGGCCGGCAGCACCGCCGAGGGCACCCCGTGGGAGGACGCCTTCGCGGCCCTCAACGAGAAGCTCAAGGACCGCTTCATCGACTACGAGCCCGGGCCGGACGTGCGGAAGTACGCCGAGGCCATCGTGCGGGGCGACTACTCCTGACCCGCGCCTCCCGACGCCCCGTCCGCCCGCTCTCCGCGGGGGCCGGGGCGTCGTCGCGTCCGGGCGCGGGGCGGGTCAGGCCTGCAGCGCGTCGACCTTCCGCACGCGTGGCGTGAGCGCCACCGCGACGGCCACGACGACGACGAGCGCCGCGAGCCCGAGCAGCGTGACCGGCGCCCCGACCGCGCGGGCGACCGGCCCGACGACGAGCTCGCCCGCCGGCATGCCCGCGAGCGAGGCGAGGGTCAGGCACGCGAAGACGCGGCCGAGGTAGGCGGGCGGCACCTGCAGCTGGATCGTCACGTCGAGCGGCACCGTGAAGACCTCGAGGCCGACGCTCGCGACGAAGAGGCCGACGCTCAGCCAGAAGAACCAGTGCAACGGGTCGACGAGCGGCGGGTCGAGCACCCCCGGCACGTCGACGTGGGCGCCGGCGAGCAGCAGCAGCGGCGCCACGAGCGCGGTGGTCCCGAGGCTCGCGACGGCGAGCCTCAGGCGCCCGCGCAGCTGACCCGCCCAGACCGCGCCGACCACGAGCCCGAGGGTCTGCACGGCGCCGGCGAGCCCCCAGAGCAGGCGGCCGAACGACTCGTCGGCGACGAGCGGCCCGAGGATCTGCACCCCGCCCGCGAACGCGAACTGGAAGGCGAAGGCCAGCGTCAGCGTCGCCGTCAGCCAGCGCGAGCGGCCGACGAACGCGAGCCCCGACCCGAGGTCGCGCAGCAGCGAGCCCCCGGCGGAGGCGCGGGGCAGCCCCCGGGGCACGCCCCGGAAGACCAACCCCGCCGCCGCGAACAGCGCCGCGCCGACCGCGAGCCCCACGCCGGTGCCGAGCGTCGCGACGACCGCGCCGCCGAGCGCGGTGCCGACGATGAGGCCGACGTTCATGCTCGTGCGGGCGAGCACGGTGCCGTCGCGGATCGCGCTCGGCGGGATGACGTCGCGCAGGAGGGCGCTCGTCGCCGGTCCGAAGAAGGCCGCCGCCGCGCCGTTGACCGCGGCCGCGGCCGCGAGGGCGGCGAGCGTCTCGCGGTCGAGCAGCAGCAGGGTCGCCGCGACGACGAGCGCCGCCGACGACAGGGCCGACGAGGCCACGGCGACGACCCGCTTGGGCCACCGGTCCGAGAGCGCGCCGCCGACGAGCACGAGCGCGACGTTCGGCACCGAGCGGGCCGCGACGACGAGGGCGACCCCGAGCGCGTCGGCCCCGAGGTCGATCGCGGCGAAGACGAGGGCGAGCGGGGCGAGCCCGCTGCCGACCCAGGACAGCAGCCGACCGAGCCACAGCGCACGGAACGCCGGGATGCGCAGCAGCGACCATCTCACCGGCGCAGCCTACGCGCGTGACGATGCGGGCCCGCCCCGACCTAGGCTGGCCCCGATGACCCACGAGCCCGCCGAGCCGACGACGACCCCCGCCGAGGAGGCGCGGGGCGCGTCCGCGAGCCCGCCGGCCGGTCGTCCGGGCCGGTACCGCAAGGGCGTGGCCAAGCGGGAGGCGATCCTCGACGCCGCGCTGCCGGTCTTCGGCACGGTCGGGTTCCACGGGGCGTCGCTGCGCGAGATCGCCCGGCAGTGCGGGGTCTCGCACCAGTCGCTGATGCACTACTTCGCCACGAAGGACGAGCTGCTCATGGCCGTGCTCCGCCGCCGCGACGAGCGGCTGCGGCAGCACTTCGACGACGTCGGCGGCATGCGCCTCGCCGAGCTGGTCAAGCTGGCCGAGTACAACGTCGACGTGCCGCAGGTCATCTCGCTGTTCATCACGGCGTCGGCCGAGGCGACCTCGGGCGACCACCCCGCGCACGACTACTACGCCGAGTACTACGACCGCATCATCGCCTCGACCTCGGCCTACCTCGGCGTCGCCGAGCGCCGGGGCTGGCTCCGCGACGGGTTCACGGCCGAGGCCGCCGCCCGCGTGGTGCTCGCCGTGCAGGACGGCCTGCAGCTGCAGTGGCTCTACCGCCGCGACGTCGTGCACGTGGCCGAGCTGATGCGCCTCGTCGTGGCGAGCGTGCTGACGGTGCCCACCGACGAGCTCGACGCCGCCGTGCGGGCCGAGGTCGGGGGGCGGGGCCGGGGCGCGCCTCCCGCGGGGGAGGGCACGGCGGAGCCCGTGCCGGGTGCTACTTCGCGCTGATCCGCTGGAACTTGCGGACGCAGAGCGGCACGAAGACGACCAGCATCACCGCGATGCCGATCGCGACCGTGAGGTGCGGGTTCTGCAGGGTCCAGACGTCGGGCACGGGGGTCGTGCCGACGTTGCCGAACGACTCGCGGACGGCCTGCACGAGCGCCGACACCGGGTTGTACTCGGCGATCACGCGCAGCACGGTCGGCAGGGTGTCGCTCGGCACGAACGCGTTCGAGATGAACGTCAGCGGGAACAGGATCATGAAGGAGGCGTTGTTGATCGTCTCCGGGGTCGCCACGCTCATGCCGAGCAGGGCCATGACCCAGCTGAACGAGTAGCTGAACAGCAGCAGCATGCCGACGCCGGCGAGGAACTCGGGCGGCGACGTGTTCACGCGCCACCCGACGAGCAGGCCCGTCAGCATCATGATCACCACCGAGATGCCGTTGAGCACGAGGTCGCTCGCGGTGCGGCCGACCAGCACCGCCGACGGGCTCATCGGCAGGGTGCGGAAGCGGTCGATGATGCCCTCCTTCAGGTCTTGCGCCATCGCGGCGCCGGAGAAGGTGGAGCCGAAGACGACGGTCTGCGCGAAGATGCCCGCCATGAGGAACTGCGTGTAGTCGGTGCCCTCGACCGCGATCGCCCCGCCGTAGACCTGGCTGAACAGCAGCACGAACATGATCGGCTGCAGCACGGCGAAGATCAGCATGTCGGGGGAGCGCTTGACCTTGATCAGGTTGCGCTTCGTCACGGTCCAGCCGTCGGAGGCCCAGGTGCCGAGCCCGGTGTCGGTCGTGGGGACGAGGGTCTGCGTCAGGGCGGTCGCGGTCGCGGTCATCGCCGTGCCTCCTCCGTCGTGTCGTTCGTGGTCTTGTGCTTCGTCTTCTTCTTGTCGGTCGGGGCGGCGGGGTCGTCGTCGTCGGCGTCCTCGACCGCCTTGCGCCCGGTGAGCTGCAGGAAGACGTCGTCGAGGGTGGGGCGCCGCATGCCGGCGTCGTGCAGCTCGATGCCGGCCGCGCCGAGGTCGGCGAGCGACCGCTGCAGGGCGGTCGGCCCGTCGGTGACGGCCACCTCGACCTGGCGGCCGTCGGTGCCGAGCACGGGGTGCCCGTCGCCGTGCCGGCCGAGGATCTCGAGGGCCTGCGCCGCCCGGGCCTCGTCGACCAGCGCGACGACGAGGCGGTGACCGCCGACCTGGGCCTTGAGCTGGTCGGCCGTGCCCTCGGCGATGACCCGGCCCTCGTCGATGACGGAGATGTCGTCGGCGAGCCGGTCGGCCTCCTCGAGGTACTGCGTCGTCAGCAGCACGGTCGTGCCGCCGGCGACGAGCGAGGTGATGATCTCCCAGAGCGCGAGTCGGCTGCGCGGGTCGAGGCCCGTCGTCGGCTCGTCGAGGAAGAGCACGCGCGGGTTCGTCACGAGCGCCCCGGCGAGGTCGATGCGTCGCCGCATGCCGCCGGAGAAGCCCTTGACCGGCCGGTCGCCCGCGGCCGTGAGGTCGAAGACGTCGATGAGCTCGCGCGCCCGGTCGCGCGAGACCTTCGCGCCGAGGTGGTAGAGCCGTCCGATCATGTCGAGGTTCTCGAACCCGGTGAGGTTCTCGTCGACGGCCGCGTACTGGCCCGAGACGCCGATGGTGCGGCGGACGGCCTGCGGGTCGGCCAGCACGTCGATGCCGGCGATGGCCGCCGAGCCCTCGTCGGGGCGCTCGAGCGTCGTCAGCATCTTGACGGTCGTCGTCTTGCCCGAGCCGTTGGGCCCGAGCAGGGCCTTCACGGTGCCCTCGGGCACGGTGAGGTCGAGCCCCGTCAGGGCGTGCACCGGCCCCGACTTCGAGCGGTAGGCCTTGGTCAGGCCGCGAGCCTCGATCATCGCCATGAGGGCCTCCGGGCCGTCGACGTCGTCACCGGACCAGACGGTGCGGTTGCGCAGAAAGTAGCAGCACCACGGTCCCGGCACCAGGGGCGACCGTCCTGTCCACGCACCCCTTGTTACGGTCAGATGTCAAACCTTGCCGCGTGGCAAGTTCGGTCGTACCGTGAGCCTCATGACCGACATCGAGCAGACGGCCGCCCCGGCCACCGCCCTCCCCGACGGAATCGGCGACGCCGCCGTCGCCCTCGCCCGCCGCTGGGCGCACGACGCCTCCGGCGCCCCGAGCACCGGCTCGGCCCAGCTGCTCGCCCAGGTGCTCAAGGACGAGTCGGGCCTGGCCTTCACGATCGGGTTCGTCGACCGCGTCGTCCGCCCGGAGGACCTGCGCGTCGCCGCGCACGAGCTCGCCGGCCTCGCGTCGCAGGTGCCGGCCTTCCTGCCCTGGTACATGCGCGCAGCCGTGCGCTGCGGCGGCGTGCTCGCGCCCGTGCTGCCCGGCGTCGTCGTGCCCGTCGCCCGCCGCGTGCTGCGCGGCATGGTCGGCCACCTCATCGCCGACGCCCGCCCCGCGAAGCTCGGCTCCGCCATCCGCGCCATCCAGGAGAAGGGCTCCGGGTCGGGCACCCGCACGCGGCTCAACCTCAACCTGCTCGGCGAGGCCGTGCTGGGCGACGCCGAGGCCGAGCACCGCCTCGCCGGCACGCGCGCCCTGCTCGCCCGCGACGACGTCGACTACGTCTCGATCAAGGTGTCGTCGATCGTCAGCCAGCTCTCGATGTGGGCCTTCGACGAGACCGTCGAGCGCGTCGTCGAGAAGCTCACGCCGCTCTACGAGCTCGCCGCCTCGGCCGCGACGCCCAAGTTCATCAACCTCGACATGGAGGAGTACCGCGACCTCGACCTGACCGTCGAGGTCTTCACGCGCCTCCTCGACCAGCCCCGGCTGCGCGGCCTCGAGGCCGGCATCGTGCTGCAGACCTACCTGCCCGACGCCCTCGGCGCGCTGCAGCACCTCACGGCCTGGGCGACCGAGCGCGTCGACGCGGGCGGCGCCGCGATCAAGGTGCGCGTCGTCAAGGGCGCGAACCTCGCCATGGAGACCGTCGACGCGACCCTGCACGAGTGGCCCCTCGCCACCTACGGCACCAAGCAGCAGAGCGACACGAACTACAAGCGGGTGCTCGCCTGGGCCCTCACGCCCGAGCGGGCCCGCGCCGTGAAGATCGGGGTCGCCGGCCACAACCTCTTCGACATCGCGTTCGCCCACCTGCTCGCCGAGGCGCGGGGCGTGCACGACCGCGTCGAGTTCGAGATGCTGCTCGGCATGGCCGAGGGGCAGGCCGCCCTCGTCGCGGCCGACGTCGGGGGCCTCCTGCTCTACACGCCGGTCGTGCACCCGCGCGAGTTCGACGTCGCCATCAGCTACCTCATCCGCCGCCTGGAGGAGAACGCCTCGAGCGAGAACTTCATGTCGGCCGTCTTCGAGCTCGCGTCGAACGAGGCCATGTACGAGCGCGAGAAGGGCCGCTTCCTCGCCTCGCTCGCCGACGTCGACGACGTCGTGCCCGCGCCGCACCGCGTCCAGAGCCGACCCGAGGAGGCGCGGGCCGCGTCCGCGGGCCCCCTCGCGCCGACCGCCCTCACCGCCGGGCACCTCGGCGCCGGGTCGCTCGCCCGGCACCCGTTCGAGAACGAGCCCGACACCGACCCCGCCCTCGCCGCGAACCGTGCCTGGGGCCGGGAGATCCTCCGCCGGGCCGAGGCGAGCACGCTGGGCGTCGAGGCGATCACCGCCGCCGCCGTGACCGACGAGGCGACGCTCGACGCGGTGGTCGAGGGCGCGGTGGCCAGCGCCTCCTCGTGGGCCGCCCTCGGGGGCGCGGGCCGGGCCGAGGTGCTGCGCCGCGCCGCCGACTCGCTGCGGGCCCACCGGGCCGACCTGATCGAGGTCGCCGCGAGCGAGACCGGCAAGACCGTCGCCGAGGGCGACGTCGAGGTGAGCGAGGCCGTCGACTTCGCCACCTGGTACGCGCACCTCGCCGAGGAGCTCGACGGCGTCGACGGGGCCGACTTCGTGCCCGTGCGCCTCACCGTCGTCACCCCGCCGTGGAACTTCCCCGTCGCGATCCCCGCCGGGTCGGTGCTGTCGGCGCTCGCCGCGGGCAGCAGCGTCGTCATCAAGCCGGCTGGCCAGGCGAGGCGCTGCGGCGCCGTCCTGGTCGAGGCCCTGTGGGAGGCGGGCGTGCCGCGCGACGTGCTGCGCCTCGTCGACGTCGAGGAAGGCGACCTCGGCCGCCGGCTCATCTCGCACCCCGCGGTCGACCGCGTGATCCTCACCGGCGCGTTCGAGACCGCGGCGCTCTTCCGCTCGTGGCGCGACGACCTGCCGCTGCTCGCCGAGACGAGCGGCAAGAACGCGCTCGTCGTGACGCCGAGCGCCGACCTCGACCTCGCCGCCTCCGACGTCGTCAAGTCGGCGTTCGGGCACGCGGGGCAGAAGTGCTCGGCGGCGAGCCTCGTGATCCTCGTCGGCTCGGTCGGCACGTCGGAGCGCTTCCGCCGCCAGCTGGTCGACGCCGTGTCGAGCCTCCGCGTCGGCTGGCCGACCGACCCCACGACGCAGATGGGCCCGATCGTCGAGCCGGCCGCGGGCAAGCTGCTCGACGCCCTGACGACCCTCGGCGAGGGCGAGTCGTGGCTCGTCGAGCCGCGTCGCCTCGACGAGGCCGGCCGCCTCTGGTCGCCCGGCGTCCGCACCGGCGTGCGCCCGGGCAGCGAGTTCCACCTCACCGAGTACTTCGGGCCCGTGCTCGGCGTCATGACCGCCGACACCCTCGAGGAGGCGATCGAGCTGCAGAACGCCACCGACTACGGCCTCACCGCCGGGCTGCACACGCTCGACGCGGGCGAGCTCGGCACCTGGCTCGAGCAGGTCGAGGCGGGCAACCTCTACGTCAACCGCGGCATCACCGGGGCGATCGTGCGGCGTCAGCCGTTCGGCGGCTGGAAGAAGTCGTCGGTCGGCGCCGGGGCCAAGGCCGGCGGGCCGAACTACCTCGTGCACCTCGGGTCGTGGCGCGCCACCGAGCTGGCGAGCGTGCCGGAGGCGCGGGTCGGCGCCGCCGTCGCGGCCGCCCTCCAGGTGGCGACGCCGCTGCTCGGGGCGCCGGGCGCGGCCGGTCGCGTGGCCGCTGCGGCCGCCACCGACCAGCAGGCGTGGGACGACGAGTTCGGCGTGGCCAGGGACGTCAGCGCGCTCGGGCTCGAGCGCGACCTGCTGCGCTACCGGCCGCTGCCGGTGACGGTGCGCGTGGCCGACGGGGCCGACCCGGCCGACGTCGTGCGCGTGCTCGTGGCGGGGCTCCGCTCGGGGGCGCCGCTGACGGTGTCGAGCTCGGTGGAGCTGCCGGCCGCGTTCGCGTCGGCGCTGCGGCTGCGGGTCGGCGCCGCTCCGGCGGTTGCGGGTACCGGTGCCGGTGCGGGCTCGTCGGGCTCCGCCCTGGGTTCGGGCTCGCTCGTCGTCGAGGACGACGCGGCCTGGCACGGCCGGGTGCGTGCCGGCGCGGTGCGGACCGAGCGCGTGCGCCTCGTGACCGGCGAGGGCGACGCGGGGGGCGCCTCCTCGGGGCTGGCTGCGGCACTCGGCGGCGACCCGTCGGTGGCCGTGTTCGCGGCGCCGGTGACGCCGGCCGGACGGCTCGAGCTGCTGCCGTTCCTGCGCGAGCAGGCCGTCGCCATCACGGCGCACCGCTTCGGCAACCCCGACCCGTGGAGCGAGGGCGTCATCTAGCTCGCGGGTGTGGCTGCGGGCCGCGGCTGCGGGCGCGGGCCGCGGCGGCTCAGACGGCGGGCTGGCCCGCCGCGTACCAGGCGGCGAGCCGCCGCAGGCCCTCGTCGAGGCTGACCGCGGGGGTCCACTCGAGGTCGCGCTGCGTCCGCCGCTGGTCGAACCAGTGGGCGGTCGAGAGCTGCTCTGCCAGGAAGCGCGTCATCGGCGGCTCGTCCTGCCCCGGCCGCACGGCCCAGGCCCGCTCGACGAGCGACCCCGCCGCGCGCGCGACCCCCGACGGCACCCGGAGGCGCGGGGCCGCGACCCCGGCGGCGGCGCAGATCCCGCCCATCAGGTCGGCGACGGTCCGCGGCTCACCGTTGGTGACGACGTAGGCGTTCCCCGCCACGGCGTCGACGCGCTCGAGGGCGGCGGCGATGCCGTCGGCGGCGTTGTCGACGTAGGTCGAGTCGATGAGGGCCGCGCCGTGGTCGAGCAGCGGCAGGCGCCCCGAGCGGGCACGGTCGACGATGCGCTCGACGAGCTGCGTGTCGCCCGGGCCCCAGACGAGGTGCGGGCGCACCGCGACGACCCGCAGCTCGGGGTCCGAGGCGCCGAGGGCGATCCGCTCGGCGGCGGCCTTCGTGCGGGCGTAGTGCCCGCGGGCGTGGCCGGGGGCGGCGGGCTCGGCGTCCGCCCCGACGATCGACGACCCCGAGTGGGCCACCGACGGCGACGACACGAACGCGAGCCGCGGCACCCCGGCCCGCCGCATCTCGGCGACGAGCGACCGCGTCCCCTCGACGTTGACCGCCTCGAAGTCCGCCCGGTCGCCGGCGAGCGACACCTTGGCGGCGAGGTGCACGACCGCGTCCTGGCCGGCGACCGCGGCCGCGACGGCGCGGGGGTTCGTCACCGAGCCGAGCACGTCCGTCGCGCCCGCGACGCCCGAGCGGCGGCGCTGCATCGTCGTGACCTCGTGCCCCGCGGCGGCGACGGCCCGCGCGACGGCTCCGCCGAGCAGACCGCTGGCCCCCGTGACGAGCACCCTCACGGGCGCACCATCCGCCCGCCCGAGAGCACCGACGTCGCCCAGCGGGCGAGCCGGGCCCGGTCGATCTTGCTGTTGTGCCGCACGTCGGTCGGCAGGTCGGGCACGACGAGCACGGCGGCGACGCGGCGGCCCGTCGCGGCGAGCACGGCGTCGCGCACGTCGGCGGCGAGGTCGGGCCCCGCGAGCCCGGGCCGACGCGAGCGAGGCGCCGTCTCGACCACCACGACGACCTGCTGCGTGCCGGCGGGGCCGACCCCGACGACGGCCGCCCGGGCCACGGCGGAGACGCGCTCGACGGCCTGCTCGGGGGCGACGGGCGTGAGCGGACCCGAGGCCGTCGTCACGACGTGCGGCAGGCGTCCCTCGACCCAGAGCCGCCCCGCGGCGTCGAGGTGGCCGACGTCGCCGGTGCGGTGCCACCGCTCGCCGGCGGGGACGCCGCGCACCGTCTCGCGGTCGGTCAGCCACAGGGCGTCGTAGCCGGTCTTGAGGTGCGGCGCCGAGACGACGATCTCGCCCGTGACGCCGGGGGCGTCGGTGGACGCGTCGGAGGCGCGGCCCCGCTCGTCGAGGCCGGCGATCCGCACGCGAGTGGTCGCCGTGGGCAGCCCCACGCAGACGCCGCCCGCCGCCGCGCGGCCCGTGCTGCCGACGGTGGTGCTGCCGGCGGTGGTGCTGCTCCCGGCCGTGCTGCCGTCGTCCGCCGCGGTGTCGGCCGCCGCGTCCACCGCCGCCGCCCGCACGCCCTGGAGCGTCACGTCGGTCATCAGCAGCCCCTCGGTCATGCCGTACGGGGTGTGCGGGGTCGCGCTCGGCATGAGCTCGCCGGCCGCGGCGAGCAGCGACCCCGACACCGGAGCCCCCGCCGACAGGAACGTCTCGACCCCGGCCAGCGCCCGCCGGTCGGCGTCGTCGAGGGCGGCCGACGTCGCGACGACGTTCGTCAGCGCCGCGGGGGAGAGGAACACCACCGTGGCGTCGACGGCGGCGGTCGCGGCGGCGACCGCGCGGGCGGTCAGCGTGCGGGGCGCCGTGACGTCCATGTCGGGCGTGACGCTCGTGGCGCCGAGGGCGGGCCCGAGCAGGGCGAACGGCGCGAACCCGGCGACGAGCCCGGTGCCCGGACCGATGCCGTACTGCGCCGCGAGGGCGTCGCGGAGCGCCTCGAGCTGGCCGTGCCGGTAGACGACGCCCTTGGCGGGGCCCGTCGACCCCGACGTGAAGAGGATCGCGGCCGGGGCGTCCTCCGACGGCACGGGGGGCAGCTCGGCCAGCGCGGCGGCGGCCCGGCGCCCGAGGGCGGCGATCTCGGGCAGCGACGCCTCGACCCCGAGGGCCCGCGCGAGCACGGGCGACAGCGTCTGCGTCGACACGACCCGGCCCGGCCAGCCGAGCGCGCGGGCCGCAGTGAGCCCGGGCAGCTGCCCGATGACGTGGTCGGGCCACGAGCCGCGCACGGCCCGGGTCAGCCCGCGGACGCCGAGCCCGGCGTCGGCGACGACCACGACGGCCCCGAGGCGGAGGCACGCGTACAGCACGGCGGTCAGGTCGGCCCCGGGCTGCACGAGCAGCGACACCCGGTCGCCGGGCCGCACGCCGTGCTTCCTCAGCCCGAGCGCGATCTCGGTCACGCGACGCGAGAGCAGGCCCCACGAGACCCGGCGCGGCCCGGCGCCCGAGCCCCGGGAGCCCGACGGCACCATCTCGATCAGCGCGGTGTCGCGACTGCCGACGAGCTCGTCGAGGTGCGACCAGAGGGGACGGCGGGCGGCGGGGTCGACCCGCGCCTCCTGCGGTCCCTCGTCGGCCGTGACGGACGCCGCACCGGAGGCGCGGGCCGGCCCGTCGACGCCCGTCGCCGACCCGAGGCGGTCGCCCAGCCAGGTCAGCACGGCGGAGGCTGTGTCGACGTCCTCGGCGACGAGGTGGCCCGCGCCCTCGAAGCGGTGGACGTCGGCGTGCGGCAGGCGGTCGCGGAGGTCGTCGAGGTACCGGTCGCCGAAGATCGGGTCGCGGGGGCCCCAGAGCATCAGCGCGGGCACGCTCAGCTCGCGGAGGCCGCCGGCGATGCGGTCGAGCTCGGCCCGGCTGGGGTGCGCCTCGTCGACGGGGATGTCGGCGACGAAGCCGCCCACGCCTCCCCGGCGCTCGGCGGTGCGGTACGGGGCCCGGTACCCGGCCTTGACGGCGGCGGGCAGGCGCGGGTGGCCCAGCGCGAGCGTCACGTCGAGGAACCCGGTCGTCGCGACGGTGGCCCGGCCGAGCACGCCGCGGGCGAGGGTGAGGCGCAGGGGCGCCGGGATCGGCTCGTCGGCCGGCTGGTGCACGGCCGTGTTCAGCAGCATCAGCCCGGCGAGCACCTCGGGGTGGTCGACGGCCCAGCCCGACGAGACGACGCCGCCCCAGTCGTGGCCGAGGGTGACGACCGGCCCCTCGAGGCCGAGCTCGTCGGTGAGCGCCGAGAGGTCGGCCACGCGCTGCGGCAGGCCGCGCGTCGTGCCGGTCCGCTCGGAGAAGCCCATGTCGAGCTGGTCGACGGCGACGACGCGCCAGGCGGGACGCCCGGCCGCCGCGGCCTCGGTCGCCTGCGTCGCGAGGCGGCGCCAGAGGTACGACCACGTGGGGTTGCCGTGCACGCAGAGCACGGTGCCGACGGGCTCGACGCCGAGCGCGGCGAGCGCGGCCGCGGTGTCGAGGAGGTGCCAGGTGCGGTCGACCGGCTCCGCGCCTCCGGCCGGGACGGTGACGAGCCGCGACCAGCTCGGGTCGAGGCCGTCGAGCCCGGCCGGGGGGAGCGTCGCGGGCGACGTCGCCCGCGCGGCCGAGGGCAGCCGACTCACCAGGCGAGCTCCATCATCGCGGTGTTGATGCCCGAGCCGACGCCCATGAGCAGCACCCGGTCGCCCTTCGAGAGGCTCGCGGACTCTTCGACGAGGGTGATCGGGATCGACGCCGGGCCGACGTTGCCGAGCGTCGGGTAGGTGAGGGGGACGCGCTTGCGGTCGATGCCGGCGGCCTTGACGAAGGCGCCGGTGTGCACGTCGCTGACCTGGTGCATGATGTATCGGTCCATGCGCTGCCAGTTCCAGTCGCGCTTCGCCTCCTTCCAGGCCGAGACGACGAGCTCCATGCCGCGCTTGAGCAGGGCCTTGGCGTCGGTGAACATGCCGTCGACGCTGCCGACGCAGAGGTCGTAGTTCTCGGTCGCGGCGCGCGTGACGCCGCCGAGGATGCGGTGGCCCTCGGGGTGGCGGTCGGCCCGGCCGATGACGGCGGCCGCGGCGCCCGAGCCGAGGGTGAGGCTCGCGAACTCGCTCATGAAGTCGTCGCGCTCGTAGCCCTTGGTGAGCAGGCGGTCGATCGTGTTGACCTGCACGTCGTCGGCGTCCTCGCCGTCGATGATGACGGCGTACTCGATCTGGCCCGCGTCGATCAGCTGGGCCGCGAGCGTCATGCCGTTGACGAAGCCGAGGCAGGCGTTGGCGATGTCGAAGTTCGTGGCCGACGACGGCAGTCCGAGGCCGTGGTGCAGGCGCACGGCGACCGACGGCTCGAGGTGGGGACGCGTGACCGAGGTGTTGATGAGCAGGCCGACCTGGTCGGGGCGGACGCCCGCCTCGGCGAGCGCGCGACGGCCCGCGTCGATGGCGGCCTCGTCGAAGCTCTGGCCCTCGCTCCAGTTGCGGCGCTCCATGACGCCGGCGACGCGCTGCAGCAGGCCCGTCGGCAGCTTGAGGCGCTCGAGCACCGGGCGGAGCTTCTCGTCGATGCTGGCGGACGTCGTCACGCGCTCGGCCATCGTGCTGGCGACCGACAACAGCGCCACGTTCTGGTGGCGGGTCGTGGCGTTGCCGATCGTGGCGTGTCCGGTCAACGGGACTCCCTGTCGAATTGTCTCGGATGCGGGGGCCGGCGCGGCCGAACGATCCGTACGTTCGGGAGCCGGGAGAGCGTGGGCACCGGTGTGGTGCATCTACCGAGTTTACGGCCCCGTCGTCTGGCAGGTTGCCAGGTCGGCGGGGCACAGCCATGCCCCGCTCGGCATGCGTCGCCCCGTCCGGGCCGCGCGACCCACGGGGGCGCCGGCGCCGGAGGCGCGGGGCGGCGACCCGCGGAGCTCACGCACCGGGCTCGCGGGGCAGCTTCACGATGCGACGACGGTCGCCGCGCGACCACCACGCCAGGTCCACGACCGCCCACACGACGCCCGCCACGCCGGCCAGCACGACCAGCGCCGCGACCACGGTGAACGAGCCGCCGCCCACGGCGATGCTCGCGACGATGCTCGCCACGAGCAGGAGGCCGCAGAGGATCGTCAGCGCGGGGGTGACGACGCCGCCGCGCTTCGTCAGCAGCCAGTTCGGCACGTCGGGGTCGACCGGGACGGTCTCGCGTCTCATGCGGACAGGGTAGCCGGGGCCGCGCCTCCGGCCGGTCCGTGTGGTCACGCGCGCGCCCGCCGCGACCCGGGTCGTCGCCCTCGACTGATCGGCGGGCCGGGCTCCGGGGCCTCAGCGGGCGGCGGCCGGGGCGCACTACGATCGGCGGCATGACCGACCTGCGGCGACCGTGGTGGACCCTGACCAAGACGGGCGCCGTGCTGCCCCCGGTGCTCGAGGCCGTCGTGGGCGCCTTCGGGCTCGTCGTGCAGGTGATGTCGCTCGCGACCCAGCCGGTCACGCCGATGTCGATCGTCATCACCGTCGTGGCGCTCGTGCTCATCGTGCAGGGCGTGGCCGACCTCGTCTGGTGGGGTCGCGAGGGCCGACGGGCGAGGGCGCAGCAGGGCTGAGCCGCGCTCGTCCCTCAGCGGGCGCGCCCGGCCCGCAGACGGTGCGTGGCGAGCAGCAGCACCACCGCGACCCCGACGCCGAGCGCCGTGTCGATCGCCCGCCAGGCCACGAGCTCGCCGACGTCGACGGGCCCGCCCAGGGCGCGCATGCCGAGCGCCATCGGGGTGATCGCCAGCAGGGTCAGCCCGTAGTTGCGCGCGACGGTCAGCTCGGCCGCGAACTGCAGCACGCCGAACGCCGCGATGAGGGCGACCTCGCTCGGTCGCGCGGCGAGCAGGAGCGCCGCGAGTCCCACGCCGAGCAGGGTGCCGACGAGCCGGTGCCCGGCCCGGACGAGCTGCGTCGACGTGGCGCGGCCGACGACGGGCACGACCGCCGACACCATCGCCCAGTACGGGTTCTCGAACCCCAGCGCGAGGCTCGTGCCCCCCGCCGCGAGGCTGCCGACGAGGCAGATGCCGGCGTGCACGAGGGCGCGACGCCGGTCGAGCGGTGCGAGCTCGCGGCGCCAGGCCGTGCCGCCCTCGGACCGGAGGGCGCGACGGCCCGCGGGCAGCAGCAGGCCGGCCAATGACGCGACGACCGCCAGGGCGAGGCTCGCCGGCGCGACCACCGCCGCCGCGGCCACCGACGAGGAGGCGCTCGGCAGGAACGCGCACACGCCCAGCCCGAAGACGAAGAAGAGAGGGCCGGGCGGGGCCCAGCGTCGGAGGTCCGCCACGAGCGAGGCGGCCCCGGCGACGAGCGCGATGACGCCCACGACGACCCACGCGGGGGCGGCCGTGGTCGCGAGCGTCGCCCCGAGCAGCACGCAGGCGACGAGCCCGGCACCGGCCTCGAGCTGCACGCCGACGCGACGGAAGCGGCCGAGGCCGCGGCCGTAGGCGGAGGCGAAGGCGCCGAACACGGCGTACGGCGCCCACTCGACGTGCCCGATCACGGCGAGGACGACGAGCGGCACGACGACGGAGACGGCGACCCGGGCGGCGGGCACGTGCGCCCCGTCGTGCGGGCCGAGGCGGACGAGGTCGCGCGGGCGCGGCAGGAGGCGCTCGCGGGCGGGCGGGGAGACGGGGGTCGACACGGAGTCCTCGGAGGGGCGGACGGGAGCTCGTCGTCGAACTGCTTCACGGGTGAATCACTGACGGTCAGTAGTTTACGGGTGAAGCATCGCTAGTCTCAACCCATGACCGACGCCATCGAGATCGTCCACGACCGCTGGCAGCTCCTCAGGCCCGACCTCGACGTCGCGCCGATCCTCGTGATCGGGAGGGTGACCCGGGCCGGTCGCCTCATCCAGCGGCAGAGCGACGAGCTGCTCCGCGAGTTCGGGCTCGGCCGCACCGACTTCGACGTGCTCGCGGCGCTCGTGCGCCACGACGGACCGATGACGCCGACCGCCGTCGCCGACGAGACCCTGCTGTCGGCGCCCGCCGTGACCAAGCGCATCCGGCTGCTCGGCCAGGCCGGCCTCCTCGAGAAGCGAGACAACCCCGACGACGGCCGCGGATACCTCGTCACGCCGACGCCGCGGGGGCGGGCCCTGCTCCACGACGTCCTGGACGTGCAGATCGCCGCCGAGGGCGAGATGGTCTCGCGCCTCGACGGCGACGTGCGGGCCGGGCTCGTGGCGGGGCTGACCGCCCTGCTCCGGGAGCTCGAGGGGTGACGTGCCCCGCGCCTCCCGAGGGTCGGGAGGCGCGGGACGGCGTCGTCAGCAGCGCTTCAGCTTCGAGACGTCCGAGGTGAGCGACGCCGGTCCGCCGATCAGCGTCACCTTCGTGGCGCCGAGCTCCCTGATCTGCTTGAGGACCTCGGCCGGCACGCAGGTCGGCTTGACGGTGAAGAGGGGAGCGGGGAGGGTGCCGGTCCAGCCCGTGCCCGAGAGCGCGTCGGGGGCCTTCGTGCCGGTGGCGAGGAAGACGCGGTCGGCGTCGTCGAAGGCCAGGGCGTTGATGCCCGCCGACACGACGTAGCGGTTGCTGCCGCCGATCCGCTGCGTGTCGAACGACCGACGGAGCGTCGACTCGGCGCCCGTCGAGACCGCCACCGGGCCGCCGACGACGGCGACGCTCGAGACGCCGAGGTCCTTCAGCGTCTTGGTGGACGCCGCGTCGACGGTCGACGACGAGCCGCGCACGAGCAGCACCGGAGCGTCGTGCGCCCCGGCCGCGCTGCCCGCGCTCAGGGCGTCGGGGAAGTTCTCGCCGGTGGCGACGAACGCCGCCCACGAGCCGGACTTGCCGAAGGCGTAGGCCGCGACGTTCCGCGAGGTCTCGTACCGGCTCGAGCCGCCGATGCGGACGGTGTTGCGCTGGATCTTCTTGAGCTCGGAGACGACCCGGTCGGAGACCGAGGCCGGTCCGCCGACGACGACGATGCGCTTCGGCGACAGGCGACGGATCTCGGCGGCCACGACGGAGGGCAGCGAGTTCGCCTTCGTCAGGAGGACCGGACCGCCCTCGTGGACGGCGGCGGGACCGGCGGACAGGGCGTCGGGGTACTTCTCGCCGGTCACGACGTAGACGACGTTCGCCTTGCCGGGGTAGGCGGCCTTCGAGATCGCCACGCTGCTCGCGTAGCGGTCGCTGCCGGAGACGCGGTCCACGACGGGGCCCGGGGTCGGCGAGGGGGACGGTGCCGGGGTCGTCGGTGCCGGTGCCGGTGCCGGTGCCGGGGTCGTCGGTGCCGGAGCCGGGGTGGTCGGTGCGGGCGTCGGGGTCGGCGACGGGCTCGGCTTCGGGGTGGGCTTGGTGGTCGGCGTCGGCGACGGCGCGGGCGTCGTCGGGGCCGGGGCGGGGCTGCTCGGGGCGGTCGCCTTGGTGTCGTACGCGTACTGCGTCACCCAGTCGATCTGCAGGTGGCCCGAGACGTCCTTGGCCGGCGTGCTGCCGTCGGTCGCGGTCTGCAGCACCCAGTGCATCGGGGTCGTCGGCACGTTCGTCGTGGTCTTCGCGACGACGGCGCCGTCGAGGAGGTACGTGATCGACCCGGGCTTCCAGTCGATCGTGTAGGTGTGCCAGTCGGCGTAGGTCTTGCCCGTGCCGACGGCGAGGTCGTTGTTCTGCGGGTTGCCGATCACGTGGTTGAACGCGTTCGTCTTGCCGTCCAGGCTGCCCTCGGGGAAGTTGATCTCCCCGTTCGACCAGTTGTTCTCGTCGTCCCAGAGGAGGAAGGCGGTGCCGTAGCCCTTGAGCTGGTCGGCCTTCATGCGGACGCTGTAGCGCCCGTAGACCTGGCCGCCCCACTTCCCGTCGACGAGGGGGATCGGCGCCGCGGCGCGGGGGCGACCGTCGGCGGCGGTGTGCAGGTGCAGGTCGAGCACGCTGTCGTGCACCGAGAGGATGTCCTTGTCGTACTGGCCGATGCCCCACGTGTCGCCGAAGCCGTCGTAGGTCATCCACTGCTTCGCGTACGGGCCGGGGAACGAGCCCTTCGCGACGGGCGTGGCGAAGTCGTCCGTGAGGACCTGGCGCCAGCCGTTCAGGTTCCCCTTCGGCAGGGTCGTCGAGGCGGCGGCGGCGTCGGTGGGCGTGCCGGCGCTCGCGGAGCCCTCGGCAGCGGACGCGGGGGTCGCGAAGCCGGCGACCAGTGCTGCGGTGAGGGTGATGCCTGCGGTGAGGGTGCTGCGTCGCAGGGGAGTGCGTGGGTTACGTGAACGCATGGTTCGACGTGGCCTTCCGTCGGAGCTGACAAGGAAGGGCAAGCGAGGGTGCTGGGGCGAGGGATCGTGACGTGGTGACCGTGAGATCGGGGTACAGCCCGGTGCGAGAGTTTCGGGGCTCTCGAGCCACTCAAAACACTGAACGCAGGGTGCTCTTGTGTCTAGCCCCCCCTCGGGTCGCCCCCGCGCGGGGGCATCCTGGTCGGTCTGTCGACACGGTCGTACCCCGTCGGCTGCGTGATCACCGGGGGACACCGGCGCCACGTCGGATCGCTGGTCGCGGCATGAGGAAGGCCCCGCGCCGCCCACTCGGTGGGGGCACGGGGCCGGGGGAGCCGCCTGTCGGATTCGAACCGACGACCTTCGCTTTACAAGAGCACTGCGCTACCGGACTGCGCCAAGGCGGCTGACGAGCCCATCTTACCGATCGCCCGGGCGACCCCGCGATTGGCGCCCGACGGGTCGGAGGTGGTGAAGTAGGGGAGCGGTGCCCGCGCGCCGCACGACCACCCGTGACGACGAGGAGCCCCCATGTCCACCATCCTGACCGCGATCGGCGCCCTGGCGCTGCTGTTCGTCAGCTTCGCCCTCTTCGCCTACTCGTTCGGGCAGGGTGAGCCGAACGCCCTCGTCTTCTTCGCCGGCATCGTCGCCATGACGGCGTCGTTCGGCCTGCCGATCAGCGTCCTCGGCACCAGCGACCGCTCCTGGTAGCGAGGGCCTGAGCCGCCCGGCGCCCGGCAGCCGCTGTTCGACCCGAGGCGTCAGGGGCGCGGAGGCGTGCTGACGAACTGCTCGGCGTCGACGAGCTTGCGCGGCTTGGCGTCGCGCTCGGGGTCGACCCCGCCGACGTAGAGCCAGCCCAGCAGCTCCTCGCCCGCCCGCAGCCCGTGGGCCTCGCGGACGGCCTCGGCCCTCGTGCTCAGGCCGGTGCGCCACATCACGCCCCAGCCCTCGTCGTCGAGGACGAGCGAGAGCAGGTGGGCGACGCCGGACGCCACCGACTCTTGTTCCCACGTCGGCACCTTGCGGCTCTCGACGGGCGACAGCACGACGGCGAGCACGAGCGGTGCTCGCAGCGACTTCTGCTCGAGCTTCTCGACGCCCTTGTGGTCGGCGCCCTCGGCCGCCGCGATGGACCGCCCGATCAGCCGGCGGTCGTCACCGCGGAACTCGACGAGGCGCCACGGACGCAGCGACGAGTGGTCGGCCACCGTCGCCGCCGCCTGCACCGCGTCGAGCAGCTGCTCGCGCGACGGGGCGACGTCGTCGACCTTCGAGCGGGACCGTCGCCGACGCGCGGCGTCGGCGACGGTCGTCACTTCAAGCCTGCGTCGTCGGCGGCCGTGAAGTCGAGCGACACCGAGTTCATGCAGTACCGGTCGCCGGTGGGCGTGCCGAAGCCGTCGGGGAAGACGTGGCCGAGGTGCGAGCCGCAGGTGGCGCAGCGCACCTCGGTGCGGACCATGCCCATGCTCGTGTCGTCGATCAGCTGCACGGCGGCCGGGTCGACCGACTCGTAGAAGCTCGGCCAGCCGCAGCCGCTGTCGAACTTGGTGCCGCTCTTGAACAGCTCGGCGCCGCAGGCGGCGCAGGCGTAGACGCCGGCGCGGCTCTCGTCGAGCAGCTCGCCCGTCCAGGGGCGCTCGGTCGCGGCCTGGCGCAGCACCGCGTACTCGTCGGCGGTCAGTTCTTCACGCCACTCGGCGTCGCTCTTCTCGACCTGGTACGAGGTGGGCTCGTTCGCCATGTTCACTCCTTCTGACGGTGGGGACGACCTCATTCAACACGGTGCCGCCGACAGTCATTCCGCCGCCCCGGCCCGGTGCGTCCGACGGACGGCTCCTAGACTCGCCCCGTGCAGCTCGCCGACCGGTTCCGGGCCTACGCGGTCGCCGCCGAGGCCGAGGGGTCGCCCGTCTACGCCGAGTGGGCCCGCGGCGTCGCGGGCGACGACGACGTCCTCCGCGTCGTCGAGGCGGCGCCGGAGGCGCGGCGCCAGCCCGTCCTCGTGCTCGCCACGTGCCGGTGGCTGGGCGCGTCCCCGGGGCCCTGGTCGCGCCTCCGCGAGTGGGTCCTCGGCCACGCCGCCGAGCTCGTGGCCGAGCTCGGGCGCCGGTCGGTGCAGACCAACGACGTGCGGCGGAGCGCCCCGCTGTCGCTCGCGCTGGCGCGCCTCGAGGGGCCGGTGGCGCTGCTCGAGGTCGGTGCGTCGGCGGGCCTCTGCCTCTACCCCGACCGGGTCGCGTACGAGGGCGGCGGCCGGACGTGGGGCGACGTCGACAGCACGGTGCGCGTCTCCGTCGACGTGTCGGGGCCGGTCGGGCGGCCGGTCGTGCCCGAGGTGGCCTGGCGCGGCGGACTCGACCTCGACCCGCTCGACGTGCTCGACGACGACGACGTCGCCTGGCTCGAGACCCTGCTGCCGCCGGGGCCCACGGACCGCACCGCGCTGCTGGCGCGGGCGGTCTCGATGGCGCGCACCGCGCCTCCTCGCCTGGAGCGCGGCGACGCGGTCGACGACCTCGCCCGGGTCGCGGCCCTCGCCCCGCCCTCGGCCCGGCTCGTCGTCGTCTCGACGGGCACGCTCGTCTACCTGCCGGGCCGTCGCCGGCAGCAGTTCGTGGACGCGGTCCGCGCGCTCGACGCGCACTGGGTCTCGTACGAGCGCGCCGACCTGCTGCACGACGTCGGGCCCGTCGTCGACCCGCCGGTCACGGGGCCGGACGCCTTCGCGGTGCTCGCCCTCGACGGCGAGCCGATCGCCCTCGGGGACGCGCACGGCACCCGGCTGACGTTGCTGCACGGATGAGCCCGAACCGCGCGCCGCCTCCGCGAGGGGCGCGCGACACGGCTCTAGGCTGGCCCGGACCGAGAGGGCGACGGGTGACCGACGAGAGACAGCAGGCAGGCGACGTGCGCGCGAGCGCGCTGTCCGACCGCGACCGTGCGATCCTCGACCTGGAGCAGCGGGCCCCCGCCTCGAGCGGGCAGAAGGAGGCGCTCGTCCGACGCGAGCTCGGCCTCGGCATCGTCCGCTACCAGCAGTTGTTGGGCTCCCTCATAGAACGACCCGCTGCACTGGCGTACGCGCCCCTGGTCGTGGGACGCCTGCTGCGCCTCCGCGACCGGCGGGCACAGGCCCGCTCGGACCGCTCGTTCGGGCCCACGCCCCGCTGAACCGGAAGAACGCCACGACACCATGCCGACGTACCCCCGCGACCGCTTCGACGACGTGCCCCGCGACCTGCAGAGGGTCGGGGCGCATCGCTCCGAGCCGCGCCGCGGGCGGGGCTGGATCGTCCTCGCGTGGGCTGCGCTCGCGACCGGCGTGCTCGTGGGCGCGGGCGTCGTCGCCCTGGGCGTGCTGAACGACAGCTTCCAGTTCGTGGCGCCGACCTCGACGTCGGCGGCCTCCGACCCGGCCACCGACGACGCCGGCGACGGCGCGTCGGGAGGGGCGACCGACGGCGCCGCCGAGACGCCCGCCCCGACGGCCTCCGCGGCGACCCCGGCGGAGGCGGCCGCGACGACCTCGATCGCCGTGCTGAACGGCACGACGACGACCGGGCTCGCGGCGTCGGCGTCGGGCACGCTGACCTCGGCGGGCTGGACGGTCGGCCTGCAGGGCAACACCGACGGCACCGCGCCGTCGACGATCGTCTACTACTCGACGGCCGACGGCGCGGCCGCGGCGCTCGGCGTGGCGCAGGCCCTCGGCGTCACCGCGACCGAGCTGAGCACGGCCTTCCCCGACGCCGACGTGACCGTCGTGCTCGGGGCCGACTTCACCGGCTGAGCCCTGCACGGGCGCCCTCGGCGCCTCCTGTGTTTCGGGCATGTTTAAAGATGAGCGCAGCACAGCTGCAGGTGCGCTTTCTGGTGCGGAGCCCTGTCGCCCCGGGCCTGGGCGCCCCTAGCATCGGGTCCATGGTCGCCCTGGCGGCCCGTCGACCGCGTGCCCGCGCGGTGGCGGACGCCGGATGCGCAGGTCATTGCGCCGACCCGGCCCGGGCACAGAGGCCCGGTCCGTCCGCACGCCGCACCGCGCACGACACAGCAGGAGGAACGACACCATGGCACAGGGGACCGTCAAGTGGTTCAACGCCGAGAAGGGCTTCGGCTTCATCACGGTCGAGGGAGGCGGGCAGGACGTCTTCGTGCACTACTCGGCCATCGACATGAGCGGCTACAAGGTGCTCGAGGAGGGCCAGGCGGTCGTCTTCGAGGTGGGCACCGGCAGCAAGGGCCCGCAGGCGGAGTCGGTCAGGCCCGCCTGAGCCGTCCGGTCCGCCCGGCCGACGCCGCCCGCTCCCGAGCGGGCGGCGTCGCGGCGTCCGGGGCGGGCGTCGTCACTTGCACTCGCCTGGTGGGAGTGCCAGAATCGCTCTGGCACTCGCCGCAGGTGAGTGCCAGACGCTTCTGCTTCATGACGTCCGGGAGGGACGAAAAACACACATGGCTAAGATCATTGCTTTTGACGAAGAGGCCCGTCGTGGCCTCGAGCGTGGCCTGAACATCCTGGCCGACGCGGTGAAGGTCACGCTCGGCCCGCGCGGCCGCAACGTCGTCCTCGAGAAGAAGTGGGGCGCCCCCACCATCACGAACGACGGCGTCTCCATCGCCAAGGAGATCGAGCTCGACGACCCGTTCGAGAAGATCGGTGCCGAGCTCGTCAAGGAGGTCGCCAAGAAGACCGACGACGTCGCCGGCGACGGCACCACCACCGCCACCGTGCTCGCCCAGGCGCTCGTCCGCGAGGGCCTCCGCAACGTCGCCGCCGGCGCCGACCCCATCTCGCTCAAGCGCGGCATCGAGAAGGCCGCCGCCGCGGTCTCCGCGCAGCTCCTCGCCGACGCGAAGGACATCGAGACCAAGGAGCAGATCGCCGCGACCGCGTCGATCTCCGCCGCCGACCCCACCATCGGCGCGCTCATCGCCGAGGCCATCGACAAGGTCGGCAAGGAGGGCGTCGTCACCGTCGAGGAGTCGAACACCTTCGGCACCGAGCTCGAGCTGACCGAGGGCATGCGCTTCGACAAGGGCTACCTGTCGCAGTACTTCGTGACCGACCCCGAGCGCCAGGAGGCCGTCTTCGAGGACGCCTACGTGCTCATCGTCAACTCGAAGATCTCGAACATCAAGGACCTCCTCCCCGTCGTCGACAAGGTGATCCAGAGCGGCAAGCAGCTGCTCATCATCGCCGAGGACGTCGACGGCGAGGCGCTGGCGACCCTGGTCGTCAACAAGATCCGTGGCATCTTCAAGTCGGTCGCCGTCAAGGCCCCCGGCTTCGGCGACCGTCGCAAGGCACAGCTGCAGGACATCGCGATCCTCACCGGTGGCCAGGTCATCGCCGAGGAGGTCGGCCTCAAGCTCGAGAACGCGACGCTCGACCTGCTCGGTCGTGCCCGCAAGGTCGTCATCACCAAGGACGAGACCACCATCGTCGAGGGCGCGGGCGACCCCGAGCAGATCGCCGGTCGCGTGCGTCAGATCCGCAGCGAGATCGAGGCGACCGACAGCGACTACGACCGCGAGAAGCTCCAGGAGCGCCTCGCCAAGCTCGCCGGCGGCGTCGCCGTCATCAAGGCCGGCGCGGCCACGGAGGTCGAGCTCAAGGAGCGCAAGCACCGCATCGAGGACGCCGTCCGCAACGCGAAGGCCGCCGTCGAGGAGGGCATCGTCGCCGGTGGTGGCGTCGCCCTCATCCAGGCCGGCAAGACCGCTCTCGCCGAGCTGCAGCTCGAGGGCGACGAGGCGACGGGTGCGAACATCGTCCGCGTCGCCATCGACGCTCCGCTGAAGCAGATCGCCTTCAACGCGGGCATGGAGCCCGGCGTCGTGGCCGACAAGGTCCGCGGCCTGCCCATCGGTCACGGCCTCAACGCCGCGACCGGCGAGTACGTCGACATGATCGCCGCCGGCATCATCGACCCCGCCAAGGTCACGCGCTCGGCGCTGCAGAACGCCGCGTCGATCGCCGGTCTGTTCCTCACGACCGAGGCCGTCGTCGCCGACAAGCCCGAGAAGAACCCGGCCCCGGCCGGCGACCCCACGGGCGGCATGGACTTCTAGTCCGCGACTGCACCACGCTCAAGGGCGGTTCCCCTCCGGGGGAGCCGCCCTTCGGCGTACCCGGCCGGAGCGAGCTGGGGGCCACGGCGCCGCCGCTCGGGCCCGGCACCGCGCCTGGTCCGGGTGCGGTGCACGGAGCCCGGTGCGGTGGTGGGGCGGACGCGCGTCAGGGCCCCCGCGCCGCGCCTCGGACCCGATCCGCAGCCAGCCCGGTGCGGTGGACGGAACGCGGCGCCGTGCCGTGCCGTGCCGTGCGGGGCGCGTCAGCCGGCGGACGGGCCGCCGACGGGGCCGGTCGACGCGAGGGCGTCGGTCGCCGTGTCGCCCGACGCACCGGCCTCGGGGACGAGGGGGAGCGCGACGCGGAAGGTCGCGCCTCCGCCGGGGGTGTCGAGCACGTCGACCTCGCCCTGGTGCGCCTGGACGATGCCCGAGACGATGGCGAGGCCGAGCCCCGAGCCGCCCGTGTCGCGCGTGCGGGAGGAGTCGGCGCGCCAGAACCGCTGGAAGATCTTCTCGCGGATCTGCGGCGGGATGCCCTCGCCGTGGTCGACGATGTCGATGGTCGCGACGCCCCGGCCCGGGTCGGACTGCACCGCGAGCTCGATCGGGCTGCCGCGGTCCGTGAAGCGCATCGCGTTGCCCATGAGGTTGGTGACGATCTGGCGCAGCTTGTTCTCGTCGCCGAGCACGATCGCCGGGGCCTCGGGGCCGTGCCCGGTGGGGTCGTCGTCGGTGGTGGCGGCCGTGACCTCGGTGGCCCGCACGGCCCGGGCCCGGAGGCTCCGCAGTCGGGCGAGGGTGGCGCCGGCGAACGACACCGGGCCCGTGGCCCCGGCGTCGAGCGGCTGCTCGGGCGCGGCGGGGGCGTCGACGAGGTCGGCGGGCAGGTCGTCGGACTCGGTCACGACCGGGTCGCGGACGATCACCGTGACGGCGCGGTCGGGGTTCGACGCCATCGTGTCGAGGGCCGAGTCGCGCGCGATGGCCGCGAGGTCGACGGGTGCGAGCTCGAGCGGCTTCGACTCGTCGAGGCGGGCGAGCTGGAGGAGGTCTTGGACGAGAACGCCCATGCGGATCGCCTCCTTCTCGATGCGGTCCATCGCCTGGGCGACGTCCTCCGGCGTCGTGAGCGCGCCCATGCGGTACAGCTCGGCGTAGCCCCGCAGGCTCACGAGCGGCGTGCGCAGCTCGTGGCTCGCGTCGCCGACGAATCGGCGCATCTGATCGATCGTCTTCGCGCGGTCGTCGAACGCGCTGTCGATGCGGCTGAGCATCGTGTTGAGCGAGCGGTTGAGGCGGCCGACCTCGGTGTTGGGGGTCGTCGAGTCGAGCCGCTGGCTGAAGTCGCCGTCGGCGAAGCGCGCCGCCGTCTGCTCGACGTCGCGCAGCGGCGAGAAGGTCGAGGTCACGAGGAGGCGCGTGAGGGCCGCCCCGAGGACCACCACCGAGACGCCGAACCCGAGGAAGATGCCGCTGAAGCGGCCGATGGTCGCGTTGGTGCCGGCGAGGTTCGTGCCGGTCACGAGGGTGGCGTCGATCTGCTCGACCGTGCCGTCGGTGCCGGTCTGCTTGAGCGAGACGTCGTAGGCGAAGACGCGCCACTGCTGGTCGTGGGCCGTGTTGTAGACGCTGACGGCGTCGTCGCCGCCGGGGGCGGCCGGTATCTGCAGCGAGGTCAGCTCGGGGCTCGTGCCGGCGTCGAGCTCGTCGCTGTTGTCGCAGATGCGCGTGCCGTCGTCGCGGAAGAGCGCGACGTAGCTGCTGCTCGCGGCCCCGAACGTCACCGTGCACGTCTGCGCGTTCGTCTGGTTCGGCGTCGCGCCCTCGAAGCTGACGGCGGCCGCCTTGAGCGACCGGTCGACCTGGCCGTAGAGGTAGGTGCTGAGCACGGTCATCGTGCCGAGCCCGGCGACGAGCAGGCCGAGGGTCACCAGGGTGACGGTGATCCCGGTGATCTTGGTTCGGATGGAGATCTCGTTCCACCACTGCGAGAGGCGTTCGTGCATGGCGTGCGTCAATCTAGCGGCAGCAGGCTGGGAGGCGCTGGCCAGGCCCCCGGGGACGCCCGGACGACGATCGCCGCCCGCCCCGGGGAGGGACGGACGGCGATGACGACGGGCGGCCCGCTCAGGCCTTGGCGGCCTTCAGCATGTAGCCGAAGCCGCGCTTCGTCTGGATGATCGGCTCGGCCGAGAACTGGTCGAGCTTGCGGCGCAGGTACGAGATGTAGCTCTCGACGATGCCGGCGTCGCCGTTGAAGTCGTACTCCCACACGTGGTCGAGGATCTGGGCCTTCGACAGCACGCGGTTGGGGTTGAGCATGAGGTAGCGCAGCAGCTTGAACTCGGTCGGGCTGAGCTCGATCGCCGTCTCGCCGATGGTCACCTCGTGCGTGTCCTGGTCCATCGTGAGCTCGCCGGCGCGGATGATCGCGTCCTCGTCCTCGTTCATGGTGCGACGGAGGATCGCCTTGATGCGGGCGACGATCTCGTCGAGGCTGAAGGGCTTGGTCACGTAGTCGTCGCCGCCGACGGTGAGGCCGGTGATCTTGTCCTCCGTGTCGTCCTTCGCGGTGAGGAAGAGGATCGGCGACGTGTAGCCCGACGAGCGGAGACGCTTGGTCACGCCGAACCCGTTCATGTCGGGCAGCATCACGTCGAGGATGATGAGGTCGGGCTCCTCCTCGAGCACGGCCGAGATCGCCTGGGCACCGTTGCCGACGGCACGCACGGCGAACCCGGCGAACCGGAGGCTCGTGGTCAGCAGGTCGCGGATGTTGGGCTCGTCGTCGACGATCAGGATCTTGGGGCCGTCACTCATGCTGGTATTCTCTGCGCGCCTCCTCGGCGTTTGCTGTGAGCCGGTCGCATGTCGACCCGGAGTCAGCAGCGGGCCCGCCGTCAGTCGGCCGGGCGACCGGGCCACTCGGTGTTGGGCACGAGCGCGACCCGCGTGGTCAGCTCGAGCAGCTCGTCGGGCACCGCCAGCGTGAAGTCGACCCCGTCGCGCCGCTCGAGCACGGCCGTGTAGCCGGAGGCGCGCGTCACCTCCCAGCCCGGGAACCGCTCGATCGCCGCCGTCACGACCTGCGCCTCGTCGAGGTCGTCGAGCGTCCCGGTCGCGCTGAGCCCGGCGAAGAGGTGGTCCTTGACGGGCGAACCGGCCAGGAGATCGCTGCGCTCGAGCACCTCGGGGTCGGGGCTCCACGTGACGACCATGACGACGGCGCCGGCGTGGAGCCCGCCCTGCACCTCGTAGGAGCGCTCGACGGCGACGACCACGGCCGGGTCCCACTCGGCGAAGCGGGCGCGCTGGCCGACGAACGCGATGGCGTCGTGGTCGAGCGAGGCGACCAGGGGGCCGAAGGTCGCGTAGGGCGCCTGGTCGGCGAGGAAGACGCGACGGAGCGAGTCGCGCCACAGCTCGTCGTCGCCGAGCGGCAGGTCGCCGTCGTGGAGCTCGTCGCTCATGCCGCCAGGGCCGGGGAGTCGAGGATGGTGTAGCTGTAGCCCTGCTCGGCGAGGAAGCGCTGGCGGTTCTGGGCGAAGTCCTGGTCGACGGTGTCGCGGCTGACGAGCGTGTAGAAGGAGGCGGGCAGGCCCGACTTCTTCGGTCGCAGCAGGCGGCCGAGGCGCTGGGCCTCTTCTTGCCGCGAGCCGAACGAGCCGCTCACCTGGATCGCGACCGTGGCCTCGGGCAGGTCGACGGAGAAGTTCGCGACCTTCGAGACGACGAGCACCTTCTCGTCGCCGTCGCGGAACGCCTGGAAGAGCCGTTCGCGCTCGTCGATCGGCGTCGCGCCCGTGAGCGTCGGCGCGCCGAGCACCGCCGCGAGCTCGTCGAGCTGGTCGAGGTACTGCCCGATCACGAGGATCTGCTCGCCCTCGTGCCGGGCGACGAGGTGCTTGACCACGTCGATCTTCGCCGGGGCCGTCGCGGCGATGCGGTAGCGCTCGTCGTCGGGGGACGCGGCGTACTCGAGCCGGTCGTGCTGCGGCAGGTCGACCCGCACCTCGTAGCAGCTGGCAGGAGAGATGTAGCCCTGGGCCTCGATCTCTTTCCAGGGAGCGTCGAAGCGCTTGGGGCCGATGAGGCTGAAGACGTCGCCCTCACGGCCGTCCTCGCGGACGAGCGTGGCCGTGAGGCCGAGGCGGCGCCGGGCCTGCAGCTCGGCGGTCAGCTTGAACACGGGCGCCGGGAGGAGGTGCACCTCGTCGTAGACGACGAGCCCCCAGTCGAGGGCGTCGAGCAGCGAGAGGTGCGTGTACTTGCCCGCCCGCCGCGCGGTGAGGATCTGGTAGGTCGCGATCGTGACCGGCTTGACCTCTTTCACCGAGCCCGAGTACTCGCCGATCTCGTCCTCGGTGAGGGAGGTGCGCTTGAGCAGCTCGTCGCGCCACTGACGCGCGCTGACGGTGTTCGTCACGAGGATGAGCGTGGTCGTGCCCGCGGCCGCCATGGCCCCGGCGCCGACGAGCGTCTTGCCCGCGCCGCACGGCAGCACGACGACCCCCGAGCCGCCCTCGAAGAAGTTGTCGATCGCCTGCTGCTGGTAGCCGCGCAGGTGCCAGTCGGCCTGGTCGAGCTCGATGGCGTGCGGGGTGCCGGGCGTGTAGCCGGCGTGGTCTTCTGCGGGCCAGCCGAGCTTGACGAGCTGCTGCTTGACCTCGCCGCGGGCCCACGGCAGGAGTTCCCACACCGTGTCGCTGCGCTTGACGCCGAGCAGCTCGCCGATCTTCTTGACCCGGGTGACCTCGCGCAGCACCGTGTCGTCGGTGCCGCGCAGCACCAGCGCGTCGCCGTCGCGCTCGATGACGATGCGCCCGTAGCGGGCGACCGTCTCGGCGATGTCGACGCTGACGCTCTGCGGCACCGGGAACTTGGAGTACTTCTCGAGCGTCTCGAGCATGTCGTCGGCCGTGTGGCCGGCGGCGCGCGCGTTCCACAGCCCGAGGCGGGTGATGCGGTAGGTGTGGACGTGCTCGGGGGCACGTTCGAGCTCCGCGAACACCGCCAGGTCGTGGCGGGCGTCGCCGGCCTGCGGGTGCGCGACCTCGAGCAGGACGGTGCGATCGCTCTGCACGATCAGGGGGCCGGTCATGAGGATCGAGTCTAGGCGCGACCACCGACACCGGGCCGCGTCGGTCAGGCGGCGGTCAGCTGCCGCTGGCGACGGCGACCACGTGCGACAGCGGGAGGGTGCGCTCGACGTCCGACTTCTTGTCGCGCCCCCGCACGCGTCCGCCGCCGATGCCGGTCGGCTCCATCTCGAGGTGGGCCTCGCTGCCGTCGGGCATGGCGATGGTGATCGTCACCGTGAGCCGCGCCTTGACCGCCGCGTCGAGCTGGCGCGCGATCCAGGCGCGGTCGGTCGTCTCGGTGGTCGCCTCCGCGCCGGCCCGCAGCCGCTCGATCATCTCGCGCAGCTGGTCGCGGGGCTCGACGGGCGCCGGACGACGCGGGCGACGACGGGCGGGCGGCGGCGCGGGCGTGCCGTCGGCCTCGACGACGACGACGGGGTAGCGCTCGTCGCTGAGCGCCCAGAAGACCGTCTCGCGTTCGAAGCGGCTGGCGACGCGCAGCCCGTCGAGCCGCTGCAGCCCGAGCGGGGCGAGCGCCTGGTCGACCTCGAGGGTGTCGATGCTCGCGCGGTCGACCGCGCTGACGACCGACGCCGTGCCCTCGGGCAGGTCGGGGCCGGCGGCCGAGGCGACGCGGAACCGCCCGTGCCGCTCCGCCGACTGCTGGATGAGGTAGTCGAGCGGCTGCGGGATGCCCGTCAGCGAGATGCCCGACAGGAAGGCGCGGAGGCTCTCGGCGGTCTCGCCGCGCGTCAGCGCCAGCTGCACCCCGCTCTCGGTGATGCGGTAGGTGGCGGCGAGCCCGGCGCTCTCGACGTCGGCGACGACCCGGAGGCGCGTGTCGACCGACGGGGCCAGCGGGCCGGGTGCCACCACCGTCAGGTCGTGCTGCAGGTACACCTGCTCTATGGCGTCGGGCAGCAGCTCCGCCACGCATCGCCGGGCGGCCTCGGGCCCCTCGCGGAACAGCGCCACGGCGGCCGACGTGGGGGCGGAGTCGGCGGTGAGGCCGAGCAGCTGGGCGGCGCGGGCGAAGGCCGTCAGGCGCTCGCCGACCCAGGCGCCGCCGGCGGGGTACGCCCAGGTCGCGTACTCGGTGAGCGCCTCGCCCCACGAGGTCTCGACCCGCTCGTGCAGCACCGCGAGGATCTCGCTCGGCAGCGACGCGAGCCAGGCGCGCGTCAGCGACTCCCACCGGTCGGGCCACGACGAGGCGAGCCAGTCGGCGGCGTCGGGCGCGGTGGCCCAGCCGTCGGGGCCCGAGGCGGCGAGGCCCGCGCGGGCCGTTATGCGCAGCAGCGTTGCGACGTCGTCGACGTCGACCCGTGCGGCCTCGGCGAGGCGGCGGGTCTCGGGCAGGGCGAGGCCGCCCTTGGCGAGCTCGCGCGCGGGGGACCGGTCGAGCGCGCGCAGGATCTCGGCGACCTCGATGACGACCGCGTAGAGCCGCTCGGCCGACCGGGCGTCGACGGCGTCGCGGTCGACGTCCTCGACGCGCTCGAGGACCACGGGGGGACGCTCGGCGCCGAGCCGCTCCGCCGCGAGCTCGCGGTCGTCGTCGAGGCGGTCGGCGACCGCGTCGAGGGTGGCCACGCGCTCGCCGTCGCGCACGACGAGGAAGAGGTCGACGAGGTGGTCGACGGCGGCGGCCACCGCCGCGGGGGCGACGTCGAACGACGCGTCGACCCGCGCCGCCAGGTCGGCGACGTCGCCGGGGGTGCGCGCCGCCTGCAGCACGAGCAGCTCGACGCGGTCGAGCCGCGACAGCACGTCGCGGACCGACGACGGGTCGAGCAGCGTCTCGGCCAGGTCGAAGGCGTCGTCGACCGAGGAGGCGCGGAGCACCCGTCCGGTCAGCCGGCGCAGCAGGTCGTCGGGCGAGGCACCGCGGAGGGCCCCCGCGAGGTCGAGAGCACTAGACATGGGCCTGACTTCCGTTGGGGGTGCGGACGTGCGCCGCGCCTATCGTGTGGTGCCCCGGCTCTCCCGGCCTCGTCGGACCACGGTGACGACGACGAAGGCGATGATGAGCAGGATGGCGACGGGGAGACCGATCAAGGGCAGGACCGTGACGACCGGCCAGGCGCCGGCGGTGTAGTCGTCGACGCCGACGACCGCTCCGACGATGCGAGCGACGAACGCCAGGATCGACAGGGCGACGATCGACGCGATCATGGTGACCAGGACGCGTTCGGTACGATGGACGCTCTCGGCTGCGCTCTGCTCGGTCTTGTCTGCCACGTGCTCAGGATAGTGGGGCGCACGTCCGCACCGCGCCCTAAGCTGGGCCCCCGTTCCGCCCCTCTACTAGGAGTCACGTCATGCCCACCGGCAAGGTCAAGTTCTACGACGACGAGAAGGGCTTCGGCTTCATCAGCAGCGATGACGGCCAGGAGGTCTTCCTCCACGCGTCGGCGCTGCCCGCCGGCACGGTGGGGGTCAAGGCGGGCACCCGCCTCGAGTTCGGCATCGCCGACGGCAAGCGGGGCGCCCAGGCGCTCTCGGTCCGCGTGCTCGAGGCCGCTCCCAGCCTCGCCAAGATGAGCCGTCGCTCCGCCGACGACATGGCGATCATCGTCGAGGACCTCGTGAAGGTGCTCGACAAGGCCGGTGGCGACCTCCGCCACGGCCGGTACCCGCAGAACGGCGCGCGCATCGCCGTGCTGCTCCGCACCGTCGCCGACCAGTTCGATGCCTGACGCCGTGGCCGGCACCTCACGCTTCCACGACCTCGCCCGTCGTGCGCTCACCGAGATCACCCCCGACGAGACGATCGGGGCCGAGGCTCCCGAGGTCGACGAGGGCGACGGCGTCGTCTCGGTCCGCTTCGCGACCCTGCTGCCCGGCTACCCTGGCTGGTTCTGGACGGTGAGCGTCGCCCAGGTCGAGGGCGAGGAGCCCACCGTGCTCGAGGTCGAGCTGCTCCCCGGCGACCACGCGCTCGTCGCGCCCGACTGGGTGCCCTGGGCCGACCGCCTCGCCGACATGAAGGCGCAGGAGGCGCGGGACGGCGACGAGGACGACACCGACGACGACGACGACGAGTCGGACGATGACGACGACGAGTCGGACGATGACGAGTCGGACGACGACGACGATGATGATGACGAGTCGGAGGACGACGACGACGACGACTCCGACGACGACGACTCGGACGACGAGCCCCGTTCGGTCGTCCACGGCGGCGACGTCGACGGCGTCGACATCGACGGTCTCGGTGGCGACGACGAGACCGGCGACGACGACGCCGACGGTGACGATCAGGCCGGCGGCGACGACTCGCACGACGACGAGTGGGACGGCGAGGACGTCGACCCGCTCGGCGGACGGCGGAGCTGACGCGACCTGCTCGACCCGCGCCTCCCCGGCTGCGTCCTGAGGCGCGGCGCACGACGGCCCCGACACCGCGAGGTGCCGGGGCTGTCGTCGTGGGGGGCGGGTCAGCCGAGCTGCTCGACCACGTGCTCGACGCAGGCGATGAGCTGACGGACGTCGTCGGGCTCGATCGCGGTGAACGTCGCGACGCGCAGCTGGTTGCGGCCCAGCTTGCGGTACGGCTCGGTGTCGACGATGCCGTTCGCGCGCAGCACCTTCGCGACGGCCGCGGCGTCGACCGACTCGGCGAAGTCGATCGTGGCGACGACCTGAGACCGGTGCGAGGGGTCGACGACGAAGGGCGTCGCGTACTCGGAGGCGGTGGCCCAGTCGTAGAGCGCCGACGACGACTCGCGGGTGCGGGCGTCGGCCCAGGCGAGGCCGCCGTTGTCGAGCATCCAGCGGGTCTGGTCCTCGAGGAGGAGCAGGGTCGTCAGCGCCGGGGTGTTCAGCGTCTGGTCGAGCCGCGAGTTGTCGACGGCGTTCTTGAGGCTGAGGAACTCGGGGATGTACCGGCCGCTCGCCGCGATCCGCTCGATGCGCTCGATCGCCGCGGGCGACATGAGGGCGAGCCAGAGGCCGCCGTCGGAGGCGAAGTTCTTCTGCGGCGCGAAGTAGTAGACGTCGGCCTCGGCCGCGTCGAAGTCGACCCCGCCGGCCGCGCTCGTGGCATCGACCACCGTCAGGGCCCCGGGGTCGCCGGCCACGCGGGCGACGGGTGCCATGACACCCGTGGACGTCTCGTTGTGCGGCCAGGCGTAGACGTCGACGCCCTCGACGACCTCGACCTCGGAGCGTGAGCCGCCCTCGGCGGTGATCACGTGCGGGGCGTCGAGCCACGGCGCGGCGACGGCGGCGGCGAACTTCGAGCCGAACTCGCCGAAGGAGAGGTTCTCGGCCCGCTTCTCGACGAGGCCGAAGGCGGCCGCGTCCCAGAACGCGGTCGAGCCGCCGTTGCCGAGCACGACCTCGTAGCCGTCGGGGAGGCGGAACAGCTCGGCCAGGTCGGCGCGGACGCGGCCGACGAGCTGCTTGACCGGCGCCTGCCGGTGCGAGGTGCCGAGCAGGGTCGCACCCGCGGTCACGAGGTGCTCGAGCTGGGCGCCGCGGACCTTCGACGGGCCGCAGCCGAAGCGGCCGTCGGCCGGGAGCAGGTGGGAGGGGATCGAGATGTCCGACATGGCACGATCCTACTGACGCGGCACGGCCCGCCCCGCGCAGCCGGTAGGCTGACCCGGTACTTCGCGCGTTCTACCGGGAGGCCCCTGTTGACCGATCTCGTCGACACCACAGAGATGTACCTGCGCACGATCCTCGACCTCGAAGAGGAGAACATCGTGCCCCTGCGGGCTCGCATCTCCGAGCGCCTCGGGCACTCCGGGCCGACCGTGTCGCAGACGATCGCGCGCATGGAGAGGGACGGCCTCGTCGTCGTCTCCGGCGACCGCCACCTCGAGCTCACGACCGACGGTCGCAGCAAGGCGACCCACGTCATGCGCAAGCACCGCCTGGCCGAGCGCCTGCTCGCCGACGTCATCGGCCTCGAGTGGGCCTACGTCCACGACGAGGCCTGCCGGTGGGAGCACGTCATGAGCGAGCAGGTCGAGCGCCGCCTGCTCGAGATGCTCGACCACCCGACCGAGTCGCCGTACGGCAACCCGATCCCCGGGCTCGACGAGCTGGGCGACTCGCCCGCCGGCCGGTTCCTCGACGGAGTCGTGAACCTCGTCGCCGTGCTCGCCGAGAACCCCGAGGGCGTCACGCGGCCCATCCGCCGCCTGGCCGAGCCCGTCCAGTTCGAGCCCGAGCTGCTCCAGCAGCTGCACGACGCGGGCCTGACGCCCGGGTCGGTCGCCACGGTCACGGCCGCCGGCAGCTACGTCTTCGTCCGCGTCGAGGGGCGCGACGAGGGGCTCGAGCTGCCGACCGAGGTCGCGCAGCACATCTACGTGTCGTCCTAGCGCCTCCCCGGGGGCTCCCAGGAGGCGCCCGGCGACCACCCGGGACGCGGTCGGCTCGTTTACCGATTCGTTACAAATGTCCTCCGCAAGGATGACTTGACGCTCCTGCTCGGGTATGGTCGCAAGGTCCCCGAGCCAGGAATCCGGCCGCGGGACCCGTGGCAGGACGTCTCGTACACCCGTCTCCTGCCTTGGTCGTTGATCTGACGAACGGATGGGGCAGCTTCCCTAGGGCTGTCGAGACGCAGGAGACCCGCACTCTTGACCTCTAACGGTTCCCACTCGTCCGCGCTCTCGCGCGGCAAGCGCACCGCTGTCACGGTCACCGTGATGACGCTCACCGCCGGACTCTTCGGCACGATGGCGATCCCCGCCTTCGCGCTCGACCCGAACGCCGCCGACACCGGCTCGAGCGAGACCGCCGCCACGACGGCGTCGCGCTCGGCCGACGCCCAGCAGCTCGCGGTGGACGCGTCGGTCGCCAGCGCCGACACGACGCGCGACGGCTACACGGCCACGTCGCAGGAGACGCTCGACGCGGCGGCCGCGGCCGTGGCGCTCGCCGCCCAGCGCGAGGCCGAGCGGGCCCAGATCGCCGCGTCGTACGCCACGTACAGCGGCCCGACCGCGAACGACTACCTCGCGACGTCGACGTCGACCTCCGCCGGCGCGACCTCGACCGGAGCCGCGGCGGCCACCGGCACCACCGCGACCCCGGGCGCCTTCAGCCTCGCGTCGGTCTACCAGACGGCCCTGCAGTACGTCGGCACGCCCTACGTCTTCGGCGGCGCCACCCCGGCCGGCTTCGACTGCTCGGGCTTCGTCATGTTCGTCTACGCCCAGTACGGCATCTCGCTGCCGCACTCGGTCGGGGCCCAGGGCCGCGCCGGCACGACCATCTCGAAGGCCGAGGCGCAGCCCGGCGACCTCGTCGTCTTCAACGACGGCTCGCACGACGGCTTCTACGCCGGCAACGGGATGATCCTCGACGCGCCGAAGCCCGGCGGCTTCGTGAGCGTCCGCCCGCTGTGGACCAGCGCCGTGCACTACGTGCGCCTGGGGGTCTGAGCCGCCCCGCGCCTCCTTGTGAACGGTCTGTGAAGAGCCGCGTCTGCCCCTAGGCAGCGCGGCTCTCGCGGGTTAACCTGGCCCCCTCGGAGTTCCGCTGAGACCAGGAGCGTCACATGTCCCGACCGACCGCCACCCGCACCATGGGTGCGCTGTCGGGCGAGCACATACGACACGCCGCCGCATGAGAGAAGAGCACCGTCCACCGCGACGGTGCTCTCTTCGTTCCGGCGGCCTGCTGGCCCCCGCTGCCCCGAGAGCAGTCGAATCCCTGGAAGCCGTCCAGGGTGCTTCGAAAGGGAAAGCATGCGCACTCTCGTCCTCAACGCGGGCTTCGAGCCCCTCGCGGTCGTCTCGTTCCGTCGGGCCCTCGTGCTCGTCATGACCCAGAAGGCCACGGTGCTGGCCGCCGACGCGGAGCACCCCGTGCTCGGCGCCGCCTTCTCGTACGACCGCCCGTCGGTCATCGTGCTCACGCGGTACGTGCGGATCCCGCACTCGCGGAGCGTCCCGGTCTCGCGGCGCGGCGTGCTGCGGCGCGACGCGCACCGCTGCGCCTACTGCGGCGGCTCGGCGTCGACGATCGACCACGTGCAGCCGCGGTCGCGCGGCGGGGCCGACAGCTGGGAGAACCTCGTCGCGGCGTGCCTGCGCTGCAACAACGTCAAGAGCGACCGGACGCCGGCCGAGATGGGCTGGACGCTCCGCTGGGTGCCGAAGGCGCCGCACGGGGTCGGCTGGGTCGTGCGCGGGACCGAGCGGGTGCAGCCGGACTGGGACGAGTACCTGGCCGCGGCGTAGGGCGCGTGGGTCGGGTCGGGGGAGGCGCGCTGTCGGTAGACTCGGACGGTCAGCCTCTGTAGCTCAATGGAAGAGCAGTTCCGTCCTAAGGAAAGGGTTGGGGGTTCGAGTCCCTCCAGGGGCACCTGACGTCGCTTCGCGACGATGCCCCTGGAGGGACTCGAACCCCGCGGGGCCCGACCGCGCTCCGCGCGGTCCCCGTCCAGGGGCACCTGACGTCGCTTCGCGACGATGCGCCCGGCACCCGGGCGAGCAGGCCCGCGGCAGGTCAGGCCAGCCAGGCCTCGAGCTCGCCGGAGTCGAGGTCGACGTCGGCGGCGAGCCGGCAGGTCAGGGTGCGGAGCAGGTCTTCGTGGCGGAGGGCGTCGAGCCGACTCACGCCGCGAGTCCGAGGACGAACAGCAGGCCGACGACGAGGCTCGTGCTGGTCGCGACGGCGGCGCCGACGAGGACGACCAGCGTGACCTGGCTGTCGCGGTCGCCGCGGAAGGGGAGGAGCGTGGTCGTGGGGTGGAAGCTCATGAGCTTCTCGTCTCTGGCAGCCCTGCGTGCTCTGCCCTCGTGGTGCGTGGTGCCCGCCGTGAATCGGGCCTGCCCGATGGATCATCGATGCGTTCGAATGGTCCCACGCGCGGTCCGCCACGTCGATCCGAGGCCGGCCGACCTGCGTTCGACGGCTAGGCGAGGCCCCTCGACAGGACAGCGCACCCCACCGCGGCGGCCCGAGACCCGCCGCACCCGTCAGGATGGACGGATGCCCCTCTCCCACCGCGCCCGACTGGTGCGCCGCGCGGCGGGTCCCCTCGGCCCGACCGCCCCCCTCGCGCCCCGCAGCACGTCCGCCGGAGGCTCCGGCGACGTGCCTCCGCGACCCAAGGCCCGGGCGGGCGCCTTCCGCTTCGGCCTCATCGCGACGCTCGGCGGCGGCCTCGGCGTCGGCATCATCGTCACGGTCATGGCCCTGTCGACGGTGCTCGTCTACATCGGCCTCGCGTTCTTCCTCGCCCTGGCCTTCGAGCCCGTCGTCCGTCGCCTCGCCCGCGCCGGCGCCCCGCGCTGGGTCGGCGTCGTCGTCGCGGTCGTGCTGGTCGTCGGCGCGGTCGCCGGCATCCTCTCCGCCGTCGTCCCGGCCCTCGTCGAGCAGGTCGGCCACGTCGTCCGCACGGCCCCCGCCGCCCTGCAGGACATCTCCCGCCAGCCCTGGGTGCAGCAGGCCGTCGAGACGCTCGGCCTCGAGGTCGACGTCGACGACGCCGTGGCGGCCGTGAGCAGCTACCTGCTCGACCCCGACCGGCTGCTCGCCCTCGGCGGCGGCATCCTCGCCGTCGGCCAGGGCATCACCAGCGGCATCACCGCGGTGGTCATCGTCGCGATCCTCACGCTCTACTTCGCCGTGACGCTGCCGCAGATGCTCCGCTCGTTGAGCCGGGCGGTGCCGAAGAGCCACCGCGAGAACGTCATGGACATCTCCGACGAGATCTTCCTCTCGGTCGGCCGCTACGTCGCCGGCCAGGTCGGGCTCGCGGCGATCAACGCCGTCTTCGTCTTCGTCGTGCTCAGCGTCGCGGGCGGCCCGGTGCCGGTGCTGTTCGCGACGCTGGCCTTCCTCGGCGCGCTCATCCCCGTCGTGGGGACGGTCGTCGCCTACGCGGTCATCGTCGCGTCGACCCTCACCGTCTCGCCGGTCACGGCCCTCGTCGTCGGCGTCGTCCTGCTCGTCTACGCCCAGATCGAGGCCTACGTGCTGACGCCGCGCGTCATGTCGAAGGCCGTCGCCGTGCCGGGTGCCCTCGTCATCGTCGCGGCGTTCGGCGGCGGGGCCCTCGGCGGCGTGCTCGGCGCCCTCGTCGCGATCCCGGTCGCGACGGCCGGCGTCGTCGTGTTCGAGCGGGTCGTGGTGCCGCGGCAGCAGCGCGTCTGACGTCGAGGCCCGCTGCCGGGGCCACGACGCAGGGAGCGCGGGAGGCGCGGTGCCAGGGATCCGGCACCGCGCCTCCTCGAGGGGGTCGCGTCGGGGGCAGCGGCGTCGGGACGGCTACGCGGCCCGGCGGTGCAGCTCGCGCTCGATGTCGAGCGCGAACCCGCGGAGCGCCTCGATCGGCAGGCCCGCGACGTCGCGCGGCAGCGGGTCGAAGACGCAGATCGCCCCGATGCGCGTGCCGTCGGGGGTGTGCACCGGGTAGCCCGCGTAGAAGCGGATGTCGTTGCGCGGCACCGGCAGGTCGGTGTGCCAGGCGTCGGCCACGACGAACGCCTCGTCCGACTGGATCGTCGTAGCGCAGAACGAGTCGGCGAGGGGCTCGCGGCGGGCGGAGCCGAGGGTGCTGATGACGTTCCACTGGTGGTCGTCGAGCACGAGGTCGAACGCGGCGCCGTCGGTCTCGAAGGTCTCACGGGCCCGGTCGGTGATCGCCTGCAGGGCGGCCTCGGGCTCGGCCTCGACCAGGCCGGTCTCGGCGATGGCCGCGAGGCGCGTGGCCACCGGCTGGGGGCGGTTGCGGGCGCGCTGCGGCGAGTCCGTGCGGGCGCGCTGCGCGGCGAGCAGCGGGGCGACGTGGTCGGCGAGGACGCCGGCCCAGTCCTCGTACCGGCGGTCGGTCTCGTGCTCGGGCCCGCCGGTGAGCTCGACGTGCGTGACGCGGGCGTGCTCGGCGCAGACCTGGCGGGAGACGTCGGCGAGGACGGCGGCATGGCGCTCGGCGACGGCCCCGGCCGAGATGCCGAAGGAGGCGACGGCCTCGGTCAGCGGCGTCGTCGCGACCACCACGCGGGCCGTGGGCCTCGCGCGCTCGAGCACCGAGCGGACGAGGTCGTCGAGGTGGCGGGCGCAGGCCCGCGGCGACGCCAGGGTGAGGGCCTCGGCGGCGCCGAGGGTGAGCACGACGACGTCCCAGTTCTCGAGGAAGGTCGACTCGATCACGTTGCGCAGCTTCGGTCCGCGGTGCGTCGGGTCGGCCATCGCCGCGACGTGCGAGCCACGGCCGGTCTTCTTGGCGAGCCGACGGGCGACGTGGCCCGGCAGCGCGAGGGAGTGCGTGTTGGTGCCCCAGCCGACGGCGGCCCCCGCCCCGACGATGAGCACGCGGTCGGGGTCGACGCCGGGTCCGGCCGCGAAGGGCGCGTCCTGGGGGCGAGGCGTCGACGCGGTCCGGGCCACGAGCCAGGCGTACCGGGCCACGAGCGCGGGCGACAGCAGGAGGCGCGAGACGGTGTTCACGACGTCGTCCGTCGACGGGACGCGTCGTGGGCGCATGTGGTGAGCATGAGGCGACGTGTTCTCTGATCCGGGTGGGGCCACGCAGGGACGTCTGTGTCGTCGCCCCGCGACGGTGCCCGAGGCACCGTGCCTGCCACCGTACGGAGCGGCGGGGGGCACGGCAAGACGTCATTGAGGGGGACTCGGCTCGTGCCCCGGTGCGGTGGTCGCGTCGGGAGGAGGCGCACGCGGATAAGAGGAGAGGCGCGGCCCCCGCCGGGGGACCGCGCCTCGATGCCGATGTTGTCCTGCAGAGAGCTTCACGGGCAGGGATGCAGAGCAACACCGACCGGGAAAGCGCTGTGTTGAACGCCTCCAGCACGCCTGACGGTACGCCCCCGCGTCGTGGTCGCTCCCAGGAGGGACGGAGGAACGGAGGAACGCGGTCGAGGGGAGAAGGAGGAAGGGAAGGCCGCGCCGGTCGACGCGATCGCGTCCCGGCGGGGGAGGGGGTGCTCGGGGCGGCCCGACCCGAATCGGACCACCCCACCGAGGCCCCAGCCTCGTGCTTACCCGAGATCGATCAAAGCGCATCCGGGGGGCCCGCGGACGACCCAGTACGGGTGCCCCTGGCTCGGGGGACGCGGGCTCGGGGGACGCCGGCGCGCGGTCCGGGGGCTCGGCGCTGGGAATGCGCTCACAGTGCCGGACCTCGGCATGCACTGGGTGCGTGGGTGCACTTAGTGTAATCGGCGTGACGACCGCGCCCCCAGCCCCCGACCGCCGAGCGCAGCTCAAGGCCCGGCACCGACAGGCGATCCTCGACGCGGCCGACGCCCTCATCGTCGAGCGGGGTGCGCCCCGGTTCAGCGTCGACGAGCTCGCCGCCGCCGCCGACGTGTCGCGCCGCACGGTGTTCAACCACTTCGCCTCGCTCGACGACGTCGTGATGACCGCCTGCACGCGCGTGCTCACCGGCGCGATCGACGAGTTCCGCGCCGCCGCGGCGGCGTCGTCGCGTCCCGACGGCGGCGCGACCACCGTCGACTCGCTCTTCGCCGAGACCGTCGGAGTCGTGCGCGGCATGGACCTCGCCCCGATCATCGCGTCGATCTGGCGCATGCTCGGCAGCGACGAGGGCGACCCCCGCTCGCAGCCGGTCATCCAGGACGTCTTCGCGCGCATCACCGACGAGCTGGCCGCCGAGCTGAGCGAGCGGAGCGGGCTCGACGCACTCGACGTCGACATCCTCGTCAGCTCGCTGATGAACGGCATCGCCGTCGTGGCGAAGCACTGGATCACCGAGACGGGCGCCGTCGTCGACGCCGCCACGCGGGCCCGCTGGCGCGACCTCCTCGACCGCATGGTCGCCGCGGTCGCGGCCGGCTACCGACCGGCCGCGACGGACCCGCCCGCCGACTGACCGACGCGGCCGACCGACCGGCCGCCACCGACCCGCTCCACCGACACCGCACCTCCTTCTCGACGACGCGACGCGAGGCTCCCCACCCACCGCACCGACCCCGCACGCCCGCACCACCTGGAGGAACCGCCCCATGGCATCCCTGCTCTACCGACTCGGCCGCACCTCGGCCCGACGCGCCTGGCTGGTGATCGTCGCCTGGATCGTGATCCTCGGCCTCGCCGGCGGCGCGTTCGCGCTCTTCGGCGGCACGCTCACCTCGGCCGTCAGCATCCCCGGCACGAAGACGCAGGAGGTCAGCGACGAGCTGGCCGACAAGTTCCCGCAGGCGAGCGGCGGCACGGGGTCGGTCGTCTTCACGACCGGCAGCGACACCGCCATCACCGACGCGCAGCAGCAGGACATCGTCGACCTCCTCACGAGCACGGAGGACCTCGACGACGTCAAGGGCACCGTCGACCCCTTCGCCACGCAGGCGCAGCTCGCCGACCAGCAGGCGAAGATCGACGCGGGTCGGCAGCAGATCAGCGACGGTCGTGCCCAGATCGACGCGGGCCAGGCGCAGCTCGACGCCGCCCAGGCGCAGCTGACCGCCGGGCAGCAGCAGCTCGACGCCGCGAGGGCGCAGGCCGAGGCCGCCGGGCAGCTCGCCGCCGCCCAGGCCCAGCTCGACGCCCAGCAGGCCCAGATCACCGCCGGCCAGGCGCAGCTCGACGAGCAGCAGCAGACGATCGACGACAACCTCGCCGAGCTCACCACGCAGGAGTCGACGCTCGAGGACGGCGCCTCGCTGCTCGACCTCTCGTCGGGCATCCGCCAGGTGTCGGAGGACGGCAGCACCGCCGTCGCCACGATCCAGTTCGACAAGGCCCTCAACCTCGTGCCCACCGAGGCGAAGGAGGCGGTGGTCGCCCACCTGGAGGACGCCGGCATCGACGGCGTGCAGGTCGAGGTCTCGAACGACATCGCCTCGACGATCCCGGAGATCTTCGGCCCGGGCGAGGTCGCCGGCGTGCTCATCGCCGCCATCGTGCTCTTCGTCATGCTCGGCACCCTGATCGGCGCGGGCCTCCCCCTGCTCAACGCCCTGATCGGCGTCGGCGTCGGCGTGCTCGCGTCGCTGTCGCTCTCGGGCGCCGTCGAGATGCTCTCCGTCACGCCCGTGCTGGGGGTGATGCTGGGCCTGGCGGTCGGCATCGACTACTCGCTCTTCATCCTCAACCGGCACCGCACCCAGCTCAAGGCCGGGGTGCCCCTCGAGGAGTCGATCGGCCTCGCCAACGGCACATCCGGCAACGCCGTCGTCTTCGCCGGCTCGACCGTGCTCATCGCGCTGCTCGCCCTGAACCTCACCGGCATCCCGTTCCTCGGCCTGATGGGCACCGTCGGGGCGGTCTGCGTCTTCGTCGCGATCCTCATCGCCATCACGCTGACGCCGGCCCTGCTCCGCCTCGTCGGCCCGCGCATCCTCACGAAGAAGGCGCGCGCCGCCGTCGGCCACACCGGCGCCGTCCGGGTGCCGTCGAAGCCCATGGGCACCGGCCGTGCCGTGCTGACCCTGGTGGCCGGCGTCGCCGTGCTGCTCATCGTCGCGATCCCCGCGCTGTCGATGCGCCTCGGGCTCCCCGCGGGGTCGTCCGAGCCCGTCGACTCGAGCGCCTACAAGGCCTACAAGATCGTCGAGGACAAGTTCGGCGCCGGCGTCAACGGCCCCCTGCTCGTCGTCGCCGACCTCGACCAGGCCGTCTCCGACGACGACCTCGTCGCCGAGCAGGTGCGCATCGGCACCGAGCTCGCCGCCCAGGACGACGTCGCCGCCATCGCGCCGATCGGGGCGTCGGACGACGACACCCTGCTGGCCTTCCAGGTCGTGCCCGAGGGCGGGCCGACGGCCGAGTCGACCGAGCAGCTGGTGCGCGACCTGCGCTCGCTGTCCGTCGACGGGGTCTCCGAGCTCGGCGTGGCCGGCAACGCCTCCGGCAACATCGACGTCAGCGAGAAGCTCGCCGCGGCCCTGCCGCTCTACCTGCTCGTGGTGGTCGGGCTGTCGCTGATCATCCTGGTCTTCGTGTTCCGGTCGATCCTCGTGCCGATCACGGCGACGCTCGGCTTCGTGCTGTCGCTGTTCGCCGCGTTCGGCGGGGTGACCGCGGTCTTCCAGTGGGGCTGGCTGGCACCGGTGTTCGGGGTGCACGACCCAGGGCCCATCCTGAGCTTCCTGCCGATCCTCATGGTCGGCGTGCTGTTCGGGCTCGCGATGGACTACCAGCTCTTCCTCGTCAGCGGCATGCGCGAGTCGTACGCCCACGGCTCGCCCGCGCGCCTGGCCGTCCAGCGGGGCGTCCACGCCGGACGCACCGTCGTCATCGCGGCGGCGCTGATCATGGCCGCGGTCTTCTCGGGCTTCGTCTTCTCGAACTCCGTGATGATCCAGTCGATCGGCCTGGGCCTGGCGCTGGGCGTGCTCGTCGACGCGTTCGTCGTCCGCCTGCTGCTGATCCCCGCGGTCATGCACCTGCTCGGCGACGCCGCGTGGTGGATCCCGAGGTGGCTCGACCGCATCCTGCCCGACGTCGACGTCGAGGGCGCCTCCCTCGAGCGCTCCACGCCGGTCGGCCACGGGCACGAGGGCGGCGAGCACGCGCACGTCGCCGCCGACGCCGAGGTCGACGCGCCGGTCGCGCAGACCCGTCACGACGGCGACGGCGCGCACCGGGCGTAGCGCGGGAGCAGACGAGGAGGCGCGGGGTCCGCAGGTCGGGCACCGCGCCTCCCGCACGTCCGCTGTCGAGTACTTGCACTATCGGCTGCGTAGTGCAATTCTTGTCGGCGGGCCGCCCGGCCCCCGGCGACGTCGCCGACGTGCGCAGCGACGACCGAGAGGAGGCGCGTGATGACCGCCCCCACCGCTCCCGCGACCGTCCCCGCCCTGGGCAAGGCCGCGCTGCGCCGCCTCCGCACCCGCTCCGAGCTCGTCGGCGAGGCCCGCCGCCTCACCGCGGAGCACGGGCTCGCGGGCTTCACGATCGAGCAGCTCTGCGAGGCGGTCGGCATCTCGCGGCGCACCTTCTTCAACCACTTCGCGTCCAAGGACGACGTCGTCGTCGGCACGGCCCTCGACGACGACGACGAGGCGCTGGAGGCGTACGCGTCCTCGCGACGCGACCCGCGCCTCCCCGCGCTGTCGACCACCCTCGACGACCTCGCCGCGCTCGTCGTGCAGCGGGTCGAGCAGGTCGGCCTGACGCGCTCGCGCGCGGCCGAGTTCAAGGCCGCCGTCGACCGAGAGCCGCGACTGCTGCAGGCGATGATGGCGCAGGGCGACGAGCAGCAGCGCCGCGTCTCCGCCGCGATCGCCGCCCACGAGCGGCTCGACGCCGACGACCCGCGCATCGGCGTCGTCGTCACGCTCGCCCTCGCGCTCGTGCAGCGCGCGATGGGTCGCTTCTTCTTCGACGAGGGGCCGCCCGGGCTGCGCTTCGACGACGTCCTCCACGAGCAGCTCGCCCTCGCGCGGGGCCTGCTCGCCCCCTCACCTCTCGTCCCCCCGCCCGTCGACCCCGACCAGGAAGCACGCTGACACCGCCATGACCACCACCACCGCGACGAAGGCCGACGCGCCCTTCCTCCTCACGAAGAGGCGCATCTGGATCATCTTCGGGGCGCTCATCTCGGGCATGCTCCTGTCGAGCCTCGACCAGACGATCGTCTCGACCGCCATGCCGACGATCGTCGGCGAGCTCGGCGGCGTCGAGCACCAGGCCTGGATCACGACGGCCTACCTGCTCGCGACCACCATCGTCATGCCGATCTACGGCAAGTTCGGCGACGTGCTCGGGCGCCGCACGCTCTTCCTCGTCGCGATCGCGATCTTCACCCTGGCGAGCATCGGATGCGCCTTCGCGAGCGACTTCTGGATGTTCGTCGTCTTCCGCGCCGTCCAGGGCCTCGGCGGCGGCGGGCTCATGATCCTGTCGCAGGCGATCATCGCCGACATCGTGCCCGCCTCCGAGCGCGGCAAGTACCTCGGCCCGCTCGGCGCGGTCTTCGGCCTGTCGGCCATCGGCGGACCGCTGCTCGGCGGCTTCTTCGTCGACCACCTCACCTGGCAGTGGGCGTTCTACATCAACATCCCCGTGGGCATCGCGGCCTTCGCGATCGCCTGGGGCGCCCTGACGCTGCCGAGCAAGAAGGCCACGAAGAAGGTCGACTGGCTCGGCGTCGTGCTGCTCTCGGCGGCCACGACCTGCCTCATCTTCTTCACCGAGTTCGGCGGCCAGGACGACCACGGCTGGGGCGCGCCCGAGACGTGGCTCTGGGCGGCCGGCCTCCTCGTCGCGGTGAGCGCGTTCGTGCTCGTCGAGTCGAGGGCGGACGACCCGATCATCCCGCTGTCGTTCTTCCGCAACCGCGTCTTCGTGCTCGCCACGGCCATCGGCTTCGTGCTCGGCGTCGGCATGTTCTCGGCCATCGCCTTCGTGCCGACCTTCCTGCAGATGTCGTCGGGCGCCTCCGCCGCGGTCTCGGGGCTGCTGCTGCTGCCGATGATGGCGGGCCTCATCGGCACGTCGATCCTGTCGGGCAACCTGATCACGAAGACCGGTCGCTACAAGGTCTTCCCGATCGTCGGCACGGTGCTGACCGGCATCGCGATGGTGCTCTTCTCGACCCTCACGGCCGACACCCCGCTGTGGCTGATCTGCGTGTTCCTCTTCCTCTTCGGGGCGGGTCTCGGCCTCATCATGCAGGTGGTCGTGCTCGTCGTGCAGAACTCGGTCGACGCCGCGAACGTCGGCACGGCGACCAGCACGAACAACTACTTCCGCGAGGTGGGCGCGGCGCTCGGCGTCGCCATCTTCGGGGCGCTCTTCACGAGCCGCCTCACCGACAACCTGACGAGCGTGTTCGCCGGGGCGGGCGCCTCGCCCGAGGACGCGTCGCAGGCCACGGCCACGCTCGACCCCGCCACGCTGAACCAGCTGCCCGAGGCCGTGCGCCGACTCGTCGTCGAGGGGTACGCCGACGCGCTCGCGCCGGTGTTCGCCTACCTCGTGCCGTTCATCGTCGTCGCGCTCGTGCTCGCGGTCTTCCTGCCGCAGATCGCCCTCTCGGACGTGGCCGGCATGGTCGCCCGCGGCGAGGCGCTCTCGGGCGACGAGGCCGAGCAGCTCGAGACCGAGCAGCGTGCCGGGGCCGGCGGTCGCGGGCGGGGACGGCGCGGCGACGCGACGGCAGCCGACCCGACGTCGGCGGCGTCCCCCGTCGCGGAGGGCGCGACGGCCGCGGCGGTCGCGACCGGCGCGCCGGCGACGGCGGTCGACCCGCGCGGCGACGACGCCGCCGACCCGAGGGGCGCCGAGCGCGACGCCGGGGGCACCACGCGTGCGCCTCGGGACGGCGACGGGGCGTCGCGGGGCTGAGCCGCGCCTCCGGCGCCTCGGGGCCCGGCGCCTCGCGACCTCGGGGCCCGGCACCGCCGGCGCCCTGCACCACGGCGGGCCCGCACCCGGGCCCGCCCCGACACACGACGCGACGGGGCACCCGCCCCGGACTTGGATGGACCGATGAGCTACCAGAACCGACCGCTGCCCCGCACCTCGCTGCCCCGCACCATCGCCCGGGTCGCCCTCGGCGCGGCCCTCGTGTACGCCGGCACGAGCCACCTCACCTTCGCTCGCGAGTCGTTCGCGGCCCAGGTCCCCGAGTTCGTGCCGCTGTCGGAGGACGCGACCGTGCTCGCCTCGGGCGTCGTCGAGATCTCGCTCGGCGCGGCGCTCATCGCCCTCGGCAAGCGCCGCGTCACGGTCGGCTTCGTCGCGGCGGCGTTCTTCGTCGCGATCTTCCCGGGCAACATCGCGCAGCTCGTGCACCACCGCGACGCCTTCGGGCTCGACACCGACACCAAGCGCGCGCTGCGCCTCGTCGGGCAGCCGCTGCTCATCGCCTGGGCGCTGTGGTCGACGGCGGCGCTGCGCGACCGACGCAAGGCGTAGCGTCCGGGACCGCCTGGCCGCGGGGCGAGCGGCCCGGCCTGCTCGGAGCGCGCGGGGATACTCTGCACCGATGACCGTGACCCTGCCGGAACCCACCCGCCTCGACGACCGCACCGTGGTGATCACGGGCGGCAGCTCGGGCATCGGCGCCGCTGCCGCCGCCGCGCTGGGGCGCCTCGGGGCCACCGTGGCCGTGGTCGGCCGCGACCCCGAGCGCACCCGCCGGGTCGCCGACCAGGTCGGCGGCGTGGCCCACCTTGCCGACTTCACCGACCTCGACGCGGTGCGGGCCCTGGCCGCCGAGCTGCTCGAGCGGCACCCGCAGATCCACGTGCTGGCGAACAACGCGGGCGGCCTCTTCGCCGAGCGACGCCTCACGGGCGACGGGTTCGAGACCACGTTCCAGGTCAACCACCTCGCGCCCTTCCTGCTCACCTCGCTGCTGCTGCCGCGCCTCACGGAGACCGCGCAGGACGTCCCGCCCGGGTCGGTCCGCATCGTGCAGACCTCGAGCGCGGGCAACCTCTTCGGCTCGGTCGACCTCGACGACCTCGACTCGGCCCGCGGGGCGTGGCTCGGCGGGATGCGTGCGTACGGCCCGTCGAAGCTCGAGAACATCCTCTTCACCCGCGAGCTCGCGCGACGCCTCAAGGGCACGTCGGTCGAGGCGTTCGCGTTCCACCCCGGCTTCGTGGCGTCGGGCTTCGGCGGCTCGGGGCCGGTAGCGACCCTCGGCAAGCGCCTCGCGGTCAGCACCGAGCGCGGGGCCGAGCCCCTCGTGCGGCTGGCCGCCGCGCGGACCGTGCCGGCCCCGAGCGGCAACTACTTCGACCGGCTGAGAGCGCCCGGTCGCGTCAACCGGCAGGCGGGCGACCGCGCCGCCGCGCGCCTGCTCTGGCAGCGCAGCGCCGAGCTCGTCGGGCTGCCCGCGCACGCCTGAGGGGCGTCGGGCGGGGTGCTGACGCGCCCTCCCCAGGTCGTCGCGCGCCCCCGCTCGTGCACCCGGAGGCGCGGTGTGCGTCACGGGACCGCCCCGTGGTCGAGAATGGTCGCGTGACCGACACCACCGAGAGCACCCGACGCCCCGACGGCAGTCCGCGCGACACCTCCCGAGACGACGTGAGAGGGGCGGTCGACGGCGCGCTGCGCGCCGACGTCAGCTTCCTCGGCAGCCTGCTCGGCAGGGTGCTGACCGAGGCGGGCGGGCCCGAGCTGCTCGCCGACGTCGAGGCCCTGCGCGCCGCGGTCATCGGCGCCTTCGAGGGCGAGGCCGACTCCGTGACGCGGGCGCGCGAGCTCGTCGAGGGGCTCGACCACGAGCGGGCCGAGCAGGTGGCGCGGGCGTTCACCTGCTACTTCCACCTCAGCAACCTGGCGGAGGAGCACCACCGGGTGCGCGTGCTGACCCGCCGGGGCAGCGGCCCCGACTCGCTGCCCGCCGTCGTCGAGTCGCTCGTCGACGAGCTCGGCGCCGACGAGGCCGCCCGACGCCTGGCCGACCTGCGGTTCCAGCCCGTCTTCACGGCCCACCCGACCGAGGCCCGACGCCGGGCGGTCGCGTCGACCATCCGTCGCATCAGCGACCTCCTCGCCGAGCGCGACGTCGCCGCCAACGAGGTCACCGGCGCCGAGACGCAGCGCCGCCTGCTGGAGGAGATCGACACGCTCTGGCGCACCTCCCCGCTCCGCACGACCCGCCCGACGCCGCTCGACGAGGTGCGCACGGCGATGAACGTCTTCGACCAGACGCTGTTCGAGATCGTGCCGACCGTCTACCGCCTGCTCGACGACCGGCTGCAGGGCGAGGGCGCCGGCCGCGAGCCCGTGCGGGCCCCGGCCTTCATGCGGCTGAGCAGCTGGATCGGCGGCGACCGCGACGGCAACCCGCACGTCACCGCCGAGGTCACGACGGCGGCGGCCGAGATCGCGGCCGAGCACGTGCTCATCGGCCTGCACCGCGCCACCACCCGCATCGGCAGCACGCTCACGCTCGACGAGGACGACACCCCCGGCGACGCCGGCCTCGTCGCGCTCGCCGAGAGCCAGCGCGCGCTCGACGCCGACGTCGCCTCGCGCATCGGCATCCGCTCGCCCAACGAGAGCCACCGCCGCGTGCTGCTCTTCGTCGCCGCCCGCCTCGACGCCACCCGGCGCGGCGAGCCCGAGCTCGCCTACGCCGACCCCGACGAGCTGCTGGTCGACCTGCGCACCGTGCAGGCCTCGCTCCGCTCCGCCGGGGCGCACCGGGCCGCGAACGGCGAGCTGCAGAACCTCGTCTGGCAGGTCGAGACCTTCGGGTTCCACCTCGCCGAGCTCGAGGTGCGACAGCACTCGCAGGTGCACCGCACCGCGCTGGAGGAGGCGCGTGCCGGCGGCGAGCTCAGCCCGATGACCGTCGAGGTGCTCGACGTGTTCCGCGCCGTCGCCCTCCTGCAGGCCAAGCGGGGCCGTCGAGCCGCGTCGCGCTACATCGTGTCGTTCACGCAGTCGTCGGCCGACCTCGCGAACGTCTTCGAGCTCGCCGAGCTGGCCCTCGGCTCGGCCGAGGCCGCACCCGTGCTCGACGTCATCCCGCTGTTCGAGACGTTCGCCGACCTCGAGGCGTCGACGCGCATCCTCGACGAGGCCCTGCAGACCGAGGCCGTGCAGCGCCGCCTCGACGCGACGGGCCGCCGCCTCGAGGTCATGCTCGGCTACTCCGACTCGTCGAAAGACGTCGGGCCGGTCAGCGCGACGTTCGCCCTGTACGACGCCCAGGCGCGCATCGCCGAGTGGGCCGAGCGCAACGACATCGTGCTCACGCTGTTCCACGGCCGCGGCGGGTCGATGGGCCGCGGCGGCGGACCCGCCCACGAAGCCGTGCGCGCCCAGCCGCCCGGGTCGGTCGAGGGCCGGTTCAAGATCACCGAGCAGGGCGAGGTGATCCTGGCGAACTACGGCAACAAGACCATCGCCCAGCGGCACATCGAGCAGATGGCCGCCGCGACCCTGCAGGCGTCGACGCCGGCGACGGCGGCGCGCAACGCCGCGGCCGCCGAGCGTTTCGCGCCCCTCGCGGCGGCCATGGACGAGGCGTCGCGCGACGCCTTCTTCGGCCTCGTGAAGGCCGACGGCTTCGCGCAGTGGTTCGCGACCGTCACGCCCATGGAGGAGGTGGGGCTGCTCGCCTTGGGGTCGCGACCCGCCCGCCGCGGCCTCTCGGTCGAGTCGCTGGAGGACCTGCGGGCGATCCCGTGGGTGTTCGCGTGGACGCAGGCCCGCATCAACCTCGCCGGCTGGTACGGCCTCGGCTCGGCCCTCGCCGCCGTCGGCGACGTCGACGTGCTGCGTGAGGCCTACGCCTCGTGGCCGCTCTTCACGACGATGATCAAGAACGTCGAGCTGTCGCTCGCGAAGACCGACGAGCACATCGCCCGCGAGTACCTCGGCCTCGCCGAGCGCACCGACCTCGCCGACCGGGTGCTCGCCGAGATGGCGCTGACGCGCGAGTGGGTGCTCGCGACGAGCGGCCACGCCGAGGTGCTGGAGGGGCGACCGGTGCTGAAGCGCTCGGTGCGCCTCCGGAGCCCGTACGTCGACGCGCTCTCGCTGTTGCAGCTGCGGGCGCTGCGCGGCATCCGCCGGGCGGTCGAGAAGGACCCGGCCGACGCCGACCACCGACTGCTGCTGCTCACCGTCAACGGCATCGCGGCGGGGCTGCAGAACACCGGCTGAGACCCGTGCCCCGGCGCACGAGAGAGGGCCCCGACGACATCGTCGTCGGGGCCCTCTCTCGTGCGCGGGAACGCCTACTGCATGTAGGCAGCCGTGGCCAGCAGGGCGCCGACGATCATCGAGCCGATGTTGAGCACGATGCCGACGAAGCCCAGCACGATGCCGGCGAGCGCCATGCCGCGACCGGCCGGCTCGCGATTGCGGGAGAGGAAGCCGAGGACGACGGCGGCGATGGCGAAGAGGATCCAGATGATCGGGAAGATCCACGCGAACACGATGCTGATGATGCCGAAGACCAGCGAGAGCACCGCCATCGTCTTCTTGTTCGCGGCGGCGGGTGCTGCGGCCGGGGCCTGGGGCGGGTACGCGTCGGTCATGTCGGGTCCTCCGTGATCGAGAGTGAGTATGTCTCGTCACGCTACCGACGGGGAGCCCCGGCGGGCCGCATCCGTCCGTCGCGCGTACCCCCCGTCCGGGGAGCCCCTCGGCCGAGGTCATCTCCCCCCATCGGTCGATCCTCGGGGCGCCGCGCGCTCCCTACGCTCGGGGCATGACCTCGCATCCCCCGACCCTCCCTCGCCGAGGGGCCGCGGCGCGCCTCTGGGGCGAGACGTGGCGCCTCCTGCTGTCGACCTCGCTCGGCCTGCTCCTCTTCCTCCTCGTGTGGTTCAGCGACGACGCGGTCATGGCGAGCATGAGCCCGACCCGCTTCGCGGTGCTCGTGCTGCTCGACGTCGCCCTCGGCGTCGTCGCGCTGGTGCTCCTCCCGTTGCGGCACCGGGCACCCGTCGCGCTGACGACCGTGGCGGCCGTGCTGGCGTCCGTCTCGTCGCTCGGCGCCGTGGCGGCGGCGCTCATGCTCGTGTCGCTCGCGACGCGACGTCGTCCCGTCGAGATCGGCGTGGCCGGGGGCGTCTTCGTGGCGGCCGCCGTGGCGTCCGAGCAGGTCGTCCTCCGCACCGCCGACGACGTCCCGCTGTGGATGTCGCTCGCGCTCGTGCTCGTCGTGACGGCGGCCCTCGTCCTCACCGGCCTCTACGTCGGCGGTCGCCGCGAGCTGCTCCGGTCGCTCCGCGAGCGCGCCCGGCTCGCCGAGGCCGAGCAGGAGTCGCGCCTGGCCCAGGCCCGCGAGCACGAGCGCACCGCGATCGCCCGGGAGATGCACGACGTCCTGGCGCACCGCCTCTCGCTGATCGCCCTGCACGCGGGGGCCCTCGAGTACCGGGCCGGGCTCGACACCGCCGCGGCGACCGCGACGGCCGGCGTCGTGCGCGACGCGGCCCGGTCGGCCCTCACCGAGCTGCGGGAGGTGCTCGGCGTGCTGCGCGAGCCCTCCGGGGTCGACGGCGCCGAGGCCGACGTGCGGGTCGCGCCGCCGCAGCCGACCCTGGCCGACCTCGACGACCTCCTGCTCGACGCCCGCGAGGGCGGCACGGACGTCGTCCTCGAGATCGACGACGCCGTCCGCGTCGCCCTGGCCGACGTGTCGCCGACCACGGGGCGCCACGCCTTCCGCATCCTGCAGGAGTGCCTGACCAACGCCCGGAGGCACGCGTCCGGTCGCCCCGTCTCGGTCGCCGTGTCGGGGCGCCCCGGTCGCGAGCTGCTGCTCGTGGTCGAGAACCCGCTCACCCACCGGGCCGCGGCCTCGTCGGAGCCGACCCGCGGACACGGCCTCGTCGGGGTCGCCGAGCGTGCCCGGCTCGCGGGCGGCTCCGCGGTCGTCGTGCACGACGAGGCCCGCCACCGCGTCGAGGTACGACTGCCGTGGCCGGCGTGAGCGGGGGAGCGGGCGAGGGGCGCGCGGTGCCGCCCCGCGCCTCCGGCGGGGTCGACGCGGTCCGCGTCGTGATCGTCGACGACGAGCAGCTCGTCCGGGCCGGGCTCGCCCTGCTGCTCGGGGGCGACCCGGGCGTCGAGGTGGTCGGCGAGGCCGGCGACGGGCTCGAGGCCGAGTCGGTCATCGACGCGACGCAGCCCGACGTCGTGCTGATGGACATCCGCATGCCGCGCCGCGACGGGCTCGAGGCGACCGAGCGCGAGCTCGCCCGGCGACCCGGCCTCGCGGTGCTCGTGCTGACGACGTTCGACGCCGACGACATGGTGCTGCGGGCCCTGCGCGTCGGCGCCCGGGGGTTCCTGCTCAAGGACACCCCGCCGGCGGAGCTCGTCGCCGCGGTGCACGCGGCGGCGAGGGGCCGGGCCACGCTGTCGCCGACCGTGCTCGACACGGTGATCGCGGCGGCGGGGCGGGGATCGGCACCGGCGCCCGGGTCGGCAGCGGGACCGGGTTCCGGCTCCGCGTCGACGGCGGCCCGTCAGCGGCTCGCCGTCCTCACCGAGCGCGAGGCCGAGGTCGTGACGGGCGTCGCCCGCGGCCTGTCGAACGGGCAGATCGCCGCCGAGCTCTTCGTCAGCCTCGCCACCGTGAAGACCCACCTCGGCCACGCCTACGACAAGCTCGGCGTCGGGGGACGGGTCCAGCTCGCGCTCCTGGCGCGCGAGGCGGGGGCGGGCGTGCCGGCAGCGGGCACGGACGGGCAGCGGCCGGGCTGACCGCCGTCTCGATCCCGTCACGGTCCTCCGCGGCGTGGTCGTTCCCTGCCATGATGCTGGTCAGCGTCCGCGGCCCGCGGCGTCCCGAGATGCGCTCGTCCGCGAGCGCGCCGTCCCCGGAGGTCTCCTGTCGTGCTCGTCCCCTCGTTCCGTCCGTCGTCCCGCTCGCGTGCCCCGCGCCTCCTCGGGGCCCTGGTCGCGGTCTCGTCCGTCGCGCTGCTCGCCGCGTGCTCGGCGGCCCCGAGCGACTCCGGCGACGACGCGACGACCGGCGAGCACTGCGCCCGCATGGTGACGAACTCGGGCGGGCTCGACGACCGCTCCTTCAACCAGTCGAGCTGGGCGGGCCTCCAGGCGGCGCAGGCCGACGACGGCATCGAGGCGCAGGTGCTCGTGTCGACCAGCGAGACCGACCTCGCCCCGAACGTCGACCAGGCCGTCGCCTCCGGCTGCGGCTTCGTGCTGACCGTCGGGTACGAGCTCGCCGCCGCCACGCAGGAGCAGGCGGCCGCCAACCCCGACATCGACTTCGCGATCGTCGACGAGACCGTCGAGGGCGACAACGTCAAGCCGATCCTGTTCGACACGGCCCAGGCGTCGTACCTCGCGGGGTACCTGGCCGCCGGGGTCTCGAAGACCGGCAAGGTGGCGACCTTCGGCGGCGGCAACCAGCCCCCCGTCACCCTCTTCATGGACGGCTTCTCGGACGGCGTCGACGCCTACAACACCGCGCACGGCACCGCCGTCGAGGTGCTCGGCTGGTCGAAGGAGGCCCAGGACGGCTCGTTCACCGGCGACTTCGAGGACGTCAACAAGGGCAAGCAGCTCGCGCAGGCCCTCATCGACCAGGGGGCCGACGTCGTGATGCCGGTCGCCGGTCAGGTCGGCGAGGGCGCGGCCTCGGCAGCGCTCGACGCCGACGGCGTCTCGGTGATCTGGGTCGACAACGACGGCTACGACACGCTGCCGGCGGAGTACCGCCCGATCCTCCTGACCTCCGTGCTCAAGGACACCGAGGCGGCCGTCCAGCAGATCGCCGTCTCGACCACGGACGACAGCTTCACGAACGAGCCGTACGTCGGCACCCTCGAGAACGGCGGGGTCGACATCGCGCCGTTCCACGACCTGGCCTCGTCGGTCAGCGCCGAGCTGTCGGCCGAGGTCGACGCCCTGCGCGACCAGATCGTCGCCGGCGACGTGACGGTCGAGTCGCCCAGCGCGCCGTAGCCCGCCCGTCGCAGGTCGGTCCTGCGGCCCCTCGGGCCCGCGGCCGGAGACAGAGACATCCAGCGGGCGCGCTCACGGTCCCTGGCTGCCCGTGCCCCTCCGTGCCGTCGTGTTCTCGCGAATACGGCCATTCAGGGGAGGCGCGGGTCAGGCGCCGGGGGCGGTCGCGACCGCGAAGCGCTGGTTGGCCAGCACGGGCAGCGTGCCGCGGGCGGCGTCGACGTCGGCCAGGTCGAGGTCGACGACCACGAGGCCGGGCTCCGCGCCGAGCTCGGTGAGCACCGCGCCGAACGGCGAGACGACCATGCTGTGCCCGACGCCCGTCGGGGCCGACGAGGTCGCCTCGACGCCCTGCGTCGCCGGGTCGCCCTGACCGACTGCCACGACGAAGGTGGTCGTGTCGACGGCGCGGGCGCGGGCCAGCAGCTGCCACTGCTCGACCTTGCCCGGCCCGGCGCCCCAGGAGGCGCACACGACGCTGACCTTCGCGCCCGAGGCCGCGTTCGCGAGGAACAGCCCCGGGAACCGGATGTCGTAGCAGGTGGCGACGCCGACCCGGTGGTCGCCGACGTCGACCGTGACCGCGCGCTCGCCGCCCTGCACCGAGTCGGACTCGGCGTAGCCGAACGCGTCGAAGAGGTGGATCTTGTCGTAGTGGTCGCCGTCGCCGGTCGGCGTCGCGACGAGCAGCGTGTTCCGCACCCGGCCGCCGTCGCCGGGCGTGAACATGCCCGCGACGATCGTCACGTCGAGCTCGGCGGCGAGCTCGCGCACCCGCCCGGCCCACGGGCCGTCGAGCGGCTCCGCGACCGCGCCCAGGTCGGTGCCGAAGGCGCACATCGCCGCCTCGGGGAAGACGACGAGCTCGGCGCCGTCGGCGGCCGCGTCGCGGGCGACCTGCTCGACGCCGAGCAGGTTGGCGGCCGGGTCGGCCGAGCTGACGATCTGGGCGAGGGCGATGCGCATGGTGTCTCCGTCGTTGGTGTATACGTACTGTATGCAGATGAAGCCGGACCCCGTCGAGACCGGCGAGGCGCTGTCAGGCCGCGAGAAGGCCTACCAGCACCTCTACGCGCACGTGCTGGTCGATCCCTCGATGCAGGGCGCGTTCCTCAGCGAGCAGGAGCTCGCCGAGCAGGTGGGGGTCTCCCGCACCCCGGTGCGCGAGGCGCTGCTCATGCTCGCGGCCGACGGCCTGGTCGAGATGATCCCGCGCCGCGGCGCCCGCGTGCCGGTCATCACCGGTCGCGAGATCGCCGAGCTGATGGAGCTGCGGGGCGTCCTCGAGCGGCACGCCGCCACGGTCGCGCTCGAGACGGGTCGGGTGCCGCTCGCCGAGATGCGCGAGGTGCTCGCCCGCCAGCACGAGCTCAAGGAGCAGGAGCCGACCGAGAGCGGCCGCGAGTTCATCGAGTGGGATCGCCGCTTCCACCAGCTGCTCGTCGACGCCGCCGGCAACGGCCTCATGTCGCGCAGCTACGAGAAGCTCCGGGCACGGCAGGTGCTGGTCGGCGTGGAGGCGCTGTTCCGCCGCACCGACCGGCAGGAGCGGGTCTGCGTCGAGCACGACGAGATCGTCGCCGCGCTCGCCGCGGGCGACCCGCAGGCCGCGCGGGAGGCGATCGACCGGCACCTGACGGTGACGCTCGACCTCCTCCTGCGCAGCTGACACGTCAGGCCCCCGACACGACAGGGGTCGGGCCGGTGAGGTACTCCTCGTCCTCGCGCACGTCCGAGTCGCGCCCGAGCGCCAGCCCGATCAGCGTCAGCGCGACCGCGACGGTGAGGTAGAGCGCGATGCCGAAGCCGCTGCCGGTGCGCTCGTAGATGATCGTGAACATCAGCGGGGCGATCGCGCCGCCGAAGACGCCGGCGATCGTGTACGCCAGCGAGCTGCCGGTCGAGCGGAGGCGGGGCGAGAACTGCTCGATGATGAACGCCGCCTGCGGGCCGTACATCAGGGAGTGGAAGACGAGCCCGAGCACGATGCCGATCGTCAGCACGACGGTCGACGACCCGTCGGTCACGACGAAGAAGACGAACGACCAGACGGCGGCCCCCACGGCCGCCACCGCGTAGAGGAGGCGTCGGTTGATCAGGTCGGACAGGGCGCCGGCCAGCGGGATGGAGACCAGCTGGAAGGCCGATCCGATCAGCACCGCGACCAGCACCTGGCTGCGCTCGAGGCCGAGGGCGGTCGTGCCGTAGGTCAGCGTGAAGACGGTGAAGAGGGCGTAGGTGACGTCGGGCCCGATGCGGCAGAGGATCGCCGCGACGAGGGGACGCAGCTGCGTGCTGAAGACCTCGCGGACCGGGGCGGCCGGGGCGTCGCCGCGGGCCTCGAGGGCCTGGAACACCGGGGTGTCCTCGAGCTTGAGCCGGATGTAGAGGCCGAACCCGACGAGCACCGCCGAGAGCAGGAAGGCGAGGCGCCAGCCCCAGTCGAGGAAGGCGTCCTCGGTGAGCACCGCCGTCAGCAGCGCCAGGGCGCCGTTCGCGAGGAGGTTGCCGGCGGGGGGACCGACCTGGGCGGCGCTGGACCAGAACCCGCGCCTCCTCGGGTTGCCGAACTCGCTCGACAGCAGCACGGCGCCGCCCCACTCGCCGCCGACGCCGACGCCCTGGGCGAAGCGGAGCAGCACGAGGAGGATCGGCGCGGCGAGGCCGATGGTGGCGTAGCCCGGCAGCACCCCGATGAGGAAGGTGGCGATGCCGATCACGAGCAGCGTCGTGACGAGCACGGGCTTGCGGCCGAGCTTGTCGCCGAGGCGGCCGAAGACGAACCCGCCGATCGGGCGTGAGACGTAGCCGACCGCGTAGGTCGAGAACGCGAGGATCGTCGCCGTATACGGGTCGCTCGACGGGAAGAACACGCTCGGGAAGACGACGGCCGACGCCGCGGAGTAGACGGCGAAGTCGTACCACTCGAGGGAGGTGCCGGTGAGCGAGGCGGTGAAGGCCTTGATCAGGGAACGCCGCGAGACGGGCGGCGACGCGCCGTCGGCGGGAGCGGGGGAGGCGGTGGTCATGAGCGGTCCTTCGGGGTCGGTGACGGCCGGGCCGTCGTCGGTGGATCCGTGCTGAGGAGCTTGCCACCGAGGTGGCGGTCTGGCAATACCGTGTGTATACAGTAAGCATGCAGGCCGGTCCCGACCAGGCCCGCGACCCCTGCGAGACCAGATTTCACATGATCGACACACGGCCACCGACGAAGGAGCACCCATGAGCACCCTCCACTTCACGCTGCCCGACGGCACCGTCTGCGCGGTCGAGGTGACCCGCCTGCTGAACGCCGGCTACGCGGGCCGCGAGCAGGACGAGGTCCAGGCGCACATCGCCGAGCTCGCCGAGCTGGGCGTCCCCGGCCCCACGACGACGCCCGCCCTCTACCCGGTGTCGCCCTACCTGGCCCAGCAGGTCGACGAGGTCGCCGTGCAGCACGACCGCACCAGCGGCGAGGCCGAGTGGGCGCTCGTCGTGACCGACGACGACGTGCTGCTGACGGCGGCCTGCGACCACACCGACCGCGCCCTCGAGGTGCACGGCGTCGCGTGGAGCAAGAACGCCAGCCCCGACGTGCTCGGCACCCGCGCCTGGCGCCTCGACGACGTGCGCGACCACCTCGACGACATCGCGCTGCGCGGCTTCGTCGGCACGGGCGACGACCGACGGCTCATCCAGGACTCCACGCTCGGCGCGCTGCTGACCCCCGACTACTGGCTCGACGTGCTGGCCGAGCGCGGCCTCCGTGAGCCGGGCACCGTGCTCATCTCGGGCACGGTCGCGATGACCCCCGGGGTCGACCAGTTCGCCGACGCGTGGTCGGTCGAGCTGCACGACCCGACGACCGACGACACGATCAGCGTCGCCTACGCCGTGTCGCCGATGCCCGAGTCGATCGGCTGACCCGAGCCCGTCGGCGGGGTCGGGCCGGCGTCGCGGGCCAGCCGCCAGAGCCGGTCGCGCGACATCGGCAGCTCGTGCGGCCGCACGCCCAGGGCGTCGCGGATCGCGTTCGCGAGGGCGGGCGCCACGGGGTTGTACGGCGCCTCGCTCATCGACTTGGCGCCGAGCGGCCCGAGCTCGTCGTGCGTCGACGCGAAGAGCACCTCGGTGCGCGGCACGTCCGAGAACTTCGGCACGCGGTAGTTGCGGAACGCCGAGGTGAGCACGCGTCCCTCGCCGTCGAGCACGACCTCCTCGTAGAGCGCCGTCCCGATCGCCTGGGCCGTGCCGCCCTCGACCTGCCCGCGCAGCTGCTCGGGGTTGAGCACGGTGCCGGCGTCGGCGGCCTGCACGGAGCGCAGCATGCGCACCTCGCCCGTGGCGCGGTCGACCGCGACCCGGAACCCGTGCACGTTGAACGCCACCGACCGCGGCGTGCCGTCGTGGCTGCCGTCGGCCCGCAGCGGCCCGTCCGCCAGGAGGCGGTCCACGCCGACGAGCACCGGTCCGGAGGCGCGGTGCACCACGACCCCGCCGTCGACCACCTCGGGGGCGGCGGCTCCGTCGTGGACGGGTGCCGCGCCTCCGGCGGCCTCGAGCGCGCGCTCCGCCATCGCAGCACGGAGCTTCAGCGAGGCGGCGAGCAGGGCCTTGCCCGCCACGACGACGCCCGCCGAGCCGAACGCGCCCGTGTCGTAGCGGGCCACGTCGGTGTCGGACTGGCGGATGCTGACGCGGTCGGGCGTCGTGCCGAGCGCGGAGGCGACGATCTGCGCGTGCACGGTCGTCGTGCCGTTGCCGAACTCGGCCGTGCCGACGCCGATGTCGTAGCCGCCGTCGGCGCGCAGCTCGACCGAGGTGTCGGCGAAGTGCCCGCGGGGCGGCATGGTCGCGATCATCGCGAGGGCCATGCCCGTGCCGACCGACCAGGTGGGCCCGTCGGGCACGACGTCGGCCACCGCGACCGCGGGGTCGTCGCTCGGACCGGCGAGCGCCTGCTCGACGAGGTCGAGGCACTGGTCGAGGCCGTAGCTGCCGAAGAGCAGGTCGGTCTCCTCGTCGGGGTCGGTGACGACCATCGCGTCGCCCGGCACGACGACGTTGCGCCGGCGCAGCTCGAAGGGGTCGAGGCCGAGGCGGCGGGCGAGCTCGTCCATGGCCGACTCGACGCCGAAGACGACCTGGCCGAGCCCGTAGCCGCGGAACGCCCCCGAGGGCAGGTTGTTCGTGTAGACCGACTCGGCGTCGACGCGCTTGTTCGCGCAGCGGTAGACCGAGGTCGACTCGTGCACCGAGTGGTACATGACGCCGATGCCGTGGTTGCCGTACGCGCCGGTGTCCATCAGCTGGTCGACGTGCATCGCGGTGAGCACGCCGTCGGCGCTCGCGCCGAGCCGCACGCGCACCCGCATCGGGTGCCGGGTCGGGGCGACGGTGAACTCGTCCTCGCGCGAGAACTCGAACTGCACGGCACGGCCGGTGCGGAGCACGGCCAGCGTCACGAGGTCTTCGGTGATGAGCTCCTGCTTGCCGCCGAAGCCGCCGCCGACGCGCTTGGTGAAGACCCGCACGCGGTCCTCCGGCAGGCCGAAGACGTGGGCGACCTCGTCGCGCACGAGGAAGGGCACCTGGCTCGAGGTGCGCAGCACGAGGCGGCCGTCGTCGTCGAGCCAGCCGCGGGTCGCGTGCGTCTCGAGCGCGGCGTGGCTGACCCGCTGGGTCTGCCAGGTGCCCTCGACGGTCACGTCCGCCGCCGCCAGGGCGGCCTCGACGTCGCCGGTCTCGCCGTGCATGGCGGCCACGGTGTTGCGCTCGGGGAAGGCGATGCGCGAGGCCTCGCTGGTCTTCTCGCCGTGCAGCAGGGGCGCGCCCGGCCGGCGGGCCTCCTCCGGGTCGAAGACGGTGGGCAGCAGCTCGTACTCGACGACGAGCGCGTCGAGCGCGAGCCGCGCCTCGCGCACCGACTCGGCGACGACGGCGGCCACCCGCTGGCCGCGGAAGCGCAGCACCGGGTCGAGCACGAGGCTGTCGTCGGGGTCGTCCTCCCGGTCTTCGTGGCGACCGGTCGAGAAGAGCGTGGCGGGCGAGTCGTGGTGCGTCAGCACGGCGTGCACGCCGGGCATCGCCTCGGCCGCCGTCGCGTCGATCGAGACGACCCGGGCGTGGGCGTGCGGGCTGCCGAGCACGGCCAGGTGCAGCAGCTTCGTCGGGGTGCGGAAGTCGAGCGTGTACTCCTCGGTGCCGGTCGCGACCCGCAGGCCCGCGGGTGCCTTCGCCGACTGCCCGACGGCCGTCCCCGCGGCCGGCGTGGCCGTGTTCGACACGCCGCAGATCGCGTCCCCGACGGACCGGTACCCGGTGCAGCGGCAGAGGTTGCCCTTGAGGAGGCGCGGGAGGTCGTCGCGGTCCGCCTCCGTGAACGTCGAGGCCGTCACCACCATCCCGGCGGTGCAGAACCCGCACTGGAAGCCGGCGGCGTCGACGAAGGCCTGCTGAACGGGGTGCGGGTGCTCGGGCGTGCCGAGGCCCGCCGCGGTCGTGACCACGCGGCCGTCGAGGCGGTGCGCGGGCCAGATGCAGGAGTGGACGGGGTCGCCGTCGACCAGCACGGAGCAGGCCCCGCAGTCGCCCGCGTCGCAGCCCTTCTTGACGCCGTGCACGCCGGCCTCGCGCAGCACGGTGCGGAGCACCTGGCCGGGGGCGACGGGGGCCTCGAGCGCGTGGCCGTCGACCTCGAACGCGACGGTGCGGGCAGGGGTCGCCGAGGAGAGGGCGGCGACGGACGGAACGGGTGAGGGGTCTCGGGGGGTCACGCCGCGCCTCCTTCGGGGTCGGGGGCAGGTGCAGGAGCAGGCGATGCGGCGGCGGCGCCGGGGCCGGGGCCGGGGGCGACCGGGGCGGGCACGGCGGTGCGGGCGGCGGCGTCGGCCGTCGCGCTGCCGAGCGGGCCCGGCCGGTGGACGAAGGGCGCCGCCGGCGGGGGCTGCTGCGGCAGGAGGGCCTCGGCGCGGAGCTCCTCCGCGAAGAGGGCGCTGACGTGCCGCCGCCAGTCGGGGGCGCCGTGCGGGTCGTCGTACCAGGTGCCGACGCGGGCGACGGCGCCGGCGAGGACGGCCGCTCCGGGCACCTCGTCGAAGCGGAGCTGCTCGGGACGCGTCGTGCCGGCCGTGATCGTCACGACGAACTCGCCGTCGGGGGACAGGCGGCTCGTCACGAGGGCGCCCGAGCGGCCCAGCGGGCTCAGGGCGACGCGACGGAACCCCGCCCGCGAGCGCAGCGAGGCGGTCGGCACCTCGAACGAGCGCAGCACCTCGCCGGTCGTCAGCGTGTTCGTGCGGACCCCGGTCACGAGGCGCGCGACGGGCTCGCGCCGCTCGCCGCCGTCGGGCGTCCAGACGACGGCGGTGGCGTCGAGCCCGGCGAGCAGCGAGGTCAGGGCCCCCGCGGGCAGGCTCGTGGCGACGTTGCCGCCGACGGTCGCGACGTTCCACACCTTGAACGAGGCCAGCAGCGAGTTCGCGCACTGGGCGACGAGCGGGTGCGCGGCCCAGTCGTCGCGGGCCGGCAGCCGGGTCAGCTCGGCGATCGTGCAGGTCGCCGCGACGGTGACGACGTCGTCGCCGACCTCGAGGGGCCTCCAGCCGAGCGTGGTCAGGTCGACGAGGCCGGTCAGCCCGGGCTGCGGCTCGGAGAAGAGCCAGGTGCCGCCGCCGAGCGGCAGCTCGCCCGGGGCGAAGCGGAGCTCGGCCCGGGTCGACGGGGTGCGGACCTCGCGCACGGTGATCAGGTCCACGCGAGCTCCTCCCGCCCGGCCCGGGGCGACCCGGCCTGCGTCGCGGGCCCGGCGGCCCGGCCGTCCGTCAGTACAGTGACCTCCATGATCGATCTCCCCGAGAGCGAGCTGCGCGAGCGCCTCGCGACAGCCCTCTCCGTCTCCCGCTGGGTCGACGACGTCGCCTCCGGCGCGCCGTACCAGGACGTGGAGGCGCTGGTCGCCTCCGCCGAGCGCGCCGGCGACCCGCTCACCGACGCCGAGATCGACGAGGCCATGGCGCACCACCCGCGCATCGGCGAGTCGCCCGTCGGCGAGGGCGCCGCGCAGGAGTTCAGCCGCCGCGAGCAGGAGGCGTCGCAGCAGACCGACGACGCCCGGCTCGCCCGGGCGCTCGCCGAGGGCAACGCCACGTACGAGGAGCGCTTCGACCGGGTGTTCCTCATCCGCGCCGCGGGGCGCAGCCGCGAGGAGATCGTCGAGGAGCTGCAGCGCCGCCTGACGCTCGACGACGAGTCGGAGAAGCGCATCGTCGGTGAGCAGCTCGTCGAGATCGCGGCCCTGCGCCTGCGGCAGATGTTCGGCGAGTCGAGCGCGGAGACCGGACGCGGGGCCGAGACGGCCTCGCCGCGGGAGCCGGCCGCGTGAGCCACGTCACGACGCACGTGCTCGACGCGGCGCTCGGCCGCCCCGCGGCCGGCGTCGCGGTCGACCTCGCCGACGCGACGGGCGCGGTGCTCGCCAGCGGCGTGACGAACGACGACGGACGCGTGCCCGAGCTCGGGCCCGACGCGCTGCCCGTCGGCGTCTACCGGCTCGTGTTCCACACCGCAGCGTACTTCGAGGCCGCGGGCCGGGAGGCCTTCTGGCCGCGCGTCGTGCTCGACTTCGACCTCGTCGACGAGCAGGCGCACTACCACGTGCCGCTGCTGCTCAGCCCGTTCGCCTACTCGACGTACCGGGGCAGCTGAGGCCCGCGGCGCCTCCCGGGGCGCCGACGCGTCCGCCCGGGCGCCGGTCGGCCCGCCGCCGCGCCCGCTGCTCGCCACCACGGCGCTCAGTAGTCGGTGCGGTGGTCGTGCGCGAGCCACGCGTCGAACGGCGCCGAGGCGTCGCCGGGGCGCACGGCGTCGACCGGGAGCTCCCACGTGGAGCGGTCGCGGCCGAACAGCTCGTAGAACTCGAGGTCGTCGAAGCCGCCCCGCGCGGCGTCGTGCCGGTCGGCGGCGTAGACCACGCGGTCGACCCGGGCCCAGAGCGCGGCCGCGAGGCAGAGCGGGCAGGGCTCGCACGAGGTGTAGAGCGTGGCGCCGGCGAGGGAGAAGTCGCCCACGACCTGGCAGGCCGCCCTGATGGCGACGACCTCGGCGTGCGCCGTGGGGTCGAGGTTCGCCGTGACGCGGTTCTGGCCCTCCGCCACGAGCTCGCCGTCGCGCACGATCAGCGCCCCGAAGGGGCCGCCGCCGGCGGCGACGTTGGCGACGGCCAGCTCGATGGTGCGGGCGAGCCACCGGGCGTCGACCGCGGCGTCGACCACGGGGGCGGAGCCGGCGGTGTCGGGGGCGGTGGGGGTCTCTGCGGCGCTCATCGCGCCTCCTTCGGGTCGGGGTCGTCGGGGTGTCGGGGGTGTGCGGGCCGCGTCAGGCGAGGCCGGCCGAGGCGCGCCACGCGTCGCCCGCGGGCAGCGCGTCGTCGCGGTGCAGGGTCGCCTCGATCAGCCCGTACGGGCGGTCGGCGGCCCAGAAGACCTCGTTGTCGTTCTCCAGCCCGAAGCGTTCGAGATCGTAGGCGAAGTGGTGCTTGTTCGGCGCCTTGAGGCGTACCTCGGCGATGTCGGGGTGGGCCTCCATCGCCGCACGCCCCATGTGCCAGAGGGTCTGCTGGAGGGCGAGCGACTGCAGGGTCGCGAACTCGCGCACCATGATGGCCGTCACGGAGGCGTGGAGGGCGTCCCAGTCGAAGGAGGCGTCGGCCGCGGCGTCGCCCGAGACCCGCCACTTGGCGTCGAGGGCGGTCGCCATGACGCGGTCGTGCGTCTCGGGCAGCGTCGTGAACTCGTCGGTGAGGAACCCCGCGAACTCCGACCCCGTCGACTTCAGCAGCACCAGCTCTTTCACGCCGGCGACGACGTGCTCGCGGACCCCGCCCGGGGCCGCCGCGTCGACCGTGACGGCCGCCGTGCGCACCTCGGGGCCGGTGCGGAGCCAGGTGTGGTCGTGCTCGGCGCCGTCGACGACGGCCCGCGCCCAGGCGTGCTCCTCGATCTCGATGCGGGCGGAGACGACGGGGTCGACGTCGTCGACGAAGTGGCGCGCGAGGTCGAGGCCGAAGCCCTCGACCGACTGCACCCCGTGCGACTTCGCGAAGGCGAACGCCGTGTTCTTCTGGGTGTCGGTCGGCAGCACGGCCGACTGGTCGCCCTCGAGGTAGGCGGCCTCGAAGGGACCGCGCAGCGCGGTCGTGACCGTGAGGTCGCGGATCTCGTGTCGGGGCCCGTCGCGCACCACGCGAACGAGGTGGGACTCCGCCTTGCCGTACTGGTTGTCGCCGAGGATGATCGCCATGCCGCGATCTTGACAGGCTCGTGTGAACGGCTTGTTTCAGGATCGGCCGTTTGTGAACGGGCTGTTTCAGGACCGCCCTGTGGGGGGATCGTCGTCTCGCTAGGGTCGCTGCATGCCGACGACAGACGTGCCCCCCGTGCCCTCCGACGCGTGGCCGCTGCAGCCGCACGAGGGCCCGATCGCCTCCGCGACGTACCTGCCCGCCAGCCCCGCGACGACGCTGTGGGGCCGCCTGCCCTGCGCCGCCGACGAGCCGGTGCTCACCGTCGACCCCGGCACGCTCGTCACGATCGACACCGTCAGCCACGAGGGCCTGCTCGGCGACCAGGGCAGCGACCCGGTGCGCTTCTTCGGGGCGCACGGCGTGCCTCCGGAGGGGGTGCTCCGCGACGCCGTGGCGATCGCCGCCGACGCGGGCAGCCGCCACGGCCGCGACCCCGCAGCCGACGGGCCGCACGTCGTCACGGGCCCGATCGCCGTCCGCGGGGCCGAGCCCGGCGACCTGCTGACCCTGACCCTCGTCGAGGCCCTGCCGCGCGTGCCCTACGGCGTCGTGTCGAACCGCCACGACCGCGGCGCGCTCGCCGGCGAGTACCCCCTGCAGGAGGGGTCGGTCAGCGTCTTCGCCGCGGTCGATCACGACGACGCCGGCGCCCACGGCGAGCCCGGCGACCTCGTGGGGACCATGCCGCTCGTGGCCGGCGGCGAGCACCTCGTGCGGTTCCCGCTGCGGCCGTTCCTCGGCGTGATGGGCGTCGCCGCGGCCGGCGACGAGCGACCGCACTCGGTGCCGCCGGGCGCCTTCGGAGGCAACGTCGACATCGCCCTGCTCGTCGCCGGCACGAGCCTCCACCTGCCCGTGCAGGTGCCCGGCGCGCTCGCGTACGTCGGCGACCCGCACTTCGCGCAGGGCGACGGCGAGGTCGCCCTCACCGCGATGGAGGCGTCGCTGCGGGTGACCGTGCGCCTCGACCTCGTCCGCCGGGCCGACGCCCTGGCCCGCTTCGGCGAGCTCGCCGGCCCGCTCGCCGAGACCGTCGAGCACCTCGTGCCGACGGGCCTCGACGTCGACCTCGACGAGGCCGTGCGGGCCTGCGTCCGGGCCGCCATCAGCCTGCTGAGGGCCCGGTGGGGGATGGACGAGCACCTGGCCTACGCCTACCTCAGCGCCGCCACCGACTTCGACATCTCGCAGGTCGTCGACCTCGTCAAGGGCGTCCACGCGCGGGTGCGCAAGGCCGACTTCGCGGGGGTGCCGCTCGTCGGCGGAGAGCGCGCCGTGACCGACCTCGACCGGGTCGGGGCCGCCGCGGCGGATGTCGTCACCGACTCGGCGGCCCCGGCCGTCTCGGCGGCCCCGGCCGTCCGGCCGCACCGGCCCTCGACGAGGAGGCGCCCCGTGCCTGACGAGACCGCACCCGCCCCGCTCGGCGACGCCCTGCCCCCGCTCCCGCTGACCTCGCTCGACGGCGGCGACCTGCCCGACGGGCTGCTGGCCGCCGTGGCCGCCTACGAGGAGGCCCTCCGCGTCGACGACGTGCCCGCCCTCGCCGACGCCTTCGAGCCCGGACCGGCGAGCCTCCGCGTCGACGCCGCCGGGACGCTCGTCGGGCACGACGCGATCACGGCGTTCCGGGCGCGGCGCGGGGGGACCGCGGGGCGGGCGGTCGAGCAGCTCCACGTGCGGGTGGTCGACCCGGGCACCGCGCTCGTCGTCACGACCAACGCCCCGGCCGGCGGCGGTCGCGGCGTCGTCACCCAGCTCTGGAGGCGCGGCGCGGCCGGCACCTGGCGCATCGCCACCGCGCACGTGCAGGCCCCGCGCCCCGCGGTCGACACGCGGGTGTGGCGGGTGGTGGGCGCGCCCCTGGCGGCGGGACGCGCCTCCTCGGGGCCGGTCGGCGCAGGGCCCGACGAGCGGCCGCTGGCGGGACGGACGGTCGCCGTCAAGGACCTCTTCGCCGTCGCGGGGCACGCCGTCGGCGGGGGCGTGCCGGCCTACCTCGCCGAGCAGCCCGTCGCGGAGCGGTCGGCCCCGGCCGTCACCGCGCTGCTCGACGCCGGCGCCGACGTGCTCGGCATCGCGCAGACCGACGAGTTCGCGTTCAGCATCGCCGGGCGGAACGGAGCCTGGGGGACGCCGCCGAACGGCGCGGTGCCGGGAGCGATCCCCGGCGGGTCGTCGAGCGGGCCGGCCTCGGCCGTCGCGCTCGGCCAGACCGACGTCGGGCTCGGGACCGACACGGGCGGGTCGATCCGGGTGCCCGCCTCGTACCAGGGGCTGTGGGGGCTCCGGACGACGCACGGGGCCGTCCCGACCGAGGGGCTGCTGCCGCTCGCTCCGTCGTTCGACACGGTCGGGTGGCTGACGCGCGACGCCGCGACGCTCGGGGCGGCCGTGCGCGCGACGCTCGGTGACGCGAACGCGGGCGCCGACGCAGGCGCGGCCCCGGCCGGCCCTGGCCTCGCCGCCCGGGGCGTCGTGGTCGACCCGGCCGTCGTCGCGACCGTGTCGGCCGACGTCCGCCGTGCGTTCGCGGAGACCGTCGACCGCCTCGTCGCCACCGGCCGCCTGCCCCGGCCCTCGTCCGTCGCCGTCGCCGAGGTCGGCGGGGCCGCCGGGCTCGCCGGGCTGCTCGCCCACTTCCGCATCGTGCAGTCGGCGGAGGCCTGGCGCACCCACGGCGCCTGGATCACCGCCCACCCGGGGGCCCTCGCCCCCGACGTCGCCGCCCGCTTCGCCGCGGGCGAGGCCGTCACCCCCGACGCCGAGCAGGAGGCGCGGGCCGGCCTGGCCGCCGCCCGCCGCGCCCTCGAGGCGGTGCTGGGCGACCGCGTGCTGCTGGTGCCCGCGGCGTCGTCGGCCGCGCCCGCGCTCGACGCCGACGCGGCCGAGATCGACCGGGTGCGCGCGGCGACCCTCGGGCTGACCTGCGTCGCCGGGATCACCGGGCGGCCCGCGGTGTCGGCGCCGCTGATGCGCGTGGCCGGCGGGCCGGTCGGGCTGTGCCTCGTCGGTCCGCGCGGGTCGGACCTCGAGCTCGTCGCGCTCGCGGGCGCGCTGGCGGGCTGACGGCCGGGCTGACCGCGGGGTCGGGGGGCGTGACGACGGGGCGGGTCGGCGCGCCTCAGGCGGGCCGGTCGACGTCGGCGCCGTCCCAGAGGTCGGAGCAGTCGACGCGATCCGCCCCGTGCGCGTCGAGGTAGGCCCGTGCGCCGGAGTCGCCCGCGAGCTCGGCGGCCAGCGGCTCCCAGTGCACTCGGCCGACGAGCACGGGGTGGCCCGGACGTCCGCCGAACGCCGCCTGCCGCAGGGACCCCGCGCGGGCCGCGTCGTCGACGTCGAGCAGCCGCGCGACGGCCGCCGGCGGCAGACCCGGGAGGTCGACCAGCGAGACGAGGGCGCACCGCGCCTCCTCGTCGCCGTCGGGTCGGCGCGGTGCCGAGAGCGCTCGCAGCCCGGTCCGCAACGACGCCCCGAGCCCCTCGGCCCAGTCGTCGGCGACCACCACCCGGATCCGTGGGTCGTCCGGCACGAGCACCCGGGCCTCGTCGGCGCGCGCCCCGAGCACGACGACGACCGCGTCGCACCCGCCGGTCAGCAGCGCCGCCGTCGCCCGCGCGACCCACGGCGTGCCGTCGGCGCCGCGCACGAGCGCCTTCGGCCGCCCGGCCCGCGTGCCCGCGCCGGCGGCGAGGAGCAGGCCGACGGCGCCGCGTCCGCTCGTCGACTCCATCCCGTCACGGTAGCCGCAGCCGCAGCCGCAGCGGCAGCGGTAGCGGCCGACGCGGCGATGTCTGCGGGCGCGCGTCCGCCGCGGCGTCACGTTCCGTGCCTCGCGTCGCGTTCTTCCGTGACGCGACGCGCAGGACGTGACGCGGTTCGGCGGGATGAGGCCGACGCCCCCGGGGAGGCGCGGTGTGCGCGGTCCGCGACCCGCGCCTCCGCGGGGGGTCGCGTCCGCCGCCGCGGCGTCACGGTCCGTGCCCCGCGTCGCGTTCCTCCGCGACGCGACGCGCAGGACGTGACGCGACACGGGAACCCGAACCCGCCCGGGCGCCCGAAACACGGGTGAAACCCGCGTTGCGTACGATGACCCCGTGAAACGAGCCTTCCAGCCGATCGACCCTCCCGCCCGCCTCCTCATGGGCCCCGGCCCGATCAACGCCGACCCCCGGGTGCTCCGGGCGATGTCGGCGCAGCTGGTCGGCCAGTACGACCCCTGGATGACCGCCGCGATGGACGAGACCCAGGCCCTCTACCGCGAGGTGTTCCGCACCGGCAACGAGCAGACGCTGCTCGTCGACGGCACGAGCCGCGCGGGCATCGAGGCCGCGCTCGTGTCGATGATCACGCCGGGCGACCGGGTGCTCGTGCCCGTGTTCGGCCGCTTCGGGCACCTGCTGGTCGAGATCGCCGAGCGGTGCGGTGCCGAGGTGCACACCATCGAGGTGCCGTGGGGCCAGGTCTTCACGCCGGAGGCGATCGAGCGCGCGATCGAGCAGGTGCGACCCGCCCTGCTCGCCGTCGTGCACGGCGACACGTCGACGACCGTCGCCCAGCCGCTCGAGGGGCTCGGCGAGGTCTGCGCGAAGCACGGCGTGCTCTTCTACACCGACGTGACGGCGTCCCTCGTCGGCAACGCCTTCGACGTCGACGCCCTCGGCCTCGACGCCGTGAGCGCCGGCCTGCAGAAGTGCCTGGGCGGCCCCTCGGGCTCCTCGCCCGTGACGTTCTCGCCCCGCGCGGTCGACGTCATCCGCGCCCGGACCTCGGTCGAGGCCGGCATCCGGAGCGCCGGCGACGAGACGAGCGACCGCCGCATCGCCTCGAACTACCTCGATCTCGCGATGATCTTCGACTACTGGGGCCCGCAGCGCCTCAACCACCACACCGAGGCCACGACGATGCTCTACGGTGCCCGCGAGTGCGCCCGCCTCGTCGTCGAGGAGGGCCTCGACGCCGCCGTCGCCCGCCACGCCCTGCACGGCTCGGCGATGCTCGCGGGGGTGCGCGGCCTCGGCCTCGAGACCTTCGGCGACCTCGAGCACAAGATGAACAACGTCGTCGCGGTCGTGATCCCCGACGGGGTCGACGGCGACGCCGTGCGCGGCGAGCTGCTCACCGACTTCGGCATCGAGATCGGCACCTCGTTCGGCCCGCTGCACGGCACGGTCTGGCGCATCGGCACCATGGGCTACAACGCCCGACGCGACACCGTGCTGACGACCCTCTCGGCCCTCGAGTCGGTGCTGCGCCGGGCAGGCGCGCGCGTCTCGGCCGGCGGCGGCGTCGACGCGGCCTACGACGCGTACGCGACCGCCGACGCGACGGCCGCGACGGCCGCGACGGCCGTGGCCGGGGCCGACGACCCGGCCGACGACCTCGACGCGGCGACCGCCGGAGGCGCAGCCACCGGGGGAGGCGCGGCGTGAGCCCCGCGGTCCCCGCCGCCGCCCAGCCCGCCCCGGCCGGGCGCCCCGCGCCTGACCCGCACCCCGTCCCGCACCCCTCGGACGCCCGCACGATCCTCGACCGCTGCGACGAGCTCGCCGCCGTGTCGAGCACCCACCACGGCATCACCCGCGTCTACCTCAGCCCGGAGCACGCCCGGGTCAACGCCCTCGCGGCCGGCTGGATGACGGCCGCCGGCATGACGACGTGGCAGGACGCCGCCGGCAACCAGCGCGGCCGCTACGAGGCCGCCGAGCCCGGGGCCCCCGCGATCCTGCTCGGCTCGCACCTCGACACGGTGCCCGACGCCGGCCGGTACGACGGCATCCTCGGGGTGCTGCTCGCGATCGCGGTGGTCGAGCGCCTGCACCGGGCCGGCACGCGCCTCCCCGTCGCCGTCGAGGTCGCCGCGTTCGGCGACGAGGAGGGCACGCGGTTCGGCACCGCGCTGCTCGGGTCGCGCGCGCTCGCCGGCACGTGGGACGACGCGTGGTGGCAGCTGGTCGACGAGGCGGGCACGACGCTCCGCGACGCGTTCACCGCGTTCGGCCTCGACCCCGCGGCCGTGGGCGACGCCGCGCCTCCCCGGGGCTCGGTCGTCGGCTACCTCGAGGCGCACATCGAGCAAGGGCCCTACCTGCTCGAGGCCGACCGAGCGCTCGCCGTCGTGTCGTCGATCGCCGGCGCGCGGCGCTTCGAGCTGACGATGACCGGCGTCGCGGGTCACGCCGGGGGAGTGCCGTTCCACCGCCGCCACGACGCCCTCGCCGGCGCGAGCGAGGTCGTGCTCGCCGTCGAGCGGCTCGCGCGCGACGCCGACTGCGTCGCGACCGTGGGGCGGCTCGAGGCGTTCCCGGGCGGGGTCAACGTGATCCCCGGGCTCGTCGAGTTCAGCCTCGACCTGCGCGGCGAGCACGACGACCGACGGGACGAGGTCTGGGCGGCTGTCCGCGAGGCCGCGGCCGAGGTCGGCGAGCGGCGCGGGCTCGCCTTCGCCGCGCACGAGACGCACTCGGCGCCCGCCGTCGTGGCGTCGCCGGCGCTCCGCGACGTGGTGCGGGACGGCATCGCCGCGACGGGGGACACCGACCCGATGGTGCTCTTCTCGAAGGCCGGGCACGACGCGATGGCCGTGGCCGAGCTGACCGACTGGGCGATGCTCTTCGTCCGCTGCGGCAACGGCGGCATCAGCCACCACCCTGACGAGATCGTCACGCTCGCCGACGTCGCCGTGGCCCTCGACGCGTTCGAGGCGTCGGTGCGGGCCCTGGCGGAGCGGTCGCGGTGAGCGCAGGAGAGGAGCCCGGCACGCCCGAGGCCGTCTCCGCCGAGCCCGTCTCCACCGAGCCCGCCACTGCCGAGCCCGCCACTGCCGCGCCCGGCACCGCCGAGCCCGGCATCCGCGACCGGATCGACTCCGGCTACGGCGCGCTGAGCCCGCGCGAGCAGCGGGCCGCCGACTTCATCCTCGACCACCTCGACGATCTCGCGGTGGTGACCGCGACCGAGATCGCCGAGCAGAGCGGCGTCTCGAAGGCGACCGTGTCGCGGCTCTTCCGCCGGCTCGGGTTCACCGACGCGCAGGAGGTCCGCGACCAGGCCCGCGCCTCCCGCAACCGGGGCGTCCCCGTCGGCCCGACCAGCGCCTCCTCCGATCTCGCCCCGCACGCGGCGGCCGAGCAGCGGAACCTGCAGCGCATGCTCGACGGCCTCGCCGACGGTCGGCTGGCCGACGCCGCGCGCCTCGTCGCCGACGCGCGGCGGGTGGTGGTGGTCGGCTTCCGCAACAGCTACCCGGTCGCGATGCACCTGCGGCAGCAGCTCGTGCAGGTGCGCGACGACGTGCGGCTGGCGCCGCAGCCGGGGCAGTCGGTCGGCGAGGAGCTCGTCGGCCTCGGCCCGGGCGACGTCGTGGTGCTCGTGGGGTTCCGGAGGCGCCCTGCCGGCTTCGCGGGAGTGGTCCGGTCGCTCGCCGCCCGCTCCGTCCCCGTGGTGCTCGTCGGCGACGCCTCGGCCCGCGCCGCCGACGTCGCCGTGCGGCTCGAGTGCCCGGTCGACAACCCGTCGCCGTTCGACAGCTACGCCGCGGCGATGAGCCTCGCCGCGCTGCTCGCCTCGTCGGTGCTCGCGGAGCACCCGCGCACCGGCCGCACCCGCGTCGGCGACGTCACCGGGCTCTACGCCGACCTCGCCGAGCTCGAGTAGCGCGCCGGGTCTGGCAGCGCGGCCGGCGCGGCCCGGCTCAGGCCCGGCCGAGCACGCTCCGCGTCAGCGCCCCGACGACGTGCCCCATGAGCTCGCCGGGCCCGACGTCGCCGGTCGCGGGCGCGTCGAAGGCCGACCCGAGCGCGACGTCGATGAGCAGGCGGGCCAGGAGGTCGGACGACAGGCCCGTCGCCGCCTCCGTCTGCCCGCCGAAGACGAGCTCGACCTGCTCGCGCAGCGTGTCCAGCACCGCGCGGCGCTTCGCGACGAAGGCCGCCATGACGACGTCGTCCTCCAGGGCGTGCGCGCGGAACTCCGACATCAGGCTGAAGTCGTCCGCCGTGCTCTGCGCGTACGGCGCGAACGCGTCGCGCACCGCCCCGGGCAGGTCGGCGAGGTCGGTCCCGGGCAGCCCCATCTCGCGGAGGGCGTCGAGCGCCCCCTCGGTCTCGCGGGTCAGCAGTGTGACGACGAGCTCCGACTTCGAGGCGAAGTTCGAGTAGACGGCGCCCTTGCTGAAGCCCGCGGCCCGGGCGACGTCGTCGAGCGTGGTGGCGTGGACGCCCCGCTGCGAGATGAGGGCGGTCGCGGCGTCGAGGAGGCGCTCCCGCACCTCGGCCCTCGGCGGGCGGCTGACGGGGACCCGTCCGTCGGAAGGCATGTGCCCCACCATATCCGTCCCGTCTCGTGCCCCCGACCGGTCGCCGCGGCTCGCTCTCGTGCCCCCCGAAAGGGGGCGTCCCGACTTGCATACTCGCTGGTATCGCAGCGCTACCATCAAGGGACCAGGCGAACCCGAAACGCCTGGTCGAACCGAGCACGCGGCGAGGCGCACGACCTGCCCGAACAGGTCGCCCGCCGCGTGCTCCGGGCACCGCCCGCCCCTGTCGACCGGACGTCCCGCCCCGAGAGCGGTCGACGAGCAGACCAGTCAGCCCCGGAGGCCGGGCAGACCGGGCAGACCCGTCAGCCCCGGGCAGGCCAGGCTCGATCGAGCCGATCGCCTACCGCCGCGTGATCAACCGAGCCGGAGGCGCCGCCGCGTCCACGACGACCCCGGCGACCCACGTCGCCCCGACCCGCCCGACCAGCTCGGCCCCGTCGAACGCCGACACCGGGTTGCGGTGGGCGAGCAGGGCCGCGTCGACGACGAACGGCTCGTCGGGGGCGAAGGCGACCAGGTCGGCGGCGGCGCCGACCTCGATGCGCCCCTTCGCGCCTCCGGACCGCGGGGCGCCCAGGCCGACGAGGTCGGCGGTGCCGCGGCTCATCCAGCCGAGCACCGTCTCGAGCGCGATGCCGCGCGCACGGGCGCCCGACCAGACGGCGCGGAAGCTCAGCTCGAGCCCGGCGATGCCGCCCCAGGCCTCGTCGAACGAGCCGTCGCCCGCGAACTTCAGCTCGGCCGTCGACGGGGAGTGGTCGGAGGCGACGACGTCGATCGTGCCGTCGACGAGCGCCGCCCAGAGCAGCTCGCGGTTGGCCGCGTCGCGGATCGGCGGGCAGCACTTGTACTGCGTGGCCCCGTCGGGGATGCCCGCCTGGTCGAAGGTCAGGTAGTGCGGGCAGGTCTCGACCGTGAGTCGCAGGCCCTCGGCCTTCGCGGCGCGGATCGTCGCCAGCGCCGACGCCGACGAGAGGTGCAGCACGTGCGCCCGGCCGCCGGTCGCGCGGAGGGCCTCGACCACGTGCTCGATCGCGGTCTGCTCGACCGCCTCGGGGCGGGAGGCGACGAAGTCGTCGTACACCGCGCCTCCGGCCCCCTCGGGCAGGGCGGCGGCGGCCTCGTCGAGCCGGTCGGGGTCCTCGGCGTGGACGATGAGCAGCCCGTCGAAGGCGGCGATCTCGCGCATCGCGGCGTGCAGCTCGTCGGTGCCGAGGTGGGGGAACTCGTCGACGCCCGAGGGGGACAGGAACGCCTTGAAGCCGAAGACCCCGGCCTCGTGCAGCGCCCGCAGGTCGCCGGTGCCGAGGTTCGAGGGCACGGCGCCGCCCCAGAAGCCGACGTCGACGACCGACTGGGGGCCCGCCGCGGCCCGCTTGAGTTCGAGGGCCTCGACCGTCGTGGTCGGCGGGATGCTGTTGAGCGGCATGTCGACGATCGTCGTCACGCCCCCGGCGGCGGCGGCGCGGGTGGCCGACGCGAAGCCCTCCCACTCGGTGCGGCCGGGCTCGTTGACGTGCACGTGCGTGTCGACGACGCCGGGCATGAGCACCTCGTCGTCGGGCAGGGTCACGTCGCGGCCGCCGTCGTGCACGGGCAGCACGGCGTCGACCGCCTCGATCGCGACGACGAGCCCGCCGCGCACGGCGACCGCCGCGGGCTGCCACGCACCGTCGACGAGCACGCGCGAGGCCCGCACGACGAGGTCGGAGGAGGCGCGGCCCGCGTCGCCGGCGACGCCCGCGTCAGCCACGACCCGAGCCCGCCGTCGCGTCCGAGCCCGCCGCTGCGCTCGAGCCCGCCGTCGCACCGGCGTCGGCGCCGACGGACGCGGCCTCCTCGGCCTCCGCCGCCTTCACCTTCTCGCGCATGAGGTGCCCGGCGAGGGCGACGAGCAGCGTGAGGCCGCCCGAGACGCCCATGCCGACGCCGATGTGCACCTGCAGCAGCAGGGCGCCGACGCCGGCCCCGACGAGGATCATGACGACCGCGAGCACGCGCCGCGGGAAGTTCTTGCCGTCGCCGCCCGCGAGCTTCGACTCGCTGGCGAGGCCGACGATGGTCGACGTCACCACGACCGTGGTGACGTCGGCGACGGCGATCTTGCGGGCCGCGGCGGCCTGCACGCCCATCGCCGCGCCCAGCAGGCCGGTGATCGTGTAGGCCCACGGCGTGCCCTCCTCGGGCACGACGAGGAAGCAGGTGAGGCCGAGCCCGAGCAGCACGGTGCCCGTGATCGAGAAGGCGATCGTGCTGCGGCCCGACCAGCCCTTCCGCGACCCGCGCAGCAGGCGGCCGCCGGCGGCCGCGCCGACGAGGAACGCGACCAGCGCGATGACCGGCCCGAGGATCGGCAGGCCGTCGGCCTGCGCGATCGCCATGCCGAGGATGACGACGTTGCCGGTCATGTTCGCGGTGAACACCCGGTCGAGGCCGAGGTAGCCGACGGCGTCGATGATGCCGGTGGTGAACGTCAGCGCCAGCATCATGATCAGGTGCATGCGCGCCTGGTTCTCGCGGAGTCTCTTCACGGGGTCCTTCCTGAGGGGCTCGGGCAAGTCTGGCAGCCCGGCGCGGCGGTGCCGACGGGACGGGCGTCGTGAGGGAGGGCGCCGACGGCGGACGCCCGGGGGAGGGACCGGCCGCGTCAGCCTGCGCGGTGGCTGAGCGACCAGCCGTCCGGCCCGGCCGTCCACTCGCGGCGGCGGCTGGCGGTGTCGGGCGCGCTCTCCCAGGCCGTGACGCGGGTCGGGCGCACGACGAAGCCGGTCCAGCCCGCGGGCTGCCCGAACCCGTCGGGGTGCTCGTCGGCGAAGGCGGCCCACCGGGCCCGACGCTCGTCGAGCGGCAGCGCGGCGAAGTCGTGCGAGTTGAGCCAGGCGAGCTGCTGCAGGTACGGCGAGCGGGCCCGGTAGGCCGCGGCCACGTCGACGGGGTCGGCGGTCGAGGCGACGCCGCGCACGACGAGCTGCCGGGTGAAGCCGGGCCAGAGCACCGTCACGGCGACGAGGGGGTTCGCCGCGATCTGGGCCGCCTTGCGGCTGGCCGCGTCGGTGTGGAACGACAGCCCGTCGCGCGCGACCGACGAGAGCAGCACCGTGCGGGCGTCGGGCCCGCCGTCGGCGTCGACCGTCGACAGGGTGACCTGCGGTCGGTCGGGCTCGTCGTCGCCCGGCAGCCAGTCCGCGAGCAGCTCCCAGGCGTCGTCCGGCAGAGGCGCCCCGCCGCTCACCCCTCCGCCCGGAACCCGGCCGGTCGCCCGGCCGGCGCGTGCCGGAAGCGGGCGATCTCGGCCAGCTGGGCCACGCCCGTGCGCACCGCGCGCTCGTGCAGCTCGGCGCCCCAGGCGGCGTTCGCGCCGGTCGCGTCGCCGACGACGCCGGCCGGGCCGAAGTCGTCGCTCGTCCAGCCGAAGTGCACCGGTCCGCCGTTGAACTTGACGTAGTCGAGGTCGATCATGTGGTCGGGGATCCACCGCTCGGCCTTGCTCATGTCGACGAGGTCGGGCCGCAGGTGCAAGATCATCGACGTCTCGCTGTGGCCGCCGTGCACGCCGAAGCCGTGCTCGTCGGGCCCGTTCGTGCCGTCGCCCCCGGTCATGCCGGTGCCCGTGAGGAAGGTCCTCAGGCCGAACCGACGCCGCAGCTCGCGCAGGGCCACCTGCAGCAGCGCGATGTTGCCGCCATGACCGTTGTAGAAGACGACCGTGCGCGCCGGGGTGGCGGCGATCGACCGGCCGATGTCCACGACGGTGTGCAGCAGCGTCTCGGCGGTCAGCCACATGGTGCCGGGGGCCCAGTGGTGCTCGTCCGACTTCGTGTAGGCGAGCGACGGCAGCAGCCAGACGTCCTGCCCGTCGGCGGCGGCGGCCTCGACGACCGAGCGGCCGATCAGGTCGGCCATCAGCCAGTCGGTGGCGAGCGGCAGGTGCGGGCCGTGGTGCTCGATCGCGCCCGTCGGCAGCACGAGGACGCTGTCCTCCGTGAGCGCGGCCGCCGCGGCGGGCCCGCTCAGCTCGATGAGGTCGCGTGACCGCGGGGTCGGGAGGGCGGACCCCGACGAGGAGGCGCGGGTCGCGTCGTCGAGGCCGCTCACGAGACCTTCGCCCCCGTGTCGATGCCCGTGGCCCCCGGTGCCGCGTGACCGCCCTTCACGCCGGTCGGCGCCGTGACGCTCGCCGGGTCGACGAGCTTGCCCGGGTTGAGCAGCCCGCGCGGGTCGGTGGTCGCCGCGAGCTCGCGGGTGCGGTCGGGCTCGTAGTCGACGAACCACTGATGCGGGTTGTGGTAGCCGACGCCGAGCGCGCGCAGCTTCGCGAAGCCTGCCCAGACGTCGGCGGCGCTCGTGTAGACGCCGGCGAGCATGCCGATCGGGCGGCCGTGCTGCGACTCGACGTGCAGCATCCCGCCCGGGTAGACGGCGTGCACCTCGTCGATGCGGTCGACGAGCGCGTCGCCCGAGACCTCGACGTGGAAGTACGTGTCGGGGTAGGCCTTCTGCAGCCACTCGATCGGGTGGTTGTACGACATCATGCTGATCTTCATCGAGGTCTGGGCCCCCTCTCGGACGTCCTCGACGCGGCCTCCCGCCTCCTCGACCATGCGGGTGGCGACGTCGACGGTGGCGGCGTCGAGGATGCCGCGGAGGCTCACTCGGCCCGCCGGGATGCCCGGGTCGTCGGGCAGCGCGTCGGCGAGGGTCGGCAGGTCGGCGCTGACGAGCCGCGGGGTGGGCTCGAGGTCGGCGAACGGACGGATCAGCGAGAGGGCCTGCTCGAACGTGTCGAAGCTGGCGAAGAAGCCGCGCCAGTCCTGCAGGGGCTCGAGGGCGACGGTGGCCCGGGCGATGACGCCGGCCGTGCCGTAGTTGTGGACGTAGGGCTGGGCGTCGTCGCCCTCGACGTGGACGAGCCCGGCGTCGGGCGTCGCGTGCACGACGTCGAGGGCCTTGACGAAGCCCATGCTGTTCGAGCCGTGCTTGATGCTGCCGGTGCCGCCCGAGCCGCCGGCGAGGAACCCGCCGATGGTCGACTGCGCCGTCGACGGGTACATGAGGATCTGCTGGCCGGCCTTGGTCGCCGCCTGCTCGAGCGCGACCATCGTGGCCCCGGCCTCGGCGGTGAGCCAGCCGTCGCCCACCTCGACGACCGCGCGGGCGCGGGTGAGGTCGAGCACGAGGCCGCCCTGCATCGGGATCGCCTGGCCGTAGTTGCCGGTGCCCTTGCCGCGCGGGGTGACGGGCACGCCGTGCCGGACGGCCGCGGCCACGACGACGGCGACCTGCTCCGCGTCGGCCGGGTAGGCGACGAGGTCGGCGAGGCCGAGCGGCAGCTGCTCGCTGATGACGGGGGAGAGGCGCGAGCCGTCGAGGGAGGCGCGCTCGCGGGCGGCCAGCTCGACCGAGACGCCCCGGTCGCCGAGCAGCTCGCGCAGCTCGGCCTCGAGGGCCGCGAGGTCGGGCGCGGCCAGGTCGGCGGCGGGGGCGGTGGTGGTGTCGGTCATCGGTGCGTCCTGTCGGGCAGATCGGAGAGCGAGAACGGGAGGAGGAGAGAGGAGAGGGCCCGGGCACGCCCCGGCACGAGGCGTGCCCGGGCCCTCAGCGGGTGTCGGGCGTCAGAACCCGAGGCTGATCGAGTCGTCGAGGAACTCGTTCGTGTAGAGGTCGGACGGCACGAGGCCCTCCTTGACCGTGGAGCCCTGCGACTCGAAGATCTCCGTGTCGAGGTCGATGACCTTCTGCATGCGCTCCTCGTCCATGTCGCCGACGTAGCCGTTGTCGCCGTCGGTCGCGATGCCGAGCTCCTTCATCTTGTCGACCGCGTAGGCGGCGACGTCGGCGTCGTAGACCCAGCCGGTGTCGTACTGGTCGACGAGGTCGACGATCTTCTCGTTGGTCGACTCGGGCGAGGCGAAGTAGTCGACGTCGGCCTGCTGCAGCACGGGCACGAGCTGCTCGAGGCAGGGGCTGAGCTCCTCGAGGTCGCCGGTCTTGACGGCCATCGACTCGGGGTAGATCGGGTAGCCGGTGTCGTTGATCAGCTGGTAGTCGACGGGCTTGCCCCAGGCCGCGACCTGGTTCTCGTAGACGAACGGCTCCGCGGTCGCGAAGCCCTGCTGCGCGTCCTTGCCCTGGGCGACGACGAACGACGCGGGGGTGCCGTCGTAGCTGCCGTCGGTGACCGACTCGGGCAGGATCCCGTTGCCGGTCAGGTACGACATGTAGGCCGCCCCGCCGAAGTAGCGCACGACGCCGCCGTCGGCCTCGAGCTCCTTGCCGAGCTCCTCGATCGTCGAGACGTCGGGGTAGGTCTCCGGGTCCCACATGATCATCTGCGGCGAGATGTCGTTCTCGGCGAAGACGGCGGTGGTCGGCAGGTCGGCCGAGTTCTGCACGGCGACGTCGGTGGTGACGTAGCCGAGGGTGATGTCGTCGTCCTGGTACATCTGCGAGGTGACGGTGTTGAAGCCGATGGCCGGGCCGCCGGCGCGGATCTCGACCTTGACGCCGGTCGGCTCGCCGCCCGCCATGAGGTCGCTCGTGACGGTCTTCTGCTCGGCGTCGACCGCGTAGTCGTCGCTCAGCAGCTGGTACGCGTGGCCGTGCTCGGCCTCGGGGTTCCAGTCGGTCTGGATCACGACGGTCGCCGGGCAGACGCCCGAGAGGTCGACGGAGCCGATCGCGGCCGAGGCCGACGGCGATCCGCCCGCGTCGCCCGACGAGCAGGCGGTGAGGGAGGCGGCCGTGACGACGACGAGGCCGAGGGCCGTGACGATGCGGCGGGAGGGTCGGGGCATGGGTGTCTCCTGTCAGGGGATGGAGCAGGGGAGTGGTGCGTGCTGTGGTGCGGAGGGAGGGTCGTGGGGGGAGGGCGGGGAGGCGCGGTGCGGGCCGGCCGCGCGCCTCCCCGTCGTCGGGGCGGTGCCGCCGTCAGTTCGCGTCGTACCAGCGGCCGATGGCGAGTCGTCGCAGCCACCCGAAGGCGACGAAGACGAGCACGCCGAGGGCGCTGGCGACGACGATCGCGGCGAACATCTCGGCGCCGTTGAGGCGCTGGTTCATCACCGAGATGAGGACGCCGAGGCCGCCGCGGCCGCGCTGGAAGAACTGGTCGGCGACGATCGCGCCGATCACCGAGAGGCCGGCCGAGTTGCGGAGGCCGATGAAGATCGACGGCAGGGCGGCGGGGAAGCGCAGCTTCACCAGCAGCGTGAGCCGCGAGGCGCCCTGCAGCTGGAAGAGCTCGCGCTGGCCGCGGTCGATGGACTGCAGGCCGAAGAGGGTGTTCGCGACCATCGGGAAGAGCGCGAACATCACCGTGACGATGATGCGCGAGGGCATCTCGTAGCCGAAGAGCGACCCGATCAGGGGCACGAGCGCGAGGATCGGGATGCACTGCAGCACGACGGCGTAGGGGAAGAGCGCGCTCTCGATCCACTTCGCCTGCACCATGAGCACGGCCCAGGCGACGCCGAGCACGATCGCGATGGCGAGCCCGATGACGGCGATCAGCGCCGTGTTGCCGAGCGCCTCGAGCAGGTCGGGGCGGAAGTCGGCGTCGAGGAAGATCCGGTCGACGACGAGGTGCGGGTACGGCACGAGGAACGGCAGCCCGCGCACCCGGTCGTAGTAGAGCGCGATGAGGTAGCCGAGGCCGATCAGCGCGACGAAGACGACGATCGGCAGCACGACGTTGCGCGTGCGCGCCGCCCGCGGCGAGAGGGCCCTGCGGACCGGGCGGGGCCCGGAGAGGCGGGGCGGGGCCGCGGCGACCGCGCCCGGCTCGGCGGCGGAGACGCGGGTGTCGACGGCCATCAGCGGTGCCCTTCTCGGAGTGCGTGCGAGACCTCGCCGACCAGCTCGGCGAACTCGGGGGTGAAGCGGATGTCGGGGTCGCGCGGCATCGGGAACGGCACGTCGAACTCGCCGACGATCGCCCCCGGGCGGCCCGACATGACGATGACGCGGGTCGAGAGGTAGACCGCCTCCGACACCGAGTGGGTGATGAAGAGGCCGGCGAAGCGCTTCTCGACGAAGAGCCGCAGCAGCTCGTCGTTGAGGCGCTCGCGGGTGATCTCGTCGAGGGCGCCGAACGGCTCGTCGAAGAGGAAGAGCTCGGGGTCGAGGGTGAGCGACCGCGCGAGCGAGGTGCGCATCCGCATGCCGCCCGACAGCTCCTTCGGCAGCGACTTCTCGAAGCCGGCCAGCCCGACGAGCTCGATCGCCTCGGCGGCCGCGGCGCGGCGGGCGCCCGCGCCGAGCCCGTTGAGCTCGGCGAGCAGCTCGACGTTGGCCTCGACGTTCCGCCAGGGCAGCAGGGTCGCGTCCTGGAACACGTAGCCGATGCGGTCGGTGTCGACCTCGGCCGTGCCCTCGGAGGCGTTCTCGAGGCCCGAGGCGATGCGCAGCAGCGTCGACTTGCCGCAGCCCGAGGGGCCGACGACGGTGACGAACTCGCCGCGGTCGACGGTGAGGTCGACGCCGCGGAGCGCGACCGTGCCGTTGGGGAACTGCATGGCGACGTCGCGGAAGTCGAGCAGCGTGCCCTGCCCGCCGTGCGGCGCGGCCGCCGGGGGCGCGCTCGCCGCCGGCGTGGGGCTCGTGGTCGTGGTGCTGGTCATGACGGTCACCTGGTCTCCGTGAGGGTGCGGTCGGTCGAGGGGGCGAGCGCGGGGCGCTCGGCGGCGTGGCGCGGCGCGGCGTGCGGGCGGGGGGGCTCGGCCGTCTCGCGGGTGACGACGCTGCGGGCGACGAGCCGTCCGCCGTGCAGGACGACGCGGTCGGCGGGCGCCGACGCGACGGCCTCGGCCAACGAGGAGGCGCGGACCGCCAGCAGCTCCGCCCGCGCCCCGGGCACGACCCCGGCCCGCGGCAGGCCCATGACCTCGCGGGCTCCGTCGCTCACCGCGTGCCACGCCTCGTCGATGGTGAGGTGGCCCGCCGTGACGAGCAGCATCGCGGTCTCGAGGGCGTCGCTGCGGCCGAGGGGGTTGAAGGGGTCGCGCACGTTGTCGGCGCCGGCCGCGAGCCGGGCCCCGGCCGTGAGCAGCTCGCGCACGGCGGTGAGCCCGCGGGGGGTGGCGACCGGCGCCTCCCACCCCTGGAGGTAGAGGTTGGTGATGGGGTTCGCGACGACGCCGATGCGCGAGGCGACGACCGCGGCGACGACCTCGTCACGCCGGTCGGCCGGCATGCTGCCGAGCCGCACGCAGTGCCCGGCCGTGACGTTCGTCGTCCAGCCGGCGACGCGGGCGGCCAGCTCGAGCAGGGTGTCGGGCCCGTCCAGGCTCTCGTCGGTGTGCAGGTCGACGCCGACGCCGCGGCGCTCGGCGAGGTCGAGGAGGCGGTGGAGGTCGCGGTGCGGGTCCCTCGAGAGGTGGGGCGCGCCTCCCACGAGGTCGACGCCGAGGTCGAGCACCGCCTCGACGTCGGCGTCCGGGCTGTCCTGCGAGGCGAGGGCGACGATCTCGACGTCGACGAGGCCGCGCAGCTCGTCGCGCACCCGCACCAGCGCCTCGGCGCCGCGGGTGGGGGCGTCCCCGAGCAGCACGTCGACGTGCGTGCGCACCGAGGTCGTGCCCTGCGCGAGCATCGCGAGCAGCTGGCGGCGGGCACGGTCGGCCACGTCGTCGACGGTCATCGTCGCGGCGTAGGCCCGCCACGACGAGATCGCGAGCTCGAGGTCGCCCATCGGCGGGCGGATGGCGTCCCACGACAGGGCCTTGTCGAGGTGGGCGTGCGGCTCGGCCGGAGCCGTCAGCAGCAGGTGGCCGGCGAGGTCGAGCGTCGCGTCGGCGGCGGCTCCCTCGGGGGCCCGTCCCGTGCCGGCCGGCACGACGGCCTCGACGAGCTCGCCGGCGAGGACGACGTCGACCACCGTGCCGTCGGGCAGGGTCGCGTCCCGCAGCAGCGAGATCGGGCGGGGGAGTCGGGTCACGGGGTCCCTCCAGAGGGGCGGGCGGGGCGAGGGCGGCACGATGTCGGGCGAGCCGGAGAATGTTGATGTCGTCAACATGTGTCAATCTAGGGACGGCTCGTTTCCGGCACGTGTCGTGGTCGTTTCCACGTGTTAATTGCTCGACGGGCCGCGAGACCGTCGTGGTAGACCTCGTCTGACCACCCGACCCAGGAGGCCCCCGTCACGTCCCTCGACGCACCCGCCGCCGCGACGACGGCCGACGACGTCGCGCTCGCCGTGGGCGCCAACGTCCGCCGCCTGCGCCGCGGCCGCGGCCTCACCCTCGTGCAGCTCGCCGCCGAGGCGCAGCTGTCGCACCCGTTCCTCAGCCAGCTCGAGCGCGGCCTCGCCCGGCCGAGCATCGCCTCCCTCGAGCGCATCGCGCGCGCCCTCGGCTCGAGCCAGGTCGAGATCCTCGGCGCCTCGGGCGACGACGACCGCGCCGCCGACCAGCCCGGGGTGGAGCTCGTGGCCGCCGCCGAGGGCGCGACGGGACGCTACGGGCAGGCGGCCGCGCGCCTCCTCACGCCCGGCGACCGGCCGTTCCGCGCCATGGAGATGACCGGGTCCAACCTCGACCCCGGCGACTACTTCCGCCACGCCGAGGACGAGTTCGTTCACGTGCTCGCCGGCCGCCTCCGCGTCGACCTGGGCGACGAGGGCGCGCACGACCTCGCGGCCGGCGACTCGCTGTACTACGTCGGCGGCACCGCCCACCGCTGGAGCGCCGTCGGCGACGACGGCTACCGGCTGTTCGTCGTCAAGCAGAGACCGGAGAGCCTGTGACCGCCCCCACCCGCCTGCCCGAGACGGCCCTCGACGTCGTCGTGACGGCCCGCACCCGCTCGTCGGACGCCGTCGACCTGTTCGACCTCGCCGCGCCCGACGGCACGCCGCTGCCCCGCTGGGAGGCCGGCGCCCACGTCGACGTCGCCCTGCCCGACGGCGACGTGCGGCAGTACTCGCTCTGCGGCGACCCCGTCGAGGGCACCTGGCGCATCGGGGTGCTGCGCGAGCCGGACGGCCGCGGCGGCTCGGCCTGGCTGCACGACCACCTGGCCGTCGGGTCGACGGTGCGCGTCGCCGGGCCCCGCAACCACTTCGAGTTCGAGCCGCGGCGCGGCACGTCGTACGTGCTCGTCGCGGGCGGCGTCGGCGTGACGCCGATCTCGGCCATGGCGCGGGCGGCGGCGCACGCGGGCGTCGAGTACGTCGTGCACTACGCGGGCCGGTCGCGCGCCTCCATGGCCCTGCTCGACGAGCTGGCCGAGCTGCACGGCGACCGCCTGCACGTGCACGCGGCCGACGAGGGCGCCCGCCTCGACCTCGACGCGCTGTTCGCCGGCATGCCGCCGTTCACCACGACCTACTGCTGCGGCCCCGAGCGGATGATCGACGCGGTCGAGGCCGCGGGCGCGGGTCGTCAGGTCGTCGTCGAGCGGTTCGAGCCGAAGGCCGTCGGCGAGCCCGTGCGGCACGAGTCGTTCGAGGTCGAGCTCGCGCTGACCGGCGGCACCGTGACCGTGCCGTCCGACCGCTCGGTGCTCGACGTCGTCGAGGAGGCCGGCGTGCTCGTGCTCTCGAGCTGCCGCGAGGGCACCTGCGGCACGTGCGAGACGACCGTGCTCGAGGGCGAGGTCGACCACCGCGACTCGATCCTCACGCCCGACGAGCAGGCCGCCGGCGACCGCATGTTCATCTGCGTCTCGCGGGCCGCCTGCCCCCGCCTCGTCCTCGACCTCTAGCCCGCCCGCGGGCGTCAGCCGCGCAGCCGCCGCTCGAGCGCCGCGACGAGGTCGCGTTCGTCGGCCCCGAGGAGGCGCCCCTCGCGCACCGCAGGACGCCCCGCCACCCAGACCTCCCGCGGCCGCCGCCCCGGGCTCGCCCAGAGCAGCCCCGCGACGGGGTCGGCGACCCCGGCGTCGGCGACGCCCGACACGTCCCAGAGGCACAGGTCGGCCGCGGCGCCCGGTCGCAGGTGGCCGAGCTCCGGCCGTCCCAGCCCCGCCGCCGAGCCGGCCGTCGCCATGCCGAGCACGGTCCGCGCCGGCACCGGCGGCCCGACCAGCGGCGCGACCTGCATCGCGAGCCGGGCGTCGGCGAGCAGGTGCCCGGCGTCGTTGCTGCCGCCGCCGCTCGTGCCGAGGCCGACCGTCACGCCGGCGGCCCGCAGCGCCGCCACCGGCGCGATGCCCCACCCCATCGGCAGGTCGCAGCCGGGAGCGTGCGTGGCCGTGACCCCGGCCCGTGCGAGCCGCGCGATCTCGTCGTCGGTGACCGCGCAGAGGTGCGCGATCGTCACGTCGTCGGCGACCCAGCCCCAGTCGTCGAGCAGGTCGAGGGGCCGCCGTCCGTACCGCTCGAGGGCGATCGCGACGTCGACCTGCTCGTTGGCCTGGGTGCGTCGGCGCAGTCCGTGCCGCGCCGCGACCTCGTCGAGCAGGGCGAACGTCTCGCGGGAGTCGCTGTGCACCCCCGCCGGCCCGACCGCCACCTGCAGCATGCCGTCGTCGCCGACCCCGCCCGTCCCCGCCGTGCCAGTGGCCGACACCCCGCCGGAGGCGCCCCCCACCAGCGCCTGCACGATCGCCTCCGCCGACGTGGCCGCCGCCTCGGGGTCGTCCCGGGCCGAGCCGCGCACGAAGACCAGCCGTCCCCCGAGCGCCGCCGCCTCCCGGGCGATGCTCACGGCGATCGCGACGGTGTCGTCGACCCCCGCCTGCCCGGCGTCGCCGTGGCCCGCCGGCCAGTTGAGCTGGTGGTCGGCCACGGTCGTCACGCCGGCGAGCAGGCCCTCGGCGACGCCCACGGCGGTCGTCGCCGCGACGAGCGACGGGTCGATGCGGGCGGCGCCGTAGGCGGCCGCCATGGCGGGCAGCCAGTCGGCCATCGGCACTCCCCGGGTGCCGGGCAGCGTGCGGAAGCCGCTCTGCAGCAGGTGGTGGTGCGCGTTGACGAGCCCCGGCGTGACGACGCAGCCGCCGGCGTCGACGACCTCGCGGGGCACGTCGTCGGCGGGCCGGTCGACGACGCGACCGCCGTCCACGAAGAGGCTGTCGGTGGTCTCGGTCGCCTCGTCGACGACGACGCGCACGGCGCCCCTGAACTCGAGCATGCCGACGTTCTAGCAGCGACGTGTGTCGGGGACGTTTCGCCGCCGACCAGGCCGGGCCGCGCCTCCCGGTCGCGGTGTCGGCGCTCGCGGTTACGCTGGCGGCATGTCCGACAGCTCACCTGACCGCATCCTGATGTTCGGCGCCGACTGGTGCCGCGACTGCCGCCGCTCGAAGGCGCTGCTCGACCGCGAGGGCGTCGCGTACGACTACGTCGACGTCGAGGCGGTGGAGGACGGCGCCGACCGCGCCTACGCGATCAGCGGCCGCACGCAGATCCCCGTCGTGGTCTTCCCCGACGGCAGCCACCTCGTCGAGCCGACCGACCCCGAGCTCGCCGCGAAGCTCTAGCCGGGCCGCCGACCTCGTTCGCTACCGACCTCGGCCGCTACCCCTCGCGCCGTGCGGCGACGACCGACTTGACGGCCTCGTCGAGGTGCGGGTGCCGGAAGGCGTAGCCGCCCTCGGTCAGCCGCTCGGGCAGCACCCATCGGCTCTTCAGCACGAGCTCCGTCTCGGTGCGGAGGGCGAACGTGCCGAGCTCGAGCATCCACCGCGTCGCGGGGAGGCCGACACGGCGACCGACGGCCCGTCGCACGATGCCCATCATCGTGCGGTTGTCGCTGGGGTTCGGCGACGAGAGGTTGACCGCGCCCTCGACCTCGTCGTGCTCGCGCAGCCACTCGATGCTGCCGAGCACGTCGTCGACGTGGATCCAGCTGAACTTCTGCCGACCGCCGTGCGTGCCCTCGCGGTGGTGCGTGCCCGCCGCGAGCCGGGCGCGGGTGGCCGGCCACGGCCCGTCGAGCTGAGGCCCGCCGAGTCCGGCGCGGGCCAGGCCCATCAGCGGCACCAGCGCGCTGCCGTCGCCGAGCACGATCGCCATGCGCAGCGAGACGCGGCGGGTGCCGGGCGTCTGGCCGGAGAAGAACTCGCGCTCCCAGGCGGTCGCGACGTCGACCGAGAAGCCGCTGCCGATCTCGCCCGTCGACTCGGTCATCGGACGGTCCTCCGCGTGGCGGTAGATCGTCGCGGTCGACGAGTTGAGCCAGACCGGGGGAGGCACGGCGCAGGCCTGCACCGCCGCCTTCAGCTCCCGGGTCGTCTCGACCCGGGAGCGCATGACCTCGCGCCGGTTCGCCGCGGTGTAGCGGCAGTCGACGCTCTTGCCGGCGAGGTTGACGAGCGCGTCGGCGCCCTCGAGCAGGGCCGTGATGCCGGCCGTGTCGCCCCAGCGGGCGTCGGGGCCGTCGCGCCCGACCAGGCTGACCCGGGCGCCGCGCGCCCGGTAGGCCTCGGCGAGGTGCTGGCCGATGAAGCCGCTCGCACCGGCGAGCACGACGTGCTCGGTGCGTGCCGGTCCGCCGACGGTGTCGCCGGTCGCGGCGTCGTGGTCGCTCACGCGTGCGCCGCTCAGTCGGTGAGGACGGGGTCCTGCGACGGCGTGCGGTCGTCGAGCACGGCGTCCGCGGCGGTGCTGCGCACGCCGTCGACGGCGTTGAGGGCCGAGCCCTTCGTCGCGTAGCCGATCGACGAGACGATCACGTCGCCGCCGTGGGTGGTCAACGCGAAGCGGTACTCGCCGGAGTCGTCCTGCGTGACGACGAACTTGCCTGCCATGGTCTTCTCCCGGGTCCGAGGTGCGGTCGCCGTCGGTGCGGCGACGCGTGTGCGGGTCAGCATGTCACGCCGCCCGTCGCCGCGCCTGCGCCCGCGTCGTCGACCACGGACGAGCCCTGATTGACATGCCATATTTCAGGTGCCACAATGGACGAGTCGCTGCGGCCCCGGTGGTCCTTCCCCCTCAGGACCCGGTGCGGAGCCGCGACACCGGAGCGCCCGGCCCCTGATGGCAGTCGCGGGGTCGGGCGCTCCTCCCTCGTCCGAGGCGAGCCGGGCGGCGGCGCTACTCGGAGACGAGCACCGCGATGGCGCGCTTCAGCGCCTCGCGGTCACGGCGCAGCTGGGCGACCTCGGCCTCGAGCTCGGAGACGCGCTCGGAGGTCGCCGCGCTGCCGCTGCCCGGGGGGCGACCGCGACGAGGCGCCGGGGAGGCACTCGCCGCCTCCGCCAGGCTCTCGTCCTCCTCCGCGGCGTCGGCCGCGATCTCGGGCTCGACCGGTGCCGGGGCGATCGACTTCTCGTGGGCGCGGATCCAGCCGCGGAGAGACTGCTCGCCGACCTCGAACTCCTCCGCGGTCTCGCGGATGATGGAGCGGTTGCCCGGCTCGGCCTCGCGGCGCTCGAGGACGCGGGCGAGGGACTTCTCGCGGGTCTCGTCGGTGTACTTCTGCTCGAAGGGCATGGGGGCTCCTGGATGTCGTGTCGACGGGGGCGTCGAGATGATGAACTTCTGTCACCGAGGGCCGGGTGTGGTGATGACTCGACGGTAGTGCATCATCGACGTTCCGTAGCGTCCGATCGACATGATGAGACGTCACATAGAAAGCCGTGCTGCGCGACGATGTGTCGACATTCCCTCATGGTGCGACGCCTGTCGTCGTGTGCCACACGTGTCTCACGCGCCGGGCCGGGCCGGGGCGGATCGCCGACATTCCTCGTGGCCGTCAGCCCGTCGTCACGGGCACGGCCAGCCGGACGGCTTAAGGTAGGCCGTGTGTGGCGCCCCGACAGACAGCATGACAACGACGACGACGGAACCGACTCCGTCGCCGGCCCGACGGGCGCGCCCGGGTCGGCGACGTCGCCCGGCGCGCTGAGCCTCGGCTCGCCCGGCCTCGCCGTCGGCAACGTCGCCGAGCCGATCCGCGCCTCCTGGCGCGAGACGCTCTCCGGCGTCGGCGGCACGTCGACCCTCCTGCACTTCGGCGACGAGCAGCGCGCCCGCATCGAGCTCAGCACGACGCACCCCGGCGGCCTCGCCCAGTTCATCACCGGCAAGACGACGCTGCTGTCGAGCCTCATCCGCGACGACCTGGCTCTCCGCACAGCCCGCGTCGCGGCCGGCGAGATCGCCGCGAAGGGCCTCGAGCTCGCGACCGTGCGCGGCATCGACGCCGTCCACCTCGCGATCGGCATGGCCGCCTGGTCGTTCGCCGGCGACGACCACCGCGCGCCCGTGCTGCTGCGCCCGCTCGCCATCCGCCGCCACGGCAGCGACTTCGAGGTCAAGCTGCTCGGCGAGCCCTACCTCAACCCGGCGCTCGCCGACGCGCTGCACGACCAGTTCGACATCTCGCTCGACGCCGACGCGTTCGTCGCGCTGGCGAGCCGCGAGGGCTCGTTCACCCCGAACCCGGTCATCGACCGGCTGCGCGGCCTGACGGCGCACCTCGAGTGGTTCACGGTGCAGCCGCGGCTCGTCGTGTCGACCTTCGCCGACGTGGCGACCGAGATGGCGCTCGACGCCCGCGAGCTCGGGCACCCCGTGCTCGACGCCCTGGGCGGCAACGCCATGGCGATCCGCCAGGTCGCGGAGGCGCACCGTCCCGCCACGGCGACGCCGCAGGACGAGCGCAGCCCCGAGACCGACACCCTGCTGCTCGACGCCGACCCCGAGCAGGAGGCCGTCGTCGCCGAGATCGCGGCCGGCAACTCGGTCGTCGTCAAGACGCTGCCCGGCACCGGCGGCACCCAGACCATCGTCAACGCCGTCGGCCGCCTGGTCTCGCAGAACAAGCGCGTGCTCGTCGTCAGCGCCCGTCGGGCGTCGCTGCGCGGCATCACCGCACGCCTGGCCGACATCGGCCTGCCCGGCGTCGCGGTGTCGCCGACGACGCTCCGTCGCGACGTCGTCCGCTCGATCGCCCGGGCGGAGAAGGCCACGCACCCGCAGATGGGCGAGGTCGACGACGCGCTCGTGCGCCTCCGCAAGGTGCTCGTCGACTACCGCGGCGCGCTCAGCCGCCGCGACCCCGAGCTCCGCGTGTCGGTGCTCGACTGCCTCACCGAGCTCTCGCGCCTGGCCCTGCTGCCCGCCGCCCCCGCGACGACCGCGCGCCTCAGCCGCCGCAGCGTCGAGGCCATGGTCGAGGGCCGCGGACGCGTCGCCGAGACGATGGTCAACGCCGCGAACCTCGGCGAGTTCCGCTACGGCCCCGGCGACTCGCCCTGGTACGGCGCCCGCTTCACCGACGCGTTCGGCGCCGGCGACGCCCACCAGCTGGCGAAGAACCTCCACCACCGCGACCTGCCGCGCCTGCTCGAGCGGGCGAACGAGGTCATCGGCGGGACGCGGATGCGCCCCTTCGAGTCGGTGGCGGAGCTGGGCACGTACCTGCGCCTCCTCATCGAGATCCGCGACACCCTCGACCGCTTCCTGCCGGTGGTCTTCGACCGCTCGGTGGCGGAGCTCGTCGCGGCGACCGCGCCGAAGCGCGACGCCCCCGACATGTCGAGCGCGAACCGTCGACGCCTCAAGAAGCTCGCGAAAGAGTACGTGCGGCCGGGGGTGCACGTCGCCGACCTGCACGGCGCGCTGCAGCGCATCCAGCAGCAGCGCATCCTCTGGCAGCGCTACGTCTCGGCGGGCACCCCGCCCGAGGTGCCGACCGGCATCGCCGACGCGCACGTGCTGCACCAGCAGGTGTCGCACGACCTCGAGCGCCTCGACGGGCCGCTCGGCCTGCACGACGCCGACGGCCTCACCGAGATCGGCGTCGTCGAGCTGCAGCAGCGCCTCGCCGCCCTCGCCGCCGAGAGCGACGTCCTGCAGAACCTGCAAGAGCGCACCGAGCTCATGACGACGCTGCGCGACCTCGAGCTGACGCCGCTCATCACCGACCTCGCGAACCGCCACGTGCCCGAGCAGCAGGTCGCCGCCGAGCTCGAGCTGGCCTGGTGGCGCTCGGCCCTCGAGTCGCTGCTCGAGGCCGACCGCGCCCTGCTCGGCGCGAACACGGCCATGCTCGACCGCCTCGAGGCCGACTTCCGCCTCGTCGACGAGGCCCACGCCGCGGGCAGCGCGCAGCTGCTCGGGTGGCAGCTCGCCGAGAACTGGAAGATCGGGCTCGTCGACTGGCCGGAGGAGGCGTCGGCGCTGAAGATGCTGCTGCGCCAGGGCCACGTCACCGCGCGCCTCCTGCACGACGCCGCACCGCACCTCTCGCGCACCGTCGCGCCGGTCTGGCTGGCCTCGCCCTACGAGGTGCACACGATCGCCGACACCGTGCCCTTCGACACCGTCGTGCTCGTCGACGCCGGCGCCACGACGATCGCCGAGAACGTCGGGGCGATCCGTCGCGGCAAGCAGACCGTCGCGTTCGGCGACCCGGTGACGCAGACCCCGTCCGAGTTCGACGTCGCGGTCACGCCCGGCAAGCAGCCGCCCCGCCACGACGACGCCGAGCTCGACGCCCTGCACGCCGACAGCGCCCTCGCGCGCCTGTCGACGCTGCTGCCGACCCTCTCGCTGACCCGCAGCTACCGCGCCGGCGGCGAAGACCTGGCCGAGCTCGTCAACCGCCGGTTCTACGGCGGCCGCATCGAGTCGATCCCGTGGGCGGGCAGCTTCCTCGGGCACGGCAGCATCGCGCTCGACTACGTCTCGGGCGGCACAGCCGTCCCCGACCCCGAGTCGGGCGCCGTCGAGAGCGTCGACGCCGAGGTCGACCGCGTCGTCTCGCTCGTCGTCGAGCACGCCCGCACCCGCACGAGCGAGTCGCTCATGGTCATCACGGCCAGTGCCAAGCACGCCGTCCGGGTACAGCAGGCCGTGCTCCGCGCGGTCTCGGGCCACAAGGACCTGACCGAGTTCGTCGTCGGCGACCGCAGCGAGCCGTTCATGGTCGCCACGCTCGAGCAGAGCGTCGCGCAGAGCCGCGACCACGTCATCTTCTCGATCGGCTACGGCCGGACGCCGCACGGCCGCGTGCTGAGCGACTTCGGCCCGCTCGGCCAGCCCGGGGGAGAGCGCCTGCTCGCCGTCGCGATGACCCGCGCCCGTCGCTCGATGGTGATCGTCACGTGCTTCCAGCCGGCCGACATCGACGGCTCGCGCATGGGCCACGGCACCGTCGCGCTCTCCGAGATCCTCACCGAGGTGCAGGCGCGCACGACGGCCGAGCACGTGCCCGACGACTCCGAGCCGATGCTCGTCGACCTCGCGCGCCGGCTCGAGGCGCGCGGCATCCCCGTCGCCCTCGGGCACCGCGGCAAGCTCGGCCTCGTCGCGGCGCACGACGGCGTCTGCGTCACCATCGAGACCGACACGACGCTGTCGCGCACGAGCCTCCGCGAGTCGCTGCGCGCCCGGCCCGAGACCCTCCGGCGGCTCGGCTGGCACTACGTGCGCGTGCACGCGTTCCAGCTCTTCACCGACCCCGACTCGGTCGCCGACCGCGTCGCGGCCGTGCTCGGCCTCGACGGCGCCCGCACCCGCGAGGTGCCGAGCGTGCCGGCCGACCACCACGTCAACCGCGGCTGACGTCGTGCCCGAGACGCTGCCCCAGCCCTCCGAGGCACGGTCCGGAGGCGCGGTGCCGCACCCGGCGCCCGCCCCGGTCGTCGAGACGGCCGGGTCGCCCCGCCTCGTGGTGCGGCGACCGGGCGGGCGGCGGGTGGTGACCGACCCGGTGCCGGGCAGCGATCCGGCTCCCGCCCCCGAGCCACCCCGGCACTCCTCGGGCGAGAACGACCGCCAGCTGCGCGAGGACGTCCCGCCGCACTGGGGCTGAGGCCCGCCGCACGCACGAGACCCGCCGCCCCCGAGGGGGCGGCGGGTCTCGTGCGTGCGGCGGGCGCCGGGCCTCGGCCTAGCGGCTGCCGAGCGGGCCGTTGCCCTCGCCGACGACGGGCGTCGAGCCGGTCGGCGCCGCGTGGCTGCCGTGCGAGCCCTCGGTCGTGGGCGTCACGGTCTGGCGCAGCAGGTCGCGGATCTCGCTGAGCAGCTCGACGTCGGTCGGCGGCACGTCGACGGGTGCCTCGGCCGGGTCGGACTGCTTCGCGAACGTGCGCTTCAGCAGGTTGTTCACCGGCAGCACGAGCACGAAGTACACGACGGCGGCGATCACGAGGAAGTTGATGAGGGCACCGATCACGGCCCCGAACCTCAGCTCGGCCTCGCCGCCCGAGACGGTGGGGATGGTGACGATCAGCGCCTCGTCGAGCATGGACGCGTTGAACGCCGCGCCGATCAGCGGGTTGAAGACGTTCGTCACGAGGCTCGTGACGATGGCGGTGAACGCTGCTCCGATGACGACGGCGACGGCGAGGTCGATCACGTTGCCGCGGAGGATGAACTCCTTGAAACCCTTCACGGGTGCTCCTTCGGGTCGAGGGGGACGAGACGGACTCTCGGCGACCACCCAACCACGCGACGGGCGTCGTCCGCGACGCCGGGCGTCGCGGGCGCCGTCGCGAGGGCCGTCAGGAGGCGCTGCCCGAGCCCCCGGAGGAGCTCCCCGACCCGCTCGAGGACGTCCCCGACGAGCCCGACGACGACGCGCCTCCGGTGCTGGTGCTGGTGCTCGGCGCAGGGCTCGAGGACTTCTCCGACGAGCCGGAGCTGCCGGAGGACTTCTCGGACGAGCTCGACGAGCTCGAGCCCGACTTCTTGTCGGCGGAGCTGCGCGAGTCGGTGCGGTAGAAGCCCGACCCGTTGAACGTCACGCCGACCGGGCTGAAGACCTTGCGCAGCACGCCGGAGCAGACCGGGCACTCGGTCAGGCTGTCGTCGGTGAACGACTGGACGATGTCGAACGCGTTGCCGCACTCGGTGCAGCGGTAGGAGTAGGTGGGCACGGCGGTCCTAGCGAGGGAGGGGGCACACGGGCGGGTCGGCCTCGGGCGAGGTCAGAACTCGTGGATGCCGGAGGGGGTGACGACCCCGTCGACGGGCATGTCGTGACGCTCGCGCGGCACCGACTCGACGTACTCGGAATCGAACACCACAGCATAGACCGGGGGGCGCTTCTCCATCGATCCGAGCGTCTTGTCGAAGTAGCCGCGGCCCCAGCCCATGCGCATGCCGCCGTGGTCGATGCACGCGGCCGGCACGATGATGAGGTCGACGTCGTTGATCGCCATCGGGCTGAGCAGCTCGCCCACCGGCTCGGGCAGGCCGAAGAGGCCGCGCGTCTCGCTCTCGCCGTCGCCGACGCTCCAGTCGAGGAGCCCGTCGGGGCGCGACACGGGGAAGAGCACCCGGACGTCGTGCGCGAACGCCCAGTTGAGGAAGGGGCGCGTGTTCGGCTCGGTCTCGGCCGACAGGTACGCCGACACCGACCGGGCCGCCGTGCGGGTGGCCAGGTCGACGAGGTGCGCCGTCAGCGCGGTCGTCGCCTGCTCCCTCTCGGTGCTCGTCTGGTTGCGGCGCCGCTGTCGCAGCTCTGCTCGAAGGGCCCTCTTGGCGTCGCCCACCTCGTCGGTCATGCCCCCGATCGTACGGTGCACGAACGGGGGTCCCCGCGAGGCCCGCCAGGTCGATACGCTGACCCGCATGGGCTTCACGATCTCGAAAGCAGTCATTCCCGCCGCGGGCCTGGGGACTCGGTTCCTTCCCGCCACCAAAGCAATGCCGAAGGAGATGCTCCCCGTCGTCGACAAGCCGGCGATCCAGTACGTCGTCGAGGAGGCCGTCTCGGCCGGGCTGACCGACGTGCTGATGATCACGGGCCGCAACAAGAACGCGCTCGAGAACCACTTCGACCACGTCAGCGAGCTGGAAGAGACGCTCCGCAAGAAGGGCGACCACGACAAGCTCGCCAAGGTCAACCAGTCGACCGACCTCGCCGACATGCACTACGTGCGCCAGGGCGACCCGCTGGGCCTCGGCCACGCGGTGCTCCGCGCCAAGATGCACGTGGGCCGCGAGCCCTTCGCCGTGCTGCTCGGCGACGACATCATCGACGCCCGCGACCCGCTGCTCACCCGCATGATCGAGGTGCAGGGCGAGAAGAACGCGACGATCGTCGCGCTGCTCGAGGTCGACCCCTCGCAGACCCACCTCTACGGCATCGCCACCGTCGAGGAGACGACCGAGGACGACGTCGTCAAGATCACCGGCCTCGTCGAGAAGCCCGCGCAGGGCGAGGCGCCGAGCAACCTGGCCATCATCGGCCGCTACGTCATCCGTCCCGAGGTCTTCGACGTCCTCGAGAAGCAGGAGCCCGGCAAGGGCGGCGAGATCCAGCTCACCGACGCGCTCATGAAGATGGCCAGCGCCGAGGAGTGGACGGGCGGCGTCTACGGCGTCGTCTTCCGCGGACGCCGCTACGACACCGGCGACAAGCTCGACTACATCAAGGCGATCGTGCAGCTCGCCTCCGACCGTGACGACATCGGCTCCGAGCTCCGCCCGTGGCTGAAGGAGTTCACGGCCGGCCTGGAGTAGGCGACGCGCGTGACGACCATCCCCACGCTGGCGGAGGGGCGGATCTCGATCCGGCCCCTCCGCCTCCGTGACACCCGCGACCTCGACGCGGCGCTGACGCTCAACCGCTCGTGGCTGCGGCAGTGGGAGGCCACGAACCCGAACGGCTTCACGAGCCACGACGTCCGCGGCAGCATCCGCTCGCTGCAGATGAACGCGCGCGCCGGCCTCGGCCTGCCGTTCGCGATCGAGCTCGACGGCCGCTTCGTCGGCCAGCTCAACGTCAGCGGCATCACCTACGGCTCGCTCGGCTCGGCCACCATCGGCTACTGGGTCACGGAGGACGCCGCCGGCCACGACGCGACCCCGACGGCCGTCGCCCTCGCGACCGACCACTGCTTCTCGGTGCTCGGGCTGCACCGCATGGAGATCTGCATCCGCCCCGAGAACGGCCCGAGCCTCCGCGTCGTCGAGAAGCTCGGCTTCCGCTACGAGGGGCTGCGTCGCCGCTACATCCACATCAACGGGCTCTGGCGCGACCACTTCTGCTTCGCCCTCGTCGCCGACGAGGTGCCCGGCGGCGTCCTCCGCCGGTGGGCCTCCGGCCACGTGCCGGCCGGGCTGGGCAGCGTGCCGCCCGAGGCGCTGGCCGAGGCCGAGCGGCCCTTCCCGGTCTGAGCCCGGCGCGCGGCACCGCGGCGATCCGTCCCCCGCGGCCTGTGGATGCGCGACATCCGCGCAGACACACCTGTGCAGTGCGCCGGATGCGCGGGTCGGCTCTCCTACTGTCGTCACCATGGACATCGGGTCGTGGGGCGGTGGCGCCGTGCTGGCGCTCGTCGCCGTGCTCTGGCTCGTCTACCTCGTGCCGACCTGGCACAAGCGCCAGGAGTACCTCGCGACGGAGCGCAACGCCGTGCGGCTGCAGCAGACGCTCCGCGTCCTCGCGCAGACCGCCGAGCTGCCCGAGGAGGTCCGCGTCGAGGCGAACGCCCGGTCGGTCGCCGACGCCCAGCGCATCCTCCGCGACGAGGAGGGCAAGCGCGAGGCCCTGCGCCGCGCCCACGAGGCCGCCCGCCAGCGTGCCCTGACCCGCGAGCTGGCCGCCGCGGCGCCCGTGCTCCGGGCCGCCGACCACGACCCGGCCCTCGCGGCCCGGCGCCTCCGCCGGTCACGTCTCGTCGCCACGCTCGTGCTCGCCCTGAGCGCCGTCGCCCTCGTCGCCGGCCTCGCGTCGTTCGCCGCCCTCTGGCTGCTCGCCGTCGCCGGCCTCGTCTTCGGCGCCGGCTCGGTGGTGCTGCTCACGCAGCTCGCCGCCGTCTCCCGTGCCCGGGCCCGCCGTCGGCTGCAGCAGGCCGCCGCGGCGCCGGGCGAGGCCCAGCCGCTCCGTGACTTCTCCGACGGGTTCGACGACGCGGCCGCCCAGGCCCAGCCCGCGACGTCGCGCGAGTGGACGCCGGTGCCGGTGCCCCGCCCGCTCTACCTGCGTCGTGGCCGCCAGCGGCTCGCGGCGGTGCCGCCCGTCGGTGCGCAGGCCCGGCTCGACGCCGCTGCCGCTGCTGCTGCTGCTCCTCCTCCCGCCGCGGGTGCCGTCGCGGCCGGTGCCGGTGCCGGGTCGACCGTCACCGCGTCCCGGGCCGACGCGCCCGTGACGGGCCTCGCGGCGGCTCGTCGCCGCTCGGCCGCGGCTGCGGCTGCTTCGTCCGCGGCTGCCTCGTCCGCGGCGACCACGCCCGCGGCCGTGCTGCGGGCGGAGTCGGAGCGCTCGGTGCAGGCGCTCCGCGAGTCGCAGCGCGCCCAGCACGACGCCCTCCGCGAGGCGGCCCGGGCCGAGGCGGCGCTCTCCGCGAGCCGGGCGCCGCGCCCGGCCGCACGGGTCACGGCCGAGGCCCCGCGCGGCGAGGCGACCGCCTCGGGTGCGGAGGCGCGACAGGCGACGCGCACGGCGCCTCCGGCGCCTGCCGCCCCGCCGAGCCGGTTCGCGCGCATGGGCATCATCGACGACCTGGGCGAGTCGTCGTTCCGGCTCGACGAGGCGCTCGAGCGGCGTCGCGCGGTCTGACCCTCGCCAGCCGGTCGATTCGGAGCGAGCACCGGCGAGGTGCTAGTGTGGCGGAGCAGTTCTGGGGCTATGGCGCAGTTGGTAGCGCGTCTCGTTCGCAATGAGAAGGTCAGGGGTTCGAATCCCCTTAGCTCCACCAGAAGAAGGCCCTCCCGACCGGGAGGGCCTTCTCTCGTCCCGGCTCCTGATGAGTCTGCTGTGGACGGGGTCGGCGGCGGTGCAGGGGTCCTAGCATCCGGTCATGTCACTCGAAGTCGAGATCATGCAGCACACGAACTCCGGCGTCCCCGTCTGGTACCTCCACTGGTCGTACCCCGCGCACCTGCCCGGAGAGCCGGCCCGCGGACCGTACCCCTCGCAGGCCGCGGCGCAGGAGGCGCTCGCTCGTCTCAAGGAGTGCGCCCAGTCGTACGGCGAGTACGAGTTCAGCTCGGTCCACCGGGCCTGACCCTCGGCCGGGACCGGCGCGCCGCTCGTCCGAGTGATCCCTCCCCAGGAGGCGTCGCCGAGCGACCGACGTCATGCGCGTGCATCGACTCCTGCACGGAGTGCACGTCATGCCATGCTCGGGGGATGAGCGATCCGCAGCAGCCGTCCGGTCCGACCGACCCCGACGTGCCCCGGCCCCCGTCCGCCCCGCAGCCGCCCGCCCCGGCGCCGTACCCGGGCGCGACGTCCGGCCAGACGCCGCCGCCCGGCGCGCCGGCGTACGGCCAGACGCCGGGTGCGTCCGGCTACGGGGCCCCGGGCGCGCCGCCGTACGGGCAGTCGTCCGGCACGGCGGGCCACGGGCAGCCCTCCGGCGCGCCGGGTGCCCCAGGCTACGGCCAGCCGACGTACGGGCAGGCCCCGGGGGCGCCGTACGCGCCCTACGGCGGGGCCGGCCAGGCCCCGCGACCGTCCTCGGGCAACGGCCTCGCCATCGCCTCCCTCGCGGTCGGCGGCGCGGGCCTGCTCCTGTCGTGGATCGCCGTCGGCGGCGTCATCGGGCTCGTGGGCCTGGTGCTCGGCATCATCGCGCTCGCGAAGAAGACCGGTGGTCGCGTGCTCGCGATCGTCGGCGTGATCGTGTCGGCCCTGGCGATCGTGGTCGCGATCGGCGTCGTCGTCTTCGCGATCGTCGTCAGCCAGTCCGTGCAGGACGACTTCCAGCGCGGCCTCGGCGAGGGTCTCGAAGGCTCGTCGGGCTCCTCGAGCAGCGACGCACCGAGCGACGCGGCCGCGCCGACCGAGGACGCGGCCGAGAACGCCGCCTTCGGCGAGGTCTTCACCTACGACGACGGCATCTCGGTCAGCGTCGCGGCGCCCGAGCCCTTCACTCCCGGCGAGTACGCCAGCGGCGCCGACCAGGCGGCCACGGTCGTCTTCGCCGTCACGGTGCAGAACGACTCGACCGCGAACTTCGACCCCGCGCTCGTCTTCACCTCGGTGTCGTCGGGCGGCACCGAGGCCGACGCGGTCTACGACTTCGAGCAGGGCGTCCAGGGCTCGCCGTCGACCACCGTGCCGGCGGGCCAGTCGGTCACCTGGCAGGAGGCGTTCTCGGTCGCGGACCCCGCGCAGGTCGTCTTCGAGATCGCGCCGGGCTTCGACTACGACGACGCGGTCTTCACGAGCTGAGCGGACCCGGCGACCCCCGCCGCGCCTCCTGGCGTCCCGGGATCGGGAATGATGGTCGGGTGCCTGCGCTCTCGACCGACCCCGACCTGCTCGCCCGACTCCGTTCCGACCTGACGACCTCGGCCTTCACGGTCGACCGGCTCGGCAGCGCCGACGCCTGGGGGGCGAGCGCCGGCGCGGCGCTCTTCCGCGGCGAGCGGGTGGCGGCGCGGCGCGCGCTGCGGCGGAGCGTCGAGCGCGACCCCGCCGTCGGCCCGTCGGCGACGCTCGCCCTGCTGTTCATCCTCGGCTACGCGCAGGGCCGGGCCGAGGTCGAGGCAGCGCTGCCGACCCTCGGCGTCGACGGCGCCGTGCGCCTCGGCCTCGTCGAGGCCCAGGGCGACGAGGTGCGCGCGACCGTCGACCTGCGGCCGTACGCCTTCGTCGACGCCGCGGGCGAGGCCAGCTGGTGGATCGCCTCCGACCTCGGCGAGCTCGCGCTCGGCGGGGCGCTCCGCGAGGACCACGTGCTCGGCGTCGGCGGTGCGTCCGCGACGCTCGCGGGGCTGCTGCTGCCCCGCACCGTCGACAGCGCGCTCGACCTCGGCACCGGCTGCGGCATCCAGGCGATGCACGTCGCCCGGCACGCCCGTCGGGTCGTCGCGACCGACATCTCGCCGCGGGCCCTCGACTTCGCCGGCTTCAACGCCGCGCTCAACCTCGTCGACGGCATCGAGCTGCGGCTCGGCAGCCTCTTCGAGCCGGTGGCCGGCGAGACCTTCGACCACGTCGTGTCGAACCCGCCGTTCGTCATCACCCCCCGGGTGCCCGGCGTGCCCGAGTACGAGTACCGCGACGGCGGCATGGTGGGCGACGACCTCGTCGCCTCCGTCGTCGCGCAGGTCGGCGCGCACCTGACGCCGGGCGGGGTCGCGCAGCTGCTCGGCAACTGGGAGACCGGGGGCGCGGGCACGGTCGGCAAGCGGGGAGCCGCGTCGGTCGCCGACTGGGCCGCGCGAGGCGGCGTGCCGCTCGACGTCTGGGTCGTCGAGCGCGAGCTGCAGGACCCCGCCGCCTACGCCGAGACGTGGATCCGCGACGGCGGCACCCGGCCCGGGACGGACGACTTCGAGCGCCTCTACGAGGCCTGGCTCGGCGACTTCGAGGCGAGGCACGTCGTCGAGGTCGGCTTCGGCTACGTGACGCTGAGGCGACCCGTCGACGGGGGCGACCTCCCCGTGGTGCGCACGGAGCGCCTCCTCGGGGGGCTCGGCACCGACGACGTGGGGCTCGGCACGCACCTGCTGCAGACCCTCGACGCCGTGCAGGCGCTGCGGTCGACCGACGACGCCGACCTGCTGGCGTCGCGCCTCACCGTCGCGGGCGACGTGACCGAGGAGCGCCACTACTGGCCCGGCAACGACGACCCCACGGTCATCACGCTGCGGCAGGGCGGCGGCTTCGCCCGCACGGTCGAGTCGGGCACGGCGCTGTCCGCCCTCGTCGGGGCCTGCGACGGCGAGCTCAGCGTCGGGGCGATCGTCGGTGCCCTCGGACAGCTGCTCGGCGCCGACGACGAGGCGCTGGCCGCCGAGCTGCTGCCGCGCGTGCGCGAGCTCGTGACGACGGGGATGCTCCGGGCCTGACCCGCGGGCGGTGTCGGCGCGCCTAGCGGGCGTCGACGGCGTCGTCCTGGTCGTCGGCCGGCGCCTCCTGCTTGCCGACCCGGTCGCCCCAGGTGCGCCAGCTGTACTCGGGCACGAAGCCGAGCAGGTCGCGGGCCTTGTCGCTGCTGAGCAGCGAGTCGGTGCCCTCGACCGCGGCCCGGCGCTCGACCGTCGGGTAGAACTGCTCGGCCAGCACCGCGGTCGGCGTGGCCATGACGGTGTCGGTCGCGGCGATGATGAACGTCTCGTACCCGACGAGGTCGCTCTCGAGCGCCCGGCGGACGGCCTGCGCCCCGTCGCGGGCGTCGATGTACGAGAAGAGGTTGAAGGTCTTCTTCTCGGGGGTGTCGTCCCAGGGGAACTCGGAGTAGTCGCCGTCGTCCATGACGTTCGAGAAGCGCAGGCCGATCATCTTGAGCTGGCGGTCCCACCGGGTGAAGTGGCGTGCCATCTCCTCGTCGACGGCCTTGCCGAGCGAGTACGACGACTCGGGCCGGACGGCGTACTCCTCGTCGACGGGCAGGTACGGCGGGTCGAGGTCGAAGGGGATGCCGAGCAGGGTCTCGCTGGAGGCCCACACGACGTTGCGGATGTGCGCGGCGCGCGCCGCGGCGAAGACGTTGTAGCTCGCGGTGACGTTGTTGGTGAAGAGCGTCGCGTTCGGCACGAGGCCGGGGGCCGGGATCGCCCCGAGGTGCACGACGGCGTCGATCGAGTCGTAGCGGTCGTCGACGTGGGTCAGCGCCTGCAGCACCTGGCCGTAGTCGGCGAGGTCGACCTGCACGTAGGTGACGCCGTCGACCGGGTCGGGGCTCGGCACGCGGTCGAGCAGCACGACCTCCCAGCCGGACTCGGCGAGGTGGCGGACGACGGCGCGGCCGAGCTTGCCGCTGCCGCCGGTGACGGCGACGCGCTGCGGTGCGGGGGAGGGGGTGGGTGACGACATCGTCTGCACTTCCTGGGGGTGGGGTCGGGCGGCGACGCGGGGCGCGCCTCCGTGCGTCCCTCCGTTCTACTGCCTGGGCGGGTGCGCCGTGCGCCCGGATGCGCGTGCCGGACGAGCCGGGCGGCCGCGTCGCCGCGTCGCGCCGTCCGTCCGACGGCCCCCGAGGAGGCACGCGTACGGTGTCGAGGACGGGCACCGACCTGCCCGCCCCCGACCGAGAGGACCCGCCATGAGCTCCACGCCTGACACCGACCCCGCCGACCGCGAGCTGGACGAGCGTGCCGACAGCGCCGCCGTGCACGGCGACGACCCGGCCCCCGTCGAGCCGCACGGCCGGTCCGAGGCCGACGACGCCGCGGTCGAGGGAGCGGTCGAGCAGGTCGACGACCTCCTCGGCGGCAACGGCCCGCTGCGCTGACCTCGTCGTCCTGGCGGACGACGTCGCGACGAGCATCTCCACCCCTCGACGGATGGGATGCATCGATGATCTGACTATCGTCGGAGCATGGCAGACAACGAGATGCGCGAGCCGACCTTCCTGGTGCTCGCCGCCCTGGCCGACGGGCCCAAGCACGGCTACGCCCTGATCGGCGAGGCCGAGACGCTCTCCGGGGGCCGCGTGCGGCTCGCGGTCGGCACCCTGTACGCGGCACTGCAACGGCTCGCCGAGCAGGGGCTCGTCCGCGAGCACGGCACCGAGGTCGTCGACGGCCGGCACCGCCGGTACCACGAGCTCACCGACGCCGGGGCCCAGGCCCTCGAGGCCGAGGCGGCCCGGCTCGAGCAGAACGCGCGGGAGGCACGGGTCCGGCTCGGCCGCCGGTCGCGGCCCGCGTCGGCCCTCCGGGCCGACCAGGGCGGGCTGGGCAGCGGGGCGTCCCGGCTGCGGGTCCGCACCGCCGGAGCGGCGTCGTGAGCGGCGTGCTGGAGCAGCGCTACCGCCGCCTGCTCGGCTGGTACCCGCGGTCGTGGCGTGAGCGCCACGGCGACGCCATGGTCGGCACCCTGCTCGACGTCGCCGACGCCCAGGGCCGGCACGAGCCCACCTGGTCGGAGTCCGTCGACCTCGCGAGGGGCGGGCTCGCCGCGCGCCTCGGCGTGGTCGTGCCGGAGGCGGTGCGCGACGGGGCCGCGGCCGTGGCCCTCGCGACCGGCACCGCCTTCTCGCTCGTCTACGTGCTCTTCGTGTCGTGGGCGCCCCTCGTCCCCGACGGGGAGGCGTGGCCGACGACGTCCGTGTTCGGCCCGTTCACCGACCCCGGGGTCGTGCTGGGCCTGCTCTGGGCGACGGCGGCAGCCCTGTGGCTCGTCGACGACGACCGCGTCGCCCGGGGAGCGCTCGTGGTGCTGCTCGTCGTGCTCGTCGGCCTCCCGCTCACCGGGGCGGACGGCCTCGCCCTCGGCTGGGACGGGCCGACGTCGACGAACCTCGGCTTCCAGGCCCTGCTCGCCGTGCTGGCACTCGTCGGCACGCCGCGACGTCGGGCCCGGCTGGCCCTGGCCACGCTGGTCTGGGCGGTCGCCTTCTCGGCCGTGTACCTGGGCAACGGCATGCTGGGCACGTCGGGGGCCTGGTTCTGGGCGAGCCCCGCGCAGTTCGGCAACCTCGCCCTGGGCGGGCTGCTCGCGGTCGTGGCCGCGTTCGTCCTCGCCGCCGCGGGGCGGGCCACCGCGGCGCTCGTCACGCTGGCGTCGCTCGCGCCCTGGGCCGGGGTCGCCGCCGTGCAGCTCGTGGTCGTCGGGCGGCCGGACGCGTTCTCGCTCGCGGTCGCCGCCGTCGCCGTCGCCCTGGCCGTCGCCACGGTCGGGCTCGCTCGTCGTCGGTCGCGGCGCGAGCGGGCGGCCGCCGGGCGGCCCCTCGCGACGTGAGATCCACTCTTCTGCATGGATCACCCGGACATCACCCGACACGGGAGAGCCGGTTGCCGCTAGCGTGGGGTCCGCTCCCGGCTGGTTACCGGGGCGATCGTGCCTGCCACGGTGGCGGGCGACGCGTGGTCTCCTGATCCGATCTCGCGCAGCCCCTCCCCAGGGCACGACTGCACGCCCCCGTCCGAGCTCGCTCGTCGACGGGGGCGTGTCTCGTCCCCCCCCCAGTGGCCTCCCAGCCTGCTCACGGTTGTCCCGACAGGCTCGCCGTGGCAATATCGACACAATCTCATCTCGGGGTTGGTTCAGGGCCCGAGAGGGGATCCCCGTGGGGGCGGGTGTCGCCTCGCCCCCGCGGCGGGGTCCTCGAGGGGCCGGGACGCGCCTCCTGCCGTCCCCCGGGCCTGCTCGCGTCCACGAGGGCCGTGCGCCGGAGGCGCGGCGCGGCCCGATGGGGCAGGATCGAGTCATCATGCCCCCTGCTCCCACCGCCCCGCTCGCCGCCCTGCTGCCCGAGAGCCCGAGCCGGGCGTCGTACGACGCGGACGCCGCGTACACGGCCTTCGCCGACTGGGCCGAGGGCCGGGGGCTGCCCCTCTACCCCGCCCAGGACGAGGCGATGATGGAGCTGGTCTCGGGCGCCTCCGTGATCCTCAGCACGCCGACCGGCACGGGCAAGTCGCTCGTCGCCGCGGGCGCCCACTTCGTCGCCCTCAGCCAGGGGCTGCGCAGCTGGTACACGGCCCCGATCAAGGCCCTCGTCAGCGAGAAGTTCTTCCAGCTCGTGGAGCTGTTCGGCCCCGAGAACGTCGGCATGGTCACGGGCGACTCGTCGGTCAACGCCGACGCCCCGATCATCTGCTGCACCGCGGAGATCCTCGCGAACCTGGCCCTCCGCGAGGGCGAGGACGCCGAGGTCGAGCAGGTCGTCATGGACGAGTTCCACTTCTACGGCGACCAGTCGCGCGGCTGGGCCTGGCAGGTGCCGCTGCTGCTGCTGCCGCGCGTGCAGTTCCTCCTCATGTCGGCGACGCTCGGCGACGTCACGCGCATCACCGACGACCTCTCCCGGCGCACGGGGCGACCCGTCGCTCGGGTCACGGGCGTCGAGCGCCCGGTGCCCCTGCACTACTCGTACGCGCAGACGCCCGTGCAGGAGACGGTCGAGGAGCTCCTCTCCACCGGCGAGGCGCCGGTCTACGTCGTGCACTTCTCGCAGGCCGCGGCGCTCGAGCGGGCCCAGGCGCTCTCGAGCATCAAGGTGGCGACCCGCGAGCAGCGCGACGAGATCGCCGAGCTCATCGGCGGGTTCCGGTTCAGCACCGGGTTCGGCAAGACTCTCGGGCGGCTCGTCCGCTCGGGCATCGGCGTGCACCACGCCGGCATGCTGCCCAAGTACCGGCGGCTGGTCGAGCAGCTCGCCCAGCGGGGCCTGCTGCGGGTCATCTGCGGCACCGACACGCTCGGAGTCGGCATCAACGTGCCGATCCGCACCGTGCTGCTCACCGCGCTGACGAAGTTCGACGGCACGCGCATGCGCCAGCTCAGCGCCCGGGAGTTCCACCAGGTCGCCGGTCGCGCCGGCCGGGCCGGCTACGACACGAGCGGCACCGTCGTGCTGCAGGCGCCCGAGCACGAGATCGACAACCTCAAGGCGATCGAGAAGGCCGGCGACGACCCGAAGAAGAAGCGCAAGATCGTCCGCAAGAAGGCGCCCGAGGGCTTCGTCTCGTGGGGCGAGCCGAGCTTCCACAAGCTCATCGCGGCCGAGCCCGAGCCCCTGGTCTCGCACATGCAGATCACCCACGCGATGCTGCTCAACGTCATCGGGCGGGGCGGCGACGTCTTCGAGAACGTGCGGTCGCTGGTCTTCGACAACCACGAGCCCCTCGCCAAGCAGTACGCGATGGCTCGCCAGGCGATCTCCATCTACCGCACCCTGCGCACGGCCGAGGTCGTCGTGCAGGAGCCCGGCGTCGACGGCGGCCGCCCGACCATCCGCCTCACCGTCGACCTGCAGGCCAACTTCGCGCTGAACCAGCCGCTGTCGCCGTTCGCGCTGGCCACCTTCGACGTGCTCGACGTCGAGTCGCCGACCTACGCCCTCGACGTCGTCTCCGTCGTCGAGGCGACCCTCGACGACCCGCGCCCGATCCTCTCCCAGCAGCAGTTCAAGGCCCGCGGCGAGGCCGTGGCGGCCATGAAGCAGGAGGGCATCGAGTACGACCAGCGCATGGAGCTGCTCGAGCAGGTCACGCACCCGAAGCCGCTCGACGAGCTGCTGACGGCCCTGTTCGAGACCTACGCGGCGTCGCAGCCCTGGATCGGCGACTTCGCCCTCAGCCCGAAGTCGGTCGTGCGCGACCTCTACGAGCGCGCCATGACCTTCGTCGACTACGTCGGCTTCTACGGGCTCGCCCGGTCGGAGGGCCTCGTGCTCCGGTACCTCTCCGACGCCTTCCGCGCGCTCCGCCAGACGGTGCCCGACGAGGCGAAGACCGACGAGCTGGCCGACCTGGTCGAGTGGCTCGGCGAGCTCGTGCGACAGGTCGACTCGAGCCTGCTCGACGAGTGGGAGGAGATGCTCAACCCCCGCGAGGCCGAGGCCCACGACGAGATCGTGCCCCCGGTGCTGCGGCGCTTCACGGCGAACGACCGGGCCTTCCGCATCGCGGTGCGCAACGAGATGTTCCGCCGCGTGCAGCTGATGGCCCGTGACGACGCCGAGGCGCTCGGCCAGCTCGACGCCTCGTCGGGCTGGGACGTCGACCGCTGGGGCGAGGTGCTCGACCGCTACTTCGACGAGTACGAGTCGATCGGCACCGACACCGACGCGCGCGGGCCGCACATGCTGCAGATCGAGCAGCTGCCCACGGTCTGGCGGGTGCGCCAGGTGCTCGCCGACCCCGAGGGCGACCACGACTGGGGCGTCTCGGCCGTCGTCGACCTGGCCTCGAGCGACGAGCGGGGGGAGGCGGTGGTCACCGTCACCGCCGTCGGCCCCGCCTCCGAGCGGGTCGGCTCGGCACCCGTCGGGGAGTAACGTTGTCGTCGGCCAGCCCCACCCGGGCGGTCGACCTGGAGCGTCCTCGACGCGCCGTCCGCAGCACCACCGTGCTCCGTCCCCGAGGAGGATCCATGTCTCGCCTGACCGGGAAGGTGGCGATCGTCACCGGTGCGGCCTCCGGCATCGGCGAGGCCATCGTGCGTCGCTTCGCGGAGGAGGGCGCGAGCGTCGTCGCCACCGACATCCTCGACGGCTCGGCCGTCGCGGCCGACTCCGGGGCGGACTTCCTCCAGCACGACGTCGCCAACGGCGGCGACTGGAAGCGGGTCATGGACCGCGTCGCCGAGCAGCACGGCCGTCTCGACGTGCTCGTCAACAACGCCGGCATCGTCTCGGGCCAGTCGATCGACGTCACGCAGCTCGAGAGCTGGAACCGGGTCTTCGCCGTCAACGTGACGGGCGTCATGCTGGGCACGCGCTTCGCCATCGAGCAGATGCGCGCGAACCCCGGCGGCGTCGGCGGCTCCATCATCAACCTCGCGCCGGCCACGTCGTTCCTCGGCTTCGGCGACGACGCGGCGTACACCGCGAGCAAGCACGCCCTCGTCGGCCTCACCCGGTCGAGCGCGGCGCACGCCGCGCAGGAGGGCTGGGGCATCCGCATCAACTCGCTCCACCCCGGCCCGACCGACACGGCGCTGTTCCGCCGGCAGGTCGAGGCGCAGCCGGCGCTGCTCGACGCCTTCCGCAGCATGAGCCCGCGGGGCCGGCTCGCCCGGCCGGAGGAGGTGGCGGGGCTCGCCCTGCACCTCGCCTCGGACGACTCCGCGTTCTCGACCGGCGCCCAGTTCGTCGTCGACGGCGGCCTGTCGAGCACCCACCCCTCGATGTAGCTCGGCGGCGGCGCGCCGTCGCGGGCCCGGCGGAGGGGCCTAGAAGAGCGTGGCCGGCGGCTCGGGCGGGGCCGCGACCGGCGACGTCGTCGCGACCGGGGCGCCCGGCCAGCCGGGCCCGGCCGGCACCTCGCCGCGGTTCTGGAAGGCCGTCGCCGCGCCGCGGGCGCGCACGTCGGCCGCCTCGTTCATCTCGTGGCCGACGTGGCCGCGCACCCACTCGAAGGTGACCTTCCGCCCCGCGAGGGCGGAGTCGAGCTCCTTGAGGATCTCGACGTTGAGCACGGGCTTGCCGTCGGCCTTCCGCCAGCCCTTGCGCTTCCAGCCCGGCATCCACTCGGTGCAGGCCTTGATCGTGTACTGGCTGTCGCAGAGGACGTGCACGGGCTCGTCGGTGCCGGCGGTGGCCCGCAGCAGCTCGAGCACGGCGGTCAGCTCGCCCTGGTTGTTCGTGGCCCGCGGCCAGCCGCCGGCGGCCCAGCGGTCGTCGTCGACGTACCAGGCCCAGCCGGCGGGGCCGGGGTTGCCGAGGGCGGATCCGTCTGCGGCGGCGACGATCGTCATGGGGGTCTCCTTGCTCGTGAGGTGCCTGACCACGGTACGCGAGCGGACGGGTGCCGCCGCACCGCGCCTCCTGCCGTCGGTCGGCGTCAGCCGTTGTGGTCGGGGTGGGAGCCGGTGCGCTCGCCGATGTCGAGCGCCGCGATCGCGGCCAGGTCGGAGGCGTCGAGCTCGAAGCCGAGCACGTCGAGGTTCGCGCGGATGCGGTCGGGCGTCACCGACTTCGGGATGACGACGAGCCCCTGCTGCAGGTGCCAGCGGATGATCACCTGCGCCGTCGAGACGCCGTGCGCCGCCGCGACTCGCGCGAGCGTCGGGTCGTCGAGGATGCGTCCGCGGGCGAGCGGCGACCACGCCTCGGTGACGATGCCGTGCCGGTCGTCGAAGGCGCGCACCTCGTGCTGCTGCAGCCAGGGGTGCACCTCGACCTGGTTGATCGCGGGCACGACGCCGGTCTCGGCGAGGAGGCGCTCGAGGTGGTGCACCTGGAAGTTGCTGACGCCGATCGAGCGGGCCCGCCCCTCGGCGGCGATGCGCTCGAGGGCGCGGTACGTCTCGACCCAGCGGTCCTGCCGGGGCGCGGGCCAGTGGATGAGGTAGAGGTCGACGTGGTCGGTGCCGAGCGCCTCGAGGCTCGCGTCGAAGGCGCGGAGGGTCTCGTCGTGGCCGTGGTCGGTGTTCCAGACCTTCGTCGTCAGGAAGACGTCGTCGCGCGGCAGGCCGGAGGCGCGGAGAGCGCGGCCGACGCCCGCCTCGTTCGCGTAGAACGAGGCCGTGTCGAGGTGCCGGTAGCCGGCCTCGAGCGCGGTGGCGACCACCGCCTCCGCCTCGTCGTCGGGCACCTTGTAGACGCCGAGGCCGAGCTGGGGGATCGCGTTGCCGTCGTTGAGCGGGACGAGGGGGATCGTGTCGAGGTCGGGCATGCCCCCATCGTGGCACCGCCCGGCGACGCCGCGGCGGACGCGGGGCGACGTGCCGTGCCGCCGGGAGGCGCGGGTCAGCTGGGCTGGACCGCCACCGGTTCGGTGTCGGGCAGCGGGCTCGCGTCGCGACCGCGCAGGTCGGGGAGCGCGCGGTGGAACACGACCCCGACGACCATGCCGACGAAGGCGAAGGCCGCGGCGACGACGAGACCACCCTGGCCGCCGATGCGGTCGATCCAGAATCCGGCGATCGCCGAGCCGAGGGCCGAGCCGATCAGCTGGCCGGTGCCGGCCCAGCCGTAGGCCTCGGCCGTGTCGCTGAACTTCACGCTCGACGAGACCACGGCGAACATGACGGCGAGGGCCGGCGCGATGCCGATGCCCGCGACGAGCAGCGCGGCGCTGAGCGGCAGCAGGCCCGAGACGAAGATCGCCAGCACCATGCCGACGAAGACGATGGTGAGGCGACGGGCCAGCGCCCACGGCCCGACCGGCACGTGGCCGAGCGCGAGGCCGCCGACGAGCGAGCCGAGGGCGAAGACGGCCAGGGCGATGCCCGAGTCGGCGCTGCCCTCGCCGAAGAGCGCCACGACGCCCGCCTCGACCGCGGCGCAGGCGCCGATGAGGAGGAAGCCCGCGACCGTGGCGAGCAGCACGGTCGGCCGGGCGAGCACCTTGCCGAAGGCGCGCTTGCTGCGGGGGATGCGGACGCGGCCGACCTCGGGGGAGGCGATGAACCACACGCCGCCGCCGACGAGGAAGACGGCCGCGAGCCAGATGGCCTCCTGCGTGCCGACCTGCGTGCCCACGAAGGTCGTGATGACCGGGCCGAGGACCCAGATGATCTCCTGCGCGGACGCGTCGAGGGAGAAGAGGGGCGTGAGCTGCGACGAGTTGACCATCTTCGGGTAGATGGTGCGCACGGCGGGCTGGATCGGCGGCACGCTCAGCCCGGTGACGAAGCCGAGCGCCATGAAGACGGGGACGGAGAAGTCGTACAGGGTGAAGGTGATCATCGAGGCGAGGCAGACCACGAGGGTCAGGACGAGCACGGGGCGCATGGCCCAGCGGCCCATCCACCGGCTGGTGAGCGGGCCCGAGATGGCCTGGCCGAGGCTGGTGGCCGCGAGCACCAGGCCGGCCGCCGTGTAGTTGTGGTGCACGTGCTCGACGTGCAGGAGGAAGGCCAGCGAGAGCATGCCGAACGGGAACCGGGCGGTCAGCTGCGCGGCGATGACGCGCGCGACCCCGGGGGTCTTGAGGAGGGCGGTGTAGGTGCTCACGAGAGGTCGAGTCTACGGACCGGTCCGCGACACGCCGACGCCTCGAACTGGGGTCAGGAGGCGCGGATGTCGGTGGTGGGGAGAAACATGTGCAGAACCCCCGGCAGACCGGGGGATAACCGGCCCAGAACTGTTCACAACCTGGGGAGGAGCGTGTGGATAACTACAGCCGTGTAACACCGCATCTAGTTGTGGGCGCGAGTGTCGGCCACTAGATGTAGTATCGAGGAGTCGCCGCGGGCACCACGCCCGCTGCCCCAGACCCGCACCAGAACCACCGCGTCCGACCTCCCGTGTCGGCCCGAGAACACAGGGGAACCCATGGCCATCACCGTCTACACCAAGCCGTCCTGCGTGCAGTGCACGGCCACCTACCGCGCCCTCGACAACAAGGGCATCGAGTACGAGGTGCTCGACGTCACGGCCGACGACGCCGCCCTCGAGACCGTCAAGGCCCTCGGCTACCTGCAGGCCCCCGTGGTCATCGCCGACGACGACCACTGGAGCGGCTTCCGCCCCGACAAGATCGCCGGTCTGGCCGCGCGCATCTCCTGACCCGCGCCTCCTCGCGTCCCCCGGCCGGTGACCAGTCGGCCGGGCGACGCGACAGCGAGACGGAACGCACCGCGAGCAGGGAGGCGGCCAGCACCATGACCCACCTCGTCTACTTCTCGAGCGTCTCGGGCAACACCCACCGCTTCGTCCAGAAGCTCGGCGTGCCCGCAGAGCGCATCCCCCTGTTCCCGTCGGAACAGCCGCTCCACGTCAGCGACCCCTACGTGCTCGTCCTCCCCACCTACGGCGGGGGCGAGGGCCGGGGCGCCGTGCCGAAGCAGGTCATCCGGTTCCTCAACGACGAGCGCAACCGCTCGCTCATCCGCGGAGTCGTCGCGGCGGGCAACACCAACTTCGGCGAGGGCTACTGCCTGGCCGGCGACATCGTCGCCGCCAAGTGCGACGTGCCCCTCCTCTATCGATTCGAGGTCTTCGGGACCCCGGAGGACGTCTCCGCAGTACAGAACGGATTGGAAGAATTTTGGACGCAGCAGTCGACGATCTCGAAGTGATCGCAGCTCCCGGCCAGGGCATGACCATGGACTACCACTCGCTCAACGCGATGCTGAACCTCTACGGCCCGTCCGGCGAGATCCAGTTCGACAAAGATCGAGAGGCGGCGAAGCAGTACTTCCTGCAGCACGTCAACCAGAACACGGTCTTCTTCCACAACCTGCGCGAGCGCCTCGACTACCTCGTCGAGAACGAGTACTACGAGCTGGCGACCATCGAGCAGTACGACTTCTCCTTCATCGAGAAGCTGAACGACCTCGCCTACTCGAAGAAGTTCCGCTTCCAGACCTTCCTCGGCGCGTTCAAGTACTACACCTCGTACACGCTCAAGACGTTCGACGGCAAGCGCTACCTCGAGCGCTTCGAAGATCGAGTGGTCATGACCGCCCTCGGCCTCGCCCAGGGCGACGAGCAGCTCGCGATCGACCTCGTCGAGGAGATCATCGGCGGGCGCTTCCAGCCGGCCACGCCGACCTTCCTCAACACGGCGAAGGCGCAGCGCGGCGAGCTCGTCAGCTGCTTCCTGCTGCGCATCGAAGACAACATGGAGTCGATCTCGCGCGGCATCAACTCGTCGCTGCAGCTCTCCAAGCGCGGCGGCGGCGTCGCCCTGTCGCTCTCGAACATCCGCGAGGCGGGCGCCCCGATCAAGCAGATCGAGAACCAGTCGTCGGGCATCATCCCCGTCATGAAGCTGCTCGAAGACAGCTTCAGCTACGCGAACCAGCTCGGTGCGCGTCAGGGCGCCGGCGCCGTGTACCTCAGCGCCCACCACCCCGACATCATGCGGTTCCTCGACACCAAGCGCGAGAACGCCGACGAGAAGATCCGCATCAAGACGCTGTCCCTCGGCGTCGTCGTGCCCGACATCACGTTCGAGCTCGCCAAGAACAACGAAGACATGTACCTGTTCTCGCCGTACGACGTCGAGAAGGTCTACGGCGTGCCCTTCGGCGACGTGCCGATCAGCGAGAAGTACCGCGAGATGGTGGCCGACGGCCGCATCAAGAAGACCAAGATCAAGGCGCGCGACTTCTTCCAGACAATCGCCGAGATCCAGTTCGAGTCGGGCTACCCCTACATCGTCTTCGAAGACACCGTGAACGCGGCCAACCCGATCAAGGGCCGCATCAACATGTCGAACCTCTGCTCGGAGATCCTGCAGGTCAACACCCCGACCACGTTCAACGAAGACCTGTCGTACGACGTCATCGGCAAGGACATCTCCTGCAACCTCGGCTCGATGAACATCGCGCTGTCGATGGACGCCCCCGACTTCGGCAAGACGGTCGAGACGGCGATCCGCGGCCTCAGCGCCGTCAGCGACATGAGCCACATCCAGTCGGTGCGCTCGATCGAGGTCGGCAACGACCAGTCGCACGCCATCGGCCTCGGCCAGATGAACCTCCACGGCTACCTGGCGCGCGAGCACGTGCACTACGGCAGCGAGGAGGCGATCGACTTCACGAACATCTACTTCTACACGGTGCTGTTCCACGCCCTGCGGGCCTCGAACACCATCGCGATCGAGCGCGGCGTCACCTTCGGCGGCTTCGCCGACTCGAAGTACGCGTCGGGCGAGTTCTTCGACAAGTACACCGAGCAGGCGTGGGTGCCCGCGACCGAGCGCGCGGCCGGCCTCTTCGCCGCGTCGGGCGTCGCGATCCCCACGCAAGAGGACTGGCGTCAGCTGAAGGCCAGCGTCATGGAGCACGGCCTGTACAACCAGAACCTGCAGGCGGTGCCGCCGACCGGGTCGATCTCGTACATCAACCACTCGACGTCGTCGATCCACCCGATCGCGTCGAAGATCGAGATCCGCAAGGAAGGCAAGCTCGGCCGCGTCTACTACCCGGCGCCGTTCATGTCGAACGACAACCTGGAGTACTACACCGACGCGTACGAGATCGGCCCCGAGAAGATCATCGACACGTACGCCGCGGCGACGCAGCATGTCGACCAGGGGCTCTCGCTGACCCTGTTCTTCAAGGACACCGCGACGACGCGCGACATCAACAAGGCGCAGATCTACGCATGGCGCAAGGGCATCAAGACGATCTACTACATCCGTCTCCGCCAGCTCGCCCTCGAGGGCACCGAGGTCGACGGCTGCGTCTCGTGCATGTTGTGAGCGCCGCCGACCCTTCAGCGCACCGCATGCTCTAGGCCCCACGGCCACCCGGCGCGGGCCGGTCTCGACGACCGGCCCGCGCCTCCCGAACTGACACCCACGGCACCACCCCGACGGAAGAGATGACATGACCATCACCGACAAGCTCGACGCAGTCGCCGGCGACCCGGTGCACGCGACCGGCAAGTCCGTGCCGCTCGTGCGCAGCGTCAACGCGATCAACTGGAACCGCATCCAGGACGACAAGGACGTCGAGGTGTGGAACCGCCTCGTCAACAACTTCTGGCTGCCCGAGAAGATCCCGCTGTCGAACGACGTGCAGTCGTGGAACACGCTCACGCCGGAGGAGCAGCAGCTCACCATGCGCGTGTTCACGGGCCTGACGCTGCTCGACACCATCCAGGGCACCGTCGGCGCGATCAGCCTCATCCCCGACGCGATCACGCCCCACGAGGAGGCCGTCTACACGAACATCTCGTTCATGGAGTCGGTGCACGCGAAGAGCTACTCGTCGATCTTCTCGACCCTCGCGTCGACGCCCGAGATCGACGACGCCTTCCGCTGGTCGGTCGAGAACCCGAACCTGCAGAAGAAGGCCCAGATCGTCCTCGACTACTACACGGGCGACGACCCCCTGAAGCGCAAGGTCGCCTCGACGCTGCTCGAGTCGTTCCTCTTCTACAGCGGCTTCTACCTGCCGATGTACTGGTCGTCGCGCGCGAAGCTCACCAACACGGCCGACCTGGTGCGCCTCATCATCCGCGACGAGGCCGTGCACGGGTACTACATCGGCTACAAGTTCCAGAAGGGGCTCGAAGGAGCCTCGGACGAGCGCAAGCAGGAGATCAAGGACTACACGTTCAACCTGCTGTTCGAGCTCTACGAGAACGAGATCCAGTACACGCAAGACCTCTACGACTCCGTCGGCCTGACCGAGGACGTCAAGAAGTTCCTGCACTACAACGCCAACAAGGCGCTGATGAACCTCGGTTACGAGCCGATGTTCCCCAAGGAGACGACCGACGTGAACCCGGCGATCCTGTCGGCCCTCTCGCCGAACGCCGACGAGAACCACGACTTCTTCTCGGGGTCGGGCTCGTCGTACGTCATCGGCAAGGCCGTCAACACCGAGGACGAGGACTGGGACTTCTAGCCCCGAGCGCACCACCGCACCACCCCGGAGGCGGTACCGACCAGACCAGGTCGGTGCCACCTCCGTCGTCGTCCGGGGGAGGGCGGGACGCGCGACACCCCCGGACCAGCGCCGCACCGTCGGTCCTGAGGGTGCAACGCCGGGCGGGGGGTGCGAGGCCCGGCCGGCCGGGCCGGGCCGGCCGGGCCGGGCCGGTCTACTGCTCGGTGTGGCCGAGGTCGGGCCGGGCGACGAACGACACGACCGGGGCCGCGGCGGCGCCCGTCTCGAACACGACGAGATCGTTGTCGCCGGCGCGCAGCTGCTCGCCCGGCACGTAGAGCGTGTGCTGCGGGCCGCGCGTCCAGTAGCGGCCGAGCGCGAAGCCGTTGACGAACACGACGCCCTTGCCCCACGAGCGCGTGTCGAGGTAGAGGTCGTGCGGCTCGTCGAGCGTCACCGTGGCGTGCGCGACGAGGGGCCCGTCGAACGACGAGACCCCCGGCGTGCCCGGCTCGCCGGTGCCCGCCAGGGCCGCGACGACCGCGTCGAGGTCGAGCGGCGTGCTCTCCCACCCGACGAGCTCCTCGCCGTCGAGCAGCGCCGGGCCGATCAGGCCCTTCGCCTCGCCGATGCGGACGCCGTAGTTGACGCGTCCCTGGTCCTCGACGAGCACCTCCAGCACGGCGCCCGGGGGCACGGCGATCGCGCGCTCGTGCTGGTCGCGCTGCAGCACGCCCACCCGGCGCCCGTCCACCGACACGACGGCGCGGTCGCGCACGCCGGCGAACGACAGCACGCGCGACGACCCGCCCGCGGGCAGGGCGACCCGGTGCCGCGAGAAGCCGCGGTACGTGCCGAGCGCGTCCATGGTCGGCACGGCGTCGCTCGCGAGCCAGGACGCGTCGGCGCCCGCGAGCCCGACGGCCTCCGCCAGCGGCACCGCCTGGTCGAAGGTCGTCGCCAGCACGGGCGCGTCCGAGCGCGTCGACGGCACCTCGTCGGGCACCGGCATGTGCCGAGCGATGACGTCACGGAACGCGAAGAACTTCTCCGTCGGCCACCCGGCCTCGTCGAGGGGGGCGTCGTAGTCGTACGACGTGACGTGCGACTGGTACGTGCCCTTGTGGTTGGCGCCGTTGGTGAAGCCGAAGTTGGTGCCGCCGTGGAACATGTAGACGTTCACCGACGCACCGGCCGTGAGCAGCGCGTCCAGCTCGCGCGCCGCCTCCTCGACCGGGGTGGTGTGGTGGTGCTCGCCCCAGTGGTCGAACCAGCCGTCCCAGAACTCCGAGCACATCAGCGGCCCGGTCGGCTGGTGGCGGCGCAGCGTGGCGAGCCGCTCGGCCGCGCGCGAGCCGAAGCTGCCCGTCTTGTGCAGCTCGGGCAGGCTGCCCGCCTCGAGCATCTCGTCGGTCGGCTGGTCGACCGTGGTCAGGGGCACCACCACGCCGGAGGCGCGGGTCAGGTCGACGAGGTGCCGCAGGTACCCGGAGTCGTCGCCGTACGCGCCGTACTCGTTCTCGATCTGCACGAGCACGACGGGGCCGCCGTGGTCGATCTGGCGGGGGACGACGATCTCGTAGACGCGCTCGAGGAACTCGTCGACGGCGGCCAGGTAGAGCGGCTCGCTGCGGCGGACGCCGACGGCGGGGTCGTCGAACAGCCAGCCGGGCAGGCCGCCGCCGTCCCACTCGGCGCAGATGTAGGGGCCGGGCCGCACGATCGCGTGCAGGCCCTCGGCGGCGACGAGGTCGAGGAACCTGCCGAGGTCGAGCCCGGCGCTCGTGTCGAAGTCGCCGCGGCGGGGCGAGTGCGCGTTCCACGCGACGTAGGTCTCGATGGTGTTGAGGCCCATCAGCCGGGCCTTGCGGATGCGGTCGGCCCACTGGTCGGGGTGGACGCGGAAGTAGTGCAGGGCACCCGCGACGACGCGGTGGGGTGCTCCGTCGAGCTCGAAGTGCTCGGGTCCGATGACGAAGCGGGTGCTCGTGGGGGCGGTGGTGCTGATGGTGTTCCTCCGAGGGGGACGTGACGGCGGGGGACGTGGCGACGGGGAGGCGCGACCGGGGTCGCGCCTCCCCGCTGCGGTGGTGAGGCGGTGCTGTTGCGGTGGTGTACTACTTGGTCTCGACCGTGAAGCCCTGCTGCTCGCCGTAGGCGGCGGTGGCCTTCGCCCAGTCCTCGAGGACGGGGTCGAGCGAGGTGCCGTTGGTGTACGCCGACGACGCGCTGTCGCTGAAGATGCTGTTCGCGTAGACCTGGAAGGGCAGGTACTGCCAGTCGGGCAGCACGTCCTTGGCGGCCTGCGAGAGCACCTCGTTGATCTTCTGGCCGCCGAAGTACTCGGGAGCCTCGTTCAGGAAGGTCTCGTCGTCGAGGTCGGCGACGGTCGAGGGGAACCCGCCGGCGTCGAAGGAGATCTGACGACCTTCCTCCTCGGCGGTGGCGAACTTGGTGAACTCCGCCGCGACGAGCTTGTTCTGCGACTGGTCCATGACGGCGATGGACGATCCGCCGTTCTCGGCGGTCGCGGTGTCGCCCTCCTCGTACTGGGGCATGGGGGCGACGCGCCACTGGCCGGAGCCCTCGGCGGCCTGGGCCGTCAGGTTGCCGGGCATCCAGGCGCCGGTGAGCATCGTGGCGATCGAGCCGTCGCCGAGGGCGCGGAACCACTCGTCGGTCCAGCCGGGGGTCTGGGCGAGCGAGCCGTTCTCGACGAGCGTGTTCCAGGTCGAGGTCCAGCGCTTGGCGCCCTCGTCCTGCAGGTCGATGGTGACGTTCTCGCCGTCGACCGTGTAGGGGTGGCCGCCGGCCTGCCAGATCATGCTCGTGGTGAAGCCGGCGTCGCCGGTGTCGCCCGCGATGTACTGGTTCGGGTCGGCCGAGTGCATCGTCTCGGCGGCCGCGAGGTACTCGTCCCAGGTCTTCGGCACGGCGATGCCGTACTTGTCGAAGACGTCCTGGCGGTAGAACATCGCCATGGGGCCCGAGTCCTGGGGGAGGGCGTAGACCGCGTCGCCGTCGGTGACGGAGTTCCAGGTCGAGGCCGTGAAGTCCTCCTCGAGGTCGCCGTAGCCGTAGCCGCTGAGGTCGGCGAGCGAGCCGCCGAGCGAGAACTGCGGGATCGCGAAGTACTCGACCTGGGCGACGTCGGGCGCGCCCTTGCCGGCCTTGATGGCGTTCTGCAGCTTCGTGTACTGGTCGGCGCCGGTGCCGACGTTCTGCACGTCGACGGTGATCTCGGGGTGCGCCTTCTCGAACGCCTCGGCGATGGGCTCGACCGCGGGGGCCCAGGCCCAGACCGTGATGGTGCTCTTCTGGTCGAGGGCCGCGGCCAGCTCGTCGGACGAGGCCGTGTCGCTGCTGGCGCCGCCGCCGGCGCCGGAGGAGCACGCCGCGAGGGAGCCCGCGAGGGCGATGCCGAGGCCGAGGGCGACGACGCGCCTCGCGGTGCGGGGGAGGGATCGGGTCATGGTGGTGGTGCCTTTCACTTCGTCGTGGAGGTGGTGGTGCGGGGTGGTGCTGTGGGGGACGGTGCGGAGGGAAGGTCGGGGAGAGGTCGTCAGGCCTTGACGCCGCCGGCCGAGAGGCCGGACTGCCAGTAGCGCTGGAGGAAGAGGAACGCGACGACGATCGGGATGATCGCGAGGAACGAGCCGGTGATGACCAGGTTGTAGATCGGGTCGCCGCCGACGGTGGTCGACTGCGCGTTCCACTGGTTGAGGCCGACGGTCAGCGGGTACCAGCGCGAGTCGCTCAGCATGATCAGCGGCAGGAAGTAGTTGTTCCAGGTCGCGACGATCGAGAAGAGCAGCACCGTGATGAGGCCGGGGCTCAGCAGGCGCAGGCTGATCGTGAAGAACGTGCGCACCTCGCTCGAGCCGTCCATGCGGGCGGCCTCGAGGATCTCGGTCGGCACGGAGTCGACGGCGTAGGTCCAGATCAGGTAGAGGCCGAACGGGCTGATCAGCGACGGCAGGATGATCGCCCACGGGGTGTTCGTGAGCCCGAGCTGGCTGAACATGAGGAAGGTCGGGACCGCGAGGGCGGTGCCGGGGATGGCGACCGCGCCCAGGACGACCGCGAACACGGCCTTCTTGCCCGGGAAGTCGAACTTCGCGAGGCCGTAGCCGGCCAGCGTGGCCAGGAGGGTCGCGCCTCCGGCCCCGACGACGACGTAGAGCAGGGTGTTGCCGAGCCAGCGGACGAACTCGCCGTCGCCGTAGGTGAAGACGCCGCGGATGTTGTCGAACAGGGCGAAGTCGCCGCTGAACCACAGGCCGAAGGAGCTGAACAGCGCCTCCTGCGTCTTCGTCGAGTTGACGAGCAGCCAGAACAGCGGCAGCACCGAGTAGATGAGCAGCAGCGCCATGACGAGCGTCAGCAGGATGCTGCGCTTGTCGCGGGGGGCGCCGGCGCGGCGCTTGCGGGCCTGCGTCGCGCGGGTCGGGGCGACGGTGGGCGTGCCCTGGTCGGGCGCGGCGATCGGGGAGCCGGTGAGGGTCGACATGGTCAGGAGTCCTTCCGGGAGCCGACGAGCTGGACCACGTAGGCGACGGCCATCGTCAGGACGCCCATGATGATGGCGATCGCGGCGGAGTAGTTGTACTGCTGGCCCGCGAACGACAGGTTGTAGGCGTACATGTTCGGCGTGAAGTAGGTGCTGATGGCGTTCGGGGCGAGCGTCTGCAGGATGTTCGGCTCGTTGAAGAGCTGGAAGCTGCCGATGATCGAGAAGATGACGCCGATGACGAGGGCTCCGCGGATGGCCGGCAGCTTGATGTTGCGGACGATGCGGAACGGGCCGGCGCCGTCGAGCTCGGCGGCCTCGTAGAGGTCGGGCGAGATGACGCGGAGGGCGGCGTAGAACAGCAGCATGTTGTAGCCGACGAACTCCCACGTGACGATGTTGCCGATCGACGCGAGCACCCAGCTCTGCGAGAGCAGGTCGGGCAGGTCCCAGCCGGTGGCGTCCTCGAGGTTGCCGACGAGGCCGAAGCGGTTTCCGTAGATGAAGCCCCACATGAGGGCGGCGACGACGGCGGGCACGGCGTACGGCAGGAAGATCGAGATGCGGAAGAACGCCGTCAGGTGCAGGCGGGCCGAGTCGAGGGCCAGGGCGGCGGCCAGGGCGACGATCAGCATGATCGGCACCTGCACGACGAGGAAGAGCGCGACGCGGCGGAGCGAGTCCCAGAAGTTCGGGTCGGTCAGCGCCTGGACGTAGTTCTCGAGGGCGACGAAGGAGTTGCCCCCGATCATCTGCTCCTTGAACAGGCTGAGGTAGATCGCGTAGACGACGGGCGCGACGAGCACCAGGGCGAAGACGACGAGGAAGGGGAGCACGAAGCCCCAGCCGGTCCACCGCCGCTTGTCGCGGCGGATCGGGCGGTCGCCTCGGGGCGCGGCCTGGGCGGCGCCCGGCCGGGCGGCCGCAGGTGTCGACAACGTCGTCATGGTGATCCACTTCATCGGGGTAGGCCTCGTGAACACCGCTGCTGATCCAGCTTGGTGTTTACGTAAACATCTGGGATGCTCGCAACCATGACACTTCCGACGGCGGACGTCAAGTCGGCCCCCGCCCGCCTGCCTCGAGGCCGAACGGTCTCGATGGCCGACGTCGCCGCGCGTGCCGGGGTCTCGTCGCAGACCGTCTCCCGCGTGTCGAACGGCGCCCGCAACGTCGAGGCGGGCACCCGTCAGCGCGTGCTCGACGTCATGGCCGAGCTCGGCTACCGGCCGAACAGCGCAGCGCGGGCGCTCAAGACCGGGCGCTTCCGCAGCATCGGCGTCATCATGTTCACCCTGTCGACGCTCGGCAACATGCGAACCCTCGACGGCATCGTCACCGCGGCGTCGGGCGCGGGCTACACGATCACCCTCATGCCGGTCGCCCAGCCGACCGAGGGCGAGGTCGCCGGGGCCTTCAGCCGCCTGCAGGAGGAGGCGGTCGACGGCGTCGTCATCATCATCGAGGCGCACATGCTCGACCGTGCCGACGTCATCGTGCCGGTGGGCCTGCCCGTCGTGATCATCGACTCCGACGCGGGCGAGCCCTACGTCGTCGTCGACACCGATCAAGAGCAGGGCACGCGGCTCGCGACTCAGCACCTGCTCGACCTCGGGCACACGCGCATCGTGCACGTGGCCGGCCCCGCGACGTCGTACTCGGCCACCCGACGGTCGACGGCCTGGCTCGGGGCGATGCGCGACGCCGGCCTCGATCCCGAGGCGCCGCTGCAGGGCGACTGGACCACCGCCTCCGGCTATCGGCTGGGCCTCGGCCTCGCCGCCCGCGACGACGTCACCGCGGTCTTCGCCGCCAACGACCAGATGGCCCTCGGCGTCATGCGGGCGCTGCACGAGAGCGGGCGCCGCATCCCCGACGAGATCAGCGTGGTCGGCTTCGACGACACCGACGAGTCGGGGTCGTTCTGGCCGCCGCTCACGACGGTGCACCAGGACTTCGGCGGCATCGGCTCCCGCTCGATGCGGGTCATGCTCGAGATGCTCGACGGGGCGCCGCCCTCGGACGACCGCATCGTGCCGACCCGCCTCGTCGTCCGGCGCAGCTCGGGGCCCCCGCCCGCCTGACGCCGTCCGCGACGGCCGCCGCGTCCGTGTCGCGCTCGACGCCGACCGCGGGCGATCACCGCCCCGGGGAGGCGCGCCTCAGGCCGCCCGCAGCGCCTCCCGCACCGCGGCCAGGCCGACGCGCACCTCGGCGAACGTGGTGCTGAGCGGCGAGAGCCCGATCCGCAGCCCGTCGGGGTTGCGGAAGTCGGGCACGACGCCGTCCGCCCACAGGGTCGTGACGACCTCGCGGAACGCCGGGTGCGTGATCATGACGTGGCTGCCGCGGCGCTCGGGCTCCCGCGGCGTCGCGACCTCGACGCCGAGGGGCACGAGCCACGCGTCGACGAGGTCGAGGGCGTACCCGGTGAGGGCGAGCGACTTCGCGCGCACCGCGTCGAGCCCGGCCTCCTCGAGGGCGTCGAGCATGTCCTGCATCGCCTGCAGGCCGACCACCGGGGGAGTGCCGCTGACGAAGCGCCTCACGCCCCGGGCCGGCTCGTACCCCGCCGCCATCGCGAAGACGTCGGCGGCGCCCATCCAGCCCTGGATCGGCGGCGCGAGCACGCGGGCCTCGTCGGCGAGCAGCGCGGCCGAGGCGTAGACGAACGCGGGGGCGCCGGGCCCGCCGTTGAGGTACTTGTAGGTGCAGCCGACCGCCAGGTCGACGCCCCATGCGTCGAGCTCGGTCGGCACGACCCCGACCGAGTGGCAGAGGTCGGCGACGAGCAGCGCGCCGTGTTCGTGGACGAGGCTCGCGATCGCCGGCAGGTCGGCGACGAACGCCGAGCGGTACGACACGTGGTTGACGAGCACGACGGCCGTGTCGGGCCCGAGCACGGGCGCGAGCAGCTCGGGCGTCACGCCGAGCGTCGGGTCGACCTCCACCCAGCGCACGACGGCGCCGCGCTCGCGGGCGATGCCCTCGACGACGAAGCGGTCGGTCGGGAACTGGTCGTCGTCGATGACGATCTCGGTGCGGCCGGGCCGGGCGTCGAGCGCCGCGCGGATCGCCTTGTAGAGCAGCACGGTGGTCGAGTCGCCGACGACGACCTGGCCCGGCGCCGCGCCGAGCGCGATCGCCCCGATGCGGTCGCCCACCTCGGTCGGCAGGCTCATCCACCGCTCGTCCCACGAGCGGATGAGGCGCGTGCCCCACTCCTCGCGCAGCAGCCGGTCGAGGCGCGCGGCCGTCGCGGCCAGCGGTCGGCCGAGCGAGTTGCCGTCGAGGTACGAGACGACGTCGCCCGCGGGCAGGAAGCGCCCGACGAACGCGGCGAGCGGGTCGGCCGCGTCGAGCGGCCCCGCCGGCAGGTCGGCCGGTGCGCCCGCCGGCTCGAGGGCGGACGAGGAGGCGCGGGTCGGGTCGGTCACCCCGCCCACGCTAGTCCGCGGCCGCGGCCACGAGCGTGTCGACGGTGAGCACGGTCGCCTCCGCGAGCCACGCCGCCGCCCGCCCCTCGTCGAGCTCGCCGGTCGGCGGCGCGCTCGGGATCCACGTGGCCCGCCTCGACCAGTGCCGCCCGTCGTGCCCGGCGTCGAGGGAGTCGTCGCTGCCGAGGGCGTGCAGCAGCGCGTCGAGGCCGAGCCCGCAGCGTTCGAGGGCCCGCAGCTCGCGCTCGTTCACGCCGACCGGCAGCTCGCCGTTGCCGAGGTCGGTGCCGTAGAGGACGTGCCCGCCCGCGGCGCGGAAGCGGGTCAGGTTGGCGACGGCGATCTCGTGCGTCGGGCCGCGGCGGCCCCGGCCGTGGATGTCGAGGGTGCTGATCCACGTGCCGTCGGCCGCGACGTCGACAAGGTCGTCGGTGAGAACCTCGCTGAAGGGCGCGTGCGCGAACCGCAGCAGGCCGGCGTCGAGCGCTCGACGCGCCTGGCCGACGCCCTGCACGTGCGCGATCGTCAGCAGCTGCACGTCGGCCGCGGCCTCGACGATGGCGTGCAGCACGGCGTCGCCGAAGACCGGGCCGACGTCGGAGTTGAGCGTGACCTTGACGACGGAGGCCCCGAGGTCGCGCATGCGCCGTACCTCGCGGTGGGCGTCGGCGGCGTCGGCCACCTCGACCGAGGCCGTGCTCGGGGCCCAGCCGGCCCGGCTCGGGTAGCCGCCGGGCGGGCAGAGCAGGCCGCCCGCGACCTGCGCCTCCGGCCATGCGTCGTCGAGGCGGCCGTGCTCGGGCCAGAGGCTGGCCTCGTCCGGGTCCCAGCCGAGGTCGAGCACCCGGCCGATCCCGCCGGGGCCGAGCGCGACCGGGTCGACCAGGCCGAGGTGCACGTGCGAGTCGGTGAACGGCGAGAGGAGCGTGCCGCGCAGGTGCGGCAGCCCGCCGGAGGCGGCGTCGGGGGCGCCGAGCAGGTGGATGCCGGCGTCGGAGGCGCGCACGACGTGCGGGCCCAGCCATCGTCCCGACCAGACGTGGTCGACCGTGACGAGCCGCGCCTCCAGGTCCATGGGGTCGACCCTACGCGGGCAGGGTGAAGCGGCTGCAGCGGGTGACGTAGGGCAGGCGCACGAGGTCGACGCCGCGCGTGTCGCGGTGCGTGTCGAGCAGGTGCTCGACGTCGCGCAGCACCTGCGCGCGATCGTCGTCGGTGAGCGTGATGACGTAGCTGCGCGAGGCGACCATGGCGAGGAACGCCTCGCGGTCGAGCTCGTGCACCCACTCGACGTCGTGGCGCTCGCCGGGGCCGAAGGGAGCGCCGACGACCGGCGACCCCGACTGCATGTCGCGCTCGGCGGGCTGGTTCAGCACCCGGCTGAGCTCGGCGAGCCACGGCACGGTCTCGTCGCGGATGTTCCACACGAGGCCGAGGGTGCCCCCGGGGCGCAGCACGCGGGCGACCTCGGGCACGGCCCTCTCGGGCTGCACCCAGTGCCAGGCCTGCGCGACGAGCACGGCGTCGACGGAGGCGTCGGGCAGCGGCATGCGCTCGGCCGACCCGGCGACCGAGCGGGCGGCCGGGACGACCTGCTCGAGGACGGCGCGCATGCCGTCGCTCGGCTCGACGGCGGTGACGGCGACGCCGGCGTCGAGCAGCGCGCGCGTGAACTTGCCCGTGCCCGCGCCGAGGTCGACGACGTCGCGGGCGCCGTGGGGCAGCAGCCAGCCGACGGCGTCGCGGGGGTACGGCGGGCGGCCGCGCTCGTACACGTCGGCGGCCCGGCCGAAGGAGGCGGCGTGGGCGACCCGCGGGTCGGTCGGGTCGAAGTGCTCGCCGGCGGGCGCGTCGGTCGGGGCCGGCTCAGGTAGGTGATGCGTCACCAGGACACCCTCGCACGACTCATGTCGTCACACGGGCTGCGTTACGTCGGCGGCCGGGGGAGCATGACGGCATGACGCAGAACCCTCCGCACCCGAGCCGGCCGACGGCGACCCCGCTGCGCGTCGTCGCCGTGTCGGGCACCCTCAGCACCCCGTCGAAGACCGACGCCCTCGTCGAGGCGATCCTCGACGAGCTCGCCCTCGTGCTGCCGATCGAGCGGCACGTCATCCGCGTGAGCGAGCTCGGGCCGCTCTTCGCGGGGGCGCTCACGCGCGACGAGCTCGACGAGCGGGTCGAGCGCGAGCTGCGGGCCATCGAGGGGGCCGACCTGCTGATCGCGGCCTCGCCGGTGTACCGCGCCTCCTTCACCGGGCTCTTCAAGCACCTGTTCGACTTCGTCGAGCAGTACGCGCTCGTCGACGTGCCCGTGATGCTCGCCGCGACCGGCGGCAGCGAGCGGCACGCGCTCATCCTCGAGCACTCGCTCCGGCCGCTGTTCGGCTTCTTCCAGGCGCTGACGCTGCCGCTCGGCGTCTACGCGCACGCGAGCGACTTCACCGACCGGCGCGTGACGGCGCCGCTGCTGCAGGAGCGCATCCGCGCCGCGATCGCCCGGGGCCTGCCCCTCATCCGCTCGAGCATCGCCGAGAAGGAGCGCATCGAGCGCGCTGTGGCCGGCGACGACGGCGCACGGCCCGACCTCCGCGCGGCGGAGCTCGACCTGACGACGCCGACGCGCCTGTTCAGCTAGCGACCGCGGTGAGGGCCCCGGCGGGAGGTCCCTCCCCGAGGAGGACGACCGCCGCCACGACCAGGGGTTATCGTGGGCGGATGTCCAGCGACCCGATCGACCCCGCGCGTCCCTCCGAGCCCGCCTCCCGCGGCGTCGAGGCGGCGCGGCGCGAGATCCGCGACGACGAGGCCAAGCGCGTGATCGGGCTCCTGGCCGACGGCGTCCTGCCCGAGCGGGCGGCTCGCTGGGTCGCCGACGGCGTCGACGACGAGCACGCGCGCGCCCTCGCCGACACGGCGGGCATCCCGCTGGAGGCGCGGCTCGACCACCTGGCACGCCTGGCCGCCTCGCAGGGCCTCGCCTTCGCCGGGCCGCGCGAGGCCAGGGCCCACCACGGGCAGGCCGTGATCGCGTCGATGACGGCCGAGAGCGCGGCCGCCGACTCCCTCGCCTTCTCGAACGGCTTCAGCGACACCATCGAGGAGTCGGTGCGCGACTCCATCTCGCGGCTCTTCCCGCGCCGCAAGAAGTAGGCACGGCGGCGGCGGCGACCCGCGCACAGCGAGGCGGGCACGTCCGCACCCGGTGTGGACGTGCCCGCGTCATGTGTGGCGCGGAGCCTCAGGCCTGGGCGACCTCGAGCTCGACGACGGCCCACGACAGGGCCGGCAGCGTCAGGCGGACGCTGCCGCCGTCGACCGTGACGCCGTCGAGCGGCACGAGGCCGACCGCGTCCTGGGCCTGCTCCGTGTTGGCGGTGAAGCGGTCGCCGCCCTCCGGCACGGCCAGCACCTCGGCGCGGGTGACGCGACCGTCCGCGAAGCCGCGGAGGACCAGCTCGACGTCCGCCGCCTCCTCGAGTCCGCGGTTGGCGAGGAAGAACGCGACGCGCCCGGTCTCTTCGTCCCAGGTCGAGCTGACGTCGACGAGGTCGGCGTCGCCGTACTTCGGGGTGTCGATCTTGTCGCTCGTCACGACGGTGCGGAGGATCTCGCCCTTCGCCAGCGCCGCCATGCGGGCGAACGGCCAGAAGATCGTCTGGCGCCAGGCCGGTCCGCCCTGCTCGCTGCGGATCGGGGCGATGACGTTGACGAGCTGCGCCTGGTTGGCGATCTTCACCCGGTCGCCGTGGCGCAGCAGGGAGTTGAGGAAGGTGCCGACGACGACCGCGTCCGTGACGTTGTACTGGTCCTCGATGAGGCGCGGGTGCTCGACCCAGCCCTTCGAGACGTTGTGCGGCTGGTCGTCGGTGTCGAGGCCGGTCTGGTACCAGACGTTCCACTCGTCGAACGAGATGTGCACCTGCTTGTCGTGCTTGCCCGCGGCCTTGACGCCGTCGATGGTCGAGACGACCTCCTCGATGAAGGCGTCCATGTCGACCGCCGTCGCGAGGAAGCTCGTCGCGTCGCCGTCGTGCTCCTGGTAGTAGGCGTGCATCGACACGTAGTCGACCTCGTCGTAGGCGTGGGTGAGCACCTCGTGCTCCCAGGCGCCGAAGGTCGGCATGCCGCGGCCCGAGCTGCCGACGGCGACGAGCTCGATCGTGGGGTCGACGAACTTCATCGCCTTGGCGGCCTCCTGCGCGAGGCGGCCGTACTCGGCGGCCGTCTTGTGGCCGATCTGCCACGGGCCGTCGAGCTCGTTGCCGAGGCACCAGAGCTTGATGTCGAACGGGTCGGCCGCGCCGTTGGCGATGCGGCGGTCGCTCAGCGCGGTGCCGCCCGGGTGGTTGGCGTACTCGACGAGCTCGCGGGCCGCGTCGACGCCGCGGGTGCCGAGGTTGACGGCCTCCATCACCTCGACCTCGGCGAGCTTCGACCACTCGACGAACTCGTGCAGGCCGAAGGCGTTGGTCTCGACGGTGTGCCACGCGCCGTCGAGGCGGCGGGGGCGCTGGTCGACGGGGCCGACGCCGTCCTCCCAGTTGTAGCCCGAGACGAAGTTGCCGCCGGGGTAGCGGACGACGGTCGCGCCGAGCTCCTTGGTGAGGTCGAGGACGTCGCGGCGGAAGCCCTTCTCGTCGGCGGTCTCGTGGCCGGGCTCGTAGATGCCGGTGTAGACGCACCGGCCCATGTGCTCGACGAAGGAGCCGAAGAGGCGGCGCGGCACGGAGCCGATCGTGAACTCGCGGTCGACGGTGATGCGGGCGGTGGTCATGGTTCTCCTAGGTAGAGGGGGAGCGGCGTGCTGGCGGTGATGAGGGTCGGACGGGAGGGGCGCGGATCGAGCGAGGCGCGGCTGCTACTGCCCCCCGAACCCGGTGGTCGAGATGCCCTTGATGATCTGGCGCTGGAAGAAGAGGAACACGAGGATGAGCGGCAGGGCCGCGAGGATCGCCGCGGCCATGTTCTGCGCGTACTGGATGCCGTACGCGCTCTTGATCGTCTGCAGCCCGACGGGCAGCGTGAGCAGCGACGCGTCGTTCGTGACGATGAACGGCCAGAGGAAGTTGTTCCACGCGCCGATGAAGACGAAGATCGACACCGCGCCGAGGATGGGCCGCGAGAGCGGCAGCAGGATCGTGAAGAAGACCCGGATGCGGCCGGCCCCGTCGACGCGGGCGGCGTCCTCGAGCTCGATCGGCACCTGGTCGAAGAACTTCTTCAGCACGAAGACCATGGCCGGCGCGATCGCCTGCGGCAGGATGATGCCCCAGTACGTGTCGACCATGTCGAAGGCCAGCATCTGGTAGAAGAGCGGCACGATGAGCACCTGCGGCGGGATGATGATCGACGCGATCGTCGCCACGTAGAGCCACTTCTTGCCGCGGAAGTCGAGGCGCGAGAAGGCGTAGGCGACGAGCGCCGAGGTCGCCACGACGATCAGCGTGATGACGATCGACGTGAACAGGCTGTTGAAGAGCCACGTCGGGATGTTGCCCTGCTCGAGGATCGCCCGGTAGGCCTGCAGGGTGAAGCCGCCCGCGGGCAGCCAGGTCTGCGGGGTGGCGGCGGCGTCGGCCTCGCTCTTGAACGACGTGGCGAGCGACCAGAGGAAGGGCAGCAGCCAGAGCACGGCGAGGACGACGAGCACGAGGACGCTCAGCACCCCCATGACGCCGAAGCGCGACTGGCCGGGCTTGTGCCCGCCGCTGCCGCCGCGGACGGGCGAGCCGGCCCTCCCGGCGCGACGGCCGCGGTCGGCCGTCGGTGCGCGGAGGTCGCTGGTGGGGGCGACGGCAGGTGCGGTCATCGCTGGGCTCCCTTGCGGTTGCGGGCCGTGATCGAGAACTGCGCGATCGAGATGACGACGATGACGGCGAAGAAGATGTACGAGATGGCGCTCGAGTAGCCGAAGCGGTAGCCGGTGAAGCCCGACTCGAAGATGTACTGGACGGTCGAGCGCGTCGTGCCCGCGGGCCCGCCGTTCGTCATCTGGTAGATCTGGTCGAAGACCTTCAGCGACGCGAGCACCTGCAGGATGACGATGAGGCCGGTGGTCGGGCCGAGCTGCGGGATCGTGATCGAGAACAGGGAGCGCCAGCGACCGGCGCCGTCGAGCGAGGCGGCCTCGTACTGCTGGTCGGGGATGTTCTGCAGCGCGGCCAGGTACAGCAGGAAGTTGAAGCCGACCGTCCACCAGACCGTCGTCGCGACGACGGCGACCATGGCCGTGTCCGGGTCCTGCAGCCAGGCGGGCTGGGGCAGGCCGAGGGTGGCGAGGACGTTGTTGATCGGGCCGAGGGTCGGGCTGTAGAGCTGGATCCAGAACAGCGAGACGACCGTCGACGCGAGCAGGTACGGCAGGAAGAAGCTCAGGCGCCAGAGCCACTGCCCGGGCAGCCCCGTGTTGACGAGCAGCGCCAGCACGAGGGCGATGACGACGAGCGGCACCGTGCTCAGCAGCGTGAACCAGAAGGTGTTGAGCATCGAGCGCCACATCGCGCCGTCGCCGAACGCCTCGACGTAGTTCGCGAACCCGATCAGCTCGCCGCCCTGGCCGGTGAGGCTCTGGCCGGTGAAGCTGAGGTAGAGGCCGTGCAGCAGGGGCCACACGAGGAAGAGTCCGAACAGGATCGTGAACGGGGCGGCGAAGCCCCAGCCGATCCGGTTCTCGCCCGAGCCGCCGGAGCGCCTCCGCGCCGTCGTGCGGCTGCGGTCGCTGGCCGCGCTGCGGTCGGCGGTCGCCGCCGGGGCCTTGGCCGTCGTGGTCGTCACAGATCGACTCCTTCGTCGTCGTGCAGGTCAGGGGAGGAGGGGGCAGGAGGCACGGGTCGCCTACACGGGTGCCGGTCGCGACAGCTGCGTGTCCACCCGGTCGACGAACCGCCGCATGCCGGCCGCGGCGTCGTCCTTGGCGAGGATCACCGACTGGATGCTGTCGAGGAAGTACGTCTGGAAGTCCGACCCCGAGCCGCTGAACCAGGCCGGCGGGTCGTAGTTCAGGTACGCGGCCGCCTCGGCGTAGTGCGACTGGGGGACGAGCACGGCGTACTCGCTGCTGTCGACGACCGGGCCGTAGGCGGGGATGTGCCCGGCCTGCGCCCACGAGATCGAGTCCTTCAGGATGGTCGAGACCATCTTGTAGACGTCCTCGCGCTTGGCGTCGTCCACCGTGCTCTGCCGGGGCAGCACGAAGGCGTGCGAGTCGGCGTAGACGGCGGGCGTGCCGAAGAGCGTGGGGATGATGCTCGCGTCGTAGGCGATGCCCGACGCCTCGGCGCTCGGGACCTCCCACACGCCCGTGAAGAGCATGCCGCTCTCGCCGGAGACGAACTCGGCGATGCCCGACTGGATGTCGCTGGCGGTCGCCATCGCGGTGCCGTCGGTGAGCTGCTGCATGAACTCGAGCGCCGTGACGGCGGCGGCCTCGTCGTACTCGACGGTGCGGCCCTCGCGCAGCACCATGTCGGCGCCCTGCTGCTTGTAGAACGTGTAGAACATGCGCCAGAGCTGCGCGCCGTCGTTGAGGTAGCCCCACGACGCGCCGTGCTTGCCCGTCACGGCCTGCATCGCGTTCGCGACCTCGAGGAACTGCTCGGGGCTCGTGATCTCGACGAGCCGGTCGTCGGGCCCGAGGGCGCCGGCCTCGCGCGCGACGTCGGTGTTGTACAGCAGGATGAACGGGTGCGAGTCGAGCGCGACCGAGAACAGCTGGTCGCCGCTGAAGCCGGCCTTCCAGACGGCGGGCGCGAAGTCCTCCTCGCGCAGGCCGTACGACGCGAGCTTCTCGACGTCCCACGGGTCGAGCAGGCCGCCGGGGGCGTAGCCGGGCACGCGTGACGCGTGCATGATCGCCACGTCGGGGGCCCGGCCGCCGGCCGACGCCATCGCGAGCTTCGTGTAGTACGGGGTGCCCCAGGCGAGCACGGTCTGGGTCGCGACGAACTCGGGGTTCTGCTCGTTCGCCTGGTCGACGAGGGCGGACATCTTCACGCCGTCGCCCCCGCTCAGCAGGTGCCAGAACTTCAGCTGCTCGACCGTGGCGCCGGAGGCGGTGGTCGCGCCGGGCGCGCAGCCCGCGAGGGTGCCCACGGCCACCACGCTCAGGAGGCCGGCTGCGCCGAGGAGGATCGTGCGGCGGGACGGACCGGGGTTCGGTTCAGGGGGTGTCATCGGTGGTCACTCCTTCGTGATGCGTCGACTGGCGACAGCATTACATCGTTGTAACGCGAGCGCAAGCGCCGACGGCGACGGATGCGTCGGGCGGCCCGACGACGGAGGGGCCGCCCGCGCAGCTGCGCGGACGGCCCCTCGGCGGTGGTGCTCAGGTCACGGCGTGGGCATGCCGCCGTCGACGTGCAGGGTCTCGCCGACGACGTAGCTGGACTCGCCCGACGCCAGGAAGACGTAGGCGGGCGCGAGCTCGGCGGGCTGGCCCCAGCGGCCGAGGGCGGTCTGGCTGCCGACGTCGGGGAGGGCGTCCGACGGCTGGCCGCCGGCCGGCTGCAGCGGGGTCCAGATCGGGCCCGGGGCGACCGCGTTGACGCGGATGCCCTTCGGCGCGAGCTGCATGGCGAGGCCCTTCGAGAAGGTGTTGATGGCGGCCTTCGTCGACGCGTAGTCGACGAGCATCGGGGCCGGCTGGTACGCCTGGATCGACGTCGTGTTGATGATCGTCGAGCCGGGGGCGAGGTGCGGCAAGGCCGCCTTCGTGATCCAGAACATCGCGTAGACGTTGGTCTTGTACGTCTCGTCGAAGTTCTCGTCGTCGAGGTCGAGGAACTCCTCGACGTGCTGCTGCTTGCCGGCGTTGTTGACGAGGATGTCGAGCCCGCCGAGGCCCTCGACGGCCTTCGCGACGAGGTCGAGGCAGAAGTCGTGGTCGGTGATGTCGCCGGGCAGGGCGACGGCCTTCCGGCCCGCGGCCTCGACGAGTCCGACGATGCGCTGGGCGTCCTCCTCCTCCTCGGGCAGGTAGCTGATCGCGACGTCGGCGCCCTCGCGGGCGTAGGCGATGGCGACGGCCGCGCCGATGCCGGAGTCGCCGCCGGTGACGAGGGCCTTGCGGCCCTCGAGGCGACCCGAGCCGCGGTACGTCTCCTCGCCGTGGTCGGCGGAGGAGGAGAGCTCCTCGTCGGTGCCGGCGCCCTCCAGGTACTGGGCCTTCGGCGTGATGTCGGCGAACTTCTTGGTGGGGTCTTCGAATGCGTACTGGTCAGCAGACATGGGTGCCTCTCTGTCTCGTGCTCGGGAGTGGCACGGTAGGCTGCTCCGCGCCTCCTCGTGAGGGGTTGACAGGCGGGGCTCAGCGCGGGGAGCGGGCGGTGCTCGCTCGGGGGACGACCTCGTGCGGGATGACGACGAGCTCGGGCGCCCGGTCGCGGTCGGCGATGCGCGCGGCGAGCAGCTCGAGGGCGCGCTCGGCGTAGAGGCGCTTGTCGAGCCCGACGGTGGTGAGCGGGGGCAGGGCGTAGCGGCCGTCGGCGACGTCGTCGAAGCCCGCGAGCGAGACGTCGTCGGGCACGCGGAGGCCCGCCTCCCACAGCGAGTGGCCCGCGCCGATGGCGAGCGAGTCGGTGAAGCAGAAGAGCGCGTCGGGGGCGTCGCCGTGCTCGAGGTGGCGGCGGACGGCGTCGGCCGCGGCCCCGGGCGACCACGCGGCGCAGGCCCAGCGCAGGTCGTCGCCGGTCGGCAGGCCGGCCGCGGCCATGGCCTGCGCCCAGCCGAGCGTCCGGGCCCGGGCCGTGGCGGTGTCGAGGCCCTCGCCCGAGGTGCCGAGCACCGCGATGCGCCGGTGCCCGAGCGCGATGAGGTGGTCGGTCATGTCGCGGGCGGCGGCGACGCTGTCGACCCGCACCTGGTCGACGAGGCTCTGCTCGACCTCGCCGATGACGACGACCGGCGGCAGCGACTCGGCGCCGACGATCGCGCTCTCGTCGAGGCTGACCGGGTTCAGCACGAGGCCGTCGACGAGGTGCTCCTTGCCGCGGAGGAGCAGCTCGCGCTCGCGCTCCGGCCGCATGCCGGTCTGCTCGAGCTGCACCGACCAGCCCCGCTCGTGCGCGACCTCGACGAACCAGTGCGACATCTCGGCGCTGTAGGGCGTGGTCAGGTCGGGGAAGGCGAGCGCGATCGCCCCCGTGCGGCCGTTGCGGAGGCCGCGCGCGCTGAGGTTGGGCACGTAGGAGAGGGCGACCAGCGCCTCCTCGACCCTCGAGCGCGTGTCGGGGCTCACCGGGACGACGCCGTTGATGACGTTCGAGACCGTCTTCGGCGACACGCCGGCACGGGCCGCCACGTCCTTGACCGTCGCTCGCATCACGCCAGGCTAGTGCGCGGTCAGACCGAGGCGAGCACCTTCGCGATGCGCTGCAGCGAGACGCTCTCGCTCGGCCGGAGGTCTTGGGCGAAGAGGCTGAGGCGGAACTCCTCGAGCAGCCACCGGGCACGGACGAGGGCCGGAGGCGCGGCGTCGGTCGGCGGGAACGTCCCGCCCGCCTCCTCGTAACGCTCCGTCGCCTGCTGCACCTCGGTGAGCCAGGCGCGGTCGCGCGAGGGCGCCTCGAGCAGCTTCGCCGTGCGGCGGGTGATGCCGACCAGGTAGACCGGCACCCGTTGGAGCTGCTGCAGGCCCGTCGCGGAGACGAAGCCCGGGTACACGAGCCGGTCGCGCTGCTGCCGCATGTCGGTGAGCGCCGTGAGCAGGGCCATCGAGGTCGCCGACCTCATCGCCTTGTCGGCGTCGCGCGCCGCGGTCAGGGTGCGGGCGACGAGCGACACGGTCTGGAACATGGAGTCCATGACCGCGGCCGAGACCCGGTCGCGCACCGTGAGGAACTCCTTCTTCGTGTACAGCTGTCCGTCGGGCTTCACCCGTCGCAGCACGTCGTCGACGACCGCCACGAGGCAGTCGGCGAAGAGCGCGGCCGTGTTCTGGTACGGGCTCGTCGCGAGGATCAGCTTCTCGGGCGCCGTCAGGTGCTGCTGCACGTAGGCCACCGGGCTGGGGACGGCGAGCATGAGGAGGCGGCGCACGCCCCGCGGGGTCTCGCGCGCCTGGTCGGCGGGCGTCGCCATGAGCCGGATCGCGACCGAGGCGCCCTCGTCGACGAGGGCCGGGTAGGCCCGGATGACGGTCTCGCCGTGCCGCGTGTCGACGACGGTCGGCAGCTCGTCGAAGTCCCAGGTCGTGATGCCCGAGCGCTCGATGGCGTTCGGCACGGGGCGCGCGGCGGCGGGGTCTGCGGGGCCGCCGCGTCCGCGCCGGCCTCGACCCGCGCCTCCGGCGCCCTGCGTCACCCGGGCGACGCTCTCGCGGGCGTCGTCGCCGAGGCGCTGCTGGAGGGCGTCGAGGCGCTTGTCGGACCCCACCGTGCGGCCGCGCTCGTCGACGACCGACCACGTCACGCGCAGGTGCGCGGGCACCCGGTCGAGGTCGAAGTCGTCGGCCGTCACGGGCGCGTAGGTGAGCTTCTTGATGACGCGGGCGAGGGTCGCGGTGAACGGCTCGTCGACGTCGCCCGGGGTATCGGTCGGCAGCTCGGCCGTGATCTTCGCCGCCCAGTCGGCCGCGGGCACGACGTTCTTGCGCAGCTGCTTGGGCAACGACTTGATGAGCGAGGTCACGAGCTCGTCGCGGAGGCCCGGCACCTGCCAGTCGAAGCCCACGGGCCGGAGGCGCGCGAGCAGCGGCAGCGGCACCACGACGGTCACCCCGTCGTCCTCCGCCCCGGGCTCGAACTTGTAGCGGAGCGTCAGCGTCTGGTCGCCCTGCCGCCACGTGTCGGGGAAGGCCGCCTCGTCGACGTCGGGCTCGTCGTCGCCGAGGAGGTCGGCGGCGGTCATGGTGAGGAGGTCGGGCGTCTCGGCCTTCGCCTTCCGCCACCAGCCCTCGAAGTCGCGCGTGCTCGCGACGTCGGCGGGGATGCGCCGCTGGAAGAACTCGAACTGCGCGTCGCCGTCGACGAGGATGTCGCGGCGGCGGGTGCGCTCCTCGACCTCGGTGAGCTCGCGGACGAGGTCGGCGTTGGCCTTCTCGAACGACTGCCGCGACTCCCAGTCGCCCTCGACGAGGGCGTGCCGGATGAACAGCTCGCGGGCGTACCCGGGGTCGATGCGCGAGAACTGGATGCGGCGCCGCTCGACGATCGGCACGCCGTAGAGCGTCACGCGCTCGTAGGCCACGACGGCGCCCTGCTTCTTCTCCCAGTGCGGCTCGCCGTAGCTGCGCTTCACGAGGTCGGGGGCGAGCGGCTCGGCCCACGCGGGGTCGATGACGCCGGCGACGCGGGCGAAGAGGCGGCTCGTCTCGACGAGCTCGGCGCTCATGATCGCGGCGGGCTGCTTCTTCGCGAGGCTGCTGCCGGGGAAGAGCAGGAAGCGCGTCTGGCGGGCGCCGACGTAGTCCTTCTTCTGCGGGTCGAGCAGGCCGATCTGGCTGAGCAGGCCGGCGAGCAGGCTGCGGTGCACCCCGTCGGGGTTCGCGCTGCGCTCGCCGATGTGCAGGCCGAGCGGGCGGGCGGCGCGGGTGAGCTGGCGGTAGACGTCCTGCCACTCGCGGACGCGGAGGTAGTTGAGGAACTCCTCGCGGCAGAGGCGCTTGAAGGCGTTGCCGCTGAGCTCCTGCTGCTTGTCTTCGAGGTACTCGAAGAGGTTGAGCAGGCTGAGGAAGTCGCCCTTGGGGTCCTTGAAGCGCGAGTGCTTCTCGTCGGCCTGCGCGCGACGCTCGAGGGGGCGCTCTCGGGGGTCTTGGATGCTGAGCGCGGCGACGATCGCGATGACCTCGCGCGTGGTGCCCTGCGTCTTCGACTCGATCACCATGCGGGCGAGGCGGGGGTCGATCGGCAGGCGCGTGAGCTGCTTGCCGACGCGCGTGATCTGCGGCTTCGAGCCGTCGTGGCCGCCCTGCGTGACGGCGCCGAGCTCGCGGAGGAGGTCGAGGCCGTCCTTGATGCCGCGCGAGTCCGGCGGCTGCAGGAAGGGGAACGCCGAGATCTCGCCGAGGCCGAGCGAGATCATCTGGAGGATGACCGCCGCGAGGTTGGTGCGGAGGATCTCGGGCTCGGTGAACTCGGGACGCTTGCCGAAGTCGGTCTCGCTGTAGAGCCGGATCGCGATGCCGCTGCTCGTGCGGCCGGAGCGGCCCGAGCGCTGGTTCGCGCTCGCCTGCGAGATGGCCTCGATGGGGAGGCGCTGCACCTTGGCCCGGGTCGAGTAGCGGCTGATGCGGGCGGTGCCGGCGTCGATGACGTACTTGATGCCGGGCACGGTGAGGCTCGTCTCGGCGACGTTGGTCGCGAGGACGATGCGGCGACGGGTGCCCGCCGTGGTGCTCGGCTGGAAGACGCGGTGCTGGTCGGCGGCGCTGAGCCGGCCGTAGAGCGGGAGCACCTCGGTGTGGGGGAGGTTCCGGCCCCGGATGGCGTCCTCGGCGTCGCGGATCTCGTTCTCGCCGCTGAGGAAGACGAGCACGTCGCCGCTGCTCTCACGGGCGAGCTCGTCGAGGGCCTCGTTGATGCCCTGGAGGTAGTCCTTGTCGTCGGCGCGCTGCGGACGGTCGGAGCCGCCGCGGCCGTCGCGGGGGCGGCGGGGTGCCTCGTCGGGGTCGTCGTCGGGGTCGCCGCCGTCGCCGTCGCTGGTGTCGTCCGCCACGAGCGGCCGGTAGCGGATCTCGACCGGGTACGTGCGACCGGAGACCTCGACGACGGGGGCGTCGTCGAAGTGCCGCGAGAACGACTGCGGGTCGATCGTCGCGCTGGTGATGATCAGCTTGAGGTCGGGTCGGCGGGGCAGCAGCTGCTTCAGGTACCCGAGCAGGAAGTCGATGGTGAGGCTGCGCTCGTGGGCCTCGTCGATGATGATCGTGTCGTAGCGGGTGAGGTCGCGGTCGAAGTGGATCTCGTTCAGCAGGATGCCGTCGGTCATCAGCTTGATCTGCGTGTCGGCCGACACCTTGTCGGTGAACCGCACCTGGTAGCCGACGAGGCCGCCGACCTCGTCGCCGAGCTCCTCGGCGATGCGCTCGCTGATGGTGCGGGCGGCGATGCGCCGGGGCTGGGTGTGCCCGATGCTCGTGCGACCGAGCTCGAGGCAGATCTTCGGCAGCTGCGTCGTCTTGCCCGAGCCGGTCGCGCCGGCCACGATGACGACCTGGTTGTCGCGGATCGCGGCGGCGATGTCGTCGCGTCGCTGGCTGACGGGCAGCTCGGCCGGGTAGGTGATGACCGGCGGGGTGCGCGGGGTGCGCGGGGCGGCCGGGGTGCGCGGCGCGGGCTGGGTGGGTGGCATGACCCTCCATGTTAAGCCGCCCCGGCTGGGGAGCGGGAGGGGCGCCGACCCCTCCCCGGGCGCTGCCGAGCGGTCGCGACCTCAGCGCCCGCGGGGTCGGCCGGAGCCACGACTCCGGCGACGGCAGCAGCAGCATGGAGTAGCGCGTCGCCAGGACCGCCCCGGGTGAGCGGACCTCGGGGACGTATGATCCGGGGGACTCGATCGTCGACGGAGACGGAGAACACGATGACCAGCACCCTCACCAGCCCGAGCGGCACCGCGAGCGAGAGAGGGCACAGGCGCGGGCACGCGACCGCGTCGGTCGCCGCGATCCTCGCCGAGTCGGCGCAGCGGTACCCCGACGACGTCGCGATCGTCGTCGGCGAGGAGCGCACCACCTACTCGCAGCTCTGGTCGCAGACGCTCGGCTACGCCGGGGCCCTGCGCTCCAAGGGCGTCGGCGAGGGCTCCCGGGTCGCCATGCTCGTCCCCAACGTCGCCGACTTCGCCCGCGTCTACTACGCGGTGCTCGCCCTCGGCGCCGTCGTCGTGCCGGTGCACGCCCTGCTCAAGCGGCACGAGATCGAGTACGTCCTGCGCGACAGCGAGGCGACGATGCTCGTCTGCGCCGCACCGCTGCTCGCCGAGGGCGCGGCCGGGGCGCAGCTGGCGGAGGTCGACGTCGTGACGGTGCTCGCGCCTCCGGAGTCCGTCGACCCGCACGGAACCGGGCACGACCGGCTGGAGGCGCTGGCCGAGTCGGCCGAGCCGCTCGCCACGTACGTCCCCCGCGACCCGTTCGACACGGCGACCATCCTCTACACGAGCGGCACCACGGGCCAGCCGAAGGGCGCCGAGGGCTCGCACCTCGCCCTCATCGAGCAGGTGAACACCAACCTCATGGGCACCTTCGACATGAAGCGCGGAGACGTGCTGCTCGGGGCGCTGCCGCTCTTCCACACCTTCGGGCAGACCTGCACGATGAACACCGGGTTCCGGGCCGGCGCCACGATCGTCATGGTGCCGAGGTTCACCGGCGACGCGGCGCTCGCCGCGCTCGTCGAGCACGGCTGCGAGATCTTCATGGGCGTGCCGACCATGTACATGGCGCTGCTCGACGCCGCGGGCCGCAGCGACGCCCGACCGCCCCTGCGCTACGCGATCTCGGGCGGGGCCTCGCTGCACCTCGCGGTGCTGCAGCGCTTCGAGCAGGTCTTCGGCGCGCCCGTGCACGAGGGCTACGGGCTCACCGAGACGAGCCCGGTCGCCACGTTCAACCACGTCGGCCGACCGCCCCGCCCCGGCACCATCGGCACGCCGATCTGGGGCGTCGACGTCGAGATCGCCGACCCCGCGTCCGCCGACTCGATCGTGCTGCTGCCCCGCGGCGAGATCGGCGAGCTCGTGATCCGCGGCCACAACCTCATGAACGGCTACCTCAACCGCCCCGACGACACGGCCGAGGCCATCGTCGACGGCTGGTTCCGCACGGGCGACCTCGGCACGAAGGACGACGACGGCTACCTCACGGTCGTCGACCGGACGAAGGACATGATCATCCGCAACGGCTACAACGTCTACCCGCGGCAGGTCGAGGAGGTGCTCGCCCAGCACGACGACGTGACCATGGCCGCCGTCTTCGGCGTGCCCCACGAGACCCACGGCCAGGAGGTCGAGGCGGCGGTCGTGCTCCGCCCCGGCTCCACCGTCACGCCCGAGGAGCTCGTCGCGTTCGTCTCGGACGAGATCGCGGCCTACAAATTCCCCCGCGTGGTGCACGTCGTCGACGCGCTGCCGCTCGGGCCGAGCGGCAAGATCCTCAAGCGTGAGCTCGTCGAGCGCTTCGCGGCACCCCCGGCCTGAGGGCCGCCCCCGGCCCGACGTCCCCCCGGGGCCGTCGGGCCGGGCCGGGCCTGCTCGGCGCAGCCCGACGCTCGGTAGGCTCGGGCCCCGTGATCGGCATCGTGCTCGCGGCCCTGCTCTGGGGCACCACCGGCACGGCGGCGAGCCTCCTGCCGTCGGCGGTGAGCCCGGTGGCGACCGGCGCCGCCACGATGACCGTCGGCGGGCTGCTGCTCGCGGCGACGGCTCCGCGGCTGACGGCGTCGGTGCTCCGGGGAGGCGCGCCCGCGTGGCGCTGGATCGTCCCGGGCGCGCTCGGAGTCGTCGCCTACCCCCTCGCCTTCTACGCCTCGATGTCGCTGGCCGGGGTCGCGATCGGCAACGTCGTCTCCCTCGGCACGGCCCCGCTCTTCGCGGCACTGCTCGAGCGGACGCTCGACCCGCCCGCCCGGCGACGCCCCCTTCAGCGCCGGTGGATCGCCTCGGCCGTAGCGGCCGTGGTCGGCGTCGCCCTCCTCGCCGCGGTCGGGCACCGCGACCAGCCGACCGACTACGCGTTCGTGGCCGGCGCCGGCCCCGACCCGCGCGACGCCCTCGCGCCCGGCGCGGGACTCGTCGCCGGGGTCGCCCTCGGGCTGCTCGCCGGGCTCGCCTACGCGACCTACGCGTACACCGCCGGACGCCTCATCGAGCAGGGGCACCCGGCCCGCGGCGCGATGGCCGCCGAGTTCGGGGTCGGCGCCGTGCTGCTCGTGCCCGTGCTGCTGGCCACGGGCGGCGCGATCACCGCCTCCGCGACGTCGCTCGGCGTGCACGCCTACCTCGCGCTCGGCCCCATGTTCGTCGCCTACCTGCTCTTCGGCGCGGGCCTGCGGAGGGTGTCGAGCTCGCGGGCGACGACGGTGACGCTGCTCGAGCCCGTGGTCGCCACGCTCCTCGCCGTGGTCGTCGTCGGCGAGCGCCTCAGCGTGCTCGGCTGGGTCGGCCTGGCGCTCGTGCTCGCGGGCGTCGTGGTCGTCGTCGCCACGCCCGGGACGCCTCGCGCCCCCGTGCACGGGGCGCCTGCCCGCGCATAGAGTGACGCTCGTGATGCTCAACGACGTGCACGTCCACCGCTCCGACGACCCGCTGCTGCGACACGACGAGCTGGCCCACCGGCTGGCCGCGGTCGCGGTCGACCCCGTCGCGGTCGACGACGACGTGGCCGAGATGGTGATCAACCGCGTCATCGACAACGCGGCCGTCGCCGCCGCGAGCCTGGGCCGCGCACCCGTGGCCGCAGCCCGCGCGCAGGCGGCCGCGCGCCTCCAGCACCGCGCCCGTCACGCCGGAGCCGGCCCGGGCGACAGCCCCGCCGACACGTCCGACCGCCCCGAGAGCACGCTCCGCGCCGCCGGGCCGACCGGCGTCGCGAGCTCCGACGCCCGCAGCCCCCGTGCCGGCGCGACGGTCTTCGGGCTCGACCCCGAGCTGCGCGCGCAGCCCGAGTGGGCGGCGTGGGCCAACGGCGTGGCGGTGCGCGAGCTCGACTTCCACGACACCTTCCTCGCCGCGGAGTACTCGCACCCGGGCGACAACATCCCGCCGGTGCTCGCGGCGGCGCAGCACGTCGGCGCGGGCGGCGAGCAGCTCGTCCGCGGCATCGCCGCCGGCTACGAGCTGCAGATCGACCTCGCGCGGGCGATCAGCCTGCACGCGCACAAGATCGACCACGTCGCGCACCTCGGCCCGAGCGCGGCGGGTGGCATCGCCGCGTTGCTCGGCCTCGACGTCGAGACCACGGCGCAGGCCATCGCCCAGGCGCTGCACACCACCACGGCCACGCGGCAGTCGCGCAAGGGCCTCATCTCGACCTGGAAGGCCTACGCCCCGGCGTTCGCGGGCAAGCAGGCGATCGAGGCGATCGACCGGGCGATGCGCGGCCAGACGAGCCCGAGCCCGATCTACGAGGGCGAGGACGGCGTCGTCGCGTGGCTGCTCGACGGCCCCGACGCGCGCTACTCGGTGCCGCTGCCCGGCCCCGGCGAGGCGAAGCGGGCGATCCTCGACAGCTACACGAAGGAGCACAGCGCCGAGTACCAGGCGCAGGCCTGGATCGACCTCGCCCGCCGCCTCGGCCGGGAGCGCCCCGAGCTGCGCGACCCCGCCGCGGTCCGGAGCATCGTCCTGCACACGAGCCACCACACGCACGTCGTCATCGGCTCGGGCGCCGGCGACCCGCAGAAGTACGACCCGACCGCGAGCCGCGAGACCCTCGACCACTCGATCCCGTACATCGTCGCCGTGGCGCTGCAGGACGGCGAGTGGCACCACGAGCGCAGCTACGCGCCCGAGCGCGCGCAGCGCCCGGACACCGTCGAGCTCTGGAGGCGCATCTCGACCGCCGAGGACGCCGAGTGGACCCGGCGCTACCACTCCGCCGACCCCGCCGAGAAGGCGTTCGGCGGGCGCATCGAGGTCGAGTTCGCCGACGGGTCGCGACTCGTCGACGAGATCGCCGTCGCCGACGCGCACCCGCTCGGCGCGCGGCCGTTCGCGCGGGAGGACTACGTGCGGAAGTTCCGCACCCTCGCCGACGGGGTGCTCGCACCGGAGGAGGTCGAGCGGTTCCTCGGGGTGGCCACGCGCCTCCGGACGCTGGAGCCGCACGAGCTGGCCGGGCTGACGATCACGCCCCCGGCCGGCGCCCTCGACCGGGCCGACGCGGCCTCGCCGGACGGGCTGTTCTGATGCTGTACTCGACGCTCACGCCGGCCGAGAAGCGGCGGCGCTTCCGTGAGGCGCTCGCGGGCGGCGAGCTCGTGCGCATGCCGGGGGCCTTCAACCCCCTCAGCGCGCGGCTGATCGAGCGCAAGGGCTTCGACGGCGTCTACGTCTCGGGCGCCGTCGTCGCCGCCGACCTCGGCCTGCCCGACATCGGCCTCACGACGCTGACCGAGGTCGCGACCCGGGCCGGGCAGATCGCCCGCATGACCGACCTGCCGACCCTCGTCGACGCCGACACGGGCTTCGGCGAGCCGATGAACGTCGCGCGCACGGTGCAGACGATGGAGGACGCGGGACTGGCGGGGCTCCACGTCGAGGACCAGGTCAACCCGAAGCGCTGCGGCCACCTCGACGGCAAGCAGGTCGTCGACCTCGACACGGCGGTCAAGCGGGTCAAGGCCGCCGTCGAGGGGCGCCGCGACCCCGATTTCGTCGTCATGGCCCGCACCGACGTGCGCGCCGTCGACGGCTTCGACGTCGCCGTCGACCGGGCCCGGAGGCTCGTGGACGCCGGCGCGGACGCGATCTTCCCCGAGGCGCTCACCGGGCTCGCCGAGTTCGAGGCCGTCGCGTCGGCGGTCGACGTGCCGGTGCTGGCGAACATGACCGAGTTCGGCAAGGGCGAGCTGCACACCGCCCGGCAGCTGCAGGACGCGGGCGTGAAGATCGTCATCTGGCCGGTGACGCTGCTGCGGCTCGCGATGGGCGAGGCCGGGCGCGGCCTCGACGAGATCGCCGAGGAGGGCACGCAGGCGCGCCTCCTCGACCGGATGCAGCACCGCGCCGACCTGTACGACCTCGTCGACTACGAGGGCTACTCGGCCTTCGACGGCGGGGTGTTCGACTTCACCGTCGAGCGCTGAGCCCGGGCCGCCCCGCCCCGGAGCACCGCTCGACCCGCAGCACCGCAGCACAGCACGAACCGCAGCACCGCACGACCCCGCCTCACCTCACGAAGGAGTGACCATGAGCGACACCGTCACCGCCCCGCCCGCCGCCGAGCCGGCACCCGAGCTGCACAAGGGCCTCGCCGGGGTGGTCGTCGACCGCACGGCCGTCTCGTCGGTCGACGCGGCGAGCAACTCGCTGCTCTACCGCGGCTATCCCGTGCAGCAGCTCGCCGCCGAGCGCGAGATCGAGGACGTCGCCTACCTGCTCCTGCACGGCGAGCTCCCGACGCCGAGCGAGCGCGAGGCCTTCGACGCCGAGCTGCGCGCCGCGCGCCCGCTCGCCCCCGGCCTGCTGCACGTCATCGACCTCATCCCGACGACCGCGCACCCCATGGACGTCGTGCGCACCGCCGTCAGCGCCCTCGGCGCGGCGATGCCCGAGCCCTCGGCGGCGCCCGGCAGCTACGACGTCGACGACACCCGTCGCCTCGCCACGCGACTCTTCGGCGCCCTGCCCGCCGTCGTGGCGTACGACCAGCGCCGGAGGCGCGACCTCCCGCCCGTGCCCCCTCGCGACGACCTGGGGTACAGCGCCGACTTCCTCCACCAGGTGTTCGACCGTGAGCCCGACCCCGTCGACGTCGACGCCTTCGACACGTCGATGGTGCTCTACGCGGAGCACTCGTTCAACGCCTCGACGTTCACGGCCCGCGTCGTGGCGTCGACGCTCAGCGACCTGCACTCGTCGATCGTCGCGGCCATCGGCGCCCTCAAGGGCCCGCTGCACGGCGGCGCGAACGAGGCCGCCCTCGACCTGCTCGAGCGGGTCGCCGACGACGGCGGTGCCGACGGGGCGGGCGACTGGCTCGACGCCGCCTTCGCCCGGCGGGAGAAGATCATGGGCTTCGGGCACCGCGTCTACAAGAACGGCGACAGCCGGGTGCCGACCATGGAGGCGTCGCTGGCGGGGCTCGTCGACCGGGCCCGCGCCTCCGGACACCCCCGCGTCGACGAGCTGGCCGCCGTCTACGACGCGCTCGCCGCCGGGGTGCTCGAGCGCAAGGGCCTCAAGCCGAACGTCGACTACCCGTCGGGGCTCGCGTACCACCTCATGGGGTTCGACACCGCGGTGTTCACGCCGCTGTTCGTCGCGTCGCGGGTGCTCGGCTGGAGCGCCCACGTCATCGAGCAGCGCGAGGCGAACTCGCTGATCAGGCCGCTGTCGCACTACGACGGACCGGCGCTGCGCGACGTGCCGCCGCACGGTTAGCCCTCGCGCGCCGAGCCCGTGCGCGGCCGACGCGCCTACCGTGGCGGGCATGCCGAACCGCCTCGCCGACGCCGTCAGCCCGTACCTGCGCTCGCACGCCGACAACCCGGTCGACTGGTGGCCGTGGGGCGAGGAGGCCTTCGCCGAGGCCCGCCGCCGCGACGTGCCCGTGCTCGTCTCGATCGGCTACTCGACCTGCCACTGGTGCCACGTGATGGCCCGCGAGAGCTTCTCCGACCCCGAGCTCGCGGCGCACCTCAACGAGCGCTTCGTCGCCGTCAAGGTCGACCGCGAAGAGCACCCCGACGTCGACTCGAGCTACCTCGCCGCGGCGTCGGCCTTCACGCCGAGCCTCGGCTGGCCGCTCACCGGCTTCGCGACGCCCGAGGGCCGGGTGTTCTTCGCGGGCACGTACTACCCGCCGGTGCCGGTGCAGGGGCACCCGGCGTTCCGGCAGGTGCTCGACGCCGTGACCGAGGCGTTCACCGGCCGCCGGGCCGAGGTGGACGCGACCGCCCGGGGAGTGGCGGAGGCGCTGGCCAGCCGGGCCGCGCCTCCGGCCGCCGTCGGCGGGATCGCGGTCCTGCCGCCGACCGACGCGGTCCGCCACGCCGCCGCCCGGGTCGCCACCGCCGAGGACGGCGAGCACGGCGGGTTCGGCGGCGCGCCGAAGTTCCCGGTGGCACCGGCCCAGCTCGCCCTGCTCTCGCTCGGGGCCGGCGGCGACCGCGGCGCCCTCGCGCTCGCCTCGCGCACCCTGCGGCGGATGGCGGCCTCGCCGCTGCGCGACCCGGTCGAGGGCGGCTTCTTCCGCTACTCGACCCGGCGCGACTGGGGCGACCCGCACTACGAGCGCATGCTCTACGACAACGCCCTGCTGCTCACCGCGTACTCGCGACTCGCCCTGCTCGAACCGAGGGCCGTCGGCGACGCGGGCTCCTCGACCTCTCCCGACCGCAGCGCCGGAGGCGCGGGCCGACCCGCCGAGACCGCCCTCGACCCGCTGTCGGTCGCCGAGGGCGTCGCGGGGTTCCTGCTCGCGACCCTCCGCACGCCGCGGGGCGCCTTCGGCTCGGCCCAGGACTCGGAGAGCACCGTCGACGGCCGCCGCGTCGAGGGCGGGTACTACGCGCTCGACGCCGCGGCGCGGGCCCGGCAGGTGCCGCCCGCCGTCGACGACAAGGTGCTGACCGGCTGGAACGGCCTCGCCGTCGCCGCGCTGGCGGAGGCCGGGGCCCGACACGACCGACCGGCCTGGGTGGCGGCGGCACGGGCGGCGGCCGACCTCCTGCTCGACGAGCACGTGACGGCCGAGGGGCGGCTGCTGCGCGCCTCCGGGTCGGCGGGGGCGTCGTCGGCCGTGGCGACCCTCGAGGACCACGGCATGCTCGCCGAGGGCCTGCTGCAGCTGAGCCTCGCCACGGGCCTGCCGCGCTACGCCGTCGCGGCTCGCGGGCTGCTCGAGGGCTGCCTCGTCACGGGCGACGACGGCAGCGTCGCGGTCCCGCCGTTCGCCGCGGCCGGCGGGCCCGACCCGGTGCTCGCCGCGCACGGCACGGCGCTCGGCGCCGACCCGTCCGAGGGCGCGTACCCGTCGGGAACGAGCGCCTGCGCGACGGCCGCGCTGACCCTGCACCGGATGACCGGGGAGGCGCGGTGGCGGTCCGCCGCGGAGCTCGCCGTCGCGCCCACCGCCGACGCCGCCCTCGACAACCCGCTCGCGTACGGCACGACGACCGCCCTGCTCGCCGACCTCGCGGCCCCGTCGACGCAGCTCGTCGTGGTGGAGCCCGCGGGGGCGCCCGCCGTCGACCTCGGCGGTCGCGCTCGTCGCACCCTCGGGCCCGGCGTGCTCGTCGCCGTCGTGGGGGAGGAGCAGGCGGCGGCGTTCGCCGAGGCCGGCCTCGAGCTCTTCTCCGGTCGGGCTGCCGTGCGGGGCCACGTCACGGCGTACCTCTGCCACGACTTCGTCTGCCGCCTGCCGGTCACCGGCGTGGCCGAGCTCGACCGCGAGCTGGCCGAGGGCATCGTCTGACGCCGGCAGCCGCGACGAGGTCATTCCGATGACGGCGGCCTGAGCCCGTCGGCGTCGGGTCGTCGCCGGGCTCAGGCCGCCGTCAGCAGCGGTGCCTCGGCGTCGGCGGCCCACTCGTTCAGCGACCCGTCGTAGAGCGAGACGTTGCGCACGCCGAGCAGCGTCAGGGCGAGCGCGTCGGTCGCCGCCGAGATGCCCGCGCCGCAGTAGAGCACGATGCGCTCGGCGTCGAGCACCGGGGCGAACGCCTCGCGCAGGCGGGCCGGCCGGTCGATCCGCCGGTCGTCGCCGACCAGCTCGTCGGCGGGGACGGAGACGCTGCCCGGGATGTGCCCGAGCCGGGGCCGGCGGCCCGTGAGGCCGTCGAACTCCGAGCGGGGCGAGGCGCAGATCAGCGCGGCCTGCTCGTCGCCTGCGACGACGCGCTCGACGAAGGCCTTGTCGACCCAGAGCTCGGGGCGCTCGTGGGCCACGAACCGGGCGGGCGTGGGCTCGACCTGGCCGACGCCGACCGGGCGGCCCTCGGCCAGCCAGGTCGAGAAGCCGCCCTCGAGCACGGCGACGTCGTCGTGGCCCGCGGCGCGGAAGAGCCACCACAGGCGCGAGGCCCAGTGCCCGGCACCCGAGTCGTAGACGACGACCGTGACGTCGTTGTCGATGCCGAGCGCACCCGCGGCGGCGGCGAAGCGCTCGGTCGAGGGCCGGGTGAACGGCAGTGCGCCGCGGTCGTCGCTGAGGTCGACGATCAGGTCGGCGAAGACCGCCCCGGGCACGTGGCCGTGCGCCAGGTACTGGTCGTGCCCGCCGACGTATCGCCCGGTGAGCGTGCCCTCGTCGTCGCGGAGCGCCAGCACCGAGGCGTCGACGACGACCATGTCGTCGGCGCCGACGTGGTCGGCGAGCCACTGGGTCGAGACGACGGGGGCGGTCAGCACGGGGGACATGCGGGCCACGGTAGCGGTCGCCCCCGACAGTCGTGAGCCCCGGCTTCACGGGGCGTCACCTCCCCGGTGCCCCGCCCCCGGTCGTCGACCCCCGGGACGGACGCGGTCAGCACCTGCGACCCCGCGCCTCCCCCTCGAGACGACCGGAGGCGCGACCCGCGGACCAGGGGGACGCCACCCGAGGACGACGCGCCGGCCCCGCCGGCCTGGTGGACTCGACCTCATGCCCTCCACGTCGCGCCACGCCGTCGCTCGCTCGGTCCTCGCCGTGCTCGTCGTCGGGGCCGTCGCCGGCACCGTGACGGCGGGCGGCCCGGTCTTCCTCGCCGCCGACGTGGCCGAGGTCGCGACCGGGTACCGGCCCGACGGCATCGGCCTCATCGTGCCCGGCCTCGTCGCCACGGCACTCGTCGCGCTCGCCGCGGCGGTCGGGCTCGGCTGCGCGCTGCTCGGTCAGGGCCGCGTGCCGGCGGCCACCCGGGCACGAAGCACCGCCGCGGCTGCCCTCCTGCCCATGGTCGTGGCCGCGTCGGTCGCGCTCGCCGTCGTCGCCCGGCACTCGTCCGGCCGCACGCTGGGCTGGCCCGCCACCTGGTGGTCCGCGGCGGGGACCACGGCCGTCTGCTTCACCGTCGCCGCGCTGGCGCTCGTCGTCGCGTCCGTCACGCGCCGGGGCACGGTGCGCATCGTGGCGGCGAGCCTCGCGACGGCGGCCCTCGGGCTCGGCGGCGCCGCCCAGCCGGCGTTGGTGACGGTCTCGCTGCTCGGCGGATCGCTCGCGGTCGCGACCCTGCTGCTGTCGCTCGCTCCTAGCGCCCGGTCTTCTTCGCCGAGATGACGCCCGTGTCGAAGCCCATGAGGTTGAGGCCGCCGTGGAAGCGGGCGTGCTCGACCTTGATGCAGCGGTCCATGACGACGGTGAGGCCCTGCTCCTCGCCGTAGCGCGCCGCCTCCTCGTTCCAGATGCCGAGCTGCACCCAGATGGTCGTCGCCCCGCTGGCGACCACGTCGTCGACGACCGAGGGGATGTCGCTCGCCTTGCGGAACACGTCGACGATGTCGGGCACCTCCGGCAGCGAGGCGAGGTCGGGGTAGGCGGGCTGGCCGAGGATCGTCTCGGCGTTCGGGTTGACGAAGTACACGCGCAGGTCGCTCGACTGCTGCAGGTAGGTGCCCACGAAGTAGCTCGACCGCGTGGCGTTGGGCGAGGCGCCGACGATGGCGACGCTCTTCGCGCCGCGGAGGATCGCCTGTCGCTCCTTGGCGCTCGGGCCGACCCAGGTGCGCTGCGACCTCAGCAGCTTCGCGAGCGGCGAGCTCGCCGGCAGGTCGCAGGTCAGGCCGTTCGACAGCTGCGTCGTGACGGTGGCGGCGGTCGTGTCGTCGGTGGTGGTCATGGTCAGCCCTTCGTCGCGGCGGCGAGCGCCTGGTCGAGGTCGTCGATGATGTCGGCCGGGTCCTCGATGCCGACGCTGATGCGCACCGAGCCGGGCAGCACGCCCGCGTCGACGAGCTGCTGCTCGCTGAGCTGCGCGTGCGTGGTCGACCCGGGGTGGATGACGAGGGTCTTCGCGTCGCCGATGTTGGCGAGGTGGCTCGCCAGCTCGACCGACTCGATGAAGGTGCGCCCGGCGGGCCGGCCGCCCTTCAGCTCGAACGTGAAGACCGAGCCCGGGCCCTCCGGCAGGTACTTGGCCGCGCGGTCGTGGTGGGGGTGGTCGGGCAGCCCGGCCCAGCGCACGCGCTCGATGCGGGGGTCGGCGTCGAGCCACTCGGCGACCTGGCGGGCGTTCTCGACGTGGGCGCGCATCCGGAAGGGCAGGGTCTCGACGCCCTGGGCGAGCAGGAAGGCCGAGTGCGGCGCGAGGGCCGGGCCGATGTCGCGCAGCTGCTCGGCGCGCAGCCGCGTGAGGAACGCGTACTCGCCGAAGTTGCCCGACCAGTTGAGGCCGCCGTAGCTCGCCACCGGCTGGTCGAAGAGCGGGAAGCGCTCGCTGTCCCAGGCGAAGCGGCCCGACTCGACGACGACGCCGCCGAGGGTCGTGCCGTGACCGCCGAGGAACTTCGTCGCCGAGTGGATGACGACGTCGGCTCCCCACTCGATCGGGCGGTTGAGGTAGGGCGTCGCGATGGTCGAGTCGACGATGAGGGGGATGCCCGCGGCGTGCGCGACCTCGGCGAGGCCCTCGAGGTCGGCGATCTCGCCGGAGGGGTTCGCGACGGTCTCGACGAAGAGCAGCTTCGTCGCGGGGGTGATCGCGGCCGCGTAGTCGGCGGGCTCCGCCGACTGGACGAACGTCGTCTCGACGCCGAAGCGGCGGAGGGTCACGTCGAGCTGCGTGATCGAGCCGCCGTAGAGGTTCGCGCTCGCCACGATGTGGTCGCCGGCCCCGGCGAGGCTCGCGAAGGTGATGAACTGCGCGCTGAGCCCGCTCGAGGTCGCGACGGCGCCGAGGCCGCCCTCGAGGCTGGCGATCCGCTCCTCGAAGGAGGCGGTGGTCGGGTTCGCGAGGCGGCTGTAGATGTTGCCGTACTTCTGCAGGGCGAACCGCGCCGCGGCGTCGTCGGTGTCGTCGAAGACGAACGCGCTCGACTGGTAGATGGGGAGGGCGCGGGCACCCGTCACCGCGTCGGGGATGTTGCCCGCGTGGATCGCCCGCGTGCGGAAGCCGTACTCACGATCTGCCATGCGCCAACGCTAGCCGCTGCCCGTCACGCGGAGACCCAGGAGGTAACAGGGCGTCGCAGTCGCGGGCTACTTCCAGGACGGGATCCAGTAGTGCAGGCGGATCCACTCCCAGTCCTCGAGCTGGGCCGTCCACATCGGGTAGAAGAAGATCGTCACGGCCACGGCGAGCACGACGACGATGGCCGTGACGCCGATGCCGCTGCGCCTCCGGTCGATCGGGTCGGTGCGGTCGCCGAGGACGATCCCGAGCACGGCGGCCAGCCCGAGCAGCAGGTAGGGCTCGAAGGCGATCGTGTAGAACTGGAACACCGTGCGGCCCGAGTACGCGAGCCAGGGCAGGTAGCCCGCCGCCACGCCGACGAGGATCGCCCCGTGGCGCCAGTCGCGATGCCGCACGAGGCGGTAGAGCAGGTACGCGCAGGCCGCCACGGCCGCGTACCAGATCACCGGGTTCGCGATCGAGGTGATGGCCTCGCCGCAGCGCGTCACGTCGCACGCCCCCTGGCCGAGGTCCGAGCCCTGGTAGTACATGCTCGTCGGCCGCAGCATCAGCAGCCAGGTGAACGGGTTCGCCTGGTAGTCGTGCGGGGTCTGCAGGCCGATGTTGAACGCGTAGACGCCCGCCTCGTAGTGCCAGAAGTTCTGGACGACGTCGGGCACCCAGGCCAGGGCCCCCGTCCAGCGCTCGCCGCCCTCCTCGACCCAGTGCCGGTAGTAGCCGCCGTCGGTGACGAACCAGCCCGTCCAGCTCGCGAGGTACGCCACGAGGGCGATCGGCACCGTCAGCAGGAAGCTCACCGGGGCCTGCTTGAAGAGGGTGCCCGAGAGCCAGAACTCCACGCCGGCCCGGCGCCGCGCGAGCATGTCGACGACCACCGTGTAGAGCGCGAACACGGCGAGGAAGTAGAGGCCGTTCCACTTGACGGCGGTGGCGAGCCCGCACATCAGGCCCGCCGTCACCAGCCAGGGACGAGCCCAGAGGGCTGGGCCCCAGGCGGTGTCGCGATCGGCGGCGCGCCTCCTCGTGGCCCAGTCGGCCAGGCGGGCCGCCGACGAGCGGCGGTCGAGCAGCACCGCCCCGAAGGCCAGCAGGCCGAAGAACATGACGAAGTCGTCGAGCAGCGAGACCCGCGACATCACGATCGCGTGGCCGTCGATCGCCATGAAGAAGCCCGCGAGGGTGCCGACGAGCGTCGAGCGGAAGAGCCGCGAGCCGATCACCGCGACGAGGGCGACGGCGAGGATGCCCACGATCGCCGTGCTCAGCCGCCAGCCCGCCGGGTCGGCGGGCCCGAGCGCGGCCATGCCGAGCGAGATCAGCCACTTGCCGAGCGGCGGGTGGGCGACGAACGACGGCGCCGGCAGGAAACCGTCGGCCCCGCCCTGCGCGAACGTCGCGTCGTAGTCGGCCGGCCACGAGCCCTCGTAGCCGAGCTCGTGGAGGGTCCAGGCGTCCTTGACGTAGTAGGTCTCGTCGAAGACGAGCGTGCCCGGCGTGTTCAGGTGCCAGAGGCGCAGCGCGGCGGCGAGCAGCGTGACGGCGAGCGGGCCGCCCCAGGCCCAGGCACGCCGGCGGCCGGGGGTCGAGAGCATCCGGCCCCACCAGCGGTCGAGCCACGTGGAGGCCTGTCGCGCGTCGGCGGCGGGAGGGGCCGCGACGACGGCCTCGCCGGGGCTCTCGGGGCGGCGGTCGTCGGTCACGAGCGCGTCGAACGCGCGCTCGCCCGGGGTCGTCATCGGGCCATCGTAGGGGCCGCCGTCGTGCCGACGCCGCGCCCCGGGGGAGAATGGCCGGGTGATCGTTCTGGCCGCCACCCCCATCGGCAACCTCGGCGACGCCTCGCGCCGCCTGGTCGAGACGCTGAGCAACGCCGAGGTGGTCGCCGCGGAGGACACGCGGACCGCGATCCACCTCATGCGGGCCCTCGGCGTCGAGAACCGGCCCCGCCTCGTGGCGCTGCACGAGCACAACGAGCGGGAGAAGGCCGCCGAGCTCGTCGAGCTGGCCCGCACCGTCGACCTCGTCGTCCTCACCGACGCCGGCATGCCCGCCATCAGCGACCCCGGCTTCCCGCTCGTCGAGGCGGCCGCGGCGGCGGGCGTCACCGTCACGGCGATCCCCGGGCCGTCCGCCGTGCTCACGGCGCTCGCCGTGTCGGGCCTGCCGACCGACCGCTTCAGCTTCGAGGGGTTCCTGCCGCGCAAGCAGGGCGACCGCCTGCGCGTGCTCCGCGCCCTCGCCGACGAGCGTCGCACGATGGTCTTCTTCGAGTCGCCGCACCGCCTGGCCGAGTCGCTCGGCGACGTCTCGACCGCCCTGGGGGCCGACCGCCGCGTCGTCGTCTGCCGCGAGCTGACCAAGCTGCACGAGGAGGTCCGCCGCGGCCCGGCCGCCGAGCTCGCGGCCTGGGCGGCCGAGGGCGTCCGCGGCGAGATCTGCGTCGTCGTCGAGGGCGCCCCCGAGCGCGAGTTCGACCTCGACGCCGGGCTCGCGCAGGTGCAGGCCCTCGTCGCCGACGGCGCCCGGCTGAAGGAGGCCGCCTCCGACGTGGCCGAGGCCACCGGCCTGTCGAAGCGCGACCTCTACCAGGCGGCGCTGGCGGCGAGGCAGCCCCGCCCCTGAGGCCCTCCCGGGCCGTCCCGACGCGGAGGCGCGGGCCGCGTCCCGGCGTCGGTGCCCGCACCTAAGATGGTCACCATGCCCGCCGGCGACTCCTTCTTCATCGCAACGCCCATCTTCTACGTCAACGACGTGCCGCACATCGGCCACGCCTACACCGAGGTCGCGGCCGACGTGCTCGCCCGCTGGCACCGCCAGCGCGGCGACGACACGTGGCTGCTCACCGGCACCGACGAGCACGGCCAGAAGATCCTCCGCACGGCGACGAGCCACGACGTCACGCCGCAGGCGTGGGCCGACAAGCTCGTCACCGAGTCGTGGAAGCCGCTGCTCGAGACCGTCGACATCAGCAACGACGACTTCATCCGAACGACCGACGAGCGCCACGAGAAGGGCGTCCAGCGGTTCCTGCAGAAGCTCCACGACGACGGCTACATCTACCAGGGCGAGTTCGAGGGCTCGTACTGCGTGGGCTGCGAAGAGTACAAGCAGCCCGGCGACCTCGTCGACGGCGTCGGGCCCTTCGAGGGCGAGCTCGTCTGCGCGATCCACTCGAAGCCCGTCGAGCTCTTGAAAGAGAGCAACTACTTCTTCCGCATGAGCGACTTCGAGCAGCGCCTGCTCGACCTCTACGAGCAGCAGCCCGACTTCGTGCAGCCGGAGAACGTCCGGAACGAGATCGTGCAGTTCGTCAAGCAGGGCCTCCGCGACCTGTCGATCTCGCGCCAGACGTTCGACTGGGGCGTCAAGGTGCCGTGGGACGAGAAGCACGTCGTCTACGTCTGGTTCGACGCGCTGCTCAACTACGTCACGGCCATCGGCTACGGCGTCGACGCCGAGCAGTTCCGGCGCCGCTGGCCGGCCGTGCAGCTCGTCGGCAAGGACATCGCGCGCTTCCACGCCGTCATCTGGCCCGCCATGCTGATGGCCGCGGGCCTGCCCGTGCCGAAGGCCGTCTTCGGCCACGGCTGGCTGCTCGTCGGCGGCGAGAAGATGTCGAAGTCGAAGCTGACCGGCATCGCGCCGCAGCAGATCACCGACGTCTTCGGCGCCGACGCGTTCCGCTACTACTTCATGCGCGCCATCACGTTCGGCCAGGACGGCAACTTCTCGTGGGAGGACATCGCCGCCCGCTACCAGGCCGAGCTCGCCAACGGCTTCGGCAACCTCGCGTCGCGCGTGATCGCCATGATCACGCGGTACTTCGACGGCACCGTGCCGGTCGCCGGCGAGCTGACCGACGCCGACCTCGCCGTCCGCGAGACCGAGCTGCGCGTCACGGCCGCCGCCGACGCCGCGATGGAGCGCTTCGCGATCAACGAGGCCCTCTCGTCGATCTGGGAGCTCGTCGACGTGCTCAACGGCTACATCACCGAGCAGGAGCCCTGGGCGCTGGCCAAGCACGACGACCAGCGCGACCGGCTGGCCACGGTGCTCGCGACCGCCCTCCGCGGCCTCGGCACCCTGACCGTCCTGCTCGCGCCGTTCATGCCGACGGCGACGCAGACCCTCTGGCTCTCGATCGGCCAGGGCGAGCTCACGAGCCAGCCCGTCGACCGTGCGGCCGAGTGGTCGAGCGCCCCCGAGGTGCAGCCCCTCGCCGCGGGCCTCTTCCCGCGCATCGAGCAGCCCGAGCCGGCCGCGTGAGCGACGTGACGGGTGCCGACCGCCGCGGCGCGGACGGACGGAGCGCGGGCGGGCGGGGCACGGACGGGACGGGAACCGAGGCGACGTCGGTGCACGTCCGGCACCGCGCCTCCACCGAGTCCGGGGGCCAGACCCGCGACCTGACGTACCCGCCGAGCCCGCAGGCGCTCGTCGTGCCGGTCTACGACAACCACACGCACCTCGAGATCGCCGACGGCGAGAACTCGCTCGACTACCGCGAGCACCTCGACCGCGCCTCGAGCGTCGGCGTGCGCGGGGTCGTGCAGGTCGGCACCGACCTCGAGACCTCGCGCTGGTCGGCCGAGATCGCGGCCCGCGAGCCGCGGGTGCTCGCCGCCGTCGCGCTGCACCCCAACGAGGCGCCCGCCCTGGCCGCCCGCGGCGAGCTGGCCGACGCCCTCGCCGAGATCGACGAGCTGGCGTCGCGACCGCGCGTCCGGGCCGTCGGCGAGACGGGCCTCGACTTCTTCCGCACCGGGCCCGAGGGACGCGACGCCCAGCGCGAGTCGTTCATCGCACACATCGAGATCGCGAAGAAGCACGGCCTCGCGCTCCAGATCCACGACCGCGACGCGCACGACGAGGTCGTCGACACGCTGCTCGAGGTCGGCGCCCCCGAGAAGACGGTGTTCCACTGCTTCAGCGGCGGCCCCGAGCTCGCGTCGATCCTCGCCGAGAACGGCTGGTACGCCTCCTTCGCCGGCACGGTGACGTTCAAGAACGCCCAGCCGCTCCGCGACGCGCTCGTGCAGCTGCCCCGGCACCTCGTCATGGTCGAGACCGATGCGCCGTACCTCACACCGGTGCCGTACCGGGGCCGCCCGAACGCGCCGTACCTCGTGCCGCACACCCTGCGGTCGATGGCCGAGACGATCGGCACCGACGTCTCGATGCTCGCCGCCCAGATCTCGTCGACCACCGAGCTGGTCTACGGCTCGTGGACCGACGAGCCCGTGACGGTCGAGGGCTGATGCCGCGCGCCACCCTGCTCGGCCCCGCCGAGATCCGCGACCTCGCCGACCTGCTCGGCATCCAGCCGACCAAGAAGCTCGGCCAGAACTTCGTCCACGACGCCAACACCGTGCGGCGCATCGTCGCCGCCTCCGGCGTCGGCGCGGGCATGAGCGTCGTCGAGATCGGCCCGGGCCTCGGCTCGCTCACCCTGGGCCTGCTCGAGGCGGGCGCCGAGGTCGTCGCCGTCGAGATCGACAAGCGCCTCGCCGAGCAGCTGCCGAAGACCGTCGGGCTGCTGCAGCCCGCGGCCGACCTGTCGGTCATCGTCGACGACGCGATGCGGGTGGTGCAGCTGCCGAGCGAGCCCACCCACCTCGTCGCGAACCTGCCCTACAACATCAGCGTGCCGGTGCTGCTGCACTTCCTCGAGCACTTCCCGACGCTGCGGCGCGGCCTCGTCATGGTGCAGGCCGAGGTGGGCCTGCGCCTCGCCGCCGAGCCCGGCTCGAAGGTCTACGGGGCCCCGAGCATCAAGGCCGCCTGGTACGGCGAGTTCTCGACCGCGGGCCAGGTCAGCCGCCAGGTCTTCTGGCCGGTGCCGAACGTCGACAGCATCCTGGTCGCCTTCGACCGGACGGAGGCGCGGGGCACCGAGGCCGAGCGCCTCGCGGTCTTCGCCCTGGTCGACGCCGCCTTCCAGCAGCGCCGCAAGATGCTGCGGCAGTCGCTGTCGAGCGTCTACGGCTCGTCGGCCGCCGCCTCGGAGGCGCTCGTCGCCGGCGGGCTCGAGCCCACCGAGCGGGGCGAGCAGCTCACTGTCGACGACTTCCTCGCCGTGGTCCGCGCGAGCGGGCTCGCCGATCGCGGCGTCGCCCCGCGCGGGGGAGCGGCCTGGACGCCCGACGTCGAGTCCGGCGACGGCCCGACGGGCGACTGAGGCGGCTGCCGTGACGCCGCGGGGTGGACGGCCGGGCGCCTCGGGCGGGGCGTCGGGCGGGGCGTCCTCCCGGGCCGCTGGCGTGCGCCGGACCGACCAGACCGTCAGCGACGCGCGGCTCGCCTCGGGCACGGGACGGAGCGCCGAGCAGTGGTTCGCCCTGCTCGACGGGGCGGGCGCCCGCGAGCGGTCCCACGCGCAGATCGCGCGCCTCCTCGTCGACGAGTTCGAGGTGGCCGCGTGGTGGGCCCAGAGCATCACGGTGCGGTACGAGCAGGCGCGCGGCATGCGCCTGCCGGGGCAGCAGCCCGACGGGACGTTCGAGGTGTCGGTCAGCCGCAGCCTGCGCGGCGAGCCGCTCGAGCTGCTCGAGCTCGGCGTCGTGCGCTTCGCGGCCTACGCGGGCGGGCCGCCCGAGTCGACGAGCCGGTCGGCGGCGCACCCCACGGCCCGCTGGACGCTCGAGCACGGCGACTCGCTGCAGCTGCGGGTGAGCCCCGGCGGGGGCGGCAAGTGCGCCGTCAGCCTCACCCACGGGCGCCTCCGGCTGCCCGAGCGGGTGGAGCCCGTCCGGGAGCGGCTGACGGCGGCGTTCGGCGTCATGACCGACCGACAGAACTGACTAGGTTGGTCGTCATGACGTCGTCGACCGCCCCGACCGTGGTGCACACCCGCGCTCCGGGCAAGATCAACGTCTTCCTCGCCGTGGGCGACCTCCACGACGACGGCTACCACGAGCTCGCGACGGCCTACCAGGCCGTCTCCCTCTACGAGGACGTGCGCGCCCGCCACGCCGACGGCTTCTCGGTGCGGGTCACCGGCGGCCCCGGGGTCGACGTGGCCGGGGTGCCGACCGACGGCACCAACCTCGCGGTGCGGGCCGCGCGCCTCCTCGCGTCCACCACCGGGTACCGCGGCGGCGTCGACCTGCACATCGACAAGGCCGTGCCCGTCGCCGGCGGCATGGGCGGCGGCTCGGCGGACGCCGCGGCCACGCTGCTCGCGTGCGACGCCCTCTGGCAGACCGGGCTGAGCCGCGACGACCTGCTGCACCTCTCGGCCGAGCTCGGGGCCGACGTGCCCTTCGCCTTCGCCGGCGGCACGGCCGTCGGCACCGGCCGCGGCGACGAGCTGAGCCCCGCGCTGGCGAAGGGGCACTTCCAGTGGGTGCTCGCCCTCGCCGACTTCGGCCTCTCGACGCCGACGGTGTACCGCGAGCTCGACGAGCACCGGAGGCGCCACCACGGCGACATCTCGCCGGTGCGTCAGCCCGTGGTCGACACGGCCGTGCTGCAGGCGCTGCGGGCCGGCGACCCGGGCATGCTCGCCGAGGCCGTGCACAACGACCTGCAGGCCCCGGCGCTGCACCTCGAGCCGGGGCTCGGCGACGTCATCGAGCTGGGCGAGCGCAACGGCGCCCTCGCCGGAATCGTCTCGGGGTCGGGACCGACCGTCGCGTTCCTCGCGCCGGACCTCGACGGCGCGCTCGAGCTTCAGATCGCGCTCAGCGCGGCGCGGCTCACCGTCGTGCGGGCCACCGGCCCGGTGCACGGCGCCCGCGTCGTCGCCGACTGACGCCCGCCGCGCGGCTCAGCGCACGTAGCGCAGCACGTTCGTGCGCGTCAGGCCCCACTCCTGGTCGAGGTGGAAGCCGACCGACCCGAGCTCCTCCGTGACGCGGGGCCGCCAGTCCTGCTTGTCGCTCGTGACGAGCCAGACGACGTCGAGGTCGGCCGTGCGGTCGAGCACGTCGCCGAGGTCGTGCTGGGTCTCCCACAGGCCGTCGGTCTCGGCGCCGGGCGTCTCGAGGGTGAAGTCGGACATGCCCACGAAGGCGTCGGGGTAGGTGTCCTGGATGATGCGCGAGGTGGCCTTCGGGTGCCGTCGCACCGGGCCGTACACGATGCCCTCCTCGGTGCCGGCGGGCTCCGTGGCCCGCTCGCGGGCGACGAGCGCGGCGACCTGGTCCCACGCGGCCTTGTCCTTCGCCTCGGGCTGGCGCTGGGCGACGTAGCCCGGGGCCGTCAGCACGACCGCGACGAGCAGCACGAGCGCGATCACCCGTCGCCACGGGATCGCGGCCACGGCGACGGCCATCGTCATCGCGACCGCCGGGGTGCCGAAGGTGAGGTAGCGCGGCGAGTAGAGCGGCGAGGCGACGAGCGAGACGGCGATGAGGCCGATCGTCGGCACGAGCATCCAGGGCAGCACGACCTCGGCGAGGCCCCGGGCGGCCGGGGCGAGCCGCAGGGTCAGCACGACGACCGTGGCGCCGAGCAGCAGCAGGGCGAAGACCGCGAAGTTCTCGTCCTGGTAGAACCACTGCGTCACGAGCACGCTCCGCAGCGTGCCGAAGGTCGGGCGCTCGATCCAGCTGACCTGGCCGTTCTGGCCGGCGATGAACCAGGCGAGGGGCAGGCTCGCGAGCCCCGCGACCGCCGCCCCGGCGAACCAGCCGACGAGGGCCCGGCGGGAGGACCGGACGCTCGGGCTCGGCACCGCGATCGAACCGGTGCGGGCCCACTCGTCGACCCGAGCCTCCTCGGCCCGGCGGTCGCGGTGGTCGCGCAGCACCCGCACGAGCATGGTGACGGCGTGCCCGACGACGAGCAGCGCGAGGTAGAGGAAGAACGCGGCCGAGACGACGGCGAGCACGGCGTACGCCACCCACCACCCGACGACCGAGCGGTGCGTCCGGGCCACGCCCGCCTCCGAGGTGCGCCGCGCGGCGACGACGAGCACGAGCGTGAGGCCGACGGCGAGCATGGCCGAGAGGGCGTACGAGCGGCCCTCGCCGCCCATCCACGTCACCCGCGGCAGCAGCACGAAGAGCAGGCCGGCGACGACCGCGGTGCGCCGGTCGACGAGGATCCGCGTGAGGGCCACCGTGAGACCGGCCGCGACGCCCGTGACGATCGCGCTCGGCACGCGCAGCGAGACCGGCGAGTACGGGAAGACGTCGAACCAGAGGTGCATCGCGGCGTAGTACGCGGCGTGCACGAGGTCGACGGTGTGGATCATGGCCCAGAGCTGGCCCCAGGTGCGGGTCGCCGAGACCACCGTGGCGGCCTCGTCGTACCAGACCGACGGCACCCAGAGGAAGGCGCCCGAGACGATCGTGCCGAGCAGCCCGATCAGCACGGCGTCGGCGTGACGGGAGCGCAGGAGGCGCGCGCCGGCCGAGCGCGGAGGTCGCGTCGCGCCGTCGCCCGCGTCGCCGCGCGGGGCCGGGTCCCGGCGGGCGGCGGGGTCGCCGGCGACGTCGGGGGTCGCGGTTACAGTGGTCGGGGTCGTGGAGCCCGCGGCCCGTCCTCGGAGGTCTGCCATGTCGTCACTGCCCCCTCTCGTCTCGTCTGTCGGTGCCGGGCGTCGCGCGCCGGGCGGCACGTCGACGGAGGCCGACGAGCGGTGGTCGCGCAGCGTGCGCCTGCCCGGGTTCGGGCTGGACGCCCAGGCCCGCCTGATGGCGGCGCGGGTGCTCGTCGTCGGGGCCGGCGGGCTGGGCGCACCGGTCGTCAACTATCTCGCAGCGTCCGGTGTGGGGACCCTGGGAGTCGTCGACGACGACGTCGTCGACCGCTCGAACCTACAGCGTCAGGTGCTGTACGGACCTCACGACGTCGGGCTGCCCAAGGCGCGGGTCGCCGCCGAGCGGGTGCGCGCGACGGCGCCCGACACGACCGTCGTCGTCCACGCCCTGCGCCTGACGGCCGAGACGGCGTCGATCCTCGACGGGTACGACCTCGTCGTCGACGGCAGCGACTCGTTCGACACCTGCTACGTCGTGGCCGACGAGGCCGCCGCCCGCGGGCTGCCCGTCGTGTGGGGCAGCGTCTCGCGCTACGACGGCCAGGTCAGCGCGTTCTGGGACGACGCCCCCGACGACCGCGCGGTCGACTACCGCGACCTGCACCCCTCCGCCCCGGCCGGCGGCTGGGACGAGTCGTGCGCCGACGTGGGCGTGCTCGGCCCGCTCTGCGGCACGGTCGGCTCGGTCATGGCCTCCGAGGCGGTGAAGCTGATCACCGGCGTCGGCGAGCCCCTGCTCGGCCGCGTCGTCACGATCGACGCCTCCGCGGGGTCGTGGCGCGAGAGCCGCCTGCGCCGGGCGCCGCACCGGGCCGCGGCGCGGGCTTCGTCGAACGCCGCCCGCCGGGCCGGGCTCGACCCGGGGCACGACGCAGAGGCCGACGCGGAGGCGCGGGTCGAGCCGAGCGGGGCGGTCGCGTCCTCGGGGGGCCGGGGCGCGCCTCCGGCGCCCGAGGGCACGCGCAGCCCCGACGTCTCCGCCGACGACCTCGCCGAGCTGCTGGCCGCGCGCGACGCGGGCGAGGCCGCGTTCACCCTGCTCGACGTGCGGGAGCCCGACGAGCACGCGTTCGCGCACCTGCCGGGCGACGTCCTCGCGCCGGGCTACGGGCTGCGCACGAGGCAGCGTCCCGAGCTCGACCCGGCCGTGCCCGTCATCGCCTACTGCGCACGGGGGCCCCGGGCGCGGGCGGCGGCCGACCTGCTCGTCGCCGACGGCTTCGACGTGGCGGTGCTCGACGGCGGCATGCTCGGGTGGGAGCTGCGATCGGCGGGCCGGGCGACGGACCGGGCGGCGGGGACGCCCCGGTCGTAGGTCGCGGGCCGACCGGGCCGGGCCGGACGGGGCGGGCTCGGCCTCCGACCCCGGGCCGGGCCGTGTCGTCGGTGCGGGCTCAGCCGCCGGCGAAGGGCGGCATGACGTCGACGACGTCGCCGTCGGCCACGAGTTGCTCGCGGTCGCGCGTCGTCACGCCGTCGACGAGGAACGAGCAGCGCAGCAGAACGTCGCGCCAGTCGGCGGCCGACGTGCCCTCGGCGGGCCGGACCGCCAGGAGGAGTCGCCCGACCGTGGGGGTCTCGCCCGCGGGCACCTCGACGACCTGCTCGTCGTGGCCGACGGCGGCGCGGGCGGCCGCGAAGAACCGGAGGGTGGCGCGGGTCGCAGCCGAGGTCGGGTTCGGGGTGGGGGTCAGGGCGCTCACGGTCAGCCGCCGATCGCGCTCATGCTGCGGAGCGGCTGGACGAAGTCGTCGCGGTCGATGCCGTGCGAGGCCGGCTTCGCCCACATCGCCCCGCGCCACAGGTCGGCGAGCGCGACGTCGTCGGCTCCCGCGCGCATCGGGTCGCGGAGGCCCGTCTCGGCGTCGCCGAACAGGCAGCTGCGCACGCCGCCCTCCGCGGTGAGGCGGGTGCGGCGGCAGTCGCCGCAGAACGGCTCGCTGACCGAGGCGATGATGCCGACGGTGCCGTGCAGGTGGGCCTCGGTCCCGAGGCCGACCGCGTCGAAGCGCTCGGCGGGGGCGCCGTCGCGCGGGGCGGCGTGCGGGCTGAGCACGAAGCGCTCGGCCAGGCGGCCGCGGATGTCGTCAGCCGTCACGAAGGAGGCGCGGTGCCAGGTCCGGTCGGCGTCGAGGGGCATCTGCTCGATGAAGCGCAGCTCGTGGCCGCGTTCCAGCGACCAGGCCAGCAGGTCGGCCGCCTCGTGGTCGTTCACGCCGGGCAGCAGCACGGCGTTGATCTTGATCGGGGTGAGCCCGGCCTCGGCGGCGGCGTCGACGCCGGCGAGCACCTTGTCGAGGAACGGGCGACGGGTCAGCGTCGCGAACGTCTCGGCGTGCAGCGAGTCGAGCGAGACGTTGATGCGGTCGAGCCCGGCGTCGGCGAGCGCCCGGGCGCGCTGGGCGAGCCCGATGGCGTTGGTGGTGAGGGAGATGTCGGGCCGCGGGTCGAGGGCGGCGACGCGTCGGACGATGTCGACGAGGTCGGCCCGCAGGAGCGGCTCGCCCCCGGTGAAGCGCACCTGGCGGACGCCGAGCTCGCGGACCCCGATGCTCACGAGACGGACGATCTCGTCGGCGCTGAGGGCTTGGTCCTTCGGGAGCCAGGGCAGGCCGTCGGCCGGCATGCAGTAGGTGCAGCGGAGGTTGCAGCGGTCGGTCAGCGAGACCCGCAGGTCGGTCGCCGTCCGGCCGAAGCGGTCGAGCAGCCCGGGGGCGGCGTCGGACGCGGGCCGGGGCGGGAGGGCCGAGCCCGCGGCGGCCGTCTCGCCCTCGGCGAGGCGCCGCGGGATCGTGGGGAGGCCGAGCGAGATCGTCATCCGTCGAGCGTAGGCGACGACGGCGCGCGGCGCTGGTGTCACGGGCTGGGCTCGGGCGATCTCGCCGCCGGGCTCGCACCACCTCGGCCCGCCAGGACGCTGCGACTCGGTCAGCACATTTCGCCCCCGGGCGAATCCTCCGCCCCGATGCAGCGGGTGTGCCGGGGGCTCCGTTCCGCCTGGCGGCGAGACAGCGCGAGAGCGCGCCCGTCACCCTGCGCCGGTGCTCGTCGCCGTGCGCCTGCGCCTGCGCCTGCGTTCCGTCGACGTCTCGGCCGTGTCGGAGTTCATGGTGATGCCGCGCCGCCTCGTCCCGCGCCCCGCGCCCCGCGCCCCGCGCCCCGCGCACCGAGACCGCGACGTGGCGGCTCGGGCGCGATCCGGCCCGCTCAGGCGATCGTGACGCGCGCCGGGTCGAGCTGCAGCCCCACCCGCGCCCCGAGGCGGAGCCGTGCGGCGGCGGCGGTCGCGAGGGGGAGCTCCGCGGTGGCGGACAGGGCCCCCTCGTCGGTGACGACGGTCACGGCCAGGCGCGAGAGGCGCTGCTCGACGCGCACGACGTGAGCCGGGACGGGGGAGGGGGACGCGCCTCCCGACGGCATCTCGGTCGTCGCGGCGGGCGTCGGGGTCGACGGGGCGGACGACGAGGTGAGGGCCGCTCCGTCGAGGTCGACGAGCGAGACGGCCTCGACCGGGAACGACACCCGCGACGGCCCGGGCGCCGCCGGCAGGGCCGACCGGACGACGAGCCCGCCGGGCAGCCCGGCCGACGAGCCGGCCCCGCCGCCGTCGCCCCGCGCCCAGGTCGGCCGCCAGAGCGTCGCTCCGGTCAACGACGCCACGTACGGCGTGTGGGGATCGGTGAGCACGGCGGTCGGGGTCCCGTGCTGCACCTCGACGCCGTCCTCGAGGACGACGACCCGGTCGGCCAGGGCGACGGCGTCGACGGGGTCGTGCGTCACGAGCACGGTCGCGGCCGACACGTCGCGCAGCACGTCGCCGAGCGCCGAGCGCAGCAGCACCCGCGACTCGGCGTCGAGCGCCGCGAGCGGCTCGTCGAGCAGCAGGAGGCACGGGTCGGGAGCCAGCGCCCGCGCCACCGCCACGCGCTGTGCCTGGCCCCCCGAGAGGGCTCCCGGCGTCCGCCCGGCGTGCTCGGCGAGGCCGACGCGGGCGAGCTCGGCCCGGGCCCGCGACCGGGCGTCGGTCGCCGGGACGCCCCGGGCGCGGAGGCCGAAGGCGACGTTCTCGAGAGCCGAGAGGTGGGGGAAGAGCCGGTAGTCCTGGAAGACGGTGCCGACACGCCGAGAGCGCGCGGGGACGTGCACGACCCGGCGACCGTTCGGTCGGCCGTCCCGCACGCCGTCCGGGGCGGACGCCGAGCCCGAGTCGAGCACCTCGCCGTCGAGGACCACGGTCGACGACCCCGCCGGCAGCAGGCCGGCGAGCGCCGACAGCACGGTCGACTTCCCCGCGCCGTTCGGCCCGAGCAGGGCGACGACCTCTCCCCGGGCGACCTCGAGGTCGAGCGCGACCGCGAAGCCGCCGCGGACGAGTCGCAGCCGGGCGACGAGCCCGGCAGACCCGCCGCCGGCCGACCCCCCGCTCACCGCACCCCCGTCGTCAGCCACCGGTCGCGCAGCAGCAGCAGCACCCCCACGCCGACCGCGAGCAGCACGAGCGAGACGGCGACCGCGCTCTCGGGGTCGCTCTGCTGGGCCAGGTAGACGCTCGTCGGCAGGGTCTGGGTGCGTCCGGGGAAGGTGCCGGCGAAGGTGATCGTGGCGCCGAACTCGCCGAGGGCCCGCGCGAAGCAGAGCACGGCCCCCGCCGTCACGCCCGGTGCCACCAGCGGCACCGTGACCCGGCGGAAGGTGTACCAGCGCGACGCCCCGAGCGAGGCTGCGGCGCCCTCGAGCCCGCGGTCGACGCCGCGCAGCGCGCCCTCGACGCTCAGCACGAGGAACGGCATGGCCACGAACGTCTGCGCGATCACGACCGCCGCGAGCGTGAACGGGATCGTCACGCCGAACGCCGCGTCGAGCGGGCGTCCGAGCAGTCCCGTGCGACCGAGCAGGTAGAGCAGGGCGATGCCGCCGACGACGGGCGGCAGCACGAGCGGCACGGTGACGACGGCGCGCAGCAGGCGCCGTGCCGGGGCCGGCCAGGCGTCGCTGGCCGTCAGCAGCCACGCGAGGGGGACCCCCAGCAGGAGGCTCGCGACGGTCGCCAGCACCGCGCTCGTCACCGAGACCCGCAGCGCCTCCACCACGGTCTCGCTGGCGAGCCGCGGCGCGAGCGTGGTCCACGGGGCCCGGGCGAGGAGCGCGACCGCGGGCAGCACGAGGAGGGCCAGCCCGAGCAGCGCCGGCACGAGCACGGCGACGGGCAGACGGGTGTCGCCCGGGGCGCGGGTCCGGGCCACGGCGTGCTCAGCCGACCGTGAAGCCGGCGGCGGCGAGGGCGTCCTGGCCGGTCGACGACAGCACGTGCTGCAGGAAGGCGTCGGCGAGCGCCGGGTTCGGCGCGTCGACGAGTCGGCCCGCGAGGTACGACGTCGTCGGGGTGGAGTCGTCGCCGACCTCCACGCCCTCGACCGCGTCGCCCGCGGCCTCGACGTCGGTCCGGTAGACGAGGGCGGCGTCGACCTCGCCGAGCTCGACCTTGGTCAGGGCGCTCTTCACGTCGGGCTCGAGGGTCGCGGGCGTCACGCTGACGCCCGCGGCGTCGAGCACGGTCGTCGCGAGCGCGCCGCACGGCACCTCGGCGGCGCAGAGCGCGACGGTGACGTCGGGCGAGGCGAGATCGGCGAGCGAGGCGACGTCGGCGGGGTTGCCCGGCGGCACCGCGATCTCGAGGCGGTTGCGCGCGAACGTGGCGGGCTCGCCCTCGACGAGCCCGGCGTCGGTCACGGTCGTCATCGTCGCGGCGCTGGCGCTGAAGAAGTCGTCGACGGGGGAGCCCGCGGTGATCTGCTGGGCGAGCGCGGAGCTGCCGCCGTAGCTGAGGGTGACCGTCGTGCCGGGGTTCGCGGCCTCGAAGTCGGCCGCCAGGGCGTCGAAGGTCTCGGTCAGCGACGCGGCCGCGAGCACGGTGATCTCGCCGGTGAGGCCCGGCGTGGCGCTCGCGCCCACCGTGCCGTCGGCGGTCGCGTCGTCGCCGGCGCCGCTCGACGAGCACGCGGCCAGCGTCAGCGCCGCGACCGCCCCGAGCGCGGTCAGGGCGGTGCGGGAGGAGGAGGCGCGGGTGCGGCGCAGGGTCGTCATCGGTCGTCCTCGGTGTCGGTGTCGGTGGTGGTGCCGGTGCCGGTGCCCGTGCCGGTGGTGGTCGGTCCGGCCTCGCCGAGCCGACCGAGCGTCACGCTGACGTTCGTCGCCTTGGCGCTCGCCACGACCGGGCTGCCGATCTCGAGCCCGAGCTCGTCGGCGGCCTCGCGGCTGATCAGCGACACCACGCGGAACGGGCCGGCCTGCACGTCGACCTGGGCCATGACCGCGTCGCGGACGATCGCGGTGACGACCCCGGTGAAGCGGTTGCGCTCGGAGACCGTGGCCCCCGAGTCGTCGCGGTGCGCGGCCGCGGGGGCGGCGGCCCGCGCGGCGTCGGCCTGCTCGCGGGCGAGCCGGGCGAGCTGGCCGCCGGCCACCACGAGACGCCCCCCGGCGCCGGCGACGAGGTCGAGGCGGCCGGAGTCGGCCCAGCGGCGGATCGTGTCGTCCGAGACGCCGACCAGCGCGGCGGCCTCGCTCACGCGGTACCAGGTCTCGGGCATGCCTCGATCCTACGTGCAGCACCGCACATGCGGTGACGTGTGGCCTATCGCTCCGCGGCTGCGGCCGTTGTCGACCGTGGTCGTCGGACGGAGCTCGGCAGCTCGCGCACGCGCCCCGGCAGCTGCCGGATCCGTCTTCCCTCGTCGAGCACGACGTCGGCGAGGCGGTCGAGCCACCCCGGCCCCGACCGCACGATCGACGCGAGCACGATGACGAGCACCGCCGCCGCGAGCGACGACTTCTGCAGGGCCATGCCGGGCTGCAGCTGCCGGACGAGCAGGGCGACGGGGATCGCGAGCCACTCCCACCGTCCGGTGAGCGCGACGAACGGCACGAGCAGCAGGGCGTACCAGGGGTAGCGCGGACTCACCGCGACGAGCGTCACGCCGATCATGACGAGCTGGCCGAGCCACGGGTCGGCCGGGGGCGTGCGCCGCCAGACGACGACGGCCGTGACGAGCAGCACGAGGGCGACGACGGGCGTGGCGACGGCCTCGGGCACGAAGGCCGAGGCGAAGACGAAGCGGCTGCCGTCCTCGTAGCCCTCCTCCGTGAGGTAGCCCGGCAGGTAGCCGAGCACGCCGAGGCCGGTCGACAGCACGTACGGCACGTAGAGCAGCAGGAATGTGACGATCGACGCCACGACGACCTTCCACGGCTGTCGGCGCAGCAGGGCCGGCGCCGCGATCACGGGGATGAGCTTCGTGGCGATCGCCGCCCCGAGCGCGACGCCGCCCCGCCAGCGCTGTCCGGTCGCGACGAAGAGGGTCGCCGCGACGACGAGCACCGCCCCGAGCAGGTCGACGTGGGAGTTGGTGACGCCCTCGCTCATGACGAGCGGGCACCAGCCCCACAGGGCGGCCCAGCGCGGGTCGAGCCCGCGGCGGCGGAGGGTGACGAGCAGCGCGATCGTCGTGCCGAGCACGAGCAGCGCGCCGGTCAGCTGCAGCGGGAAGAACTCGGCGTCGGGTCCGACGACCGCGCGCACGCCCCAGAAGTACAGCTCGGCGGCCGGCGGGTAGATCGTCGGCACCTCGGGCCGGTTGATCGCCGTGCAGACCACGTCGCCCGTCTCGGTGTCGTACGCCCGGTGGATCTGCCGGTCGGGCCGACTGCAGCGCTGCCCGATCGTGCCGTCGTCGCGCGTGAAGTCGGCCGCGGGCGGGAAGATCCACTCCGGCCGCAGGTCGCGCAGCTCGCCCGCGTCGGGCGTGTAGGCGTAGGGGGAGGTGCCGTCGACCTGCACGATGCCGTCCCAGGCGTAGCGCGCCGGGTCGGTGCTCGTGTTCGGCGGGCCGGTGAGGGCCGCGGCGCCGACCAGCGCGGTGCCGGCCAGCACGAGCGCCGTGACGGCGCGGGCGGGCACCCGGCGCAGCAGCAGCACCGCGAGGGCGAAGAAGCCCCAGCACACGGCCGTCCAGACGAGGTAGTCGCCCCGCAGGTCCTTCTCGAGGAACCCGATGCTCGCGATGCCCCAGGCCACCGAGACCGCCAATCCGGCGACGGCCACGGCCGCGAATAGAGTACGCACGCGACCAGTCTGGACGACGCCGCCCGAGAGGGCTCGTCGCGGCACCACGATCAGGACGAAGCACCCATGAGACAGCTGCTCTTCACCCTCCGCACGGCGGTCTCCTCACCGACCCGGAACGCGCGCACCGCGACGGTGCTCGGCCGGCTGCTCGGCGCCCTCTTCGTCGTCTGCCTGCTGACCGGCCTCTACAGCCACTTCCTCCAGGAGCCCGCCGCCTGGATGCGCTTCCCGACCCGGCCGACCTGGCTCTACCAGGTGTCGCAGGGCGTCCACATCACGGCGGGCATCGCCTGCATCCCCCTGCTGCTCGGCAAGCTGTGGGCCGTCTTCCCCCAGCTCTTCCAGTACCCGTTGGTGCGGCACCCCGTCCAGCTGCTGGAGCGCGCCTCCATCGCCCTCTTCGTCGCGTCGTCGCTGCTGCAGCTCGTCACGGGACTGCTCAACACGTACCAGTGGTACCCCTGGCCCTTCCCGTTCAAGCAGGTGCACTTCGCGCTGTCGTTCGTCATCATCGGCTCGCTCGCGGTGCACATCGCCGTCAAGCTGCCGCTCATCACGCGGTACTGGCGAGCGCGCGACAGCTACGACGAGCGCGGCGTGTTCGTCGAGCCCGACGGCGCGCTCGACCCCGCGCGGGCCGAGCACACGGCGACGCGTGAGCTCGCCGCCCTCCGGGGCCGGCAGGAGGCGCGGGTCGCGTCCCGACGACGCCCCGCCCCTGAGGCGCCCGCCCCCGCGCCCGCTGCCCGGGCCTCGACGCCGGCCCCGGGCCTCCGCGGCCTCGTCGGCCGGGTCGCCCGGTGGATCGACACGGCCCGCGAGGGCGACGGCGAGCCCGCCCGGGTGCGCGTCTCGCGTCGCGGCTTCTTCGGCGCGATCGGCGTCGCGACCGGCGGCGTCGTCGCGCTCACCGCGGGGCAGTCGTTCGCCGTGCTCTCGCCGCTCAACGCCTTCGGCCCGCGACAGGCGGGCCTCGGCCCGAACGACCTCCCGATCAACCGCACGGCCGCCGCGGCGAAGGTGCTCGAGACCGCGATGGACCCCGACTGGCAGCTGACGGTGTCGAACGGCTCGCGGTCGCGGGCGTTCACCGCGGCCGACCTCGAGGGGATGACGCAGGGCGACGAGCGCCTCCCCATCTCGTGCGTCGAGGGGTGGAGCCAGACCGCGTCGTGGCGCGGCGTGCGGCTCGTCGACCTCATGGCGCTCGTCGGGGCGCCGGCGGACGCCCGCCTGAAGATGACGAGCCTCGAAGAGCGAGGAGGCTACCGCGTGATGCTCATGGGCCCCGAGTACGCCACCGACCCCGCGACGCTCGTCGCGCTCGAGCTGAACGGCGAACGGCTCGACATCGAGCACGGGTACCCGGCGCGGATCATCGCGCCCGGGCGGCCCGGGGTGCTGCAGACGAAGTGGCTGAGCACGATCGAGGTCGTCCGATGACCGCCCCCGGCGTGCCCGCCTCGACGGGCCGCGGCGTCCGCGTCGCGCGCGCCGTGCTGGTCGTCGTCGGCGTGCTGCTCATCGCGCTCGGCGGCTACGTGCTGACCCAGACGGTGCGTCCGAACCGCTACGGAGGACTCCTCGTCTGGCTGATCGGCTCGGTGATCGTGCACGACGCGATCCTCGCCCCGCTCGTGGCCGGCGTCTCGCTCGTCGTCCGCCGTGCAGGGCGCCGCGTCCGGCCGGCCGTGCTCGCGATCGTGCAGACCGCCGTCGTCGTGGGGGCGATCCTGTCGATCGTCGTCGTGCCCGAGATCATCGCGAAGGCCCGCGGCACCAAGAACGACACCGTGCTGCCCTTCGACTACGGCGCGCGCCTCGGCGTCATGTGGCTCGTGATCGCCGTGCTCACGGCGCTCGTCGCGACGGCCTGGGTCGTGCTCGCCCGCCGCCGCGAGGCCCGGCGCTAGGACGCGACTCGGCGCGGTCCGCCGCCAGACGGCCCCCCGCGCGCGGCGAGCGAGGCCCACCGCGTGCGGCGAGGCCCGCCGCTAGCCGCGGACGATGCGACAGAAGGTGCGCTCGCCGACCGACCAGGTCTGCGAGACGCGCAGGCCCGCGGTCGCGGCGTGCCGGCCGAGCGCCTCGCGCCCGACCTCGGCCCACGGGAAGGTCGCGCTGGCGCGGCCCTGCTCGTCGACGACCTGGGCGTCGTAGACGACGTCCGTCTCGGCGTCGGGGGCCGTCTCGACGACGACCGAGCCCGAGCGGGCCACGACGGCGGAGGCGCGGGCCACCAGGGCTCCCGGGTCGCCCCCGATGCCGATGTTGCCGTCGAGCAGGAGGGCGACGTCCCACGTCCCCTCGCCGGGCACCGCGTCGAAGACCGAGCCGGCGACGACGGGCAGGCCCGCGTCGGCGGCCATGGCGACCGCCGTCGTCGAGACGTCGACCCCGAGGGCGTCGAGGCCGCGCTCGACCGAGGCGCGGACCATGCGGGCAGGGCCGCAGCCGATGTCGAGCACCGAGGTCGCGCCGAGGATCGTGCTGAGGTCGGCGGCGTCGGCGCCGCGGCTCCACCGGGCCACGTCGAAGGCGTCGGCGGCGGGCGTGGCGAGGGCGGGGGCGGCCGGGCCGGCGAGGAGGGCGCCGCCGTGGGCACCCCGCGAGGGGGCGGCCGGGCGGGCGCTGCCCGGTGAGCGGACGAGCTGGAGTCGTCCCTCACGGCGGAGGGCGCGGGCGTAGGGCTCCGCGCCTCCGGAACCGAAGGTGGGCTGGGGGTCGGTCGCGATGGTCACGAGCGGGCCTCCTCTGTCGTGGTGCGGGTTCGGGGCGCGTCGCCCGAGGACTCGGGATCGACCCGGCGCAGCGTCGCCGCGAACGACGAGCCGGGGGCGGCCGCGGCGGCGAGGCGGGCGTCGTCGATGGTGTCGACGTCGACGAGCTCGGGGAGGCGGCCGACGCGGAGGCCGGCGGAGGCGAGGCGGGCGAGCTGGTGGGCGCCCGTGTCGTCCTGCGACATCGGCACGCCGCGCAGCAGGTCTCCGGTCGGCCGGGCGAGCGCGAGCGCCCACCAGCCGCCGTCGTTGGCCGGGCCGAACCAGGCGTCGACGTCGTCGGTCCACGCGTCGAAGACGGGGGCGACGTCGGCGACGGTCAGCTGCGGGGTGTCCATGCCGACGAGCAGCGTCGGGCCCTCGACCTCGTCGAAGAGGGCTCCGAGCCGGGCGTCGAGGCCGCCGCCGATCTGGGTGATCACATCGAAGTCTTCGGAGCCGGGCGGTGTTCGGTTGCCGTCGAAGAGCAGCACCCGGCGCGTCGCCGGCAGGGCGCGCACGACGGCGAGGGTGTCCTGCACGGCTGCGGCGGCCACCTCGGCGGCCTGCTCGAGGCTGAGCGGCGGGTGCAGGCGGGTCTTGACCTTGCCGGGCAGGGTCTCCTTCGCGATCACGACGACGGTCGTCATCGGCCGGCCTCCCGCAGCAGGCGCGACATGTCCTGGATCGCCCGGCGGGTGCCGCGGATCGTGCCGGTCACCTTGCTGCGGCCGACGCGCGGGGCGTACGGCGCGTCGAGCTCGCGGATGCGCCAGCCCGCCTCCGACGCCCGCAGCACCATCTCGAGGGGGTAGCCGCTGCGGCGGTCGCGGAGGTCGAGGCCGAGCAGGCCCTCGCGGCTGGCGACCCGCATCGGGCCGAGGTCGTGGAGGCGCACGCCGGAGGCGCGGCGCATGAGGTGCGCGAGGGCCACGTTCGCGAGGCGCGCGTGCAGGGGCCAGGCACCGCGGGTCGTCGGGCGGCGACGGCCCAGCACGAGCTCGGCGTCGCCGCGGAGCACCGGCTCGGCGAGGGCGACGAGGTCGGCGGGGTCCATCGACGCGTCGGCGTCGCAGAAGGCGACCCACGGGGCGGTCGCCGCCTCGAGGCCGGCGTGGGCGGCCGCGCCGAAGCCGCGACGCGCCTCCGTGACGACGAGGGCGCCGTGCTCGGCGGCGACGCGGGCCGAGGCGTCGGTCGACCCGTTGTCGACGACGATGGCCCGCCAGCCCTCGGGCAGGCGTCCCAGCACCCAGGGGAGGGCGCCCTCCTCGTCCAGGCACGGGAGCACCACGTCGACCAGTGCTGTGCTCATGGGACGACCGTACTGACGCCGTCCTGGGAACGACCGCCGCCGCCCCGGACTGGGGTCGGGCCCCTCGCGGGACGGCCAGGCGGGGTCGGGCGCGGTCGGGCCCCTCGCGGGCCGGCTGGGGCGGGCGCGGTCGGGCGCGAGCGTGCCCCGGTCGACGGCGCCCGCTCGTCGCTAGCTCGTCACGGCCGCCCGGAGCGGGGCCGTCGCGAACTCGCGCATGCCCTCCTCGAAGCTCATGCTCGGCTCCCAGCGCAGCTCGGTGCGGAGCCGCTCCGACGAGGCGGTGACGTGGCGCACGTCGCCGGCGCGGTACTCGCCGGTGACGACGGGCTCGGGTCCGCCGGCCTCGCGGGCCAGCGCCTCCGCCATCTCGCCGATGGTGTGCACCGTGCCGCTGCCGACGTTGAAGGCGCGGGACGTGTCGGGCGGCTGCTCCGCCGTCCAGTCGAGGGCGGCGAGGTTGGCCGCGGCCACGTCGCGCACGTGCACGAAGTCGCGGCGCTGGGCGCCGTCCTCGTAGACGCGGGGGGCCTCGCCGCGCTGCAGCGCCGAGCGGAACAGCGAGGCGACGCCGGCGTAGGGCGTGTTCTGCGGCATGCCCGGCCCGTAGACGTTGTGGTAGCGGAGCGCCGCCGCCCGGCCGCCCGTGCTGCGCGCCCACGACGTCGCGAGATGCTCCTGCGTCAGCTTGGTGATGGCGTAGACGTTGCGCGGGTCGAGGGGCGCCTCCTCCGAGATGAGCTGCGGCTCGAGCAGCTCGCCGGCGGCGTCGCGAGGGTCGAAGACGCCCGCGTCGAGGTCGGCGATGCGGCGCGGTGCGGGCCGCTCGGTCTCGCCGGTGCTCGTGCGGTAGCTGCCCTCGCCGTAGACGACCATCGACGAGGCGACGACGAGTCGGTCGACGCCGGCGCGGTCCATCGCGGCGAGCAGCACGGCCGTGCCGTGCTCGTTGCTGTCGACGTAGTCGGGGGCGTCCTGGAAGTCGACGCCGAGGCCGACCTTCGCCGCCTGGTGGCAGACCGCGTCGACCCCGGCGAGTGCCGCGTCGACGACGGCGGCGTCGCGGACGTCGCCCCGGACGAAGTCGACCCGGGGGTCGACGTCGGGCTCTCCGCCGTGCACGTCGGCGCGCAGAGAGTCGAGCACCCGCACCCGCCAGCCGGCCTCGAGGGCGCCGGCCACGATGGCCGAGCCGATGAACCCGGCGCCGCCCGTGACGAGCAGCAGCCCGCGGTCGCCCGTCCCGCCGCTCATGCGCCCACCCCGCGCACCGGCCGCGCCAGCACCTCGGCGACGGCCGCGGCCGGGATCAGCTCGCGCGGCTCGTAGTCGTGGGGCAGCCCGGCGACGATCGACTCGATGGCCGCGACGATGCGGGGCTGGGCCGCGGCGAGGCGCTCCATGACGAGCTGGTGGCTGACCGCGTCGTCGTCGGTGCCCTCCTCCGGCGAGATGCCCGCGTCGCTGTCGGTGACGAACGAGATGTTGACGGCGCCCATGCCGAGCTCGAGGGTGAGCGGCACCTCCGGGTACATCGTCATGTTGATCGTGTGCGCCCCAGCGGCGCGGAACCAGAGCGACTCGGCGCGGGTCGAGAACCGCGGCCCCTGGATCACGACGCACGTGCCGGTCGGCGCGAAGGGCTCGCCCTGCGCCTCGAGCGCGGCGACCGCCGCCGCGCGCAGCGTCGGGTCGAACGGGTCGGCGGCGACGAGGTGCTGCACCGAGCCCGGCTCGTCGTAGAAGGTGTCGACGCGGCCCCAGGTGCGGTCGATGAACTGGTCGGTGACGACCATCGTGCCCGGCGGGTACTCCGGGCTGACGCCGCCGACGGCCGACGACGAGACGACGGCCCTCGCGCCCAGCGACGCGAGCGCCCAGACGTTCGCGCGGAAGTCGATGCGGTGCGGCGGCACCGAGTGGCCCTTGCCGTGCCGGGTGAGGAACGCGACGGTCTTGCCGCCCATCTCGCCGACGGTCACCTCGCTCGAGGTGGGGCCGTAAGGCGTCTCGACGACGTGGCTCGTCGCCGTGCCCGGGGCGAAGAGCGAGTAGAGGCCCGAGCCGCCGATGACGGCGACGTCGACGCGGGGCAGGCCCCCGTCGACGGGGGCGGAGGACGAGGAGGCGCGCTGCGGGAGATCGGTGTCGGTCACCCTGGGTACGCTACTGGCGACCGCAGTGAGAGGGATCCGTGCGCACCATCGAGCAGCACCAGGCCGACGTCCGAGCCCTCGTCGAGGCAGCGCTCCGCTCCCGTCCCGCGGAGTCGCTCGTCGTCGACCCGGCCCGCCTCGTCGCCGAGCCGGACCACTACCGGCGCCGGGTGCTCGCCGCCGACCTCGTCGCCCCGATCGACCTGCCGCCGTTCGCCAACTCGCAGATGGACGGCTACGCGCTCACCGCCGCCGACGCCGCGGGCGAGGGCGACCTCGACCTCCGGGTCGTCGGGCGCATCCCCGCCGGGCGCACCGGGCCCGAGCTCCTGCCGGGCACGGCGGCCCCGATCATGACGGGCGCCGCGGTGCCCGAGGGCGCGTCCGTCGTCGTGCCGATCGAGCGGGCGACCCCGCCCGCCTTCCCCGCCGAGTCGGCCGAGGCCCGCGTCACCGTGGCCGGGCCCGTCGAGCCCGGCACCTACGTCCGCCCGGCCGGCAGCGACGTCGCCGCCGGCAGCACCTTGTTCACGGCCGGCACGGTGCTCACCCCCGCGCGGTGGGGCGTGGCGGCGGCGTCCGGCATCGCGAGCGTCGACGTGGTCCGTCGCCCGCGCCTCCTGCTCGTGTCGACGGGGGAGGAGCTCGCGGCCCCGGGCAGCGAGCTCGCGCCGGGCCTGATCCACGACGCCAACGGGGCGAGCCTCGCGGCGGCCCTCGTCGACGTCGGCGTCGAGGTCGTCGTCGAGCGGGTGTCGGACGACGCGGCCGCCCTGCTCGCCGTCGTCGCACGCCACGCGGCCGACGTCGACCTCGTCGTCACCACCGGCGGCGTCAGCGCGGGCGCGTACGAGGTCGTGCGCGACGCCTTCGAGGACGCCGGGGTCACGTTCGGGTCGGTGGCGATGCAGCCGGGCGGTCCGCAGGGCTGGGGCACGGTCGGCGTGCACGGTCGGTCGCTCGCCGCCGTCTGCTTCCCGGGCAACCCGGTCAGCGCGCTCGTGTCGTTCGAGGTCTTCCTGCGGCCCGTGCTGCAGGCGTTCACGGGCGTCGGCGGTGCCCGTCGCGAGCGGACGGCGCCCATGGGCGAGTCCGCCGACTCGCCGGTCGGCAAGCACCAGCTGCGCCGGGGCAGGCTCGACGTCGACGGCCGGGTCGTGCTCGTCGGCGGGCCGAGCTCGCACCTGCTCGCGGCGCACGCCGCGGCGACGGTGCTCGTCCACGTGCCGGTCGGCGTCGACCGCCTCGACGAGGGCGACCAGGTCGTAGTGTGGGCGCTCGATGAGTGACACGAGCCCCGCGGCCCCGGAGGGCCTCACCCACGTCCGCGCCGACGGCTCCGCCCACATGGTCGACGTCACCGGCAAGGCGGAGACGAGCCGCGAGGCGGCTGCCCAGGCGGTCGTCACCACCCGCCCCGACGTCGTGGCCCGGCTCGCCGACGGCACCCTGCCGAAGGGCGAGGCGCTCGGCACGGCCCGCATCGCCGGCATCATGGCGGCGAAGCAGACCCCGGCCCTCATCCCGCTCTGCCACCCGCTGCCGCTCGGCGCGATCACCGTCGACTTCGAGGTCGCCGAGTCGTCGGTGACCATCGTCGCCCGCGTCGCCACCCGCGGGGCGACCGGCGTCGAGATGGAGGCGCTGACCGCGGCCACCGTCGCGGCCCTCACCCTGTTCGACATGATCAAGGCCGTCGACCACCTCGCCGTCATCGGCGACGTCAAGGTGCTCGAGAAGAGCGGCGGCAAGAGCGGGGCCTGGTCGCGATGAGCGACCCGCAGCGCCGCCGCACGGCCGTCGTGGTCGTCGCCTCGACCCGGGCCGCGGCCGGTCGCGCCGACGACCTCACCGGGCCGGTCCTCCACGACTGGTTCGCGGCCCGCGGCTGGCAGGTCGACCCGCCCGTCGTCGTCCCCGACGGCGACCCGGTGGGAGCGGCGCTCGCCGCGGCCGTGGCCGCCGGCGTCGACGTGGTCGTCACGACCGGCGGCACCGGCCTCACCCCGACCGACCTCACGCCCGAGCAGACGCGGCCGCTGCTCGACCGCGAGATCCCCGGCATCGCCGAGGAGCTGCGTCGTCGCGGCACCGCCGCCACCCCGACCGCCGTCCTGTCGCGCGGCCTCGCGGGCGTCGCCGGCCGCACCGTCGTGGTCAACCTGCCCGGGTCCCGCGGGGGAGTCCGCGACGGGCTCGACGTCCTCGACCCGCTCCTCGACCACCTCGTCGACCAGATCGCCGGAGGCGCGCATGACTGACCCCGTCGCCCACGACCCCGTCGCCCACGACCCCGAGGCGCACGACCCCGGGGCGCCCGACCCCGCCGCCGCGGCCCTCGAGGCGTCGCCCGACGCGGTCCCGCCGGCGGACGGCCCGAGCGGACGCGTGCTGCTCGCCGAGGTGGTCTCGACGGCCCTCTCGGCGACCGAGTGCTCGGTGATCGTCGCGAGCCGCGCCTCCGGGGCGGTCGTGACCTTCGAGGGCGTCGTGCGCGACCACGACGACGGGCGCGGCGTGACGGCCCTGCACTACGAGCGGCACCCCTCGGCCGGCGACGTCATGCGCGAGGTCGCCGAGCAGATCGCGTCCGAGCACCCGGCGGTGCTCGTCGCCGTGCAGCACCGGGTCGGCGACCTCGGCATCGGCGACGTCGCCCTCGCCTGCGCGGTCTCGTCCGCCCACCGCGCCGAGGCCTTCGCGGCCTGCTCGGCGCTCGTCGACCTCGTCAAGGAGCGCCTGCCGATCTGGAAGCGGCAGGAGTTCACCGACGGCACCGACGAGTGGGTCGCCTCGCTCGGCTGACGCCCGTCGCCGGAGCCGAGGGAACCCGCGACCGAGGCCCACCCGTGCGTCGCCTACGCTCGTCGGGTGGCACATCTCCTCGGCGCAGAATCCCTCAAGCTCGAATTCCCGACCAAGGTCGTCCTCGACGGGGTGACCCTCGGCATCGACGAGGGCTCCCGCATCGGCGTCGTCGGACGCAACGGCGACGGCAAGTCGACCCTCATGTCGGTGCTCGCCGGCCGGCTCGAGCCCGACGACGGCCGCGTGACGACGCGTCGCGGCCTCACCATCGGCATGCTCGACCAGCGCGACGTGCTGCCCGAGGCCGACACCGTCGGCGCGACCATCGTCGGCGACCGCGACGAGCACGAGTGGGCGGGCGACAGCCGCATCCGCGACGTCATCTCGGGCCTCGCCAGCGACATCCCGTGGGAGGCGCGGCTCGGCGACCTCTCCGGCGGCCAGCGGCGTCGGGTCGCCCTCGCGCGCCTCCTCGTGGGCGACTGGGACGTGCTGTTCCTCGACGAGCCCACCAACCACCTCGACGTGGAGGGCGTGGCCTGGCTGGCCGAGCACCTGCGTCGTCGCTGGTCGCCGACGTCGGGCGCGCTCGTCGTCGTGACGCACGACCGGTGGTTCCTCGACGAGGTCTCGACCGACACCTGGGAGGTGCACGACGGCATCGTCGAGCCCTTCGAGGGCGGGTACGCGGCGTACGTGCTGCAGCGCGTCGAGCGCGACCGCAGCGCGGCGGCGAGCGAGTCGAAGCGCCAGAACCTCATGAAGAAGGAGCTCGCCTGGCTCCGCCGCGGCGCCCCGGCCCGCACGTCGAAGCCGAAGTTCCGCATCGACGCGGCGAACGAGCTCATCGCCGACGAGCCGCCCGCGCGCGACTCGGTGCAGCTGTCGCAGATGGCGACCGCCCGGCTCGGCAAGGACGTCGTCGACCTCGTCGAGGTCGGCGTCTCGTTCGGCGAGAAGCGCATCCTGCACGGCGTCGAGTGGCGCATCGCGCCCGGCGAGCGCACCGGCATCCTCGGCGTCAACGGCGCCGGCAAGTCGACGCTGCTGAAGCTCGTCACGGGCGACCTGCAGCCGACGGAGGGGCGGGTCAAGCAGGGCAAGACGGTCAAGTTCGCGATCCTCGACCAGCAGCTCGCCGACCTGCACGAGGTGGCGAACGAGAAGGTGAACGACCTCATCGGGCGGCAGCGCACCTCCTACGTCACCGCCGGCAAGGAGATGACGCCGGGCCAGCTGCTCGAGCGCCTCGGCTTCACGAGCGCGCAGCTGCAGACGCCCATCAAAGACCTCTCCGGCGGGCAGAAGCGCCGGCTGCAGTTCCTGCTGATCCTGCTGAACGAGCCGAACGTGCTCATCCTCGACGAGCCCACCAACGACCTCGACACCGACATGCTCGCCGCGATGGAGGACCTCCTCGACGGCTGGCCCGGCACCCTGCTCGTCGTCTCGCACGACCGGTACCTGCTCGAGCGCGTCACCGACCAGCAGTACGCCGTGCTCGACGGGGCCTTCCGGCACCTGCCGGGCGGCGTCGAGCAGTACCTGGCGCTCCGCAAGCAGGTGACGGACAACCAGAGAGGCGCGACCGACCGCCCGACCGCGGTCCAGGGAGCGCACGGTTCCGTCGCCGCGGCGGCGGCCGCCTCGGGGCTCTCGGGCGCCGAGAAGCGCAACGCGGAGAAGGAGCTCGGCTCGATCGACCGCAAGCTCGCCAAGGCGGGCGGCGAGCGCGCGGGACTGCTCGAGCAGTTCGCGACGTTCGACCAGGGCGACTTCGACGGGCTCGCGGCGCTGCAGGCGAAGCTCACGGCGCTCGACCACAAGACGGCCGAGCTCGAGGTGCGCTGGCTGGAGCTCAGCGAGCTGCTGGCGTAGCGGCGGCCCTCAGCGGCCACCCGCCGCCGCCGCGGTGCGCTCAGCCGCCGAGCGTGAGGCTCAGCGTGCGCAGCAGCGACGCGAGGCGGCGCCGGTCGTCGTCGTCGAGGTCGCCGAGCAGCTCGCGCTCGGCGCCGACCAGGCGCTCGATGGCGTCGTCGACGACGCGTCCGCCGTCGCGGGTGAGCTGCACGAGCACGCCCCGCCCGTCGTTCGGGTCGGTGCGCCGCTCGACGAGCCCGCGGGCGACGAGGCGGTCGATGCGGTTCGTCATGGCGCCGCTCGAGACGAGCGTCTGCTGCAGCAGGGCCTTCGGGCTCAGCCGATAGGGCGAGCCCGCCCGACGGAGGGCCGAGAGGACGTCGAACTCCCACTGCTCGACGTCGCCGGCGACGAACGCGTCGCGGCGGGCGCGCTCGAGGTGCTTGGCGAGCCGGTCGACGCGCGAGAGGACGTGCAGGGGCGCGAAGTCGAGGTCGGGTCGCTCCCGCGTCCAGGCGTCGACGATGCGATCGACCTCGTCGTGCGGGTCGACCTCGCCGTGGGCGCCGGGAGCGGACATCCCCTCATCATGGCACCGCGCCTCCCGTCGCCCCGGGCCGCGCCCCCACACGACCGAGGGCGGGCATCCGTGCTCGAGGGCGGGTCGCCCGCGACCCGCCCTCGACGGCAGGGACGGCTCGCGCCGCGCGCCGTCTGGCAGAATCGACCCGCGCGCGAGCGCGGTCCGCCATGGTGTAACGGCAGCACGACAGCCTTTGGAGCTGTTAGGTCCAGGTTCGAATCCTGGTGGCGGAGCCCTCGCGGCCCCGTGCGTCGGCCCGGCCTCCGACCCGCCCTCGCCGTGGGAGGATCGGCTGGTCACGCGCCCGCCTCACCAAGGAGTCCCATGCCCGAACGCAGCCTCGCCGTCGTCGTCCTCGCCGCAGGTCAGGGCACGCGCATGAAGTCGTCGACGCCGAAGGTGCTGCACCGCCTCGCGGGCCTGCCGCTGATCCAGCACGTGCTCGAATCGGCCGCCGCCCTCGAGCCCGAGCACCTCGTCGCGGTCGTCCGGCACGAGCGCGACCTCGTCGTCACGAGCATCGTCGAGACGGCGCCCGGCGCCCTCATCGTCGACCAGGACGACGTGCCCGGCACCGGCCGCGCCGTCGAGCAGGCCGTCGAGGCCCTCCCCGCCGACTTCGACGGCGACGTCGTCGTCGTCAGCGCCGACGTGCCGTTCCTCGACCACACGACGCTCGGCGCGCTCCTGCAGCAGCACCGCGAGGAGGCGCTGGCCGCCACGCTGCTCTCCGCCGTCCTCCCCGACGCCACGGGCTACGGTCGCGTGCTCCGGGCCGCGGGCGGCGACGTCGAGCGCATCGTCGAGCACAAGGACGCCAGCGACGACGAGCGCGCCGTGCGCGAGGTCAACAGCGGCACCTACGCCTTCACCGTCGCCGCGCTGCGCACCCACCTGCCCCGCGTCGGCTCGGCCAACGCGCAGAACGAGAAGTACGTCACGGACGTCGTCGGCCTCCTCACGGGCGCCGGCGAGCGGGTCGGCGCCCGTGCCGTCGAGGAGGCCTGGCGGCTCGAGGGCATCAACGACCGCGTGCAGCTCGCCGTGGCCGCCCGTCGCCTCAACGACCGCATCGTCGAGCACTGGCAGCGTGAGGGCGTCAGCATCGTCGACCCGCAGACCACCTGGATCGACCGCGACGTGTCGCTCAGCCCCGACGTCGAGCTCCTCCCCGGCACGCAGCTCCGGGGCGCGACGTACGTCGCGTCCGGCGCCGTCGTCGGGCCCGACACGACGCTCGTCGACACCGAGGTCGGCGAGGGCGCGGTCGTGAAGCGCACCGACGCGACCCTCGCGGTCATCGGGGCCCGCGCCTCCGTCGGCCCGTTCTCGTACCTGCGACCCGGCACGACCCTCGGCGAGGGCGGCAAGATCGGCACGTTCGTCGAGACGAAGAACGTCGAGATCGGCGCGGGCTCGAAGGTGCCGCACCTCAGCTACATCGGCGACACCGAGGTCGGCACCGACTCGAACATCGGGGCCGGCACGATCACCGCGAACTACGACGGGGTCCACAAGCACCGCACGACCGTCGGGTCGAACGTGCGCACCGGGTCGCACAACGTCTTCGTCGCCCCCGTTAGGATTGGCGACGGAGCCTACTCAGGGGCCGGGACCGTCGTGCGGAAGGACGTGCCGGCGGGTGCCCTGGCCCTGAGCATCGCTCCACAGCGCAATGCGAGCGGATGGGTCGAGGCGAACCGCCCCGGCACCGCGGCTGCCGAGGCCGCGGCTCGTGCCGAACGAACGACCGACTGAACCCGGTCGGGTTGGCCCCTCGGGGCCGGAGAGCGAGTGACGTGTCCGGAATCAAGATCACCGGCGAGAACCGACTCGTCCTGATCTCGGGGCGTGCGCACCCCGAGCTCGCGAACCAGATCGCGAGCGAGCTCGGCTCCGAGCTCATCCCGACCGACGCGCGCACCTTCGCGAACGGCGAGCTGTACGCCCGCTTCGACGAGAGCGTCCGCGGCTCGGACGCGTTCGTCATCCAGTCGCACTCGGCGCCGATCAACGAGTGGCTCATGGAGCAGCTCATCATGGTCGACGCCCTCAAGCGCGCCTCCGCCAAGCGCATCACCGTCGTCGCGCCGTTCTACCCGTACGCCCGGCAAGACAAGAAGGGCCGCGGTCGCGAGCCGATCTCGGCCCGCCTCGTCGCCGACCTCTTCAAGGCCGCCGGCGCCCACCGCATCATGAGCGTCGACCTGCACGCGCCGCAGATCCAGGGCTTCTTCGACGGCCCCGTCGACCACCTGTTCGCCATGCCGGTGCTGCTCGAGCACTTCCGCGCCAAGCTCGACAACTCGACCCTGACGGTCGTCTCGCCCGACATGGGCCGCGTCCGCGTCGCCGACATCTGGAGCGAGAAGCTCGACGCCCCCCTCGCGATCATCCACAAGCGCCGCGACCCGCTCGTGCCGAACCAGGTGACCGTGCACGAGATCGTCGGCGATGTCGAGGGCCGTGTCTGCCTGCTCGTCGACGACCTCATCGACACCGGCCGCACCATCGTCAAGGCCGCCGAGGCCCTCAAGGCCTCCGGCGCGATCGGCGTCGTCGTCGCGGCGACGCACGCGGTGTTCAGCGACCCTGCGCCCGAGATCCTCAACAGCGAGTTCATCGACTCGGTCGTCGTCACCGACACCCTGCCGCTGACCGAGCACCAGAAGTTCCCCAAGCTCGAGATCCTCCCGATCGCCCCGCTGATCGCCCGGGCGATCCACGAGGTCTTCGACAACGGGAGCGTCACGTCGATGTTCGACGGTGCCGCGTAGCGGCTCCGTCGAACCGACAGGCACAGCCGACGGGGCCCCCGAGGACTGTCGCACCTGCGCGAACAGAACGGCCGTGACCGGGTTGCACCCGACCACGGCCGTTCTCGTTCGTTCAGTCCCCCCGCACCCTCAGTGCGTCGACGGCTCCGTCTCGATCTCCGACCGGTCGCCCGACCAGAGGGTGTGGAACACGCCCTCCTCGCCGACGCGCTCGTACGTGTGGGCGCCGAAGAAGTCGCGCTGCCCCTGGATGAGGGCGGCGGGGAGGCGCTCCGACGCGAGCGAGTCGTAGTACGACAGCGCCGACGCGAACCCGGGCACGGGGATGCCCGAGAGGGCCGCCTTCGCGACGATGCGGCGCCAGGCCTGTTCGCCGTCGCGGACGGCGGCGGCGAAGTAGTCGTCCTCGAGCAGCGTCGCGATCGTGGAGTCCTTCTCGTACGCCTCGACGATGCGGTTGAGGAACTGGGCGCGGATGATGCAGCCGCCGCGCCAGATCTTCGCGACCGCGCCCTTGTCGATGTCCCACCCGTACTCGAGCGCGCCCGCGACGATGGCGTCGAACCCCTGGGCGTAGGCCACGATCTTGGAGGCGTAGAGCGCCTTCTGCACGTCGTCCTCGAAGCCGTCGCCCGCCTCCTGCACCTCGGGGCGGCCCTGCAGCGTGGCCTGCACCGCCGCGCGTTGATCGGGCTTCGACGACACGGCCCGGGCGAAGACGGCCTCGGCGATGCCGCCGACGGGCACGCCCAGCCCGACGCTGTTCTGCACGGTCCAGACGCCGGTGCCCTTCGACCCGGCCGCGTCGACGATCGAGTCGACGAGCGGGCCGCCGGTCTTCGCGTCGACCTGGCGCAGCACCTCCGCCGTGATCTCGATGAGGTACGACTCGAGCTCGCCCTCGTTCCACGTCTCGAACACGGCCGCGATGTCGGCCGGCTCGTGGCCGCCGACGCGGCGGAGCAGGTCGTACGACTCGGCGATGAGCTGCATGTCGGCGTACTCGATGCCGTTGTGGATCATCTTGACGAAGTGGCCGGCCCCGTCCGAGCCGATGTGCGTGACGCAGGGCTCGCCCTCGGCGACCGCGGCGATCGACGAGAGGATCGGGCCCAGCGTCTCGTAGGCCTCCTTCGACCCTCCCGGCATGATGGACGGCCCCTTGAGCGCGCCCTCCTCGCCGCCGGAGATGCCCGCGCCGACGAAGTTCAGGCCCCGCTCCTTGAGGGCCGCCTCGCGCCTCCGGGTGTCCTGGAAGTTGGCGTTGCCGCCGTCGACGATGATGTCGCCCTCCTCGAAGAGGTCGGCGAGCTGGTCGATGACGGCGTCGGTGCCCTTGCCCGCCTGCACCATGATGATCGCGGTGCGCGGCTTCTCGAGCGACGCGGCGAAGTCCTCGATCGACCTCGAGGCCACGAAGCCGGCGTCGCCGTGCTCGCTCATGAGGGTGTCGGTGCGCTCGGGGGAGCGGTTGTACACCGCCACGGTGTTGCCCTCGCGGCCGGCGAGGTTGCGGGCGAGGTTCGAGCCCATGACGGCCAGGCCGACGACTCCGATGTTCGCCTGGGCGGTGGGGGTGGACTGTTCTCCGTGGTCGGTCACGGTGCCTCCTTGCGGTCGATGACGCTCGCACCCTATTCCTCGGCCCTGCGCTCCTGACAGGCCCCGTCGAGGCAGGTCGCCGCCGCGGCGCCGGGGGCTCGCGGGGCCCCGCCCCGGACGACACGAGGAGGCGCGTCTACGGTGGTCGGGACCGCCGCCGTCCCCGACACCGAGAGGTCCCCGTGCCCGAGACCCCGCTGCCCGCGTCCATCCCGCCCGTCGTCGTCATGGGGGTGTCCGGCTCCGGCAAGTCCACCGTCGGCGAGCTGCTCGCCCGGACGGCCCGCGTGCCGTTCGTCGACGCCGACGACCTGCACCCGCAGGCCAACCGCGACAAGATGGCGGCCGGCCACGCCCTCGACGACGACGACCGTGCTCCCTGGCTCGAGATCGTGGCGCAGCGGATCCGCGACGCCGGCACGGACGGCGTCGTCGTGGCGTGCTCGGCGCTGAAGCGCTCGTACCGCGACGTGCTCCGGGGCGGCGACCCGCGCCTCCGGTTCGTCCACCTCACGGGGGTGCGCGAGCTGGTCGCCGAGCGCCAGAAGGCCCGCAAGGGGCACTTCATGCCGCCCGGGCTGATGGAGTCGCAGTTCGCGACCCTCGAGCCGCTCGGCGACGACGAGCCCGGCTTCGGCGTCGACGTGTCGGCCGGGCCCGACGAGATCGTGGCCGAGGCGCTCGCCCGGCTCGGCGGGCGCTGACCGGTCCGCCGCCGCCGTCGGCCCGCGCCGGCGGGTTGGCGACACGCCCGGGCGACCTGTAGCCTGGGTGACGACTTCGGCGAGGGATGCTCCGGCATCCGTTATCGACGCGGTAGGCAGGCACTCGGTCTCGTGACATTCGTCCCCACTGCTGCGAGGTCCCTCCTCACGCGATCTGCGTTCGAGTTGACATCGACCCACACACCCCCGGGCCGCCAGGCCCGCAGAAACGGAGACACCCATGGCTGACGACACCACCCTGTCCGCTCTCGTCCGCACCAGCTTCGGCAAGGGCGCGGCCCGCAAGATCCGCGCGAAGGACCAGATCCCCGCGGTCATCTACGGCCACGGCACCGACCCCCAGCACGTCACCCTGCCCGGCCACGAGACGATGCTCATCACGCGTCGCTCGAACGCGCTGATCACCCTCGACATCGAGGGCACCCAGCAGCTCGCCCTCGTCAAGGACATCCAGCGCGACCCGGTGAAGCAGGTCATCGAGCACATCGACCTCATCGTCGTCCGCCAGGGCGAGAAGGTCACCGTCGACGTGCCCGTTCACATCGAGGGCGAGTCGGCTCCCGGGACGATCCACGTCGTCGAGCTCAACGTCATCTCGCTCGAGGTGTCGGCCACCGACATCCCGCAGTCGGTCGTCGTGTCAATCGAGGGCCTCGAGGAGGGCGCGCAGGTCCAGGCCTCCGACGTCGTCCTGCCGTCCGGCGCGACGCTCGTCACCGAGCCCGAGACGCTCGTCACGAGCGTGTCGGTGCCCCAGCTCGACCTCACCACCGACGCCGTCGACGACGAGTCGGGCGAGGCCGCCGAGGCCGAGGGCGACGTGCCCTCGATCGAGGACGAAGAGCGCTCCGAGTAACACCCGCTCCACCGCCCCACGACCGTCCGTCAGCGCCGCTGCGTCCCCCGAGGAGGAACACCCCGTGGACGACTCGCAGTGGCTCGTGGTCGGGCTCGGCAACCCCGGGCCCGGCTACGCCGGCAACCGGCACAACGTGGGGCAGATGGTGCTCTCCGAGCTGGCGGGCCGCATGTCGGCCCGCTTCACGAAGCACCGCACCCCGTCGCGCGTCGCGGAGGGCCGCCTCGTCCCGGGCGGCCCCCGCTTCGTGCTGGCGGCACCCGACAGCTTCATGAACCTGTCCGGCGGCCCGGTCTCGGCGCTGCTGCGGTTCTACGGCCTCGACGTCTCACGGCTGATCGTCGTCCACGACGAGCTCGACATCGACTTCGACACGGTGAAGCTGAAGCAGGGCGGCGGCCACGGCGGCCACAACGGCCTGCGCGACATCATCGCCGCGGCGGGATCGAACGACTTCACCCGGGTGCGGGTCGGCATCGGCCGCCCCCCGGGTCGACAGGACGCCGCCGACTTCGTCCTGCGCGACTTCTCGTCGACCGAGCGGCGCGACCTGCCGGTCCTGCTCGCCGACGCGGCCGACGCCGTCGAGATGATCGCCACCGACGGCCTGACCGCCGCGCAGCTCAAGTTCCACACCTCGAAGGCCTGACGGCCCGACGGCCTCCGGGCTCAGCCCGGTCCTGTCCGGCCTCGCGCTCAGCGAACGGCGAGCCCGTTGTCGGTGGTGCCAAGTAGCCTTGTCGGGTGATACTCGCGGGCTTGATCCCGGCGCTCTCGCGCGCCTCCACGTTCTCTGCTGCCCTCGAGAGGGCAGGTCGCAGCACCGACTTCAGTCTCGTCGACGGTCTGCGCGTCCCCCTGCTCGCCGGGCTGCTCGCCCGCCGCGAGGGCCCCCAGGCGATGCTCGTCGTGACGGCCACGGGTCGCGAGTCGGAGGCCGTCCGCGGCTCGCTCGCGAGCTACGTGCCCGGTGCCGAGGTGATCGAGTTCCCGGCGTGGGAGACCCTGCCGCACGAGCGCCTCAGCCCCGGCGCCGAGACGGTCGGCAAACGCATCCACGCCCTGAGGCGGCTCGCGGCCTGGGCCGCCGAGGCCGAGGCGTCGCCCGCCGAGGTGCGGCCGATCGTCGTCGTCGCGGGTGTGCGGGCCGCGCTGCAGCCGCTCTCCGACAACCTCGCCGACATCGACCCGGTGTCGCTGGTCGTCGGCGACCGTGGCCACGACCTCTCGGCGATCGCCGGTCGTCTCGTCGACCTGGCCTACGCCCGGGTCGACATGGTCACCCGGCGGGGCGAGTTCGCCGTCCGCGGCGGCATCCTCGACGTCTTCGCCCCGACGGCCGAGCACCCGGTCCGCGTCGACTTCTTCGGCGACGAGGTCGACCAGATCCGGCGCTTCTCCGTCGCCGACCAGCGCAGCCTCGACGGCGAGGTGCCCTCGGTCGAGCTCCCGCCGAGCCGCGAGATGCTGCTCACCGACCAGGTGCGTCAGCGCGCGCGCGAGATGCAGCACGAGTTCCCGAGCCTGGCGCAGATGCTGGCCAAGATCGCGGAGGGCATCCCCGTCGAGGGCATGGAGTCGCTGGCGCCCGCGCTCGTGCACGGCCTCGTGCCGCTGACGCACTACCTGCCGGCCGGCGCCTCCGTCGCCGTCCTGTCGCCCGAGCGCGTGAACTCGCGCGCCCAGAGCCTGGCCGAGACGAACCGCGAGTTCCTCTCCGCGGCGTGGAGCGCCGCGACCGCGGGCGCCGAGGCCCCCATCGACCTCGACGCCGGCGACTTCATCACGCTCCGCGAGCTGCGCGAGTCGGCGGGCGATCGTGCCTGGTTCACCGTCAGCGGCTTCGACTCGGGCGAGGTGCTCACCGACGACGAGGCGGCGCAGTCGGCGGGCGACTACGTCCGGGTCGACGCGGCCCCCGTCCCGAGCTTCAGCGGGCACGCCGAGGGCGCGCTCGAGCACGTCGTCGGCCGCGTGCACGACGGCTGGCGGGTCGTCGTCACGGCCCGCGGCACCGGCCTCGTCGAGCGTGCCCGCGACGTGCTCTCCGAGCGCGGCGTCGCCGCGCGCCTCGAGGACGCCCTGCCCGACGAGCTCGAGCCGCGCGTCGTCCACCTCGTCGCCGGCGGCGTCGAGGCCGGCTTCGAGCTGCCCGAGGCGAAGATCGCCGTGCTCGGCGAGAGCGACTTCTACGGCCGGTCGGCGAACTACGACTCCCGTCAGGTCAAGAAACTGGCCAGCCGCCGCAAGGCGGTCGTCGACCCGCTGCAGCTCAAGACGGGCGACGTCGTCGTGCACCAGACGCACGGCATCGGCAAGTTCCTCGAGCTGACGAGCCGCGAGGTGAGCTCCGGCGGCAAGAACGCCGTGAAGAACAGCCGCGAGTACCTCGTGCTCGAGTACGCGCCGTCCAAGCGCGGCTACCCGGGCGACAAGCTCTACGTGCCGACCGACCAGCTCGACCTCCTCAGCCGCTACGTCGGAGGCGAGGCCCCCACGCTCAGCAAGATGGGCGGCAGCGACTGGGCCTCGGCGAAGAGCAAGGCGCGTCGCGCCGTCCGTGACATCGCGGTCGAGCTCGTGAAGCTCTACTCGGCGCGCATGGCGTCGAAGGGCCACGCCTTCCCGCCCGACACCCCGTGGCAGCGTGAGCTGGAGGAGGCCTTCCCGTTCGCCGAGACGCCCGACCAGCTGACGACGATCGACGAGATCAAGGCCGACATGGAGCGGCCGATCCCGATGGACCGCCTGCTCTCGGGCGACGTCGGCTACGGCAAGACCGAGGTCGCCGTGCGGGCCGCTTTCAAGGCGATCCAGGACGGCAAGCAGGTCGTCATGCTCGTGCCGACCACGCTGCTCGTGAAGCAGCACACCGACACGTTCGCCGACCGCTTCGCCGGCTTCCCCGTGCACCTCCGCAGCCTCAGCCGGTTCCAGAGCGCGAAGGAGAGCCGCGAGACGATCGCTGGCCTCGCCGACGGGACGGTCGACATGGTCATCGGCACGCACCGCCTGCTGAGCGAGAGCCTCGTCTACAAAGACGTCGGGCTCGTCATCATCGACGAAGAGCAGAGATTCGGCGTCGAGCACAAGGACGCCCTCAAGAAGCTCAAGACCAACGTCGACATCCTCGCGATGTCGGCGACACCCATCCCGCGCTCCCTCGAGATGGCGGTCACGGGCATCCGGGAGATGTCGACCCTGGCGACCCCGCCGGAGGACCGCCACCCGATCCTCACGTTCGTGGGTCCCGAGAGCGACCGGCAGAAGGCCGCGGCGATCCGTCGGGAGCTGCTCCGCGAGGGGCAGATCTTCTACGTGCACAACCGCGTGTCGAGCATCAACCGCGTCGCGGCGCAGATCGCCGAGCTCGTGCCGGAGGCCCGCGTCGCCGTGGCGCACGGCCAGATGGCCGAGTCGACCCTCGAGCAGGTCATGGTCGACTTCTGGGAGCGCAAGTTCGACGTGCTCGTCTCGACGACCATCATCGAGACCGGTCTCGACATCGCCAACGCGAACACGCTGATCATCGACCGCGCCGACAAGTACGGGCTCAGCCAGCTGCACCAGCTCCGCGGTCGCGTCGGACGTGGTCGCGAGCGGGGCTACGCGTACTTCCTCTACGACGCCGAGAAGCCGCTCAGCGAGACCGCCCAAGACCGGCTCGAGACGATCGCGGCCAACAACGAGCTCGGGGCCGGCATGCAGGTCGCCCTAAAGGACCTGGAGATCCGCGGCGCCGGCAACCTGCTCGGAGGCGAGCAGTCGGGCCACATCGCCGGGGTCGGCTTCGACCTCTACCTGCGCATGATCGGCGAGGCCGTGGGCACGTTCCGCGGCGACGTGGCGGAGGGCCAGACCGAGCTCCGGCTCGAGCTGCCGGTCGACGCGCACATCCCCGAGGAGTACGTCGAGAGCGAGCGCCTCCGGCTCGAGGCCTACCAGAAGCTGTCGACCGCGAGCTCGCCGACGTCGAGCGACGAGCAGATCGACTCGGTGCTCGACGAGCTCACCGACCGGTACGGCACGCCTCCCGAGTCGGTCCTCGCCCTCATCGAGGTGTCACGCCTCCGGCGCGCGGCCGTGAAGGCGGGCCTCAGCGAGGTCGTCGTCATGGGCAGCAACCTCCGCGTCGCCGGGGTCGACCTGCCCGACAGCATGCAGGTGCGGCTGCAGCGCATGTACCCGGGGTCGCGCTGGTTCGGCCAGACGAACTCGGTGAGCGTGCCGCTGCCTCGTCGCCACGGCGAGGCGCTGCCCGACGGCGAGCTGATCAGCTGGGTCGAGCAGCTGATGAGCGCGATCTACTCGGCCGAGGTGCCGCGGCCCGCCGCCGATGCCTCCGCGCCTGCGAGCTGACCACCACCACCGACGCCACGACCGAGACGCCCGACCCGATCAGCACGGCGAGGGTGCCCTCGTCGACGACTTCGGGCGAGCGGGCGAAGGCCAGCTCGTTCATGAGCAGCGACACGGTGAAGCCGATGCCGCCGAGGACGCCGACCAGGGCGACGTCCGCGAGCCGCAGGGTCGGTCTCGCGGGCGAGCGGGCCACGTGCGCCGCGATGCCGCCGAACAGCGTGATGCCGACGAGCTTGCCGACGGGCAGCGCCAGGACGATGCCCCAGAACGCCGGGCGCAGCTCGGAGACCCCGACCGACGGCACGACCACGGCCGCGGCCGAGAACGCGAAGAGCGGGAGCACGACGCCGGCGACGGCGGGCTCGAGCGCGTGCTTCGCGCGACCGGCCGGGCGCCGGGGGAGGACGAGGCCGACGGCCACGCCCGCGATGGTCGCGTGCACGCCGCTCTGCAGCACGAGGTACCAGGTGACGACGGCCAGCACGATGACGAGTGCGACCGCTGCGCGACCCGAGGTCCCGCCGCGACCGAGCAGCCGACCGGCGAGCGCCGTGGCGGCGACCCCGACGACGGCCGCGAGGAGCCAGCCGAGCTCGGTGCCCTGCGTGAAGAACACCGCGATGATGACGATGGCGATCAGGTCGTCGAGCACCGCCAGCGCCAGCAGGAAGATGCGGATGCCGCTCGGCAGCCCCCGCCCGAAGAGCGCCAGCACACCGAGGGCGAAGGCGATGTCGGTCGCGGTCGGGATCGGCCAGCCGCCGGTGAACGGCGTCCCCGCCGTGACCGCGAGGTAGAGGCCGGCGGGCACGACGACGCCGCCGACGGCCGCGATCGCCGGGACGAGCGCCCGGCTCGGCGAGGCGAGCTCACCGGCCACGAGCTCGTGCTTGAGGTCGACCGCGACGACGAAGAAGAAGACGGCGAGCAGCCCGTCGCTGATCCAGTGCGCGACGGACAGGTCGAGGCCGAGCAGGGGGACGGCGAGGTGCGCCGCACGGAGGTCGAGCAGCCCCGGCCCCAGCGCGCTGTTGGCGAGGACGAGGCCGAGCAGCGCGGCCCCCAGCAGGATGACGGCGGAGGCACGTTCGGATCGGAGCAGGCTCACGGAGGCCTTTCAGGGGTCGACGACGGGGTCGTCGACCAGACTTCCCGACACGCCTACGCTCGATGGTACGGCACCGCACCGGGAGCGGACCGACACGAGGAGGCGCGGTGGACGACGACGCACGAGGCCCCGTCGCGAGACGTGCAGCGGACGAGCTCGCGGGGCTGGTCGGGGTCGTCGAGGCCCTGCTCGCGGAGCGCGGCGGCTGCGAGTGGAACCGGGCGCAGACCCCCGAGTCGCTCGTGCCGTACCTCGTGGAGGAGTCGTTCGAACTGGTCGAGGCCATCGAGGTCGGCTCCGCCGCCGACCGGCGGGAGGAGCTCGGCGACGTGCTCTACCAGGTCGTGCTGCATGCGGCGTTGGCCGCCCGGGAGGACCAGGCGGCCTTCGACCTGGCCGACGTCGTCCGCGACGTCGCCGAGAAGGCCGTTCGCCGGCACCCGCACGTCTTCGGGGGCGAGACCGCGGACGACCTCGGCGACGTCGTCCGCCTCTGGTCGGAGGCCAAACGGGTCGAGAAGTCCTCGCGCCGGAGCGCCTACGACGGCATCGCCGTGGGGTTGCCCGCGCTCGCCCGCGCGGCCAAGATCGACGACCGGCGCGCGGCGGCGGGGCACCTGCCCGTCGGGGACGCCCTGGCCTCCCGCGCAGCGGACGGCGAGCTGGCCTGGGGGCGTTCCGTGCTCGCCGCGATGGACGCCGCGATGGACGCCGCGGGCCCCGAGGGCATCGACGCGGAACGCGCGGTGCGCCGGGCCGTCCGCGAGCGGGAGACCGCGCTGCGAGCCACCGAGAACGGCACCACGGGGTAGCGGAGCGACAGGGCCCAGCTCGGAGAGAAGGGCCGGGGTGCCAGTCGACCCGAACGACTGACACCCCGGCGGATCGCGGCGCCTCACCGACCCGAACGACGAGGCGTCGCCCACGTGCAGCTCGATCGCGCCGGACCTGGGCCAGCAGCGCGGACGAACCGTGATCACGTGTCGTCGGCGACCTAGGCCCTCGAAGGATCAGATCCGGGGGACGCGACCACCGACTCATTAAATGTAGAGGTTCACGTGGTGAAATGTCAACGTCGGTCTTCCAGGATCTCGCCCAGCGGAGCACGCTGCGGGCGACTCGACCTCGCCGGTCGGCCAGCACAGACGTCTGTTATGGTGCGACATGGCTGTCGGTGAGGCGCAGGGCTGTGCCGACTCGTCCGTGCGAAGGAGGGGCTCCGATGCCTCGCAGACCTGATCCGACCCGCAAGCCCGAGCTGCTCGGGCAGATCCTCGAGCACCTCCGCGGTCGCTCCCTCGCCACCGTGTCGTTCCGCACCCTCGCCGAGGCCCTCGGCGTCAGCACCTACGTCTTCGTCTACCACTTCGGCAACCGCGCCCAGCTGATCGGCGAGATCGTCCGCGCCGTCGTCGGGCGCAACGACGCCCTGCTCGAGGTCGACCCCGCCGGTCTCGACGAGGCGGCGTTCTCGAAGCACGTCGGCAAGCTGTGGGCCGAGGCGTCGAGCGAGCGAGGCCGCGACATGCAGCGCCTCGCGTTCGAGGCCGCCTTGCTCGAGGTCGTGGCCGCCGACGACGAGGGCACGGCTCGGGGGGCGGTCTCGCGGTGGCACGAGTTCGTGACGGCGTGGCTGACGTCCCGCGGCGTGCCCGCCGCCCGGGCCAAGACCGAGGCTCGCGCGTTCGTCGACGGCCTGCACGGCCTGCAGTACGACGCTGTCGTCGGCCGCGACGTCAAGCCCGTCTCGACGGCGTTCAAGACCCATCTCGAGTCGTTCGTCTCGAAGGTGCCGACGCTGGCCCGGTAGCAGCACCACTCGAGCACGCCCTCGGTCACGTCTCCGTGCCCCTCCGTCCGTGCCCCTCCGGGGTGCTGGTGTCTCGCCCTCCGTCCCTCGTGTGCCGCCCCGGCGACTGATGGGGTGCGCCGGTGGTGCGGCGGGTCAGCTGCTGGGCAGCTGACCCGCCTCGGCCCCCTCACCGCAGGGAAGGGAGGGCGCCTGCGTCGGCGGCGTGCAACCCGATCCACGACGACGACTCGTTCACGGTACATGGAATGTCACATGGACCACAAGGCCTTCCTCGTGCGGTCTCCGGCACCGGCCGTCGAGGCCGCCCGCGGCTCTGGGATGATGGGCAGATGCCCTCACACGTGACCCCGCCGCGCGGGATGCGAGACTTCCTGCCCGCCGAGAAGCGTCGACGCGAGCGGGTGCTGTCGACGATCCGCGACGTCTACCGGTCGTTCGGCTTCGACGAGATCGAGACCCCGGTCGTCGAGGGCACCGAGTACCTCCACTCCGGCCTCGGCGGCGACAACGAGAAGCAGGTCTTCGCGGTGCTCCGCCGCGGCCTCGACGTCGAGGCGCTGCGCGCGGCCGGCTCGCCCCTCGACCTGGCCGACCTCGGCCTGCGCTTCGACCTCACGGTGCCGCTGGCCCGGTTCTACGCCTCGCACCGCGGCGAGCTGCCGACGGTCTTCCGCGCCGTGCAGGTGGCGCCCGTGTGGCGGGCCGAGAAGCCGCAGAAGGGCCGGTATCGCCAGTTCGTCCAGTGCGACATCGACATCCTCGGCGAGGCCGGGCCCCTGGCCGAGATCGAGCTGATCTCGGCCACCACGGCGGTCCTCGCGCAGCTCGGCCTGACCGAGACGACCATCCGCGTCAACGACCGCCGCGTGCTCCTCGGCGTCCTGGCGCACTGGGGCGTGCCCGCCGAGCTGACCGACCGGGCCCTCGTCGAGCTCGACAAGCTCGACAAGATCGGGGTCGAGGGCGTCGTCGCCCAGCTCGCCGCCCTCGGCGTCGAGGGCGGCGACCTGGCGGCGCAGCTGGGGCAGCTGGGGGAGGCGACCTGGCAGTCGGTGACCGACGCCGCGCCTCCGGCCTGGCTCGACCGCGAGGCGTTCGGCGACCTGCTCGCCCTCCGGGCGGCCCTCCCCACGGCGACCCTGGTCTTCGACCCGACCCTGGTGCGCGGCATGGGCTACTACACCGGCACGATCTTCGAGGTGGCGCACCCCGACTTCGCCTACTCGCTGGGCGGCGGCGGGCGGTACGACGGCATGATCGGCCGCTTCCTCGGCACCGACGTGCCGGCGGCGGGATTCTCGCTGGGCTTCGAGCGCATCGTCGACCTGGTCGAGCTCGGCGAGCACGACGACGACGGGCTCGCGCTCGTCCACGACCGGGGCGTTCCCGCGGTCGAGCTCGTCTCGCTCCAGCGCGAGCTGCTGGCCGCGGGAGAGTCGCGGGTGCGTCTCGTGAAGCGGGCCAAGAACCTCTCGAACCAGCTCGACGGGCTCGCCGCCGCCGGCTTCCGCCGCTTCGCGAGCGTCCGCGGCGGCGAGGCGGCCGCCGACCTCTCGATCCGTCCCGTCGGCGACTGACCCGCCGCGGGGCGGACGGCCGGCGGGCCCCGGGGGCCCGCCTCGCGACGAGGGCCGGAGGCGCGGCTAGGATCGACCCTGGACCTCGCGTCCCGAAGACCTGACGACTACTGAAGGAGTTCACCCGTGGCAGCAATCGACGCCGTAGGCGCCCGTGAGATCCTCGACTCGAGGGGCAACCCCACGGTCGAGGTCGAGGTCCTGCTCGACGACGGGACGGTGTCGCGAGCGGCAGTCCCGTCGGGAGCATCGACCGGAGCGTTCGAGGCCTACGAGCTCCGTGACGGAGACGAGAGCCGCTACCTCGGCAAGGGCGTGCTCAAGGCCGTCGCCGCGGTCATCGACGAGATCGGCCCCGAGGTCGAGGGCCTCGACGCCACCGACCAGCGCCTCGTCGACGCCGCCATGATCGAGCTCGACGGCACCGAGAACAAGTCGCGCCTCGGCGCCAACGCCATCCTGGGCGTCTCGCTGGCCGTGGCCCGCGCCGCCGCCGACTCGGCCGACCTGCCGCTCTTCCGCTACCTCGGCGGCCCGAACGCGCACACGCTGCCCGTTCCGATGCTCAACGTCATCAACGGCGGCTCGCACGCCGACAGCAACGTCGACATCCAGGAGTTCATGATCCTGCCGATCGGCGCCACGTCGTTCGCCGACGCGCTCCGCTGGGGCGCCGAGACCTACCACGCCCTGAAGAGCGAGCTGAAGTCGAAGGGCCTCTCGACCGGCCTCGGCGACGAGGGCGGCTTCGCGCCGAACCTCGACAGCAACCGCGCCGCGCTCGACCTGCTGGTCGAGGCCATCACCAAGGCCGGCTTCACCCCGGGCAAGGACATCGCGCTCGGCCTCGACGTCGCGTCGAGCGAGTTCTACTCCGACGGCTCGTACACCTTCGAGGGCGAGAAGCGCGACTCCGCCTTCCTCGCCGGCTACTACGCCGACCTCGTCTCGGCCTACCCGCTGGTCACCATCGAGGACCCGCTCGACGAGGACGACTGGGAGGGCTGGGCGCACCTGACCAGCGAGATCGGCTCGAAGACGCAGATCGTCGGCGACGACCTCTTCGTCACGAACCCCGAGCGGCTCGCCCGCGGCATCGCGGCCGGCGCCGGCAACTCGATCCTCGTCAAGGTCAACCAGATCGGCACCCTCACCGAGTCGCTCGACGCCGTCTCGCTGGCACAGCGCAGCGGCTACACGACCGTCCTGTCGCACCGCTCGGGCGAGACGGAGGACACGACGATCGCCGACCTCGCCGTCGCGACCGACGCCGGCCAGATCAAGACCGGTGCCCCGGCCCGCAGCGAGCGCGTGGCGAAGTACAACCAGCTCCTCCGCATCGAGGAGGAGCTCGGCGACGCCGCCGTGTACGCCGGCCACTCGGCCTTCCCGCGGTTCTCCGCGTAGGCAGCGCCCCGCCGGCCCCGCCGGCGCATGAGAGGCCCGCTCCCCCTCCGGGGGAGCGGGCCTCTCGGCGTTCCGTGACCGCGGTGTCGGATGCGTCGTCTACCCTCGGGTGCATGCCTCGCGAGTCCCAGAACCGACGTGTGCCGGTGACGCTCCCGGCGACCGAGACCGTGACCGGCGGGTGGCTCCGCAGCCTCCGCTTCTCCGGCTTCAGCCTGCTCATGCTCGTGATCCTCGTGCTGTTCGTCGTCGTGCTCGCGCCGTCGCTCAAGACCCTGATCCAGCAGCAGCAGCAGATCGCCGCCCTGCAGGACGAGGTCGTCGACCAGCAGGACGACGTCGACGCCCTCCAGGGCGACGTCGCGCGCTGGAGCGACCCGGCCTACATCGAGGCACAGGCCCGAGACCGACTGCTCTACGTCTACCCCGGCGAGTACAGCTACCTCGTGATGGGCGACAGCGCCGACGACGCCGGCCCCGGTGCCGCGCCGATCAGCGACACGCTCCAGATGCCGCAGGTCGACTGGGTCGCGGCGATGACGTCGTCCGTCCTCGACGCCGGCCTCAGCGACGCCCCCGCGACCGAGCTGGTCGCCCCCGACATCAGCGGCGCCCCGGTGCCGTCCTCCTCCCCGACAGGCGGCACCCCGTGACGACCCCTCCCTTCGACCCCGTCTCCGACGACGACGTCCGCATCGTCACCGCGCAGCTGGGCCGCCCCGCTCGCGACGTCATCGGCATCGCCGCCCGCTGCGTGTGCGGCTCGCCGACCGTCGTGTCGACGAAGCCCCGGCTCGGCGACGGCACGCCCTTCCCGACGCTCTACTACCTGTGCCACCCGGGGGCCACGGCGGCCGTGTCGACCCTCGAGGCGACCGGCGTCATGGCCGAGCTGACCGACCAGCTCGCCGCCGACGACGAGCTCCGTGCCGGCTACCACCGCGCCCACGAGGCCTACCTCGACGATCGCGAGGGCGTCGAGCACGTCGACGAGATCGCGCACGTGACCGCGGGCGGCATGCCCGAGCGCGTCAAGTGCCTCCACGCGCTGGTCGGGCACTCGCTGGCGGCCGGCCCCGGGGTGAACCCCGTGGGCGACCTCGCCCTGGCCCGCGCGGCCTGGAGCCCCGACGTGTGCCGGTGCCCCGACTGGCTGGCGGGCGACGCCGACGACGCGACCCGCGCCTCCGGCCGGGTCTCCTGAGCGGCGTGGGGCGCGGTCGCGCGACGGTCGCCGCGGGCGCCACCGCCCTCGCGGCGCTCGCGCTGGTCGTCGTGCCCGGCGTGCCCGCGTCGGCCGACGCCATCCGCGACCAGCAGTACTGGCTCGCCGACTACGGCATCGAGCAGGCCTGGCAGACCACGCGCGGGGCGGGGGTCACCGTCGCCGTCATCGACACCGGCGTCGACGGGTCCGTGCGCGAGCTGCAGGGCGCCGTCGTGGGAGGCACGGACGTCAGCGGGGTCGGCGCCGCCGACGGGCAGACCCCGGTGGGCACGGACGACCCGGCGCACGGCACCCTCGTCGGATCGATGCTCGCCGGGCGCGGCACCGGCTCGGGGGAGGGCGTCGTCGGCGTCGCGCCCGAGGCGTCGCTGCTGTCGGTCTCCGTGGGCTTCGGCACCGCGGCGGTCGACTCGGACACGCAGATCGCCGAGGCGGTCCGCTGGGCGGTCGACAACGGGGCCGACGTCATCAACATGTCGCTGACGCGCAACACGCTCGACTGGCCGACGAGCTGGGACGACGCGTTCCTCTACGCGATGCAGAACGACGTCGTCGTGGTCGCCGCCGCCGGCAACCGGGGCAGCGGCACGACCGAGGTCGGCGCGCCGGCGACGATGCCGGGAGTGCTCACCGTGGCCGGGGTCGACCGGTCGGGGACCGCGAGCTTCGACGCCTCGAGCCAGGGCATCTCCATCGGCGTCGCGGCGCCCAGCGAGGGGCTCGTGGGCGTCGGGCCCGGCGACGTGCACTACAGCTGGAACGGCACGAGCGGCGCCACGCCCCTCGTCGCCGGCATCGTGGCGCTGGTCCGCAGCGCGCACCCCGAGCTCGACGCCGACGACGTCATCAACCGCGTCGTCTCCACGGCGACGCCGAAGGGCTCGTCGCGTCCCGACCCGCTCTACGGCTACGGGCTCGTCGACGCCGCCGCGGCGGTCACGCGGGCCGTGCCGTCGGTGTCGGCGAACCCGATGGGCGACCTGCAGGCGTGGATCACCCTGCACCGTCGAGCAGCCGCCCCCGAGCCCTCGGCCGCGGCGTCGGTGCTGCCCGAGGGCCCGGCCCCGGTGCCCACGCCCGAGACGCGCGAGGGCGAGCGGCTCTCCGCGCTGCTGCCGACCGTCGAGACGATGAGGTCGACGGGCATCCCGCTGATCGTGTTCGGCGTCTTCGGGGGCGCTATGGTCGTGATCGCGGTCGGTGCAGCCCGTCAGTTCAGGCGACGGCACGACCGAGGGTAAAGTCGTCGCGACAACCCCACCACAAGGAGATCGTTCACCGTGCCCAGAATCCTGATCGTCGGCGGCGGCTACGCCGGTTTCTACACCGCCTGGAAGCTCGAGAAGTGGCTGCGCGCGGGCGAGGCCGAGGTCACCGTGGTGGACCCGCTGCCCTACATGACGTACCAGCCCTTCCTCCCCGAGGTCGCCGCGGGGTCGATCGAGCCGCGTCACGCCGTCGTCTCGCTCCGTCGCCACCTCAAGAAGACGACCGTCGTCACGGCCGCCGTCACCAAGGTCGACCACGCGACGAAGACCGCGACCATCACGCCCGCCGTCGGCGACGCCTGGACGATGGAGTACGACCAGGTCGTCATGACCGCCGGCGCCGTCTCGCGCACCTTCCCGATCCCCGGCGTAGCCGACGAGGCCATCGGCCTCAAGACCATCGAGGAGGCCGCGGCGATCCGCGACAAGCTCCTCACGAACTTCGCCGCGGCCGCGAACCTGCCCGCGGGCCCGCAGCGCGACCGCCTGCTGACCGTCACGGTCGTCGGCGGCGGCTTCGCCGGCATCGAGATCTTCGCCGAGCTGCGCAGCTTCGCCAGCGACCTGCTCAAGAAGTACCCGACTCTGACGATCGACGACACGCACTTCCACCTCGTCGAGGCGATGGGCCGCATCATGCCCGAGGTGTCGCTCGAGACCAGCCACTGGGTGCTGAAGAACCTGGCCGAGCGCCAGGCGACCGTCCACCTCGACACGCAGCTCAAGTCCGCCGTGGGCGGTCTCATCGAGCTGTCGACGGGCGAGTCGTTCGAGTCCGACCTCATCGTCTGGACGGCCGGCGTCATGGCCAACCCCATGGTCCGCTCGACCGACTTCCCCCTCGAGGAGCGCGGCCGGATCACCGTCCGTCCCGACCTGCGCATCGTCGACGGCGAGACCGTCGTCCCCGACGCCTGGGCCTGCGGCGACGTCGCAGCCACTCCCGACCTCACCGGCAAGGGCGTCGGCGGCATGTGCGTCCCGAACGCGCAGCACGCCGTGCGCATGGGCAAGCAGCTCGCCAAGAACATCACCGCGTCGCTGCGCGGCGAGAGCACGACCGACTACAAGCACGAGAACCTCGGCGCCGTCGCGGGCCTCGGCATCGGCACCGGCGTCTTCCAGAGCGGCAAGATCGTGCTCAAGGGCTTCCCGGCCTGGGCCGCCCACCGTGGCTACCACGGCATGGCGATGCCGTCGTTCGAGCGCAAGTTCCGGGTCGTCACCGGCTGGTGGAACAACATGTGGCTCGGTCGCGACATCGTCTCGCTCGACGACCGCGAGAAGCCCCGTGCGGCCTTCGAGAAGTTCGCGTCGCGCCCCAAGCCGCCCGTCGCCGAGGCTGCACCGGCTGCAGCCCCCGCGCCCGAGATCGGCCAGCCCGCCGGCGAGCCGGGACCGGCCTACGCGAACCCCGTCGACGACGAGGGCGCGAAGGCCGAGGGCGACGCGGCCTCGAAGCCCGCTCGCAAGGCCCCTGCGCGCAAGCGCGCGACGACGACGAAGGCCCAGGAGGCGCCCGTCGACGAGAAGGCCCCCGCCGCCGACAAGGCGACCGCCGAGTAACGTCCCGACCCCACCACGACGACGCCCGTCCGCTGCCTCAGCGGGCGGGCGTCGTCGTGCGCCGAGGGGGCGCTTCTCGTAGGCTGACCGGGGCGCCCCCGTGGCCCAAATGGATAGAGGCAAGCGACTTAAAATCGCTGAGATCAGGGTTCGAGTCCCTGCGGGGGCACTCCGGACGCCAGGGCACTCCGGACGCCAGGGCACTCCGGACGCCAGGGCGTCCTCCGGCCCCCACAGGGACTCGAACCCGAGCGGCTCGACGATGCTTCGCCTCGTCCCCATGCGGGGGCACTCCGGACGCCACAGGGCGTCCTCCGGCCCCCACAGGGACTCGAACCCGAGCGGCCCGAGGATGCTTCGCCTCGTCCCCGTGCGGGGGCACTCCGGACGCCAGGGCACTCCGGACGCCAGGGCACTCCGGACGCCAGGGCGTCCTCCGGCCCCCACAGGGACTCGAACCCGAGCGGCCCGACGATGCTTCGCCTCGTCCCCGTGCGGGGGCACGGCGGCACGACAGTCGTCAGCGAGGCAGGGCTAGGCGTCGTCGCGGGCCGGCTCCACGACCCGCACCCACAGCCACGCCGCCACGGCGGCGAGTGCCCCCACCAGGCACGCGGCGAGCAGCGTCGGCAGCGGGAAGGCCGAGGCCGGGTCGCCGATGAACACGACCGCCGCGACCGTGACGCCCACGACGGCGACCCCGACCAGCGTGACGGGAGACCAGCCCCACACGCGCCGGCCGGGCAGGGGCCCGACCGGCAGCAGCGCGACGACGAGCGAGCCGAGCCCCGCGAGGCACACCGTGGCGAGCGTCTCTCGGCCGAGCTGCGCCCAGAAGCCCGAGCCCGCGACGAGCCCGTGCACGATCCAGGCGGCGAACGGCAGGGCGATGAGCGCGGCGAGCTGAGCCAGGGCGGCGATGCCCTGCTCGCGGGCGGCAGGCTCGTCCGTCGGTCGCGCCAGATCAGCGGTCGAGTGCGACGGGTGGCGTGCGTCGGCGTCGGTCGTCGCGGCGACCGTGAGCGTGCCCACGAGCAGGGCCCCGAGCACCAGCGGAGGATCGAGCGAGAGGAGGCGCGTGGCCGTGCACGCGACGACGGCCGCCAGCAGCAGCCCCGGCGACACGCGCACCCGCACGGCGCGGCCGAGGCGCTTCGCGACGAGCACGGTCGGCAGGACGACCGCGAGGCCGTTGAGGAGGATGAGCCCGAGGGCGATGCCCGCGAACAGCCGGGCGTACTGCACCTGGTCGTCGACGCCGGCGGCGAGGGCGGTGACGGCCGCGCCCGCGACGATCGTGGCGCCCACGGCCACGCGGAGGTCGATCGTGCCGCCGCTGAAGGAGGTCGGCAGCTCGACCCCGCGGTTCCGACCGGTGATCACGGCGCCGGGCGACCGACGCCCGCGGCCCCGGACGGCACCAGCGGCGAGGCGCGCCGGTCCCACGACGAGCGCGACGAAGGCCAGGCCGACGAGCGCCGCCAGCGGCCAGGACGGGCCGCCCAGGGTCTGCGAGAGCGTCGGCAGGTCACGACCGAAGGTCGTGGCCGTGGCCCAGCCGCCCTCGGTCCCGCCGCCGGTGGACGGGACGCCTCCCGCGCCTCCTGCCCCGTGGTCGCCCCCGTCGTCGGAGGGGGCGCCGGGCACGCCCGGAGCGGCGGTGGCGCTCGGGCCGGGCTCGACGGGCGCGGTGGGCCCGGGGGTCGGTCGCGGAGGCGGCGTGGCGGACGGGGACCGGGTCGGCGAGGGCGTCGGGCCCGACACGGGAGGCGCGGCGGACGCGGTCGCTCCGCCCACGGTCACCGAGAAGGCCGCCGACGGCGGGCCGAAGTTGCCCGCCGCGTCGACGAGGGACGCCTGCACGACGCGACTGCCGGTCGGGAAGGTCGAGCCCTCCGAGCGGCACGACCACCGACCGGAGACGACGGTGGACTGGCAGACGGGGGAGCTGTCGACGTAGACCGTGGCTCGGGCGCCCTCGTCGCCGGTCCCTGCGAACGTGACGGGCTGGGTCGTGACCCGCTGACCGGGCGAGGGGCTGACGACGACCGGTGCCGCCGGGGCGGCCCGGTCGATCTGCACCGAGACCCGGGCCGAGGCGGCCGACGTGGGGACGGCGGGCACCGCGCTCGACGACTGGCTGGCCGTCATGGTCGGGCTGCCCGTGGGGAAGGCGTCGGCCGGGAGGACGGCGACCCAGGAGCCGTCGGCGGCGGCGGTCGTGGTCGCCCGGGCGCCGGCGGAGCTCGTGACGGTCACCGTCGCGCCGGGGAAGGCGGTGCCGGTGAGCTTCGCCCCGACGAGGAGGCCGCCGTCGACGGTCGGCGGCGCGAGCACGGAGAAGGCGGATGAGGAGACGTCGGCGAGGTCGGGGTGGTCGAGGTCGCGCACGACGGCCGTCCAGTCGGCACCGCTCGGGACGGCGGCCCGGCAGCTCCACCGCCCGTCGACGCCCGTGACGACGCCGTCGCAGAGGGCGCGGTAGCTGCCGTCGCCGGTGAGGGCGACCTTGACCCGGGCGCCGGGCTGCGCGGTGCCCCCGACGCTGACCGTGCCGGTGGCGCTGTCGGCGACACGGGCGACGGTCGGCTCGGCGACGGTCGGGTCGGGCGTGGGGGAGGGGGCGCCGAGGGCGGGCGACGGCGTGGGCGTCGGCGCGCCCGCGGCGGAGGCGGCGAGGGCGCCGCCGGAGGCCGCGAGGACGAGGGCGAGCACGACCGCGGCGACGGCGTGGGCCGATCGGCGTGCCGTCACGGCGCGCCGACCCGCGCGACCGGCGGCGGAGGCCGAGGACCGCGACGGGGGCAGGGTCAGGAGATCGAGCACTGTCACCCATTCAGCACGGTCGCGGGGGACAAGTCAATCGGTTGCGCGGACGATGTCCGCCTCGGTCGCCCGGCGGGCGGGCGTCGGCCGGCTGCGAGAACACCCAGTCACCGCCAAGGTGCCACCCGGCACATTTATAGTGTCCCTCGGACCGAGACGACCCGACGACGTCCCCTGAGCGGCCGTGCGGCCGGGGTCGACGGTCAGATCCCCAAGGAGTCCCACGCCATGCAACCGGCCCTCATCAACGCCCTCATCGTCGTCGGCATCGTCGTCGTGGTGGCCGTCATCGTCGGAGCCGTCCTCTGGTCGGCCCGCAAGTCGCTCGCCGGTCGGGCGCACCGGGTCGACGAGTCCTGGCAGCGCATCGAGGCGCAGCTGAGGCGACGGGCCGAGCTCGTCCCGCGCATCGTCGAGGCCGTCGAGGGCTACGCCGGGCACGAGAAGGCGGCCTTCCAGCAGGTCGTCGTCGCCCGTGACGAGACCGTCGCCGCCCGCACGCCCGCCGAGGCCTCGGCGGCCGAGGCGCACATGCAGACCTCGTTGAAGGCCGTCTTCGCCGTGGCCGACTCCTTCCCCCAGCTGCAGGCGAGCCAGTCCTTCCTCGCGCTGCAGACCGAGCTCGTCGACTCGGAGGACGCCCTGCAGGGCGCCCGGCGCTCCTACAACGGCGGGGTCCGCGAGTTCAACACGAAGCGTCGCTCTTTCCCGGGGTCGGTCTACGCCCGCAAGTCGCAGTTCGCCGAGCGTGACTTCTTCGAGGTCTCCGAGCCGTCGTCGATCGCCGAGCCGCCGCGGGTGCAGTTCTAGTCGTCCGCGCCAGCGGGCTCGACCTCGTCGTCCGGGTCTGACCCCGGCCCCGACGACCCCGGCCCCGGCCCCGCGCTCGCCCGGACCGCCGGGGCCAGCTCGTCGGCGAGGTCGCCACGACCCACCACCTCGACGCGGTCGAGGCCCTGCCAGGCCGCGGCGCGGTCGAGCAGGCCGGCCAGGCGGTCGACGTCGACCGGCAGGTCGCGCTCGTGCCACGACGCCTGGACCCTCAGCACCCCGGCCTGGCGGTCGCTCTTGAGGTCGACGCGGGCGACGAGCTGGTCGTCCTGCAGCACCGGCAGAACGTAGTAGCCGTGCACCCGCTTCGGGGCCGGGGTGTAGATCTCGATCCGGTAGCGGAACCCGAAGAGGCGTTCGGCCCGCGGGCGGTACCAGACGACGGGGTCGAACGGCGAGAGGAGGGCGTCGGCCCGCACCGAGCGCGGCACCGCCGCGTCCCGGTGGAGCCAGGCGGCCGCCGACCAGCCGGGCACGGTGACGGGGACGACGACGCCCTGGTCGCGCAGCTCGGCGAGGGCCGGTCCGACGTCGACGGCCTTGAGGCGGAAGTAGTCGGCGAGGTCGGAGGCGGTGCCCACCCCGTGCGCCCGGGCCGCATGGGCCACCAGCTGCACGTGCGCGTCGTGGCGACCGATCTCGACGTCGAGCACCTCGCGCGGCAGGACCTGCTCGGGCAGCGCGTAGACGCGCTCGAAGCGGCGTCGCCCCGCGCTGACGACGTCGCCGACGCGGAAGAGCGACTCGAGGCCGCGCTTCACGTCGCTCCAGCCCCACCAGGGCCCGGTGCGGACGTTCGCGTCGTGCTCGACGAGGCTCGCGGGCTGGGGGCCCTTCTCCCTCAGCTCGTCGAGGAGCCAGCGAGCCATGCGGGGGTTGGCCGCCAGCCAGGAGCCGTCGTCGGCGTGGGCCCGCCGTCGGTGGTCGTCCATGCGCCAGCGGAGCAGCGGCCAGCTCGAGACGGGCACGAGCGCCGCCTCGTGGGCCCAGTACTCGACGTACCGGCCCGGGGGAGCCAGGGTCAGCCGGTCGAGGGCCCCGCGGTCGTACTCGCCGAGGCGCGCGAAGACGGGCAGGTAGTGGCTGCGCTCGAACACGTTCACCGAGTCGATCTGCAGCAGGCCGAGCCGGTCGACCAGGCCGTTCAGCTGGCGCGTGCCCACGGTGCCGGCGACAGCGGCACGGCCGAGCCCCTGGGCCGTCAGCGCGACGCGTCGCGCCTGGGCGGGGGAGAGGCTGTCACGGGGCACGGGACGACCCTAGCGACGGCCACCGACAGGCGGGGCCGACCCGCGCCTCCCCGGCCGTCGCCGCCGACGCCGGACCGCCGCCGCCGGCGACGAGGCACATGCCCCGGGAGGCATGCGAGGGCGGGCGTCACACCCCGCGCGGCCACTTACACTGAGCGCATGATCCGGCTCCGGAGGCCCTCGCGCGACCGCGCCGCCGTCGTCGACCCCGCGTCGTCCCCGCCCGGCCCCGAGGGCCTCCCGGCACCCGCCGCCGACCCTGCCGTCCCACGCGGCATGCTGATCGCGGGCGCCTGGTCGTGGCGCCTGCTGGCGGTCGTCGGGGTGCTCGCCGTCTTCGTCTGGCTGGTCATCCAGCTGCGCATCATTGTGATCCCGTTCATGGTCGCGCTGCTCGTGTCGGCCTTGCTCGTGCCCCTGTCGTCGTGGCTGCAGCGCCACGGCTGGCCGCGCTGGCTCGCCGTCGTCGTGAGCCTCGTCGGCTTCGTGGTGGTCGTCGTCGGGCTCCTGTACCTCGTCGTCCTGCAGATCATCGACGGCTGGCCGGCGCTCCGCGACCGGTCGGTGGCCTCGTACGTCGAGCTCAAGGACGTCCTCCTCGCCTCCCCGCTCCACCTCACCGAGGCGCAGCTCAACGGCTACCTCGGCGACGCCGTGGCGGCCCTGCAGCAGGACAGCCAGCCCCTCCTCCGCGGCGCGCTGTCGGTCGGGGCGACGGCGGGCCACGTCGGCGCGGGCCTGGTGCTCGTGCTGTTCTCGACGATCTTCATCCTCGTCGGCGGGCGCGACATCTGGGCCTGGGTCGTCCGCATCTTCCCGCGCCGGGCGCGCACCGCGGTCGACGGGGCCGGTCGAGCCGGGTGGCTGACGCTCACGAACTTCGTCAAGGTGCAGATCCTCGTCGCCGCCGTCGACGCGGTCGGCATCGGCCTCGGCGCGCTCTTCCTGGGCCTGCCGCTGGTCGCGCCGATCGCGATCGCCGTCTTCCTCGGCTCGTTCGTGCCGGTCGTCGGCGCCGTGGCCACGGGCACGATCGCCGTGGTCGTCGCGCTCGTCTACGACGGCTGGGTCGTCGCCCTGCTCATGCTCGCCGTCGTGATCGTCGTGCAGCAGATCGAGGGCCACGTCCTGCAGCCGTTCGTCATGGGCGGTGCCGTCAAGGTCCACCCCCTCGGGGTCGTCTTCGCCGTCGCGGCGGGCGCCCTGCTCGCCGGCATCCCCGGCGCCCTCTTCGCCGTGCCCGTCGTCGCCGTGCTGAACGTCATGGTCGGCTACGTCGCGAGCGGCCGCTGGCGCGACCTGCCGCGCCCCGCCGGGCCCGACGCCCCCTCCCCGAGAAAGGCCGCCGATGTCTGAGACCACGCTCGCCGGACCCACCCTGGCCGAGATCGAGGAGGCGCGGGGCCGCGTCTCGAAGGTCGCCCGCGTCACCCCGATGGAGAGCTCCCGCTTCCTGGCCGACGTGCTGGGCTCGCCGGTGTACCTCAAGTGCGAGAACCTGCAGCGCACGGGCTCGTACAAGATCCGGGGCGCGTACAACCGGCTGACGCAGCTGACGGCGGAGGAGCGCGCGCACGGCGTCGTCGCGGCGTCGGCGGGCAACCACGCGCAGGGCGTCGCCTTCGCCGCCCGTGAGCTCGGCATCGCCGCGACCATCTTCATGCCGGTCGGGGTCGCGCTGCCGAAGCTGCAGGCGACCCGCGACTACGGCGCCGACGTCGTGCTGAGCGGACACGCGGTCGAGCAGTCGCTCGTGGCCGCGAAGGAGTTCGCGGCGTCGACGGGCGCCGTCTTCATCCCGCCGTTCGACCACCCCGACGTCGTCGCGGGGCAGGGGACGGTCGGCCTCGAGATCCTCGAGCAGGTGCCCGACGTCGACACGGTCATCGTGCCGATCGGCGGCGGCGGCCTCATCTCGGGCGTCGCGAGCGCCCTGAAGCAGTCGTCGGCGATCACGGGCAAGAAGATCCGCGTGATCGGGGTCCAGGCCGTGAACGCCGCGCCCTACGCCGTCTCGATGAAGCGCGGCATCCGCACCGACATCGAGGCCCTGCCGACGATCGCCGACGGCATCGCGGTCGCCAAGCCGGGCGTGCTCAACTTCGAGATCGTCCGCGAGACGGTCGACGAGGTCGTCACGGTCGGCGACGACGACACCGCGCGGGCGATGCTCGTCATGCTCGAGCGGGCCAAGCTCGTCGTCGAGGCGGCGGGGGCGGTCGGCGTCGCGGCGGTGCTGACCGAGCAGGTCCGCGACCTGGGGACGACCGTCGTCGTGCTGAGCGGGGGCAACATCGACCCGCTGATGATGGAGCGCATCATCGGGCGCGGCCTCGCCGCCGCCGACCGGTACCTCAAGCTGCGCGTCGGGCTGCCCGACCGGCCGGGGCAGCTCACCCGGGTCTCCGAGATCTTGTCCGACGCCAACGCGAACGTGGTCGAGGTGCTGCACACACGGCACGGCAGGGGGCTGCAGATCAGCGAGGTCGAGCTCGAGATCAGCGTCGAGACCCGCGGGCCGGACCACGTCGAGGAGGTCCTGCAGCGCCTCCGCGACGCGGGCTTCCAGCCGAACGTCGACTTCTGAGCCGCCGCCGCACCACGACAGGGGCCCCCGTCCGATCGGACGGGGGCTCCTGTCGTGCTCGCGGCGGCCGTGGCAGCGGCCACGGGCGTCGTCGCCGCTGCTACGGCGTGTAGGTCTCGACGGCGGTGATCTCGACCGCGATCTCCTTGCCGTTGGGGGCCGTGTAGCTCGTCGAGGTGCCGACCTTGAGGCCGTTGATGGCCTCGCCGAGCGGGCTGGTCTCGCTGTACACCGAGAGGTCGCTGCCGGGCGCGATGATCTCGCGGTTGCCGAGCAGGAAGGTGCTGGGGTCGCCCGCGATCGTCGCGGTGACGACCGTGCCGGGGCCGACGATGCCGTCGGCGGCGGTGGACTCGCCGACGGTGGCGTGCTTCAGCAGGTTGGTGAGCGTGCGGATGCGCGCCTCGATCTTGCCCTGCTCGTCCTTCGCGGCGTGGTAGCCGCCGTTCTCCTTGAGGTCGCCTTCCTCGCGGGCGGCCTCGATGCGGCCCACGATCTCGGCGCGGCCCTCGCCGCTCAGGGTGGCGAGCTCGGCCTGCAGCCGGTCGCGGGCGTCGGTGGTCAGCCACGTGGTGGCGTTGTCGTTGCTCATGGTGTCTCCGTCCGTGGGGGTCCGCCCGTGTCCGGCGACCCGTCCCGCGTCTGCGAGGGTCGCGGCCCGGTCGAGGCGCGCCCACCGAAAAAAGGAGACCGGCCGATCGGCCGGTCTCGTGGTGATCGGGTCAGTCTACGGAAGCCAGCACTCGTAGATCAAGCCCGTGACGGCCGGTTCCGACGTCACGAGCGACGTCGTGTAGGTCGTCGAGTGCTGCGTCGCGGCGGGCAGGTGGACGATCTTCCAGCCGACGATGGCGAACTTCTCGCTCTGCGCCTGGACGGCGCAGCTGACCGGCGTGCCGGGCGCGACGCTGATCGTGTACTGCACGTCGAGGCTGCGGTCGCTCGTCTGCGTGTAGCCGACGTCGGTCGACTCGAGCTTCGAGCCCGAGCCGTCGAAGGCGGCGAAGACGACCCAGGCGGCGAAGACCACGACGAACGAGGCGGCGACGGCGATCGCGGTCACCTTCCCGCGGCGGCGCGAGCCGGGCGACCGGCCGTACCGGGCGTCGAGCCGGGAGGAGGCCGGGTCGTCGACGGGCGCGCTCGGCCCCTCCGCCGCGGGTGCGGCGGAGGGTAGTGCTGCCGGGGGCTTGGACGCCACGCTCGACTCCGTCCGTTTATCCTGGTGCGAGGGTAGCAACGTCTGCCCTGCACGATTTGTGAGGAACCCGTGACCCTGCGCCTCTTGGCCGTCCACGCCCATCCCGACGACGAGTCCAGCAAGGGCTCGGCGACGTACGCCCTCTACCGCTCCCTCGGCGTCGAGGTGCTGGTGGTCAGCTGCACCGGGGGCGAGCAGGGCTCCGTGCTCAACGAGGCCCTCGAGGCCCGTCACCACGCCGAGCGCGACATCGCCGGCCTGCGCGTGCACGAGATGGCCCGCGCCCGTGAGGCGATGGGCGTCGACCACCTGTGGCTCGGCTACGCCGACTCCGGCCTGCCCGCCGAGGGCGAGGCCGTCGCCGTCAACGGCTTCGCGACGATCCCGGTCGAGACGAGCGCCGAGCCGCTCGTGGCCGTCATCCGACGCTTCCGCCCGCAGGTCCTCGTCACGTACGACGAGAACGGCGGCTACCCGCACCCCGACCACATCCGCACCCACGAGGTGTCGATGGAGGCGTTCCGTGCGGCGGCCGACCCCGCCCGCTACCCGACCGCGGGCGAGCCCTGGCAGATCGACAAGGTCTACTACGACCGCATGTTCAGCACCGGCCGCATCTCCGCCATGATCGCCTACCTGCGCGTGCACGACCCGGAGTCCGACCTCATCGAGCGGCTCACGGAGATGCTCGAGCGCTTCGGCGACCGGCCCGACCTCGTTACGACGCACGTGCCGGCGTCCGACTTCTTCCCGGTGCGCGACGCCGCCCTCCGCGCGCACGCCAGCCAGGTCCCGCTCGACAGCGCCTTCTTCTTCTGGCCGAACGACCTCCAGGTCGCGGCCTGGCCGACGGAGGACTTCCAGCTGATCGAGTCGCGCGTCACGTCGGAGACGCCCGAGACCGACCTCTTCGCGGGCGTCGTCGATCCCGACACGGGTCTCGTCGGGGCGCTGCGCTGATGGGCCTCGTGACGGGGGCGGTCGTCGAGGCGACCACGCGCCTCCTCGCCCAGCAGTCCACGCCCGACGCCACGCTGCCGCCCTCGACGGTGCCCGACGTCGACGTCACGCCCGGCGTCTGGGGCTTCGTCGCGATCGCGTTCGTCGCGATCGCGACCGTGCTGATCATCGTCGACATGACCCGACGCGTGCGCCGGACGCGCTACCGGGGCGAGGTGCGCGAGCGCATCGAGGCCGAGCGCGCCGAGGCGGCCGAGGCGTCGGCCGGCATCGACGACGAGATGCGGCCCGGCGACGAGAGGCCCGGCGACGACCGGGGCACCCGGGAGCCGGACGCCGACCGCTGAGCGCTGAGCGTGATGCCGACCGCCGCTAGAAGGTGGGCGCGTGGAGGGCCAGCACGAGGATGCCGCTCCAGTGGCAGAGGTACGCCGCGACCGTGCAGGCGTGGAACAGCTCGTGGAAGCCGAAGCGGCCCGGGGCCGGGTTCGGCCGCTTGATCGCGTAGAAGACGGCCCCGACGACGTAGAGCAGGCCGCCGACGAGCACGAGCACCGTCATGGCGACGCTCGCGGCGACGAGGTCGGGCAAGAACCCGAGCGCCCCGACGCCCATCAGCACGTAGAGCGGCACGTAGAGCCACCGCGGCGCGTGGATGAAGAAGACGCGGAAGGCGATGCCGAAGGCCGCCGCCGTCCAGACCATCACCAGCAGCAGGGTCGACTTGCCGGGCGGCAGCGCGATGGCGGCGATGGGCGTGTAGGTGCCCGCGATGAGCAGGAAGATGTTCGAGTGGTCGAGCCGCTTCAGGAAGATCTTCGCCCCCGGGCTCCACGGGAAGCGGTGGTACGTGGCCGAGATGCCGAAGAGCAGCAGCGACGTCGTCATGAAGACGGCGCAGGCCCAGGTCGCCCCGACGCCCTGCGCGAGGCTGACGAGCACCACGCCCGTGGCGATCGCGACGGGGAACGTGCCGGCGTGGAGCCAGCCGCGCCAGGTGGGCTTGCGCTCGATGTGCGGGTACGACAGGGCGTCCTCGAGGAGCGGCAGGGACGGCAGGTCGGTCCCGCCGTCGGAGGCCGCGGCGCCGGGCACGGGTGAGCTCATGCCCCGAGCGTAGGGGAGGCGCCGCGCGGCACCGCTGGGAATCCTCCGCTCGCACGGTGGGCTACCGTAGGCACGTGAAACCCCGCTGGTCCTCCCCGTTCGCCGGGGGCGTCCTCTACGGTCTCTACCAGCGCCGCCTGCGGCGCGAGCTCGAGGGCGCCGAGGTGCCCCACCACGTGGCGATGATCGTCGACGGCAACCGGCGCTGGGCGAAGCTGCGCATGCTCGAGACCGCGGCGCACGGCCACCGGGCCGGGGCCGCCAAGATCAGCGAGTTCCTCACCTGGTGCGACGACATCGGCATCCGCGTCGTCACCCTCTACCTGCTCTCGGCCGACAACCTCGGCAACCGCGAGTCGGCCGAGCTCACCGAGCTCTTCGGCATCATCGGCGACGTCGCCGACGAGCTCTCGCGTCAGCGCGACTGGAAGGTGCAGCACGTCGGGGCGACCGACGACCTGCCCGCGGAGCTCTGCGCCTCGCTCGAGGGGGCCGAGGCGCGCACGCGCGACCACGCCGGGCTGCACGTCAACCTCGCGGTCGGCTACGGCGGGCGGCGTGAGATCGCGGACGCCATGCGCAGCATCGTCCGCGCCCACGACGCCGCGGGCGGCACGCTCGACGCGCTCGCCGAGGTCCTGACGCCGGAGCTCATCGCCGAGCACCTCTACACGGGCGGCCAGCCCGACCCCGACCTCGTCATCCGCACGTCCGGCGAGCAGCGGCTCAGCGACTTCATGCTCTGGCAGAGCGCCCACAGCGAGTTCTACTTCGTGGAGGCGTTCTACCCCGACCTCCGTGAGGTCGACTTCCTCCGGGCGGTCCGCGACTTCGCCCTCCGGCACCGCCGCTACGGCGGCTGACGCCCCCGACGCCCGACCGCCCGCCGCGCGTCCCCGCGTCGCGACGGGGCCCGGCGAGGCCCCGGATCGCCGTGCCCCGGTACGGTGGACCCCGACCCACCCACCCGAGGAGCCGACCGTGACCACCATCGACGAGTTCGCCGCCGGCTTCGCCGACGAGCCCGGCTACTTCGACTTCGGCCGCTTCGGCCCGATGGCCACGGCCGTCGCCGACGAGCAGCGCGGGCTCGTCGACCTGCAGGCGCGCTCGCGCTTCGGCTCCGAGGTGGCCCTCGACGAGCAGGCCGGGCGCGTGCTCAGGGCCGTGTCGTCCCTGACCGGCTTCCCGACCGACCAGGTCGTCTTCCAGCCGAACGCCAGCGCCGGCCTGCAGCACACGATGTTCGGGCTCACGGGGCAGGTGCTGCTGTCGCCCTTCGAGTACCCGAGCCTCCCGCTCGCGGTGACGCGCGCCTCCTCGGCCCTCCGCGTCGTCGAGCCACGCTGGATGGAGCCGAGCTGGGGCGCCGTCACGCCCGCGCTGGTGCAGGAGCACCTCACCGACTCGACCGTCGCCGTCGCGGTGAGCGCCGTCGACTACCGCACGGGGTACCTGGCCGACCTCGAGGGCATCCGCCAGGTGATCGGCGACCGCCTGCTGATCGTCGACGCGATCCAGGGCATGGGCGTCGTCGACGCGCCCTGGTCGCTGGCCGACGTCGTCGTGGCCGGCGGGCAGAAGTGGCTGCGCGCCGGGTGGGGAACGGGCTTCCTCGCGCTGAGCGAGCGGGCGGCCGCCGAGCTGATCCCCGTGTTCGGCGGGGTGGCGGGCGCCGACCTGACCCTCGGCGGCCGCTACGACGGGCCCGTGCCGCCGGCGGAGGGCGCGCGGGCGTTCCAGGTGACGAACCCCGACCCCATCGCGCAGGCCCGCCTGGCGACGGCGATCGAGGGCGTCGTCGAGGTGGGGGTGCCCACGATCGCGGCCGCCGTCGCCGACCGCGCGGCCCGCGTCATCGACCTCGCCGACGAGTTCGCCGTGCCGGTCGTGTCGTCGCGCGACGAGTCCGAGCGAGCTGGCCTCGTCGTGCTCGAGCCCGAGCGCCAGCACATGACCACCCTGACCGCGTCGCTCATCAACCACGGGGTGACGGTCACGGTGCGCGACGCGACGGTGCGCGTCAGCACCCACGTCTCGAACGACGACGACTCGTTCGACATGCTGCGGGCCGCCTTCACCTCGTTCAGCAGCGCCGCCACGTACTGAGCGGGCGGCGGTGCCCGGGGGACGCCCTCACCGGCCGTGCCCAGGTCTCGACCACGACCTGAGGCCTGTTCACGCGATCGTCACACGACACGGCGCGACACGGGTCGCGGATGTCGGCGGCGCGTCGTAGGTTCGCCTCACCGGGCAAGGCGCCCGGTCGAGCCGGCCACGAAAGTTCGCCTCGCAACTGCTCCGCGGCCGTCTCAGCCGAAGGTACCGAGCGTTCAGGCGCTCGGAGATGGAGTGGTCGTGACCGCGCTTGACAACCCTCAGACCCAACAGCCCCGCACGACGAGCACGACGGGGCGGGTGGCCGCGTCGTCGGTGGCCCAGCGCACGTACGTGCTCGACACGTCGGTGCTCCTCTCCGACCCCCAGGCGCTGTTCCGGTTCGCCGAGCACGACGTGGTGCTGCCCGTCGTGGTCGTCAGCGAGCTCGAGGGCAAGCGGCACGACCCCGAGCTGGGCTACTTCGCCCGTCAGGCCCTGCGCCTCCTCGACGACCTGCGGGTGGAGCACGACCGGCTCGACTTCCCGGTCGAGGTCGGCCAGGGCGGGTCGTTCCGGGTGGAGCTGAACCACTCGAACATGAGCGTGCTGCCCTCGGGGCTGCAGCTCGGCGACAACGACTCGCGGATCCTCGCCGTCGCCTGCAACCTCGCGAACGACGGCCTGGCCGTGACGGTCGTCTCGAAGGACCTGCCGCTGCGCGTCAAGGCCGCGTCGGTCGGCCTCGCCGCCGAGGAGTACCGGGCCGAGCAGGTCGTCGACAGCGGCTACACCGGCCAGCTCTCGCTCGACGTCTCGAGCGAGCAGATGGCGACCTTCTACGAGACCGAGAAGATCAGCTCGCGCGCCCTGGGCGACGTGCCGGTCAACACCGGCGTCGTGCTCCACTCCGACCGCGGGTCGGCGCTCGGCCGGGTCACGGCCCGGGGCGAGGCCCGCCTGGTGCGCGGCGATCGCGACGTCTTCGGCCTGCACGGTCGCTCGGCGGAGCAGCGGCTCGCCATCGACCTGCTGCTCGACCCCGAGGTGGGCATCGTGTCGCTCGGCGGCAGCGCCGGCACGGGCAAGTCGGCCCTCGCCCTGTGCGCCGGCCTCGAGGCGGTGCTCGAGAAGCAGCAGCACAAGAAGATCATGGTGTTCCGGCCGCTCTACGCGGTGGGCGGCCAAGACCTCGGCTTCCTGCCGGGCGACGCCGGCGAGAAGATGAACCCCTGGGGCCAGGCCGTCTTCGACACGCTCGGCGCCCTCGTCTCGCAGAACGTGCTCGACGAGGTGGTCGAGCGGGGGCTGCTCGAGGTGCTGCCGCTCACCCACATCCGCGGCCGTTCGCTGCACGACGCCTTCGTGATCGTCGACGAGGCGCAGTCGCTCGAGCGCAACGTGCTGCTCACCGTGCTCAGCCGCATCGGGCAGAACTCGCGGGTCGTGCTCACCCACGACGTGGCGCAGCGCGACAACCTGCGCGTCGGGCGCCACGACGGCGTCGCCTCGGTCATCGAGACGCTCAAGGGACACCCGCTCTTCGGGCACGTCACCCTGACGCGGTCCGAGCGCAGCGCCATCGCAGCCCTCGTGACCCAGCTGCTCGAGACGAACGAGCTGAACTAGCGGGGTCGCCGCGCGTCGACCGCCGGCGAGGCGCCGGCGAGGGGCGCGAGGCGAGCGAGGCGCGAGCGCAGGAGGCGCGGGTCAGCCGATCCGCGCCTCCTCGCGTCGTCCCGTCCCTCCCCACGGGCGCCTCGGGGTCCGTCGTCCCCGTCGCGGCGAGCACCTCGGGGCGACGCCCGCGGGGCCGGGCAGGGTCGGACGATGATCCTCCTCGTCGCATCCGCCCTCGTCGCATCTGCTCTCGCCGTCTCCGCTCACGTCCCCTCCGCCCTGGCCGTCGCCTGCGGCGCCTCGGCCCCCGTCGCCGTGCTGGCCGGCGTCGCCCTCGTGACGCCCGGGCTCGTGCGCTCCGACCTCCGGCACCGGCGGCTGCCGAACCGGCTCGTCGGACTCGCCGGCGCCGCGGTCGTGCTCGGGATCGTCCTCCGGGTCGTGCCGCACGCGGCGGGGCGGTCCCCGGGCGCGCTGCCGCCCGGGTCCGCGGCTGCCGTGGTCGCCGTGGCCACGGCGGCCGCCGTCGCGGTCGTCCTCGCCGCGGGGGGCGGTCTCGGGATGGGCGACGCCAAGCTCGCAGTCGTGCTGACGGCCGCTGCGGCCGTGCTCTCACCCGGGGCCACGCTGGTGCTCGGCGCCGCGGTCGGCGTCGGAGCCGGCCTCGTCGGCGGGTGGGAGATCCGGCGTCGGGCGGTCGGGGGCGACCGCGGCGTGGTGGGTGACGGGGAGGGCGGGCAGGCCGTCGGTGCCGACCCCGGCGTCCCGTTCGGCCCCGTGCTCCTCGCGGCGTTCTGGACCGCGGCGGCGGTGACCGCGGCCGCCGACGTGTTCGCGACGACGTCGGGCGTCCGGTGACGCCACACCGGCCGGGCGGTCAGGACGTCAGGTGGACGACGACGACGCGGGACCCGCCTGCCGGCCGGTCCCGCGTCGTCCGGGGGGTGGTGCGTCGGCCCGAGGGCCCGTCGAGGTCAGCCCGGGTGCGTCATGCTCAGCACGTCGAGCGCCGAGTCGAGCTGCTCGAGCGTGACCTCGCCCCGTTCGACGAAGCCGAGGTCGACGACCGCCTCGCGGACGGTCAGCTTCTGGGCGACGGCGTGCTTGGCGACCTTGGCGGCGGCCTCGTAGCCGATGACGCGGTTGAGCGGCGTCACGATGGACGGCGACGACTCGGCGAGGGCGCGGGCGTGCTCGACGTTGGCCTCGAGGCCGTCGACGGTCTTGTCGGCCAACGCACGGACGCCGTTCGAGAGGAGGCGGATCGACTCGAGCAGGGCCGTGCCCATGACGGGGATCGCGACGTTGAGCTCGAACGCGCCCGACGCCCCGGCCCACGCGATGGTCGCGTCGTTGCCGATGACCCGCGCGCCGACCATGAGCACGGCCTCGGGGATCACCGGGTTGACCTTGCCCGGCATGATCGACGACCCGGGCTGCAGGTCGGGGATGTGCAGCTCGCCGAGGCCCGTGTTCGGGCCCGAGCCCATCCAGCGGATGTCGTTGTTGATCTTGGTGAGGCTGACGGCGATGACGCGCAGCGCTCCCGAGGCCTCGACGAGGGCGTCGCGGGCGCCCTGCGCCTCGAAGTGGTCCTCCGCCTCGGTGACCGGCAGGCCGCTGTCGGCGGCGAGGGCGGCGATGACTCGCTGCGGGAAGCCCACGGGCGTGTTGATGCCGGTGCCCGTGGCCGTGCCGCCGAGCGGCACCTCCGCGACGCGGGGGAGCGTCGAGCGGACCCGCTCCACGCCGAGGCGGATCTGGCGGGCGTAGCCGCCGAACTCCTGGCCGAGCGTGACGGGCGTGGCGTCCATCAGGTGGGTGCGACCCGACTTGACGACCTCGGCCCACTCCGTCGACTTGCGCTCCAGCGACTCGGCGAGGTGCTCGAGGGCGGGGATGAGGTCGTGCAGCAGGGCCCCCGTGACGGCGACGTGCACCGAGGTCGGGAAGACGTCGTTCGACGACTGCGAGGCGTTCACGTGGTCGTTCGGGTGCACGGCCGTGCCGTCGACCGTGCCGGCCAGGGTCGCGAGCACCTCGTTCATGTTCATGTTCGACGAGGTGCCGCTGCCGGTCTGGTAGACGTCGACCGGGAACTGGTCGTGGTGCTCGCCGCCGATGACGGCGTCGGCCGCGGCCACGATCGCGTCGGCGAGGGCCGGGGCGACGATGCCCATCTCGCCGTTGACGACGGCGGCCGCGCGCTTGATGCGGGCGAGGGCGACGATCTGGGCCGGCTCGAGGCCGGCGCCCGAGATCGGGAAGTTCTCGACCGCCCGCTGGGTCTGGGCACGGTAGAGCGCGGACGCGGGGACCCGCACCTCGCCCATCGTGTCGTGCTCGATGCGGTACTCCGGTGTGGTCACGACGTCATCGTCCTTCCATGGCCCTCGTGGGGCGCGTTCGTTGCGGTCTCGCAGGTGGTGTGGTGGTCGCCGGCGTCGGGCCGGACGGGTCAGAGCTGACGGGTCAGAGCCTGCCGACGACGACGGACTCGTCGACGCGGCCGTACGCGAGGGCGTAGTTGGCCCCGACGACCGCCAACCTACCCTCGGCGACGGCGGTGGCGATGAGGGCCGACCGCCCGATGAGGGCCTCGACCGAGGCCTCGATGTGCAGCTTGCCGACCGAGCGCGGGTCGAGCGTCGCCCCGGGCTCGAGGTCGATCGTGGCCCGGCGCACCGACGGCACGATCATGTCGACGAGGTCGCCGAGGAAGCGCGACCCGGGAGGCGCGGTCGAGGTCATCGAGTCGATGGCCGTCGCGACCGCCCCGCAGCTGTCGTGGCCGAGCACGACGATCAGCGGCACGTCGAGCACCGACACGGCGTACTCGAGGGACGCGATCACCGTGTCGCCGACGACCTGGCCGGCGTTGCGGACGACGAAGAGGTCGCCGAGCCCGACGTCGAAGATGATCTCGGCGGCCAGTCGCGAGTCGGCGCAGCCGAAGAGGGCCGCGACGGGCGTCTGTCCGCCCGCGAGCAGCGAGCGGCGGTCGGCGTCCTGGTGGGGGTGCTGCGGGGCGCCGGCGACGAAGCGCTCGTTGCCGTCGCTCATGCGCTGCCAGGCCTCACCGGGCGTCAGGCGGTCGACCGGCGCGGCGGCGACCGGGGTCGTCGTCACGTCGGGGGCGGTCGTCGGGGCGGCGTCGGGTGCGGACACGGCTCAGCTCTCTTCTTCGGCGGCGATCTGCTCGGCCAGGGCCGTGGCGAGGGTCTCGAACTCGGCGTCGTCGGCCGTGCCGTGCAGCACGTACGAGCTCTCGCCGACGGTCGTGGTGAGCGAGTAGGCGTAGTTGCCCGGGTCGTCGGCGTCGCGTCGGTCGTACACGCGCCAGTCGAGGCCGGCGATCGTCGTCTCGCCCGTCGAGGGCTGCGCCTCGACGGCGTTGCTGACCCAGGTGTCGTTGGCGTCGATGCCCTGCTGGATCGCGATGTACTGCTCGGCCGGGGTGATGAGCCCCACGTCCCAGGTCGAGACGCCGTCGGCAGCGCCGGTGTCGATCTCGGCCCGGTTGGAGGTCCAGCCGCCGGGCAGCTCGGGCGCGGCCAGGGGCACCGACACGCTGGCCTCGGCGTTCTGCGCGACCGCCCGGTAGTCGATCTCTTGCCGGTTGACGGTGCCGTCGGGACGCACCACCACCAGCACGAGGAAGAGGACGACCGCGAGCGACGCCACGATCGAGAGCGTCAGGTTCACCGCGGTCTGGTTGGCGTAGTGCTTGCGGGTGTTCTCGGCCTTGCGCCGTGCGGTCTCGTCGGGCGTCTCGGGTCGACCGAGCTCGGCGACGACGCGCGGCGGCTTCGACGGCCGGGGAGGAGGGGCCTGCTCGGTCATTCGGCGGGCACCTGCCGTCGGGCGGCCTCGAGGCGCTCGCGGGCGCCCATGAGCCACTCCTCGCAGCGTCGGGCCAGGGCCTCGCCCCTCTCCCACAGGGCGAGGGACCGCTCGAGGGTGGAGGCGCCCTGCTCGAGCTCGGAGACGACCTGCACGAGCTCGTCGCGTGCCTGCTCGTAGCTGAGCGCGGAGACGTCGGCGGGCGTCGAGCCGGTGTCGGGAGAGGTCTTGTCCACGGGTTCGATCCTAACGAGCGGAGCTGGCGGCGGCGTCAGCCGTCGCGGGGCCGGGGGAGGCGGGGGAGGGGGCGGAGCCTGGGGAGGGGGCGCCCGTGCTGACGGCCCCCACCGCGCCTCCGTCGAGGGTGACGAGCAGCGGCGTGGACTCGGGCGCCTCCGCCGGGTCGCGGAGCACGGCGCCCGACGGCAGCTGCACGATCGAGTAGCCGCGGCGGAGCGTGCCCTGCGGCGAGAGGGCCCGCAGCTGGGCGGTCAGCTCGGAGACGCGCGTGTGGGCCCGTTCCACGGCGCGCCCGAGCAGCTCCTCGCCGCGCGCGACGGCCCGGACGACCTCGTCGGCCCGCACGTCGACGAGGGTCTGCGGGGAGGCGAGCACCGGGCGGCTGCGGACCTGGTCGAGCCGGTCGATCTCGGTCGCGACGAGGTTCGTCAGCCGCATGCGGATGCGCGCCCGGGCCTGCTGCACCCGCGAGAGCTCTTCCGTCACGTCGGGCACGACGCGCTTGGCGGCGTCGGTCGGCGTCGACGCCCGGAGGTCGGCGACCTCGTCGAGCAGCGGCCGGTCGGCCTCGTGCCCGATCGCGGAGACGACGGGGGTCGTACAGGCCGCGACGGCGCGCACGAGGCCCTCGTCGCTGAAGCCGAGCAGGTTCTGGAAGTCGCCCCCGCCGCGGGCGACGATGATCACGTCGACCTCGGGGTCGGCGTCGAGCCGCTGGATCGCCGCCGTCACCTCGCCGACCGACCGGTCGCCCTGCACGGCCGCGTGGACGACGCGGAAGGCCACCGACGGCCAGCGCAGCTGCGCGTTGCGGAGGACGTCCTTCTCGGCGTCGCTGTCCTTGCCCGTCACGAGCCCGATGCACTGCGGCAGGAAGGGCAGCGGACGCTTGCGGTCGGGGGCGAAGAGACCCTCCGAGGTCAGCTGCCGACGGAGCCGTTCGAGCCGCTCGAGCAGGTCGCCGAGGCCGACGTGGCGCATGTCGAAGACCTGCATCGTGAGCGAGCCGCCCTTGACCCAGTAGTTCGGCTTCACCGCCGCGATGACCCGGTCGCCCTGCTTGAGGTCGGACGGCACGCGCGACTTGACGCTCGACCAGATCGAGAACGACACGGTGGCGTCCTGTTCGAGGTCGCGCAGCTTGCCGTAGACGTTGCCGCCCGAGACGTTCCACTGCGTGATCTCGCCCTCGACCCACGCCGTGCCGAGGCGGTCGATCCAGTCGCGCACCTTGGCGGCCAGCAGGCCGACGGGCCAGGGCGACTCGGCGGTGGGCGGCGGGGGGACGATGGTCATGCGGCTCCGGTGGTCGTGGGCGGACGGTCGGCGGGGACGACGAGGCGGGACGAGGAGGCGCGGCGACGGCCGGCGAGACCGGCGCCTCCCAGTGGGTGGCCAGTCCGCGCCCTTAGACTCGACGGGTGGCTCACATCACCAACGGCGCCATCGCCGTCGACCTCCCGACACCGCGCGTCCCCGCGGTGCGTAACAGGCTAAGGGATGCCCCCGTCACCGGGGCGAAGAAGGTGCTGCTCGCGGCGCCTCGCGGGTACTGCGCCGGCGTCGACCGGGCGGTGGTCGCGGTCGAGAAGGCGCTCGAGCACTACGGCTCTCCGGTCTACGTGCGCAAGCAGATCGTGCACAACGTCCACGTCGTCTCGACGCTCGAGAGCCAGGGCGCGATCTTCGTCGACGAGGTGGAGGAGGTCCCCGAGGGCTCGCACGTCGTCTTCAGCGCGCACGGCGTCTCCCCGGCCGTCGTCAAGGGCGCCGCCGACCGCGGCCTGCAGGCGATCGACGCGACCTGCCCGCTCGTCACCAAGGTGCACCGCGAGGCCGTCCGCTTCGGCTCGCAGGGCCGCCACATCATCCTCATCGGCCACGCGGGCCACGAGGAGGTCGAGGGCACGATGGGCCACGCGGCCGACCGCACCACGCTCGTCCAGAACCCGGCCGAGGTCGACGACCTCGTCATCGACGACCCGGAGAACCTCGTCTGGCTCTCGCAGACCACGCTGAGCGTCGACGAGACGATGGAGACCGTCCGCCGGCTGCGCGAGCGCTTCCCCTCCATCCAGAACCCGCCGAGCGACGACATCTGCTATGCCACGCAGAACCGTCAGGTCGCCATCAAGAAGGTCGCCGCCGAGGCCGAGCTCGTCATCGTCGTCGGGTCGGCGAACAGCTCCAACAGCGTGCGCCTCGTCGAGGTCGCGCTCGAGCACGGCGCGAAGGCCGCCTACCGCGTCGACTACTCCAGCGAGATCCAGCAGGAGTGGCTCGACGGCGTCGCGACGGTCGGCGTCACCTCGGGTGCCTCCGTCCCCGAGGTGCTCGTGAAGGAGGTCCTCGACGACCTCGCGGACGCGGGTTACATCGACGTCGCCGAGGTCGTCACGGCCGAGGAAGACCTCATGTTCTCGCTGCCCAAGGAGCTCCGCAAGGACCAGAGCGGGCAGGCCGACTCCCGCGCCCTCGGCGGTCGCGTCCGGTGACCGACCCCCGACCGGAGTCGACGCCCCGTCGCGACCCTCGGCCTGCGCCGCGGTACGGGGAGTACGCCCCCGAGGGGTGGGTGAGCCCCGTCCCCGACCCCGCGCCTCCTCGCGAGGGGCCGGCCGACGTCCCGACTCTCATCGGCAAGGACGCGTCGACCTCCCGCCCCGGCACCGCCGCGGCTCCGGTCAGCACGGGCCGCCGCGTGGACCGCGTCGTCACCTTCGTGCTGCTCGGCCTCGCGGTGTACAACGTGGTCAGCGCCCTCGTGCTCGTGCCGAGGTTCTCGACGACCCTGCTCGACACGCTCCGTCGGGGCGGGTACGACGTGTCGTCGTTCTCGGGCGAGGCCGACCTGCAGCGGGCAGGCACGACCATCGCGATCGTGTCGGTCGTCGTCTTCGCCCTCATGATCTGGTGGACGCTCCGCCGCCTGCGCGCCGGCAAGGTCACCTTCTTCGTGCCCCTCGTCGCCGGCATCGTGGTGTCGGTGGTGCAGCTCGTGCTCGTCTTCTCGATCTTCCTCGCAGACCCCGCGTTCGTGCAGGCGATCCTCGACTCCGGCGCCGGCTAGACCAGCAGCCTCGACGACGACGGCCCCGCAGCGACTCGCTGCGGGGCCGTCGTCGTCCGACGAGGAGGCGCGGGTCAGCTGCCCGACTGACCGAACGAGCCGAGCTGCCGGGTCGCCTCCACCACGCGGGCGGCCATGGCGGACTCGGCGACCTTGCCCCAGGCGCGGGGGTCGTACTGCTTCTTGTTGCCGACCTCGCCGTCGGCCTTGATGAAGCCGTCGTAGTTCTTGAGCACGGTGTCGGCGATCGAGCGGCTGAACGCGTACTGCGTGTCGGTGTCGAGGTTCATCTTCACGACGCCGTTCGAGACGGCCTCGCTGATCTCGGCGTCGGAGGAGCCAGAGCCGCCGTGGAAGACGAGCTCGAGGGGCTTCTCGGCCGTGCCGAACCGCTCCTGGATGCCCTGCTGGATCTCGCCGAGCAGCTCGGGACGGAGCTTGACGTTGCCGGGCTTGTAGACGCCGTGGACGTTGCCGAAGGTCAAGGCGGCGATGTAGCGGCCCTTCTCGCCGAGGCCGAGGGCCTCGACCACGCGCGTCACGTCGCCGACGGTCGTGTACAGCGCGTCGTTGGTGCCTTCGTGCTCGACGCCGTCCTCCTCGCCGCCGACGACGCCGATCTCGACCTCGAGGATGGCGTTGATGGCGGCGGTGCGCTTGAGCATCTCTCCTGCGATCGAGATGTTCTCGTCGAGCGGCACGGCCGAGCCGTCCCACATGTGCGACTGGAAGAGCGGGTTGCGGCCCGCCTTGACCTCTTCTTCGGAGGCGGCGATCAGCGGGAGGACGAAGCCGTCGAGGGCGTCCTTGGGGCAGTGGTCGGTGTGGAGCGCGACCGTGATCGGGTAGTTCTTGGCGACCTCCGTGGCGAACTTCGCGAAGGCGATGGCGCCCGCGGCGCGGTTCTTGACGGTGTGACCGGCGAAGTAGTCGGCGCCGCCGGTCGTGACCTGGATGATGCCGTCGCTGCCGGCCTCGGTGAGGCCCTGGAGGACCGAGTTGATCGTCTGGGACGACGAGACGTTGACGGCGGGGTAGGCGAACCCCTTCTTCTTCGCCTTGTCCAGCATCTCGGCGTACTGCTCGGGGGTGGCGACGGGCATTGCATCTCCTTCGATCATCGCGTTCAGGCTTCCGATCAGACTAGTCAGCGCCTGCGACGCGCTGCCCAGGAAGGCGGCGGGGCCGACCTCGTCGAGATCGGCCCCGCCAGGGGAGCGAGGCGGGGTGCCCCGCTCCCCGGACCGCTCAGTCGTCCGTCGGGACGAGCGCGACCGCTCGCCGACGCAGGACGCCCATGACCCCGAGGGTGAGGAGGGCGGCGGCGAGCACTCCGAGCCCGGCGACCCCGGCGCCGGTGAAGGCGAGACGGCGGGGCGTCGCCACGGTGCCAGCGCCAGCGACGTCGCTGCTGGGGCCGGTGCCGGTGCCGGTGCCGGCATCGCCGGGGGTGGGCGGTGCGGGAGTCGACCCGTCGCCCGGCTCGCCGGGGCCGTCCGGATCGGGGAGGGCACCTGCGTCGACGTGGTCGTCGCGGTCGACGTCGACGGTCTCGCCGGCATCGCCCGTCACGCGCTCGAGCACGACGCTCGCCGTGCCGGTCTCGTCGACGTCGGAGTCGAGGGCGTCGTCGTCACCGACGTGGCTGACGGTCCACCCGCCCGGCACGGTGCCGAACGCGACGTCGTAGCTGCCGGGGCGGAGTCCGGTGAACGAGTAGCTGCCCTCGGCGTCGGTCTCGGTCGACCGGGAGACGGGCTCGCCACGGTCGTCGGTGCCCGAGAGCTGCACGGGGTGTGCGGGGCGACCGGGCTCGTCGGTGCCCTGCAGGCCGTCGCCGTCGAGGTCCGTCCACACCGTGTGGCCGACCGAACCCGCCACGGCGCGACTGGTCACGACCTCGGACGAGGCCGTCAGGTCGATGCCGGCGACGCGGATCGCGAAGCGTGACGCCCACACGTCGCCGTCGGACTGACCGTCTCCGCCGACGAGGACGAGGTCGTGCTCGACCTCGCCCCCGCTCGGGACGGCGACGTTGCGGTCGACGCGCACCGCGGTCACGGCCGCGAGGTCACGCGGGCAGCCCGGCGCGCCGAACTCGGCCTCGGTGCACCAGCGGGTGCGGCCTCCGGGAGCGTTGGAGGCGTCGGCCGGGTCGTGGGAGACGCTCGCGGACTCGGCCGACGTGTACAGCACCGTCTCCGACCCGTCCGCGACCACCGGTGCGTCGAGCCTCGGGCGCGCAGCGGTCGTCGTGCCGGCGGCGTCGCCGTCGAAGGGCAGCACCGAGATGAGGGACGTCGACTCGAGGGCCTCGGACCCGACGTTGCCGTAGGTGAGCGTCAGGACGACGCGGTCGCCGACCACGTGGACGGGGGCGTCGACCCGTTCGCGGGCGTCGAAGCCGCTGCCGGCGAGCACGCGCAGGGCCCGGTGCGTCGTCCGGTTCACCTCGGCGGAGACGTCGCGGCTCGACTCGATCGTCGCCGTGTTGATCGCCTCGGCCCCCACGACGGCGCGGACGAACCGGGCGTCGAAGGTGAGGGGAGGGAGGTCGTCGTTGACGTCGACGCGCTCGAGTGACCAGGTGAGGCGCTGGCGGGTGACGCCGTCGACCTCGACCTCGTCGATCGTGGGCGTGAGCGAGCCCGAGCCGTCGACGTAGGCCGCCCCGGCCGGCAGCACGTCGCGGACGACGACCGTCTCGGGGAGTTCGTCGTCGGAGGCGTTCGTGACGGAGGGGTAGAGCGCGTACCGGATGGTGCCGCCCGCCGTGACGAAGCTGGTCTCGTCCGGGGTGTCGTGGGCGTCGTGGCCCGGGTCGACCACGGCGCTCCGGATGCGGGCGGTGTTGCTCGTGACCGTCAGGAAGTCGGACCAGGCGCTGTTGGCGCTGTGCGCGTCGCCCGGGGTGTGGACCCACTCGCCGTCGGGGGCCGTGCGGAGGCTGGCGAAGGTGCGCATGCGCGTGTAGTTCTCGAGCCGGGACGAGGCGGTCAGGTGGACGTGGAACCCGAGGGAGACGGTGGCGGGGTGGTCGTAGGTCCAACGGACGGCGCCGACGGCGGACGGCCCGCCCTCGACCTGCCGGGGGTCCTCGGACCAGGCGAGGTCGTCGTCCTCACAGGTCTGCTCCTTCGCCCGCTCGGGGTCGGAGCCGTCGAACGCGGCGAACTGCGGGCGGCCGGTCGTGCCGGGGCGGTTGGACGCCGCCCACGAGCCGGGGCTGCTCTCCCGCAGCCGCTGCACGGAGTTGTCGAAGACGCTGCACACGACGGTGCCGGTCCAGTCGGCGGTGCCGCGGTTGTTCAGCGTCGTGGTGGCGAGCAGGGTCTGCCCGGGCGTGACGTAGGGCTCGTCGTTCTTGCCGGAGAGGGGGAACGACGACCGCGACGCGGTGTCCCACCCGGCGTAGCTCTGCGAGCCGGTGACGCCCGGCTTGTCGCTGATGTTGCGGTCGGCGACGTTGTTGGCGAGGGGCTCGCCCTCGCCGTCGTAGTTCGCCCGCCCGCTGACCGACGTGGCGTCGAGGTCGCGGTAGACGTTGCGGGCCGTGAACGACGTGCTCTCGGGAGGCTGCGGGACCCACAGGCTGACGTAGCCCGAGACCACGTACGGCTCGACGCCGCCGGGGATCGGGCCCCCGGAGACGTTCTTGGTCGGCGTCGACGCCATGCTCGTGTCGGTGCCGCGGATCTGGACGGTCACCGGTTCGCCCGGGGCGCTCTGCTCGCAGGTCACGGTGCCGGTGTCGACGACGGCGCGCTCGCCGCCGCCGCTGCCGCCCGGGGCGGTGGGCATCTGACCGGTGTTGACGCCGCACGCCGGAGCTCCGTCGACGGGCAGCAGCACCGCCGGGCTGTCTTCTCGGCCGTACATCCGCGAGACGTCGTCGACGAAGCTGATGCCGTCGCGCAGGCGCTCGTAGCCGAGCAGCCCGCCGTCCTCGGCCAGTGACTCGAAGTGCATGAGGATCGGGTAGACGATGCGGAAGCCCGGGCTCGTGCCGTCGGGTCCCACGGCCGCGCTGAAGACGGGCAGCACCCGGTTCATCGAGAGGTCGAAGCGAGGAGCGGCCGAGACCGTCACGGCGGGCACGACGGCCTCGACGGGGCCGACGCCCTCGGCGTCGGCGGTCACGGCCGGGCGGAGGAGGGTGCCGTGGGTGAGCGAGGTCGAGGCGGTGCCCACGACGCTCACCGTGCGGGCGCCGCTCGTGATGGTGCCGAGCTCGCAGCGGAGGTCGCGGCCCGAGACGACCGAGCCGGGGAGGCACTCGTCGGGCAGCCGGGACCACGTCATGCCCTCGGGCGCGACGGCGTCGAAGCCCCCGTCGGCCGCCTGGCCGTCGGTGGTGCCGACCGTGACGGCGTACACGATCGAGTCGGCCGTGCGCACGATGCCGTTGCGACCGGAGCTGTCACCGCCCGGCCGGTCGTCGTCGGTGAAGAGGCCGAGGCCGTCGGAGGTGACCGCGACGGCGATGCGGAGGTCGGTCGCGGCAGGCGACACGGCGACTGCGGCGGGCGCGGCGTCGACGGCGACGAGGCCGGCGGCCGCCAGCAACGACGCCGCGACGGCGGCCGCCCGGGGACGGGGGAGTCTCATGGTGGTCCTTTCCAGGAGGCATGAATGCCTCATCCGATCCGCAAACATATCGCATGACGGCCGTTCGCAGAAGGGGGCGAGAGCTATGCTTCAGGGATGGCTGACTCGTCCTCCGGAAACCTGTACACGCACCCCGACCGCAACCTCGGCATGGAGCTGGTGAGGGCGACCGAGGCAGCCGCCATCCGCAGCGCCCCCTTCATCGGCAAGGGCGACAAGAACGCCGCCGACGGCGCCGCGGTCGACGCGATGCGCAAGTTCCTCGGCACCGTCGCCTTCGACGGCGTCGTCGTGATCGGCGAGGGCGAGAAAGACGAGGCGCCGATGCTGTTCAACGGCGAGCACGTCGGCAACGGCTTCGGCCCCGCCTGCGACATCGCCGTCGACCCGATCGACGGCACGAGCCTCACCGCCGCCGGCCGCATGAACGCCCTCTCGGTGATCGCGGTCAGCGACCGCGGCAGCATGTTCGACCCCAGCGCCGTCTTCTACATGGACAAGATCGTCACCGGCCCCGAGGGCATCGGCGTCATCGACCTCGACAAGCCGGTCGGCGACAACATCCGCGCCCTCGCCGACGCGAAGGGCCTGTCGGTCGAGGACATCCAGGTGGCGGTCCTCGACCGTCCCCGTCACGCCGACCTGATCCAGCAGATCCACGCCGCCGGCGCCGGCACCCGGCTGCTGCTCGACGGCGACGTCGCCGGCGGCATCAACGCCGCCCGGCCCGACTCGCGCATCGACATGTGCGTCGGCATCGGCGGCACCCCCGAGGGCATCATCACGGCCTGCGCCGTGAAGGCGCTCGGCGGCCTGATCCTCACGCGCCTGGCCCCGAAGGACGACGCGGAGCGCCAGAAGGCGATCGACGCGGGTCACGACCTCGACCGCGTGCTCGACCAGGACGACCTCGTCAAGGGCGACAACGCTTACTTCGTCGCGACCGGTGTCACCGACGGCGCGCTCGTCGCGGGCGTCAAGCGCAAGCAGGGCATGATCCGCACGTCGAGCATCGTGCTGCGCTCGCACTCGGGCACCATCCGTCGCGTCGAGGCCGACCACCTCGTCTCGAAGTGGTACGGCGAGGACGCCTGAGCCCAGTCCTCAGCGACCGTCGAGCGCCCCCGCCGACGACCTCTCCCGGTCGTCGTCGAGGGCGGTCGTCAGTTCGGGGGCGGTGAGGTCGCGGGGGATGTCGTCGATCAGCCCCGGGGCCGCGAGCGTCTTCGACTCGTCGAGCATGCTGAGGCGGCGGGCCGAGGGCAGCACGGTGCGCTCGAGCGACCCGACGAACCGGTTGTAGTCGGAGACGGACCCCCGCAGCGACCGGCCGAGCTTGTCGACGTGGCCCGCCATCGTCGAGAGCCGCCCGTAGAGCTCGCGGCTGAGGTCGAACAGCGTCTTGGCCTCGGCCGTGACGACGTCCTGCTGCCAGCTGAACGCGACGGTCTTGAGCACCGACCACAACGTGACCGGCGACGCGAGGGCCACCCGCTTCTGGAAGGCGTAGTCCATGATCGACGGGTCGGCCTCGAGCGCGGAGGAGACGAGCGACTCGCTCGGGATGAACGCGATGACCAGTTCCGGGGACGACTCGAGACCGGCCCAGTAGGTCTTGGCCGACAGGGCGTCGACGTGAGCCCGGAGCGCCTTCACGTGCTGCTTCACGAGCGCGTCGCGTCGCGCGCCCTCTTCCCCGGTCGCCGTGGCGGGGATGCTGCTGGCCTCGAGGAAGGCCGTGAAGGGCACCTTCGCGTCGACCGCGATGTTCTTGCCGCCCGGCAGGTGCACGACCATGTCCGGCCGGCCGGCGCCGGCGTCGCTCGTGATGCTCGTCTGCACGTCGAAGTCGACGCGCTCGACGAGGCCGGCCGCCTGCACGACGTTGCGCAGCTGCGTCTCGCCCCAGACGCCGCGGGTGCTGTTCGAGCGGAGCGCCGACGCGAGCGACTCGGCCGTGCCGCGCAGCCGTTCCTCCGACGCGCTCGCCACGCGCAGCTGCTCGCTCAGGGCGCCGTACTGGTGCGCCCGCTGCTCCTCCAGCTCGGCGACCTTCGCCTGGACGGCGGCGAGGCTCTGCGCCACCGGGCTGAGGGCCGTCATGACGCGACCGTCGGAGCGGTCGCGCTCGGCCTCGGCGATGCGCACGTCACGCAGGCGGTCCTGGAACTCCTGGAGGCGCGCCTCCTGCCCCGCGGTCTGGCGGCGGTGGAGCTCGTCGAGCTCGACCAGGCGCTCACGCAGGCCCGCGGCGGTGGCGCGCTCGGCGGCGGCGTCGGCCGCGAGGCGCCCGGCCTGCTCGACGGCCCGGGTGCGGGCGACGAGCACGCCGAGGGCGAGCCCGAGGGCGAGCGAGACGAGGGCGATGACGACGACGAGCGGAGGGGTCATGCGAGGAGTGTGTCAGCGCCCACCGACATCGAGCGGCACCCTCGCGGGGCGCTGCCGTGGGTCAGCGGAAGACGACGCGGCGGCGCGGCGCCGGGGCGGGGCCGGACCCGGGCTCGGCGACGGGCGCCGCGGGCGTGAGGCGCTTCATGCCGACGCGGGCCGTGTCGGCCAGCTGCCGAAGGTCGTCGGCGCCGTGCACCTGGGCGGCGTGCACCACGATCGCGGCGCACGCCTCGGCGTCGGCGAGGGCGTCGTGGTGCGAGAAGCCGGTGAAGCCGGCGGCCGCCGCGGCGAGGGGGAGGCGGTACGAGTCGAGCGCGTAGGTCTTGCGGGCGACCTGCAGGCTGCAGAGGTAGGCCCACGACGGGGGAGTCACGCCGGTGGCGGCGCAGGCGCCCTTGATGACGCCCATGTCGAAGCCGGCGTTGTGGGCGACGAAGACGTCGATGCCCGCGAAGTCGGCGATGAGGTCGAACTGCTCGTGCCACTCGAAGGCGTCGACCACGTCGTCGGCGCGGATGCCGTGGATGCGGGTGTTCCACTCGAGGAAGGCGTCGTGCCCGGCCGGGGGCTTGATCAGCCAGCCGACCTTGTCGACCACGACCCCGTCGCGCACCTTGACGAGACCCACGGAACAGGCCGACGCGCTGCTCGAGTTCGCGGTCTCGAAGTCGATCGCGGTGAAGTCGATGGGCATCGGGCCATGGTCTCACGGGCCCCCGACATCGCCGGGCGGCGGCGCCCCGGTACGATGGTCGACCGTGGCTCTCACTATCGCGATCGTCGGACTGCCCAACGTCGGCAAGTCCACCCTGTTCAACGCCCTGACCAAGAACCAGGTGCTGGCGGCGAACTACCCGTTCGCGACCATCGAGCCCAACGTGGGCATCGTCAACCTGCCCGACCCGCGCCTCCAGGTGCTCGCCGGTCTCTTCGGCTCGGAGAAGACCCTTCCCGCCCCCGTGTCGTTCGTCGACATCGCCGGCATCGTCAAGGGCGCGAGCGAGGGCGAGGGGCTCGGCAACAAGTTCCTCGCGAACATCCGCGAGGCCGACGCCATCGCCGAGGTCGTCCGCGGCTTCGTCGACCCCGACGTCGTGCACGTCGACGGCAAGGTCGACCCCGAGGGCGACATGGGCACGATCAACACCGAGCTGATCCTCGCCGACCTCGAGACCGTCGAGAAGGCGCTCGTGCGCTACGAGAAGGAGCTCCGCCTCAAGCGCGTCGAGCCGCTCGTGCACGAGACCGCGGTGGCCGCGAAGGAGGCGCTGCAGCGCGGCGAGGCCCTCTCGGCCTCCGGCGTCGACCTCGAGCCGATCCGCGAGCTCGGGCTGCTCACCGCCAAGCCCTTCATCTACGTCTTCAACGTCGACGAGTCGATCCTCACCGACGACGCGAAGAAGGCCGAGCTCTCGGCCCTCGTCGCCCCGGCCGAGGCGGTCTTCCTCGACGCGAAGATCGAGTCGGAGCTCATCGACCTCGACCCGGAGGACGCCGCCGAGCTGCTCTCGTCGACCGGCCAGGACGAGTCGGGCCTCGACCAGCTCGCCCGCATCGGCTTCGAGACGCTCGGCCTGCAGACCTACCTGACGGCGGGCCCGAAGGAGACCCGCGCCTGGACCATCGGCAAGGGCTGGAAGGCCCCGCAGGCCGCCGGCGTGATCCACACCGACTTCGAGAAGGGCTTCATCAAGGCCGAGGTCATCTCCTTCGACGACCTCGTCGAGACGGGCTCCATCGCCGAGGCGCGCTCGGCCGGCAAGGCCCGCATCGAGGGCAAGGAGTACGTCATGCAGGACGGCGACGTGGTGGAGTTCCGCTTCAACAACTGAGGCACGGCGACGAGGTCGGCGAGGCGACGGACGCCGCGCCCTCCGAGCGACCTGGGAGCCGGGCGTCGGCGGGGTCGTAGCGTGGGCCGGTTCCCCACCGTGCCCGAGGAGGCCCCCATGACCGACACCGCCACCGAGACCACCGCCGACGCCCCGGTCGGCCCCCGCACCGCGATCGTCCTCGGCGGCGGAGGCATCACCGGCATCGCGTGGGAGGTCGGCGTGCTGGCGCGCCTCCTCGAGGCCGGCATCCCGCTCGGCGACGCCGACCTCGTCGTCGGCACGTCGGCCGGCTCGGTCGTCGGCACCACCCTCCGTCTCGGCGGCATCGCCGACGCGTACGCCGAGCACCTCGTGCCCGTGCCGGCCGGGTCCACCCCCGAGGCCGTCCTCGACAGCGAGTCGTTCATGGACCGCATCACGCAGGCCATCGCCGGCGCCGAGGGCGAGCAGGACGCCCGCGCCCGCCTGGGCGCCGTCGCCCGCCAGGTGCCCGTCGTCGGCGACGAGCCCGAGCTCGTCACGACCATGCGCGAGCGCTTCGGTGCCGACGCCGCCTGGCCCGCGGGGGAGCTGGCGGTCTGCACCATCGACGCCACCGACGGCGAGTTCCGGGTGCTGACCCGCGCCTCCGGCGTCCCCCTGCACGTCGCGGTCGCGGCCAGCTGCTCCGTGCCGCTCGTCTGGCCGACCGTCGAGGTCGACGGCCGCGCGACGATGGACGGCGGCCTGCGCTCGGGCACCAACGCCGACGTCGCCGACGCCGCCGACCGCGTGCTCGTGCTCTCGTGCGGCCCCGAGCTGCCCCAGTCGCCGCTCGGGCCCACCCTGCCCGGCGTCGTCGCCACCCGCCAGGACGCCGGCCGCCCGGCCTTCGTCGTCGAGGCCGACGCCGAGAGCCTCGCCGCCTTCGGCCCCAACTCGCTGTCGGGCGCGACCCGGCAGGCCGCGGCCGAGGCCGGTCGTCGCCAGGCCGAGGGCGTCATCGACGCCATCCGGGCCTACTGGCAAGGCTGAGCCGACCCCGTCGCGCCGAGGCAGGGTCGGGCGCAGCCGAGCCCTGCGCGACTGGGTCCGGGCCGCGCGGTGCCTGCGAGCCTCCTCCGAGCTCCCTGCGCCCCCGGTGCCAGGCTTGAGGCGACCCGCACCGCCCACCCGAGCAGAGGAGTCCCCGTGGCCGACAAGAAGAAGAGCACGAAGAAGACCGAGTCCGCGAGCACCGCCGCCGACCTGAAGAAGCGACGCAAGGCCGTCGACTCGGCCCTCGACGCGGTCTCCGCGGCCCTCGACGACGTCGCGTCCGCCGCGAAGTCGCTCGCCAAGGCCGACGGCGCGAAGTCGACGAAGAAGGCTCGCGCCGCGCTCGACGACGCGGTCGACGCCGCCCGCTCCGGGGTGAAGCAGGCCGAGAAGGCGACCCGCAAGGTCGTCAAGACCGCCACCGCCGGAGGCGCGGCCCCGGCGCCCGCAGCGGCCTCGGCCCCGAAGCCCACCAAGTCGGCCTCGCAGGTGCAGGCCGAGGTGGCCCAGAAGTCGGTCGTCACCTCCACCTCGACGCCCCCGACGCCGGCGCGTGCCGCCTACACGCCCCCGCTGCCGCACGCCGACGAGACCACGGTCACGGACGCCGCCGGCCACGAGGAGCACCTCGACCTGCACGCCCAGACCCTCGTCGCGCTGCGCTCCCTCGCGCGCACCAAGGGCGTCGCCGGCGTCTCGCGCCTCACGAAGGCCCAGCTGATCGAGAAGCTGCAGCAGGCCTGACCCGTGGCCGGGCCCCGGCGGCGCGAGCACCCCAGGTCACGACCGCCTGGGGGTCCGCCGCGTCGCCTTGTGCCACGGCCCCGCCACCGGGGAGGATCGTCGGGTGGAGACCTTCATCATCGCCCTCATCGTCCTCGGTTCCGTCATCGTCACGCTCGCGATCCTGTGGCTCCTGCTGGCACCGGTCGTCGACATCGCCCTGTCGCGCCGCGCGCAGGCCGAGGCGACGTCGAAGGTCGTCCCCGTGCGCCGCTGACGCGGGCGCCTGCCCGGCGCAGGCGTCCTGATGCCAGACGACCCGCGCCTCCCCGCCTCGAGCGATCGAGAGGAGGAGGTGCGGGTCGCGTCGTACGGGGAGGCGTCAGCCGGCCGCCACCTGGTCGCGCTTCGGCAGCACCCAGCCCTGACGGACGAAGTGGCACGTGTAGCCGCCGGGCTGCTTCTCGAGGTAGTCCTGGTGCTCCTCCTCCGCCTCCCAGAAGTCGCCCGCGGGGGCGACCTCGGTGACGACCTTGCCGGGCCACAGGCCGGAGGCGTCGACGTCGGCGATGGTGTCGAGGGCCGTCTCGCGCTGCTCGTCGCTCGTGTAGAAGATCGCCGAGCGGTAGCTGTCGCCGATGTCGTTGCCCTGGCGGTCCTTCGTCGACGGGTCGTGGATCTGGAAGAAGAACTCGAGGATCTCGCGGTACGAGGTCAGGCCGGGGTCGAAGACGATCTCGACGGCCTCGGCGTGGCCGGCGTGGTTGCGGTACGTCGCGTTCGCGACCGTGCCGCCGGAGTAGCCGACGCGCGTCGACACGATGCCCGGACGGCGGCGGAGGAGCTGCTGCGCGCCCCAGAAGCAGCCGCCCGCGAGGATCGCGGTCTCGGTCGTTCCGCTGGGGGCGGGGGTGGACTCAGGGGAGAAGAGCGTCATGAGGGAACCGTATCCTTCGGTCTCGAGTTCGGAGTGGGGGACGAAGCGGAGGGCCGCCGAGTTGATGCAGTAGCGGAGGCCGCCCGTGGCGGTCGGCCCGTCGCGGAAGACGTGGCCGAGGTGGCTGCCGGCGCCCGACGACCGCACCTCGGTGCGCCGCGCGAAGAACAGGCCCTCGCGGGTCTCGACGACGGTGTCGGCGTCGATCGGACGGGTGAAGCTCGGCCAGCCGGTGCGGCTGTCGAACTTGTCGGTCGAGGCGAACAGGGGCTCGCCCGAGACCACGTCGACGTAGATGCCGGGCTCGTGCGTGTCCCAGTACTCGTTGCGGAACGCGGGCTCGGTGCCTCCGCCCTGCGTCACGCGCCGCTGGAGGGCGGTGAGCCGGGCGAGGGCCTCGGGGGTCGCCTCGTAGTCGGGGGTGCTGCCGAGATCGTCTGTCATGGTGCCTCCTCTTCGGAGCGACGACGCACCCGGTGCGGTGCGCCCCCGGCTCCGGGGGGTGCAACGCACGAGGCCCGGTCGGTGTTCCGCCGGGTCGCTGCGAGACTGGTGGGCATGAGCCTGATCCGACTGAACGACGTCACCGTGCGCTTCGAGCAGCGCCCCGTCCTCCGCGAGGCGTTCTTCCGGCTCGAGCAGGGCGACCGCGTCGGCCTCATCGGGCGGAACGGCTCGGGCAAGTCGACGCTGCTCAAGCTCGTGCTCGACCAGGTGCAGCCCGACGAGGGCATCGTCAGCGTCGACGACGGGCTGCGGCTCGGCTACTTCTCCCAGTTCAGCGAGCTCGACGGCACGATGAGCGTCACCGAGGTGCTGCAGGGCCTCTTCGACGACGTCCGCGCGATGGAGGGCGAGCTCGCCGAGATCGACGGGGCCATCGCGGTCGCGGCGGTGGACCCCGACCAAGGCGACGAGCTGACGCGCCTCATCGAGCGGCAGAGCGAGCTGTTCGGCGAGATGGACCGCCTCGACGGCTGGGAGTACCCGCGCCGCATCGACACCGCCCTCACCGTCCTCGGGTTCGACGAGGCCCACCGCACGAGCCCGATCGAGGCGCTGAGCGGCGGCTGGCGCAACCGCGCGGCGCTCGCGAAGATCCTCCTCGAGGAGCCCGACGTGCTGCTGCTCGACGAGCCCACCAACTTCCTCGACGTGGCCGGCGTCGAGTGGCTCGAGCAGTGGTTCCGCGACTTCCGCGGCGCGGCGATCGTCGTGTCGCACGACCGGCAGTTCCTCGACGCGGTCGTCACGCGCATCGTCGAGGTCGAGAACTACCACCTGCACGAGTACCCGGGCGCCTTCGCCGAGTACGTCGTGCAGAAGCAGTTCCGCCTCAAGACGCTCGAGTCGCAGTTCGCCCACGAGTCCGAGCTGCTCGCGTTCGAGTCGGAGGGCATCTCCGACCGCCGCGAGGCCGCCAAGGCCGCACGCTCGGCGAAGGCCGGAGGCGGCAGCGGGCTCACCAAGGACCTCGCCAAGATCAAGAAGCAGCGCACCCCGCGCCCGGTCGACCAGATCATCACGGAGATCTACGGCGGCCTGCACGTCAAGGACGTGCTCTGCCGCGTCGAGGGGCTCGGCAAGGCCTACGGCGACAAGACGCTCTTCGACGACCTCACCCTCGAGCTGCGCCGTCGCGACCGCGTCGTGGTCGTCGGCGCCAACGGCAGCGGCAAGAGCACGCTGCTGCGCGTGCTCGAGGGCACCGAGCGCGCCGACCGGGGCCGTGTCGACTGGGCGGGCGGCGCCCGCGTCGTCTCGTACAACCAGGTGCTCGCCGACCTCGACGACGCCGACACCGTGACCCACTCGGTGAACGCGATGCCCGACAGCCTCGCGTTCGCCGCGACGCGGAAGTCGGTCGGGCGCTTCCTGGCGATGTTCCAGTTCTCGGACGCCGAGCTGCAGCAGCGAATCGGGGCGCTCTCCGGCGGTCAGCGGGCTCGGGTCGCGATGGCGCAGTGCCTCCTGTCGGGGGCGTCCGTGCTCCTGCTCGACGAGCCGACGAACCACCTCGACATGGCGAGCACGCAGGTCATGGAGCGCGCGCTCGTCCACTTCCCGGGCGCGGTGGTCGTCGTGTCGCACGACCGGTTCTTCAGCGAGAAGGTCGCGAACCGGCGCATCGCGTTTGGGGTCGAGGGCGCCGAGGTCGGCGAGCTCGAGGTCGGCGCGGCCTAGGCGTCGGCGGGCCCGGAGCCGCCGCGCGCGCCCTCCGCGCCCGGCCGGTTCGTCCATCGCGTCAGCAGCGCCGCCGCGACGGCCCGCGGGCACGGCACGGTCTCGCTCGTGCCCGACGTCGTCGTGAGCGTGACCTCGGTCAGGGCGCCGCGATCGACGGTGTCGATGCCGGCGATGCAGTCGTGCCCTACCCGGACGAACTCGGGCTCGTCGGCGCTGGAGACCGGTCTCGTCGCGTAGAGGAAGTGGTCGTCGAAGAGACAGACCTCGAACCACCGGCCCGAGACCTCCCACCGCGTGCAGAACCTCACCGCGACAGCTTACCGAGCGTCAGTCGGCGAAGATGGCCCCGACCGGCTCGCGCTTCTCGGCCTGGAAGCGGTCCTCCTCGCGCCCCAGCGCCCAGTACGCCGAGATCGAGAGGGAGGCGCGGTCCAGGCGCCACGTGTCGTGGAGGACGACCCGCGCCTCCTTGACCATCCCGCGCTCGCCGTGCGCGAAGACGACGACCGGCCCGGTCGGCACGTCGAGGGCGCGGAGCGCCTCGAGCAGGAGCGTCCCGGGCACCGCGTCGCCGCGGTGCAGCCAGCGGAGCTCGACGCCCTCCGGGTGCTCGAGGGCGAGCTCGTCGGCCGGGCCCTCGACCTCGACGAGGGCGAGCCCCGTGGCCCCGGCGGGCATCCGCTCGAGGGCGGCGGCGATCGCCGGCAGGGCCGAGTCGTCACCGAGCAGCAGGTCGGGCACGGCCGGGTCGGCCGACGGACGCCAGAGCCCGCCCGGGCTCGACGTCGCGAGCAGGTCGCCCGGCCGCGCGGCCAGGGCCCAGGGGCCCGCCACCCCGACGTCGCCGTGCACGACGAAGTCGATCGCGATCGTGCGGGCAGCTCGGTCGACCGACCGGATCGTGTAGGTGCGCCGCACCGGCAGCTCGTCGGCGGCGACCCGCGTGCGCAGCGCGTCGAGGTCGAACGGCGGCACGAGCGACGAGCCGGGGCGCGGCAGCAGCAGCTTGACGTACGCGTCGGTCGCCTCGAGCTGCTCGGCGCCCGCCTCGAGGAACCCGTCGACGGCCTCGCCGCCGAGGTGCACGCGCATGAGGTGCGGGCTGAGCCGCTCGGTGCGGTCGACGACGAACACGTGCTGGCTGCGGGCGGCCCGCGGGGCGCGCTCGGGGCGGGCGGGCTCGGTCGGCAGGGTCGTCACGGTCAGCTCTGCGTCGCCGCCTCGAGCAGCGGCACGAGCTCCTCGAGGGCATAGGTGCGCGAGAGCGAGGTGCCGAGCGAGTAGGCCGACGAGACGTCGCCGTCGATGACGACGTCGTGCCCGGCCTCGACGGCGGGCAGGGCGAGCCACTGCGGGTCGTCCGTGATCTCGGTCGTGTCGATGTAGATCGGGAAGGCGACGATGACGTCGGCGTCGATCACGTCGAGCTGCTCGGACGAGATGGTGACCGAGAAGCCGCCCGAGTTGGCCGGCAGGGCCGCGATGCCGGGGTTCTGCTCGAACCCGAGGTCCTCGAGGAGCCCGACGCGCTCCGAGCCCTCGACGTAGGCGCCCCAGCCCTCGCTGGTCTTCGTGGCGGCGGTGACCGTCTTCCCGTCCCACTCGGGGTGGGCGTCGGCGGCGGCCTCGACCTCGGCCTCGCTCTGGTCGACGAGGCGGTCGCCCTCCGCCGACAGGCCGAGCGCGGAGGAGACGAGCTCCATCTGGTCCTCGAAGTCGGTCAGGTAGTTGTCGCCGCCCTCGGGCACGCCGACGGTGGTCGCGATGCTCGAGAGGCGGTCGTAGCGGTCCTGGTCGCCCGAGCCCTTGGTGTCGAGGATGAGGTCGGGCTGGAGGGCCGCGATCGCCTCGTACGACGGGTCGAGCGTGCCGATGATCTCGGGGGACCGGTCGTAGAGGCCCTGCGCCCAGGGGCCGACGCCGTCCGCGTCGTCGCCGAACGCCAGCCAGTCGGAGGCGCCCACCGGCTGCACGCCCAGCGCCAGCGCGGTCTCGGCGTCGCCCCAGCCGAGCGCGACGACCCGCTCGGGCTGCTGGTCGACGGTCACCTCGCCGAACTTCGTGTCGACGGTCAGCGGGAAGGAGTCGGTCGCGGCGGGGGCGGCCGACCCCGACGGGGCGTCGGAGGACGGGGCGCCGGCGGAGCAGCCGGTGAGGGCGAGGGTCGCCACGGCCAGGACGGCGGCGAGCTTGACGGGGGTGCGCATGAGGTCCTCGAGGGGTCGGGGGCAGGGAGGGTCGACGGGGCCGGGCCGGCCGTCGGTCGTGCTGGGGGAGGGGCCGTCCGCACGAGGCGGAGACCCAGGTGAGGTTAGCCTAAGCTAATGGGCATGGCGACCTCCACCCCACCCGGCGTCGTCCGGGCCGGGGCGTCGGCATCGGGCGGTCGTCGGGCCGCCGCCCGCCTCGCCTGGCTGCTCGCCGCGCTCGGGCTGCTCGTCGTGGCGGTGCTGCTCAGCCTCGCGGTCGGCGCGCGCCCCGTGCCGCTCGACGCCGTGGTGCGGATCGTGACCGGCGGCGCCGACGGGTCGGGCGCGTCCGCGGCCGACGTCACCGCCGTGCTCGACCTGCGCCTGCCGCGCACGGCCGCCGCCCTGGTCGCCGGTGCCGGCCTCGGGGTCGCCGGCGCGGTCGCGCAGGCCGTCACCCGCAATCCGCTCGCCGACCCCGGGATCCTCGGCGTCACCTCGGGCAGCGCCTTCGCCGTGTCGCTCGCCGTCGGCTTCGCGGGCGTCACCGCGCCGTCGGGCTGGGTCTGGGCGTCGTTCGCCGGCGCCGCCCTCGCGACGGTCGCCGTGTCGCTGATCGGCGGGGCCGGGCGGTCGGGCGGCAGCCCCGCACGCCTCACTCTGGCCGGGCTCGCGCTCGGCGCCGTGCTGAGCGGCGTCACCTCGGCCATCGTGCTCGCCGACCCGCGCCGCTTCGACGCCGTCCGCGCGTGGGAGGTCGGCTCGCTCGCCGACCGCGGCTGGGCGCCCGTCGCCACGGTCGCGCCGTTCGTCGTCGCCGGCGTCGTCGTCGCGCTCGTCGCCTCGCGGCCGCTCGACGCGGTCGCCCTCGGCGACGACCACGCGTCGTCGGTGGGCGTCTCGGTGCCGACCGTGCGCGTCGTCGCCCTCGTCGTCGTCACCCTGCTGGCCGGAGGCGCGACCGCCGTCATGGGCCCGGTCGCCTTCCTGGGCCTCATGGTCGCGCACCTCGCCCGCGGCGTCGTGGGCGCGAGCCAGCCGTGGACCATCGGCCTGTCGGCGGTCCTCGGGCCGGTGCTGCTCCTGCTCGCCGACGTCGTCGGCCGCGTGGTCGCGCCCCCGGGCGAGCTGGCGGCCGGGCTCGTGGTGGCCGCCGTCGGCGCACCGGTGCTGATCGCGATCGCGCGCCGCCGCCCCGGGAGCGCGCGGTGAGCGCGGTGTCGACGCGCGCCTCCTCGTCGGGGGTGCGGAGCCCGCGACGCCGTCGACGCCTCGCGACGATCGCGGTCGCCGTGCTGGCGGTCGTCGCCGCGGTCGTCGCGCTCGGGCTCGGCGACTACCCGCTGTCGCCGCTCGAGGTCGTGCGCGCCCTCACCGGCCAGGACGGCTTCGCCTCGACGATCGTGCTCGGCTGGCGGCTGCCCCGCGTGCTCGCCGCGCTCGCGTTCGGGGCGGCGCTCGGGGCGTCGGGCGCGGTCTTCCAGTCGCTGACCCGCAACCCGCTCGGCTCGCCCGACGTCATCGGCTTCTCGACCGGGGCGTACACGGGCGCGATCGTCGTCATCGTCTCGGGCGCGACCTCGTCGGTGGGCACGGCCGGGGGCGCGCTGCTCGGCGGGCTCGTCACGGCGTTCGTCGTCTACCTGCTCGCGTACCGCGGGGGAGTCGAGGGGCTCCGCCTCATCATCGTCGGCATCGGCGTCACGGCCGTGCTGCACTCGGTCAACACCTGGCTGCTGCTGCGCGCCCAGACCGAGGTCGCCATCACCGCCTCGTTCTGGGGCGCGGGCTCGCTCGCCCTCGTCGGCTGGTCGGAGCTCGTGCCCGCCGCCCTGCTGCTCGTCGTGCTCGGCGCGGCGACGGCGCTGCTCGCCCGGCCCCTGCGGCAGCTCGAGCTCGGCGACGACGTGGCCCGGTCGCACGGCCTCCGCACCGAACGGTCGCGCCTCGCGCTCGTGGTCGTCGGGGTCGCCCTGACCGCGGTCGTGACGGCGAGCACCGGGCCGATCGTCTTCGTCGCGCTCGCCGCGCCGCAGCTGGCCCGCCGCCTGACCCGGTCGGCCGGGGTGCCGCTCGCGGCCGCTGCGCCGACCGGGGCCCTGCTGCTGCTCGTCGCCGACGTCGTCGCGCAGCACGTCGCCGCGAACCCCGTGCCGGTGGGGCTCGTCACCCTGGTCATCGGCGGGGCGTACCTCGTCGTCCTGCTCGTCGGAGAGAGCCGGAGGGCACCGTGACCGACATCCACCCGACCACCCCGGGCGAGGGGGGCGCGCCCCGCCTCGAGGCCCGGGGCGCCCACCTCGCCTACGAGCGCCGCACGGTCTCCGAGTCGATCGACGCGAGCGTCCGCGACGGCTCGTTCACCGTGATCGTCGGGCCGAACGCCTGCGGCAAGTCGACCCTCCTGCGGGCGTTCGCACGCCTCCTCACGCCCCGGTCGGGCAGCGTGCTGCTCGACGGCCGCGACCTGGCCCGCGTGCCCGCGAAGGAGGCGGCGCGCACGGTCGGGCTGCTGCCCCAGTCGTCGCAGGCCCCCGAGGGCATCACGGTCGGCGAGCTCGTCTCGCGGGGCCGGTACCCGCACCAGGGGCTGTTCCGCCAGTGGTCGGAGGCCGACCGCGACGCCGTGGCGACGGCCCTCGCCGAGACCGACCTCACCGACCTCGTCGACGTGCCGGTCGACGAGCTCTCGGGCGGCCAGCGGCAGCGCGTCTGGGTCGCCACGGCCCTCGCGCAGCAGACGTCGGTGCTGCTGCTCGACGAGCCGACGACGTTCCTCGACATCGCGCACCAGTACGACCTGCTCGACCTCTTCGCCCGGCTGCACGCCCGTGGCACGACCGTCGTCGCGGTGCTGCACGACCTCGCGCAGGCGGCGCGCTACGCGACCGACCTCATCGTCATGCGCGACGGGGAGGTCGTCGTCACCGGCAGCCCGGCCGAGGTGCTCACGGCCGAGCTCGTCGAGCGCGTGTTCGACCTGCCGTGCGTCGTCGTGCCCGACCCGGTGACGGGGACGCCGCTCGTCGTGCCGAGGCGGCGTGGTCTCGTCTGACGGCGGCCGCAGGTCGGTACGCGATCGTGACGTCGGCGGTGGCGTGGTCGTGGTCGGATGAGGGCATGGAGACGACGTGGCACCGTGCGGTCGCGGCCCTCGGCGGCCTGCTCGTGGCCGGGCTCGCCCTCACGGCCTGCGCGGGCGGGGCGACGGGCGGCGCGTCGGCGTCGTGTGCGGCCCCGACGATCGAGCTCGGCGACTCGCTCCTCGAGCCCGGGGGAGAGGTGCAGCTCTCGGTCGAGTGGATGACGCAGACCTGTGAGGACACCGGGGGCACGAACCGCGCCGCCGAGGACGTCACCGTCAGCCTCGTCAGCATCGCCGGCGGCGAGTCGGTCGTCCTCGGGCGCCCCGAGCCGACCGGCCCCCGCTCCACGGTCAGCGGCACGTTCGACCTGCCCGACGACCTCGCGGTCGGCCCTGCGACGCTGCGGGTCGCGTCGACGGGCGGCGACGAGACGAGCGCCGAGGCCCCGGTCACGATCACGCCCGCACCGTGACGGCCGCGGTCCGCCGCCGTGGCCGCCGCCGTGGCCGCCGCCGGGGGCCGCGCGGCCGCCCCGGGGTCACGTCGTCGTCGTGAGCACCCCGCCGTCGGCGCGGAGGGCGGCGCCGTTCGTCGCCGAGGCCAGCGGGCTCGCGAGGTAGGCGACGAGCGACGCGATCTCCGTCGGGTCGAGGAAGCGCTCGACCAGCGTCGTCGCGTTCTGCCCGATGACGGCGTCGCGGACCGCGGCGACCGGCGCCCCCTGCGCCTCGGCGATGCCCTCGACCGTGGCCGCGACGCCGTCGGACCAGGTCGGCCCGCCGAGCACCGTGTTCACCGTGACGGCCGTGCCGCGGGTCGTCTTCGCCAGGCCGTTGCCGAGGGCGATCACCGCCGCCTTGGTCACGCCGTAATGGACCATGTCGGCCGGGACCGACACCCCCGACTCGCTGCTGACGAAGACCACGCGACCGTGGCCGCGCTCGAGCATGCCGGGCAGCAGCGCGCGCGACAACCGCACCCCGCTCATGACGTTGACCTCGAAGTACCGCTGCCACTCGGCGTCGTCGACGGACCCGAAGGGCGCCAGCCCGAACAGCCCGACGTTGTTCACCAGCACGTCGACGTCCCCGAGCCGCCCGACGAGGCGTGCGACCGCCGCCGGGTCGGCGAAGTCGGCCGCGACGCCCGAGACCACGGCGCCGGGACGCTCGGCGCGCAGGCGGGCGACGGCCGCCTCCACCCGGTCGTCGGTGCGTCCGTTCAGCGTGACCGCGACGCCCTCGGCGGCGAGCGCCGCGGCGACGGCGTAGCCGATGCCCGCGGTCGAGCCGCTCACGAACGCGGTGGTGTCCCGCAGCTGCAGGTCCATGGGTCCCTCCGTCCCGGCGCGGAGGCGCCGATCACTTGCTGAGCAACTCACGCTAGCGAGCATGACTTGCTCAGGCAAGTCATCGACCGTACGCTCGGGGCATGACCCTCCGCCCCGACGACCTCGCCGCGTGGGCCTCGCTCGCCACCGTGCTCGAGCGGCTGCCCGCCGCCCTCGACGCCCAGCTGCAGCGCGACAGCGGCCTCACGCACTTCGAGTACGGCGTGCTCGTGGCCCTCGACTCGGCGCCCGAGCGCACCCTGCGCCTCAGCACGCTCGCGGCCTACGCGAGCTGCACCCTGTCGCGCCTGTCGCGGGCCGTCACCCGGCTCGAGCGCGACGGCCTCGTCGAGCGCTCGGTCGACCCGGGCGACGGCCGCTTCACGCTCGGCACCCTGACCGCCCTCGGGCGCGTGCGGGTGTCAGCCGCGACGCCGGGGCACCAGGCACTCGTGCAGCGGGTCGTCTTCGACGCGCTCACCGACCGGCAGGCCCGGCAGCTCGGGGCGATCGCGGGACGGATCGCCCGGGCCGTCGGCCCCGACGCCGTGTGGACGCCCCCGGCCCCGCCCCGCGCCTGACCTCGCCGGTCCCTCCCGGCGCGTCGACGGCCCTCGCGCGTACGGTCGACCCATGACCGAACTCAGCGGAGCCGTCGTGCTCGTGGCCGGCGCCTCCGGCGGACTCGGCTCCCGCGTCGCCGCCCGGCTCGCCGAGCGCGGCGCGACCGTCGTGCGGGCCGGACGTGCCGGCGGGGCCCTCACCGGGCCGGACGCCTACGTCGCCGACCTGCGCGAGCCCACCGGCCCGGCCTCGCTCGTCAGCGCGGCGCTCCAGGCCCACGGCCGGCTCGACGGCATCGTCGTCGCCGCGGGCGTCGTCGCCTTCGGCCCGGCCGACGCCGTGGCCGACGAGACGCTCGACGAGCTCGTGCAGACCAACTTCCTCGCGCCGGTCCGGCTGCTCCGCGACGGGGCCGAGGCGCTCGCCGCGTCCGCCGCCGACGGCCGCGAGCCGTTCGTCGTCACGATCAGCGGCGTCGTGTCGGAGTCGCCGACGGCGGGCATGGCCGCGTACTCGGCGTCGAAGGCCGGCCTGGCCGCGTTCGTGAGCGCCGCCTCCCGTGAGTTCCGGAGGCGCGGAGTGCGCGTGCTCGACGCTCGCCCCGGCCACACGGAGACCGGTCTCGCCGACCACCCCGTCGCGGGCACGGCACCGTCGTTCGGGGCGGCCCTCGACCCCGACGCCGTCGCGGAGCGGATCGTCACGGCGATCGTGGACGGCGAGAAGGACCTGCCCTCGTCGGCGTTCTGACCTGCGCGGCAGGCCCGCCCGGTCAGCTGGTGAACTCGGCCCCGAGCACGCGCAGCAGGTCGGCGAGCTGGTCTTGCTGCGTGCGGGTCAGCGACGAGAGCGGCGACTCCTCGGCGGCGAGCAGGTCGAGCATGGCGGCGTCGACGCGCTCGATGCCCGCCGGCGTGATGCAGATGCGGGCGGCACGGCCGTCGCGCGGGTCGGCCTTGCGCTCGACGAGCTGACGCTCGACGAGCCGGTCGAGGCGGTTGGTCATGGTGCCGCTCGTGACCATGGTCGCCGTGACGAGCTCCTTCGGGCTGAGCTCGAACGGCTCGCCCGCGCGGCGGAGCGTGGACAGCACGTCGAACTCCCAGATCTCGAGGCCCGAGTGGCTGAAGGCCTGGGCGCGCACCCGGTCGAGCCGGCGCGAGACGCGGCGCAGCCGCGAGAAGACGTCGAGGGCCGCGAAGTCGATGTCGGGGCGCACGCGCGCCCAGGCGTCGATGATCAGGTCGACTTCGTCGCTGGTGCTCACGGGGCTCGGTCCAATCGGGTCGGGGGCTCCTCCGATCATGCCCCCACCGGGTGCGGGTCGGCTGCACGACGCACGCCGCGGGGCGGGCCTCGAGCCTCGGACGTTTTACACGCCCGTAACACGATGTATACGAAAGCGGTCCTGTGGGGCTGATTGTATTCAATCCACCCCGCACCTCTCCCGAGCATTGGATCACGCATGCCTCGAACCACGTCCCCACGGCGCCTCCTCCCGGGTCGTCTCCCCTTCGGCCGCCGCCTCGCGCTGCCGGCCGCCGCGCTCGGGATCGTCCTCGCGGTGACCGGCTGCCAGCAGGTCCAGACCACCGAGGCGGCCGACCCCGGCACGCGCGAGGACATCTCGACCGCGCCGATCGGCGACGCCACGATCGTCGAGGGCGGCGACCTCGTCATGGCCCTCTCGGCCGAGCCCGACCGTCTCGACCCCACCACCTCGTCGTCGCTCTACACGCGCTACGTGATGGAGACGATGTGCCAGAAGCTCTACGACATCGACGCCGAGGGCGACATCGTGCCCATGCTCGCGACCGAGCTGCCCGACGTCAGCGACGACGGCCTCACCGTCACCTTCCCCGTGCGCACCGACGCGGTCTTCGCCGACGGCACCCCGCTCGACGCCGAGGCGGTCGTCACGACGATCCAGCGCGGCCTCGAGAAGGAGGACTCGTCGAGGCGCAGCGAGCTCGGCCCGATCACGGCCGTCACCGCCGTCGACGACGCGACCGTCGAGGTCACCTACTCCGAGCCGTTCGCCCCGCTCACCGCGGCGCTCGCCGACCGCGCCGGCATGATCATGTCGCCGACGGCCCTCGCCGCGGCCGGCGACTCGTTCGGCGACGCCCCCGTCTGCGTCGGCCCCTACAAGTTCGTCGAGCGCGTGCCGCAGACCTCGATCACCGTCGAGCGCGACCCGGGCTACTACGACGCCGAGTCGGCGCACTTCGACACCATCACGTACCGCATCATCACCGACGCCAGCATCCGCGCCGCCAACCTGCAGTCGGGCGACGTGCAGGTGGCCGACTCGATGTCGACGCAGGACGTCGGCACGCTCCGCGACGACGACTCGCTGACCGTGCTCGAGGTCGGCTCGCTCGGCTACCAGGGCCTCACCGTCAACATCGGCAACCAGGACGGCGTCGGCACCGACCCCGTGCAGATCGACACGCCGCTCGCGAGCGACGCCACGATCCGCCAGGCGCTCTCGATGTCGATCGACCGCCAGGCGCTCGTCGACACCGTCTTCGGCGGCCTGTACGACCCGGCCTGCTCGCCGATCTCGCCGAGCAGCCCGTACGCGACCGACGCCAGCGACGCCTGCCCCGAGACCGACCCCGAGGCGGCGAAGCAGATGCTCGAGGACGCCGGCGTCACGACGCCGCTCGCCATCGACATGCAGGTGAGCAACAACCCCGACACCGTCCGCTTCGCCCAGGCCCTGCAGGCCCAGGTCGCGGAGGGCGGCTTCGAGCTCACCATCACGCCGGTCGAGTACTCGACGCTGCTCGACGTGCAGACCGAGGGCGACTTCGAGGCGCTCCAGCTCGGCTGGTCGGGCCGCATCGACCCGAACGGCAACATGTACAACTTCCTCGCCACGGGCGCCGGCAACAACTACAGCGGCTACAGCGACGCCGAGGTGGACGAGCTGCTGGGCGACGCCGCGGCGTCGACGGACGTCGACGAGCGCGCCGACCTCTACGGCCAGGTCGTCGAGAAGGTGCAGGAGGACGCCCCGATCATCTACCTCTACCGCGTGCGCAGCCTCACGGCGCTGTCGAACGACATCGCCGGGGTCTCGACCTACGCCGACGGCGTGGTCCGCCTGAGCGACGCCGCCTTCGTCGAGGCGAGCTGACCGACATGACCCGGTACCTCCTCACCCGCCTGTGGCAGTCCGCCGTCACGCTCGTGCTCGCCTCGGTCGTCGTCTTCGTCGGCGTGCGCCAGCTGCCGGGCGACCCGGCCCTCGCCCTGGCGGGCGAGGAGGCCAGCGCCGAGCAGCTCGCGGCGATCCGCTCCGAGCTCGGGCTCAACGACTCGCTCGTGGTGCAGTACCTCCGCTTCGCCGGAGCGTTCCTCCGCGGCGACATCGGCGAGTCGACCCGCACCGGCACGCCGGTCACCGAGCTGATCGGGGCGACCCTGCCGGTCACCCTCTGGCTCGCGCTCTACGCCATCGTCGTGGCGGTCGTCGTCGGGGTGGCGCTCGGCGTGCTCGCCGAGCGCCACCGCGGACGCTGGCCCGAGTGGATGGCCAACGCGGCCGCGCTGGTCGGCCTCAGCGTGCCGAACTTCTGGCTGGGCATCCTCGCCATCCTCTGGCTGGCGGTCGGGCTCGGCCTGTTCCCCGCCTCCGGGTACGTCCCCGTCAGCGTCGACCCGTGGCAGGCGCTCGTGCACCTCACGCTGCCGGCGCTGATCCTCGGCACCTCGCTCGCGGCCGTGATCATGCGGCAGACCCGCGCCTCGATGATCGAGACGATGAAGACCGACTACGTCCGCACGGCCCGGGCGAAGGGCCTCGGACGGCCGCGCGTGCTGCTGCGCTACGGGCTCCGCAACTCGATGATCGTCGTCGTGACGATCGTCGGCCTGCAGCTCGGCGGCCTCATCTCGGGCGCCGTCGTCACCGAGCGCATCTTCGCGCTGCCGGGCTTCGGCAAGCTCACGCTCGACTCCGTCTTCACCCGCGACTACCCGGTCGTGCAGGCGGTCGTGCTCGTCATCACGCTCGGCTACATCGTCATCAACCTGGTCGTCGACGTGCTCTACAGCGTCCTCAACCCCCGCATCCGAGTCGGAGGAGCCTCCTGATGACCGTCGTCGAGACCCCCACGCCCAGCACGGCCGAGCTGGGCTCCGCCCGGGGACGCGTCTGGGGCCAGCTGCGCCGCAACAAGCTCGGCATCGCCGGCGCCGTCATGCTGCTCGTCGTGGTCGCGGCGGGAGCGCTCGCCCCGGTCATCGCGCCGTACGGCCCGACCGAGGTGCACTTCGACACCCCGTTCCAGCTGCCCGGCACCGTCGGGTTCCTGCTCGGCACGGACGACCTGGGCCGCGACATCCTCTCGCGCACGGCGTACGGCATCCGCGTCTCGCTCGTCGTCGGGGTGCTCAGCGTGCTGCTCGCCGTCGTGGTCGGCACCCCGCTCGGCCTCGTCGCGGGCTACTGGCGCTGGCTCGACGCGATCGTGTCCCGGCTGACCGACGTCATGCTCGCGTTCCCCTTCCTCATCATCGCCGTCGCGCTCGCCGCCATCAGCGGCCCGAGCCTCGGCAACGCGGTGGTCGCGCTCGGCATCGCGCAGATCCCGACGATGATCCGCGTGGTGCGCGGCGAGACGATGCGCATCCGCTCGACCGACTTCGTGCTGAGCGCCCGCACGATGGACGCCACGGGCCTCCGCGTGATCTTCCAGCACGTGCTGCCGAACTGCGTCTCGGCGATCATCGTCCAGGCGACGGTGATCATGCCGGTCGCGGTGATCGGCGAGGCCCTGCTGTCGTTCCTCGGGCTCGGCATCCAGCCGCCCACCGCGAGCCTCGGCATCATGCTCTCCGACGCGCAGCAGTACCTCGCCCGGGCGCCGTACGCGGCCGTCGTGCCGGGCGTCGCCATCGCCGTCATCTGCCTCGGCTTCAACCTGTTCGGCGACGCCCTCCGCGACGCGCTCGACCCCACCTCCAGCGAACGGAACCGACCGTGACGTACACCGCGCCTCCGGCGTTCACCACCCGCCCCAACCTCGTCGGCACCTTCGGCATGACGGCCTCGACGCACTGGCTGGCCACCGCCTCGGCGCAGGCGGTGCTCGAGCGCGGCGGCAACGCCTTCGACGCGGCCGTCGCGGGCGCGTTCGTGCTGCACGTCGTCGAGCCGCACCTCAACGGGCCCGGCGGCGACATGACCGCCGTGTTCGCCACGGCCGCCGAGCCGGACCGTCCCGTCGTGCTGATGGGCCAGGGCCCCGCGCCCGCCGCCGCGACCGTCGAGCACTACCGCGCCGAGGGCCTCGACCTCGTGCCGGGCTCGGGGGCGCTCGCCGCGGCCGTGCCGGGCGCCGTCGACGCGTGGCTGCTGCTGCTCCGCGACCACGGCACGTGGGAGCTCGCCGACGTGCTCGCCTACGCGATCGGCTACGCCCGCGACGGCCACCCGCTCACGGCCCGTGTCGCCGCGACGATCGAGACGGTCGCGGAGCTCTTCACCGAGCACTGGCCGACCTCCGCCGACCGCTGGCTCGTCGACGGCGCCGCCCCCGCGCCGGGCAGCACGGTCACGAACGAGGCGTACGCCCGGGTCCTCGACGGACTGGTGCAGGCCGGAGGCGCGGTCCCCGCCGCCGCCGCCGACGCCGCCCCCGAGGCGGTCGCCGCCGTCCGTCGTGCCCGCGTCGACGCCGCCCGCACCGAGTGGGCCGAGGGCCTCGTCGCCCGGTCGGTCGACGCGTTCGTGCGCACCCCGCACCGCCATGCGAGCGGGACCGACCACGCCGGCGTGATCCGCGCCTCCGACCTGGCGGCCTTCCGGGCCAGCACGGAGGAGGCGGCCACCGTCGCCTTCCGCGGCCACGTCGTCGCCAAGACCGGCGCCTGGGGCCAGGGGCCCGCGCTGCTCGAGGTGCTGGCGATGCTCGACGCGCTGCCGGACGAGCTGCTCGACCCGTCGACCGTCGAGGGTGCCCACACGGTGCTCGAGGCGCAGAAGCTCGCGATGGCCGATCGTGAGGCCTACTACGGCGACCACGACGTGCCGCTCGACCGGCTGCTCTCGGCCGAGTACGCCGCCGAGCGCCGCGCCCTGATCGGACCGCGGGCGTCGCTCGAGCTGCGACCCGGCAGCGTGGGAGGCGCGGGTCGCCTCCCGGCCCTCCGCACCGAGCACGACGCCGGTGCGGCCTCGGGCGTCGGGGAGCCCACCGTCGGGGCGTTCGAGGCGGTCGCCCCCGTGGTGCCGGCCGACGACTCGGCCGAGGGCACGGAGCACGGCACCGACCCCGTCGTCGCCCCGACGGGCGAGGCCCGCGGCGACACCTGCCACCTCGACGTCGTCGACCGCTGGGGCAACATCGTCTCGGCGACGCCGTCGGGCGGCTGGCTGCAGTCGTCGCCGACGATCCCCGAGATCGGCTTCTGCCTCGGCAGCCGGCTGCAGATGGCGTGGCTCGAGGAGGGCACCGCCTCGACACTCGAGCCCGGCAAGCGCCCCCGCACGACCCTGACGCCGACCCTCGTGCTTCGGGACGGCGAGCCGGTCGTCGCGCTCGGCTCGCCCGGCGGCGACCAGCAGGACCAGTGGCAGCTGCTCTACCTGCTGCGGACGATCGTCGGCGGCTGGAGCCCGCAGCAGGCGATCGACGCGCCGGCCCTGCACACGACGTCGTTCCCCGGCTCGTTCTGGCCGCGCACCTGGACGCCGGGCGGCGTCGTCGTCGAGGACCGCCTCGGCGACGACGTCATCGCCGGCCTCGAGGCCCTGGGCCACCGCGTCACCCGCTCGGGAGACTGGTCGCTCGGCCGCCTCTCGAGCGTCACCCGAGACCCCGCGACCGGCGTGCTGGGCGCCGCCGCCAACCCCCGAGGAGCGCAGGCCTATGCCGCAGGACGCTGAGACCGAGACGAGCACCGTGACCGAGACGAGCACCGTGACCGAGACGAGCACCGTGACCCAGGCGAGCAGCGAGGCCGCGACGGGAGCCCTGCTCACCGTGCGCGACCTGACCGTCGCGTTCGGCTCGACCGAGGTCGTGCACGGCGTCGACCTCACGGTGGGCCGCGGCGAGCGGGTCGCCATCGTCGGGCAGTCCGGCTCGGGCAAGTCGACCGTGGTGGCCGCCGTGCTGCAGCTGCTGCCGGGTGCGGGCCACGTGACCGGGGGCAGCATCCGCCTCGGCGACGACGAGCTGACCGGCGCCGGGGAGGCGCGCATGCGGCAGGTGCGCGGCGCGCGCATCGGCCTCGTGCCGCAGGACCCGTCGACGAACCTCAACCCGTCGATGACGGTCGGGGCCCAGATCGCCGACGCCCTGCGGGCCGGGGGAGCCCGGGGCCGGGCCGTCGTCGGGCGCCGCGTCGTCGAGCTCATGGCCGAGGCGGGCATCCCCGACGCCGAGCGCCGAGCGGGCCAGTACCCGCACGAGTTCTCGGGCGGCATGCGCCAGCGCGTGCTCATCGCGATCGCCCTCGCCCGCGACCCCGAGCTGCTCATCGCCGACGAGCCGACGAGCGCCCTCGACGTGACGGTGCAGCGGCAGATCCTCGACCACCTGCAGACGCTCGTCGACGCGCACGGCACGTCGCTGCTCTTCATCACGCACGACCTCGGCGTCGCCGCCGACCGCACCGACCGCATCGTCGTCATGCTCGACGGCCGCGTCGTCGAGCAGGGCACACCGCGGCAGATCCTGCTCGACCCGCAGCACGAGTACACGAAGCGCCTCGTCGCGGCCGCCCCCACGGTCGCCGCGGCCGCCGCCCTGCGGGACGACGAGGCCGTCGGCACCGGACCGGGGGAGGCGCGCGCCGACCCCATCCTCGTGGTCGCCGACCTGGTGAAGGAGTACCGCCTGCGGGGCCGACGCGGCGAGACCGTCCGCGCCGTCGACGGCGTCTCCCTCGAGGTGCCGCGGGGCACGACGACGGCGGTGGTGGGCGAGTCCGGCTCGGGCAAGACCACGCTCGCGCGGATCGTCCTCGGCATCGAGGCGGCCACGTCGGGCACGGCGCTCGTCGACGGCGAGAGCATCACCGCCAGCCGCGGCGCCGCCCGCCACGCCCTCCGTCGGCGCGTGCAGCCGGTCTTCCAGGACCCGTACGGCTCGCTCGACCCCACCTACAGCGTCGAGCGCCTCGTCGACGAGCCGCTGCGCATCTTCGGGGTCGGCGACCGCGCCGCGCGCCGCGAGCGCGTCGCCGAGCTGCTCGACCAGGTCGCCCTGCCGCGCTCGGTGGCGCAGAGCCGGCCGAACGAGCTGTCGGGCGGGCAGCGGCAGCGCGTGGCGATCGCCCGGGCGCTCGCCCTCGAGCCCGAGCTGCTCATCTGCGACGAGGCGGTCTCGGCGCTCGACGTCCTCGTGCAGGAGCAGATCCTCGACCTGCTCGCGGAGCTCCAGCAGCGGCTCGGGCTGAGTTACCTGTTCATCACCCACGACCTCGCGGTCGTGCGCCAGATCGCCCATAGTGTGGTCGTCATGCGGCAGGGCCGCATCGTCGAGCGCGGCAGCGTCGACGACGTCTTCCTCGCCCCGCAGGACGAGTACACCCGCAAGCTGCTAGGAGCGATCCCCGGTGCCAGCCTGGTCGTCTGACCTGATCCCGACCTCCCCGGCGCGCGCCTCCGCCGCTCCCTCCCCGGCCGGCGGCGGCGCGTGCTGAGCATCGTCGACGCCGTGCGGGCCGACATCGTGGCCGGCGTGCTGCAGCCGGGGACGCGCATCACCGAGGCGGCGCTGGCCGAGCGGTACGGCGTCTCGCGCGTGCCGGTGCGGGAGGCGCTGCGCGGGCTCGAGGCCGAGGGCTTCGTCGAGTCGCGGCCGAACGTCGGGTCGACGGTCGCGGCCATCCCGGTCGACGAGGCCGACGACCTCTTCGCCGTGCGCGAGGCGCTCGAGATCGCGACGGCCCGCCGCGCGGCGCTGCGGGCCCGCTCGCTGTTCAGCAGCGACGTGCCGCCCGACGACTGGTGGCGGGTGCGGCGCGGCCTCGAGCAGATCCTCGACGACGGCGACGCGGCCGTCGAGCGCGGCGACCTCGACCGGCTCGTCGAGCTCAACGAGCGCTTCCACCTGGGCGTCGCCGAGCTGAGCGGCAGCACGACGCTCGGCACCCTGCTGCGCCAGCTCTCGGCGAAGATCGAGTGGCTGTACGCCCTCGACGCGTTCTCGCGCGGCAAGCGCCTCTGGCCCGACCACCGCCGCATCCTCGCGGCCGTCGACGCCGGCGACGTCGACCGCGCCGCCGAGCTGATGGGCTGGCACGTCCGCGAGTCGCGCCTCGGCTACCTCAGCCGCACCGCGCCGCGCGAGGTCGTCGACGAGCTGCGGTCGACGCCGCCGGTCGTCGTGCCGTCGGCCGCGGCCGCCGCCGCCGCCACGGGTGCGACCCCGGTCGGGGCGGCAGGGTCCGCGTCGTGACCCGCCACGTGCTCGAGCCCACGGCCGAGACGGCCCACGACTGCTTCTCGCGCGACCACGCGCCCGTGCTCACGATCGAGCCCGGCGACGAGGTCGTCGTCCGCTCGCTCGACGCGTCGGGCCACCTCGCCCCCCAGACCGTGCCGGGCGAGGTCGTGCCGCGGCTCTTCCCCGAGCCGCGGGGCCACGCCCTCACCGGGCCCATCGCCGTGCGCGGCGCGCGACCCGGGCAGATGGTCGGCGTGACCTTCGTCGACCTGCGCCCCGACGACTGGGGCTGGACCGTCGCCGGCGGCCGAGAGACCCCCGTGACGACGCGCCTCGGCCTCGTCGACGTCGACCCGGCCTGGCTGCTCTGGCGGATCGACGCCGAGGCGGGCGTGGCGGTCGAGAGCCGCGGGCCGCGGGTGCCGACCGCGCCCTTCCTCGGAGTGACCGGCGTGGCCCCGGCCGAGCCGGGCGAGCACTCGACGATCCCGCCGCGCGCCGAGGCCGGCGGCAACGTCGACTGCCGCGAGCTGGTCGCGGGCTCGACCCTCTGGCTGCCCGCGCAGGTCGACGACGCCCTCCTGTACCTCGGCGACGGCCACGCCGCCCAGGGCGACGGCGAGGTCGGCGGCACGGCGATCGAGTGCGGCATGACCACGGAGGCGCGGATCACCCTGGCCGACGCCCGCCCGCTGGCCTCGGTGCACGCCGAGACCCCGGCCGGCCGGGTCACGTTCGGCTTCGACGCCGACCTCGACGTGGCGTCGGGCGACGCGCTCGACGCGATGGTGACCTGGCTGGCCGAGCTGCTCGACGTCGACCGGGCGACCTCCCTCGCCTTCGCCAGCGCCGTCGTCGACCTGCGCGTCACGCAGGTCGCGAACCAGACCTGGGGCGTCCACGCCCTGCTGCCGACCGGCGCCCTCGGCGTCTGACCGTCGCGGCCGGCCTCAGCTCAGGACGTCCTTCGTCGTGAAGCGCCCGATCGCGAGCGCGCCGAAGACGAGCACGTAGCCCGCCTGCAGCAGGGCGTTGTCCGCGAAGGCCGACCACGAGACGGGGTCGCGCATCAGGTCGGCGAAGCCGAGCCAGTAGTGCGTGAAGAGCCACGGGTCGAGCACGTCGAGCTGCGGCAGCGCGTCGACGATCTGGGCCACGGTCGAGAGCACGATGGTCGCGGCCATCGCCCCGACCGGCACGCTCGTCAGGGTCGAGACGAAGAGGCCGATCGCGCTGAGCCCGAGCAGCGACACCGTCACGTAGAGCGCCATGAGCAACAGGCGCCCGGCGTAGTCGCCGAAGCCGATGGTCTGTCCCGACAGCAGGGTCACGGGCCCCACGGGGAACAGCGCCGCCCCCGCGATCGCCCCCACGACGACCACCGTGAGCGTGCCGACGAGGCAGAACAGGGCCGCACCCGCGTACTTCACGAGCAGGAGGCGCACCCGGCCCACCGGGGACACCAGCAGGTAGCGCAGGGTGCCGAGCGACGCCTCCCCGGCGATGGTGTCGCCCGCGACGACGCCGACGGTCAGCGGCAGGAAGAGCGGGATGGCGACGGTGAGCGCCGTCAACGAGACGAACAGGCCGTTCTGCGTGATGTCGCCGAGGAAGGCCGGACCGCGCCCCGAGTCGCTGCCGGTGGTCACGCGGACGGCGACGGCCAGGAGGATCGGGATGAGGGCGAGCGCCGCGAGCAGGGCGATCGTCCGCACGCGCCGGAAGAGCACGACCACCTCGCTGCCGAGGAGCGCGAGGCCCGAGCCGCGACGCTCGGGCGCCGCGGCCGAGGCGCCGACGACCGCCGCGCCGCCGGGGTCGGAGCCCTCGGGCGCAGGGCCGTCCGGGGCCGAGGGGAAGCGGTCAGCCGGCGACATCGAAGCCCTCCCCGGTCAGGTCGACGAAGCGGTCCTCGAGGCTGGCGCCGGCCACCTCGAAGCCGCGCACGCGCACGTCGTCGGCGACGAGAGCCGCGACGATCGCCTCGGGCGTGAGGCCCTCGACGGTGAGCTCGGCCTCGACGCGGGCCGAGCCCGTCGCGGTCTCGGGCGGCTGCAGGTGGCGGTCGCGCGCCTCCGGCCGGAGCCCCAGGCGCACGAGGACGTCGTGGGCGGCGTCGGGGTCGGGGGTGAGGACGCGGACGCGGTGGGCGCCGAGGGCACGGAGGTCGTCGAGCGTGCCCTGCGTGAGCAGCCGGCCCGCGCTCATCACGCCGATGTGCGTGCACATCTGCTCGACCTCGGCCAGGAGGTGGCTCGAGACGAAGATCGTCGTCCCGTCGTCGGCGAGCGACCGCACGAGACTGCGGACCTCCCGGGTGCCCTGCGGGTCGAGGCCGTTGCTCGGCTCGTCGAGCACGAGCAGGTCGCGGGGCATGAGCAGGGCGTTGGCGATGCCGAGGCGCTGCTTCATGCCGAGTGAGTACGCGTGCGCCTTCTTGTCGGCGGCGTGCCCGAGGCCGACCCGGTCGAGGGCCGCGGCGACGCGGGCGCGACGGGACGAGGCCGGTGCTCGTCGGTCACCCGAGTCGAGGCGCACGAGGTTGGCCCGGCCGGAGAGGAACGGGTAGAACGCCGGGCCCTCCACGAGTGCGCCGACCCGGGGCAGGACGTCCCGGGCTCGGTCGGGCATCGACCCGCCCAGCACCCGGATGTCGCCGCTCGTCGCCGACGTGAGCCCCAGCAGCATGCGGATCGTGCTCGTCTTGCCCGAGCCGTTCGGCCCGAGGAAGCCGTAGACGCTGCCGACCGGCACGGCGAGGTCGACGTCGGCCACGGCACGCTGCTTGCCGAACGCCTTCGTGAGGCCGGTGGTCTGCACGGCGAGCGACGGGTCGGCCCCGACGGAGGGCGATCCCGCGGCCGGTGCCGGCCCCGACGGACGGGCGGACGGGGCGGTCACCGACCGGCGACCGCCGCCTGGAGGGTCGCCGCGTCGACCGCGCCGGCCCAGACGCGACCGTCGTCCCCGAGGTAGACCGAGAGCAGCGACGTCTCGACGACGCGGCCGCCGTCGACCGCGGTGGTCATCTGGTCGAGCAGGCTCGACGCCTCGTCCGACGCGGAGGCGCCCGTCGCGGCGGGCACGCTCGTGCCGACGACCGTGCTCCAGCCCGAGCCGACGACGACCGGCGCGTCGCCGGCGTCGCGAGCCGCGTGCGCACGGTCGTGCGCCCCGTCGGGTGCGGCGACCTCGGTGACCTCGGCGCCCGCCGGCGGCGTGAAGTCGAAGACGGAGGAGGCGGGGGCCGAGAAGTCGACTGACGTGAAGCCCACCGACACGGCCGGGTCGGCCTGGCCCTTCGCGGCGACGACCACCTTGAGCGGCACGCCCGTCTCGCTGTCGACCGTGAGGGTCGCGCTCGCGACGAGGGTGGCGTCGTCCTTCGGCGTGAGCACGACCTGGTAGGCCGAGCGGCCTGCGACCTCGACGTTGTCGGTCGCCGTCACCGTCGTGGTCGGCTCGACCGCGGCGATGAGGGCCGCGGCGAGCTCGGCGGGGGTCTGCGGCACCGCGGTGCCGTCGGGGAGGACGGTGGGCACCTCGACGCCGCTCGTGTCGGGCAGGGTCAGGTGGGTCGCCTCCTTCGAGGACGAGTCCCAGCCCCAGACGCTGGTGCCGTCGCGGACGACGTCGCGCTCGGCGAGGTCCTCGACGAGCTGGACGCGCTGCTTCGAGGCGCCGTCGACGAAGACCTTCGCCGTGTGGCTGCCGGTGAGCAGCTCGAGGGCGTCGGCCGTCGAGTCGCCGCCCGCACCGCCCTGGGCGGACGCGGGGACCTCGGGCAGGCCGAGGTCGCTCGTCTGCTCGACGGTGCCGGAGAAGGCGGTGCCGCCGCTCGACGCGGCGAGCTCCAGCACCTGCTGGGGGCTCTTCTCGGGCAGGACGACCTCGGCGTTCGCCGAGACCGCGGGCACGACGATGCCGGCGGCGACGACCGCGACGGGGACGGCGGCGGCGAGGGACCAGCGGGCTGACTTCTTCATGGTGATCGAGACCTCTCGTGTCGGACCCGGACGGGTCGACGACCAGGGCGGCAAGCTACGCGCGAAGCCTGGAAGCGACTGGGGACGCCGGTGCTCGTCGTTCGACGTCGAGCGACCCGCCCCGAGGCGTCGGCGGCCGCGTGGTCAGAGCTCGACGACCTCGAACTCGAGCAGGTCGGCGCCGGTCGCGACGGGGCGGCGCGGCGCGTCGCCCTCACCGGCGCCGTCGGCCTGCCCGCCGTGCCCGGCAGGCGGGCCGGAGTGAGCGGCCGCGGCCCCGTTCGCCGACCAGGCCTGGAAGGCCTGTTCGTCGGCCCAGGTCGTCACGACGAAGTAGCGCGTGTCGCCCGACACCGGGCGCAGCAGCTGGAACCCCTCGAACCCCGGTGCGCCGTCGACCGCGTGCTTGCGCGCCGCGAAGCGCGACTCCAGCTCGGCGCCCGAGCCCTCGGGGACGTGGATGGCGTTGATCTTGACGACGGACACGGTGGCTCGCTCTCGGTCGGGGGTGGGGGATCGGTCAGGAGGCGCGGTGCGCGACCACGAGGTCGCCCCCGTCGCCGGGACGGCCGCTCACGCCGTCTTCATCACGGTCTGGGTGAAGCCGCGCACGCGGTCGGCCAGGCCCGAGGCACGCCGCTCGATCTGCTCGGGCGGGTTGAGGTGCGGCGGCGCCACCCGGATGAGGATCGAGCAGGCCAGGTCTTCGCAGATGTAGGTGCCGACGGTGTTGCCGTCGAGCCCGGCGTCGCCCGCCTTCGGAGCCGTGAAGAGCCGCACCTGCGTGGCGGGCTGGGGCGAGTGGCAGAGCGAGCACATCGCGGCGATGCCCGGTCGCAGCGACGACCCCGACGACCGGACGACGAGCCCGACGGGTCGGTCGTCCATCCAGTGCACGATGTAGCCGCGCTGGTGGGCCTGCGGGTCGCGCCAGCCGAGGAACTCGCGGTCGGGCCAGAGCATCTCGTGCAGGCCGGGGATCGGCAGGCGGTCGAGGTCGCCCGGCAGGGCGTTGACGAACGACTCGCGGATGTCGTCCTCGGTCAGCGGCTTCATCGATCTCCCTCGGGCCGTCGGCGGCGTGCCGCGTCAGCCTACGCTGGCCCCGTGACGGACGACGGGGGCACGGCGGCGGGCGACCGGGGCGACCTGGGCGCGATCACGTCGCGGCTGCGGGCGGCGGGGTGCGTGTTCGCGGAGGAGGAGGCGCGCCTCCTCGCGTCCTCCGCCGCCGGCGCCGCCCTCGCCCGGCTGGTCGAGCGACGGGTGGCCGGCGAGCCGCTCGAGCAGGTGGTCGGCTGGGTCGCGTTCGACGGGCTGCGGGTCGTCGTCGAGCCCGGCGTCTTCGTGCCGAGGCGCCGCACCGAGCTGCTCGTGCGCGTCGCCGACCGCCTGTTGGCCGGTCGCGCCGAGCCCGTCGTCGTCGAGCTCTGCTGCGGCGTCGCCGCGGTCTCGGCCGCGCTCCTGGCGCGGCGGCCGGGGCTGGAGCTCGTCGCGGGCGACCTCGACCCCGCGGCGGTGCGCGGCGCCCGCCGCAACCTGGGCGACCGCGCGCTCGTCGTCGGCGGCGACCTCCTCGACGAGGTGCCCGCCCGGCTCCGCGGCGAGGTCGACGTGCTCGTCGCGAACGCGCCCTACGTGCCGACCGCGGCCATCGCGACGATGCCGCCCGAGGCGCGGCTGCACGAACCGGCCCTCGCGCTCGACGGCGGCGCCGACGGCCTCGCCCTGCACCGTCGGCTGGCCGCCGCGGCGCCGGGCTGGCTGCGGCCCGGAGGCGTCGTGCTGATCGAGGCGAGCGAGCGGGGCGCGGGGGCCACCGCCGCGCTGCTCACGGCGGCGGGGCTGACGGCCGAGGTCGTGCACGACGACGACCTCGACGGCACGGTCGTCGCGGGCACCCGGCCCCTCATCTGAGGTCGGGCCGGATCGGGTCGGCCGTGCCGCCGACGGGCGGGACCGGGGTGCGTCCGGCGGCCTAGACGTCGACCGGGGAGACCCTCGTGACCGACGGGGCCTCCGGCGTGCCGCCGATCTCGCAGGTGAAGGCGGAGGCGACGCGGCCGTCGTCGAGGTGGCCCAAGCGCACCTCGACGACGGCGCCCGTGGCGGAGTCGCGCACGTCGTCGTCCTGGTAGTCCCAGGCATCGTCGAGGTAGGGCAGGTCGGGGTACTCGGCCTTCACGGCCGCCAGGCAGGCGTCCCACGCGGGCGGGGCCTCGTGCGCCTCGGCGGTGGCCGGTGCCGGGGGAGTCGTCGTCGGGATCGGGGTCTCGCTCGCGTCCGCGCCCGTCGTCGTGAGCGGCGTCGCCGTCGAGACGAGGGGGTCGGAGGCGGTGGTCGACGCCCCCTGCCCCGGTCCCGAGGCGCCGGGCTCGGCACCGGCGCAGCCGGCGAGCAGGAGGACGGCGGTGAGGGTGCTGGCGACCAGCAGAACGGCCTTGGAGGGCACGGACGGGCTCCTGACGGACGGGTACGGGAGGCTCAGGGTAGCCCTCGCCGTGCGGCCGGCGCCATCACCCGTCCGGGGCGCGCCACGGAGGCGACACGGAGGTTCGCCGGGCAGGCTGGTCCGATGACCGCTACAGAGAACCGCGAACCGACCGCCCTCGAGCAGGCCATCAGCAAGGGCCAGGCAGGAGAAGGAGACATGAACTCCGTCCTCGCCGAGTTCGTGAACGCCGAGGTCGTCGTGCCGACGGCCACCGATGCCCAGTCGTCGCTGAACGACCTGCAGCCCGTGCTCTTCGACCGCGAGGGCACGCCCATGCTGGCTGCCTTCACCCACCCCGACATGATCGGCGAGCAGGTCAAGGGCGTCGCCGGGTTCTCCGCGACCCTGCCGGCCGCCGAGCTCGTGCAGGCCATCCCGCCGCAGACCGGCCTCGTCGTGAACCCGGGCAACCGCGAGGGCTTCGAGATGCTGCCCGAGGGCGTCGCCCAGCTGGCCGACGACGTGCGCCAGCTCGTCGCGGCCCACGAAGCCGCCGGCTCGCCCGAGCCCGGTCAGCCCGGAACGGCCACGCCCGTCGTCTGAGGCACCGCCCGTCGACCTCCGACGCCCCCGTCCGCGCCCCGCGCCGACGGGGGCGTCGTGCTTCCGGGACCCGAAACACGACCGTCACACGTCGGCTGTAGGCTGACCGGCACAACCGAACATCGGGCCACGAACACGTCGCGGGAGAGCTCCGGTGCGCAGATGATGCGCCGACCGGGCACCGAAGGAGCAAGCTCCCCGCCAATCTCTCAGGTACGCGTACCGCGACGGACTGGCCGCTCTGGAAAGCAGCGTCGACGACCCCGCGTCGTGACGCTCGCCCACGGTGAAAGCCGACCTCGGTCGGTGAAGCTCTCAGGCCCACGACAGAGGGGGAGCCCGGCCGCGACGCGCGGTCGAGCCCGCCCGCCGTGCCTCGCCGCACGGCTCCGTCCCCGGCCGAGACCCCGTCACGGCCCGTCCGCCCCGTCAGGAGCCTCGATGTCCGACGCCACCTCGAACGTGCCCGCCGCCCCCGCGCCGACCGACGCCGACCTCGCCGACGCCGACCTCGTCGGCACCGACGAGCCCGACGAGCGCCTCAGCCCGCTCCACGAGGTCCACGTCGCCGCCGGCGCCTCCTTCACCGACTTCGCCGGCTGGCAGATGCCGGTCCGGTACAGCAGCGACCTCGCCGAGCACCACGCCGTCCGCTCCGCCGCAGGCCTCTTCGACCTGTCGCACATGGCCGAGATCGCCGTCTCCGGCCCGGAGGCCGGCGCGTTCCTCGACCAGGCGCTCGCCGGCACGCTGTCGACGATCGCCGTCGGCCGGGCGAAGTACTCGCTGCTGCTGAGCACCGAGGGCGGCATCGTCGACGACCTCGTGGTCTACCGCCTCGACGACCACGACTACCTGGTGGTCGCCAACGCGTCGAACCGCGACGCCGCCTTCGCGGCCCTCGCCGGCCGGGCGCACGGCTTCGACGTGACCGTCGACGACGAGAGCGACGACACCGCGCTCGTGGCGATCCAGGGCCCCGAGTCCGAGGGCGTGCTCGACGAGCTCGTGGCCGCCGACCGCCTCCACCCCGACGAACCCGTGTCGTCGCTGCGGTACTACCGCGTGCTGCAGGGCACCTTCGACGACTCGCCCGTGCTCCTGGCCCGCACCGGCTACACCGGCGAGGACGGCTTCGAGATCTACGTCGACCCCGAGGTCGCCCCCGCCCTCTGGTCGGCCCTGGTCGACGCCGGCGGGCCGCGCGGCCTCGTCCCGGCCGGCCTCGCCAGCCGCGACACGCTCCGCCTCGAGGCAGGCATGCCGCTCTACGGCCACGAGCTCGGCCTCGACGTGCGCCCGGCCCAGGCGGGCCTCGGCCGCGTCGTCGACCTCTCGAAGGACTTCGTCGGACGCGCCGGCGTCGAGCCCGTTCCCGGCTCGCGCGTGCTCGTCGGCCTCGCGCTCGAGGGTCGTCGGGCCGCCCGGGCCGGGTACGCCGTCGTCACCGACGACGGCACCGTCGTCGGCGAGGTGACGAGCGGCGCCCTGTCGCCGACCCTCGGCCACCCCGTCGCCATGGCCTACGTCGATCCCGACGTCGCCGACCGCGGGCCGGCCCTCGCGGTCGACGTCCGCGGCACCGCCGTCCCGGCGAGCGTCGTCCCGCTCCCGTTCTACAAGCGCTCCTGACGCCCGCGCGCCCGACCCGGCGCCGCCCCTCCCTCCTCCTCGCCTCACCACGAAAGGCTCGGTCATGACCGATCTCACCGCCCTGAAGTACACCGCCGAGCACGAGTGGCTCCTCATCGACGGCGACACCGCGACGGTCGGCATCACCGACTACGCCGCCGACAAGCTCGGCGACGTCGTGTACGTCGACCTGCCCGCCACGGGCACCGAGGTCGAGACCGGCAAGGTCGTCGGCGAGATCGAGTCGACGAAGTCGGTCGGCGAGCTCTACGCCCCGGCGCTCGGCACCGTGCTCGAGGCCAACGCCGCCGTCGTCGACGCCCCCGACCTCGTCAACAGCGACCCCTTCGGCGAAGGCTGGCTCATCAAGATCACGCTCGCCTCGGCCGACCAGGTCGGCCTCCTCTCCCGCGACGAGTACGTCGCCCTGACCGCCGAATGAGCGCCGTGCAGAGCGGCTCCGTCTTCGGCGACTGGTCCGACCGCGCCGCGACCGGCTTCGTCGACCGTCACATCGGCACGACGACCGACGACCAGGCGGCGATGCTCTCCGTGCTCGGCCACGACAGCGTCGACTCGCTCGTCCGCGCCGCCGTCCCCGACAGCATCCACGCGCTCGACCAGGGCGCCAGCGTGCTGCCCGCCCCGATCGGCGAGAAGGAGGCGCTGGCCGAGCTGCGGGGGCTCGCCGACCGCAACCGCGCCTCCCGCAGCCTGCTCGGGCTCGGCTACTACGACACCGTTACGCCCGCGGTCATCCAGCGGAACGTGCTCGAGAACCCGAGCTGGTACACGGCCTACACGCCCTACCAGCCGGAGATCTCGCAGGGCCGCCTCGAGGCCCTCATCAACTTCCAGACCATGGTCTCCGAGCTGACCGGGCTCTCGACGGCGAACTCGTCGATGCTCGACGAGGGCACGGCCGTCGTCGAGGGCATGCTGCTCGCCCGTCGCGCGTCGAAGGCCCCGACCGACGTCTTCGTCGTCGACGCCGACGTCTTCCCGCAGACGAAGGCGCTCCTCCGGGGCCGTGCCGCGGCCGTGGGCATCGAGCTCGTCGAGCTCGACCTGTCGTCGACGCCCGCCGACCAGCTGCCCGCCTCCTTCGGCGTCTTCGTGCAGTACCCGGCGGCCTCGGGCGCCGTCGTCGACCACGAGGCGATCGTCGAGGCCAGCCACGCCCACGGCGGCCTCGCCGTCGTCGCGGCCGACCTGCTCGCGCTCACGCTGCTGCGCGCCCCCGGCGAGATCGGGGCCGACGTCGCCGTCGGCACGAGCCAGCGCTTCGGCGTGCCGATGGGCTTCGGCGGCCCGCACGCCGGCTACATGGCCGTCCGCACCGGTCTCGAGCGCCAGCTGCCCGGTCGCCTCGTGGGCGTCTCGCAGGACGCCGACGGGCACCCCGCCTACCGGCTGAGCCTGCAGACCCGCGAGCAGCACATCCGCCGTGAGAAGGCGACGTCGAACATCTGCACCGCCCAGGTGCTGCTCGCCGTCATGGCCTCGATGTACGCCGTCTACCACGGCCCCTGGGGGCTGCGGCACATCGCGCGTCGCGTGCACCAGCACACCGCCGACCTCGCCGTCGCGATCGGCGCGAGCGACCTCGAGCTCGAGGTCGACTCCTTCTTCGACACCCTGCAGGTCTTCGCCGCGGGCCGGGCCCACGAGATCGTGGCCGCCGCGCACGCCCGCGGCTACCTGCTGCACGCCGTCGACGACGACTGCATCCGCCTCTCGTTCGACGAGACGACGACCCGCGACGACGTCGAGGCCGTCGCCGCGGTGCTCGGCGTCGAGCTCGGGCCGACCGCCGCGGCGCCGACGGCGCACGACCTCGCGTCGGTCGGCCCCGTCATCCCCGAGGCGCTCGTCCGCACCTCGGACTTCCTCACCCACCCGGTCTTCCGCACGCACCGCAGCGAGACCAGCATGATGCGCTACCTCAAGCACCTCGCCGACAAAGACTACGCACTCGACCGCGGCATGATCCCGCTCGGCAGCTGCACGATGAAGCTCAACGCCGCGACCGAGATGGCGGCCGTCACCTGGCCCGAGTTCGCGGCCGTCCACCCCTTCGCCCCGGCGAGCGACGTCGAGGGCTACCTCGAGCTCATCGGCCAGCTCGAGGGCTGGCTGGCGGAGGTCACCGGCTACGACACCGTCTCGCTGCAGCCGAACGCGGGCAGCCAGGGCGAGCTCGCCGGCCTGCTGGCGATCCGCGGCTACCACCTCGCGAACGGCGACGCGGAGCGCACGGTCTGCCTCATCCCGCAGAGCGCGCACGGCACGAACGCGGCCAGCGCGGTGCTGGCGGGGCTCCGGGTCGTCGTGGTGGCCTGCGACGACCAGGGCAACGTCGACCTCGCCGACCTCCGGGCGAAGGTCGCCGAGCACGCCGCCGACCTCGCGGCGCTGATGGTGACGTACCCGTCGACGCACGGCGTCTACGAGCACGACATCCGCGAGATCACCGACGCGGTGCACGCCGCGGGCGGCCAGGTCTACGTCGACGGCGCGAACCTCAACGCGCTGCTGGGCTACGCGCGGTTCGGCGAGTTCGGCGGCGACGTCTCGCACCTCAACCTGCACAAGACCTTCTGCATCCCGCACGGCGGCGGCGGTCCGGGCGTCGGCCCGGTCGCGGCGAAGGCGCACCTCGCGCCGTTCCTGCCGGGCCACCCGATGGCCCAGCAGGCCGACCGCCGGACGGGCGCGGCCGCCGCCGCCGAGGGCGAGCGCCTCGCCCACGGCGGCGTGCCGGTGTCGAGCGCGCCCTACGGGTCGCCGAGCATCCTCCCGATCAGCTGGGCGTACGTCCGCATGATGGGCACCGAGGGGCTGACGGCGGCCACCGGCGCGGCCGTGCTCGCCGCGAACTACGTGGCCGCCCGGCTGCGCGACCACTACCCGGTGCTCTACGCCGGCGACGACGGCCTGGTCGCGCACGAGTGCATCCTCGACCTGCGCCCGCTCCGCGACGAGACCGGCGTCACGGTCGACGACGTGGCCAAGCGCCTCATCGACTACGGCTTCCACGCCCCGACGATGTCGTTCCCCGTCGCCGGCACCCTCATGGTCGAGCCGACCGAGAGCGAAGACCTGGCCGAGATCGACCGCTTCGTCGACGCGATGATCGCGATCGCCGGCGAGGCGCGCCAGGTCGCCGACGGCCGTTGGTCGTCGGAGACGAGCCCGCTGCGCGGCGCCCCGCACACGGCCCGCTCGGTCGTCGAGGGGGAGTGGTCGCACGACTACAGCCGAGAAGAGGCGGTCTACCCGGTCCGCTCGCTCCTGGCGGGCAAGTACTGGCCGCCGGTGCGCCGCATCGACCAGGCGTGGGGCGACCGCAACCTGTTCTGCGCCTGCCCTCCCGTCGAGGCGTTCGCCTAGGCGTCGGCCCCGGGCCGCCGGTCCCGGGGCGTCAGCCCGGCAGCCCGAAGAAGGCGGGGAAGGTCGCCGCCGCCCACGGGTAGCCGACGAACACGGCGGCGTCCATGAGCACGTGGGCGACGACGAGCGGCAGCACGCGCCCGGTGCGGTGGTAGAGCCAGCCGAACGCGAGCCCCATCATGACGTTGCCCACGAAGGCGCCGAAGCCCTGGTACAGGTGGTAGCTGCCGCGCAGCAGGGCGGCCGTGACGATGACGGGCCAGGTCCGCCAGCCCAGGTCGCGGAGGCGCGCGAACAGGTACGCGACCACGATCACCTCCTCCGTGACCCCCGCCCGCACCGCGGAGAGCAGCAGCACGGGCACCGTCCACCAGTGCTGCCCGAGGTCGGTCGGCACGACGGTCACCGTCAGGTCGAGGGCCTTGCCCACGAGGTAGAGGGCGATGCCGGGCACGCCGATCGCGAGGGCGAGGCCCACGCCGCCGAGGGTGTCGCGGCCGGCGCGCGAGAAGTCGACGCCGAGGCGTGCGAGGTGCGGTCGCTGCTCACGCCAGAGCAGGAACGCGACGAGGGCCACCGGCACCAGGTCGACGACGATCGCCAGCACCTGGTAGATCAGGTCGAAGACCGGCCGGTCGCTCAGCGAGGTGTTGAGCGTGGCGGTCTGCTGCGACAACGCGACGTCGCGCGTCACCCGGTTGATGATCGAGAGCACCGAGTACACGGCCGACGCCCCGAGCGACAGCCCGAGCACGAGGGCGATCTCCACCCGGAGGCGCGTGCGCCCCGTCTGCCCCGTCCCGGTCGTCGAGGCACGCCCGTCCCGCCCGGTCGGCCCGGCCCCCGTCGGTGCGGGCAGTTGCTCGTCCCTGTCGCTCACGCGGCCGATCGTACGGGACGACGACCGGACGACCACACGTGTCGTGTTGGTGAACAGCGGATGATAGCGGGGTGCCGAGGGAATCCTCGCAGCGGATTCATGCGCAGTTCTGGCCGAGCACGCAACGAAGCGGCCGTGCGCGCAACGATCCGGCGACTTGGTTTCCGTCGTGTAACCGTTCCCGCTGAGGTTTGGTGATGCCTCCGGGCGGTGCTTAGGGTACTTCCATCCAACGCGGTCGGGCTCATGGGGGCCTCGCTGCGTCCTTTCTTGCATCAGGAGGAACATTGAAGAAGACGCGCATGGGCCTCGGGGCCATCGCCGTCGTGGGGACGGCAGCACTCGTCCTCACGGGCTGCTCCAGCGGAGGCGACTCCGGCGGCTCGGCCGACGGCGGCTCGGGCGACGCCACGGCCATCATCAGCACGAACGGCAGCGAGCCGCAGAACCCGCTGATCCCGTCGAACACCACCGAGACCGGTGGCGGCAAGATCATCGACTCGATCTTCGCGGGCCTCGTCTCCTACGACGCCAAGGGCGCCTCCGAGATGGACGTCGCCGACTCGATCGAGTCCGACGACAACCAGAACTGGACCGTCACGCTGAAGGAGGGCAAGACCTTCACCGACGGCACGCCCGTCACGGCCGAGTCCTTCACGAAGGCCTGGAACTGGGCCGCGCAGCTCAGCAACGCCCAGAGCGGCTCGTACTTCTTCGACGACATCGAGGGCTTCAGCTACGACGCCGACAGCGAGCTCGCCCTCACGCCGACCAGCGACACCGAGTTCACGGTCAAGCTCTCCGCGCCGGAGGCCGACTGGCCCCTGCGCCTCGGCTACTCGTCCTTCTCGCCCCTGCCCGAGTCGTTCTACGACGACACCGAGGCGTTCGGCGAGAACCCGGTCGGCAACGGCCCCTACAAGCTCGACGGCGAAGGCGCCTGGACCCACAACCAGGACATCAAGCTCGTCACCAACGAGGACTACGACGGCCCGCGCAAGCCGGTCAACGGCGGTCTGAACATCAAGTTCTACACGACGCAGGACGCGGCCTACGCCGACGTGCAGGGCGGCAACCTCGACATCCTCGACCAGGTGCCCGACACGGCCTTCTCGTCGTACCAGAGCGACTTCCCCGACACGAACGCGAACCAGCCGGCCGCGATCTTCCAGTCGATCACCATCCCCCAGTACCTCGAGCACTTCGACGGCACCACGGAGGAGGGCAAGCTGCGCCGCCAGGCCATCTCGCTCGCGATCAACCGCGAGGACATCACCAAGGTGATCTTCCAGGGCACCCGCACCCCCGCCAAGGACTTCACGTCGCCCGTCATCGACGGCTACAGCGAAGACCTGAAGGGGTCGGACGTCCTCGACTACGACGCCGACAAGGCGAAGGACCTCTGGGCCGAGGCCGACGCCATCTCGCCCTACGGCGACGACACGTTCACCATCGCCTACAACGCCGACGGCGGCCACCAGAACTGGGTCGACGCCGCGACGAACAGCATCGCCGACACGCTCGGCATCAAGGCCGAGGGCCAGTCGTACGCGACCTTCGCCGAGCTGCTCGACGACGAGGACAACGACGCCATGACCGGTGCCTTCCGCTCCGGCTGGCAGGCCGACTACCCGTCGCTGTTCAACTTCCTCGCCCCGCTCTACCAGACGGGCGCCGGCTCGAACTACGGTCGCTACACCAGCACCGAGTTCGACGGCCTCCTCAAGGAGGGCGCCGCGGAGACGTCGGTCGACGACGCCAACGCGAAGTTCCAGCAGGCGCAGGAGGTCCTCCTCGAAGACCTCCCCGTCGTCCCGCTGTGGTACTCGAACGTGACCGGCGTGTGGGCCGACACGGTCAGCAACGTCCAGTTCGGCTGGAACTCGGTGCCCCTGTTCTACGAGGTCACCAAGGGCTAGGTCCCGACCGGAGGGGCCGAGAGGCCGCTCCACCGCTCACGGGGGGTCCGTGCAGGAACGCGTTCCTGCACGGGCCCCCCGGTCGGGCGTCCACCCCCACACGACCCACAGGATTGCGACATCCATGCACGCGCAGAAAATCGAGGCGGCCTGATGCTCTGGTACACCGGCCGGCGCCTCCTCCAGCTCATCCCCGTCTTCTTCGGGGCGACCTTCCTCATCTACTTCATGGTGTTCGCCCTCCCCGGCGACCCCGTGGCGGCGTTGTTCGGCGACAAGCAGCCGAGCCCCGCCGTGATCGAGCAGATCCGGGCGCAGTACAACCTCGACAAGCCGTTCATCGTGCAGTACCTGCTCTACATCGGCGGGCTGTTCACGGGTGACCTGGGCACGACCTTCGCCGGTCGCCCCGTCATCGACGAGCTGACCCGGGCGTTCCCCATCACCTTCCGCCTCGCCATGCTCGCCCTCCTCTTCGAGGCCGTGGCCGGCATCGTCGTCGGCCTCGTCGCCGGCCTCCGCAAGGGCAAGGTGTTCGACACGAGCGCCCTCGTCGTCAGCCTGCTGCTGATCTCGGTGCCGACGTTCGTCATCGGCTTCCTGCTGCAGTACGTCTTCGGCATCCAGCTCGGCCTCTTCCGCACGACGGTCTCGTCGCAGGCGCCGTGGTCGGAGCTCGTCCTGCCGGCGATCGTGCTGGCGTCGGTGTCGTTCGCGTACATCGTCCGCCTGACCCGCGCCTCCGTGTCGGAGAACCTCAGCGCCGACTTCGTCCGCACCGCCTCGGCCAAGGGCCTCACGCGCCGCCGCGTGATCTCGGTCCACATCCTGCGCAACTCGCTCGTGCCGGTCGTCACCTACCTGGGCGTCGACATCGGCTCGCTCATGGTCGGCGCGATCGTGACCGAGGGCATCTTCAACATCCAGGGAGTCGGAGGCACGGTGTACCGGGCCATCCAGCTGAGCGAGGGCCCCACGGTCGTCTCGTTCGTCGCCGTCATGGTCATCATCTTCATGCTGGCGAACCTGCTCGTCGACCTCCTGTACGCCGTTCTCGACCCGAGGATCCGCTATGCGAAATGACCCTGACCAGAAGCTGTCGGCCGACCACTTCGTCGCCGACCTCGACGAGACGCCCGTCAAGGCCGTCGACGCGGTCGACGAGTCGGAGAAGCCCCGCTCGAGCTGGAACGACGCCTGGGACAGCATGAAGAAGCGCCCGACGTTCTGGATCAGCGCCGTGCTGATCCTGTTCGTCATCGTCGTGGCCATCGCCCCGGGCCTGTTCACCCACACGTCGCCCACGCGCGGCGCGAGCCTGCCCGACAGCAACGGCGGCCCCGAGGCAGGCCACCCGATGGGCTTCACGCTCCAGGGGCTCGACGTCTACGCCCGCGTCGTCTACGGCGCGCAGGCGTCGCTGACGGTCGGCCTGCTGGCCACGATCATCGTCACGATCGTCGGCGTCGTCATCGGCTCGCTGGCCGGCTACTACGGCGGCTGGCTCGACGCGGTCGTCTCGCGCATCGGCGACATCTTCTTCGCCATCCCCACCGTGCTGGGCGCCATCGTCCTCATGTCGGTGCTGCCGAGCCGCACGCCGCTCACCGTGGCCCTCGTGCTGTCGCTCTTCGCCTGGCCGCAGATCGCCCGCATCATGCGCGGCTCGGTGCTCGGCGCGAAGAGCAGCGACTACGTCATGGCCTCCGCCGCGCTCGGCGTCTCGCGCTTCCGCATCCTGCTGCGGCACGTCGTCCCCAACGCGATCACCCCGGTGATCGTCGTCGCGACCGTGTCGCTCGGCACGTTCATCGTGGCCGAGGCCACCCTGTCGTTCCTCGGCATCGGCCTGCCCAGCGGCGTGATGTCGTGGGGCAACGACATCGACCAGGCGCGCTCGTCGCTCCGCGTCGCGCCCATGCCCCTGATCTGGCCGGCCGCCGCGCTCAGCGTGACGGTGCTGTCGTTCCTCATGATGGGCGACGTCGTGCGCGACGCCCTCGACCCGAAGGCGAGGGCCCGTCGATGACGACCACCGCGACCACCCCCGAGAAGTCGCCCCGCGCCTCCTCGTCGGCCCCCCTGCTCGAGATCAAGGGCCTGAAGATCGGCTTCAAGACCCAGGCGGGCTACGTCGACGCCGTGCGCGGCGTCGACATCACGATGCGCCAGGGCGAGTCGCTGGCCATCGTCGGCGAGTCGGGCTCCGGCAAGTCGACGACCGCGACGTCGATCATCGACCTCCTGCCGGGCACCGGCGAGGTCACCGGCGGGCAGATCCTCTTCGAGGGCCGCGACCTGACGAAGGTCACCCCCGCCGAGATGCAGCAGATCCGCGGCCGCGACATCGGCTACGTGCCGCAGGACCCCATGTCGAACCTCAACCCCGTGTGGAGCATCGGCTTCCAGGTCGAGGAGGCCATCAAGGCCAACGGCGTCGCGACGGGCAAGCAGGCCGTCCGCGCCCGCACGATCGAGGTGCTGAAGGAGGCCGGGCTCGGCGACGCCGACCAGCGCCTCAAGCAGTTCCCGCACCAGTTCTCGGGCGGCATGCGCCAGCGCGTGCTGATCGGCATCGGCCTCTCGTCGCGCCCGAAGCTGCTGATCGCCGACGAGCCGACCTCGGCCCTCGACGTCACCGTGCAGCGGCGCATCCTCGACCACCTCGAGTCGCTCACGCGCGACTACGGCACGTCGGTGCTCTTCATCACGCACGACCTCGGCCTCGCCGCCGAGCGCGCCGAGAAGCTCGTCGTCATGTACAAGGGCCGCGTGGTCGAGTCGGGGCCCTCGAAGGAGATCCTCGCCAACCCGCAGCACCCGTACACGCAGCGCCTCGTCGCCGCGGCGCCGAGCCTCGCGAGCCGCCGCATCCAGTCGACGATCGAGCCGGCGCACGCCCACGCCGGCGAGATCGCCGCCGAGGGCGCGGACGACGCCGAGCTGATCGCCCGCGCCCACCAGCGCGAGGAGGCCGGCAAGGCCGACGCCGACTACATCCAGGTCGACAACCTCTCGAAGACGTACCGCATCCGCCAGGGCGGCTTCAAGACGACCGAGCTCAAGGCCGTCGACGACGTGTCGTTCGCGATCCCGCGCGGCACGACGATGGCGCTCGTGGGCGAGTCGGGCTCGGGCAAGTCGACCGTGGCCAAGCTCGTGCTGCAGCTCGAGTCGATCACGTCGGGCACCGTCAAGGTCGGCGGACAGAGCGTCGGCGCCCTCCGCGGCAAGGAGCTCTTCGACTTCCGCCGCCGGGTGCAGCCGGTCTTCCAGGACCCCTACGGTTCGCTCGACCCGATGTACAGCGTCGGCAACACCATCGCCGAGCCGCTCGTCACCCACGGCGTCGGCGACCGCAAGAGCCGCCAGGCCCGCGTGCGCGAGCTGCTCGAGCAGGTCTCGCTGCCGGTGTCGACGGTCAACCGCTACCCGAGCGAGCTCTCGGGCGGCCAGCGCCAGCGCATCGCCGTGGCCCGCGCGCTCGCGCTCAAGCCCGACGTGATCGTGCTCGACGAGGCCGTCTCGGCGCTCGACGTGCTCGTGCAGGGGCAGATCCTCGACCTGCTCACCGACCTGCAGACCGAGCTCGGCCTCACGTACCTCTTCATCACCCACGACCTCGCCGTCGTCCGGCTCATCGCCGACAACGTCGCGGTCATGCAGAAGGGGCGCGTCGTCGAGGCGGGCACGACCGACGAGATCTTCGCGGCCCCGTCGAAGCAGTACACCCGCGAGCTGCTCGAGGCGATCCCGGGCGCGGCCTTCGAGTTCGGCCGCTGAGCCGGGCCCGAGCCCTCCGCACCACCCCGACGGAGGGGCCCCGCCGACCGGCCGCGAGCCGGGCGGAGGGGCCCCTTTACCACGTGCCGTACACTTGCGGTGCCGGGTTCCGTCCCGACCAACTTCCCCCCTCACTTTCTCGTAAGGACTACATCCATGGCGACTGCCATCCGCAGCGACCTGCGCAACGTGGCGATCGTGGCCCACGTCGACCACGGCAAGACGACCCTCGTCGACGCCATGCTCAAGCAGACCAACTCGTTCGACGCGCACTTCGACACCGAAGACCGCATGATGGACGGCAACGAGCTCGAGCGCGAGAAGGGCATCACGATCCTCGCGAAGAACACCTCGGTGCTCTACAACGGCTCCCACGCGACCGACGGCCCGATCACCATCAACGTCATCGACACCCCCGGCCACGCCGACTTCGGCGGCGAGGTCGAGCGCGGCCTCTCCATGGTCGACGGCGTCGTGCTGCTCGTCGACGCGTCCGAGGGCCCCCTGCCCCAGACGCGCTTCGTGCTCCGCAAGGCCCTCGCGGCCAAGCTGCCCGTCATCCTGCTGGTCAACAAGACCGACCGCCCCGACGCGCGCATCGACGAGGTCGTCGCCGAGAGCCAGGACCTCCTCCTCGGCCTCGCCAGCGACCTGAGCGAAGAGGTCGACGACCTCGACCTCGACGCGATCCTCAACGTGCCCGTCGTCTACGCCTCCGGCCGCAACGGCGCCGCGTCGACGAACAAGCCGGCCGACGGCTCGCTGCCCGACAACCCCGACCTCGAGCCCCTCTTCGACGCGATCCTCACCCACGTGCCGGCCCCGCGCTACGACGACGAGCACCCGCTGCAGGCCCACGTCACCAACCTCGACGCCTCGCCGTTCCTCGGTCGTCTCGCGCTCCTCCGCGTCTTCCACGGCACCCTGCAGAAGGGCCAGACCGTCGCCTGGGTCAAGTCCGACGGCACCGTCCAGAACGCGCGCATCACCGAGCTGCTGATCACGAAGGCCCTCAGCCGCTACCCCGCCGAGAGCGCGGGCCCCGGCGACATCGTCGCCGTCGCCGGCTTCGACACCATCACCATCGGCGAGACGCTGTCCGACCCCGACGACGTGCGCCCGCTGCCGACCATCACGGTCGACGACCCGGCCATCTCGATGACCATCGGCACGAACACCTCGCCGATCATCGGCAAGGTCAAGGGGCACAAGCTGACCGCCCGCATGGTGAAGGACCGGCTCGACCGCGAACTGGTCGGCAACGTCTCGCTCAAGGTCGTCGACATCGGACGCCCCGACGCGTGGGAGGTCCAGGGCCGAGGCGAGCTCGCGCTGGCGATCCTCGTCGAGCAGATGCGCCGCGAGGGCTTCGAGCTCACCGTCGGCAAGCCGCAGGTCGTCACGCGTCGTGACGAGAACGGCAAGCTGCAGGAACCCTTCGAGCACATGACCATCGACGTGCCCGACGAGTACCTCGGCGCCGTGACGCAGCTGATGGCCTCCCGCAAGGGCCGCATGGAGAACATGGCGAACCACGGCTCGGGCTGGGTCCGCATGGAGTTCATCGTCCCCTCGCGCGGCCTGATCGGCTTCCGCACCCAGTTCCTCACCGACACGCGCGGCACCGGCATCGCCAACGGCATCAGCCACGGCTACGGCCCCTGGGCCGGCGAGATCTCGACGCGCACCAACGGCTCGATCATCGCCGACCGCTCCGGCGTCGTCACCCCCTTCGCGATCATCAACCTGCAGGAGCGCATGTCGTTCTTCGTGCAGCCGACCGAAGAGGTCTACGAGGGCATGGTCGTGGGCGAGAACTCGCGCGCCGACGACATGGACGTCAACATCACCAAGGAGAAGAAGCTGACCAACATGCGTCAGTCGACGGCCGACAACTTCGAGTCGATGACGCCCTCCAAGGTGCTCTCCCTCGAGGAGGCCCTCGAGTTCGCCGGCGACGACGAGTGCGTCGAGGTGACCCCCGACGCCATCCGCATCCGCAAGGTCGAGCTCGACGCCAGCGCCCGTCAGCGCAGCACGGCCCGCCTCAAGAAGCAGAACGCGTAGCCGAGCAGCACCCGGCCGGGAGAACGGCCACCAGGAGGCGCCCCACGATCGTGTGGGGCGCCTCCTGCCGTCCCGGGGGTCGCGTCGGGCACCGCGCGGCCCGGGCGTGCACACGCGGCACGTTCTGCGCCCCCGCCCAGACCCGGCCGCTATCGTCCCGTCCGTGACCACCACCCCGACCCGTCTCGTCCGCCCGCTCGCCGTCCTCGCCCTCTCGGCCGGCCTCGTCGTCGGCCTCGCCGGCTGCGGCGAGGGCTCGATGGTCGACAACGTCGTCGGGAGCGCGGTCGACCAGGGCGTCGAGAGCGTGCGCGGCACGGTCGAGGGCGCGATCAGCGACGCGCTGGGCGGCGCGAGCATCTCGACCGACGGCACCCTGCCCGACACCTTCCCGGCCGAGGTGCCGCTGCTCGACGGCACGGTGCGCGGCGGGGGAGCGGGCCCCGACGGCTCCGGCTGGGCCGCGCAGCTGACGGTGGCGGGCCTCGACGACTTCGCGACCGCGCAGGGCGATCTCGAGGCGGCGGGCTACACGGCCAGCGGCGTGAACGTCGACGCCGACACGGCGCTCGGCACGTTCACCGGGCCCGCGTACCGCGTCGTGCTGACGTTGACGACGTCCTCGTCCGACGACGCGGTCGTCGCGACGTACGTCGTCACGCCCGTCTAGGCGAAGAGGCCTTCACCGACCCAGCCGCCCTCGCGCGCGCCGGGCGGGACCGCGAAGATGGCCGACCCCACGTGCTTCACGTACTCGTTCATGCGGTCGGAGCGGGCGAGCGCCGTCTGGATCGGCACGAACTGCGTCCGGGGGTCGCGCTGGTAGGCGATGAAGAACAGCCCCGCCGCGAGCCGGCCGAGGTCGTCGTTGCCGTCGACGAAGTTGTAGCCGCGGCGCAGCAGCGTGGCGCCGCCGTGGTGGTCGGGGTGCGCCAGGGCGACGTGCGAGTCGACGGCGATCGCCGGCCCGGAGCCGTCGGCCGACGTCGCGGCGAAGTCGGGGGCGGTGGACTCGGTGCCGCCCGAGAGCGGTGCGCCCTCGCCCTTGTCGCGCCCGATGACCGTCTGCTGCTCCTGCAGCGAGGCGTGGTCCCAGGTCTCGATCGTCATGCGGATCTTGCGGGCGACGAGGTACGAGCCGTCGGTCATCCAGCCGGGCCCGTCGCCGGCGGCGGCCCAGACCCCCGCGGCGACGGCGGCGGTGTCCTCGGCGCGGACGTTCGCGGTGCCGTCCTTGAACCCGAAGAGGTTGCGCGGGGTCGACTGGCCCCGCGTGGTGGACGAGGTGCGGCCGAAGCCGAGCTGCGACCAGCGGAGGGAGGCGCGGCCGAACGCGATGCGCGACAGGTTGCGGACGGCGTGCACCGCGACCTGCGGGTCGTCGCTGCACGCCTGCACGCAGAGGTCGCCGCCGCTCTGGGCGTCCACGAGCTGGTCGCCGGAGAAGTGCGGCAGGTCGACGAGCGCCGCGGGTCGGCGGTCGGCGAGGCCGAAGCGGTCGGTGCCGTCGACGGCCGTGAACAGCGTCGGGCCGAACCCGATCGTGATGGTCAGGCCGGCGGCGGGCAGGCCGAGCGCCTCGCCGGTGTCGTCGGGCGGCGCGAGCGCCGAGCCGCCCACCGCGCCGGCCTCGCTGACGTCGAGGCCGCGGGTGAGGCGCGCGGCCGCCGCGCTCCAGTCCTGCAGCAGCTCCACGAGGTCGTCGCGCGTGGTGCCCGCCGCGACGTCGAACGCGGCGAAGTGGAGGCGGTCCTGGGCGGCGGTGGTGATGCCCGACTGGTGCCGACCGGCGAACGGGTACGAGGCGGACGCGCCGGAGGTGCCGGTCGCGTGCGCCTGGACGGCCCGGTCGGCCCCGATCCCGACGCCGGCGCCGAGCACTCCTGCGCCCACGCCGGTGCCGAGCAGGCCGAGCAGGCCGCGGCGGGACAACCCGCGCTCGTCCGTCACCGGCGTCAGCTCACGAGTGCGCTCGTCAGCCGGCTGAGCGGCTCGCTCAGGGCGTTGACGGCGTCCGACAGCGACTTCTTGTCGGCGTCGGTGAGGTCGGTGTACGACGGGAAGCCCGACTCGAGGCTGCCGTAGGAGGCGAGGAGCGTCTCGAGGGAGCCGAGGCGCGCGTCGACGTCGTCGACGAGGTCGGGGTCCTTCTCGACGACGACGTCGCGGACGCCCTCGTAGGCCACCCGGGCCCCCTCGAGATTGGCCTGGAAGTCCCAGAGGTCGGTGTGCGACCAGATCTCCTCCTCGCCGGTGATCTTGCCGGTGGCGACCTCGTCCATGAGCCCGACGGCGCCGTTGCTGATCGCGTCGATGCTGACGGTGAAGTCGTCGGCCGTCACGGCGTCGTGCAGCTCGGCGGTGTCGCTCGTGAGCTGCGTGGCGTAGCGGGCACGCTCGTCGGCGGTCAGCGGGACGTACGTCGCGCCTCCGTCGTCGGCCGCGTCAGGCTGCCAGAGGTCCTTCTCGATGCGGTGCCAGCCGGTCCACTCCGTCCCCTCCTCGACGTCCGCCTCGCGGAAGTCGATCTTCGGGTCGAGGTCGCCGAACGACTCGGCGACGGGCTCGATGCGCTCGTAGAACGCCCGGGTCGTCGGGTAGAGCTCGCGGGCCCGGGCGTCGTCGCCCGACGTGTAGGCGTCGAGGAACTCCTGGGTGGCGGGCACGAGCTGCCCGACCTGGTCGCGCACGTAGCCGACGTACGCGGCGGCGGCGGCGTCGATGCGCTCGGCGTCGCTGCCGGTCGGCTCGACGGCCGTGCCCGAGTCGGTCACGGTGAACGGCGCGCGGACGCCCTGTCCGACGAGGCCGGGGATGCACGCGGTGACGTAGTCGCCCGCCGGCACCGCGACGGTGAGCGAGGCCGTGGTGCCGGGACCGATGTTCTCCTTCTCGCTGACGATGCGGAGGCCGTCCGAGGCCAGCAGCTCGAACTCGGTCGCGTCGGTGCCCGTGTTCGTCATGGTGAACGTGACCGGGCCGCTCGGCACGCTGGTCGTCGAGACGGTGCACGCGTCGCCGTTCCCCTCGACGGCGACGGTCGTCGCGCCCGCGGCCGAGCCGGCCGGGGCGTTGGCGACGCAGCCGGTGAGGGAGAGGGCGGCGAGCAGGGCGCCGGCTCCGAGGGCCAGGGGGCGGGGGCGTGCGGTCATCGGGGGGCTCCTGCGGTCGTGCGGGCGGGGGTGGTCGGGTCGGCGGGGACGGCCGGGTCGGCGGCGCGGGAGGCGCGGGCGGCCCCGGACGGCCGTCGTCGCGTCGCGCGGACGAACAGCGGCACGACGACGGCGAGGTACGCGAGCCAGGCGGCCACCTGCAGCCAGCTCGGCGTCGGGGTGAAGTTCACGAGGCCCTGCAGCAGGGTGCCCTGCCAGCTCGTCGGCGGCACGGCCGCGCTGACGTCGAAGGCGAGGGAGGTGCGGCCCGGGAGCACGCCGGCCTCCTGCAGGTCGCCCACCCCGTACGCCAGCACGCCGGCGGCCACCACGACGAGGACGTAGCCCGTCACGGTGAAGAAGCGCCGCAGGTCGATGCTCATGACGCCGCGGTAGATCGCGACCTCGATCGCGACGGCGGTGAGGACGCCCAGCAGGGCGCCGACCAGCGGGGAGGCGCCGCCCCCGGTCGACTGGACCGTCGCCCAGACGAACAGCGCGGTCTCGATGCCCTCGCGGCCCACGGAGAGGAAGGCGAGCAGCACGACGGCCCATGCGCCTCCGGCCACCGCACGGTCGAGCCCGGACTCGAGCTCGCCCCGCATGCCGCGGGCCGTGCGGGCCATCCAGAAGACCATGCCCGTGACGAAGCCGACGGCCACGATCGAGAGCCCGCCGCCGATGATCTCCTGGGCCTGGAAGGTGAGCCCGTAGGCGCCGAAGGTGAGGAGCGCGCCGAGGCCCAGCGAGAGCACGACCGCGGCGACGACCCCGAGCCAGACGCGGGGGAGGACGTCGCGGCGGTCGGTCTTGGCGAGGTACGCGACGAGGATGCCCACGACGAGGGCGGCCTCGAGGCCCTCCCGGAGTCCGATGAGGTAGTTGGCGAGCACGGCGACGGCTTTCGGCAGGGGCGGGAGGGGGTCGGCATCGGCGGTGACGCGGGGCCGAGGCGGCGTCCTCCCGGACGACCGGACCGGTCAGTTTGGTGAGGCTAACCTAACTTGGAGCCTGACCGGAGATGACCATAGCGGCGCCCGGCCTATCCTGTCCAGTGATGACTTCCTTCGCCTCCGCCGCGTCCGACCCGCGGCCCGCGACGCCCGGCGTCGCCCGCACCGAGCACGTGCTCTTCGTCCACGCGCACCCCGACGACGAGACGATCACGACCGGCGGCACCATCGCCTCCCTCGTCGCCTCGGGCGCCTCGGTCACCGTCGTCACCTGCACGCGCGGCGAGCTCGGCGAGGTGCTGCCCGACGACCTCGCGGCGCTGCGCGGAGACGAGGCCGCGCTCGCCGTCCACCGCGAGGGCGAGATCGCCGAGGCCATGCGCGAGCTCGGCGTCCGCGACCACCGGTTCCTCGGCGACCCCGAGGCGCGCACGGCGGGCCTGCCCTCGCGGGCGTACCGCGACAGCGGCATGGTGTGGCGCGCCGACGGCGTGGCCGGGCCCACGCCCGACCTCCACCCGGCCGCCTTCTGCGCCGCCGAGTTCGGCGAGGTCGTCTCCGACCTGTCCGCCGTCGTCGAGTCGGTGCGGCCGACCGCGATCGTCAGCTACGACGAGGACGGCGGCTACCACCACCCCGACCACGTGCGGGCGAACCGGGTCGCGGTGCGCGTCGCCCGGCTCGCCGAGGTGCCGTACTTCGCCGTCCTGAGCGGTGCCGGCCAGGCCGAGGGCGCCGAGGCCGAGGCGCTCGCCGCCGACGACAGCGTCCTGTCCCTCGACGTGCGCGCCTCCACGCCGCGCACGATCGCCGCCCTCCGCCGCTACCGCACGCAGCTCGAGGTCGTCGACCTGCCCGGGGGGCGCGCCGGCGTCCGGTACCCGCACGGCGCGGTCGACCCGGTGCCGACCGTCGAGTCGTTCCGCTCGGTGGCGGCCCCGGCCGAGGCGGCGTCGGCGTCGACGACCTCCGAGCTCGCCGACATGACCCGCGGCGGCCGGGCCGGCACCCTGCTGCTGGCCCTGGCGGCCGGCGCCGTCTTCGGCGCGATCGGCACGGTCGGGCACCAGGTCACGACGACGGTCGCGGGTGCTCCGCTCTGGACCGGCCTCGTCGTCTCGCTCGTCATGGCCGCGGCGCTCGTCGCCGGGTTCCGCCTCGTCTTCCGGTCCCGGGCCGTCGCCGTCGCCGCGGCGCTCGGCCTCTACCTCGCCATCGGCGCCTTCTCGCAGCCCGGCGCCGGCGGCTCCGCCCTCGTGCCCGCGAACCTGCCGGGCTACGGCTGGGCGTTCGGGCCCGCCGTGGTCGCGATGATCGTGCTCGCGTGGCCGACGCTGCCGCCCCGGGAGGCGGGCGGGGCGCGCCAGCCGACCCGCGCCTCCGGCGTCCAGGTCGGCGGGAGATAAGATGGACGCCTTGCCCGACGTGAAGGGAACACCCCAGACGTGACGTACGTGATCGCACTGCCCTGTGTGGATGTCAAAGACCGTGCCTGCATCGACGAATGCCCCGTCGACTGCATCTACGAGGGCGAACGCTCGCTCTACATCCACCCCGACGAATGCGTCGACTGCGGTGCCTGCGAGCCCGTCTGCCCCGTCGAGGCCATCTACTACGAGGACGACCTGCCCGACAAGTGGGCCGACTACTACAAGGCCAACGTCGAGTTCTTCGACGAGATCGGCTCGCCCGGCGGCGCCGCGAAGGTCGGCGTGATCGCGAAGGACCACCCCGTCATCGCGGTCCTGCCGCCCCAGGCGCACGCCGAGTAGCCGCGCGGTGGCCCTCGACCTGCCCGACTTCCCCTGGGACTCGCTGACCGGCTACGCCGAGACCGCGCGGGCCCACCCGGGCGGCATCGTCGACCTCTCGGTCGGCTCGCCGGTCGACCCCACCCCCGACGTCGTGCGGGAGGCGCTGGTCGCCTCGACCGACGCGCACGCCTACCCGCAGGTGGCCGGCACGCCCGCCCTGCGCGCGGCGATCGCGGAGTGGTACGAGCGTCGCCGGGGCGTCGCCGGGCTGACCGACGCCGAGGTGCTGCCGACGATCGGCTCGAAGGAGCTCATCGCGGGCATGGCCCTGTGGCTCGGCATCGGCCGCGGCGACACCATCGTGTACCCGAGGGCGGCCTACCCGACCTACGCGCTCGGCGCGGCCCTCGTCGGCGCCGACTCGCTCGCGTCCGACGACCCGGCCGAGTGGCCCGAGTCGACCCGCCTGGTCTGGCTGAACAGCCCCGGCAACCCCGACGGCTCCGTCCTCGACGTCGAGCAGCTGCGCGCCGCGGTCGCGCGGGCCCGCGAGCTCGGGGCCGTCGTCGCGGGCGACGAGTGCTACGCCGAGCTGGGCTGGGAGGGCGAGTGGGCCGACCGTCCCACCCCCTGCGTCCTCGACCCCCGCGTCGTCGGCGACGACCGTCGCGGCGTGGTCAGCGTGTACTCGCTGAGCAAGCAGTCGAACCTCGCCGGCTACCGCGCCGGCTTCGTCGCGGGCGACGCCGACGTGGTCGCCCAGCTGCTCGCCGTGCGCAAGCACGCGGGCCTGATGCCGCCCGCCCCGGTGCAGGAGGCCATGCGCGTCGCCCTCGGCGACGAGCAGCACGTGCAGCGGCAGAAGGCGCTCTACCGCGCCCGCCGGGCGGCCCTCGCGCCGGCGCTCGAGGCCGCGGGCTTCCGCGTCGACCACAGCGAGGCCGGCCTGTACCTCTGGGTCACCCGCGACGAGGACGCCTGGCAGAGCGTCGCCTGGCTGGCCGAGCGCGGGGTGCTCGTGGCGCCCGGCAGCTTCTACGGCGTCGACGGCGGCCGCCACGTGCGGGTCGCCCTGACGACGACCGACGAGCGGATCGCGGCGGCCGTGGAGCGCCTCCGGGGCTGACCGGTAGGGTGACAGGGTGACTGATCCTGCCAACGACGCCCAGAAGGCCACGCTGCAGTTCCCCGGGGGGACGGCCGAGTTCCCGATCGTGCCGAGCACCCAGGGTGCCTCGTCCATCGACATCTCGAGCTTCACGAAGCAGACCGGCTACACGACCCTCGACACCGGGTTCGTGAACACCTCCGCGACCCGCTCGAAGATCACCTACATCGACGGCGACGAGGGCATCCTCCGCTACCGGGGGTACCCGATCGAGCAGGTCGCCGAGAACTCGACCTACCTCGAGACGGCGTGGCTGCTCATCTACGGCGAGCTGCCGACCGCCGACCAGCTCGCCGACTTCGACGCCCGCATCCGCCGCCACACGCTGCTGCACGAAGACCTCCGCCGCTTCTTCGACGCGCTGCCGCACAGCGCTCACCCGATGTCGGTGCTGTCGAGCGCCGTGGGCGCGCTCGGCACCTTCTACGAGGGCTCGATGAGCGTCAGCGACCCCGAGCAGATCGAGCTGCAGACGATCCGCCTGCTGGCGAAGCTGCCCGTCATCGCGGCCTACGCGCACAAGAAGAGCCTCGGCCAGGCGTTCCTCTACCCCGACAACTCCCTGAGCTTCGTCGACAACTTCCTCAAGCTGAACTTCGGCACGATGGCCGAGCCGTACGAGGTGAACCCGGTGCTGTCGAAGGCCCTCGAGCGCCTCCTCATCCTCCACGAAGACCACGAGCAGAACGCGTCGACGTCGACCGTGCGGCTGGTCGGCTCGACCCAGGCGAACATGTTCTCGTCGATCTCGGCCGGCATCAGCGCGCTCTACGGCCCGCTGCACGGCGGCGCGAACGAGGCCGTCCTCTCCATGCTCGCCGAGATCAAGGCCAGCGGCCAGGGCGTCGAGCGCTTCGTCGAGCGGGTGAAGAACAAAGAAGAGGGGGTCAAGCTCATGGGCTTCGGCCACCGGGTCTACAAGAACTTCGACCCGCGCGCCCGCCTCGTGAAAGAGAGCGCGACGGAGGTGCTCGCCGCCCTCGGCGTGCAGGACGACCTGCTCGACATCGCGATGGAGCTGGAGGACATCGCCCTCGCCGACGACTACTTCGTCGAGCGCAAGCTCTACCCGAACGTCGACTTCTACACCGGCGTCATCTACAAGGCGATGGGCTTCCCGCCCCGCATGTTCACCGTGCTCTTCGCGATCGGCCGCCTGCCGGGCTGGATCGCGCACTGGCGTGAGATGAACCAGGACCCGGCGACGAAGATCGGCCGACCGCAGCAGTTGTACCTGGGCGAGGCCCAGCGCGACTGGCCCCGGCGCTAGCGGCGCCGGGGCCAGTCGGCCTACGCGTGCAGCTGCGAGTTGAGCGTGATGCCGTGGCCGCGGCGGGGCAGCACCTCGACCGCGCCGGTGACCGAGTTGCGGCGGAACAGCAGCCCGGGGCGTCCTGACAGCTCGACGGCCTTGACCGTCTGCTGGCGGCCGTCGGAGGTCGGCGTGCCGCCCACGACGACCACCTTCGTTCCCGCCGTGACGTAGAGCCCGGCCTCGACGACGCTGTCGTCGCCGATCGAGATGCCGATGCCGGAGTTCGCGCCGAGCAGGGCGCGCTCGCCGATGGTGACGCGCTGCGTGCCGCCTCCCGACAGGGTCCCCATGATGGAGGCGCCGCCCCCGATGTCGGACCCGTCGCCGACGACGACGCCCTGCGAGATGCGTCCCTCGACCATCGAGGTGCCGAGCGTGCCGGCGTTGAAGTTGACGAAGCCCTCGTGCATGACGGTCGTGCCGGGGGAGAGGTGCGCGCCGAGGCGCACGCGCGACGCGTCGGCGATGCGCACGCGGTCGGGCAGCACGTAGTCGAGCATGCGCGGGAACTTGTCGATGCCGGTCGTCGTGATGCCGGCCCGCTGCAGCGCCGGCCGGAGCCGGGCGAAGTCGTCGGGGTGCACGGGCCCGGCGTTGGTCCAGACGACGATCGGCAGGTGCGCGAACAGCCCCTCGAGGTCGATCGAGTTCGGGGCGACGAGCAGGTGGCTGAGCAGGTGCAGGCGCAGGTACGCGTCGGGGGTGGACGCGGGAGGCGCGGAGAGGTCGATCTCGACGGTCGCCGGCACGAGGTCCACGGCCCGCCGCTCGTCGGGCCCGGCCGCGTCGGAGATCTCGGCCGGCACGATCGCCGGGTCGCGGTCGGCCGGCAGGCGGCCGAGCGACGGCGCGGGGAACCAGGTGTCGAGCGTGGTGCCGTCGGAGGAGACGGTGGCGAGTCCGTACCCGTGGGCGTGCGTGGGGGCGGTGGCGTCGGTGGTCATCCTCCGATCGTAGGGCGAGCCCCCGTACACTCGGCAGCATGCCGACCATCGACCTGAGCGTCTCTCCCGTCGACGTCACCCGCCAGCTCTGCGACATCGAGTCGGTGTCGGGCGACGAGCGTGCCGTCTCGGACGCCATCTGGGAGACCCTCGCGGGCCACGACCACCTCGAGCTGCACCGCGACGGCGACGCGATCGTCGCCCGGACGGACCTCGGCCGCGCGAAGCGCGTCGTCGTCGCCGGCCACATCGACACGGTGCCGCTGAACGACAACCTGCCGACGCGCTACGAGACCGACGCCGACGGCGTCGAGTACCTCTGGGGGCGCGGCACCGTCGACATGAAGGCCGGCAGCGCCGTGCACCTGCGGCTCGCGGTCGAGCTCACCGAGCCCGTGGTCGACGTGACCTGGGTCTGGTACGACCACGAGGAGGTCTCGGACGCCCTCAACGGGCTCGGCCGGCTGGCCCGGCTGCGACCCGAGCTGCTCGAGGCCGACTTCGCCGTCCTCGGCGAGCCGACCCGCAGCGAGGTGGAGGGCGGCTGCAACGGCAACCTCCGCGTCGAGGTGCGCACCTTCGGCGCCCGCTCGCACAGCGCCCGGTCGTGGGTGGGCTCGAACGCGATCCACGCCGCCGCGCCGATCCTCGACGCCCTCGCCGCCTACGAGGCGCGCGAGGTCGAGGTCGACGGGCTCGTCTACCGCGAGGGGCTCAACGCCGTGGGCATCTCCGGCGGCGTCGCCGGCAACGTCATCCCCGACGAGTGCATGGTGCACGTCAACTACCGCTTCGCACCGAGCCGCAGCGCCGACGAGGCCGTCGCCCACGTGCGCGAGGTGTTCGCCGGCTTCGACGTGACCGTCGTCGACCTCGCCCCCGGCGCCCGCCCGGGGCTCGACGCCCCGCTCGCGCAGCAGTTCCTCGCGGCCGTCGGCGGCGAGGCGAAGCCGAAGTACGGCTGGACCGACGTCGCCCGCTTCTCGGCCCTCGGCGTCCCCGCCGTCAACTACGGCCCCGGCGACCCGCTCCTCGCGCACCACGACGACGAGCGCGTGCCGGTGCAGCAGATCCTCGACAACGAGCGCGGGCTGCGGGCGTGGCTGACGGCCTGACCACCCGGCCCCGCGCCTCCCCGTCGTCCCGCCGTCGCCCGCTCGGCGTGCGCCGCGCGCTCCTCGTGCGGTGGCGGCTCGTGCCGTGGTGGGCCCGGGTGCTGGGCGTCTTCCTGCTGTCGCGGATCGTCAGCACGGCCCTGCTCGTGTCGTTCGCGGGGCGGCAGGAGGCCAACGCGTGGACGCTGGCGCGTCCCGACTACGCGAGCTTCGCCTCCATCTGGGACGGCCACTGGTACTACATCATCTCGGCCGTCGGCTACCCGACGACCATCCCGCTGACCGACACCGGGCACGTCGCCGAGAACGCCTGGGCCTTCATGCCGGCGTACCCGTTCCTCGTGCGGGGGCTCACCGAGCTCACGGGGCTCTCGTTCGCGACGCTGGCCGTGGTCGTGTCGGTCGTGGCCGCCGGCGGCACCTCGCTGCTGCTGTACCGGCTGATGCGGCACGTCCTGCCCGAGGGCTCCGCCCTGTTCGCCGTCGTGCTGTTCTGCGTCTCGCCCCTCTCGCCGCTGCTGCAGGTGGCGTACGCGGAGTCGATGTTCCTCGTCCTGCTCTGCGCGTGCCTCCTGCTGCTGCTCGAGCGGCGCTACCTGGCGATGCTGCCCGTGGTGCTCGTGCTGTCGTTCACGCGGCCCGGCTCGCTCGCCCTGGCCCTCGCGATCGGCCTGCACGTCGTCCACCGCTGGTGGCGGGCCCGGCGGGGCGACGAGGCCTTCCCCCGGGGCGAGGCCGTCCGGGCGTCGACCGCGGCCGTCGTGACGGGCCTGCTCGGCCTGGCCTGGCCGGTCGTGGCCGGGCTCGTCACCGGGGTGCCGAACGCGTACGCCGAGACCGAGCTCGCGTGGCGCTCGGCGTACGTCGGCTACGGCCCGCTGGTGCCGTTCGCGCCCTGGATCGAGGGTGCGAACTGGTGGTTGCCGGGTGGTTCGGGGGTGGCTCTGCTGGGGGTCGTCGTCGTCGCCTTCGCGGTGCTGCTGCTCAGCCCGGCGGGCCGCCGCATCGGCGTCGACCTGCGGCTCTGGTCGGTCGCCTACGCGCTCTACCTGCTGGCCGTGTTCTTCCCCCAGTCGAGCACCTGGCGCTTGCTGATGCCGTTCTTCCCGCTGCTCGGCGTGCTCGCGGCGCCCCGGTCGCGCGTGTGGCGCGTCGCCCTCGTGGTGCTCTTCGTCGTGGGCCAGTACGCCTGGCTGTACTTCAGCTGGTGGGTGGACGGGTACGACTGGACGCCGCCGTGAGCCGTGTCGCCGCACCGTTGTTTAGGTGCGGGGGAAGTAATCACGGATAATGGGGAGAGCATCTTCGTGAAAGGGGACCATCCGATGGCAGCCATGAAGCCCAGGACCGGCGACGGACCTATGGAAGCTGTGAAAGAAGGCCGTCTCATCATCGTGCGGGTTCCGCTCGAGGGTGGCGGCCGTCTCGTGGTGTCGGTCAACGACGACGAGGCCAGAGAGCTGCACGACGCCCTCGCGAACGTCGTCGGCGCCTAGCCCGACCCACACCCGCAGCGTCCGCGCTGCGACCCGCACGACGCCCCGTCGATCACCGATCGGCGGGGCGTCGTCGTGCGGGGGCCCGTGGTCCGGCGGCGGGCCGCCGCCGCGAACGACCGACCAGGAGGCGCGCCCTGGCCCCCGAGGGGGCCGCGGTCAGCGCTTGACGAGCTGCAGCAGCCCGTCGCCGGCGGTCGACAACGAGCTGAGCACGGCCGGCGACGTGGAGACCTCGGTGAGCAGGGTGCGGAAGCCGCTCGTCGTCGCGTCGCGCCGGGCGGGGTTGGCGACGGCCCCGTGCCAGAGCGCGTGCGCGACGAGCACGAGCCCGCCGGGCCGGGCGAGCCGGAGGCCGTGCTCGACGTACTCGATGACCGATCCCGGGTCGGCGTCGACGAAGACGATGTCGTACGAGTTCTCGTTCATGCGCGGCAGGACCTCCGCGGCCCGGCCGGTGATGAGGCGGACGCGCGCCGCGGGGACGCCCGCCCTCAGGTAGGCGTCGCGGGCCGACTGCTGGTGGTCGACCTCCTTGTCGATCGACGTCAGCGTCGCGCCGGGGGCGCCGGTCAGCAGCCAGAGGCCGCTGACGCCGAGCCCGGTGCCGACCTCGATGACGTTCTTCGCGCCCGACGCGGCGGCCACGAGGGCCAGCTGTGCGCCCACGGCGGGGGAGACGGGCTCGACCCCGACCTCGAGGGAGTGCTGCCGGGCCTCGGCCACGGGGTCGCTCTCGGTCACGAGCTCTTCCGCGAACTTCCAGCTTGATTCGATCTGCGACACACTCACTCCTCGGTGGCCGAGTCTAGGGGGTGGCCCACGGGCGCACCGGTTAGTCTGCATGCGTGTCCCTGTTCGGCCTCACCTTCGACAAGCTCCTGGTCATCGGCGTGCTCGCCGTGTTCCTCCTGGGGCCCGAGCGCCTGCCCGGCTACGCGTCGAAGCTCGCCCAGCTCGTGCGCACGCTGCGCGACATGGCGAACGGCGCGAAAGACCGCATGCGCGACGAGATGGGCCCCGAGTTCGACGACGTCGAGTGGCAGAAGCTCGACCCCCGGCAGTACGACCCCCGGCGCATCATCCGTGACGCCCTGCTCGACCCGCCGAGCGGGGGGTCGTCCACGAAGCCCGTCTCGGCGGCCATGGCCTCCAGCGCGGCCGCGGCGGTCGCCGCCGGTCTGCCCGGCGGCCCGGCGTCGCCCGCCGTCGTCCCCCTCGCCGTCGGCGAGAACGCCCCCTACGACTCCGAGGCGACCTAGGCCCCGTCGTCCGGCGCCGGGGCTCACACGCCGCCGTGCAGGGCGGCGACCCGTGACGCCTCGGCGCGGAGGGCGTCCACGACGCGCCTAACCGAGGGACGCTCGGCCCGGTCGCGACGCAGCAGCGCCGAGACGTAGCGGACGGCCCGGATGCTCTCGAGGGGGATCAGGACCATGTCGTCCCGCGCCTCCTTCGCGGTGAAGCGGGGGAGGACGGCGATGCCGAGGCCGGCGCCGACGAGCGACTCCGTCACCTTGGTGTCGCTGAAGCGCTGCGAGACGCGCACGGGGCTGCCCGTGACGCGCTCGATCTCGCGGTAGACCCACTCGAACGGGAAGTCGGTCGGCACGCCGATCCAGTTCTCGCCCTCGAGGTCGCCGGGCGAGAGCGAGGCGCGCTGGGCGAGCCGGTGGTCGGCCGGCAGGGCGATGTCGAGCGGCTCGGTGAGCAGCGGCACGGTGACGAGGCCGCGGCCCCGCCAGGCGCGGCCGTCGGGGGAGTGGGCGATGACGACGTCGTGGTCGGCGGCCAGCTCGGCGAACTCGAGGATCGACGGGTCGTGGTCGCTCGCGACGACGACGAGCCCCGGCGTCTCGGCGACGGTGCGCAGCAGCCCGGGCAGCAGCATCTGCCCGCCGGTGGGGAAGGTCGCGAGGGTCACCTCGCCCTGGGGGGTCGCGATGAAGTCGGCCCACACGGCCTGGGCCCGCTCGAGCGCGACCGCGACGTCGGTCGCCGTCTGGGCGAGCACGCGGCCCGACCCGGTCAGCACGACGCCGCGGCCGACCCGCTCGGTGAGGGCGACGCCGGCCTCCTTCTCGAGCACCTTCAGCTGCTGCGAGACGGCGGAGGGGGTGCGGTGGGTGGCCTTGGCGACGGCGGCGATGCTGCCCCGCTCGGCCAGTTCGCGGAGGAGCTCGAGGCGCTTGACGTCCATGTAGCGATACTACGGTGTATCGGTAGGAAAGCGTGGTTGATCTACGTCGTCCGGAGGCGCATGATGGACATGTCCTCGGAGCGACCCCATGCGCTCCCCACCCGGTCGACCTGGTCCCGGGTGCATCGCAACACCGCAGGGCCACCACCCGTCCCGAGTCGCGCAAGAACGACTCGGATCGCGGGTGTCAGTCCTGTGCAGAACCGCGCGACGAACCGCGCACAGAGAGAAGAACCATGTTCACCGGAATCATCGTCCTCGCCGTCGCCGCCCTCGTCGGCATCGCCGGCTCCGTGGTGTCCGTCGCTCGCGACGGCTTCCACGCGATCCCCACCAAGACCTTCACCCGCTGGTCGTAGGTCGCCGTCGGCCCGCCGGTCGCGTCTCCTCCTGAGCGCGACGGGGCCGAGCACGACGAAGGGCACCCCGCCGAGGCGGGGTGCCCTTCGTCGTGCGTCCGGCCGGGTCGGTCAGCGCAGGCTCAGCCCGAGCTTCCGCCCCGCGAGGCCCCGCGCTCGCACGGCCAGCTGGCCCGCGAGGGCGTCGATCGCCACGGCCGCCGGGTCGCCCGGCGCCGACACGACGACCGGCGCCCCGACGTCGCCGCCCTCACGCAGCCCGATGCTGAGCGGCACGGTGGCGAGCAGCGGCACCTCGTCGTCCTGCCCGGCCGACAGGCGACGCGCCGTCTCGGCGCCGCCGCCCGAGCCGAACAGCTCGAGCACCGAGCCGTCGGGCTGCACCAGCCCGGCCATGTTCTCGACCACCCCGAGGATGCGCTGGCCGGTCTGCCGGGCCACGACGCCGCTGCGCTCGGCGACGTCCGCCGCCGCGGGCTGGGGCGTCGTCACGACGACGACCTCGGCCTGGGGCAGCAGCTGGCCGACCGAGATGGCCACGTCGCCCGTGCCCGGGGGCAGGTCGAGGAGGAGCACGTCGAGGTCGCCGAAGAAGACGTCGGTGAGGAACTGCTGGATCGTGCGGTGCAGCATCGGCCCGCGCCAGGCGACCGCGGTGGAGGCGTCGTCGACGAACATGCCGATCGAGATGACCTTCACGCCGTGGGCGACGGGCGGCAGGATCATGTCGTCGACCCGGGTGGGCTTCACCGACGCGCCGTCGGGACCCACGAGCCCGAGCAGGCCGGGGATGCTGAAGCCGTGCACGTCGGCGTCGACGATGCCGACCTCGAGCCCGCGCGCGGCGAGGGCCACGGCGAGGTTGGCCGTGACGGTCGACTTGCCCACGCCGCCCTTGCCGCTCGTGATCGCGTAGACGCGGGTCAGCGACTCGGGGCCGAACTGCGGGCCGCGGGCGGCGCGGCCCGCACGCAGCTTCTCCGTGAGCGCGTGGCGCTCCTCGCGCGACATGACGGTCACGTCGACGGCCACGTCGGTCACGCCCGCGACGGAGGCCGTCGCGGCGCGCACGTCGCGCTCGATGGTGTCGGCGGCGGGGCAGCCCACGATGGTGAGCTTCACGGCCACCGTCGCCGCGCCTCCCTCGGTCACCGACACGTCGCCGATCATGTCGAGCTCGGTCACGGGCCGTCGGATCTCCGGGTCGAGCACCCGTCCGAGCGCGGTGCGCACCCGCGCGACGAGGTCGGCGGGGGGAGACGCCGGCACGGCCCCGGGCATGAGCGCGTCGGCGTCGGCGGCGTCAGCCACGGTCGGCCTCGGCCTGCTCGTCGGCGTCGCGTCGGTCGAGCTCCTCGAGCAGGGAGCGCAGCTCGGCGCGGATGAAGTCCTTGCTCGCCATGTCGCGGATCGCGATGCGGAGCGCGACGACCTCGCGGGCCAGGTACTCGGTGTCGGCGAGGTTGCGCTCGGCGCGCTGGCGGTCCTGCTCGAACTGGACGCGGTCGCGGTCGTCCTGGCGGTTCTGCGCGAGCAGGATGAGCGGCGCCGCGTACGAGGCCTGCAGCGACAGGATGAGCGTGAGGGCCGTGAACCCGATCGCCGCGCTGTCGAAGCGCCACGCCTCGGGGGCGGTGATGTTGTAGCCCATCCAGAGCAGGCAGAACCCCGTCAGGGCGAGCAGGAACTGGGGCGTGCCCATCGCGCGGGCGATCGCCTCGGTCGCGCGCCCGAAGCGGTCGCGGCTGGGGCGGCCCCGGCCGGGCAGCACGCGGGTGCGGAGGCCCTTCGGCGAGTCGAGTCGGACCGTGCTGCGGTTATCGCGTGCCACCGGGTGTCCTCCTCGGGGTCTGGGTCGTCGTGGTCAGGGGAGCGCGTCGGGCGCGCGGGCGGGATCGGCCGAGGGGCTGGTCGGGATCCTGGCTGCGCCAGTCGTCGGGCAGCACGTGGTCGAGGACGTCGTCGATGGTCACCACCCCGACGAGCCGGTGGGCCGCGTCGACCACGGGCACCGAGACGAGGTTGTAGGTCGCCATGACCCGCGTCACCTCGAGGGCCGTGGCGTCGACCCGGACGGGCTCGAGCTGCTGGTCGAGCAGCGTGCCGAGGCGCTCGTTCGGCGGGTAGCGGAGCATCCGCTGGAAGTGCACCATCCCGAGGAAGCGCCCGGTGGGCGGCTCGTACGGCGGCAGCACGACGCAGACCGCGGCCCCGAGGGCGGGCGCCAGCTCGTGACGGCGGATGAGCGCGAGGCCCTCCGCGACCGTGGCGTCGGCCGACACGATCACCGGCTCGGTCGTCATGAGGCCGCCCGCGGTGTCGGGGTCGAAGCTGAGCAGCATGCGCACGTCGTCGGCCTCGTCGGGCTCCATCAGCGTGAGCAGCTCCTCCTTCCGCTCGTCGCCGAGCTGCGACATGAGGTCGGCGGCGTCGTCGGGCTGCATCTGGTCGAGCACGCCGGCGGCGCGGTGGTCGTCGAGGCCGCCGAAGATCTCGACCTGCTCGTTCTCGGGCAGCTCCTCCAGCACGTCGGCGAGGCGGTCGTCGGAGAGCTCGGAGGCGACCTCGAGGCGCCGCTCGGGCGTGAGGTCGAGGAGGGTGTTGGCGAGGTCGGCGGGCAGGAGGTCGGAGTACGCGGCGATCAGGTGCTCGGCGCTCTGTGCCTCGCCGGGCTCGGCGTCCTCCGTCACCTCGTCCCAGGACGCGAAGGCGGTGGGGCCCTTGCCGAACGGGGAGGGCGTCGCCTTCGGCTTGCGGAGGAAGAGCTGTCCGATCTCCCAGTCGCCCTCGGACACCTCGTCGATGGCGACGTCCTCGATGGTGGCCTGGACCCCGTCGCGCCGGATCGACACGCGTCGGCCGAGCAGCTCGGCGATGACCCGGGTCTCGCCGCCGCGCTGCTCGAAGCGGCGCAGCGTGATGACGCCGTTGGTGATGATCTGGCCCGACCCGATGCTCGTCACGCGACCGATGCCGACGAAGACGCGCCGCTTGCCCGGCACCTCCACGATCAGGCCGACGACCCGGGGCGAGCCCGAGCCGCGGTACACGACGAGCACGTCGCGCACCTTGCCCACCTTGTCGCCGGCGGGGTCGAAGACGGAGCACCCGGCGAGACGGGCGACGAAGACTCTGGTGGCGCTCACGGGTCCAATCTATTCGCTCCGCGCCGGGCAGCCGTGATTCAATCCAGGCATGACCGACCCGAGGCCGCTGGGCCGCCGCACCCCGCTGGTCCCGACGCTGCCGAAGGGCGACGTGCTCGGCACCTACGAGACGTACCCGGCCGCCCAGGCGGTCGTCGAGCGCCTCTCGCACGCCGAGTTCCCGATCAAGCAGCTCGCCATCATCGGCAACGAGCTGACGACGGTCGAGCGCGTCACGGGCCGGCTGACCTACGGCCGCGCCGCGCTCGCCGGCGCCGTCACCGGGCTCTGGATCGGCGTCTTCCTCGGCCTCGTCATGCTGCTCTTCTCGCCGACGACGGCGACGGTCACGACCCTGCTGGCCGCCGCCTTCATCGGCGCGGGCTTCGGCATGCTCTACGGCGTCGCCAGCTTCGCCATCAGCCGGCGTCGGCGCGACTTCACCTCGACGCACCAGGTGCTCGCCCGCAGCTACCAGATCGTCGTCGACCCGGGCCTGGCGCACCGCGCGCAGGAGATCCTCGCGCGACCGGACGAGCGCCCCGGCGTCCGTCGCTGACCTCGCCGCCGCGTATCCTGGAGGCCCGCCCTCGCGTCCGCGACGGGCGCCCACGCCCCCGACCGAGAGACGCCCGATGGCTCCCCGATGGACGCGGTTCCTCCGCGGCTGGCTCACCGCCGGCTTCTCCGTCGTCGTCGCCGCGACCTCGCACGTGGCGGGCGGCGGGGCCGCGCCGGGGCTCCTCGGCGTCGTGCTGGCCCTGGCCGTCGCCGTGCCCGTCAGCGTCGCGCTCGCCGGCCGTCGGGTCCGGCTCGCCGGGCTGATCCCGTCCGTCGCCGTCAGCCAGCTGGCCTTCCACCTCCTCTTCTCGCTCGGCGCGGCGTCGTCGGCCGGGCACGCCTCGGCGTCGGGCGGCCACCACACCCCGCTCGTCGTCTCGGTCGCCGGCGGCGCTACCGGCGCGGCGGGCACCGGGATCGACGCCATGGCCATGTCCGCCGGCCTCATGTGGGCCGCGCACGCCCTCGCCGCCGTCCTGACCGTCGTCGGCATCCGCTGGGGCGCCGCCTGCCTCGAGCGCCTCCTCCGCCTGGCAGCCCGCAGGCTCGCCGTCGTGCGGCTGCTGCTCGGCGCCGCGCTCCGTCCCGCCCCGGAGGCGCGGGTGCGGTCGATCCGGTCCGTCCCGTCCCTCGCCCCCACGCCCCTCCGCTTCCTCACCGCCCGCCCCCGCCGCGGTCCGCCCCGCCTCGTCTGATCCCGCACCGCCGTCGACCCCGCCCGGGCTCGACGGAGCAGCGCCCCGCCCCCGGGGCCCGCTGCCGACCAGACGACCCGGCCGCCGCCGCGCGGCCGAGACAGGACACACCGTGAACCGCACCACCTCCGTCGCCGCCCGCTCCGCCGCGGCGCTCGGCGCCGCCGCGCTCCTCGTGATCGCCGCCCCCCTGGCCGCCTCCGCCCACGTCCGGGTCGACCCGGGCCAGGCCGAGGCCGGCTCGTACACGACGCTCACCTTCAAGGTTCCGACCGAGTCGGCGACCGCCGGCACCGTCGGGCTCGTCGTCGACCTGCCGACCGACACGCCCTTCACCTCGGTGACCTACGAGCCCCTGCCCGGCTGGACGACCGAGGTCACCACCTCGACGCTGCCCGAGCCCGTCGACGTGGGAGGGTCGACGATCACGGAGGCGCCGACGAGCGTCACCTGGACCGCCGACGAGGGCACCGAGGTCGCCCCGGGCGAGTTCCAGCGCTTCGTCATCTCCGCGGGCGCCGTGCCCGACACCGGATCGATCCTCCTGCCCGCCCACCAGCGCTACTCCGACGGCTCGGTCGTCGACTGGGACGAGGAGACCCCCGCCTCGGGCGAGGAGCCGGAGCACCCCGCGCCCACGCTCTACGTGAACGACGAGGCGCCGAGCGACTCGCACGCCGGCCACGACTCGTCCGCGGACGCCGCGACCGTCTCCGACTCGTCCGCGTCGGGCACGGAGGGCTCCGGCTCGGCCACCGGCACCGTGGGCCTCGCCTTCGGCATCGGCGGCCTCGCGCTCGGCGCCCTGGCGCTCGTCGTGAGCGTCGTCGCGCTGACGCGCCGCCCGCGCCCCGCGGCCGACCGCACGGGTGCGCGTCGATGACCCGCGCCTCCTCGTCCCGCCCCTCGCGCCGCACCGTCGGCGCGGGCCTCGGCGTGCTCGTCGGCACGGCCGCGCTCGTCGGCCTCGGGCCGGTCGGCGCGGCGTCGGCCCACGACTACGTCGTCAGCAGCGACCCCGCCCAGGGGTCGACGCTGACGCAGCCGCTCTCGACGGCGAGCATCACGTTCAACGACGTCATCCTCGACCTGTCGGGCACCGGGTCGTCGAACGTGCTCGAGGTGACCGACGCCGCCGGCCTGCACTACGAGGACGGCTGCTCGACCACCGCGGGCCCGACGCTCACGACGGGCGTCGCGCTCGGGGCGCCCGGTGCGTACACGATGACGTACCAGGCGGTCTCGGCCGACGGGCACACCGTCTCGGACGCCCTGGCCTTCACGTACGAGCCGGCCGACGGCACCGCGGCGGCCGAGGGCGCCGCGACCCGGCCGACCTGCGACCCGTCGAGCGGGGCCCCGGGCGCCGACCCGTCGAGCAGCGCCGGAGGCGCGTCGAGCGACGCCCCGTCCGCCGACGCCACCGAGGCGTCCCCGGCCCCCGCCGCGGGGTCGACGTCGACCGCGGCTGCCTCGCCCGCGGGCGACGCGCCCGCCGACGGCGACGACGCGAACATCCCGGTGATCATCGGGATCGGCGTCGGCATCGTGGGCCTGGCCGTCATCGCGATCGTGGTCGTGCTGCTGACCAGCCGATCGCGTCGGGAGGCCGCGGCGGCGCCGCCCGAGGAGCTCGACGAGCCGTAGGGACTCGCCGGGCCCGACGGGCTCACCGCACGACCGAGGGCCCCGGCCGTCTCCCCGAGGGGAGGCGGCCGGGGCCCTCGTCGTCGTGCCGCCGTGGGGGCGGGTCGTCGAGCCCGTGGGTCAGCGGCGGGCCAGCCAGGCCTCGACCTCGGCGGTGGTGCGGGGGATGCCCACCGAGAGGTTCTCCGCGCCGTCGGCCGTCACCAGGACGTCGTCCTCGATGCGGACCCCGACGCCGCGGAACTCCTCCGGCACGGTCAGGTCGTCGGACTGGAAGTACAGGCCCGGCTCGATCGTGAACACCATGCCCGGCTCGAGGAGGCCGTCGAGGTAGAGGTCGCGACGGGCCGCGGCGCAGTCGTGCACGTCGATGCCGAGGTGGTGGCTCGTGCCGTGCACCATGTAGCGGCGGTGCCACTGCGCGTCGGGCTCGAGCGACTCCGCCGCCGTGCCGGGCAGGAAGCCCCACTCGGCCGTGCGCTCGGCGATGACGCGCATGGCGGTCGCGTGCACCTCGCGGAACGCGATGCCGGGCCGCACGACGGCGAAGGCCGCGTCGGCCGCCTCGAGGACGGCCTCGTAGACGAGTCGCTGCACGTCGGTGAAGCGGCCCGAGACCGGCAGGGTACGGGTGATGTCGGCGGTGTACAGGCTCTCGAGCTCGATGCCCGCGTCGACGAGGATGAGGTCGCCGGGGGCGACGACGCCGTCGTTGCGGGTCCAGTGCAGCACGCAGGCGTGGTCGCCCGACGCGGCGATGGTGTCGTAGCCGACCGTGTTGCCGTCGGCCCGGGCACGACGGTTGAAGGTGCCCTCGACGAGTCGCTCGCCGCGCTCGTGCGCGACGATCTCGTCGAGGTCGGCGACGACGTCGTCGAAGCCCCGGCCCGTGGCGTCGACGGCCCGGCGCATCTGCGCGACCTCGTAGGCGTCCTTGACGAGCCGCAGCTCGCTGAGGTCGCGGGCCAGGTCGTCGCCGCGCTCGGCGCGCTCGGCCACGACGGACGCGGGCTCGGACGCGGTGACCTCGTCGAGGCGGCGGGTCAGCTCGGCGTCGGCGTCGCGGACCACCAGCGTGTCGCCGTCGGCCCCGGCCACCACGGCCTCGAGGTCGGCCAGGTCGCGGGTGGCGAGGCCGAGGTCGGCGCCGACCTGGGCGAGGGTCGGCCGCGGGCCGATCCAGAACTCGCCGATCTCGGGGTTCGCGTAGAACTCGTCGCTGTCGCGGCCCGCGCTCGCCCGGAAGTAGAGGGTCGCCTCGTGGCCGTCGCCGGACGGCTCGAGCACGAGCACCGAGCCGGGCACCGTGTCCGAGCCCCAGCCGGTGAGGTGGGAGAACGCGGAGTGGGCGCGGAACGGGAAGTCGCAGTCGTTCGAGCGGACCTTCGCCTGGCCCGCGGGCACGACGAGGCGGCGTCCCGTGTGCAGGGCGGAGAGGCGGGCGCGACGGTCGGCGGCGAAGGGCGCCTGCTCGCGAGCCTCGGGCAGCGTCTCGGGGCGCTCGGCCCAGCCGGACGAGATGTAGTCCTTGAAGGTGTCCGACCCGGGGGTGGTGGATCGGTTCGTGGTCGCGCGCGGTGCCGTCTGTTCAGCCATGGCGACCATTGTCCCCTGAACGGCGGTGCGCCTCCACCCGGGTCGGCGGGGCGGGCGGTCGAGCCGGGCGGCGGGCCGGCTCGGCGGGTCAGGCGCCGGTCGGGCTCAGCTGCGCGACGACCGGGCGGTGGTCGCTGCCGGCCTCGTCGTGGTCGGTGACGACGCGGAAGCCCGTGGGCAGCCACTGGCGGGTGGCCATCACGTGGTCGATGGTGGTGCCGAGCAGCGGGGGCAGGTCGGTCGGCCAGGTGCCGACTCCGCCGTTGGCCGTCGCCACCGCGGCGTCGCGGCAGCGGCCGAGGGCGCCCCCGGCGCGGCCCATGTCGGCCATGTGGTCGAGCGTCGCGTTGAAGTCGCCGGCCATGATCACGTCGCCCGTGCGGCAGGCGTCGGCGAGGTAGCCGAGGCCGTCGCGCCACTCGTCCATGTCGGCCCGCACGGGCGCGGCGGGGTGCGCCGCGATGAAGGTGGGACCCGTGCCCGAGACCGGGGTGGCGACGAGCGACGGCATCGCCGGGGTCGTCTCGACGGCGGCGCCGGCCTCGTCGCGCGCGACGGTGTACTCGCCGAGGGCCGTCGAGACGAGCATCGACGTCGGCTTCGACGTGGGCACGTCGTCGTAGGTGACGGTGAACCGCGCCATGGGCAGGCCGGCGACGCCCATCGCGTCGGCCACGGCCTGGGCGACGACGTCGTCCGTCTCGGGGAGGCTGACCACCTCGGCGCCCTCCGCGACCGCGAGCTCGGCGATGGCGGCCGCGCCGGGGGCTCCGCCGAGGGTGTTCCACGACAGGACCGTGACGTCGCCGGGCGAGGCCTCGACGAACGCGTCGCGCCCGAGGCCCCGGGCGCCGACGACGCCGCCCGACACGGCGCCGAAGACGAGCAGCAGCACCGCGATCGAGGCGGCGAGCGAGCGCACCGGCCGGGCCACGAGCCCGACGACGAAGAGCACGACTGCCAGGCCGACGGCCACCACGGCGGCCGCGCCGCGGAACGAGACCAGCTGGGCGAGCGGCCACTCGCGCTCGAGGTCGAGCACCTGGGGCCAGAGCGCGAGCAGCAGCGCGGCGGCGACCGCGAGGACGAGGACGAGGGCGACGAGGCGACGGATCATGGCTCGACCGAGCATAGGTGACGACCCCGGCCCGGCGGGTCGCCCGGCCGGGCCGCCTCGCGGTCGCCCGCCTACGATGGGGTGATGCCGCACCGCCCGATCGACCTGCACGCCCACAGCAGCGTCTCCGACGGCACCGAGACCCCCGCCGAGCTGGTCGCGGCGGCCGCCGCCGCGGGTCTCGGCACCGTGGCGCTCACCGACCACGACTCGACGGCGGGCTGGGCCGAGGCGACGCGTGCCGTGGTCGGCACCGGGCTCACGCTCGTGCCCGGCATGGAGCTCAGCACGAGCCTCGGCATGAACAGCGTCCACATGCTCGGCTACCTCTTCGACCCGGCCGACCCCGAGCTCGTCGCCGAGACGGCCCGCCTGCGCGAGAGCCGCCTGCACCGCGCGGAGCGCATCGTCGAGCGCATCGCGGCCGACTACGACATCAGCTGGGCCGACGTGCTGGCCCAGTCGACGAACGGGGCGACGCTCGGCCGCCCGCACATCGCCGACGCGCTCGTGGCCCGCGGGTTCGCCCCCGACCGCAGCGCGGCCTTCGCGGGGATCCTGCACTGGCGCTCGGGCTACTACGAACCGCACGAGGCGCCGAGCCCGATGCACGGCGTGCGCCTGATCCGCGCGGCCGGGGGGGTGCCCGTCATCGCGCACCCCGCGACGCGCGGGCGATCGACGAACATCCCCGAGCGGGCCTTCGACGAGCTCGTCGAGGCGGGCCTCATGGGCGTCGAGATCGCCCACCGCGAGAACACGGCCGCCGGCGCCGAGAAGCTCCGGCAGCTGGCCCGCCGCCACGACCTCATCGTCACGGGCTCGAGCGACTACCACGGAGAGGGCAAGCCGAACCGCCTCGGCGAGAACTCCACCGAGCCCGACCAGCTGGCGCGCATCGTCGAGGCCGCGACGGGCTGGGCCCCGGTCCGGGGCTGAGCCCTCCCCGCCCGGGCGCCCGGTGCGTCGCCGGTGACGGGCCCCGGAGCGCGGGAGGCGTGACGCAGGGAGGCGCGGTGCAGGATCTCCCGCACCGCGCCTCCCGCAGTCGTCCGCTCGTCGCCGAGCAGGCCGGGTCGTCAGGCCTGGGGGCCGGCCCCGCCGCCGGCAGGGCGGCGACGACGGCTGCGACGACGGGCGGGCTGGCCCTCGGCGTCGGTGCCGGTCGCGTCGGAGTCGACCGGGGTGGTCGTGGCGGCCGGAGCCGAGCGGTCCGACGACCGGCTCGCGTCGCCGCGTCCGCCGTCTCGTCCGCCGTCGCCGCGTCCGCCCTCACCGCGGCCACGCTGACGGCTGCCGCTGCTGCTGCTGCGCGCTCCGGGGACGCGCTCGCGGGGCTGGGCCGCGCCGCCGTCGGCCGCGGCCTTCGGCGCCGACTTGAGGCGGCCCTTGGTGCCGACCGGGATGTCGAGGTCGGTGAAGAGGTGGGGGCTCGACGAGTACGTCTCGACGGGCTCGGGCTGGCCCATGTCGAGGGCGCGGTTGATGAGCGCCCACTTGTGCATGTCGGCCCAGTCGACGAACGTCACGGCGATGCCGGTCTTGCCGGCGCGGCCGGTGCGGCCGGCGCGGTGCAGGTACGTGTCGTGGTCGTCGGGCACCGTGTGGTTGATGACGTGGGTGACGTCGTTCACGTCGATTCCGCGGGCGGCCACGTCGGTCGCGATCAGGATGTCCTTCTTGCCGGCCTTGAAGGCGGCCATGGCGCGCTCGCGCTGTTCTTGGTTGAGGTCGCCGTGCACGGCCGCGGCGTTGAACCCGCGGTCGTTGAGCTCTTCGACGAGCTTCGCGGCGGCGCGCTTCGTGCGGGTGAAGACGACGGTCTTGCCGCGGCCCTCGGCCTGCAGGATGCGCGCGACCACCTCGTCCTTGTCGAGCGAGTGCGCGCGGTAGACGACGTGCTTGATGTTCGCCTGCGTGAGGCCCTCGTCGGGGTCGGTCGCGCGGATGTGGATCGGCTTGGTCATGAAGCGACGCGCGAGGGCGACGATCGGGCCGGGCATCGTCGCGGAGAACAGCATGGTGTGCCGCGTGGCCGGGACCTGCTGGAAGATCTTCTCGATGTCGCTGAGGAACCCGAGGTCGAGCATCTTGTCGGCCTCGTCGAGCACGACCTCTTGCACCTGCTTCAGGTCGAGGAGGCGCTGGCCGGCGAGGTCGAGGAGGCGCCCGGGGGTGCCCACGACGATCTGCGCCCCGGCCTTGAGCTGCTCGACCTGGCCCTCGTAGGCCTTGCCGCCGTAGATCGACACGACCTTCGTGGCGCGGTTCGAGGTGGCGATCTCGAGGTCCTCCGCCACCTGGACGCAGAGCTCGCGGGTCGGGACGACGACGAGCACCTTGACGCCGGGCTCGGGGTCGAGGCCGATGCGCTGGATGATCGGGAGGCCGAAGCCGAACGTCTTGCCGGTGCCCGTCTTGGCCTGGCCGATGATGTCCTGGCCGGCGAGCGCGAGGGGGATGGTCTGGTTCTGGATGGGGAACGGTTCGACGATCCCCTTCGCCGCCAGTGCGTCGACCATGTCCTGGTCGATCGAGAGGTCTTTGAATGTCACGTTGTTGCCCTGTCTCATATAGGGGGATCGGGGGTAGTTTAGCCCGTCGCGTCGGCCGAGCCGCCGGACCCCGTAAGCTGGCGGCGTGGTGTCATGGATGGGCCGGAGGTCAGAGCGCGGCGTCCCGACCCTGCAGTGGCCGCGGTCGTCCCGCCACGTGGCCGTCTCGCGGGTCGAGCTGGGGGAGTTCACCCCCGACCTGTCGGTCTACCTGGGGCAGGCCGCCTACCTCGAGCTGGCCCTCTTCGAGACTCTCGCCCGCGCCTCCGCGTCGGCTCCGCACGTCCGCGCGCAGGAGGTGACCGGACGCGTCGCCGGCAGCACGCTCGACCGGCACCGCGGGCTGGTCGCCGAGATCACCCGCCTCGGCGAGGACGCGGCGGCGACGATGGCGCCCCACGTCGCGGCCGTCGACGAGTTCCGGCGTCGCACGGCGAGCGACGACTGGTCGGAGGCGATCCTCGCCGCCTACGTCGGCGCCGGGCTCCTCAACGACGTCTTCGTGCGACTCGCCGCGGGTCTCGACGGCGACCACCGCGACCGCATCGTGCGCGTGCTCGAGGCGGGCGACGACGAGGCGGTCATCGTGGCCGAGCTCTCGCTGGCCATCGAGACCGACCCGGCCCTCGCCTCCCGTCTCGCGCTCTGGGGCCGCCGCCTGGTCGGCGACGTGCTCCTCGTGGCCCGTGCGGCCATCTCGGCGTCGCACGTCGCGGCCGACGACCAGCGTCTCGAGCCCGTGTTCACCGAGCTCATCGCCGCGCACACCCGGCGCATGGACGCCCTCGGCCTCACGGCCTGAGCGCGTCGGCCGCCTCGCCGTGGCGACCCGCGGCACGGGCGTCAGGACCGCAGGAGGCGCGTGAGCAGCTCGTCGTCGGCACGGCGCCGACGGGTCGAGGCGACCCGCACGGCCACGACGGCCGCCACCGCGGGCACGACCAGCGCCGCCACCCAGATCCAGCCGCCGTCGGCGCGCCAGCCCGAGAGCAGGAGCACCTCCCAGACGACGACCGCGACGGCCGTCGCGAGCCCCGGCACGAGCAGCGTGCCCCGGGTCTCGGCGGCCGGGAGGGCGAAGTGCGCCACGAAGCCGATCAGCGCGCCGCCGAGGGCGACGAACAGGAGCTCCACGGGTCAGCCGACGAAGCCGACCCGACGGCTCTCGCCGGGGCCCACCTCGACGTACGACAGCGAGGCGGTCGGCACGAGGTAGGTCTTGCCCTTCGAGTCGGCGAGGGTCACGTACGACTTCCCGCCGTCGAGGGCTTCGGCGACGACCTTCTCGACGTCGGCAGCGGACTGCGACGTCTCGAAGCTGATCTCACGGGGGCTGTTGGCGATGCCGATGCGAATGTCCACGCCGTCACGATATCCGACGCGGCCGACGGCGGCCGCGCACGTTCACTCTGGGCGCAAGGGGTCCGGGCGGCCCGGCGATGTCGGTCGGGACGGCTACCGTCGTCGTCATGACGACGACGGCATTCCGCCCCGTGGCCGAGGGCCGACGCGGCGACGCGGCGACGCGGCTCGACGACTCCCAGCGGGCCGTCCTCGCCCTGCCCGACGGTGTCTCGGCCGCCGTCATCGGGGCGCCCGGCAGCGGCAAGACGACCACGCTCGTCGAGTTCGTCGTCGACCGGCTCCAGGTCCGGGGCCGCGACCCGCGGTCGGTGCTGGCGCTGACGCCGACGCGGTCGACGGCCACGCGCCTCCGCGACGTCCTGGCGGCCCGGCTCGAGGTGCCGACGCCCGGCCCGCTGGCGCGCACCGTCAGCTCCCTGGCGTTCGACGTCGTGGGGCACGCCGCCCGGCTGGCGGGCGAGGCGCCCCCGACGCTGCTGACCGGCGGCGACCAGGACACGGTCGTGCGCGAGCTGCTCGACGGGCAGGCCGTCGACGGCACCGGGCCCGCGTGGCCCGCCGAGCTCGGGCCCCGGGTGCGCGAGCTGCGCGGCTTCCGCACCGAGCTGCGCGAGCTCCTGATGCGCCTCACCGAGCAGGGCGTGTCGACGGCGCGCCTCCGCGAGCTGGCCGCGCGTCACGACCGGGCCGGCTGGGCCTCGGCGGCCGACTTCGCCGACGAGTACCGAGCGGTGGTCGACGCGATGCCCGGGCGGCGGCTCGACTCGGCCGAGCTCGTCGACTGGGCCGTGGCCGCGCTCGACCGGGGCGAGACGGCGCCCGTCGTCGACGGGCTCGAGGTCGTCCTCGTGGACGACGCCCAGGAGTCGACGCGGTCGACCGTCGCGCTCCTCGCCGCCCTCGCCCGCCGCGGCGTCGCCGTCGTGGCGCTCGGCGACCCCGACCTCGCGACGAGCGCCTTCCGCGGCGGCGTGCCCGACGTGCTCGGACGACTCGCGCCGCGCCTCGGCCTGTCGTCGGTCGAGACGATCTGGCTCAGCACGGTCCACCGGCAGCCGGCCCCCCTCCGCGAGCTGACGTCGAAGGTCACCGACCGCATCGGCACGGCCGCGGCCGGGCGGCAGCACGCCGCGGGCACGGACGCCGCGGCGGCCGCCGACCCCGCCTGGTCGACCGTCGCCCCGGTCGTGGCGGTGCGGGCCGACAGCCCGTCCCACGAGGTCTCGTCGGTCGCGCGCCTCCTCCGCGAGCACCACCTGCTGCGCGGGGTGCCGTGGTCGCGCATGGCCGTCGTGGTGCGCAGCGGCGGACAGGTCGGCACGGTCGCGCGGGCCCTGCAGCTCGCCGAGGTGCCGACCCGCACCCCCGTGGCCGGCCGCGCCGTGCGCGACGAGCACGGCGCGCGACAGCTGCTGCTCGCCGCCTCCGTCGCCGTCGGCCGCGACGAGCTGACGCCCGACCTCGCCGCCGAGCTGCTCGCCGGCCCGCTGGCCGGCTTCGACGCCCTGGCCCTCCGCCGGCTGCGCCTGGCCCTGCGTGCCGACGAGCTCGCCGGCGGGGGACTCCGCTCCGCCGACGCCCTGCTCGTCGAGGCGCTCTCCGGCCCCGGCCGCTTCGCGACGATCGACTCGCGGCCGGCGGCGCGGGCGGGTCGCTTCGCCGCGAGCCTCGACGCCGCGCGGCGGGCGGCGGCCTCGGGGTCGAGCATCGAGGAGGTGCTCTGGGGCCTCTGGCAGCGCAGCGGCCTCGAGGCCGAGTGGACCGCGCGCTCGGCGGGGCGCGGCATCGTCGCCGCCGAGGCCGACCGGCACCTCGACGGCGTCGTCGCCCTGTTCACCGCCGCCAAGCGGTACGTCGAGCGCACCCCCGAGGCCCCGGCCGTCGGCTTCCTCGACGCGATGCTCGGCGCCGAGGTGCCGGAGGACACCCTCTCGCCGCAGGCCTCCGCCGAGTCGGTGCTCGTCTGCACACCGTCGGCCGTCGTCGGCGTCGAGGTCGACGTCGTCGTGGCCGCCCGGCTGCAGGACGGCGTCTGGCCGAACCTCCGCGTCCGCGGCGGGCTGCTCGGCCCCGACGACCTCGTCGCGGCCGCCGAGGGCGACCTCCCGGGCGGCGTCCTCCCGAGCGCGGCCGGCGACGGCGAGCGTCGCGCGCAGGTGCTCTCCGACGAGCTGCGCATGTTCGCCCTCACCGTCTCGCGCGCCCGTCACCAGGTCGTGCTCTCGTGCACGGCGAACGACGACGAGGCCCCCTCGGTGCTCCTGCGCCTCCTGCCCCCCGACGTCCCGCTCGCGGGGGGAGGGCACCCCCTCTCGCTCCGCGGCCTCGTGGGCCACCTCCGGCACGCCCTCGTCGAGTCGCCCCGCGGACCGCGCGGGGAGGCCGCCGCCCGCGGGCTCGCCCGCCTCGCCGAGTCCGGGGTCGCCGGGGCGCACCCCGACCAGTGGTACGGGCTGACGGAGCCCTCGACCACGCTGCCGCTCGCCGACCTCGACGAGCCCGAGACGCACGTGCCCGTCTCGCCGTCCCAGCTCGGCTCCTTCGAGGAGTGCCCGCTGCACTGGTTCGTCGACCGGTTCGGCGGCTCGGCCCCGAACGCCGCCATGGGGCTCGGCACCGTGCTGCACGACGTCATGGAGCACGCGGACGACGCCGACGTGGAGGCGCTCTGGTCGGCCGTCGAGGCCCGCTGGCCCGAGCTCGAGTTCGAGTCGCCCTGGATCGCCGACGCGGAGAAGCGCCGCGCGCGTCAGATGACGGAGAGCCTCGCGTCGTACCTCCGCGACTTCGCGGCGTCCGGCGCCGAGCTCGTCGCGGCCGAGTCGTCGTTCCAGCTCGACCTCGGGCCGGCACGCCTCCGCGGCGCGATCGACCGCGTCGAGCGCACCCGCGACGGCGCCGCCGTCATCGTCGACCTCAAGACCGGGCGCTCGGCCCCCACGTCGCAGAAGGCGATCGACGAGCACCCCCAGCTCGGCAGCTACCAGGTCGCGCTCGCCGACGGCGCCATCGCCGAGGTGCCGCCGGGCACGCCGCCGGGCGGGGCCAAGCTCGTCATCATCTCCTCCGGGGTCCGCGGCAAGCCTTACCGGGAGCCCGCACAGGGCCCCTTCGACGCCGAGACGCTGCAGCGGTTCCGCGACCGCGTCGAGTCGGCGGCCGTCGGCATGGCCGGGCGCGTGTTCGTGGGCCGGCTCGACGACCACTGCGAGGGGCGCCACGGCGGCTCGTGCCGCATCCACGTCGTCGGGGAGGTCAGCTCGTGAGCGGGGCGGGAGGCGCCTCCTCGCCGGGGTCGACCCGCTCGGCGGTCGAGATCGCCGACGTCCTCGGCCTGCCGCGGCCCACCGACGAGCAGCAGGCCGTCATCGAGGCGCCGCTCGAACCGGCGCTCGTCGTCGCGGGAGCCGGCAGCGGCAAGACCGAGACCATGGCGAACCGCGTCGTCTGGCTGCTGGCGAACGGCCTCGTCGAGGTGTCGGAGGTGCTGGGCCTCACGTTCACCCGCAAGGCCGCCGGCGAGCTGGGCGAGCGGATCGAGCGGCGCATCGCCCAGCTCGGCGAGGCCGGGCTGCTGGGCGTCGACCCCGACCCGTTCGACGTGCCCACGGTCTCGACGTACAACGCCTTCGCCAACGGCGTCTTCCGCGACCACGCCATGCGGGTGGGGCGCGAGAGCGAGGCCCAGGTGCTCGGTGAGGCGTCGTCGTGGCAGCTCGCCCGGTCGCTCGTCGTCGGGAGCCGCGACGACCGGTTGGCGGGCCTCGGCCGGAGCGTCGACTCGATCACCGAGGCGGTGCTGCGGGTCAGCCACGCCCTCAGCGAGAACGTCGCCGAGGCGGGCGACGTGGCCGGCCTCGCCGAGCGCTTCCTCGACCTGGCGAGCCTGCCCTCGACGAAGGGCACCCCGTACAAGTCGGTGACCGACGCGGTCACGGCCGTCTCGGCCCTGCCGTCGCTGCTCGAGCTCGCCGAGCAGTTCGCCGACGAGAAGGCCCGTCGCGGGTTCGTCGAGTACTCCGACCAGGTGGCCCTGGCACTCGAGGTCTGCGAGTCGTCCCCCGACGTCGTCGCGGGCCTCCGGGCCCGTCACCGGGTGGTGCTGCTCGACGAGTACCAAGACACGAGCGTGGTGCAGACGCGCCTGCTCTCCGGTCTCTTCGCCGGCAGCGGCGTCATGGCCGTCGGCGACCCGCACCAGTCGATCTACGGCTTCCGGGGGGCGTCGGCGGCGAACCTCGGCCGGTTCCCGGTCGACTTCGGGGCCCGCGACGGGGCGACCTACTCGCTCTCGACCAGCTGGCGCAACGCCTCGCTCGTGCTCGACGCCGCCAACGCGGTCGTGGCCGAGCTCGGGTCGGGGGGCGTGGGCGTCGGCTCGGTGGGGGCCCTGCGTCCCCGGCCGGCCGCCCCCGTCGGCCGGGTCGAGGTCGCCGTCGAGCAGACCCTCGCGGCCGAGGCCGCCCGCGTGGCCGAGTGGCTCGCCCGCGAGCTCGAGGTCGACCGGGGCGTCGACGGCGGTGGCTCGACCCGCACCGCGGCCCTCCTGTTCCGCTCGAAGAAGACGATGCCGGCGTTCGTCGAGGCCCTGGCCGCGCGGGGCGTGCCGTACCACGTGCTCGGCGTCGGCGGGCTGCTGCAGCGACCCGAGGTCGTCGACCTCGTCTCGTGCCTCCGGGTGCTGCACGACCCGTCCGCCGGGTCGGAGCTCATCCGCCTGATGACCGGCGCCCGGTGGCGCATCGGCCTGCACGACGTCGCGGCCCTCCGCTCGGTGTCGTCGTGGCTCTTCGCGCACGACCACGCCCAGCAGCAGCTCGACCCGGCGGTGGCCGACGGCTTCCGCGCCTCCGTCGCCGTCGGCGAGCACGGGTCGATCGTCGACGCGCTCGACTTCGTCACCACCGCCCCCGACGGGCACCGACAGCTCGGCGGCCTCAGCCCCGAGGGGCTCGCCCGCCTGCGCCGCCTCGGGTCGCAGCTGGCCTTCCTCCGGGGGCGCGTGGGGCTCGACCTCGTCGACCTCGTGACGCTCGTCGAGCACGAGATGCTGCTCGACGTCGAGGTCGCCGCCGCCACCGGGCAGGGGCACGGCGGCGCCTGGCTGCAGGCGTTCGAGGACGAGCTCTCGGGCTACGTCGCGACCGACGACACGGCGTCGCTCGGCGGCTTCCTCGGCTGGCTGGCCGCCGCCGAGCGCCGCGACGACATGGGGCCCCGCAGCGAGGCCGGCGAGCAGGGCACCGTGCAGCTGCTCACGATCCACGGGTCGAAGGGCCTCGAGTGGGACGCCGTCGCCGTGCCCCGGCTGGTCGAGGGCGAGCTGCCGGGCACGTCCCGCGAGGGAGCCGGGTGGCTGGGCTTCGGCGAGCTGCCCTTCGAGTTCCGCGGCGACGCCGCGGAGCTGCCCGTGCTCTGCTGGCGCGGCGTCGACGACCAGAAGGAGTTCGACGGGGCGCTCGGGGCCTTCAAGGCCGAGCTCGTCGCGCGGCACCTCGCCGAGGAGCGCCGCCTGGCCTACGTCGCCGTCACCCGTGCCCGCGACGCCCTCCTCGTCAGCGGGTCGTTCTGGTCGACGACCGTCAAGCCGCGCCTCGCGAGCCGGCACCTGCACGAGCTGGTCGCCGCCGGGGTGCTGCCCGCCGAGTCGGTGCCGACCGCCCCCGACGACGAGGAGAACCCCCTCGGCGACGTCAGCCGCGAGCTCCCGTGGCCGGTCGACCCACTGGGGCCGCGTCGGGCCGCGGTCGAGGCCGCGGCAGCCCGGGTCGGGCGACTGGTCGACGAGCGGGCGTCCGCGCCGCCGGCGAAGGAGCTGGTGGACGGCCCGTGGTCGGCGGACATCGAGCTGCTGCTGCGGGAGCGCGACGCCGTCCGCGAGCGGTCGGGGTCGATCGACCTGCCGCAGCGCATCCCGGCGTCGCGCTTCAAGGACTACGTCCACGACCCCGGCTCGGTCGCGTCGGGGCTCCGGCGTCCGGTGCCCGAGCGTCCGTACCGCGCGACCCGGCTGGGCACCCTCTTCCACGACTGGGTCGAGCAGCGCTACCGGCCGACCGGCCGCTCCGAGACGCTCGACGCGACGCCCCTCGAAGGCGACCTCGACGACGACCAGCTCGGCGGCGACACGGGCATCGTCGACCCCGACGACGCGCGACGCCTCGCCGAGCTCCAGCAGACCTTCGGTCGGTCGGAGTGGGCCGATCTCGAGCCCGTCGACGTCGAGCTGGAGGTCCACCTCCCGCTCGGCCGCCGCACCGTCATCTGCAAGATCGACGCCGTGTTCGAGCGTGACGGTCGCTGGCAGGTCGTCGACTGGAAGACCGGCAAGGCGCCCGCGGACGACGAGGACCTCGACCGGCGGCAGCTGCAGCTCGCGCTGTACCGGGAGGCCTACGCCCGATTCCGTGGCGTGCCCGTCGAGCTGATCGACGCCGTGTTCTACTTCGTGGCGGACGACGTCGTCGTCGAGCCGGCGCACGTGGCAGGGCACGACGAGCTCGAGGCGCTGTGGCGGCAGGTGGAGCAGGGCCCCCCGGCGGCCTAGGAGTGCCGGCGCTCCGTGGTCTCGAGCAGCTCCTCGACGCCGTCGAGGTCGAGGGCCGACGTCGAGCCGGCGCCGATGCGCCCGCGGCGCTCGGACTGCAGCGTGTCGACGAGGTCGGTCATCATGCCGACGGCGTCGTCGACCACCTCGGTGTTCTTCGTGGCCGTGCCGTGCAGCAGCCACTTGGCGAGGTCGAGCTCGCGGTAGAGCGTGGCTCGGTGGCGGAGCTGGTGGTCGCTCGTGCCCCGGGCGGTCTCGTACGCGTCGAACGCGGCGTCGACGGCCCCGGCCGAGGGCAGGCCGAGCAGCCAGGCGAGGTCCCGGGCCGGGTCGCCGACCTGCAGGTCGTGCCAACCGAGCACGCCCGAGACGACGTCGCCGTCGACGAGCACCGACGACGCGTCGAGCGAGCCGTTGACGACCGTGGGCTGGAACTGCCAGAGCACCGAGTCCTGGATCGCCGCCTCCCACCGCTCGAGCAGCGCCGCGGGCAGCAGCTTGGTCGAGGCGGCCCGGTCGACGAGCGAGGCGGACGAGCGCATGGCCTCGAACGGCGTGTGGCTCGTGAGGCCGGCGTCGGTCACGAAGCTCGTCGGCAACTGGTGCACCGCGGCGACGCCGCGGCCGAGGGCCGTCGGCAGCCCCGAGCCGGAGGTGACCGAGGCGAGCCGGAGGCGCGTGCCGGGGACGAAGTCGTAGACGATGCCGCGTGTGCGGCCGATCGGCGCCTGCCCGCGGTACTGGGGCACGGCGAAGGGCAGGCGGCCGCGGACGCCCGCGCTCAGGGCGCGCAGCGCGACGAGGTCGGCGGACTGCTGGCCCTCGGCCTTCTGGGTGCGGGGCACGCGGACGACGAGGCGCTCGCCGCCGCGTCCGTCGAGGACGGCCGAGTCGAAGTCGCCGCCCGTCGTCGAGCCGTGCGGGGAGGCGGTCGTGACGTCCAGGTCGGCGACGGCGGCCGTGGCCAACGCGGCTAGAGTGAGGTGGGATCGGGCCATGCCCTCAGGGTAGGCCGACGTGCCCGGCCCCACTCCCCGCGCCACGCTGTCAACTCGCGATGATTGGTCGTCCGATGTCCTCGCCGCTCACCTCCCGCCTCCCCCTCTCGCGACACGAGGTCGACCGCGACTACCTCACCCGCGAGCGCCCCGACGCCGTCGACGAGCTGCTGGCCTCGGCCGACACCCGGGTGCTGCCGGTCTGGCACGGCCGCACGCTGATGGCGTCGTCCGAGCGCCTCGCGCTCCTCGAGCCGGCCGCCGTCCCGGCCGCCCGCGGCCACGTCTACCTGGGCCGGTCGCAGGCGCCCGACGCCGCCGAGCCGGTCGGCACGCCGATCGTCGCCGCGCTGCTCGACGACGAGCAGGCGAAGGGCCTCCAACCCGACGAGGAGGCGTGGGGCAGCCTCCGCATGTTCGGCAGCGACCTCAGCGCCCGCGACGTCGGCCTCGCCGTCGAGGCGATCGCCGTCGCGAACTGGCACGACTCGCACCGCTTCTCGCCGCGCACCGGTCGGGTCCTCGTCAGCGGCAAGGCCGGCTGGGTGCGCAGCGACCCGGAGGACGGCCACGAGGTCTTCCCCCGCACCGACCCGGCGATCATCGTCGGGGTCACCGACGCCGACGACCGGCTGTTGCTCGGCTCGAACGCCCTCTGGGAGTCGAACCGGTGGTCGCTCCTCGCCGGCTTCGTCGAGCCGGGCGAGTCGCTCGAACAGGCCGTCCAGCGCGAGATCTTCGAGGAGTCGGGCGTCCGCGTCGTCGACCCCCGCTACGTCGGGTCGCAGCCGTGGCCGTTCCCGGCCAGCCTCATGCTCGGCTTCACCGCGACGGTCGACGCCGTCGACCCGGGCGTCCTCGAGCCCGACGGCGCCGAGATCGTCGAGCTGCGCTGGTTCAGCCGCGACGAGCTCGCCGCGAGCCTCGGCGACGTGCTGCTGCCCGGCCGCACCTCCATCGCGCGCGCCATCATCGAGGACTGGTTCGGCGCCGAGATCGACCAGTGACGGAGGCCGCCGAGCTGATCGCGGGGCTCGACGAGCAGCAGCGCGAGGCCGCGCGACGCCTGCTCGGGCCGGTCTGCCTCCTCGCGGGGGCCGGCACGGGCAAGACCCGCGCCATCACGCACCGCATCGCCTACGGCGTCGCGACGGGGGTGTACGCCCCCAACCGCGTCATGGCGCTGACCTTCACGTCGCGGGCCGCCGCCGAGCTGCGCGGGCGGCTCCGGCACCTCGGTGCCGGGGGAGTCTCGGCGCGCACCTTCCACGCCTCCGCGCTCTCGCAGCTGTCGTTCTTCTGGCCGCAGACGATGGGCGGCCAGATGCCCCGCCTCCTCGACGGCAAGGGGAAGCTCCTCGCCCACGCCGCCGAGCGCCTCCGCCTGCGGCTCGACACGGCGTCGCTGCGCGACATGGCCGGCGAGATCGAGTGGCGGAAGGTCTCGCGGCTCACGATGGAGGAGTACGCGCTGAAGGCCCCGTCGCGCAGCCTGCCCGAGTCGGTGTCGGTCGAGGCCGCGCTCGACCTGCACGCCGCCTACGAAGACATCAAGGACGAGCGCCGGCAGCTCGACTTCGAGGACGTCCTCCTCGCCACGGTCGGCATGCTCGAGCTCGAGCCGCGCGTCGCCCAGCAGGTCCGCGAGCAGTACCGCTTCTTCGTCGTCGACGAGTACCAGGACGTCTCGCCGCTGCAGCAGCACCTGCTCGAGCTCTGGCTCGGCGACCGCAACGACCTGTGCGTCGTCGGCGACGCGAGCCAGACGATCTACTCGTTCGCGGGGGCCTCCGCCGACTACCTGCTCGGCTTCGGGTCCCGCTACGACGACGCGACGGTCGTGCGCCTCGAGCAGAACTACCGCTCTTCGCGGCAGATCGTCGACACCGCCAACCAGCTCATGCGCGGTCGACCGGGAGCCCTGCACCTGCACCCGGCCGTCGAGACGACCGGGCCCGTGCCTCCGGTCACCCAGTACCCGACCGACATGGCGGAGGCGCGGGGCGTGGCCCAGACGATCGCCGACGAGATCCGGTCGGGCGTCGCCCCGGAGGAGATCGCGGTGCTGTACCGCGTCAACGTGCAGGCCGCCGCGCTCGAGCGCGCCCTGGCCGACGTCGGCGTCACGACGCGCATCCACGGCGCGACGCGGTTCTTCGAGCTGCGGGAGGTCAAGGAGGCGCTGATGATGCTCAAGGGCGCCGCCGTCAGCATCGTCGGCGAGCCCCTCTTCAAGACGGTGAGCGACGTGCTGCGCTCGCTGGGCTGGACGCAGGAGGCCCCCGAGCAGCGCGGCGCCGTGCGCGACCGGTGGGAGTCGCTGAACGCCCTCATGGGCCTGGCCGAGGCGTCGCCCGAGGGCACGACCCTGCGCCAGTTCGTCGACGAGCTCTTCGCGCGGCAGCAGGGCCAGCACGAGCCGACCATGTCGGCCGTCACCCTCGCGACCCTGCACTCGGCCAAGGGCCTCGAGTGGCGGAGCGTCTACCTCGTCGGGCTCAGCGAGGGCCTGGTGCCGATCAGCTACGCGAAGGGCCTGGAGGCGATCGACGAGGAGCGCCGGCTGCTCTACGTCGGCATCACCCGCGCGCGCGAGCGGCTGCGGCTCTCGTGGGGGGCCGCCGGGCAGGGCCGCGGCGGGGAGCGCCGTCCGAGCCGCTTCCTGGAGGAGCTGCGCATCCGCAGTCGGGACGGGGCCGTGCCCGCGACGTCGTGACCTCGCCGGTGTCGTGGTCCACCCGGACCACCTCGGCGCAGCGGGCGACGTCGGCGGGGCTCGGACCGCCCGTCGCGGCCCAGCCCACGACCTCGAGCAGGCGCCGGGTCGCTCGGGTCGCGACCTCGCGCCGGACGAGGAGGCTCGTCGGCGGGGTGGGCGCCGTCACGAGCTGCGCGGCGATCGCGGGCCAGGCGGGGTCGACGTCGCCCGCGGCGAGGTGAAGGCACCGTGAGCAGGCGGTGACGCCGGGCACCACGGTCGGCCCGAGGCGCACGGACCGGTCGCCGACGCGGACGAGCAGGTGCACGACGTCGTGACGCAGCCACTCCGTCGACGCCGTCGGGTCGTGGGCCAGCCCGCCGACCACGAGCCCGACGCCGGGGAGGGACGAGAACGAGGAGGCGCTGCGGGCGTCGTCCGCCGGGCCCGAGCACGAGCGCCCGTCGACGAGCACGACCCCGAGCCCCTCCGACTCGAGCAGGTGCCCGATCTCGTCGGCGAGGGGCCCGTCGCCCGCGAGGCGGACGACGGCGGGCGGACCGATCCGGGGGCCGACGGGCGGGACGAGTGCCGGAGCGAGCCGCTCCACGCTCGCGGCGACCTCGTCGGGGTCGCGGCCGAGCTGGGCGGCGACGGCGCGCCAGCCGCCGTCGGCCCGGCCGGCCGCGACGGCGCCGAGCACGGCCTCGTCGAGCCGGGTGACGTCGGTCAGGACGAGCGACGGCGACTCGACGCCGACCTGCACGGTCGTGGGGTCGCGCCAGACGACCGGGGCGCGGGCGGGGAGCCGGAGCGGGACGGGGGAGGGCATCCCTCGAGGGTGCCGCACGCGCCGGCCCCGGGACGGGTTGTCCACAGGGTCGACGCCCGCGTCGGGCTCAGCGCCCGGGGGAGGAGGGCGCGTCGGGTGACGGACCGCCGTCGGTCGGCGCGTCGCCGTCGGTCGCGTCGCCGCCCGGGGCGTCGCCCTCGTCCGCGCTGCCGTCGAGGCCCTCGCGGGGTCGGTCGGCGCCCTCGTCCGCCAGCAGCGCCTCGATGGCCTGGTCGACGTCGTCGAAGGCGGGCTCGGTCGCCGTGAGACGGGCGACCAGCGCCTGCGGGTCGTCGATGTCGGCGCTCGTCGGCACGATGTCGGGATGGGCCCAGAGACCGTCGCGGCCCTCGGCGCCGACGGCGTCGGTCACGGCCGACCACATCGCGGCGGCCTCGCGCAGCCGACGGGGTCGGAGCTCGAGCCCGACGAGCGTCGAGAAGGCCGACTCGGCCGGCCCGCCGGCGGCGCGTCGCCGACGGACGGTCTCGGCCACGGCACCGGACCGGGGGAGGCGCGCGGTGGCCTGGGCGGTGACGACGTCGACCCAGCCCTCGATGAGGGCCAGGGTCGTCTCGAGCCGGGCCAGGGCGGCGAGCTGCTCGTCGGACTTCGGGGGGATCAGCGCACCGCTGGCCAGCGCCTCCTGGAGCTGTTCGGGGTTCGCCGGGTCGAAGCCGACCGTGAGCTCTTCGAGGCGGGAAGTGTCGATGGTGATGCCCTGGGCGAACTCGCGGATCGACGAGATCAGGTGCAGCCGCAGCCAGCGGGCGTGCCGGAAGAGGCGGGCGTGGGCGAGCTCGCGGACGGCCAGGTAGAGCTGCACCTGGTCGCGGTCGATGTCGAGGCCCTCGCCGAAGGCGTCGACGTTCTGGGGCAGGATCGCGGCCTGCTGGTCGTCGAGGAGGGGGATGCCGACGTCGCCGCCGGAGACCACCTCGGTCGACAGCTGGCCGACGACCTGGCCGAGCTGCATGGCGAAGAGCGTGCCGCCGACGCTGCGCATCACCTCGCTCGCCCCGGCGATGAGCGCCTGCATCTCTTCTGGGGCCTGCTCGCGCAGGACCGTGGTCAGCGACTCGGCGATGGACTCGGCGACCGGCTCGGCGAGCTGGCTCCAGACCGGCATCGAGAGGCGGGCCCACTCGGCCCGGGTCAGCAGCCGCGGCGCGACGGTCAGCTCGGACACGTAGGTCACGTCGTCGAGCCAGAGGGCCGCGACGTGGAACGCCTGCTCGAGGGCCGCGGCGTCGGCGGGCGAGGTCGGGACGGCGCTCTGCGTCCCCACGGCCGTGGCCTGCTCGGTGGCCACGGTCCAGTCGATGCCGTCGCCGCTGCGGTTCACGGCGTTCTGGAGCTGGCCCATGAGGCGGGCGATGAACGCGGGGTCGTCGGGGAGGCCCGCGGCGCCGGCCAGCTGCGACGGGTCGATGTCGGAGTCGCCGGACAGGAACTGGCGCAGCATGTCGCGGAACTCGTCCTCCGGCTCGCGCTGCGGATCATCGGTCATGACGACTACGCTAGCTGCTGGCCGCAGGAACAGCCTGGGACAGTGCCGCCGCCCCGAGGTCCGCCGTGCGCCCTCGGCGAACATCTGGAAGGACCCTCGTGGCCGTCTTCACGCCTCCGGCCCGCCCCGCCGTCCGACCGGGCCGCGGAGGCGCCGTCGGCTGGACGCTGCTGGTGGTCGCCCTGGTCGCCGGGCTGGTGCTCACGTTCCTCCCCTCGCCGTACCTGATCGAGCAGCCGGGCCCCGTCTTCGACACCCTCGGCGCGGCCGAGTACGAGGGCCAGGACGAGCCCCTGATCACGGTCGACGGCCACGAGACCTACCCGACGGCGGGCACGCTCGACCTGCTGACCGTGAGCGTGCAGGGCAACGAGAGCGTCCGCCCGAGCTGGATCGACGTGGTCCGCGCCTGGTTCTCGCCCAGCAGGGCCGTCGTGCCGGTCGAGGCGATCTACCCCTCGGGCGTCACGAACGAGCAGGTCGACGAGCAGAACGCGGTCGACATGCAGAACTCGCAGAAGTCCGCCGTCGCGGCGGCCCTGATCCACGAGGGCTACGACGTGCCGAGCTCGGTGACGGTCAGCCAGGTGCAGGCCGACGGGCCCTCGGAGGGCGTCCTGCAGGAGGGCGACGTGGTCGTGAGCGTGAACGGCACCGACCTGACGACGAACGGCGACGTCGACGTGCTGCGCGGCGTCGTGGCCGACAACGGGGCCGCGACGCCGGCCACGCTGGTGGTCGAGCGCGCCGGGACCCGGGTCACCGAGGAGGTCACCCCGGAGGAGGTGCAGCAGACGGCGCTGCTCGGAGTGGGCGTCAGCGTCGACTACACCTTCCCCTTCGACGTCACGCTCCGGCTCGACAAGGTCGGCGGGCCGAGCGCCGGCATGATGTTCGCCCTCGGCATCATCGACAAGACGACGCCGGGCGAGCTGAACGGCGGCGAGCAGGTGGCCGGCACGGGCACGATCACCGCCTCGGGCACGGTCGGGGCGATCGGCGGCATCCGGCAGAAGCTCTACGGCGCGCGCGACGCCGGGGCGACCGTCTTCCTCGCACCGGAGTCGAACTGCGACGAGGTCGTCGGCCACGTGCCGGACGGGCTCGACGTCTACGCCGTGGGCACCCTCGACGACGCGGTGACCGCGCTCGAGACCGTCGCGTCCGACGGCGACGTCGCCGCGCTGCCCACCTGCACAGCCAGCTGACCGCTCGCGTCCAGCCAGGTCATGGGCAGCTGGGCCAGGGTCGAACGGTCAGGGGCGGCACGTACGATGGAGGTCCTCGTCCCCTGAGCCAGGAGCACCCTCTTGACGTCACCTGCATCGTCGCCACCCGCACGACGTTCGCCCCGAGCGCCCATCCTCGTGACGGTGGCGGTCCTCGCCGCCCTGGTCATCGCGTTCTTCATCTTCTCGTCGCTGCTGACGGACTTCCTCTGGTACGACCAGCTGGGCTTCGCCACCGTCCTCACCACGCAGTGGATCGCCGGCGCGGTGATGTTCCTGATCGGGTTCGTGGCGATGGCCGTCCCGGTCTTCGTCAGCATCGACGTGGCGTTCCGGTTCCGTCCGGTCTACGCGAAGCTCAACTCGCAGCTCGACCGCTACCAGCAGGTCATCGAGCCCCTGCGCCGGGTCGTCGTCTTCGGGGTGCCGATCGTGCTCGGCCTGTTCGCCGGCATCGCCGCGTCGAGCCGCTGGGAGGTCACCCTCCAGTGGCTGAACCGCACGCCGTTCGGCCAGACCGACCCGCAGTTCGGCCTCGACATCGGGTTCTACGTGTTCGAGCTGCCCTTCTGGCAGGGCATCGTCGGCTTCGCGTCGGCCGTCGTGCTGATCTCCGGCCTCGCGGCCGTGGCCACGAGCTACCTCTACGGGGCCCTGCGCTTCTCGGGCCGCGACGTGCGCATCTCGCGCGTGGCGCGCATCCAGCTGGCCGTCACCGCCGCCGTCTACCTGTTGCTGCAGGGCGTCAGCCTCTGGCTCGACCAGTACGCGACGCTCACCGACGGCACGAACAAGCTGATCACCGGCGCGACCTACACCGACGTCTACGCGGGCATCCCCGGCAAGCAGATCCTCGCGCTCGCCGCGGCGGTCGTCGCGATCCTGTTCATCGTCACCGCGATCGTGGCCCGCTGGCGCCTCAGCGTCATCGGCACGGCCGCGCTCATCGTCATCAGCATCATCGTGGGCGGCATCTACCCCTGGATCGTGCAGCGCTTCCAGGTCGACCCGAGCGAGGGGCCGGTCGAGTCGAGCTACATCGAGCGCAACATCCAGGCGACGCGGGACGCCTACGGCGTGAGCGACGTGCAAGAGGAGTCGTACGACGCCCAGTCCGACGCCGCCGCCGGCGCGCTCGCGGGCGACGCGGTCACGACCGCCAACATCCGCATCATCGACCCCGCCCTCGTCACGGACGCCTTCGCGCAGCTGCAGCAGTACCGCCAGTACTACAGCTTCCCCGAGCAGCTCTCGGTCGACCGCTACACGATCGACGGGCAGCAGCAGGACACGGTGATCGCGGTGCGCGAGCTCAGCACCGACCAGCTCGGCAGCTCGGCCACGCCCTACAACACCGCCTTCGTCTACACGCACGGCTACGGCGTCGTGGCGGCGTACGGCAACCAGCGCTCCGCGGACGGCCAGCCCGTCTTCCTCGAGTCGGGCATCCCCGTCTCGGGCGCGCTCGGCGACGCCGACAGCTACGAGCCGCGCATCTACTTCGGCCAGCAGTCGCCGGCGTACTCGATCGTGGGCGGCGACGGCTCGAACGACATCGAGCTCGACTACCCCTCGGGCAGCAACGACAACGGCACGAACCAGACGACGACCTTCGAGGGCGACGGCGGGCCGAAGCTCGACAACGCCTTCAAGAAGCTCATCTACGCGATCAAGTTCCAGTCGGAGCAGATCTTCCTGTCGGACGCCGTCAACCCCGACTCGCAGATCATGTACGACCGCGACCCGTCGCAGCGCGTGCAGAAGGTGGCGCCTTACCTCACCATCGACAGCGCGCCGTACCCGGCCGTCGTCGACGGGCGCATCCAGTGGATCGTCGACGGCTACACGACGACCCGCGAGTACCCGTACTCCGACCCGCAGGCGCTCTCGGACGCCATCGCGGACACGTACACGCCGCGTCCGACCTACGCCTCGAACGAGATCAACTACATCCGCAACTCGGTCAAGGCCACCGTCGACGCGTACGACGGCTCGGTCAAGCTCTACGCCTGGGACGTCAACGACCCGGTGCTCAAGACGTGGCAGAAGATCTTCCCGTCGTCGACCACGCCGCTGTCCGAGATGTCGGTCGAGCTCATGGAGCACGTCCGCTACCCGCAGGACATGTTCAAGGTGCAGCGCGCGATCCTCAGCACGTACCACGTGACCGACTCGAACTCGTTCTACTCGAGCGACGACGCGTGGGTGACGCCGAACGAGCCGACGACCACGTCCGCGAACGCGGCCCTGCAGCCGCCGTACTACCTGACGCTGCAGCTGCCCGACCAAGACCCGGCCTTCTCGATCTACTCGACCTACATCCCGCAGCAGACGAGCGACAACGCCCGCAACGTGCTGACGGGGTACCTCGCGGCGAACGCCGACGCGGGGTCGACGCCGGGTGAGATCGCCGACAGCTACGGTCGGCTCACGTTGCTGACCCTGCCGAAGACCGACACCGTGCCCGGCCCGGGCCAGGTCCAGAACAACTTCAACACCGACACCGCGGTGGCGAACCAGCTGGCCCTGCTCACCCGAGGCGACACGAGCGTGGTGCGGGGCAACCTGCTGACGCTCCCCGTCGGCGGCGGCCTGCTGTACGTCCAGCCGATCTACGTGAAGTCGAACTCCGAGACGTCGTACCCGGTGCTGCAGAAGATCCTGGTCTCGTTCGGCGATCAGATCGCCTTCGAGGACACCCTCAACGGCGCGCTCGACTCGCTGTTCGGCGGCAACTCGGGTGCGGACGCCGGTGACAACGACCTGCCCGACACGGGCGGCACCGACGCCGGAGGAACCGGCGACGCGGGTGCCGGCGACGCGGGCGGTGACGCCGGCGGCACGGGCGGCACCGACAACGCGGCCCTCGACAGCGCGCTCGCCGACGCGCAGTCGGCGCTGAGCGACCGTGCCGCGGCCTACGCCGACAACGACCTGGTGGGCGCGGCCGAGGCCGACCAGCGACTCCAGGACGCCTTGGAGGCGGCCGTCGCGGCCGGCGGGATCACCGGTCAGTAACGCTCCGCCGGCACCTCCACCGACCGCCCCTCGACCTCGTCGAGGGGCGGTCGGTGCGTCCGGGCAGCGTGCGGCGGCCTCGATTGGACGTCGCGCGGGAGCCGTGATAGTGTTTCTTCTTGTGCCGCGGGGTGGAGCAGTTCGGTAGCTCGCTGGGCTCATAACCCAGAGGTCGTAGGTTCAAATCCTGCCCCCGCAACAAATCGCAGCACCGATGAGAAAGCCCTGGTCTTCTGACCAGGGCTTTTTCGTGTCTCCGGGCCCGCGAGGCGATCCCGGCCGCGGGGTCGCTCGTCCTGTGCCACTGTGGGCACATGTCGCCGCTGAGGGTCGCCGTCGCTCCCGACTCGTTCAAGGGCAGCCTCGACGCCCGGGACGTCGCCGAGGCGCTGGCCCGGGGCTGGGCGAGCGTGCGGCCCGACGACGAGATCGACCTGGTGCCCCTGGCCGACGGGGGCGAGGGGACCCTCGACGCCTTCGAGGCCGCTGTGCCCGGTGCCGTCCGCCACCTCGTCGACGTGCCGGGCCCCGACGGACGGCCCCACACCGCCTCCTGGCTGATGCTGCCGGACGACGTCGCGGTGACCGAGCTCGCCTGTGCCAGCGGACTGCCCCTCCTGGCCGCGCCCCTGCCCCACGACGCCCACACCCGCGGCCTCGGCCGAGTCGTCGCCGCAGCCCTCGACGCCGGCGCCCGTCGCGTCGTGGTGGGCCTCGGGGGGAGCGCGTCCACCGACGCGGGGGCGGGCGTCCTCACGGAGCTCGGCGCGCGCCTCCTCGACTCGGTGGGCGAGCCGGTGGCCGACGGGGCGCACGGGCTCTCGACCGCCGTGCGCCTCGACGCGTCGGGGCTGAGGCCCCTGCCGGTCGACGGGGTGACGGCGCTGACCGACGTCCAGGCGCCGCTCCTGGGCCCGACGGGTGCCGCGGCGGTCTTCGGGCCGCAGAAGGGCGCGGGGCCGGACGACGTGCTGGCCCTCGAGTCGTCGCTGGAGGCGTTCGCGGCGCTGGTCGACGTCGACCCCGCGACACCGGGCTCCGGCGCGGCCGGCGGGACGGCCTTCGGGCTGCTCGTCTGGGGCGCGACGCTGGCACCCGGGGCCGCGGCCGTCGCCGAGGCGGTCGGGGCGGCCACGCGCCTGCGGAGGGCCGACGTGGTCGTGACGGGCGAAGGGCGCTTCGACTCCCAGACGGCCGGCGGCAAGGTCGTGTCGTGGGTGCTCGGCGCCGTGGGCGGGGGCGGCGCGCGGGTCTGCCTCGTCGCGGGCGTCGTCGACGCGACGACGGCCGAGCTCGACCCCTTCGACGCCGTCGTGGAGACGTCGGAGCTGGCCGGGGGAGCGGAGCGCTCCCTGGCCGAGCCCGTGGCCTGGGTCGAGGCCGCCGGCGCCGCGCTGGCCGCCCGGCAGCCGCGCTGACGGGGCGGGCGCACCGGCTCGCCGTCACGCCGAGCCGTCAGCCTCTCGGCGCGGTCAGGCCCGCAGCCGCGCGAGCTGCTCGACCGCCCGCTCGAGGACCTCGGTCTTCTTGCAGAAGGCGAACCGGACGAGCGACGACGTCCCCGGCGCCCCGCCGTCCCGGCAGAACGCGCTGAGGGGCACGCCCACGACGCCCGCCAGCTCGGGCAGGCGCCGGCAGAGCTCGGCGGCGTCGTGGTGGCCGAGCGGTGCGGCGTCGGCGACGACGAAGTACGACCCGTGCGACGGCGACACTGCGAACCCGGCCGCCTCGAGGCCCGCCGAGAGCAGGTCGCGCTTGGCCTGGAGCCCGGCGGCCAGCTGCGAGAAGTACTCGTCGGGCAGCCGGAGCCCGACGGCGATCGCGGGCTGGAAGACCGAGGCGTTGACGTACGTGAGGTACTGCTTCACGGTGAGCACGCGCGACACGAGCTCCTCCGGCCCCGACAGCCAGCCGACCTTCCACCCCGTCGTCGCGAAGGTCTTGCCGCCGCTCGAGACCGTGATCGTGCGCTCGGCCGCCCCCGGCAGCGTCGAGATCGGCACGTGTCGCGCGCCGTCGAAGAGCAGGTGCTCGTAGACCTCGTCGGTGACGATCACGGCGTCGTGCAGGCGGGCCAGCTCGACGACGAGGCGTCGGGTCGCGTCGTCGAGCACCGTCCCGGTCGGGTTGTGCGGGTCGTTGACCACGACCACCCGTGTGCGGTCGGAGAACGCCGCACGCAGCTCGCCGTGGTCGACCCGGAAGTCGGGACCGTGGAGGCGCACCGTGACGTGCGTGCCCCCCGCCAGGCCGACCAGGGCGCCGTACGCGTCGTAGAACGGCTCGAGGGTGACGACCTCGTCGCCGTCGTCGACGAGGGCGAGCAGGGTCGCCGCGAGGGCCTCGGTGGCGCCGGCCGTGACGAGCACCTCGCGGGCGGGGTCGAGCTCGATGCCGTAGAAGCGGCGCTGGTGCTCGGCGACCGCGTCGAGCAGCCCGGGCGTGCCGCGCCCGGGCGGGTACTGGTTCAGCCCCGCGTCGATGGCGGCGTGGGCGGCGGCGAGCACCTCGGCGGGCCCGTCCTCGTCCGGGAACCCCTGCCCGAGGTTCACCGCGCCGGTGCGGGCCGCGAGGGCCGACATCTCCGCGAAGATCGTCGTGGCGAGGCGACCGTGGTCGTCGAGCAGCATGGCGCCGCGGGCGGCGCGTTCCCAGGGGGCCGGTGCAGTCATGGTGCCGTCACCGTATCCCGCCGTCACGGGGTCCGGGCGGCGGCCCGCGGGGGCGGTCCAGCGACCGCTTGTCCGCACGGCAGGCCGCTCCCAGGGTCGCCATATGCTGCGCACAGGTTCGACGACCAGGCTGTGGGGGCTTGAGAGGAGCACCGCCCCATGAACGAGACCCCCCGCGGCAGCGACGACGCCGACGACACGACCCGCCGACCCGACGAGGCACCGACGCCCGAGGCGTCCGACGGCCGAGCGCCGGAGGCGCGGGTCGAGCCCGGAACGGAGGGCCGCGCTCCCGAGGCGCCCGCCCGCGGTCCCGTGGCCGACGACCCGGCCGTGACGTTCGGTGCGCCTCCCCTCCCGGGCACCGGCCCCCGCTCGCTCGACGAGGAGGCCGGGCGACCGCCCGCCCCCGGTCAGCAGCCGGCGTCGTACCAGCACCCGTCTTCATACCAGCAGCCCGCGTCGTACCAGCAGCCCGGCTCGTACCAGCAGGCGGGCTCGTACCAGCAGCCCGGCTCGTACCAGCAGGCGGCCTCGTACCAGCAGCCAGGCTCGTACCAGCAGCCCGCGTCGTACCAGCAGCCCGGCTCCTACCAGCAGCCCGCCTCGTACCAGCAGGCAGGCTCGTACCAGCAGCCCGCGTCCTACCAGCAGCCTGGCTCGTACCAGCAGCCCGCCGGCCACGACGCGACGACCGCGTACGACACGACCCCCTACCCGACGGCCGACGGCTCGGCCTGGAGCGCCCCGGCGCCCGCCGGCACGGCCACGAAGAAGCGCAGCGGCCGCGGCGTGCTCGCGGCGACCCTCGCGGTCGGCCTCCTCGCGGGCGGTGCCCTCGGCGGCGTCGTCGGCGGCAGCGTCGCGTCGGGCGACGGCACCGCGACGGTCGCCGGGCAGTCCCGCGACCTGACGGTCAACGACTACGCCGACGCGACGGCGATCACCGCCGTGGCGGCCAAGGCCACGCAGTCGGTCGTCACCATCAACGTCACCTCCGGCAGCTCCGGCGGCACGGGGTCCGGGGTCATCCTCACCGACGACGGCTACATCGTGACCAACACCCACGTCGTGACCCTCGACGGGGCGAGCGCCTCGGGCACGATCTCGGTCACCCTGAGCGACGGGCGCATCCTGCCCGCCGAGGTCGTGGGCCTCGACCCGACGGTCGACCTCGCCGTGCTGAAGATCGACGCCACCGACCTCGAGCCGATGTCGTTCGCCGACTCGTCGAAGCTCAACGTCGGCGACACGGCCGTCGCGATCGGCGCGCCCCTCGGCCTGTCGAACACCGTCACCGACGGCATCGTCTCGACCCTCAACCGCAGCATCACGGTGCAGTCGTCGGCCGCGCCCAGCGACGGCTCCGACCAGGGCGACCAGAACGACAACAACGGGCAGGGGCCGTTCTCGTTCAACAACGGCGACGGGAGCACCCAGAACCAGGCCAGCAGCGTCATCTCGCTGCCGGTGATCCAGACCGACGCGTCCATCAACCCGGGCAACTCGGGCGGCGCTCTCCTCGACGCCCAGGGCGAGCTCATCGGCCTCAACGTCGCCATCGCGAGCTCCGGCTCGTCGTCGGGCAGCATCGGCGTCGGCTTCTCGATCCCGTCGAACCTCGTCGACCGGGTCTCGAAGGAGATCATCGCGGGCGGCAGCGCGTCGCACGGCCTCCTCGGCGCGAGCGTCGACGACGCCGCGAACGTCTCGGGCGCCACGCAGGTGGGCGCCGTGATCGTCGAGATCAGCAGCGGCGGGGCGGCGCAGGCCGCCGGCCTCCGCCAGGGCGACGTCGTGACCGAGTTCAACGGCGTGCCCGTGACGAGCCGCACCGACCTCACGGCCCAGGTGCGCTTCCTCGCCGGCGGCAGCGACGCCGACCTCACCTACGTCCGGGACGGCGCGACCGCCACGACGTCGGTCACGCTCGGCACGCTGACCAGCTGACGCCGCGCCGCTCCGCCCGAGGGCGGCCCCGGGTCCCTCGACCCGGGGCCGCCCTCGTCTGTTGATAGGCTCGCGACGATCTCCGGAGCACTCCTCCGCACCCGACCGTGCGCCCAGCGCCGCGAGCCCGAGGCACGACTGACATGGCACTCTTCGACACGCCCCTCCCCGGCGTGTCCTACGTCATGCCCGTGCTCAACGAGGAGCGCGAGATCCGGGCGGCCGTCGAGAGCCTCGTCGCGCAGGACTACGAGGGCCCCTTCGAGGTGCTGCTCGCGCTCGGCCCGAGCGTCGACCGCACGAACGAGGTCGTCGCCGAGATGTCGGCGGCCGACCCGCGCATCCGCAGCCTGCCGAACCCCGTCGGCTCGACCCCGGCCGGCCTCAACGTCGCCATCCGTGCCTCGGTGCACCCGGTCACGGTCCGCGTCGACGCCCACTCCGTCCTGCCGCCCGAGTACACCCGCCTCGCCGTCGAGGCGCTCCGGCGCAGCGGTGCCGACAACGTCGGCGGCATCATGCTCGCCGAGGGCCGCACCCCCTTCGAGAAGGCCGTCGCCCGGGCCTACGGCAGCCGGGTGGGCCTCGGCGGCACGCCCCACCACGTCGGAGGCGCGGAGGGGCCCACCGAGACCGCGTACCTGGGCGTGTTCGTGCGGTCGCGCCTGCTCGAGGTCGGGCTCTTCGACGAGGGAGTCAAGCGGGGCCAGGACTGGGAGCTGAACCGCCGCCTGAGGGCGTCGGGCGGCACCGTCTGGTTCACGCCCGAGCTCGTGGTCACGTACCGTCCCCGTCCCAGCCTGCGCAAGCTCGCGCGCCAGTTCGTCGCGACGGGCCTGTGGCGGGGAGAGCTCTCGCGGCGCTTCCCCCGGGCGAACACCGTGCGGTACCTCGTGCCGCCCGCGATGGTCGTCGGCGCGAGCCTCGGCCTGCTCGTGGGCCTCGTCGGCGTCGTCGGGGCGATGACGGGCAGCGGCCTGGCCTGGGCGATGCTCGGCTTCGTCGTGCCGGGCGTGTACCTCGCCTTCGTGCTCGCGGCGGCCGTGCTCGCCGCCCGGGGCGAGGACCTCCGCACGCGCCTGTGGTTTCTCGTAGTCTTGCCTTCCATCCACTTCGGCTGGGGATTCGGCTTCGTCTTCGGGTTCCTGAACCTGACGAAGAACATCACCGCTCACACCGGGAGGTAGCAGCCCTTGACCGCGCTGCCCACGAGGCCGACCTCGATCGACGAGCTCCGCCGCGTCGCCCAGCCGCCCGAGGTCCGCAGCCGGGCCAACGCCGAGCACTGGACCGCGTCGCTCTACCTGCGCGACGTGTCGCCGTACCTGACCTGGTGGCTGCTCAAGACGAGCATCTCGGCCAACGGCGTCACGGGGCTCATGATCCTCACCGGCTGGGCGACCGCGGCCGCGCTGCTCGTCCCCGGCATCGGCGGGGCGATGCTGGCGCTCGTGCTCGGCCAGCTGCAGATGCTCGTCGACTGCTGCGACGGCGAGGTGGCGCGCTGGCGGGGCAGCAGCTCGCCCGCGGGCGTGTTCCTCGACAAGGTCGGGCACTACTCGACGGAGGCACTGATCCCGGTGGTGCTCGGGGTGCGGGCCGCGGGCTGGCCGTTCGACGCCCCCGCCGACTACCTCTGGACGACCCTCGGGCTGGCGCTCGCCCTCGTCATCGTCCTCAACAAGGCCCTCAACGACATGGTGCACGTGGCGCGGGCCGCGGCCGGCCTGACCCGCCTCGAGGACAAGAAGGGCGGCGTCACCGTGCCGAGCGGGCGACTGCTCTCGCGCCTCCGCTCGGCCGCGAGGTTCGTGCCGTTCCACCGGCTCTACCACTCCGTCGAGCTGACCATGCTCGCCGTCGTCGCGGCCCTCGTCGGCCTCGTCCTCGACGACCCGCTGCTCGCCGACCGGGCCCTCCTCGTCGTGCTGCTGCCGCTGTCGGTCCTGGCCCTCGGCGGGCACTTCGTCGCCATCATGGCGTCGCGCCGGGTGCGCTCCTGAGCGCGGGGCGTCCGACGGTCGGCGTCGTCAGCCTGACGCAGGGCCGGCGGCCCGCCGACCTCGCCCGCGGCCTCGAGAGCCTCCTCGCCCAGGAGGGCGTCGACGTCGACGTCGTCTGCGTCGGCAACGGCGGCGGACCCGGGGCCGTGCCCGAGGGCGTCCGCGTGCTCCAGCTCCCCGAGAACGCCGGCATCCCCGCCGGGCGCAACCGGGGGGCCGAGCTGGTGGCCGGCGACTACGTCTTCTTCCTCGACGACGACGCCAGCCTGCCGTCGCCGACGTTCCTCCTCGACGCTGTGGCGCTGCTCCGCCGCGAGGGCGACGTGGGCCTCCTCCAGCCGCGCGTCGTCGACCCCTCGGGGGTCGCGAGCCCGCGCCGCTGGATCCCGCGCCTCCGCAAGGGCGACCCGGCCGAGAGCAGCGACGTGTTCTCCGTCTGGGAGGGGGCGACCCTCCTCCCGCGCGACGTCTTCGACGCCTGCGGCGGCTGGGGCGAGCCCTACTTCTACGCCCACGAGGGCATCGAGCTCGCCTGGCGCGTCTGGGCCCAGGGCCGGCGCGTCCGGTATGCGGGCGACCTCGTCGCCCACCACCCGGCGATCGACCCCGCCCGCCATGCCGAGTACCACCGCCTGAACGCCCGCAACCGGGTCTGGCTGGCGAAGCGCAACCTGCCCTGGCCGCTCGTCCCGGTCTACGTCGGCTCCTGGACCGCCGTCCAGGTCCTCCGCTGGGCGACGACCCCCCGTCGTCTCGGCGCGTGGTTCGGCGGCTGGGCGGAGGGCTGGCGCACGTCGCCCGGCGGACGGCGCTCGATGGGCTGGGCGACGGTGGCCCGCATGGCGCGTTCGGGGCGACCCCCCGTCATCTAGGCGCGCGTGCTCCGGTTAGCCTGGTGGGGTGCGGTGCTCCCGGTCGCACGACGCCCGATGAACGGAGGACCTCCGTGCCCTTGATCAGGGACCTCTCCCTCGCCCGCGGACTCGCGACGCGGGCCCTGCGGTCGCGGCGGCAGCGACGCCGGCTCGACGCCATGGGGGCCGAGCGGCAGGCCCGCGAGCCGGAGCCCGGCACCGTGCGCGTCGCCGTCTACTTCGCCGACTCGGCCGTGAACATGTACCAGATCCGCCAGTGGTACGGCCCTCTCGCCCACCTGGCCCGCACGGTCCCGGTCGCCATCGTCTCGCGGTCGCCGGGTGCCATGCTCACGCTTCTCGAGGAGTCGCCGGTGCCGGTCGTCTACGCCCGGCGCGTGACCGACCTCGAGGCCTTCGTCGAGGCGCAGCCCCTCGCCCTCACGCTCTACGTCAACCAGAACGCGAAGAACTTCCAGATGATGCGCTACGGCCGCATGTGGCACGTCTTCGTGAACCACGGCGAGAGCGACAAGATGTACATGACGACCAACCAGTTCAAGGCGTACGACTACGCCTTCGTCGCCGGGGACGCCGCCCGCGCGCGGCTCGAGGCCAAGCTCTGGGACTACGACCTCGACAAGCGCGCCGTGCCGATCGGCCGACCGCAGACCGACCACCTCGACGGCACCCCGCCCTTCGTGCCCGACGACCGGACGGTCGTCCTGTACGCCCCGACCTGGGAGGGCGACCGGTCGTCGGCAGCCTACGGGTCGATCGCCTCGCACGGCACCGCGCTCGCGCGTGCCGTCCTCGCGAGCCCTCGTCACCGGCTGGTCTACCGGCCCCACCCGCGCAGCGGCGTCGTCGACCGCGACTACCGGCGTGCCCACCAGGAGATCGTCGCGGCCATCGCCGCCGCCGACCCCGCGGCCGGGCACCTCCACGACGCCGGGGGAGAGCTCGGCTGGCAGCTCGCCGTCGCCGACGTGGCCGTGACGGACATCTCGGCCATGGTCTACGACCGCCTCGCCACGGGCAAGCCGCTCCTGGTCACCCGCCCGACGTCGCCCGACGCGGACGTCGACGAGCAGGGCTACCTCGGCGCGGCCGAGTGGCTGACCGCCGACGACGCGTCCGCCGTCGTCGAGGTCGTCGACCGGCTGCTCGCCGACCCGGACGCCGCGGGGCGCCTCGACCACTGGGTGCAGCGACACTTCGGCGACACGACGCCGGGTGCCGCGACGGCGCGGTTCGAGGCGGCGGTCGGCCGCCTCGTGGCCCTGCGGGACGAGTACGCCGCGCGCGACGAGGCGTCGGCCGCCCCGGCCCCGCGCCCGTCGTCACGGCCCGGGGACGCCGAGGCCCGCCGACGATCGCTCGTGGTCGACGACGACGGCGACGACGGTCTCGACTGAGCGGTCGACGCGGCGCGTGAGGCATGTGTGCCTCCTGCCTGCAATCCCAGGTGTTCTGCACTCTGGATTCACAGCGCTCAGATGCGTATCCATGAGGTATGCCTGAGCCCTCGTCGCCCGCTGCCCGCCTCTTCGGGGACCGCGTCCGTGCCGAGCGGCAACGGCTCGGGCTGAGCCAGGACGAGGTCGCCCACCTGGCAGGGATGAACGTGTCGAACTACGGCAAGATCGAGCGCGGCGTCGGCAACCCCGTGCTGCACACGATCGTCCGACTCGCGGTCGTGCTCGGCGTCGACCCGGCCGTGTTCGTGGCGGAGATGTCGAGCGAGCACCTCCCGCCCGTCATCGAGACCTTCTCCGCTGCCGACTACGTGGCCGAGCGTCGAGCCCGGGCCGCCCGCCCGTAGGCGTGGCCCCGGTCAGAAGCTGAAGCGCCAGAGGTACTCTTCGCCGGTGGGGCGGAACCAGCGGACGACGGCGATCGCGCTGCGGCTGAGCTCGATGCCGATGACGCTGACGGTCATCGACGCGCCGGGCTCGAGCCGCGTCGAGGCGACCGGGACGAGCAGGCCGCACCCCAGCAACGTCACCCGGAGCCCGAGCACGGGCTCGTCGCCGCGGTTGACGAGCCGGTGGACGCGGGGTGCCCGACTGCGGTCGAGCTCGAACGGGACGGCGTAGGCGGGGGTGAGCATGGCGGCACCGTAGGGCGAGCCCGCGACGTCGACGCGGAGATGCTGGGGAGGAGGCGCCACCGGGGAGGAGGCGCGAGGCCGGGGACGGTGGAGGCGCGGGCGGTCGACCGCGCGGGCTCAGGCCTCGAGCTCGGGCGGGAACGACGACGGGGCCGGTCCGAAGGCCGCCCGGGCGCTCGTGACGACCTTGCGGCCCAGCATGTGGTTGCCCGCGCCGCCGACGACGGCGCCGATGCCGAAGGGCACCGCACGCCCGAGGATGGTCGCGCCCTGCGAGGCCGCGAAGCGCCGGACGAAGTGCTTCCTCACCGTGTCGGTGAGGCCGCCGAGCGCTGCCTTCGGCACCTTCTCGGTGACGAGCTCGCCCCAGAAGGCCGTCCGGGCCGGGGCCGTGCCGATCGCCTCGCCCGCGAACTGCCTCACGAGCGCCGCCCCCGGGGTGCCGAGGATCATCGTCATGACGAGCGCTCGGGCCCGCTCGGGGTCCGTGACGGCGATGCCGTGCACCTCGGTGACGGACTGGGCGAAGAGCGCGCTGGCCTCGAGGAACCCGGCGGTCTCGACGCCGGAGAGCGCGAGGGCGACGCCCCAGCCCACGCCGGGCACGACGGCGCTGGCCCCGACGGCCGCGCCGCCGGTCGTGACCGCGGCCAGGTACTCGCGCTCGAGGATGCGGATCAGCTGTTCCGGCGAGGCCTTCTTGTGCCGACGACGCAGTGCGCGGACGTGGCGGACGGCGACCGGCCGCTGCACCGACAGCACGCGGTCGAGCCGCCGGAGCCAGGGGGAGGACTCGAGGTCCGCCTGGTCGTCGTCGTCCTTGGTCTCGGGGGTCGACTCGAGGGGGCGGTCGCCCGTGACGTAGGGGTCGAGCGGCTGGTCGTTCTCGGCGGGCATCGCCAGAGCCTACGCCGCGGGCCGGGGAGGATGGTCGGAGCGGTAGCGGGCCAGCGCCTCCTCGATGGGGCCGTCCAGCACGAGCTGACCGCCGTCCAGGTAGAGGCCGCGGTCGCAGAAGCGCTTGAGGTCGCGCTCGTTGTGCGACACGAGGAAGAGGGTGCGACCGTCGGCGAGCATCTGCTCGATGCGGCGGTAGCACTTCTCGCGGAAGGCCGCGTCGCCGACCGCCAGCACCTCGTCGACCAGGATGACGGGCTCGTCGAGGCGCGAGATCACCGCGAAGGCGATGCGGACCTTCATGCCGCTGGAGAGGTGCTTGTAGGGCGTGTCTACGAAGGCCGCGATCTCGGCGAAGTCGATGATCTCGTCGAAGCGCTCGTCGATCTCGGCCCGGCTCATGCCGTGCAGCCCCGCCGTCAGGTAGACGTTGTCGCGCACCGTCAGGTCGGCCACGAAGCCGCCGGTGATCTCGATGAGCGGCGCCACCCCGCCGCGCACGACGACGTGCCCGGTGTCGGGGAGGATCACCTCGGCCACGAGCTTGAGCAGGGTCGACTTGCCCTGGCCGTTGCGGCCCACCACGCCGATGGCCTCACCGGGCCGGACGTCGAACGAGACGTCGCGGAGGGCCCAGAACTCGCCCGGACGGCTTCGACGGCGGCTGTCGGAGAAGAGGTCCTTGAACGACCGACGCCCTCGGCGGTTGCGGCGGAAGCGGATCCCGACCCCGGCCACGCTGATCACGGGCGCCGTGGCGCCGGCGGGGGATGAGACGTCGTCCATCAGATCTCCTTCAGCACGGCGCGCTCGCTGCGGCGGAACACGACGAGGCCGACGGCCAGCAACGCGAGGCACATGCCTCCGCCGACGACCGCCTCGAGGACGTCGAGCTGCTCCGGGAAGAAGGCCGAGCGGTACAGCCCGAAGATGCCGCTCAGCGGGTTGAAGGCCGCCAGCACGTGCAGCTGCTCGGGCAGGTCGTTCGTGCCGTAGATGATCGGCGACGCGTAGAAGAGGAACCGCAGGGCCAGCTTCGTGGCTCGCTCGAGGTCGCGGAAGAACACGACGAGCGGAGCGACGATCAGCCCGACGCCGGCCACGAGCACGGCCTGCATCACCATCGCCAGGGGGAAGAAGACGACCTGCCAGTGCAGGTGCGCACCCCCGAGCACGGCGAACAGCGCCAGCACGGGGAGGCTCAGGGCGAATTCGATGCCCTTCGACCCGACGAGGCGGAGCACCCAGATCGTGCGGGGGATCTTCGTCGACCGCACGAGCTTGGCCTCGCGGAGGAACGCCCGGGTGCTGTCCGAGACGGCGCCGTTGAACCACATCCACGGCAGGAGCCCGCTGAGGAGGAACACGATGTACGGCTCGGCCCCGACGTCGCGCTGGAACACGACCTGGAAGACGAAGTAGTAGATGCCCGCCATGACGAGCGGGTCGAGGATCGACCAGACGTAGCCGAGCGCCGAGGTCGAGTAGCGGACCTTGAGGTCGCGACTCGTCAGCAGCCACAGGGTCTGGCGGTAGCGGGCGGCACCGGATCGGCGCGGGCGCTCGGCCAGGGCAGTGCTCACGGTCGTCCTCAGCGGTCGGGGGACACCCCCGAGCGCCTGGCGCCCGGTGATCAGACGAACAGGTTCGCGCGCTCGAGGTCTTCGGCGAAGTCGACCTCGACGGCGTAGAGGTCGGTGATGTCCACGGGCTCAAAGAGTAGCCCGTCCTGCTCGATCGCCAGTTCGATGCCGCGCTCGAAGTAGTCCTGCGCGCCGACCTTGCCCAGCTGGCGCTGGAGCGCCTGCTTGTCGGCGCCGGAGACGTAGTTGATGCCGACGGCCTCGCCGAGCCCGCCCTTGACCTGCTTCGACAGCTCGTCGATGTAGCCCTCGGCGTCGGTCGTGTACTTGACCTCTTCGTCGGAGACCTTCGAGGTGTTGACCGTGACGAACGACTGGTCGTCGCGGACGAGGCGCGCGGCGCGCTTCAGGGCCTCGGGGTCGAAGACGACGTCGCCGTTCATCCACAGGACGCCGCCCGCGGCGCTGGCCTGCAGGGCGCGGAGCAGGCTCTTCGACGTGTTGGTCTGGTCGTACTGCTCGTTGTAGACGAACGAGGCGTCGGGGAAGGCCTCGACGATGTGCTCGAACTTGTAGCCGACGACGACCGTGATGCGGGCGCGCTCGCCGAAGGCCTCGTGGATGTTCTCGAACTGCTGCTGCATGATCGTGCGGCCGTCGCTCAGCTCGGTGAGCGACTTGGGCAACGAACGCCCGAGGCGGCTGCCGAGCCCGGCGGCCAGGATGACGACCTGCTGGGCGGCGATGTCGTTCTTGCGGTTCATGTCGGTGCGGCTCACGTCTTGCTCCTCACAGGGGCGAGGACGGGTATCTCCGTCGTCCTCGGTCGCCCCGGCGGATCGGAAGGCCGCCGTCATCGGGGCCGATTCCGTCTCGTGTTCGAGCGGAGTTCACCGCGGAGCCTCGATCTGGACACGTCGTCGTGCTTCCCCAGAGTAGCGTGCGCCTCCTCGTCGGGGTACGTCGCGGGGCATAGTCGTGTCCTTTTCGTGATGCGACGACGCCGTGCGGGTGACGGGGCACGACGGGCGGTACGGTTGACCGATGGTTCCTGAGCGCGACGACCAGACGGGTGCGCACCCCGGTCGACCGCAGGGCCACGGCGACGACACGGGCACACGGGGGGACGCGATGGACGACGAGGCGACGGCGCGCGAGGCGACCGGCCCGCAGGAGGCGCGGGTCGGCGACGAGGCCGCTGCGGCCCCCTCCTCGGCGGCGCCCGCGCGGCCGGGATCGACTCCCGGCGGCTCCCGGCCCGCCCCCAAGCGCAAGCCCTCCTCCCCGCGCACCGCCGCCGACCGGTCGGCCGCGGCGAAGAAGGCCGCCGCCACACGGGCCGCGAACGCCCGGGCTCGGGCAGCCGCCGCGGCCGCGGCCGCCGCCGCAGCAGCCGAGGAGGCCGAGGTCGCCGAGGACGCCGTCGTCGACGCGGAGGTCGCGACCGAGGCCGGCACGGCGACGCCCGAGACGGTGGACGAGCCGACGGATGCGCCTGCGGGACCCGTGGACGACGCGCCCGAGCTCGTCGAGGCCGCTCCGTCGCAGGACGACGAGACAGCCGACGACGGGTCCGGGGCCGAGGCCGTGGCCGTGGCCGTGGCCGAGGACGCTCCGTCGACCTCGCTCGTGACGGCGCCCGGAGGCGAGGTCGACGCCGACGCAGACGTCGACGCCGACGCCGAGGCAGAGGCCGAACCAGAGGCCGAAGCCGAGGCCGAGGCCGAGGCCGAGACGTCGGGCGAGCCCGACCCGGGCGAACGGCCGGTCGTCCTCTCGATCAAGGGCCTCGTCAAGCGCTACGGCGGGACCGTGGCCGTCGAGGGTGTCGACCTCGAGGTGCGCGCCGGCTCCTTCTACGGCATCGTCGGGCCCAACGGCGCCGGCAAGACGACGACGTTGTCGATCGTGACCGGGCTGCTCCGCCCCGACGAGGGCACCGTGACGGTGCTCGGCTCCGACGTCTGGGCCGACCCCGCCGCGGCCAAGCGCGCCCTCGGCGTGCTGCCCGACCGCCTCCGGCTCTTCGACCGGCTCACCGGCGCCCAGCTGCTCTACTACTCCGCCACCCTCCGGGGCCTCGACGGGTCGACGGCGCGCAAGCGCTCGGCCGACCTCGCCGAGGCCTTCGGGCTGCAGGACGCCCTCGGGCGCCTGGTCAGCGACTACTCGGTCGGCATGACGAAGAAGATCGCCCTGGCGGCCGCCGTCATCCACTCGCCGCGCGTGCTGGTGCTCGACGAGCCCTTCGAGTCGGTCGACCCGGTCTCGGCCGCCACCGTCACCGAGGTGCTGCAGCGCTACGTCGCCGGCGGCGGCACGGTGCTGCTGTCGAGCCACAGCATGGACCTCGTCGAGCGCATCTGCGACAGCGTCGCAGTGATCGTCGACGGCCACGTGCTGGCCAGCGGCTCGGTCGACGAGGTGCGCGCCGGACGCTCGCTCGAGCAGACGTTCGTGGAGCTCGCGGGCGGCCGCGCCGTGACGGAGGGCATGGAATGGTTGCAGAGCTTCTCCGACTGAGGCTCCAGACGATCGCCAACACCGTCCGCACGACCCCGGGTCGGCTGATGGTCACGGTCGTCTCGGTCCTCCTCGTCCTCGTCGCCTCGCTCGTCCTCTCCGGCCTGGCCGGGGGACTCCGCGACGCCCCCCTCTCCGACGTGCGCGCGCTCGTCGTCGGCGGGGGAGCCCTCGTGCTCGTGGGCTTCGCCGTCGTGCCCTTCGCGACGGTGCGGCCCCCGTGGCACGACCCCCGACGCCTGGCCGTGCTCGGCGTCCCGGCGACGCCCGCGGCGGTCGGCCTCGCCCTGGGCGCGGCCGTCGGCCTGCCCACCCTCGCCCTCGCGGTGCTGTCGACGGGCTACGTGCGCTCGTGGGACTCGGGGTCGGGCGTCGCGACGGCGGCCGTCCTCGCCGCCCTCATGGCCGGGGCCACGGCGTTGCTCCTCGCCCTCGTCGCCTCCACCGTCAACGCCGTGCTGCTGACGACCCGTCGCTCGCGCCAGTTCCTCACGGTCGGCGCGGTCGTCGTCGCCCTGCTGCTCGTGCCCCTCGTCATCGACCTCGTCCGGTCGACCCTGCCGGGCGGCTCGGGCACCGGCGTCATCGCGGACGCCCTCGCCTGGACGCCCTTCGGCGCGGCGCTGGCGCTGCCCGGCCACGTCGCGGCCGGCGACTCCGGTCGCGTCGCCGCCGACGTGGTCGTCGCCGTCGTCACGCTCGCGGGCCTCGTCGCGGCCTGGCGGGCCCTCGTGGCTCGCGGCCTCGCCGACCGGCCCGAGGCCGACGACGCCCCGGGCTCGCCGACGCTCGGCTGGTTCGACTTCGTCCGCGCCGGGCCGACCGGCGCCGTGGCCGCCCGCAGCCTGACCTACTGGGCGCGCGACGCCCGGTACCGGATGTCGCTCGTCATCCTCCCCTTCCTGCCCCTGCTCGTCGTGCCGCTCGGCATCGCCGGCGTGAGCTGGCACTGGCTCGCCCTCGTGCCCGTGCCCCTCATGTGCCTCATCCTCGGCTTCCTGCCGCACAACGACGTCGCGTACGACAGCACCGCGCTGTGGCTGCACGTGGCGACCGACACGAAGGGCCTGGCGGACCGCGTGGGCCGGCTCGCGCCTCCGTTGCTGATCGGGGTGCCCCTGGTCGTGGTCGGGTCGCTCGTGGCCGTCTGGGCGTTCGGCGACTGGACCGCCCTGCTGCCCGAGCTCGGCGTCAGCGCCGGGCTGCTGCTCAGCGGCCTCGGGCTCTCGAGCGTGATGTCGGCGGCGATGCCGTACGCCGCGGTGCGGCCGCACGACGACCCGTTCCAGCAGCCGCAGGCCGCCGGCAGCGCGTCGGTGACGGCCCAGGTGACGATGATCGCGGGGACGCTGCTGCTCACCGCGCCCGCGTTCTGGTTCGCCGGTCGGCACCTGCTCGCGGGAGTCGACGGGGCCGGCGGCTGGTCGTTCGCGACGGGGGTCGGCGTGGGGCTCGTCGTGCTCGTGGTCGGCGTGCTGGCGGGCGCCCGGGTGTTCGCCGCGCGCGCACCGGAGCTCCTCGCGTTCACCCTCCGCAGCTAGGCCACGCCGTCGTACGATGGTCGGCATGAGCAACACGGAAACCGGCGGTGGCCTCGACGTCCTCGATCGCGAGCTCGAGAAGCTCCTCACGGAGGACGTAGTCGACCCGGGCGACCACGAGCGCTTCTCGCACTACGTGAAGAAGGACAAGATCATGGAGTCGGCCATGAGCGGCAAGCCCGTCAAGGCCCTCTGCGGCAAGAAGTGGACCCCGGGTCGCGACCCGGAGAAGTTCCCTGTCTGCCCGACCTGCAAGGACATCTACGAGAAGATGAAGTCCGAGTAGCCGGCGTCCAGGCGGCGGCCGCGGTCGCGGCGAGTCAGCGGTAGACCGTCGGCAGCACCGGCTCGCCACGGCTGAGGCGCAGGGCGTCGGCCGGGAGCTCGGCCACGGCCGCGGCGCGGTGCTCACGGGCCCGGGCCGTGCCGGCCTCGCCGAGCCATCGCTCGTCGACGACCCCGCCGGTGACGAGCGGCACCAGCAACGGTCGCTCGCCGTCGCGGGCGTCGTCGTCGCCGATGCGCACCAGCTCGGTGGTCGCGACCCCGTCGGCCAGCACGCGGACAGGTGCCTTGCGGCCGCCGACCGTCGCCTTCTCGGCCGACTTCTTGGCGACCGACACCCAGGCGCCGTCGCCGTCGCGCCGGGCGACGAGCTTGAAGACCATGCCCGCGGCGGGGTGGCCCGAGCCGGAGACGACGGAGGTGCCGACGCCGAAGGCGTCGACGGGAGCCGCGCGGAGGGCCGCGATCGTGTGCTCGTCGAGGTCGTTGGTGACGGTGATCTTCGTGCCGGTCGCCCCGAGCTCGTCGAGCTGGCGACGCACCTGTGCCACGACCGACGGCAGGTCGCCGCTGTCGATGCGGACGGCGCCGAGACCGGTGCCGGCGACCTCGACGGCCGTGCGGACGGCCGTGGGCACGTCGTAGGTGTCGACGAGCAACGTCGTGCCCGGCCCGAGCGTGGCGACCTGGGCGCGGAAGGCGTCTTCTTCCGTGTCGTGGAGGAGGGTGAACGCGTGGGCGGCGGTGCCCATCGTCGGGACGCCCCACGTGCGCCCGGCCTCGAGGTTGCTCGTGGCGCCGAAGCCGGCGATCCAGGCGGCGCGGGCGGCGGAGACGGCGCTGCGCTCGCCGGTGCGGCGTGAGCCCATCTCGGCGAGCGGTCGCCCGTCGGCGGCCGACACCATGCGCGCGGCGGCGCTCGCGACGGCCGAGTCGTAGTTGAAGACGCTGAGCGCGAGGGTCTCGAGGAGGACCCCCTCGGCGAAGCTCGACTCGACGACGAGGATCGGCGACCCGGGGAGGTAGACCTCGCCCTCCGCGTAGCCGCGCACGTCGCCCGAGAACCGGTAGTCGGCGAGCCAGTCGATCGTGCGGTCGTCGACGATGCGGCCGGCCCGCAGCCACTCGAGCTCGGGCTCGCCGAACCGGAATCGCGACAGCTCGTCGAGGAAGCGCCCGGTGCCCGCGACGACGCCGTAGCGACGGCCCTCGGGGAGGCGCCGGGCGAAGAGCTCGAAGACGCAGGCGCGGTCGGCGGTGCCCGCCTGGAGGGCGGCCTCGACCATCGTGATCTCGTACCGGTCGGTCAGCAGCGCGCTCGTCACGCCGCCAGCCTAGGCGCACGGCGACGGGTAGGCTCGTCGGCGTGACGGACGCACCCATCGGAGTCTTCGACAGCGGCGTCGGCGGCCTCACCGTCTCGCGCGCGATCATCGACCAGCTGCCGCGCGAGTCGATCCTCTACGTCGGCGACACCGTCCACTCGCCCTACGGGCCCAAGCCGATCGCCGACGTCCGCGCCTACGCCCTCGCGGTCATGGACGACCTCGTCGCGCAGGGCGTGAAGCTGCTCGTCATCGCCTGCAACACCGCGTCGGCGGCCGTGCTCCGCGACGCCCGCGAGCGCTACACCGCGGCCCGCGGCATCCCCGTGGTCGAGGTCATCCAGCCCGCCGTGCGATCGGCCGTCGGCCAGACCCGCACGGGTCGAGTGGGCGTCATCGGCACCGAGGGCACCATCCGCTCGCGCGCCTACGAAGACGCCTTCGCCGCGGCCGCCGGGCTGACCCTCGTCACCCGCGCCTGCCCGCGCTTCGTCGAGTTCGTCGAGGCCGGCGACACGTCGAGCCCCGAGCTGCGGGCCGTCGCCGAGGAGTACCTCGCGCCCCTCCGCGCCGCCGAGGTCGACACCCTCGTGCTCGGCTGCACGCACTACCCGCTGATGTCGGCCGCGATCCAGTACGTGATGGGGCCGGAGGTGCGGCTCGTGTCGAGCGCGGAGGAGACCGCCGCCGACGTCTACCGCACCCTCGTCGACCACGACCTCGAGGCCCCCGCCGGCAGCGTCCCGCGCTACGAGTTCGAGGCGACCGGCGGCGACGAGGGCGGGTTCCTCCGGCTGGCGAAGCGGTTCCTCGGGCCCGAGGTCTCACGCGTCGGGCACCTCGAGACCGGGGCGATCGAGCTGCCGGGAGCGGGGCGCCGGTGATCCTGCGCGACGCCGGCCGCGCCTCCTCGTGCCCTTCGCCCGCGGGCACCGCCCGCCGCACCGCCACGACCACCGACCGCCGAGCCCCCCAGGAGGCACCATGAGCGACACCACCGACCCCACCGTCCGCGCCGACGGCCGCCGCGCCGACCAGCTGCGCCCCGTCACCATCGAGACGGGCTGGAGCACCCACGCCGAGGGCAGCGCGCTCGTCTCGTTCGGCGACACGAAGGTGCTCTGCACCGCCTCGTTCACGAACGGCGTGCCGCGCTGGCTCTCGGGCAAGGGCAAGGGCTGGGTCACGGCCGAGTACTCGATGCTGCCGCGGGCCACGAACTCGCGCAACGACCGCGAGAGCGTCAAGGGCAAGATCGGCGGGCGCACGCACGAGATCTCCCGCCTCATCGGCCGGAGCCTGCGCGCCGTCGTCGACACGAAGGCGCTCGGCGAGAACACCATCGTGCTCGACTGCGACGTCCTGCAGGCCGACGGCGGCACGCGCACGGCGGCCATCACGGGCGCGTACGTCGCCCTGGCCCAGGCGATCGAGTGGGGCCGCGACAAGAAGTTCATCGCGCAGAAGGCGACGCCCCTCACCGACAGCGTCTCGGCCGTCTCGGTCGGCATCATCGACGGCGAGCCGATGCTCGACCTGGCCTACGTCGAGGACGTCCGCGCCGAGACCGACATGAACGTCGTCATGACCGGGGCCGGCCTGTTCGTCGAGGTGCAGGGCACCGCCGAGGGCGCGCCCTTCGACCGCCGCGAGCTGGGCGCGCTGCTCGACCTCGCGGTGGCGGGCGGCGCCGACCTCACGGTGATCCAGCGGGAGGTGCTGGGCGCGTGACCCGGGTCGTCATCGCCACGCACAACCAGGGCAAGGTCGCCGAGCTGCGCCTGCTGCTCGCCGAGACCGCGCCGGGCGTCGAGCTCGTGGCCTACGACGGGCCCGAGCCGATCGAGGACGGCGAGACCTTCGCCGCGAACGCCCTCATCAAGGCCCGGGCGGCGGCCGCCCACACCGGGCTGCCGTCGCTCGCCGACGACAGCGGCATCTCGGCGCACGCCCTCGGCGGCCGACCGGGCATCCACTCGGCCCGCTACGCGGGCACCCGCGACGAGGACGACAACATCGACCTGCTGCTGACCGAGCTCTCCGGGGCCGCCGACCGCTCGGCGCACTTCTCCTGCGCCGCGGCGCTCGTCGTGCCGGCGTCCGCCGACGGCCGCGTCCCGGGCCGCGAGGTGGTCGAGCAGGGCGAGTGGCCGGGCGAGGTCCTGGAGGCGCGGGTCGGCACGGGCGGGCACGGGTACGACCCGGTGTTCCGGCCCGAGGGCGAGACCCGCAGCGCGGCGGAGCTCACGACGGGCGAGAAGAACGCGGTGAGCCACCGAGCGCGCGCCTTCCGCGCGATCGCGCCGCACGTGGCGGCGCTCGCCGACTGACCCGCGGGCGCGCCGTGGGGCCGCCGACGCCGGGAGGCGCGGGGCCCGGTCGGGCTGATCGCCCGCGGTGGCCGTCAGGCCTGGGTCGACGCCTGGTCGGGGCTCGGCTCGACGGCCGGCGTCACGGGCTCGTCGTCGGGGGTCGTTCCGTCGGCCTCGTGCTGCTTCGCCTCGTGCACCCCGTGGAAGTAGTGGATCGCGATCGGGATCACCGTCGCGAGCACCGCGCCCAGCAGGATGAGGTCGATGTACTCGCTGACGAAGTCGGCGATCGGCGGGATGTGCCCGATGCCGAAGCCGAGCATCGTGACGCCGAAGCCCCAGACGATCGCCCCGATGCCGTTGTAGAGCGAGTAGCGCCGGTAGCTCATGTGCCCGACGCCGGCCATGATCGGCGCGAAGGTGCGCACCACGGGCACGAACCGCGCGATGATCACCGCGAGCGGGCCGAACTTCTCGAAGAAGGCGTTCGTCCGCCTGACGTTGGCCTTGCTGAAGAGGCCGCTCTCGCGGCGCTCGAAGATGCGCGGGCCGACCTTGTGGCCGATGAGGTAGCCGAGCTCGCCGCCCGCGAAGGCCGCGATGCCGATGAAGATCGCGATGAGCCAGATCGGCAGGCCGAGGGCGCCGGGGTTCGTCGCGGCGAGGATGCCCGTGATGATGAGCAGGGTGTCGCCGGGGAAGAGGAAGCCGATCAGCAGGCCCGTCTCGGCGAACACGAGCAGGCAGACGCCGAGGACGGCCCAGGGGCCGAACGCCGACAGGAGGTATTCGGGATCCAGCCACGAGATGGTCGCCAGGGGCAGCATGGTTCTCTTTCTCGAGGTGCGGGTGGCCTCAGGCTACTCGCGCGCGGCCGCGCTGACGAACGAGCGTGCGCGACGCGGCCCGGCGTCGCGATCGGTGCGGGAGAAGGGACTTGAACCCTCACGCCCGAAGGCACAGGAACCTAAATCCTGCGTGTCTGCCGATTTCACCACTCCCGCGGGCTGGGACGAGTGTACCGAGGAGGCGCGGACCGACCCGTCAGCGCAGCTCCCGGGGCACGTGGGGCGAGTACCGCGGCACGTAGCGCAGCAGGATCGCGGCCCCGACGAGGCCGAGCAGCCCCATCACCCCGCTCGCCAGCGAGATCGACACGACGGCCGTGAGGCCGGAGATGAGCAGGGGAGCCGCCGCGCTGCCGGCGTCGCCCGTGAACCGCCAGGCGCCGAGGAACGGCGCCGGGTCGGCGCGGTCGGCGAGGTCGGCGCCGAGCGTCATGAGGATGCCGCTGCCGATCCCGTTCGCGAGCGACATGACCATCGCCACGGCGACGAACCAGCCCACGCGGGCGTCGAGGTCGTGGGTCAGCGAGAGCGCGAGGTACGAGACCGAGAGCCCGACCATGGACGGCACGGCGCTCCAGAGGCGCCCCCACCGGTCCATGATCTGGCCGCTCGTGTAGAACAGCGCGAAGTCGACGGCCCCCGCGACGCCGATGATGAGCGCCGTCTGCGGGGCGCTGACGCCGATGCTGACCGCCCACAGCGGGAGGATCACCTGTCGGCCGGCCCGCATCGCGCCGATGAGCGCCGCGCCGCTGCCGAGCTTGACGAGCACCGCGCGGTGGCGGGCGAGCGTGCGGAACAGGCCCTCCGCCTCCTTCGCGACCTTCTCCTCGCCGGGGGTGAGCACCTCGCCGGGCGGCACGGCCGCGGCCTCCGCCCGGCGCTCGCGGAGGACGGCCGTCGGGTCGCGCAGCACCAGCAGCACGCCGGCGGCGCCGAGGCAGCCGACGACGTGGATCCAGAACGCCGACTGCGTCGAGCCGGTGAGGTGGATGGCGCCGGCCGAGAGGAAGGGGCCGACGAAGTAGCCGAGCCGGAAGACGCCGCCGAGGCTCGACAGGGCGCGGGCCCGGATCTCGACCGGGACGAAGCTCGTCATGAAGGCGTGCCGAGCGAGGGCGAAGACCGCCGTCGAGAGGCCGACGAGCAGCACGCCGAGGGCCAGCACCCACTCGTCCGGCGCCCACACGCACGTCAGCAGCCCGACGATGCTGACGAGGGCCGCGCCGATCATGGCGGTGCGCTCGCCGATGCGCGAGACGAGCCAGCCGCTCGGGACGTCGCCGATGAGCTCGCCGACGAGGATGAGCGCAGCCACGAACGCGGCGAACGGCAGCGAGGCGCCGAGGTCGCTCGCGACCACGGGGATGATCGGGATGATCGCCCCCTCGCCGATGGCGAAGAGCGCCGCGGGCAGGAACGCCGAGAGGGCCACCGACCGGAGCCGGGGTGCGGGGGAGGGCTGCGACATGACGCCCGCCAGACTATGCCCGGCCTGCCTACACTTGTCGGATGAAGGTTCTCGCAGCGATGAGCGGCGGCGTCGACTCGGCGGTCGCCGCGGCCCGGGCCGTCGAGGCCGGCCACGACGTGGTCGGGGTGCACCTCGCCCTCAGCCGCATGCCCGGCACCCTCCGCACCGGCAGCCGCGGCTGCTGCACCATCGAGGACTCGATGGACGCCCAGCGGGCCGCCGACGTGATCGGCATCCCCTACTACGTGTGGGACTTCTCCGAGCGGTTCAAGCTCGACGTCGTCGACGACTTCGTCGCCGAGTACTCGGCCGGTCGCACCCCGAACCCCTGCATGCGCTGCAACGAGCGCATCAAGTTCGCGGCGCTGCTCGAGAAGGCGCTCGCCCTCGGGTTCGACGCCGTCTGCACGGGGCACTACGCGACCGTGCTCGACGACGGGCGGGGCGGGCACGAGCTGCACCGCGCCTCCGCGTGGGCGAAGGACCAGTCGTACGTGCTCGGCGTGCTGACCTCGGAGCAGCTGGCGCACTCGATGTTCCCGCTCGGCGCGACGCCCTCGAAGGCCGAGGTGCGCGCCGAGGCGGCCGCGCGCGGCCTCAGCGTCGCGGCGAAGCCCGACAGCCACGACATCTGCTTCATCCCCGACGGCGACACCCGCGGCTGGCTGGCCGAGCGGGTCGGCGCGGAGCCGGGCGCGATCCTCGACCGCTCGGGGCAGGCGATCGGCACGCACCAGGGCGCTCACGCCTTCACGGTCGGCCAGCGCAAGGGGCTCGCGATCGGCTTCCCCTCCGACGACGGCAAGCCGCGCTTCGTGCTCGAGGTGCGCCCGGTCGACAACACCGTGGTGGTGGGGCCGAAGGAGGCGCTCGACATCGCCGAGATCGCCGGCGGCTCGTTCACGTGGGCCGGCCGCGCGCCGGTCGACCCCGCCACGGCGTTCGGGTGCGACGTGCAGATCAGGGCCCACGCCGACCCGGTGCCCGCCGTCGCGCGGGTGTCGGTGGCGGAGGGTAGGACGGAACTCGTGATCACACCCAACGAGCCCCTCAGCGGCGTCGCCCCCGGGCAGACCGCCGTCGTCTACGTCGGCACCCGCGTGCTCGGCCAGTGCACCATCGACCGCACGGTCAGCGCCGTGCCCGTCCCGGCCTAGGCGACCGCCGTGAGCGACGCGGACGACGCCGCCGTCCCGGCCGAGCTGAGCGACGCCCGCGACGAGGCCGAGCGCCTCACCGCGCGCGTGCTCGAGCTGCGCGACGAGTACTACGAGGGCAACGCCTCGACCGTCAGCGACGCCGACTACGACGCGCTCGTTCGGCGCCTCGACGCGATCGAGCGCGAGCACCCCGAGCTGCAGAAGCCCGACAGCCCGACGCAGACCGTCGGCGGTCGGGCCGAGACGACGCAGTTCGCACCGGTCGAGCACGCCGAGCGCATGCTCAGCCTCGACAACGTGTTCAGCGACGACGAGCTCGCCGAGTGGGCCGCGAAGGTCGAGCGCGACGCCGGGGCCGAGCGCGTGCGCTGGCTCTGCGAGCTCAAGATCGACGGCCTCGCGATCAACCTCCGCTACGAGCAGGGCGTGCTCGTCACGGCCGCGACCCGCGGCGACGGCGTGGTCGGCGAGGACGTCACCGGCAACGTGCTCACGATGGGCACCATCCCCGAACGGCTGAGCGGCACGGGGCACCCGCCGATCGTCGAGGTGCGGGGCGAGATCTTCTTCCCGGTCGCCGAGTTCGACCAGCTGAACGCCCGGCAGCGCGAGGCCGGCGAGCGCGTCTTCGCGAACCCCCGCAACGCCGCCGCGGGGTCGCTGCGCCAGAAGGCCGAGGGCAAGAGCCCCGAGAAGCGCGCCCTGATGGACCAGCGCCTCCGCAGCCTCCGCATGCTCGTGCACGGCATCGGCGCGTGGCCGGTGCGCGAGCTCGAGCGCGACACCGAGGTCACCGCGCAGAGCGAGGTCTACGAGCTGCTCGCGTCGTGGGGGCTGCCGACCTCGAGCCACTACCGCGTGCACGACGAGGTCGCCGACGTCGTCGCGTTCATCCACGACTACGGCGTCCGTCGCTCGTCGGTCGAGCACCAGATCGACGGCATCGTCGTCAAGGTCGACGACCTGGGCCTCCACGAAGAGCTGGGCTCGACGAGCCGCGCCCCGCGCTGGGCGACGGCCTTCAAGTACCCGCCGGAGGAGGTCAACACGACGCTGCTCGACATCGTCGTCAGCGTCGGCCGCACCGGCCGGGCGACGCCCTTCGCCGTCATGGAGAAGGTCGAGGTCGCCGGCAGCGAGGTGCGTCAGGCGACCCTGCACAACCAGCAGGTGGTGAAGGCCAAGGGCGTGCTGATCGGCGACACCGTCGTGCTGCGCAAGGCGGGCGACGTGATCCCCGAGGTGCTCGGGCCGGTCGTCGAGCTCCGCGACGGCACCGAGCGCGAGTTCGTCATGCCGACCGAGTGCCCGGAGTGCGGCACGACCCTCGCCCCGGCGAAGGAGGGCGACATCGACCTCCGCTGCCCGAACGCCGAGAGCTGCCCGGCGCAGGTCCGCGGTCGTGTCGAGCACATCGCCTCGCGCGGGTCCCTCGACGTCGAGGGCCTCGGCGAGGTGGCGGCGGCGGCGCTCACGCAGCCCGTCGAGCCCGCCACTCCGCCGCTCCGCACCGAGGCGGGGCTCTTCGACCTGACGATGACCGACGTCTTCCCGGTCCGGGTCGTCGTGCGCGACTCCGAGACCGGCCTGGAGAAGCTCGACGAGAGCGGGGCGCCCAAGCTCGTCACGCCGTTCCGTCGTCGACGCTCGAAGGCCGACGGGCCGTTCGACCCCGAGGCCGCCGAGTTCGCCGGCGACGAGGTCAGCGTGCCGTCGAAGACGGCCCGCGAGATGCTCGCGAACCTCGACGCCGCGAAGACGAGCCCGCTCTGGCGCATCCTCGTGGGCCTGAGCATCCGGCACGTCGGGCCGGTCGCCGCCCGGGCGCTCGCGAACCACTTCGGCTCGCTCGACGCGATGCGGTCCGCGTCGCGCGACGACCTCGCCGCGGTCGACGGGGTGGGCGGCATCATCGCCGACGCCCTCCTCGCCTGGTTCGAGGTGCCGTGGCACGTCGAGATCATCGACCGGTGGACGGCCGCCGGCGTGCAGTTCACGACGCCCGGCCACCCCGGCCCCGGCGCGGCGGCCGAGGCCGGCGGGCCGCTGGCCGGCATCACGGTCGTCGCGACGGGCAGCCTCGAGGGCTTCAGCCGTGAGGGCGCCCAGGAGGCGATCATCGCGGCGGGCGGCAAGGCCGGCAACAGCGTCAGCAAGAAGACCCACTTCGTCGCGGCGGGCCCGGGCGCCGGCTCGAAGCTCACCAAGGCGGAACAGCTCGGGGTACGGATCATCGACGCCGACCAGTTCCGTGTCCTCCTTAAGGAGGGCCCGCAAGCGTTCGACGACCCCAGTTCGGGGGGCGACGAGGTCGAGGAGGACTGAATCCCCTGGCCCTGCGAGGGGGGCCGCTCCTAGGATGTGAGGACGCATCGACACTGGCTGTAGGGAGCTGGGGTACAGGTGCGTATCGAGGGGGAAAGACCCGACGTGCTGTTCCTCGTTGCAGCCATCCTTTCTGCGTCGATCCATCTCGCAGGGGTGGTCGAAGTCCCTGGCGTGCCTCCGGCCGCCTCGGCGGCCTCCCCGGGCGCCTCCGGGCTCGCCGTCCTGCCGCAGCCGAGGGCGGACGTGACGCTCGCCGCCCTCGTCACGAGGTCGGACGACGCAGCCCCGTCCGAGGTGGTCGTGACCCCCGCAGCCCCGGCCGAGGCGGCCGAGACCGAGCCGCTCGCGGCGTGCGCGGCGATCGCCGGGCGGCCGACGGAGCCGTCGCCGGGCGACGACGCGACCGACCCGACGGCGCAGGCGTGCCTCGACGGGCTGGCCAGCGCCTCCTCGTCGGAGGTGTCGCGCTGGGCCGCCTCGTTCGACGCCGACGGCGACACGGCGTCGACGGTCGTCGCGGCGCTCACCCGCGGCGTCGACGCCCCGCGCACGGCCGCCTGGTGGGCCGGCCTCGACGGCTCGCGGCAGCTCTCGCTGACCGGCGACCTGCCGGGCGTCGTCGGCGAGCTCGAGGGCGTGCCCTACGACGTGCGCGACCAGGCGAACCGGCTCTTCCTCGCCGCGGCGACGAGCGAGCTCCGCGCCCGGCTCGACTCCGGCCTGGCGCAGGACGGCGACGCCGCCCGGCTGCGCATGCTGCAGCAGGTGCAGCTGGCCCTCCGCGACCACGAGGCCGGCGACGCCGACCGGCAGCTGGTCGTGCTCGACACCGTGATGCCCGGCCGGGCCGCCGTCGCGATCGGACACCTCGACACCGCCGACGACGTCAGCGTGCTCGTGCCCGGCATGTTCTTCACCGTCGGCGGCCAGCTCGTCGACTGGTCGACGACCGCAGGCGAGCTGTGGGACGAGCAGCGCTCGTGGTCGTACCTGCTCGGCCGCCCGGACGCGCAGCTCGACACGACCGCCGTGGTGGCCTGGATGGGCTACCGCACGCCCGACCTCACCAACGTCTACGACCTCGGCCTCGCGACCGCGGGGGCCGAGCGCCTCGAGGACGCGATCTCCGGGCTCGACGCCGCCCGTGCCTCCGACCCCGCCCGGGTCACCGTGATCGCCCACTCGTACGGCTCGACGACGGCCACGCTCGCCCTGTCGTCGGGCCGCGTCTCGGTCGACTCGCTGGCGCTGCTCGGCTCGCCCGGCAGCGTCGTGCCGACGGTCGGGCAGCTCGCCGTGACGGACGGCGACGTCTACGCCGCGGCCGGCAGCTTCGACCCCGTGGCGGGCAGCGGCTACTTCGGGGCCGACCCCGCGACCGGCGGCTTCGGCGCCGTGATCCTGCACACCGGGGGAGGCGCGGACGCCGTCACGGGACGCGCCCTCGGAGCAGCGCTCGGCCACAACGACTACCTCCGCCCCGGCACCGAGTCGCTGCGCAGCCTCGCCCTCGTGGGCCTGGGCCGCGGCGACCTCGTCGACGGGCGGGCGCCGAGCCCCGACGACCCGACGCCCACGGCGCCCGACATCTCGCTCGTGCGGCCGCAGGACGTGCTGCTGCGCGACTGACCGGCCGCCGGGCCCGGCACCGCCCCGTAGAATCGTGCGGTGCCGCCGACCGCGGCACCCCGACGACCCCCGTGACGGAGCAGCATGTCTGAAATCACGCGCGAGCAGGTCGAGCACCTCGCCGGTCTCGCCCGCATCGCCCTCACCCCCGACGAGATCGACACGATGACCCGCGAGCTGGGCCAGATCGTCGACAACGTCGCCAAGGTGCGAGAGGTGGCGACCGACGACGTCCCCGCGACGAGCCACCCCATCCCGCTCGAGAACGTGTTCCGCGCCGACGTCGTGGGCGAGACGCTCACGGTCGAGCAGGCGCTCTCGGGGGCCCCCGACCACGACGGCTCGCGCTTCCGCGTGACCGCGATCCTGGGAGAAGAACAGTAGAGATGACCGACGCCTCCTCCCTGGTCCGCCTCAGCGCGGCCGACCTGTCCGCGAAGCTCACCGCCGGCGACGTCTCCGCCGTCGAGGTCGCCCAGGCGCACCTCGACCGCATCGCCGCCGTCGACGGCGACGTGCACGCCTTCCTCCACGTCAGCGACGCCGCCCTCACGACGGCGGCGGACGTCGACCGTCGCCGCGCCGCGGGCGAGTCGATGGGCGCGCTCGCCGGCGTGCCGATCGCCGTCAAGGACGTCCTCTGCACGATCGACATGCCGTCGACCTCGGGCAGCAAGATCCTCGAGGGCTGGGTGCCCCCGTACGACGCGACCGTGGTGCGCAAGATCCGCGCCGCCGACCTCGTCCCCCTCGGCAAGACGAACATGGACGAGTTCGCCATGGGCTCGTCGACCGAGTTCTCGGCCTACGGACCGACGCACAACCCGTGGTCGCTCGACCGCATCCCCGGCGGCTCGGGCGGCGGCTCGGCCGCGGCCGTCGCCGCCTTCGAGGCCCCCCTGGCGCTCGGCAGCGACACCGGTGGCTCCATCCGCCAGCCCGGCGCCGTCACCGGCACGGTCGGCGTGAAGCCGACCTACGGCTCGGTCAGCCGCTACGGCGCCATCGCGCTCGCGAGCTCGCTCGACCAGGTCGGACCGGTCAGCCGCACCGTGCTCGACTCCGCGCTGCTGCACGACGTCATCAAGGGGCACGACCCCCGCGACTCGACCTCGCTGCGCGACGAGTGGCCCTCGTTCGCCGACGCCGCCCGCGCCGGCCTCGCCGGCGACGCCCTCCGCGGCGTGCGGATCGGCGTGGTGAAGGAGCTGAACGGCGACGGCTTCCAGACGGGCGTCAAGACCCGGTTCGCCGAGGCCCTCGCGCTGATGGCCGGCGCCGGCGCCGAGATCGTCGAGGTCTCGGCCCCGAGCTTCGAGCACGCGATCAGCGCGTACTACCTCATCCTGCCGGCGGAGGCGTCGTCCAACCTCGCGAAGTTCGACTCGGTGCGCTTCGGCCTCCGCGTCGTGCCCGAGGGACGCGGCACCGTCGAGGACGTCATGGCCGCGACCCGTGAGGCCGGCTTCGGCCCCGAGGTCAAGCGCCGGATCATCCTCGGCACGTACGCCCTCAGCGCCGGCTACTACGACGCCTACTACGGCAGCGCGCAGAAGGTGCGGACGCTCGTGCAGCGCGACTTCGCCGCCGCGTTCGACCAGGTCGACGTGCTCGTCTCGCCGTCGGCGCCCACCACGGCGTTCCCGCTCGGCGAGAAGCTCGACGACCCGCTGTCGATGTACCTCAACGACATCACGACGATCCCCGCGAACCTGGCCGGCGTGCCCGGCATCACGGTGCCGATGGGCCTCGCGGAGGAGGACGGCCTGCCGACGGGGCTCCAGTTCATGGCCCCCGCCCGCGAGGACGCCCGCCTGTACACCTACGGCGCCGCGCTCGAGCAGCTGCTCGAGCAGGGCTGGGGCCGCACGCTCATCTCGCGTGCCCCCGACCTCAGCGCCACCGAGCAGAACGCCGCCACCGAGGGAGTCATCTGATGGCCAAGGCAGACCTGATGGACTACGACGAGGCCCTGCAGAAGTACGAGGTCGTCCTCGGCTTCGAGGTGCACGTCGAGCTCGCGACGAAGACCAAGATGTTCTCCGACGCCCCGAACTTCTTCGGCGGTGCCCCGAACACCAACGTCACCCCGGTCGACCTCGGCCTGCCGGGCTCGCTGCCCGTCGTCAACGAGCAGGCCGTCCGCTACTCGATCAGCCTCGGTCTCGCGCTCGGCTGCTCGATCGCGGAGAGCTCGCGCTTCGCGCGGAAGAACTACTTCTACCCCGACAACCCCAAGAACTACCAGGTCAGCCAATTCGACGAGCCGATCGCCTTCGAGGGCGAGGTCGAGGTCGAACTGCCCGACGGCACCGTCTTCCACGTGCCGATCGAGCGCGCCCACATGGAGGAGGACGCCGGCAAGCTGACGCACGTCGGCGGCTCGACCGGTCGCATCCAGGGCGCCGAGTACTCGCTCGTCGACTACAACCGTGCGGGCATCCCGCTCGTCGAGATCGTCACGAAGCCGATCATCGGCGCCGGTGCCCTCGGGCCCGAGCTCGGGGCCGCGTACGTGTCGACGATCCGCGACATCGTGCGCGCGCTCGGCGTCAGCGAGGCGCGCATGGAGCGCGGCAACCTCCGCTGCGACGCCAACGTGTCGCTGCGCCCGCACGGCCAGGAGGCGCTCGGCACGCGGACCGAGACGAAGAACGTCAACTCGTTCCGCTCGGTCGAGCGCGCGGTGCGCCACGAGATCCAGCGGCAGGCCGCGATCCTCGCCGCGGGCGGGACGATCACGCAGGAGACCCGCCACTGGCACGAAGACACCGGCCGCACCTCGGCGGGCCGCCCGAAGAGCGACGCCGACGACTACCGCTACTTCCCCGAGCCCGACCTGCTGCCCGTCGTGCCGCCGCGCTCGCTCGTCGAGGAGCTGCGCCTCGCGCTGCCGGAGGCGCCCGTCGCGATGCGCCGCCGGCTCAAGGCCGACTGGGGCTTCGCCGACCAGGAGTTCCAGGACGTCGTCAACTCCGGCCTCCTGCAGGAGCTCGTCGACACCGTCGCGGCCGGGGCGTCGCCGCAGGCCGCCCGCAAGTGGTGGACCGGCGAGATCGCCCGCCTCGCCAACGCCGCGGGCGTCGAGGCCTCGACGCTCGTGTCGCCCCGCCACGTCAGCGAGATCGTCGCGCTCGTCGAGAGCGGCGACCTGACCGACCGCCTCGCCCGCCAGGTGCTCGAGGGCGTCGTCGCCGGCGAGGGCTCGCCCGCCGAGGTCGTGGCCTCGCGGGGCCTCGCCGTCGTCTCGGACGACGGGGCGCTCATCGCCGCCATCGACGAGGCGCTCGCCGGCCAGCCCGACGTGCTCGCGAAGATCCGCGACGGCAAGGTGCAGGCCGCCGGCGCCGTCATCGGCGCCGTCATGAAGGCCATGAAGGGCCAGGCCGACGCCGCTCGCGTGCGTGAGCTGGTGCTCGAGAGGGCCCAGGCCTGACGCCCGCGGCGCGCCCGCGGAGGGGCGGCCGGTCGTGGTGACCGTGCCGCCTCTCCTGCGTGCCGCCGCGCCCGTCGGCCTCGCCCTCGCGGGCGTGGCCGTCACCCTGGCCGTCTCGTCGCGGGCGCTGCCCGAACGGGTGACGATGGTGCACCTCCAGGACGGGGGAGGCACGGCCTTCGCCGCCAGCCGGGACGACCTCCTCCTGGTGGGCGGCCTCGTCGTCGTCCTGGTCGTGCTCGCCTACCTGGTCTCCGCCGCCGCCCTCGCCTGGACCCCGGTCCGCCACCTGCTCGTGCCGCACCCCGAGTTCTGGAAGCAGACGGGGCACCGGCGCGAGCTGCGCCTCCGGCTGGCCCGGTGGCTCGCCGTCGGCGTGGCCGTCGCGCTGTGGTCGCTCGCGGCGCTCTACGTGCTGACGATGCTCGCCCAGGGCGACGGGCCGCTCTCGGCGTGGTGGATCCCGGCGGCGCTGTCCGGCGTCGTCGTGCTCGTGCAGCTCGTCGGGCTGGCGTGGGTCGTGGCGGCGGGCTTCCGGCCCGAGACCGCTCGGCCCGCGTCGAGCCGACCCGCCGCCGATCGGGCCGCGACGCCGGGCCGGGCACGGGCCGACGCGGCGGGACCGCCTGCCCGCACCCCGGCGACCCGCACGCCGCCGGCCCGGACGCCGCCGGCCCGGACCGCGCCCGGCGCGGCTGCCCCGCGCAGCGGCACGGCCGGCGCTGGCTCGGCCCGCACCGGCACCGGCACGGGAACGGCCCGGTCGGGCACGGCCCGTCCCGGTGCCGCGCGCACCGGCACCGCCCGCCCCGGGGCCGCCGACCCGACCGACGAGAAGAAGGGGCCGCCCCGCCCCTACCAGCCCCGACCCCGCCAGGGAGGTGGACCCCGTGGATGACGACCGCTACGGACGAGACGTGCTCAGCGGCGACTGGAAGCGCTCGGCGCGCCCGGTCGCCACGCCCACCGACGCGGTGCGCGACCTCGTCGTCGAGGAGGCGGCGAGCGGCTTCACCGGCGCGGTGGTCCGCGTCGAGGCCGGCACCGTCGAGCTGGAGGACTGGAAGGGGCGCGTCCGCGCCTTCCCGCTGACCGGCTCGTTCCTCATCGACGGGGCACCCGTGGCGCTGCGCGTCCCGAAGGCCGCTCCGCAGGGCCGAGCCCGCACGGCGTCGGGCTCGTTCGCCGTGGACGGCGCCCGAGCCCGCGTCGCCCGTCAGAGCCGCGTCTTCGTCGAGGGGCGCCACGACGCCGAGCTCGTCGAGAAGGTCTGGGGCGCCGACCTGCGCGTCGAGGGCGTCGTCGTCGAGTACCTCGAGGGCGTCGACCACCTCGCCGAGGTGCTGGACGAGTTCCGGCCGACGGCCGACCGGCGGGTCGGGGTGCTGGTCGACCACCTCGTCGCGGGCTCGAAGGAGAGCCGCATCGCCGACGCCGTCGCCCGGGGACCGCACGGCCGTCACGTGCTCGTCGTCGGCCACCCGTTCGTCGACGTCTGGCAGGCCGTCAAGCCCGCCCGCCTCGGGATGGCGGCCTGGCCGGTCGTGCCCCGGTCGGTCGAGTGGAAGCACGGCGTCTGCGAGGCCCTCGGCTGGCCCCACGACGACCAGGCCGACATCGCGGCGGCGTGGCAGCGCATCCTCGGCCGCGTGCGGGCCTACGGCGACCTGGAGCCGGCCCTGCTGGGCCGTGTCGAGCAGCTGATCGACTTCGTCACCGTCGACCAGGGCTGACGACCGGCCCCGCTCGGAGGGCGCGCCGGCGGCGCGCGCGCCGGGGCCGTCAGGGCCGCCGGGGCCCGGTGCCCGCGAATCGCCCCGGGCCAGCGGGCCCGCACGGCCGCGGAGCCCTAGATTCATCATCATGGCCGATCAGATCGAGGGGCAGGTGCGCGGCGCCGTCGACGCCTGGCTGCGCTGGCTGCCCCGCTGGCAGGTCGGCACGGCCCGGGGCCGCACCCGCGTCTGCCGCACCTGCTTCGGCTCGCCCGTCGCGGCCGCCGCCGGCTTCGACGCCGACGTCCCGCACGCCGTGCAGCACGCGTTGCTCAACCGGCTCCGGCACCTCGTCGACGCCGAGGTCGACGCCTACACGACCCGCAACCTGCCGCTGGTCACCCGCGAGCTCCGCCGGGCCGCCGAGGCGGAGGCCTCCGGCTACCGGCCCGACGAGGGCCTCGCGCTCGAGTTCGACGGCCTCGACGTCGACCCCGAGCCCGACCCCGGCCAGCCCTTCCTCTTCACGCTCGCGGGCCTCGCCGCGGAGGACGCCCCGTCCGCCCGGGCGGGCGCCGCCGCCGCCGAGCCCGAGTTCTCGGAGGAGGCCAAGGCGGCCCTCCGGCGCGAGGTCGCCCTCGCCGACGAGCACGCCCAGTCGGTCGGCACCGCCCTCTGCTTCGCCCTGGTCGAGCACCGCGAGCGCATCCACGACGCCGTGGCGCGCCTGGTCGAGCCCCAGGTCGACGAGCTCATCGCCGAGCTGTCCCGCACGCTCGAGCCGCCGAGCTGACCCGGAGGACCCATGACCGCTCCCACCGCCCGCCGCGCCCCGGCCCGGGCCTTCGTGATCGACCTCGCCCTCGTCGTCGCCTTCGTGCTCATCGGCCGCCGCAGCCACGCCGAGGGAGTCGACCCGGCGGGCCTCGCGACCACCCTCTGGCCGTTCGCGGTCGGCCTCGTCGTGGGCTGGCTCAGCGTGCTCGGCGTGCGGTGGCCCCTGCCGGCGATCCGCTCGGGCGGCGTCGTCGTGGTGTCGACCGTGGTGCTCGGCATGCTGCTCCGGGTCGTCTCCGGGCAGGGCGTCCAGCCGAGCTTCGTCGTCGTCACGGTCGTGGTGCTCGCGGTGTTCCTCGTCGGGTGGCGCGCCCTGGCGACGCTCCTGCGACGTCGGGGACGCGGCGCCCGGGCCTGACGGCCGGCCGGGGCGGGGGAGCAGGACGCCCCGCGCCTCCTACGCCCGGCGCTTGGCCGAGTTGTCGAGGCTCGGCTCGTCGGTGAGCACGAGGCCCGACGAGCTGTTCGACGACGCGGTCAGCTCGCCGAGCCACTCGCGGTTGACCGAGGGCACCCGCCCGCCGGAGTACTTGAAGTAGAGCGGGATGCCGGGGTCGAGCCAGATGCTGCTGCGTCCGTCGCCGACCTTCCTCGCGTCGCGCCACGAGAAGAAGAACGACTCCCGGCGTCGCAGCTTCGTCGCGATCACGATCTGCAGGTGCTCGAGCACGCGGTCGTCGAACTCGACCTCGATTCCGGCGGAGCCGTAGATCAGGGAACCCATGAGGGCCAACCTATCGCCCGGGGGCCCGCACCAGGTGTCGGGGATCGTCCCCGACGCGCATCGTGGACAGGGGCCGACCGGAGGGGGGGCGGCCCGCGCGAGGAGGTCGCCTCCGAGGGCGGTCGCCCAGGCAGCGATGGCATGCTCGTCGGTGCCGATCCGAGCACGCCTCAGCGCGACCCGAACCGACCCAGGGACCCATGACCTCCACCGCCGCCCTCTCGTCCTCCCTCCTCGCCTCCGCCCCCGCGGCGGCCTCGTCCGGGTCGTCCTCCGTCGCCGAGCTCGACGGCCTCGTCGGCGTCGCGGCCCGGGTCATCGACGCGCTCGGCGAGTGGGGCGTCGGCCTGCTGACGTTCGTCGAGACGGTCTTCCCGCCGATCCCGAGCGAGATCGTGCTGCCGCTCGCCGGCTTCCTCGCCGGGTCGGGCGACATGAACCTGGTGCTGCTCATCGTGCTGAGCACCCTCGGCGCCTACGTCGGCGCCCTGGTGCTCTACGGCCTCGGCGCCCGCATCGGCCTCGAACGCAGCATCGCCCTGCTGTCGAAGCTGCCGCTCGTCGACCGGGAGGACTTCGAGAAGGCCGCCGCCTGGTTCCGACGGCACGGACGCTCGGCGGTCTTCTTCGGCCGCCTCGTGCCGGGCGTCCGCAGCCTCATCTCGCTGCCGGCCGGGGCCGAGCGCATGCCGCTCGCGAGCTTCAGCCTCTTCACGGTCGTCGGCAGCGGGCTCTGGAACGGCCTGCTCATCTCCCTCGGCGCCGCCCTCGGCACGCAGTACGAGCTGATCGACCGCTACGCGAAGTACCTCGACTACGTCGTCTACGCGGCCTTCGCCGGCGTCGTCGCCTGGCTCGTCGTCCGGGCCCTCCGCCGCCGCCGGTCGTCGAAGCGCGCGCGGGGCTGATCCGCACCCGCCGTCCAGGCAGCGGGGCCCGTCCGTCCGTACGGTCGAGTGACCACCGTCGGACCCGCCGACGACCCGAGACGGAACGAGGACGACATGGGCTTCATCGACAGGCTCCTGGGACGAGACGACGACCAGGCCGCACGGTCCGGCGGGGGCACGGGTCCGGCCGCCGGCGGCGGGCAGTCCCACACCGACGACGAGATCGCCGTCGAGCGCTACCGCTACCTGCTGCGCACGGCCCCGCCCGAGACCATCGAGCAGGTGCACGCCGAGGCTTTCGGCAAGCTCACCCCCGAGCAGCGCCGCCTGGTGTTCGACGACCTCAGCGCGCGGTCGCCCGAGGGCGAGAGGCCGCGAGGCGACGACGCGGGGTCGCTCGCGCAGGCCGCCACCCGCTCCGAGCTGCGCCAGCCGGGCACGCTGGAGCAGACCCTGGGAGGCGCGGGCCGGCAGGGCACGCCCGGCCAGGCCCAGCCCGGTCGCCCCGGCCCCGGCCTGGGCTCGATCATCGGCGGCTCGCTGCTCGGCACCGTCGCCGGCTACGTCGTGGGCTCGGCGCTCGTCGGCGCCTTCCTGCCCGACGCGGGCGGCGACGGAGGAGCCGACGCGGGCGGCGACGGCGGAGACCAGGGTGCCGACGGCGGCGACGCCAGCGCCGACGGCGGGGACACCGGTGGGGACTTCGGCGGCGGCGACACCGGTGGCGACTTCGGTGGCGGCTTCGGCGGCGCCTTCGGCGGGGGCGACCTCGGCGGCGGCGACCTGGGCGGCTTCGACATCTGACCGCGGGGTCGCCACGGCGACTACCGTCCACCGGGACGGGAGGCGCGCGGCCAGGCCGCGCACACCGCGCCTCCTCGTCCCCTCGTCATCCCGTCCCGGGCGCCTCGCCCCGGCGGCCCGGAGCCCCTCGATCAGCACTGGAGAACCATGAAGAGCATCGTCCCCACCGTCGCCGTCGTCACCGGGGGGTCGGCCGGCCTCGGCCGCGCGACCGTCCGCGAGCTCGCCGCCCGCGGCTGGGACGTCGCCGTCCTCGCCCGCGGACAGGACGGCCTCGACGGCGCCGTCGCGGACGTGCGCGCGGCCGGGCGGCGCGCCCTCGGGATCCCCACCGACGTGGCCGACCGCGCCCAGGTCGAGGCCGCCGCCGCGCGCGTCGAGGAGGAGCTCGGCGAGATCGACCTCTGGGTCAACGACGCCATGGTCGGGGTGTTCGGCGAGTTCCTCGAGACCGACCCCGACGACTTCGAGCGGGCCACGGCCGTCAACTACCTCGGCTTCGTCAACGGGACCCGCGCGGCCCTGTCGCGCATGGTGCCGCGCGACCGCGGCCACGTCGTGCAGGTCGGCTCGGCGCTCGCGCACCGCGGCATCCCGCTGCAGGCGTCGTACTGCGGAGCGAAGCACGCCGTGCAGGGCTTCACCGAGTCGGTGACCACCGAGCTCATCCACAACGGGAGCGCCGTGACGATCTCGACGGTCGACATGCCGGCGCTCAACACGATCCAGTTCAACTGGGTGCGATCTCGCCTGCCCGAGCACCCCCAGCCGGTGCCGCCCATCTTCCAGCCCGAGGTGGGCGCCCGCGCGATCGCCGACGTGGCCGAGAAGCCGCGGCGACGCTCGTGGATCGGCGAGCCGACCGTCATGACGGTGCTCGGCAACCGCTTCGTCGCGAACTGGCTCGACGGCTACCTGGCGAAGTCGGGCTACTCCGGCCAGCAGGCGCCCGACAAGGACGAGCCGATGCTCGCCGACAACCTCTACGACCCGACCGCCGGTGACCACGGCGCGCGCGGCATCTTCGGCGACCGCTCGCGGTCGACGAGCCCGCAGGTCTGGTACACCCGCAACCGCGGGCTGAGCTACGCGATCGCGGCGGCGGGGGCCGTGGGCGCCGGCGCGGCGGTCGTCGGGTCGCTCGTCGGGCGGCGCGCGGGCCGATGAGCCCCGCGTTCGACGCCGTCGTCGTCGGGGCGGGCCCGAACGGCCTCTCGGCCGCGGTGGTGCTCGCCCGCGCGGGCCTCCGCGTGCAGCTGCTGGAGCGGGCCGACACGCTGGGCGGCGGCACGCGCACGGCCGAGCTGACGCTGCCGGGCTTCCGGCACGACATCTGCTCGGCGGTGCACCCGATGGCGATGGCCTCGGGCTTCTTCCGCCGGTGGGGCCTCGAGCAGCGGGTCGAGATGCTCGTGCCCGAGGTCTCGTACGCGCATCCGCTCGACGGCGGCCGGGCGGGCGTCGCCTGGCGCGACCTCGAGCGCACCGCGGAGGGCCTCGGCAGCGACGGTCCGACCTGGCGCCGGATGTTCTCGCGGCTCGTCGACCTCGAGGACGAGATCTCGCAGTTCACGCTGTCGCCGTTGCTCCAGGTGCCGCGCCACGTCGACACGGTCGTCGAGCTCGGCCTGCGGATCCTGGCCCAGGGCGGGCCCTGGTGGGACGCCGGCCTCCGCCGCGAGGAGTCGCGCGCCCTGCTCGCCGGCGTGATGGCCCACGCCATCCGGCCGATGCCGAGCCTGTCGGCCGCCGCCGCGGGCATGGCCCTCGCGGTGCACGGCCACGGCTCGGGCTGGGCCGTCCCGCGCGGCGGCAGCCAGTCGATCGCCGACGCGCTCGCGGCCGACTTCCTCGCCCACGGCGGGGTCGTCGAGACCGGCGTCGACGTGACGCGGCTCGGCCAGCTGGACGCGCGGGTGAGGCTCCTCGACGTGACGCCCCGCCAGCTCGTCGCGATCGCCGGCGACGAGATGCCGGCCGGCTACCGTCGGCGGCTGGAGCGGTTCCGGTACGGGGGAGGCGCCTCCAAGGTGGACTTCGCCCTCAGCGGGCCGGTGCCCTGGGAGGCCGCCGACCTGCGGCTCTCGCCGACGGTGCACCTCGGCGGCGACCGCGCCGCCATCGCCCTCGCCGAGCGCGACGTCGCCCGCGGCCGCCACCCCGACCAGCCCTTCGTGCTCGCGGTCCAGCCGGGCGTCGTCGACGACACGCGCGCGCCGGCCGGGCAGCACGTGCTCTGGACCTACGCGCACGTGCCGAACGGCAGCACCCGCGACATGACCGAGGAGATCACGGCGCAGATCGAGCGCTTCGCCCCCGGCTTCCGGGACCTCGTGCTCGCGTCGAGCTCGCACAGCGCGACCGAGCTCGAGGCCCACGACCCGAACTACGTCGGCGGCGACATCGCCTCCGGGGCCCCGACGATGCGTCAGCTCGTCGCCCGGCCCGTCGTCTCGACCGACCCGTGGCGGACGCCGGTGCCCGGCACCTACCTGGCGTCGTCGTCGGTCCCGCCGGGGCCGTCGGTGCACGGCATGGGCGGGGCGTACGCGGCCCGGAGCGCCCTCCGTCACGAGTTCGGCATCGAGCGCCTGCCGTCGCTCGGTCCCGACGCCACGACGACGCCGGGTCCCGCCGCGCCGGCCCGCACGGGGAGGAGCTCCCGATGAGCCGCGACACCCGTTTCGTCGAGGCGTCGCCCCACGACGTCTTCGAGGTGCTCTCGGACGGCTGGCTCTTCCCCAGCTGGGTGGTCGGCGCCTCCCGCATCCGCGACGTCGGCAGCACGTGGCCGGACGTCGGCGCCCGCATCCACCACTCGTTCGGCTCGTGGCCGTTCGTCGTCGACGACACGACGACGGTGCTCGAGTGGGAGGCGCCGTCGCGCGCCGTCTTCCTCGCGCGCGGCTGGCCTCTCGGCGAGGCCCGCGTCACGCTCGAGGTGCGCGACCGTCGAGGCGGCTGCGTCGTGCGCATGACCGAGGACGCCGTCAGCGGGCCGGGCGCGCTCGTACCGCGGCCCCTGATGGACGTGCCGCTGCACGTGCGCAACCGCGAGGCGCTCCGACGGCTGGCGTGGCTGGCCGAGGGGCGGACGCGGCAGCGGGTCTCGCCGAGCTGAGCCGCGCCTCAGATCGCGGCGAGCACCTCGCCGGGTCCCGGTGCGCGGAGGGACCGGAGGGCGCGGCCGTGCAGCGGGGCGGTCTGCCAGCGCGCCGTGACGGTGCCCGCGGCGGGGTCGACGACGAGGTGCAGCCGGTGCGGCGTCTCGACGAAGGCGACGTCGACGCGGAGGCGGTCGCCGTCACGGGCCGCGCTCGTGGCGAGCGGGCCGGTGACGACCCACTCCCGGCCCCCGAGCGCGGCCTCGAGGCGGTCGTCACCGTCGACGAGCACGAGGCCGTCGGCGGTCAGCTCGACGCTCGTGAGGCTCGGCTGGTCGCTGCCCGCGGCCGTCGCGAAGGTGCCCGTGAGGGGACTCGGGGCCGCGCCGACCGCGGTCGTGCGCCGCGCCCCGGCGACGGGGGCCTCGACCCCCGGCAGGCGCAGCCCCGCCAGGCGCTCGGCGAGGCGGGCGTCGGCCTCGGTGGTGCCGGGGCCGTCGAAGGCCGGCAGCAGGTGCTCCCACGCGAGGTCGAGGACGACCTGCATCTCGACGGTCTGGCCGGTGTAGGCCACGACCACCCCGTGCTCGGGGAGCACGACGCAGAACTGGCCGTAGGCGCCGTCGCCGCGGAACCCGTGGCGGGCCATCCAGAACTGGAAGCCGTAGCCCTGCGCCCAGTCGGACCCGGGGTCGTCGCCGTTCGCGACGTGCTCGCGCGTCGCCTCGTCGACCCAGGCCGCCGACAGCAGCTGCCGGCCCTGCCAGAGCCCGCGCTGGAGGTACAGCAGGCCGAGCTTGGCGATCGCGTCGGTGGTCGAGTGCAGCCCGCTGAAGCCGAGCTCGCGGCCCGAGGGGTCGCGCTGCCAGGCGAAGGCGTCGACGCCGAGCGGCTCGAGGAGGCGCGGCGTGAGGAAGTCGACGAGCGACGTCCCCGAGACCCGCCGCACGATCTCGGCGAGCGTGTAGGTGCAGGGCTGGTTGTACGCGAACACCGAGCCGGGCTCGGCGTCGGGCGGGGTGAGGAGGAACCCGCGGACGAGGTCGTCGGGATCGGCGGCGAGCGCCCGGTCGAGCGTCTCGTCGCGGTGCCCGCTCGCCATGGCGAGGAGGTCGCGGACGCGCATCCGCCGGCTGCGCTCGTCGGCGACGTCGGCGTCGAGCTCGGGCACGTGCGACAGGACGGTGTCGTCGAGGCCGAGCAGGCCCTCGTCGACGGCGAGGCCGACGGCCGTCGCCGTGAAGCTCTTGCTGAGCGAGTAGAGCAGGTGCGGGCGCTCGGGGGAGTAGGGCGCCCACCAGCCCTGGGCGAGCACGGCGCCGCTGCGCAGCACCATGAGCCCGTGCGGCTCGACGTCGGGTCGCGCCTCGAGGGCGTCGACGAAGGCGAGCACGCCCGCGGCGTCCACTCCCTCGTCGGAGGGGGCACGGGTCGGGAGCGCGTCGTGGGTCACGGCACGAGGGTAGACGACCCGGGTGTCGCGTGGGGGCGCGGCCGCGCCGGGCTCAGCGGTCGGCGAGCTCGTCGCGCACCTTGCGGCGCAGCGTCTTGCCGATGAGCGACTTCGGCAGCTCGTCGAGCACGACGATGCGGCGGGGCACCTTGTACGGCGTGAGGTGCGAGCGCGCGAAGGTGCGGAGCGCCTGCACGTCGAGCGTGGCGCCCGGCTCGAGCACGACGGCCGCGGCCACCTGCTCGCCGCCCGGGCTCGGCAGCCCGACGACGGCGGCCTCGGCCACCCCCTCCCAGCGCATCAGGACGGTCTCGACCTCGGACGGGCTCACGTTGAAGCCGCCGGTGATGATGAGCTCCTTGATGCGGTCGACGACGCGCACGAAGCCGTCGTCGTCGATCGTCACGATGTCGCCGGTGCGGAACCAGTCGCCGTCGACGAACACCTCGCCCGACTCCTGCGGCTTGCGGTAGTAGCCGCTGAAGACCTGCGGGCCGCGGACGATCAGCTCGCCGCTCTCGCCCGGGGCCACGTCGACCGTCGGGTGCTCGGGGTCGACGACCCGCACCTCGGTGCTCGGCAGCGGCAGGCCGACGGTGCCGGCGCGGCGGGTGGGGCCGACGGGGTTGGCCATGAGCACGGGCGAGCACTCCGACAGGCCGTAGCCCTCGACGAGCCAGCCGCCCGACTCTGCCTCCCACGGCTCGACGACCTCGGCCGACAGGGGCATCGCACCCGAGATGGCGACCTCGACGCCCTGCAGCGAGACGCCGGCGTCGTCGGCCGCCTTGCGGAGGCGCGTGTAGATCGGCGGCACCGCCGGCAGGAAGGTCGGCGGTCGCTTCTTCATGACCTTGAGCACGAGCGCCGGGTCGAAGGCGGGGAAGAGCACGAGGCGCGCGCCCATGCTCATCGCGAAGGTGAGGCAGAGGGTGAGGCCGTAGGCGTGGAACATCGGCAGCACGGCGTAGACGGTGCAGTCGCCCCGCGTGATGGTCGGCACCCAGGCCCGCGACTGGGCCGCGTTCGAGAGCAGGTTGGCGTGCGTGAGCTGGGCGCCCTTCGGCGTGCCCGTCGTGCCGCTCGTGTACTGGATCACCGCGAGGTCGGAGGTCTCGGGGCGGGGGTGCTTGGCCTTGATGCGCGACGAGCCGACGACCTTCTCCCACGGCGTCGTGCCGCGGACGCTCGTCGTGAGCCGGGCACGCGACTCGCGGGCCTTCGAGATCGGCAGGCGGAGGGCCGCGCGGGTGCCGAAGGGCATGCCGCGCGTGACGTCGACCGAGACGATCGCGTCGGGCGCGACGTCGGCGGGGAAGGCCTGCAGCGTCTCGACGACCTTGTCCCACGCGACGACGACCTTCGCGCCGTGGTCCTCGAACTGGTGCCGCAGCTCGCGCGGCGTGTAGAGCGGGTTGTGCTCGACGACGATCGCGCCGAGGCGCAGCACGGCGTAGAACGCCACGACGTGCTGGGGGCTGTTGGGCATGACGAGGGCGACGGTGTCGCCGTGGCCCACCCCGAGCGCCCGCAGGCCCTCGGCCGCCCGCGAGATCTGCTCGACGAGCTCGGAGTAGGTCGTCGTCGCCCCGAAGAACTCGAGCGCCACCGCCTTCGGGTACGCCGCGGCCGACCCCTCGACGATGTCGAGCAGGGAGCCCGTGACGGGCTCGATGTCGGTCGGCACGCCGGGGGCGTACGAGTTCAGCCAGGGACGCGGGGTCTCGATGGTCACCCGGCCACTCTAGGGCGAACGGGTGTCGCCGGCGTCGGTCGCCGGGCCGGGCCGGCCGGCCGCGTCGACCGGGGGACAGGCCTGGGCGCCGCCTCGACGTGCGCTGGACGCCGGTGCAGGAGGCGCGGCGCAGGATGTCCCTGGCCGTCCGCATGAGGGGCGGTCCCCCCGACGAGAGAAGGAACACCGTGAGCAAGGTCTGGTTCATCACCGGAGCGTCCAAGGGATTCGGGCGCGAGTGGGCGGAGGCCGCCCTGGAGCGCGGCGACAGCGTCGCCGGCACCGCCCGCGAGCTGGACGACGTCCAGCCCCTGGTCGAGCAGTACCCCGACGCCTTCCTGCCGCTGCAGCTCGACGTCACCGACCGCGAGGCCGGCGTCGCCGCCGTGCAGCAGGCGGCCGAGAGGTTCGGACGACTCGACGTCGTCGTCAACAACGCGGGCTACGGCCACTTCGGCATGGTCGAGGAGCTCACCGAGGAGGAGGCGCGCGGCCAGCTCGAGACCAACCTCTTCGGCGCGCTCTGGGTCACCCAGGCCGCCCTCCCGATCATGCGCGAGCAGGGCTCGGGCCACATCGTGCAGGTGTCGAGCATCGGCGGCATCAGCGCGTTCCCGACCGTCGGCATCTACCACGCGTCGAAGTGGGCCCTCGAGGGCCTCAGCCAGGCGCTGTCGCAGGAGGTCGCCGGGTTCGGCATCCACGTGACGCTCGTCGAGCCCGGTGGCTTCTCCACCGACTGGTCGGGCCCGTCGGCGTCGCGCAGCGAGGAGCTGCCCGCCTACGCCGAGGTCCGCGAGGCCGCGTCGAAGCGCCCCTCGGCCGCCGACCCGGGCGACCCGAAGGCCACCCGCACGGCGATCATGAAGGTCGTCGACGCCGAGGAGCCGCCGCTGCGCGTCTTCTTCGGCAAGGCACCGCTCGGCATCGCGACGAAGGACTACGAGTCGCGCCTCGCCACCTGGAACGAGTGGCAGCCCGTCGCCGAGGAAGCGCACGGGAACTGACGCTCGTCCGCCCGGCACACGCCGCGCCTCCTGCCCTCGGGGTGGGAGGCGCGGCGTCCGTCGTCGGGGGAGGTGTGGCCGGGGCGCCGCCCGGGCCCCGCACCGGGCCCGCCCAGGAGGCGCGGCGCATGATCGAGGCATGCCCGCCCTGACAGAGCCCCTCCGCTCGCGCCTGCAGTACACGTTCAACGGACAGTCGACGGGCACGCCCGAGTGGGTCACCGACCTCGAGAAGGGCGACGACGAGGGCTTCTTCCTGCCGGGATCGGCCGTGTGGGCCGTGCACGGCTCGATGTCGACCATCGCGGCGGGCGTGCGCGCGCTGCTCGTCCAGGCGCTGCACCCGGGGGCGCTCGCCGGGGTGCACGACCACTCGCGCTTCCGCGAGGACCCGCTCGGCCGCCTGGCCGGGACGATCCGCTGGATCTACACCGTCTCGTACGGCAGCCGCGAGGCGGCCACGCAGGCGTCGCGGTGGGTCTCGCGCCTGCACACGAAGGTCGTCGGCAGCTACGACGACCGGGACGGCGTGCGCCACGACTACGCGGCGAACGACCCCGAGCTGCTCAGCTGGGTGCACATGGCCTTCGCCGACTCCTTCCTCGCGGCCTACCAGGAGTGGGGCGGCGCCGAGGTGCCGGGCGGGCCCGACGCCTACGTCCGCGAGTGGGCGACCGCCGGCGAGCTGATGGGCGTCCTCCACCCGCCCACCACGGTCGCCGAGATGCAGGACCAGCTCATGGAGTTCGACCGGCGCGGCGTGCTCGAGCGCACCGAGCGCACCGCCCAGGTGGTGCGCTTCATCCGCCGCCCGCCGCTCTTCCCCGTGCTGCGCGCCGGCTACCCGCTGCTCTTCAACGGCGCGGTCGGCACCCTGCAGCCCCGCTTCCGCGAGCTGCTGCAGCTCCAGCCGCCCCACCTCGGCCCGGTCGCCCTGCCGACCAGCGGACCCGCGAAGGCGATGCTCGGCTCGATCGGCGCCGTGCTCGGCCCGCGCCCCGTCGCCGAGGAGCACGCGCTGGCCCGGCTCGAGCGCATCGGCTGGCGAGCGGCGTGAGCACGGGGCGCGGGGCGGTCGCTGCCAGGATGGCGGGATGACCGACCCGACCGACGCCGCGCCTCCTCCGCCCCCCGCTCGTCGGGCCGGCGGCCCCGCACGGCTGCTGCGCGACGTGCTCGTCGTCGTGCTCGTCGCCCTGCTCGTGTCGTGGGGCGTGCGGACCTGGCTCGTGCGGTCGTTCTACATACCGTCGGCGTCGATGGAGAACACCCTGATGATCGACGACCGCGTCGTCGTGAACCAGCTGGCGCCCGGGCTCATGGACCTCCACCGCGGCGACGTCGTCGTCTTCGAGGACCCGGGCGGCTGGCTCGACACGGGGCCCGGCGGCGACCTGATCAAGCGGGTCGTCGGGCTGCCCGGCGACACGGTGGCGTGCTGCGACGCCGAGGGGCGGCTGCTGGTCGACGGCGAGCCGCTCGACGAGCCCTACGTGCTCGTGCCGCCGGGCGACCCGGCGTCGTTGCAGGCCTTCGACGTCACCGTGCCCGAGGGAGCGCTCTGGGTGATGGGCGACAACCGCGAGGACTCGGCGGACTCGCGCTCGCACCAGAGCGGCCCGTACGAGGGCTTCGTGCCCGAGCGGCTCGTGATCGGTCGCGCGGTCGCCGTCGTCTGGCCGGTCGACCGCTGGGCGCGGCTCTAGCCCGCCGGCCCGGCCCGGTCGGGGCGGGCCCGTCGCGACCACGCGGAGGCGCGGGTCGACCCCCGGGCGCCGCTACCGTCGGGCGATCAGCGCGTCCCGCACCTCGCGGCGCAGCACCTTGCCGATGAGCGACCGCGGCAGCTCGTCGACGACGACGACGCGGCGCGGCACCTTGTAGGCGGCGAGCTGCTCGCGGGCGTGCGCCCGGACGGCCTCGACGTCGACCGTCGCGCCGGGCTCGGCGACGACCGCCGCGACGACGTCCTCGCCGCCGCCCTCGCGCGGCACGCCCACGACGGCGACCTCGGCCACCCCGGCGGCGCCGCGGACGGCCTCCTCGACCTCGGAGGGGGCGACGTTGAAGCCGCCGGTGACGATGAGCTCCTTGATGCGGTCGACGATCGTCACGTAGCCGTCGGCGCTCATGCTGACGATGTCGCCGGTGCGGAACCAGCCGCCCTCGAGGAAGGCGTCGGCCGTCTCGTCGGGCCGGTTCCAGTAGCCGCGGAAGACCTGCGGGCCGCGCAGCAGCAGCTCGCCCGCGGCGCCCGCGACGACCGGTCGTGCGGGATCGGGGTCGTCGCGGTCGACGACCATCGCCTCGGTCGAGGGGAACGGCACGCCGACCGTGCCCGGGCGGCGGGTCGGGCCCATCGGGTTGCCGAGCGCGACGGGCGAGGTCTCGGTGAGGCCGAAGCCCTCGACGAGCACGCCGCCGGTGACCCCCTCCCAGGCGGTCACCGTCGACGTCGGCAGGTTCATCGCGCCCGAGATCGCGAAGCGGGCCGAGCTCAGGTCGACGCCGCGCTCGACGGCGGCCTCGGCGAGCCGCTGGTAGATGGGCGGCACGGCCGGGAGGAAGGTCGGCGGGTGCTTGCGGGCCGCCTTGAGCACGAGGTCGACGTCGAACTTCGGGAAGAGCACGAGACGTGCGCCGATGCTCATCGCGAAGGTGAGGCACAGCGTGAGGCCGTAGGCGTGGAAGAAGGGCAGCACCCCGTAGACCGTCTCGGCGCCGTGACGGATGCCCTGCACCCAGGCGCGGCCCTGCGCGGCGTTGCTCACGAGGTTGCGGTGCGTGAGCACGGCGCCCTTCGGCGAGCCGGTCGTGCCGCTCGTGTACTGCAGCAGCGCGACGTCGTCGAGGGCGGGCCGGGGGTGGCGGCGGCGCAGCCCCCGGCCGGAGACGAGCTCGGGCCAGGTGAGGTCGCCGCGGGCCGACGAGGTCAGGGCGTCGCGCGACTTGCGGGCGGCGGGCACGGGCAGCTTCAGGGCGAGCCGGGTGGCGAGGGGCATGCCCTTGGTCACGTCGACCGAGACGAGCGACCGGAACCGCACGTCGTCGGGCAGGGCGCGCAGGCGGTCGACGAGCTTGTCCCACGCGATCGCCACCGTCGCGCCGTGGTCCTCGAAGAGGTGGCGCAGCTCGCGGTCGGTGTAGAGCGGGTTGTGCTCGACGACGACGGCGCCGAGGCGGAGCACCGCGTAGAACGCGACGACGTGCTGCGGCGAGTTCGGCAGCAGGAGGGCCACCCGGTCGCCGGCGGTGACGCCGAGCTTGCGGAGGCCCTCGGCGGCCCGGGCGATCTCGTCGCCGAGGTCGCGGTAGCTCGTCTCGCGACCGAAGAACTCGAGCGCCGGCCTCGCGCGGTGCGCGGCGACGGCGTCGTCGATGAGGTCGACGAGCGTGCCCGTCACGGGGTCGATGTCGTGCGGCACGCCGGGGGCGTAGCTGTGCAGCCAGGGTCGGTCGGTCTCGGGCGCGAGGCTCATGGGGCCATCGAACCAGCCGCCCGTGCGAACGACCTGCGCGGACGCCCGGAGCCGCCTCGCCCGGCGGCGGTCGGTGGACGCTCGGCGCCCGTCGTCGACCGGTGGTCGCCGGCTCTCAGCGCGCGTCGCGGCCGGTCAGCGCGAGCAGCCGCACCCGCAGGGGCACGTCGTCGCCCACCGGCACGGGCCCGGCGAACAGCCCCGACGCCTCGAGGGCGTCCCGCTGCGGCTCGAAGACGCTCCACACCGCGGCGACGAGGTCGTCGTCGAGCTCCTCGTCCGTGCCCACGGCGCGGGCGAGGTCCCAGGTGTGGATGGTCACGTCGGCGACGTGCTCGGCCAGGTACTCCGACACCGGCACGACGTCGGCGCTCAGCCGCACCTCGGCCTCGGGGTCGGCCCCCTGCCAGGCGGCGGTCGCCGCGGCCGACCACTGACGCCACTCCGCGGCCAGGTCGGCCCCGAGCGGCTCGATCGCGTTCTCGGACTCGGCCGGGTCGCCGCCGTCGAGCAGCAGCGGCACCCACTGCTGCTCGCGGGTCACGTGGGCGACGAGGTCGCGCACCCGCCACTGGGTGTCGGGCGTCGGCGCGTCCCAGTCGGTGACGGCCTCGACGCGTCGGGCGAACTCGTCGTGGGCGCGCTGCTGCAGGGTGATCCAGTCGACGGTCATGTGGTCCTCCCGGGTGGTCGACGCGCGGTCGCGCCGTCTGGTGGGCAGCAACCGCCGGAGGCGCGGCTCGCTTCCCGACACCGCCCACAGCGGAACTCCCGTCACCGTAGCGCCTCGGGGGCTAGGGTCTCTCGCATGACGACGGTCCTCGAGCTCCTGGCGCGCGTGCTCGCGCCGCTCGAGGCGATCGCGCCCGTGCTGCTCGCCCCCGGGGCGCCCCTCGCCGCGACGCTCGTCGTCGGCGTGCTCGGCGCCGCCGCGGTGCTCGTGGCGACCGGGCTGGCGCGGGTGCTGCTGGCGGTGGGGGCGATGTCGTCGGCGCCGCCGCGGGCGGAGCTGCGCGAGGGGGCCGACACGCGCCTCCTCGTCTGGCAGCGCGACCCCGACGCCGACGGGCACGTGCGGTCCCGGGCGCCGGGCATGCTCCTCGCGGCCGCCTGAGCGCATCCCGCGCCTCGTCGGCGGCCAGAAGACACCCATCGTCTCTCTGACCGAGGAGTCCTCGTGGACCTGTCCGCCTTCCCGCCCTTCGCCGTCGTGCTCGACGGCCTCAGCTCGTCCGTCGCCCTGCTCGCCTCGCTCGCGGAGCCCGTCGCGGGCGACGCCGCCTCCGCCGTGGCCGTCGTGCTGCTCACGCTCGTCGTCCGCCTCGTGCTCGTCCCCGTGGGGGCGTCGCAGGTGCGTGCCGAGCTGGGCCGCCGTCGCCTGGCGCCCCGCGTCGCGGAGCTGAACCGCCGCGTGACCGACCCGCAGGAGCGCAGCCGTGCCCTGACGGAGCTGTACTCGTCGGCGGGGGTCTCGCCCCTCGCCGGCTGCCTGCCGGTGCTCGCGCAGACGCCCGTGCTGATCGCCGTCTACTCGGTCTTCGCGCACCCGAGCATCGCCGGGCACGCGAACGCCCTGCTCGGCGAGACCCTCGCGGGGGTCGCCCTCGGGGCGAACCTGCCGACGACCCTCGCCGCCGGCGGGGCGCCCGTCTGGCCGTACCTCGTGCTGCTGGCCGTGCTCGCCGTCGTCGTGGAGGTCGGTCGCCGCCTGAACGAGCGCTTCGCCCGGACGGGCACCGGAGGCGTCGCCGACCCGACGCCGGCGGTGCCGGGGATGTCGACGGCGCTGCGCGTGCTGCCGTTCGTCAGCGTGGCGTTCGCCGCCCTGGCGCCCCTCGCGGCGGCGCTCTACCTCGTCACCAGCGCGACGTGGACCGTGGTCGAGCGGGTCGTGCTGCGGCGCGTGCTCGGCCGGGGGCCGTCCCCGGTGCCCGGGGAGGCCGCCGCGGCGTGACGCGACGAGGGCCCGTCTCCGCTGACGCGGGGACGGGCCCTCGGGCGGGCGCTCTCGCGCCGGGTGGTCCGAGTCGCCTCGGACCGGGATGGCCGGTGCTACGCGGCGAGGACGAACTGGATCTCGAGCGTGACGGTGACGTCGTTGCCGAGGGTGAAGCCGCCGGCCTCGAGGGCCGCGTTCCAGCTGACGCCGAACTCGGTGCGGTCGATCTTCGTCGTGGCCGAGAAGCCGAGCTTGGTCTGGCCGTAGCCGTCGACGACGAGGCCGCCGAACTCGCTCTTCAGGGTGACGGGCTTCGTGACGCCGCGGAGGGTGAGGTCGCCGTGCACGAGGAAGGAGTCGTCGCCCTTCTCCTCGATGCTCGAGGAGACGAACGTCATCTTCGGGTGCTCCTCGGCGAGGAAGAAGTCGCCGGTCTGGAGGTGGCCGTCGCGGTCCTTCTGGTTGGTGTTGATCGAGGCCACGTCGATCGACGCGGTGACCTTGCTGGCGGTGTGGTCGTCGGCCGTCTCGAGCGAGGCGTCGAACGACTCGAACGAGCCCTTGACCTTGCTGATGGCGAGGTGGCGGACGCTGAACGAGACCTCGCTGTGCGTGGGGTCGAGGTTCCAGGTGCCGGCGGGGATCTTCTCTGCGGTGATGGCCATGGTGTTCTCCTGATGTCTGGGGGTCTGTAGGTCGATGACGTGTCACCGACGGTCGGTACGAGTATATGCAAGCGCATGCACGCGCGGGGCATTCCCGATCCGTCGGCGACCCGTCGGCGCGGTCAGGCCGGGCGCTCGCTCGGCGACACCGTCTTCGCGGGGTCCTTCTCGGCGAGGTCGCCGAGGGCGTCGTCGATCGCCGTCATGACGTCGGCGGGGAGGGTGACGCCCGCCGCCTTCACGTTGTCGGCCACCTGCTCGGGGCGCGACGCCCCGATGATCGCCGACGACACGTTGTCGTTCTGCAGCACCCAGGCGATGGCGAGCTGCGCCATCGAGAGGCCGAGGTCGGCCGCGATGGGCTCGAGCTTCGCGACGCCCGTCAGCACCTCGTCGGTGAGGAAGCGCTTGATCGTGTTCGCGCCGCCCTTCTCGTCGGTCGCTCGGCTGCCGGCGGGCAGCTCGGCGCCCGGCTTGTACTTGCCGGTCAGCACGCCCTGCGCGACCGGCGACCAGACGATCTGGCCGAGGCCGTGCTGCTTGCTCGTCGGGACGACGTCCTGCTCGATGACCCGCCAGAGCATCGAGTACTGCGGCTGGTTCGAGATGAGCTGCACGCCGTGCTTCACCGCGAGCTCGTGGCCCGCGCGGATCTGCTCGGCGGTCCACTCGCTGACGCCGATGTAGAGGGCCTTGCCCTGGCGGACCACGTCCGCGAAGGCCTGCATGGTCTCCTCCAGCGGAGTCTCGCTGTCGAAGCGGTGCGCCTGGTACAGGTCGACGTAGTCGGTGCCGAGGCGCGTCAGCGAGCCGTCGATCGACTCCATGACGTGCTTGCGGCTGAGGCCGACGTCGTTGTGGCCGAGGGGCCCGGTGGGCCAGTAGACCTTCGTGAAGATCTCGAGGCTCTCGCGGCGCTCGCCGCGCAGGGCGTCGCCGAGCACCTGCTCCGCCGCCGTGTTCGCGTAGGCGTCCGCCGTGTCGAAGGTGGAGATGCCGGCGTCGAGGGCCGCGCGGACGCACTGCGTCGCCACGTCGTTCTCGACCTGGGACGCGTGCGTCAGCCAGTTGCCGTAGGTGATCTCCGAGATCTTGAGCCCGCTGTCGCCGAGGTATCTGAATTCCATGCCGCCACCGTACGCGCGGCGCGTGCCCCCGGGACGGGGGACACCCGGTCCGTCTGCCCCCGTTGCCTGGCAACCGGCCCGGATCGATGTACCCCTACCAAACCCCCGTTCGGGGGGAGCCCGAACCGACGGCATGCCCGACGCGACCATCCTCGACCTGCCCAGCGCGCCTCCTGAGCCCTCCCGACCCGTCGGGCGTGCGACGGCCGCGCGGGCCCGGCTCCGTGAGCTCGTCACGTTCGGTGCCGTCGGCGGCATCGCGTTCGTCACCGACGTCGGCATCTACAACCTGCTGCGCGCCACCGTCCTCGACGACAAGCCCATCGGCGCGAAGGTCGTCTCGGTGATCGTCGCGACGGCGGTGGCGTGGCTCGGCAACCGCTACCTCACCTTCCGGGACGACCGCAGCGGATCGGTGGTGAAGGAGGCCGTGCAGTTCGCGCTCGTGAACGTCGGCGGCCTGCTGATCGCCTCCCTCTGCCTCTTCGTCTCCCACTACCTGCTCGGCTTCACCAGCCGCCTCGCGGACAACGTCGCCGCGAACGTCGTCGGCCTCGTGCTCGGCACGACCTTCCGGTACGTCGCGTACCGGTGGTTCGTGTTCGCGCCGAGCCGCGACACCCGACCGAACCCGACCCCGACACCCCAGACCCCGACAGGAGAGTGACCCGTGTCGACTGACCCGACGCCCCTCACGAACCCCCTGGTGGCCGCTGGTGAGCCCGCACCCCTGCTCACGCCCCAGGCCCCCGCGAGCCCCGCAGACATCGTCCCCAACCGGGGCAGCACCTCGACCGGCGACGCCATCGCCGGCTTCCAGCTGCCCGACTGGACCCCGCTCGAGTGGATCGGCTACTCGGCCCTGATCGTCGTGACGATCCTGCTGACGGCCGTCGCCGTCTCGACCCTCTCGTGGATGCTGCACGCCTGGCGCTCGAAGGACGACCTCGAGGGCAGCCAGTTCAGCGACGCGCCGCTCGACCCCGCGCACTCGTTCACGCTGCTGGTGCCCGGTCGCCACGAGGAGGAGGTCATGGGCCAGACCCTCGACCGCCTCGCGCAGCAGGACCACCCCGACTTCGAGATCATCGCGATCGTCGGCCACGACGACCCCGGCACCGAGCGGGTCGCCCGCGAGGCCGCGGCCCGCCACCCCGAGCTGATCCGCGTGATCGTCGACTCGAGCGTGCCGAAGAACAAGCCGAAGGCACTGAACCTGGCGCTGCAGACCTCGCGCGGCGAGATCGTCGGCGTGTTCGACGCCGAGGACGACGTGCACCCCCGCCTGCTGACGCTCGTCGACTCGCGGTTCACCGAGACCGACGCCGACGTGGTGCAGGGCGGCGTCCAGCTGATGAACTTCCAGTCGAGCTGGTGGAGCCTCCGCAACGTGCTCGAGTACTACTTCTGGTTCCGGTCGCGCCTGCACTTCCACGCGAAGGAGAAGTTCATCCCGCTCGGCGGCAACACCGTGTTCGTCCGCAAGGAGTGGCTCGACTGGTCCGAGGGCTGGGACGCCTCCTGCCTCGCCGAGGACTGCGAGCTCGGCGTCCGCCTGTCGAGCGCCGGCGCGAAGGTCGTCGTCGCCTACAGCCCCGAGGTCGTCACCCGCGAGGAGACCCCCGGCACCTTCGTCTCGCTGCTCAAGCAGCGCACCCGCTGGAACCAGGGCTTCATGCAGGTCTACGGCAAGGGGGAGTGGAAGCAGCTGCCGACGCTGCGCCAGCGCATGATGGCCCGCTACCTGCTGACCATGCCCTTCATCCAGGCGGCCACCGGCCTCCTGATCCCCGTCTCGGTGATCCTCATCCTCACCGTGAAGGTGCCGACGGCCATCGCGCTCGTGTCGTTCGTCCCGCTGGCCCCGACGCTCGTGCTCCTCGCGGTCGAGTTCACCGGGCTGCGCGAGTTCGGCCAGACCTACGACCAGAAGGTGCGCGCCCGCGACTACTTCCGGCTCGTCTGGGGCCTGCTGCCCTACCAGATCTTCCTCGCCCTCGCCGCGGTGCGTGCCGTCTGGCGCCAGCTGCGCGGCATGAACGCGTGGGAGAAGACGGAGCACTCGGGCACCCACCGTCCGGCGGAGGCCGTCCCGGCCGGCGCCGCGTCGGTCGCCCCCGCCTCGCCGCCCCTCGCGACCGAGCAGCCCAGCCACGACTACGTCCTCTCGGGAGGCGACCGATGAGCGCCACGCTCGAGCGTCCGACCATCGAGACGCGCCCCTCCGTCCCCCGCACCCACGCGCCGGAGCCGGCCCGCCAGGGCTCGCCCGTCGGCGACTGGCTCCGCCGCCACGGCGCCTCGCTCGCCTGGCTGCTGCCCGTGCTCGCGATCGCCGCCGTCGTGCAGGCCCTCAACATGGCCGGCTCGCCGCAGCGCATCGACGACGAGGGCACCTACACGGCCCAGGCCTGGGCCGTGCAGAACCTCGGCGAGCTCGCCCACTACACGTACTGGTACGACCACCCACCCGTGGGCTGGCTGCAGATCTCGGCCTACACGGCCCTGACCGGCGCCTTCGGCCGGTACGACATCGCCGTGCTCGCCGCCCGCGAGGCGATGGTGGCCTTCACCGTCGTCGGGGTCGCCCTGCTCTGGCTGCTCGCCCGCAAGGTCGGGCTGGGCCGCGCGGCCGCCTCGGTCGCCGCCCTGGTCTTCGCCGTGTCTCCCCTCGCCGTGCAGTTCCACCGCACGGTGTACCTCGACAACGTGGCGACGCCGTGGCTGCTGGCCGCGTTCCTGCTCGCGCTCAGCAAGCGGTACCAGCTGGCCGGCTTCGCCGCCTCGGCGGCGACGTTCGGCATCGCCGTCCTGTCGAAGGAGACGTACCTGCTGGCCCTGCCGTTCCTGGCCTGGGTGATGATCCGCAACGCCGACAAGAGCACCCGTCGCTACACGCTGTCGATCGCCGCGAGCCTGCTCGTGCTCGTCGGCCTCGGCTACGTCGCCCTCGCGGCGGTCAAGGGCGAACTCCTGCCCGGCGCCGGACGCGTGAGCCTGCTGGAGGGCGTGACCTTCCAGCTCGGCACCCGTGCGTCGAGCGGGTCGGTGCTCGACACCGGCAGCCTGTTCTTCGCGACGGTCTCGCAGTGGTGGCAGCTCGACCAGGTGCTCATCGTGCTCGGCACGCTGGCGAGCGTGGTCGGCCTCTTCCTCCGCCGAGTGCGGCCCTTCGCGGCCATGATGGTCTTCCTCATCGCGTTCATGTTCCGCCCGGGCGGCTACCTGCCGGTGCCCTACGTGATCATGCTGCTGCCTTTCGCGGCCCTGCTGATCGCCGCGGTCAGCAGCGCGGCCGTCACCGCGGCCCGCGCCCGCCGGGCCGGGCGCGCGGGGACCCTCGCCGCCCGCGGCGGGTCGGTCGTCTGGCTGGCGCTCGCGACGGCCGCCGTCGTCGCCGCCGTCCCGCTCTGGACGACGCAGCTGCGCGGCTTCTTCCTGTCCGACCTCGACGCCCCCATGCGGAACGCCGAGAACTGGGTGGCCGACAACGTGCCGAAGGACAGCCGGCTGCTCGTGGACGACGCCATGTGGGTCGACCTCGTCGACGACGGGTTCGCCCGCGACAACGTCGTCTGGTTCTACAAGATCGACACCGACGGCGCCGTCGAGGCGCAGTCGCCGAACGGCTGGCGCGACTCCGACTTCATCATCACGACGGAGTCGGTCCGCACCTCGGGCTCGAGCTCGGCGGACATCCGCGCCGCGCTCGACAACTCCACCGTCGTCGCCACGTTCGGCGAGGGCGACCAGGAGGTGGCCGTGCGGCAGATCCACCCCGACGGCGCCGCCCAGGCGTCGGCGGACGCCGACGCCGCCGCGGCGGCCCGCTCCGCCGCCGGCAGCCAGCTGGCGCAGAACCCGGCGCTCGCCGTCTCCGACACCTTCCGTCAGGCCCTGGCCGACGGCCGCGTCGACAGCCGCGCCGTGATCGGCCTCGGACAGCTCGCGACGGGCGGTGCGATCTCGGTCGCCGACCCCGACGCGCTGCCGGGCGAGGCCGAGAACGTCTACCGGCAGTTCCTCGTCACGCCGCAGGACGGCCAGAGCACGGCCGACCTCCGCGGCTACGTCGACGGCCTCGGGGCGACCTTCGCCCCCGAGTCGGTCACGGAGTCCGGCGACGGCCTCCTCCTCACCTGGTCGGCCATCGCCCCCTCGGGCGTGCTGGACTGACGTCACACGGGGCGCGTCGCCCGACGCGCCCCGCCCCTCCTCACCGTCCGCCCCCCGGGGCGGGTCCCGACCGGAAAGGAACCACCATGGCCCACGCCACCAGCACCACCGCACCCCGCGCCTCCGCGCCCCGGACCTCCGGGCGTCGTCGCCTCACGACGACGCTCGCGCTCACCGCCGCCACGGTCGCCGCCGTCGCCGCCGCCCTCGTCGGAGGCGCCCCGGCGCACGCCGCCGAGGGCGACGGCTGGGTGCGCGTCGGGCACCTCTCGCCCGACACGAAGGCCGTCGACGTGACGCTCACCGCGCTCTCCGGCGGCCAGGTCGTCATGGACCTCGACGACGTCACCTACGGCCAGGTCAGCCCGTACCAGGCGCTGCCGTCCGGCACGTACATCGTGTCGATGACCGCGGCCGACGCCACCACGAACATGGCGCCCGTCATCAGCGCGAACGTGAACGTCGAGAGCGGCCAGCCCGTGACGGTCGTCGCGTACGGCCAGAGCGACCAGCTGCGCACGCAGGTGTTCAAGGACGACCTGACCGCGCCCGCCGCCGGCCAGGCGAAGATCCGCCTCGTGCAGGCCGCGACCGTCACGAAGACGGTCGACGTCGCGACGAGCACCGGCACCACCATCGCCGACGGCGCGACCTTCGGCAGCGCGACCGGCTACGCCAGCGTCGCGGCCGGTCCCTGGGACCTCGAGCTGACCGGCGACAGCGTCGACGGGTCGGCGAAGGTCGACCTCGCGGCGGGCAGCATCTCGACGCTGTTCGTGCTCGACAACTCGACCGGCGGCCTCACCGTCGTGCCCGTCGTCGACAGCGCCGCGACCGCGCAGACGCCCGTCGGCGGCGTGCAGACCGGCGGCGGCTACCTCGCCGAGCACCCGTCCGACGAGGCCGACACCGGCTTCTGGGCCACCGTCCGCGGCTGGTTCGGCATCGCCTGACCCGGCTCGCCGGCCCCCCGTCGAGCGACGGCGGGGCCGACCGACCGACCCGGTCCACCGACCGGACCGACGAGGAGGCGCGGGCTGCGCCGTGCGCGCGCCGCGCCTCCCCGACCCCCACACCCAGCGAGGGAACTGACGACATGACGAAGAAGACGACGCTGCTGCTCGCAGCCGTGGTCGTGGCGGCCCTGGCCGTCACGGCGGGCATCGCCTCGCTCGTCGTCGGACCGTTCGGCGACCGCGCCGACCAGGCCCGGCCGACCGGCACCGACACCGGCGAGACCACCGACCCCGGCATCGACCCGTCCGCCTCGGCGGGCCGCACCGCGACGGAGATCGGCGAGGACTTCCTCGCCGACTGGGTCGACGACGACGGCCGCGTCGTCCGACGCGACCAGGGCGACGACACCGTGAGCGAGGGGCAGGCCTACGGCATGCTCGTCGCGGCGGCCGTCGGCGACGAGCGCTCCTTCGACTCGATCTGGCAGTGGACCGAGGACAACCTCGTGCGGCCCGACGGCCTGCTCGCCTGGCAGTGGGACGACGGCGCGGTCGTCGACGACGGCCCCGCCAGCGACGCCGACGTCGACGCCGCCCGGGCCCTCGTCGTGGCCGGCGACGCGTTCGACCGGCCAGAGTGGACCGCCCAGGGCGTCGAGCTCGGCTCGGTCGTGCTCGACACCATGACCGCGCCCGTGCCCGACGGCCTCGTCCTGCTGCCCGGCCTCTGGGCGCAGGGCCCCGGCCCCTGGTCGTACAACCCCTCCTACGCGTCGCCGGCCAGCTTCGAGCAGCTCGGCGAGGCGAGCGGGGACCCCCGCTGGGACGAGCTCGCCGCGGGCTCCCGCGCCGTGACCACGGCCGTGCTCGACTCGACCGCGCTGCCGAGCGACTGGGCGCAGGTGCAGGTCGACGGCAGCGTCGTGCCCCTGCCGAGCGCCGACGGCTCGTCGGGCACCGTGCAGTACAGCTACGACGCGGGCCGCCTGGCGCTCCGGTACGCCGAGTCGTGCCAGCCGGCCGACGTGGCGCTCGCCGCCCGCCTCGCCCCCGTGCTGTCCCGCTACGGCGAGCTGCCCATGCAGCTCGACCTCGGCGGCCAGGCCGTCGGGAAGGACCAGAGCCCGCTGGCCTACGTCGCCCGCGCCGCGGCCCACGCGAGCGCCGGCGACCCCACGGCGGCCGAGGCCGACCTCCGGACCGCCGACCAGCTCTCGACGAGCACCCCCACGTACTACGGCTCGGCCTGGGCCGCCCTCGGAGCCCTGCAGCTCGAGACCACCGGCCTCGGGGCCTGCAGCCCGATGGAGGTGGAGGGCTGATGCCGGTCACCAGCTGGCTCTCCGCCCACAAGCGGGCCGCGATCGCCCTCGGCGCCGCCCTCGTGGTGCTCGTCGGCGGGGTCGCCGTGGCGGCCGTCGCCGCGACGCCCGACCGGTCCGTCGAGGCCGCGGGCGACGCCCCGGGCGAGGCCGCACCGTCGACGACCGGCACCCCGGGATCGGCGGCGGCGGACGGCTTCCAGGACCCGGCGGCGCCGTCGTACACCGCGCCTCCGGCGGGTGCCGTCCCGACCCGCGTGCAGATCCCGTCCATCGGCGTCGACTCGGGTCTCGAAGACCTCGGCATCGGCGCGGCGGGCGAGCTCGACCCGCCGACGGCCTGGGAGTCGGCCGGCTGGTACGCCGGCGGCGTCGTGCCCGGGGGAGTGGGGCCCGCGATCATCGCCGGCCACATCGACTCGTCGACCGGCCCCGCGGTGTTCGTCGACCTGGCCGACCTCGCGCCGGGCGACGAGGTGCTCGTCACCCTGTCCACCGGCTCCGTCGAGACCTTCCGCGTCACCGGCAGCGAGCGGGCCGCGAAGGCCGCCTTCCCCACCTCCGACGTCTACGGGTCGAGCCCGACGCCGTCGCTCCGCCTCATCACCTGCGACGGCCGCTTCGACACGTCGACGGGCCACTACGACGACAACCTGATCGTCTTCGCCGACCTGGTCGTCTGACCGGTCGCCCCCGCCGGCACCCCACCCGACACCGCACCCCCCCGGAAGGACTGCTCCGTGAACGAGACCCTCGTCATCATCCCCACCTACAACGAGCGCGACAACCTCGACTGGATCGTCGGCCGCGTCCTCGCCTCCGGCGCCCGCGCCGACGTCCTGGTCGTCGACGACGGCTCGCCCGACGGCACGGGCGCGCTCGCCGACGCCTACGCCGCCCGCGACGACCGCGTGCACGTCCTGCACCGCACCGAGAAGGCAGGCCTCGGCGCGGCCTACCTCGCCGGCTTCGACTGGGGCCTGGCGCGCGGCTACGACGCGCTCGTCGAGATGGACGCCGACGGCTCGCACCACCCCGAGTACCTGCCCGAGATGATCGAGCTGCTCGCCGACAACGACCTCGTGCTCGGCTCGCGCTGGGTGCCGGGCGGCGCGGTCGAGAACTGGCCGCTGCACCGCGAGCTGCTGAGCCGGGGCGGCAGCTGGTACACCCGCGGCGCCCTCGGCATCAGCGTCGCCGACACCACCGGCGGCTACCGCGCCTTCCGCTCGAGCGCTCTCCGCCGCATCGACCTCGAGCAGGTCGAGTCGCGCGGATACTGCTTCCAGGTCGACCTGCTCTGGCGGGCCCTGCAGGCCGGGCTCCGCGTCGTCGAGACGCCGATCACCTTCACCGAGCGCGTGCACGGCACCTCGAAGATGAGCGGCTCGATCGTGCGCGAGTCGCTGACGAAGGTGACCCTCTGGGGCCTCCGACGCCGCGGCCGGGCCCTCGTCGAGCTGGTCGTCCGCCACCGCCGCCTGCCGAGCGTCCGCGCCTCGTCGCACCGCGTGCGTCCCGCGCGCACCCTGACGACGCACTAGGCCCCCCCGACCGCCGGGCTCGTCCGACGAGCCCGGCCTCCCGACGGGGGCCCGGAGCCCGGAAGGTCAGACCGGGCTGCGGGCCTCCACGTCGGCGGCGGCGTCGACGCACATCGGCGTCGGCGGCCGCCCGCCGTGCCGCTCGCCGTGCCGCCCACCGCGCCACCAGAGGTGAGCGGCCCTCGTTCTGGGGACGTGGCGCGGAGGCGTGTGTCCTCTAAAGTGAGGACACCGGCTCATGCGCACGCATCGATCGGACGAGAGGACACCTGATGACCGTCACCACGTCACCGTTCGGTCAGTCGCCCTACGGCCCCGCCGCCGGCGTCGTCCCGGCCGTCGTCCGCCCCGTCGCCCCGGCCTCGCCGCCCGCCGGCCACCACGAGCCGTTCCGCGCTCCCGACGACGCCGACGTGCCCCTCTGGGAGCCCCTCTACGGCGCGACCCCCGGCCAGGCGCTCGGCCGCTTCTTCCGCAAGTACCGCGACTTCACCGGGCGCGCGAGCCTGAGCGAGTACTGGTGGGCCGTGGGCCTGCAGAACGTCGTCGTGTACGCGCTCCTCGGCGCCACGTACCTCGCGGTGTCGCTGAGCGGCGCAGGCGACAGCCTCGCGCCGGCCGTGCTCGTCGTGCTGGGGCTGCTGGTCGTGCTGGGCACGATCTTCCCGAGCTACGCCGTCCTGGCCCGTCGCCTGCAGGACGCCGGCTTCAACCGCAACTTCATCCTGCTGACGCTCGTCCCGCTCGGCGGCATCGTGCCCTTCGTCATGAGCCTGCTGCCCGCGAAGGCGGCCGGCGCCCGGTTCGACCGCCCGCGCCTGTAGCCGCGGCAGCGACGCGAGGGAGGGGCAGGTCGCCGCGGCGGCCGGCCCCGCCCTCGGTCAGCGGACGATCGCGACCGAGTGCGGGGGCAGGACGAGCGCCTCCCCGGCCTCGATCGACCCGTCGCTGGCGAACAGCACGGAGGCGGAGGGCACGGCGAGCCGCGCCTCCTGCGTCCCGAAGTTCACGGCCACCCGGATCGTGCCGCGGGTCATGACGAACCAGCCGGCCTCGGCGTCGTGCTCGACCGAGGTCGTGCCGAAGCGCGGGTCGGTCAGCTCGGGCTCGGCCCGGCGGAGGGCGGTGAGCCGCCGGTAGGCCTCGAGCAGGGTCGCGTGGCGGCCCGTCGCGAGCTCAGACCAGTCGAGCTTCGAGTTCTGGAACGTCGACGGGTCCTGCGGGTCGGGGACGACCGACTCGTCCCAGCCCGACTTCGCGAACTCGGCGATGCGGCCCTTCGCGGTGGCCTCCCCGAGGTCCTTCTCCGGGTGCGACGTGAAGAACTGCCACGGGGTCGACGCCGCCCACTCCTCGCCCATGAAGAGCATCGGCGTGAAGGGCGAGGTCAGCGTCATCGCGGCGGCGATCTGCAGCTGACCGTCGTCGAGGGTCGCCGCGAGGCGGTCGCCGACGGCGCGGTTGCCGATCTGGTCGTGGTTCTGGTTCGCCACGACGAGGCGCCAGGTCGGCATGTGGGCGGTGTCGACGGGCTGGCCGTGGTCGGCCTCGCGGAACGACGACCAGGTGCCGTCGTGGAAGAAGCCCTTCGTCACGACCTTGGCCAGCGAGTCGAGCGACGCGAAGTCGGCGTACCAGCTGTTCGTCTCGCCGGTGAGGGCGACGTGCAGCGCGTGGTGGAAGTCGTCGCTCCACTGGCCGTCGAGGCCGTAGCCCTGGCGGTGCTCGGGGCCGAAGCCGCCGCCGTCGCGAGGCGTGACGAGGCGGGCGTCGTTCATGTCGCTCTCGGCGATCAGCGTCAGCGGCCGACCGAGGTGGGCGCTGAGGGCCGCGGTGCGCTCGCCCATCTCCTGCAGCAGGTGCACCGGGCTGTCGTCGACGAGCGCGTGCACGGCGTCGAGCCGGAGCGCGTCGACGTGGAACCGTTCGAACCACATCAGGGCGTTGTCGAGGATGAGCTCGCGCACCTCGTGCGAGCCCTCGTCGTCGAGGTTGACGTTGTCGCCCCACGTGTTCGCGTGCTTGCTCGACAGGTACGGACCGTAGGCGGGCAGGTAGTTGCCCGAGGGGCCGAGGTGGTTGTAGACGACGTCCTGCACGACGCCGAGGCCGGCGGCGTGCGCGGCGTCGACGAAGCGCTGGTAGGCGTCCGGCCCGCCGTAGGCGTCCGTCACCGTGAACCAGTCGACCCCGTCGTAGCCCCAGTTCCAGCGGCCGTTGACGCCGTTCACCGGCAGCAGCTCGACGAGGTCGACGCCGAGCCCGACGAGGTGCGGCAGCTTCTCGATCGCCGAGTCGAGCGTGCCTCCCGGGGTGAAGGTGCCGAGGTGCAGCTCGTAGACGACCGAGCCGGCGAGCTGACGACCCGTCCAGGAGGCGTCGGTCCAGTCGAACGCGTCGCCGTCCCAGGTCTCGCTGAGGCCGTGCACCCCGTCGGGCTGGCGCCGCGAGCGCGGGTCGGGCAGCGGCGTCTCGCCGTCGTCGAGCAGGAACCCGTAGCGGTGGCCGGGCCCCCGGTCGAGGTCGGCGGGGGCGCGCCACCACCCCGTGGAGGCCTCGTGCTCCAGCGGCAGCACCTCGCCGTCGAGGTGCAGTCGCACGGTGGTCGCGGTGGGTGCCCAGACGTCGTAGACGCTCATCGGTCTCCTCGGGGAGTGGTGGGGTTCGGGTTCTCGGGGTGCAGCGCCGTGGGCACGACGACGACCGCCGACCCGCAGGGGGTCGACGGTAGTCGTGCGGCGGGGTGCTAGTCCTGGTCGTCCGCCGGGACGAGCAGTGCGACGGGGTACGTGTCGAGCAGCTCGGCGAGGCGCAGGTCGCCGCCCCGGTGGGTGCGCCCGGTGAGCACGTCGCGCCAGCGGCGGCCCTGGGTCAGCACGACGGTGTCGCCCCAGCCGCCGGCCTGCTCGAGGGAGACGGGCAGGCGGGTCGCGACGACGAGGGCGCCGCCCCGGTCGGCGGCGATCGCCGAGTCGGCCTGCTCGCCGAACACCGGCAGGGGCGCGTAGCGGGTGAAGAGCTCGGGGCGGTCGCCGCGCAGCTCGAGCGCGCGATGCGTCACGAGCAGCTTGGCCGCGCCCGTCTCGTCGACGGCCGGGGTCGCCCCGCCACGGACGGCCTCGAGGTGGCGGCGACGCTCGTCGTAGTCGACCTCGCGGCGGTTGTCGGGGTCGACGAGCGAGCGGTCCCACAGCTCGCCGCCCTGGTAGACGTCGGGGCTGCCGGGCCCGGTCAGCTGCAGCAGCGCGAGCCCGAGCGCGTTGCTCATGCCGGGGGCGCGCACGACGTCGACGATGCGCTCGATCTCGTGCCGCACCTCCTCGTCGTCGAAGACGGCGTCGACGGCGGCGTGCATGCGCTCCTCGAAGGCCTCGGCCTCGGCGGTGCGGTCGGTCCACGTGGTCGAGGTGCTGGCCTCGCGGCTCGCCTTCTCGGCGTAGTCGTGCAGGCGCTCGCGCGACGCGGGCCAGGCCCCGACGACGCTCTGCCAGAGGATGTTCTCGAACGGGCCGTCGCCCATCGGGGCGAGCTCGCGCAGTCGCTCGAGGGTGGCGCTCCACTCGTCGGCGATCTCCGACAGCACGCTGACGCGCGAGCGCACGTCGGCGCTCCGCTTCGTGTCGTGCGTCGACAGGGTCGTCATGCCGAAGGGCCGCTCGGCGAGGCGGGCCTGCTGGCGGGCGTGGAACTCGGCCGGCAGGAGGGCGAACTCGGCCGGGTCGGCCCCGACCTCGGTCAGGGTGGCGAGCCTGCTGTAGCGGTAGAAGGCCGTGTCCTCGACGCCCTTGGCCATGACCATGCCGCTGGTCTGCTGGAACCGGACGGAGGCGGGGTGCGCCTCGTCGGCGAGCACCGCGGTCACCGAGGCGATCACGTCGGCCAGCTCGGGGCGGTGCTCGGTCGCGACCTCGGCCGCGCGGGCGAGCTGGTCGGCCCCCTGGGGCAGGTAGCTGCGGTAGACGGGGAACGCGGCGGCGAGCTCGGCGAGGGCGTCGACGACGCGGTCGTCGGCCCGGCCGTCGTCGGAGACGAGGCGGGCGAGGCGGCGGATCTCGCTGCCGAGGATGCCGTCGGCGATGCCCCGCTTGGTGCCGAGGATCATGGCGTGCCAGTCGAGCGCCTCGTGGTCCGTCGCCTCGGCGTCGGTCGTCGCGCCGGTCGGGGCCGCCGGGGCGGACGTGCCCGCCGCCTCGGCCTCGTCGGCGGCCGGGCCGGAGGCCTCGGCGTCGGCCCGGAGGCGCGCGTCGAGCCGGTCGAGCGCTCCCGCGCCGCGGGGGTCGACGAAGACCCGGTCGAGGTCGGCGAGGGCGTCGTAGCCGGTGGTGCCGGCCGTCGCCCAGTCCTCCGGGAGGCGCTCGTCGCCCTCGAGGATCTTCTCGACGAGCACGTGGGCGCCGCCGGTCAGCTCGGCGAGCCGGTCGAGGTAGCCCTTGGGGTCGGCGAGGCCGTCCGGGTGGTCGACGCGGAGGCCGTCGACGAGCCCCTCGCGGAACCAGCGACCGATCTCGGCGTGCGACTCGTCGAAGACGCGGGGCTCCTCGACGCGGATGCCGGCCAGGGTGTTCACGGCGAAGAAGCGGCGGTAGTTGAGGTCGGTGTCGGCGCGCTTCCAGTGGACCAGCTCGTAGGCCTGGCGGGCGTGCACCGTCGCCGCGTCGTCGCCCTCGCCGAGGGTGCCCGGCGCGATCGGGTAGGCGGTGTCGTAGTGGTGCAGCTCGCCGTCGACGATCTCGAGGCCCTCGATGCGGCCGTCGGCGTCGGCGGGCTCGCCGAGCACGGGCACGAGCACCTTGCCGCCGCCGGCGGCCCAGTCGACGTCGAAGGCGTCGGCGTACCGGCTCTCCCGGCCGTGGGTGAGCAGGTCCCACCACCAGGTGCTGGCCTTCGGGGTGGCCACGCCGACGTGGTTCGGCACGATGTCGACGAGAACGCCGAGGCCGAGCCCGTGGGCCGCCTCGGAGAGCGCCCGCAGGCCGGCCTCGCCGCCGCGGTCGCGGTCGACCCGCGAGTGGTCGACGACGTCGTAGCCGTGGTCGCTGCCCGGCTCGGCCTCGAGCACCGGCGACAGGTAGACCCAGTCGACGCCGAGGTCACGGAGGTAGGGCACCAGCGCGGCGGCCGCGTGCAGGTCGAAGCCCGCCTTGACCTGCACGCGGTAGGTGGAACGGGGGTGGTCGAACGTGCTCAAGACTGCTCCTCGGCCGTGGCTCGGAGGACGACCAGGGAGCGGCCCGCCACGGGGAGCCGGTCGCCGGCGAGCAGCGACGCGGGGACCTGCGGCGTGCTGGGGGGCTGGACGGTGGTGGCCGACCGCGTGGCGGTCAGCGTGCGGGGGGCGGCGCTCGGCGCCGGCGGCGGGGCCGTCACGGTGCTGTCGACCACGACCTCCCAGCCCTCGGCGTATTCGTCGGGCGGCAGGACGAAGGTGACCGTCTCGGCGCTCGCGTTGAAGTAGAGGACGAAGTTGACGTCGGTGATGCGGCCGCCGCGGTGGTCGCGGCCGCGGATGCCGTCGCCGTTGAGGAACATGCCGATCGCCTTGGCGTACGACTCGTTCCACTCGCCCTCCTGCATGGCGTCGCCCTCGGTCGTCAGCCAGACGATGTCGGGCAGGGGCTCGCCCTCCCCGCGGGTGACGGGCCGGCCGTTGAAGTAGCGCTGGCGTCGGAAGGTCGGGTGGTCGTGGCGCAGCTTGATGACCTCGGCGACGAACTCGACGAGGTCGCGGTCGGCGTTCTCCCAGTCGACCCAGCTCAGCTCGCTGTCCTGCGCGTAGGTGTTGTTGTTGCCGCGCTGGGTGCGCCCGAGCTCGTCGCCGTGCAGCAGCATCGGCACGCCCTGGCTGAGCAGCAGCGTCGCCAGGAAGCTGCGCTGGCGCTGCTCGCGGAGCGCCCTGATCGCGGGGTCGTCGGTCTCGCCCTCGACGCCGGAGTTCCACGACCGGTTGTGGCTCTCGCCGTCGGCGCCGCCCTCGCCGTTGGCGTCGTTGTGCTTCTCGTCGTAGCTGACGAGGTCGCGCATCGTGAAGCCGTCGTGCGCGGTCACGAAGTTGATGCTGGCGACCGGTCGACGCCCGTCGCGCTCGTAGAGGTCGGCCGAGCCCGTGATGCGGCTCGCGAACTCGCCGAGCGTCGAGGGCTCGCCGCGCCAGAAGTCGCGGACGGTGTCGCGGTACTGCCCGTTCCACTCCGTCCACTGCGGGGGGAAGTTGCCGACCTGGTAGCCGCCGGGCCCGACGTCCCAGGGCTCGGCGATGAGCTTCACCTGCGAGACGATCGGGTCCTGCTGCACGAGCTCGAAGAAGGTCGAGAGCCGGTCGACCTCGTAGAACTCGCGGGCGAGGGCCGCGGCGAGGTCGAAGCGGAAGCCGTCGACGTGCATCTCGGTCACCCAGTACCGCAGGCTGTCCATGATCAGCTGCAGCGAGTGCGGGTGCCGCACGTTGAGGCTGTTGCCCGTGCCGGTGTAGTCGCGGTAGTAGCGGGGGTCGTCCTCCATCAGGCGGTAGTACGCGCCGTTGTCGATGCCCTTGAACGACAGCGTGGGGCCGAGGTGGTTGCCCTCCGCGGTGTGGTTGTAGACGACGTCGATGATGACCTCGATGCCGGCCTCGTGCAGCACCCGCACCATCGTCTTGAACTCCTGCACCTGCTGTCCCGTGTCGCCCGTGGCCGAGTAGGCGGCGTGCGGCGCGAAGAAGCCGATGGTGTTGTAGCCCCAGTAGTTGCTGAGGCCCTTCTCGAGGAGGGTGTTGTCCTGGACGAACTGGTGCACCGGCATGAGCTCGAGGGTCGTCACGCCGAGCTTCTGCAGGTGGTCGATGATCGCCGGGTGGGCGACGCCGGCGTAGGTGCCGCGCTGCTCCTCGGGGATGTCGGGGTGCGTCTCGGTGAGCCCCTTGACGTGGGCCTCGTAGATGACGGTCTCGTCGTAGCTGTACTTCGGGGCGCGGTCGCCCTGCCAGTCGAAGAAGGGGTTGATGACGACGCCGAGCATCATGTGCGGGGCGCTGTCGTCGTCGTTCCGCGAGTCGGGGTCGCCGAACCGGTAGGCGAAGAGCGCCTCGTCCCAGTCGATGTCGCCGCTCGTCGCCTTCGCGTAGGGGTCGAGCAGCAGCTTGTTCGGGTTCGCGCGGCAGCCGTTCTCGGGCTCGTAGTCGCCGTGCACGCGGTAGCCGTACTTCTGCCCGGGCTGCACCGTCGGCAGGTAGGCGTGCCAGACGTAGGCGTCGACCTCGGTGAGCGGCACCTTCGTCTCGGTGCCGTCGGCGTCGAACAGGCAGAGCTCGACCTTGGTGGCCGCCTCGCTGAAGATCGCGAAGTTGGTGCCGCTGCCGTCGTACGTGGCTCCGAGCGGGTAGGGGTTGCCTGGCCAGGTGTGCAATCGGACCTCCGGGTCGTGGACCACGTCAGCCTACGGGCAGCGGGCGCGGCAGGGCCGCCGCGCCTACCGTCGGGGCATGACGTCAGCAGCGCTGCCCACGGCAGCAGTCCTCGACCCCGGTCCGCGCCTCCTCGTGGCGGTGGCCTCGTGAGGGTCGTCGTGATCGGCGCCACCGGGCACGTCGGCGGGTACCTCGTGCCCCGGCTCGTGCAGGCGGGCCACGACGTCGTCGCCGTCAGCCGCGGCACGTCCGAGCCGTACCGGCCGCACGCCGCGTGGGCGAGCGTCGAGCGCGTGCGGCTCGACCGCGACGCGGGCGACGCCGACGGCTCGTTCGGGCGCGCCGTCGCCGCCCTCGGGGCCGACGTCGTCGTCGACATGATCTGCTTCACCCTCGCGTCGGCCCGGTCGCTCGTCGAGGCGCTGCGGGGCAGCGGCACGGTGCTGGTCAGCTGCGGCACCATCTGGGTGCACGGCCCGTCGGCCGAGGTGCCCGTCACCGAGGAGGCGCGGCGCGCCCCCGAGGGCGAGTACGGCACGCAGAAGGCCGAGATCGAGGCCTTCCTGCTCGCCGAGTCGCGACGCCCCGGCGGCGTGCCGAGCACGGTGCTGCACCCCGGACACATCACCGGGCCGGGCTGGCCGATGATCAACGCCGTCGGCAACCTCGACCTCGACGTGTGGGAGGCGCTCGCCGCGGGCCGCGAGGTCGTGATGCCGGGGCTCGGCCTCGAGACCGTGCACCACGTGCACGCCGACGACGTCGCCCAGGCCTTCCAGCGGGCCGTCGAGCGGCCGGCGCAGGCGGTCGGCGAGTCGTTCCACGTCGTCAGCGAGCGGGCGATCACGCTGCGCGGCCTCGCCGAGCAGATCGCCCGCAACTACGGCCGGGAGGCGCGGCTGCGGCCCGCCTCGTTCGAGGAGTTCCGTGCGCAGCGCAGCCCCGAGTCCGCCGACGCGTCGTGGGAGCACCTGTCGCGCAGCCACTCGATGAGCATCGACAAGGCCCGCCGGCTGCTCGGCTACGCGCCCCGGTACACGACCGTCGAGGCCGTCGTCGAGGGCCTCGAGTGGCTGCGGGCCGACGGGCAGCTCACGCTCGGCTGAGCCGCGCGGGCAGGGTCGAGCGGGAGGTATGCTCGCCCCACACACACACGGGAGTCCGGTGAGCCGGGCTGAGAGGAAGCGATCCACGCTTCGACCGTCGAACCTGATCTGGATCATGCCAGCGCAGGGAGGAGAGAACATGTCCGTCACCATGTCCGCGAACGGGTCGACCCCCGGTCGCCAGGAGCGACCCGCCGCCACCTCGCCGAGGAGGCCGTCGCGTCGCTGGCGCGTCGTCGACATCGTCGTCGCCAGCGTCATCGGGGTCGCCTGCGGCGTCGTCTTCTGGGCCTGGGGCATCGCCTGGACCCCCCTGAGCGGCCTGCTGGCCTTCACGCCGGGCCTCTCAGGGCTGCTCGCGGGGGGCTGGCTCTTCGCCGGCGTGCTCGGCGGGCTCGTCGTGCGGAAGCCCGGCGCCGCGCTCTACACCGAGGTCATGGCGGCGGTGGTCTCCATGCTCATCGGCACGCAGTGGGGGTTCTCGACGCTGATCTGGGGCGTGGTTCAGGGGCTCGGAGCCGAGCTCGTGCTGGCGCTCTTCCTCTACTCGTCGTGGCGGCTGCACGTCGCGCTGCTCTCGGGGGCGGCCGCCGGCCTCGCCGTCGCCCTGCTCGACACCTCGTTCAGCGACTCGATCGCCGCCCTCGCGCCGGAGTACAAGCTCGTCTACGGCGTCAGCGCCGTCGTGTCGGGCGTGGTGCTGGCCGGCCTGCTGTCGTGGCTGGCCACCCGGGGGCTCGCCCGGACGGGCGCACTGTCGCGGTTCGCCTCCGGTCGCAGCGCCGACGTGCGCGTCTGAGGCGCGCCCGTCGTGCCTGACCGGTCCGCCGACCGCGGCGACCGCGGCGCCCGCGTGGACGCCCGGGGCTGGGGCTGGCGGCACGCCGGTCGCCGTCTGCCGGCGGTCTCGGACCTCGACCTCGTCGTCGAGCCCGGAGAGCGCGTGCTGCTGCTCGGCGCCTCGGGCGCGGGCAAGTCGACGCTGCTGGCGGGGCTCGCCGGGGTCCTCGGCGGGGACGACGAGGGCGACGCGACCGGCGAGCTGCTCGTCGACGGCCGCCTCCCCGCCGACCAGCGAGGGCGGGTCGGCCTCGTGCTGCAGGACCCCGACTCGCAGGTCGTGCTCGCCCGCGTCGGCGACGACGTCGCCTTCGGCTGCGAGAACCTCGGCGTGCCCCGCGACGAGATCTGGCGGCGCGTCGACGAGTCCCTCGACGACGTCGGCCTCGACCTGCCGCGGTCGGCGTCGACGTCGGCCCTGAGCGGCGGGCAGAAGCAGCGCCTCGCGCTCGCCGGTGCCCTCGCGATGCGCCCGGGCCTCGTCCTCCTCGACGAGCCCACCGCCTCGCTCGACCCGGCCGGCGTCGTCGAGGTGCGCGACAGCGTGCACCGCGCCCTCGACCGCACCGGCGCCACGCTCGTCGTCGTCGAGCACCGCGTCTCGGTCTGGTCGCCCGTCGTCGACCGGGTCGTCGTGCTCGCCGCCGGAGGGGGAGTGCTGGCCGACGGGCACCCCGACGACGTGCTCGTCGCGGAACGCGACCGGCTGACGGCCGCCGGCGTCTGGGTGCCCGGGGTCGCGCCCGTCGTCCCGCCGCGCACCCGCACGACGGCGACGACCCTGCTCACCGCCGACGACCTCGCGGTCGGCCGGCGGGGGCGACGCGGCCCGGCCGTCGCGACCGGCGTCGACCTGACCGTCTCGTCGGGCCGGGCGCTGGCCGTGACCGGGCCGAACGGGGCGGGCAAGTCGACCCTCGCCCTGACCCTCGCGGGCCTCCTGTCGACCGCGGGCGGCAGCCTCGTCGCCTCGCCCGAGCTCGCCGACGACGCCGGGCCGACCCCGTCGCGGTGGCGCTCGCGCGAGCTCCTCACCCGCGTCGGCACCGTCTTCCAGGACCCCGAGCACCAGTTCCTCACCGCGACGGTGCGGGCCGAGCTCGCCGTGGGGCCGGAGGCGCTGGGCGCGCCGCCCGCACGGGTCGCCGACCGCGTCGACCACCTCCTCGAGCGGCTGCGCCTCGACCACCTGGCCCTCGCGAACCCGTTCACCCTGTCGGGCGGCGAGAAGCGGCGGCTGTCGGTGGCGACCGTCCTCGCGACGCGGCCGCGCCTCCTCGTGCTCGACGAGCCGACCTTCGGGCAGGACGCCCGCACCTGGCGCGAGCTGGTGCTGCTGCTGGCGGAGCTGCTCGACGAGGGCAGCGCCGTCGCGGCCGTGACCCACGACGCCGAGTTCGTCGAGGCCCTGGCCGACGACCGGCTCGTGCTGCCCGCCGGCGCTCGGACGGTCGCCGCGTGAGCGTGCTCGCGCCGGTCGTCGCGCCCGGCGTCGTCGGCCGGGTCAACCCCGTGGCGAAGCTGCTCGCCGCGCTCGTGCTCGCGGTCGCGCTGCTCTTGTCCATCGACTGGGTCTCGGCGGGGGTCGCCCTCGCCCTCGAGGTCCTGCTGCTGCCGTGGGCCGGCCTGACCGCCCGCCAGCTCCTGCGGCGGACCTCCCCGCTGTGGTTCGCGGCACCGCTGTCGATCGTCGCGACCGTCCTCTACGGGCGGGACGAGGGCGCGGTGCTCGCCCAGTTCTGGTGGATCAGCGTCACCGAGGGATCGGTGTCGCTCGCGTTCGCGATCGGGCTGCGCATCCTGGCCGTGGGGATCCCGGGCATCGTGCTGTTGGCGACGACCGACCCGACCGACCTCGCCGACGGGCTCGCCCAGGTGCTGCGGCTGCCCGCGCGCTTCGTTCTCGGCGGGCTGGCCGGGCTCCGGCTGGTCGGCCTCTTCGCCGACGACTGGCGGCAGCTCGCCCTCGCCCGGCGTGCCCGGGGCGTGGCCGACAGCGGCGGGCCGATCGGCGCCGTGCGCCGCTTCGGCGGCCAGGCGTTCTCGCTGCTCGTGCTCTCGGTGCGGCGCGGCAGCAAGCTCGCCACGGCGATGGAGGCGAAGGGGTTCGGCTCGGACGCGCCCCGCACCTGGGCCCGGCCGTCGACCGTCGGGCCGCGCGACGTCGTGCTCGTCGCGATCGGGGTCGCGGTCGCCGCGGCGGCGATCACCGCCGCCGTGCTCGCCGGCACGTGGGAGTTCGTCCTTGCCTGACGACCTCGTCGCCGACCTCCTCACCCGGGCGCGGGAGGCGCGGGTCGGCGACGACCTCGTCGCCGACCTCCTCACCCGGGCGCGGGAGGCGCGGGTCGGCTCTGACCGCGTGGTGCTGCTCGTCGACGGGCGCTCGGGCTCGGGCAAGACGACGCTCGCCGGTCGCCTGGTCGCGGCCTGGCCCCGCGACCTCGGGCCCGTGCAGCTCGTCCACCTCGACGACGTCTACCCCGGCTGGCACGGGCTGGCGGCGGCGTCGCGGGTGGTCGAGTCGTCGCTGCTCTCCGCGACGGACCCGGGCTGGACGACGTGGGACTGGGACCGCGGGGCGCCGGGGGAGCGACGGAGGCTCGACCCGGCCGTCTCGGTGGTCGTCGAGGGCGCCGGGTCGCTGACCCGCGCCTCCTCGTGCCTGGCGACGCTGACCGTGTGGCTCGAGCTCGACGCTCAGGTGCGCCGCGCCCGCGCCCTCGGCCGCGACGGGGCGAGCTACGAGCCGTGGTGGGACGTCTGGGCCGAGCAGGAGGCGCGGCACCTGGCCGTCGAGCGGCCGCGCGAGCTGGCCGACGTGGTCGTCGAGGTCGCCTAGGCCCAGCCGAGCTCGTGCAGCTGGGCGTCGTCGATGCCGTAGAAGTGGGCGATCTCGTGGACGAGCGTGACGTGGATCTCGTCGCGGAGCTCGTCCTCGGTGTCGACCGCCGCCAGGTGCGGCTCGCGGTACAGGATGATGCGGTCGGGCAGCTCGCCGAAGCCGTACGTGCCGCGCTCGGTGAGTGCGACGCCGTCGTAGAGGCCGAGCAGGTCGAGGGATCCGTCCTCGGGGCGGTCCTCGGTGACGAAGACGACGTTGTCGAGGCCGTCGACCATGTCGTCGGGCAGCTCGTCGAGCTCGGCGACGACGAGCTCGTCGAACCGCTCGGCGCTCAGCGAGCCCGGGTCGATGCCCGCGGCGGGCGGTGTCGGGCTCGGGGTCGCGTCGTCGTCCACCCGGTCAGCCTCGCACACGCCCGCCTCCGCCTCCTCGCCGAGGGCGGGTCTCCGTGCGCGAGGGCGGGTCTTCGTGCCCGAGGGCGGGCCCGTCCCGACCCGCCCTCGGCCACGAAGACCCGCCCTCGACCGTGTCGGAAGGGCGCAGGCGTGGGCGCACGGGCTGGGACGGTCGGGGGTCAGGCGGCAGGAGGCGCGGTGGATGCGCCGTGCTCGCGGCCACGCAGGCGTCGCACGGCCCCGCGGGCCCAGCGTCCGACGCCCCTCGCGCACGACCCGTCCTCGCGCGACTCGTCGCCGGTGTCCGGGAACGACGAAAGCTCCTCCCCGTGAGGGGAGGAACTTCATCAGGGTGAGTAACGGGGCTTGAACCCGCGGCCTCCTAGACCACAACCAGGCGCTCTACCAGCTGAGCTATACCCACCATGTGCGACCGCCAGAGCGATCGCAACGAGAAGACTCTACTACAGCCGCGAGGCCCATTCGTCCACGACGGCCTTCGAGATCGCCTGGACGTCGTCGGTGGTCGGACCCGGGTCGGCGACGAAGCCCGCCCGTCGGTAGTACTCGAGCTCGCGGATCGACTCGAGGATGTCGGCGAGGGCGCGGTGCCCGCCGTTCTTCTGCGGGGCGTTGAAGTAGACGCGGGGGAACCAACGGCGGGCGAGTTCCTTGATCGACGACACGTCGACGCTGCGGTAGTGCAGGTGGCCGTCGACCCGCGGCATGTACTTCGCGAGGAAGGCCCGGTCGGTGCCGATCGTGTTGCCGGCGAGAGGGGCGTGCTGCTCGGTCGGCACGAACTTCAGGATGTACTCGAGCACCTCGTACTCGGCCTCGGCGAGGCTGACCCCGTTCGGGATCTCGTCGAGCAGGCCCGACGACGTGTGCATCTCGGTCACGAACTCGCCCATGTTGTCGAGCGCCGACCGGTCGGGGTTGATGACGATGCTGAAGCCCGGGTGCACCGGCTTCAGGTCGAAGTCGGTGATGACGACCGCCACCTCGACGAGTTCGTCGACGGCGATGTCGAGCCCGGTCATCTCGCAGTCGATCCAGACCAGACGGTCGTTGGTTGAAGCCATGTCGCCACTCTAGACCGGCCCGCCGACACTGCCGGTCGAGCGGACCGGTCGCCTACGCGACCTCGCCGGCCGAGATCGCCTCGGCCTCGACGCGCGCGCCCTCGGGGCCGTCGTCGACGCGCCGCAGGGCCCGGCGGCCGAGGACGACCACCAGCAGGCCGACCGTGACGCTGGCAGCGGCGAACACGTACGCGGCGCTCGGCGAGATGAGGTCGGCGAGCAGCGTCGCCGCGGGCGGGGCCACGGCGCCGCCGATGAAGCGCACCGCGGAGTACGCGCTCGAGGCGACCGAGCGCGGCAGGTCCGTCGCCTCCATGACGCACTCGGTGAGGACGGTGTTGAGCACGCCGAGCACGAGGCCGCCGACGACGACGCACGCGACGAGCGCGGCGGGCGTGCCGACGACGAGAGCCGCGGCGAGCAGGTCGAGGGCGAGCAACGGCAGCGCGATCCGCAGCACGGTGGTGCGCTTGAGGCGCGCGGTGAGCAGCGGGGCCACCCACACCGACGTGATCGCGAGGCCGAGCCCCCAGCCGAAGAAGGTGAGCCCGATGCCCATCGCGCCGAAGCCCAACGGGTACGGCGTGTACGCCAGCAGGACGAAGAAGCCGATGTTGTAGAAGAGGGCCGTCGCCGCGAGGGTGCCGAGGGCCGGCACGGCCAGGGCGCGGAACGGCGCCGAGAGCGGCGTCGGCGTCGGCTTCTCGGTCGCGCCCCCCTTGAGGAAGAGCACGATGGCGACGAACGCGATCGCCATGAGCGTCGTCACCCCGAAGAACGGCCCGCGCCAGCTGACCGAGCCGAGCAGCCCGCCGATCAGCGGTCCGATCGCGATGCCGAGCCCGAGCGCCGCCTCGTACAGGATGATCGCGGAGGCGGTGCCCCCGGAGGCGGCGCCCACGATCGTCGCGAGGGCGGTCGAGATGAAGAGGGCGTTGCCGAGGCCCCATCCGGCACGGAAGCCGATGACCGACCACACGTCGCCGCTGGTCGCCGCGAGGAGGGCGAAGACGACGATGAGGGCGAGGCCGATGAGCAACGTCTTCTTGGCGCCGAGCCGGCTCGAGACCCAGCTCGTGAAGAACATGGCGACGCCGGTGACGGCCAGGTAGCTCGTGAACAGCAGCTCGGTCTGGGTCGGGCTCGCCTTCAGCGACTCGGCGATGGCGGGCAGGATCGGATCGACGAGGCCGATGCCCATGAAGGCGACGACGCAGGCGAAGGCGATGGCCCAGACGGCCGTCGGCTGCTCGAGCATGCGGGGCTTGCGGGTCGTCCCGGCGCTGCCGCCCGCCCCGGGATCTCCGGCCGCGCCCGGGCGTGCCGCGGCGCTCACGCCGTCACCGCCTCGGCGTCGAGGCGCGACTCGGTGCCGACGCGGGCGGCGAGCAGCTGAGCCGCGTGGTCGAGGGCCGCCCACTCGCCCTCGTCGAGGTCGTCGAAGAGATGGCCGAGGGCGTCCGCGAGCTGGCCGCGCCACTCGAGCAGAGCCGCCGTGCCCTTCTCCGTCACCGCGATCAGCCAGGCGCGCGAGTCGTCGACGTCCGCGATGCGGTAGACGAGTTCGTCCTCAGCGAGGTTCTGGACGAGGCGCGTCATGGTCGGCTGGCTGACGCGGCTCGCCCGGGCGAGCTCGCCGATGCGCAGGCTGCCGTCGGTCGTCAGGATCGACAGCGTGCGCCAGACGGCGGGGGAGGTGGTGCGGCCGGTCTCCTGCGCGGCGATCCGCGTCAGGCGATGGGTCGACGACAGGAGGGAATCGAGGATGTCCGTCGGCGAAGAAGTCATGGTGGCCATCATATAGCTCAGCTATATAGCTTGGCTATGCATCACGCCCGTGCGGATGCACGCCCGGGCGGGACGGTGGGCGGGTCGATCCTGGACGCGGGATGCGCGCCGCCTGGTAGAACGGCCCCATGACAGACAGCAAGCCCACCGTGGCCGAGGGATCCGAGTACGTCGTCTTCTTCGAGGGCGGCCCGAGCGACGGCCGCACCGACACCCGTGTCAGCACGAACGGGTCGTACGACGAGGAGATCGTCGACTACGTCCTCATCGAGGGCATCGAGACGGGCTTCGTCTACACCGCCGGCGAGGCGAAGATGAACGGCGAGCAGCTGCAGGTGCACTACTCGCTCGACGTCAAGGACAGCGACCCGGTCGACGACCCGGAGGACCGCAACGACGACCTCGACACCTGAGGCCGGACGACGGCTCGCCCGCGGGTGAGCCGGCCACGAGGAGGCGCGGGGGAACATCCACCCGCGCCTCCTCGTTGTCCTAGGGCATGAAGCTCGAGCTGTACACGTCCGCCTTCTGCGGACCCTGCCACGCGGCCCGCGCCGTCGTGGCCGAGGCCGAGGCGCTGCTGCCGGGTCTCGACGTGGTCGTGGCCGACGTCGCCCTCCAGCCCGGGCCCGCCGAGGCCCGCGGCGTCACCAGCACCCCGACGATCGTGGTCGTCGGGCCGGACGGGGACGCGGTGTTCCGCTCGGCCGGCGTGCCTCGCCTCGACCAGCTCCTCGGAGCCCTGGCGCTCGCCGTCTGACGGCGGAGGCTCCCCGCGACGCGAGGGCCGCACGCTATCGTTGCGGGACGCCCTCGTAGCTCAGCGGATAGAGCAGGAGCCTTCTAATCTCTTGGTCGCAGGTTCGATTCCTGCCGAGGGCACCGACGACGATCCACGTGGTGCTTCTCATCTCTTGGTCGCAGGTTCGATTCCTGCCGAGGGCACCGCTCAGTCGTCGCGGGCGTCCGGGCTCGTGCGGCGACGCACCTGGTGCGCGCTGACCGGCTGGCCGTAGGTCTGGTCGTCGTCCGAGCCGTCGTCGGCGGACGGTCGGGCGCTCGTCACGGGCAGGGCCCGCGCCTCACGCGGGTCGGTCGGACGGTCGTCGACGGTCGTCGAGGGCGCGGCGCTCGGCGCGGCCGGCGACACCGGGGCCGGGTCGGCCAGTCGGACGGCCGGCGCGGACTCCGCAGGTCGGAACGCGTCGTGCGACATCGGAGCAGGAGCGGGCCGCTCCGGCGCGGCACGCGGCGTCGCGGGCTCCGTCGGGGCCGTCCAGTCGCGCGGGCGTTCGTTCGGCGTCGACGCCGTCTCGGCCTCCTCGTGCCTCCAGCGTTCGAGGTCGGTCTTGAAGAGCTTCTTCGCCTTCGACGGTCGGTGCTGCCAGTCGATCAGTCGGTCGCGGAAGTCGGCGAGCGACTGCTCGGCCTGGAAGCTGAAGCTGACGCTGTCGCGCTTGATGTCGGCGAGCTCGTGCTCGGCCCAGTTCGCGGCGAGCCCCGACCCGGCGATCGGCAGCAGCCGCAGCCGCACCGAGCTCTCGTGGGCGAGGTGATCGACGTAGGTGCGTTCCTCCGCGCCGAGCGAGCTCCAGACCGACGCCTTGCGAGCGGCGGAGACGATGCCGGCGACGGCGGCCGAGCGGGCCTCGTCGTCGTGCAGGCGGACGACCCGGCGGAGGGCCGCGCGACCGATCAGGGCCGCGACGACGCCGGCGACGACGATCGCCGCGAACGGCACGACGGCGCCGGAGACGATCCGCCACCCCTCGTCGGACGAGATCCAGTCCATGACCCTGTTCCACCACTGCATGGCGCGAACACTACAGCCGAGGTCGAAGGTTGGATCCGCACCCGGCGGGCGTGCTGCCGGACGTCGCGGCGCCCGCGAACTGCGAGCTCCGCCGTCACGCCGCCCCGCTGATCACGCGAACCGGAAGCAGTCCGTGGCGTCGCCGCGGCTCCAGAAGTCGCCGATCTCGACGAAGCGGCGCTGCCGAGCGATGAACCGCTTGGCCCGGAACCGGTCGCCCTGGGGGTCGTCGTGCCGCTCGACGTAGCCGAGCACCTCGCCGTTCGCCCTGGTGACGCGGGCCAGGTCGTCACGGACCTGGACGATGCGCAGGCCGCCGCGTGCCTCGCGGAGAGGTGCGCCGTGGTCGACCGGGTCGGGGAGGACCGCGACGGGGGAGCCGAGGCTCGAGAGGCCGCGGACGGGCGCTGGGGAGAGGACGGTGCTGGTCATGAGGTGCTCCTGAGGTCATCCGGCCGATGCTGTCGAGAACACCTCGGACGCTACGGGCGACCACCGACATCGGAGGACGACCCCAGGAGCGTCGTCGGCCGGGCCGACGACGGGTCAGGACCGGGGCGTCAGCGCCCCGTGCCGTCGACGGCCAGGGGCTCGATCGCCGCCAGCTCGTCGTCCGACAGCTCCGCGCCGTGCAGCGCGTCGAGGCTGTCGTCGAGCTGCGCGACCGACGACGCGCCGATGAGGGCGCTCGTCACGGCCGGCTGCCGCAGCACCCAGGTGAGGGCGAGCTGGGCGAGCGACTGGCCCCGCGCCTCCGCGATGCCGTTCAGTCCTCGGACGCGCTCGAGGTAGGTCTCGCTGAGGGCGTCCTCGGTGAACCAGCGGCCCTCGGCCGCGCGAGAGCCCGCCGGGGCCTTGCCCGACAGGTAGCGGCCGGTGAGCAGGCCCCCGGCGAGCGGCGAGAAGACGATCGAGCCGACCCCGTTGTCGAGGAGCGTCTCGAAGAGGCCGCGCTCGGGCGCGCGGTCGAACATGTTGTAGCGCGGCTGGTGGATGAGCAGCGGCACGCCCTCGTCGGCGAGGGCGTCGATGGCGGCCTGGGTCTGCTCGGGGCCGTAGTTCGAGATGCCGGCGTAGAGCGCCTTGCCCTGGTGCACGGCGGTGGCGAGGGCGCCCATCGTCTCCTCGATCGGCGTCTCGGGGTCCGGGCGGTGCGAGTAGAAGACGTCGACGTAGTCGAGGCCCATGCGGTCGAGGCTCGCCTCGAGGGAGTTGAGCAGGTACTTGCGCGAGCCGCCGTCGCCGTAGGGTCCGGGGCGCATGTCGTAGCCGGCCTTCGACGACACGACGAGCTCGTCGCGGTACGGCGCGAGGTTCGCGGCGACGATGCGGCCGAACTGCTCCTCCGCCGAGCCGTAGGGCGGGCCGTAGTTGTTGGCGAGGTCGAAGTGCGTGACGCCGCGGTCGAAGGCGCGGAGGACGATGTCGCGCTGCGTCTCGAGGGCCCGGTCGGTGCCGAAGTTGTTCCAGAGGCCGAGCGAGATCCGCGGGAGCTTGAGGCCGCTGCGGCCGGTGCGGACGTAGTCGAGCTTCGAGTACCGTGCGTCGTCGGCGACGTAGGGGGTGAAGGGGGATCTCATGGTGCCCACCCTAGGGCTCGCCCACGGTCCGCTGACCGCCGCCGCACCCCGACTGCACGGCAGCCTCCCAGCCTGCGCGGCACGGTCGGGCACGACCGGGGAGTACCGTCCCGGGACATGACCACGTTCGTGCTCGCCGGCGGCTGCTTCTGGTGCCTCGACGCGGTCTTCCGGTCGCTCGACGGGGTCACGCACGTCGAGTCGGGCTACGTCGGCGGCGACGACCCGCACCCGACCTCCGCGTCGGTCGCCACGGGCGCGACGGGCCACGCCGAGGCGGTGAGGGTGACGTTCGACCCCGAGGTCGTGCCGTCCGACGTCGTCCTCGACGTCTACTTCGCCGTCCACGACCCGCGGCAGCTCGACCGGCAGGGCGCCGACGTCGGCACCCAGTACCGCTCCGCCCTGTTCCCCGCCGACGACGAGCAGCGGGCCGACTTCGCCCGGGCCGTCGCCCGCGCGTCCGCGACCTGGGAGGGCGAGGTGGTCACGACCCTCGAGCCGCTCGGCCCCTGGCACCCCGCCGACGAGGCCGACCAGGACTTCGCGGCGAAGAACCCGGGCCAGGGCTACTGCGCGGCGGTCGTCTCGCCCGAGGTCGCCAAGGTCCGACGCTCGTTCGCCCGGTGGGCGGCGGCGTCCTGAGTCGTCCCCGTCGCGACCGCGGCGGGGCCCCCGAAGAGGAGAGAGGTGCTCGACGATGAGCGACCACATGACCCGAGACCGGGCGGGCTCCGCCGCCCCCGAGCTGACCGGCCAGTCGTGGCTGGCGGTCGGCCCCGCCGGTGCCGTCGGCACCGTCCACCGCACCGCCGGCGGCTTCGCCGTGAGGCTGGCCGGACGCGACGAGTTCAGCGGCGAGTACCCCACGCTGTCGGTGGCCAAGAGCGCGCTGTTCGCCGCCCTCGGCCCGGGGGCCGAGTACCCCGACTTCCGCGAGCACTGAGCAGGTCGTCCCTCCCCGGACGTCGACGGCCCCGTGTCCTCCACCCGGAGGCGCGGGGCCGTCCCGCGCACCGGCGCCGCCTCGCCAGACTCCCGGCATGAACGACACCATCACCCTCATCGGCATCGCCGCCACCGACCCCCGCACCGTCACGACGACCGCCGGGCTCGACATCGCGAGCTTCCGGCTCGCCTCCACCCCGCGCCGCTACGACCGCTCGAAGGACGAGTGGGTCGACGGCGACACCAACTGGTACACGATCACGGCGTTCCGCGTGCTCGCGGCGAACGTGGCGGCCTGCGTGAGCAAGGGCGACCGCGTGGTCGTGACGGGGCGCCTCCGCGTCCGTTCGTGGGAGTCCGGCGACAAGTCGGGCACGACCGTCGAGGTCGACGCCGACACCGTCGGGCACGACCTCCGCTGGGGGCGCTCGACCTACCTCCGCACCAGCACCGCGGTCGCGGCCCCGTCCGGAGGCGCGGTGCAGCCCGCCGGAGACGCCTCCGCCCCGCAGGCACCCGCCTCGGCCGAGGCCGGCCCGGGCTGGGCCGCGCCGCTGTCGCCCGGCGAGGGGCCCGGGCCCGACGAGGGCGACGGCTCGGGCGTGGCCGACCCGTCGGAGGCCCTCGCCGACCCGCACGGGGCCGCGGACGGCGGTGCCGGGGGAGCCGCGCCGACCGCTGCCGAGCGCGCCTCCGTAGGCGGTCCGCCGTTCTGAGCGGCCGGTCCGCCGTCCCGTAGGATCGTCTCGGCCCGCCCGGGTCGTCCGCCCGAGGAAGGTGCCCCGTGACCACGACGCGAATCGTCGCCCTCCGCCCGGTCGCCCTCCGCGTCGCGACCGTCGTCCTCGCGGCGGCCGGTCTCGCGGGCTGCACCTCCGAGGCCCCGGCCCCCGCCCCGACCTCGTCGGCGGCCGAGGCCGGCCCGACGGCGGCCCCGACCCTCGGGCCCGACTCCACGACGGAGGAGGCGTACGCCTACTTCGACTCGGTGGCCCGCCAGGTGGTCGACGGCGACGGGGCCCGCGACGGCCGCACGATCGTCGACGCGCTCGTCGCGGCCGGCTTCGACAAGACCGCGATGCAGGTGACGAGCGACACGACCTCGCGCGGCCACGCCGCCGACTCCGTGCAGTTCTCGGTGCTGCGGGGCGACGACTGCCTCATCGGCCAGGCCGGGGCGGCGGGCTACTCGAGCCAGTCGGCACCGGTGCTCGGCAGCGGCACGTGCCTCGTCGGCACCACGCGCACCATCGACTGGTGAGGGGCGGGGGCGCGGCCCCCCACGGATAGACTCGACCCCATGGCCGAATACATCTACTCCATGGTCCGTGCCCGCAAGGCGGTCGGCGACAAGCTGATCCTCGACGACGTCACGATGTCCTTCATCCCGGGAGCGAAGATCGGCGTGGTCGGGCCCAACGGCGCCGGCAAGTCGACGATCCTCAAGATCATGGCGGGGCTCGACACCCCGAGCAACGGCGAGGCGAAGCTCTCGCCCGGCTACACGGTCGGCATCCTCATGCAGGAGCCCGAGCTCGACGAGACGAAGACCGTCCTCGAGAACGTGCAGGAGGGCGTCGGCCCGATCAAGCAGAAGCTCGACCGCTTCAACGAGGTCTCCGCCGCGATGGCCGAGCCCGACGCCGACTTCGACGCGCTGCTCGCCGAGATGGGCACCCTGCAGGAGGACATCGACGCCGCCGACGCGTGGGACCTCGACTCGCAGCTCGAGCAGGCGATGTCCGCGCTCCGCACGCCCCCCGGCGACGCCGACGTCGCGAACCTCTCCGGCGGTGAGAAGCGCCGCGTGGCCCTCTGCAAGCTCCTGCTGCAGAAGCCCGACCTGCTGCTCCTCGACGAGCCCACCAACCACCTCGACGCCGAGAGCGTGCTCTGGCTCGAGCAGCACCTCAGCAAGTACCCCGGCGCCGTGCTCGCCGTGACCCACGACCGGTACTTCCTCGACCACGTCGCCGAGTGGATCGCCGAGGTCGACCGCGGTCGCCTCTACCCGTACGAGGGCAACTACTCGACCTACCTGCAGAAGAAGGGCGAGCGCCTCCAGGTGCAGGGCAAGAAGGACGCGAAGCTCGCGAAGCGCCTCGCCTCCGAGCTCGAGTGGGTGCGCAGCAACGCCAAGGGGCGTCAGGCCAAGTCGAAGGCCCGCCTTGCCCGCTACGAGGAGATGGCGACCGAGGCCGAGCGCACGAGGGTCCTCGACTTCGAGGAGATCGTGATCCCCGTGGGGCCGCGCCTCGGCTCGCAGGTCATCGACGCGAACAAGCTGCACAAGCAGTTCGGCGAGCGCGTCCTCATCGACGACCTCACCTTCACGCTGCCCCGCAACGGCATCGTCGGCGTCATCGGCCCGAACGGCGTCGGCAAGACGACGCTGTTCAAGACCATCGTCGGCCTCGAGCCGCTCGACGGCGGCGAGCTCCGCGTCGGCGAGACGGTCGACATCTCGTACGTCGACCAGAGCCGCGGCGGCATCGACCCGAACAAGAACCTGTGGGAGGTCGTCTCCGAGGGGCACGACTACATCCAGGTCGGCAAGACGGAGATCCCCTCGCGGGCCTACGTCTCGCAGTTCGGCTTCAAGGGCCCCGACCAGCAGAAGAAGGCCGGCGTGCTCTCCGGTGGTGAGCGCAACCGCCTGAACCTGGCGCTGACCCTCAAGCAGGGCGGCAACCTCCTCCTCCTCGACGAGCCCACCAACGACCTCGACGTCGAGACCCTCGGCAGCCTCGAGAACGCGCTGCTCGAGTTCCCCGGCTGCGCCGTGGTCATCACCCACGACCGGTGGTTCCTCGACCGGATCGCCACGCACATCCTCTCCTGGGAGGGCCTGAACGACGACGGCACCCCCAACTGGTACTGGTTCGAGGGCAACTTCGAGTCGTACGAAGAGAACAAGGTCGAGCGCCTCGGGGCCGACGCCGCCAAGCCCAGCTCGGCGACGTACCGCAAGCTGACGCGCGACTGACGTGACGCGGCTGCACGTCCCGACGCGGGTCCGCTGGAGCGACCTCGACGGGTACCGGCACGTGAACAACGCGTCGATGCTGCGCCTCCTCGAGGAGGCGCGCATCGACGCGTTCTGGTCGCCCGACGCCTCGGTGGCGCCCACGTCGGGCGCGGCCGTGCTCGACGGCAGGCCCGAGTCCGACACGATGACGCTCATCGCCCGGCAAGAGCTCGAGTACCTCGCGCCGATCCCGTACCTGCGGGCGCCCCTCGACGTGCAGGTCTGGGTCGGCCGGCTCGGCGGCGCCAGCCTCGAGGTCTGCTACGAGGTCTGGTCGCCCGTCGGCACGGTCCCCGCGCAGCTCTTCACCAAGGCGGCGACGACGATCGTGCTGGTCGACTCGTCGACCGGGGCGCCGCGGCGCATCTCCGACGTCGAGCGCGCGGCGTGGGCGCCCTACGTCGGAGAACCCCTGTCGTTCCGACGACGGTGAGTCGGCCCGGGGATCAGCGGCGGGGGACCCGCACCATCCCCTCCTGGGCGACGCTCGCGACGAGCACGCCCGACCGGTCGTAGAGACGGCCGAGTGCGAGGCCGCGGCCCCCGACCGCGTTCGGCGACTCCTGCACGTAGAGCAGCCACTCGTCGGCGCGGGCCGGACGGTGCCACCACATCGCGTGGTCGAGGCTCGCGGCCTTGAGGCCGGGCGTCACCATCGGCACGCCGTGGCGGCGGTAGACCGACTCGAGGATCGAGTAGTCGCTGGCGTAGAGCAGGGCGGCGCGGTGCAGGTCGGCGTCGTCGGGCATCGGCCCGGTCGCCTTGAGCCAGACGGCCTGGTGCGGGACGCGGGCCCCCTCGACGACGAAGTAGACCGGCGAGGGCACGTGGCGCATGTCGAAGGGGCGGTCGTTCGCCCACGACTGCGCGATCGGGTGGTCGACTGTCGACAGCAGGTCGCGGTCGCTCGGCACCGACTCGGGCTCGGGCAGCCCCTCGGGCATGTCGACCTGGTGGTCGAGGCCGTCGTCGGGCGTCTGGAACGAGGCGATCATCGACAGGATCGGCACGCCGTCCTGCGAGGCCTGCGTGCGGCGGGTGGCGAACGACCGGCCGTCGTGGATGCGGTCGACGGTGAACGTGATGGGGATCGACAGGTCGCCCGGGCGGAGGAAGTACGCGTGCAGCGAGTGCACGGGACGCTCGGTGCCGATCGTGCGCTGGGCCGCGACGAGCGACTGCGCCATGACCTGGCCGCCGAAGACCCGGCCGAGCGGGTCGTCCTGCGACGTGCCCGTGAAGACGTCCTGTCCGCCCACGTTGCCGGCGGGCGCGAGGTCGAGGGTGGCGAGCAGGCTCTGCAGGGGATCGGCGGTCATCCGATGTAGTTTAGGGCGCTGATGAGCCGTACATTCACCCTCCCCGACTCCCTGTCCCTCAGCGATCTCGCGACCTATCTCGGCCGCGCCGCACGCGTCGAGGACGGCTCGGTACGCCTCATCGCCGGCTCCGGCGTGCTCGCCGTCTACGTCGCCGTGCTGTACCCGTCGGGCCTGCTCGACGAGAGCCCCACGGTGCTCGGCCTGCGGACGTTCCAGCTCGACGACGCGCCCGTCTTCGACGCCGTCGTCCCGGTGCGCAGCCTGACCGAGCGCCTCGTGCGCCTCCAGAACGACGTCGTCGACCCCACCGCGCCGGTCACCGCCACGCTGCCGATCGAGGTGAACACGGTGACCTGGGCCGCCATCTCGCCGCCCCGGGGCGGCTGGTCGCCGCTGCCGGGAGCGGAGGAGGCGCAGCTCCGGTCCGCCGCCTCCGCCGGCATCGACGAGGTGGCCGCGACCGTCCCCACCGACGCGGGCGAGGCGGTGGTGCACCGCGTGCGGTCGCAGGTGTGGTCGCGCCCGGTCGACGGGGCCCCGCACGTGCCGGCGGGCGCGGCCTTCGCGGCGCTCAGCCTGGGCTTCCTCGCGGAGGACGAGCCCGTCTCGATCCTCGAGACCGGCCCGTGGACCCGGCTCACGACGAGCCGCGGTCACGTGCTCGTGAAGCGCCGCGGCGGCCTGCTCTAGCGGTCGCCCACCGGCGGCATCGCGTTGACCATGGCGTGGGCCGCGCGGTCGAGGTAGCCCCAGAGGGTCGCGTCGTCGAGCGGCGACAGCCGCAGCTCGTCGACCGCGGTGCGCATGTGGTGCAGCCACCGGTCGCGCGCCTCCGGCGTCACGGTGAACGGCATGTGCCGCATCCGCAGGCGCGGGTGGCCGCGCTCGTCGCTGTAGGTCGTCGGCCCGCCCCAGTACTGCTCGAGGAAGCCGGTGAGGCGCTGGATCGCGCCCTCGAGGTCGTGCTCCGGGTACATCGGCCAGAGCACGTCGTCGGTCTGCACGCCCTCGTAGAACCGGCGGACGAGCCTCTCGAACGTCGGGCGGCCGCCGATCTGCTGCCAGAAGACGCCCTGGACGGCGTCTCCGCCCGGGCCGCGGCGGAGGGTCGCCGGCTGCGCCGTCACGGCGGGCCCCGACTCGGCCGCGAGGGCGACGGCGGGGTCGGCGGGCGCGCCCGGCACGGCGGCCGGGTCGGCGGGCGACGGCGGCCCCACCGGCAGCCCGGAGGAGCGGGGCGACGGCGGCCCGACCGGCAGCCCGGAGGCGCGGGGCGGCAGGGGCAGATCGGTCATCGTCGGCGTCCCCTCGGTGCCTGCTGGTGCGGCGTGGGCACGGTGCGCGGGGGGCGGGCGCCGCCCACCGAGCCCGCGCCGTCGAAGCCGGTGAGCACGACGCTGGTCAGCGACGGCAGCGTGATGCCCATCTCGTCGGTGGCGGCCTTCAGCCGTGCGCGGAGCTCGCGGTCGACGTCGTCGCGCTCGGCCGTGCGGGTCTTCATGACGATGCGGATCACGACGTGCTCCTCCGCGATCGACTGCAGCCCCCAGACCTCGGGCTGATCGATGACCGTGCGGGCCCACTTCGGCGTCGCCGCCATCTCCTGCGCGGTGGCCAGCATGCGGGCCTGTACCGCGTCGACGTCGGTCGCGTAGGGCACGGCGAGGTCGATGACGACGCGGGCCCAGCCCTGCGACATGTTGCCGACGCGCAGGATCTCGCCGTTGCGGACGAACCAGAGCACGCCGTTCACGTCGCGGATCTGGGTGACCCTGATGCCCACGGCCTCGACGACGCCGGTCGCGGGTCCGACGTCGACGACGTCGCCGACGCCGAGCTGGTCCTCCGCGACCATGAAGATGCCGTTGAGCAGGTCCTTCACGATGTTCTGCGCGCCGAAGGCGAGGCCGGCGCCGACGACGCTCGCCGCGCCGACGATGGCGACGACGTCGAAGTCGAGCTCGCCGAGCACGAGCACGAGGGCGACCGCCGAGATGACGACGGTGACCAGGTTGTTGAGGACGCTGCCGAGCGTGCGGGTGCGCTGCACGACGCGGACGGCCGCGAGCGGCGAGGCGACGAGCGCCTGCGTGTCGTCGACGTTCTGCTTGCGCTTGATGCCGTTGACGACCTGGTCGACCACCCGGCGGATCATGAAGTGCAGGGCGACGCGGACGAGCACCGCGACGACCAGGATGGCGACGATGCGGATCGGGACACCCCACATCGCCCAGAAGGCGTCCCAGTCGAAGTCGGAGGGGGCGGGCACGGTGGCGGCGGCGAGGAGCGAGTTCATCGCCGACAAGTCAAGCACGACGGTGCAAGGCCCCGCGGTGAGCCCCCTGGACGGACCGACGGCGGGTCCTGTGTGCAGGACCCGCCCTCGGTCGCGGGCGGAGGAGTGCGGTCGCGGAGGGCCGGCACCGGAGGCGCGGGCCGGCAGGTGCCCGCACCCCGGTCGGTGCTACTGCGAGTCGACAGCCTGGACGCGCAGCGCGCGCTCGACGCCGGAGAGGCTCTCGACGACGATGCGGCGCAGGGCCGGGACCTCCGGGTTCGCGGCGAGCCACGCCTCCGTCGCCTCGACGAGCTGCCGGTCGGCCAGGGCCGCCGGGTAGAGGCCCGAGACGAGGGTGTCGGCGATGTGGTAGCTGCGCGTCTCCCAGATGCCGGTGAGCGAGGCGAAGTAGCGCTCGACGACCGGGCGCAGCACCTCGGGGTCGTTCACGTGCTGGAAGCCCTGGGCCGTGGCGCGGACGATCGCGTTCGGCTGGTCGGAGCTGTCGACGATCGAGGCGAACGCGGCGAGCTTCGCCTCGGTCGTCGGGATGGTCGCGCGGGCCCGCGCGGCCGCCTGGGCGCCGTTGGCCGTGTTGTCGACCTCGAGCGCGGCGTCGATCTCGTCGTGCCCGGCGTCGCCCACGAGGACGAGCCCCTCGAGCAGCTCCCAGCGGAGGTCGGTGTCGATCGTCAGGCCGTCGAGCGCGACCGAGCCGTCGAGCAGGCCCCGGAGCGCCGCGGTGTGCGACTCGGTCGAGGCGACGACGGCGAACGCCTTCACGAACTGGAACTGCGCGTCCGAGCCGGCCTGCGCCTCCTGGGCGAGGGTCCAGAGCCCGTCGCCGACCTCGGCGAGGACGGCGGCGCGGCGCGCGGGCTCGACGTAGCTGCGGGCGGCCTGGGCGAGCTGCGCCAGCGTCGTGCGGATGGTCGTCGACTCGGTCTCGGTCGCGATGTTGTCGAGCACGAGGCGCACGTAGTCGGACGGCGAGGTCTCGGCGTCGCGCGTGGCGTCCCAGACCGAGCCCCAGACGAGGGCGCGGGCCAGCGGGTCGGCGATGCCCGACAGGTGCGCGAGCGCCGTCGCGAGCGACTGCTCGTCGAGGCGGATCTTCGCGTAGGCGAGGTCGTCGTCGTTGATGAGCACGAGGTCGCCGCGGTGCAGGCCGACGAGCTCGGGCACCTCGGTGCGCGGGCCGTCGACGTCGATCTCGACGCGCTCGGTGCGGACGAGCGACCCGTCCCGGAGGGCGTAGAGGCCGACGGCGAGGCGGTGGGGACGAATCGTCGGGTGCTCGGCGGTCGCCTCCTGCAGCACGGCGAACGAGGTGACGACGCCGTCGGCGTCGGTCTCGAGCTCGGGGCGCAGCGTGTTGACGCCCGCGGTCTCGAGCCACTTCTCGCTCCAGCTGGTGAGCTCGCGGCCCGAGGTGGCCTCGAGCTCGGCGAGCAGGTCGCGGAGGTCGGTGTTCGAGTGGTGGTGCTTCGTGAAGTAGGCCGCGACGCCGGCGTAGAAGGCGTCGATGCCGACCCACGCGACGAGCTGCTTGAGCACCGAGCCGCCCTTGGCGTACGTGATGCCGTCGAAGTTGACCTGCACGTCCTCGAGGTCGTTGATGGTCGCGACGACGGGGTGGGTCGAGGGCAGCTGGTCCTGGCGGTAGGCCCAGCTCTTCTCCATCGCCTGGAAGGTGGTCCAGGCCTCGGTCCACTCCGTCGCCTCGGCGGTCGAGATGGTCGACGCCCACTCGGCGAACGACTCGTTGAGCCAGAGGCCGTCCCACCACTTCATGGTGACGAGGTCGCCGAACCACATGTGGGCCAGCTCGTGCAGGATCGTGACGACCCGTCGCTCCTTGATGGCGTCCGTGACCTTGCTGCGGAAGACGTAGGTCTCGACGAAGGTGACGGCGCCCGCGTTCTCCATCGCGCCGGCGTTGAACTCGGGCACGAAGAGCTGGTCGTACTTGTCGAAGGGGTAGGGGAAGTCGAACTTCTCCTCGTAGTACGAGAAGCCCTGACGGGTCTTCTCGAAGATGTAGTCGGCGTCGAGGTGCTCGGTGAGCGAGCGACGGGTGAAGATGCCCAGGGGGATCGTGCGGCCGTCGGAGCTCGTCAGCTCGCTGCGCACCACGTCGTACGGGCCGGCGATGATCGCCGTGACGTAGCTCGAGAGCACCGGCGTGGGGGAGAAGCTCCAGGTCGCCGACTCGCCGTCGACCACGGGCTCGGGCGTCGGCTGGTTGCTGACGACCTGCCAGCGGGCGGGAGCGGTGACGACGAAGCGGAAGGTCGCCTTGAGGTCGGGCTGCTCGAACACGGCGAAGACGCGACGGCTGTCGGGCACCTCGAACTGCGAGTAGAGGTACACCTCGCCGTCGACGGGGTCGACGAAGCGGTGCAGGCCCTCGCCGGTGTTGGTGTACTCGGCGTCGGCGACGACCTCGAGCACGTTCTCGGCGGCCAGGTCGGCGAGCTGGATGCGCACGCCGTCCGAGACGGCGGCCGCGTCGAGGGCGGCGCCGTTCAGCGTCACCGAGTGCACGGTGCGCGTGAGGGCGTCGATGAAGGTCGAGGCGCCCGGCGTCGCGGTGAAGCGCACGGTCGTCGTGCTGCCGAAGACCTCCTCGCCGCGGGTCAGGTCGAGCTCGACGTCGTACGACTGCACGTCGACGACGCTCTTGCGCTCCTGCGCCTCGAGTCGGGTCAGGTTCTCTCCGGGCACGGTTGCTCCTAGCGTCGTCAGGTGTCGTGGGGGACTCGTGGTCCGGGGACGAGCCTAGACCGGCCCTCCCGGCCCGGGGTGTTCACTGGGGCGCATGACCGACACCGTCGCCCCCGCTCCCCACACCTCCGTCGACTTCTGGTTCGACCCCTCGTGCCCCTGGGCCTGGATGACCAGCCGCTGGGTCGACGAGGTCGCCCGCCACCGCGACCTCGACGTGACCTTCCACGTCATGAGCCTCGCCGTGCTGAACGAGGACGCCGACGTCAGCGACGAGTACAGGGCCAACTTCGCCCGCATGCTCCGCTACACCCGCCTCGTCACGGCCGCGGGCGAGCTGCACGGCCAGCAGGTCGTCAAGCCCCTCTACGACGCCCTCGGCACGCGCATCCACCCCGGCGGCGAGACCGACGCCGACGTCGTGATCCCCGCGGCGCTCGCCGAGGTCGGCCTGCCCGCCGACCTCGCCCGGCACGCCGACACCGACGAGTACGACGAGCAGATGCGTGCCAGCCACTTCGACGGCATCGGCCGCGTCGGCCAGGACGTCGGCACCCCCGTCATCGCGGTCGACGGCGTCGCCTTCTTCGGTCCCGTCATCTCGCCCGCGCCGAAGGGCGACGAGGCCCTCCGCCTGTGGGACGGCGTCGTGGCCGTGGCCTCGTACCCGGGCTTCTTCGAGATCAAGCGCACGCGCACGACGGGGCCGGTCTTCGACTGACGAGCCGCGCCTCCTCGTGCTCCGGGACGACCCCGACGAGGAGGCGCGGACGGCGTCGGCCGCCCCCGCGCCCGGTTCTAGGATGATCACCATGCGCATCCACGTCGCGACCGACCACGCCGGCCTCGAGTTCAGCCAGACCGTCATCCGTCACCTCTCCGACGCCGGCCACGAGGTCACCGACCACGGACCCACCAGCTACGAGCCCCTCGACGACTACCCGTCGTTCTGCATCGCGGCGGCGCGGGCGACTGTCCGCGACCAGCGGGCCGGCCACGAGGCCCTCGGCGTCGTCTTCGGCGGCTCGGGAAACGGCGAGCAGATCGCGGCGAACAAGGTCGAGGGCGTGCGCGCCGCCCTCGTCTGGAACGACTCCACCGCGAAGCTCGCCCGGCAGCACAACGACGCCAACGTCATCGCGATCGGGGCCCGCCAGCACACCGAGGCCGAGGCCCTCGCGTTCATCGACACGTTCGTCGCCGAGCCGTTCAGCAACGACGAGCGCCACGTGCGCCGCATCGCCCAGGTCGGCGAGTACGAGACCACCGGCGCGATCGCCGGGCACCCGGTCGACTGACGACGTAACGTCGAGGGCGGCGGGGCCGGCTGACGGCCCCGCCGCTCCGTCGTCCCGGCCCTCGTGCCGCGTCGCCCGACCGAGAGGGATCCCACCGTGCCCGAGGGCCATTCCGTCCACCGCATCGCCAACCAGTTCGAGCAGACCTTCGTCGGCAGCCGCTGCGAGGTGAGCTCGCCGCAGGGGCGCTTCGCCGCGGGGGCCGAGAAGCTCGACGGCGCGACCATGGTCGACGCCAAGGCGGTGGGCAAGCAGATGTTCCTGGAGTTCGACAACGGGCTCTGGCTGCACGTGCACCTCGGCCTCTACGGCGCGTGGGACTTCGCGGGCGACATCGCGACCGGGCACTCGATGGCCGAGTCACGCACCCGCCGGGCCCGCACGCGCAAGGCCGAGGCCACGCCCGACGACGACGGCGAGGACTCGATGTCGAGCATCGGGGCGCCCCGCCGCAGCCGGGTGCGCATGGCCGAGCAGGAGAAGGCGGAGGACGACATCGAGTCGTTCCCGCCCGAGCCGGTCGGCCAGGTGCGCGTCCGCCTGCTCACGGACGCGGTGGTCGGCGACCTGCGCGGCCCGACGAAGTGCGAGGTGCTCGACGACGAGGGCGTCGCGGCCGCGATCGCGAAGCTCGGGCCCGACCCGCTCGTCGACGGCCCCAAGAAGGGCAGCGACCGCTTCGTCGCGACGGTGCGGAAGAAGCGCACGCCGATCGGCCTGCTGCTGATGGACCAGTCGGTCGTCAGCGGCATCGGCAACATCTACCGGGCCGAGCTGCTGTTCCGCGCCCGGCTCGACCCGCACACGCCCGGGAACCAGGTGCCCGAGGACGTCCTGCGGGCCCTGTACAAGGACTGGACGAAGTTGCTGAAGAGCGGAGTCGAGCTCGGCCAGATGATGACGATGGACGGCCTCACGAAGGCCCAGCACGCGAAGGCGCTGCGCAGCCGCGCCGACCGACACTGGGTCTACCACCGCGAGGGCCTGCCGTGCCGCGTCTGCGGGACGAACATCGTCATGGAGATGGCCGCGGGCCGCAAGCTCTACTGGTGCCCGACCGACCAGGTGTGACGCGCCTCCTGTGGCAGTGTTCTCGCATGAGGCACACCCCCCACTTCGTCCTGTCCGACGTCGACGAGGTGAAGCGGCTCGTCCGTGAGAACCCGTGGGCGACGATCGTGTCGTCGACCGCGGCGGGCATCGTCGCCTCGCACTACCCGGTGGTGCTCGAGGACGACCCTGCCGACCCCGACGCGATCGTGCTGGTGAGCCACGTCGGGCGCCCGGACGAGCGCTCCCACGAGCTCGGCGAGCACGAGGTGATGGTGATCGTCCAGGGCCCGCACGGCTACGTGTCGCCGGCCTGGTACCCGGCCGAGCAGATCGTCCCCACCTGGAACCACGTCACCGCGCACCTCTGGGGCACGCCCGAGATCCTCTCGGCCGAGGAGAACTACCGCGTGCTCGGCGAGCTCGTCGACCACTTCGAGGCCGTCATGCCCGAGCCGGTCAGCCTCGAGCTCGACGAGGAGGGTGCTCGGCGCATGGCCCTCGGCACCGTGGGCATCCGCCTCCGGGTCGGACGGTTCGACGCCCGCGCGAAGCTCAGCCAGAACAAGGCGCCCGAGGTCGTCGACCGCATCGTCGCCGAGCTCGAGCACGGCGAGCACTACGCGCAGCCCGCGCTCGCCGCCGAGATGCGCCGGGTGCACGGCCGATGACGGGCCCCATCTCCGACCTCGGACCCGCGGAGGCGCGTCCCGTCCTCCTGAGGAACGCCCGCCTCACCGGCGTCCACGCCCCCGGCGACGCCGACCGGGTCGACGTGCTGCTCCGCGACGGGCACGTCGCGGTGATCGAGCCCTCCGCCGGGGTCGGCACGGCTGCCGACGTCGAGGTCGTGGACCTCGACGGCCGCTGGCTCGGCCCCGGGCTCTGGGACTCGCACGTGCACATGGACCAGTGGGCGCTCGTCCGCCGTCGCCTCGACGTGTCGTCGGCCCGGTCCGCCGCCGAGGCCGCGTCGCTCGTGGGGGAGCGGCTGCGGTCGAGGCCGCTCGCGCCCGGCCAGCCGCTCGTCGGCTACGGCTTCCAGGACGCGCTCTGGGCCGACGAGCCGACCCGTGCCCTCCTCGACGCGGTGAGCGGCGACGTGCCGGTCGTGCTCGTCAGCAAGGACCTCCACTCCGTCTGGCTCGACTCCCGCGCCCTCGCGGCGCACGGCCACGGCGACCACCCGACCGGGCTGCTGCGCGAGGCCGAGGCCTTCGCGGTCAGCACGGCCGTCAGCGCCGTCTCCGAGCGGCAGCTCGACGAGTGGGTGGGCGAGGCCGCCCGGGCCGCGGCCGCGCGCGGCGTCGTCGGCATCGTCGACCTCGAGATGACGTTCTCCGTCGACCGCTGGGCACGGCGCGTGGCCGCCGGCACGACGTCGCTGCGGGTGCGGGCGGGCGTCTACCCGCAGGACCTCGACGAGGCGATCGCGCGGGGCCTGCGCACCGGCGACGTCGTCCCCGGCACGGACGGCCTCGTCACGGTCGGCCCCGCGAAGGTCATCACCGACGGCTCGCTCGGCACGCGGACGGCGTGGTGCCACGACCCGTACGTCGGCACCGAGGGCGACCCCGGGGCGCACGGCGTGGCCACCTACGACCGGGAGGCGCTCGTCGCGCACCTGAGGCGCGCCTCCTCGGCGGGCCTGGTCCCCGCGGTGCACGCCATCGGCGACGCGGCGAACGCGTCGGCCCTCGACGCCCTCGAGGAGGTCGGCTGCGGCGGGTCGATCGAGCACGCGCAGCTGCTCGACCCGGCCGACCTCGCCCGGTTCGCACGGCTGGGGATCGTCGCGAGCGTGCAGCCCGAGCACGCCATGGACGACCGCGACGTCGCCGACCGGCTGTGGGCCGGCCGCACCGGGCGTTCGTACGCGTGGGAGAGCCTCGCGGCGGCGGGCGTGCGGCTGCAGCTGGGGTCCGACGCCCCGGTCGCGCCGCTCGACCCCTGGGTCGCGATCGCCGCCGCCGTCTGGCGTGCCCGGGACGGCCGCGACCCGTGGCACCCCGAGCAGCGGATCGCGGCCCGCACCGCGCTCGCCGCGTCGACCGGGGGCCGGTCGCGGGTCGAGGCCGGCTCCGTCGCGGACCTCGTCGTCACCGAGGCCGACCCACTGACGGCCACCGACGCCGAGCTGCGGAGCCTCGTCGTCTCGGCGACCCTGCTCGCCGGCCGCTTCACCCACCGGGCGCTCTGAGGGCGGTCGCCCCGCACGCGACGACGGCCGCCGCCCCGAGGGGCAGCGGCCGTCGTCCTCGGTCGGGGTGCGTCGCTCAGCCGGCGACGTGCGCGGCGAGGAACCATCGGTCCTTCTCGAGGCCGCGGGAGATCTCGATGGCGACGTCCTGGCTCGAGGCGTCGAGCTCGCCGAGCTCGTCGATCGCCTCGCGGACGGCGACGAGCGAGGCGTCGATCTGGGCGACCAGCTCGGCGATCGTCACGTCGATCTGGTTGAAGCCGGGCGAGGTCGGGGGGATGACCGTCTTGGCGGCGACGGTCTCGATGCGGCCGTCGACGGGGAGGCCGAGGGCGACGACGCGCTCGGCGGCCAGGTCGGCCCACTCGCGGGCGTGGTCGACGACCACGTCGATGAGCTCGTGCACGGCGACGAACGCGATGCCGCGCACGTGCCAGTGCGCCTGCTTGCCGTTGACGGACAGCGCGGTCATGTCGGTGACGATCTGGCTGAGGAACTGGGCGACGCCGGCGGCGACGTCGGGGTCGACGGAACCCTGGGGGACGGTGCGGGTGATGTCGGTCATGACGTGTCCTTTCCTAGACGATGGAGGCAACGCTAGACGTCCTGCAGGATTCCGCAACGAAGCTGAGGCTCCGCTCACTGAGGTGAGGCTGGGCTCACCGGCCCGGCGCGCAGAGGGGGGGAAACCCCACCACGGGTCCGGGCGCTGGCACCATGGGACCCGAGCGCGCCTCCGGCCAGGCTCGTACCCATGATCCAGGAGACCCCCATCAGCGCACCGACGAACCCCTACGCCTCGCGCCCCGCGCAACCCGGCGGCTACCGGCGGCGGTGGCGCGAGCTGCCGCGCGAGCTCGGCTACGTCGGCCTCTCGGCGGTGCTCGTGGTCGTGGTCGGCGGCGCGGCCTCCCTCTTCTTCGACGCGCTCGGCACCGCCGACAGCTCGTTCGCCGCGATCCTCTTCGTGGGCGTCGTCGTCTTCTCCGCCCTCTGGCTCGCACGCTGGTTCGGCACCTTCGAGGTCGTCCGGCTCCGGTGGGCGATCGACCGGCCGGTGCGCCCCGTCGACTGGACGCCCAACACCCACTGGGGCCGCAGCAGCTCGAAGCTCGTCCGTGCCCTGTCGGCCGTCGCGAACCCGCACTACTGGCTCTACCTCCTCTACGGCGTCGTGGTCTTCCCCGTCGTCGCCGGCTTCACGACCTTCGTCCTCGTCGCCGTCGTGGCGGGCCCCGTCGCCCTCGTCGCCGTCGGCGTCGCCGTCGCCGCGGGGGTGCCCGAGGGCGTCGGGCTCAACGTGCACACCGCGGTCAGCAGCGGCCTCGGGCTCGTCGCGTTCTTCTTCGGGGCCGTGGTGCTGGCCGGTGCCGCCCTGTTGCTCCCGTTCCTCACGCACGGCTTCGTCGTCATGCACCACGCGATCGCGGCCGCGATGCTCGGCGGCTTCCGCTCCGATCAGCTCGCCGTCGAGCTGGCCGACCGCGAGATCTCGCGCACGGCCGCGCTGTCGGCCGAGGGAACGGCCCTGCGGCGGCTCGAGCGCGACATCCACGACGGTCCCCAGCAGCGGCTGGTGCGCCTCCAGATGGACCTCGCCGCGGCGTCCCGCGCCGTCGACGCCGACCCCGAGAAGAGCAAGGCCCTCATCGAGGAGGCGCGGGCCCAGTCCCGAGAGGCCCTGGAAGAGCTGCGCGCCCTGTCCCGCGGCTTCGCCCCGCCCCTCCTGCTCGACCGCGGCCTCCTCGCCGCCCTGGAGTCGCTCGTCGACCGCGCCGTGATCCCCACCACGCTGCTGAACCGGGTGCCCGCCCACGTCGTCGTGCCCGCCGACATCGAGCGCAACGCCTACTTCATCTCGTCGGAGCTCGTGACGAACATCGGCAAGCACTCCGGCGCGGCCACGGCCGACGTCGTGCTGCGCACCCGCACGGCCCCCGACGGCCTCGGCACCCTGCTCGAGCTGGTCGTGACGGACGACGGCCAGGGCGGCGCCGGGCTCCGCGACGGGCACGGGCTCGCCGGGGTGCAGGAGCGCCTCGTGGGCCTCGGCGGCTTCCTCGACATCTCGAGCCCGACGGGCGGGCCGACCATCGTGACGGTGAGCATCCCGCTCCACCCCGCTCCCGTGCCGTCGGACGACCCCACGCCCGACGACGCCGGGGCTGCCAGACTGGCCGGATGACCGACGGCTCCCTCGACACCGACCTCCGCGTGGTCGTCGCCGACGACTCCGTCCTCCTCCGGGAGGGCCTCGTGCGGCTGCTCGACGAGATCGGGGTCGACGTCGTGGGCGCCTACGCCGACGCCGACTCGCTGCTCGCCGACCTCGACGGGCTCGCGGCGGACGTCGCCGTGCTCGACGTCCGCATGCCCCCGACCCACACCGACGAGGGCGTGCGCGCCGCGATCGAGATCCGTCGCCGGGCGCCGCGCACGGCGATCCTGCTGCTGTCCCAGTACGTCGAGGTCGCCTACGCCCGCGACCTGCTCGAGGCGGGCTCCGGCGGCGTCGGCTACCTGCTGAAGGACCGGATCGCCTCGATCGACGAGTTCCGCGACGCCCTCGGCCGGGTGGCCGGCGGGGGGACGGTGCTCGACCCGCAGGTGGTGTCGCAGCTGCTCGGGCGTCGGGGCGACCCGCTGCAGGCGCTGACGCCGCGCGAGCGCGAGGTTCTCACGCTGATGGCCGAGGGCCGGACGAACGGCGCCATCGCCGCGCAGCTCGTCATCGGCACGGGCGCCGTCGAGAAGAACGTGACGTCGATCTTCCAGAAGCTCCTGCTGGAGGACAGCGGGAGCGACCACCGTCGGGTGCTCGCGGTGCTGGCGTACCTGCAGCGGTGACGGGCGCGGCCGGGCCTCACCGCGCCTCCGGCCGGGCCGGCGTGGCCGCGGTCAGCTGCCGGTGACGACGCCCTCGCCGCCGGCGACCGGGTCGCTCGTGGCCGCATCGGTCGGGGCCGCGTCGGAGGCGCGTCGACCGACGTCGAGGATCGCCTCCCGCAGGCCCGTCCCCAGCAGGCGGTAACCGCTCGTCGTGGGGTGGACGCCGTCGTCGGTCGTGCCGCGGGCGAAGACCGCCCCGTCGCGAGCGAAGCCCCACGGGTCGACGAAGGTGTGGTCGGTCGTCGCGACCCAGCGCTCGAGGTCGGCCTCGTACCGGAGGGCGGCGACCGGCGAGCGGTCGTAGGGCGGGATGGCCGCGATCACGACGTGCCGGGCGTCGATCGTGTCGATGATCGACTCGTACGAGGAGCGGGAGTCGGCGAACGAGATCTGCCGCCGCACGTCGTTGGTGCCCGACATGAGCACGAGCACGTCGACGTCGGCGATCGGGCGCACCGCCGCCGCCTGCTCCTGCACGGTGCTGCCGCCCTTGGCCCAGCCGCCGACGTAGTCGACGCCGTCGCCCTGCGCGTAGGTCATCCACGTGTCGGCGTCGAGCCCGTCGCTGAGCAGGCGACCGCCGCCCGCCGTCAGCGAGTCGCCGACGATCGCGACGCGGAGGCCCGTCGTCGCGGGGGCGGCCGACGCCGCGGCCTGGGGCTCGCCGGTCGGCAGGGAGCCGGGGGAGGCGGTGGTCGCCTGGCCGGCACAGCCGACGAGCGCGACGGCGAGGGCCGCCCCCGTCAGAGCGACCCGTGCGATCGTCGCCCGTCCCATGGGGACGATCATGCCGCACCCCGGGGGCGACTCCGACCACCGGAGGGATGATCGTCGGGCTACCCCGGGAGGAGGCGCGCGGGCGAGGACGACGACGGTGCGTCGTGCGGGGAGGGACGGCGGTGCGTCGTGCGTGGAGGGGATGACGGGAATCGAACCCGCGCCATCAGTTTGGAAAACTGAGGCTCTACCATTGAGCTACATCCCCGGAGCGGCCGAGCCGCACGGGTGTCTCCCAGTGTAAACCATGTCGCGCGACCGCTCAGTCACGGGCCGTCGTGGTCGGCTAGACTCTCACCGGCCTGTTCCCACCCGACCTCAACGGGAGCCACGGGGCAGGCCGAGCCAGGTGATGCACGGGGCGTAGCGTAGTGGCTAGCGCGTCCGTTTTGGGGGCGGAAGATCGCAGGTTCGAGTCCTGTCGCCCCGACGTCCTCTATCCCGCTGTCTCGGATGCGAGACCAGCGCCACCAACACAGGAGAAGCCCCACATTGGTCCAGACCACGGTTGAGAAGCTCAGCCCCACGCGCGTCAAGCTCAACATCGTCGTCACCCCCGACGAGCTGAAGCCCAGCGTCACGCACGCCTACGGTCACATCGCCGAGTCGATCAACATCCCCGGCTTCCGCAAGGGCAAGGTGCCGCCGCCCATCATCGACCAGCGCGTCGGCCGCGAAGAGGTCCTGAACCACGCGGTCAGCGAGAGCCTCGACAAGTTCTACCGCGAGGCCGTCACCGAGACCGAGATCCGCGTCCTCGGCCGTCCCGAGGCCGACGTCGTCGAGTGGCCCGACGTGAAGGACTTCTCCGGCGACCTCAAGATCGCCGTCGAGGTCGACGTGCGTCCCGAGTTCGACCTCCCCGCCTACGACGGCATCGAGCTCACGGTCGACACCGTCGAGATCACCGACGACGAGGTCGACGAAGAGCTCTCGAACCTCCGCACGCGCTTCGGCACGCTCGTCACGGTCGACCGTCCCGCCACCACGGGCGACTTCGCCCAGATCGACCTCACCGCCACGATCGGCGACGACGAGGTCGACACGGCCAAGGGCATCTCGTACGAGCTCGGCTCGGGCGAGCTGATCGAGGGCATCGACGAGGCGCTCGAGTCGCTGACCGCCGGCGAGTCGACCACCTTCGAGTCGAAGCTGCTCGGCGGCGACCGCGAGGGCGAGACCGCCCTGATCGCCGTCACCGTCACCGCCGTCAAGGAGCGCGAGCTGCCCGAGGCCGACGACGACTTCGCCCAGATCGCCAGCCAGTTCGACACCATCGACGAGCTCAAGGGCGACCTCAAGGAGCAGCTCGCCAAGTCGAAGACCTTCGGCCAGGGCGCCCAGGCGCGCGACCAGGTCGTCGAGAAGCTCCTCGAGGCCGTCGAGATCCCCGTCCCCGAGAAGCTCGTCGAGGACGAGGTGCACCGTCACCTCGAGCAGGAGAACCGCCTCGAGGACGAGGAGCACCGCGCCGAGGTCAAGGAGAGCAGCGAGAAGGCCTTCCGCAACCAGATCCTCCTCGACGCGATCGCCGAGAAGGAAGAGGTCAAGGTCGAGCAGGACGAGCTCACCCAGTACCTGATCCAGGGCGCCGCCCAGTACGGCATGGAGCCCGGCGAGTTCATCAAGGTCCTCGACCAGAACGGCCAGATCCCCGCCATGGTCGGCGAGGTGGCGCGCAGCAAGGCGCTGGCCGTCGTCCTGTCGAAGGCCACGGTCGTCGACGGCGAGGGCGCGGCGGTCGACCTGTCGGCCTTCACCGCCACGGCCGGCGTCGGCGGCGACGACGACCACGCGGGGCACGACCACGCGTAGGTCGTCCTGACGACGAGGGCCGGGTGCGAGATCGCACCCGGCCCTCCGTCGTCCGGGGGCGGTGCCGGGCAGCTGCCCGGCGCCTCCTCGGCCGCTCGTCGGCGGTGCGCCCGAGACTCGGTATTGCCGTGGGCGAACACCCCGGACCGCTTGCGTTGCACCCGATAGGTTCGACACCAAGCGACAACGAATGGGAGCTCCACCATGGCCGACGTGACACTGCCCAACAGTGTTTTTGACCGACTGCTCAAAGACCGCATCATCTGGCTCGGTTCCGAGGTGCGGGACGAGAACGCCAACGAGATCGCAGCGAAGCTCCTTCTCCTCGCCGCCGAGGACAGCGAGAAGGACATCTACCTCTACATCAACTCGCCCGGCGGGTCGATCACGGCCGGCATGGCGATCTACGACGCCATGGAGTTCGTGCCGAACGACATCGTCACCGTCGGCATCGGCATGGCCGCGTCGATGGGTCAGCTGCTGCTGACCGCGGGCACCAAGGGCAAGCGGTACATCACCCCGAACGCCCGCGTCCTGCTGCACCAGCCGCACGGCGGCTTCGGCGGCACCTCGTCCGACATCCAGACGCAGGCCCAGCTCATCCTCTCGATGAAGCAGCGCCTCGCCGAGATCACGGCGGCCCAGACGGGCAAGAGCGTCGAGCAGATCAACGAGGACGGCGACCGCGACCGCTGGTTCACGGCGGAAGAGGCCCTCGAGTACGGCTTCGTCGACCACATCCGCGGCTCGGCCACCGACGTCGTCGGCGGCGCCGGCACCGACCAGTCGTAGCCGAACCCTCCCCGATCGTCAGCAGAGAAAGAGACAGACTCATGGAACTCCCGATGATGGGCGGCGCGGGCCGACTGCAGACCCCCAGCTCCCGGTACATCCTCCCCAGCTTCGAAGAGCGCACGGCCTACGGCTACAAGCGCCAGGACCCGTACGCCAAGCTGTTCGAGGACCGCATCGTCTTCCTCGGCGTGCAGGTCGACGACGCCTCGGCGGACGACATCATGGCCCAGCTGCTCGTGCTCGAGAGCATGGACCCCGACCGCGACATCACGCTCTACATCAACTCGCCCGGCGGCTCGTTCACGGCCATGACGGCGATCTACGACACGATGCAGTACATCCGTCCCGAGATCCAGACGGTGTGCCTCGGCCAGGCGGCCTCGGCCGCGGCCGTGCTGCTCGCGGCCGGCCAGCCCGGCAAGCGCCTGGCGCTGCCGAACGCCCGGGTGCTCATCCACCAGCCGTCCACCGGCGGCAGCGGCGGCGGACAGGCGTCCGACATCGAGATCCAGGCGGCCGAGGTGCTCCGCATGCGCACCTGGCTCGAGGAGACGCTGTCGAAGCACTCGAACAAGACGCCGCAGGAGGTCAACCGCGACATCGAGCGCGACAACATCCTCGGCGCCGACGAGGCGCTCGCCTACGGTCTCGTCGACCAGGTGCTCACCTCGCGCAAGAACCAGCCGGCGCTCACGCGCTGACGCCGCGCGGCCTCCACGCCGCGCACCTCGAGGCCCCGGGCGGACGCCCGGGGCCTCGTCGCGTCCGGCGCAGGCGCGAATGGCCGGGCGGGGGTCCGTGAGTGTCGGGGGATCGGGTTAGGCTCGGTGGACGGCGTCCGACAGGGGGCGTCGACGAGCGACAGGGAGGCCGGGCATGGCACGCATCGGTGAGAGCGCGGATCTTCTCAAGTGCTCGTTCTGCGGCAAGAGCCAGAAGCAGGTCCAGCAGCTGATCGCGGGCCCCGGCGTGTACATCTGCGACGAGTGCGTCGAGCTGTGCAACGAGATCATCGAAGAGCGACTGGCCGAGGCCGGCGAAGAGCCCGCGAGCGAGTTCGACCTGCCCAAGCCGCGCGAGATCTACTCCTTCCTGGAGGAGTACGTCATCGGGCAGGACGCCGCCAAGCGCGCGCTCTCGGTGGCCGTCTACAACCACTACAAGCGCATCCGCGCCGCCTCGACCCTCACCGCCGCCGAGTCGCTGGCCGACGAGGTCGAGATCTCGAAGTCGAACATCCTGCTGATCGGCCCGACGGGCTGCGGCAAGACCTACCTGGCCCAGACCCTCGCGAAGCGCCTCAACGTGCCGTTCGCCGTCGCCGACGCGACCGCCCTCACCGAGGCCGGCTACGTCGGCGAGGACGTCGAGAACATCCTCCTCAAGCTGATCCAGGCCGCCGACTACGACGTCAAGCGGGCCGAGACCGGCATCATCTACATCGACGAGATCGACAAGATCGCGCGCAAGGCCGAGAACCCGTCGATCACCCGCGACGTCTCGGGCGAGGGCGTGCAGCAGGCCCTGCTCAAGATCCTCGAGGGCACCGTCGCGTCCGTGCCCCCGCAGGGCGGGCGCAAGCACCCCCACCAGGAGTTCATCCAGGTCGACACGACGAACGTGCTCTTCATCGTCGCGGGCGCCTTCGCCGGTCTCGAGGACATCATCAGCAACCGGGCCGGCAAGCGCGGCATCGGCTTCGGCGCCCCGTTGCACAGCAAAGAAGACGAGGCGGCGCTGTTCAGCGAGGTCCTGCCCGAAGACCTGCACAAGTTCGGGCTGATCCCCGAGTTCATCGGCCGCCTTCCCGTCGTCACCACGGTGACGCAGCTCGACCAGGCCGCCCTCATGCAGATCCTCACCGAGCCGAAGAACGCCCTGGTGCGCCAGTACCAGCGCATGTTCGAGATCGACGGCGTCGAGCTCGAGTTCGACACCGAGGCCCTCGAGGCGATCGCCGACCTGGCCGTCCTCCGCCAGACGGGTGCGCGAGGCCTGCGTGCCATCCTCGAAGAGGTCCTCGGGCCGATCATGTTCGACGTGCCCTCCGACGACACGGTCGGGCGCGTGGTCGTCACCCGGGCCTCCGTCATGGAGAACGCGGCACCGACGATCGTGCCGCGCATCACCGAAGAGCGCATCGACAAGTCCGCGTAGCCGGCGGGCGTCGGGACGACGACCCCGCTCGAGAGAGCGGGCGGGTCGTCACCGGCGAGGAGGCTCGCTAGGGTCGGGCGCATGAGCGAGCGCCCCGAGACCCCCGCCCGGTACACCCACGGCCACCACGAGAGCGTGCTGCGCAGCCACACGTGGCGGACGGTCGACAACAGCGCCGCGTACCTGGCGCCGCTGCTCCGGCCGGGCCGGTCGCTGCTCGACGTGGGGTCGGGCCCGGGCACGATCACCGTCGACCTGGCCGACCGGCTCGCCCCCGGTCGCGTCGTCGGGGTGGACTCGGCCTCCGTCGTCGTCGAGCAGGCGACGGCCCTGGCCCGAGAGCGCGGCGTCGAGAACGTCGAGTTCGTCACGGCCGACCTGTACGCGCTGCCCTTCGACGACGACACGTTCGACGTCGTCCACGCGCACCAGGTGCTCCAGCACGTCGGCGACCCGGTCGCCGCGCTCCGCGAGATGCGGCGGGTGGCCGTGCCCGGCGGTGTCGTCGCGGCGCGCGAGGTCGACTACCACGGCGTCGTCTGGGCTCCGGAGTCGCCCGGCCTCGAGCGGTGGATGGACGTCTACCAGCAGGTGCACCGCGGCAACGGCGGCGAGCCCGACGCCGGCAGGCGCCTGCGCGGGTGGGCGCTCGAGGCGGGCCTGACCGACGTCGTGAGCAGCGCCTCCGTGTGGTGCTTCGCCTCGGACGAGGAGCGTGCGTGGTGGGGGGACAGCTGGGCCGCGCGGGCGACGCAGTCGGCGTTCCACGGCGACGCGATCGGCAAGGGCGTGGCGACCGACGCCGAGCTGCGGGGCATCGCCGACGCGTGGCTCGCGTGGCGCGACGCCCCGGACGGCACGCTGTTCATGCCGCACGGCGAGGTGCTCGCCCGGGCATGATCCGGGCGGGTCGGTCGGCGCGGGGCTAGTCGTCGGCGTCGAGCTCGCCGTCGACGGGCTCGTGCACGTGCGCCTCACCCGTGACGGCGTCGACCCGGATGACGGTCCCGTCGTCGAGCTCGACGACGGGCCGGTGCTCGAGCCACGTGAGGGTCCATCGCCACGACGAGGCGTCGACGCCCTGCTCGGCGAGCTCGCGCTCGACCTGGGCGACCGCCCCGACGACCGGGGCGGGGAGGGCGGCCGGCGCCGCGCCTCCCACGGCCCAGCGGGTGCCGAGCTGCATCAGGCGCCCGCCGCCGGGGCGACGGGAGCCGCTGCGGCCGGGGCCTCGGGCAGCTCGCCGAGCTCGATGCTCGCGACGGCGAGCGAGTCGCCCTCGACCAGCTCGAGCGACTGGATCTTGCCGACCGCGGCGAGGTCGGACATCGCGCCGCGCAGCACCTCGAGCTGGGCCGCCGGGGCCTGGATCGTCGCCTGCACGACGGGCGTCTTCTGCGACGCCTTCGCGTCGGACTTCGCCCGCCGGACTCCGATCAGCGCCTCGCCGACGAGCGCGAGCAGGCCGGAGGCGGGCGCCACGTCGCCGAGCTCGGCGACGGTCGGCCAGGCGGCCCGGTGCACCGAGTCGTCGTGCGTCCACGACCAGACCTCCTCCGTCGCGAAGGGCAGGTAGGGGGCGAGGAGGCGGAGCAGGCCGTCCAGGACCGTGCGGAGCGCCAGCACGGCCGAGGCCTGCTCGGCGGGGGTCGCGGCCCCGTACGCGCGCTCCTTGACGAGCTCGAGGTAGTCGTCGCAGAAGGTCCAGAAGAACTTCTCCGTCGCCTCGAGCGCGCGGGCGTGGTCGTAGGCCTCGAGGGCCTCGGTGGCGGTGGTCGCCACGGCGGCGAACTCGGCCACGAGGTCGCGGTCGAGCGGCTCGGTGATCGCGTGCTCGCCCGAGGGCAGCTCGAACGAGTACACGAACTTGGCGGCGTTCAGCACCTTGATCGCCAGGCGTCGGCCGATCTTGATCTGCTTCGGGTTCTGCGGGTCGAAGGCGGCGTCGGTGCCGAGCCGGCTCGAGGCCGCCCAGTAGCGCACCGCGTCCGAGCCGTGGTCGTCGAGCATCGCGGCCGGGGTGACGACGTTGCCCTTCGACTTCGACATCTTCTTGCGGTCGGGGTCGACGATGAAGCCGGAGATCGAGGCGTTCCGCCACGGCACCGTGCCGTGCTCGAGCTGCGACCGGAGGGCCGTCGAGAAGAGCCAGGTGCGGATGATGTCCTGGCCCTGCGGGCGCAGCGAGTACGGGAAGACGAGGTCGAACAGCTCGGGGTCGACCTCCCAGCCGCCGGCCAGCTGCGGGGTCAGCGACGAGGTGGCCCACGTGTCCATCACGTCGAGCTCGCCCTGGAAGCCGCCGGGCACGCCGCGCTGCGACTCGTCGTAGCCGGGGGCGGGGTCGCTCGAGGGGTCGACGGGAAGCGAGGCCTCGTCGGGCACGATGACGTCGTCGAAGACGGGGTTGCCGTCGGCGTCGAGGGGGTACCAGACCGGCAGGGGCACGCCGAAGAAGCGCTGGCGGGAGATGAGCCAGTCGCCGTTCAGGCCGTCGACCCAGTTCTCGTAGCGGACCCGCATGAAGTCGGGGTGGAAGCCCACCTGGCGACCGCGCTCGAGCAGCGACTGCTTCAGGGCCTCGTCGCGGGCCCCGTTGACGATGTACCACTGACGCGTCGAGACGATCTCGAGCGGCTTGTCGCCCTTCTCGAAGAACTTCACGGGGTGCGAGATCTTCCGGATCTCGCCGACGAGCTCGCCCGAGGCGGTCAGCTGCTCGACCACGGCCTGCTTCGCGCTGAAGACCGTCTTGCCGGCGAGCTGGGCGTAGGCCTCGCGGCCCGCCTCCGACTCGATCGCGGCGGGCGCCTCGCTGACGAACCGGCCGTCGAAGCCGATCACCGCGCGGTTGGGCAGTTGCAGCTCGCGCCACCAGACGACGTCGTTCGTGTCGCCGAAGGTGCAGACCATCGCGATGCCCGATCCCTTGTCGGGCTGCGCGAGCCGGTGCGCCAGGACGGGCACCTCGACGTCGAAGAGGGGGGAGCGGACCGTCGTGCCGAAGAGGGCCTGGTAGCGCTCGTCGTCGGGGTGGGCGACCAGGGCGACGCAGGCGGGGAGCAGCTCGGGGCGCGTCGTGTCGATGAGCACGTCGCCCTGGCCGTCGGTGCGGTGGAAGGCGAGCTTGTGGTAAGCCCCGGGCACCTCCTTGTCCTCCAGCTCGGCCTGCGCGACCGCGGTGCGGAAGGTGACGTCCCACAGCGTCGGGGCGTCGGCCTGGTACGCCTCGCCGCGGGCGAGGTTGCGGAGGAACGCCTTCTGCGCCATCGCCTGCGAGCGGTCGTCGATGGTGCGGTAGCTCTGGGTCCAGTCGACCGAGAGGCCGAGCTTCCGCCAGACGTCCTCGAACTGCTTCTCGTCCTCGACGGTGAGGCGCTCGCAGAGCTCGACGAAGTTGCGGCGCGAGATCGGCACCTGGTCGGCGGCCTTGGCGGACTTGCCGTCGCCGCCCTCGAAGGGAGGCGTGAAGTCGGCGTCGTAGGGCAGCGACGGGTCGCAGCGCACGCCGTAGAAGTTCTGCACGCGGCGCTCGGTCGGCAGGCCGTTGTCGTCCCAGCCCATCGGGTAGAAGACGCTCGCGCCGCGCATGCGCTCGAACCGCGCCTTGACGTCGGTGTGCGTATAGCTGAAGACGTGGCCGATGTGCAGGCTGCCCGACGCGGTCGGGGGCGGCGTGTCGATCGAGAACACGGAGGCGCGGGTCGCTTGGCCGCGGTCGAACCGGTAGGTGCCCGAGTCCTCCCACGACTGGCCCCAGCGGGCTTCGAGCCCCTCGAGAGCGGGCTTCTCGGGCATCGGTGACGTCATGGGGCACTCCGGTTCTGTGGACGGCGCCGTGTCGGTGGGGAGGCGCCTGGCTGTGGGACCGGGCCAGTCTACGCGCGGCCCGTCGTCGGGCACGGAAACCTGCGGTCAGGGCAGTGTTGCGGTGCCTGCACTGGAACTGACATGCCACTTGCTGTTAGTCTCGTTCGGTTTTTGCCCGACACCGCGGTCGTGCTCCGCCCGACAACCCGGAGGCATCCCATGTCAGCCAAGAAGCACCCGCCGAAGTCCACCCGACGCCAACTGACCACCGACGACGTCACCGTCGTCGAGGAGTCCATGCTCAAGCGCGCCGTCAGCGCCGCCGCCCTCGGCAACGCCATGGAGTGGTTCGACTTCGGCGTCTACGCCTACATCACCACGACGATCGCGCAGGTCTTCTTCCCGCCCGGCAACGACGCGCTCAACATCCTCTTCACCTTCGGCACCTTCACGGCCGCCTTCGTCGTCCGGCCCATCGGCGGTGCCTTCTTCGGCCCGCTCGGCGACCGCATCGGCCGCCAGAAGGTGCTGGCCATGACGATGATCCTCATGGCGGCGGGCACGCTCGCGATCGGCCTCATCCCGTCGTACGCGACCATCGGCATCTGGGCGCCGATCCTGCTGCTGCTGGCGCGCCTCCTGCAGGGGTTCTCGACCGGCGGGGAGTACGGCGGGGCGGCGACGTTCATCGCCGAGTACTCGCCCGACAAGCGGCGCGGCTTCATGGGCTCGTGGCTCGAGTTCGGCACCCTCGGCGGCTACGTGCTCGGCGCGTCGCTCGTCACGGCCCTGCAGCTCGGCCTGAGCGAGGAGGCGCTGCTCGGCTGGGGCTGGCGCATCCCGTTCATCGTCGCCGGGCCCCTCGGCCTGATCGGCCTCTACCTCCGCCTCAAGCTCGAGGAGACCCCCGCGTTCCAGAAGCAGCAGGCGGAGGCGTCGGAGCGCGAGCACCAGAAGGTGCCGTTCCTCACGCTGTTCCGCGAGAACTGGCGCGCCCTGATCGTCTGCGTCGGACTCGTGCTCGTCTTCAACGTGACCGACTACATGCTGCTCTCGTACATGCCGACCTACCTGTCGAACACCCTGGGCCGAGACGCGACGAGCGGGCTGCTGTTCATCATCGTCGTGATGGTGCTGATGATGCTCGTCATCACGTTCGGCGGGCGCCTCAGCGACCGCTTCGGTCGCCGGCCGGTGCTGTTCGCCGGCTGCATCGGGTTCCTGGTGCTGTCGTTCCCGGCGCTGCGCATGGTGCAGAGCGACAACGGCGTGCTCTCGTTCGCCGGCCTGCTCGTGCTCGGCCTCGTGCTCGTCACGTTCACGTCGACGATGCCCTCGACGCTGCCCGCGCTGTTCCCGACGATCATCCGCTACGGCGCCCTCGCCATCGCGTTCAACGTGTCCGTCTCGCTCTTCGGCGGCACGACGCCCCTCGCGACGGAGGCGCTGGTCGTCTGGGCGGAGGGCCGCGGCTTCGGCTGGGCGCACGACATCCCCGCGTTCTACCTCATGGCCGCCGCGGTCATCGGCCTCGTGGCCGTCTGGTTCACCAAGGAGACCGCGAACGAGCCGCTGCTCGGCTCCGGCCCGACCGTCGCCACCGACGACGAGGCCCGCGAGCTGATCGCCGCCTACTCGGACGAGTCGAGCGACGTCGCCAAGTCCGACTGGGCGCTCGCCTTCGCCGAGTCCGGGCCGATCACCGTCATCAAGCCCGACGCGCCCGCCGACGAGTCGGAGCCCGCCAAGGCCTGACGGGCCCGGCTCGACCGACGAGACCCCCCGGAGCCGCGCGCACCCCTGCGCGCGCCGGGGGGTCTCCGCGTGTCCGCGGGGTGCAGGCGCGCCTCCCCCCGCGGCCTCGCCGTCAGGGCCGCGCGGCCAGGAGGGCGCGCGTGTACTCGTGCGCCGGTCGCCCGAACACCTCGGTCGTCACGCCCTCCTCGACGACGCGGCCGTGCTGCATGACCGCGACCCGGTCCGACATGTGCCCGACCACGTCGAGGTCGTGCGAGATGAGCAGGTACGCGAGGCCGTCCTCCCGCTGCAGGTCGTCGAGCAGGTCGAGCACCTGGGCCTGCACCGAGACGTCGAGCGCCGACACCGGCTCGTCGCACACGATCACGCGCGGCCCGGGGGCGAGCGCGCGCGCCACCGCCACCCGCTGCCGCTGCCCGCCCGAGAGCGACGCCGGACTGCGCTCGGCCGTGCCGGGCTCGAGCCCCACGCGCGCGAGCAGCCTCGCGACCTCGCCCTCCACCGACCGGAGGCGCGTGGTGCGCCCCGCGGTGACCGCGTCGGCCAGCAGGCGGCCGACCGGCCACCGCGGGTCGAACGAGCTCGCCGGGTCCTGGTACACCGCCCCGAGCTGCGGACGTCGAGCCCGCCGCGCCCGCTCGGCCAGCGGAGCCCAGGGCTCGCCGAGCAGCGAGACCGTGCCCGCGTCCGGCTCGTCGAGGCCCAGCAGGAGGCGCGCGGTCGTCGTCTTGCCGCTCCCGGAGGCGCCCACGAGGCCGAGCGTCTCGCCCTCGCGCAGCTCGAGCGAGACCTCGTCGACGGCGACCCGCGGCGACCCGCCGCGCGTCGGGAAGACGCGCCGCAGCCCGTGCGCCGCGAGCACGACCGGCCGGTCGGTCGGCGCCGCCGACGCGGCTGCCGCGGCCGGCGCGGCCGGCGCGGCAGCTGCCGGCTCTCCCCGCGTCGAACCGAGTTCCGAGCGATGAACCGCGAAGCTTCGCGGTTCATCGCTCGGAACGCGGTTCATGGTGGGGGAGGGAGTGGAAGCGGGAGCGGGAGCAGGAGCAACGGCGCCGGCACCCGCGCCGGCGCCGGGAGCGAGACGCGCGCCGCGCGCCACGTCGCGCGGCAACGCCGCGAGCAGGCGTCGCGTGTAGTCGTGCTGCGGCGCGCCGAGCACCGCGCCGGTCGGCCCCTGCTCGACCACGACGCCGTCGCGCATGACGACGACCCGGTCGGCCAGCCGGCGCACGACGCCGAGGTCGTGGCTGATCGCCAGCACCGCCGTCCCGCCGTCACGGAGGGCCGCGAGCCGGTCGACGACGACGCGCTGCACCTCCGCGTCGAGGGCGGTCGTGGGCTCGTCGGCCACGATGAGGCCGGGCCGCAGCGCGAGCGCCGCCGCGATGAGCGCGCGCTGGCGGAGTCCGCCCGACAGCTCTCCCGAGCGGAGGCCGAGCCGCGCCTCCGCGTCGGGCATGCCGACCTCGACGAGGGCCTCGATCGCGCGCTCGCGGCGCTGTCGCGGCGTGAGGCGGGTGTGCAGGCGGAGGGCGTCGTCGATCTCGCGGCCGATCGGGCGGAGGGGGTCGAGGGAGACGAGGGCGTCCTGCAGCACGAGGCCCACCTGCGGGCCGCGCACCCGCCGCCAGGCCGCCTCGCGGAGCTCGAGCAGGTCGGTGCCGCCGAGCACGAGCCGGTCGGCCGCGACGCGACCGCCGCTGAGGCCGAGCAGCGACCGGGCCGTGACGCTCTTGCCCGACCCCGACTCGCCGACGAGCGCCACGCACTCGCCGGCCGCGACCGTGAACGAGACGCCCGAGACGACCTCGCCCTGGCCGAACGACACGCGCAGGCCCTCGACCTCGAGCAGCGGGGCGCCGAGCGGCGAGCCGGCGAGCCGCGAGCCAGCGAGCGGGGCGGCGCTCACGACACGCTCCGACCACGGCGGGCGGCCCCGCGCCCGAGCACCGTGGCCGCGGCGGCCGTGACGACGACGGCGATCCCCGGGAAGACGGTCATCCACCACGCGACCTGCACGTAGGTGCGCCCGGCCGCGAGCATCGCGCCCCACTCCGGCGCGGGCGGCGGCGACCCGAGCCCGAGGTAGCTCAGCGACGACGCCCAGACGACGGCCTGGCCGAGCCCGAGCGTGACGAGCACGACGACCGGGGCGAGAGCGTTGGGCAGAACGTGTCGCGTCAGGACGGAGCCAGGGCGCCGACCCAGCACGACGGCGGCCTCGACCATGGCCGAGCGGCGCACGCGGCGCACCTGGCTGCGGACGATGCGCGCGTACCCGGGGGCCGTCGCCAGCCCGACGGCGATCGTGGCCGGCACGGCTCCCGGCCCGGTGAAGGCGATGACGACGAGCGCGAGCAGCAGCCCGGGCAGCGCGAAGAGCACCTCGAGCAGGCGGCTGACCCCGGCGTCGGCGAGCCGTCCGGGCAGGGCGCCCCCGCCGAAGCCGGCCGCGAGCCCCAGCAGCACGCCGAGGCCCGTGCCGATCACGGTCGCGAGGGCGCCGATCGCGAGGGAGGCCCCGGCGCCGTGGACGACCCGGGTCCAGATGCCGCGCCCCGACTCGTCGGTGCCGAAGGGGTGGGCGAGCGACGGCGCCGCGAAGGCGTCCCGGGGCGACACCGCGAGCGGGTCGGCGGGGGCGAGCAGGCCGGGCGCGACGGCGGCGACCACGATCAGCAGCAGAACCGCCGCCGCGACGAGCTCGACGACGCGGACGCGGCCCCGGCGGGAGGCGCGGGGCAGCGTGGGCAGGCTCGTCACGTCGCGCGCTCCCTCGGGTCGACGGCCCGCTCGGCGAGGTCGCCGAGCGCGACGACGACGACGTACGCCAGGGCCGAGACCAGGGCGACCCCGGTCACGAGCGGGATGTCGCGGAGGGTGACGGCGCCGAGCAGGGTCCGGCCGAGGCCCGGGCGGGCGAAGACCGACTCGACGACGACCGCCCCGCTCAGCAGGGAGCCGAACGCCCAGCCCGACAGCGCGAGGCCGGGCAGCGCCGCGTGCCGCAGCAGGTGCCGCCGGAAGAGCCCCGAGCGCGACTCGCCCCGGGCGCGGGCCGAGACGGCGAACGGCGCGGCGGCGGCGTCGAGCAGCGAGTCGCGGGTCACCTGCCCGAGGAACCCCGCGACGGGCACGGCGAGCGTGACGACGGGCATGACGAGCCCGGCCGGCGTGCCCGTGCTGACCGGCGGCAGCAGCCCGAGCTGGGTGCTGAGCAGGAGCACGAGCACGCTCGCCAGCCAGAAGTGCGGAACGGCCGACGCGACGATCTCGAGCGTCGACGAGACCGCCGCCGCGACGCGGCCCCCGAGCGTCGCCCACCACGCCGTGCCGAGGGCGATGGCCCACGCGACGACGAGCGAGGCGACGGCGAGCAGCAGGGTGCCGGGCAGCTGGTCGAGCAGCAGTCCGGCCACCCCGGTGCGGAGCGAGTACGAGGTGCCGAGGTCGCCGGTGGCCAGCCGACCGAGCTGCGCGAGGTACTGCACGAGCAGGGGCTGGTCGAGCCCGTACTGCTCGCGGACCAGCGCGATCGCCTCGTCGGACGCCTGCGAGCCGGGCCCGCCCAGGATCGCCTCGGCAGGGTCGCCCGGCACGAGGCGGATGGCGAAGAAGATCAGGGTCGCCACGGCCCAGAGGACGACCAGCCCGCCCACCAGCCGACCCGTCGTCCACCGGAGCGCCGCGGTCAGGCGGGCGCGCCTCCGGGTGGCGGTCGGCGTCGCCCGGTCAGTCGGTGCGGGAGGCGTCATAGAGCGTGACGGCCGACACCGGCGGCAGGGCGCGGACGCCGGTCACCGACGAGCGGACGAGGTAGTGGTTCTGCTGGTCGTAGAGCGGCAGCACCGTGTAGCTGTCGAGGACGACCTGCTGCGCCTGCTGGTAGAGGTCGGCCCGCTCGTCGGGATCGGTCGTCTCGGTGGCCCGCTGCAGCAGGTCGTCGAGCGCCGGGTCGGAGAGCTGCGCGTGGTTGGCGAAGTACCCGCTCGGCGCGGGAGTGATGCCCGACGAGTCGAACAGGATGCGCAGCACGTCGGGTCCGACCTTCGTGTACGGGGCGCTGACCAGGTCGTAGTCGTCCGACGCGAGGGCGCCGTACCAGCTCGACAGGTCGAGCGGCTGCAGCACGACCTCGAACCCGAGGGTCTTCGCGCCCGCCTGGATCTGCTCGAAGAGCGACTGCTCGGCGGGGATCGACTGGTTCGTGCTGACCGGGAAGGTCAGGGAGAGGCGCGTGCCGTCCTTCGTGCGGTAGCCGTCGGAGTCGCGCTGCGACCAGCCGGCCTCGTCGAGCAGGTCGCCCGCCGCGTCGGCGTCGACCTCGAAGAGCGACGGGTCGCCGTACGCCAGCGGCTCGACGCTCGACAGCGGCGAGTACGAGCGCTCGGCCGTCCCGAAGAAGAGCGAGTCGACGGCGTCGTCGACGTCGATGCCCCGGATGAACGCCTCGCGCACCCGCTCGTCGTCGAAGGGCGCCTTGCCCGAGTTGAGCTCGAGCCGGTTGGAGGCACCGGGTCGCGGCGCGTCGATCTCCGTCAGCTGGTCGTCGGACGCGGCCGCGACGAGGGTGTCGGGCTGCGCGTTGTCGATGACGTCGACCTGGCCGGCCTGGAGGGCGGCGTAGCGCGCCGCGGAGTCGGGGATGAAGCGCCAGACGACCGACTCGAGGTGCGCCGGGCCGTCGTGTCCGGCGTCGGCGGGCGGCGAGACGTAGTCGTCGTTGCGGGTGAAGGTGATCTGCTGCTGCTTGGTCCACTCGTCGACGACGAAGGGGCCCGTGCCGACGGGCGACTCGCAGTTCTCCTCCTGCGAGCGGCCGAGCGCCTCGGGCGACTCCATCGCGAGCCAGGGCTGGCTGAGCGACTCGAGCAGGGCGCTGTCGGGGGCGCTGAGGTCGAAGCGGGCGGTGTGCTCGTCGACGGCCTCGACGCCCGTGACCTTCGCCAGGGCGAGGTAGCCGGTCGACGACAGCGTCGTGGGGTCCTGCACGTGGGCGACGTTCGCCGCGACGGCCTCGGCGTCGAAGGGCGTGCCGTCGGTGAACGAGACGTCGTCGCGCAGCGTGAAGGTCCAGCTGAGCCCGTCGTCGGCGACCTGCCACTCGGTCGCGAGCCACGGGATGATCGCGCCGTCGGAGTCGGTCGAGACGAGCGACTCGGCGTACTGCGTCGCGACGAGCGCCTGCGGGTAGTTGCCGCCGACGTGCGGGTCGAGGCAGGTCGGCTCGGCGTCGCCCGTCGCGTAGGTGAGCGTGCCGCCCTCGACGGGCGTCGCGTCGGCGTCGGGGGCGCCGCCGCTCGTGCAGGCGGTGAGCGCGAGCACGGCCGCGGCGGCGAGCGCCGCGGTCGACAGGGCACGGGAGGGCAGGAGGCGCGGCGACATGGGGCTCCGGAGGCGGGGGCGGTGAGGTGGTCGGGGAGGGCTGACGATCGCTCGGTCTCTTTCTGTACCGAGTCCAACAAGCCCGTCAGGGAGTCTAGCGCCATGATGGTCGTCGTGACCCCGACCGACGACGACGCCGCGACGCCCCGGGCCGCCGCCCGCGGCGGGCGCCCGCGGCGCTCCTCCGGCGACGTGCTCGCCGACGCCGCCGCCGAGCTCTTCCTCGAGAACGGCTACGCGCGCACGACGGTCGACCAGATCGCGCAGCGGGCGGGCGTCAGCCGGGCCACCTTCTTCAACTACGTCGACGCGAAGGCCGACCTGTTCTGGCTCGACCTCGACGCGGCGCTGGCGGGCCTGGGCGACCGGCTGCGCGCCTCCTCGGGGCTGTCGCCCGTGAGGGCGGTCGAGGCGGCGCTCGTCGGCGTCGGCCGCGACCACGACCGCGACCGGGTGCCGTGGGCGCTCACGCAGTCGGAGGCGATGCGCCTCGGCGACGACCTCGTCGCGTCGGCGGCGGTGCGCTTCGTCCGGCTGCAGGCGACGGTGGCGGCGTACCTCGCCGAGCGGACGGGCGGCCGGGCCGACGACCTCGGTCCCTCGGCCGCCGCCGCGGTGCTGCTGGCGGCCGCGGGGGCGGCGGTCACGGCCTGGGCCCGCGCCGGGGTCTCGCGGGGAGATCTCGGCGACGTGGTGGCGGTCGCCCTGGAGCCCGTGGCCGACGGGCTCGACCGCTGACGCGTCGTGCGGGCTAGCGGCTGGGGACCGTCGGCGTCGGCGCCGTCGGGGGAGTGACGCCGGGGGCGAGCACGTCGACGGCGTCGGGCGTCTCGGCCGCCTTCGGGAAGACCCACTTGTTCATCGCCCAGTAGCGGAAGACCATGGCGATGAGGGTGCCGATGATCGGCCCGCTGACGAAGTCGGCGACCTCCATCGTGGTGCGGCTGACGTTCGGCACCTCGAGGCCGAAGCCGTAGCGCGAGAGGTAGAGGGGCGCCGAGTTGAGGCCGACGCCGATCGCGCTGACGACGACGAAGAGCAGCATCTCGTGCGCCGTGTGGCGCTCGCCGCGGTCGTCGAAGGACCACTTCTTGTTCATCCAGTACGAGACGACGGTGGCGACGATGATGCCGATCGCCAGGGCCGTGACCGGGTGCTGGGGGATCACGAAGAGCTTCAGCCCGTAGTTGATCACCATGGTGATGACGAAGCCGATGCCGCCGACGACCAGGAACCGCAGGGCGGAGGGATTGGCCTTGGCCAGTCGGATCAGAGCGTGCACTGCCCCACGGTACCTCGGCCCCCTATGAGCCAGCCGCACCGGGGCACGCCGCACTCGGTGTCCGGCCATCGCCCGTCGTCGGCAGGGCTCGCCCGGCTGCGGCGTCGGGGGCGGTCAGCGACGCAGGGGGAGGCTCGGCTCGTCCGGCGTCGAGAGCGTGAGCACCGCCTCCTCGACGGCGTCGTGCTCCTCGAGCTCGCGCTCGACGCGGCGGAGGGCGACGGCGACGTGCTCCTCGCGCTCGTCGCCCCGCATGTCGACCGCCGCGACCAGGTAGAGGCGCCCCGGGCCGACGAACTCGGTGTGGAGGTACGTGACGCGGTCGATCTCGGGGCGCGAGAGCAGGCGGTCGAGCACCGTCGCCTCGAGCTCGTCGCTGGGGCTCTCGCCCACGAGGAAGCGCCGGTTGCGGTCGACGAGGACGAGGGCGACGACGCCGAGCAGCACGCCGACGAGGATCGAGCCGACCGCGTCGAACACCGCCGAGCCGGTCAGCTGGTGCAGCAGGATGCCGAGGAAGGCGATGACGAGGCCGACGAGGGCGGCGGCGTCCTCGGCGAAGACGGCCCGCAGGGTCGAGTTCGAGCTGCGCAGCACGAAGCGGAGGGTCGGCAGCTGCCGGTCCTTCGCGGTGCCCCGCGCCTGGCGGAAGGCCTGGGTGAAGGAGACGCCCTCGAGCACGGAGGCGACGGCGAGCACGACGTAGTTGACGAGGTAGTCCTCGGCCTCCTCGGCGGCGCCGAGCTGGGAGATGCCGTGCTGGATCGACACGACGGCCCCGACCGTGAAGAGGCCGAAGGCGGCGAACATCGACCAGACGTAGGTCTCCTTGCCGTAGCCGAGCGGGTGGTCGACGTCCCTCTTCTTGACCCCGCGCTTGTCGGCGACGAAGAGGAAGACCTCGTTGCCGGTGTCGGCCCAGGAGTGGGCGGACTCGGCGACCATCGAGGCCGAGCCGGTCAGGAAGGCGGCGACCGTCTTGGCCACGGCCACGAGCAGGTTCGCGAGGAAGGCGATGACGACGGTCAGCGAGCTCTCGGGCTTCGGGCCCGACGCCTCCGGAGGGGTCGACGGCGTGCCCGAGGGCTGCGGGGGGCGGCCGGCGGAGGCCGGGGGGTGCGTGGTCATGACGTCGATCCTGCACTGCCTGCACCGATCGCGCCGCGCCTCCTCGACGCGTAGGATGGGGGCCTGCGTCGATCCGGCCATCACCGGGGAGCTCTCGGAAGAACGCGGCGTGCCCCTCGGGGCTCGTCGTCAGTAGAACCGAGCGGGTCAGGCCCGTCACAGCCGCAGCAGAGTGGTCGCCCCCGCGCGGGGCGGCAAGCGGGGTGGTACCGCGTCCGGTCGAGGAGCTCGCCGGGTCGTCCTCGTGGCCGACCGCATCACCCTGGAGACACCATGGCCCGCCCGCCGGTTCCCGCCTCGCCCCGCTTCCCCGACGTCGAGAAGGCCGTCCTCGCCTTCTGGGAGAGCGACGACACCTTCCAGGAGTCGATCCGCGCCCGCGAGGGACGCGACGAGTGGGTCTTCTACGACGGGCCGCCCTTCGCCAACGGCCTGCCGCACTACGGGCACCTGCTGACCGGCTACGCGAAGGACGCCTTCCCGCGGTACCAGACCATGCGCGGCAAGCAGGTGCACCGCCGCTTCGGCTGGGACACGCACGGCCTGCCCGCCGAGCTCGAGGCGATGCGCCAGCTCGGCATCACCGAGAAGGGCCAGATCGACGAGATGGGCGTCGGCGCGTTCAACGCGGCCGCCCGCGCGTCGGTGCTGCAGTACACCGACGAGTGGCAGGCCTACGTCACCCGCCAGGCCCGCTGGGTCGACTTCGAGGACGACTACAAGACGCTCGACGCGACCTTCATGGAGAGCGTCCTCTGGGCGTTCGCGCAGCTGCACGAGAAGTCGCTCGCCTACGAGGGCTTCCGCGTGCTGCCGTACTGCTGGCACGACCAGACCCCGCTCTCGAACCACGAGCTGCGCATGGACGACGACGTCTACAAGATGCGTCAGGACCAGACCGTCACCGTCGCCTTCCCGCTCGTCGGCGCGAAGGCCGAGGCGCTCGGGCTCACCGGCGTCGAGGCGCTCGCCTGGACGACGACCCCGTGGACCCTGCCGACGAACATGGCGCTCGCCGTGGGTCCCGAGATCTCGTACGTCACGGTGCCGCACGCGCTGCTGCCCGGCGAGCGCACCGGAGACCAGCAGCTGCTCACCGGCAGCGTCTTCCTGCTCGCGGCCGACACGCTCGCCGCGTACTCGCGCGACCTCGGCTACGACTCTCCCGAGGCGGCGGCCGAGGCCGTCACCGCGACCTTCACGGGCGCCGAGCTCGGCGGGGTCGAGTACGACCGCATCTGGGACGTCTACGCCGACACCGAGACCTGGGGCACCGAGAACGCGTGGCGCATCCTGGTCGCCGACTACGTCGCCACGGGCGAGGGCACGGGCATCGTGCACCAGGCGCCCGCCTACGGCGAGGACGACCAGCTGGTCTGCGCCGCGGCCGGCATCCCGGTCATCGTCTCCGTCGACGACAACGGCCGATTCCTGCCGATGTTCGACGAGCTCGGCGTCGCCGGCCTCCAGGTCTTCGAGGCCAACAAGACGCTCGTGCAGCGCCTGCGCGCCGACGGGCGCCTCGTGCGCCTCGCGAGCTACGAGCACAGCTACCCGCACTGCTGGCGCTGCCGCAACCCGCTGATCTACAAGGCCGTCTCGAGCTGGTTCGTGCGCGTCACCGAGATCCGCGACCGCATGGGCGAGCTCAACCAGGAGATCACCTGGGTGCCCGACAACGTCAAGGACGGCCAGTTCGGCAAGTGGGTGGCCGGCGCGCGCGACTGGTCGATCTCGCGGAACCGCTACTGGGGCTCGCCGATCCCCGTGTGGCGGAGCGACGACCCCGCGTACCCGCGCACCGACGTGTACGGCTCGCTCGCCGAGATGGAGGCCGACTTCGGCCGCCTGCCGGTGAACGAGCAGGGCGAGCCCGACCTGCACCGCCCCTACATCGACGAGCTGACGCGCCCGAACCCCGACGACCCGACCGGGCAGAGCACCATGCGCCGCATCGAGGACGTCTTCGACGTCTGGTTCGACAGCGGGTCGATGCCGTTCGCGCAGGTGCACTACCCGTTCGAGAACCAGGACTGGTTCGAGACGCACGCCCCCGCCGACTTCATCGTCGAGTACATCGGGCAGACGCGCGGCTGGTTCTACGTCATGCACGTGCTCTCGACGGCCCTGTTCGACCGCCCGGCCTTCTCGAACGTCATCAGCCACGGCATCGTGCTCGGCTCCGACGGGCAGAAGATGTCGAAGAGCCTCCGCAACTACCCCGACGTCAGCGAGGTCTTCGACCGCGACGGCGCCGACGCCATGCGGTGGTTCCTCCTGTCGAGCTCGGTGATCCGCGGCGGCAACCTCGTCGTGACCGAGGAGGGCATCCGCGAGGGCGTCCGGCAGTTCCTCCTGCCGCTCTGGAGCACCTACTACTTCTTCTCGCTCTACGCCGACGCCGGGCGCGAGCCGCAGTGGCGCACCGACTCGACCGACGTGCTCGACCGCTACCTGCTCGCGCGCACGCGCCGCCTCGTGGAGGAGGTGCAGGGCCACCTCGACGCCCTCGACTCCCCGCTGGCCGCCGCCGCGCTCCGCGACTTCGCCGACGTGCTGACGAACTGGTACGTGCGCCGGTCGCGCGACCGGTTCTGGGCGGGCGACGACCACGACGCCTCCGACACGCTCTTCACCGTGCTCGAGACCGTCACCCGGGTCGCGGCGCCCCTCGCGCCGCTCGTCTCGGAGGAGGTCTGGAAGGGCCTCACCGGCGGTCGCAGCGTCCACCTGACCGACTGGCCCGACGCCTCCGCCTTCCCCGCGGACGAAGCGCTCGTCGACGCGATGGACGCCGTGCGCTCGATCGCGTCGGCCGGCCTCGCGCTCCGCAAGTCGACCGGGCTGCGGGTGCGCCTGCCGCTCGCGCGGCTCACCGTCGTCGTCCCCGAGACCACCGGGCTCGACTCGTTCCGCGAGATCCTCCGCGACGAGCTCAACGTCAAGGACGTCGCACTCGTTCCGCTCTCGGAGGAGGCGCTCGGCACGTTCGGCGTGACCCGTCGCCTCCGCGTCGACGCCCGGGCCGCGGGGCCCCGCATCGGCAAGCAGGTCCAGCAGGTCATCCCGGCCGCCAAGAAGGGCGACTGGCAGCCCGCCGGCGACAACGTCGTCGTCGGGGGAGTCGAGCTGCTGCCGGGCGAGTTCACGCTCGAGCTGGCCGTGGCCGACCCCACGGCCGCGATCGGCTTCGTCGGCGACGGCGGCTTCGTGCTGCTCGACACGGCGACCACGCCCGAGCTCGAGGCCGAGGGGCTGGCCCGCGACGTCGTGCGTGCCGTGCAGCAGGCCCGCAAGGAGGCCGGCCTCGACGTGGGCGACCGCGTCGTGACGACCCTCACCACCGACCGCGCCGCGGCCGAGGCCGTCGAGGCCCACCGCGACCTCATCACCGGCGAGACCCTGACCACCGAGCTGCGCGTCGAGCTCCGCGAGGAGGCCGTCGCTCCCGACACGGCCGTCGCGGTCGGCGCCGGCTCCGCCCTGACCGTGGAGGTGCGGCGAGCATGAGCCCGAAGAAGAAGAACCCCGACGCCGGGCCCGAGGGCGGCGAGTTCGCCGAGGGCGCCCGTCGCGTCTACGACGAGCTGCTCGCCCGCGTCGGCGAGCAGGCCCCGCAGCCCCGTCTCGGCGCCACCCGCCGGGCCGCCGAGCTGCTCGGCGACCCGCAGCGCGCCTACCCCGTGATCCACGTCACGGGCACGAACGGCAAGACCTCGACGAGCCGCATGATCGAGAGCGTGCTCCGCGCGTACGGCCTGCGCACCGGCCTCATGACGAGCCCGCACCTGGTGAGGCTCAACGAGCGCATCGTCGTCGACGGCGAGCCGATCAGCGACGAGCTCCTCGTCGCCAACTGGGACGACATCCAGCCCTACCTGACGATGGTCGACACCGAGCTCGAGACGGCCGGCGAGCAGCCGCTGACGTTCTTCGAGGCGCTCACGGTGCTCGCCTTCGCGTGCTTCGCCGACGCCCCGGCCGACGTCGTCGTGCTCGAGGTCGGCATGGGCGGCGAGTGGGACAGCACGAACGTCGCCGACGGCCAGGTCGCGGTCTTCACGCCGATCGCGCTCGACCACATGGCCCGCCTCGGCTCGACGGTGCAGGAGATCGCCCGCACGAAGTCGGGCATCGTCAAGCCCGCGGCGAGCGTCGTCAGCGCCTCGCAGACCGAGGAGGCGCTGGCCGAGCTCCGGAGGGCCGCCGACCTCACCGAGTCGTCGCTCGCGGTGGAGGGCACGGCGTTCGGCGTCGAGTCGACGGTGCTCGCCGTCGGCGGTCAGCTCGTCACGATCCGCGGCCTCGCCGGACGCTACGACGACCTCCTCCTGCCCTTCTTCGGCGACCACCAGGCGCAGAACGCCGCCGTCGCGGTGGCCGCCGTGGAGTCGTTCCTCGGGAGCGGCTCGCAGGCCCTCGACCACGAGGTGCTCGCCGAGGGGCTGGCCGCGGCCACCTCGCCCGGCCGCCTGCAGATCGTCGCGAACGAGCCGACCATCCTCGTCGACGCCGCCCACAACCCCCACGGCGCCCGCGCCCTGGCGAAGGCGATCGACGACTACTTCCAGTTCGGCCGGGTCGTCGCCGTCATCGCCGTGCTCGGCGACAAGGACGCGGCCGGGATCGTGCGCGCCCTGTCGGGAACGGTGCAGCAGTTCGTCGTCACGAGCAGCGCCTCCGACCGGGCGGTCGACGCCGACGAGCTGGCGGCGATCGCGGTCGGCGTCGTGGGCGCCGACCGGGTCGTCGTCGAGACCGACCTCACGGCCGCCCTCCGGACGGCCCGCGACCTGGCCGAGGAGTCCGAGGGCGACGAGCCCGGGGGCGTCGTCGTCACGGGGTCGATCACCCTGGTCGGCGACGTGCTGGCCCTGGCGCAGGCGCCCGGGGGGCTCTCGTGACCGACACCGCGCCTCCGGACGGTCCGCCTGCCGGCGACGGTCCCGGCGCTCCCGGTGCGCGCGGCGGCCGGGGGAGGCGCCCCGCGCGCCGACGCGGGGCGGCCGAGAGCCTGCTGTCGATCGTGCTCGTGCTCGAGGCGATGTCGCTCTTCTTCGTCATGCTCGTCGTCAACGGCCGCGGGATCCTGCCGACCGGCGTCGCCTTCGGCGGGGGCATCGCGGCCATCGTGCTGATCATGCTCGTGTCGCGGACGCTCCGCTGGCGCTGGGGCATCGCCCTCGGCTGGGTGGTGCAGGCCGGGCTCGTGGCCTGCGGCCTGCTCGACCCGGTCATGTGGGTCGTCGCGGCGCTCTTCGTCGCGATCTGGACCTACTGCCTCGTCAAGGGCACCCAGCTCGACCGCCTCAACGCCGCCCGGTACGGTGAGGCGTCGGACCGGGCCTGAGCGCCGACCGCGCCGCCCACCGGCGGCGGGCCGCGACGCCCGGCGTCGCCCGACCGATCACCGTCCCACCACCTGAAGGAGCACCCGTGACCGACCTGCAAGAGACCCTCGTCCTCGTCAAGCCCGACGGCGTCGCCCGTGGCCTCACCGGCGAGATCCTGCGCCGCATCGAGGCCAAGGGCTACGAGCTCGTCGACGTGCGCATGCTGCAGGCCGACCGCGACCTGCTCTCGCAGCACTACGAGGAGCACGTCGGCAAGCCGTTCTACGAGCCCCTCGTCGAGTTCATGGAGAGCGGCCCGACCGTCGCCCTCCGCGTCGCCGGCAACGCCGTGATCGCGGGCTTCCGCTCGCTGGCCGGCACCACCGACCCGACCACGGCCGCGCCCGGCACGATCCGCGGCGACCTCGGCCGCGACTGGGGCCTCGCCGTGCAGCAGAACCTCGTGCACGGCAGCGACAGCCCCGAGAGCGCCGCGCGCGAGCTGGCCCTCTGGTTCTGAGACGGGCGCTGCCTGACGGGAGCTCCCTGACGGGCGCTGCCTGACGCCCCCCGCCTGACGGCCGGAGCACGACGACGCGACGGTGTCCGCCGAGCTGGCGGACACCGTCCCGTCGTCGTCCGGTGCGGAGGGCGCGCTACGGGGTCGCCGACGGGCTCGGGGTCGACTCCGGGGCCTCGCCGGTGCTCGTGTCGCCGGTCGCCTGGCCGCCGGCCACCTCCGCGACGAACTGGGCGAAGACCGAGGCGTCCGTGAGGGAGCCCTGGTACTGCTGCCCGTTGACCAGCACGGTCGGGGTGCCGGTGACCTTCTCGAGGTCGGAGTTCGGCAGCGGGTCGTTGAGGGCCCGCTCGGTCGCGGACGCCACCCAGTCGTCGAAGTCGCCCCCGGTGATGCATCCGGCCACCTGGTCGTCGGTCACGCCCGCGCCCTCGACGAGGGTCACGAGCTGCTCGTCGGTCAGGCCCCGCGTGTTCTCCTCCGGCTGCTGGGCGAAGAGCGCCGTGTTCACGTCGAGGGCGACGTCGGGCTGGTAGTTCGCCACGCAGGCCAGCGCGTTGGCCGACCGGGTCGAGTACTTCGACCCCTGCGACGCGCTGTCGAGGAAGCCCAGCGGGTGGATCTCGAGGTCGACGAGCCCCTGGCTGGTCCACGTGGCCAGCTGCTCGGCGTTGGTCGTGTCGAAGTCGCCGCAGTACGGGCACATGTAGTCGAGGTAGACGACGATGCTCGGCTTCTCGGCCGTGCCCGCCGCCGACGCCGTCGGGGTGCCGTCGGCCGGCACCGCGTCGGTCGTCGTCGCCGACACGCTCGTGCCGTCGCCCGAGAGCACGATGCCGTCGCTGGCCATGTTGAGGGGCCCCGGCCCGGCCGGGGCGATCGAGCGGGTGACGACGAGCACCACGATCGCGGCGATCGCGAGCACGCCCACGACGAGCCCGCCCTGCAGGGCCCACCTGTTCCGACGGCGACGCCGGGCCTCGGCCTCACGGGTGGCCCGGGCCTTCTCGCGGGCGGCCTCGCGGCGCTCGCGCTTGGTGTCTCCGGTGCCGGCAGGTGGCGTCATGGGTCCTCGCTGTGCTCGTGACGGTCGTGGGGGCGCGTCGCCCGGCGACCACCATCGTGCCCTCGGCCAAGAGCCACCTGAGTGCCGTTCAGCCGAGCAGCAGCGGCAGCAGGAGCGGGAACTTGACGAGGACGACCGTGGCCACCACGACGTAGTTCAGCACGGGCAGGACCCACGAGTACGGGAGGAACCGCGCGGCGAGGCGCTGCACGCGTCCGCGGCGCACCGTGACGCCCCGGGCGAGGCCCCACGTCGTGAAGATCCAGAACAGGGGGATCGTCACCGACCACACGAGCATGCACCAGGGGCAGAGGCTGCCGATGACGAAGACCGTCTGGACGAAGAGCCACGTGATGAAGACCCAGGCCAGCAGCACGCCGACGGTGAGCCCCACCCAGAACCACCGGGCGAAGCGGGCCCCGGCGAGCAGCCCGACGGCGACGGCGACGACCACCGAGAAGCCGATCAGGCCGAGGATCGGGTTGGGGAAGCCGAAGAGGGACGCCTGCCAGCTGTTGATGACGTTCGTGCAGCCCACGAACGGGTTGACGTCGCAGCCGAGGGCCTGCGTGGGGTTCCCCAGGAGGCGGAACTTGTCGAGCGTGAGCTCGAACGCGCCGACGAGGCCGCCGACCCCGGCGACGATCATCAACACGGCCGCGACGACCGGAGCACGGCCCGTGGGGAGGGTGGTCTGGGGTGCGCTGGCGTCCGTCACACGGGTCATTCTCGCACCGGGCGGATCGTGCTCCGTCGACAGGCGTGCGATGATGGGGACAGTCGCGGGGCGAAGGCCCCGAGATCATGACTTTCCGGGCCGTGCCGGCCCGCTGCGGGACCCGCGGGTGCCCGCCCCACCAGGGCGGCGCCGTACGGGGCACCGCGCGGGCGCGACAGAATCCGGGCCAGAGCGCAGGCGCTCATCGTCGGATGGCCAGTTCCGGAGCAAGAGCAAGAACCGCACGTCGGCTGACGACACGGCGGTGACGAGGGCCAGCACACCGGCCCCGCGCACCTCGTGACCGAACGCCACGTGACCCACATGCGCGTCGTGAGAGGGCGCGGCGGTCCGGGGACAGGTGCACCGCGCCGCCCGGCCGCGACACGAGACCACCTGCCGACGGCGAGAGCCGAGGCGGGGCGAGGAGCACACCAGCAGTGGTTGACGACACCGACAACGACGGCCAGCCGAAGAAGAGGAGGGGACTGTTCGGAGGACGACGGGCTCGCCAGGCGAGCACCGCCCCCGCGGGCGCCGCGCCGAGCAGCGCACCGCCCACCGACCGGACCGCCCGACCCATCGACGCCCAGGAGGCACAGCACGTGACCCACGAGAACGAGGTCGCGGGCGACGCCCCGACCGTCCCCAGCACCCCGACCGCACCCGAGACCCCCGCGACGCCCGACGCGTCGGCGCCCGACGCCGGGACGGGCCTCGCGCCCGCCGTCGTCGACACCGCCGTCGTCGAGGCCGACATCGCGGACGCCGAGCCGGCCGCCGCGCCGACCGTCGAGGCCGAGCCCGAGGCCGAGGGCGGGTCGCCCATCCCCGCCCGGCTGACGACGACGAGCCTGATCTTCCACGCGCCCGTCATCACCCCCCTCCCGGCCCGTCCCGGCCGACGCCGCCAGGACGACGACCACGACGACTACCGCGACGACTACCGCGACGAGCGCGACGACCGCGACGACGACGACCGCGACGACGACGACCAGCCCTCGCGCGGCACCTCGCGCCGCCGTTCCCGCGGCCGGTCGCAAGACCGCGAGGAGCGCGACTCCGAGCCCCGTCAGCAGGGCGGCGACCGCGCGCCCCGCGAGCGTCCCCAGCGCCAGGTCGAGCTCATCACCGAGCCGCAGCGCATCAAGGGCTCGACGCGCCTCGAGGCGAAGAAGCAGCGCCGCCGCGACGGCCGCGACGCCGGCCGTCGCCGCACGGTCATCACCGAGGCCGAGTTCCTCGCCCGCCGCGAGAGCGTCGACCGCAAGATGGTCGTCCGCTCGTCGGGCGACCGCATCGAGATCGGCGTCATGGAGGACGGCACCCTCGCCGAGCACTACGTCGCCAAGGCGCAGAACGTCTCCCTGATCGGCAACGTCTACCTCGGCCGCGTGCAGAACGTGCTGCCGAGCATGGAGGCCGCCTTCGTCGACATCGGACGCGGCCGCAACGCCGTGCTCTACTCCGGCGAGGTCGACTGGGACTCGCTGTCGAACGGCAACCAGCCCCGCCGCATCGAGCTGGCGCTCAAGCCCGGCGACCGCGTGCTCGTCCAGGTCACGAAAGACCCGGTGGGCCACAAGGGCGCCCGCCTCACCAGCCAGGTCTCGCTGCCCGGCCGCTACCTCGTCTACGTGCCCAACGGCTCGATGAACGGCATCAGCCGCAAGCTGCCCGACACCGAGCGCGCGCGCCTCAAGAAGATCCTGAAGGAGGCGCTGCCCGAGAACGCGGGAGTCATCGTCCGCACCGCGGCGGAGGGCGCCACGGAGGAGCAGCTCACCCTCGACATCAAGCGCCTCACGAACCAGTGGGCGGACATCGCCAAGAAGGTCGAGGTCGGCAACGCGCCTGCCCAGCTGCACTCCGAGCCCGACCTGCTCATCAAGATCGTCCGCGACGTCTTCAACGAGGACTTCCACGAGATGGTCATCGACGGCGACGACGCCCACGAGACGCTGCAGTCGTACCTCTCGGCCGTGGCCCCCGACCTGCTCGACCGCGTCAAGCGCTACGAGGGCGACCGCGACGCGTTCGACGAGTACCGCCTGAACGAGCAGATCGAGAAGGCGCTCGACCGCAAGGTCTGGCTGCCCTCGGGCGGCTCGCTCGTCATCGACCGCACCGAGGCCATGACCGTCGTCGACGTCAACACCGGCAAGTTCGTCGGCTCGGGCGGCAACCTCGAGGAGACGGTCACCAAGAACAACCTCGAGGCGGCGGAGGAGATCGTCCGTCAGCTGCGCCTGCGCGACATCGGCGGCATCATCGTCGTCGACTTCATCGACATGGTGCTCGAGTCGAACCGCGACCTCGTGCTGCGCCGCCTCGTCGAGTGCCTGAGCCGCGACCGGACCAAGCACCAGGTCGCCGAGGTCACCTCGCTCGGCCTCGTGCAGATGACCCGCAAGAAGCTCGGGCTCGGCCTCGCCGAGTCGTTCGCCGAGGCCGGCAGCGCGGCCCGCGTGCAGGAGCAGCAGCCCCGCAAGGGCGGCCAGCAGGAGCAGCGCCGTCGCGGCGGCGCCCAGGCCGGCCCGAAGTCGGGCGGCTCCGCGCCGCAGGGCCCGGGCCGGGCCGGCTCGTCCGCCCCGACCAGCCCGGCGCACCCGACGACCGGCACCCACGCCATCACGGAGGACGTGAAGAACGCCCTCTCGCGCATCGCGGCGTCGACCATCGCCCATGCGGAGGACGGCGAGCGCCCCGGCGACAGCGCGGCCGAGGCCGCGGCTGCCGTCGAGGCGGCCATCGACGCCGCGGCGGCGCAGGCCACGGGCACGGAGTCGTCGAGCTCGTCGTCGACCGGCTCGTCGAGCGACGCCGGCCAGGACGAGCAGCAGGGCGAGGGACGCCGCGGCCGCGGGCGCAAGAGCCGCCGGGCCTCGCGCTCCGGCCGTGAGGCGGACCAGCAGGCCGGTGACCAGCAGGCGGGCGACCAGCAGGCGGGCGACCAGCAGACGGGCGACCGGCCCGCGGCGGGCCAGCCCTCGCACGACGGACCGACGAGCGACCGTGACCGTGACCGGGCGGACGACCGGTCAGGCGTGGCCGCGGCGTCCGCCACGGTCGAGCCCGTCGTCGTGCCGACCGCGACGGAGGAGGCCCCCGCAGCCCCCGCCGCGTCGACGCCCAAGGCCGAGCGCAGCACCGAGTCGCGTCGTTCGTCGGCGGTCGTCTCGACGCCGGACGCGTCGGTGGCGATCCTCGACATCCCCGTCGCGGCGACCCGTCGCGAGCCCCGCAAGCTGAGCAGCGAGGACGCCGAGCAGCTGCTCGACTCCGTGCTCGGCGCGCTCCCCGAGCCCAAGCAGCCGGGCCAGGGGCGTGGCCGCTCGCGTCGCGCCTCCAGCGCGGGCACCGCGCCCGCCGCGCCCACGACGCCGGCCTCCGGCGACGCGGGCTCCGGCGACTCGGGTCCGTTCATCCTCGGCGTGGGGGTCAGCTCCGACGAACTGTGACTCGTCTAGGGTGACAGCCGTGACCTCGACGCAGCCCGGCCCGACGACTCCCGAGTCGTCCGGCCGGGCTGCCGTCGTCGTGCCCCGCGGCGCGACCGGCCGGGCGCGGCTGCTCGCGGCGGCCTCGGCCGTCGGCGTCGTGCTGCTGGCGCGCTTCGTGCTCGGCCTGCTCGCCATGGTCGGCTCCGCCATCGGCTTCTCGGTGACCGCCTTCCCGAGCGGCTTCACCGCCACGCCCGTCGGCCAGTTCCTCGGCGGCTTCGCCTTCTACCCCTTCCCGTTCTACGTCGTCGCCTTCCTCGTGCTCCTCCTCGTGCGTCCGATCGACGCCGCGACCCCGCTCGACCGGGTCCTGCGGCACGCCGTCGTCGCGGGCGCGGCCGGCACCCTCGCCCTGGCGGTCGTCGGCATCGTGCCGGGCGTGCTCCTCTCGCAGAGCGGCAACACCTGGGCCAACCTCGTGCTCTACGTGACGACGATCCCGCTCGCGGCCGGGGTGGTCGACACGGCCCTCCTCGTCGTGGGCTGCGTGCTCGCCTGGGTCTGGGCCCACCACGACGGGGCCCCCGCGACCCCGGCCGGCGCGGCGACCGGCGAGGCCGCGGTCACCGCGCCTCCGGCGGGGGGAGACGCTGCGGACGAGCAGCCCGCCTCGCCCTCGGGTGCCGCGGCCGAGTCCGCGCGGCACCCCGAGCCCGCGGCGTCCGCCGAGCCGGCGCCGTCGTCCGGGCCGGTGCGACCGGTGCTGCAGTCGGGCCCGACGGAGGCCGTGCCCCGGGCCGGCAGCGACGCCGAGGTCGCGACGACGCCGGTCGACGACGGCCCGAGGCGCGCCCGCCGGGCCCCCGCGGCCGACGACTGGTCGCGCTACGCGCCCCCCTCCGAGAGCCCGGTCCGCCCCGACCGTCTCGAGGACGAGGCGTGAGCTCGCCGCTGCCCCGGGGCAGCGCCACGGCCGACCTCGACCGGCCGCACGACCACGGCCACGGCGACGACCACGGCGGGCACGACCGCGGGGCCGGCTCCGGCGGCGGCCCGGGCCACCGGCACGACCACGGCACGGCCCGCCGCCGACCGTCACGGGCCCCCCTGCTCGTCGCGGGAGCCCTCGTCGCCGCGGTGCTCGTCGCCGTGCGGCTCGCCTCCCCGGCGATCGGCCCGGGCCTGCTGCCCGACACCCTGCAGGACTTCGTCACCCTGACGATCAGCGTCATCGTCGAGTCGATGCCGTTCGTGCTGCTCGGCATCGTGCTCTCGATCGTCGTGCAGGTCTGGCTGCCGCAGGCCTTCTTCACGTCGTGGCTGCCGCGGCAGCCGCTGCTGCGGCGGGCGGTCATCTCGTTCCTCGGCATGTTCCTGCCCGTCTGCGAGTGCGGCAACGTGCCGCTGGCGCGGGGGCTCGTGCTCAAGGGCTTCACCGTCTCCGAGTCGATGACGTTCCTGCTCGCGGCGCCGATCCTCAACCCGATCACGATCATCACGACGCACCAGGCGTTCGGCTGGAGCGACGGCATCCTCGTCGCCCGGCTCGCCGGCGGCTTCCTCATCGCGAACCTGATCGGCTGGCTCTACAGCCGCCACCCCGACCCCGAGAGCCTGCTCACGAAGTCGTTCGCGGCCGAGTGCGCCCTGCCGACCGGCCACGAGCACGGCGGCGGCCGCCTGCGCGAGAGCGTCGAGCTCTTCCGCCGCGAGGTGGCGACCATGATGCCGGCGCTGTTCATCGGCGCGGCGATCGCGGGCGGCGTCCAGACCGCCGTGCCCCGCTCGGTGCTCGTGACGCTCGGCACGAACCCGGTCTGGTCGGTGCTCGCCATGATGGTGCTCGCCTTCGTCATCTCCCTCTGCTCGAACGTCGACGCGTTCTTCGTGCTGCCGTTCGCGACGACCTTCATGCCCGGCGGCATCGCCGCCTTCCTCGTGTTCGGGCCCATCATCGACGTGAAGATGCTGGCCCTGCTGCGCACGACGTACCGTCCCCGGGTCCTCGCGCAGCTGACCCTCGTGGTGGCGCTGACCAGCGCCGCGATCGGACTGGTGGTGAACTTCCTTGCTTAGTCGACTGACCGAGAGGTGGCAGGGCGTGCTCCTGACGCTCGTCGTGGGCGTCTCGACGCTCTGGCTCGCGGCCACGGGCCAGCTCATCCTCTACATCCACCCGCGCTACGTCGTGTTCACGGTGGTGATGATCGCGATCGGCATGGTCCTCTCGCTCGGCGTCCTGGCGCTGGCGCCGATGCGCGACGAGCACGACCACGACGACCCCGACGAGGAGGCGCGGGCCGCCTCCCTGCGCCCTCGCCGCACCCGACGCGGCCGGGTCGCCGCGCGGGGCACGGCCGTCGTCGCCGGCGCGACGGTCACCGTGGCCGTCGCGGTCGCCCTGGTCGCGCTGCCCCCGGCCACCCTCACGAGCGCCACCGCCGGGCAGCGCGACGTCAACTCGTCGACGGCCGCGCTGAAGGGCACGAGCGTGGTCGACGCCGAGGCCGCCTCGAGCGACGCGTACGCCAGCTTCTCGGTGCTCGACTGGGCGGGCCTGCTCCGCCAGACGAGCGACCTGGCCTTCTACGAGGGCAAGACCGCCGACGTGACCGGCTTCGTCGTCCCGGCCGGCGACGAGGAGGACGTCTTCTACGTCTCGCGCTTCGTCATCACCTGCTGCGCCGTCGACGCGCAGCCCGTGGGCGTGCCGGTCCAGCTCGACGACTGGCGCTCCGAGCTCCAGCCCGACGAGTGGGTGACGGTCTCCGGCGGCTTCCGCACGAACCCCAGCAGCACGTCGAGCGACCCGGTCGCCGTCGTGCCCGACAGCCTCGAGAAGGTCGGTCAGCCGAGTGACCCGTACCTCTACTGACCGCGCCGCGCGGTCGGGGGAGGACGAGCTCGACGTCGCCGACCTGCGCGTCCGCCAGCGCCGCCGGTTCGTCGCGGTCGTCGCCGTGCTCGCGCTCGTCTGCGCGGTCTTCGGCGTCCTCACGCACCTCCAGGGCCCGAAGCTCACCGACACGCAGGTCGACGCCTCGGCGGTCGTCGAGCGGTCGGGCCAGCAGCTGCGCCTCTTCTCGAACCAGGCGATCGCGCAGGTCGACGCCGACCAGGTCGAGGTGACGCCGGCGACCGACTTCACGGTGCAGGCCTCCGGCGACGTGGTCGCGGTGCAGTTCACCGACCGGCTCCGCTACGACACGGAGTACCAGGTGCGCGTCGAGGGCGTCTCGAGCATCTACCAGCAGCAGCGCTCGACCTTCTCGACGTCGTTCACGACCGAGCCGGCCGTCGCCTGGCGCATCGTCCACGGCGCCGACGGGCAGGACGACTCGATCGAGCGGGCCGGGCTCCGCGGCGGCGTCGACCGCACGACGGTGTGGAGCGCCCCGCGCATCCAGGCCTTCGAGGTGTTCGACAGCGCCGTGGCGGTCGTCACCGACGACGGCGAGCGGTCGACGCTCAGCCTCGTCTCGCTCGACGGGGTCGCGGTCGAGACGCTGCCCCTGCCGGGCGACGGCGACGGGCTCGTGACCCAGCTCGGCGCCGACCGGGCGACGACGACCCTCGCCTTCTCGTGGCAGCCCGCCGGCACCGAGCAGGCGTCGCTCTGGACCCTCCCGCTGCAGGGGGAGCGGACCGTCGCGCCGGTGACGTCGATCTCGGGCGAGCCGCTCTCGGTGCTCGACTGGCAGTTCGTGCCCGGGCTCGACAGCGTGGTGGCCCAGGCGACCGACGAGCAGGTGACGCTGATCGACCTGACCGGCACCGCGCCTCCCCGTCCTCTCGGCACCTTCGTGGCCCTGCAGGGCGTCGCCCTCGACGGCACCGGCTTCGTGGCGGCGACGGCGCTGCAGGCGTTCCGCGTCGACCTCGCCACGGGCGAGCAGACGCCGATCCCGTTCTCGGCCGTCGAGGGGCAGACGCCCTACCGCGGCGACCTCGTCGCCGTCGCCGCGACCGAGTACGTGCAGCAGGTGGCGCTGCCGGCCGACGGCGGAGCCAGCTTCACGAGCCTCATCGTCTCGGACGACGAGCAGGAGGCGCGGGTGCTGTTCCGCCCGTCGGGCCGGGCCTCCGAGATCGAGGGCTTCTCGGTCTCGCCGAACGGGCAGTACCTGGCCGTCGAGACCGCCGACGCGACCACGCCGACGGACTACACGTACACGATCGACCCGACGCCCACGGACGTCACGACGACCGTCGTCGACATCGAGAGCGCGGCCGTCGTCGCGAGCTTCGTGGGCCACTCGCCGCAGTGGTGACCCCCGGGGCGTCGGCCGCGGCGACGTCGGTCGTCCATCCGAGGCGGGCCGGTCGTCGGCCGGGGCGGGCTCAGAGACCGCGCTTGACGCGCTGCGACACACGGAGGCCGCTGCGCTCGAGGCGCCGGGCGAGCTCGAGGCCCGTGACGGGCTCGGCGCCGCCCGCGACGAGGTCGTCGAGACGGTCGGCCGGCACGTCGTAGTGATCGTGGTCGAAGCCGCGACGGGGGATGCCGTGCACGGCCGCGAAGGCGTGCAGCTCGGCGTACGACGCGTCGCTGACGAGGTGGGCCCACACGGTGCCGTGGGCGGGCCAGATGGCCTCGTCGATCAGGATCGTCACGGGGGTGATGGTAGTGGACGCGTTGACTGCCCGACCGGCACGCCGTAGTCTGGTGCGTTGGTGCGCGCAGACCCGAGGTCGCGGCGACACGATGTCCGCCCTCGACCGGCCCCCCGCACGGTCGGGTCCGTCACCACGTCGGCCGAGAGGCCGTCGTCCGCCTCGCCCTCCCGGCGCAGCCGGACCACCGACGGGCCGAGCGGTGCTCGCCCCGTCGTGCACGACCCGGGGCGCGACCCCTCGGCACCCTGAGCAAGAAGAGACTCCCACCATGGCCACCTTCGTCGACCACGTGACCCTCCACCTCCGCGCCGGCAACGGCGGAAACGGCTGCGTGTCGGTCAAGCGCGAGAAGTTCAAGCCCCTCGCGGGCCCCGACGGCGGCAACGGCGGCAACGGCGGCGACATCGTCCTCGTCGCCGACGCCGGCGTCACCACGCTGCTCGGCTTCCACCGCGCCCCGCACCGCTCGAGCGAGAACGGCGGCCCCGGAATGGGCGACCACCGCAGCGGCACCCAGGGCCAGGAGCTCGAGCTCGCGGTGCCCCTCGGCACGGTCGTCAAGACCACCGACGGCGACGAGCTGATCGACATGACCGAGCACGGCACGCGGTACGTCGTCGCCGAGGCCGGCATCGGCGGGCTCGGCAACGCGGCGCTCTCGTCGACGAAGCGCAAGGCCCCCGGCTTCGCGCTGCTCGGCACGCCGGGCTGGCAGGGCGACGTGCTGCTCGAGCTCAAGGTCGTCGCCGACGTCGCGCTCGTCGGCTACCCCTCGGCCGGCAAGTCGAGCCTCGTCGCCGCGCTCTCGGCCGCGAAGCCGAAGATCGCGGACTACCCGTTCACGACGCTGCACCCGAACCTCGGCGTCGTCGAGTCGGGCGAGACGCGCTACACCGTGGCCGACGTGCCCGGCCTCATCGAGGGCGCCAGCGAGGGCAAGGGGCTCGGCCTCGAGTTCCTCCGCCACGTCGAGCGCTGCTCGGCCCTGCTGCACGTGCTCGACTGCGCCACGCTCGAGCCCGGCCGCGACCCGCTGACCGACCTCGACGTCATCCTCCGCGAGCTCGAGGCGTACCCGGTGCCCGAGGGCCAGCTGCCCTTGCTCGAGCGACCCCAGATGATCGCGCTCAACAAGGTCGACGTGCCCGACGGCCGTGAGCTCGCCGACTTCGTCACGCCCGAGCTCGAGGCGCGCGGCTACCGCGTCTTCGAGATCTCGGCCGTCAGCCACGAGGGCCTGCGCAACCTGTCGTTCGCGCTGGCCGAGGTCGTCGAGCAGAGCCGCGCCGAGATCGCGGCCCGGCCCGCGCCTCCCCGCCTGGTCATGCGCCCGCGCGCGGTCAACGAGAAGCCGTTCGTCGTCCGCGTCGAGGGCGGCACGTACGGCAACGTGTACCGCATCCTCGGCCAGAAGCCCGAGCGCTGGGTCGTGCAGACCGACTTCAACAACGAGGAGGCGGTGGGCTACCTCGCCGACCGGCTCAACGCCATCGGCATCGAGGACGCCCTCTTCAAGGCGGGCGCGCAGGCCGGCTCGACCGTGCTCATCGGACCGGGCGGCGGCATCGTCTTCGACTGGGAGCCCACGCTCACCTCGACGGCCGAGCTCATGACCTCGGCCCGCGGCACCGACCCGCGCCTCGTCAAGAACGACCGCCCGACGCGCAACCAGCGCCGGGAGGACCACTTCGACCGCATGGACGCCAAGGCGGAGGCCCGTGCCGAGCTGCAGCGTGAGCGCGCCGCCGGCATCTGGACCGACGACGAGGGCTTCCTCGTCAAGGAGGGCGACGAGGAGCGATGAGCGTCGAGGGCCCCGTCGAGACCCCGCTGCGCCCCACCGGCGAGCCGGTCGTCGACCGCTCGGGCGTCGGGCGTGCCCGACGCATCGTCGTCAAGGTCGGCTCGTCGTCGATCAGCGGCGCCCAGGCCGGGCAGATCGAGCCGCTCGTCGACGCCCTGGCCGAGGCCTACGGCCGCGGCGCCGAGGTCGTGCTCGTCTCGTCGGGCGCGATCGCGACGGGCATGCCCCACCTGCGCCTCGACACGCGCCCGACCGACCTCGCGACGCAGCAGGCGGCCGCCGCGGTCGGCCAGAACGTGCTCATCTACCGCTACCAGCAGAGCCTGCGACGCTACGACATCGTCGCCGGCCAGGTGCTGCTGACGGCGGGCGACGTCGCCGACCCGACGCACCGCAGCAACGCGCAGCGGGCCATGTCGCGCCTCCTCGACCTGCGCATCCTTCCGATCGTCAACGAGAACGACACGGTGGCGACGCAGGAGATCCGCTTCGGCGACAACGACCGGCTCGCCGCCCTCGTGGCCGAGCTGGTCGGGGCCGACGCCCTCGTCCTGCTCAGCGACGTCGACGCGCTCTACACCCGCCCGCCGAGCGAGCCCGGCGCGGTCGCCCTCGTCGACGTGCCGTTCGGCGACGACCTCGCGGGCGTCACCTTCGGCACGGCGGGCGCCGCCGGCGTCGGCACCGGGGGAGCGGGCACCAAGGTCGCCGCCGCGCGCTACGCCGCCGCCGCGGGCACGCCGGTGCTCGTCACCTCGACGGCGAACGTCGCCCGGGCGCTCCGCGGCGAGGACGTCGGCACGTTCTTCGTCGCCGGCCCCGTGCCCGCCGGCGGTCGGTCGTAGGCTCTCGGCATGACGTCCGTCGTGCCCGCCGCCCCGACCGCCGCCGACCCGACCGCCGCCGGGACGGCCCGCCCGGCCCCGCGGCCGGTCGCCGAGACCCTCGCGGCCGCGAAGGCCGCCTCGCGGGTGCTCGCCCAGCTCACGACGAGCCGCAAGGACGCCGCCCTGCTCGCGGTGGCCTCGGCCCTCGTCGACGCGTCCGAGCGCGTCCTCGCCGCGAACACCCTCGACCTCGAGGCCGGCGAGCGCGAGGGACTGAGCCCGGCCCTCCGCGACCGCCTCCGACTCGACGCCGACCGGCTCGACGGCCTCGCCACGGCCGTGCGGCTCGTCGTCTCGCTCGACGACCCGGTCGGCGGCAGCGTCCGCGGACGGGTCCTGCCGAACGGCCTCCGCCTCGACCAGGTCCGCGTGCCGTTCGGCGTCGTCGGCGCGATCTACGAGGCGCGCCCGAACGTCACGGTCGACATCGCCGCCCTCGCGCTCAAGAGCGGCAACGCGGCCGTGCTCCGCGGCGGCAGCGCGGCGCGGCGCACCAACGCGGTGCTCGTCGAGGTGATGCAGGAGGCGCTGGTCGCCTCCGGCCTCCCCGCCGACTCCGTCGTGACGATCGACGAGCACGGCCGCGAGGGCGCCGCCGAGCTGATGCGGGCCCGCGGCCTGGTCGACGTGCTCGTGCCCCGCGGCAGCGCGCAGCTCATCGAGGCTGTGGTGACCGGGTCGACCGTGCCGGTGATCGAGACCGGGGCGGGCGTCGTGCACGTCTTCCTCGACGAGAGCGCCGACGAGGCCACGGCGGTCGACGTCGTCGTCGACTCGAAGGTGCGGCGACCGAGCGTCTGCAACGCGCTCGAGACGCTGCTCGTGCACGAGGGGGCGGCCGACCGCCTGCTGCCGCCGGTGCTGGCGGCCCTCCGCGCCTCCGGCGTGACGGTGCACGGCGACGCCCGCGTGCAGGCCGTCGCCGACGACGTCGTGCCCGCCACCGACGACGACTGGGCCGCCGAGTACCTGAGCCTCGACCTCGCCGTCGCCGTCGTGCGCGACGTCGACGAGGCGATCGAGCACGTCGCGCGGTGGTCGACGCACCACACCGAGTCGATCGTCACGAACGACCACGCGGTCGCCGAGCGGTTCCTGGCCGAGGTCGACAGCGCCGTCGTCATGGTCAACGCCTCGACCCGGTTCACGGACGGGTCGCAGTTCGGATTCGGGGCCGAGGTCGGCATCTCCACCCAGAAGCTGCACGCCCGCGGCCCGATGGGCCTGCCCGAGCTGACGAGCACGAAGTGGATCGTGCGCGGCACCGGCCAGGTGCGCGGCTAGACTGGCCCGGATCGTCCCCGAACGGAGAACCCATGCTCGACGTCACCCTCATCGCCGCCGCTCACGAAGAACTCGCGCCGCTGATCGCGCCCCCCATCGTGATCTCGCTGGTGTTCGGCGTGGTGTTCCTGTTCCTCGGCTACGTCGTCTGGTCGTACCGCGACGTCGCCAACCGCTCGCCCCGCAAGGCCTCGACGCAGGCCCACCACGCCGGCCCGATCGACGAGTACGGCCACCCCGAGTCGCACTGACCGGGCGGTCTGACAGCATGGTCGCGGCCGATCCCCACGCCGACGCCGCCGAGACGGGGCGACGTCCCCGCATCGGGGTGATGGGCGGCACGTTCGACCCCGTCCACCACGGCCACCTGGTCGCCGCGAGCGAGGTCGCGCAGTCGTTCGACCTCGACGAGGTGCTCTTCGTGCCGACCGGTCAGCCCTACATGAAGACCCCGGCCAGCAGCGGCGAGCACCGCTACCTCATGACCGTCATCGCCACGGCGTCGAACCCCCGGTTCTCCGTCAGCCGCGTCGACATCGACCGTGAGGGGCCGACCTTCACGATCGACACCCTCCGCGACGTGCGCGCCCAGCACCCCGACGCCGAGCTCTTCTTCATCACGGGCGCCGACGCCGTCGCCCAGATCCTCGACTGGAAGGACGCGAGCGAGCTGTGGGAGCTCGCCCACTTCGTCGCCGTCACCCGCCCCGGTCACGACCTCAGCGTCAGCGGGCTGCCCGAGAGCGACGTAAGCTTGCTCGAGGTGCCCGCCCTGGCGATCTCGTCGACCGACTGCCGCGCCCGCGTGGGTCGAGACTTCCCGGTGTGGTACCTGGTCCCCGACGGAGTCGTCCAGTACATCTCCAAGCATCATCTGTACAGGAGCGTTGCATGAGCACGACCGACGGCCAGCCGCCGCTCACCAGGCGTCAGATGCGCGACCTCGAGCGCGCCCGACAGACGTCGGGCAGCGTCGACGACGCCCCCGGCAGCGCGCCCGCCTCGGCCCTGGCCCCGGCGTCGGCCGTGACGCCGTCGTCCGTGGCCTCGCCGTCCCCCCTGCCGGCGGCCCCGTCGTCGGCGACCACGCCGCCGCCCGCCTCGGTCGCCGAGCCGGGTCAGCTGACGCGCCGTGAGCTGCGCGCGCTGCGCGAGGCGGAGGAGGCGCGTCGCGCCGGCCCCGTCCCGTTGCAGCCGCCCGTGCCCGAGCAGGGCCGCACCCTCTCCGAGGCGCTGAGCACCGCCGACGAGCTCACCGACCCGGCGACCGGGGCGATCACCATCGTGCCGGCGTCGTCGCCGTCCGGCGAGGCCGTCGACCCGGGAGAGCCGCGGTCGGTGGCCCGTCCGGTCTCGCCCGCCGCGGCGTCCGCCGCCGAGACCGTCGTGCCGGCCTCCGCGCCGTCCGCGCCCGAGCCGGCGTCGTCCGACCGGGGCGGGGTCGCACCGACGTCGACGCCGACGGTCTTCCCGCTCGGACCCGTCCCCGCGTCACCGTCCGGGCTCCGCCCGGCGTCACCCGCCGCGGCGGTGCCGGCCTCGACGACTCCTGCCTCCTCGCCCGACCCGGCGACGCCGTCGCCGACGACGGTGCCGCGCACGACGTCGCCCGCCGCTCCGGCGTCGCCCGCGTCCGGCGCCGAGGCGGTCCAGCCGCTCCGCCCGGCGCTGCTGCGACCCGCCACCCCCGACGACGGCGGGTCGGAGGACGACGGCGTCGTGAGCGGTCCCGCGTCGGCGGCCCGCGCCTCCGGTGCGTCCCCCGCCGCCGAGGCGGCCCCGGCCTCGGTGCCCGAGCCCACCGGGTTCGTGCCACCGGTCGGCCACTGGTCGACGCAGTCCGACGGCGACCTCGACGAAGAGACCCTGCCCGGGCGCGCGCTCGGCACGCACACCGGCCAGACCAACGCGCTGATCCTCACCGACCAGCAAGTCGCCGACGTCACGGGCGCGCTGAACGCGACCGGCGAGATCATCATCACCGGCTCGATCGACCTGCCCCGCAGCCTCGGCGCGACGGGGTCGCAGGCCCGCATCGACAACTCTGACATCGACCGCCTGCTCGAGCAGGGCGACGCCGAGGGGGCCGACACGGACGCCGCGCCGGTGCGGGCCAGCCGGGCCATCAGCACCCACACGTCGACCCGTGCCGTCGTGCTCGCCGCGTCGCAGCCGCCGTCGAGCCGCATCCCCCTCGTGCTCGGCATCGTCGGCGGCGTCGTGGGGCTTGGTATCATCGGTGTGGTCATCACCGGTTTCGCCACGGGCATCCTCGGCGGCTGACCCCCTGATCCTCCGTGATCGTCCCGTCGCAGCGTCGACGCGGCACGGTCCGGGGCCGGTCCGCCACCGAGCGTCGGCCCCCACCAGCTCGACCTCCCCGACCCCCTGAACCAGAGGAATCCGTGACAGCCACCCCTCGCGCCATCGAGATCCTGCAGATCGCCGCCCGCGCCGCCGACGACAAGCAGGCCGACGACCTCGTCGCCCTCGACGTCTCCGAGCCGCTGCCCCTCACCGACGTCTTCCTGCTGGCCTCCGGCCGCAGCGAGCGCAACGTCGTCGCCATCGCCGGCGAGATCGAGGACAAGCTGCTCGAGGCCGGCGTCAAGACGCTCCGCCGCGAGGGTCGCGCCGAGGGTCGCTGGATCCTCCTCGACTTCGGCGACCTCGTCGTCCACGTCTTCCACGACGAAGACCGCCAGTACTACTCGCTCGAGCGCCTGTGGAGCGACTGCCCCACGATCCCGCTCGACGTCGTCGCCGAGGCGTCGGTCGCCGCGTCCACCGAGGCGTAGGCCCGGCTGCACGAGCGTCGACGAGACCCCCGCCGCGGCGGGGGTCTCGTCGTGTCCGGGGGGAGCGGCGGCGGGCCGTCGGCCTCCGCGCCGCGTCTCGCGCACGGCGCCGAGGCAGGCCCGGGCGCGGTGCAGGGGGCGCGGTGCAGGGGGACGCGGTGCGACGGCGAGGTCCCGGCCGACCCGGCGTCCGCGGCAGGTGGACATGACGGCTCGAGATCTGTAGTAGGGTTGACGAGTTGCTTCGCAAGGGCAACAGAAGAAGTGAACATGGGTCTGTGGCGCAGCTGGTAGCGCACCTGCATGGCATGCAGGGGGTCAGGGGTTCGAGTCCCCTCAGATCCACCAACGAGAGAAGGCATCCGCGACGCGGGTGCCTTTTGTCGTTTCCGGGGCTGAGTGATCGAGAAACGCGTCGGCGCCCGGCCGGTGCTCGCCGTGCGTCGGCCTGGTGCATGCTGTGGGGCGACTGTGCGAAGGCTCCACGCGGGCGGGCAGGCGGGTAGAACTGACGCATGAGCAACGACCAGCCCGACCTCAGCAGCACCCCCGACGGCGAGGCGCCCCGCGCCTCCGGCACTCCCGACCGCGACGCGCGCCCCCGCCCGGCCTACGGCGAGTACGCGCCGACTCCCGTGCCCGGCACCGCCAGCCCCGAGACCGACGTCTACGGCGAGCCCACGGCGACGCAGCAGCCGGGCCAGGGCCAGGGCCAGCAGCCCGCGCAGGGCCAGCAGCCCGCGCCGACGCAGGCACCCGTGGGCGGCTCGACCGGCCTCCTGGGCGGCATGGGCGGTGCGGCCGCCGCCGCCGGCATCGGCGCGTTCGCCGGCTCCGGCCACCCACAGACTCTCGCCACCTTCACGAAGTACGAGGACGCGCAGGCCGCCGTCGACCTGCTGAGCGACGAGGGCTTCCCCGTCGAGGCCGTGTCGATCGTGGGCCACGACATCCGCACCGTCGAGAACGTCGCCGGTCGCCTCACGACCGGCAAGGCCGCCGCGCGCGGCGCCGGCGGCGGGGCCTGGTTCGGCCTCCTGCTCGGCCTGCTCTTCGGCATCTTCGCCGCGTCGGGCGCCTTCATCGGCGTGCTGCTCGTCGCCGTCGGCGCCGGTGCCCTCTGGGGCGCGCTGTGGGGCGCCATCGGCCACGCCGCGACCCGCGGTCGTCGCGACTTCTCGTCGGTCAAGACCATGGAGGCCGGGCGTTACGAGGTGCTCGTGCGCAGCGAGCTCTCGGCCCGGGCGCACCAGGTGCTCTCCGCGGGCCGCAAGGTCGCCTGACCGGCATCCCGCCCCACCACGCCACGACGCCCGGCTCCCCAGGGGAGCCGGGCGTCGTCGCGTCCGGGCGGCGAGCCGCCGCCGCCGCGGGCTACGGCGTGACCATGCCGCCGTTGACGTTGAGCGTCTCGCCCGCGACGAAGCTCGACTCGGCGCTCGTGAGGAAGACGTACGCCGGGGCCTGCTCGGCCGGCTGGGCGGCGCGGCCGATCGGGGACTCGCTCGAGCCGAACTCCGGCAGCGTCTCGGGGTCGACCCCGCCCGTCACCTGCAGCACCGACCAGGTGGGCCCGGGCGCGACGACGTTGACGCGGATGCCCTTCGAGATCAGCTGCTGCGCGAGCCCCTTCGAGAAGTTGTTGATCGCGCCCTTCGTCGTCGCGTAGTCGAGGCGGTCGGGGGCCGGCGTGTAGGCCTCGAGCGACGCCGTGTTGACGATCGTCGAGCCGGGCTGCAGGTGCGGCAGCGCGGCCTTGACGATCCAGAACGGCGCGTAGACGTTCGTCTTGAAGGTGCGGTCGAACTGCTCGTCGGTGATCTCGTCGATCGACTCGTGCCAGACCTGCACGCCGGCGACGTTGACGATCGCGTCGAGGCCGCCCATGCCGTCGACGGCCTGCTGCACGAGGTCGCGGCAGAAGGAGGCGTTCGTCAGGTCGCCGGGGACGCGCACGGCCTTCTGTCCCGCGGCCTCGATCATCGCGGCGACGTGGCGGGCGTCGTCCTCCTCCTCGGGCAGGTACGACAGCGTCACGTCGGCGCCCTCGCGAGCGAAGGCGATGGCGACCGCGGCGCCGATGCCGGAGTCGGCACCCGTGATGAGGGCCTTGCGACCCGTGAGCCGGCCGGTGCCGCGGTAGGTCTCCTCGCCGAGGTCGGGCACCGGGGTCATCCGCGACTGGAGGCCCGGCTCGGGCTGCTGCTGCACCTCGGGGCTGATCACGGGGTAGCGGTGGCGGGGGTCGTCGAACGTGTACTGGTCGCGTGTCATGGTCCCGTCGTACGCCCCGAGGCCGGGAGCGAGGTCGGCGTCGTACCCCGCGCCTCCCCGTGACGAGACAGATGCATGGTGCACCAATCATTGGTACACTCATCAGATGACGAGACGACGCCGCGACCCGGTCGAGCACGAGCACGGCAGTCGCCTCGGCGACCTCGTCGAGCGCATGAACGCGCGGCTGCGGCCGTACATCGGCGGCGCGCAGCTCGGCCTGAAGAACGAGGCACCGCTCGTCGCCCCCGACCACGGCGGGGTGTGCCCGCTCTGTCGGCGGCCCATGGACGAGCACGTCGTCGACCGCTCCGGCCCGCGCACCATGCTGCACTGCCCGACGGACGCGGCGTGACGGTGCGCAGGGCCGGGGCCGCCGGCGTCGCCGAGGCCGAGGCCGGGGCCGGGGCCGAGACCGACGGCGCGGGCCGGGCGGCCGTCGTCGACCCCCTCGCGCTGGAGGCGCAGGTCTGCTTCGCCCTGTCGGTCGCGTCCCGCAGCGTGGTCGCCGCCTACCGTCCGGTCCTCGAGCCGCTGGGCCTGACGCACCCGCAGTACCTCGTCATGCTCGCCCTGTGGGAGCGCTGCCCGCTGTCGATCCGCGACCTGGCCGGCCTGCTGCGGCTCGACCCCGGCACGCTCTCGCCGCTCGTCAAGCGCCTCGAGGCGCAGGGCCTCGTCACGCGGGGCCGCGACCCCCGCGACGAGCGCGTGCTCGCCGTCGCGCTGACGCCCGCCGGCCGCGCCCTCCGCGCCGAGGCCGAGTCGATCCCCGAGCGCATGGCGCGGCGGCTCGACGTGACCCACGACGAGCTGGTCGTGCTGCACCGCACCATGGCGAAGCTGATCGCCGCCGCGGAGGGGTGAGGCGGGCGGGGTGCCGCGCCGCGCCTCCTCGTGTCCGGTGCCGGCGTCAGGAGGCGCGGGGCAGCGACGGCAGCGAGGTGCCGTCGAGCCAGGCCGCGAAGAGGGCCGGCAGCGAGCCGTCGTCGACGCCGGTGACGGCCACGCAGTGCTCGACGAAGTCGCGGGTGGTGACGACGCCGTGCCGGTTCGCGTCGGTCCACGAGCGCAGCACGTCGAAGAACGCCGCGTCGCCCACGGTCACCCGGAGCGCCTGCAGCGTGAGGGCGCCCCGCTTGTAGACGCGGTCGTCGAACATGAGGGCCGGCCCGGGGTCGCCGACCACGATGTCGTGCGGCGGGAGCACGAGCCGCAGGTGCGTCCGGCCCGCCTGGGTCGCGGCGCTCGGCCCGCCGGAGCGCTCGGCCCAGAGCCACTCCGCGTAGCAGGCGAAGCCCTCGTTGAGCCAGATGTCGCGCCAGGACGCCAGTCCGACGCTGTTGCCGAACCACTGGTGAGCGAGCTCGTGCGCGATGAGCCGCTCGGTGCCCGACTGCCCGTCGACGTGGTTGGCCCCGAAGACGGCCATGCCCTGCGCCTCCAGCGGGATCTCGAGCTCGTCGGCCGTGACGACGACGGTGTAGCTCGGGAACGGGTACGGCCCGAACGCCTCGACGAAGCACGTCATCATGTCGCCGAGGTCGGCGAAGTCGTGCTCGGCGCGGTCGTGCAGCCCGGGCGGCGAGACGAGCAGGCCCGCGACCGGCGCGGCGGCGTCGCCGAGCGCCGTCGCCGTCGTCTCGTAGCGGCCGATCTGCACGGTGGCGAGGTAGGTCGCGGTCGGCTCGGGCTGCTCGTACGTCCAGGTGACGCGGCCCGGCGTGGTGCGGCGGCCGACGAGCTCGCCGTTGCAGACGACGGTGTAGCCGTGCTCGGCCGAGACGCTGACCCGGTAGCTCGCCTTGTCGTCGGGGCGGTCGTTGCACGGGAACCAGGTCGCGGCCCCGTTCGGCTGCGACGCGACGAGGACGCCGTCGGCGAGCTCCTCCCAGCCGAGCTCTCCCCACGTCGTGCGGCGGGGGGCGGGCGCCCCGCCGTAGTCGATGCGCACGACGAGCCGCACGCCGGCCTCGACCTCGCCGGGCAGGGTCACGACGAGCTTCGTCGCCGTCTGCTGGAACCGCGTCTTGGCGCCGTCGACCCGCACCTTGTCGACGCGCAGGCCCACCAGGTCGAACGAGAGCCGCCGGAGGCGCGTGGACGCCACCGCGGTCACCGTCGCCGTGCCGTCGAGCCGGTTGGTGGCCACGCGGTACGACAGGTCGAGGTCGTACAGGTCGACCGACCAGGCGGGGTCGCCGCTCTCGGGCGTGTAGTCGGGCGTCGCGGGGCCGGAGGCGGGCGGGCGGCCGGTCGTCACGACGACGACACGGCGTGGTAGTCGGCGAAGGCGACCTCGCGCCACGGCCCGATGGGGTTGCCGCTCCACCGGCTGCCGGCGGGCACGCCCTCGCCGCGCATGACGAGCGAGGCGGGCCCGACGGTCGCGTGCTCGCCGACGACGGCGGCGGGCAGCACGACCCCGTGCGGGCCGAGGGTCGCCCCGGCGCGGATGATGACGGTGTCCATGGACATGATTCGATCATGGAACAGGTGCGTCTGCACGACGCAGCCGCGGTTCACCGTGCTGCCGTCGCCGAGCGTGACGAGGTCGGCCTCGGGCAGCCAGTAGCTGTCGGTCCACACGCCGCGGCCGATGGAGGCCCCGAGCGAGCGCAGCCACCAGACCAGCGCGGGCGTGCCGGCGGCCGCCCGGGCGAACCAGGGCGCGGCGCACATCTCGGTGAAGACGTCGGCGACCTCGCTGCGCCAGACGAACGACGACCAGAGCGGCTTCTCGGACGCGGCGACCCGGCCGATGAGCAGCCACTTCGCCGCCGTGCTGACGGCGGCGGCGACCCCGCCGGCGGCGAGCATGACGACCGGGCTGGCCAGGGCGGCGAGCCCGACGCCGCCGACGGCGGCGAGGGCGAGCAGCGCGGCGACGAGGCCGAGGCCGATCCAGACGGTGACGACGACCGGGACGACCCGGCCGAGCTCCCACGCGACGCGGGCGGCGCGCAGGCGGGCCGGGGGCCGGAACGTGCGCGACTCGTCGGAGGCCGCCACCGTGCGACGGAGCCGGACCGGCGGCGAGCCCAGCCACGACGACCCCGCCTTCGACGAGCGGGGCGCCGCCGACAGGACGGCCACGAGGCCGTCCTCCGGCACCGTGTGGCCGGGGCCGGCCATGCCCGAGTTGCCGAGGAAGGCGCGCCGGCCGATCTCGGCACGGGCCACCCGGAGGTAGCCGCCCCCGAGCTCGTACGAGGCGACGAGGGTGTCGTCGGCGAGGAACGCCCCGTCGCGGATCGTCGTCATGCAGGGCAGCAGCAGCACGGTCGAGGCCTCGACGTCCGTGCCGACCCGCGCGCCCAGCAGGCGCAGCCAGACCGGCGTGAACAGGCTCGAGTACAGGGGGAACAGGTACGAGCGCGCCAGGTCGAGCAGCCGCTCGGTGCTCCACACCTGCCAGCCGACGCGGCTGCGGACGGGGAACGTGCCCTCCGTCACCCCCGTCGCGGCGACCCGCACGAGCACGACGACGGCGACCGCGGCGACGACTCCCGCGACGAGCGTGCCGGGCACGCTCCAGGCGAGGGCCAGCCAGCCGGCCTCGGCCAGGGTGTCCGCGCCCCGGACGCCGAGCGCGACGACGAGGCCGCCGGCCGCCAGCGAGGCCACGGGGAGGAGGCTGATCAGCAGCGACGAGACGCCGTAGGCGACGAGCCAGCGCGTCGCCCGGGCGGGCCGCTCGGCCGGCCACCACGTGCGGGCCTTGCCGGTGCGGGCGGCGGGGGAGCCCGACCAGGCCTGCCCCGCACGCACGCGCCCGAAGACGGCCGAGCCGGGCGCGACCGTCGCGCCCTTGCCGATGCGGGTGCCGGGCAGCAGGGTGCTGCGCATGCCGATGGTGCTGCCCGCGCCGATTCGCACGGCGCCGAGCCGCAGCACGTCGCCGTCGAGCCAGTGGCCGGAGAGGTCGACCTCGGGCTCGATCGAGGCGCCGCGGCCGACGCGCAGCAGGCCCGTCACGGGCGGCAGGGTGTGCAGGTCGACGTCGCGGGCGACGCGGGCGCCGAGCGCCCGGGCGTAGTAGCTGATCCAGGGCGCCCCCGCGAGGCCGGTCGCGGCGGTCTGCAGCTGCACCTGCTCGGCCAGCCAGAGGCGCAGGTGGACGCTGCCGCCCCGTGGGTGGTCGCCCGCGGCGACGCCGTGCAGCAGGAGGCGCGAGGCCGCCACCGAGATCGCCATGCGGCCGGGCGGCGCCACGAAGAGCAGCAGGCCGACGACCAGCCACGCGACGTCGACCCGCGGCAGCACCGCGACGCCGCCCCAGGTCGCCGCCGCCGTCGAGGCGGTCAGGGCGATCGTCGTCCAGCGCAGCCCGGAGAGGAGGTGGAGGGGGACGCCGAGCAGGGTCTGCAGCCACTGGGCGCGGGCCGGGGTCGGGAGCGAACGGTGGAACTCGGTGCGGGAGGGGTGCGCGGTGCCCGACGCGCCTTCGGCGGTCCGGGTCGCGAGGGACTCGGCCATGGCCCCGAGGCGCGGGTGGGAGTACGCGTCGGCGACGGTGTACTCGGACGCCCGGTCGCGGAGCCGTGCCACGAGCTGGGCCGCCGCGAGCGAGCCGCCCCCGAGGTCGAAGAAGTTCGCCGAGGCGTCGGCGACGGGCAGGCCGAGGACCGCCTGCCAGTCCGCCGCGAGCTCGAGCTCGTCGGGGGTCAGCGCCCCCTCGTCGGCGCCCTGGTCGGGCAGCGGCCAGGGCAGGGCGCCGCGGTCGATCTTGCCGGAGGTCTTCGTCGGCAGGTCGCCCTCGACGACCGCCAGCAGGGGCACGAGGGCCGCGGGCAGCTCGTCCCGGAGCCGGGCCAGGGCCGCCGCGCGGTCGAGGGCGGGGGCCGCGCCGCCCGGTGCGCCGTCGCCCCGCAGCGCGAGGTACCCGACGATGACCTGGTTGCCGGCGTCCGTCTCGCGGACCGCCGCCGCCGCGCCGGCGACGCCGGGCAGGGCCTGCAGCGCCGCCTCGATCTCGCCGAGCTCGATGCGGCGCCCGCCGACCTTGACCTGGTCGTCGGCCCGGCCCTGGAACAGCAGCCCGGCCGGGTCGAAGCGCACCAGGTCGCCGCTGCGGTACGCGCGGGCCCAGCCGAGCTGCGGGTGCGGCGCGTACTTCTCGGCGTCCTTCGCCGGGTCGAGGTAGCGGGCGAGGCCGACGCCGCCGATGATCAGCTCGCCGACCTCGCCGTCGCCGACCGGCCGGCCCTCCGGGTCGACGACCGCGACGTCCCAGCCGAGCAGCGGCAGTCCGATGCGGATCGGCTCGCCGGGCACCACGAGGGCCCCCGTCGCGACGACCGTCGACTCGGTCGGCCCGTAGGTGTTCCAGACCTCGCGGCCCTCGCCGCAGACCCGGTCGACGAGCTCGGGCGGGAAGGACTCGCCGCCGAAGACGAGCAGCCGGACCGACTCGAGCGCCTCGGGGGGCCACAGCGCGGCGAGCGTCGGCACGGTCGAGACGACGGTGATGCCGTGGGTCACGAGCCACGGCCCGAGGTCGGCCCCGGTGCGGACGAGGCTGCGGGGCGCGGGGACCAGGCACGCGCCGCTCCGCCAGGCCAGCCACATCTCCTCGCACGAGGCGTCGAAGGCCACCGACAGCCCGGCGAGCACGCGGTCGCCCGGGCCGAGGGGGCCGAGAGGCCCGCTGGGCTCGCCGGCGAGGAACAGCCGGGCCTCGGCGTCGGCGAACGCGGCGGCCGACCGGTGGCTCGCGGCCACGCCCTTCGGGGTGCCGGTGGATCCCGAGGTGAAGATGACCCAGGCGTCGTCCTCCGGTCGGGGCGGCTGGACGGCGGCCCCGGCGCCGGCCGAGCGGGGGTGCGGGGCCCGGGCGGAGAACAGGGGCGTGCCCTGCAGCTCGCCCTGGCCGGGGGTCCGGTAGACGCCGCCGGCCGCAACGACGCCGGCGACGTGGGCCTCGCCGAAGACGAGGGCGGCGCGCTCCTCGGGGTCGTCGGCGTCGACGGGCACGTAGGCCGCGCCGGCGGCCAGCACGGCGAGGACAGCGACGTACAGGCGCCGGTCGCCCGAGGGCATGCGCACGCCCACGCGGTCGCCCCGGCGGACTCCCGCCCCGGCGAGGGCCGAGGCGGCGGCCTCGACGAGGGCGGTCAGCTCGCGGTAGCTCACCGCGCCCCGGTCGTCCTCGAGGGCGGAGGCCTCGGGGTGCGCGGCGGTCGTGGCGACGAGCACGTCGACGAGGGTGCGCGGCGGGGCGGCCGCCGACGAGCGGGCGACGACGCCGGGCAGCTCGGCCCCGGGCTGGTCGGCGCGGGGCCGGTCGGCGTCCGGCAGGGGGGTCTCCGGCATGGGGGCTCCGCGGCTCGTCGGGCCCCGCGGCGGGTCGCGGGGCGGGGGCAGGTCGCCTGGGAACCTAGGTCGCGTCGGTGACCGGCAGGTGAACGCGGGCCCCCGCGGCCGCGAGCCCGACCCCCGCGACGGCGGCCGCGAGCCGCGGGCCGAGCGGGAGGTCGAGCACGTCGACGGCGACGGCCGTGCCCTCGGCCGCCGTGGCGACGCCGTCGCCCGCCGACCGCAGCAGCACGCCGTCGGGGTCGCGCGCGAGCCCCTCGCCGGTGGCCTTGAGGGCCGCCTCGACGCGCACCCAGCGCGGCAGGTCGTCCACGACGCCCCGGCCCGCCGGACGGCCGGGGAGGGGGCGGGGGCCGGCGACGTGCTGCTCGACGTCGACGCCGACCGGCAGCCCGCGACGGAGGGCGACGAGCGCCTCCCCGCCCGACCTGCTGAGGGAGAGGTGCAGGTCGTCGCCGTCGACGACGACGGGCCGGCCGTGCGGCCCGCCGCAGCGCGGGCACGGCTCGCGGCCGAGGCGCACGTCGCGGGGGTGCCGGCCCAGGGCCCGGCCCACGACGAGGCGGAGCGCGACGCGCGACAGCAGCAGTCGGTGGCGGACGGTGGCGTCGAGGGCCGACGCGGCGCGGGCGCGCTCGTCGTCGTCGAGCCAGCCGGCCGGGTCGCCGGGCGGCAGCGACAGGGCGAGCGCGGCGCCGAGGCCGTCCGCGGTGTCGTCGAGCCCGAACGACCAGACGTCGGCGGGGGCGTCGGTCGGCTCGGTCACGCGCTCAGTCTGTCGTGCCGCCGGCCGCCGCGGGGGCGTCGGCGAGGACGACGGGGAGGCGCGGGGCCGTCAGCGGAGCGGCTGCGGCACGACGTCGGGGCGCGACCAGTGCAGGTCGAGCGGCCTGCCGACCCGCAGGTCGACCTCGGAGCGGAACGCCGCCTCGAAGTGCCGCGCCGCGCGCTCGTCCGACACGACCACGTCGACGCGGAGGGCCCCGAGCTCGTCGGTCACGAGCACGGGGCCGTCGGTGAAGCGCACGAGGTACTGGTGGTCGCGCACGGGGATGTTCTCGTAGTGCCGGCGCAGGGCCTGCTCGAGCAGCCGCACCGACTGGATGCCGTCGGTCGGCCGGACGGAGGCGCTCATCGCGATCATGAGCCGATGGTGCGCCGTCGACACGACGGGGGCGTGAACGGGAGGTGACCGGATGCTGGCAGCGGGCTCCGCGCCTCCCGGCGTCGGGCCGAGGGTGCCGTGCTCGTCGTCAGTGGAACTGCGGGATGATCAGCCACAGCCCGGCGAGCACGGCCGCGACGCCCACGGCGAAGCAGGCCGAGCCCGCGACGGTCGCGCCGAGGGGCCGGGCCCGTGGGGCTGCCGCCGCGGCGGGCGAGGAGGCGCCCGGGCCGTCCGGCACGGGGTCGAGCGCCCCGTCGGCGAACAGCCGGATGCCGGCGGCGAAGGCCGTCACGATGACGGCGGTGGCGACGAGCGCCACGAGGAAGACGACCACGAAGGCGCCCCAGTCCACTCCGAGGAACACGTCACTCTCCCTGTCCGCGCGCGGCGCCGGCGGGCTGTGCCGCCGCCGGGGCCTCGTCGCTGTCGTTGACCGTCTCGTGCGTCACGGGGTGCCGGCGGGCCAGCACCCCGAACGCGACCCCGCCGCCGAGCGCCAGGACGGCGACGACCACGAGGCCGGCCGTGCTCGTGCTGGCGAGCCAGGCCGAGGCGCCGCCGACGAGCGCGGCGGCGGGCAGCGTCACCACCCAGGCCGAGGCGATGCGGCCGACGACGCCCCAGTGCACGGTCGCGAGCCTCTTGCCGAGCCCGGCGCCGACGATCGAGCCCGACGTGACCTGCGTCGTCGAGAGGGCGAAGCCGAGGTGCGACGAGATGAGGATCGTCGCGGCCGAGCTGGTCTCGGCGGCGAAGCCCTGCGGCGCCTGCACGTCGGTGATGCGCTTGCCCACGGTGCGCATGATGCGCCAGCCGCCGAGGTAGGTGCCGAGGGCGATCGCGAGGCCGCAGGCGACGATCACCCACAGCTGCGGCGGAGTGCCCGAGCCCTGGTAGCCCGCCGCCACGAGGGTGAGGGTGATGACGCCCATCGTCTTCTGGGCGTCGTTGGTGCCGTGGGCGAGGGAGACGAGGGAGGCGCTGATCGTCTGGCCGTGGCGGAAGCCGGCCGTCGAGCCGCGGAGGGTCGCCTGCCGCGTGACGCGGTACGCGACGTAGGTCGCGACCAGCGCCACGACGCCGGCGACGAGCGGGCTGATGAGGGCAGGCAGCACGACCTTGGAGAGGACGACCGCGAAGTCGACCGAGCCGAGGCCCGCCCCGATGACCGCGGCGCCGATGAGGCCGCCGAAGAGGGCGTGCGACGAGCTGGACGGCAGCCCCAGGTACCAGGTCGCCAGGTTCCAGACGACGGCGCCGACGAGGCCGGCGAAGATCATCGTCGGCGTCACCTGCACCCCTCCGTCGCCCTCGCGGATGATGCCGTTCGACACGGTGCTCGCGACCTCGGTCGAGAGGAAGGCCCCGACGAGGTTGAGGACGGCCGAGATGAGGACGGCCGCCTTGGGCTTCAACGCGCCGGTGGCGACCGAGGTGGCCATCGCGTTGGCGGTGTCGTGGAACCCGTTCGTGAAGTCGAACACGAGGGCGACGACGATCACGAGCGTCACGGTGACGAGGACGTCCACGGGTGCTCCTCCCTTCGGGACGGCCTCGTGGCCGCGACGACGGCGGAGCGTCCCGTGCGAGGCCGACGCTACGTCCGGCACGCGACGCGCACCGTGAACAGCCGATGAATTCGTGCAGGCCGTGCACGATCGGGTCACCGAGCTCCTCGACGGGGTGGTCGGCGGATCACCCGCCCACGACCAGGGGTCACCCGTCCCCCCGGTTGGGGGGCGGGTGCCGGGGAGGTAATCTCCGAGAGCGCGGGACACACCCGGCCCGCGCGGAGACCGCGAGGCCCGAACCTCGTGAAGATCGCGTCGGCCCGAGACCGTCGTGAGGATCGAGTCCGCCATGAAGCGTTCCCTGCCCGTCGTCGTCGCGCTCGCGACGGCCCTCGCCTGCCTCGGCGGGGCCCCGGCCCTGGCGGCCGGCACCGTGCCGACCGGCAGCGCCTCGTCCGGCACCACGGCGGCGCCCGCCGCCGCCCGCGCCACGGCGGCGCCGTCCGTGCCTCGCTCCGTCACCGTGGTCGCCTCCGGCGCGACCGGTGCCGTCATCTCGTGGAAGGCCCCGGCGACCTCCGGCAGCGGCTCCCTGCTCGGCTACTCGCTCGACGGCTTCGTCGGCGCCGCGAAGCAGCCGATCAGCACCGAGTGGACGAGCGCCACGACGTTCCGCTACGACGACCTGACCCCCGGCGTGACGTACCGCCTCCAGCTCAAGGCGTGGAACCACGACGTCGCCAGCAAGCCCGTCACCGTCAGCTACACCGTGCCCACCACGCCGACGACGCCCGCGAGCCCCACCGTCTTCGCCGTCGTGGGCGGCCAGATCGTCTCCGTCCCCTCGACCGGAGGCGCCGCCACGGTCGTCGCGGCGGCCCCCGCCTCGGGCGGCTGGGACGTCGACGCGAAGGGCGTGACCGTGCTCGACAGCGCGGCGGGCACGCTCGTGCGCCACGACCTGGCGAACAAGGCCACCACGCTCGCGACGGGCCTCGTCGGCGCCGCCGAGCTCACCGTCGACGCGTCGGGCACGGCGTTCGTGAACACCGCCGACGGGGGGATCGCGAAGATCACCGCGACGGGCGCGCGCAGCGTGCTGGCCGCTCCCTTCGGGTCGAAGGGCAAGCAGCTCTCGGTCGGCAGCGACGGCCGGCTCGTCGTCCTCTACGCCGCCTCGGGCGCCTCGTTCTACACGACCGCACGCAGCTACCCGGCGGGGTCGTCGACGCCCACCGCCGACACCCCCTACTCGCGCAGCTACGGCTTCTACGACATGGTCGCCGGCCCCACGGGCATCTACTACACGCACGACAACGCCGGCGGCGGCACCGGGTTCGTCAGCTGGCTGCTGCAGACGGGCGCGGGCGCGCCCTCGACGCCCTCGCCCAGCCTCTCGACCCGCATCACGACGAACGCCGGCGGCTACGGCAACGACGGCGTCTTCCACTCGCTGCAGGCCGCGAAGATCTGCTTCGGCTACTCGCCCGTCAACCCCTGCGTCGCCGACGACACCCTGACCGAGCTCGTGGCGTCGCCCGCCGCCGGCACGACGACGGTCGTCCCGGCCAGCGGCCTCCGCGTCTCGCCGACCGGCTCGAGCGTCGACGCCGACACCGCCGGCACGGTCTACGTCGCCGACGCCGCGACCTCGCCCGGTCTCTGGTCGGTGGCCGGGTCGGGAGGCGCCGCGAAGCTCCTCCTCGCCGGCGCGGCCCGTGACGTGAAGGTCCGCGGCTAGGTCGACGGCCACCTCGTGAGACGCACGCTCGCCGTCACCGCCGTCGTCGTCGGTGCCCTCGTCCTCGGGGGAGGGGCGGCGGCGAGCACGCTGCTGCCCGCCCACGAGCCGCCGCCGCCCGCCGCCCTCACGGCCACGGGGGACGGGCCCACCGTGATCGAGCTCGCCTGGCAGCCGCCGGGTCGGAGCACGGCGGGTCCCGTCACCGCCTACTCGCTGACGCTCGTGCCGACGGCCGGGCAGACCTCGACCTTCACCCGGTGGCTGGAGGCGGACGAGACCTCCGCCCGACTCGACGGCGCCGTGGCCGAGACGTCGTACCGCTACGAGCTGACGGCCTGGGCGGGCGACGTCGAGGGCCGCAGCGCCAGCGTCGACTTCACCACCCCCGAGAGCACCTCCCGCGTCGTCGCGGTCGTCGACGACGAGATCGTCTCGATCCCGTCGGGCGGCGGCGAGCTGACGAGGGTGGCGACCGCGCCCGCCGCGCCGGGCGGCTACGTCGTCGACGCGAGCGGCAACGTGACCGTGCTCGACAGCGAGCGGGGCACCCTCGTGCGCCGCGCCTCCTCGGGGGCTGCTCCCGAGACCCTGGCCGCCGACGTCGAGGGAGCCCGCGAGCTCGCGGTCGACTCGCTCGGCACCGTGTACCTGCTCACCGCAGACGGCCGGGTCGCCGCCTACGGCGCCCGCGGCGCGGAGCGCACCGTCGCCCGCACGCTGCCGGCGCCGGGCGCCCAGCTGTCGGTCGGGCCGGACGACAGCCTGCTCGTGCTCTACGGGGTCGCCGACACGAACGACTACACGGCCCGCACCTACGCGCCCGACGGCCTCGACGACTTCACTGAGCGGACCTTCCTGCAGGGCGTCGGCCTCCGCGACGTCGTGGCGGGCCCGTCCGGCACGCTGTTCTACGACCGCAACGCCGGCGGCGCCTCGGGCCTGCAGTTCTGGGGCCGCGACGACGGCATGCCGACGGCCCGCAGCGTCGCCGTCTCGTCGCGGGCGACCGCGGTGGCGGGCGGCCTCGGCTCCGACGGGCTCTTCCACGTGCTCGAGGCGGCCCAGACGTGCCCGCCGGCCCTGGCCGACGCCGACGCGACCGCCGCGACCTGCACCGAGGACCTCGCCGTCGACGCCCTCACCGCCACGACGACGGACGGCGACCGCACGACGCGGGCCGTGACGGGCGTGTCGCTCGCCGACGCCGTCGACACCGGCAGCCTCGCGGCCGACTCGTCGGGCACCGTGCTCGTCGCCGAGCCGGACGGCGCGACGCCGGGGCTCTGGGCGATCGACCCCGACGGGACGGAGGCGCGCCTCCTCGTCCCCGGGTCGGCCCGCGACGTGCGCGTCGTCGGCTGAGCGGGCTGTCGGCAGGCTGTCGGCGGCCGGGCGATCGGCGGGCGGCAGCCCGGCGGTCGGGCTCAGGCCCGGCCGCCGGCCTCCGCCACGAACTCGTCGACCGTGCCCTGGATCAGCTCGGTCATGATGGCGCCTGCCGTCTCCGCGTCGCGCGCGGCGAGCGCGTCGGCGACGGCGAGGTGGCGCTCGGCCGCGGCAGGCGTCCAGCCGGTGATGGTGAAGCGCTTCTCCTCGACGCGGGTGCGCAGCAGCGCCTCGACCTGGGTCGCGAAGTGACCGAGCACCTGGTTGCCCGAGCCGTGCAGCAGGGCGGTGTGGAAGGCGATGTCGGCCTCGAGGTAGCGCCGGCCGTCGCCCGAGGTGCCGGCCTCGACCATGGTGCGGGCCGCGGCCTGCACGAGCGAGGCCTGCAGCTCGTCCATGGCGGCCGCGCCGAGGCGGGCGGCCACCGGCTCGATGCCGAGCCGCAGCTCGAGGAGCTCGCGCATCTGGGTGAAGTACTCGGGGCCCCGCCCGCGCCACTCGATCACCTGGGGGTTCATGAGGTCCCAGGAGGAGCGCGGCAGCACCGTCGTGCCCGTGCGCTGACGGGGCTCCACCATGCCGAGCGACTGGAGCACGCGCACCGCCTCGCGGAGGACCGAGCGCGACACCGAGAAGCGGACGCCGAGCTGCTCGAGGTTCAGGATGGAGCCCGGCGGGAGCGTCGCGTCGACGATCTCCTGGCCGACGGCGTCGATCACGCGGGCGTGCAGCCCGCGGTCGCGGGACGAGGGGAGGCCGGGGATCATCGTCGACTCCTTCGGGGCCTGGGCGGTCAGGGGACGTGGTGCCCGGCCTCCGACGGGTCGGGCGTGTTGCCGGGGGAGCAGCCGTATGGCACACTCCATAAATCTGATTATTCACACTCATCAGATCCACGCGTCCCCAGGATGACAGACCCGCCCGCACGCGGCTGCATCCGCCCCCGCCGCACCACCCGGAGCGGTCGGCACGCGCGGAGCACTCCACCTGACGAAGAGGTCGCAGCGACGCGTCCTCGGAAGGACGCGACAGCATGCACCTGATCGCCGCGGCGACCGCCGCACCCACCCCCTCCGGCAGCGAGGCCCAGCTGATCATCGCGGCCCTCGTGGGCATCGCCGTGATCGTCGGGCTGATCACCTGGCTGAAGGTCCACCCGTTCCTGGCCCTGCTGCTCGGCGCCGTCGGCGTCGGCATCGGCGCGGGGCTCGCGCCCGGCGACGCCGTCACGAGCTTCGGCGCCGGCTTCGGCTCGACGATGACGAGCGTCGGCATCCTCATCGGCCTCGGCGCCATGTTCGGCAAGCTGCTGAGCGACTCCGGCGGCGCCGACCGCATCGTCGACACGCTCATCACGCGGGCGTCGCCGCGGGCCCTGCCGTGGGTGATGGCCCTCATCGGCGCCCTGATCGGCCTGCCGATGTTCTTCGAGGTCGGCCTCGTGCTGCTGATCCCCGTCATCGTGCTCGTGGCCCGCCGCTCCGGCCTGCCGCTCATGCGCATCGCGATCCCGGCCCTCGCCGGCCTCTCCGCGATGCACGCCCTGGTGCCGCCGCACCCCGGCCCGCTGCTCGCCGTCTCGACCGTCGGGGCTGACCTCGGCCTGACCCTCGGCCTCGGCGTGCTCGTCGCGATCCCGACCGTCATCGTCGCGGGTCCGCTCTTCTCCAAGCTCGCCGCGCGCTGGGCCCCGGTGCCCGTGCCCGAGCTCTTCGTCTCGAAGGAGGAGGAGAAGGACGCTCCCGCGCGCCTCCGTCCGTCGTTCGCCAACGCGCTCGTCGGCATCCTCCTGCCCGTCGTGCTCATGCTCGCCCGCTCGGTCCGCGAGGCGGCCCTGCCGAGCGCGACCGGCGCGTGGGTCGACCTGCTCGAGTTCCTCGGGACGCCGATGGTCGCCCTCACCGTCGCCGTGCTCTACGCCATGGTCTTCTACGCCCGGGCGGGCGGCATGGACAAGGCGGCCGTCTCGAAGACGCTCGGCGCCTCGCTGCCCGACGTCGCGGGCATCCTGCTCATCGTCGGCGCCGGCGGCGGGTTCAAGCAGGTGCTGATCGACACGGGCATCGGCACCGTGATCGGCGACGCCGTGTCGGAGTCGGGCGTCAGCGTGCTGCTCGTCGCCTGGTTCGTCGCCGCGCTCGTGCGCGTCGCCACCGGCTCGGCCACGGTCGCGACCGTCACGGCCGCCGGCATCATGGCCCCGCTCGCCGCCGACATGTCGACGCCCGAGGCGTCCCTGCTCGTGCTGGCGATCGGCTCGGGCTCGGTGTTCCTCTCGCACGTCAACGACGCGGGCTTCTGGCTGATCAAGGAGTACCTCGGCACCACCGTCGGCCAGAACCTCAAGACCTGGGGCGTGATGGAGTGCATCCTCTCCGTCACGGGCCTCGCCGGCGTCATGCTCGTCAGCCTGGTGATCTAGTGGTCTCCTCGGCTCCCGTGTCGGCAGCGGTGCTGACCGGCGGACCCGTCGACGCCACCGGCGAGGGCGGGGCGACCGACGCCTCCGGCGCTCGCGTCTCCTTCCCGGCGACGTCCGCGCCCGTCCTCGTCGTCATGGGCGTGTCGGGGTCGGGCAAGTCGACCGTCGCGGGCCTGCTCGCCGAGAAGCTCGGCTGGGACAGCATCGAGGGCGACGACCTCCACCCCGACGAGAACGTCGCCAAGATGGCGGCGGGCATCCCGCTCGACGACGACGACCGGGCCCCGTGGCTCGACACCGTCTCGTCGTGGATCATCGAGCACGCGATGCAGGGCGTCCCCGGCGTCGTGACCTGCTCGGCCCTCAAGCGCCGCTACCGCGACGTGCTGCGCGAGCACGACGTCGTCTTCGTGTACCTGCAGGGCGCGAGCGACCTGCTCGGCGAGCGGATGGCCGCGCGGCCCGGCCACTTCATGCCGACGTCGCTGCTCGACTCGCAGCTCGCGACCCTCGAGCCGCCGGCGGCCGACGAGCGCCACGTCGTCGTCGACGCCACCCGCACGCCCGAGGAGGAGGCGGACGACGTCATCCGCCTGCTGGGGCTGACGCCGGTCGCGTAGGGCCGGGAGCGGGGGAGGCGCGGGGTCCGACGAGCGGGCACCGCGCCTCCGTCCGTTCACCTGCCGGTCGCCGGCCGCTCACCGGGCCTCCGTAGCGTCGGGGCTCGTCGCGGGCACCGCCGCCGGGCGGCGCGGACGGGGGCGACGCATGACGAGCAGGACGACGACGCGCACGTCGACGCGCGGCGACGGCACGGCGACGGGGCACGACCTCGTCCTGCCGCGCGCCGCCGTCGCGGCGACCTGGCAGGGCGTCGGCCGCCCGCTGCAGGAGGTGGCCGTGCCGGGCGTCCGCCTGCAGCGCGGCGACGCCCTCGTGCGCGTGTCGCTCGCGACGATCTGCGACGGCGACGTGCTCACCGTCGCCGGACGGCGACCGGGCGCCGCGCCCTGCGTCCTCGGCCACGAGCAGGTCGGCCGGGTCGTCGAGGCCGACGCGCACGCCCGGTCCCTCGACGGGCGACGGCTGCTGCCGGGCGCGCGGGTCGTCTGGTCGACCGTCGTCGCGTGCGGCCGCTGCGTCGAGTGCCAGCGGGGGCTGCCGCAGGCCTGCGCGACGCTCGAGCGCTACGGGCACGCCGCCGTCCGCCGGTCGTGGGAGCTCGCGGGCGGGTTCGCCAGCCACGTCCACGTGCGGCGGGGCACCGCGGTCGTCGTGGTCGACGACGACGCCGTGCCCGACGCGGTGCTCGCCCCCGTGTCGTGCGGGGTGGCGACGGCGGCGGAGGCGGTGCACCGCGCCTCCTCGGTGCTCGGCCTCGCGGGCGGCCCGGGCCTGTCGGGGCAGGTCGTCGTCGTGACGGGGGCCGGCGTGCGCGGGCTCGCCGCCACGGCGATGGCCACGCAGGCGGGCGCGCGGGTCGTGGTCGTCGACGAGTCCGAGCCGCGTCGCCTCCTCGCGTGCCGCTTCGGCGCCGCCGCCGTCGCCCACCCGCAGGAGGCGCGGGGCCCGCTCGCCCTCGCCCGCGCGCTCGCGCAGGTCGACCGCTCGGGCCGGCACCGCACCGTCGGCCTCGAGACGACGGGGTCGGCCGCGGCCGCGGGGCTGCTGCTCGACGCGGTCGGGGTCGGCGGGGTGGTCGTGCTCGCCGGGCCCGCCGCGCCCGGGCCGGCCGCGGCCGTGCTGCCCGAGCGCGTCACGACGGGACTGCTCACCGTGACGGGCGTGCACGACTACGCGCCCTCGCGGCTGGCGTCCGCGGTCGCCTTCGTCGCGGAGCAGCGGCACCGGTACCCGTTCGAGGAGCTGGTCGGGCACGTCGTGGCGCTCGACCGGCTCGACGAGGGGCTGCGGCTCGCCGGGGCGCCCGGGGCGCCGCCGCGGGTGGGGGTCCGCCCGGCGTGAGCGGCGCGGTCGTCGGGTCGCGTCACGGTTCGCTCGTCGCGTCGCGTTCTCTCGTGACGCGACGCGCAGAACGTGACGCGACCCGCGCCTCCGGCCGGCCCTCGGGCACTCCCGCCTCTGGCCGCCGCGGCGGCTACAGCCGCTTCTCCATGCACCAGCTCGTCTCGTCGCCGACGTACGGCCCGAACGCGGGGATCGGCACGTACCCGGTCTTCTCGTAGAGGATCACCGCCGCCACCTGCGGCAGCCCCGTCTCGAGCTGCACGAGGCCGATGCCGAGGCCGCGGGCGTGCTGCTCGACGGCGGCGAGCAGCGCCCGGCCGACGCCGAGCCCGCGGGCCGCGTCGGCCACGAAGACGCGCTTGAGCTCGCCGCTGCCGTCGCCGCGGTCGACGATCGCGGCCGTGCCCACGGCGGTGCCCTCGTGGCGCGCGACGAAGAACGAGACGTCGGGCCGACGGAGGCTCTCGACGTCGAGCACGTGGTAGTTCTCGGCGGGGTAGAGGCTCAGCGCGTACTCGTCGGCCTGTCGCAGGAGCGACAGCACGTCGTCGCCCGCAGGCTGCTCGATGGCGACCGACGGCGCCGGGCGCCCGAGCGTCAGCCGGTACAGCACGTGCGCCCGCTGGGGGTGCCCGACGGGCAGGGCCGGGTGCTCGAAGTCGTCGGCGGGGTCTCGGGTCATGCCGAGTCGTTCCATCAGGGCCCGCGACCGCAGGTTGCCCTCCGCGGTGAAGCTCACGACGGACTCGAGTCCGAGCCCGCCCGTGTCCGTCCCGGAGCGCGCGACCCGCAGCACCTCGCGCGCCGCCTCCGCGGCGTACCCCTGCCCCCACGCGTCCCGCCGCAGCCGCCAGCCGATCTCGACCTCGTCCGAGAGCGCCCGACCCGACACCACCACGTCGACGGACGGCCGCGACAGGCCGACGAAGCCGAGCAGCTCGCCGTCCTCGCGCCGCTCGACGGCCCACAGCCCGAACCCGTGGGCCTCGAAGCCCGCCTCGATGCGGTCGACCAGCGCGTCGGACTCGGCGCGTGTGCGGGTCGAGGGGAAGTGCTCCATGACGACGGGGTCCGCGTTCATCGCGGCGAAGGAGGCACGGTCGGCGTCGCGCCAGCGGCGCAGCAGCAGGCGGTCGGTGGTGAGCATGCGACGACGGTAGCGGTCCGGGGCGGGCGACCCGCGCCTCCGGCCGGGTCAGGCGGCGTCCGAGGGCGCCGCGTCCGCGTCGACGAGGGGCGACGAGGAGGCGCGGGCCACGCCCCGCAGCCCCACGAACGACACCAGGGCGCTCGCCGTGAGCAGCACGGCGACCACGACCACGACGCGGTGGAAGCCGTCGACGGTGAGCGCGCCTCCCGCGATGACCCCGAGGAACGCCACGGCGACGAGGCCCGCCACGCGCGACACGGCGTTGTTGACCGCGGAGGCGATGCCCGAGCGGGCGGGCGGGATCTGCGACAGCACGGTCGACGTCAGCGGCGCGACGGTCACGGCGAGGCCGAAGCCGAAGAGCACCACGCCCGGCACGATCTGCCACCACACGTCGATCGGGTCGCGGACGAGCAGCATCCAGAGGAACCCGCTCGCGGTGATCAGCGGGCCGGTCGTCATGAACGGCCGGGGGCCGTGCTTCGCGGCGAGCGTGCCGAAGAGGGTGGAGAAGAGCAGCGACACGATGGTCGTCGGCAGGGTGACGAGGCCGGCGAGGGTGGCGGGCAGGCCCGCGAGCTCCTGCACGACGAGGGGGATGGTGAGCGTGCCGAGGCTGAGCGCCGCGTAGATGCCGACGGTCGCGAGGTTGCCGACGGTGAACGCGCGGGTGCGGAAGAGGTCGAGCGGCATCATCGGCTGCGGCGCGCGGCGCTCCCACGCGACGAAGGCGACGAGGGCCGCCACGCCGACGACGAGCGGCGCGAGCACGGACCCGGTGCCGAAGCCGACCCGCTGGCCCTCGATCAGCGCGAAGACCGGGCCCGCGAGGCCGACCGCCGCGAGCACGGCGCCCACCACGTCGACGCGCGCGGGCGAGTCGGGCGTGCCGCGGTGGGCGTCGCCGGGGAGGCGCGTCATCAGCACCAGCGTCACCGCCACCGGCAGCACCACCACCGCGAACACCCAGCGCCAGCCGACCGTGTCGACGAGGGCGCCGCCGGTGAGCGGCCCGACGAGGAAGGCGACGCCGGTCCAGGCGGTCCAGCTGCCGATCGCGCGGCCCTGGGCCGGGCCGCTGAAGGTCGACGTGATGAGCGCGAGGCTCGACGGCACGAGCAGCGCGGCGGCGACGCCCTGGAGCGCCCGGGCGGCGATGAGCAGGCCCGGGTCGGGGGCGAGGGCGGCGAGCACGCTCGTCGCGGCGAAGGCGACCAGCCCGGCCCGGAGCACCCGTACCCGGCCGAACGTGTCGCTCAGCGAGCCGGCGACGAGCATGAGCGACCCGAGCGTGAGCAGGTACGCGTCGACGACCCACTGCTGCAGGGTCAGGTCTCCGCCGAGCTCGCCCGCGATCGCCGGCAGGGCCACGGTCACGATCGAGCCGTCGAGGAACGCCACGAACGACGCGAGCACGGCCACCGTGAGCACGACGCGGCGGCCGCGGTCGTCCGTCATGAGGCGAGTCTCGTCATGCGACGAGTCTCCACCCGCAGGGCGTCCGCCGGTCGGCCGGCCTGGCAGTCCGTGGATCCGGTGGTCGGCGGGTCGGGCGATCGGCGGGGTCGGGCGATCGGCGGGTCGGCGGCCCGCTCGCGGCGGTCAGTCCTCGCGGACGACCTCGTCGGGCGACTTGTCGGGCCGCCAGCCGCGCCACGAGGGCTGACGGAGCCGGCCGGTCGAGGTCCACTCGGCGAACGAGACCTCGCCGACCCGGGACGGCGTGACCCACCGGGCGTCGCGGGCGTCGGCGGCCGGCACGTCGCGCAGCGGGCTCGTCGCCCGCTCGGCCGCCTCGAACTCGGCCAGCAACGCCTCGAGGTCGCGATCGCGGAACCCCGTGCCGACCCGCCCGACGTAGACGAGCCCGTCGTCGCCCGGCACGCCCATGAGCAGCGAGCCGACGCCCCCGGCCCGGCGACCGCCACCGGGCCGCCAGCCCGCGATCACGACCTCCTGCGACCGGTGGTGCTTCATCTTGATCCACGACCGCGACCGCCGCCCCGCGACGTAGGTCGCGTCGCGACGCTTCGCCACGACACCCTCCAGCCGGAGGCGCACCGACGTCCGCATCGCCGCCTCGAGGTCGCCGTCGAAGACGTGCGGCACGTCGATCGGCCCCTCCGCCGCCACCACGCGCTCGAGCACCTCCCGCCGCTCGTCGTAGGTGTCGTGGACCAGCGAGCGCCCCTCCGCGTGCATGACGTCGAACAGCAGGTACCGCACCGGCGCCCCGGCGGCGGCGTGCTCGACGTCGCGCGGTCGGGTGAGGCCCATCCGCGTCTGCAGCAGCCCGAAGTCGGGGCGACCGGACTCGTCGACGGCCACGATCTCGCCGTCGAGCACCGCGCCTCCGTCGCTCGTGACCTGCTCGGCCAGCACCTGCAGCTCGGGGTAGGCGGGCGTGAGGTCGTGGCCGTTGCGGCTCGTGAACGTCACCGATCCGTCGCGCACGACGGCCACGGCGCGGATGCCGTCCCACTTCATCTCGTAGGCCCAGTCGTCGTCGACGTCGTGCTCGTCGCCGGACGAGGCGAGCATCGGGGCCACGGGGTCGAGGCGAGGGGCGCCGGCGTCGGCGCCTCCCGACCTGGCGCCTCCCGACCTGGCGTCCCCCGACGTGGCGTCTCCCGACCCCGCGCCTCCGTCGTCCTTCATGCGGTGGATCAGCCAGTTCTTCTCCGAGCCGCCGCCGTGGCCGGTGTGGATGAGGGCGATCCGTCTCTCGCCTCGCTGCTCGCCGTGCAGCACCGCGATGACCTCCTTGCCGTCTCGCCACTTCTCGAGGTCGTAGGTGCCGGAGTCCCAGATGGTGACCTCGCCGGCGCCGTACTCGCCCTCGGCGATCGTGCCCTCGAAGGTGCCGTACTCGAGCGGGTGGTCCTCGGTCTGGACGGCGAGGTGGTTGTGGGCGGGGTCGTCGGGCTCGCCCTTGGGGAGGGCCCAGCTGACGAGCACGCCGTCGTGCTCGAGGCGGAAGTCCCAGTGCAGGCGGCTGGCGTGGTGCTCCTGGATGACGAAGCTCTGCCCGTCGCTCGTCGGCGGCGCGTCGGCGGGCACGGGCTCGCGCGTCTTCGCGGGGTCGCGCTTCGATCGGTAGACCTCGAGGCGGTCCCGGCGCTGCCGGGCCTCGCCGTCGCCGGACGAGTCGTGCTCGGGCGACTCGGTGTTGCGCATGTCGTCGCCGAGCTCGCCGGGAGGCACCGGGGTGCCGCTCGACACGTCGGCGAGCGGGTCGCCGCGACGCCGCAGCCGCGCCAGCACCTCGGTGTGCTCGAGCTGCCGCAGGCTCGGGGACGCCAGCTCACGCCAGGTGCGCGGCATCGCGACGGTCGGGCGTTCGCGCCCTCGCAGCGAGTACGGCGCGACCGTCGTCTTGGCGCCGTTGTTCTGCGACCAGTCGAGCAGCACCTTGCCGCGCCGGTCGGCCTTGCCCATCGTGCTGAGCACGAGGTCGGGGTGGTCGGCCTCGACCGCGCGGGCCAGCTCGTGCGCGACGTCGCTCACCTGCGCGCTCGTCTGGTTCCCGTCGAGTCGCGCGTACAGGTGCACGCCCTTGCTGCCGCTCGTCACGGGCACGAGCTCGAGGCCCATGCCGTCGAGCAGGGGCCGCAGCAGCTGCGCGACCTCGACGCACTCGGCCAGGCCCACGCCCTCGCCCGGGTCGAGGTCGAGCACGAGGCGGTCGGGGTTCCGCTGCGCGCCCCGAGGCCCGAACCGCCACTGCGGCACGTGCACCTCGAGCGCCGCGACCTGGGCCAGCCAGGTGAGCGTCGCGAGGTCGTTGACCATCGGGTAGACGTTCACGTGGTCCTTGTGCTCGATCTCGTGCCGCGCGACCCACTCCGGCGCGGAGTCGGGCAGGTTCTTCTCGAAGAAGACCTCGCCGCCGACCCCGTCCACCCAGCGCTTGCGGGTGGCGGGCCGGCCCTCGACGTGCGGCAGCATCCACTCGGCGACGGCGGCGTAGTAGCCGAGCACGTCCGCCTTCGTCGTGCCGGTGGCGGGGTAGAGCACCTTGTCGAGGTTCGTGAGCTGCAGGGTGTGCCCGCCGACCTGCACGCGCTCGCCGCGTCCCTTAGTGGCCATGCCGCGCCTCCTCGTGTCGTGGTCCCTGCCGTTCTACCGCGTGCTCGCCGCCGCGGTCCGTCCGGCCCTGCCCGCGCTGCCCGCGCCGCGCTGCCCGCGCTGTCCGCCCTCGCGCACGAAGACCCGCCCTCGGCAGTGCACAGAGCAGAGCCGAGGGCGGGCCGGAGGCGTGAGCCGGGGAGGCTCGGTGCCGGTCAGACGGCCGGCATGGCTCCCGCGATCGTGATGGTCGCGCCCGACGTGTAGCTCGACTCGGGGCTGACGAGGTGCACGTACGCGGCCGCGAGCTCGGCCGGCTGGCCGGGACGGCCGAACGGGGCCTGGCCGCCGAACTCCGACACGGTCTCGGCGTCGTCGGAGCCGGGCTGCAGCGGGGTCCACACCGGGCCGGGGGAGACCTGGTTGACGCGGATGCCCTTGGGGGCGAGCTGCTGGGCCAGGCCCGCCGTGAAGACGCCGATGGCGCCCTTCGTCAGCGCGTAGTCGATCTTGTCGGGGCTCGGCTGCGTGCCCTGCACCGAGCCGGTCGTCACGATCGACGAACCGGGCTCGAGGTGCGGGATGACCGCCTGCGACAGCCAGAACAGCGAGTAGACGTTCGTCTTGATGGTCGAGTCGATGTCCTCCGTGGTGAGCGTGAGGATGTCGTCGTTGCTCTTCATGCGGCCAGCGACCATGACGAGGGTGTCGAGCCCGCCGAGCTCCTCGACGGCCTTCGCGACGAGGTCCTTGCAGTACTGCTCGTCGGAGATGTCGCCGGGGACGAGGACGACGCGGCGGCCCTCGCCCTCGAGCAGGTCGCGCACCTCCTCGGCGTCGGTCTGCTCGCTGGGGAGGTAGCTGAGCACGAGGTCGGCGCCCTCGCGGCTGAGCGCGATGGCGGCGGCGCGGCCGATGCCGGAGTCGCCGCCGGTGACGATGCCGCGGAAGCCCACGAGGCGCTCCTTGCCGACGTAGCTCGTCTCACCGTGGTCGGGCTTCGGGTCCATCTTCCAGGCCTCGCCGGGCAGCGACTGCTCCTGCTTCGGGAACGGCGGGGCGGGGTACAGGTCGACCGGGTTCTTCTTGTCGTATTGGCTCATGCGGTCCACGGTGCTCGCCGACCGGGGGACGCGACCGGTCGTTGTACCCGCCCGCCGGTCATTCGGAGCGCATGCGGAGGAACATGACCGTCATGCGATCGATCTGGAAGGGCGCGATCACCTTCGGGCTCGTCAACGTGCCCGTGAAGCTGTACTCCGCCACCCAGGACCACGACGTGTCCCTCCACCAGGTGCACGACGCCGACGGCGGTCGGATCCGGTACCAGCGCCGGTGCGAGATCTGCGGCAAGGTCGTCGACTACGAGCACATCGACAAGGCCTTCGACGACGGAGACCAGACGGTCGTGCTGACGGAGGACGACCTGGGGTCCCTGCCCGAGGAGCGGTCGCGCGAGATCGACGTGCTCGAGTTCGTGCCGAGCGACCAGCTCGACCCGCTGATGTTCGACCGCAGCTACTTCCTCGAGCCCGACTCGGCGTCGCCGAAGGCCTACGTGCTGCTGCGGCGCACCCTCGAGGAGACCGAGCGCACGGCCATCGTGCACTTCTCGCTGCGGCAGAAGACACGGCTCGCGGCCCTCCGGGTGCGCGGAGACGTGCTCGTGCTGCAGACCCTGCTCTGGGACGACGAGGTGCGCGAGGCGCGGTTCCCCGTGCTCGACGAGAGCGTCCGCATCAGCAGCAAGGAGCTCGACATGTCGGGCTCGCTCGTCGAGTCGCTCGGCGACGACTTCGACCCGTCGCAGTTCAGCGACGACTACCAGGAGGAGCTGCGGAAGCTCATCGACGCCAAGCTCGAAGAGGGCGAGTCGCTCGACACCGACGCCACCTTCGGCCGCTCCGGCGACGACGACGACGAGTCAGAGGACGGCGAGGGCGACGGCGGCGAGGTGATCGACCTCATGGAGGCGCTGCGCCAGTCGGTCGAGCGCAGCCGGTCCGCCAAGAAGGCACCCCCGAAGAAGCGCACGACGAGCGACGAGTCGCCCGCCGCGAAAAAGCCCGCCGCGAAGAAGCCCGCCGAGAAGAAGCCGGCCCCGACGGAGAAGCCGGCCGCGAAGAAGCCGGCCGCGAAGAAGAAGCCGGCCGCGAAGAAGAAGCCCGCGGCGACGAAGGGGAAGAAGGCCAGCTGACCCGCGCGGCCTAGTGGTCGCGCAGCATCTCGATCAGCTCGTCCTTCGTCGCGTCGCTGTAGCCGTGCAGACCGAGCTCTTTCGCCCGGCCGCGCAGGTCGTCGACGGTCCAGTCGTCGTACGAACCCGACCGGCCGCCCCTCGCCGCGACCTTCTCCTCGCTGTCGCCTTTCTGGGCCGCGGCGTTGGAGATGCGCGCCGATTTCTCCTTCGAGTTGCCCTCGTCGCGGAGCGCCTCGTACATCTCGGGGTTCTTCAGCTGCGGGGGAGTGTCGTCCTTCGGCATGCTCGCGACCGTACTCCGGTCGCCGAGGCCCCGATCGGCTACCGCCCGAACTCCCACGCGACGATCTCGGGCAGGTCCTCGCCGTGCTCGTAGGCGTACGCCCGCGCCTCGTCGCGCTTCGCCTCGAACTCCGCGACGAGGTCGGGGTGCTCGTCGGCCAGGCCCGGCACCCGCCGCAGCACGTCGAGCACGAGCCGGTACCGGTCGATGTCGTTGAGCATGGCCATGTCGAAGGGCGTGGTGGTCGTGCCCTTCTCCTGGAAGCCGCGCACGTGCAGGCCGTCGTGGTTCGTGCGCCGGTAGGTCAGCTGGTGCACGAGCGACGGGTAGCCGTGGAAGTCGAAGACGACGGGCCTCGAGGTCGTGAACAGGGCGTCGAAGTCGTCGCTCGTGAGCCCGTGCGAGTGCTCGTCCGCGTCCTGCAGGCGCATGAGGTCGACGACGTTGACGACGCGCGTCACGAGGTCGGGGAGGCGCTGCCGGAGGATGTCGGCGGCGGCGATCGTCTCGAGCGTCGGCACGTCGCCGGCGCAGGCGAGCACGACGTCGGGGTCGACGCCCGGGACGGGCGCGCCCTCCGTCCCGGCCCACTCCCAGATGCCGGCGCCCGCGGCGACGTGGGCCTCGGCCTCCGGCAGCGAGAGCCAGGCGGGTGCCTCCTGCTTGCCGGCCACGATGACGTTGACCGTGTCGGTGGTGCGGAGGGCGTGGTCGGCGACGGCGAGCAGCGTGTTCGCGTCGGGGGCGAGGTAGATGCGCACGAGGTGGGCCTGCTTGTTGACGACCACGTCGAGGAAGCCGGGGTCTTGATGGGAGAACCCGTTGTGGTCCTGGCGCCAGACGTGCGACGAGAGCAGGTAGGTGAACGACGAGACGGGCTCGCGCCAGGCGATCTCGTCGGCGCTCTCGAGCCACTTGGCGTGCTGGTTGAACATCGAGTCGACGATGTGCACGAACGCCTCGTAGGTGTTGAGCAGGCCGTGGCGGCCGGTCAGCAGGTAGCCCTCCATGAGGCCTTGCAGCAGGTGCTCGCTGAGCACCTCCATGACGCGGCCCGAGGACGCGATGTGCTCGTCGGTCGGCCAGATCTCGCCCGCCCAGACCCGGTCGGTGACGTCGAAGACCGGGTCGAGCCGGTTCGAGACGGTCTCGTCGGGGCCGAACAGTCGGAAGGTCGACGGGTTGTCGCGCACCACGTCGACCAGCCAGCGGCCGAGGACGCGCGTCGCCTCGGCCGTCGTGCGGCGGTCGTCGGAGGTCTCGACGGCGTGCCGTCGCCAGTCGGTCAGCGAGAGGGGACGACGGACGAGCCCGCCGTTCGAGGCGGGGATCGCGCTCATGCGCTTCTCGCCCCGCGGTCGGAGCGCGTCGAGGAAGGCCGCCGGCGCACCGCGGTCGTCGAAGAGCTCGTCGGCCCGGTAGGAGCGGAGCCACGCGTCGAGCTGGACGCGGTGCTCGTCGTCGTCGCGGACCCCGCTCAGCGGCACCTGGTGGGCACGCCACGTGCCCTCGACCTGCTTGCCGTCGACCACCTTCGGGCCGGTCCAGCCCTTGGGGGTGCGGAGCACGATCATCGGCCACCGCGGTCGCTCGACGGACTCGCCGCGCCGCGCCTGGCGCTGGAGCTCGTCGATGCGGGCGAACGCCTCGTCGAGGGCCGCGGCCATGCGCGTGTGGACGAGGGCCGGGTCTTCTCCGTCGAAGCCGCCGGCGACGACGATCGGCTGGTAGCCGTAGCCGCGGAGGAGGTCGAGAAGCTCGCCCTCGGGGATGCGGGCGAGGATCGTCGGGTTGGCGATCTTGTAGCCGTTGAGGTTGAGGATCGGCAGCACGGCGCCGTCGTGCACGGGGTCGAGCAGCTTGTTCGCATGCCAGCTCGTGGCCAGCGGTCCGGTCTCGGCCTCGCCGTCGCCGATCACGCAGACCGCCACGAGGTCGGGGTCGTCGAGCACCGCGCCGTAGGCGTGGCTCAGCGAGTAGCCGAGCTCGCCGCCCTCGTTGATCGAGCCGGGGGTCTCGGGAGCGGCGTGCGAGGGGATGCCGCCGGGCGTCGAGAACTGCCGGAAGAGCCGCAGCATGCCCGCGGCGTCGAGGGACACGTCGGGGAAGAGCTCGCTGTACGTGCCCTCGAGCCAGGTGTTCGCGACCATCGCGGGACCGCCGTGGCCGGGGCCGCACACGTAGAGGAGGTCGCGGTCGTCGCGGCGGATGACCCGGTTGAGGTGCGCGTAGACGAAGCTCAGCGCAGGGGAGGTGCCCCAGTGGCCGAGCAGCCGCGGCTTGATGTCGTCGCGCTCGACGGGACGCGCCAGCTGGGCGTTGTCGCGCAGGTAGATCTGGCCCACCGTGAGGTAGTTCGCCGCCCGCCACCAGGCGTCGACCAGCGCGAGCTCGTCGGTCGTGGCGGGGACGCGCGGCCCGGCGGCCGTGTCGGCGGAGCGGGCGGGCGTGGTGTCGGTCATCGGTCCTCCTGGTCGTCGTCCTGCGGGGCGTCGTCGCCCCCGTCGACGGCGTCGTCATCGCCCCCGTCGTCGTCGCCCTGGGCCTCATGGCGCATCTCCTCGATGGTGATGGCGGCGTTGACGAGCGCCAGATGGCTGAGCCCCTGGGGCATGTTGCCGAGGAACTGCCCGTCGTCGGCGCTGATCATCTCGGTGTAGAGGCCGACGTCGTTCGACTGCTCGACGAGCTCGTCCATGGCGGCCACGGCCTCGTCGATGCGTCCGACGCAGGCCAGGGCACCGGCGAGCCAGAAGGCGCAGGCCACGAAGGTGCCCTCCTCGGCGTCGACGCCGCTGTACCGGAAGACGAGCGACCCGGGGGCGCCGAGCTCGTCGCGGATCGCGTCGATGGTGCGGGACATCCGCTCGCCGCGGTCGAAGCCGCTCGGGGCGTGCAGCAGCACCGAGGCGTCGAGCAGGTCGCTGTCCGGGTACATGAGGTAGGCGCCGCGCTCTTCCGACCAGCCGTGCTCGTCGACCCACTCGACGATCGCGTCGCGGTTCTTCCGCCAGTGCTCGAGGTCGTCCTCGGAGGGGTGCAGCTGACCGATCTCGGTGAGCTCGAGGGCGGCGTCGATGGCCTGCCAGCAGCCCATCTTGCTGCTGACGTAGTGCTGCTCGTCGGCGAGCTCCCACATGCCGCTGTCTTTCTCCTGCCAGCGACGGCACGCGTCGTCGGCGAAGCCGGTCAGCAGGTCGGCCGTCGACTCGTCGAGGATGTTGCCGCCGTGCGCGTACTGGCTCGCGATCGCGAGGATGTCGGCGAAGACGCCGAGCTGCAGCTGGTCGCCCGCCGGGTTGCCCTTGTAGACGGGGCCGATGCCGCGCCAGCCCTCGGACCCGGTCTCGTGCGTCCCGTCGGGCTTCGTGCCGTCGAGGCGCAGGAAGATGTGCATCTCGCGGCCGTTCTCCTTCAGGGCCTTGAGCATCCAGGAGACGGCGGCGTGGGGCTCCTCCCGCAGGCCGAACCGGATGAGCGCGTCGACCGTGTAGGCGAGGTCGCGCACCCACGCGAAGCGGTAGTCCCAGTTCTTCTTCCCGGTGAAGTTCTCCGGCAGCGCGGTCGTCGCGGCGGCGGCGATGGCGCCGGTGGGGCTGTAGATGAGCAGCTTGAGGGCGAGCGCGCTGCGGTGCACGGCGTCGGCCCAGGGGCCGTCCCAGCTGAACTCGGTCGACCAGCCCTCCCAGTTCTCGATCGTGCGGTCGATGCCCTCGTCGACGACGCGCGGGTCGGGCAGGTGCAGCGGCTCGTCCTCGACGCCGCAGAGGCAGATCAGCGACCGCGAGCCGGGCGAGGTCGTGAAGGCGCCGCGGAACTCGAGCGGGCCCTCGACTTCGCCGTCGCCGGGCTCGGTCGGGTCGGTGCGGCCGTGCTCGAAGCCGACGAGCGCGAGGTTGATGTCGGCGGCCCGGAGCACGGGCCCGTGCACCGTGTCGACGCGACGGATCGGGTGCGTGCCGAACGCGTTGCCCGGGACGACGGCCCAGCGCATGTCGACCGAGCCGTCGAGCCCGTCGACGCGGCGGGCGAGCTCGCCCCACGGCAGGCGGCCGGCGACGCCCGTGACCAGGGCGTCGGTCACCTCGACGGTGCCGGTGGACGTGCGGAAGCGGGTGCGCAGCACGTTCGTGCCGGGCACGTACGCGCGCTGCACGGTGTAGTCGTCGTCGACGGGGCGGAGCTCGACGCGGCCGCCGTCGGCCGCGTCGACGACGCCCGAGAAGACGGGGTCGCTCGGCAGGGACGGGAACGGCAGCCAGTCGATCTGCCCGTCGCGCGCGATCAGCGCCACCGTGCGGCCGTCGCCGATCGCCCCGTACGAGCGCAGCGCCACGTAGCCGCCCTCTCGGGGCTCGGGCGCCTCCCACCCGGAGTCGTCGTCGAGGAAGGCGTCGGTGGCGTCGTGGACGCTGGAGAGAGTGTCGGTCACCATGCCCACGGTGCTCTCCCGCGCCTCCTCGTGTCCGCGTTTGACAGGGGTCTGTGCGCTCGCGCGTCGGGGCGTACCCCTGGGGAGGACCCGGCGACCAGCCCCGGCTGGTAGACGGGGCCGATGACCGACTCCGTCACCGCCGCGCCCCGCCTCTTCCTCGACGCCCGGGCGGAACTGGCCGAGAGCCCCGTCTGGGACGTCGACGCGCAGGAGCTCGTCTGGACCGACATCACGCCGGGCCTCCTGCACCGCACCTCCGCCGACGGGCTCCGCGACCGGACCACGGTGGTCGACCCGCCCCTCCCCAGCTTCCAGCGACGCCGGGGCGGTGGCCTCGTGGCCGCCCTCGAGGACCGCGTCGTGCTCACCGACGACGACGGCGTGGTCGAGCGCGAGCTCGCGACCGTCGAGCTCGCCCACGAGGGCATGCGCCTCAACGAGGGCAAGTGCGACCCGTTCGGCGCCTTCGTCGTCGGCGCCCTCGACCCCGACGGGAAGCCCGTCGCCGGGCTCTGGCGCGTCGGCCCCGACGGCGCCGTGACCCTGCTGCGCGACGACTTCAGCACCACCAACGGCTTCGAGTGGAACGACGACGGCAGCGAGATCTACCTCACCGACACCGACGCGGAGACGATCTACCGGGCGAGCTGGGACGCCGACGGCGCCCTCGGCGAGCTCGTGCCGTTCTCGTCGGCCGGGTCGCACGACGGCCTGGCGCGCGACGAGCGGGGCGAGTTCTGGGGCGCCGTGCACGGCGAGAGCGTCGTCGTGCACCTCGACGCCCGGGGCGAGGTGCTCGAGCGCGTCGAGTTCCCCGTGCCGAACGTCACGGGCATCGGCTTCGGCGGTGCCGACCTCCGCACCCTGTTCGTGCTGTCGGCCCGCGAGGGCCTCGACGCCGACCAGCTCGCCGCGCACCCGCTCAGCGGCGGCGTCTTCGCGCTCGACCTCGATCGTGCGGGCCGCGCGCCGTTCCTCTTCGGTCCCGGGGCCTAGCCACCGGCACGGCCTCGACGGCGACGGGCCGCGACGACGACGGGCCCCGGGGAGGCGCGGTGCGCGTCCCCGGGGCCCGTCCGTCGGGCAGCCGGTCGCCTCAGATCCGCCCGACCAGCGAGTCGCGGTCGACCGCCGAGCCCTCGGCGAGCACGGCGCGGGCGGCGTCGCGTGCCTCGTCGACGTTCCAGAGCAGCACGCCGACCACGGCGTCGTCGCTGAGGTAGTACGCGACGGCGGCGCCGTCGCCCTTGTCGTCGACGACCGTGTCCGTCGTCGAGTCGATCGTGCCGACCGCCTCGTACGAGAGGTCGAAGACCTTCGAGTAGTAGTACGGCGTGTGCGCGTACTCCTCGTCCGAGCCCGCCATGACGCGCCCGACGAGCGGGCCCTGCTCCTTGGCGTTGTCGACGTGCTCGACGCGACGACGTCCGAGGATGCGGTCGGGGTACATCGCGACGTCCCCGGCGGCGAAGACGAGGGGGTCGCTGGTGCGCAGCGAGGCGTCCACGACGATGCCGTCGTCGACCGTCAGGCCGGCCTGCTCGGCGAGCTCGACCGAGGGCGTGATGCCGAGCCCGACGACGACCGCGTCGGCGTCGAGCGTCGACCCGTCGTCGAGCACGAGGTGCAGCCCGGCGTCGTCGGCCGTGCCGCGCTCGAGGCGACGACCGCGGGCCAGGGCGACCCCCGCCTCCTCGTACCGGCGCTCGAACGACGAGGCCAGCTCGGGCGGGAAGACGGCGCCGCCGAGCACCTCGTCGGGGAAGACCAGGGTGACCCGGGTGTCGTTCTGCACGAGCGCCGCGGCGATCTCGGTGCCGATGTAGCTCCCGCCCACGACGACGACGTGGCGCTGCCCGCCCGAGAGCGCGCGCAGCCGGCGGTAGTCGGCCGAGGTGCGGAAGTACACCACGCGGTCGTCGTCGGGCAGGTCGAGGGTGGTCGGCGACCCGCCGGTGGCCAGCAGGAGGCGCCCGTACGACACGGTCGCCCCGTCCGACGTCGTCACGGTGCGGGCGTCTCGGTCGATCGCGGTGGCGCGCGTCCGCAGGCGCAGCTCGGCCCCGGTCCCGGCGAGACCCATGTCGTTGTCGTCCTCGGTGTACTCGGGGTCGGTCCAGAGCTTCTTCGAGAGCGCGGGGCGCGTGTAGGGCGCGTCGACGTCGTCGCTGAGGACGAGCACGGTCGCGTCGGGGGCGGCCTCGCGGATCGCGGCGGCGGCGGTCGCGGCGACCATGCCGCCGCCGACGACGACGTGGTCGAAGGCCTCGGGGGCGGTGCCGTCGGTGGTCGGGCCGGTGCTGCTCGTGTCGGTCATGGTGTCTCCCAGCGTGAGGAAGGGCACCGCACCGGAGGTCGCGTAGGGGATCTCCGGGGCGGTGCCCCGTCGGTGGTGCCTGCTCGGGGCAGGCGGTCGGTGCTAGTTGGCGATCGCGCCGACGCGGTCGAGGCCCTCGGCCGCGGCCGACTCGTCGCGCTCGCGGGTCTCCGGCTTGGCGGCGTCCTTCTGCGGGTGGCGGTTCTCGGCGCCGGTCATCCAGGCGAGCTGCTCGAGGCGCTCGAGGATGCCGTGCAGCACGTCGGCCGTCGTCGGGTCCTCGTCGTCGACGTCGTCGTGCACGGTGCGGATCGTGTTCGTCGCGGCGTACATGCGGTCGACGATGAGGTCGACCACGGCGGTCGTCTCGACCGGGCCCGCGGGGAACTCGGGCAGGGCGGTCCCGGCAGAGACGACCGACGAGCGGCCGTCCGGCACGAGGTAGACGGCGCGCATGCGCTCGGCGACCTCGTCGGAGAACTCGCGGGCGGCGTCGACGATCTCGTCGAGCTGCAGGTGCAGGTCGCGGAAGTTGCTGCCGAGCAGGTTCCAGTGCGCCTGCTTGCCCTGGATGTGAAGCTCGATGAGGTCGACGAGGACCTTCTGCAGGTTGTCGTGCAGGGCGTCTGATCCCTGGAACATGGTGGCTCCTGTTCGTCGTGTGTCGGTGGGCGTCGGGGTGTCGACGCGGGCGCGCGCCGGTGTCGGCGGCACGTCGTGGACGGTAGACCGCGGGTCGCCGCCCGGCTCAGGCAACGGGGGACAAGGCCCCCGGGGGAGGCGCCTCACCCGTCGTGCCGCCCCCTCGGGTGCCCCGAGAAATCGGGGCAGACGGACCCTTCGTCGCAGAACCTTCCCGGTGGTATCTTCTGAGTCTCCGGCCGCTCGGCCGGTGAACGAGGGGCTCGCCGAAGGGCGGTCCGCCGGCTCTGAGGGGGGCCACATGACGAGTGCGACCGAGGGATGGGAATCCCGCGAGATCGTCGAGCTGCGACGCGAGATCGAGAGCGCCTGGGGGGCGTTCGACGACATCGAGCTCATGACCTGGGACCACCGCGTCCTCGTGGTCCGCGGTGTCATGGGAGCTCTGCCCGACGCGGCCAACGCCGCCGCTCGGGCCGGCTACGGCGCGGCCGCCCTGTCCCTGCTCCGCGACGCGCAGGCCTTCCCGCCGCCGTGGGCGTCGATCTGCACCAAGTGGGACCTCGTGCTCGAGCACGCCCGCGAGGCCGTCGAGTGCGTCGCCTGGCCCGACGGCGCCCCGTTCGGCGTGCTGCCGACCGTCGCCGCCCGCTGAGCGCCCGGCCCGGGGCCCGCTGAGCCCGCCGCCCGTCCCGCGTCTAGCGTGGGAGGCATGAGCTCGACACCGTCCCGCGGCGAGGGGCACCGCCGGGTCGGCCTCCTGCGCTTCCTCCGCACGCTGATGTTCGACTACCCCTACGTCTGGCGCGTGCACCTCGTGCCCCGCTCGGCCCGGCGCGTGCCGGCCCGCTACCGGCAGGGCGACGCGGCGCCCGTGCTGCTGCTGCCCGGCGTCTACGAGACCTGGCGCTTCCTCCGACCGATGGCCGACCGCCTCAACGACCTCGGCCACCCGGTGGTCGTCGTGCCGGGACTCGGGCACAACACCCGGCCCATCGAGGCCACGGCCGAGGCCGCGCAGCGCGTCCTCGACGCCCACGACCTCCGCGACGTCGTCGTGCTCGCCCACAGCAAGGGCGGCCTCATCGGCAAGACGATGATGGTGACGACCGACGTCGAGCGCCGGATCGACCGCATGGTCGCCGTCAACTCGCCGTTCTCCGGGTCGCGCTGGGCGCTCGTGCTCCGCACCCGGGCCCTCCGCGCCTTCTCGCCCCGCGACGCCGACCTCCTCCGCCTCGCCGAGCAGCTCGACGCCAACGCGCGCATCACGTCGATGGCCTCGGGCTTCGACGCCCACGTCACGGAGGGCAGCATGCTGCCCGGCGCGACCAACGTGACCTTCCCCGTCGACGGGCACTTCCGGCCGCTCGGCGACCCGACGTGCGTCGACATGGTCGTCGCCGAGGTCGACGGCGGGGGCAGGCGGGCGGGCGAGGCCGGCGACTAGGCCCGCGCCTCCCCGTCGGCCGCGGCGGCGCGTGCGGGCTCGGTCGGGGCGAGCGCGTCGACGGTCGCGAACGGCCACTCGACGTGGGCGAAGTGGCCGCACCGCGGCAGCAGCGTCGTGCGGGCGCCGGGCAGCACGAGCCGCAGCCGCGCGAGGTCGCGGCGCTCGGCGAAGGCGTCGTCGGCACCGGCCACCGCCGCCACGGGGCACGCCACGCGCGACCAGGCGGTCGTGTCGTAGCCGTGGGCCGACCGCGTCGCCGCCACGAAGCCGCGCGGCCGGATCTCGGCGACGAACGCCTCGAGCACCGACCGCGGCACCCGCCGCACGTGCCGGAACACCGGCGACGACAGCGGACGCAGCAGCCCCAGCCGGGTCGCCCCCCGCAGCAGCCCCGAGGAGGCGCGGGGCAGCACCGCGAACACCGCGCGCAGCAGCACGAGCGCGGGCAGGCGGACGAGGCCGGTGAGCGGGCGGTCCGTCGCCTCCAGCGCCGCGAACGACGTCGGCGACACGAGGCCCAGGCGCGTGACGCGCGTCGGCACGCGAACGGCGAGGTGGAGGGCCACGAGCGCGCCCATCGAGTGGCCCACCAGGTCGAAGCGGTCGACGCCGAGGGCGTCGGCGACCTCGAGGACGACGTCGACGGCCGCCTCGACGTCGAGGGCGACCGCGGGCTCGGGGGAGTCGCCCCAGCCGGGCAGGTCGACGAGCACGGGCCGGGCGACGGGGCGGCCGGTCTCGTCGGCGGCGCGCAGGTACGGGGTCCAGGTCGTCCACGAGCCGGCGGCGCCGTGGAGGAGGACGGTGACGGGGGCGTCGTCGTCGCCGTGCTCGCCGGGCAGGGCCGGGAGGCCGGCGTGGTGGACGACGGCCGCGCCGTGCCGGGTGGCGACCTCCTGCCGGGTCAGGCCCCGCGCCTCCGGCCGGGTCTCGAGGCCGTACGGCGCGTAGCGGCGGCGGGCGTCCGCCGGGTCAGGCACCGATGATCTCCTCGCGGACCCGGCGGAGGTCCTCCAGCAGCGAGCCGACGAGCACCCAGTGCACCGGGTCGGGACGGAGGACCGTCAGGGGGGCCGTGAGCGCCGGCAGGTCGTCGACGCGCCCGGGCACCCGGGCCTCGTCGGCCTCGCGCGCGAGCAGGCGGACGTCGTGGGCGGCGCGGGTCAACTCGACCGAGATGCCCGCGACGACGGGGTCGTCGGCGAGGGACTCGTCGTGGTTGTCGCGGACCGACCGGGTCATGGCCACGACCCGGTGCACCAGGGCGGTCAGGCGCGTGAGCGTCGCGGCGTCGGCCTCGAGCAACGACCGCTGCCGGCTCGCGCGGGGGTTCAGCATGAGGCTCTCCTCGCCCGCGGTCACCGCGGCGACCGCGGTGGCCTGGAGGTCCCGGAGGCGGCGGGCCCGCTCCAGCATCGCCGTGAGGCGGGCTTCGTCGGCGTCGGGGGAGACGAGCACGGCGGCGAGGTCGTCGAGCACCGCGGCCAGGTCGCGGGCCAGGCGCCCGACGGCGAGGTGCGCCGGGGCGAGCAGCACCGGCGGCACGACGAGGGCGTTCACCGCCAGGGCGACCACGGCGCCGATGATCGTCTCGATGATCCGGTCGACGGCGTAGCCGGGCGTCTGCGCGCCGATGGCGAGCACGAGCATCGCCGAGATCGGCACCTGGTTCGCCGAGCTCGGCGTGAGCCGCAGCGCCCAGGCGAGCAGCAGGCTGACGACGACGAGCGCCAGCACGACGAAGGTCGAGTCGCCGAGCAGCTGGCCCGCGCCGTAGGCGAGCACCACGCCCCCGATGACGCCGACGCTGCGCTCGAGGCCGCGCACGAGCGACTGGTTGACGCTCGGCAGCACGACGAGGAGGGCGGCGATCGCGGCGAAGATCGGCAGGGCCTGCTCGAGCAGGGCCAGGGAGACGAACCACGCGACGACCACGGCGACGCTCGTCTTGACGACCTGCAGCAGGGGCGTGCGCTTCGTCTGCCGGATGCGCGAGACGATGTCCACCGGGTCAGCGTACCGGCGGGCCCCGGCGGCGCGGCCCGGACGCGAGCCCCGGTCACGATCTGGTCACCGACCGGCCGGGTCGGGCCCCCCTCGACGCCCGGACGCTGTTCAATGACCGTGTGTGGCCTGACTCTGCCGAGGTGCTCCCCGTCGCGTTCGCGGGCTCGGGGGTGACGGTCGTCGCGTTCCGGCCGCACTCGGTCGAGCCGTCGGGGCGCGGGTTCCTCTACGGCTACGAGGTCGACACCGTCGACGCGGCGGGCGTCACCGCGACGGTGCTGACCTTCATCGACACCGACGTCTCGACCGCCGACGCCTCGTCGGTGCTCACCACCGACCCCGCCACGGGCCGGCCGCTCGCCGTCTGGGCGTACCCGGCCGACCCGATGCTGCCGGCGCTCGCCGGGGTCACCTACCCCGACCGCGTCGCGCGCTCCCTCGCCGAGCTCGGCGTCGCGGTCTCGTCGCCCACCCTCAGCGTCGCCGCGTACCGGCCGGGCAAGCGCGCGGTCATCCGGCTCGACAGCGCCGAGGCGACGCTCTTCCTCAAGGTCGTCCGGCCCGACCGGGTCGGCCCGATCGTCGCCCTGCACGAGGCGTTCCGGGCCCAGGGGCTGCCCGTGCCCGCCGTGCTCGCCTCGCGCGCCGACGGGCTGCTCGTCCTCGAGCGGGTGCCCGGCGTGGCCGCGGGCCAGCGGGTGGTCGAGCTGGCCGACGACCCGCGCTTCGTCGACGAGGTCGTCGACCTCGGCCGGCGCACGGCCCGGGTCGCCGCCGCGGGCCGGGCCCAGTCGGACGCCCTCGACCACGGCGCGTGGCACCGGTCGACGCTCACGTCGTCGCTGCCCGACCAGGCGACGGCGATCGCGGGGCTGTACGACGAGATCGAGCGGCGCCGCGCCTCCTGGTCGGCCGATCCCCAGGTCGTGATCCACGGCGACCTGCACCTCGAGCAGCTCTTCGTGCACCCCGCGGAGCCGTGGCGCGTCACCGGGCTGCTCGACATCGACACGGCGGGCCTCGGCCACCCGGCCCGCGACGCCGCCGCGCTCGTCGCCCACCTCGTCGTCACCGGCCAGTGGCACCGCGGCAACGGCGACGAGGCCGAGGCGCGGGCCTGCGAGCGGCTCGCCGACGACGTCACCCGCCGCTGGGCCGAGACGGCGCCGGACCTCGCCGACCGACTGGCCCCGGCCGTGGCGTCGCAGCTGCTCGCGCACGCGGGCGGGCAGGCGACGCTCGGCACGGACACCGGTCGCCGGAAGGCGGTGCAGCTGGTCCAGGCGGCCGCCGGGACGCTCGCGGCGTCCCCGCCCGAGCCCGCCGCGACACCGGCTGCAGCGCCGCCCGCCTCCGCCGCGACCGCGGACCCGCTCGCCTAGGCGAGGCACGGGTCGACGAAACACCGGGAGGCGCTGCTGGCGTCACGGGGCCCGCTCGGCGTAAACTGCCCCACAGCACCGTCCGTGTCGTCGTGAGACACGGAGTCCCGACCCGGTCTGCTGGCTCATCCGGGACGCGTCGACGATCTGACGTCGCCGCGGCCCCGTGCTCGCTGACCCGGCGGTGCCACCGGGCACACGACGCCGCCCCCGGGCCGGTCGTCGTCGCACCACATCGCCGTCCGCCCGTGCCGTGCCCGCCCCGTCGTCGGTCTCCCGACCGGCGTCGCCAGGGCCCGGCCACGCCGGCCGCACTCCGCGGCCGCCGCAGCACCACCGTCGCCATCGGCGACACAGCACCGTCGACGTGACCGTCGACGAGGAGGAGGAGCCTTGGCTCGACCAGGCCAGCGTCACCAGGGCGGCACCCGCACCGCCCAGCGCCCCCACCGTCGCCGTGAGGTCGACAACGACGGGCTGATCCCCGTCCTCGCCCGCGCCGTGCGCGAGGTCGAGGCGGCGGCCCAGCGGGGTCAGGTGAAGCCCTCCAGCCGCACCAAGTTCCAGGTCATCGCCCTGCTCATGCGCGAGGAGCGTGCCCGGGTCAAGGTCGACCAGTCCGTCAGCGACTCCGAGCGCGCCGAGCAGATGAAGCGCCTCGACGGCGTCGCGCAGATCCTCGCGAAGACGGCCGCGCGCGACACCTCCCTCATCGCCCTCCTCGGCGAGGACGCCGTCGTCTCCGAGACGGCCAGGGCGCTGAAGCGCGACATGCAGCTCTCGGCCGGGCTCGAGATCGCCCCGGAGGAGCAGGTCATCGTCCGCGAGGCCGCGCCCGTGGCGCCCGCCTCCGAGCGTCAGGTCGTCCCGCAGTCGGTCGTGTCGCGGCAGCTCGCGAACCCCTTCCTGCCGCCCGACTTCTCGCTCGCCGAGGTCGCCCGCGAGGTGCACCCGGTGCGCCTGGCCAACTGGGAGCTCTTCGGGCCCCTCTTCAAGTCGTTCGAGTACGGCGCCGGCGGCGGCCCCGCCTGCATGCCGCTGCCCGAGCCGACCACGGTCGACGCCCCCGCCGGCGCGACCCTCATGCACCACCAGGCGCAGCTCGTCGAGTCGGCCCGCCAGGGCCACCGCACGTACCTGCTCGCCGACGAGCCCGGCCTCGGCAAGACGGCCCAGTCGCTGCTCGCCGCCCAGGCCGCGGGCGCCTACCCGCTGCTCGTTGTCGTGCCGAACGTCGTCAAGACCAACTGGGCCCGCGAGGTGCAGCTCTGGACCCCGACGCGCAGCGCCACCGTGATCCACGGCGACGGCGACACCCTCGACGCCTTCGCCGACGTCGTCATCGTCAACTACGAGGTGCTCGACCGCCACGTCGGCTGGCTCGGCGACCTCGGCTTCAAGGGCATGATCGTCGACGAGGCGCACTTCATCAAGAACAAGGAGTCGCAGCGCTCGCGCCACGTGCTCCAGCTCTCGGAGCGGATCCGCGCCCGCACGGCGCACCCGCTGCTCATGGCCCTCACCGGCACGCCCCTGATCAACGACATCGAGGACTTCCGGGCGATCTGGGAGTTCCTCGGCTGGATCGGCGACAAGAAGCCCGCCGCCGAGCTCATGGAGCAGCTGGAGGAGGCGGGCCTCACGCCGGCCGACCCGGGCTTCTTCCCGTCCGCCCGCGAGATCGTCATCGACCTCGGCATCGTCCGGCGTCGCAAGGTCGACGTGGCCGCCGACATCCCGGCCCGCCGCATCGCCGACCTGCCCGTCGAGCTCGACGACGAGGCCGGCCGGTCGATCCGCGAGGCCGAGCGCGAGCTGGCGCGCCGTCTCGTCAGCCGGTACCGGTCCGCCCTCGCGGCCCGCGCCTCCGGCGTCCGGGTCGAGGGGATCGACCACGACCTCGTCCGCCAGGTCGCGAAGTGGGAGCTGGAGGACACCACCACCGCGAAGAACGGCGAGAACGTCTTCAGCATGGTGCGGCGCATCGGCCAGGCCAAGGCCGGCCTCGCCGCCGACTACACCGCGCAGCTCGCCCGCAACGTCGGCAAGGTCGTCTTCTTCGCCAAGCACATCGACGTCATGGACACCGCCGAGCAGACCTTCGCCAAGCGCGGCATCAAGTACTCGTCGATCCGCGGCGACCAGACGCCGGCGGTGCGCCAGCGCCAGATCGACGCGTTCGTGAACGACCCCGAGGTCGAGGTCGTCGTCTGCTCGCTCACCGCGGCGGGCGTGGGGCTCAACCTGCAGGTCGCGTCGAACGTGGTTCTCGCCGAGCTCTCGTGGACCGACGCCGAGCAGACCCAGGCCATCGACCGCGTGCACCGCATCGGCCAGGAGGAGCCCGTCACCGCGTGGCGCGTCATCGCCGCCCAGACGATCGACACCAAGATCGCCGAGCTCATCGACAGCAAGGCGGGCCTCGCGGCGCGGGCCCTCGACGGCGACGACAGCGACGTGGTCGACTCGGCCGACATCCAGCTGAGCGCGCTCGTGTCGCTGCTGACGGAGGCGCTCGAGGCGTAGCCGCGCGGGCGGGCGGGCGGGCTGCGCGGCGGGCGGTGTCTGTCCGTCGCGCGCAGTTCGCCGGCGGGGAGGAGGCGCCTCCCAGTCGCCCCGAGTTGTGTGGGCGGACCACCGAACGAAGGAGCACCCCGTGCCCGAGATCAACGGCTACGCCCACGTCGCCATCACCGTCTCCGACCTGGACGCGAGCCTCGCGTTCTACGAGAAGCTGTTCGGCGCGGGCCCCGTCGGCCGCATCGAGCTCGACGGCCTCGACCGGCGCTTGTTCTCGGTCGGCAACGGACAGATCCTCGGCGTCACCGCCTACACGGAGGGCAAGGCCGTCGCCTTCGACCCGACGGTGCCCGGCCTCGACCACATCGGCTTCGCCGTGAGCGACCGCGACGCCGTCGTCGCGTGGCAGGAGCACGCCTCCGCGGCCGGCATCGACTCCGACCTCGAGGAGCCCGACTTCGGCACAACCCTCATGGTCAAGGACCCCGACGGCAACCAGATCGAGTTCTTCGCCGCGGCCCCCCAGAGCTGAGGTCTCGGCCCCGCGTCGAGAGAGGGCCGGTGCCCGACGGATCCGTCGGGCACCGGCCCTCCCTCGATCCCCGCGAGCGGGGCGCCTGCGGCCGCGGCCTACAGGCCGAGCTTCGCCTGCACGTCGGCGAGCGACGGGTTCGTCGCGGTCGACCCGTCGGGGAAGATCACGGTCGGCACCGTCTGGTTGCCGCCGTTGACGCTCTCGACGATCTCGGCGGTGCCGGCGACCTCCTCGATGTTGACCTCGGTGAAGCCGATGCCCTGCTTGCCGAGCTGCTGCTTGAGGCGGGCGCAGTAGCCGCACCACGACGTGCTGAACATCGTGATGGTGCCGGCTTCGGGGACGTAGGAGGTGGCGGTGTCGGTCATCGCCCCAGGCTAGGCCCGGGCAGCCGTGAGGGCCGGGGGAGTTGGCTGGGAGCCACGAGCGCAGGAGGCGCGGGGGCACCACGCCGGCCGTCGCCCGCCCCCAGATCGCGCACCACCACCCGCAGCACCAGGAGGACCCCGTGGCAGACACCGTCGCCGACCAGATCATCGCCCAGCTCGTCGCCGCGGGGGTGCGGCGCATCTACGGCATCGTCGGCGACAGCCTCAACCCGATCGTCGACGCGGTGCGTCGCACCGGAGGGTCCGAGAAGGGCGGGATCGACTGGATCCACGTCCGCAACGAGGAGGCCGCGGCGTTCATGGCGTCGGGCGACGCCCAGATGAGCGGCGAGCTCGCCGTCTGCGCCGGCTCGTGCGGACCCGGCAACCTGCACCTCATCAACGGGCTCTACGACGCCCACCGCAGCCGCGCCAAGGTGCTCGCCATCGCGAGCCACATCCCGAGCGCCATGATCGGCTCCGACTACTTCCAGGAGACCCACCCCGACCGGCTCTTCGTCGAGTGCTCGGGGTACTCCGAGATGGTCTCGACCGCCGTGCAGTCGCCGTCGGTCGTCGCGTCCGCCATCCGCCACACGATGGCCGGCCACGGCGTCAGCGTCGTCACGCTGCCGGGCGACGTCGCCGAGCTCGACGCCGAGGGCGCCACGCCCCCGTTCCTCACGACCCGCGCGCCCGAGCTCGTCCCCGCGCAGGAGGACGTCCAGGCGCTCGCCGACGCGATCAACGCCGCCGGCACCGTCGCGTTCTTCGTCGGCGAGGGCGGTCGCGGGGCGCACGACGAGATCATCGAGCTCGCCGGCCGCATCGGCGCCCCGATCGGGCACAGCCTCCGGGGCAAGGACGTCATCCAGCACGACAACCCCTACGACGTCGGCATGACGGGCCTCCTGGGCTACGGCGCGGCCCACGCGGGCATCCACGACGCCGATCTGCTGGTGCTCCTCGGCACCGACTTCCCGTACCCGCAGTTCCTGCCCGACGGCGACGAGGTGACGATCGCGCAGGTCGACGTCGAGGCCGCGGTCATCGGGCGCCGTGCGACGGTGCACGTGCCGGTGCACGGCGCGGTGCTGCCGACGCTCCGCCTCCTCGCCCCGCTGGTGGAGGCCAAGAAGAGCCGCCGCTTCCTCGACAAGATGCTCAAGAAGCACGAGAAGCTCATGACCGGCGTCGTCGGGGCCTACACGAAGAAGGCCGAGAAGCTGACGCCGATCCACCCGGAGTACGCGGCCTCGATCCTCGACGAGGTCGCGGCGGACGACGCGATCTTCACCGCCGACACGGGCATGGCGAACGTGTGGGCGGCCCGCTACGTCACGCCCACCGCCGGGCGTCGCGTCTTCGGCTCGTACCTGCACGGCTCGATGGCGAACGCGCTGCCGCACGCCCTCGGGGCGCAGCTCGCGTTCCCGGGGCGCCAGGTCGTCTCGATGTCGGGCGACGGCGGCCTCTCGATGCTGATGGGCGAGCTCGTCACCGCGAAGATGTACGAGATCCCGGTCAAGATCGTCGTCTTCAACAACTCGACGCTGGGCCTCGTCAAGCTCGAGATGCTCGTCGACGGCTACCCCGACTTCGGCGTCGACGTGCCCTACGTCGACTACGCCGCGGTCGCCCGCTCGATCGGCATCCACGCCGTGCACGTCGACCAGCCGGGCGAGCTCCGTGACGGCTTCGAGGCCGTCTTCGAGCACGACGGGCCGGCGCTCATCGACATCGCGACCGACCCCCAGGCGCTGTCGTTGCCGCCCGCCATCACGGGGGCCCAGGTCAAGGGCTTCTCGCTCGCCATGTCGAAGGTCGTCATGAACGGCGGCGCGGGCGAGGTCGTCTCGATGGCCCGCTCGAACCTGCGCAACGTGCCCCGCCCGTAGGGCCGGGCCCCGCGGCGGGGGAGCCGAGCGCAGGAGGCGCGGGGCCGGTCCCGGGGACCGGCACCGCGCCTCCTGCGTCGGTCAGTCGTCCTCGGGCGAGGCCGTGGTCGAGCCCGGCGCGACGGCGGGAGCCGCGCCCGATCGCGCGACGAGCCGACGGACGGCGGCGATCGGGATGTCGATCCAGTCAGGTCGGTTGCGGCTCTCGTAGATCGCCTCGTACACGGCCTTGTCGATCTCGAACGCGTCGAGCAGCGCGCGCTCGGCCCGGACGTCGACGCCGGACGACGCGACGTACCCGTCGACGAACGCGACCCGCGCGTCGTGCGCCCACGCCGCCGCGTCGACGCTCGGCACCTGCTGGGCGAGCGACCCCGCGACGTAGTCGAACGAGCGGAGCATGCCCGCGATGTCGCGGAGCGGCACGTCGGCGCGCGACCGCTCGGGCATCGGCCGCAGGGGCTCGCCCTCGAAGTCGAGCAGGGTCCAGCCGCGACCGGGCGCCTGGAGGGCCTGGCCGAGGTGCAGGTCGCCGTGGATGCGCTGCAGGCGCGGCCAGCGGAGGGCCGCCGCCCGGTCGTAGACGGCCAGCACGGCCGCCTCGTGCTCGGCGATCTCGGGCACCTCGCGGGCCGCCGTCGTGATGCGGCGGCGCATGCTGACGAGCGCCGCGGCGACCGTGTCGTCGTCCGACTCGACGGTGCCGAGCTGCTCGGCGAGGGTGGCGTGCACCTCGGCGACGGCGACGCCGAGGTCGCGCGCCTCGGTCGTGAAGTCGCGGTGCTCGCCGGCGGCGTCCAGGGCGACGCGCCACGCGTCCTCCGCCCCGGCGAGGAACTGCTGCGAGAAGGCGAGGTGCCCGCTGGCCGTGCCGTGGTCGCGACCCGGGTCGGGCCAGTTGCCGTGCAGCGACCCGAAGGTGGTGGGCACGCGCGTCGACCCGCCCTGCGTGAGGGCGGCCTGCGTCGTGACGTCGGGGTTGTCGCCGTGGTGCAGCACGCGGAACACCTTCGCGATGGCGTGCTCGACCGGACCGCCCTCGACGTCGAAGATGATCGAGGTGTTCGACTGCTCGCCCGACAGCACGCGCGAGCGGCGCACCGTGCCGGCGGGGACGAGCTCGGTGCCGTCGACGACGACGTCCGAGCCGTCGACGTGGACCGAGCCCGCCATGAGCCCGAAGAGGTACCTCGCGTAGGCGGGGTCGTGCGGGGCGTCGTAGAGGTAGAGGTCGTCGGCCGAGCCGATGAACGCGTGGTCGCCGCCCGGCAGGGGCGACCGGCGCGCGACGACCGGCACCTGGTAGAGCACGGGCAGGTCCGGCGCCTCGTCGATGACGAGGAGGGTGACGGCGAGCACGCCGTCCAGGTCGGCCTCGAAGGAGCCGATCACGCGGATCTGGGGGGTGCGGCCCTTGGTGGCGTACCAGCGCTGACGCGCCATCCAACCAGCAAGGCTCGGGGCGACGTCGCTCATCCTCGCAGCGTACGCCGCGGGCGTCGGCGGCGGCCCCCGGGGTGCGGCTCTCCGGCCCGCGGCGGGCTCCGCGGTGGGCGAACCGCCGACCGGCCCGTCCCGCGGCCGACTATCAAGGACTCATGAGCCCCGCCGAGCAGACCGAGATCGAGCGCAAGTACGACGTCGACGAGACCGCGGTCGTCCCCGACCTCGTCGGCACGACGCCCCGCGACCCGAGCGCCGGAGGCGCGGGTCGAGACCTGCGCGTCGCCCGCGTCGACGTCGACCCGCCCGCGCACCTCGCCGCCACGTACCACGACGCCCCGGGTCGTCCGCTCCTCGGCGGTCGGGTCACCCTCCGCCGCCGCACCGGCGGGCACGACGCCGGCTGGCACCTCAAGCTGCCGCCGACCGGCGCGGGGGCCGGGCGCCGCGAGGTGCACGCCCCGCTCGGCGAGGCCGGCGACGGCGTCCCGGCCGAGCTGCTCGAGCGGGTCGCCGACCGGCTCGACGGGCGCGACGTCGCTCCCGTGCTCGTCCTCGAGACGACGCGCACCGCGCACCGCCTCCGCGCGGCCGACGGCACCGAGCTGGCCGAGCTGGCCGACGACGCCGTCTCGGCGAGCGAGCCCGAGACCGGCACGCGCCGGTCGTGGCGCGAGTGGGAGGTCGAGCTGGCCCCGGGGCTCGACGGCGTCGACGGCGACGCGTTGCTCGAGGCGGTGGAGGCCGTGCTGCGCAGTGCCGGCGCCGTGCCGTCGAGCTCGCGCTCGAAGCTCGCCCGCGGGCTCGGCGAGGAACCGCTGCCGGGCGCCTGACCCGTCGCGCCGTCGGGCCGTCGGGCGTCGGACCCGGTGCCCGGTGCCGTGTGCCGGACGTCCGGCACCCGGCCTAGAACTGCACGACGCCCGGCACGACCTGACGGACGACGCCGTCGTCCCCGACCTCGCCGAAGAAGTAGACCGCGCCGTGCGACAGGGGCCGCTCCTCGGCGAAGCCCTCGGGCCAGCCGTCGTCGTCGACCTCGAAGAGGTACGTGAGCCCGTGCCGCACGACGGGGAGGGCGTCGAGCGGTTGCTGCAGGACCAGGTCGGGCGCGCCTCCGGCCCGCACCAGGGCGGTCGCGCCGCGGGGGGCGTCGACCTCGGCCGCGACGACGAGGGCGGCCTCGCCCAGCGACGGGAGCGCGGCGTCGACGGCGTCGCCGCGGGGAGACGGCTCGTGCAGCACGGCGCGGAGCCCGATCTCGGGCCAGTCGCTCTCGTCGCCGTACACGCTGAAGCCGCAGCGGACGAAGATCGAGCACTCGCGGTCGCCGAGCCACGGCACGTCGACGGGCGAGAGGGTCAGCAGGTAGCGGTGGCCTGACAGGAGGTCGTCGCGACCCTCGAGGCAGGCGGGCGGCGCGCCTCCGGCCCGCGACCCCACGGGGGAGGGGCCGGGCGCGACGACGAGGCGTCGGTCGGCGAGCACGGGAGCGTCCACGGGGTCATCGTAGGGGCAGACGCGTCGCCCGCGACTCCCGCGTCAGGCCCTCGACACGGCCCGTCGTTCGAGCACGTCGACGATCTTCTGCACCGTCGCCCCGTTGCGGGCCGTCACGGGCACGGGCAGCGTCCGCCACCAGGCCGCGGGCACCCGGGAGGCGAGCACGCCGTCGGGCAGCCACTGGTAGATCGCGTCGGGCGTCACGACGAGCTGTTCGTCGCCGAGGTCGACGTCGGGAGGCGCGACGCCGGCCAGCGCACCGCTCACCTGCGCGAAGGCCGTCGACCGCAGCTTCGGCGGTCGCCCCTCCCGGCGCAGGGGGTCGGCCGCGGCGAGGCGGACGAACTCGGCGCCGGCGAGGACGACGACGGCGGCGTCGACCCCGCTGACGCGGAGCACCGCCGCCCGGAGGGCCGCGACGTCGTCGGGCCCGACCGGGCCGTCGGTCGTCGCGACGAGGTTGCCGCTGTTGAGCAGCGTCGCGGGGTCGCGCCAGCCGAGGGTCGCCGCGGTCGCCCGCAGCTCGGCCATCGGCAGGCGCTTGGCCGTGCCCACGTTGACGCCGCGCCAGAGGGCGACGTGGTCGACGCCGCGCCCGACCTCAGCGCCGCGCACGCCAGCCCCGCCCACGCCAGCTCCGGCCACGACCTCGTCCGCCCGCGTCGCTCAGGCCCGGCCGAGTACGTCGAGCAGCCAGGCGATCTCGAACGCGCGCTCGCGCCACGACTCGTAGCGACCGCTGACGCCGCCGTGCCCGGCCGACATCTCGGTCTTGAGCAGCACGGGCGCGCCGACGTCGCGGAGCCGCGCCGTCCACTTGGCGGGCTCGACGTAGAGCACCCGGGTGTCGTTGAGCGAGGTCACGGCGAGGATGCGCGGGTACCGGACGCCCTCGCGCACGTTCTCGTAGGGGGAGTAGCCGCGCATGTACTCGTAGACCTCGGCGTCGTGCAGCGGGTCGCCCCACTCGTCCCACTCGATCACCGTGAGCGGCAGGTCGGGGTCGAGGATGCTCGTCAGCGCGTCGACGAACGGCACGGCCGCGACGATGCCGGCGAAGAGCTCGGGGGCGATGTTCGCGACCGCGCCCATCAGCAGTCCGCCCGCGCTGCCGCCCTCGGCGACGAGCTGCTCGGGGGTGGTCCGCCCCTCGGCGACGAGGTGGCGGGCGACGTCGACGAAGTCGGTGAAGGTGTTCGTCTTGGTCAGGGTCTTGCCCTGCTCGTACCAGGCGCGGCCCATCTCGCCGCCGCCGCGCACGTGCGCCACGGCGAACACGACGCCGCGGTCGAGCAGCGACAGCCGCGCGACGCTGAAGCCGGGGTCGATGCTGTGCTCGTACGAGCCGTAGCCGTAGAGGTGCACCGGCGCCGGGCCGTCGACCGGAACGGCGTCGCGGCGCCAGACGAGCGAGATCGGCACGCGGGTGCCGTCGGCGGCCGTGGCCCACTCGCGGGCCTGCTCGTAGTCGGCGGGGTCGTAGCCGCCGAGCACGGCCTGCTGCTTCAGCAGGCGGCGCTCGCCGTTCCGCACGTCGTAGTCGAAGACCGAGGACGGCGACACGAACGACCCGTAGCCGAAGCGTACGGTGGGCTGGCCGAACTCGGGGTTGCCGCCCGCGCCGGCGGCGAAGAGGGGCTCGTCGAACTCGACCTCGACGGCCTCGCCGTAGCCGTCGGCGCCGAGCGGCAGCACGGCGAACCGGGGCAGGGCGTCACGGCGGTACTCGACGACGAGGTGGCCGGCGAACGCGTCGACCGACTCGAGCCGGACGGAGGCGCGGTGCGGCACGACCACGCGGCGGTCGGTCGTCGAGGTGGGGTCGTCGGCCGGCACGTCGACCAGCTCGAAGTTCTCGGCCCCCTCGTTGTGCACGACGAGGAGGCGGTCGCTGCCGGCGACGATCGCGTGCTCGACGTCGTACTCGACGCCCTCCCGACGCGGCCACACGACGCGGAACTCGCCGGTCGGGTCGCTCGCGTCGAGCAGCCAGGTCTCGCTCGTGATCTTCGAGCCGACGTCGACGACGAGGTACTGGCGGCTGCGGGTCAGGCCCACGCCGATCCAGTAGCGGTCGTCGGCCTCGGTGAACACGACGACGTCGTCGCCCGTGCTGCCGACCTCGTGCCGCCAGATGGTGTCGGGTCGCCACGACTCGTCGACCGTGGGGTAGAAGACGTACCGCCCGGTCGCGTCGAAGACGGCCCCGGGCGCGGTGTCCTCCACCCGGTCGTCGAGGTCGCGGCCGGTCTCGAGGTCGCGGACGCGCAGCACGTAGCGCTCGTCGCCCGTCGTGTCGACGGCCCAGGCCAGCAGCGACCCGTCGGCCGACACGTCGAAGCTGCCGATCGAGAAGAAGTCGGTGCCCTCGGCCTCGACGTTGCCGTCGAGCAGCACCTGCTCGCCGTCGGCCGGGCGGTCGGCGGCGACCTGCGGCGGGGTCCAGTCGTCGGGCCCGCTGATCGGGGCGCGGCAGTGGATGCCGTACTGCTGCCCCTCCGCCGTGCGCGAGTAGTACCACCACGAGCCTTCCCGCACGGGCACGCCGAGGTCGGTCTCCTGCACGCGCCCCTTGATCTCCTCGAAGATCGTCTCGCGGAGCCCGGCCAGGTGCGCCGTCTCGGCCTCGGTGTGGGCGTTCTCGGCCTCGAGGTGCGCGATGACCTCGGGGTCCTCCTTGGCGCGCAGCCACTCGTAGTCGTCGACGAAGTCGTGACCGTGGTGGCGGCGGGTGACGGGCTTGCGCGGGGCGCGGGGAGCGGGGACGGAGGCCATCCGCCCAGCCTAGCCAGCGCCTCCGACGCTCAGCCGGTGGGCGGCACGGCCGTCCGGAGGCGCGGTGTCAGGCCCCGGAGTCGTCGGACGTCAGCCCCGGCGTGCGCGGCCGCTCGGGGTACTCGTCCGAGGCCACGTCGGCCTCCGCGGGGTCGGGCGCCGAGCCCAGGTCGTCGGGGTCGTCGCCGGTGCCGGCCTTCTCGGCGGCGGAGGGGGAGTGCACCCCGGGCAGGGTCGCGGTGCCGTCGACGTCCTCGCCCGCGGCGAGGCGAGCCGTCTCGAAGGCGAGGTCGTCGGTGACTCCGTCGACGTCGCCCTCGGCGGCGGAGGCGTGCGGCTCGGTCGGGGCGGTGTCGTCGGCGTGGCTCATGACGACGACGCTACGCTCACGCCTCGGGCAGCGCCGTGGGCGGGCGCAGCCCCTCGACCGTCGCCCCGAGCCGGGCCTGTCCCGGCTCGAGGTCGGCGATGGCCCGACGGTCGGAGCGGAGCCGTCGCACGCTCGCGTTGAGCCGGGCGTGCAGCTGCATGAGGTGCAGGCGGTACAGGTCGGGGTGGTCCTCGCTGTCGTCGAGGAACTCGTTGCAGGCGAGGGTCATCTCGTTGAGCACCGGGAGCGCGGCGCTCTTCGGTCGTGTGTGCCGCCGGGCCCCGCGGACGACGCCGCGCAGGGCCCCGATCGAGCGGCGGGCGTGGGCCCAGTCGGGGTCGTCCTCCGCCGCGTCGGGGCTGCGCGTCGGCACGATGCGCCGCAGCACGCGCCGGAAGTGGATCTCGGTGACGAGCTCGTTCAGCGCGGAGGCCTCGGCCCGCCGCGACTCGAGCAGGCGCACGAGCAGGTTGGCGCCGAAGGCGGCGCCGGCGCCCACGAAGGCGCCGAGGGTGACGGTGACGACGTCGGTCCAGAGCATGCGGTCAGGCTACGACGGGCCACCGACACGACGCGAGACCCGAGGCCCGAGCCGCGAGGCCCGCCGTGCGGGTCAGCGCGACGCGGCGTCGATGCGCCCCATGAGCGACCAGACGGCCCGCGACAGCTCCGGGTGCCACAGCGCCACGCCGCGGAGGAAGCGCAGCTCGTCGTCGGCGCCGCCGCCTCCGCCGACCGGCACGCCGCCGACCCCGCGGGCGTCGGCGCGCAGGGAGATGACGACCTGCTCGTCGACGGTCGGCAGGCCCGGGACGACGTCCCACGGGTCCTCGCCGCCGCGACAGCGAAGCTCGATCAGGGCGGCCAGCTCGTCGTGGGCCTCGGCGCGCAGCACCTCGAGGCTGCGCCCGGCCCCGCGGAACTCGGGCACGCCGCCGCGGAGGGCGTCGGGTGTCTCGGGCATGCGGACGAGCCTACGCGCCGCCCCCCACAGAGAAGCCCCGGCAGCACAGCCTTCCCGCGACGCCGTGGCCGCCGGCCCCGGTACCCTGCCCGCATGCCCTACCGCGTCTGCGTCACCTACCTGCTCCGCGACCGCGACGGGCGCACCGAGGTGCTGCTCGGCCGCAAGAAGACCGGCCTCGGCGTCGGGTACCACGTCGGCCTCGGCGGCAAGCTCGAGCCGGGCGAGGGGGCGGTCGAGGCGGCCCTCCGCGAGATCACGGAGGAGTCGGGCGTCGTCGTCGACCGCGCCGACCTCGACCACCGGGGCCAGCTGCTCTACCTCTTCCCGCACCGCGAGGCCTGGAGCCAGCACTCGACGGTCTTCGTCACGCGGCGCTGGACCGGCGACCCCGTCGAGACCGACGAGCTGGCACCGGCCTGGCACGACGTCGCCGCCCTCCCGCTCGACGAGATGTGGGACGACGCCCGGCGCTGGCTCCCCGACGTGCTCGCGGGCGGGCGGGTGGAGCACGTCTACTCGTTCGCCGCCGACCTCGCGACGGTCGCCGACGACCGGCCGATGACCCCCGAGGACCGGCGTCCCGTGTCCTCCGAGTTGCCGACTCCGGGACGTTCTGCCCCCGTGCGGGTGGCCCCGGGAGAGGGGGGCGCAGCCCGTCCGGGCCGTCCCTAGAGTCGGTCGGGACGAGCAGTCCGGACACCGGTCCACGACGCCGTGCGACCGAGGGACGCGTCATGACCAGCATCGCCAGCGCCGCCCGCGAGGGGTCCCGCGTCGCGGTCGCCGCGCCCCTCCGCACCCGGCCGGCCCCCGTCGCAGGCGACCGCCGGGCCCTCGCGCACCTCGTCCCGCTCCTGCTCGCGCTCGCCCTGGCAGCCCTCGTCGTCGGCGCCCTCCTCGGCGGCGCCGGCCTCGTGCTCTCGGCCGCGGGCCTCGTCACGACCCTGGCGGTCTTCGCCGCCCACGCCGTCCGTTCCTCCCGCGCCGACCGGGCCGCCGAACAGGCCCTGGCCCGGCGTCGAGGGACGGGAGAGGCGGTCGCCGCGAGCCGCTGACCAGGCTCCGTCGACCGACCGACGCGCCGAGGGCCCGGACGCACCTGCGTCCGGGCCCTCGGTCGTCCGAGCCCCGACGGGACCGGCCCGTGACCCTAGGAGGCGCGCCCGCGTCCGCCGCCCCGCCCGCCCCGGTCGTCCGACCGCCCGGTGCCCTCGGCTCCGGCTCCGCGTCGCGGCCCGGCCACCACGTCCACCGGGCGGGTGCTCATCTCCTCGGCCTCGAGGCCGCCCGCTCCGCCGAGCAGCATGTCGCCGAGCGGCTGGTCGTCGTCGACGGCGCGCTCGCCGCGCTCCAGCCGCTCCCGCTCCTCGGGCGTGATCGTGGCGATGGTGCCGGTGTCGGTCGCGACGAGCCCGTGGCGGGCGAGCACCTCGTCCCGCTCCGCGGTGAGGAACTCGCGGTTGGCCGTCTGCGCGTCGGCGAACATGGTGGTGCGGCCGGTGACGATGCGACGGATGCGTCGCGCCTCCCACCAGCGCTTGCCGACGAGCGTGAGCACGAGGCCGGCGACCGCGTACGAGACGAGCATCGTGAGGCCGCGGCCGTAGCCCGGGCCCACGTCGTAGAGCACCCGCTTGAGCATCTCGGTGATGCCGCTGCCGACGACGACCGCGTTGAGCCAGGCGAACGGCTGCGGCATGAACCAGGCCGGGTACGCGCCGCCCGAGGCGGGCATCGACAAGAAGACGAAGACGATCATCGCCGGCAGGGCGACGAAGCGGCCGACGAAGTAGCTGATGCCGTTGACGGTGAGGCCGATCGCGACGATCCAGGCCCAGCCGAGCAGCACGAGCTCGGCGAAGTGGCCCTGGACGGCGCCCACGACCGGACCGGCGAGCACGTTCGTGACCAGCGAGATGACGACGCCGCCGACGACGATCACCGTCATGCGCGTGCGGTGCCGGAGCGGCGCGCCCATCAGCCCGATGAACATCGCGACCATGTAGCCGCCGATGCACCAGGCGAGCATGAGGTAGAGCGAGACCGTCCCGTACTCGTCGTAGGCCGGCAGCGGGGCGAGGTCGGTGACCGTCGGCGTCGCGCCGCCGGCCTCGAGCACGGGCGTCAGCATCGCCGGGATCAGCGCCGACACCTGGTACTGGTGAGCGCTGGCCTTGTAGATGGTCGAGCTCGACGGGTCCCAGGCGACGGCGGCGTGGCCGGAGGTCACGGCCGACCGGGCCGCCTCGACGTCGGCGTACGACCGCACCTCGTAGACGCCCGGCTGGGCCTCCTCGAGCGCGGTGCCGAGCTGGCTCGACGACCCGACGACGGCGATCGGCACGTCGTGCGGGTGCGGGGCGTGGAAGGCGGCGATGTAGCAGAGGCAGAAGCCGACGATGAAGAACAGCGGCAGCCAGAGCTGCAGCCCGATCAGCTGCAGCGACGGGTGCAGGGTCGAGTACCAGCGGCGGAAGCGACCCGGCTGGGGCTTGACGTCGCCGACGACGCGCCCCGCGCCTCCTGCGCCCTGCTCGTCGTGCCTGCGTGCGTCGACCGTCACCGCTCCTCCTTCGTCCCGTCGGTCACGATACGCCGGGGCCGGGGGGCCGCCCGGGCTCCGGCCGCCGACGGGGCGACGCCCGTCACGACCGCGTGCTCGAGAGCGCGTTCGTGTCCATCGCGAGCTCTTCGGCGTCGAGCCCCATGAGCACCTGGCGCATGACCTCCTCGTCGAGGGCGCCCGCGTCGCGCTCGCGGAGCACCACCTCACGACGCTTGTCGAGCAGCTCGCGGCGCACCTGCCCGATCGCGCGGGGCACGGCCCGGCGGCGGTCGCGCTCGGCGCCCGTGTCGTCGCGGTCCTCCGCGTCGGAGACGGCACGGCGCTGCAGCACCTCGTTCTCGCGGACGAGCCGGGTGGTCGCTGCCTGGATCGCCCGCTCGGTGAGCTCGGGGCCGTACTGCGCCGTCCAGGCGGGACGTCGGGCCTCGACGTACTCGAGCGTCTCGCGGGTGCTGGTCGCGACGAGGGCGAGCTGGGCGGCGAGGTCGCGGTCGCGCTGCCCCGCGTCCTGCACGCCGAGCCAGCGGATGACGACGGGCAGGGTGAGGCCCTGCAGCAGCAGCGTCCCCACGGTGACGACGAAGGCGATGAGGAACATCGTGTCGCGCGCCGGCACGGGCACCCCGCTGTCGGTGACGGCCGGGATCGAGACGACGGCGGCGAGGGTCACCACGCCGCGCATGCCCGTCCACGAGATGACGCTGAGCTGCCGCCAGTCCAGCCGCGGCTGCGGGTGGTACCGGACGCGACGGAGCGCCGGCACGCGTCGCATGCCGCGCAGCAGCCGTGAGAGCAGCAGGTAGCGCAGCACGCGGGCGGCGTAGTAGCTGGCGAAGACGAACGCGGGCCGCACGAGCACGACGACGGCGAGCACGACGAAGGCCACGCCGACGCTCTGGGCGAGTCCGCGGTCGCTCTCGGCGACCTCCTGCACGACGGTTCGCAGCTGCAGGCCGATCAGCGCGAACACGAAGCCCTCGAGCAGCACGTCGGCCGCGGCCCAGAACGGCCTCTCCTGCAGGCGGGTGGCGTAGCCCGTGCGGGGCGAGTTGAAGCCGACGTAGAGGCCGGCGGCGACGACCGCGAGCACGCCCGAGCCGCTGAGCTCCTCGGCGGTGATGTAGGCGACGAACGGCAGCAGCAGGCCGAGCACGTTCTCGACGACGGGGTCGTCGACCTTCATCCGCACGCGGTGCGCGACGACGCCGAGCACGAGGCCGACCGCGACGCCGACGCCGATCGCGAGGCCGAAGATGCCGAGGTCTTGCCACACCGTGAGCGTCGCGCCGCCCACGATCGCGAGGAAGACCTTGACGAGCGTCAGCGACGCCGCGTCGTTGATCAGGCTCTCGCCCGAGAGCACCGTCATCACCTTGCGCGGCAGGCCCAGCTTGCGGCCGATGGCGGCGGCCGACACCGCGTCCGGAGGCGCGACGACGGCTCCCACGAGGACGGCGGCGGGCCACGTCATGTCCGGGATCAGCACGTAGGCGACGGCCCCGACCACGAAGGCGGTGACGACCACGGCGCCGATGCCGAGCCGCTGGATCTGCACCCGGCTCTCGCGGAAGTTCAGCAGCGACACGTCGAGCGACGCCGAGTAGAGCAGCGGCGGCAGGACCACCGTGAGGATCACCTCGCTGTCGATCTCGACGTCGGGCACCCCGGGGATGAACGAGACGGCGAGCGCCACGGCGACGGTGAGCAGCGGCGCCGGCAGGCCCTTCCAGCGGGCGAAGCCGGTGACGAGCAGCGACCCGCTCAGGATGATGAGGACCTCGGCGAGTTCCATCGGTCAGCGTCCTCGTTCCGTCGCGGGCTTCCGTGCAGTCTGTGCACCAGTCTCTCAGGCGGCGGCTCGGAGAACTCCCGATGAACGACGCTCGTCGCGCGCCTCCGCCGAGGCCGTCCCCGGCCGTCGTCTCGTAGGGTCGTCGGATGACCCCGACGAGCGACCCCGCGGGCCTCGTGCGCCGCACCTCCCACGGCGACGTGCGGGGCGTCCGAGAGCGGGGTGTGGCCGCGTGGCGCGGCGTCCCGTACGCCGCGCCTCCCACCGGTGCCCGCCGGTTCCGCGCGCCCGAGCCGCCGCGGCCCTGGCGGCACGTCCGCGACGCCTCGTGGTTCGGGCCGGCGGCCCCGCAGGACAGGGGACAGTTCGTCGGGGTCGACGCGTCGACCCCGACCGACGAGGACTGCCTCACCGTCAACGTCGTGGCGCCCGAGGGCGCGACGGCCGGCTCGCGCCTGCCGGTGCTCGTCTACGTGCACGGAGGCGCGTACAGCGTCGGGTCGTCGCGGGAGCACCCGCGGCAGGGCGAGACCCTCGTCCGCGAGTCGGGCATCGTCTACGTGAGCGTCAACTACCGCCTGGGCGGCCTCGGCTGGCTCGACCTCTCGGCCTGGTCGACGCCGGAGCGGCCCCTGGAGTCGAACCTCGGGCTTCGGGACCTCGTCGCCGCGCTCCGGTGGGTGCGCGACAACGTCGACGCGTTCGGCGGCGACCCCGACGCGGTGACCCTGTCGGGCGAGAGCTCGGGCGGCGGGGCCGTGACGACGTTGATGACCGTGCCCGCCGCCCGCGGGCTCTTCCACCGCGCGATCGCGCAGAGCGCGCCGACGAACGCCGTCTACCCGCCCGACGTGACCCGGCGCTGGGCGGGGGAGTTCCTCGAGCTGCTGAGCCGCCACGTCGGCGACGACGACCTCGAGTCGACCTCGCTCGACGGCGCGGCCGCGATGCTCGAGCGGGCGCCCGCGTCGGCGATCGTCCGCGCCACGGCCGAGCTGCAGCGGCGGACGCCCGACGAGGAGCCCGGCACCATCAGCCTGTGCCCGGTGATCGACGGCGAGTTCCTGCCCGAGCGGCCGCTCGACGCGTTCAAGGCGGGCCGGGCGCACCCGGTGCCGCTCGTCATCGGCACGAACGACCGTGAGGGCTCGGTGTTCACCGGACGCCGCGACATCCTCGCGACGAACAAGAAGCGCATCCGGGCCATCTTCGCGGCGACCCGCAAGAAGTCGCGCAAGGCCATCAAGGCGCAGTACCCGGGGCTGCCCGAGCGGCCCGCGGCGCTCGACTTCGGCGGCGACTACACGTTCTGGTTCCCGACCGTCAAGGTCGCCGAGCGGCACGCGGTGCACCAGCCGACGCGGTTCTACCGCTTCGACGCGGCCCCGCGCATCCTCCGGGTCGCGGGGGTCGACGCCTTCCACGGGCTGGAGCTCTGGGCGCTCTACGACCGGATGGACACGCCGTTCGGGTGGGCGATGAGCGCCCTGGGCGGGCGGCGCGCGTTCCTCCGCACCGCCTCCCGCATGCGCGCCCGCTGGGTGGAGTTCGTCCGCACCGGCGAGGTCGCCGACTGGCCGACCTACGACCCCCACCGGCGGCGCACGCTCATCATCGACACGGTCGACCGGGTCGAGCACGACCCGCGGGGCGAGCGCCGCCGGGCGTGGCAGGAGTTCGTGCCGCACATCTGACCGGCGCCGGGCGGCGCCGTCCACCTGCCGGACACCTCCGAGTTGACCGCCGTTCACCATCCTGCGAGTGTTGCCCGGTGGATCTCACGCTCATCGTCGTCCTGGTCATCGCCGTGGCCCTCTTCTTCGACTTCACCAACGGCTTCCACGACACGGCCAACGCCATGGCGACGCCGATCGCGACGGGGGCGATGAAGCCCAAGGTCGCGGTCACGGTGGCGGCGGTCCTCAACCTCGTGGGGGCCTTCCTCAGCACCGAGGTGGCGAAGACCGTGTCGGGCGGCATCATCCGCGAGGGCGACGGCGGGGTGCTGATCACCCCCGAGATGATCTTCGCCGGCCTCATCGGCGCCGTCGTCTGGAACATGTTCACCTGGCTGCGCGGCCTGCCGTCGAGCTCGTCTCACGCCCTCTTCGGCGGGCTGATCGGCGCGGCCGTCGTCGGCGCCGGGGTCGGCTCGGTCGACTTCTCGGTCGTGCTGTCGAAGGTCGTGCTGCCGGCGCTCCTGGCACCGCTGATCGCCGGGCTCGTCGGCTACACCGCCACGCGCCTCGCCTACACGATCACCCGCCGCCGGGACGACAAGAGCGAGCGGGGCGGCTTCCGCTACGGACAGATCTTCACCTCGTCGCTGGTCGCGCTCGCGCACGGCACGAACGACGCGCAGAAGACGATGGGCGTCATCACGCTCACCCTCATCGCGTCGGGCGCCCTCGGGGCCGGCTCGGGCCCGCCGCTCTGGGTCGTCGTCGTCTGCGCCCTCGCGATCGCGCTCGGCACGTACACCGGCGGCTGGCGCATCATCCAGACGATGGGCGGCGGCCTCACCGAGGTCAAGCCGACGCAGGGCTTCTCGGCCGAGGCGTCGACGACGGCCACCGTCCTCGCGTCCAGCCACCTCGGCTTCGCCCTCTCGACGACGCAGGTCGCGAGCGGGTCGATCATCGGCGCCGGCCTCGGCCGCCGTGGGGCGAAGATCCAGTGGGGCACGGCCGGCAAGATCGTCGCGGCCTGGTTCATCACGCTCCCGGCCTCGGCCGCGGTGGGCGCCGTCGCCGCCTTGATCGCCTCGACCGGCGCCGCGGGGCTCGTCGTCGACGCCGTCGTGGGCGTCGCCGTGATCGGCGGCATCTTCCTGCTCTCCCGGCGCCGTCCGCACGAGCAGTCGTCGGCCATGGAGGTCGACGTCGCCGCCACGAGCGTGCTGTCGCGCCGTCGGGCCCGCCGGGCCGAGCGCAAGGGTCGCGTCGACACGCCGGCGGGGGGCGTCGAGGCGCCCTTCGTCCGCCTCGACGACTCCGAGGGAGGGAACCGATGATCGACTGGTCCGCGTTCGTGGTGGTGGCGCTCGTGTCGCTGTTCTCGGCCGCCGCGCTCGTCAGCCTCTACTCGGTGGGGCTGCGCCTGCTCACGGTCGACGACCGCAGCGCCGTGCGCACGGCCGCCGGCTACGCCTGCTTCGTCGTCTGCGCGCTCGGCGTGCTGTTCGGCATCTACCTCATCGTCCCCGCGCTGCACTCCTGACCGCCGGAGGCGCGGGTCAGCGCGCCGGCACCGGCACCGACCCGGTCGGCAGCGACGACCCCTCGTACTGCGGCTCGCGCCGCGGGATGGCGAGGGCGATGAGCACGCTGACGAGCGCGACGGCCCCGCCGATCACGAAGGTCAGGCGGAAGCCCGCCTCGGTCGGCACCGAGGTGCCGGCGAACGGCATCGAGTTCGCGGTCAGCAGCACGCCGACGACCGCGGAGGCGCTCGTGGTGCCGAGCGACCGCATCAGCGTGTTGAGGCCGTTGGCGGCGGCCGTCTCGGTGGCCGGCACGGCGTGCATGATGAGGGTGGGCATCGCCGCGTAGGCGAGGCCGATGCCGACGCCGATGAGCACCGAGACGAGCACGATCTGCCATACCTGGCTGAAGGCGACGGCGGCCACGGCGTAGCTCAGCACGATGACGAGCCCGCCCGCGATGAGGCAGACCCGGGCGCCGAAGCGGGCCGTGGCGCGCGAGGCGACGGGCGCCATGAGCATCATGACGACGCCGGAGGGGGCGAGGCAGAGCGAGGCCACCATGACCGTCTGGCCGAGGCCGACGCCCGTCTCGGCGGGGAGCTCGAGCAGCTGGGGCAGCGAGACGTTGCTGCCGAAGAGGGCGAAGCCGAGGGCGACGGAGGCGAGGTTCGTCAGCAGCACGGCCGGCCGCACCGCGACGCGGAGGTCGACGAGCGGGCTCGTCACGCGCAGCTGGTAGGCGCCCCAGGCCCCGAGCACGGCGAGCCCGGCGAAGCCCGACGCGAGGGTGCCGACGCTGAGCCAGCCCCAGTCGTTGCCCTTCGACACGGCGAGCAGCACGCCGGTGAGCCCGACGGCGAGCCCGATCGCGCCGGGCAGGTCGAAGCGGCCCTCGGTGCGGAGCGTGCTGACCGGGATGAGGAGGGCCACGAGGGCGAAGACCACGACGCCGAGCAGGGCAGCCGTCCAGAAGAGCACGTGCCAGTCGAAGGTGACCGAGATCCACGCGCTGAGCGGGAGGCCGATCGCGCCGCCGAAGCCGAGCGTGGCGCTGACGAGGGCGACGGCGCCGCCGAGGCGGTCGGCCGGCAGCGTGTCGCGGAGGATGCTGATGGCCAGCGGGATGATGCCGAGCGCCGTGCCCTGCAGGGCCCGTCCGACGATCAGCGGCAGCAGGTCGGAGGTCGACGCGCAGACCACCGAGCCGACGACCAGCACGACGACGAGCGCCAGCACGACCCGGCGCTTGCCGAGCAGGTCGCCGAGCCGGCCCGCGATCGGGGTGACGATCGCGCCGGCGAGAAGGGTCGCGGTGATGATCCAGGCGGTGTCGGCAGGGTCGGCGTCGAGCAGCTCGGGGAACGACGGCACGATCGGGATCACGAGCATCTGCATCAGGGCCGCGACCATGCCCGAGAAGGCGAGCACCGCGACGACGACGCGGGGGTCGCGGGTGCGGGTGAGCCGCTCGCGGGCGCGACGATCCGACGCGAACGCGTCGGCGGAGGGGGCGGGAGTGGTCTCGCGCGGGGCGTCGGGTGTGGTCGTCATGTCGTCTCCTCGGTGGGGCGGCCCGGGGGCTCGGCGGCTCGGCGGCGGTGGTCTCGTGCAGGCGCGGTCCCGGCGCGGAGGTCCGCGCGAGCCTCTCGCTGCACACCGTGCAAGTCCGTCGTCGACGACGGCATTCCCGTCGACGGCCAGATCGCCGACGGCTGTCGATGATCTCATGCGCGCCGCCCGACCGTCGTCCGCCGTCGGTAGGCTCGACGCGGCCCACCGGCGACGCTCACGAGGCGACCCGGCAGACGATGACGACGGAGGCGCGACGACCGTGACGACCGAGAACCCGAGCACCGCAGACACCCCCGACGACGCGCCTCGGGGCCGACGCTCGGCCCGGGCCGCCACGCGCGTCGAGACCGACTCGCTCGGCAGCCGCGAGGTGCCCGCCGACGCCTACTGGGGCATCCACACGGCCCGGGCGCTCGAGAACTTCCCGATCAGCCAACGGCCGATCTCCGTCTACCCCGACCTCGTCACCGCGCTCGCGCTCGTCAAGCAGGCCGCCGCCCGGGCCAACGTCGAGATCGGCGTGCTCGACCGCACGAAGGCCGAGGCCATCGAGCGGGCCTGCATCGAGATCCGTGGCGGTGCCCTGCACGACCAGTTCTGCGTCGGGGTCATCCAGGGCGGCGCCGGCACCTCGACGAACATGAACAGCAACGAGGTGATCGCCAACCGGGCCCTCGAGCTCCTCGGTCACGGCAAGGGCGAGTACGAGCACCTGCACCCGATCGACGACGTCAACCGCAGCCAGAGCACGAACGACACGTACCCGACCAGCGTCAAGATCGCGATGGTGCTGACGCTCCGCAGCCTGCTCGACGAGCTCGACCTGCTCGCGACCGCCTTCGCGACGAAAGGCGCCGAGTTCCACGACGTGCTGAAGGTGGGGCGCACGCAGCTGCAGGACGCCGTCCCGATGACCCTCGGCCAGGAGTTCGTGGGCTTCGCCCACACCCTCGGCGAGGACGTCCAGCGCCTCCGCGACGTCGTGCCGCTGCTCGGCGAGATCAACCTCGGCGCCACGGCCATCGGCACGGGCATCACCGCCGACCCGCAGTACGCCGACGCCGTCCGCCGCCACCTCGGCGAGCTGTCGGGCATGGAGCTCGTGACCGCCCCCGACCTCATCGAGGCCACGAGCGACACCGGCGTGTTCATGACCCTCAGCGGCGCGCTCAAGCGCAGCGCCATCAAGCTCTCGAAGATCTGCAACGACCTGCGCCTGCTCTCGTCGGGGCCGCAGGCCGGCATCGGCGAGATCACGCTGCCGCCGCGCCAGGCCGGCTCGTCGATCATGCCCGGCAAGGTCAACCCGGTCATCCCCGAGGTGGTCAACCAGGTCGCCTTCTCGGTCGCGGGCGCCGACGTCACGGTGACGATGGCGGCCGAGGCGGGCCAGCTCCAGCTCAACGCCTTCGAGCCGGTCATCGCCCACAGCGTCATGCAGAGCCTGCAGTGGATGACGAACGCCTGCCGCACCCTCCGCGTGAACTGCGTCGACGGCATCGAGGCGAACCGCGCGCGCCTGAGCCAGCAGGTCGACACGAACGTCGGCAGCGTCACCGCCCTGACCCCCTACATCGGCTACGCCGCCGCCGCGGCCATCGCCCACACGGCGCTCACGACCAACGCCTCGATCGCGACCCTCGTGGTGGCCGCCGACCTCATGAGCGAGGAGCAGGTGCGCAAGGTGCTCTCGCCCGCGCGCCTCTCCGGGCTCGAGGCCGTGACGAGCTCGATCCCCGTGATCGACGTCGAGGTCGACGACCCCGTCGCCGCGGTGTCGCGGGCCGTCGCCGAGTCGGGCGTGCGCAACCCGGGCGACGAGACCGCCGGCTGACGGGTCAGGACGTCGACGGCGCCGCGGCGTGGTCCGGCTCGGCGTCGACCTCGGACCGCCCGGCGCGGAGGGCCTCGGCGGTGTCCACCGGGGCGTCCGTGGGGTCGCGGTTCCCGTCGCCGTCGAGGTCGAGCTCGCGGGGCGCCGCGTGGTCGCGGTCGTGCTCGGCGGTCGCCGGCGCGTCGCGGTGCAGCATGAGGTGGCGGAGCTCGTCGGCGTCCTGCACGCCGCCGTTCTCGCGCAGCGCCCGCTCGCGGATGGCACGGCCGGCGCGGACGTCCCAGGCCGAGTTGCGGGCCAGGATGTGGTTGCGGGCCGTGTCGCGCATCGGCAGGGGGATGATCTCCTCCGCCTGGAGGCCCCGGCGCAGCTGCCGCATGCGGAGGATCTCGCTGTCGAGCTCGCCGCCGATGACGAGCACGAAGTTGCTGATGTACGAGTAGAGCAGCACGACCACGACGCCGCCGAGCCAGCCGTAGAACCGGTCGTAGTTCGAGACGGTCGTCACGTAGACCGCGAAGCCGACGGTGCAGAGCGCCCAGACGCCGAGCGCGAGCATCGCGCCGTACGACACCCACCGCAGGCGCGGGGGTCGCACGTTCGGCGTGAAGTAGTAGAGCATCGCCACGCTCGCGATCGCGAGGCCGACGAGCACGGGCCACTTGAGCACGTTGTACAGGGTGATGAAGGGCTCGCCGACGCCCAAGGCGTCGCCGATGCCGACGGCGAGGGTCGGCGTCACGAGCAATATCGTCGCGATGACGGCGAACGAGACCATCAGCACGAGGGTGACGATCATCATGTGGCCGCGGAACTTCCAGATGCGCCGTCCCTCCTCGACGTCGTAGGCCGTGTTCATCGCCCGGCCGAAGGCGGTCGTGTACGACGAGAGCGACCAGAGCATGAGCCAGAGGCCGATGCCGAAGGCGACGCCCGGGTTCGACAGGCTCAGCATCTGCTCGAGCGGGCCGCGGAGGGTGTCGATCGCGTTCGGGGTGAGCACGTAGCGGGCCACCTGCAGGATCTCGTCCACCGCCTCCTCGCCCTCCTGGAAGAGCGCGACGCCCGACACGAGCGCGAGGGCCGTCGGCAGGATCGCGAGCATCGAGAAGAAGGTCAGCGAGGCCGCGGCGTCGATCGTGCGGTGGCGGAGGAAGTCGTGCCACACGCGCATGACGACGTAGCGGGTCGGCGACGGGTCGTCGGGGAGGGACCGCGTCGTGGGCATCCCCGTAGGGTACCTCCGCCCGGGAGCGGTCGCGCGACCCGGGCGGCCTCGTGCGCCTCGCGGCCCGTAGGGTCGTCGCATGAGCTGGAACGACCCCTCCGCGCCCTCCGACCGGGCGCGTCACGCCGTGGCCCCGGCGGCCGCCGTCGAGCCCGTCTGGTACCCGGCGCAGCCCGTCTTCGTCGCGTCCGCGCCGGTCGCGCCCGGCCCCGGCCCCGCCCGCCGCCGTGTCGCGAGCGCGGTGTCGCTCGCCGTCGGCTTCACGGTCATCGGGGTCTTCGCGGTCGCCGTCGTCGCGTATTTCCTGCTCTTCCTCCAGCCGGCGATCATCCTCGCCGCGAGCCTGCTCGCCTTCGTCCCGCTCGCGATCGTCCTGACCGGCATCTGGCTCGTCGACCGGTGGGAGCCCGAGCCCCGGGTGGCCCTCCTCTTCGCCTTCCTCTGGGGGGCCGTCGTCAGCGTCGGCACGGCCCTCATCGTCGACCTGCTCGTCGGCCAGGTGCAGGCGCTCGTCGGCATCGGGGCCACCGACACCGCCGACGTGCTCGCCGCGGTCGTGCAGGCGCCGCTCGTCGAGGAGGGCGCGAAGGGGTTCGGCGTGTTGCTCGTGCTCTGGATCTTCCGCCGGCACTTCGACGGCCCGGTCGACGGCGTCGTCTACGCGGCCACGGTCGCCGCGGGCTTCGCCTTCGTCGAGAACATCCAGTACTTCGCCGTGCAGGTCACCGACGACCTCTTCTCGGGCAGCCAGGGGCTCCTCTTCGTCTTCGTCGTGCGGGCGCTCATGTCGCCCTTCGCCCACGTCATGTACACGGCCTGCACCGGCATCGCGCTGGGCTGGGCCGCACGCCGGACGGGGCCGGTCGGCGCGATCGGCTGGTTCGTCGTCGGCCTCGTGCCGGCCGTGCTGCTGCACGCCCTCTGGAACGGCGCCCTCGTCGTCGTCGGCGACTCGTTCTTCGCCTACTACCTGCTCGTGCAGGTGCCGATCTTCGTCGCGATGGTCGTGCTCGTCGTCTTCCTGCGCCGGGCCGAGCGCCGGGTCACGCATGCCCGCCTGGCCGAGTACGCCGCGGTCGGCTGGTTCAGCGCCGACGAGGTCGGCATGCTGTCGACCGCGTCGGGGCGTCGCCGCGCCCGCCGGTGGGCGACCGCGAACGGGGTCGGGCCGGCCATGAAGCGCTTCGTCAGCGACGCCACCCGGCTCGCCTTCACCCGGCAGCGCATGGTCAAGGGCAGCCGCACCGGCGACGAGCTGGCCCAGCGCGACGAGGCCGAGCTGCTGGCGGCCCTCGTGCGCAGCCGGGCGGCGCTCCAGGCCCCGCCGACGGCGTTCGACGGATGGGCGCCGCCGCCCACGCTCCTGCCGGCGAGGACGCCGGTCGGGCAGACGCCCTGGGCCGCGACCCACGACCAGTGGGGCCGACCGCTGCAGCCGCCCGGCTGGTAGCCGTCCTCCGGCCGACCGCCCCGAGGTCGGCCGCCGCTACGGCGTCGGCGCCGCCGCGTCGTACGCGCGGAACGACGGCGTCAGCCGTGCCACGACGGCGACGAGCACGACGATCATCGCCCCGCCGAGCAGGGGAGGCCAGACGACCCCCACCGCCGCGACGAGCCCGACGAACAGGTCGCCGACGCGCGGCCCGCCCGTGACGACGACGATGAAGATGCCCTGGAGGCGCCCCCGCATCGAGTCCGGAGCCGCCGCCTGGAGGATGGTCGAGCGGAAGATCGAGCTCACGTTGTCCGCCGCCCCGGCCGCGGCGAGCGTGACGGCGGCGCCCGCGAGGGCCACGAGGTCGGCCTGGCCGAGCCCCTCCGTGAGGCCGCCCGACCCGCGGGGCGTGGTGAGCAGCAGCACGACGCCGAACGCCGCGATCGCGACGCCGTAGACCGTGATCGAGCGGTTCACGGCGCGGCCCTGCAGCCGCACGTGGCCGAGCCGTCCCGAGAAGACGCTGCTGAGCAGCGCGCCCACGGCGTAGGAGGCGGTGAGGACGCCGACCGTCACCGCGCCTCCGCCGATCACCACCGCCCCGACGACGGGGAACAGCACCCGCGGCTGCCCGAAGGTCATGGCGATCAGGTCGACGACGAACGTCGTGCGGATGTTCGGCGACCGGCGGAGGAACCGCAGCCCCACCGCGAGCGACTGGAGCCCGGGCCGCTGCGTCTCGCCCTCGGGGCGGATCGGCGGCAGCGTGACGATGCCGAGGAAGGCGGCCGAGAACAGCACGACGTCGATCGTGTAGGTGACCGCAAACCCGACGCCCGCGACGAGCACGCCGGCGAGGGCGGGACCGACGGTGAGCATGAGGCCCGTGCCGATGCCGCCGAGCGCCGACGCGGCGGGCAGCAGGGAGGCGGGCAGCAGGCGCGGCACGATGGCCGCGCGCGACGTCGCGATCATCGTGCCGGCGACGGCGTTGACGGTGGCGAGGGCGTAGAGCAGCACGACCTCGCGCAGGCCGAGCCAGGCGTGCAGGGCGATCGCGCCGGTCGAGAGCCAGGCGAAGACGGCGGCGACGAGGGCCACCTTGCGCCGGTCGAAGGCGTCGGCGAGCATGCCGCCCCAGAGGCCGGCGACGATCATCGGCAGCAGCGAGACGACGCCGACGAGGGCCACCGCGAAGGTCGACCGGGTGATCTCGTAGACCTCCAGCCCGACGGCCACGAGGGTCAGCTGCGTCCCGATGCCGCTGACCGTGTTCCCGACGAAGAGCCGGGCGAACGCGGGGCTCCGCCGCAGGGGCGTGAGGTCGACGAACAGGGGCCGGCGGACGGGCGTCACGGGTTCGACCGGGGGCTCGCCGGGGGTGCCTGGGGGAGTGGACAAGCCTCCATCCTCGCCGATTTTGCCGCGCCTCGGCGCCGGTATAGCCTCCATCCGTCCGCATCGATGAACTGATCTCGGTGCGGGTCGACGACGGGTCGGCCACTCGAGCCTCGCAGGGAGGACGCGAGCGGTCGGCCCGTCGCCCCTCCCTCGGCGAGGTGCTCCGCGCCTCCTGCCCGAGGGGTCGCCGACGAGCCGGGGAGGCGCGGCTCGGCCCCCGCCCGGAGCCGGTGGTTGGATGGTCCCCATGACTCACGACCCCCAGACCAAGCCCGAGATCGACGCCCCCACCGGCCCCGCGCCCGACGAGCTGCGGATCACCGACATCACCGTCGGCGACGGCGACGAGGCGGCCGCCGGCTCGACCGTCAAGGTGCACTACGTCGGCGTCGAGCACGACTCCGGCGAGGAGTTCGACGCCTCGTGGAGCCGCGGCGAGCCCATCGACTTCCCCCTCGCGGCGCTCGTCCGCGGCTGGCAGGAGGGCATCCCCGGCATGAAGGTCGGCGGCCGCCGCGAGCTCGTCGTCCCGCCGCACCTCGCCTACGGCCCGGCCGGCGGCGGCCACCGCCTCTCGGGCAAGACCCTGATCTTCGTGATCGACCTGCTCGGCGTCCGCTGATGACGGCCCCCTCGATCGGGCTGGCCGACGGCCGCACCATCCCCGCCCTCGGGCTGGGCACGTACGGCATGGACGGCGACGAGGGCACGGCCCAGGTCGTCACGGCGATCGAGTCGGGCTACCGCCTGCTCGACACGGCGCTCAACTACGGCAACGAGGCCGCGGTCGGCGAGGCGGTCCGCCGCGTCGACGTGCCGCGCGACGAGCTCGTCGTCACGTCCAAGCTGCCCGGTCGCCACCACGGCTACGAAGAGACCCTCGCGAGCTTCGAGGAGACGCGCAAGAACCTCGGCCTCGACGTCGTCGACCTGTACCTCATCCACTGGCCGCTGCCGCGGGTCGACAAGTACGTCGACTCGTTCCGGGCGTTCGTGAAGCTGCAGGAGGACGGGCTCGTCGGCAGCGTCGGCGTCTCGAACTTCACCGAGGAGCACCTCCAGCGCGTCGCCGACGAGACCGGCGTCGTGCCGGTCGTCAACCAGATCGAGCTGCACCCGTACTTCCCCCAGGCGGGGATGCGCGCGGTGCACGAGCGCATGGGCATCGTCACCGAGAGCTGGAGCCCGCTCGCCAAGCAGAGCGAGCTGCTGCAGGAGGCCGTGGTCACCGAGATCGCGCGCGCCCACGGCAAGACGCCCACCCAGGTCGTGCTCCGCTGGCACGTCCAGCTCGGGGCCGTGCCCGTCCCGAAGTCGGCCGACCCCGGTCGCCAGCGGGAGAACCTCGACGTCTTCGACTTCGAGCTCTCCGACGACGAGGTGCAGCGCATCAGCGGCCTCGAGCGCGGCCGGCTCTGGGACGGCGACCCCGAGACGCACGAGGAGTTCTAGGCCTCGGCCCCCGCTCTCGGCACGACACGCCCGTCCCCTCCTCGGAGGGGGCGGGCGTCGTCACGCGTGGAGCGGGCGGCCCGCCGGCCGCAGGTAGACTGGCGTGCCGTCTTTTCCCGAGGGGTGGAGTGCCTGGTGTCATCTGAGCTCGAGCGCGAACGCGCCTACGTGGCGACGCTCTACGCGCGCCTGGACGAGGTGAAGGCCGACGCCCGCGTCCGCCTCGAGAGCACCCGGCGGGAGGCCGTGGGGGGCAACCACCAGAGCCGCAGCGAGCGCGACGCGTTCGCCCGGCTCTACGAAGACACCATCACCCAGCTCGGTGCCGTCGACGAGCGCCTCGCCTTCGGCCGCCTCGAGCTCGAGCGGCCCGACGAGCCCGGCGAGCTGTCGAGGGCCGCCGGCTCCGGCGCCTCGGCCGACGGCGGCCACCACCGCTACATCGGGCGCATCGGGCTCCGCGACGAGCAGCACCACCCGATCCTCCTCGACTGGCGCGTCCCCGGCGCCAGCGCGTTCTACCAGGCGACCGCCGCGACGCCGATGGGCGTCCGCGCCCGGCGCCACCTGACCCTCTCCGGGCGCACCGTCACGCGCCTCGAGGACGAGGTCTTCGACCCCGACCTCCTCGAGCGTGACGACGTGCAGCTGCAGGGCGAGGGCGCCCTCATGGCGGCGCTCACCGCCCAGCGCACCGGGCGCATGACCGACATCGTCGCGACGATCCAGGCCGAGCAAGACCGCATCATCCGCTCCGAGCTCGACGGGGTGCTCGTCGTGCAGGGCGGGCCCGGCACCGGCAAGACCGCCGTCGCCCTGCACCGCGCGGCGTACCTCCTCTACTCGCACCGCGAGCGCCTCCGCGGCTCGGGCGTGCTCGTCGTCGGCCCGTCGCGGTCGTTCCTCCGCTACATCGAGCAGGTGCTGCCCTCGCTCGGCGAGAGCGGCGTCGTGCTCTCGAGCCTCGGCGGCCTCTACCCCGACCTCGAGACCCAGGTCGACGACGCCCCCGACGTCGCCGCGCTGAAGGGCTCGGCCGAGATGGCCGACCTCATCAAGCGGGCGGTGCGCTCGCGGCAGATCCGCCCGACCGAGCCGACGACGATCGACGTCAACGGCGAGCGGCTCGTCGTGCAGCCCGAGCTCGTGGTCGACGCCATGCGCCGCGCCCAGGAGAGGGGCAAGCCGCACAACCTCGCCCGCGTCGGCTTCAACAAGTCCGCGCTCACGGCGCTCACCCGCCAGCTCATCGCGCAGATGCGCGACCACGGCACGACGGTCGACGAGTCCGACGAGGCGGTGCTGCGCGAGGACATCCGCCAGTCGCACGACGTCCGCGTGCTGCTCAACACGGCGTGGCTGCCGCTCTCCGCCGAGAAGCTCGTCGAAGACCTGTACGCGCGCCCGGGCTGGCTCGCCTCGATCACGCCCCGGTGGACGCCGCAGCAGCGCGCCCTCCTGCAGCGCCCGCGCGGCTCGGGCTTCACGATCTCGGACGTGCCGCTCCTCGACGAGGCGGCCGAGCTGCTGGGCGAGTTCCAGGCGGGCGTCGACCCCGAGAAGCTCGCCCGCAAGGCCCAGCGCAAGCGCGACATCGAGAACGCCGAGCGCGCGATCGAGAACATGGGCGTCGAGGGCATGGTCTCGGCCGAGCAGATCGCCGGCGGCTTCGCCGAGCGCGCCGCCTCGCTGACGACCGCCGAGCGGGCCGCGGGCGACCGCACCTGGGCCTTCGGGCACGTCGTCGTCGACGAGGCGCAAGAGCTGTCGCCGATGCAGTGGCGCCTGCTCGCCCGGCGCTGCCCCCTCCGGTCGTTCACGGTCGTCGGCGACATCGCCCAGGCGTCGAGCCCGGCCTCGGCGTCGTCGTGGCAGGGCGCCCTTCAAGGACTCCTCGGACGCCGTCGCGGCTCGTCGGTCGCGGGCACCGCGCCGCACCGCCTCGAAGAGCTGACCGTCAACTACCGCACCCCGAGCCAGATCGTCGAGCACGCCGAGACCGCCGCGCGGGCCAGCGGGCTCCGCGTCACGCCCAGCCGGTCGGTCCGGTCGAGCGAGTGGCCCGTCCGCGAGGTGGCCGTGCCGTCGTCGACCGCTGGGGGAGGCGCGCCCCGCGACGCCCTCCTCGCCGCCGCCGTCGAGGCGGTCGCCTCCGACCGGGCCGTCGACGCCGAGGGCACGATGGCCGTCATCGCCCCCGTCGGCCTCGTCGACCCGCTCGTCGAGCGCCTCCTCGCCCTGTTCCCCGGCGACGTGGCGCCCGGCACGGCGTCGCTGACGAAGCCGATCTCCGTGCTCAGCCCCGCCACGGCCAAGGGCCTGGAGTTCGACGCGGTGGTGCTCGTCGACCCCGAGGGCGTCAAGGCCTCCTCGGCCCGCGGCGCCGCCAGCCTCTACGTGGCGATGACCCGCCCGACGCAGCGCCTCACCGTCGTCGGCTGACCCGCGGTGCGCTGTCCGACGGCCTCACGTCGTGCTGCCGCCAACCTCCCGGTCGCCGGCCTCCCGGGCCGCGGCCTCGACGCGGTCGCGGTGCGCCTGCCACCCCGCCTCGTCGTGCGGCACGACGTTCGGGTCGCCGGGCCCCGTCCCGAGCCGGCCGTCGACGAGCTCGCGGACGATGTCGGCGTGCCCCGCGTGCCGAGCGGCCTCCGAGAGCATGTGCACGAGCACCTGGTGCAGCGTCACCTCGCGACGGTCGGCCGGCCACCACGGCACGCTGCCCGGGGCGTCGAGCGGCAGCGCACGGATCGTCGCGTCCACGTGCTCGCCGGCCCGTCGCGCGAAGTCGACGATCGCCTCCCGGCTCTCGTCCGCCGTCGCCCAGAGGTCGTCGTCGGGCTCCGCGCCCTCCGCCAGCCACGGCGCCTCGAGCTCGGCGGGGCGGCCGAACACCTCGCCGAAGTAGCCCAGCTCGACGCTAGCGACGTGCTTGACGAGCCCGAGGAGGTTCGTGCCGCTCGGCACGAGCGGCCGCCGCACGTCGTACTCGTCGAGGCCGTCGAGCTTCCCGAGCAGCTCCTCCCTCCGCCGACGGAGGTAGAGGTGCAGGTGGTCCTTCTCCGGGCTCTCGACGTCGCTCATCCGACCAGGGTGCCCCTCGGGTGCGTCGCGCGCCACCCCCGACCGACGATCAGCGGTAGTCGTCGGGCCAGCGGAACGCCGGAGGCGCGGTGGCCGCCTCGTCGGCCGGCCCGACCACGAGCGCCACGTCCTCGAAGTCGCGGAGCCGGATGTCCGCCGGGTCGCCCGCCCAGCGCGACCCGTCCACGAACGACGTCAGCCGTCGGCCGTCCCCGTCGCCGAGGTCGCCGACGCTCGTGGCGTCGAGGTGCACGTCCCACTCGGTGAAGAGCTGCCCGAGCGCGAACACCTCCCTCCGGGGCGACTCGACGTGGACGATGCCCGAGGTGTCGTGGGTGTGCAGGGGCGCGGCGAACTTCGTGCCCGAGTCGTGGCCGATGTCGCCGGGCAGCGTCACCGCCTCGCCGTCGACTGTGATCGACAGGTGCGCGTGGACGTGCATGGCGAGGTCCTCGCCCCAGACGTTCGTCAGCCCGGCGAGCCGCGCCCGCTCGGGTCGGTCGGCGACGGCGGGGACGGGCCAGGGAGGCGCGGTCTCGGCACCCGAGACCGTGATCGGGTTCGAGGCCTGGGCCACGCCGACGGCGACGCCTCCGGCCGCGACGACCGTGACGGCGGCCACGGGGAAGAGCCAGCGCCGCGAGCGCACCACGGTCAGGCCCGACCGTGCCGGTCGTCGCGGGGCGACCCGTCGCCGGCCTCGGCCTCGCTCGTGCGTCGGACGCGGTCGACGAGCTCGCGCCAGGGCCCGGTGACCTGCTGCTCGGGCAGCGTGGCCTCCTTGGCGGGCCGTGTCTCGGCCGAGATCAGCCAGACGAAGCGGTCGCGCTGCGTCGACGGCGCGTCGTCGGCCTGGCCCCAGGGCAGCCCCTCGATGAGCACCAGCCACGAGTCGGCGTCGGGCTCGGCGTCGACGTCGACCTGCCAGGTGCGGGTGAGGCCCGCGAACCCGCCGGTGCGCTGCACGGTGACCATCATGGCGGTGATGCTACTCCGCGCCCCCGGGCGGGCCGGAGGCGCGGAGCGCCGGCGCGTCAGTGGGACATGCCCCCCTCGACCGCGACGGTCACGCCGACGCCGCGCCACCCGGCGACCGTCGCCCGCACCTCGTCCGACCGGTCGCCGTAGCGCTCGGTCGCCGCGGCGATCGTGGCCGCCGCGAACTCGGCGAAGTCAGCCGTCGTCGAGAGCGAGCCGTTCGTGATCGTGTCGTACCAGATCTGTCCCGCGCGCTCCCACGCGGCCCCGCCGAGCACCTCGGCGACGAGGTAGAAGGCGCGGTTGGGGATGCCCGAGTTCAGGTGCACGCCGCCGTTGTCGTCGGCCGTCTCGACGTAGCCGGCCATGTCGGCCGGCTGGGGGTCGACCCCGAGCACGTCGTCGTCGTACGCCGTGCCGGGCGCCTTCATCGAGCGCAGCGCCCGTCCCTGCACCTCGTCGGTGAACAGGCCCTCGCCGATGAGCCACGTGGCCTCGGCGGTGTCGTGGCGGTGGAGGTACTGCTCGACGAGCGCGCCGAAGACGTCGCTCACCGACTCGTTGAGGGCGCCGGACTGCCCCTGGTACTCGAGGTTCGCCGTGTACTGCGTGACGCCGTGCGTCAGCTCGTGGCCGACGACGCTGACCGAGGCGGTGAAGCGCCGGAACACCTCGCCGTCGCCGTCGCCGAAGACCATGCGCTCGCCGTTCCAGAACGCGTTGTCGTAGTCGAGGCCGTAGTGCACGGTGGCGTCGAGGGGGAGGCCCGCGCCGTCGATCGACGAGCGGCCGTAGACCTCGTCGAAGAGGGCGTAGGTGGCGCCGAGTGCGTCGTAGGCCTCGGTGACGGCGGGGTCGTCGCCCGCCGGGTCGCCCTCGTGGCGGACCACGTCGCCCGGCAGCTCCTCCGTGCCGTGGGCGTCGGCGATCGTGCGCTCGAGCACCGGGTCGGCCGCGATCGCGCCCTGCCGCACCGGGGGAGCGGCCGAGCGGGCGGAGCGCACCTCGTCGAGCTGGGCGAGCAGGTGGCGGGCGGCCTCGGGGGCGCGGGTCAGTCGCGTGGCGTCGGCCTCGGCGAGGTGGGCGAGCAGGTACGGCGGGACGATGGACCGGGTCATGCGTGAACTCTGGCACCGACCCCCGTCATCGGGCCGGTCGGCGGGGCCGGTAGCGTTGTGCGGATGACCGTCACCGACGCCTCCGCCCTCGTCGACCGCCTCGTCGCGGTCGTGCCCGACTTCCCGAAGCCCGGCATCCTCTTCCGCGACGTCACGCCGCTCTTCTCCGACAGCGACGCCTTCGCGCAGGTGACCGCGGCCCTGTCCGAGCCCTTCGACGGCGCGTTCGCGGCGGTCGCGGGCATCGAGGCGCGCGGCTTCGCGCTCGCCGGCGGCATCGCGATCGAGCAGGGCGTCGGCGTGCTCACGGTGCGCAAGGCCGGCAAGCTGCCGGGCGAGGTCCTGAGCGAGAGCTACTCGCTCGAGTACGGCGAGGCGACCCTCGAGCTCCGTCCCGCACAGCTGCCCGCCGGCACCGCCGTGCTCGTCGTCGACGACGTCCTCGCGACCGGCGGCACGGCCGAGGCCACCGTCACCCTGCTCGAGCGCGCGGGCTACGAGGTCGTCGGCGTCGCGGTGCTGCTCGAGCTCGAGGGGCTGGGCGGGCGCGACCGGCTGGCGTCGCGCCTCCCCGTCCACGCTCTGGCCACGGCGCCGGCGTAGCGCGCGTCGGCCGGGGCGACGACCCCGGGGCCACGGTCAGGCCGCCGGCCACCCCGGGAAGAGCAGGGCCGCGCCGCCGAGCAGGCAGGCCGTCGCGACGAGCACGAAGACGCCGACCCAGAGCAGGCCGGGCACGCGCGTCAGCCGCGCCAGCTGGTCGGCGTCCGAGCCGGCGGGCCGCCCCTGCCTCGCCGCCCGGCGTCGGCTGCCCTGCAGCTCGAGCGCCGCCCGGAGCGCCCCCGCCGCCAGGACGCTCGTGAGCGCCAGGCCGAAGGCCTGCTGCCAGACGACCGGGGCGAACCAGGTCAGCGGCACGACCACCGCGGCTCCGACGAGCACCACCCAGAGGCCGAACCAGTTGCGGATCTGCACGAGCATCAGCGCGAGGAAGAGGAGCAGGGCCCAGAGCAGACCGGCGGCGAAGCCGGAGCCGAGCAGCCAGGCCGCGCCGAGGCCGGCGAGGGCCGGGGCGGTGTAGCCCGCGAGCAGGGTGGCGACCATCCCCGGGCCGCGCACCGGCCCGCGCGACACGGTCAGCCCCGACGTGTCGGAGTGCAGGCGGATGCCCGTCAGCCGGCGGCCGGTGAGCACGGCGGCCAGGCCGTGGCCGCCCTCGTGCACGACGGTGACCGCGTGCCGGACGGTGCGCCAGGTCGTCGGCAGCAGCACGAGCGCGAGCCCCACGGCGACCGCCGCGAGGGTCGAGCCGGTCGGCAGCGGGTCGGCGCGGAGGACGACGCGCGCCCACAGGTCGGCGAGGGCGTCGGCGGTCGGGGACATCCGGCCAGCCTACGAGCAGCACCCGGGGCGCCCGCCCGGGGCGCCCGCCCGGGGCGCCCGCCCGGTGCCGGGCGGCCGGTGCCGGGCGCGGGTCACCGCGGAGGAGCCGCCGCGCGGATGACGCGCCTCCGCCCTGCGGATGGTCCTCGGCCCCCCGAGGCCCGCGGTCAGCCGATATGCCGCACACTCGAGGGATGCGTCGTGCCGTCCTCCTCCTGTTCAGCGTCCTCTACCTCGCGGGGGTGGCGTGGATGACGCTGCGTCCGTCGGTCTACGGCGACGGCACCTCCGAGCTCCTCTGGCGTGCCCTCGACCTGTTCTCCCGGCACGACGAGACCGCATGGATCACCTTCGCCCGGGTGGAGGCCGCCGCGAACGTCGCGATGTTCGTGCCGATGGGCATGTTCCCGGCCCTGCTGCTGCCGCGCCGGCTCTGGTGGGTCGGCATCGTCGTCGGCCTCGGCGCGACCGTGTTCATCGAGTCGTACCAGTCGACGGTGCTCTCGGCGACGCGCTTCGCCGACCCGCAGGACATCGCCATGAACACCCTCGGGGCGGCCATCGGCGCGGCCGGCGTCGGGCTCGCCCTGGCCGGGGGGAGGCGCGGGTCGCGCACCCGACGCCGGGCCCCTCGCCAGTCACCCGTCTGGTAGTCTCGTCAGGTTGCCGTCTGAACGGCCGCGGATCAAGAGAGCTCGCACATCCTGTGACGAGCACCGCGCAACGAGCTGAAAGGGGATCCACATGGCACTTGCACCTGAGGTCAAGACCCGGATCATCGAAGAGTACGCGACCCACCCCGGCGACACGGGATCCCCCGAGGTCCAGATCGCTGTCATGACGCAGCGCATCCTCGACCTGACCGAGCACCTGAAGGAGCACAAGCACGACCACCACTCGCGTCGTGGCCTGCTGCTCCTCGTCGGCCAGCGCCGTCGTCTCCTGGGCTACCTGTCCAAGGTCGACATCGAGCGCTACCGCACGCTCATCGGCCGCCTGGGCCTGCGTCGCTAGTCGTCGCCCCGAGCGTCTCGACCACGGCCCCCGTCCTGCCCCGCAGGACGGGGGCCGTTCTCCGTCCTCGGGCACCACGGGCTCCCGCGACGACGACACCGTCCCCGCCGGCGAGCAGGGCTGGGCGCCTCAGTACCAGTCGTTCTCGACCGAGTGGGCCCAGGCCGCGCACATCGTCCCGTAGCGGTCGTGGATGTAGCCGACGCCCCAGTCGACCTGCGTGCGGTAGCTCGTCCGCCAGTCGGCGCCGGCCGAGGCCATCTTCGAGCCGAGCAGCGCCTGGGGGATCCCGTAGGCGCCGCTGTACGGGTTGGTCGCGCTGGTGCGCCAGCCCGACTCCTTGTTCCAGAGCTGCACGAGGCAGGTGTACTCGGCGCCGCCGCCGACCTTCGTCGCGGCGTAGGCCTTCGCGCCGGCCGGGTCGTTGACCGCGGACGGCGGCGCGACGACGACCGGGGGAGGCGCGGGGGCCGTCACCGGGGGAGCGGGCACGGGCGCCGGGGCCGGCGCGGGACCGCCGCCCGTCGCCGGAGCGGGCGCGGGCGCCGGTGCGGGAGCCGCGACGGATCCACCGCCCGTGCTCGGAGCCGGCCGGGCCGCGGCGGCCGCCGCCGCTGCCTGAGCCGCCCGGGCCTGCGCCACGGCGGCCGCCTGGGCCGCTTCGCCCTCGCGGTACTGCCGCTCGACGTCGGCGGTCGTCGCGTTGAGGGTCGCGAGCTGGGCGTAGAGCTCGTCCGACCGCGTCGTCACCTCGGCGACCTGGGCGTCGGCGGCGGCCTGCGCCGTGGCCGCCGTCGCGGCGTCGTCGGTCGCGGCCCGTGCGAGCCGGTCGCGCTCGGTGCGCGCCGCCTCGGCCTGGTCCGTCAGCGACGAGACGGTGTTGCTCGCGGTCGTGGCGTCGGCGAGGACGCCCTGCCACCGGTCGCCGAGCTGCGTGAGGCTGCCGAGGCGGTAGAGCAGCTCGTCGGCGTCGTCGCTCGAGAAGAGCTCGACCGACATCGACTGCGGGCTGCCGGCGCGCGAGAGGTGGGCGGCGAGCTGGCCGGCCTGGCGGTGCGCCTCCTGCTCGTCGTCCGCGGCGGCGGCCGCCTCGGCCGCGAGCTGGTCGGCGCGGGAGTCGGCGGCGTCGAGGGCGTCCTGCGCCTGCGCCGCGAGGGCGTCGGCGGCGACGGCCTCGTCGCCGCGGGTCGCGGCGGTCGCCTCGAGCGAGTCGAGCGCCCCGGTGACGGCCTCGACCTGCGCGGCGGTGGCGGCGGCGTCGCCCTTCGCGGCCTCGACGTCGGACCACCGCGGGTACCCGGCGGCCTCGGCCGACGTCGCCGGCACGAGCAGGACGGCACCGAGAGCCAGGGAGGCGCCGGTCGCCACGACCGCGAGCCCCGCCGACCGCAGGCGGCAGGGTCGTCGTCGCGCGCTCATGCCCCCGACCCTATCCCGGGCCCCGGCGGACGCGGGTGCCCCGGAACGGGGGCGGTCGCCGGGGGCCGACCCGCGCCTCCCCGGGGCTCGGGGGCCTCGGTGCTAGGCTCGCGCACGGAGCAGGCCGGTCACGGCTGCTGGTCACCGGTGGTGACAGGCGGAACCAGCCCCGGGTCGCGATCGCGGCGGCGGGGCAGCGAGGTCCGACCGTTTCTACTGTTGACCAGACGGGTCGACCGGTGCTGACGCGCCGCGACCCGTGCACGCCCACGTGCCGACCCGCCGCCCGCTCCCGATGCACATCGATGCCCACACGGGGCCTCGATGCAAAACAAAGAGGAGTAGCCCCCACATGGAGGGTCCAGAGATCAAGTTCGGCGAAGCCGTCCTCGACAACGGCAAGTTCGGCAAGCGCACCATCCGATTCGAGACCGGTCGTCTCGCCCAGCAGGCCCAGGGAGCCGTCGCCGCCTACCTCGACGACGACACCATGCTGCTGTCCGCCACCAGCGCCAGCAAGAAGCCGAAGGACAACTTCGACTTCTTCCCGCTGACCATCGACGTCGAGGAGCGCTCCTACGCCGCGGGCAAGATCCCCGGCTCGTTCTTCCGTCGTGAGGGTCGTCCCTCCACCGAGGCCATCCTCGTCTGCCGCCTCATCGACCGGCCCCTGCGCCCCTCGTTCGTCGAGGGCCTGCGCAACGAGGTCCAGGTCGTCATCACGGTCCTGAGCATCGCGCCCGACGAGTTCTACGACGCGCTCGCGATCAACGCGGCCAGCGCCTCGACGCAGATCTCGGGCCTGCCCTTCTCCGGCCCGATCGCCGGCGTCCGCCTCGCCCTCATCGGCGACCAGTGGGTCGCCTTCCCCAAGGCCTCGCAGCTCGAGGAGGCCGTCTTCGACCTCACCGTCGCCGGCCGTGTCGTCACCGACGCCGCGGGCAACGACGACGTCGCCATCATGATGGTCGAGGCCGAGGCCACCGAGCACGCCTGGGGCCTGATCCAGGGCGGCGCGACGAAGCCCGACGAGGCCGTCGTGGCCCAGGGCCTCGAGGCCGCCAAGCCGTTCCTCAAGCAGCTCGTCGACGCCCAGTCGGCCATGGCCGCGCAGGCCTTCAAGGAGATCGCCGACTACCCGGTCTTCCTGCCCTACACCGACGAGGTCCTCGCCGCCGTCACCGAGGCGGCCGGCACCGAGCTCGCCGAGGTCTACAAGATCGCCGGCAAGATCGAGCGCCAGGACGCCGACGACGTGCTCAAGGGCAAGGTCAAGGACGCGATCTCCGCCAAGGTCGACGCGGGCGAGCTGCCCGCCGAGGCGACCGGCCAGGTCTCCGCCGCGTACAAGTCGGCGACGAAGAAGGTCGTCCGCGACCGCATCCTCACCGAGCAGATCCGCATGGACGGCCGAGGCCTCGCCGACATCCGCCCGCTCGACGCCGAGGTGCAGGTCATCCCGCGCGTCCACGGCTCCGCGATCTTCCAGCGCGGCGAGACGCAGATCATGGGCGTCACGACGCTCAACATGCTGAAGATGGAGCAGCAGATCGACTCGCTGAGCCCCGTCACGAAGAAGCGCTACCTGCACCACTACAACTTCCCGCCCTACTCGACCGGCGAGACCGGCCGCGTCGGGTCGCCGAAGCGTCGCGAGATCGGGCACGGCTTCCTCGCCGAGCGCGCCCTCGTGCCGGTGCTGCCGTCGCGCGAGGAGTTCCCCTACGCCATCCGTCAGGTGTCCGAGGCCCTCGGCTCCAACGGCTCGACGTCGATGGGCTCCGTCTGCGCCTCGACCCTGTCGCTGCTGAACGCCGGCGTGCCGCTGCGCGCGCCCGTCGCGGGCATCGCCATGGGCCTCGTCTCCGACGAGGTCGACGGCCAGACGCGCTACGCCGCCCTGACCGACATCCTCGGCGCCGAGGACGCCCTCGGCGACATGGACTTCAAGGTCGCCGGCACGTCCGAGTTCGTCACGGCCATCCAGCTCGACACGAAGCTCGACGGCCTCCCGACCGCCGTGCTCGACGCCGCGCTGAAGCAGGCCAAGGAGGCGCGCACCGCCATCCTCAGCGTGCTCAACTCGGCCATCGACGCCCCCGACGAGATGGCCCCGACCGCGCCCCGCGTGATCTCGGTCCAGATCCCGCAGGACAAGATCGGCGAGCTGATCGGCCCGAAGGGCAAGACGATCAACGCGATCCAGGACGAGACCGGCGCCGACATCTCCATCGAGGAGGACGGCACCGTCTACATCGGCGCCGTCGACGGTCCGTCGGCCGAGGCCGCGCGCGCCCAGGTCAACGCCATCGCGAACCCGACCAACCCCGAGGTCGGCGAGCAGTTCCTCGGCACGGTCGTCAAGATCGCGTCGTTCGGCGCGTTCGTCTCGCTCCTCCCCGGCAAGGACGGCCTGCTGCACATCAGCGAGGTCCGCAAGCTCGCCGGCGGCAAGCGCGTCGAGAACGTCGAGGACGTCCTCGGCGTCGGCCAGAAGATCCTGGTCGAGATCACGAAGACCGACGACCGCGGCAAGCTGTCGCTGGCCCCGGTCGTCGCGGACGCTGCCGACACCGACTCGAGCGGCGCCACGGAGGAGTCCACCGACGACTCCGTCGACGCGTAGCGAGCGTCCGGCGGCCCCGCGCCGTCGACCTCGAGAGAGCCCGCCCCGACCTCGGTCGCGGCGGGCTCTCCCGCGTGCGGGACGCGCTCCGCGACGGGCTCCGCGACGTGCCGCGAGCGCCCCGGAAAGTGGGGGCACGACTTCTCGTAACGATCGGGTGCGGCGGCGTGCCGACGGGCCCTCCAGGACGTACTCTCGACCTCGGAGAACGCGTTCAGCATCCCTTGCCGCAGATCAGGTGCACCGGGTCCGTCGTCCGCCTCCCACCGGGTCGTCGTCTCCGACGTGCCCGCACGACCCGAGGTCTCAGGAAGGGGACGGAGTGGCCGAGACGACGGCGCGCGCCTCCGGTGCGACGACGCCCCTCATCCGCCCACCCGTGCCCTCCGTCGTCGACCAGGCGACCGTGCCGGTCGACCTCGGCATCATCCAGCCGCGTCGTCGGCTCGGGTCGTCCGACCTCCGCGTCTTCCCCATGGCGCTCGGCGGCAACGTCTTCGGCTGGACGGCCAACGAGCCCGAGACCGAGTCCGTGCTCGACGCCTACTTCGACCTCGGCGGCAACTTCGTCGACACCGCCGACTCCTACGCCGGCGGCCGCAGCGAGATCATGATCGGCTCGTGGATGAAGCGCCGCCGCTCGCGCGACGACATGGTCGTGTCGACCAAGGTCGGCAAGGGCGCCGACAACCCCGGCCTCACCCCGAAGGCCATCGAGCGCGCGGTCGAGGCCTCGCTCGAGCGGCTCGGCACCGACCGCATCGACCTGCTCTGGCTGCACGTCGACGACACCGAGGTCGCGTTCGAGCGCACCCTCCTCGCCGTCGACCACCTGATCCGCGCCGGCAAGGTGCGCTGGTTCGGGGGAGCGCACCACTCGGGCAACCGGCTCTACGAGGCGCGCATCGCGGCGGGCATGCTGGGAGTGGCGCCGATGGTGGCGCTGCAGAACCAGTACAACCTGCTCGACCGTGCCGAGTACGAGGGCGGCCTCTCGAAGGTGGCCGCGCAGCTCGGGCTCGGCGTCATGCCCCGCTTCGCCCTGGCGAGCGGATTCCTCACCGGCAAGTACCGGTCGCGGGCCGACTTCCAGGCGACCCGTCGTGGTCGCGACGTCTCGCGGCACCTGACGAAGAAGGGCCTCCGCGTGCTCCACGAGCTCGACAAGGTCGCCTCGGTGCACGAGGTGTCGACCGCGGCGGTCTCGCTGGCCTGGCTGCTGGCGAAGCCGAACGTCGTCGCCCCGGTCGCGAGCGCGACGAACGCCAAGCAGGTCGTCGAGCTCGCCCAGGCGGCGCGGGTCAAGCTGACTCGCACGCAGGTGCTCGAGCTCGACCGCGTCTCCGCCTAGGGGTCGTCGCGCGGGCTACGCGCCGAGCAGCCGATCGGCGGCGCGCCGCAGCGAGGCCGTAGCCGCGATCGCGTCGCCGCAGTAGGCGCCCGACTCGGCGCCGTCGAGGGCGAGGAGGAAGTCGTCGGCGGCGTCGCCCGGCATCGCGTGCCCGGCGTCCTTGAACAGGCCGACGAGGGCGTCGGTCAGCCACTCGCGGTGCTCGGCCACGGCCGTGCGGACGGGGTGGGTGGGGTCGCTGAACTCGGCGGCCGCGTTGACCCACGGCGAGCCGCGGAACCCCGCCCCCTGGAGGCGCGTGGCCACCGTGTCGAGCAACGCCCGCACGCGGTCGGCCCCGGCGACGTCCTGGTCGAGGAGGGCGGCCATCGCCTCGACGTCGCGCTCGTGGCGGCCGGCGAGGTAGGCGAGCACGAGGGTGTCCTTCGCGCCGAAGTGCTTGTAGAACGTGGCCTTGGTGACGCTCGACTCCGAGATGAGGCGGTCGACGCCCACGACGCGGATGCCCTCGTCGTAGAAGAGGCGGTCGGCGGTCGTCAGCACGCGGGCTCGGGCGCCGGGCGTGACCTGGTCCGTCCGGGGACGGCCAGGGAGACGCTGGACGGCCGGTTGGGGGGAATCGACCGTCACAGCGTGGCTCCTTGGGACATCGGGGCTGCAGAGCGACGTCGGGGGGAACGCGCCTGGACCTCGGTGATGTCCGACCAGCCGCCGGCGACGTCAGCGAGGGGGGTGCTTCGGTCGTCGGTAAGCACGACTGTAGCATCAGAGAGGACAGAATGACCCGTCTGTTTGTCCACACTCACGTCCCCCAGTTCGGGTGACGCCGCTCGTGGGGCATCCCGTAGGCTCGACGCGATGAACGGCCCGGTCCCCCTTCCCCTCGACGAGGCACAGCTGTCGTTCCTGGCCACGGGCGACGCCCTCGTCCGCCGCACGGTCCTGCCGAGCGGGGTGCGCATCCTCAGCGAGCGCATGCCCGGCGCCCGCAGCGCCACCGTCGGCTTCTGGGTCGCGGTCGGCTCCCGCGACGAGCAGGAGGGCGAGCGCGGCTCGACGCACTTCCTCGAGCACCTCCTCTTCAAGGGCACCGCGACGCGCTCCGCGCTCGACATCGCGGTGGCGTTCGAGTCGGTGGGGGGCGAGCACAACGCCGCCACCGCGAAGGAGTACACCTGCTACTACGCGCGGGTCCGCGACGTCGACCTCGACGACGCGGTCGACGTGCTCGCCGACATGTTCACCTCGGCGACGATCGACCCCGACGAGTTCGAGACCGAGCGCGGCGTGATCCTCGACGAGCTCGCCATGGCCGACGACGACCCGGCCGACGTCGCGGGCGAGCGCCTCTTCGAGGCCGTCTTCGGCGAGCACCCGCTCGGGCGACCGATCGGCGGCACCCCCGAGAGCATCCGCGCGGCCCGCCGTGACGACGTGCACGCCCACTGGCTGGCGAACTACCGCCCCCGCGACCTCGTCGTCACCGTCGCCGGCGCGGTCGACCACGACCACCTCCTCGACCGGCTGGAGGCGGCGCTCGCGCGAGCGGACTGGCCCACCGACGCCGCGCCTCCGGTGCCCCGTCGCGCGTCCGAGGCCGTCGTCACGGTGCCCGCCGAGCCGCTCACCGTCGTCCGCCGCCCGCTCGAGCAGGCGACGGTGCTGCTGGGACTGCCCGGCATCGCCGTGGCCGACGAGCGGCGGTCCGCCCTCGCGGTGCTCAACTCGGTGCTCGGCGGCGGCATGTCGTCGCGCCTGTTCCAGGAGGTGCGCGAGCGCCGCGGCCTCGCGTACTCCGTCTACTCGTTCGCGCCGAGCTACTCCGACGCGGGCCTCTTCGGCCTCTACGCCGGCTGCGCCCCGGCGGTCGCCGGCGACGTGGCCCGCCTCATGCTCGACGAGGTCGACCGGCTCGCCGCCGACGGCATCAGCCCCGACGAGCACCGCCGCGCGCTCGGGCAGCTCGGGGGAGCGGCGGCCCTCGCCCTCGAGGACAGCGACACGCGCATGAACCGCCTCGGGCGCGCCGAGCTCGCGACCGGCGAGTTCGTCGACCTCGACGCCTCCCTCGCCCGGCTCGACCGGGTGACCACCGACGACGTCCGCGACCTCGCGGCGGCCCTCCGGTCGGGCCCCCTGGCCACCGTCGTCGTCGGCGACGTCGACGACACGACCTTCGAGGCCCCGGCGACGACGCCGGTCGCCGCGACCCCATGAACCAGGAGACGACGGTGTCCCACTACCTCTACCTCGTGCGCCACGGCGAGCAGCAGGACGCCGAGCACGGCCTGCCCGACGGGCCGCTGTCCGAGCGCGGCAAGCGCCAGGCCCGGCTCCTCGCCGAGCGGCTCGGCGGCGTCCCCTTCACCGCCGCGTGGCACTCGCCGCTCGAGCGCGCCGCCGAGACCGCCCGGCTCATGACCGAGCGGCTGCCCGCCCTCGAGTCGCAGCCGTCGACGCTGCTCTTCGACTGCGTGCCCTCCGGCCCGACGCCGGACATGCCCGCGGCGTACAAGCCGTTCTTCGGCGGCGTGACGGAGGAGGAGATCGAGGCCGGCCAGGCCCAGATGGCCGACGCGGTCTCCGAGTGGCTGACCCCGGCCCGTGAAGACCGTCACGACCTGCTCATCACGCACAACTTCGTCATCGGCTGGTTCGTGCGCGAGGTCTTCGGCGCCCCCGACTGGCGCTGGATGGGCGTCAACCAGGCCAACGCCGGGCTGACGATCATCCGCGTGCGGTCGGCCAAGCCGCCGGAGCTCGTCACGCACAACGACCTCGGCCACCTGCCGGTCGAGCTGCGCACCGGCCTGCCGGTCGAGCAGCCCATCTGATCGGCGTCGGGGGCTCCCGGTAGGTTGGGCGACATGACTTCCCGCATCGCCGTGGTCGGGGCCACCGGCACCCTCGGCTCGTTCATCGTCGACCTCGTCGACCGCACCGAGGGCCTCGAGCTGCACGCGGGCCTGTCGTCGGGCAGCGACCTCGACGAGGTGCGCGGCGCCGACGTCGTCGTCGACGTGACGCACCCGGCCGTCAGCCCCGGCATCGTCGAGCACGCCGTCCGGGCCGGCGTCCCGGTGCTCGTCGGCACCTCGGGGTGGAACGCCGACCGCCTCGCGAAGCTCGCCACGGTCGTCGCCGAGGTCGAGGGCGCCGGCGTGCTCGTCGTCCCCAACTTCTCGCTCGGCTCGGTGCTCGCCACCCGGTTCGCGACGATCGCCGCCCGCTTCTACGAGTCGGTCGAGATCGTGGAGGCGCACCACCAGGGCAAGGTCGACTCGCCCTCCGGCACGGCCGTCCGCACCGCCGAGCTCATCGCCGAGGCGCGGCGCGACCTCGGGCCGGTCTCCGCCCCCTCGTCCGACCAGCGCGCCCGCGGCCAGCAGGTCGCGAGCGTGCCGGTGCACAGCCTCCGGCTGCGCGGCGTCGTCGCGAAGCAGGAGGTCGTCTTCGGCGGCGAGGGCGAGACCCTCACCCTGACCCACGACACGCTGTCGAACCGCGCGTACGAGCAGGGCGTCCTCGTGGCGCTGGCGGCCGTGCCCGGCCTCACCGGCGTCGTGGTCGGCCTCGACCGCGTCCTGCCGCTCGACTGATGCGCGGCCGCGTCGCCGTCGTCGTCATGGCGCTGCTCCTCCTCCTCTACATCGTCCTCACCACGCAGCGGGCCTGGCTGTTCATCACGACCGGCGAGCCCGTGGCGGTCGTCCTCGGCGTCGCCCTCGTCGTGCTGCCGGTCATCGGCGTCTGGGCGCTCGTGGTCGAGCTGCGCTTCGGCTGGCGGACGCAGCAGCTCGTGCGCAGGCTCGCGTCGGAGGGCGAGCTGCCGGTCGACGACGTGCCGCGCCGCGCCTCCGGCCGGTACGAGCGCGAGGCGGCCGACGCCGCGTTCCCCGCGTACGCCGCGGCCGTCGAGGCCGAGCCCGCCGACTGGCGCCGCTGGTTCCGGCTCGGGCTCGCCTACGACGCTTGCGGCGACCGGCGACGGGCCCGCAAGGCACTGCGCTGGGCCATCGGGCTCGAGGCGAAGGCGGGCGGCGCGACGGTCTGACGGCGGGAACGGCCTCGGCCGCGCCCCCCCGCGACCTCGGAGGGCCTCCCTCGAGCCCGGCGGGCCTAGAGCGAGGCGGTGAGGGCGTCGACCGCCTCGTCCACCGTGCGGTGACGGAAGGCGAAGCCGTCGGCGAGGAGCGCCTCCGGCACGACCTGCTGGCTCGGCAGCAGCATCTCGCGGCCGGCCTCCTGCATGAGGCCCGCGATGACGAACTCGGGCACGGTCAGCGCGTAGGGCTTGCCGAGGTCGCCCGCCAGGCGGCGGGTCAGGGCGTCGCTCGTGGCCGGGGTCGGGCCGGCGAGGTTGACGGGTCCGGCGAGGCTCGAGGTCAGCAGGTGCACGATCGCCGCGGCCTCGTCGTGCAGGCTGATCCACGGCCAGAACTGGTCGCCGGTGCCGAGGCGCGAGCCGAGACCCAGCCGGGTGAGCGGCAGCAGCGGGGCGAGGGCGCCGCCGGGGCCGACGACGACGCCGGTGCGGAGGTGCACGACGCGGGTGCCGGAGGGCGCGTCGCCGGTGGCGGCCTCCCAGTCGGCGACGACGTCGCTGAGGAACCCGGTGCCGCGGGGGCTCTGCTCCGTCAGCCGCTCGCCGGGGCGGTCGCCGTAGATGCCGACGGCCGAGCCGCTGAGGAAGATCGTCGGCGGGTGCTCGGCGCGGGCCATGCCGCGCGCGAGGGTCTGCGTCGCGCCGACCCGTGACGCGAGGATCTCCTTCTTGTAGCCGGGCGTCCACGGCAGGCGGCCCAGGTTCGCGCCGCTGAGGTTGACGACGGCGTCGACCTCGTCGAGCACGGTGGGGTCGACGATGCCGGCGGCGGGCACCCAGGTGGTCTGCGTCTCGTCGCGGGCCTCGCCGCGGACGAGGGTCCGCACGGCGTGGCCCGCCTCGTGCAGCTGCCGGACGAGCTCCGTGCCGACGAGGCCGGAGGCGCCCGAGACGAGAACGGTGAGGGTGGCGTCGGTCATGGTCCTGGCTTCCGGGAGACGGGCGGGGGAGGCGCGGGGCGGGCCCTCGGCGGGCGCGCCCCGTCCTCGAGAGCGTAGGCGCGCCTCCTCGGGGCCGCCCGACCGGGGGCCGCCCGGCGGGAGGTAGAGTCGTCGCCGTGACCGACGCTCCTGCCTCCTCGCCCGACGCCCCCGACGCCCCCCAGGTCGAGTTCCGCTCCGACGTCACGGTCGAGCTGGTGCGCTCGAGCGCGCACGACAGCGACGTCCTCTTCGCCGCGCGCGTGTCGACGATGGGCGAGCTGACGCTCGAGGGCGCGCAGGCCTCGGCCGACGGCGAGCAGGCGACCAAGGGCGCCGGCCTCATCAACTACTTGATGCGCGACCGTCACGGCTCGCCGTTCGAGCACAACTCGATGACCTTCTACGTCCAGGCGCCGATCTTCGTCTTCCGCGAGTTCATGCGGCACCGCATGGCGAGCTACAACGAAGAGAGCGGCCGTTACCGCGAGCTGAACCCGGTCTTCTACGTGCCCGCCCCCACCCGCAACCTGCAGCAGGTCGGCAAGCCCGGCGCCTACGACTTCCTGCCCGGCACGCCCGAGCAGAGCGAGCTCGTCCGCGCCGAGACCGAGCGCACGTCGCGCGAGGCGTACGCCTCCTACAAGCGGATGCTCGACGCGGGCGTCGCGCGCGAGGTGGCCCGCATCGTCCTGCCGCTCAACATCTACTCGTCGATGTACGTGACGGTGAACGCGCGCTCGCTGATGAACTTCCTCAGCCTGCGCACCAAGCGCGAGGGCACGCACTTCCCGTCGTTCCCGCAGCGCGAGATCGAGATGTGCGCCGAGAAGATGGAAGACCTCTGGGCCGGCCTCATGCCGATGACCTACGCCGCCTTCGGCACCAACGGTCGCGTCGCCCCCTGACGCCTCCGGGTCGTCGGCGACGACCCGCCTCCGCCGGGGTCGCCCCGAGGGGCCGAGACAGTACGCTGGTCGTCGTGTCTGACATCAGCAACCCCTTCGGGCAGGTCCTCGTCGCTCTCGTCACTCCCTTCACCGCCGACGGCGAGGTCGACTGGCCGGCGACCGAGAAGCACATCGACGACTGCATCACGGGCGGCGCCGACGGCATCGTCGTCACCGGCACGACCGGCGAGACGAGCACGCTGACCGACCCCGAGAAGCTCCGCCTCGTCGAGGTGGGCAAGTCGGTCTCGGCCGGGCGGGCGAAGATCATCACCGGCGGCGGCTCGAACGAGACCGCGCACGCGATCCAGCTCTACAAGGCCAGCGAGAAGGCCGGCGCCGACGGCGTCATGATCGTCACGCCGTACTACAACAAGCCGACCCAGGCGGGCGTCCTCACGCACTTCCGCATGATCGCCGACGCGACCGACCTGCCGGTGATCCTCTACGACATCCCCGGCCGGGCGGGCATCCCGATCAAGTACGAGACGCTGCTCCGGGCCGCCAAGCACCCGAACATCGTCGCCGTGAAGGACGCCAAGGGCGACTTCGCGGAGGTCAGCCGGGTCCTCAACCAGACCGACCTCCTCTACTTCTCGGGCGACGACTCCAACGTGCTGCCCCACCTCTCGATCGGCGCGTCGGGCCTCATCGGCGTGACGGCCAACATCGTCTCGGCGCCGTACCGCACCATGATCGACGCGGTCAACGCCGGCGACCTCCACACGGCGACCGCCGCGCACAAGATGCTCGAGCCGCTCGTCCGCGCCGTCATGACGCACGTGCCCGGCACGGTCGCGGCGAAGTACATCCTCCACGGCCTCGGCCGCATCTCGAGCCCGCGCGTCCGCCTGCCGCTCGTCGGCCCGGAGGACACCGAGGCGGCCCTCATCGAGGACGAGCTCTCGCACGTCGGCGCGATCCCCGGCCTCGACCTGAGCCGCTTCCGGCCCGATCGCAACGCGGCCGCCGGCGGTGCGCTGCCGAAGGTGCACGGCACCACCCGCTGACCCCCGTGGGCGGTGCGCCGCCCGCCGACGGAGTCCTCCTCCCGGGGCACGGCGCCCCACCAGCCACGAAGGAACAGATGCCCACGACGATCCAGGTCCCGCGCCCCCTCGAGAACGGCACGCTCCGCGTGGTGCCCGTGGGCGGGCTCGGCGAGATCGGCCGCAACATGACGATCTACGAGATCGACGGCAAGCTGCTCGTGGTCGACTGCGGCGTCCTCTTCCCGGAGGAGCACCAGCCCGGGGTCGACCTGATCCTGCCCGACTTCTCGCCGCTCCGCGACCGGCTCGACGACGTGCTCGCCGTCGTGCTGACACACGGGCACGAAGACCACATCGGCGCTGTGCCCTACCTCCTGCGCCTCCGCCAGGACATCCCGCTGATCGGCTCCCAGCTGACGCTCGCCCTCATCGAGGCGAAGCTCAAGGAGCACCGCATCAAGCCCTACACGCTGACGGTGAAGGAGGGCGGGCGCGAGACGCTCGGCCCGTTCGAGCTCGAGTTCGTCGCCGTGAACCACTCGATCCCCGACGCCCTGGCCGTGGCGATCCGCACCTCGGCGGGCCTGGTGCTCCACACGGGCGACTTCAAGATGGACCAGCTGCCCCTCGACGACCGCATCACCGACCTCCGGGCGTTCGCCCGCCTCGGCGAGGAGGGCGTCGACCTCTTCCTCCCCGACTCGACCAACGCCGACGTGCCCGGCTTCACCGCGCTCGAGCGCGACATCGGGCCGGTGCTCGACGACGTCATCCGCCGTGCGCCGCGCCGCGTCGTCGTCGCGAGCTTCTCGAGCCACGTCCACCGCGTGCAGCAGGTGCTCGACGCCGCGCACGCCAACGGTCGCCGGGTGGCGTTCATGGGACGCTCGATGGTGCGCAACATGGGCATCGCCGCCGACCTCGGCTACCTCATCGTGCCCGAGGGGGTGCTCATCGACGCCAAGAAGGCGAAGGACCTCCCCGACGACCGCATCGTGTACATGAGCACGGGCTCACAGGGCGAGCCGATGGCCGTCCTGGCGCGCATGGCGAACCTCGAGCACCAGATCGAGATCGGGCGCGACGACACGATCATCCTCGCGTCGAGCCTCATCCCCGGCAACGAGAACGCCGTCTACCGCGTGATCGACGGGCTGACGAAGCTCGGGGCGAAGGTCGTGCACAAGGGCAACGCGAAGGTGCACGTCTCCGGCCACGCCTCGGCCGGCGAGCTCCTCTACTGCTACAACGTCCTGCGGCCGAAGAACGTCATGCCGGTCCACGGCGAGCACCGCCACCTGTACGCCAACGCCGCCCTCGCGGTGCGCACCGGCGTCCCGGAGCAGAACACGATCCTCGGCGAGGACGGCATCGTCGTCGACCTGCGCGACGGGGTCGCCGAGGTCGTCGGCCAGCTCGACCTCGGCTACGTGTACGTCGACGGGTCGACGGTCGGCGAGATCACCGACGCCGACCTGAAGGACCGCCGCATCCTCAGCGAAGAGGGCTTCATCTCCGTCTTCCTCGCCGTCGACGCGAGCACGGGCCGCGTCGTGGTCGGCCCCGAGATCCAGTCGCGGGGCTTCGCGGAGGACGAGAAGGTCTTCGACGACGTCATGCCGAAGATCCTCGCCGCGCTCGTCGAGGCCGCCGAGAACGGCACGCGCGACACCCACGCGCTCAGTCAGGTCGTGCGCCGCACGGTCGGCCGCTGGGTCGCCACGCAGCACCGTCGCCGCCCGATGATCGTGCCCGTCGTCATCAGCGCCTGACCCCGCCGGAGGCGCGGGTCGCCTCGTCCTCCTCGGTCGCCGAAGTCATCCGGGAGGGTGAGGCGCCCCGTTCTCAGGCTCCCCTAAGGTTCGAGGGTCGAACGACCACGAATCCCGGGGGAACACACCATGCGCGTCGCCAAGACCTGGATCTTCCCGATCCTCAGGATCCTCATCTTCGCGGCGATCGCCGTCGCCCTCGTGAAGCTCGCCTTCTTCGCGCCGGTCGAGGCGGCCTCGGGATCGAGCGCCGTCCCGACGGGCGAGATGGTCGAGCCGCAGGTGGCCGTCGCGATCGGCACCGTGACGAACGATGTCGCCGTCGACGCCACGGTCGAGGCCGACGCCGCGGTCGCTGCCCCGGCGACCCTCGCCGGCACCGTGACGGAGGTCTTCGTCACGCAGGGTCAGGCCGTCGCCGCCGGCGACCGCCTCGCCTCGCTCCGCAGCGAGACGCCGCAGGACCCCGTCGTCCAGTCTGACGGCACCGTGACGGAGCGCAAGCCGATCGTCAAGACGGCCGTGGTGACGGCCCCGGTCGCCGGCACCGTCGGCGCCCTCGGGGTGATCCGCGACCAGGAGGTCACCGTGGGCGACGCGGTGGCGTCGGTCGCGCCTCCCACGTTCCACGTCACGGGAGCCCTCGCCGCCGACCAGCTGTACCGGCTCGTGAGCCGCCCGGCCGAGGGCACGGCGACCATCGCCGGCGGCCCCGCGCCGTTCCCCTGCACCGGCCTCGCCGTGGGCGGTCTCGGGGGAGGGGCCGCGAGCGACGAGACGACCGGCGACGCGGGCTCGACCGACGCGGGCGCGGCCTCGAGCGGGCAGTCCGTGACCTGCGCCGTGCCGGGCGACGTCACCGTCTTCGCGGGCCTCGCGACGAAGCTCACGATCCCCGCCGGCGTCGCGACCGACGTCCTCACCGTGCCGCTGACCGCCGTGGAGGGCGCCGCGGGCAAGGGCATCGTCACGGTCGTCGGCGACGACGGCACCGAGGAGGAGCGCGAGATCGACCTCGGCATCAACGACGGCACGACCGTCGAGGTCACCGGCGGCCTCGCCGAGGGCGAGATGGTGCTCGAGTTCGTGCCGGGGGCGGCCGCCGTCGACCCCTGCGTCGACCCGTCGACCGGCGAGGTCGTCTGCTGATGCCGCTCATCCGACTCGAGGGCGTGACGAAGACGGTCCCGCTGGCCGACGACGCCACCCTCGACATCCTCCGGGGCGTCGACCTCGAGGTCGACGCCGGCGAGCACGTGAGCATCGTCGGGCGGTCGGGCTCGGGCAAGTCGACCCTGCTCAACATCCTCGGGCTCATCGACGCGCCGACCACCGGTGGCCATTGGTTCGACGACCGCGACGTGAGCACGCTCCGCAGCGGGACGCGCGACCGGCTCCGGGGCGCCCAGGTGGGCTTCATCTTCCAGCAGTTCAACCTGCTGCAGGGGCGCACGGCGCTCGAGAACGTCATGACCCCCCTGCTCTACGCGAGCGGTCGCCGCTTCTGGCGACGTCGCGCGATCGCCGGGGCGATGCTCGAGAAGGTGGGCCTCGGTCACCGGGCCGAGGCGATGCCGCACCGGCTCTCGGGCGGCGAGCAGCAGCGCGTCGCCATCGCGAGGTCGCTCGTGCGCGACCCGCGCGTCATCCTCGCCGACGAGCCGACCGGGGCGCTCGACATCGAGACGGGGGCGACCGTCATGCGCCTCCTCGACGACATCTCCTCCGACACCGGGGCGGCGCTCGTGACCATCACGCACGACCTCGCGGTCGCGGCGCTCGCGTCGCGGCACTACGCGCTCGACGCGGGCGTGCTGTCGGCGGCGCGGCCCCGCGTCGAGGCGGTCGCGCCCGCCGCGGCCGTCGGGCCCGTCGCGCCCGCGCCGGAGCCGGGCCCCGCGTCCGCGCCGGCGGTGATCGCGTGACCGGGTTCCTGACGAGCGTCGTCGGCGCGTTCGTCGAGGCGTGGGCGGAGCTGCGCGTCAACAAGCTGCGCGTCCTGCTCAGCCTCGTCGGCGTCGCCGTCGCGGTGTGCTCGCTGACGGCGGTCGTGGGGCTCGGCAGCATCGTCGAGCAGTCGACCCGCGAGTCCAACGAGCGCGCGACCGGCCGCCCGGCCAGCTACGTGCTCTACACGTCCTCGACGGGGTCCGCCGAGGTGCCGCCGGCGGCCGTCGACGAGGCGTTCCGCTCGGCCGTGACGCGCTACGACATCACCTACGCGAGCGCGAACTCGTACTCGTCGCGGGCCCTCCAGCTCGGCGACGGCCTCGTCGAGCTGCCGACGCAGGTGGTCGACGTCCCCTACGGCGAGATGCACCGCGTGGGCATCGTCGAGGGCCGCTGGTTCGACGAGGCCGACGCGTCCCGCCTCGCCCCGGCGGTCGTCGTCGACGAGCCCCTGTGGCGCACCCTCGGCTCACCGCCCGTCTCGTCGCACCCGACCGTCGAGATGGTCGGGGCCGACACCGTCGTCGGCGTCGTCGTCGGCGTCTCGGCCGAGCAGTACTCCGGCGGGACGGGGTCGATGTACGTCCTGCCCTCGGACGCCTACGACCTGACGCCCGCCTCGTCCGGGGCGTACGGCTACTCGGACACCCCGCAGTACGAGATGTGGCTGCCGCCGGAGATCGGCGACGACCTGAGCGCCACCGTGGCCGCGAACGTCGAGTCCGCGCTCGGCGACGACGTCCAGGTCGACGTGAGCCGCAACGACTACCTCGCCTACGGCGGCGAGGACCCCTTCCTGCCGATCAAGCTCGGGGTGACCGGCGTCGGCGTGCTCGTGCTGCTGCTCGGCGGCCTCGGGCTCGTCAACATCGCCCTCGTGACGGTCCGCCAGCGGATCCGCGAGATCGGCGTCCGGCGCTCGTTCGGCGCGACCGCGCCCCGGGTGTTCTTCTCGGTCATGCTCGAGAGCGTGGCGGGCACGGTCGTCGCGGGGGCCGTCGGCGTCATGGTCGCCGTGCTCGTCGTCGAGAACCCGACGGTGCAGGGCTGGGTCGGCCAGGGGTCGCTCGACGACCTGCCGCCCTTCCCGGTCTCCGCGGCCCTCGTGGGGCTCGGCTCCGCGACCCTCATCGGGGCGGTCGCCGGGCTGCTGCCCGCGCTCGTGGCGGTGCGGGTCAAGGTCATCGACGCCATCCGCTACTGACGCGCCGCCCGCCTCCGGCCCACGTCGGAGGCGGGCGGTACCGTGGAGCCCATGGCCACGCCCACCAAGCAGAACCCGCGTTCGCGGTCCTCCTCGCGCGCGTCGGGCGGCCGCGGCGGCGACACCGCCGCCACCAAGAAGCTCCCCGCGACGAAGAAGGCGCCGGCGGCGCCGGCCCCGTCGGTCGACGAGTCGAGCACCAACGTCCTCGCCGCGGCGTGGATGGGTCTGGCGCACATGACGGGCGGCGCGTTCCGCGTGCTCGGCCACGAGACCCTCGACAAGTCCGAGCGGCGCGACGGCGTGCCGTTCTTCCTCGTGCTGCTGGCCATCGCCGGTGCGGTCGTCGAGTGGCTCAACCCGACGAGCGCCCTCGCGATCAGCTTCGACGCGTACACCTTCGGCGGCCTGCTGGGCCGCGTCGCCTACGCGCTCCCGGTCATCATGATCCTCTTCGCGGGATGGCTCTTCCGGCACCCGTCGTCCGTGCACGACAACACCCGGCTCGGCATCGGCCTCGGCCTCCTGCTCGTCTCGGTCAGCGCGCTCTGCCACATCTTCGGCGGCCAGCCCCAGGCCGCCGAGGGCGTCCGGGCCCTGGCCACCGGCGGGGGAGTGCTCGGCTGGCTGGTCTCGTCGTGGCTCGTCGCCCTCGCGACCGAGTGGGTCGCCGTGCCGCTCGTGATCGTCCTGCTCGTGCTGTCCGTGCTCATCATGACCAAGACGCCGCCGAACCGCATCGGCCGCCGACTGGGCGAGCTGTACGAGTACCTCTTCGGCGCGACCACCACCGAGGCGGAGGCGGAGGCCGCGGCGGCCGCGTCCGGAGACGAGGGCGACGGCGCCCCCGACACCCTGCCGTGGTGGCGTCGCACGAAGAGCGGCCGTGAAGAAGACCCGGCCTACGACACCCCCGTCGTCGGCACGAGCGCGGCCACCGCGCCGACCGAGGTCGTCCCGCGGGGCCGCCGCGGCAAGCGCGGCTCCGAGGCGACTCCGCGCTTCGTCGACGAGGCCGCGCAGATACTCGGTCCCGAGCCGGTCGCGCCCACGGCCGCCGAGGCGCCGACCGACGTTTTCACGCACGACCTCCTCGACGAGCTCGAGCACGCCGAGGAGGCCGTCCGCGCCCAGGGCGTCGACGTCCCCCGGCACGACGACGACGCCGCCGCGACGTCGGTGCTGCCCGTCCCGTCGGCCGTCGCTCCCGTGATCGACCGTTCCGAGAGCGACGTCGCGGCCCAGGTGCTCGCACCCGACGACGACGAGGACGTCCTGGCCTCGCTCGACGTGGCCGACGACTCGCCGGCGGCTCCCTACCGGCTGCCGGCCGCCTCCACCCTCAGCGTCGGGCCGCCCGCGAAGGCCCGCAGCGAGGCCAACGACGAGATCGTGCGCTCGATCACCGAGGTGCTGCGCCAGTTCAGCGTCGACGCGAAGGTCGTCGGCTTCAGCCGCGGCCCCACCGTGACGCGCTACGAGATCGAGCTCGGCCCCGGCGTCAAGGTCGAGAAGGTCACGGCCCTCAGCAAGAACCTCTCGTACGCCGTCGCCTCGAACGAGGTCCGCATCCTGTCGCCGATCCCGGGCAAGAGCGCGATCGGCGTCGAGATCCCGAACACCGACCGCGAGATCGTCTCGCTCGGGGACGTGCTCCGCTCGTCCGCCGCGGCGAAGAGCGTGCACCCGATGACCATCGGCGTGGGCAAGGACGTCGAGGGCGGCTACGTCGTGGCCAACCTCGCGAAGATGCCCCACCTGCTCGTGGCCGGCGCCACGGGCTCGGGCAAGTCGAGCTTCGTGAACTCGATGATCACGTCGCTCCTGATGCGCGCCAAGCCGACCGACGTGCGCATGGTGCTCATCGACCCGAAGCGCGTCGAGCTGTCCATCTACGCCGGGGTGCCGCACCTCATCACGCCCATCATCACGAACCCCAAGAAGGCCGCCGAGGCGCTCCAGTGGGTCGTGAAGGAGATGGACATGAGGTACGACGACCTCGCCAGCTTCGGCTTCCGCCACATCGACGACTTCAACCGTGCCGTGGTCGCGAACGAGATCGTGCTGCCGGCCGGCAGCGCGCGCACGCTGAAGCCCTACCCGTACCTGCTCGTCGTCGTCGACGAGCTCGCCGACCTCATGATGGTCGCGCCGCGCGACGTGGAGGACAGCATCGTCCGCATCACGCAGCTGGCGCGGGCGTCGGGCATCCACCTCGTCCTCGCGACGCAGCGCCCCTCGGTCGACGTCGTGACGGGCCTCATCAAGGCGAACGTGCCGTCGCGCTTCGCCTTCGCGGTGTCGAGCGTCACCGACTCGCGCGTCATCCTCGACCAGCCCGGTGCCGACAAGCTGATCGGCCAGGGCGACGGGCTCTTCCTGCCGATGGGCGCCTCCAAGGCGATGCGCGTGCAGGGCGCCTGGGTGCAGGAGGGCGAGATCGCCGAGGTCGTCGCCCACGTCACCCGCCAGGCGCGTCCCGACTACCGGCCCGACGTGGCGGCCGTGGTCGAGAAGAAGGAGATCGACGGCGACATCGGCGACGACCTCGAGCTGCTGCTCGCGGCCGCCGAGCTCGTCGTCAGCACGCAGTTCGGGTCGACCTCGATGCTGCAGCGCAAGCTCCGCGTCGGCTTCGCCAAGGCCGGGCGCCTCATGGACCTGATGGAGTCGCGTGACATCGTCGGCCCCTCCGAGGGCTCGAAGGCTCGCGACGTGCTCGTCACCGCCGAGCAGCTGCCCGGCGTGCTCGCGAAGCTCCGCGGCGGCGAGGCACCGTCCGGTTCCGGGCCGTCTGCCGGCGGCCCGGCCGGCGGCGCGGCTGCCGGCATGGTCGCGGGCGGCCTCGACTACGGTGACGACGCCGTGGCGGAGATGACACGGGGCTACGAGGAGGTCGACGGCGACGAGGGGTCGGACGACGCCTGGGGCCTGACGGGGAGGGACTGACGCATGAGCGACCACACCACCGGAGGCTCGCCCTCCGCCCGCAGCGCCTTCCCCTTCCGAGGGCGCTTCGCCCGGAGGGGCCCGGGCCCGGCCAGCACGGCGAACATCGCGAACGTCGTCACGGTCGTGCGCATCCTGATGGCACCCGTCTTCATCACGTGGCTGCTCGTCGACGACGGGGCCGACGGCGGCCTCCGCATCGCGGCGGCGGTGCTCTTCGTGGTCGCGATCCTCACCGACAGCCTCGACGGCATGCTGGCCCGGGGCCTCGACCTCGTCACCGACTTCGGCAAGATCGTCGACCCCATCGCCGACAAGGTCCTGATCGGCGGGGCGCTGGTGTCGCTCTCGATCCTCGGCGAGCTGCCGTGGTGGGTCACGATCCTCATCCTCGTCCGTGAGGTCGGCATCACGGTGTACCGCTTCGTCGTCATCCGCGACCGCGTCATCCCGGCCTCGCGGGGCGGCAAGCTCAAGACGGTGCTGCAGGCCGTGGCCGTGACCCTCGCGCTGTTCCCGCTGTGGAACGTGGTCGGGCCGGGCATGCACTGGGTCAACGGCGTGCTCATGACCGCAGCGACGGTGGCGACCCTCGTCTCGGGTGCCGACTACATGCGCGTGGCCCTCGCGCACGGGCGCCCGAAGCCGTGACCTCGGCCGCGCGGGTGGTCGGCTCGCTCGTCGAGCGCGGTCTCACCGTGGCCGTGGCCGAGTCGCTCACCGGGGGACTGGTGGTCGCCGAACTGGTGGGGGTGGCCGGTGCGTCGGCTGCCGTGCGGGGCGGGGTGGTGGCCTACGACACCGAGCTCAAGCACAGCCTCCTCGGCGTCGACGCGGCGCTGCTCGCCGAGCGGGGCGCAGTCGACCCCGACGTCGCCGCCGCCATGGCCGAGGGCGTGCGCCGGGCGCTGCGGGCCCACGACGCCGACGCCGACGTCGGCCTCGCCACGACGGGGGTCGCAGGCCCGTCCCCGCAGGACGGCAAGGCCCCGGGCACGGTGTTCGTCGCGGTCTCGTGGGGCGACGAGACCCGCGTGCGGGAGCTGGCGTTGACCGGCGACCGCGCGGCCATCCGATCGGGGTCCGTCTCCGAACTCCTGTCGATGCTCGCCACGTGGCTCGACGAGGCGCGGGAATAGCACGCATTTCGGTCTCGTTACATCTGCCAGGTTCACAAGCGTCTCGCAGACCCTGCTCATTACAGTGGCGGTCACCGCGCACTAGTGTTACTCAACCCACCACCGATAATCCCGTCATGGTGGGCGTCCTCATGAAGGAGGGTCCCATGGTTCTGGTACGTCAAGAAATCGGCGACGTCCTCCGCGACTTCCGCCTGCAGAAGGGCCGGACCCTGCGTCAGGTCGCCAGCAAGGCGAGCGTCGCGCTCGGCTACCTCAGCGAGGTCGAGCGAGGTCAGAAGGAGGCCAGCTCCGAGATCCTCGCGTCCGTGGCCGACGCCCTCGAGACCCCGATCTCCGTCATCATGCGCGAGGTCGGCGACCGCATGGCCGTGATCGAGGGCCTCAACCCGATCCCCGACACGCTGCCCGACGACCTCGTCGCCGAGTTCGGTGACGACCTGGCGGTCCGCTGACGCGTCACCTGACCACCACGAAGGCCCCCGGCACCGCCGGGGGCCTTCGTGCGTCCTCGGGCGCGGGTAGCCTCGACTGATGCGCACGAGCGAGTTCACGACGGCGGTCACCGACGAGTTCGGCGAGGCATACGGGCGTGTCGTCACCCGAGACCTCGTCATCGCGGCGCTCGGCGATCGCACCGCCGACGACGCGCTGGCCGGGGGAGTCCCGCCCCGGGAGGTCTGGCTGGCGCTCTGCGCCGCGGAGGGCGTCCCCATCGAGCGTCGGCACGGCGTCGGCCTCCCGGAGCCGCGTCGCTGAGGAGCCGACCGCGTCCCCGGGGGAGCGCTGGTCGGCGTCGTCCAGGCGTTCGACACGCCGCCCGTCGCTCTCGAACGCATGTTCGGTCCGGTGGTAGCGTCCTCCCCAGGGCGGCGATCGCCCGAGAAGTGCACGGTCGGCTCGGCGGCGTCTGCGGATGTCGGTGGTCGTCCGTAGCGTTCCCGGCATCGACGTCCAACCGTCACCGACCGACTCGGCTCCACCGAGGCGGCGGGGGCACCGCCTTGTCGTCCCGTCCTCGACCTTGCTCCACCGGTCGGCGGCGACGCGACAGCCTACAGGCGCACGGACACCCACCACGAAGGAGAACACCATGCCCTCAGCAGCAGACCGCGAGAAGGCCCTCGAGACCGCCCTCGCGCAGATCGACCGTCAGTTCGGCAAGGGTGCCGTCATGCGTCTCGGCAGCGACGAGCGGGCTCCCGTGGCGGTCATCCCGACCGGCTCCATCGCCCTCGACGTCGCGCTCGGCATCGGCGGCATCCCTCGTGGGCGCATCGTCGAGATCTACGGCCCCGAGTCGTCGGGAAAGACGACGCTGACGCTCCACGCCATCGCGAACGCGCAGCGCAACGGCGGCATCGCGGCCTTCATCGACGCCGAGCACGCGCTCGACCCCGAGTACGCCAAGAAGCTCGGCGTCGACATCGACGCCCTCCTCGTCTCGCAGCCCGACACCGGCGAGCAGGCACTCGAGATCGCCGACATGCTCGTGCGGTCCGGCTCCATCGACCTCGTGGTGATCGACTCCGTCGCGGCGCTCGTGCCCCGTGCCGAGATCGAGGGCGAAATGGGCGACTCGCACGTCGGCCTCCAGGCCCGCCTGATGTCACAGGCCCTCCGCAAGCTCACGGGCGGCCTCAGCCAGACCGGTACCACCATGATCTTCATCAACCAGCTCCGCGAGAAGATCGGCGTCTTCTTCGGCAGCCCCGAGACCACCGCAGGCGGCAAGGCGCTCAAGTTCTACGCCTCGGTGCGACTCGACATCCGTCGCATCGAGACCTTGAAAGACGGCACCGACGCGGTCGGCAACCGCACGCGCGTCAAGGTCGTCAAGAACAAGATGGCACCGCCGTTCAAGCAGGCCGAGTTCGACATCCTCTACGGCGTCGGCATCTCGCGCGAGGGCAGCCTCATCGACTTCGGCGTCGAGCACGGCATCGTCCGCAAGTCCGGTGCCTGGTACACCTACGAGGGCGACCAGCTCGGCCAGGGCAAAGAGAACTCGCGCAACTTCCTCATCAAGAACAAGCCCATCGCCGACGAGATCGAGCAGAAGATCCTCGCGAAGCTCGGCGTGGGCGGCGCCAAGCCCGTCGAGGCACCCGTCGAGTCGATCGAGGCCAAGATCGCCGCTCGGAAGGGCGCATGACCTCACACGACGACCAGGCCGGTCGATCTGACGAGACCGAGCTCGCTCCGGTCACGCCGCTCTTCGGGCGGCGGGGCGCGGGCTCGGCAGATCGATCGGCTGGGCCGCGGGGCGCCGCGCAGGCAGCGGTCCCTCGCACCCAGACGCACGTCGACGCCTCCTCGGCGGGCGACGCGGTCGCCGAGACGGCGGCCCGACTCGAGGCGATCAGTTCGCACTGGTCGGCGGCCGACACCGGCGCCGACACCGAGGGCAAGGCCGTGCGGGCCTCGTCCGCGCCGACGGCGTCAGGGCGCGACACGCGTGGCATCGCACCCGTCGACGACGTCGACGACGACGAGGACGAGCCTGAAGACCTCGAGTCACAGCGTCGCCGTGCAGAGAACGTCAGTCTGCACGCCCTGTCCCGCCGGGGCGTCTCCTCGTCCGAGATGACGAAGCTCCTGCTCTCGCGAGACCTCGACGAGCAGGTGGTCGTCGACGAGGTCGAGCGCCTCGAGGGCGTCGGCCTCCTCAACGACCGCGAGCTGGCCGACGACCTCGTCCGGGCCAAGCAAGAGCGCAAGGGCCTCGGCAGGGGTGCCGTCACGTCCGAGCTCCGCCAGCGTGGTCTCGACGCCTCCGTCGTCGAGGAAGCGCTGGCCGAGATCGACGACGACGACGAGCAGGCACGCTGCGACGAGTGGGCCCTGAAGAGGGCTGGCTCCCTCCGCGGCCTCGACCACGAGACGGCCCAGCGTCGGCTCCACGGCTACCTGATGCGACGTGGCTACCGGTCCGAGACCATCCGGCGGTCGATCGACAAGGCCCTGCCGCGGGGCGGCGGTCCGCGAGGCGGCGGCGTCCGGTTCGAGTGACGGGTCGGCCGCGACCGCCGATCTACACTGGGTGACCATGACGACGGTCGTTCCCGCCCCGCGCACGTACGAGGTGCGCACCTACGGCTGCCAGATGAACGTGCACGACTCCGAGCGGCTCAGCGGCTCGCTCGAGGCTGCCGGTTACGTCTCGGCCGAGGGCGGCGACGCCGACCTGGTCGTGATCAACACCTGTGCCGTTCGCGAGAACGCCGACAACAAGCTCTACGGCACGCTGGGCCAGCTGGCCGGCCAGAAGAAGAAGCGTGCCGGCATGCAGATCGCGGTCGGCGGCTGCCTCGCCCAGAAAGACAAGGGCGTGGTCCTCGACCGTGCTCCCTGGGTCGACGTCGTCTTCGGCACCCACAACATGGGCTCCCTCCCCGCCTTGCTCGAGCGGGCCCGGCACAACGACGAGGCGCAGCTCGAGATCCTCGAGTCGCTCGAGGTCTTCCCGTCGACGCTCCCGACCAAGCGCGACTCGACGTCGAGCGGCTGGGTCAGCATCTCGGTCGGCTGCAACAACACCTGCACCTTCTGCATCGTGCCGTCGTTGCGGGGCAAGGAGAAAGACAGGAGGCCGGGCGACGTCCTGGCCGAGGTCCAGGCGCTCGTCGACGACGGCGCCGTCGAGGTCACCCTCCTCGGGCAGAACGTCAACAGCTACGGCGTCGAGTTCGGCGACCGGCTCGCCTTCGGCAAGCTGCTCCGCGCCGTCGGCGCCGTGGAGGGGCTCGAACGGGTCCGGTTCACGAGCCCCCACCCGGCGTCGTTCACCGACGACGTCATCGCGGCCATGGCCGAGACCCCCGCCGTCATGCCGCAGCTGCACATGCCCCTGCAGTCGGGCTCCGACCGCGTCCTCCGTGCCATGAGGCGCAGCTACCGCAGCGAGAGATTCCTCGGCATCCTGGAGCGGGTGCGGCGGGCGATGCCCGACGCCGCCATCAGCACCGACATCATCGTCGGCTTCCCGGGCGAGACCGAGTCCGACTTCGCCGAGACCCTCCGGGTGGTGGAGGAGGCGCGCTTCGCCTCCGCCTTCACCTTCCAGTACTCGGTCCGCCCCGGCACGCCCGCGGGCGAGATGGCCGACCAGCTGCCGAAGGCGGTCGTACAGGAGCGCTACGAACGCCTCACCGCTCTCCAGGACCGCATCTCGGCGGAGGAGAACGGCCGTCAGGTCGGCCGACGGGTCGAGGTGCTCGTCGCGGCCGGCGAGGGACGCAAGGACGCGACCACGCACCGTCTCTCGGGTCGGGCCGAAGACAGTCGTCTCGTCCACGTCGAGGTCCCCTCGGGCGTGGCGGTGCCGCGGCCGGGCGACGTCGTCTCGGTGGTGGTGACCGACGCGGCCCCCTTCTACCTCCTGGCCGACGCCTCCCCGGGGTCTCTCTTCGACGTGCGCCGCACCCGCGCGGGCGACGCGTGGGACGCCGCCCAGGCCGCCTCGTGCGGCGTGCCCGCGGCCGGGTCGAGGGCGGGCGGCGTGGCCGACGGGGCCGGCCGCGCCGCGCGGGTCTCGCTCGGCCTCCCCACGCTGCGGGTCGCCACGACGCCGATCTACAGCCCGTCCGACGACCTCCGCTGACGTGCTGACCGCCATCGTCGGTGCGACGGGCACGGGCAAGACGGCCTTCGCCCTCGACCTCGCCGAGCGCCTCGCGGCCGCGGGCCGCCCCGCCGAGGTCGTCAACGCCGACGCGATGCAGCTCTACCGGGGCATGGACGTCGGCACGGCCAAGGTGCCGCCCGCCGAGCGTCGCGGCGTGCCGCACCACCTCCTCGACGTCTTCGACGTCACGGCCGAGGCCACCGTCGAGCGGTACCAGGCGGAGGCGCGGCGCGTCGTCGACGAGGTGCTCGCCCGCGGTGCCGTGCCCCTGCTCGTCGGCGGCTCGGGCCTGTACGTGTCGAGCGTCCTCTTCGACTTCCGCTTCCCCGGCACCGACCCCGAGGTGCGGGCCCGCTTCGAGGCGCTGGCCGAGGCGTCCGGGCCCCGGGCGCTCCACGAGCTGCTCCGCGAGTCCGACCCGAGGGCGGCGGCCTCGATCGGGCCGCACAACGCCCGGCGACTCGTCCGCGCCCTCGAGGTCGGCGTGATCACGGGGGAGCCGTTCTCCGCCTCCCTGCCCGACGAGGCGGCCCGGTGGCGCGCCTCCGCCGTCATCGGCGTCCATGAGGAGCGCGACGTCCTCGTCGAGCGCCTCGACCGCCGGGTCGAGCGGATGTGGGCTGACGGCCTGATCGACGAGGTGGCCGGCCTGCTGCCGCTCGGCCTCGAGCGCGGCGTGACCGCGAGCCGGGCGATCGGCTATGCGCAGGCCGCGGCCCAGCTCCGCGGCGACCTGGGCGAGGCCGAGGCGATCGAGCTCACCCAGGGGCTCACTCGGCGCTACGCGCGGCGCCAGGTCAGCTGGTTCCGGCGGTACCCCGACGTCGCCTGGTCGTCGTCCGGCGACGACGGGGCCGTGCAGCGGGCCGCCGATAGACTGCTCCGGTGACCACGACGCTGCAGTTCAGCAAGGGCCAGGGCACGGGCAACGACTTCGTGCTGTTCGCCGATCCCGACGGCGAGGTCGACCTCGATCCCGTGACGATCCGGGCGCTCACCGACCGCCGGTTCGGCGTCGGCGGCGACGGCGTCATCCGCGCCGTCGCGACCCGGGCGATGCCCGGCGGCGCCGTCGAGTACGTCGGTGCCGACCACGGCACCGAGTGGTTCATGGACTACCACAACGCCGACGGCAGCCTCGCCGAGATGTGCGGCAACGGCGTGCGAGTCTTCGCGCGCTTCCTCACCGAGCGGGGCCTCGTCACCCTGGCCGAGGGCGAGCCCCTTCGCGTCGGCACCCGCGCGGGCGTTCGGGTCGTCGAGCGCTCGCCCGACGGCTTCAGGGTCGACCTCGGCGCGTGGCGCCTGGAGGACGGCGAGCCCACCGTCCGTGCCCGCGAGCTCCACGCGGCACGCCCCGGCCTGCCGCTCTCGGTCGGCAACCCGCACGTCGTCGTCGCGCTCGCGAGCGACGACGAGCTCGACGCCCTCGACCTCACCTACGTCCCCGTGCTCGACCCGGCGCCGGCCGACGGCGCCAACGTCGAGTTCGTCGTGCCCTCCGACCCGCTGGTCGTCGACGGCGTCGGACGCATCCGCATGCGCGTCCACGAGCGCGGCAGCGGAGAGACGCTCTCCTGCGGCACGGGCGCCGCCGCGGCGGCTCTCGCCACCCGCCACTGGGCGGGGTCGGCGGCCCCGTCGTCGTGGCTCGTCGAGGTGCCCGGCGGCGTGGTCGGCGTGACGATGGTGCCCGGTGACGACGGCGAGCACGTCACGCTCAGCGGCCCCGCCGAGCTCGTCTTCAGCGGCGCGCTGGGCCTGTAGGCGCCGCACCCGGGACGGTCGCCGTCTCGCGGCGCCCGGCACCCGGCACCCGGCAAGCTCCGTCGGCGTCCGGGCGTGATCAGCGGCGGCGTGCGCGCAAGATCCGGTAGCCCTTGCTGGTGGAGGCGCGGGCCACGTCCACCGTGTCGCCCAGGTCGTCCGCGATCCAGCGCTGCAGCGAGTCCGAGCCGAGGTTCTTCTGCACGACGAGCCAGGCGTCGGCGCCCTCCTCCAGCCGGGGGAGCCAGCGGCGGAGCAGCCCGTGCAGCTCGTCCTTCCCGACGCGGATCGGGGGGTTCGACCAGAGGGTCGCGAAGCGGAGGCCCTCGGGAACATCGTCGGGCGTGACGGCGTTGACGTTCGTGAGGCCTGCGGCCTGCGCGTTCTCGCGCACCAGCTGCAGCACCCTCTCGTTCACGTCGACGGCCCACACCGTCGCCTCGGGCGACAGCGCGGCGAGGCTCAGCGTGATCGGGCCCCAGCCGCACCCCACGTCGAGCAGGTGGCCGGTGGCGGGGGGCACGGGAGTGCCCGCCAGGAGGACGCCGGTGCCCGGGTCGACGCGGTCGGGGCTGAAGACGCCCGCGGCCGTCGTGATCGTCATCGTGCGCCCCGCGAGGGTCGCCGTGATGGTCCGGCGACGCATCTCGCTCCCCGGCTCGGGGGTGAAGTAGTGCTCGCTCGACATGCCCCACAACCTACCGAACACCGACGGGGCGACCCACCCGGCTCCCTGCTGACCGCCTGACGAAAGGGCTAGTATCACTCCGATGACAGACACCCCCACGACCCCTCGCGACCCCGACGAGGTGAGCCAGGCCGACGACGTCGTCGCCCGCGTGCTCGACCGTGCGGCGTCCCGGGCCTCGGCCTACACCGTCTTCTCGCCCGCGCAGGCGATCCAGACGCGGTCCCTCGCCGACGTGGGCTCCGACGGCGACCAGTACGACCGCGAGGACCGCGCGGCGCTCCGGCGCGTGGCGGGCCTCTCGACCGAGCTCGAGGACGTCACCGAGGTCGAGTACCGGCAGCTCCGGCTCGAGAACGTGGTCCTGATCGGCGTGTACCCGCAGGGCTCGTCCACCGACGCCGAGAACTCGCTGCGCGAGCTCGCCGCGCTGGCCGAGACCGCGGGCGCCGTGGTGCTCGACGGCCTGCTGCAGCGTCGACCGAACCCCGACCCGAGCACGTACCTCGGCAAGGGCAAGGCCGAGGAGCTCCGCGCCACGGTCGCGGCGCTCGGCGCCGACACGGTCATCGCCGACACCGAGCTCGCGCCCAGCCAGCGCCGAGCCCTCGAGGACGTGGTGAAGGTCAAGGTCATCGACCGCACGGCCGTGATCCTCGACATCTTCAGCCAGCACGCGAAGAGCCGCGAGGGCAAGGCGCAGGTCGAGCTCGCCCAGCTCGAGTACCTGCTCCCGCGCCTCCGCGGCTGGGGCGACTCGATGTCCCGTCAGGCCGGTGGCCAGGTCGGCGGCGCCGGGGCCGGCATGGGCAGCCGAGGTCCGGGCGAGACGAAGATCGAGCTCGACCGCCGGCGCATCCACACGCGCATGGCGCGCCTCCGTCGCCAGATCAAGGAGATGAAGCCGGCACGCGACGCCAAGCGGGCCAACCGCGACCGCAACGAGGTCCCCTCGGTCGCCATCGCGGGCTACACGAACGCGGGCAAGTCGAGCCTGCTCAACCGCCTGACCAGCGCGGGCGTGCTCGTCGAGAACGCCCTGTTCGCGACGCTCGACGCGACCGTGCGCAAGAGCACGACCCCCGACGGCCGGCCCTTCACCTACGCCGACACGGTCGGGTTCGTGCGCAACCTGCCGCACCAGCTCGTCGAGGCGTTCCGCTCGACGCTGGAGGAGGTCGCCGGCTCCGACGTCATCGTGCACGTCGTCGACGGGTCGCACCCCGACCCGTCGGCGCAGCTGGCGACGGTGCGGGACGTCATACACGAGGTCGACGGGCGGGACATCCCCGAGATCGTCGTCTTCAACAAGAGCGACCTCGTCGACGACGACCAGCGTCTCGTGCTGCAGGGCCTCGAGCCCACCGCCGTGTTCGTCTCGGCCCGCACGGGCGAGGGCATGACCGAGCTGCTCGACCGCATCGCGGGAATCCTGCCGGAGCCCGAGGTCGAGCTCGACCTGCTCGTGCCCTACGACCGGGGCGAGGTCGTCTCGCACCTGCACGAGTCGGGCCGCGTCGTCACCACCGACTACGAAGAGGGCGGCACGCGCCTCCACGCCCGGGTCTACCCGAGCGACGTCGCGGGCCTCGAGCCCTTCGTGCAGCCGGTCGCGGCGACCCGCTAGCTCCCGCGCACGACGAAGGCCCCCGTCCTCCGACGGGGGCCTTCGCTGCGTCCGCCTCGAGGAGGCGCGGGCCGCCGCCCCGAGGCCTCTCGCCCGGAGCGGTCAGATGGACCGCAGCACGGCGACGACCTTGCCGACGATCTGCGCGTGGTCGCCGAGGATCGGCTCGAAGGCGCTGTTGCGGGGGAGCAGCCAGGTGTGGCCGTCACGCTGCCGGAAGACCTTGACGGTCGCCTCGTCGTCGAGCATCGCCGCGACGATGTCGCCGTTCTCGGCGCTCTGCTGCTGGCGGACGACCACCCAGTCGCCGTCGCAGATGGCCGCGTCGACCATGGAGTCGCCGACGACGCGGAGCATGAAGAGGTCGCCCTTGCCCACGAGCTGGCGGGGCAGGGGCATGACGTCCTCCACCTGCTGCTCGGCCGTGATCGGGATGCCCGCCGCGATGCGGCCGACCATCGGCACGTGCGCGGTGTCGCCGTCGTCGCTCGTCGTGAGGATGCTCGTGACGGGGGCCAGCGGGGCAGTCGCCTCGTCGGTGAGCACCTCGAGGGCCCGGGGCCGGTTCGGGTCGCGGCGGATGCGGCCGGCGAGCTCGAGCTGGTTCAGCTGGTGGGTCACGCTCGAGAGCGACCTGAGGCCGACGTCGTCGCCGATCTCCCGCATGCTCGGCGGATAGCCGCGCTGGGCGATGCTCGCCTGGATCGCCGCCAGGATCGACTCCTGCTTGGCCGTGAGGGCCTTGCGCGGCGTCGTGCCGTCGACCGTCCTCGCACGCTGCGGGTCGCTCATGTCTCTCCTGCCGTCGGATGTCGGTGGTCGCTGTTTGACTCCCACCATCGATCGAAACCGTATCCGATCACGGGTCCGGGGCGAAACACATGTTCGAGTGTGTCGCGAGAAATGCAGTCCGATGTTCGACTGCAGGGCTTGAGATCGAGCCTGATCGAAGATATGTTCGGAACACGTCTTCGTGTCCGGCATTCCCGGCCGAGTGCCGGGCACGAACTCGTACGACTTCTCTCGCGGTGAAAGGACCACCTCATGAGCGCCATCGTCAGCACCATCACCCCCCGCAGTGCCTCGACGCGCCCCTCAGTGCGCACCGCCCGCACGACCGCGGCGACGAGCGGCGGTGCCGCGGTCGGTTCCGCCTCCCCGGTCGAGGCCTCGCCCGTGCCGGTCCGCACCCGCCTCCGCATCACGCGCCGGGGTCGTCGCGTGGTGGCCGGTGCCGTCGCGCTCCTCGCCGCGTCGATCGTCGGCGGGGTGCTCCTCGCCGGCCCGGGCGCCGTCGCCTCCGACACGGCGTCGTCGACGTCGTTCGAGTACGTGACGGTGCAGGGCGGCGAGTCGCTGTGGCAGGTCGCCCAAGACATCGCCCCCACGAAAGACCCCCGCGACGTCGTGAGCGACCTGGTCCGCCTGAACGCGCTCGGCAGCGCCGAGGTCAGCGCCGGCCAGAGCTTGGCCGTCCCGGAGAAGTACACCGACTGACGCCGTCGTCACCGACCCGCTCGCGGCGTCGCCGTGACGTCGGCCGGCCCCGGTCGAGACCCGACGGCCGCACGCCTACCATGGAGGGCGTGTCCTTCAGTCTCGACGACCTCCCCCTCCGCGACGACCTGAGGGGTCTGGCGCCCTACGGTGCCCCGCAGGCCAGGGTGCCCGTAGCCCTCAACGTGAACGAGAACACGCACCCGATCCCCGACGACGTCGCGCGCGACATCGTCGAGTCGGTGGCCCGGGCCGTGCTCGAGGTGAACCGCTACCCCGACCGCGAGTTCACGCCCCTGCGCGACGCTCTCGCCGGATACCTCGGCCACGGTCTCACCCGCGACAACATCTGGGCCGCGAACGGCTCGAACGAGGTCATCCAGCAACTGCTGCAGGCCTTCGGCGGGCCCGGCCGGTCGGTGCTCGGCTTCCCGCCCACGTACTCGATGCACTCGATCATCGCGGCCGGCACCGGCAGCCGGTGGATCGAGGGCGTCCGCGACGCCGGCTTCGCGATCTCGCCCGAGACCGCCGTCGCCGAGATCCGTCGCCACGCGCCCGACATCGTCTTCTTCTGCGGCCCGAACAACCCGACCGGCACCCCGCTCGAGCTCGAGACCATCGCGGCCGCGTACGACGCGACCGACGGCATCGTGTTCGTCGACGAGGCCTACGCCGAGTTCATGCCCACGGGGCAGCCGACCGCACTCACCCTGCTCGAGGGGCGTCCGCGCCTCGTGGTGTCCCGCACCATGAGCAAGGCCTTCGCGTTCGCCGGCGCCCGGGTCGGGTACCTGGCCGCGCACCCGGCGGTGGCCGACGCGATGCGTCTCGTGCGCCTCCCGTACCACCTGTCGTCCCTGACACAGGCGGCCGCGGTCGCCGCGTTGCAGCACGCCGACGAGATGCTCGCCATGGTCGACGACATCAAGGAGCAGCGCGACCGGATCATGCGCGTGCTGACCGAGCTCGGCTACGAGCCCTGGCCCACCTGGTCGAACTTCGTCCTCTTCGGCGGGGTCGACGACCCGGGCGACGTCTTCCGGCGCCTGCTCGAGAAGGGCGTCATCGTCCGCGACCTCGGCATCCCGGGGCACCTGCGCGTCAGCGCGGGCACGGAGGCCGAGACCACCACGTTCCTCGACGCGCTGCGCGACATTAGGCTCTCCTCGTGACCGATCAGCGCAGCCCTCGCACGGCGTCCCTCTCGCGGGCGACGAGCGAGTCGAGCATCTCCCTGTCCCTCGACCTCGACGGCACCGGCGCCTCCACCGTGTCGTCGTCCGTGCCGTTCTTCGACCACCTGCTGACCGCGCTGTCCAAGCACTCGCTGATCGACCTCGACGTGACGGCGACGGGCGACACCCTCATCGACGTCCACCACACGGTGGAGGACATCGGCATCACGCTCGGCACGGCGCTGAGGCAGGCCCTCGGCGACAAGCGGGGCATCTCGCGCTACGGCGACGCGCTCGTCCCGCTCGACGAGGCGCTCGTGCAGGCCGTCGTCGACGTCTCGGGCCGGCCGTACCTCGTGCACACGGGCGAGCCCGAGGGCTTCGAGTACCACCTCATCGGCGGCCACTTCACGGGGTCGATGGTGCGCCACGTCCTCGAGGCCATCACCTTCCACGCCGGCATCACCGTCCACGTGCGCGTGCTCGCCGGTCGCGACCCGCACCACATCGCCGAGGCCGAGTTCAAGGCCTTCGCCCGGGCGCTCCGTCAGGCCGTCGAGCCCGACGCACGCGTCTCGGGCGTGCCGTCGACGAAGGGCTCCCTGTGACGGCGCGTCCGAGCGTCGTCGTCCTCGACTACGGCAGCGGCAACGTCCACTCCGCCGTCAAGGCCCTCGAGCTCGCCGGCGCCGACGTCGAGCTCACCGCCGACCGCGGTCGCGTCCAGGCGGCCGACGGGCTGTTCGTGCCCGGGGTGGGCGCGTTCTCGGCGGTCATGAGCCAGCTCGAGTCGGTGCGCGGCGGCGAGCTCGTCGACCGGCGCCTGGCAGGCGGTCGCCCCGTCATGGGCATCTGCGTCGGCATGCAGGTCTTCTTCGAGGGCGGCGTCGAGCGCGGCAACACGACGGGCGGCCTCGGCGCCTGGCCCGGCGTCGTCGACGAGCTGAAGGCCGACGTCCTGCCGCACATGGGCTGGAACACCGTCGACGCCCCCGAGGGCAGCGTCCTGTTCGACGGCGTCCGCGACGAGCGTTTCTACTTCGTCCACTCGTTCGCGGCGCAGCAGTGGACCCTCGACGTCATCCGCCCCTTCCCCGAGCCCCACGTGACCTGGGCCGACCACGGCGGCCGCTTCGTCGCCGCGGTCGAGAACGGGCCGCTGTGGGCCACGCAGTTCCACCCCGAGAAGTCGGGGGAGCCGGGCATCCGCCTGCTCTCGAACTGGCTCGGCACCCTCTGATCCCCTGACCCGTCCACGTCCGCTGCCCGGCGGGCCCTCGTCACCACGCGCGTCCCCGCGAGAGAGACACCATGAGCGACTTCTGCACGACTCCCGGCCTCACCCTGTTCCCCGCCGTCGACGTGGCCGGCGGCCAGGCCGTCCGCCTCACCCAGGGCGAGGCCGGCAGCGAGACCGGGTACGGCGACCCCGTCGCCGCCGCCGACGACTGGAAGAACCAGGGCGCCGAGTGGCTGCACCTCGTCGACCTCGACGCTGCGTTCGGCCGGGGCGACAACCGCTCGGTCATCAAGAAGGTCATCCGCCAGGTCAAGGGCATCGACGTCGAGCTGAGCGGCGGCATCCGCGACGACCGCTCGCTCGACGACGCGCTCGCGACGGGCGTCAAGCGCATCAACCTCGGCACCGCGGCGCTGGAGAACCCCGAGTGGGCCGCCCACGTCATCGCCGAGTACGGCGAGGCCGTCGCGGTGGGCCTCGACGTGCGGGGCACCACGCTCGCCGCCCGGGGCTGGACCGAGGAGGGCGGGGACCTCTGGACCGTGCTCGCCCGCCTCGAGGACGCCGGATGCGCGCGGTACGTCGTCACGGACGTCACGAAGGACGGCACCCTCCAGGGCCCCAACCTCGACCTGCTGCGCCAGGTGACGGAGCGCACCGACCGCCCGGTCGTCGCCTCCGGCGGCATCTCGAGCCTCGACGACATCGCCGCCCTCCGTGCGCTGGTGCCCCTCGGCGTCGAGGGCGCCATCGTGGGCAAGGCGCTGTACTCCGGCGCGTTCACGCTCGCCGCCGCGCTCGACGTCGCCTCCGACTGATGGCCGGGGCGGCAGACGGGCACCCCGGGCCCCACGCCCACGGCGGCCACGCGGCCGGGGCCGACAGCGCCGGTCAGCCGTGGGCGGGTCGCACCTTCCAGCACCACGACACGGCGTACGCCGGCGACGACGGCTCTGCCGACCCGCGCCTCCTCGAGGCGCTGCGTCGCTTCCACGCCGACGAGGTGGGCGAGGTCGACGTGGTCGACGCCCTCCGCGAGGCGCGTCTGCTCGTGCCGCTCGTCGCCGTCGCCGGCGAGGAGGGGCTCGACGACCGGGGCGTGCGCGTCGACAAGACCCAGGAGCTCTCGATCGTCACGGTCGCCGGCCCCGACGGGCGCGACGTGCTGCCCGCCTTCACGTCGGTGGACACGCTGCGTGCCTGGGACCCGCGCGCCCGCCCGGTGCCGGTCGAGTCGCGTCGCATCGCCCTCGCGGCAGCGGCGGAGTCGACCGACCGGCTCGTGCTCGACCCCGGCTCGGCGACCGAGTTCGGCGTGCGGCGCCCCGCGCTGTGGGCCGTCGCCCAGGGTCTGCCCTGGCGGCCGAGCCACGTCGACGACGGCGTGCTGAGGGCCTTCCTCGAGGCGTCGGCCGACGAGGAGGCGCTGGTCGGCGTCGCGATCGCACCCGGCTACCGCTCGGCCCGCCTCGGCCCGCCCGAGGTCGTGGTCCAGCTCGCGGTGCGGGCAGGGCTCGACGCCCAGCGGCTCGGCGAGCTCCTCGAGCGGCTGCAGGCGCGGTGGTCGGCCGACCCGGTGATCACCGAGCGGGTCGACAGCATGGCCGTGAAGGTCGTCGCCGCGGAACGTCCGCCCGGCGCGATCGGCTAGTTGACCGGACCGGTGAGCTTCTCGCCGGGTCCCTGGCCCACGGCGTCAGGGATGGCGCTGGCCTCGCGGAAGGCCAGCTGGAGCGACCGCAGGCCGTCGCGGAGGGCACGGGCGTGCTGGTCGCCGATCTCGGGTGCGCTGGCCGTGACCAGCCCGGCGAGGGAGGTGATGAGCTTGCGCGCCTCGTCGAGGTCGGTCTGGGCGGCGGGGTCGTCGGCGAGCCCCACCTTGACGGCTGCCGCGCTCATGAGGTGCACGGCGACCGTGTTGATCACCTCGACGGCGTTGACGTCGGCGATGTCGCGGACGGCCTCGTCGGCCGGGCTGTCGGGCTGGTGGTCGGGGGTGTGGCTCACGGGCTGTTCCTCTGCTAACATCGTCCAGGCTCGGAGCGTCTGCTCCGTGCGAAAGTGGAGATTCTCCCACCCGCGCTTGACCGTTGAACTAGGTTACCGGGTTGTTGGCACCCCGTCGGTGTCGTCACGAAGCACCATCTCGTGGCGAGGCAGGCAGCCAGGGTGCAGCGACGTCCTCGCACCCCCGTGGTGCGTCGCGACGCGGACCTCCCCTTTCCCTGCGGTGCCACCGGCTCCGCAGCGTCGAGAGAATCAACAGAGGAGTCCCGCATCAGCGATCCCCGTACGAACGACCGAATCCGCGTCCCCGAGGTCCGCCTCGTCGGGCCTGGCGGAGAGCAGGTCGGCGTCGTCCCCATCGCCATGGCCCTGCGCCTCGCCGCAGAGGCCGAGCTCGACCTGGTCGAGGTGGCCCCGAACTCGAAGCCTCCCGTGGCCAAGATCATGGATCACGGAAAGTTCAAGTACGAGGCTGCGCAGAAGGCGAAGGAGGCTCGTCGCAACCAGGCGAACACCATCCTCAAAGAGGTGCGCTTCCGCCTGAAGATCGACAAGCACGACTACGAGACCAAGCGCAAGCGCGCCGAGGGCTTCCTGCAGGGCGGCGACAAGGTCAAGGCCATGATCCTGTTCCGCGGTCGCGAGCAGTCGCGTCCCGACCAGGGCGTCCGCCTCCTGCAGCGCTTCGCGGAGGACGTCTCCGAGTGGGGCAGCGTCGAGTCGACGCCGACGATCGACGGCCGCAACATGGTCATGGTCATCGGCCCCCACAAGAACAAGTCCGAGGCGAAGGCCGAGGCCGAAGCCCGCAAGGCGGCGAACAAGGCCCCCAAGCACCCGACGTCCGACCAGGTCCCGGCCGATGCACCGGCCGACGCACCGACAGAAGAGAGCAAGTAAGACATGCCCAAGCAGAAGACCCACTCCGGCGCCAAGAAGCGCTTCAAGGTCACCGGTTCCGGCAAGATCATGAAGCAGCAGGCCGGCATGCGCCACAACCTCGAGGTGAAGAGCGCCAAGCGCAAGGCTCGCCTGAACCAGGACCAGGTGCTCGCCCCCGCCGACGCCAAGGTCGCCAAGAAGCTTCTCGGTCACTGACCGCTGACACGAACGTAGAGGAACAAGAAAATGGCAAGAGTCAAGAGAGCGGTCAACGCCGCCAAGAAGCGTCGCGTCGTCCTCGAGCGCGCCGAGGGCTACCGCGGTCAGCGTTCGCGCCTGTACCGCAAGGCCAAGGAGCAGGTCACCCACTCGCTCGTCTACTCGTACCGTGACCGCCGTGCGCGCAAGGGCGAGTTCCGCCGCCTGTGGATCCAGCGCATCAACGCCGCGTCGCGTGCGAACGGCCTGACCTACAACCGCCTCATCCAGGGCCTCGCCCTGGCCGGCGTCGAGGTCGACCGCCGCATCCTCGCCGAGCTGGCCGTCAACGAGCCCGCCACGTTCGCGTCGATCGTCGCGACGGCGAAGGCCGCCCTGCCCGCCGACACGTCGGCCCCCAAGGCCGCGGCCTGACCCGGCAGCACACCCCCTGACGACGGGCCCGACAGCATCTGCTGTCGGGCCCGTCGTCCGTCGTGTGGGATGCTCGTGGCGTGAACGCACCCCTGCTCGACAACCCCCGCTCGCCCCGTGTCAGGGCGGTGGCGAAGCTCTCGAAGCGAGACGCGCGCACCGAGACGGGCCTGTTCCTCCTCGAGGGGCCGCAGGCCGTGTCGGAGGCGCTGGCGTTCCGTCCCGAGCTGGTCCTCGAGCTCTACGTGACGCCGACGGCCCTCGAGCGCCACCCGGCGCTGGGGGAGGCCGCCGAGGCCGCCGGGCTCGACGTCGAGTTCGTGACCGAGGCCGTGCTCGACGTGATGGCCGACACGGTGACCCCGCAGGGCGTCGTCGCCGTGTGCAAGCAGTTCCCCGTGAGCGTGAAGGACGTCTTCCAGGGCGTCGACGGCACGTCTCCCCGGCTCATCGCCATCCTCGAGGAGGTCCGCGACCCCGGCAACGCGGGCACGATCATCCGCGCCGCCGACTCGGCCGGCGCCGACGCGGTCATCATGACCGGCCGCAGCGTCGATCTCTACAACCCCAAGGTCGTCCGCGCGACGACCGGGTCGCTCTTCCACGTGCCCGTGGCCCTCGGCGTCGACCTCGCGAGCGTCATCGCGCGCTGCGCGGAGGCCGGCGTGCAGGTGCTCGCCGCCGACGTCAAGGGCGGCGACCTCCTCGAGGCGCGCCAGGAGGGGCTGCTCGCGAAGCCGACCGCCTGGCTCTTCGGCAACGAGGCCCGAGGCCTCACCGACGACGACCTCGCGCGTGCCGACCGTGCGGTGGTGGTGCCCATCTACGGCCACGCCGAGTCGATGAACCTGGCGACGGCCGCCTCCGTCTGTCTGTACGAGAGCGCCTTCGCGCACCGCTCCTGAGCTTGCCAGACGGCTCGTTTCGGTTCTGTTACGAATCAGCTGTGAGTTTGTTCCCCTGACGACCGTCTGGTTGTGTGGGCGCATGGAACCTCTCGTCGTCGTCGACCACGTCAACAAGCACTTCGGTGAGCTGCACGTCCTCAAGGACGTCACGACGACGGTCGGCCGCGGCGAGGTGGTCGTGGTGATCGGGCCGAGCGGCTCGGGCAAGTCGACCCTCTGCCGGGCGATCAACCGGCTCGAGACCATCGACGACGGCCTCATCACCATCGACGGGGTCCGCCTGCCCGAGGAGGGCGCAGGCCTCGCGAAGCTGCGCGCCGACGTCGGCATGGTCTTCCAGAGCTTCAACCTCTTCTCGCACAAGACCGTGCTCGAGAACGTCACGCTCGGCCAGGTCAAGGTGCGCAAACGCTCGAAGGCCGAGGCCGAGAAGCGCGCCATGGAGCTGCTCGAGCGCGTCGGGGTGGCCGACCAGGCGGGCAAGATGCCCGCCCAGCTCTCCGGCGGGCAGCAGCAGCGCGTCGCGATCGCCCGCGCCCTCGCGATGGACCCGAAGGTGATGCTGCTCGACGAGCCCACCAGCGCCCTCGACCCCGAGATGATCACCGAGGTGCTCGACGTCATGGTGCAGCTCGCGAAGGACGGCATGACCATGATCGTCGTCACCCACGAGATGGGCTTCGCCCGCAAGGCGGCCGACCGCGTCGTGTTCATGGCCGACGGCCAGATCGTCGAGGAGGCCACGCCCGAGCAGTTCTTCACCGCCCCGGCGTCCGAGCGCGCCCGCGACTTCCTGTCGAAGATCCTCACCCACTGACTCCCGGTCGTCGTCCGACGCCCGGGTCACCCAGCAAGGAGAACAGAATGCGACTCAGCAAGGGATTCGTCGCCGCTGCCGCAGCCGCCGTCGTGGTGCTCGGCCTGACGGCCTGCACCGACTCGTCGGCCCCGGCCGTCGACGTCGAGACGCCAGCCGACTTCGCCGAGGGCAGCACCATGGCGCGCCTGGCCGAGGCCGGCGAGATCACCATCGGCACCAAGTTCGACCAGCCGCTCTTCGGCCTCTCGAACCCCGACGGGGTGCCCGAGGGCTTCGACCCCGAGATCGGCAAGCTCATCGCCGCGAAGCTCGGCATCGCCGCGGACGACATCACCTGGGTCGAGACCGTGTCGGCCAACCGCGAGCCGTTCATCCAGAACGGCGACGTCGACCTCGTCATCGCGACGTACACCATCAACGACGCGCGCAAGCAGGTCGTCTCGTTCGCCGGCCCGTACTACCAGGCCGGCCAGGACCTCCTCGTGCTCGAGGGCAACCCCGAGGGCATCGAGGGTCCCGACGACCTCGAGGGCAAGGCCGTCTGCACCGTCAGCGGCTCGACGAGCGAGGCGAACATCGCCGAGTACACGAGCGACGTCATCGCGACCGACACCTACTCGAACTGCCTCGAGCCCCTCCGCACCGGCGCCGTCGCGGCGGTCACCACCGACAACGTGATCCTCGCGGGCCTCGCCGACCAGAACGAGGGCGAGTTCGAGGTCGTCAACGCCCCGTTCACCGAGGAGCCCTACGGCATCGGCCTGGCGCTCGACGACACCGAGTTCCGCGAGTTCGTGAACGACACGCTGCAGGAGGCCGAGGACGACGGCACCTGGGACGAGCTGTGGGAGAAGACCGCGGGCGCCGTGCTGCCCACGCCGACCCCGCCGGCGATCGACCGCTACTGAGACACCCGGCGGGCACCGCGACGCGACCTGCGCGCGGTGCCCGCCACCGCCTCCTGCGCCCTCGCAGACCCGCCGTGCGACCTGACCGGTCGTGCGGCCTCGACCTGGAGACCACCCCGTGAACCCCTTGGACGTCATCCCCGGCTTCGACGCCGTGACCGACAACTGGCCCCGTTTCTGGGCCGGCTTCGTCACGACGCTGCAGCTGCTCGTGCTCTCGGGGCTCGGCGCGCTCGTGATCGGGACCGTGGTCGCCGCGATGCGCATCTCGCCCGTCGCCTCGCTGCGGGCCGCCGCGACGGCGTGGACCGAGGGCATCCGCAACGTGCCCCTCACGCTCGTGCTCTTCTTCTGCGCGTTCGTGCTGCCGTACCTCGGGGTCGACTTCGGGTCGTACTTCCCGCTGGCGATCATCGCCCTGACGGTCTACACGTCGCCCTTCGTCGCGGAGGCGATCCGCTCCGGCGTCAACGGCGTGCCGGTCGGGCAGGCCGAGGCGGCGCGCAGCATCGGCCTCGGCTTCGGCCAGACGCTGACGCTCGTCGTCATGCCGCAGGCCCTCCGCATGGTCGTGCCGCCGCTCATCAACGTCTTCATCGCCCTGACCAAGAACACCTCCGTGGCCGGGGCGTTCTTCGTCGCCGAGATGTTCGCGGCCGGTCGCTTCATCGCCAACGACCGCGGCGACGCCGTCGTGACGGTCCTGCTCTCGGTGGCGTTCTTCTACCTCGTCATCACCGTCACGCTCGGCCGCGTCGCCGCCGTCGTCGAGCAGAAGGTCGCAGCCCTCCGATGAGCACCACCGTCCTCTACGACGCACCCGGTCCCGTCGCCCGGCGTCGCTCTCGCATCGTCTCCGTCGTCGGCGTCGTCCTCGTGCTGGCCCTCGTCGGGTACGTGTTGTACCTGCTCGGCCGCCCCCGGGTCAGCGCCAACGGCGCCGTGACGCCCGGGGTGCTCGACCCGAGCCGCTGGGACATCCTGCAAGACCTCGCCCTCTGGCGCGCCATCGGCCGAGGCTGGCTGAACACGCTTCGCGCCGCCGCGCTGGCCTCGGTGCTCGCGGTCGTCGTCGGCGTCCTCTTCTCGTTCCTCCGCACCGCGCGCAGCCGCTGGGTGCGGGTGCCCACGACTGTGGTGCTCGAGTTCTTCCGCGGCATGCCCGTGCTGCTGATGATGCTGTTCATCCTGCTGGTCTTCTCGACCGGGGCCTTCTGGGCCGTCGTCATCGCCCTGTCGATCTACAACGGCGCCCTCATCGGCGAGGCCCTGCGTGCCGGCATCGCGTCGCTGCCGAAGGGCCAACGCGAAGCCGGGCTCGCCCTCGGGCTGACGCCGACGAGCACGCGGTTCCTGATCGAGTTCCCGCAGGCGTTCCGCCAGATGCTGCCGATCATCCTGGCGCAGCTCGTCGTCCTGCTGAAGGACACCTCGCTCGGGTACATCGTCGGCTACGTCGAGCTGACCCGTCAGGGCCTCACGTACCTGGGCACGTACTACGGCAGCCGGTACACGTTCACCCTCTTCGCCGTGGTGCTCGTGGTGTACCTCGTGACGAACCTCCTGCTGTCGTGGGTGGTGCGCATCGTCGACCGTCGCACCGGGCGACGCGGCGTGGTCCGCGGGCGCGGTCGGGGCCGAGGCGGCCTCGGCGGGCCCGGCCTCCTCGCCCGCGCGGGCCGTCCCGAGGTCGACGCCGCCACCGGCGCCGCACAGCCCACCGCCCCCTGACCCCTCCCCAGCCGACCCGGCCCGCGCCTCCGGCACCTCCCGACCGGGAGGCGCGGGCCGGCCCCCGAACGATCGCTAAGCTTGGTTCTCGTGTCAGACACCGTCCCCATCTCCGAAGACGCCGTCGCGTCGGCGGTCGACGCCGCGCTCGCGGCCGTCACGACCGCCGCCTCCGTCGCCGAGCTGAAGACCGCCCGCGCCCAGCACGTGGGGGAGGCGTCCGTCCTGGCACGCATGAACGCCGGGCTCCGCGACCTCCCGAACGACCAGAAGGCCGCGGCCGGCAAGCTCGTCGGCCAGGCCCGGGCCCGCGTCGGCCAGTCCGTCGCCGCCCGCGAGGCAGAGCTGGCCGAGCTCGAGGAGGCCGCGCGGCTCGCCGGCGAGGCCGTCGACGTCACCGCGCTGCCCAGCCGCCGCCGGGCGGGCGCCCGCCACCCCCTCGCGCTGCTGCAAGAGCTGATGGTCGACCTCTTCGTCGGCATGGGGTGGGAGGTCAGCGAGGGCCCCGAGCTCGAGCACGAGTGGTTCAACTTCGACGCGTTGAACTTCGACGCCGACCACCCGGCGCGCGCCATGCAAGACACCTTCTTCGTCGACCCCGTCGACGAGCACCTCGTGCTGCGCACGCACACCTCGCCCGTGCAGATCCGCACGCTCCTGTCGAAGCAGCTGCCGGTCTACAACGTGGCCACGGGCCGGGTATACCGCACCGACGAGCTCGACGCGACGCACACCCCCGTCTTCACCCAGATCGAGGGCATCGCGATCGACCGCGGCCTGACGATGGCGCACCTCCGCGGCACGCTCGAGCACCTCGCGCGCTCGATGTTCGGCGCCGACGCGCAGATCCGCCTGCGCCCCAACTACTTCCCGTTCACCGAGCCGAGCGCCGAGATGGACGTCTGGCAGCCCGGCGCCAAGGGCGGCGCCCGCTGGGTCGAGTGGGGCGGGTGCGGCATGGTCAACCCCAACGTGCTGCGCGCCGCGGGCATCGACCCCGACGAGTACCAGGGCTTCGCGTTCGGCATGGGCATCGAGCGCACCCTCCAGTTCCGCAACGACCTGAACGACATGCGCGACATGGTCGAGGGCGACGTCAGGTTCAGCGAGCAGTTCGGGATGGTGGTCTGATGCGGGTTCCGCTGAGCTGGCTGGGCGAGCACGTCGACCTGCCCGACGACGTGACGCTGGAGCACCTGCACGCCGCCCTCGTGTCGGTCGGCTTCGAAGAAGAAGACGTGCACGTCGGCGACGTCACCGGTCCGCTGGTCGTCGGCCAGGTGCTCGAGCTCGCGCCCGAGCCGCAGAAGAACGGCAAGACGATCAACTGGTGCCAGGTCGCCGTCGGTCCCGACGACGTCCGCGGCATCGTCTGCGGCGCGCACAACTTCGTCGTCGGCGACAAGGTCGTCGTCTCGCTGCCCGGTGCCGTGCTGCCCGGGCCGTTCCCCATCGCCGCGCGCAAGACCTACGGGCACGTCTCCGACGGCATGATCGCCTCGACCCGCGAGCTGGGCCTCGGCGACGAGCACGACGGCATCCTCCTGCTCAGCTCCCTCGGGCTCGACCCCGAGGTCGGCACCGACGCGATCCCGCTGCTCGGGCTCGACGACGCCGCCGTCGAGATCAACGTCACGCCCGACCGGGGCTACGCGTTCAGCATCCGCGGCGTGGCCCGCGAGTACTCGCACGCCACCGGCGCGACGTTCCGCGACCCGGCCCTCGCCCTCGAGCCGGTCGGCGCGACGGGCTTCGAGGTCGCCGTCGTCGACGAGGCGCCCGTCCGCGGACGCGCCGCCGTCGCGACGTTCGTCACCCGGGTCGTCCGCGGCGTCGACGCGTCCCGTCCGACGCCGCCGTGGCTGCGGTCGCGGCTGCGCCTCGCCGGGGTCCGCTCGATCTCGCTGCCCGTCGATGTCACGAACTACGTGATGCTCGAGCTCGGCCAGCCCATCCACGGCTACGACCTCTCCGCCCTCGACGGCGGCCTCGTGGTGCGCCGCGCGGCCCCGGGCGAGACGCTCGAGACGCTCGACGGCCAGGTGCGCTCCCTCCACGGCGAAGACCTCGTCATCGCCGACGGCACCGGGCCGGTCGGCCTGGCCGGCGTCATGGGCGGCGCCCGCACCGAGATCGGAGCCTCCACCACCGACGTCCTCGTCGAGGCGGCGACCTTCGACCCGGTGTCGATCGCCCGCACCGCCCGTCGCCACAAGCTCCCCAGCGAGGCGTCGCGTCGCTTCGAGCGCGGCGTCGACCCCGCCGTGTCGGCCGTGGCCGCGCAGCGCGTCGTCGACCTGCTCGTCGAGCTCGCCGGCGGCACCGCCGATCCGCTCGGGTCGGTCCTCGACGAGTCGGTCGCGCCTCCGGCCCTGCGCCTGGCCCGCGACCGGGCCTCGAGCCTCATGGGCGTCGAGTACACCGAGACCGAGGTGGTCGACGCGCTGACCGCGATCGGCGCCTCCGTCGAGCCCCGCGACGACGGCTGGCTCGTCACGCCGCCGACCTGGCGACCCGACCTCGTCGACTCCGCCTCCCTCGTCGAGGAGGTGGCTCGCATCACGGGCTACGACCGCATCCCGTCGGTGCTTCCCGTCGCGCCTCCAGGCCGTGGCCTCACCCGCGAGCAGCGACTCCGCCGCCAGGTCGCGTCGTCGCTCGCCGCGACGGGACTGGTCGAGGTCTCCGCCTACCCCTTCGTCTCCTCCGCGCAGAACGCCTCGTTCGGGGCCGTCGAGGGCGGTGCGGCCCCGGCCGTGCGCCTCGCGAACCCGCTCGACACCGCGGCGCCCGAGCTCCGGCGCTCGCTCGTGCCCGGTCTCCTCGACGTCGCCCGCCGCAACGCGGCGCGTGGCCTCGTCGACCTGGCCCTCTTCGAGTCGGGCACGGTCTTCCTCCCGGTCGACGGCGCGTCGTACGGCACGTCGTCCGTCCCGGCCGGTGCCGAGAAGCCGACCGCCGAGGTGCTCGACGCCCTGGCCGCCAGCCTGCCGCCGCAGCCCCGCCACCTCGCCGTGCTCGCGCTCGGCACGTCCGTCGACCGCGAGCCCGGGCAGGCAGCGGTCGCCGCGTCGCTGGCCGACGTGCTCGACCACCTGCGCACGGCCGTCCGCGCCGCGGGGGCCGAGGCGACGTTCCGTCAGGGCACGCACCCGTCCCTGCACCCCGGCCGCACCGCCGACGTCCTGGTCGCCGGCGAGGTCGTGGGCGTGGCCGGCGAGCTGCTCCCGGCGCTGGCCGGCGAGCTCGACCTGCCCCGCGTCGTGGCCGTGGGCGAGGTCGACCTCGACCGCGTGCTGGCGCTCAGCGACGTCGACGTGACGCCCGCCGCCATCTCGTCCTACCCCGCAGCGACCCAAGACCTGTCGCTCGTCGTCGCCGTCGACGTGCCCGCGGGCGACGTCCTCGCCGTCGTGCGCGAGGGCGCGGGCGAGCTGCTCGAGTCGGCGCGACTGGTCGACGACTACCGGGGAGCGGGCCTGCCCGACGACTCGAAGTCGCTCACCGTGGCCCTCCGCTTCCGTGCACCCGACCGCACCCTCACCGCCGCCGAGGCGACCGAGGCCAAGCAGGGGGCCGTCCGGCTCGCGTCCGAGCGACTGGGGGCGGCGCTCCGCGACTGACACTCGCCCGGCGTCGCCGCCCCCGATCCTCGACCGACTCGAACATTAGGGTGGACCCATGCCACATTCCGTCGCCGTCGCCGGCGCGAGCGGCTACGCCGGAGGCGAGCTGCTCCGCCTCCTCGCCGAGCATCCCGACTTCCACGTGCAGACCGTCACGGCCCACAGCAACGCCGGTCAGCCCCTCATCGCGCTCCAGCCGCACCTGCGCTCGCTCGCGCACCTGACGCTCGTCGAGACGACGACCGAGAACCTCGCCGGTCACGACGTCGTCTTCCTGGCGCTGCCCCACGGCCAGTCCGGGGCCGTCGCGGCCCAGCTCGACGACGACGTGCTCGTCGTCGACTGCGGTGCCGACCACCGCCTCACCGACGCGGCCGCCTGGCAGCGCTTCTACGGCACCGAGCACCACGGCTCCTGGGCCTACGGCCTGCCCGAGCTCGTGCTCGAGGGCGCGGGCGCACGCCAGCGCGACCTCCTCGTCGGCGCACGCCGCGTCGCCGTCCCCGGCTGCAACGTGACCGCGGTCACGCTGGCCCTGGCGCCCGCCGTCCGCGCCGGGCTCGTCGAGGCCACCGACCTCGTGAGCGTCCTGGCGGTCGGTCCCTCCGGGGCCGGGAAGGCCCTGGCCACGCACCTGCTCGCGAGCGAGCTCATGGGCTCCGCCTCGGCCTACGGCGTCGGCGGGACGCACCGTCACGTCCCCGAGATCCAGCAGAACCTGCGGGCCGCCGGGGCGACCGACGTCAGCATCTCCTTCACGCCGGTGCTCGTTCCGATGTCGCGCGGCATCCTCGCGACGTCGACCGCGACCCTGTCGCCGGGCGTGGGCGAGCACGACGTCCGCACCGCGTACGAGCAGGCCTACGGGTCCGAGCCGTTCGTCCACCTCCTGCCGGCCGGCCAGTTCCCGCGCACCGCCGACACCGTCGGCGCGAACACCGCCCTGCTCGGGCTCGCCGTCGACGACGACGCCGACCGCCTCGTGGTGGTCAGCGCCATCGACAACCTCGTCAAGGGCACCGCCGGCGCTGCCGTCCAGTCCGCCAACATCGCCCTCGGCCTGCCCGAGGCGACCGGCCTCACCGTGAACGGAGTCGCCCCGTGAGCGTCACAGCCGCCCAGGGATTCACCGCCGCCGGCGTCACCGCCGGCCTCAAGGCCTCGGGCCGTCCCGACGTCGCCCTCGTGGTCAACACCGGTCGCCGCAAGGCCGCCGCCGCCGTCTTCACGAGCAACCGGGCGAAGGCCCACCCCGTGCTCTGGTCGCAGCAGGTGCTGACCGACGGCGTGGTCGAGGCGGTCGTCCTCAACTCGGGAGGCGCGAACTGCTTCACCGGTCCGGCCGGCTTCCAGACGACCCACGCGACGGCCGAGACGGTCGGCGAGGCGTTGGGCGTCTCGGCCGGCGACGTCGTGGTCTGCTCCACCGGGCTCATCGGCGTCGGCGGTCAGGAGTTCCGCGACAAGGTCCTCGCCGGCTCGGCCGAGGCGGCGACGGCGCTCAGCACCGAGGGCGGGCTCGACGCGGCGACGGCCATCATGACGACCGACTCGCGCCCCAAGCAGGCCACCGTCGCGCGCGGCGGGTGGGTGGTCGGCGGCATGGCCAAGGGCGCGGGCATGCTGGCGCCGGGCCTCGCGACCATGCTCGTCGTGCTCACGACCGACGCCGACGTGCCCGCCGACCAGCTCGACGCCGCGCTGCGGGCCGCGACGCGCACGACCTTCGACCGCCTCGACTCGGACGGCTGCATGTCGACCAACGACACGGTCGTGCTCCTCGCGAGCGGCGAGTCCGAGGTCGTCCCCGACCCGGCCGAGTTCGCCGCCGCCGTCGCCGAGCTCTGCGCCGACCTCGCCGAGCAGCTGCAGGGCGACGCCGAGGGCGCCTCGCACGACATCCGCATCGAGGTCGTCGGCGCCGCGAGCGAGGACGACGCCGTCGAGGTGGGGCGCTCGATCGCCCGCAACGCCCTCTTCAAGGCCGCGGTCTTCGGCAACGACCCCAACTGGGGCCGCGTCCTGGCCGCCATCGGCACGACGCAGGCGGCGTTCGACCCCTACGACGTCGACGTCTCGATGAACGGCGTGCGCGTCTGCCACGCCGGCGCCCCCGACCGCCCGGTCGACGAGGTCGACCTGACGCCCCGCTCGGTGCACGTGCTCGTCGACCTCCGCACGGGAGCCGAGCAGGCCACGGTGCTGACGAACGACCTCACGCACGACTACGTGCACGAGAACAGCGCGTACTCCAGCTGATGGCTGCGCACGAGAGAGCAGGGGGCGGCGAGCAGGAACTCGCCGCGGTCAAGGCGGCGACGCTCATCGAGTCGCTGCCGTGGCTCAAGGAGTTCAGCGGTCAGGTCGTCGTCGTCAAGTTCGGCGGCAACGCCATGGTCGACGACGCCCTGAAGCGCGCCTTCGCGGAGGACATGGTCTACCTCCGCTACGCCGGGCTGCACCCGGTCGTCGTCCACGGCGGCGGGCCGCAGATCTCCGCCGCCCTCGAGGCCGCCGGCATCGAGAGCGACTTCCGGGGCGGCTACCGGTACACGAGCACCGAGGCCATCTCCGTCGTCCGCGACGTGCTCGCCGGCGAGGTCAACCGCGAGATCGTCGACCTCATCAACGAGCACGGCGACCTCGCCCGCGGGGTCTCGGGCGAGGGCTCCACGCTGTTCGAGGGCCGGAGGCGCGGGGCCGTCGTCGACGGCGAGACGGTCGACCTCGGCCACGTCGGCGACGTCACCGTGGTGCGACCCGACGCCGTCCTCGACGAGATCCGTGCGGGCCGCATCCCGGTCGTGTCGTCGATCGCGACGAACGAGGCGGAGGAGGGCTCGGCCCTGAACGTCAACGCCGACGCGGCGGCCGGCGCCCTGGCGATCGCGCTCGGCGCCCGCAAGCTCGTCGTGCTCACCGACGTCGCCGGGCTCTACGCCGACTGGCCCGACCGCGAGTCGCTGGTCGAGGCGATCAGCGTCAGCGCCCTGACGGAGCTGCTGCCGAGCCTCGAGTCGGGCATGGTGCCGAAGATGACCGCATGCCTCGAGTCGGTCGTCGGGGGCGTCGGCGGCGCCACGATCATCGACGGCCGCATCCCGCACTCGATCCTGCTCGAGGTCTTCACCCAGCGGGGCTCCGGCACCGAGGTCGTCCCCGACGACCGCGCGTCGGCCCCCGTCGTCACCCACCACGCCAGCGCCGGATCGTCCGGCACCGAGAAGGAAGGACAGTCGTGACCACCACACAGACCCAGGGCGGTACCTGGCAGCGCCGGTTCGGCGACTCGCTCATGCGATCCCTGTCCACCCCGAAGGTGATGCTCGAGCGCGGGCTCGGCTGCGAGGTCTGGGACACCGACGGCAAGCGCTACCTCGACTTCCTCGCCGGCATCGCGGTCAACGCCCTCGGGCACGCGCACCCCGTGCTGGTCGAGGCGATCCGCGCCCAGGCCTCGTCCCTGATCCACGTGTCGAACTACTTCGCGACGGCCCCGCAGCTCCAGCTCGCCGAGACCCTCGTCCGCATCACGGGCGCCGGCGACCGCGGCCGCGTCTACTTCGGCAACAGCGGCGCGGAGGCCAACGAGGCGGCCGTGAAGCTCGCCCGGCTGAACCGCGGCGACGGCCGTCGGACGCGCATCCTCGCGCTGCAGAACTCGTTCCACGGCCGCACGATGGGGTCGCTCGCGCTCACCGGCAAGCCCGCGCTCCGCGAGCCGTTCGAGCCCATGATGCCCGGCGTCGAGCACATCGACACCACGATCGAGGCGCTCGAGGCTGCCATGGGCGACGACGTCGCCGCGCTGTTCGTCGAGCCGATCAAGGGCGAGGCCGGCGTCGTCGACCTGCCCGACGGGTTCCTCGCCCGGGCGCGCGAGCTCGCGACGCAGCACGGCGCCCTGCTCGTGCTCGACGAGATCCAGACGGGCATCGGGCGCACCGGCTCGTGGTTCGCGTTCCAGCAGCTCGGCGTCACGCCCGACGCGGTCACGGTCGCGAAGGGCATCGCGGGCGGCGTCCCGATCGGGGCCCTGGTCACGTTCGGCGACGCCTCCGACCTGTTCGAGGCGGGGCAGCACGGCAGCACGTTCGGCGGCAACCCGCTGGCCACCGCCGCGGCCAACGCCGTCATCGGCGAGATCGAGGCGTCGGGCCTCGTCCAGAACGCGGTCGTCCGCGGCGACGAGCTCCGCGCGGCGATCACCGGGCTGCAGTCGCCCCTCGTCGCCGAGGTGCGCGGGCTCGGCCTCCTCGTCGGCGTCGGCCTGTCGCAGCCGGTGGCCGCCGAGATCGCCGCCCGGTGCCTCGAGGCGGGCCTCATCGTCAACGCCCCGAACGACTCGAGCATCCGCCTCGCCCCGCCGTTGATCGTCGGCGCCGCCGAGGTCGCCGAGTTCACCCGCATCTTCTCCTCCGTCCTGAAAGGTCTCGCATGACCCGCCACTTCCTCCGCGACGACGACCTGAGCCCCGCCGAGCAGCTCGAGGTGCTCGACCTGGCCGACGAGCTGAAGCGCGACCGCTGGTCGCAGCGTCCGCTCGAGGGCCCGCAGACCGTCGCCGTCATCTTCGACAAGTCGTCGACCCGCACGCGGGTGTCGTTCGCCGTCGGCATCGCCGACCTCGGCGGGAGCCCGCTCATCATCGCCACGGCGAACAGCCAGCTCGGCGGCAAGGAGACCCCGTCCGACACGGCCCGCGTGCTCGAGCGCATGGTCTCGGCCATCGTGTGGCGCACCTACGCCCAGTCCGGCCTGGAGGAGATGGCGGCCGGCACGACCGTGCCCGTGGTCAACGCCCTCAGCGACGACTTCCACCCCTGCCAGCTGCTCGCCGACCTGCAGACGATCCGCGAGTCCAAGGGCACCCTCGCCGGGCTGACCGTGGCGTTCGTCGGCGACGGTCGCAGCAACATGGGCCAGTCGTACCTGCTCGCCGGCGCCACCGCGGGCATGCACGTCCGCGTCGGCGCTCCCGAGGGCTTCCAGCCCGAGCCGCAGGTCGTGGCCGACGCCGCGGCGATCGCCGAGGGCACGGGAGGCTCGGTGCAGGTCACCGACGACGCCCTCGAGGCCGTCGCGGCCGCCGACGTCGTCGTCACCGACACGTGGGTCTCGATGGGCAAGGAGGACGAGAAAGACGAACGCGTCGCCGTCTTCGGCGGCTTCAAGGTCGACCAGGCCCTCATGGGCCACGCGGCCCCCGACGCGATCTTCCTGCACTGCCTGCCCGCCGACCGCGGCTACGAGGTCGACGCCGACGTCATCGACGGCCCGACCAGCGTCATCTGGGACGAGGCAGAGAACCGCGTCCACGCCCAGAAGGCCCTCCTCACCTGGCTGCTCGCGCACTGAGCCGTCCGCCGACCGGTCCGCCCGGCCCGGTCGGCCGCCCCGATACACTCACCCCCACATCACACCCAAGGAGAACCATGGCCGACCGCGTCGTCCTCGCATACTCGGGAGGTCTTGACACCTCCGTCGGCATCGGCTGGCTGGCCGACGCCACCGGCAAGGAGGTCGTCGCCCTCGCCGTCGACGTCGGACAGGGCGGGGAGGACATGGACGACATCCGTCAGCGCGCCCTCGACTGCGGCGCCGTCGAGTCCGTCGTCGTCGACGCCAAGGAGGAGTTCGGCACCGACTACCTGATGCCGGCCCTCAAGGCCAACGCGATGTACCAGAAGACCTACCCGCTGGTCTCGGCGCTCAGCCGGCCGCTCATCGCGCGACACCTGGCCCGCGTGGCCAAGGAGCTCGGTGCCGACAGCGTCGCGCACGGCTGCACCGGCAAGGGCAACGACCAGGTGCGCTTCGAGGCGGCCGTCGCCGCCCTGGCGCCCGACCTCACGAGCATCGCGCCGGTCCGAGACCTCGCCCTGACCCGTGACAAGGCCATCGTCTACGCGGAGCAGCACGCGCTGCCCATCCGCCAGAGCGCCGCGAACCCCTACTCGATCGACAAGAACGTCTGGGGCCGCGCCGTCGAGACCGGCTTCCTGGAAGACCCGTGGAACGCCCCCATCGAAGACCTCTACGAGTACACGCAAGACCCGGCCGTCATCAAGGACGCCGACGAGGTCGTCATCTCGTTCCAGGCCGGCGTGCCGGTCGCGATCGACGGCGTCGCCTACACGCCGCTGGGCATCGTCCAGAAGATGAACGAGCTCGCGGGCGCCCACGGCGTCGGCCGCATCGACGTCGTGGAGGACCGCCTGGTCGGCATCAAGAGCCGTGAGGTCTACGAGGCGCCCGGCGCCGTCGCCCTGATCGCCGCGCACGAGGCCCTCGAGGCGCTGACGATCGAGCGCGACCTCGGCCGCTACAAGCGCGGGGTCGAGGCCGAGTGGTCGAACCTCGTCTACGACGGCCTCTGGTTCTCGGGCCTGAAGCGCTCGCTCGACGTCTTCATCGACGACACGCAGAAGTACGTGACCGGCGAGATCCGCCTCAAGCTGCAGGGCGGCCGCGCGGTCGTCACCGGCCAGAAGAGCGAGCAGAGCCTGTACGACTTCGACCTCGCCACGTACGACACCGGCGACACGTTCGACCAGTCGCTCTCGAAGGGCTTCATCGAGATCTGGTCGCTGCCGAGCAAGATCTCGGCCCGGCGCGACCTGGCGCAGCAGTAGTGGTCGACGCCACGTCCGAGCAGCCGCAGAGAGCGGGGGAGGCGGGGGCCCTGTGGGGCGGCCGCTTCGCCTCCGGTCCCTCCGCCGAGCTCACGGCGCTGTCGAGGTCGACGCAGTTCGACTGGCAGCTCGCCTCGTACGACATCGCCGGGTCCCGGGCGCACGCCCGGGCCCTGGCGGCGGCCGGCTACCTCGACGACGGCGAGCTCGCGGGCATGATCGCGGCCCTCGACCAGCTCGAGGGCGACGTCGTGGCGGGCACCTTCGTCGCGGAGGAGTCCGACGAGGACGTCCACTCGGCCCTCGAGCGCGGGCTCATCGGCATCACGGGCCCCGAGCTCGGCGGCAAGCTCCGCGCGGGCCGCAGCCGCAACGACCAGATCGCCACGCTCGTGCGCCTGTACCTCCGTGACCACGGACGCTCGATCGCGCGACTGGTGGTCGACCTCGTCGACGCGATCGCCGCGCAGGCCGCGTCGCACCCGACCGCGGTCATGCCGGGCCGCACCCACCTGCAGCACGCGCAGCCCGTGCTGCTCGCGCACCACCTGCTCGCGCACGCCTGGCCGCTCGTCCGCGACCTCGAGCGCCTCCGCGACTGGTCGCGGCGGGCGTCGGCGTCCCCCTACGGCGCCGGGGCGCTCGCCGGCAGCTCGCTCGGGCTCGACCCCCTGCTCGTGGCGACCGAGCTGGGCTTCGACCGCACCACCGAGAACTCGATCGACGCGACCGCGAGCCGCGACGTCGTCGCGGAGTTCGCGTTCGTGACGGCCAGCATCGGCATCGACCTCTCCCGCCTCGCGGAGGAGGTCATCCTCTGGTCGACGCGCGAGTTCGGCTTCACGAAGCTGCACGACGCGTTCTCGACCGGGTCGTCGATCATGCCCCAGAAGAAGAACCCCGACATCGCCGAGCTCGCGCGCGGCAAGTCGGGACGCCTGATCGGCAACCTCACCGGACTCCTCGCCACCCTCAAGGGCCTGCCGCTCGCGTACAACCGCGACCTGCAGGAGGACAAGGAGCCCGTGTTCGACTCGGTCACCCAGCTCGAGGTCCTGCTCCCGGCCTTCACCGGCATGATCGCCACCCTCGAGTTCGACGAGGCCCGCATGGCCGAGCTGGCCCCGCAGGGCTTCTCGCTGGCCACGGACGTGGCCGAGTGGCTCGTCCGCCAGGGGGTGACCTTCCGCGACGCCCACGAGATCAGCGGCGAGCTGGTCCGCTTCTGCGAGGAGAACGGCCTCGAGCTGCACGAGCCCACCGACGAGCAGTACGCGTCGGTGTCGCCGCACCTCACGGCCGAGATCCGCCCGGTGCTCACCGTCGAGGGCTCGATCGCCAGCCGGCGGGGCGCCGGCGGCACCGCCCCCGAGCGCGTCGCCGAGCAGCTCGCGGCGCTCACCGAGCGCGTGGCGCACCTCGTCCGCGACCTCGCGCCGGCGGCGGCGTGAGCGACCGACGTCCCGGGCGACGACCGCGGAGCTGGCTGCTCCCGGTCGTCGTCTCGGTCTGCGTGGTCGTGCTCGTCGCCGTCGTGGTGGTCGTCGCGGTCTCGGGCCAGAGCTTCTTCTGAGCCGTGCTCGACGACGAGGCGACCGCCCTGCTGGCCGAGCCGGCGCTGATGGTCGGCCCGCGCCTCCTCGGGTCCGTGTTCCGGGTGGGCGAAGTCGCCGTCCGCCTCACCGAGGTCGAGGCGTACCACGGGCAGGGGCAGGACCCGGGATCGCACGCGCATCGGGGGCCGACCGACCGCAACGCCAGCATGTTCCGGCAGGGCGGCACGCTCTACGTGTACCTGTCGTACGGGATCCACCGCTGCGTCAACATCGTGTGCGGGCCCGAGGGCTACGCCTGCGGGCTGCTCCTCCGAGCCGGCGAGGTGGTCGACGGCGCGGAGGTCGCCCGCGGCCGACGTCCGACCGCCCGCTCGGACGTCGAGCTCGCCCGCGGACCGGGGAGGCTCGGGTCGGCCCTCGACATCCGTCTCGACGACGACGGCTCGCGTCTGGGGGAGGGCCGCTTCTCGCTCACGCTGCCGACGTCGCCCGTCGGGACGGTCGTCGCCGGCCCCCGCGTCGGGGTGTCCGGCCACGCGGGCACCGACGCGTTCGCCTGGCGCTTCTCGATCGCCGACGACCCCACCGTCTCGGCCTATCGAGCGGCGGCCCGGCGCGTCCGGCGCCCGTCGTGACGCTGGTACCGTTCTCGGGTGACCAGTGAACCGACCCTCGACGTCCTGACCGGTCAGAGCAACGACCCCTCGTTCGACGACGTGTGGCAGGAGCTCCTGTGGCGGGGCCTGGTCCACGTCTCGACCGATGCCGATGCGCTCCAGCAGCTGCTCGCCGGTCCGCCGATCACGTACTACTGCGGCTTCGACCCCACCGCGCCGAGCCTGCACCTCGGCAACCTCGTCCAGCTGCTGCTCATGCGCCGCCTCCAGCTGGCCGGCCACCGACCGCTGGGTCTCGTCGGCGGGTCGACCGGCCTGATCGGCGACCCGCGCCCGACCGCGGAGCGCACGCTCAAGACGCCCGAGCAGACGGCCGAGTGGGTGACGCGCATCCGCGCGCACGTCGAGAAGTTCCTGTCGCCGGACGGCGAGAACGGGCTGCGCGTGGTGAACAACCTCGACTGGACTGCCCCGCTGTCGGCCATCGAGTTCCTCCGCGACATCGGCAAGAACTTCCGCGTCGGGACGATGCTCAAGAAGGACGCCGTCAGCGCCCGCCTCAACTCCGACGCCGGAATCAGCTACACCGAGTTCAGCTACCAGATCCTCCAGGGCCTCGACTTCCGTGAGCTGTACCGCACGTACGACTGCGTGCTGCAGACGGGGGGCAGCGACCAGTGGGGCAACCTCACGAGCGGCACCGAGCTGATCCGCCGCACCGAGGGGGTGTCCGTCCACGCCATCGGCACGCCCCTCATCACGAACACCGACGGCACCAAGTTCGGCAAGAGCGAGGGCAACGCCGTCTGGCTCGACGCCGACCTGACGAGTCCGTACGCGATGTACCAGTTCTGGCTGAACACCGACGACGGGGACGTGGTCGACCGCCTCAAGGTCTTCACCTTCCTCGACCGCGCCGAGATCCAGCGTCTCGAGCAGACCGTCGCCGAGACCCCCTTCCGTCGGGAGGCGCAGCGTGCCCTCGCGTGGGAGGTCACCCGCCTGGTCCACGGGGAGTCCGCCACGCAGTCGGCGATCGACGCCGCCGCGGCCCTCTTCGGGCAGGGCGACCTGGCGGTGCTCGACGAGTCGACGCTGCGGAGCGCCGTCGCCGAGCTGCCCTCGGCGGAGGTCGACGCCACGACCACCGTCGCCCAGGCCCTGGTCGACACCGGTCTCGTCGCGTCGCTCGGGGCGGCTCGTCGTGCCGCGGCCGAGGGCGGCGTCTACCAGAACAACGTGCGGGTGCCCGACGGCGACGCCACGGTGGGGGAGCACCTCCTCGCCGGCGGGATCGTCGTGCTCCGCCGCGGCAAGAAGACCCTCGCCGGGGTGACCGTCCGCTCCTGAGCACCGTCCGCCTGACGAGACCCGCCACCCGTACCCGGGGTGGCGGGTCTCGTCGTCTCGGGGGTCCGCACGGGTTCGGGAACTGGTCCGGGTCCCGGCCCGCGCGGCCCGGACGAGAGGGTGTGCCGCGTCCGCCAGATGGTCGTGGGACGCCGTGTGTGCCTCGTGGGCGGGCGTTCCGGCCCGTGGCCCTTGATTTTCCGGGGGAGTGTGTTGCGACACGCCCGGGATGTGTGGGGGTTTGGACGTTGGGGCTGGTGTGCCTGTAATGTTCTTTCTTGTCACCCCAAAGGTGCGGCGGAGCGAAGCTCCTCCGGCCTCAAGCGGGACCAGCCTCCAAGTCCTCGAGTTGCTTTCGGGCCTCGGACCAAGTGGGTTGCGAACACTGATCCAGATGGTGTAACGTTCTGGCTCGTTGCGAAAGCGACACCGACTCTCCTTACGGGGGGTTGAAGAGCCTGGTCGGTCACAGTAAAGATCGGTGCTAAGGTTTCACAGTTGCCTCGGACGAGGGCCTTATATAGGGGTCGGGTTTCGGGTGCGTTTGGTCCTTGAGAACTCAACAGCGTGCACATTGTCAAATGCCAAATTATACCCTGGCATTGCAGCCTTTCTTGGTTGTGGTGTTTAGGTTTCTTTGAGATTGACGGACAATTACAATCGTCAGATTGTTTTGTTCTTTGGTCAGCATCAAATTCAGCAGATCCGGCCTTTTTCCGGTTGGTCTGTTTTTTCTTTTACGGAGAGTTTG
>NZ_RKIE01000003.1 GCF_003751785.1 Frigoribacterium sp. PhB160
TGACAAGAAAGAACATTACAGGCACACCAGCCCCAACGTCCAAACCCCCACACATCCCGGGCGTGTCGCAACACACTCCCCCGGAAAATCAAGGGTCCCAGGGCTGAACGCCCGCCCACGAGGCACACACGGCGTCCCTGGCCCCCGTGAGGCGAGCGACCGCCGGCCCCTCCGGACGCGATCCGACCGAGTCGGCCCCGGACGATCGACCGGACGGGAGCACCCGGCTCAGCCCAGGGGCAGGACGCGGACGACCACGAGCGAGAGCCCGGCGATGAAGACCCACGACGCGAGTCCGACCCCGACGGCCCGGGCCCCGGTGCCCACGAGCTTCTCGAGCCGGACGCTCGTGCCGAGCCCGACGAGTGCCAGGGCGAGGAGCAGGGTCTGGACCGTGTCGGCGACCGTGAGCACCGCCTCCGGGAGGGGCAGCAGGGTGCGGATCGTCACCGCGACGAGGAACCCGACGACGAACAGGGGCACCACCGGAGGCCGCGCGCCGGCTCCCCCGCCCCGGCGCCGGACGACCAGCGAGGTCACCGCCACCAGGGGAGCGAGCATGACCACGCGGGTCAGCTTGACGACGACCGCGATGGCGAGCGCCGTCGCGCCCGCGGTCTGCGCGGTCGCGACCACCTGGCCCACGTCGTGCACGCTCGCGCCGGTCCACGCGCCGAACTGCACCTCGGTCAGGCCGAACGCGCTGCCCAGGAAGGGCAGCACCACGATGGCGGCCGTGCCGCACAGGGTGACGAGGGCCACCGGGGTGGCCGCGTCCTTGCCGCGATCGCGCGTCACCGCGCTCATCGCCCCGATCGCCGACGCCCCGCAGATCGCGAAGCCGGCCGCGAGCAGCAGGGGCTGGTCACCGGGGAGCCGGGCCCACCGACCCAACGACCAGGTGACGGCGAAGGTCGCGAGCAGGATGCCCACCACCGAGACGATCGTCAGCCAGCCGAGCGACGCGACGTCGACGAGGCTGAGCTTGAGGCCGAGCAGCACGACCCCGATCCGGAGCAGGCGCTTCGCGGCGAGCGTCAGGCCGGGCGCGAGCACCCCGTCGAGCGGCGCCCGGGCCGGTCGCACCTGCCCGAGGACGATGCCGAGGACGACGCTCGCGGTGAGCAACGGCACCGCCGGCACCACCAGATGCACGGCCCACGCGAGGCCGACGACCACCGCGGCGACGCCGACGCCCGGCAGCCACGGCGCCCGGTCGGGCGCGGCCGAGCCGCCGGGCGTCGTCATCGACGCGGGGTCAGACGCGGTTCTTGGCGGGGTTGATCAGCGAGCCGATGCCCGAGATCGCGACCTCGACGGTCTCACCCGCGGCGATCGGGCCGATGCCGGCGGGGGTGCCGGTGAGGATCACGTCGCCCGGCAGCAGGGTGAACACCTCGGTGACGTACTCGATCAGCTCGGGGATCTTGTGGATCATCTGCAGCGTCGACTCACGCTGCTTGACCTCGCCGTCGACCCGCGTCTCGATCGTGATGTCGGTCCAGTCGAGCTCGTTCTCGATGTACGGGCCGAGCGGGAGGAACGTGTCGTAGCCCTTGGCCCTGGTCCACTGGCCGTCGGCGGCCTGGACGTCGCGGGCCGTCACGTCGTTCGCGATCGTGTAGCCGAAGACCACGTCCTGGAAGTCCTCCGCCTTGACGCGCTTCGCGATCGACCCGATCACGATGGCGAGCTCGCCCTCGAAGTCGACCTGGCCGACGTCGGGGGGCAGCTGGATCGAGTCGCCGAACCCGATCACGGTCGTGTTGGGCTTGATGAAGAGCAGCGGCGCCTCGGGCGGCGTCTGCCCCAGCTCGTCGGCGTGGTCGTGGTAGTTCAGGCCCACCCCGACGATCTTCGAGCGCGGGATCACCGGCGCGAGGATCTTCGCCGAGCGCAGGGACACCCGCTCGCCCGTGGTCTCGTAGCCGCTGTACATCGGGTCGCCCGCGAGCACGATCAGCTCGCGCTCGTCGACGATGCCGTAGCGGGGGTCTTCTCCGGGGGTCGCGAACCGTGCGATCTTCATGCGTCGAGCCTCGTCATCCATCCGTGCGTGTCAGGTCGTCGGCCGTACTGGATGTCGGTGAGCTCCTCGCGGAGCGACATCGTGAGCGGACCGCCCTCGGCGGCGGGCGAGCCGACGTGGAAGCCGTCGCCCTTGAGCTCGGCGATCGGGACGACCACCGCTGCGGTGCCGCAGGCGAACACCTCGACGATGTCGCCGTTCTCGACGCCGTCGCGCCACTCGTCGAGCGTCACGCGTCGGCGCTCGACCCGGTGACCACGCGCCTCGGCGAGCTCGAGGATCGAGTCGCGCGTGATGCCCTCGAGGATCGAGTCGCTGTCGGGGGTGACGAGGGTGCCGTCGGCGTACACGAGCACGACGTTCATGCCGCCCAGCTCTTCGATGTACCGGCTCTCTGACGAGTCGAGGAAGAGCACCTGCTGGCACCCGTTCTCGTAGGCCTCCTGCTGCGGCAGCAGCGACGAGGCGTAGTTGCCGCCGGTCTTGGCCGCGCCCGTGCCGCCCTTGCCGGCGCGCGCGTAGTTCGTCGTCAGCCAGATCGAGACGGGGCTCACGCCGCCGGTGAAGTACGCCCCGGCCGGGCTCGCGATGACGTGGTAGTCGACCTGCTGCGCCGCACGGACGCCGAGGAAGCTCTCGCTCGCGATCATGAACGGCCGCAGGTACAGGCTCGTCTCGGGCGCCGAGGGCACCCACGACGCGTCGACCCGGACGATCTGCCGCACGCTCTCGACGAAGTCGTCCGTCGACAGCTCGGGCAGCGCGAGGCGCCGGGCCGAGCGCTGCAGCCGCCGCGCGTTCGCGTCGGGGCGGAAGGACCAGATCGAGCCGTCCGCGTGGCGGTAGGCCTTCATGCCCTCGAAGATCTCCTGCGCGTAGTGCAGGACGGACGCCGCGGGGTCGAGCTGCAGCGGCCCGTACGGGTGCACGCGCGCGGCGTGCCAGCCCCCGTCGAGCGTCCAGCGGATCGACACCATGTGGTCGGTGAAGTGCTTGCCGAAGCCGGGGTCGGAGAGGATGACCTCCCGCTCGGCGGCGTCGCGGGCGCTCTCGGAGGGGGTCAGCTCGAACGTCAGCCCGAACTCGGTCGACGCGGTGTCGTCGGTGGTCGTCATGGTCTTCTCCTCAGCCGGGCCGCGGGTCAGGCGCTCGGGGTGGACGTCGTGGTGCGCACGCGGTCGGCGATCGCCGTGCCGACCTCGGCGGTGCCGCGCGGGCCCGACCGCTCGGCGATGTCGGCCTCGACGGCACGGGTGACGCGCCCGGCGGCCTCAGGCAGGCCGAGGTGCTCGAGCATGAGCGCCGTCGAGAGGATCGCGGCGGTCGGGTCGGCCAGCTGCCGGCCGGCGATGTCGGGTGCCGAGCCGTGCACGGGCTCGAACATGCTCGGGAAGGCGCCGGTCGGGTTCAGGTTGCCCGAGGCCGCCAGGCCGATGCCGCCGCTGATCGCGCCGGCGAGGTCGGTGAGGATGTCGCCGAAGAGGTTGTCGGTGACGATGACGTCGAACCGCGCGGGGTCGACCACCAGGTGGATCGTCGCGGCGTCGACGTGCTGGTAGTCGACGGTCACGTCGGGGTACTCGGTCGCGACGGCGTCGACGACGCGCTGCCAGAGGCCGCCGGCGTGCACGAGCACGTTGGTCTTGTGCACGAGCGTCAGGCGACCGCGGCGCGAGCGGGCCTTCTCGAAGGCGAAGCGCACGACGCGCTCGACCCCGAAGGCGGTGTTCACGCTGAGCTCGTTGGCGATCTCGTGCGGGGTGCCGGTGCGGAGCGACCCGCCGTTGCCGACGTACGGCCCCTCGGTGCCCTCGCGCACGACGACGAAGTCGACGGCGCCGGGGTCGGCGAGCGGTGACGGCACGCCGGGCCAGACGGTGGTCGGGCGCAGGTTGACGTGGTGGTCGAACGCGAAGCGCAGCTTCAGCAGCAGCCCGCGCTCGATGACTCCGCCCGTCAGGCGGGGGTCGCGCGGGTCGCCGCCGACCGCCCCGAGCAGGATCGCGTCGTGCGTCGCCAGCGCCGCCAGGTCGTCGTCGGTGAGGACGTCGCCCGTCTCGAGGTACCGCGCCGCGCCGAGGTGGTACGTCGTCACGTCGAAGACGGCGTCGTCGCCGGCCGCGACCTCGAGCACCTTGAGGGCCTCGGCGACGACCTCGGGGCCGATGCCGTCGCCGGGGACGGCGGCGAGGCGGACGGTTCGCGACATGGGGCTCCTGCACGGGCGGGGGTGGACGCACCTACATTACCCGCCGGGGCCCCGCCCCCGCGGCCCCCGCCCGACCGCGGCCCGACGCCCGCCGGAGGCGCGGCCTCAGTCGTCCGCGGAGGCCCGGCGGAGCGTCGTCAGGGCCACGAGCACGGCGAGCAGCATGATCCCGGCGCCGACCGCCGCGGTGGCCACGAGCCCGGCGTCGAACGCGTGGGTCGCCGCGTCGAGGAGGGAGGCGGCGGCCGAGGCGGGCAGTCCCTCGGTGGCGGACACCGCGCCTCCCAGGGTCTCGCGGGCGGCGGCGCCGGCCTCGGCCGGCACGCCCTCGGGCACGACGAGCGTGCCGCGGTAGATGGCGGTGAGCATGCTGCCGAGCACGGCCGTGCCGAGCACCGCGCCCACCTCGTAGGCGGTCTCGGAGACGGCCGAGGCGGCACCGGCCCGGTCGGCGGGGACGGCGGCGATGATCAGGTCGTTCGAGATCGTCTCGGCCGAGCCGACGCCGAGGCCGACGAGCGCGAAGGCGATGACGAAGGTCGCGACGGAGGCGTCGGCCCCGGAGATCCAGACGGTCGCGTAGGCGACGCCCGCGGCGGCGAGCCCGACGGCCACGATGGTGCGCGGCCGGACGTGCCGCACGATCGGCACGACGACGAGGCCGGCGACGATCATCACGGCGAGGCCGGGCAGCAGCGTGAGCGCGGCCGGCAGCGGACGGAGCCCCACGACCAGCTGCAGGTGCTGCGTCGTGAAGAAGAGGAAGCCGACGAGCGAGGTCACGGCCAGCAGGTTGACGAGCACCGACCCGGCGAAGACCGAGTTCGTGAAGAGGCGCACGTCGAGCAGCGGGCGGGGGCGCCGCAGCTGACGGCGGACGAAGAGCCAGCCGGAGGCGCCTCCCACGACCGCGAGGACGAGCACGTCCCAGCCCGGTCCGTGGGTGGCGAGCAGCTTGATCGCCGCCACAACGGGGGCCATCGCCGCGAGCGAGAGCAGCACCGACACGAGGTCGAACGGACCCGGCTCGGGGTCGCGGCTCTCGACGAGCAGGATCGGCGCGGCGATGAGCAGGGGCACGAGCACCGGCACGGCGATGAGGAAGATCGAGCCCCAGGCGAAGTGCTCGAGCAGCACGCCGCCGACGATCGGGCCGAGCGCAGACCCCGCCGCGAAGCCGCTCGCCCAGACGGCGATGGCGAGGCGGCGCTGGTCGCGGTCGGTGAACGTGCTTCGCAGGAGCGACAGGGTGGCGGGCATGATCATCGCCCCGAAGAAGCCGAGGACGGCACGGGCGGTGATGAGCGCCTCCGCGCTGGGGGCGAAGGCCGCGAAGACGGAGACCGTCGCGAAGCCGGTCGCGCCGATCAGCAGCAGGCGCCGGCGGCCGAAGCGGTCGCCGAGCGAGCCCATGGCGACCAGCAGGCCGGCGAGGACGAGGGAGTAGGCGTCGACGATCCACAGCTGGGCCGCGGCCGACGGGCGGAGCGCGGTCGAGATCTCGGGCAGGGCGAAGCTCAGCACGGTGTTGTCGACCGACACGAGCAGCACGGGCAGCATGAGCACGACGAGGGCGGCCCACTGGCGGGCCCCGGCGCGGGCGGGGGCCGGGGCGGCGGCGGGTCGGCGGGCGGTGGTGCTCATGGCGTCTCGGTCTCGTGGTCGTGGGCGGGGCGGGGCGGGCGTGGTCGCAGACCGTCCGGACGGTGCAGTATTACCGTCCGGACGGTACAGTAACAGGATGAGTCCACGCCCGTCAGCCCGAGGATCGATGCTCGACGCGTTCGAGCGCCTCGTCGTGGCGACGGGCGAGCGCAGTGCGACCTTCGACGCCACGGCCGCCGAGGCCGGCGTCTCGAAGGGCGGGCTGCTGTACCACTTCCCCTCGCGCGAGGCGCTGGTCGACGGGCTGGTCGACCGGCTGGGGGCCCTCCTCGACGCCGACGTCGCCGCCATGACGAGCGCGCCCGACGGCGTCGTCGACTACGTGCTCCGCACCTCGTCGCCCTCGGCGATCCCGGCCGACGACCCGCTCGACCGCTGCATCACCGCGGTGGCCGGCCTCGCGGCGAGCGGGCTCTGGCCCCGGGCCGCGTCGGCCCTCGCCTCGATGCAGCAGCGCTGGCACGACGTCGTGCTCGACGAGGTGGGCGACCCGGCCGTGGCGCAGGTGGTCAGCCTCGTCTCGGACGGCCTCTACTTCACGCCCGGCCAGTTCAGCTCGGACGGCTCGGGCAGCCCGGACCCGGCCCGGCCCCGGGCCTCGCTCGACGAGGTCATCGCGCTGCTGCGCGGCCTCGGTCGCTGAGCGCGGCCCGACGGCTCAGGCGACGACGATGCAGGCCGGGCTGCCGAGCGAGAACACGTCGATCGGCTCGCCGGGCACGCCCGTCTCGGGGTCGAGCGGCAGCACCGCGACGGTGTCGGACCCCTGGTTGGCGCAGTAGAGCACGCCGGGCGTGATCGCGAAGTGGCGCGGCCAGGCGCCGCCGCAGGGGGCCTCGCCCACGAGCCGCAGCCGCCCGTCGTCGCCGACGGCGAGGACGCTGATGGTGTCGCGGCCGCGGGTGGCGACGTAGGCACGCCCCGCGTCGACCGCGAGGTGCGACGGGAAGACGCCAGGGGTCGAGGACGAGCCCTCGAAGACCTCGACCGAGTGGTCGAGGACGAGCTTCTCGCCGACGTGCTGCAGCACGTGGAGGCGCGCGTCGAGCTCGCCCGCGACGACGAGGCGTCCGTCGTCGAGCCAGGCCAGGTGGCGCGGGCCCGCACCGGCGGGCAGCGGGTGCACGGCGACGACCTCGGGGTCGAGCGAGACGGGGTCGACGGTCAGCTCGACGAGCCGGTCGGTGCCGAGGTCGGCGACGAGCGTGGTGCCCCACGGGGTCGCGACGGCCTGGTGGGCGTGCGGACGCTCTTGTCGCTCGAGCACCGGGCCGTGGCCGAAGGGCAGCGCGACCGTGCGGGCGACGCGGCTCGGGTGCGACGCGTCGGCGGAGAGCACGCTCACGGTGCCCCCGACGTAGTTCGAGGCGACGAGGGCGCCCGAGGCCGGGTCGTGGTGGACGTGGCACGGCGAGGCGCCGCCCGACGGTGCACTCGAGGCCGCCACGAGGCGACCGGCCGAGATCGTGTACGAGAGCACGCGGCCCTCCGTCGTCTCGGAGGCGGCGTGCAGCGCGCCCTCCGTCACGACGAGGAACGACGGGTCGTCGGCCTCGACCGTCTGCACGGCCTGCCAGTGCGCCCCGGGCGCGGCGCGCTCGAGCACGGTGATGCCGGTGCCCGACCCGCCGCTCGTCGCCGTGTACGACCCGATGTAGAGGCGCTGCGGCTCGACGCCGGGCAGCGACCCGGCGACGTCGGCGTCGCTCACGCCCCTGCCCCGCCGCCCGGCGCGACGGCGCTCGAGGCCGTGTCGGCCGCGATGCGCTCGTGGTGGTGGATGACCTCGCCGACGATGAAGTTCAGGAACTTCTCCGCGAAGGCCGGGTCGAGCCGCGACTGCTCGGCGAGCTGGCGGAGGCGCTGGATCTGCACGCGCTCGCGCTCGGGGTCGCTCGCCGGCATGCCCGCGGCCGCCTTGAGGTGGCCGACCGACTGCGTGAACTTGAAGCGCTCGGCGAGCAGGTGCACGAGGGCGGCGTCGATGTTGTCGATGCTCTGCCGGATGTCGGCCAGCTGGTCGATCGCGGACTGGTCGTCGTCGCTGAGCGGGCTGTCCGCCCCGAGGGGACTGTCGAGTGCCATTGCACGAGCCTATCGGCGGACCGTCGCCGAGGGCACCCGCCGGGGGACGGACGAGGAGGCGCGCCCCGCTCTCGCAGGACGCGCCTCCTCGAGGGGGCGGTCGCCTCGGCTAGTCGACGAGGGTCAGCGTGACCTCGACGTTGCCGCGCGTGGCGTTCGAGTACGGGCAGACGTGGTGGGCGGCGTCGGCCAGCTCCTGCCGACGCTCGGCAGGCACGTGGGGCGTGTAGATGTCGAGCTCGACGGCGAGGCCGAAGCCGCCCTCGCCGTTGCCGCCGATGCCGACGCTCGCGCTGACCGAGCTGTCGCTGGTGTCGACGTCGAGCTTCTTGGCGATGCTGTGCATCGCGCTGAGGAAGCACGCGGCGTAGCCCGCGGCGAAGAGCTGCTCGGGGTTGGTGCCCTCGCCCGAGCCGCCGAGCTCCTTGGGGGGACGGGTGTCGAAGTCGAGGCGGTCGTCCTCGCTGCGGACGTGGCCGTCCCGGCCGCCGCCCGTGGCGTGGGCGATGGCGGTGTATGCGATCTCCAGAGTCATGCCTGCCAGCGTCGCCCTACGATCTGGACGGTTCCTGGGAGTTCTCCAGACGAATCGTGAGCCCCTCTCGGATGCCGGGCCACTCGTCGGCCAGCACCGAGTAGACGGCCGTGTCGCGCCACGATCCGTCGGCCCTCGGCTGCGTGCGGCGCAGCACGCCCTCGAACGTCGCGCCGAGCTTCTCGATCGCGGCACGCGACCGCCCGTTCGCCGCGTCGGCCTGGATCTGCACCCGACCGAAGCCGTGGTCGAAGGCCTGCCCGAGCACGAGCAGCTTGGTCTCGACGTTGACCGCGGTGCCCCAGGTCTCGGGCGCGTAGGCCGTCCAGCCGAGGTGGGCGCTCTCGTTCGCGAGCTGGAACTCGCCGAGCGTCGTCGTGCCCACCAGCTCGCCCCGGGCACCGTCGGAGGACGCGGAGGCGCGGCGCACGCCGTAGACGTTCGCCGCCCCCCACAGCAGGTAGCGCCGCATGAACTCGGCCCACTGCTCGTAGTCGTCGCGGTAGGCGCCCGGCCCGCCGCCCCAGCCGCCGGCGAAGACCTCGGGCCGGCCGATCGCGCGGAACAGCTCGGGCAGGTCGTCGTGGGTCAGCGGGCCGACCTCGACGACGCGGCCGGACAGGGTGGCGAGGGGCGGGCGCACGGCGGTCACGGGGCGATCCTGCCAGCACCTGTCACGATGTGCGGATGAGCAACGCCGTGGCCTTCAGCCAGTCCGCCGAGTCGTTCGTCGACCTCCTCGCCCGGGTGCGCCCCGAGCAGTGGTCCGAGCCGGGCCTCGACCGCTGGACGGTGCGCGACCTCGCGGGGCACACCTCGCGCGCCGTGCTGACCGTGTCGACCTACCTCGCCCTCGACGAGCCGAGCGACGTCACCATCCCGTCGGCCGAGGCCTGGTACTCGGCCTACGCGTCGCAGTTCACCGACGCCGACGGGGTGCACGCCCGGGGCGTCGAGGCGGGGCGCTGGCTCGGCGACTCCCCCGCGACCGTGGTGGCGGCGGCGCTGACGGAGTCGCGGGAGGCGCTGCGACGTGCGCCGGGCGACCGCGTCGTGTCGATCGGCGGCATGGGCATCCTGCTCGACGAGTACCTCCGCACCCGCGTCTTCGAGCTCGTCGTCCACACGATCGACCTGTCGCGGGCGACCGGGCTCCCCCACACGCTGCCGACGGCCGCCGTCGCCGACACGGCGGCGCTGGCCGCACGCTCCGCCACGCTGCAGGGCCACGGCGAGGAGGTGCTGCTCGCGCTGACGGGACGCGGCCGCCTCACGGACGGGTTCAGCGTCGTCTAGCGGCGCCGCGCCTCCGGCCGGCCCGGGTCTCAGCCGAGCAGGTCGTGACGGACGACGATCGCCTCGCGGCCCGGACCCACGCCGATCGCGGAGATGCGCGCGCCGCTGATCGCCTCGACGGCGAGCACGTAGTCCTGCGCGGCCTGGGGCAGGTCGCTGAACTCGCGGGCGCCGGTGATGTCCTCCGACCAGCCGGGGAACTCCTCGTAGATCGGCACGGCGTGGTGGAAGTCGCTCTGCGACACGGGCACCTCGTCGTGACGGACGCCGTCGACGTCGTAGGCGACGCAGACGGGGATCGTCTCGAGGCCGGTGAGCACGTCGAGCTTCGTCAGCACGAAGTCGGTCACGCCGTTGATGCGGGCCGAGTAGCGCGCGATCGGGGCGTCGTACCAGCCGCAGCGACGCGGCCGGCCGGTCGTCGTGCCGAACTCGAACCCGTTCGCGCGGAGGAACTCGCCGGAGGCGTCGAACAGCTCGGTCGGGAACGGCCCCGCGCCGACGCGAGTCGTGTAGGCCTTGACGATGCCGATGATGCGCTCGAGCTTGCCCGGGCCGATGCCCGAGCCGGTCGCGGCGCCGCCGGCCGTCGCCGACGACGAGGTGACGAACGGGTAGGTGCCGTGGTCGACGTCGAGCATCGTGGCCTGGCCCGCCTCGAAGAGCACCGTCTTGCCGCCCTCGAGGGCCTGGTGGATCTCGAGCGCCGTGTCGGCCACCATCGGCTTCAGCCGCTCGGCGTACGACAGCAGCGACTCGACGACCTCGTCGGCCTCGATCGCGCGGCGGTTGTAGATCTTGACGAGCAGGTGGTTCTTCTGGTCGAGGGCCGCCTCGACCTTCTGGCGGAGGATGCCCTCGTCGAAGATGTCCTGCACGCGGATGCCGACGCGGTTGATCTTGTCGGCGTAGGTCGGGCCGATGCCGCGGCCCGTGGTGCCGATCTGGCGCTTGCCGAGGAAGCGCTCGGTCACCTTGTCGAGGGTGCGGTGGTAGTGCGTGATGACGTGCGCGTTGGCGCTGACCTTGAGGCGCGAGACGTCGACGCCGCGGGCGATGAGCGCGTCGAGCTCGTCGAAGAGCACCTCGATGTCGACGACGACGCCGTTGCCGATGACGGGCGTGACGCCGGGCGACAGGATGCCCGACGGCAGCAGGTGCAGCGCGTACTTCTGGTCGCCGATGACGACGGTGTGGCCCGCGTTGTTGCCGCCGTTGAACTTGACGACGTAGTCGATGCGGCTGCCGAGCAGGTCGGTCGCCTTGCCCTTGCCCTCGTCGCCCCACTGGGCTCCGATGATCACTACTGCGGGCATGGCATCTCCTCACGTCGGGGGAACGCACCCCGGTGAGGTGCACCTCAGCCTACAAGGACGGGTGTGGGCACGACAGGGCGGCGCCGGTCCCGGGGACCGGCGCCGCGCCTCCCGCAGGTCACTGCAGCCGGGTCACCGTGGCGTGGGCGCCGTCGTCGACGAGCCCGGCGAGCGCGTCGAGGTAGGGCTCGGTGAAGCGGGGCTCGTCGACGAGGTCGCCGAACAGCTCGCGGTCGCGGAGGAACGCGAGCCGGTCGTCGCGCTGGGTCAGGGCCGTCTCCGTCAGCCGCTCGGCCAGCCGGTCGACGACGGTGATCTGCTCGCCGTTCTCGTCGGTGCCCTCGGCGTAGCGTGCCCAGCTCGCCACGATCGCGGCCGACCGGGCCACCTCGCCGCCCGAGGCCAGGTTCTCGCGCACCACCGGCAGCAGCCACTTCGGGATGCGGTCGCTCGACTCGGCGCAGAGCCGCGCGAGCGTGTCGCGCACCTCGGGGTTGCGGAAGCGCTCGATCAGCGTCGCCTTGTAGTCGTCGAGGTCGATGCCGGGCACGGGCGGCAGGGTGGGCGTGGCCTCGCGGTCCATGTAGCTGCGGAGGAAGGTCGCGATCGCCGGGTCGGCCGTCGCCTCGTGGGCGTAGCGGTAGCCCGACAGGTAGCCGAAGTAGCAGAGGCCCTGGTGGCTGGCGTTGAGCAGGCGCAGCTTCATGAACTCGTACGGCTCGACGTCGTCGACGAGCTGCACGTCGGCCTGCTCGTACGGCGGGCGGCCGAGCGGGAAGTCGTCCTCGAGCACCCACTGGAAGAACGGCTCGGCCACGACCGGCCAGGCGTCGTCGACGCCGAGCACGTCGCGCACCTCGGCGCGGTCGTCGTCGCTCGTCACGGGCGTGATGCGGTCGACCATGCAGTTCGGGAACGAGACCGACTCGCGCATCCACGTCGCGAGGTCGGGGTCGACCAGGTCGGCGTAGGCCGAGAACATCTTCTTGGCGACGTGGCCGTTGCCCGGGATGTTGTCGCACGACATCACCGTGAACGGCTCGACGCCGCGCTCGCGACGACGCTGCAGCGCGGCCGCGACGAGCCCGAAGGTCGTGTGCGGCAGCCCGCCCGCGGCGACGGCCTCGACGTCGGCCCGCACGGCCGGGGTCGACTCGTCGAATTCGCCGGTCACGTGGTGGAAGTTGTAGCCGCCCTCGGTCACCGTCAGCGAGACGATGCGGGTCTCGGGCGACGCCATCTTCTCGATGACGGCCTCGGCGTCGTCGACGGCGAGCAGGTACTCGACGATGCTGCCGATGACCCGCGCCTCGCGACGGCCGTCGGGGTGCTTGAGGACGAGCGTGTAGAGGCCGCCCTGGGCGTCCATCACCTCCTTCATGCGGCGGTCCTGCTCGAGGACGCCGACGCCGCAGATGGCGAGGTCGCGGGCCTCCCCGGCGGCGAGCAGGCGGTCGACCACCATCGCCTGGTGGGCCCGGTGGAAGCCGCCGACGCCGAAGTGGACGATGCCGGCGGTGAGGCCCTCGCGATCGTAGGTCGGCACGGCCACCCCGCGGGCGGCGATCTCGTCGAGGGTGTCGGGGCGCAGGGCGATCGGCTCCCGGGCGGCGGTGCCGGTCGCGGCGTCGCTGCCGGCGGCCGGGGTGGTCTGGTCGGTGTCGGTCATGGTGTCTCCGTCGTACGGGGTGAGTGTGTGGGTGGGGTGCGCGCGCCGGTGCCGGCTACTTGACCGCGCCGAGGCTGAGGCCCTGCACGAGCTTGTCCTGCGCGGCGAACCCGGCGACGAGCACGGGGAACGAGACGGCCACCGCCGCGGCGCAGACCTTGGCGAGGAAGAGCCCCTGGCTCGTGACGAAGCTCGTGAGGAAGACCGGCGCCGTGAACGCCTGCGTGCTGGTGAGCACCGACGCGAACAGCAGCTCGTTCCAGCTGAAGATGAAGCAGATCAGCGCCGTGGCCGCGAGCCCGGGGCCGGAGATCGGGATGATCACCCGGCGGAAGATCGACGGCAGGCTCGCCCCGTCGAGCGCGGCGGCCTCGAGGATCTCGACCGGGATCTCGGCGAGGAACGACCGCATCATCCAGACCGCGATGGGCAGGTTCATCGACGTGTAGAGCACGATCAGCAGCCCGACCGAGTCGAGCGCGCCGATGCGCGAGGCGATGAGGTAGATCGGCAGCAGGCCGGCGACCATCGGCAGCATCTTCGTCGAGAGGAAGAAGAACATCACGTCGGACCACTTCTGCACGGGCCGGATGCTCAGGGCGTACGCGGCCGGCAGGGCCAGGCAGAGCACGAGCAGGGTCGACACGACCGACGCGGTGGCGCTGTTGATCAGCGGCGGCCAGGGGCTGGCGCCCGAGTTCGCGCCGAAGAAGTTCGCGTAGCCGTCGAGGGTGAGCGGCGCGAAGATCGAGGGCGGGTTCGTCGCCGCGTCGGTCTCGGAGTGGAAGCTCGTGAGGACCATCCAGGCCACCGGGGCGAAGAACGCGAGCCCCACGATCCAGGCGAGCAGGCCGAGCAGGCCCCCGCGGGCACGCCCGCCGAGGGTGCGTCCGGCGACGACCCCCGGGGCCGAGGAGGCGCGGGTCGAGCGGACGCGCCGCCCCCCGCCGGTCGTCGGGCCGGCCGGGCGCTCGAGCGTGGGTGCGCTCATCGGTTCTCCTCCTTCAGAAGGGTCGAGACGCTGCGGAGCGCGAACGTCGCGATGGCGATGGTGCCGATGACGACGACCACGCCGGCCGCGGACGCGGCGCCGTAGTCGTGCGCCTGGAAGAACTGCTGGTAGATCGTGTACGGCAGGTTCGCCGTGCCGAGGCCGCCCGAGGTGATCGTGAAGACCGCGTCGAAGTTCTGCACGATGTAGATCGAGCCGAGCAGGGCCGCGAGCTCGAGGTAGCGACGCATGTGCGGCAGCGTCATGTAGCGGAACAGCTGCCACGACGTGGCGCCGTCGACCCGGGCCGCCTCGATGACGTCCAGCGGCCGGCTCTGCAGCCCGGCCAGCAGGATGAGCATCATGAACGGCGTCCACTGCCAGATGAGGGCCGCCTCGACGGCCATCAGCGGGTTGTTCGTGATCCAGTCGGGCTGCGGCGCCTGGAGGCCGACGAGCCCGAAGAGCCAGTTCAGGGCCCCGTTGAAGAGGCCGTACTCGGGGTTGAAGAGGGCGTGCTTCCAGAGCAGGGCCGCCGCGACCGGCACGACGAGGAACGGCGCGATCATGATCGTCCGCACCACGCCCCGGCCCCAGAAGGTGCGGTCGAGCAGCAGCGCCACGACGAGGCCGATGACGAGGCTGACCAGCACCACGGTGACGGTCAGCGCGATGGTGGTGAGCACCGACGAGCGCATGGCCGAGTCGGTGAAGACGTTGACGTAGTTGTCGAACCAGCCGAACGCGATGTCGTTCGGGTAGAGCGAGTTCCAGTTGACGAACGAGACGATGATCGTGATGACGAACGGCACCTGGGTGACGGCGATCACGAAGATCAGGGCGGGCAGCAGGGGGGCCCGGCGGGCCCACGCCCCGGCCCGGGCCAGGGCTGCCGCATCCTTGCGAGGGGTGCGGAAGCCCGGGGCCGCGGGCCGGGGCTCGTGCGGAGCCGGTGCTTCGACGGTGGCGGTCATGACTACTTCTGGTACTTCTCGCTGACCTTCTCGGCGAGGCCCTGGCCGGTGGTCAGCGCCTCCTCGACGGTCTCCTTGCCGGCGATCGCGGCGCTGACGTCCTGCGAGACCTGCGTCGCCATGTCGGCGAACTCGGGCACCGCGACGAACTGGATGCCCGCGGCGGGACGCGGCTGCACCCCGGGGTCGTCGGGCTTGGCGCTCGTGATGGCGTCCTCGGTCTGCTGGTAGAACGGCGCGGCCGCGGCCTGGTAGTCGGCGTTGTCGTACGTGCTGGCGCGCTTGCCCGCGGGGACGCTCGACCAGCCGATCTCGTCGGCCACCAGCTCCTCGTACTCCTTGCTCGACGCCCACTCGACGAACTTCGCCGCGGCGTCCTGGTTCGCGCCGGCCTTCTGGATGCCCCAGGCCCAGGTGTAGAGCCAGCCCGAGCTGTCGGTCTCCTTGACGGGGGCCGCGGCGTAGCCGATCTTGCCCTTGACGGGCGAGTCGTCGGCCTCGAGGCTGCCGGCGGCGCTGGTGGCGTCGTACCACATGGCCACCTTGCCCTGCTGCAGGTTGTTGAGGCACTCGGTGAAGCCGGCCTGCGGGGCGCCGGACTCGCCGTGCTCCTGGACGAGCTTCACGTAGAAGTCGACCGCGGCGGTGAACTCGGGGCTGTCGACCTGGGCGTTCCAGTCCTCGTCGAACCAGGTGCCGCCGAAGGTGTTGACGACCGTGGTGAGCGGGGCGAAGATCTGGCCCCAGCCGGGCTGGCCGCGCAGGCAGATGCCCTTCATGCCGTCCTGTGCCCCGTCGACCTGGGCCGCGAGCTCGGCGACCTGGTCCCACGTGGGCTTGTCGGGCATCGTCAGCCCGGCCGCGTCGAAGACGTCCTTGCGGTACATGAGGAACGAGCTCTCGCCGTAGAAGGGCTCGGCGTAGAGCTTGCCGTCCTCCGCGGTGAGGGCCTTCGTCATCGGCTCGAGGATGTCGCTCTGGTCGAAGTCGGCGCTCGCGGCGACGGTGTCGTCGAGGGGCGTCAGCCAGCCGTTCGCGGCGTAGCTCGGCACCTCGTAGTTGCTGAGCGACGCGACGTCGTACTGGCCGGCCTGGCTCGAGAACTCCTGGCTGATCTTGGCGCGGACGTCGTTCTCGGGCAGGACGGTGTAGTTGACCTTGATGCCCGTGTCCTTGGTGAACGAGTCGGCCGTCAGCTTCTGCAGGTCGACCATCTGCGGGTTGTTGACCATGAGGACGTTGACCTCGTCGGAGCCGCCGCCGGCCGCGCTTCCGCCGCCACCGCCCGCCCCTCCGCAGGCGCTCAGGCCCAGTGCTGCTGCGACGCCCACCGACATCGCGATCGTGAGCTTGCTGGCTCGGTTGATGGATCTCACGGGACCTCCATTGGTCGTGACAGGGCGGTGCGTCGGGGGTGCTGCGGGTGTGCGTCGTCCGGGGACGGGACCGAGGGAGGCGCGGGGTGCGTCGCTCAGATGAGCGCGCCTCCTCAGATGTGAGGGGAGTCTGACACGGCGTTCACAGATGTGCAAGGGGTCTCAGATGAGCCATGATGAGCGGATGGAACGACGAACCGGACCCGACCGCGAGCGCTGGCTCCTGCTCGCCGACGTCGCCCGCGCCTACTACCTCGACGACCTCTCGAAGGTCGACATCGCGGCCCGCTTCGACCTCAGCCGCTTCCAGGTCGCGAAGCTGCTCAAGCAGGCCCGCGACCAGGGCGTCGTCTCGATCGAGATCCGCGACCCGCGACGACCCTCGCGCGACGACGACCTGGCCCGCCTGCTCGGCGTCGAGCGCGTGCAGGTCGTCGACGTCACCGGCACGACCGAGACGGAGGGAGCCGAGCGCGTCGGCACGGCCGTGATGGGGGCGCTCCGCCACACCCTCCGCAGCCGCATGACCGTCGGCATCTCGTGGTCGCGCACGATGGACCTCGCCGCGAAGTTCCTGCCCGACCTGCCGCCGTGCACCATCGTCCAGCTGGCCGGGGCCCTGCAGGTGCCGGGCTCGGGCACCCTGCCCCAGGTCATCTCGAACCTCGGCTCGTCGCCCGGCATCCGCACGTTGCCGATCCACGCCCCGCTCGTCGTCGACGGCGCCGCGACGGCCCGCGACCTCATGCGCCAGCCCGAGATCGCCCAGGCCCTCGAGCGCGCCGACGACCTCGACCTGGCCGTCGTCGCGATCGGCGCGTGGCAGGCCGGGGAGTCGAGCGTCTGGGAGAAGGTCTCGCCCGCCGACCGCGACGAGGCCGCCGCCGCCGGCGCCGTCGGCGAGATCTCGGGCCGGCTCTTCGACGTCGAGGGAAGCCACGTCGCGACCGCGCTCGACGACCGCCTGATCGGCGTGCGGTTCGACCAGCTCGTGCGGACGCCCCGCGTCGTGGCCGTCGCCCACGGCCCGGGTCGCGCCGCCGCGGTCGTCGCCGCCGCCCGCGCCGGGTTCGTCACGCACCTGATCGTGGACAGTACGCTGGCCGAGGCGTTGGCCGACCTGCTCGACGACGGGTCGTGACCGCGCCCGCCCACCCGCTCGAAGAGGAGTAGTCCGTGACGATCGACAACCCGACCCCCCGCGTGCTCGTCGCCGGGGTGGACTCGTCCACCCAGAGCTGCAAGGTGGTCGTCCGCGACGCCGCCAGCGGCGAGCTCGTGCGCCAGGGGACGGCCAAGCACCCCGACGGCACCGAGGTGCCGCCCGCCGCGTGGTGGGACGCCCTCGTCACCGCGATCGAGGCCGCCGGCGGCCTGGACGGCGTCTCGGCGATCGCCGTCTCCGCCCAGCAGCACGGACTCGTCGCCCTCGACGCCGAGGGCGAGGTCGTCCGCGACGCGCTGCTCTGGAACGACACCCGCAGCGCCGACGCCGCCCACCAGCTCATCGCCGAGGTCGGGGCCGACGAGTACGCCCGCCGCACGGGATCGGTGCCCGTGGCCTCGTTCACGGCGACGAAGCTCCGCTGGCTGCGCGACGCCGAGCCCGAGAACGCGACCCGCGTCGCCGCGGTGGCCCTGCCGCACGACTGGCTGACCTGGCGGCTGCTCGGGTACGGGCCCCGCGCCTCCTCGGCCCTCGGTCCCGACCTGGAGGCGCTGGTCACCGACCGCAGCGACGCCAGCGGCACCTCGTACTGGAGCCCCGTCGACGACGACTACGACCTCGAGCTGTTCGAGCGCGCCCTCGGCCGCGCCGGGCGGGTCGCCGCCGGGGCCGGCTCGACCGCGGAGGGCGACGCCGTCGTGCTGCCCCGCGTGCTCGGACCGTCGGAGGCGGCGGGCACGACGACCGCGCACGGCCCCGTCCCCGAGGGCCTCGTCGTCGGCGCCGGGGCCGGCGACAACGCCGGCGCGGCCCTCGGCCTCGGCGCCGCGGTCGGCGACCTCGTGATCAGCATCGGCACGAGCGGCACCGCCTTCGCCGTCACCGACGCGCCCGTGTCGGACGGCAGCGGCACGGTCGCGGGCTTCGCCGACGCGGCCGGCGGGTTCCTGCCGCTCGTCGCGACGCTCAACGCGGCCCGCGTGCTGTCGTCGATCGGCACCCTGCTCGGCGTCGACCACGACGAGTTCGCGCGCCTCGCCCTCGCCGCCGAGCCGGGCGCGGGCGGCGTCTCGCTCGTGCCGTACTTCGAGGGCGAGCGCACCCCCGACCTGCCCGACGCGACCGCCACCCTCTCGGGCCTCACCATCGCCTCGACCACCCGCGAGAACCTCGCCCGGGCCGCGGTCGAGGGCATGCTCTCGGCCCTCTCCGACGGCGCCTCCGCGGTGCGCGACCAGGGCGTGGAGGTGCGGCGCGTGCTGCTCATCGGCGGAGCCGCGCTCAACCCCGCCGTGCAGGCCGTCGCGGCCCAGGTCTTCGACGCGCCCGTCACGATCCCGGCGCCGGGCGAGTACGTCGCCGACGGCGCCGCCCGGCAGGCGGCCTGGGCCCTCTCGGGGACCCGGCCGACGTGGGCCGTGTCGACCCGCGCCTCCTCCGAGCCCGACCTCGTGCCCGCGATCGGCGAGCGGTACCGCGCGGCGCGGGGGCTGGGGTCGCTGCCGCGCTGAGGCGGTCGCGGACCAGGACGCGGAGGTGGGCCCGGGCGGCGGCGAGCGGCGCCCGGCGGGTGCTCGACGACGGCGGCCGGACCTAGGATCGGCTCATGCCACCGGAACCGGGACCCACCCGCTCGACGATGACCGAGGACTACCTCAAGGTGATCTGGAAGGCCGAGGAGTGGGCCGTCGAGGTCGACCCGGCCGCCGCTTCCCCCGGCTCGGCGCCGGCCCGCGGCATCACGACGAACGAGATCGCGGCGACCCTCGGCGTCGGGGCCTCGACCGTCTCGGGCAACCTGCGCAAGCTCGAGCGCGAGGGCTGGATCGACTACGAGCCGTACCGGCGCATCGCGCTCACCGAGCTCGGGCGCAGCGTCGCCGTCGGCATGGTGCGTCGCCACCGGCTGATCGAGACCTACCTCGTCGAGCGGCTCGGCTACGGCTGGGACGAGGTGCACGACGAGGCCGAGGTCCTCGAGCACGCCGTCAGCGACCGCCTGCTCGAGGCGTTCGACGTCGAGCTCGGCCGCCCGACCGCCGACCCGCACGGCGACCCGATCCCCGCCGCCGACGGCACCGTCACCCGACCCGTCGCGCACACCCTGCAGGAGTTCCGCGAGGGCGAGTGCGGCTTCGTCGTGCGCGTCTCCGACGACGAGCCCGAGCTGCTGCGCTACCTCGGGTCGCTCGACCTGCGCGTCGGCGCGCACGTGCGGGTCGGCGAGCGCCGCGACTACGCCGGGTCGCTGCAGGTCGTGCTCACCGACCAGCACGACGTCCCGGTCGGCAGCGTCGAGCTCGCCGGGCCGGCGGCGGCGTCGGTCTGGGCGAGCTCCGAGCCGCACACGCACGCCTGACCCGGCGGCGTCGCGCCCGGCGGGCGGGGCGATCGGCCGCGCGGCCGGTCAGCGCCGCGGCGCCGCCGCAGGGTCGTCGAGGAGGCGCGCGAAGGCCAGCTCCGCCGCCCCGATCACGAGGCGGTCGGCTCCCAGCGCCGCGCGCACGAGCCGCACGTCCTCCGCGGGCCCGGGCAGCGCCTGACGGGTGACGCCCGCGAGCAGGCGGTCGGGCTCGGCCGCCAGCAGCGACCCCAGGAACCCGCCGAGCACGACGAGCGACGGGTCGAAGGCGTTGACGACGGTGCGCAGGGCGACGGCGAGCTGGTCGACCTGGCGCTCGACCTCGCGGCGGGCGGCGGAGCCGGGGGGCGCCTCCTGCAGGGCGGTGTCGAGCTCGTCGGCCTGGCCGCGGTCGAGGCCGGTCGCCGCGAGGAGCGACGCCTGGCCCACCTCGGTCTCGAGGCAGCCGGTGGCGCCGCAGTGGCAGACCCGGCCGACCGAGTTGACGAGGGTGTGGCCGATCTCGCCGGCGTAGCCGCCGACGCCGCCGAGCGGTCGTCCGGCCGAGATGACGCCGCCGCCGACGCCGCTCGCCCCGCCGTTGAGGAAGACGAGCTCGTCGACCCCGCGACCCGCCCCGAACCGGTGCTCGGCGACGGCCGCGAGCGAGGCGTCGTTCGCGGCCTCGGTGAGCAGCCCCGTCGCCTCCGCGAGCAGGGCGGCGAAGGGCTCGTCGACCCAGCCGAGGTGCGGGGCGAGGCGGACGAGCCCGCCGTCCGCCCGGACGAGGCCCGGCACCGCGGCGCCCACGCCCACCTCGACGAGCCGGGGGCCGAGCTCGGCGCGGAGCTCGGCGATGACGGCGGCGGCGATCCCTGCGGCCTCGGCGGCCGTCGGCACTCCCTCGGTCTCGCGGCGGACGCGGCGACGCACGACCCCGTCGAGCCCGACGACGCCGACCGTGACGGCGTCGATCTCGGGGTTGACCGACCAGGCGACGACGTCGGGGCTCGCCGACACGACGGGGCTGGGGCGGCCGACCCGCGAGACGCCGACCGGGTCGGCCTCGGTCGCGAGGCCCCGCTCGACCAGGTCGCCGACGAGCGAGGCGATCGTCGACCGGTTGAGCCCGGTCGCGCGCGTCAGCTCGGACCGCGAGACCGCGCCGCCCTCGTGCACGAGCCGGAGCACCGTCGCGAGGGTGCCGCGGGTGCGCTCGACCCGTCCTGCCTGCTCGAGCGTCACGTCGCCTCCCCGTCTCGGTCGTCGGTCGACCCTACTGCGGCGCGGGTGCCGCTCGGACCTCCTCGACCCGCCAGCCGGAGGCGGTGGTCTCGACCGCCACCGCGCCTCCGGCCCGGGTGACGACGAAGTCGGCCGCGGTGCCCTCGGGCGTCGTGACGGTGACCGTGCGCTCGCCGTCCGCCCCCGGGAAGACCCTCAGCACGAGGCCGTCGAGGTAGTCGTGGTCGGGGCGGTCGTCACGACCGCCCACCGGCACGACGGCGCCCTCGCGCACCCAGAGCGGCAGCGTCGTGACGTCGTGCACCTCGGTGCGCCAGCCCCCCTGGCCGGCGTCGACCACCTCGCCTGTGAACCAGTCGGTCCAGCGCCCCGCGGGCAGGTAGACCTCGACCCGTCCGTCGGCCGAGAAGACCGGAGCCACGAGCAGGTCGGGCCCGAGCATGTACTGGGTGTCGACGTGGGCCGCGCCGCGGTCGTCGGGGAAGGCGAGCGCCATCGGTCGCATGACGGGCAGGCCCGTGCGCGAGGCCTCGAGCCCGGCCGCGTAGAGGTACGGCATCAGCGAGAGCTTGAGCTTCGTGAAGCGACGAGTCACCTCGACGGCCTCGTCGTCGAACGCCCACGGGACCCGGTACGAGCTGCTGCCGTGGAACCGGCTGTGGCTCGAGAGCAGGCCGAAGGCGGTCCAGCGCTTGTAGACCTCGGGGTCGGGCGTGCCCTCGAAGCCGCCGATGTCGTGGCTCCAGAAGGAGAAGCCGCTCATCGCGAGCGAGAGCCCGCCGCGGAGGGTCTCGGCCATCGACTCGAAGGTCGACGTCGAGTCGCCGCCCCAGTGCACCGGCAGCGCCTGGCCCCCCGTGGTCGCCGAACGGGCGAAGACGACGGCGTCGCCCTCCCCGCGCACCTCCTCCAGCACCTCGAAGACGGCCTGGTTGTAGAGCTGCGCGTAGAGGTTGTGCATGCGCTCCGGGTCGGAGCCGTCGTGCCAGACCACGTCGGTGGGGACGCGCTCGCCGAAGTCGGTCTTGAACGCGTCGACGCCCTGCGCCTGCAGGCCGCGGAGCTTCCCCTGGAACCAGGCGGTCGCCTCCGGGTTCGTGAAGTCGACGAGGCCCATGCCGGCCTGCCAGAGGTCCCACTGCCAGACGCTGCCGTCGGGGTTCCGCACGAGGTAGCCCGCGTCGGCCGCCTCCCGGAACAGCCGCGAGCGCTGGCCCACGTAGGGGTTGATCCACACGCAGACCCGCAGGTCGCGCTCGTGCAGGCGGGCGAGCATGCCCTCCGGGTCGGGGAAGACCCGAGGGTCCCACTCGAAGTCGCACCACCGGAACTCGCGCATCCAGAAGCAGTCGAAGTGGAAGACGCTCACCGGCATGTCGCGCCGGGCCATCTCGTCGACGAACGAGGTCACGGTCGCCTCGTCGTAGTCGGTCGTGAACGACGTCGACAGCCACAGGCCCCACGACCAGGCCGGCACGTGGGCCGGGCGGCCGGTCAGCCGGGTGTACCGGTCGAGCACGTCGGCCGGGGTCGGGCCCGCGACGACGTGGTAGGTCAGCGACTGGCCGGCGACCGAGAACTGCACGCGCTCGACGGCCTCCGAGCCGATCTCGTACGAGACGTGGCCCGGGTGGTCGACGAGCACCCCGTAGCCTCGGTTCGTCAGGTAGAAGGGCACGTTCTTGTAGGCCTGCTCGCTCGACGTGCCGCCGTCGGCGTTCCAGACGTCGACGGTCTGGCCGTTCTTCACCAGGGGCCCGAAGCGCTCACCGAGCCCGTAGACGAGCTCGCCCACGCCGAGCGAGAGCTGTTGCGACACGTAGTCGGAGGAGAAGCGTCGGCCGGTGCCCGCCCGGGCGTTGCCGGTCATCGCCCCGTCGAGCTGCGCGTCGGGCGCCACCGCGTGCCAGGCGACCGACTTGGCGCCCGAGCGCGTGAGCACCTGGTCGCCGTCGTGGAAGGCGAGGTCGAAGGGGGCTCCCGGGGCGACGGTCGCGGTGAGGCGTCCCGAGGTCAGGGACGCGCCTCCGGAGTCCGTCGTCGTCACGGTGCCGACCCCGGCCCGGCCGCCCTCGGCCCCGACCAGGTCGAAGCCGATCTCGTCGCGACCGCCGGAGAAGTGCTCGACGGTGACGCTGACGACGCCGTCCATCGGCGATCGGAGGGTGATCGTGAGCACGGGCCGGTTGAGGGTGTCGCCCCGGCTCGCGATGACCTTGGTCGGCGCGGTGACGACCAGGCCGTGGCCGTCGTCGGTGGCCTCGACGTCGTAGGCCTCCTGCCCGAACGAGGAGGTGACGCCCGGGCGGGTCTGCCAGAAACCGTCGGTGAACTTCATGTGGTGCCTCTCGGAGGTGGTCGCGTCACTTGACCGCGCCGGCGGTGATGCCGCGGGTCAGGGTGCGCTGGAAGATCAGGAAGAAGACGAGCGTCGGGATGAGCCCGAGCAGCGCCGACGCGCTGGTGGTCGTGACGTCCATGAGCCGGTCGCCCTGCAGCGCGGTGATCGCGACGGGCACCGTCTGGTTGTCGTTCGACACGAGGAACGTCAGCGGGATGAGGAACTCGTTCCACGTCCAGATGAAGAAGAAGATGGCGAGCACCGCCAGGGTCGGGCGGCTGATCGGCACGATCACCCGCCAGAGGATCTGCCACCGGCTCGCGCCGTCGAGGGACGCGGCCTCGAGCACCTCCTTCGGGAAGGTGCCGTAGACGCTCGAGAGCAGGTACGTGCCGAAGGCGCTCTGGATCACCGTGAAGATGATGATGACGGCCCAGATGTTGTCGTAGAGCCCCACCTGCTTGAACATGAAGTACAGCGGGTAGAGGAGAGCCTCCTGGGGCAGCATGTTCGCCAGCAGGAACAGCACGATGATCCAGGTGCGGCCGCGCACCCGGCCGATGCCGAGCGCGTACGCGTTCAGCACCGAGATCACCACGGCGAAGAACGCGACCAGGCCCGCGATGACGAAGCTGTTCCAGAGCTTCGCCGGGAACTCGACGCGGTTCCAGAACTCGACGATGCCGTCCAGGTACAGCGACGTCGGCAGGCTGAGCGGCCCGCCGGCCGTGTAGTCCTGCGGCGACTTGAACGAGTTCACCAGGATCAGCAGGAACGGCAGCGCGACGAGCACCCCGAACGCGACCGCCACGGCGAGCACGACCCAGTCGGTCGCCGTCTTGGGGCGCTTGCGCTGCTTCGCCACGGGGAGGCGCGGCGTGGGCACCGCGGGTCGGATGCGGTCGTCCTGGACCGGTGGCACGACGGACGTGGCCATCAGCGTTCCCTCTCTGTTCGCTCGACCCGGTTCTGGGCCCTGATGAAGAACACCGTGATGACGACGATGACGAGGGTCAGCGCCGTCGCTATCGTCGCGCCGTAGCCGACCTGCTGGCTCTGGAAGAACTCGCTGTAGGCGTAGTAGCTCGGCACGATCGTCGAGTCGCCGGGCCCGCCCCGGGTGAGGGCGTAGATCGGCCCGAACACCTTGAGCGCCGCGATCGTGCAGGTGAGCACGACGACGAAGATCTCGGGACGGATGATGCTGATCGTGATCGCGCGGAAGCGCTGGAACCAGCCGGCGCCGTCGAGCTCGGCGGCCTCGTAGAGCTCGGGGTCGACGCGCTGCAGGGCTGCCATGAAGATCACCACCGGGTAGCCGAGCTGCACCCAGACCATCACCACCATGATGCTCAGCAGCGCCGTGTCGGGGCTCCCGAGCCAGTTGTGCTGGAACGCGCCGAGGCCCACGGCCTCGAGGACGGTGTTGAGGGCGCCGTTCTCGGGCCGGAGGATCCAGCCGATGACGATCGCGGCGATCGCCACGGGGAGGATCTGCGGCAGGTAGTACGTCGCCCGCAGGAACGAGGCGAGGCGCCCGCCGAACTTCCGGCCGACGAGGTCGAACAGCATCGCGGCGAGCAGGAGTCCGAGCACGGTCGGCACGACCACCATGGCGATGATGAGGAAGACGCTGTTGACGAACGACGTCCAGAAGCGGTCGTCGGTCATCAGCTCGCGCCAGTTGTCGAGCCCCGCCCAGGTCGGCGGGCGGATGCCGCGGTAGTCGGTGAAGCTGAGGTACACGTTCCAGACGAGCGGGACGAGGATCACGACCGTGAAGAGGACGAACCCGGGGATCAGGTAGAGCCAGAACCCACGACGGTCGGAGCCCGGCAGGAGGCTCTCCTCCGGCGGGAGGGCGGCGGACGACCGCCGGCCCTCCCGCGCGGGGCGCGCCTCCGTCGTCCCGGTGTCGACGACGGCCACGACCTACTCGCCCGTGATGTCGTCGACGCCGCTCTGGTACTGCTCGCCCAGCGTCGACAGCATGTCGTCGGGCGTGGTCGAGCCGTTGACCAGCTCCTGCGTGGCCGCCACGATCTGGTCGTAGAAGGTCGGCGTGGGCCAGTCGGGGTAGAACGCCAGGCCGTCGCGCTCGAGCAGCGTGTTGAAGTTGGCGATGAGCTCCTGGCTCTTGGGGTCGGTGATGTCGGCCGGGTCGGCCTTCACGGGGACGCCGCCGTTGTTGCCGATGAGGTTCTGGATCTCCGGGCGCATCGTGATGTCGATGAACTCGTACGCGAGGTCCTTGTTGGCGGCGTTCTCGGGGACGACCCAGAGGTTGCCGCCCGAGCCGGGGGCCATGTCGCTGCCCGGGAAGAGGAACGAGCCGTAGTCGAAGGTCGCCTCGTCGGCGAGGCGCCCGGCCCACCAGCTGCCGGAGACCATCATCGGGGCGCCGCCGCTCATGAAGGTGGTGCCCATGTCCTCGGCCTTGATGCCGGTGACGTCCTTCGAGATCCAGCCGTTGTCGACGTACTCCTGGAGCTTCTCCGCGGCGTAGGTCAGCTCGGGGCCCTGCCAGTCGACGTCGCCCTCGTAGAGCTGGTAGTCGTCGACGAACGACCGGTCGGCCTGCGAGAGGGCCAGCTGGTAGAAGAGCTGGCCGAGGGGGTACTCGGCCCCGGCCTCGGCCAGCGGCGTGATGCCCGCGTCGGCGAAGGTCTGCAGCGCGGCCTCGAACTCGTCGTAGGTGGTGGGGACCTCGACGCCCTGCTCGGCGAACGCCTCCTTGTCGTAGAAGACCTCGACGTACTCGCCGTAGTTGGGGATGCCGTACCAGGCGCCCGAGCCCATGATGCCGCGCTCGTCGTAGCGCGAGGTCGTGGCGATCGAGGGAGCGAGGTCGTCGTCCCAGCCGTGCTCCTCGACGGCGTCGGTCATGTCGGTCAGGAGGCCCTGGCTGGCGAGCAGCCCGGCCGTGGCGTTGCCCTTGTTGTACTCGAGGATGTCGGGCGCCTCGTCCGAGTTGAGCACTTGGCTGGCCGTCGAGCGGATCTGCTCGAAGCTCTTCTCCTCGAACTCGACCGTCGCGCCGGTCTCCTCCTCGAAGGTCTCGATCGCCTGGGTCCAGGCGATGCCCATGGCGCTGGTCTCGCTCTCGAAGTGCCAGAGCTTGAGGACGTCGGGGTCGGACGATCCCGACCCGGCGGAGCAGCCGGTCAGCAGCCCGGCGGTGGCCGCGAGGGCCGTGCCGATGGCGAGCACGCGTCGTTTCTTCATGGTTCTACCTCCTCGTAGAGGCCCCTCGCATCGTCGAAGCGTTTCGACGATCGTCGCGGGGCGATGACTTCGGTGTCGGTGGTGCGGGGTGGTGGTGCCGTGGTGGGTGGTGCGTCAGGTGGTGCGGTCAGGGACGTCGGGAGGCGCTGGGCGGGCCGGTGACCGACCCCTGCGCCAGGTAGGTGGGGGCGATGAGCTCGACGCCGGCCTCGACGCGCCCGTCGATGCGGTCGAAGGCGGCCTCGACCGCACGGCGGCACATCTCGTCGATCGGCAGGGGGATCATGTCGAGGGCGGGGTCGAGCTCGTCGGCGGGGTAGCTCGCGCAGGCGGCGAGCACGGACAGGTCGCGGGGCACCTCGAGCCCGAGCTGCCGGACGCGCTGCAGCACCGCCTCGGCCGTCGGCTCGCTGCAGTGCAGGACGAGTGCCGTCATGCCCGGCAGGCGCGAGCGCAGCTCGTCGAAGGCCCGCCCGCCGGAGGCGCGGCTCAGGTCGGTCGGGATGGTCACGGTCTCGACGCCCCGCGCCGCGGCCCTGGCCGCGAACGAGTCGTCGAACCGGCGGATGAAGCCGGTGTCGCGCTCGTGGTAGGAGGCGGGGTGGCCGACGACGCCGACCACGGCGTGCCCGGCGTCGGCGAGCCGGTCGACGCTCTGGGCGGCGGCGGCCTCGAAGTCGAGGTCGACGCAGGCCAGGCCCTCCGCGCCCTGGGGGATGCCGATGAAGCCGACTGGGAGGTCGAGCTCGCGGACCAGGTCGACGCGCTCGTCGACGGTCGCGACCCCGATCGCCACGACGCCGTCGACCAGCGAGCTCGACGCGACGCGCCGGATGCCCGACACCTCGTCGTCGGTCGCGAGCAGCAGCACGTCGTAGTCGCGACGGCGGGCCGCCTCGACGACGGCCGTGACGAAGCGCATCTGCGTCGGCTGGTGGTTGTCGGGCCGGATCGGCGCGCTGAGCGCGAGGATGTTGGTCCGCGCCCCGGCCAGCATGCGGGCCCCGGCGTGCGGTCGGTAGCCGAGTCGGTCGACGGCGTCGGTGACGCGCTGACGCGTCGTCGCGGCGATCGAGCGCTTGCCCGAGAGGGCGTACGAGACCGTGGAGATCGACACGCCGGCGGCCTCTGCCACGTCGTGGATCGTCGCCATGATGACCTCGCTGTCTCGGTGCTCCGGAGTCGGCCTCGTCGTGGCGGAAGCGCTTCGACGGGCTGCGATGCGAGACACTACGTCAGCAGTGAGCCGCCGCGCAACCCCTTTCGTTGCCTCCGACGACAAATGCCCGGGAGGGCTTCCGTCCACCGGTCGGACCGGATATGTTGAGCAGCACCACAATTGCGGCGGGGCCCCTGGCGCCCCCGTCGAGCGCCACCCCGCCACCCCGCACGCCGGGGACGACCCCCTGGAAGGGACATCGATGTCCGACACCACCGCCTCCACGCCCGCTCCCACGCGCGACGACAAGTTCTCGTTCGGCCTCTGGACCATCGGCTACACCGGGGCCGACCCGTTCGGCGGGCCCACGCGCCCCGACCTCGACGTCGTCGAGGCCGTCGAGAACCTCGACCGGCTGGGCGCCTACGGCCTCACCTTCCACGACGACGACCTCTTCGCGTTCGGCTCGACCGACGCCGAGCGCCAGACGCAGATCGACCGCCTCAAGGGCGCCCTCGACGCCACCGGCATCGTCGTGCCGATGGTCACCACGAACCTCTTCAGCGCGCCCGTCTTCAAGGACGGCGGCTTCACGTCGAACGACCGAGGCGTGCGCCGCTTCGCGCTCCGCAAGGTGCTGCGCAACATCGACCTGGCCGCCGAGCTCGGCGCCCAGACCTTCGTCATGTGGGGCGGCCGCGAGGGCGCCGAGTACGACAGCGCGAAGGACGTGCAGGCTGCGCTCTCCCGCTACAAGGAGGGCGTCGACATGCTGGCCCAGTACGTCGTCGACAAGGGCTACGACCTCCGCTTCGCCATCGAGCCGAAGCCCAACGAGCCCCGCGGCGACATCCTGCTGCCGACGCTCGGCCACGCGATCGCCTTCATCGACACGCTCGAGCGCCCCGACCTGTTCGGCGTCAACCCCGAGGTCGGCCACGAGCAGATGGCCGGCCTGAACTTCACGGCCGGCATCGCCCAGGCGCTGTACCAGGGCAAGCTCTTCCACATCGACCTCAACGGCCAGCGCGGCATCAAGTACGACCAAGACCTCGTCTTCGGTCACGGCGACCTGCAGAACGCGTTCTCGCTCGTCGACCTGCTCGAGCACGGCTCGCCCGCCGGCGGCCCCAGCTACGACGGCCCCCGCCACTTCGACTACAAGCCCTCGCGCACCGAGTCGATCGACGGCGTCTGGGAGTCGGCGGCCGCCAACATGCGCATGTACCTGCTGCTGAAGGAGCGCGCGCAGGCCTTCCGCGCCGACCCCGAGGTGCAGGAGGCGCTGCTCGCCTCCCAGGTCGCCGAGCTCTCCACGCCCACCCTCGGCGACGGCGAGGGCTACGAGCAGCTGCTGGCCGACCGCGCCTCCTACGAGGACTTCGACGCCGCCGCCCACTTCGGCGGCCACGGCTACGGCTTCGTCCGCCTGCAGCAGCTCGCGATCGAGCACCTGATGGGCGCTCGCTAGTCCTCCACCGCACCACGAGCACGGTCGGCGTCGCGCCGGGCGGACGTCGCGTCCGCCCCGGCGCGGCGCCGTTCGCGTCGGAGGAACTTCTCCCGGTCGTCCAGGTCCCGCTGCCGCGCCTCGACCGCCGCGAACTCGTCCCGCAGGCGCCGGAGGCCGTCGGCCACCTCGTCTCGCGAGCGGGCGAGCTCGGCCCAGCGCGCCTCCACGTCGTCCCGCTCGGACTCGGCCTGCTCGGCGGCGCGCTCGGCCTCGTCGGCGGCCTGCTCGGCCGAGCGGCGACGGGCGGCCCGGTCGTCGTCCGGCGACGCGCGTCGCGCCGGCCGGGGGCGCGGACGACTCGGGGCCTCCCCCGCGACCGCGTCGTCGAGGTCGGCCTCGTCGACGCCGTCGGCGACGAGCGCCCGGACGAGGGCCCCGCTGCGGGCCGCGCCGGCGGCTCCCTCGTCGGCCACGACAGCACGGAGGGTCCCGTCGACGCCGGTGACGGCGGAGGCGGCGAGCGGGGCGCCCGCGTCGGACGCGAGTCCGCGGGCACGGCTCGTCAGGTCGGCGAGCGCCGCCTTCCGCTCGGCGGACAGGCGCCCCACCTCGTCACGGTCGCCGTGACGCTGGGCCGTCCGGAAGCGGTCGCCCAGCTCGGCGAGCTCGTCGAGGCCGCCCTCGGCCGCGAGCAGGTTCACCGCCCACGCCGCGGCGGAGGGCCTCCGGAGGGCCCTCACCCGGGCGGCGAGGTCGCGGTCGCCGTCGTCGGCGGCGTGACGGGCGAGGTCGGTGCGGGCCGCGACGAACCGCGGGGGCGGCGTGCCGTAGAGCTGCCGGACGGCCTCGGCGAAGTCCATCCGCCGACCCTACCGAGCGGTGCGGCCCGGCGGCTCAGGCCGCGACGGGCTCGTCGCCGGACGAGGCGAGGAGGTCGACGTCCTCCGCGAGCGGGGAGGACGACGCGCGCCGCGCCTCCACCGAGTCCAGGGCGAACGAGACGTGGGGCGCCAGCGCCTCGGCCCAGGTGCGGTGCATCGAGGCCCACGAGAAGAGGTCCTGCACGAAGAGGCCGTCGAGGTCCCAGGCGGGGAACGGCACGGCCGTCACGCCGTCGATCTCACGGGCGAGCCGGCGGGTGACGGCGTCGAGGCGGGCGATCTGGGCGGTGATGAGGCGGCGGGCCAGCGGCGGGATGGGCCGGAAGTCGGCCATCGGCGGCAGCTCGGCCACGACGACGGCGCAGTCGCGTCCGGCCTCGCGGCGGGCACGCTCGATCAGCTTGCGGAGGCTGCGCTCCCACGACGCCGGGCTGGTGACCGTGAGCACGTCGGCGATGCCGAGCAGCAGGACGGCCACGTCGGTGCCGGGCGCGGCGAGCGCCGGGAGGGTCGAGGCCGTCTCGGCGGTGAGCACCGGCGACGAGACCTCGGTCCAGCCCATGCCCCGGCGGCGGTTCGCGGCGACGCGCTGGGCGGTCTGGCTCGACGTCGTCATGCCGTGGCTCAGCACGCCGAGGCCGGCGACCGCGACGCTGCCGACGAAGGCGAGGCTCTCGGGTCGCGGGCCCTCGACCCGGGAGGTGCGCTCGTCGCGCGGGAAGATCGACGTCGACATCTCGCGACGATAGATTTCGAAGTGGATGCCGAGCAGGGGCCGGGCCGCGGCGAGGAGGCCGCCGACGACGACCGAGCGCACGCGGCGGCGCCGCGGCGCGGGCGTCAGCGCCACCTCGACGCCCGGCACGGGCTCGGGGAGGGCCGGGTGGCCGGTGATGGTGTCGTCGTGCATGTGCGTCCTGCGTCCTGCTGACCGAGCGTGTGTCGGGGTCCCCGTCCTGGGGCACTGCCGAGTCTCGCCGCGCGGTCCCTCCCGCGCGCCCCCCCTTGCGCAATGGGGACAATGCGCATGCATGGACCCACGTCCGCAGAAGTGTGGACACGACCTCGAGGAATGCCTGGTCAGAGGCCTGGCGCCGACCCCGCGGGGAGGCGCGGTGCACGCCGACCGAGCCCGCACCCGTCCCGCGAACTGGGGGCATGTCGATGGGCGTCCGCCCGACCCGGGCCGTGGCGGACCGTGATCTTGCACACGGCTGTGCAAGATCGTAGAGTGAGCGGGTGCCGACGACCCACCCGACCCCTCCCCCGACGCCCGCCCGTGCGCCGCGCCGCGACGCCGCGGCGAACCGCGAGGCGCTCATGGCCGCGGCGGTGCGGCTGCTGAACCGCGACCCCGCCGTGCCGCTCGAGGCGATCGCGGCCGAGGCGGGCCTCTCGCGCCGCAGCGTCTACGGGCACTTCGCGACCCGCGACGACCTCGTGCGCGAGGTGACCCTGCGCGGGGCCGCCCGCGTCGGCGCGGCCGCGCTGCCGGAGCCGACCGACGACCCGGTCGTGCAGCTCGCCACCCTCGGCGCCCGGCTCTGGGCCGAGGTCGCCCACGTGCGCGTGATGGCCCAGCTGACCGTCCGCGGGCCGATGATGCACGACGTCGCGACGGCGCTCGCCCCGCTGCGGGCCTTCCTCCGCGAGACCGTCCGACGAGGCGTCGCCGAGGGCCGGATGCGCGACGACGTCGCGCTCGACACCCTCGCCCGCCTCGTCGAGGGCGCCGCCCTGTCGGTTCTCGACGAGGCCGCGACCCACGGCCTCGACCGGGCCGAGGGACACCGTCTGGTGATGCTGACCGTCCTGGCCGTCGTCGGGCTCGGCTGGCGCGAGGCCGCCGAGCTGATCGCCTCGACGCCCGAGCTCGCCCGCCCGCTCGACCCGGCCGCGCCCGCGACCCTCGCCGCGCCCGCTTCCCCTCCCCCGTCCGCCACCCCGACCACGCCCTCGGAGCAGAACGCATGAGACTCGAGCTCGACCAGGTCGCCGTGGGCGACGGACCGGGGGCCCCGCTGCCCGAGATCAGCGCCGTCGCCGACCGGGGCGCCCCCGGCTTCGTCGGCGTCGAGACGGTCGACGCGCCCACGCTGGCCTCGCTCGTCGCCGGCGGCCGGATGCTGCCCGACCGGGGCCGGGTGACGCTCGACGGGAGGGAGGCGACGGACGCGATCCGCGCCTCCTTCGCCCTCGTCGACACGCCCTCGGTGGCCGAGCCGTTCGCGACCCTCACCGTGGCGCAGGTCGCGCGGGAGGAGCTGGCCCTGGCCGGACTGCGCTCCGACCGCGCGAGCGCCGCGCTGCTGCTCGACGAGATCGGGCTGGCCGACCACCGGGGCACGCGCCTGAGCGCGCTGCCGTCCGAGCTCCGCGTCCGGCTGCTGACCGAGCTGGCCGTGCTGCGGCCCGGCGTCGCGGGCCTCGTCCTCACGACGCCCGAGCGCCACGGCGGCGACGTGCACGGCTGGCTCGCGGTCGTGCGCGACCTCGCCGAGCGCGGCTACACCGTGCTGACCGTGACGAGCCTCGCGGCGATGACCGTGATCGCCCCCTCCGACACCGACCCCGACACCGCCCCCAGGAGCGACCCCTCGTGAAGATCATCGCCCTCGTCCGCTCCGAGCTGCAGCGCCTCACGTCGACCGGCCTCGCCCGGCTCGCCCTCGTCGCGCTGATGACCGTGCCCCTGCTCTACGGCGGCCTCTACCTCTGGGCCAACCAGGACCCGTACGCGAAGCTCGACCAGGTCCCCGCGGCGATCGTCGACGCCGACCTCGGCACCGTCGTCGACGGGAAGGCCACGAACTACGGCGAGCAGGTCACCGACGAAGTCGTCGACGGCGGCGACTTCGACTGGCACGCGGTGTCGGCGGCCCAGGCGGCGGCAGGCCTCCGCGACGGCACCTACGACTTCACCTTCTCGATCCCGAGCGACTTCAGCGCCGACCTCGTCAGCGCCTCGAGCGACGACCCCACGCGCGCGCAGATCACGCTCGCGACCAACGACGCCAACAGCTACCTGTCGACGACCATCGCCGGGCAGGCCGGCAAGACGATCCGCGCGTCGGTCACCGAGAAGGTCGGCAAGGAGGCCGCGGAGCAGCTGCTCGTCGGCCTCGCCGACATCCGCACCTCGCTCGGCAGCGCGGTCGACGGCGCCGACCAGCTCGTCAGCGGCACCGTCTCGGCGACCGACGGCGCCGACCAGCTCGTGGCGGGCGCCTCCGACGCCTCTGCCGGGGCCGACCGCCTCTCGACCGGGGCCTCCGACGCCGCGACGGGCGCCGACTCCCTCGCGGCCGGCACCGCCCGGCTCGCCACGGGAGCGACCGCCCTCTCCTCCGGCCTCGACCAGCTCGAGACCGCGACGAGCGGCCTGCCCGCGAGCACCCGGCAGCTGGCGACCGGCGCGCAGCAGGTCGCCGAGGGCGACCGCGCCCTGGCCGACGCCCTCGGCCCGGTCGCCGCGCAGAGCGCCGCCGACGCCGCGCAGATCCCCACCGAGGCCGAGGTGAAGGAGGCGCTGCTCACGAGCCCCCTGCAGCTGACCGACGCGCAGGCCACGGCCCTCGCCGCCCAGATCAGCGGCCTCAACGGCCGGCTCTCGGCGGCGAACGACCAGGTGCAGGCGCTGAACGGCCAGGTCGGGACGCTCGCCGACGGGGCCGAGCAGGTCTCGGCCGGAGCAGCGCAGCTGAGCGCCGCGGCACCCGCCCTCGCCTCCGGCGTCTCCGACGCCGCCGACGGCGCGGGGCAGCTCGAGACGGGCGCGGCGAGCGCCGCCTCGGGCGCCTCGACGCTGGCCACGGGCCTCGACGACCTCGACACGGGCGCGGCCTCGCTCGCGAGCGGGCTGGCCGCGCTGGACGAGGGGTCGACGACCCTCCGCGACGGCGTCGTCCAGCTGCGGGACGGGACCGTGCGCCTCCGCGACGGCCTCCAGAGCGGCCTCGGCGAGATCCCCGCGAGCACGGAGCAGAGCCGGGGGGACCAGGCCTCGGCGATCAGCGACCCCGTCGCCGTCTCCGACCAGGCGCTCACCAGCGCGGGCACCTACGGCGCCGGCCTCGCGCCGTTCTTCATCAGCCTCGCGGCGTGGATCGGCATCTACGCCCTGTTCCTCATCGTCAAGCCCCTCTCGAAGCGGGCCGTCACCGCCGTCAAGGCCCCCGTGCGGATCGTCACGGCGGGCTGGCTCGCCCCCGCGCTGCTCGGCGTCGTGCAGATGGTCGCGCTCTTCGCGGTGGTGCGCGGCGCGCTGGGCTTCGACGTCGCGCACCCCTGGGGCATGGTCGGGCTCATGGCGCTCGCGTCGGTCACCTTCGCGGCGATCATCATGATGCTCAACGTGCTGCTGGGCAGCGTCGGGCAGTTCCTCGGGCTGGTGCTCATGGTGGTCCAGCTCGTGACGGCGGGCGGCACCTTCCCGTGGCAGACCCTGCCCGGGCCGCTGGCGGCGCTCCACTTCGTGCTGCCGATGAGCTACGCGACCGACGGTCTGCGCCAGCTCATGTACGGCGGCAGCACCGCGGCGGCCTGGACCGACGCCGGGGTGCTGGCGCTGTGGATGCTCGGGGCCCTGCTCGTCTCGCTGCTGTCCACGGCCCGCATGACGCGACGGCGCACCCTCCGCGACCTGCGGCCCTCGCTGATCGGCTGAGGCCGGGCGGCGTCGCGGCGACGGACCGTCGCCCGGGGCCGCCCCGCGCCTCCCCGGGGCTCGGGAGCGGCCGGGCCGGCCGGGTCAGGCGCGCTCGGCCTCGATGGCGGGCGCGGCGGCCGGGTCGGCGTCGGCGAGGAAGGTCGTCAGGCGCTCGACCTCGTCGGCCTCGCCGATCGCGGCGGCCCCGCGGCGGAGCGCGAAGAGCGCCCGCAGCACGCCCCGGTTGGCCTCGTGCGACCACGGCACCGGGCCCTGGCCGCGCCAGCCGGCCTTGCGCAGCGCGTCGAGGCCGCGGTGGTACCCGACCCGGGCGTAGGCGTACGCCTCGAGCTCGGCCCCCCGGGCCGCGGCCTCGTCGCTGAGCAGGGCCCAGGCGAGGGACGACGTCGGGTGCGCCGTGACGACCTCGACGAGGTCGAGCGTCTCGAGGTCGGCGAGCACGTCGGGCTCGGCGGGCAGCAGGGTCTCGGGCACGCCGAGGAGGTTCGTGGAGGTCATGCCGACCACGCTAGCGGGCGCCCCCGACGGATCCGCCCGTTCCGTGCTCGCTCAGAACCGGTGCTGCCGCACCCAGGCGTGCATGACGACGGCCGCGGCGGCGCTGGCGTTGATGCTCCGCGTCGAGCCGAACTGCGAGATCGCGAGCAGCGCCTCCGACGCCTCGACCGCCTCGGGGCTGAGGCCGGGCCCCTCCTGGCCGAAGAGCAGCACGCAGCGCTCGGGCAGGTCGAAGGTCTCGACCGGCACCGAGCCCTCGACGTTGTCGACGCCCAGGACGGGGAGGCGCTGCTCGCGCGCCCACGCCACGAACGTCTCGACGTCGGGGTGGTTCATCACGTGCTGGTACCGGTCGGTCACCATCGCGCCCCGCTTGTTCCACCGCCGGCGGCCGACGATGTGGACGGTGTCGGCCGCGAACGCGTTGGCGCTGCGGACGATCGAGCCGATGTTCATGTCGTGCTGCCAGTTCTCGACGGCCACGTGGAAGGGGTGCCGGTGCTGGTCGAGGTCGGCGACGATCGCCTCCATGGTCCACCAGCGGTAGCGGTCGACCACGTTGCGGCGGTCGCCGTCGCGCAGCAGCTCGGGGTCGTACCGGGGGTCGTCCGGCCACGCGGCGGGGCCGCCGGGCCACGGCCCGACCCCGTGCTCGACCTCGGGCTCGACCTCGGGCTCCGTGCGCTCTCCGTCCACCGCACCAGGGTACGGCGGACGGGGCGACCCCCGGACCCGGGCAGGCATCGCTCATGCCGCACGGGGGATGCAGGCCGGCCCGACCCCGGCCGGGCGGCGGGCGTCGCGACGACAGCCGCCGTCGCTAAGGTGTGCCCATGGCTGATCGAAGCGACGTGGAGTGCTGGCTGACCGACATGGACGGCGTGCTCGTCCACGAGAACCAGGCCCTGCCCGGCGCCGCCGCCCTCATCCAGCAGTGGCAGGACGAGGGCACGCCCTACCTCGTGCTGACGAACAACTCGATCTTCACCCCGCGCGACCTCGCGGCCCGGCTGCGCGCCTCCGGGCTCGACGTGCCGGAGGAACGCATCTGGACCTCCGCGCTCGCCACCGCCGACTTCTGCCGCTCGCAGATGCCCGGGGGCTCCGCCTTCGTGATCGGCGAGGCCGGCATGACCACGGCCATGCACGAGGCCGGCTTCATCATGACCGAGACGAACCCCGACTACGTGGTCGTCGGCGAGACCCGCAACTACTCGTTCGACTCGATCACCAAGGCAGTGCGGCTCATCCGCGCCGGGGCCCGCTTCATCGTGACCAACCCCGACGCGACCGGTCCGAGCGCCGAGGGCGTGCTGCCGGCGACCGGCGCGATCGCCGCCATGATCCAGACCGCGACGGGCAAGACGCCCTACGTCGTGGGCAAGCCGAACCCGATGATGTTCCGGTCGGCGATGAACCGCATCGGCGCCCACAGCGAGAACACGGCCATGATCGGCGACCGGATGGACACCGACATCATGGCCGGCATCGAGGCGGGCCTGCACACGATCCTCGTCATGACGGGCATCAGCGACCAGGCCGAGATCGACCGCTACCCGTTCCGCCCCAACGAGGTGCTGAGCGGCGTCCACGAGCTCGTCCGCGCCGAGCCGGTCGAGAGCGACGTCGTCCCCGCCGAGGCCTGACCCGGCCAGGAGGCGCGGGTCGACCCCGTCAGCCCGCCGTCGGAGCCAGGCTGGTCGCCAGCGCCTCGCCGCCCGACCTGTCCACGAAGCACGAGTACGTCCGAGCACCCGCCGCCCACTCGTCGGACGTCGTCGGGTAGCTCGCGCTGAACTGCAGGTCGGCGTAGGAGGCCGCCGCGCCGAGGTCGAGGGCGGTGGCCGAGGTGCAGAGCACCGTCATCTGGTTCTGGAGCGTGTCGGCCCCGGGGAAGGCCGCGGCCGCATCGCCCGGCAGGGTGCCGGTCGAGGCGAGCTGCGCGGCGTGCGGGGCACCGCAGTCGACCACGTCGTACTCCTGCTGCCACGCGTTCTCGAAGGTCGCGAAGCACTCGCCGCCCTGGAGGTCGCTCCACGCGTGCACCCCCGGGGAGAGCGGACCGGTCGCGACGTCGGCCGCCGCCTCCGCCGGCGCGGCGACGACGGTCTGCGTCGTGGCCGCGGCGGGCTCGGTCGTCGGCTCGGGCGCGCCCGCGAAGAGCGACCGGCTGAGGAAGAACAGCGCCAGCAGCGCGAGCACGACGACGAGCACGGCGGCAGCCCCCAGCAACAGCTTGCGGTTGCGCGACCACCCGGCGATGCCCTCGGGCCGGCCTCCGCCGGGCGCGCCCCCGTAGGGCTCGCCCGCCGCGACGACCGGGAACGTGGTGGTCAGGGTGGGCCCGACCTCCGGCCTCGCGACGGAGAGCCCGGGCAGCTCGCCCGGCGCCGACGGCGTGGTCCGCGGACGCTCCGCGCCCAGGGCGGCAGGGGCTGTCGCGAGGGGAGAGGCCGGCGTGACCGCGGCCGGTGCGGGGCGGTACGGCGGCGGGAAGGCACTCGTCGGTGCAGGCGCCTCCGGCCGAGGCGCGGCCTCGGCACGCGCCAGGTGCTCGTCGGAGACGTCGTCGTCGGGCACGTCGTCGAGGGGCGTGTCGCTCAGGTCGGTCGAGTCGTCGGCCTCCCCCTCGGCGGCGATGGCGCTGGCGTGGGGCTCGTCGTCGAGGCTGCTGAGCGACCACGAGCCCGCCGACGACTCCTCGACGGGGTCGTGACGACCCGCGTCGGCCGCCCCGTCGCCGGGGACGTCGGCCGGGGACTCGTCGTCGCCCTGCTCACGGTCCGGCACGGAGATGCCGAGCAGCTCGGTGAAGGTCGGCTCGCTCGCGGGCCGGGCGGCGGGCGGTGACGTCGGCGAGGCAGCGCTCGCGGACGCGGCAGCAGCTGCGGCCGCGGCCGCGGCGGCCTCGGCGAGACGCCGCTCACGACGCGTCATCTCGTGGTGTTCCTCGACCCACCACGGGTCTCCCTGACCGGCGGCGGCAGCGGAGCCTGCTGCCGGGGTCGACGGGGGTGCGGGGTCCGTCTCGACGGGCTCGGACGCCAGCCTCGGCGCCTCGGCGGCGCCAGGTCCCGGCTCAGGCTCGGATGCCGGTTCGACCTCGGGCTCGGGCTCGGATGCCGGTTCGAGCTCGGGCTCGGGCTCGGGCTCGGGCTCCGACGTCGGTTCCTCGTCCGGTGCCGTCTCGGGCACCGCGGCGGCGGGCGCGACCGCCTCGACGGCGCGGGTCGGGGCGTCCGGCTCGGGGCGCGCCTCCTCGTGTCCGTCGTCGTCGACGAGGGCCTCGACCGGCTCGGGCTCCGTCGCCGACGGCGTCACGGGCTCGGGCTGCGCGTCACGCGCGGGCAGGGCGTCCCACTCGAAGACGGACGGGGCCGGGGCGACCGGGGCGCTCGCGATGAGGGCGGTGAAGGGACCCGGCTCGCCGGCCGGTCGAGCGGGCTCGTCGGCGGGCGGCGAGAAGACGGGGGGCGCGGCCGGGCCGGAGTCGGCGCCGTCGTCGTCGGCAGGCGCGTCGGCGGGTGCGGTCGCGGGTGCCGCCGTCGCCGGCTCGACGGGGGGGACGGTCTCGTCGGTCGCGGCCGGGGGCTCGGGGGCCTCGACGGAGCCCTTCAGCTGGGAGAGGTCGAGCGCCATCGGGTGGCCCGAGCTCCGGGGCACGTCGGTCTCACCGGTGGGCGCGGCGGGCACGACGAACGCGGGGACGATCGGGGGCAGGTCGTCGTCGGCGGACGGACCCGCGGCAGGCTGTGTCGGCAGAGCTCGCGTCGCCGCGTCGGGCCCGGGCGCGGGCTCGGCGTCGGGCCGGAGCGCGGGCTCCGTGTCGACCGCCTGCGACGGCTCGCGATCGGTCGCGTCGGCGGCAGCGGCCTGGGCGTCGTCGTCGTCCTCGCCGAACTGCGCGGCGAGCCAGTCGCTCGCGTCGTCGGGAGCAGCACCGTCAGCAGCAGCCCCGTCGGGCTCCGCGCCCTCGGGCTGTCGGTCGTCGGGCCTGCGTTCGTCGTCGGTCACGGCTCCAGCCCCAGGTCGGCCAGCCCGATCGCGGCGAAGTAGGGGTAGCCGGCCTCCTCGATCACCTCGCGGGCGCCCGTGCTGCGGTCGACGACGACGGCGACGCCGACGACGATCGCGCCGACCGCCTCGAGGGCCTTCGCGGCGGTGAGGGGGGAGCCGCCCGTGGTGGAGGTGTCCTCGAGGACGATCACGCGCTTGCCCGCGAGGTCGGGGCCCTCGACCTGCTTGCCGCGGCCGTGGTCCTTGGGCTCCTTGCGGACGACGAAGGCGTCGTAGTCCTTGCCGAGGGCGACGCCCTGGTGCAGCACGGCCGCCGCGATGGGGTCGGCGCCCATGGTGAGGCCGCCCACGGCGGAGACGTCGGGGACCTCGGCGATGAGGTCGACCATGACGCGGCCGATGAGGGGCGCGACGCGGTGGTCGAGGCTGACCTTGCGGAGGTCGATGTAGTAGGTCGCCTTCTTGCCGCTCGTGAGCGTGAAGTCGCCGTGGAAGACGGCCTCGGAGCCGATGAAGTCGATGAGCTGCATGCGTGCGTCGGTCACGGTGGTCCAGCGTAGGGCAGGAGGCCTGCGAGCACACCGGCCCGGGGCGCCGCCGGTAGCGTGGACGCATGCGTGTCGCCACCTGGAACGTGAACTCCGTCCGCGCCCGAGCGGGGCGGGTCGTCGACTGGCTCGTGCGGGAGGACGTCGACGTCGTCGGCCTGCAGGAGATCAAGTGCAAGCCCGAGCAGTTCCCCCACGACCTCTTCCGCGACGCCGGCTACGAGGTCGAGCTGCACGGCCTCAGCCAGTGGAACGGCGTGGCCTTCGCCAGCCGCCTCCCGATGGAGGAGGTGGAGATCACCTTCCCGAGCCAGCCCGGCTTCCTCAAGGGCCAGGAGGGTCCCGACCTGCCGAAGGAGGCCCGCGCGATCGGCGTGACGGTCGAGGGCGTCCGGCTCTGGTCGCTCTACGTGCCGAACGGGCGCGAGCTCGGCGACCCGCACTACGACTACAAGCTCGACTGGCTGGCGAAGCTCGCGGCCGAGACCGAGGCGTGGCTCGCCGAGCGCCCCGACCAGCCCCTGGCCCTGATGGGCGACTGGAACGTCGCCCCGCTCGACACCGACGTGTGGGACATGGCGGCGTTCGAGGGCCACACCCACGTCAGCGCCCCCGAGCGCGCCGCCTTCGCCGAGTTCGAGCGGGTCGGCCTCACCGACGTCGTCCGGCCCCGACTGCCCGAGGGCTACACGTACTGGGACTACAAGCAGCTGCGGTTCCCGAAGGACGAGGGGATGCGCATCGACTTCATCATGGGCTCGCCCGCCTTCGCCGAGCTGGTCACCGACGCGCGCATCCACCGCGACGAGCGCAAGGGCGACGCCCCGAGCGACCACGTGCCGGTGGCGGTCGACCTCGACCTCGAGACCGAGCTCGACGACGACCGGCCGATGATCTTCTGAGACGCTACGCGAGCAGGCCGGCCACGAGCACCAGGACGGGCACGGACAACACCGTCGTCACGAGCACGGTGTCACGGGCCACGGCCACGCCGGTCTGGTACCGCTGGGCGTAGTTGAAGACGTTCTGTGCGCTCGGCAGGCCCGCGAGCACGACCGCCACGAACAGCTCGTCACGGTCGAAGTCGAAGGCGAACGCCCCGAGCAGCCACGCGGTCACGGGCATGACCACGAGCTTCAGCGCCGTCGCGATGAGCACGTCGACGCGCCCCTCCTTCGCCTGCAGCGGCTTCGACCCCGACAGCGACATGCCGAACGACAGCAGCACGACGGGCACGGCCGCGGCCCCGACGAGCGCGAGCGGCTCGAGCACCGGCTCCGGGATGTCGAGGCCGGTCACCGCGACGAGCACGCCGAGGGCCGAGCCGATGAGCAGGGGGTTCGTGAACGGGCGGGCGATCGTGCGGCCGAGGCTGCTGCCGCGGTTCGTGACGGTGTCCATGACGGCCAGCACGACCGGGGTGATGACGAGCAGCTGGTAGAGCAGCACGGGGGCGACGAAGGTGGCGCTGCCGAGGACGTACGTGGCCACGGGCAGGCCGATGTTGTTCGCGTTGACGTAGGCGCCGCCCATGGTGCTGATGGTCGTCTGGGCGGTCGACCGTCGGAGCACGAACCGCAGCAGCACCACCGAGATGACGGCCGCGACGAGCGAGGCGAGGGCCGAGACGACCAGCAGCCGCGAGAACAGCACGTGAACGTCGGCCTGCGAGATGGTCGAGAAGAGCAGGCAGGGCGTCAGGACGAAGAAGACGAGGCGCGAGAGCACCTGGTGACCGCTCGCGCCGAGCAGGTCGACGCGGCCCACGACGTAGCCGGCGGCGATGACGACGCCGATGATCGCGAACCCGATCAGAACTCCACCCATGAGCCCATCCTGACGCACGCCCCGCCCGGGGCCGTCGCGGTCGGGCTCCCGAGAAGGAGGCGCGGGTCGGCTCAGCGGGTCGGCGCACCCGACAGCACGGGCGCCCCGATGCGCGACAGCAGGTACCGCACGTGCTCGGCGCCGTCGGGGCCGAGGGTCCAGGCGACGTCGGCCGACGCCTCCTGCGCCCCGGACGTCGCGTCGGGCCACGCGCTGCACTCGACGCCGGCGACGTGGAAGTCGCGGCCCACGTCGAGGCCGCTGCGGCGGCCCAGCTCGACGGCGAAGCACCGGCCCAGCGACTCGGCCGGGCCGCGCGAGGCGATCACGACGAGGGCGCCGCGGCGGAGCCCGGGAGCGAGCAGGTCGGCGGCCGCCTCGAGCTGCCGCGCGACGTCGTCGGCCTCGACCGCGACGATGGCCACGTCGAACCCGGCCACGTCGGCCACCGGGGCGGGGGCAGGGGACTCGACGACGGGCGCGCCGACGAGGACGACCTCGGCGTCGAGCGCGGCCGCGCGGTCGGCGAGCGGGCGGAGGGCCGGCAGGAGCCCGGTCAGGACGAGTTTCGGGGCGTGGGCGAAATACACGGCGGGCCTCTCGGGTCGGAGTCGGGGGCGATTGTCAGGGCGAGGATCAGGCGAGGTCGACTGAGGGCCGCCCTGCTCGCGGACAGGAGCGGCACGGCCGAGAACTGTTCACACTCTACGTGTGACATTCGCATTTCACAAGGGTGATGAACCTGCGCGGCCTGTCTGCGCCTCCTCGACCCGCGCCTCCTCGATCCGCCCGACGAGCCCCGGCACGGCAGGATGGACGGGTGACGCGACTCCACGACCCCTCGGCCCACACGTTCGCCTCCGACAACTACGCCGGCGCCCACCCGGAGGTGCTGCAGGCCCTGGTCGACGCCAGCGGCGGCCACGTCGGCTCGTACGGCGCCGACCCCTACACGGCCCGGCTGCGCGAGGTCGTGGTCGAGCAGTTCGGCGAGGGCGCCGAGCTCGACCCGGTGCTCACCGGCACGGGGGCCAACGTCGCCGCCCTGCAGGCTCTCGTGCCGCGGTGGGGCGCGGTCGTCTGCGCCACGACGGCGCACGTCTACACCGACGAGGGCGGCGCGCCCGAGCGGCTCGGCGGCATCAAGCTGCTCACGGTGCCGACGCCCGACGGCAAGCTGACGCCCGAGCTGATCGACCGGCAGGCCTTCGGCTGGGGCGACCAGCAGCGTCCGCAGCCCCTCGCCGTGACCATCACCCAGAGCACCGAGCTCGGCACGGTCTACACGCCCGACGAGATCCGCGCCGTGACCGACCACGCCCACGCGCTCGGCATGCGGGTGCACCTCGACGGCGCGCGCCTCGCCAACGCCGCCGCGGCTCTCGGCCTGCCGCTGCGGGCGCTGACGCGCGACGCGGGCGTCGACTCCGTGTCGCTCGGAGGCACGAAGAACGGCCTGGTGCTGGGCGAGTCGGTCGTGACCTTCTCCGAGGAGGCGCGGGCCGGCCTCGTCTACCTCCGCAAGATGGACGCCCAGCTCGTCTCGAAGATGCGCTTCGTCTCGGCCCAGTTCCTCGCGATGCTCGAGGGCGACCTCTGGCGGCGGTCCGCGGCGAGCGCCAACGCCCGGGCGGTGCGACTGGCGGCGGGACTGGCCGACCTGCCCGGCGTGACGATCACGCAGAGCGTCGACGCGAACGCCGTCTTCGTCGTGCTGCCGCGCGAGGTCGTCGAGCCGCTGCGAGCCGCCCACCACTTCTACGACTGGGACAGGCAGACCGGCGAGGTGCGGCTGATGTGCTCCTTCGACACGACCGACGAGCACGTCGACCGGTTCGTCGACGACGCCAGGGCGCTGCTCACCTAGCCCCTGGACACGAACCCTCCTCCTGTGAGGGACGGGTCGCGGCGACCACGCAGTCCTTCCGCATCGACGGGGCCCACCTCGTCCCCGTCACGGCCGTCCCGGTCCCGCAGGGCCTCGAGGCCCTGCCGGTCGAGGACCCCGTCCGGCTCCGGAGCGGCTCGTCGGCGCCCGTGCCGCTCGGCGTGGAGACGGCCTCGGCGCTGGGCTCGCTCTCGGCCACGCTCACCCCCACCGCCCCCGCGGGCACGCACGTCGACGACCTCGAGGGGGAGCTCACGACCTGGCTGCGCCGCCCGGGCGGCGAGTGGGCCACGACCGACCTCGTCGTCGCCGACGGGATGACGACCCGGGAGGACGGCACCGTCAGCGTGTCCGTGCGGAGCAGGGGCGAGGTCGACCTGCCCGCCGGCTCGCAGCTCCGGTGGTCGCCCTCCCTCACGGTGTCGGCGGACGCCCCGAACGGCCCGGCGGCCCTGGCCTGGCGGCTCACGGGCACGATCGACGGACGCTCCGTGACGACCGGGGGCCAGGCCCGGGAATCCCGGCGCGCCGAGCGAGGTTGGCGTGGGGGCGGCCCGACGGCGCGCCGCTCCCCCGCTCGTCCCCCACGAAAGCCGATGCCATGTCGCTCACCGAGACCCCCTCGTCCACCTCGCGATCCGCCGAGACCAGCGTGCCCATCACGCCGCTGCTCGACGAGCGCTGGAGCCCCCGCTCCTTCGACCCGACCGCGGTCCTCACCGACCAGCAGCTGGACGCGCTGCTCGAGGCCGCCCGCTGGTCGCCCTCGGCCAACAACTTCCAGCCCCGCCGCTTCGTGGTCGGCCGCCGCGGGACCGAGACGTTCGAGGCGATCCACTCCGCCCTCGTCGGCTTCAACGCGGCCTGGGCCGGCAACGCCTCGGCCCTCGTCGTCGCGATCGCCGAGACGTCGACCGTCGAGGGCGACCTGCGCCCGACCGCCGCCTACGACCTGGGCGCCGCGATCGCGCACCTCACGGTGCAGGCGCACGCCGAGGGGCTGCACACCCACCAGATGGCCGGCGTCGAGTGGGAGAAGATCGTGGCGGCCTTCGGCCTCACCGACAACCTCTCCCCCCTGACGGTCACGGCGGTCGGCACGGTCGCCCCGGCGACCGAGCTCGCGGAGGCGCTCGCCGAGCGCGAGGTCGCCCCCCGCAGCCGCCTGCCCCTGAGCGAGCTGGTGCTCGTCCGCGACTGACCCCCGCAGACCCCGGGAGGCGCGGTGCCGGTCGACCCGGCACCGCGCCTCCCTGCGTCCCCGGCGGTCAGCGCACGACGACCCGCAGGCCGCCCCCGCCGCGCGGCCCGACGTCCACCGACCAGCCGTGGGCCCGGGCGACGGACGCGACGATCGCGAGGCCGAGGCCGCTGTGGCGGACCGGCGGGGCGCCTCCGGACCGGTCCGGCCGCCGAGGGTCGTCGTGCCCCCGCGTGAACGGCTGGGCGAGGGCCGCGGCCACCGCGGCCGACACGACGGGACCCGTGTTCTCGACCACGAGCACGGCGTCCGGCGCCCCGTGCACGCGGACGCAGCCCCCCGGCACGTTGTACTCGACCGCGTTGTCCACGAGGTTGCGGACGAGCTGCCCGAGCAGCACGGCGTCGCCGCGCACCCGCGAGAACGTCCCGCGGGCCACGACGACCTCGACGCCGAGGTCGTCGGCCCGGTCGAGCTGGCCCGCCACGACCTCCCCGACGAGCTCGCCGAGGTGCACGTCGGCGTCCGCGACGACGCCGCGGTCGGCCGTCGCCAGGGCGAGGAGGCTCTCGATGAGGTGCTCGCTCGACCGGTTGACCTCGAGCAGCTGCTCGCGCGTCGCGACCACCTGCGCGGGCGTGGGGTCGTCGAGGCCGATCTGCAGCGCCGCGCGCTGCACGGCGAGCGGGGTGCGCAGCTCGTGCGACGCGTAGGCCACGAAGCGCCGCTGGGCCTCGAACGACGCCTCGAGCCGGTCGAGCAGCTCGTCGATCGTCTCGGCCACGCGGGCGACCTCGTCGCGGGGCCCGACGAGCCCGATGCGCTCGTGGAGGGTCGTCGCGGTGATGCCCCGGGCGGTCTCGACCACCTCGTCGAGGGGCCGCAGCATGCGTCCGCTGACGAACCAGCCGACCGCGGCCGCGAGCAGCGAGGCGACGACGACCCCGAGGCCCGACCAGAGCAGCTGCTGCCGGCGGAGGACGCCCGACACGAAGAGCTGCGGCGCCTCGGCCGCGAGGTCGCGGTCGCAGCCGTCCTCGCCGCAGCCCGTCCCCGTCTCGAGGAACACCGGCGGCGACGCGGCGGGCACGTCCGCCGCGTCGGACCCCAGCGACGGCACGGCGGCCATCGACACGGCCACGCCCTGCGAGGTCCCGGCCGCGACGCCGACCAGCACGAGGCCCGCCAGCAGGGCGAAGACGCCGCCGAAGGCGACGGCGGTGCGGGTGCGGATGCTCCACCGACGCGGCGACAGCGCGGCCGTCCATCCGTCGAGGGCCGGGACCGCGGTCACACCTGGTACCCGCGACCCGGCAGCGTGCGGATCGGGTCGGGGGCGCCGAGCTTGCGGCGCAGCTTGCTCACCGTCACGCGGACGGCGTTGGTGAAGGGGTCGACGTTGACGTCCCAGACCTTCTCGAGGAGCTCCTCGGCGCTGACGACGCGGCCGTCGGCGGCGAGCAGCACCTCGAGCACCATGAGCTCCTTCGTCGAGAGCCCGAGGTCGAGGCCGGCCCGGGTGGCGACGTGGCGGGAGGTGTCGAGCACGATCTCGCCGCGACGCAGCACCGGCGGCGAGGCCGGCCCGGACCGGCGGCCGAGCGCGCGCACCCGGGCGACGAGCTCGGGGTACTCGAAGGGCTTCGCCAGGTAGTCGTCGGCCCCGAGCTCGAGGCCCCGGACGCGGTCGCCCAGGTCGCCGGACGCCGTGAGCATGAGGATGCGCGTGGTGGCCCCCCGCTCCGCCACCGCCTGGGCCACGGCGTCGCCGTGCATGCCCGGCAGGTCGCGGTCGAGCACCACGACGTCGTAGTCGTTGACCGCCAGCAGCTCGTCTGCGTCGTCGCCCCGGTACGCCACGTCGACCGCCATCGCCTGCCGCGCGAGGCCCGCGGCGACGAGGTCGGCGAGGCTCCGTTCGTCGTCCACCACGAGCACCCTCATCGTCTCTCCTCGTGATCTCCGACCGATCGCCCCGCGAATCGGAGCCCTGCATGGAACATAGATGTCCGATGTTTCACGAGTGTAAGCACGAGACCTCGGATCGCGAAAGGGCCGGGGCGGTGGAGTGGTCGCCGTCCCCGATGGAAGGAACCCCCATGGACCTCTCGACCACCCCCTCCCCCCGGTCGGCAGCCCCGCGACGACGTCGACCGCTCCGCGCCGTCCCGGCGCTCCTGGCCGCGTCCGTGCTGCTGCCGGGCCTGCTCACGGCCTGCTCCTCCCCGGCGGCCGACGAGGCCGCATCAGGGGCGACGGCCTCCGACGCGGCCACCGTCGGCCAGTGCGTCCGCGATGCGGGCTACGACGTCGTCGACGACGACTTCGGCAACTCCGCCCTGGTCCGCCTCCCCGACGCGATCGAGCCCGAGACCGACGAGGCCGACGCGTTCTTCAGCGTCGTCTCGGACTGCCACGACGCGGCCGGCAGCGCCTCGCCTCGCCTCTCGGAGGGCGAGAAGGACGCCTTCGCGCAGAAGCTCGTGGAGATGGCGCAGTGCCTCCGCGACGAGGGCTTCGAGAACGTCCCCGACCCGGTCGAGGGCGTGTGGGAAGGGCCGGCGGAGTACGAGGGAGACCCGGCGTACGCCGTCGCGTCGGAGAAGTGCATGGCCGGCATGAAGGTCGCGGGCCGATGACGTCGACGAGGCCCGTCTCCCGACCGGGCCGGGCCGCCGCGGCCCGGTCGCTCCCCGCCGCGGCGCTCGGGCTCGCCGCCGTCGCGGTCCTCGCCGCGTGCACCGGCGTCGCGGCGTCGGACCCCGCAGGCTCGACCTCCCCCGGCACCAGCTGGTCGGCCGCCATGGGGTCGTGCCTGCGGGCGGCCGGACACGACGTCGCGGACGACGACCTCCACGAGGGGGTCGTCGCGGCGCCCGACGGGGTCGACCCCGACGAGTACGCGAGCAGCTTCGACCGGTGCCGGGACGGCCTGCCGGCCGACCTCGGCGGCGGGCGGCAGGAGCCGTCGGCCGAGGACGTGGCCGAGCGGCAGGCATCCGGGGTCGAGATCGCCCAGTGCGTCCGCGAGGCCGGCTTCCCGGACTTCGCCGACCCCGTCGACGGCGACTTCGGCCCGATGTCCACCGAGGAGTCGCCGCTCGCCCGGGCCCTCTGGGACTGCGACGCGATGCACGGGCTACACGCCGACGACGGGGCCGACCGATGAGGCGCGTCCCCGTCGTCCCGCTTCGTCGCGCGACCCGGGCCTGGGTCGCCCTCACCGCCGGGGCGGCCTGCCTCGGCGTCCTGAGCGGGTGCACCCTGCCCGCCGACGGGCCGCCGACGGCCGAGGCCAGCGCCGGGTCGAGCGCCTCCCGCCCCACCACCCCGGTCACCCGCGGCGACCTCGTCGAGGGCAGGAAGATCCCCGGCACGCTCGGCTACGGCACGCCCGTGCCGGTCACGTCGTCCGGGTCCGGCACCGTCACCGGCCTGCCGGGCTTCGGGGACGTGATCGGCCTGGACGGCGTCCTCTACTCGGTGGACGAGCGCCCCGTCCGTGCCCTGCACGGGTCGGTCCCGATGTGGCGCACCCTCGAGCGGGGCCTCCGCGGCGCCGACGTCGACCAGCTCAAGGACAGCCTGCGCGCCCTCGCCCACGACCTGGCCGACGACGACCGCTTCGACCGGCGCACCCAGGTCGCCGTGACCGCGTGGCAGAAGCAGCGGGGCCTGGAGCAGACGGGACGACTCACCTCGTCCGACGTCGCGTTCGTGCCCGGCGACGTCCGCGTCGACGACCTCCGGGGCCGCGTCGGCGATCCCGCCGGCGAGGTGGTCTACGGGTACACCTCGACCGCGCTGGTCGCGGTCGCCTCCGTCTCGCCCGCCGACCTCGTCCGGTTCCAGGGCGGCGCCGCCGTCGACGTCGGCCTCGCCGACGGGACCCGCGTGCCCGGCACCGTGCAGAGCATCGGAGGCGACGTCGACAGCGGCTCGGGCGACGAGCCCGGCTCCGGCGGCGGCGGACAGAAGGCCACGCTCGTGGTGCACCTCGACGACCCCCTGCCCGAGGGCACCTCGACGACCGCGCCCGTCGACCTCCTCGTCGACGGGGAGTCACGGGAGGACGTGCTGAGCGTCCCCGTCACCGCCCTGCTGGCGACCGCGGACGGCTACGCCGTGGAGAAGGCCCACGCCGACGGCTCGACGACCCGCGTCCCCGTCGAGCTCGGCTTCTTCGCGCAGGGCCGGGTCGAGGTGATCGGGGACGACCTCTCCGACCGCGACGACGTGGTGGTGCCGTCGTGAGCGGGCTCGAGACGGCGACCTCCCCGCTCGACCCGGCCCGCGCCTCCTCGTCCGTGGCCGGGTCGGCCTCGCCGCCGACCGCACCCGTGCTCGAGCTGACCGGCGTCACGAGGGTCTACGGCGAGCTGGCCGCCCTCGGCGGCGTCGACCTCGTCGTGGGGCGGGGCGAGTTCGTGGCCGTCGTCGGCCCCAGCGGGTCGGGCAAGTCGACGATGCTCAACGTGATGGGCACCCTCGACCGGCCGACGGCCGGCTCGGTGCGCGTGGCGGGACACGAGATCGGCGACCTCGGCGACGACGCCGTGTCGCAGCTGCGGGCCGAGCACATCGGGTTCGTCTTCCAGCACTTCCACCTCGCCGCGGGGGCGACCGCCACCGAGAACGTCGCCGACGGCCTGCTCTACGCCGGCGTGCCGCGCCGCGAACGCGCCGAGCGGGCGCGCGCGGCGCTGGCCCGCGTCGGGCTCGGGCACCGCGTCGACCACCAGCCGCACCAGCTCTCGGGCGGCGAGAAGCAGCGCGTCGCCATCGCGCGTGCCGTCGTCGGCGAACCGACGCTCCTGCTGGCCGACGAGCCGACGGGCGCCCTCGACTCGGCCTCGGGATCGGCGATCCTGCGGCTGCTCGGCGACCTCAACGACGCCGGGACGACCATCGTCGTCATCACGCACGACCTCGCGCTGGCCGCGAGCCTGCCGCGGCAGGTGCGCATGCGCGACGGGATCGTCGACGACGTGTCCGGGCTCGACGCGGCGGGCCTCGCGGCAGTCCTGCCCGCGTCGTCGGGCTCGGCCGCCGAGGCCGCGGCGCGTGCGGCACACCCCTCGGGCCGGACGGGGGCGGCCTCGTGACCGCCCCGGCCGCCCGTCGGGCCGGACGCCTCACCGGGGGCGACCTCCTCCGCCTCGGGGTCTTCGGCCTCCGCACCCGTCCGACCAGGGTGGTCCTCTCCGCCCTCGGCATCGCGATCGGCATCGCGGCGATGATCGCCGTCGTGGGCATCTCGTCGTCGAGCCAGGCCTCGTTGGCCCGCATCCTCGACGGCCTGGGGACGAACCTCCTCGAAGCTGCACCGGGCACGGACGTCGGAGGGGACTCCGTGCCCCTGCCCGAGGAGGCCGTCGCGATGCTCGACCGTCGCGACGACGTCGAGTCCGCGGCCGGGGTCGGGCGGGTGGCCGACCAGAAGGTGTACCGCAGCGACCACGTGCCCGCGGCGGCGTCCGGGGGGATCACCCTCGACGTCGTGGAGGGCGACCTCACGGGCGTGCTGCGGGGCGAGCTCGCCTCGGGCAGCTGGTTCGGGGCGACGGCCGACGAGCACCCCCAGGTCGCGCTCGGGGCGACCGCCGCCGCGACGCTCGGGCTCGACCGCGTCGAGGGCGACACCCGCATCTGGATCGCCGGTCGGTGGGTCGCCGTCGTCGGCATCCTCGAACCCCTGGCCCTGGCGCCCGGCCTCGACGGCGCCGCGCTCGTGCCGGCGGCGGTCGCCGAGCACGAGTTCGGCTGGGACGGGCACCCGACGGAGCTGTTCGCACGCGCCGACCCGGACCACGTGGCCGAGGTGCGCGACGTGATCGCCCGCGCGGTGAACCCCGCCGCCCCCGGGGGCGTGGCGGTCAGCCGCCCGTCCGACGCCCTCGCCGCCCAGGAGGCGACCGAGGCGTCGTTCACGGGGCTGCTGCTCGGCATCGGGGGCGTGGCCCTGCTCGTCGGCGGGATCGGCGTGGCCAACACGATGGTCATCACGGTGCTGGAGCGCCGCGCCGAGGTCGGCGTGCGGCGGGCGCTGGGGGCCAGGAGGCGCCACATCCGCGACCAGTTCCTGGTCGAGTCGCTGCTCCTCTCGCTCCTCGGCGGCGTGGTCGGCGTCGTGATCGGCGCGGGGGTGACCGCCGTCTTCGCGGTGACGCAGGGCTGGCCCGTGACCGTCCCGGCGTGGGCGGTCGGCGGCGGGCTCGGGGCCACGGTGCTGATCGGCGGCGTCAGCGGCCTGTGGCCCGCCTCACGGGCCGCCCTCATCCCGCCGACGTCGGCGCTCGCGGCGGCCTGACGAGCGGCGCTCGCGGTGGCCGGGCGTCGGGCGGGCGTCGGGCGTCGGGCAGAATCGACGCATGCGCACCTGGGTCAAGATCTGCGGTCTCTCCACGACCGACACCGTCGACGCCGCCGTCGAGGCCGGCGCCGACGCGGTGGGGTTCGTCCTCGCGCCCGGCAGCCCCCGGACGGTCGACGCCGAGACGGCGCAGGCGTTGGCGGTGCGCGTGCCCGAGCACGTCACGGCGATCGGGGTGTTCCGCGGCCAGCGCATCGACGAGGTGATCGAGACGGCCCGCGCCGCCTCGCTCTCGACGGTGCAGCTGCACGGCGACGAGCAGCCGTCCGACGTGGCCGCCGCGCACGACGCCGGCCTCCGAGTCGTGCGCGCGGTCGACGTCGCGACCTACGCCGCCGAGTCCGAGGAGGCACGGCTCGCCTTCCGGGAGGACCTCCTCCTCATCGACGCGGTCACCCCCGGTGCCGGCGCCGGCTTCGACGCCGCCCCTCTCGTGGCGTCCCCGCCGCACCGCGAGTGGGTGCTGGCCGGCGGGCTGACTCCCGACGCCGTCGCGGCGCGGGTGGCCGAGCTGCGACCGTGGGGCGTCGACGTCAGCAGCGGGGTCGAGTCGAGCCGCGGGGTCAAGGACGTCGCGCTGATCCGCCGGTTCGTGGCGGAGGCCCGACGCCCCTGACCGCAGCGGTCACGCGAGGTCGTCGAGCGCCTCCGGCGACGGCTCCGCCACGATCTGGCGGACGACCGTCAGGCTCTCGCCGTCGTCGGCCACGTCGACGAGCACGGTGTCGCCGTCGACGATCGTGCCGCCGAGCAGCGCCATGGCGAGCTTGTCGTCGATCTGGCGCTGCATGAGGCGCCGCAACGGCCGGGCGCCGTAGATCGGGTCGTAGCCCCGCTCGGCGAGCCACGCCCGGGCGTCCGGGGTGACGGCGAGCGACAGGCGACGGTCGGTGAGGCGGCGGCCCAGGCGGTCGACGTACAGCGAGACGATCTGCCCCAGGTCGTCGGTCGACAGGGTCGAGAACACCACGATGTCGTCGAGCCGGTTGACGAACTCGGGCTTGAACGCCTGCCGCACGAGCCCCTGCACGAGCTCTTCCTTCTGCGGGTCGCTGAGGCCCGGGTCGGTGATGACCTGCGAGCCGAGATTCGAGGTCAGCACGAGGATCGTGTTGCGGAAGTCGACCGTGCGCCCCTGGCCGTCGGTCAGGCGACCGTCGTCGAGCACCTGCAGCAGCACGTCGAAGACCTCCGGGTGAGCCTTCTCGACCTCGTCCATGAGCACGACGCTGTACGGGCGACGCCGCACCGCCTCGGTCAGCTGCCCGCCGGCCTCGTAGCCCACGTAGCCGGGAGGCGCGCCCACGAGGCGGGACACGCTGTGCTTCTCCCCGTACTCGCTCATGTCGATGCGCACGAGGGCCTTCTCGTCGTCGAACAGGAAGTCGGCGAGGGCCTTCGCGAGCTCCGTCTTGCCGACCCCGGTGGGGCCGAGGAAGAGGAACGAGCCGGTCGGGCGGTCGGGGTCGCTGATGCCCGCGCGGGTACGACGGACGGCCTCGCTGACGGCCTGGACCGCGGCGCGCTGGCCGATGAGGCGCCTCCCCAGCTCGCTCTCGAGGTGCAGGAGCTTCTCGGTCTCGCCGCTCAGCAGCCGACCGACCGGGATGCCCGTCCAGGCCGCGACGACCTCGGCGATGTCGGAGTCGGTGACGCTGTCGCTGACCAGACGGTCGTCGGACTTCTCGAACGACTCGGCGTCGGCCAGGCGCTTCTCGATGTCGGGGATGCGCTCGTAGCTGATGCGGGCGGCGTCCTCGTAACGCCCCTCTCGGAGCGCCCGGTCGGCGTCGATGCGCGCCTCGTTGAGGTCGCTGCGGAGGGTGCCGACGCCCTGCAGGGCGGCCTTCTCGGCCTGCCACCGGGCGTTCAGGTCGTCGTAGGCGGCCTGCTGCTGGGCGAGCTGCTCGCGGAGCGTCGCGAGCCGCGCCTGGGCGGCGTCGTCCTTCTCCTTCTTGAGGGCGAGCTCCTCGATCTGCAGCCGCACGAGGCCGCGATAGAGCTGGTCGAGCTCGACGGGCGACGAGTCGATCTCCATCTTGAGCCGCGACCCGGCCTCGTCGACGAGGTCGATCGCCTTGTCGGGCAGCTGACGGCTCGGGATGTACCGGTTCGACAGGGAGGCGGCGGCCACCAGGGCCCCGTCGGTGATCGTCACGCCGTGGTGCGCCTCGTAGCGCTCCTTCAGCCCGCGGAGGATGGCGACGGTGTCCTCGACGCTGGGTTCGCCGACGTAGACCTGCTGGAACCGGCGCTCGAGGGCGGCGTCTTTCTCGACGTACTGGCGGTACTCGTCGAGGGTGGTGGCGCCGATGAGCCGGAGCTCGCCGCGGGCGAGCATGGGCTTGAGCATGTTGGAGGCGGCCACCGAGCCCTCGCCGCCGCCCGCGCCCATGAGGGTGTGCAGCTCGTCGATGAAGGTGATGACCTGGCCGTCGCTCTTCGTGATCTCGCTGAGCACGTCCTTCAGGCGCTCCTCGAACTCGCCGCGGTACTTCGCTCCCGCGACGAGGGCGGCCAGGTCGAGGCTGATGAGCCGCTTGTCCTTCAGACTGTCGGCGACGTCGCCCTCGACGATGCGCTGGGCGAGCCCCTCGACGACGGCCGTCTTGCCGACGCCCGGCTCGCCGATGAGGACGGGGTTGTTCTTGGTGCGCCGGGTGAGCACCTGGCTGACCCGGCGGATCTCGGCGTCGCGGCCGATGACCGGGTCGAGCTTGCCGCTGCGGGCGACGGCCGTGAGGTCGACGCCGTACTTCTCGAGCGCGCTCTTCTGCTTCTCGGTGGAGGCGGGTGCGCCCTGCATGTTCGCCATGATCGTTCCCTCCAGGACTTGAGTGGACCAGACTCAAGTTTACGCACACGATCTCCCGACGCAAGACGTCGCGATGGTCGGGTCCGTTCGTCTGGGAGCACGCACCAGACGTCGAGGGCAGGATGTCGGCATGATCGACGTCGACCTCGCCCGCCGCCTCCGAGACGCCGGCCTCCGCTGGCGTCCCGCCCCGGGGGACCGCTTCGTCGTCGAGCGCCTCGTCGACAGCGACGAGGGCGTCGGCGACGTGTTCACCATCAGCGACATGACCATCGAGGCGCACGAGCACCCGACCGGCACCGTGCTCGGCTTCAACGGCACGACCGAGTGGGCCCTCGACTCGGTCGCCGCCGAGGACGCGCTCTGGCTCCCGCGCGAGGACCAGCTCCGTGAGCTCCTCGGACGGTCGTTCGTGGGCCTGAGCCGGGTCTTCGTCGACGACGAGCACGTCGCCTACGAGGTGCGCGTCCTCGACCGCGACTCGTCGACGGGCGACGAGGTCCACGCGGCCGACGACGCCGAGACCGCCTACGCGCACGCCCTCCTGGCCTACGTCGACGCCTCCCTGCGCCTGGGCGAGATCGAGTAGCGACCGCCCGGCCCCGCGACGACGCGGGGCCTCGGGGTCAGCGGCGGGTCGAGACCGTCACCGTGAACTTGGGCCCCCGCGCCGCCTGACGCGTCGGACCGACGGTGCGCTCGAGGGCCGCGCGGTAGCCGAGGTGCGAGTTCCAGACGCACCAGAGCTCCCCGCCCGGCCGCAGCAGCCGGGCCGCGCCGTCGAACAGCTTGTGGGCGATGCCCGCGTGCACGGCGGCCCCGACGTGGAACGGCGGGTTGAGCAGCACCAGGTCGGCGGAGCCTGCGGGGAGCGAGGCGCCGGCGTCGTCGCGCCGCGCCTCCACGCGTCCGGCGACGCCGTTGGCCTCGGCCGTGAGCCGGGCCGAGGCGACGGCCGCCCACGACTGGTCGGTCGCGACGACCCGGGCCGCCGGATGCGCGAGGGCGAAGGAGGCGCCGAGCACTCCCGTGCCGCAGCCCAGGTCGACGACGTGCGCCGCCTGCGCGAGCCCGGGCGCGTCCGCCTCGGCCGAGAGCGCCGCCAGCAGCGCGCGCGTGCCGACGTCGATCGAGGTCCCGGCGAACGCCGCGCCGTGGGCCACGACGACGAGGTCGCCGTGGCGACGTCGCTGCGGCCACGCCGGGTCCCCGGATCCGGGTGACGGCGACGTCGCGGTCAGCACGCGCGACTTCTGCCGGGCGAGGCCGGCTCGCACGTCGCCGAAGTGACGGCCGAGCACGCCGTTCATGGCGATCGTCATGTGCTTGACCCTGCCGCCCGCGACGACGACGACGTCGGGATGCGCGTGGGCCGCGACGAGCTCGGCGATCTCGTCGAGGGCGTCGAGGCCCCGGGGCAGCTGCAGCAGCACGACGCGGGCGTCGGCGACCAGGTCGGGCTCGAGGGGCAGCGACCGCCAGCGCGCCTCGACCCCCAGGGCCTCGGCGTTGGCGGCCAGCGCGAGCTCGCCGGAGAGGGCGTCCTGGTGGACGCGCAGCTCGGCGCCGTCGACGAGGTCGGACGCACCGAGGGCGAGGGCGCCGTGACGGTCGCCGATGACGACGACGCCGTCCGGGTGGGCGACCACCGCCTCGCGCGCCGTGTCGAGCAGCAGCCGGTCGGTCGCGTCGTACGCGACGAGCTCGGGGGCCTCGACGTCGGGCCACCGGCGGAGCTGGTCGAAGTCGATCACCCGCACACGTTACCGGCAGGCAGGCTCAGCGCAGGGGCCGCCAGACGACGACCGAGGTCTGCCGGGACGGCCGCGTGCCGTGCCGCAGGGGGACGACGCCGCTCTCGCCCGCGGCGAAGACCCGGGCGCCGGGCCGTGTGACGAGCTCGTCGGCGAGGGCACGCTCGAGCTCGCGCACCCGCGACTGCAGCGCCGTCACCTGGTTCTCGAGCTCGAGGATGCGCCGGATCCCCTCCAGCGAGACGCCCTCGCCCCCGAGCCGGGCGACCTCGCGCAGCTGCACGACGTCGCGCATCGAGTAGCGCCGGGACTTGCCCGCCGTGCGCTGCGGGACGACGAGGCCGAGGCGGTCGTACTGCCGGAGCGTCTGCGCGTGCATGCCCGTCAGCTCGGCCGCCGCGGCGATCGCGAAGACCGGAGAGTGCTCGTCGAGGGGCCACTGCGTGGCGTCGGGTCGGTCCATCGTCTCCACCTCCGGTCGCGGGTCGGTCTGGTCGGTCTAGCCCCGGGCGCGGACGATCAGGTCGTCGCGCGGGTTCTCGGCGGGCAGCGCCGCCGCGAGGGCCTCGACCGCCTCGCGGGCCTTGTCGCTGAGGTGCGAGGGCACGGCCACCTGCACCGTCGCGAGCAGGTCGCCGGTCGACGACTTGGTCGAGACGCCGCGGCCCTTGACCCGCAGCACTCGGCCCGACGGGGTGCCCGGCGCGACGCGCAGCCGCACCGGCTCGCCGCCGAGCGTCGGCACCTCGATCGTGGCGCCCAGCGTCGCCTCGGCGAAGGTGACCGGCACGTCGAGGCGCAGGTTGGCGCCGTCGAGCTCGAACACGGGGTGCTTGCGCACGGCGATGGTGAGCACCATGTCGCCGGACTCGCCGCCGTCGGGGCTCGCCTCGCCCTTGCCGCGCAGGCGGATCTTCTGGCCGTCGTGCACGCCGGCGGGGATGCGGACCTTCATCGGCCGGCCGTTCGCACCCTGCAGCGAGATGGTCTCGCCGACCACCGCCGTCTGGAAGTCGAGGGTCGTCGTCGCTGTCATGTCGCGCCCCTTGGCGGGCCCGCCGTAGCCGCGGAAGCCGCCGCTCGTCTGGCCGAAGCCGCCGCCTCCGAACATGCCGCCGAAGATGTCGTCGAACCCGCCGCCGCCCTGCTGGTACCGGGGACGCTGGCCCGCGCCTGCTCCGGCACCGCCGCCGAACATGGTGCCGAAGACGTCCTCGAACCCTCCGCCCGCGCCTCCTGGTCCGCCGCTGCCCGCGGTGAAGCGGGCTCCGCTGCCCATGGCACGCACCTGGTCGTACTCGCGCCGTTGCTCGGGGTCGGAGAGCACCGAGTTCGCCTCGCTGACCTCCTTGAACTTCGACTCGGACGCGGCGTCGCCGGGGTTCGAGTCGGGGTGGTACTTGCGCGCGAGCTTCCGGTAGACCTTCTTGAGCTCGGCCGGCGTCACGTCCTTGGAGACGCCGAGGATCGCGTAGAAGTCCTTGTCGAACCAGTCCTGACTCGCCACCGGGCACCTCCTTCCTGTGATCTCGGTCGGCGCCGTGCGCCGACCCGAAGAGAATGTGGGAGGCGGTGGGCACCCCCTCGAGGACGCCCACCGCCGGTCGCGACCTGCGTCGCGGATGGTGCTTACTGCGGGGTGTGGACCGCGACCTTGGCGGCCCGGATGACCCGGTCGCCGATCTTGTAGCCCGGCTCGATGACGTCGGCCACCGTGTTCACGGTGACGTCCGCGCTCGGCAGCTGGACCAGCGCGTCGTGCATGCTCGGGTCGAAGACCTCGCCCTTCGCACCGACCTGCGTCAGCCCGAACTTGTCGAGCCCGCCGCGGATCTTCTGGGCGATGACCGTCATCGGGCCCTCGGCCAGGTCGCCGTGCTGCTCGGCCCGGGCGAGGTCGTCGAGCGCGGGCATCAGCGAGCGGACGACCTCGGCCACGACCGCGTCGCGGTTGGCCTCGCGGTCGCGCTCGACCCGGCGACGGAAGTTGACCAGCTCGGCCTGTGCCCGGAGCATGTCCTGGCGCATCTCGGCGACCAGGTCGACGCTCGCGCCGTCGAGGATGGCCTCGTCCTCGGCGCTGAGCGCCTCGGCGGCCATCTCCTCCGCGGCGGCCGCGGCCCCGGCGGGGGCCTGGGCCCCCGCCGGCACCTCGACGTCGGGCGCCTCGGCGTCGACCAGCTGCTCCGGGTCGGTGACGTCGGCGGTGCCGCCGTCCTCCGACGGAGCGGCCGGCTCGGGCCGCAGCTCGCCGGTCTCCGGGTCGATGCGTCGCTTGTCGTTCACGACGGGCTCCTCGTCGGGAGCGCGGTTCTGCTCGTCAGTCATCAGCCCCTACTTCTTGTCGGTGTCGTCGTCGTCCACGACCTCGGCGTCGACGATGTCCTCGTCGTCGGCCGGGGCCTGGTCGTCGGCGGGAGCGCCCTCGGCGCCGGGGGCGCCGGCCTGGTCGGCCTGGCCCTGCGAGTAGATCGCCTGGCCGAGCTTGCCCTGGCTCTCGTTGAGCTTGTCGAAGGCGGGCTTGACGGCGGCGGGGTCGTCGCCGGCGAGGGCCGTCTTGAGCGCGTCGACGTCGGCCTGGACCTCGGACTTGACGTCCTCGGGCAGCTTGTCGTCGTTCTCCTTGATGAGCTTCTCGATCGAGTAGACGAGCTGCTCGGCGTTGTTGCGCACCTCGTTCTCCTCGCGACGCGCCTTGTCCTCCGCCGCGTGCTCCTCGGCCTCGCGGACCATGCGCTCGATGTCGTCCTTCGACAGCGACGAGCCGCCGGAGATGACCATCGACTGCTCCTTGCCGGTGCCCTTGTCCTTCGCGGACACGTGCACGATGCCGTTGGCGTCGATGTCGAACGTGACCTCGATCTGGGGCACGCCGCGCGGGGCGGGGGCGATGCCGGTCAGCTCGAAGGTGCCGAGGTTCTTGTTGTCGCGGGTGAACTCGCGCTCGCCCTGGAAGACCTGGATCGCGACGGACGGCTGGTTGTCGTCGGCCGTCGTGAAGGTCTCGCTGCGCTTGGTCGGGATGGCCGTGTTGCGCTCGATGAGCTTGGTCATCGCGCCGCCCTTGGTCTCGATGCCGAGGCTGAGCGGGGTGACGTCGATGAGGAGGACGTCCTTGCGCTCGCCCTTCAGCACGCCGGCCTGGAGGGCGGCGCCGACGGCCACGACCTCGTCGGGGTTGACGCCCTTGTTGGGCTCCTGGCCGCCGGTCAGCTGCTTGACGACGTCGCTGACGGCCGGCATGCGGGTGGAGCCGCCGACGAGCACGACGTGCGAGATGTCGGAGACCGCGACCCCCGCCTCCTTGATGACGTCGTTGAAGGGCTTCTTGGTGCGCTCGAGGAGGTCGCTGGTCCACTGCTCGAACTGCGAGCGGGAGATGGTCTCGTCGAGGTTGAGGGGGCCGTCGGCGGTCAGCGTCAGGTAGGGGAGCTGGATGCTCGTCGAGGTGCTCGACGAGAGCTCCTTCTTGGCCTGCTCGGCGGCCTCCTTGAGGCGCTGCTTGGCGATCTTGTCGGTGGAGAGGTCGACGCCCTTCTCCTTCTTGAACTTCTCGATGAGGTGCTCGACGATGCGGTTGTCCCAGTCGTCGCCGCCGAGGCGGTTGTCGCCCGAGGTGCTGCGCACCTGGATGGTCGAGAAGTCGTCGTCCTTGCCCACCTCGAGGAGGGAGACGTCGAAGGTGCCGCCGCCGAGGTCGAAGACGAGGATGAGCTCGTCCTCCTTGCCCTTGTCGAGGCCGTAGGCGAGCGCCGCCGCGGTGGGCTCGTTGATGATGCGGAGCACGTTGAGGCCCGCGATCTCGCCGGCCTCCTTCGTGGCCTGGCGCTCGGAGTCGTTGAAGTACGCCGGCACGGTGACGACCGCGTCGGTGACGTCCTCGCCGAGGTACTGCTCGGCGTCGCGCTTCAGCTTGCCCAGGATGCGGGCGCTGATCTCCTGCGGGGTGTACTTCTTGTCGTCGACCGCGACGGTCCAGTCGGTGCCGATGTGGCGCTTGACCGAGGCGATGGTGCGGTCGACGTTGGTGACGGCCTGGCGCTTCGCGGTCTCGCCGACGAGCACCTCGCCGTCCTTCGTGAAGGCGACGATCGAGGGCGTGGTGCGGAGGCCCTCGGCGTTCGCGATGACGGTGGGCTCGCCGCCCTCGAGGACGCTGACGACCGAGTTGGTGGTTCCGAGGTCGATTCCTACTGCACGGGCCATGTGCTGTTCTCCTTCGTGGTGCGGGTGATGCGGGAAGTCAGGGGGCCGACGTGCTTGAGTCGGCCGGGCTCAACTTTACTCACGCTCGGTGGCGAGTCAAGCCGTGAACCTGAAAGTTGAGCCAGAACGACTCAAGGAGCCCCCTTGCCCGCCCGCGCACGTGCCGTGTCGCGTCCCGCCGGCCCCCGGCGCACGTCTCGCCGAGGGCCGACCCGCGCTCCCGACGCACACCCCCCCGACGCGACACGCGCGGCCGCTAGGGTGACGCCATGACCGCCGCCCCGCCCCTGGCCGAGGCGTCGCCGATCCCCCGGCGCCGCGTGATCTCGTGGGCCCTGTGGGACTGGGGCTCCGCGGCGTTCAACGCCGTCGTCACCTCGTTCGTCTTCAGCACCTACCTCGCGAGCGGGGCGTTCGTCGCCCCCGCGGTCGTGGCCGCGGCCGGCGACGACGCCCGCAACCCCGCCCTCGTGCTCGCGAAGGCCGAGAACGCGACCGTCATCTCGACGGCGCTGACCGTGGCCGGCGTGCTCATCGCCCTCCTGGCCCCGGTGCTCGGGCAGCGGAGCGACGGCTCGGGGCGCCGCAAGACGTGGCTCGCGATCAACACCGGGCTCGTCGTCGTGGCGATGGTCGCGATGGTGCTCGTGGCACCGGCCCCGCCGTACCTCGTGTTCGGCGCAGCGCTCCTCGCGGCCGGCAACCTCTTCTTCGAGTTCGCGAGCGTGAGCTACAACGCGATGCTCGTGCAGGTCTCGACGCCGCGCACGATCGGCAAGGTGTCGGGCTTCGGCTGGGGCCTCGGCTACGTCGGCGGCATCGTCCTGCTCCTGCTGCTGCTCGTCGCGTTCCTCCAGAGCTTCGGCGTCGACGGACGCGGGGGCCTGCTCGCCGTGCCCACCGGGACCGAGGGAGGCGCGTGGGACGTCCGCCTCTCGATCGTCGTGGCCGCGGCCTGGTTCGCCGTCTTCGCGGTGCCGGTGCTGCTGGCCGTCCCGGAGCTGCCCGCCACGGCCACGGGCCCGCGGGCGGGGCTGCTGCGCTCGTACCGCCTCCTCGGCTCCACGATCGCGAAGCTCTGGCACACCAACCGGCAGGTGCTGCTCTTCCTGCTCGCCAGCGCCGTCTTCCGCGACGGGCTCGCGGCCGTCTTCACCTTCGGCGCGATCATCGCGGCGCAGGTCTTCGGCTTCTCGCCGAGCGAGGTCATCTACTTCGCCGTCGGCGCCAACCTCGTCGCGGGCATCGGCACCTTCGTCGGCGGCTGGCTCGACGACCGCCTCGGCGCGAAGGCGATCATCGTCGGGTCGCTCGCGGGTCTCGTCGTCGCGGCCGGGGGCGTGCTCGCCATCGGCACGGAGGCCCGGCTCTTCTGGGTCTTCGGCCTCGCCCTCGCGCTCTTCGTCGGGCCGATCCAGTCGTCGAGCCGGTCGTTCCTCGCCCGCGTCACGCCCGCGGGGCGCGAGGGCGAGATCTTCGGCCTGTACGCGACGACGGGACGGGCGGTGAGCTTCCTCGCACCCGGGCTCTTCACGATCTTCGTGGGCGTCACGGGCGACACGCGCTTCGGCATCATCGGCATCGCCCTCGTCCTGCTCGCGGGGCTCGTGCTGATGCTGCCCGTGAAGGCGGTGCAGCGCTCGATCGACTGAGCGCGCCCCGCGCACTCGCGCACCCCGACACACACCCCCGACGCCCGCTCCTCCCCCGGGGCGGGCGCTCCTGCCGGCTAGGCCCCGGCCCGCGTGGCGCGCTCGAGACCACCGCGGCGGGCGACCTCGCCGTACCAGCGCGCGCTCGGCTTGGGGGTGCGCTCGAAGGTGTCGCGATCCCAGGCGATGAGGCCGAAGGTGGGCCGGAAGCCGCTGGCCCACTCGTAGTTGTCGAGGGCGCTCCAGTGCTGGTAGCCCAGCACCTCGACACCCTCCTCGATGGTGTCGTGGACGCCCTCGAGGGCGCCCTGCGTGTACGCGATGCGTCGCTCGTCGTCGGCGGTCGCGATGCCGTTCTCGGTGACCATGACGGGCACGTGGCCGCTGAGCTCCCACGCGCTGCGGATGCCCTCGGCCGCGGCGGCGGGCCAGAACTCCCACCCGGTCAGCGTCGTCTCGAGGCCCTCGGCGACAGGGCGCGGACCCTCGGGCCCGACGAAGGTCTGCGTGTAGGCCTGCACGCCCACGAAGTCGTCACCCGCCGCCATCTCGCTGTACCAGTCGTCGCGGACGTAGCCGTACTCACGGGCCTTCTCCGCGGCGCCCGGCTCGTCGACCGCCTTGAACGCCTGGGTCGCGACGGTCCAGCCCGACCTGAGCCCGTCGACCTGCGACAGCACCTCGCGGCTGCGCCTGTGCGAGGCGAGCAGGGCATCGGCCACCTCGAGGTCGGGGGCCGGGAGGCCGTGCGCGACGAGGTTCGAGGCGTCTTCTCCCCCGGCCAGCATCGCCGCGATGTTGGGCTCGTTGATCGTGCAGACGTACCGCACGCCCTCGCTGACGACCGGGAGGGCGAGCTCGGTGTAGCGCGCGAAGAGGTCGGCGGCGTCGGGCGCCCGCCAGAAGCCGTCGCGCTCGAACCAGCGCGGGACGGTGAAGTGCATCAGCGTCACGATCGGCTCGACGCCGAACTCGTGGCAGGTCTCGACCATGCGGCGGTAGTGCGCGATCTCGGCCTTCGAGACGACGCCGCGCTCGGGCTCGATGCGGGCCCACTCGATGCTGAAGCGGTAGCTGTTCAGGCCGAGCTCGGCGAGCAGGCGGATGTCGTCGCGGAACCGGTGGTAGCTGTCGGCCGCGTCGCCGCTCGGCTCGACGATCGTCGTGCCGGGTGCGTGCTCGTGCACCCACCAGTTCGAGTTCACGTTGTTGCCCTCGATCTGGTGGGCGGCGGTCGCGGCGCCCCAGAGGAAGCCGTCGGGGAAGGTCAGCATGCGTGTCCGTTCAGGTCGTGCGCGGGTCGAGGGGGTCAGGAGGCGCGGTGCGTCCGCCGCGGATTCGGCACGGCGTCGAGGAGGCGCACCGTGTACGGGTCGGTCGGCCGCTGGAGCACCTCCGCGGTGCGGCCGCGCTCGACCACGGCGCCGTCGTGCAGCACCATGACGTCGTCGGTGACGAGCCGCGCGCTGAGCAGGTCGTGCGTGATGTAGAGCATCGAGACGCCCCACTGCTCGCGGAGGTCCTCGAGCAGCGCCAGCACGCCGGCCCGCAGCGACACGTCGAGCATCGAGACGGGCTCGTCGGCGATGATCACCTGCGGGTCGCTCGCGAGCGCCCGGGCGATGACGACCCGCTGCCGCTGACCGCCGGACAGCTGGTGCGGCAGCTTCGCCGCGAACTGCTCGACCGGCGTCAGACCGACCGTCTCGAGCAGTTCGAGGACGCGGCGCCGCGCCTCCTGCCCTCGGAGCCCGGTGTAGTTCACGACCGGCCGCGTCAGCGTGTACTCGACGGTGTGCAGCGGGTTGAGGGCCGAGTACGGGTCCTGGAAGACCATCTGCACGTCGCTCCGCAGGTCGCGCAGGCCGCGGCCGCGCACGCGGCTCACGTCGACGTCGCCGAAGGTGATCGTGCCCTCGCTCGGCTTCTCGACGCCCGTCACCATGCGCGCGATCGTGCTCTTGCCCGAGCCCGACTGGCCGACGAGCGCGAGCGACTGCCCGGGCTCGAGGGTGAACGACACGTCGCGGACGGCCCGCACGGGGTCCTCGCCCCGACGCGGAGGCGCGTAGGTCTTGCTCACGCCGGTCACCGTGATCGCGCTCTGCGCCGCCTTCGTGCTGCGCGTGCCGACGCTCGGCGTGCTGGTGGTCGTGTCGACGCGGCGCTCGCCCCGGGCCCGGCGCACCGCGCGGTCCTCGAAGCCGGGCAGCGACACGACCTCGGCACGGGGGTCGGCGTAGTGCGAGAGCAGCATCTGCGTGTACTCGTGCTGCGGGTCGGCGAGCACCTCGGCCGAGCGGCCGTCCTCGACGATGCGGCCCTCGTGCATGACGAGCACCCGCTCCGTCGCCTCGAGCACGATGCCGAGGTCGTGGCTGATCAGCACCGCCGTGAATCCCTCGCTCTGCTGCAGCGCGATGATCGTGTCCATGACGGCGTGCTGCACGAGCACGTCGAGCGCGGTCGTCGGCTCGTCGAAGACCATCAGCTGCGGCTCGAGCGACAGGGCGAGCGCGATCGAGACGCGCTGCCGCATGCCGCCGCTGAGCTCCCCGGGGAACCGAGCGAGCACCGCCGGGTCGAGCTCGACCTTCTGCACGAGCTCGGCGGCACGGGAGTCCCAGTGCTCGCGCGGCACGTGGCCGTGCGCTCGGAAGACGTCGACGAAGTGCTTGCGGATGGTGCGCACCGGGTTGAGCGCGTTCATGCCCGACTGCAGCACCATGGCGAAGCCGCCCTGGCGCTGCTGCCGCAGGGCCTCGGCGTCGAGATCGCGGATGTCGGAGCCGTCGAAGACGATGCTGCCGCCGTTCGTCCGCGCCGGCGGCCTCTGCAGCCGCGTCAGCGCGTAGCCGAGCGTCGACTTGCCGGAGCCCGACTCGCCGACCAGGCCGACGAACTCGCCGCGGCGCAGCGAGAACGAGACGTGGTCGACGGCCTGCACCGGGGTCGAGGCGGCCGACTCGTAGACGACGCTGAGGTCGCGCACGTCGAGGATCGGGTCGTCGCGACCCGGGGAGGCGCGGTGCTGGTCGGTGAGGTCCGTGGCGGTCATCGACGCGCCTCCTTCGTCTTCTTCGCGGTGCCCTCGCGCAGGCGCGGGTTGCTGACGGCGTCGACGCCGAAGTTGATCAGGGTGAGGCTCATGGCGAGCAGGGCGATGCAGAGACCGGGGGCGAACAGGAGGATCCACTGCCCGGTGAGCAGGGCGTTCGAGTTCTGCGCCCAGTAGAGGATCGTGCCCCAGCTGACGATCGACGAGTCGCCGAGACCCAGGAACTCGAGGCCGGCCTCGGCGAGGATCGCGCTCGTCGCGGCGCCGAAGAACGAGCCGACGATGAGCGACGTCATGTTCGGCAGGATCTCGCGGAACACGATGCGGACGGCGCCCTCGCCGGAGAAGCGGGCTGCCTCGACGAAGTCGCGCGATCGGAGCGACTGGGTCTGGCTCCGGAGCACGCGGGCGCCCCACGCCCAGCCGGTGACGACGATGACCGCGATGATCACCGCGATGCCGCCGTTCTGCAGGTACGCCGCGATGACGATCATGAGCGGCAGGCCCGGGATGACGAGGAACAGGTTGACGACGAAGCCGACCACCTCGGCGGCCGGGCCGCGCAGGTAGCCCCAGCTGAGGCCGATCACGACGGCGACGAGCGTCGCGGCGATGCCGGCCACGAAGCCGACGAAGACGCTGATGCGGGCGCCCCAGATGAGCTGGCTCAGGACGTCCTCGCCGGCGGCGGTCGTGCCCATCCAGTGGGCCCAGGAGGCGTCCTGGTTGCGCTCGAACCCGTTCTCGCTGCCGCCGTACGGCGCGAGCAGCGGGGCGAGGACGGCCGTCAGGACGAAGACGCCGAGGATGACGATGCCGATCCTGGCCTTGGGGTTCGACCACACGACGCCGGCGGTGCGCAGCACGGTCTTCCAGGTGCTGGGCGCGGCCTGCTCGGCGGCGGGGCCGGCAGGGTCGCCGCCCTCGGGGAGGCGGACGGACACGGTGGAGGTCATCGGCGGGTCCTTGGGTCGAGCACGCCGTACAAGATGTCGACGAGGAAGTTGGCGACGAGCACGCTCACGGTGATCATCAGGAAGAGGGCCTGCATCAGCGGGTAGTCCTGGCCGATGACGGCGTTGAACAGCAGGTAGCCGATGCCGGGGTAGCCGAAGACCTGCTCGACGAGGATCGAGCCGCCGACGACCCCGCCGAGGGCGAGGCCGAAGCCGGTGAGGTTGGGCAGGATCGCGTTGCGGGCGGCGTAGCGGACGGCGACCGTGCGCCCCTTCAGGCCGTTCGCCTCCGCGAAGGTCACGTAGTCGTCGCCGAGCGTGTTGATCATCGCGTTCCGCATGCCGAGGATCCACCCTCCGAGGCTCGTGACGAGGATCGTCACCGCGGGCAGCACCGCGTGCAGCAGGGCGTCGCCGACGAACGCGGGCGTGAAGCCCGGCGTGGTCGTCGCGCCGTAGGCCCCCGTGGTCGGGAACCAGTGCAGCACGTAGCCCAGGAAGAAGAGGAGGAGCAGCGCCGTCCAGAAGTACGGGAAGGTGCTCATGAAGCTGCCCGAGAGCGTCGGCAGCGAGTCGAGCCAGGTGCCGCGCTTCCAGGCCGCGGCGACGCCGATCAGGGTGCCGACCACGAAGGCGATGACGGTGCACGCGCCGACGAGGATCAGCGTGTAGGGCAGTGCCTGCCCGACGAGGTGCCCGACCGTCTCGGGGAAGAACGTGTAGCTCGTCCCGAAGTCGAGGCGGACGACCTGGCCGAGGTAGGCGACGTACTGCTGCAGCACGTTGCCGTCGGGCACGCCGAGCTGGGCCTCGATGGCGGCACGGGTCGCCTCGGTCACGGGGCCGTTCTGCGACAGCTTCGCGATCGCGGCGTCCGTGGGGTCGCCGGGCATCAGTCGCGGCAAGATGAAGTTGAGCGTCACCGCCGCCCACAGGGTGAGGACGAAGAGTCCGAGCTTCTGCGCTGCGTACTTCATTCGTCGTCGCCGCCCTGGTCGACGCGCTTCAGCTTCGTGAAGATCAGCAGCGGTGCCTGGTCGTAGTTCTGCGGGGCCATGTACGGGTCGTCCTCGCTCGGCCAGCCGGTGAACTTCGAGTCGTTGAACAGGCCCCAGAGCCCGCCGTAGTAGAGGCCGATGACCGGCTTCTGCTCGTAGACCACGTTCTGCAGCGCGTACGACAGGCGCTGCTGCTCGGCGGGGTCGATCGCGGCCTTCCACTCGACGAGCAGCTCGTCGACGGCAGGGTCGCTGAAGCGGCCGAAGTTCGAGGCCGTCGTCTCGCCGATCGGCGTCGCGAAACCGCTGTTGAGCAGCGTGTTGTAGGCCTGGTACGTGTTGCCGTTGCCCATGCCGCCGAGCGCCATGTCGAACTCGCCGTTGGCGATGGCCGACTGGTAGCCGGCAGGCTGGGGAGCCTGGATCTGCACGTCGATGCCGATCGCGCCCAGCTGTGCCCGCACCTCCTGCACGGCCCTCAGCCAGTCGGTGTAGCCGTTGGCGGTGAGGATCGTGATGCGCAGCTGCTGGCCGTCGGGGCCGACCAGCTGGTCGTCCTGCTGCGTGTAGCCGGCCTGGGCGAAGGCGGCGAGGGCGCCGTCGACGTCCTGGCCGATCACTCCCTCGTCGGGGATCGACGGGTCGAGGTCGTCCTGCTGGTTGGGCAGGATGAGCCCGGTCTGGCCGGCCGGCTCGAGGTACCCCTCGGTCGCCGACTCGGCGATCTGGTCGCGGTCGAGCGCCAGGGCGATGCCGTTCCGCACGTCCACATCGTCGAAGGGCGCCTTCGTCAGGTTCGGCATCAGGCCGATCACGCCGCCCGGCGGGAACCAGTACGAGTTCGTGTCGCTCGCCGCGCCCCAGGTGCCCTCGACGTCGCTGATGAACGAGTACGCCCAGTCGTAGCCGCGCGTGACGGTGTCGAGCTGGTTGTTCGTCGCGGGCAGGATCAGGTGCGCGATGTCGATCTTCTCGGCCTGCCAGTAGGACTCGTTCTTGTCCATCGAGTACTGCAGGGCCGAGTAGTTGCCGAGCGTGAACGGGCCGGTGCCGACCGGGTCGGGGTTGCGGTACGTCGTCGGATCGTCGACCTGGCTCCAGAGGTGCTCGGGCACGATCGTCGTCTGGCCGATGATCTCCATCGCGGGCACGTCGTCGGTCTGCAGGTGGAAGACGACGTGGTCGCCCTCCTGCTCGATCGTGTCGATGTGCTGCCAGGCGCCCTTGAGGTCGAGCGCGGGGTTCGCCTCGATGAGGTCGAACGTGTAGACCACGTCGGCGGGCGTCATGGCCGTGCCGTCGGACCACTCGACGCCGTCCCGGATCGTCATGTCGACCGTGCGCGCGTCGGGCAGGGTCGTCTCGCTCGCGAGCCACGGCGTGATCTCGCCGTCGAGCGGGTTGATCTCGAGCAGGGGCTCGTAGATCCACGTCGACGCGGTGCGCTTGTTCGTGAGGAACGGGTTGAAGTTGCGCTCGAACTGCGGGTTGCCCTTGTCGGCGTTGATCAGCATCGTGTCGGCGCCGATCGTCGGGTCGGGCTGGCTGCGGATCTGGATGCTGCAGCCGGCGACCAGCACGGTCGCGGCGGCCGCCAGGGCTCCGGCCCGGAGGAGCGCCCGGGCACGGCGCCGGGGGTGTGTCGTGTGCATCGTCGCCACGTTCTCTCATTCGTCGTCGAGGTGAGGATGCCCACTGTAAGCGCATACATCAGGGAGCGCAACGGGTCGGGTGCCGGAGTGCCGACCGGAGGCGCGGCACGGGCAGGCAGGACGGGGTCCGGAGGCGCGGCACGGGCAGGTCGTTCGAGGTCGAGAGGGCGCGCCGCGGGTCGGAGCGCGACTGCGCGAGGATCGGGACGTGCGCTGCCCGGGTGCACCGCGCCTCCTCGTGTCGTCCCACGGCCCTGCGCCGAGCGACGGCGGCCGGCGCGTCGGCCGCCGACCCGTCAGGGAGCACCGTGATCACGTCGTCCCAGCTGACCGGACTGCGCACCTCCTTGCCGCTCGTCGCCGAGCGGGCCGACGCGATCGCCGTCGACTTCTACGCGCGGCTCTTCGGCGAGCGCCCCGACCTGCTGCGCGACCAGTTCAACCGGGGCGACCAGGCCCAGGGGCGGCAGCAGCGGGAGCTCGCCCTCACGATGCTCGCCCTCGCCCGCGACGTGGTCGGCACCCAGGTCGGCGTCGGCCGCTCCGTCGCCCGCGGCCGGGAGGCGTCGGCGTCCACCGCCGTGGCCCCGTGGTCGTCGCCCGCCGCCGCCTCGTGGGAGGTGCGGGCCGCCGCCCGCGAGACCACCTCGCGCCTGGCGCAGCGGCACGCCGCCATCGGCGTCGGCCCGGACGAGTACGACCTCTTCGCCCGTCACCTCTCCGCCGCGTTCGCCGCCGCCCTCGGCCCGGCCTGGACCGACGAGGTCGCCGACGGGTGGCGCGCCCTCTACGAGCAGACCCGCGACGAGCTCGTCTCCTCCGTCGCCGCCGTCTACCGCCGCGCCGACCTCGAGCCGGGCGACGACTGGCGCGAGGCCCTCGTGACCGAGCGCCGCGTCGAGGCCGAGGACGTCGTCGCCCTCACGCTCGTCTCCGCCGACAGCGAGGCGCTGCCGGCCTACCGCGCTGGCCAGTTCGCGTCGATCCAGGTGACGCTGGCCGACGGGGCGCGGCAGATCCGGCAGTACAGCCTGCGCGGCGGGGCCGACGAGCAGTGGCGGGTCAGCGCGCGGGTGCTCACCGGCGTGCCGGAGCTCGGCCTGCCACCCGGCGAGGTCTCGAACCACCTGCTCGCCCACGTGCAGGTCGGCGACGTGGTGTCGGTCTCGCCGCCGATCGGCTCGCTGACCGTCGACGAGCTCGACGACGCGCCCCTCGTCCTCGTCTCCGCCGGCATCGGCTGCACCCCCGTGCTCGGCATGCTCGACCACCTGGCGCGCGTCGACCCCGACCGCGAGGTCACCGTGCTGCACTTCGAGCGCACCCCCGAGCGGCACGCCCACCGGGCCGAGCTGGAGGCGCTGGTCGCCGCCCTGCCCCGCGGACGCCTCCGGGTCAGCTACACGCAGGGCAGCCTCAGCGCGCTGAGCGCCGCGAGCACGGTCGGCGTCGCGGGCGCCGGCGCGATCGGCCCCCCGGACGTCGACGCCTCGCTCGACGGCGCGGGTGCCTACCTCGACCCGATCGACCTCGGCACGGTCGACCTGACGCCGCAGCACCGGGTGTTCCTCTGCGGACCGGTGCCGTTCATGGCGATCGTGCGGGCGGCGCTGATCGAGCACGGGGTGCCGGCGGAACGGGTGCACCACTTCGTCTTCGGCCCGGACGACGGCAGCGTGACGCGCACCGACACCGGCCAGCGGCGGCGATCGGCGTTGGACGAGGCGTGAGGTCGGGGCGTCCGGGCCCCGCCGACGGCGTTCAGCGCGCCTCCGGCCCGCCGACGGCGTTCAGCGCGCCTCTGGCCCGGCGGTTCAGCGCACCGGGCAGCTCTCGCGCAGCAGCACCTCGACGGGCAGCGTGACCCGCTGCGGCGGCCGGCCCGGGTCGGCCAACCGCTCGACGATCGACCGGACCGCCACGCGACCGAGCTCGCCCATCGGCTGGCGCACGGTCGTGAGCCGCGGCGTCGAGAAGCGCCCGGCCTCGATGCCGTCGAAGCCCGCGACGAGCACCCGCCCCGGCACGTCCACCCCCGCGCGGCCGAGCACGTCGAGCACGCCGAGGGCCGTCTGGTCGTTCGCGCAGACGACGGCCCTCGGGAGCTCCTCGCCGGAGGTGAGCAGCGCCTCCCCGGCCCTCCGCCCGCCGTCGCGGCTGAAGTCGCCGGGCTCGACGCGGACGCGCACCGGGGCGCCGCCGCCCGCGTCGCGCGCCCCGGCCGCGCCCACCGCCTCGTCGAAGCCGCGGTGCCGGTCGGCCTCGTCGGGCGAGTCGGCGGGCCCGGCCACGTAGGCGACGTCGCGCACGCCGTGCCGCTCGAGCACGAACTCCGTGAGGGCCCGCATGCCCGCGACGTTGTCGACGCTGACGTGGTCGAGGTCGTCGCCGGGCCGCGAGTCGGCGAGCACGACGACGGGGATCCGCCGCGAGACGTGCGCGAGCAGCTCGTCGGGAACCGTGCGGGCCAGCACGGCGAGGCCGTCGACCCGCCCGGCGATGTCGTTGACCATGACGTCGCGGCTCGAGCCCCGGCCGGCCGCGACCATGAGCGCGAAGCCGCGACGCCACGACTCGACCTCGGCACCGCGCAGCACCTCGTCGAAGTAGAGGTTGCTCGGGCTCGACCAGTGCCGCGCCGGGCCGGGGAGCGCGGGAGGCGCGGTCCGGCCCTCCGAGTCGTCGATCAGCGGGATGCGCCCCGCGTCCGCCGCCGCGGGGCGGGCCGGCTCGGGCTCGTCGATGCCGTCGTGCCCCGGCAGGAACAGCCCGAGCACGCCGTGTCGGCGACCCGCGAGCCCGCGAGCCGCGCCGCTCGGCACGTAGCCGAGGGTGCGGACGGAGTCGAGCACCCGCGCACGGGTCTCCGCGCGGACGTCGTCGGGGCGCCGCAGCACACGGGACACCGTCGCGATGGACACACCGGCGTGCGCGGCCACGTCGTAGACGGTGGGGGCCTTCGTCACGGGGTCCTTCCGGGGCTGACGGGTGGGGACCATCCTAGGTCGGCGGTCGTCGGGGGCCTGCACCGCGCCTCTCGGGGGCGGCGCCGTCGGCCGTGCCGGGTCGGGTCGCGCCGCGTCGGGTCGGGTCGCGTCACGTTCCGTGCATCACCGTGTGTTTCGTCGCGACGCGACGCACGAGACGTGACGCGACGGGCCGCCGACGCCGGAGGCCGTCCCCTCGGGCATCCCCCGCGCGTCGGGGTTCGGACATCGCGGTGCGTCCGGACGGCACGCAACGGGCGAAACGTGACGCGACATCCGACCTGTGGACAGCCCAGGAGGCCGTCCCGCGATGTCGGGCACAGTCGTCGGATGCTCGTCGTCCACGAAGATCCCCTGCCCCGCCTGGTCCACGTCGCCGGTCTCGGTCCCGGCGACCGGGAAGCGTTCCGCCTGCGGCGGGCAGCTCGGTCCGGGACCGTCCGACGCCTCCACGCGGGCACGTTCGTCGACGCGACCGAGTGGGACGCCCTGACGCCCCGCCGCCAGCACGTCCTCCTCGTCGAGTCGGCGGCGCGACGCACCGACGAGAGGCACGTGGTGTCCCACCTGTCGGCCGCGGCGCTGCTGCGGTCGCCCGTGCTCGGCGAGTGGCCCGCTCGCGTCCACGTCACCGACCCGCGGGGACGGACCAGCCAGACCACGGCAGCGGTGAGCAAGCACCGCGGACCGCTCGACGACGACGAGGTGACCGCCCTCCGCGGCCTGCGACTCACCTCGCCGCCCCGGACGGCAGCCGACCTGGCCCTGACGACCAGGTCTCGGCGGGAGGCCGTCGTGCTGCTCGACGACCTGCTGCACCGGGGACTGGTCACGAAGGAGGACGTGCTCGCCTCGCTCGACCGCCGACCTGCCGCGCGGGGTCGGACCGGGGCCCGCCGGGCGCTGGCGTTCGCGGACGGGCTGGCGGACTCGCCGGGAGAGTCGGCGGCGCGCGTCGACCTCGACCGGCTCGGCGCACCGCCGCCCGTGCTGCAGAAGTCGTTCGACGTGGGGCGAGGGCGCTACGACCCGAGGGTCGACTTCTGGTTCCCCGACCAGGGATGCGTGCTCGAGTTCGACGGGATGGGCAAGTACACCGAGAGCCGCTGGCGCGGCGTGCTGACGGCCGACCAGGTCGCCGTGAAGGAGAAGTTCCGGGAGGACGACATCCGCCGGCATCCGGACGTGCGCGAGTTCATCCGGTGCACGTGGTGGCACCTGCACGACCTCCGCCGACTGCGCGCCCTGCTGGTGGAGGCGGGGGTGCCGTGCTCACGGCGACTCTGACCGCGGCCGCGTCACGTTCTGCGCGTCACGTCGCGGCGAAACGCGACGCGGTGCGCGGAACGTGACGCGGGGCGCCACCCGACACACGACGGACGCCGCCCGCCCGGGTGGACGGACGGCGTCCGTCGGTGCGGCGGGGCCGCCGCGGCGCGGCGGCCCCGGGCGGGACTACTCGGCCGAGGCCGATCCGGCGCCCGAGCCAGCGCCGGTGCCGGCGGCGACCGTCGCGAGGCGACGGCGACGCAGGCCCGCGGCGGCCACGGCCGCCGTGCCCGCGGCGAGCATGGCCAGGGCGACGCCCGCGAGCGGGGTCGGCTCCGAACCGGTGTACGCCAGGGCGCCGGAGGCGACGGGCGCGCGGACCGGGACGACCACCGAGCCGGGAACGGGCTCGGGCAGCGGCACCGGGTCGGTGCCGTCGACCGGCACGACGACCGCGGCGGCGACGGTGAACAGCACGGGCTCCGTGAAGGTCGACGTCGTGCCGTCGGGCAGCACCTGCAGCGCGGTCACGCCGAGGTCGCCGGCGGGCACGCCGGTCACGGGCACGGACCAGGCGCCGGTGGCGTCGGTCTGCACGAGGGCGGAGGCACCGCCGAGGGCGGGGTCGTACGGCACCGGGTCGGCGATCACGGCGGCGGCCGAGGCACGGGCCTCGACGGCCGAGCTGCCCGCCGAGCCCGACGCGAGGGCCGAGGCCGAGGCGTCGACGGAGGCGGTCGAGCGGGCCTGCGCGGCCGGCAGCACCGGCTCGAGCTCGACGAGCGCCGCGACGTCGGCGGCCGACCCGAGGGTGACCACGACGAGGGCGTCCGCCTCCGCCGTGCCCGACACCGTCACGGTGCCCGGCTCGACGACCTGGCCGGCCGTGGGCGCGGTGATCGACGGACCGGCGACAGCCGCCTCGACGATGAGCTCGAGGGTGGTCGAGCTGCCCTCGGAGCCGGTCAGCTGCAGGGTGACGACGCCCGCCTCGAGCAGGGGCGACAGGACGGCCGGGCCGTCGAGGCGTCCGAGCTCGTCGGCCGTGAAGGAGCCGGTGAGGCCCTCGACGGTGACGGTCTCGCCGGGCTCGAAGTTCGCGCCGAGGACGCGGAACGGGGCACCGGCCTGGACCGTGCCGTCGGCGACCGCCGCGACGGGGCCGAGGCCGAGGTCTTCGGTGACGGCCGCGAACGCGTCCACGACGCCGGCGCCGTAGAGCGCCGAGTCGCCGCGCGGGGTGGCCTGGCTCTCGAGCAGCGCCTGCAGCTCGGCGGGCGAGGCGTCGGGGTGGGTCGAGGCCAGGAGGGCCGCGACGCCCGCGACGTGCGGCGAGGCCATCGAGGTGCCGTTGTACGACTCGTACAGGCCGCCGAAGACGGTGCTCAGCACGTCGGAACCGGGGGCGCTGACGTCGATGACGCCCTCGCCGAAGTTCGAGTAGCGGTCCTCGAACTCGGGCTGGCCGTCGGCGCCCTCACGGAGCGCGGACACCGAGACGACGCCGTCGATCTCGGTGGGCATGTCGTAGCAGCCCTCCGAGACGTCGCGGCCGACGACGGGCGTCGAGTCGTTGGGGCTCGAGTCGTTCGTGGTCTTGTTCGCCAGGTCGTACGACGAGTTGCCGGCCGCGGCGACGCTCAGCACGCCCTGCGTCTCGGAGTACTCGACGGCCCGGGTCACGGCCTCGAGCGCCGGGGCCTGGTCGGCCTCGGTGCTGCACCAGTACTCGTAGGGGTCGACGTAGTAGCTGTTGTTCGTGACGTCGAAGCCCTTGTCGGCGGCCCACATGAAGCCGCAGAGCGCGTACTCGGGGTAGATGTAGCCGTCGTAGTTGACGACCTTGACGCTGGCGAGCGTCACGTCGGGCGCGATGCCGACGATGCCGACGCCGTTGTCGGCGGCGGCGATGGTGCCGGCGACGTGCGTGCCGTGCGACTCGCTGTCGTCGACGGGCACCCAGGCGGACTGCGTCTGGTCGGGGACGCCGTTGACGGCGCAGCCGACCGAGAGGCTCGGGTCGACCTGGCCGGCCAGGTCGGGGTGCGTCACGTCGATGCCGCTGTCGAGCACGCCCACGACCACGCCGGGGTCGCCGGCCGAGATCTGGCGGGCCTCGGGGGCGCCGATGGCCGACATGTCCCACTGCTCGGCCTCGAGCGGGTCGGCGGTGACGGCGCTGTCGGCGAGCGGACGCTCGATGCCCTGCGTGCCGCCGGCGCCCTCGGTCGCGTCGGCGGGCGCGACGGCGCCCTCGCTGACGGGGGCGGTGCGGGTCGGGCCGGCCGACTCGACGCCCTGCGCGGCGCGGATCGCGGCGAGGAACTCGCCGTCGGTCGACTGCGCCGTGACGACGCCGATCTCGGGGTACTCGCTGAGCACCACGCCCCCGGCGTCGGCGACGGCCGTGGCGGCCTCGTCGACGGCGGCGGCACCGGTCGCGTCGGTGTTGACCACGTAGTTCATCAGCTCGCCGTCGGCGACGGTCGCGTCGGCGGCGGGCAGCGGAGCCGCCTGCGCCTCGGTCTCCTCCGCGGCGGCGGGCTCGTCGACGACGGGCGTCTCGTCCTCGACGGCGGGCTCGTCGGCGACGGCCTCACCGTCTGCGGGGACCTCGGCGCCTTCGGTCGGGACGGCTGCGCCTTCGGTCGGAGTGGCGGACGCCTCGTCGGCCCCCTCCGCGTCGGGCGAGTCGGCGACGGCCGAGCCGACGGCCCCGACGGCCCCGACCTCTCCGGCGGCACCGCCCGCCAGCGCCTCGTCGGCCGCGGCCTCGTCGCCGTCGGCGGCGAAGGCGGCCGTGGGGGCGAGCACGAGTGCGCTCGCGAGGGCCAGGGCGGTCGCGTAGCGCGCTCCCCGGCCTCGGGTGGATCTGATCACGTGGACGCTCCTGGGGGTCGATCGCCCACGACGACGTCGGCGACGCCCCGGCGACCTCCCCGCGACCCCCCATGGACCGCGCGGCCCCCGGGGCCGGATGCCCCCCACACTAGGGGCAGCCTCCGACGAACGGGAGCCCCTGCGACCGAACCGACCCCGCGAGGAGGCGCCCGGTGCGCCTCGCGGCCACCGCGCCTCCCCGAGGCGGTCGCCCCGCCGCGCGCGACCGCCGCGGTTACGCGACGTGACGGCAGCCCCGGCGGCCGGCCCCGCGCCTCCGTACGCTCGACGGATGGCCCCGCGCGACACCACCCCGACGACCGGCGACACCATCTCGGCCCTGCTCGACGAGCGGCGGACGTTCCCCGCGCCTCCGGCCCTCGCGGCCCACGCCAACGTGGCGGGCGCCGAGCACGAGCGCGCCGCCGCCGACCCCGTCGCCTTCTGGGAGGAGCAGGCCCGCCGCCTCGACTGGGAGACGCCGTGGACCACCGCCCACACCTGGTCGCCGGTGCGCGAGCTGGCCGACGGCAGCCTGACCGTGCCCGAGGCGACCTGGTTCGCGGGCGGCCGACTGAACGTCGCGGTCAACTGCGTCGACCGGCACGTCGCGGCCGGGAAGGGCGACAAGGTCGCCCTGCACGTCGAGGGCGAGCCCGGCGACCGTCGCGACGTCACGTACGCGCAGCTGCAGCGCGAGGTCGTCAAGGCCGCGAACGGCCTGCGCAGCCTCGGCGTCGGGAAGGGCGACCGCGTGGTCGTCTACCTGCCGGTCATCGCCGAGACGATCGTCGTGACGCTGGCGATCGCGCGCATCGGCGCGATCCACTCCCTCGTCTTCGGCGGCTTCTCGGGCGAGGCCCTGAGGTTCCGCGTCGAGGACACGGGCGCGAAGCTGCTCGTGACGACCGACGGCCAGTTCCGCCGCGGCGCGGCCGTGCCGGTCAAGGCGAACGCCGACCACGCGGTGAGCGGCGAGAACCAGGTCGAGCACGTGCTCGTCGTGCGGCGGACCGGCGACCGGACGCCCGACGTGCCCTGGACCGAGGGCCGCGACCTCTGGTGGCACGACGTCGTCGACCCGCAGCCCGACGTCGACGAGCCCGAGGCCTTCGACGCCGAGACACCCCTCTTCATCATGTACACGAGCGGCACGACCGGTAAGCCGAAGGGCCTCGTCCACACGAGCGGCGGCTACCTCACCGCCGCGAGCTGGACCCACTGGGCCGTCTTCGACGCGAAGCCCGACGACGTGCACTGGTGCACGGCCGACCTGGCCTGGGTGACCGCGCACACCTACGAGATCTACGGCCCGCTGTCGAACGGCCTCACGCAGGTGATCTACGAGGGCACGCCCGACACCCCGCACCCGGCCCGCCACCTCGAGATCATCGAGCGCTACGGCGTCACCACGTACTACACGGCGCCGACGCTGGTGCGGACGCTGGCGTCGTGGTTCCCCGACGGGCTGCCGACCGACCACGACCTCAGCTCGCTGCGCCTGCTCGGCACGGTCGGCGAGGCGATCAACCCGGAGGCCTGGGTCTGGTTCCGCGAGCAGCTCGGCCGGGGCGAGCTGCCGATCGTCGACACCTGGTGGCAGTCCGAGACGGGGGCGGCCGTCATGGCGCCCCTGCCGGGCGTCGACACCCTGAAGCCCGGGTCGTCGCTGCGGGCGCTGCCCGGCGTCTCGACCGCCGTCGTCGACGAGGCCGGCGAGCGCGTGCCGAACGGCTCGGGCGGCTATCTCGTCGTGCAGCAGACCCCGCCGTCGCTCGCCCGCACGGTCTGGGGCGACCCCGAGCGCTACCGCGACAGCTACTGGGCGAAGTACTGGCGGCAGGGCTGGTTCTTCTCGGGCGACGGGGCGAAGTACGACGACGACGGCGACATCTGGGTGCTCGGCCGCGTCGACGACGTCATCAACGTCTCCGGGCACCGGCTCTCGACGATCGAGGTCGAGTCGTCGCTCGTCTCCCACCCGCTCGTCGCCGAGGCGGCCGTGGTCGGCGTGGCCGACGACCGCACCGGGCAGGCGATCGCCGCCTTCGTGGTGCCTGCGTCGAGACCGGCCGGAGGCGCGGTGCGCGACGCCGGGTCCGCCGACGAACCGCCGGTGTGGGCCCCGCTCGCGGCGGAGCTCTCCGCGACGCTGCGGGCGCACGTCGCCGACCAGATCGGCCCGATCGCCAAGCCGGCGACGGTCGTCGTCGTGCCCGACCTGCCGAAGACCCGCTCGGGGAAGATCATGCGACGCCTGCTCGGCGACATCTGCGACGGCCGGGTGCTCGGCGACACGACGTCGCTGCAGGACTCGACGGTGCCCGACCGGATCGCGGCCGTCCTCGCGGAGGTGCGACGCACCTCCTGACGGGGCTCGTCGACTCACCGCGCCGCGCTCCGATCACGGCACCGCGACGAGACCCGCTGCGGCGGTCGGGACGCGGTGCGACATCCCGGCGTCAGCCGGGAGGACCACCCGACGCCATCCCTCCGGAGGCGCGGGTCGGCCCCCAGCGGCGGACGCGCCCCGCCCCCGGCGCTCCGTAGCGTCGGAGGCGACTCGCCCGAGCCGCCGAAGGAGCACCATGACCACCGACCCCACGCCCCCGCACGACCGAGCCGACGCCCCCGCCGCCGACGCCCCGCCCGCACCGGCACCCACGCCCGCACCGGCACCGGCCCCGGCACCCGCACCCGCCCCCGCGCAGGGCCCCGGCGGCTGGGCCGTCGCCGCCCTCGTCGTCGGCATCGCCGCCTTCCTCGTCGGGCTCGTGCCGGGCGTGGGGTTCCTCGTCCCCCTCGCGGGCCTCGCCCTCGCGCTCGTCGCCCTGCTCGTGCGCCGCGACCGCGGTCGTCCGGGCAAGGGCATCGGCGTCACGGCGCTCGTGCTGTCGTCGCTGGCCCTCGTGACCAACGTCGCGGTCACCCTGGTGACGGTCGTCGTGGGCCCGGCCCTCGTCGACGTGGCCGACCGCGCCTGGGACGCCTGGTCGGGCCAGCCGGGATCGTGGTCGTACTCCTCCGGCGACGACCTCGACGGCGCCGCCGGCCCCGGCAGCCCGACGCCGCTGACGACCGACTGCTGGACGGCCGACCTCCCCGCGACCACGTGGGTGACCGAGTCGTCGCTCGACGAGGGCGCCTCCTGCTCCACCGACGTCATGGTGGGCGACGACGCCACCGGCGCCGAGTACTTCGTCACGGTCGCGGCCGTCCCGACCAGCACGAGCGACGGGCTGGCCGGCGACGGCTCGCTCGGCGCCGTGACCGACGCCCTCTCGACGAGCTGGCTGCCCTCCGTCGGCACGGTCGTCGGCGACGTCGACGAGGTGCAGCTCGACGGCGAGCCCGCCCGGGCGGCGAGCATGGCGACCGGCACCGACCTCGGGACGCCCGGCGTCGCGCTGATCGCCCTCGCCCCCCGCGCCCTGTCGACGGACGACGGCTCGGCCCGGCTCTTCCTCGTGACCGTCACCGCGACCGACGGCGGCGACCTCGAGGGGGCGACCGACGCCTCCTCGTCGCGGTCCGACCTCGACCGCGTGGTCGACGAGCTGGCGAGCAGCTGGCGGTGGGCCGACTGACCTCGGTACTGGCGACGCGGAGGCGCGTGCGGTTGGCTGGGACCATGTCGATCTCCAGCACGGCCGAGAAGGCCGAACTCCTCCGCTCGCTGCACGTCCCCGGCGACCCGCTCGTCGTGACGAACGTGTGGGACAGCATCACCGCCCGCGTCGTCGCCGGCGCCCCGGGGGTGAAGGCCCTCGCGACCGCCTCCCACTCGATCTCCGAGGCGCACGGCGTCGAGGACGGCGAGGGGCTCGACGTCGACCAGATGCTGGCCGCCGCCCGCCTGGTCATCCGCGCCGTCGACCTGCCCGTGTCGGTCGACTTCGAGAAGGGCTACGCGACCGACGCGGCCGGCACGCTCGACAACGTCTGGCGCCTCATCGAGGAGGGCGCCGCCGGCCTCAACATCGAGGACAGCGTCGGCCGCTCGAAGGCCGAGCTCTACGACGTCGACACGCAGGTCTCGAAGATCGCCGCCGCCCGCCGGGCCGGCGACCGCGCCGGCGTCCCGATCGTCATCAACGCCCGGGTCGACGCCCTCGCCGGCGACCCGTCGCTCTTCGACGACGCCGTCGCCCGCGCCAACGCCTACCTCGACGCCGGCGCCGACTGCGCCTTCGTGCTCGGCCTCGGCACGGACGAGCTCGTCGCCCGTGCCGTCGAGCAGATCCACGGCAAGGTCAGCGTCATCTCCGGCCCCGACTCGGTGCCGCTCGCCCGCCTGGCCGAGCTCGGCGTCTCGCGCGTCAGCTTCGGGCCGCGCACCCTGGGCCTGACGCTGTCGCACCTCCGCGACGCGGCCGAGCAGCTCACCGCCCGCGGCGACTACCCGGCCGAGCTCGGCTTCGCCTTCTGACGACCCGCCGACGACGAACGGCCCGCCCCTCCGTGCGGAGGTGCGGGCCGTCGTCGTCAGTCCCCCGGCCGGAGGCGCGGTGCAGCGCTCAGCGCGCCTCGCGCCCCGATCCCCGGTCGCGGTCGAGATCCTCCGAGGTGGCGTCGGGTGACGAGCCGTCGCGCCGCCCCTCGCCCCGGGCCTCCTCCTCGGACTCCTGCCGGGCGATGGAGGCCGCGGCGGCCTGACGCAGGCGCATCCCGTCGAGCTCGTCCTGCGCCTCCTGGGCCTTCTTCTTGTCGCTGGCCGCCGTGTCACGGGGCGGCAGCAGGATGTCCTTCTCCGCCCGCATGCCGGCCTGCAGCTCGCGGCCCCGCTCGATCTCGGCGTCGAACTCGGCGCCGAAGAGCAGTGCGTTGTTCGTGATCCAGAGCCACAGCAGGAAGACGATGACGGCGCCGAGCGAGCCGTACGTCTTGTTGTAGTTCGAGAAGTTCGCGACGTAGAAGCCGAAGCCGACGCTCGCGAGCAGCCAGATGCCGATGGCGAGCAACGAGCCGAGGCTCATCCAGCGGAACTTCGGCTGCTTGACGTTGGGCGAGAAGTAGAAGAGCACCGCGACGACGACCACGATGATGCCGAGCAGCACGGGCCACTTCACGATGCCCCAGACGAACACCGCGGTGGAGCCGAGGCCGATGACGTCGCCCACCGTCTGCGCGACGTCGCCGCTCAGCACGAGGATGAGGCCCGCGATCACGACGAGCACGACCGTGAAGGCCGTGATCGCGAGGTTGACGGGACGGAGCTTCCAGACCGGGCGGCCCTCGTCGATCTCGTAGATGCGGTTCATCGCCCGGCCGAAGCCGCCGATGTAGCCGCTCGCCGACCAGAGCGCGCCGAGCACGCCGACCACGAACGCCACGCCCGCCGCCGGCGAGGCGACGAGCTCGGCGATCGGCTCCCGGAGGGCCGTGACGACGGACCCGGCCCCGAGGCCCTCGAGGATGTCGAGCACCGCGCCGGTCGTCGAGCCCGCCTGGCCGAAGAGGCCGAGCAGCGACACCACGGCCAGCAGGCCCGGGAAGATCGCGAGCACCGCGTAGTAGGTCAGCGATGCCGCCAGGTCGGTGCACTGGTCGGCGCCGAACTCGCGGAGGGTCTTCTTGAACACGTAGCCCCACGACCGCTTGTGCAGGTCGGTGGGGTTCTCGGGCTTGCCGTCGTCGTCGGGGGCCGGCGAGGCCGCCTCGCGCTCGGTGCTGCTCTGCGCCATGGGATCCGGGTCTCTCTCGTTCGTCGGTGGTCAGCGACGGGGTGCTGCGGTGACCGTGGTCGGCGCGGTGGCTCGGCCCCGCGGTCGGCGCGGTGGCGCTGGGCGGGTGCTGTGCGTCAGGTCAGCGTCGGGCGGCCTTGACGATGCCGGCCACCAGGGCGGCGACGCCGACGGCGCCCGCGGCGGCCGCGGCCACCACCGGCTTCTTGTCGTCGGCCCAGCGCCGCTCGACGCTGGCCTTGAGGCGACGTGCGTGGGCCGGGACGCTGAGCTTGTCCTCGATCGCGTCGAGGGTCTCGGCGAACTCCTCGCGGGTCCGGGCCAGGTCGAGCTCGATCTCGGGGATGCTCGCGTCGGGGCGCAGCCCGGCCGACTCGGTGGGGTCGTCCGGGGCGTTCTCGTCAGGACCGCGGTTCGGCATACGCTCCCTGTCCCTTCAGGGCGGCGACGTCGGCCTTCACGCTGTCGACTGCATGCTGCGGCACGGGCGGGACGCCCTTCTTCAGCGCCTTGACGCCCAGCAGGGCGAGCACGCCGGTGACGACGAGCAGCACGCCCGCGACGATGAGGGCCGCGAGCCAGGGGGCGACGACGGTGGCGAGTCCGAGGACGCCGGCCGTGATCAGCACGGCGAGCAGGAAGAACCCGAAGAGCGCGGCCCCGACGAGGAGGCCGATGCCGACGCCCGCGTCCTTGAGCTTGGTGACGAGCTCTTTCTTGGCGAGCGCGACCTCGCCGCGGATCATCCGCGACAGCAGGTCGGGCAGGCTGCCGAGCAGCTTGCCGAGCGAGCGCTTCGTGCTCTGCTCGGGGGCCTTCAGGTCAGAGTCAGCCACCGACGTTCACCCCGGGGAGCGTGTCGGTGCCCTTCGACGAGCCCCCGGCCTTGCGGGCCGCCTTGTCGGCCCTGCCCTTGGCCTGGTCGGCGACGTCGTCAGCCTCGTCCCGGGCCTCGGCGGCCTTGTCCTTCGCGGTGTCGGCGACCTCGCCGGCCTTGGCCTTCGCCTCGTCGGCGACGTCGTCCGCCTTGTCGGCCAGGTCGCCGGCGGCGTCGCCGGCCTTGCCTGCGACCTGCTTGGCCTTCGCGGCGGCGTCGCTGGCGGCGCCGGAGAGCTTCTTGCCGACGACCGGCGCGTTCTCCTTGACGAAGTCCTCCGCCTGGTGCACGGACTTCTGGACGGTGGGGTTCTCCCACAGGTCCTCGGCTCGCGACTTGATCTTCACGTACGCACCACGACCCGCGCGGGCCCCCAGGACGTACCCGACTGCTGCTCCGGCGACGAAGAGGATCTTGCCCTTCATGAGTGCTCCTTGGCTCGGACCCGCGCGCGGCGCGGGTGCTCTGGTGTTGTCCGACCTCCCACGGTGGCACGGCAGGCCGGGCGGCGACCAGATTGGCGTGCCCACTGTCCCCTCGGGGAACGGAACGCCCCGGGGTGCCCCGTCCCTCGCCGCGGCGCCGCACCGGCCGCGGCACCGGCCACGGCCGAGTCCGTGCGCCGTCGTCAGCCCTGGCGGTCGAGGACCCGCGCCTCGCGGGTCGCCGCGACGGGCAGCCCGCGATCCGGCGCGAGCAGCCCCAGCGCCCGCCGGAGCGTCCACCCCTCGAGCCCCGCGCCCGCGAGGGCAGCCTCGACGAGCCGCACGGCGCACCAGCCGAAGAGCGCCACGACGATCGCGTTGCGCCCGGCCAGGACGAGCACGGCGAACGGGTTCAGGTCGATCAGCGGTCGGTAGAGGATCGGGAAGACGAGCGTCGTGAGCCCCGCGGCCCAGCCGAGCATCACGGCCGGCACCCGGAACTCGGTCGGCCGGGTCGCGAGGCCGACGGCGACGATCGGGGCGATCCAGAGCATGTACTGGGGCGAGCCGACCTTGTTGAAGACGACGAAGGCGGTCGTCAGCGTGAGCGCGCCGAGCAGGACCAGTCCGTGCTCGTCGGCCGGCCGTCGACGGGCACCGGGCACCCCGAAGGCCGCGACGGCGAGCACGCCGACGAGCGCCAGGATGACGCCCAGCATGAGCTCCGTGCTGCCGTTGATGGCCCAGGTGTCGCCGGGCCCCATCACCTCGCGGGTCGCGAGGGCGACGTTCTGGTAGACGCTCGCGCCCGGCACGCGCAGCATCGCCATCCACACCCACGGCGTCGACAGCGGCGCCTCGAGCTGCAGGCCCCGGCTCGACTGGGTGGTGACGAAGCCGTCGACCCGGGTCAGCCCCCCGCCGAGGGCGACGACCGACGCGACGACCACCGTGACGACGATGGCCGACCGCACGACGGTGGCCCGCTCCCGGGAGGCGACCATGACCGCGCCGACGACCGCGGCGGGCCAGACCTTGATCCAGGTCGCCGCGGCCAGCAGCAGGCCGGCCGCCCGCGGGTGCCGCCCGAGGAGCACGAGCGCCGTCACCACCATCGGCGCGCTGAACCCCTCGAGGCGGAGGAAGGCCACCGGGCTGAGGAGGAAGAGCACGAGCAGCCACCACCAGGCCGCCGGGTTCTCGACCGTGCGACGACCCCGGTCGGTGAGCAGCCACAGCGAGACGGCGTTCAGGGCGGTCAGCATGACGAGCCACACCAGCTGGTAGAGCGACTCGCCCAGCACGTTCGGCAGGACGATCGGCAGCAGCGCCCCCGCGGGGTAGACCCAGCTGAAGTCGAGCACCGGCCACGACCCGGCGCTCAGCGCGTCGCTCGCCCAGGTCCGGTAGAGGGGCAGGTCGCCGCTCACGCCGCCCGCGAGCATCAGCGGCGTGAGCGCCAGGAAGACGGCGCCGTGCAGCAGGGCGAACGCCCGCCAGAGCGCCCGGGGGTGGCGCCGGGCGCGGTCCCACCGGACGCGGGCCCGCCAGGCGAGGTCGTTCAGCCCGCGGGCACGCCGCAGGGCTCCGGCGGTACGGGACGGGCGCATGGTCACGTCGGCACGGTACGGGCACGAGCTTGCACGAGGGTGAACGGGCGGCGACTTCCGCCGAAGATCATCCGGCCGGCTGACCTCGGCCCCGTCGCCCGGACGAGGAGGCGCGGGTCAGCCGCGCAGGGACACCCACCAGATGAGCAGCATCGTCGTCAGGAACCCCGACACGAAGTTGAGGGTGAGGAAGCGCCTCCAGCCCTTGTTGACGCCCTCGGCGTCGGCGTCGGCGACGTTCCACCAGGGCGCGCAGCTGATGGCGTAGCCGACGGGGATGAGCGCCGCCAGCGGCCCTGGCCAGTCGGTGAAGGTCATGAGGACGCCCGCGAGCAGGTACGCCACGACCGAGAGCCGCACGGTCGACCGGGCGCCGATGACGGTGGCGGTCGAGGCGATGCCGCCCTCGCGGTCGGCCAGCACGTCCTGCACGGCGCCGAACGCGTGGCTCGCCATGCCCCAGAGGAAGAACGCGCCGAGCAACGACCAGAGCGCCGGGGTGAAGTCGGCCCCCGCGAGCACGAGGCCGAAGACCGCGGGGCTCACGAAGTGGGTGCTCGACGTGACCGAGTCGACGAACGGCCGCTCCTTGAAGCGCAGCCGCGGCGCCGAGTAGGCGACGACGGCGAACATGCTCACCGCGAGCACGAGCGCGCTGAGCGGCCCGCCCACGGCCACGAGGAAGACGAGGAAGGGCACGGTCGTCACGACCGACGCGACGAGCGTCGGGCGATGCATGCCGCGGTCGAGGAGGGCGCCCTCGACCCCGCCCTTCCGCGGGTTGCGGAGGTCGCTCTCGTAGTCGAAGACGTCGTTGATGCCGTACATCGCGAGGTTGTACGGCACGAGGAAGAAGACGAAGCCGACGATCGCGACGAGCCACGGCACGGTCGAGAAGTCGAACGAGCCGGCGGGCGCGGCCGCGCCGTCGCGCGGCGTCGAGGCCGCCGTCAGCACGTACGCCGCCGCGAAGGGGAACGCCGTGTTGATCCAGCTGAGGGGCCGGGACGACCAGAACAGGGCTCTCAGGGTCGCGGTCACCGCGCCTCCTCGTCCCGGGTCGCTGCGGGCGCGGCGGCGGCCGACGCCGAGGCCTCGACGCGGGCGCGGTCGCGCGGGTGGACGAGGGTGGGCTCGCGGGGCGCGCGCCGCCCGCCGAGCAGGCTCCAGACGCTCGGCAGCAGCACGAGGGCGGCGACGGCGTAGGCGAAGTCCTCGAGGGGCGCGACGCCGATCTTCACGCCGCTGATGCGGGCCTCGTCGTAGCCGACGAGGCCGACGCCGATCATGACGTTGTCGAAGACGGCCGTCATCACGAGCAGCACGACGGTCGCCAGCGCCGCCGCGCGCACGCGCTCGACGAGCGGACGACCCGGTGAGGAGGCGCGTCCCGCCCGCCGACGCGACCAGGCCAGCAGCAGGGCCGCCCCGGCCGCCGCGGCCACGAGGACGAGGAAGACGGCGTTGATCGCCCAGTAGGTCACGAGGCACCGCCCCCGGAGCCCGCCCGGGCGCCGCCGGAGCGCGCCGAGCGGCGCTCGTCGACGAGCTCGAGGGCCAGCCGCGCGCCGGAGAGGAGGTTCATCGTCAGCCAGCACAGCAGCGTGAGGAAGAACACCTCCTCGAGGGGCAGCTCGGGGGCGAGCTGGACGCCGGTCATGAAGGAGGTCTCACCGCGGAAGAAGATGCCGACGTCGATGCCGACGACGTCCCAGACGAGGAAGAACACCACGCCCACGAGCAGCGTCACCGCCGCGCGCCAGCCGTCCCGCCAGAAGAACAGGGCGAAGCGCCGGTCGAGCAGGGCCATGCCGGTCAGGGCGACGCCGAGCGCGACGAGGTAGAGGACGCCCATCAGGCGCCGCCGCCGCCGGTCTCGGCGCGTGCCGGCGCACCGGGCACGGTCGCGGGCTCGGGCAGCGGCTCGGTGCTCGTGTCGCCGCGCATGTTCTTGAGCAGCACCTCGGCGCTGATCAGGCACATGGGCAGCCCGATGCCGGGACGCGACGAGCCGCCGACGTAGAAGAGGTCGGCCACGTGCTCGGACGTGTTGCCCGCCCGGAACATGGCGCTCTGCTCGAGGGTGTGGGCCGGGCCGAGCATGCTGCCGCTCCACGCGTTGACGTCGTCGACGAAGTCGCGCGGCCCGCGGGTGCGGCGCAGCACGACGCGCGACGCCAGGTCGGGCACGCCGGCCCACTCGGCGATCTGGTCGATGACGAGGTCGGCGAGGCGCTCGACCTGCGGGTCGCCGTCGCCGTCGACGTCGCCGCGGCCGATCGAGGGGTCGGCCGGCAGCGGCACGAGCACGAAGAGGTTCGTGTGGCCGTCGGGGGCCGTCGAGCGGTCGATCGTGCTCGGCTTGCAGACGTAGAGCGACGGCGGGTCGGGGATGCGCTTGACGTCGCCGAAGATGCGCTCGAAGTTCTCGTGCCAGTCGCGGGCGAAGAACAACGTGTGGTGCTCGAGCTCGGGCACCTCGCCCTCGATGCCGAGGTAGACGAGCAGGGCGCTCGGGCCCGGGTCGCGACCCGACCAGTACGCGGCGTCGTAGGTGCGCAGGGAGGTCGGCAGCAGCCGCGTCTCGGTGTGGTGCAGGTCGGCCGCGCTGACGACGACGTCGGCCTCGAGCGTGTGCCCGGCGCCGCTCGCGTCCGTCCACTCGACCCCGGTGGCCCGGGCGCGCGCGCCGCGGAGCGACGACGCCGAGCCGGCCGGGCCGTCCCCGCCGGCGGTCGTGACGATGCGCGTGACCGAGGCCTCCGTGACGATCTCGACCCCCGCCTCCTCCGCCACGGCGGCGATCCGCTCGATGACGGTCGTCAGCCCGCCCTGCGGGTAGAGCACGCCGTCGTCGAGGTCGAGCGTGCTCATCAGGTGGTACATGCTCGGGGTGCGGAACGGCGACGACCCCAGGAAGACCGCCGGGTAGTCGAGGATCTGCTTCAGCCGGGGCTCGGTCACCGTCTTCGAGGCGAACGTGTCGAGGTCTTGCAGCAGGAGCCGGGCGAGCTTCGGCAGGCGCACGACGACGTCGCCGCGCAGCAGCGGCGAGACGCTCTCGAAGCTCGTGTAGAGGAAGCGCTGCTTGGCCATCTCGTACGTGTCGCGGGCCGAGCGGAGGTACCGGCGCATCCGGTCGCCGCTGCCGGGCTCGACGCTCTCGAACAGCTCGACGTTGCGCTCGAGGCCGAGGGGCACGTCGATCGGCGCGTGGTCGGGGGTGGTGCCGTCGGCGTCGGGGCCGGGCTCGAAGTACACGCGGTAGCCCGGGTCGAGCGCCACGAGGTCGAGCTGCTCGTCGGCCGTCGTGCCCATCAGCCGGAAGAAGTGGTCGAACACCTCGGGCATGAGGTACCAGCTCGGGCCGAGGTCGAAGCGGAAGCCCTCGCTCGCCCAGCTGCCGGCGCGGCCGCCGACCTCGGGGTTCTTCTCGAGCACGGTGACCTCGTGGCCCTCGCGGGCGAGGAGCGCGGCCGACGCGAGGCCGGAGATGCCGCCGCCGACCACGACGACGCGTCGGCCGTGCCGCTCGACGGTCGTGGCGCCGGTGGTGCGCTTCAGCCAGGGGGTGCTCATGCGGCTCCGGGGGTCGGGGGCGGGGAGGTCGGGAGGGAGGGCGAGGGGGCCGGCGTGGCCGACGAGGTCGACTGCTCGGCGGTGGTCGGGCCCGGCACGGACGCGATGCGCCCGATCGCGGCCCCGGCGGCGATGCGCAGCTTGACCGGGTCCGGCACGCGGACCCGGGCCCGGATCAACGAGGAGGCGGGGGTCGCCTCGAGCCGCCGGTTGAGCTCCGCGAAGAGGCCGTGGGCCAGCGCGACGGCACGTCTCGACGTCGCGGGCAGCACGGGGATGATCTCGCCCGCCACCCGCAGGTCGTCGTCGATGTCGTCGACGAGGCGGCGCTTCGTCGCCTCGTCGAAGGTCGTCACGTCGACCCCGGGGAAGTAGCTGCGGCCCAGGTGCTCGAAGTCGGCCGCGAGGTCGCGGAGGAAGTTGACCTTCTGGAAGGCCGCGCCGAGGCGCCGGGCCCCGTCGTCGAGGGCGGCGACGGTCGACGGCGGGTACGCGTGGCCGACCAGGAAGGCACGGAGGCACATGAGGCCGACGACCTCGGCCGAGCCGTGGACGTACCGGTCGAACGACTCGTCGTCGTGCTCGCTGGCCACGAGGTCGGCGCGCATCGAGGCGAAGAACGGCCGCGTGAGCTCGGCGCCGAAGCCCGTCTCGCGGGCCGTGCGGGCGAAGGCGTGGACGACGAGGTTCGCGCTGAAGCCCTGCCGCATCGCGGTCTCGGTCTCGGCCTCGAAGTCGTCGAGGCAGCGCCGGGCCGCCGCGTCGTCGAGGCCCGCCTCGGCCGCCGGGCCGTCGACGATCTCGTCGGCGACCCGCACGAGCGCGTAGACGTTCTCGACGTGCTGACGGACGTCCGGGCCGAGGAGGCGCGAGGCCAGCCCGAAGGAGGTCGAGTACCGGCGGATCACCCCCGACGCGGTCTCGTCGGCGACCGCGTCGTAGAGGGAGAGGCCCGTCATCGCGCTCTCTCCAGCACGGTCTGCACGACCGGGGACAGCGCCTCGCGGAGCCGGTCGCCCACGTCGGGGCCGTTCAGCAGGTCGAGCGCCCGCCGGGCGTGCTGGTCGACGAGCGACTCGGCGAAGGCGCGGGCGCCGCACGACTCGAGGCGCGCACGGACGTGCTCGGCCTCGGCCTCGGTGAGGTCGGCCTTGCCGACGAAGGGGCGGATCGCGAACCACTCGTCGGTCGTGGCGGCGTGCGCGACGAGCACCGTGCGCTTGCCCTCGCGGAGGTCGCCGAGCGTCGTCTTGCCGGTGGCCTCCTCGGTGCCGAAGACCCCGAGCAGGTCGTCGACGACCTGGTAGGCGACGCCGACCTCGCGCCCGAACTCGCCGACGAGCTGCACCATGGCGTCGGAGGCGCCGGCCAGCACCGCGCCCGCCTGCAGCGGGGCCTCGAACGAGTAGACCGCGGTCTTCGCGCGCTCCATGTCGAGGATCTCGTCGACCGTGGGCAGCTCGGCCGAGAGCGACAGCTCGACGTCGACCATCTCGCCCCCGGCGCTGACGAAGATCGCCTCGTCGAGGATGTCGAGGAGGCGCGCGCGGGTGTCGTGCTCGCACGCGACGTCGAGCAGGAGGCGGCTCGCGCCCGCCAGCGCCAGGTCGCCCGCGATGACGGCGGCCGACATGCCGCGGTGCTCGGCGGCCGGCGTGGGGATGCCGGCCGTGGTCGCCGTGTCGCGGTAGCTGCCGGAGACGTTGGGGATGCCGCGCCGCGAGAAGTCGCGGTCGATGACGTCGTCGTGGACGATCAGCGCCGTGTGCAGCAGCTCGAAGGCCGCGCCGACCCGGGCCACCGCGTCGTCGTCGGTGCCGCCGAGAGCATCGTACGAGGTCTGCACCATGCGCGGGCGGAACCGCTTGCCGCCGCTGGTGTTCCGCTCGAGCACCTGCCAGAGCTCGACGTACCGGTGACCCACGGACTCGGCCCGGCGCTTGGCCAGGGTGAAGAAGGCGTCGAGGACGGCGTCGACACGCTCTTGCCTCGCGTGCGTCCCCGCACGCAGGTGATCACCGTCCACCAGGGCAGACTACCTCTCATGACCACCGACATCTCGGCGCTTCCCCAGTCGCTCGACCCCGATCCGGTCGGCGTGCACGACGAGCTCGTGGTATTGCTCGACGACGCCGGCGAGCCGGTCGGCACCACCCGCAAGGCGACGGTCCACACGACCACGACGCCGTTGCACCTGGCCTTCAGCTGCCACGTCGTCGACGAGCACGACCGGGTGCTCGTCACGCGCCGCGCCCTGACGAAGAAGACCTGGCCGGGCGTCTGGACCAACAGCTTCTGCGGGCACCCCGCCCCCGGCGAGACGCCGGAGCAGGCCGTGTACCGCCGGGCGTCGCAGGAGCTCGGCATCGAGGTGACCGACGTGCGCGTCGTCCTGCCGGAGTTCCGGTACCGGGCGACCGACGCCTCCGGCATCGTCGAGAACGAGGTCTGCCCGGTCTTCACCGCCCGGGCGGTCGGCGTGCCCGACCCGTCGCCCGACGAGGTCGCCGAGTGGGCCTGGACCGACCACGCGGCGCTCGCGCGGGCCGTCGAGGCGACGCCGTTCGCCTTCAGCCCGTGGCTGGGCTGGCAGCTCGCCGCCTGGCCGACGGCCTGACCGCGCGGCCGCGCGGACGACGACGGCCCCGGTCCGCGTGAGCGGGCCGGGGCCGTCGTCATGGGGCACCGCCGGGACGGCGGCGCGGACCGGCTAGCGCGGGCGGAGGGTCGCCGCCGCCGGGCAGTCGAACGGGTCGCGGGCGGCGAGGCCGACGCGGTTGAGGTAGCGGATGACGATGCCGTACGACTTGACCGCGGTGGTCTCGGCGTAGGGGATGTCGTGCTTGGCGCAGTGCTCCTTTACCAGCAGGCTCGCGGCGCGGAGGTGCGGCCGGGCCATGCTCGGGAACAGGTGGTGCTCGATCTGGAAGTTCAGACCGCCCATGAACGCCGTCGAGAAGCGACCGGTGATGTTGCGCGACGTCAGCACCTGCTTGCTGAGGAAGTCGACCTTGGCGCCCTCGGGGATGATCGGCATGCCCTTGTGGTTCGGGGCGAACGACGAGCCCATGTAGAGGCCGAAGACGGCCATCTGCACGCCGATGAAGGCGAAGCCCATGCCGACGGGCAGGAACGCGAAGACGACGGCGAAGTACGCGGCCATGCGGACGGCGATGAGCGTGATCTCGAGCGCGCGGCCCTCGACCTTCTCCTTCGTCAGCAGCACGCGGAACGAGTGCACGTGCAGGTTGACGCCCTCGCCGAGCAGCAGCGGGAAGAAGAGGTAGCCCTGACGACGCGTCAGCTGGCGCATGAGGCCGGTCTGCTTCGCGGCGTCCTCCTCGAGGAACGACACCGTGTCGAAGGCGATGTCCGGGTCCTTGCCCTTGGTGTTCGGGTTGGCGTGGTGACGCGTGTGCTTCGACATCCACCACGCGTAGCTCATCCCGACGACGCCGGCGGCGAGCACGCGGCCGACCTTGTCGTTGCGCGTGCCCGAGTCGAACACCTGGCGGTGCGCGGCCTCGTGGGTGAGGAAGGCGAACTGGGTGAGGATGATGCCGAGCGCGCCGGCGATCAGCAGCTGGAACCAGCTCGACCCCAGCAGCACGAACCCGGTGCCGGTGCCGGCGAGGCACAGCACGAGCACGACGAAGACGGTCACGTAGAAGCCGGTGCGGCGCCTCAGCAGCCCGGCCTCGCGCACGGAGGCGAGGAGGGTCGAGTACGTGCTGGTCGGCTTGCTGGCCCGACCCGGGACGGTGGGGCGGAACCCGGCCGGGGCGGCCGAGGGTGCGATGGCAGACATTGAGCTCCCGCGATGGTCGACTTCCCAGCCGCGTGTCGTGAGCAGTCGCCCTCGGATGCAGCGACAGTAGGGGCGGGGCCTGGGAGACCGCCGGGCAGATCGGCCCTCGTCCATGCCCCCTCCGGCATGCGTCGACCCGGAGGCGCGGGTCGGCTCCCCAGCGTCGGCCGCCGCCCGTCGCGGGGGCCTCCGTCCCCTCGACGGCGAGCGACCCCGGGCCCCGGCCCCCGCCGTCGGGTCGTAAACTGGGTCGGTCCCCCGTCGAGAAGAGTGAAGTGTCGTCTGCCCCCGCGTCGTCCGGGCCCGCCCGTCGGGCCCCGCTCGGCGACTCGTCGGACGCCTCCCGCTCGGCGGCCCGCTACTGGCCGGTGCCGCTGCTGCGGGCCGTCCCCCTGCTCGCCCTCGGCGTGGCCATCACCTTCTCGCCCGACCACTCGGCCCGCGTCGGCCTGCTCGGCTTCGGCGTGGCCGCCCTCCTCGGCGGGCTCGTGCTCGTCGTCGGGTCGCTCCGGCTCCTCGACGACCGGTCGAGCCGTCCCCTCGGCGTGGTGCAGGGCGTGGCGAGCCTCGTGGCCGGCGCCCTGGCGCTGGTCTTCTGGGGCGGGGGCCTGCCCGTGCTCGTCGCGGTCGTGACCGCCTTCGCCGTCGTGACCGGGGCGCTCGAGCTCGTCGCGGGCCTCCGCCGTCGTGGTCGCTCGCCCCTGGCCCGCGACTGGACGACGGTCGGCGCGCTGACCCTCGTGCTGGCCGTGGCCTTCCTCGTGGTGCCGCCCGACTACTCGCGCCAGCTCGGCGGCATCGAGGAGATCGAGGGGGTCCTCACCTCGTCGACCGTGCTGGTCGGCCTGCTGGGAGCATGGGGGGCGCTCGTCGGCGTCTTCCTCGTGATCGCCGGCCTCTCGCTCAAGTGGCAGACCGGCGCCGACGCCGCGCCGGGCCCCGCCACCGACCCCACCGCAGACGGAGCACCCCAGTCATGACCGATCCCAGCTGGCGCGACCGCGTCCGCCCCGCCGAGTTCCTCGGCCTCAGCGCCGTCTTCGCCGTGTTCGTCGGCGTCGTCGTGCTCATGACGACCCGCGAGCTCGACCTCGCGCTGATCTTCCTCTGCATCGGCTTCATCGTCGCGCTCGTGGTCATCGCCATGCTCGCGCTGGCCGCGAAGCCGAACGACGACGAGCGCCACGAGATCGACGAGAGCGACGGCCCCCGGGCCCACTAGCCCCGGCCCGTCCGCCGCCGCACGCACGCACGCACGAGGACCCCGCGCCGATCCGGTGCGGGGTCCTCGTGCGTGCGGCGGGTCGCGCCGGGCGGGCTACGCCAGCCGGTCGACGAGCTGCGACGCGATGCCGGTGTAGCCGGCGGGGGTCAGCGCCACGAGCCGGGCCTTCGCCTCGTCGCCGATGTCGAGGCCCTCGACGAAGGCGACGAGCTCGGCCTGGCCGACGCGCTTGCCGCGGGTCAGCTCCTTGAGCAGCGCGTAGGGGTCGTCGATCGACGAGCGGCCGGCGACGACCTCGGCCCGCACGACGGTCTGGATCGCCTCGGCCAGCACCTCCCAGTTCGAGTCGAGGTCGGCGGCGAGCGACTCGTGGCCGAGCGCGATCTCGCCGAGTCCGCGGCGGAGGTTGTCGAGCGCGAGCATCGAGTGGCCGAGGGCCACGCCGATGTTGCGCTGGGTCGACGAGTCGGTCAGGTCGCGCTGCTGGCGCGACGTGACGAGGGTCGCCGCGAGCGAGTCGAGCAGGGCGCTCGACAGCTCGAGGTTGGCCTCGGCGTTCTCGAAGCGGATCGGGTTGATCTTGTGGGGCATCGTCGACGAGCCCGTCGCGCCCGCCTGCGGGATCTGCGTGAAGTAGCCCATCGAGATGTACGACCAGACGTCGGTCGCGAGGTTGTGCAGCACGCGGTTCGCGTGCGAGACCCGCGAGTACAGCTCGGCCTGCCAGTCGTGCGACTCGATCTGGGTCGTCAGCGGGTTCCAGGTCAGGCCGAGGGCGTCCTCGACGAACGCGCGCGACACCTCGGGCCAGTCGAGGCCCGGGTCGGCGACGACCTGCGCCGAGAAGGTGCCGGTGGCGCCGCTGAACTTGCCGAGGTACTCGGTGCCGACGACCTGGGCCCGGAGGCGCTGCAGCCGGTGGGCGAAGACCGCGAACTCCTTGCCGACGGTCGTCGGCGTCGCGGGCTGGCCGTGGGTGTGGGCGAGCATCGGCACGTCGCGGGCCTCGACGGCCCAGGCCGCCAGGGCGGCGACCACGGCGTCGAAGGCCGGCAGCCAGACCTCGGCGACGGCGGCCTTGACGGTGACCGCGTACGAGAGGTTGTTGATGTCCTCGCTGGTGCACGCGAAGTGCGTCAGCTCGGCGATGCGCTCGAGGCCGAGGTCGGCGAGGCGCGCGCGGACGTAGTACTCGACCGCCTTGACGTCGTGACGGGTGGTCGCCTCGAGCCCCGCGAGCTCGTCGATCGCGGACTGCCCGAAGTCGGCGACGAGCGCACGCAGCGCCTCCTTCTGGTCGGTCGTCAGGGGCTCGGACCCGAACGCCGCGCGGTCGGTCTGCGCGATCAGCCACTCGACCTCGACGTGCACCCGCGCGCGGTTGAGGCCCGCCTCGCTGAGGTGGTCGCCGAGCTGCCCGACGGAGGCGCGGTACCGGCCGTCGAGCGGGCTGAGGGGCTGGGGGGGCAACGTCATGAGGGTCCCTTGCGGAGTGCGGGTTCGATCTGGCGGAAGAGTGCGGCGCAGGCACGCTCGACCGTGTCGAGCACGGAGTCGAACATCGCGGCGTCCGAGTAGTACGGGTCGGGCACGTCCGTGCCGGCGCCGCGGTCGAACGACAGCAGCAGCTGCACCTTCGACCGGTCGGCGTCGTCCGGGGCCCACGACCGGAGGACGCGCTCGTGACCCCGGTCGAGCGCCACGACGAGGTCGTGACGAGCGAAGTCGGCGGTCTCGAACTGCTTCGCCCGGTGCCGGGAGACATCGTAGCCGCGGGCGGTCAGCGCGGCGGCGGCCCGGGGGTCGGGGCCCTCGCCGACGTGCCAGTCGCCGGTGCCGGCCGAGCTGACCTCGATCGCGTCGCCCAGCCCGGCCCGCTCGGCGAGGTCACGCAGCACGATCTCGGCCATCGGCGACCGGCAGATGTTGCCGGTGCAGACGAAGCAGACGCTGAGCCCGCTCACCGTCGTCGGTCGCGCGGCTCGACGATCGGGCGGACGACGATGCCGATCAGCCACGCGACGACCGCGAGCACGAGCGCGCCGAGCACGCCCCACCAGAAGCCCTCGATCGCGAGGCCGAACCCGATCAGGCCCGAGACCCACGCGACGATGCCGAGCAGCAGGCCGTTGACGATGAACGACACGAGCCCGAGCGTCAGCACGTAGAGGGGGAACGCGACGACCCTGATCGCCGTGCCCACGACGCCGTTCACGACGCCGAAGATGAACGCCACGAGCAGGTAGGTGAGCACCGTCTCGGTCGTGCCGCCGTCGCCGAACGCGTCGACGGACACCCCCGCCACGAGGAGCGTCGTCAGCCAGAGGGCCAGCGCGTTGATCAGCAGCCGCACGATGAATCGGGTCATGCGCCCATCATGCCGACCCGTCCCGCCTCGCGGTAGTCGCGGGCGGTGCCTGCACCCGCCCGGCCCACGGGGAGGCGCGGGACGGCGAGGCGGGGAGGCCACGCCCTAAGGTGGCCGGGTGACCCCTCCCGTGCGCCTCCGTCCCGAGATCGCCGCCCTGCCCCCGTACCGGCAGGGCAAGCAGGCCGCGCCCGACGCGTTCAAGCTGTCGTCGAACGAGAACCCGTTCGAGCCGCTGCCCGGGGTCGTCGAGGCCCTGCGCGCCGCCGTGAGCGTCAACCGGTACCCCGACGCCAGCGCCTCCGGCGTCCGGGCCGCCCTCGCCGAGAAGTTCGGCGTGACCACCGACGAGGTGCACGTCGGCGCCGGCTCGGTCTCGCTGCTCAACCAGCTCGTGCTCGCCGCCGCCGGCCCGGGCGACGAGGTCGTCTACGCCTGGCGCTCGTTCGAGGCCTACCCCGGCATCGTGACCGTGGCCGGCGCGACCAGCGTGCAGGTGCCGCTGACCGCCGACGGCCGCCACGACCTCGTGGCCATGGCCGCCGCCGTGGGCGACCGGACGCGCCTCGTGATCGTCTGCTCGCCGAACAACCCCACGGGCACGGTCGTCACCACCCACGAGTTCGAGCAGTTCATGGCCGCCGTGCCGGACGACCTGCTCGTCGTCCTCGACGAGGCGTACGCCGAGTTCGTCACCGACCCCGACGCCGTCGACGGCGAGTCGCTCACCGAGCGGCACCCGAACCTCGTGGTCCTGCGCACCTTCTCGAAGGCGTACGGGCTGGCGGCCCTCCGCGTCGGGTACGCGATCGGCGCCTCCGCCGTCCTCGACGCGGCCCGGGCCACGGCGATCCCGCTCTCGGTCACCGAGCAGGGGCAGGCCGCCGCGCTGGCCTCCCTCGCGCAGGAGGACGAGCTGCTCGCCCGCGTCGAGCAGCTGGCCGCCCGGCGCGACGAGGTGCGCGACGCGCTCGTCGCGCAGGGCTGGGACGTCCCCGCCGCCCAGGGCAACTTCGTCTGGCTGCCGACCGGCGAGCGCACCGCCCGCGCGGCCGACGTCTTCGGCCGCCACGGGATCGTCGTACGGGCCTTCGCGCCGGAGGGCGTCCGCATCTCGATCGGCGAGCCCGAGTCGGTCGAGGGGCTGCTGCTCGCGGCACGGGAAGTGCTGGCGGACACATCCGCCTGACGGCATGCACCCATCGGTAGATTGGGGCGCATGTCCTCCACCGAAGCGGGCCGCGACGTGTCGACGGTCCAGCTCCTCACCCCGAGCGGCGAGCTGACGCAGTCCGACGAGTCCGCCGAGTTCCTGCCCCTCGTCGAGGCCCTCTCCGACGACCAGCTGCGCGCGATGCACCGCGACATGGTGCTCACGCGCCGCTTCGACGTCGAGGCCGCCGCGCTCGCGCGCCAGGGCCAGCTGGCCCTCTGGGTGCCCAGCCACGGCCAGGAGGGCGCCCAGGTCGGGCTCGCCCACGCGACCCGGCCCCACGACCACCTGTTCCCGTCGTACCGCGAGCACGCCGTCGCGCTGAGCCGCGGCGTCGACCCGGTCGACATCCTCCGCCTGCTGCGCGGGCACACGCACGGCGGGTGGAACCCCGCCGAGCACCACAACTTCCACGTCTACACGCTCGTCATCGGCTCGCAGACGCTGCACGCCACCGGCTACGCGATGGGGCTCACGCTCGACGGCAAGGCCGGCACCGGCGACGTCGAGACCGACCAGGCCGTGGTCACGTTCTTCGGCGACGGGGCGACGAGCCAGGGCGACGTCAGCGAGGCCCTCGTCTTCGCCGCGAGCTTCCAGACCCCCGAGCTGTTCTTCCTGCAGAACAACCAGTGGGCGATCAGCGTGCCCGTGTCGCGGCAGTCGCGCACGCCGCTCGTGCACCGCGCCGGCGGCTTCGGCATCCCCGGCACCCAGATCGACGGCAACGACGTGCTCGCCGCCTACGCGGTGAGCCGCCGCGACCTCGACGCCGCCCGCACCGGCGGCGGCCCGCGCTTCATCGAGGCGATGACCTACCGCGTCGGGGCCCACACCTCGTCCGACGACCCCACGAAGTACCGCACCGACGACGAGCTGCAGGGCTGGATCGCCCGCGACCCGATCACCCGCTTCGAGGCGTTCCTCCGCGGCCGCGGCGAGGGCCAGCAGTTCTTCGACGACCTCGGCACCGAGTGCGACGACCTCGGCGCCGACGTCCGCCGCCGCACGGTCGAGCTGCCGAAGCCCGAGGTCGGGCTGATGTTCGACCACGTGTACTCCGAGCCCCACCCCCTGATGCGCGAGCAGAAGGAGTGGCTCGCCCACTACGAGCAGAGCTTCGGCCCGGCCGCCACGGCCACCGACGACGGAGGACGCGCATGACCGACACGACGCAGACCGTGACCGGGGCGGAGGAGCCGACCCGCGCCTCCCTCGCCTCGATGCCCCTCGGCAAGGCGATCACCGCCGGCCTCCGCGCTTCGATGTCCGCCGACCCGCGCGTGCTGCTCATGGGCGAGGACATCGGCACGCTCGGCGGGGTCTTCCGCGTCACCGAGGGGCTGCAGGCCGAGTTCGGCGACGACCGCGTCATCGACACCCCGCTCGCGGAGTCGGGCATCGTCGGCACGGCGATCGGGCTCGCGATGGCCGGGTTCCGCCCGGTCTGCGAGATCCAGTTCGACGGCTTCATCTACCCGGGCTTCGACCAGATCACCTCGCAGCTCGCGAAGCTCACCAACCGCCACGAGGGCACGCTGCAGATGCCCGTCGTGATCCGCGTGCCCTACGGCGGGCACATCGGAGCCGTCGAGCACCACCAGGAGAGCCCCGAGGCGTACTTCGCGCACACCGCCGGCCTCCGCGTCGTCAGCCCGAGCACGCCGCACGACGCCTACTGGATGATCCAGGAGGCGATCGCGTCGAACGACCCGGTCATGTTCTTCGAGCCCAAGAGCCGCTACTGGCCCAAGGGCGAGGTCGACCTGTCCGACCCGCAGGCGCCGCTGCACGCCAGCCGCGTCGTGCGCACCGGCACCGAGGTGACCCTGCTCGGCCACGGCGCCATGGTCAGCGTGCTGCTGCAGGCCGCCGAGATCGCCGCCGCCGAGGGCATCTCGGTCGAGGTCGTCGACCTGCGCTCGCTGTCGCCCGTCGACTACGGGCCGATCCTCGAGTCGGTGCGGAAGACCGGCCGCCTCGTCGTCGCGCAGGAGGCCCCCGGGTTCGTCAGCGTCGGCTCCGAGATCGCCGCGACCGTCGCCGAGAAGGCGTTCTACTCGCTGCAGGCGCCGGTGCTGCGCGTCAGCGGGTTCGACACGCCCTTCCCGCCCGCCAAGCTCGAGACCCTGTACCTGCCCGACGCCGACCGCGTGCTCGAGGCCGTCGACCGCGCTCTCGCGTACTAGAGGAGCAACCCGTGACCAGCGAATTCGCCCTGCCCGACGTCGGCGAGGGCCTCACCGAGGCCGAGATCGTCGAGTGGAAGGTCGCCCCCGGCGACACCGTGCAGATCAACCAGGTGCTCGTCGAGATCGAGACGGCCAAGTCGCTCGTCGAGCTGCCCTCGCCCTACGCGGGCGTCGTCGAGAGCGTGCTCGTCGCCTCCGGCGAGACCGTCGACGTCGGCACCCCGATCATCACCATCGGCACGGGCACCGCCCCGGGCAGCCCCTCCGACCGGGTCGCCGAGGCCGAGTCGGTCGAGTCGGGCGGCCTCGCCCGCACGGCCCGCATCATCGCGCAGGAGGAAGAGGCGCTGTCGGGACAGAGGGCGCGCGGCGAGGCGACCGGTCCCGTGGCCGTCGTCGCGCCTCCGGCCCCCGCGGCGCAGGCCGCCCCCGCGGCCGCGGCACCGGCAGCACCCGCCGCACCCGCGGCACCGGCCCCGTCCGCCGACGACGTCGCCGCCTCGGGCGCGACCGGCGCCGTCGCCTCGTCGGGCGACCCCGCGGCCGACTCCGGGTCGGGTGCCGTCCTCGTCGGCTACGGCGCGGCCGGCGGCCACGCCTCGACGCGACGCCGCTCCCCCTCGAAGACCGAGGTCGACGCCCGGCAGCTGCGCGTCGCCGAGCAGGCCCGTCGCCGACCGACGACGTCGGTGCCCGCCGCGCAGGCGCTGCCGATCATCGCGAAGCCGCCGATCCGCAAGCTCGCGAAAGACCTCGAGGTCGACCTGGCCACGGTGCAGCCCACCGGCCTCGCCGGCGAGGTCACGCGCGACGACGTCATCCGGCACGCGCAGCAGGCGAGCGTCTTCCGCAACATCGAGACGCCCGAGTGGGGCGAGGAGCGCATCGAGCGCATCCCCGTCAAGGGCGTCCGCAAGGCCATCGCCGCCGCGATGACGTCGTCGGCCTACACGGCGCCGCACGTCAGCCTGTTCGTCGACGTCGACGCGACCCGCACGATGGAGTTCGTCAAGCGCCTCAAGGCCTCGCCGCAGTTCGCCGGCGTCAAGGTCTCGCCGCTGCTGATCATGGCGAAGGCGATCATCTGGGCCGTGCGCCGCAACCCGATGGTCAACTCGGCCTGGACCGACCGAGAGATCCTCGTGCGCCACTTCGTCAACCTCGGCATCGCCGCGGCCACCCCGCGCGGCCTCATCGTGCCGAACGTCAAGGAGGCCCAGTCGATGAGCCTGCTCGAGCTGGCCCAGGCCCTCGAGCAGCTGACGTTGACCGCCCGGGACGGCAAGACGACCCCGGCCGACATGCGCGACGGCACCATCACGATCACGAACATCGGCGTCTTCGGCATGGACACCGGCACGCCGATCCTCAACCCCGGCGAGGTCGCCATCGTCGCCCTCGGCACGATCAAGGCCAAGCCCTGGGTCGTCGACGGCGAGGTGCGCTCGCGCATGGTGACCACGATCGGCGCGAGCTTCGACCACCGGGTCGTCGACGGCGACGTCGCGAGCCGGTTCGTGGCCGACGTGGCCAGCGTCCTCGAGGAGCCCGCGCTGCTGCTCGACTGAGCCGCGCGCCCGGGGAGGACCAGCCATGACGCAGCCGATCGTCGACGGGGCCGTGCCGAAGCACGAGCAGCTGCGGGCGATCCTGCAGCAGCTCGCGCAGGCGGGCCTCCCCGCCGGCGCCGCGATCCCGAGCGAGCGGCAGCTCATGGCCGACCACGGGGTCAGCCGCATCACCGTCCGGGAGGCCATCGGGCAGCTCGTCGCCGACGGCTGGCTGACGAGGGTGCGGGGCAAGGGCACGTTCGTGGCCCACCGCGTGGTCCAGTCGACCCTCCACCTGGCCTCGTTCACGGAAGAGATGACGGCCCTCGGGCACGTGCCCGCCACCGTGGTGCTCGTCCGCGACGAGCAGGTGCCGCCCGCCGACACCGTGGCGGCGCTCGGCCTCGAGGCCGGGGCGACGGCCTTCCGGGTGAAGCGCCTCCGGCTGGCCGACGGCGAGCCCGTCAGCGTCGACGACGCCTGGTTCCCCGCCGGGCGGTTCGCCGGCCTGCTCGAGCGCGACCTCAGCCTCTCGCTCTACCGCATGTTCGACGTCGAGTACGGCCTGCCGGTCACCCACGCCGTCCAGACGGTCGCGGCCGAGGAGGCGGGGGCCGAGACGGCGACCCTGCTGGGCACCCGCGACGGCGCGGCCGTGCTGGCCTTCGACCGCACGTCGTGGTCGGGCGACCTGCCGGTCGAGCACGCCCGCAGCTGGTACCGCTCCGACCGCTACCGGCTGTCGATGCACGTGGCGTCGGGCGAAGGCACCCCGGCCTGACGTCACCGGCACCGGCCGGCGGCGCTAGAGGCTGAAGAGCCGCTCCCCCGCGGCGACCGTCGACCCGACGACCGACTGGTCGACGCTGTCGGGCGCGCTGTCGAGCACGACGACCGGGCAGGCGAGCGAGTACCCGGCCTCCGAGACGACGACCGGGTCGACGCTGACGACGAGGTCGCCCGCGGCGACCGTCGCGCCCTCGGCGACGGCGAGCGTGAAGCCCGCGCCGCCGAGCTTCACCGTGTCGATGCCGACGTGCACGAGCACGCCCTCACCCGACGCGGCCACGACGACGAACGCGTGCGGGTGCAGCTTGACGACGACGCCGTCGACGGGCGAGACGACCTCGACGAGCGACGACCCGACCGGAGGCGCGGAGGGCTCGAGCGCGACGCCCGCCCCCACGAGCTGGCCGGCGAACACCGCGTCCGGCACCTCGGCGAGCGCGACGACCCGCCCGGCGACGGGCGCGAGGACGTCCGTCACGCGTCGAGGATGTCGTTGATGTCCTCGGCGAGGGAGTCGGCGATCGTGCCGACGATCACCTGGACGCTGCCGCCCGCGTGGACGACGGCCGTGGCGCCGGCGGCCTTGAGCGCGGCGTCGTCGACGAGCGAGACGTCCTTGACGTCGGTGCGGAGGCGCGTGATGCAGCCCTCGATCTCGTCGATGTTGTCGGCTCCGCCGAGTCCGTCGATCATTGCCTGTGCCTTCGACATGGGGTCTCCTCCAGGGGGTCTGCGGGGGCGGGGCGGGTCTGCCTCGGCGATGCGCGCCTCCTAGTTGACACCACCGGACGGTCTGAGGAAACTACCACCCACTGGTCATGACCGGACAGGACCGGCAGGGCACGGCGACGAGAGGAACGGCACATGTCGAAGACCGAGGCCACGGCCACGAAGACGGGGTCGAAGCGAGGCGCGGGGGCCTTCGCGGTGCTGCAGCGGCTCGGTCGCAGCCTGATGCTGCCGATCGCGGTGCTGCCCGCCGCGGGCATCCTGCTGCGGCTCGGCCAGACCGACCTGCTGGGGGCGATCCCCGGGTTCGAGACGGGCGCCTCCGTCATCGGCGCCGCCGGCCAGGCGGTCTTCACCTGGCTGCCGCTCATCTTCGCGGTCGGCATCGCCATCGGCTGGGCGAAGAAGTCGGACGGCTCGACGGCCCTCGCCGCCGTGGTCGGCTACATGGTCATCGACGGGGTGTTCACGGCGATGTCGCCGCTCGTGCTCGCGGGCGAGACGACGCCGACGGGCGATCCGGCGGTGATCAACTACGGCGTGCTCGGCGGCATCGTGATGGGCCTGCTCTCGGCCATGCTGTGGCAGCGCTTCTACCGGACGAAGCTGCCCGACTTCCTCGGGTTCTTCTCGGGCCGCCGCCTCGTGCCGATCATGACGGCCGTGACCGGCCTGGTCGTCGGCGTCGTGATGTCGTTCATCTACCCGCTGTTCAACGGCGCCCTCACCTGGATCGGCACCGCCGTCGCCTCGAACGACGTGGTCGGCGGCGGCGTCTACGGCGTCGTCAACCGCCTGCTGATCCCGACGGGGCTGCACCACATCCTCAACTCGGTGGTCTGGTTCCTCGTGGGCGACTACACCGGCGCCGACGGGAACATCTACCGCGGCGACCTGACCCGCTTCTTCCAGGGCGACCCGAGCGCCGGCGTCTTCATGACCGGCTTCTTCCCGATCTTCATGTTCGCGCTGCCGGCCGCGGCCCTGGCGATCTGGCGCCACGCTCGCCCCGAGAAGAAGAAGCTCATCGGCGGCATCATGCTGTCGACCGCGCTGACGGCCTTCCTCACCGGCATCACCGAGCCGCTCGAGTTCTCGTTCATGTTCGTCGCCTGGCCGCTGTACGTGATCCACGCGATCCTCACCGGCACGTCGATGATGCTGGTCAACGCGCTCGACATCCACACCGGGTTCACCTTCTCGGCGGGCTTGATCGACTACGTGCTCAACTTCAACATCTCGCAGAACTCGATCTGGCTGATCCCGATCGGGCTCGGCTACGCGGTCGTCTACTACGTGATCTTCAGCTTCGTGATCAAGAAGTGGAACCTCAAGACGCCCGGTCGCGAGGACGACGACGCGTCGGCCGAGTCGGCCGAGGCCGCGACGAAGGCCTGAGCGCCGGAGGCGCGGTGCGGGTCGGAGGGGGAGGGTCGCGACCCTGCCCCTTCCGCGTGCACCGCGCCTCCCCGTTTTGACAATCATTATCAGTAGCAATAGCGTGGCGGCATGACCTCGCGCCGTGCCCTCTCCCTGCTCGCCCTCCCCGCCGCGGCGGCGCTCGCGCTGACCGGCTGCTCGGCGGAGGGCGGGGCCGGCGCGTCGGCGGACGACGGGCGCCTGGCGGTCGTCGCCTCGACGAACGTCTACGGCGACATCGCCTCGATCGTCGGCGGCGACCACGTCGACGTCACGAGCGTCATCAGCGACCCCTCGCAAGACCCGCACTCGTTCGAGGCCGACGCCCGTACCCAGCTCGCCGTCTCGAAGGCCGACGTCGTGATCGAGAACGGCGGCGGCTACGACGACTTCATGCAGACGCTGCTCGACGCGAGCGGCTCGGGCGCCGTCGTCGTCGACGCGGTCGAGGTGTCGGGGCTCGACGCCGACGACCACGACCACGCCGACGAGACCGCCGAGGCCGAGGGCGACGACCACGCGCACGACCACGGCGAGTTCAACGAGCACGTCTTCTACGACCTCGCCAGCATGGCGACGCTCGCGACGACGCTCGCCGACGAGTTCGGCACGGCCGACGAGGCCAACGCCGACGCGTACACCGCCGCTGCCGCCTCGTTCGGCGAGCAGATCGCCGACCTGGAGGCGCAGGCCGCCTCGATCGCCGAGGCCCACGCCGGCGAGTCGGTCGCCTACACCGAGCCCGTCCCCGGCTACCTCTTCGACGCGATGGGCCTCGAGAACGTCACGCCCGAGGCCTTCTCGGAGGCGATCGAGGAGGGCACGGACGTGTCGCCCGCGGTCCTCTCCGAGACCCTGCAGCTGTTCTCGGCCGGCAGCGTCGACCTGCTCGCCTACAACGAGCAGACCTCCAGCCCCGAGACCGAGCAGGTCGAGCAGGCCGCCACCGCGGCGGGCGTCGCGATCGTGCCGGTCACCGAGCTCCTCCCGGAGGGGGATGATTACGTCTCGTGGCAGCAGAGCAACATCGACGCGATCAAGGCGGCCCTCGAGCAGTGACGACCCGCACCACCGACGGCTCCAGCGCCGCCCCCGACGCCCCCACGGGCCGCGGGGGCGGCGCCGTGCTGCGCCTGCGCGACGCCGGCGTGACGTTCGGCGACCGCGCCCTCTGGCAGGGCCTCGACCTCGACGTCGCGCCGGGCGAGTTCCTCGCGGTGCTCGGGCCGAACGGCGCCGGCAAGACGACCCTGCTGCGGACGATCCTCGGGCAGCAGCAGCTGACGAGCGGCAGCATCGAGTTCCTCGGGCGACCGGTGGGGCGCGGTCACCGGCGCATCGGCTACGTCCCGCAGCAGCGCCTGATGGAGTCGGGCACGCCGCTGCGCACCCGCGACATGATCGCGCTCGGGGTGACCGGCCACCGCTGGGGCCTCCGCCGCGAGTCGGCGGCCGAGCGAGCGGCCGTCGACGCCCTCGTCGAGGAGGTGGGCGCCGCCTCCTTCGCCGACGCCCCCGTCGCGAGCCTCTCGGGCGGCGAGCAGCAGCGCGCCCGGGTGGGCCAGGCCCTCGCCGCCGACCCCGCCCTGCTGCTCTGCGACGAGCCGCTCATCTCGCTCGACCTGCGGCACCAGCGCGGCGTCACCGAGCTGCTCGACCGGCAGCGGCGCGCCCGCGACGCGGCGGTCGTCTTCGTCACGCACGACGTCAACCCGATCCTCGACGTGGTCGACCGGGTGCTCTACCTCGCGGGCGGTCGGTTCCGCGTCGGCACCCCCGACGAGGTGCTGCGGGCCGACGTGCTGAGCGACCTCTACGGCACGCCCGTCGACGTGGTGCGCACCATGGGCCGCGTCGTCATCGTCGGGGGCCACGGCCACGACGACCACCACGCCGACGAGCCCGCCGACGACGAGGGAGCGATCCGGTGACCGACCTGCTGAGCCAGCTCTTCTCCTTCCAGGACTTCGGCGAGCTCGTCGCCCTGGTGCGCAACTCGATCATCGCCGGGGCCGTGCTCGGCCTCGTCGGCGGGCTGATCGGCCCGTTCGTCGTGACCCGCAACCTGCCGTTCGCCGTGCACGGCATCAGCGAGCTGTCGTTCGCGGGGGCCTCCGCCGCCCTGCTGCTCGGGGCGAACGTCGTCGGCGGCTCGCTCGTCGGCAGCGTCGTCGCGGCGCTGCTGATCGGCCTGCTCGGCTCGCGCGCCCGGGAGCGCAACTCGATCATCGCCGTCCTGATGCCCTTCGGGCTCGGCCTCGGCATCCTCTTCCTCGCGCTCTACAAGGGACGCTCGGCGAACAAGTTCGGCCTGCTGACGGGTCAGATCGTCTCGGTCGACAACCCGCAGCTCGGCTGGCTGATCGGCATCTCGGCGGTGGTCGTCGTCGTGCTGCTCGTCATCTGGCGGCCGCTGACCTTCGCGAGCGTCGACCCCGACGTGGCCGCGGCGGCCGGAATCCCGGTGCGGGCCCTGGGCCTGCTCTTCATGCTCGTGCTGGGCCTCGCCGTCGCCGTGTCGGTGCAGGTGATCGGCGCGCTGCTCGTGCTCTCGCTGCTCGTCACGCCCGCCGCGGCGGCGCTCCGGGTCACGGTGAACCCCCGCCTCGTGCCGCTGCTCAGCGTGGCGTTCGCCGTCACCTCGGTGGTCGGCGGCATCCTGCTCGCGCTCGGCGGCGGCCTGCCGATCAGCCCCTACGTCACGACGATCTCGTTCGCCATCTGGCTCGTCTGCCGCGTCGTCGGGGCCCGCCGCGAGAGCGGCGGCCGACCGCTCAGGTCGCCCCGGGCCCGCCGGGTACCCTCGGCTGCGGCAGGGAACGTCCCGTCATGACCGGAGGTCGACCGTGGTAGTCCGTCGCAACACCTGGCAGCGCGAGGCCGTCCGCGAGGCGCTCGACACCAGCGAGGGCTTCGTCAGCGCGCAGGCGCTCCACACCCACCTGCGCGAGTCGGGCTCGCCGATCGGCCTGGCGACCGTGTACCGCGCGCTCGCCGACCTCGCGGCCGACGGCTCGGCCGACTCGCTGCAGCAGGAGGGCGAGAGCCTCTACCGCGCCTGCACGCCGGGCACGCACCACCACCACCTCATCTGCCGCACCTGCGGCACCACCGTCGAGATCGAGGCCGACGCGGTCGAGACCTGGGCCCAGCAGGTCGCCGCCCAGCACGGCTTCACCGAGGCGCAGCACGTCGTCGACGTGTTCGGCACCTGCGCGGCGTGCACGGCCGAGCGGGCCGCGGGCCGAGACCCCGCCGTCACCCGCGGCTTGAAACAGCCCGGGCGTGTCGTGTAGTCTCGCTCTTTGGTTGAGTGCTATCTGCGCTCATGTGCACCGCCTCCCAGCACCACGTCGTCCCTCACGGGCCGACAGCTCGTCGTCCGCGACGGGCTCGGGGGACCGGCGCGCCGACAAGTGACCTTGGGTAGGAGCTCCGGCTCCTACGGTACCTACGGAGGAAACCCATGGCAGCAACCTGCCAGGTGACCGGAGCCGTTCCCGGCTTCGGACACAACATCTCGCACTCGCACCGACGCACCAAGCGTCGTTTCGACCCCAACATCCAGAAGAAGACGTACTACGTGCCGTCGCTTCGTCGTAACGTGACCCTGCAGCTCAGCGCCAAGGGGATCAAGGTCATCGACGCTCGTGGCATCGAGTCGGTCGTCAAGGACCTGCTCGCTCGTGGGGAGAAGATCTAATGGCTCGTCAGCAGGACGTCCGTCCCATCATCAAGCTCCGCTCGACGGCGGGCACCGGCTTCACGTACGTGACCAAGAAGAACCGTCGCAACAACCCCGATCGACTCGTGCTGAAGAAGTACGACCCGGTGATCCGCAAGCACGTCGAATTCCGCGAGGAGCGCTAAGCATGGCCAAGAAGAGCAAGATCGCCAAGAACGACCAGCGCGCCGTCATCGTCGCCCGCTACGCCGAGAAGCGCCTCGAGCTGAAGAAGGCCCTCATCGACCCGAACGGCACCGACGAGAGCCGCGAGGCCGCTCGTCAGGGCCTGCAGAAGCTGCCCCGCGACGCGTCGCCGGTCCGCCTCCGCAACCGCGACCAGGTCGACGGCCGCCCCCGCGGTCACCTCAAGGCCTACGGCATCAGCCGCGTGCGCTTCCGCGACATGGCTCACCGCGGTGAGCTCCCGGGCATCACGAAGTCTTCCTGGTAGGTTTCAACCGGTTCCACAGGGCCCTCGGCTCTCTGGTCTGTACCGCACAGGCGCGGTGAACACCGCGCTTCGTCACACCGAATGAAGTCCGAGGAGGACATTTACATGGCTGACAAGTCACTGAACCGCACCGAGCTCGTCGCAGCTGTCGCTTCCGAGTCCGGCCAGAGCCAGGCCGCCGTCAGCGGCGTCGTCGACGCGTTCTTCTCCGTCGTCTCGAAGTCCGTGGCCGACGGCACGAAGGTCACCATCCCCGGGTGGATCGCCTTCGAGAAGTCGCACCGCGCCGCCCGCACGGGTCGCAACCCGCAGACGGGCGAGGCCCTCGAGATCGCCGCGAGCGACTCGGTGAAGGTCAGCGCCGGCAGCAAGCTGAAGGCTGCCGTCAAGTAGTCCTCCGCACCACGCAGCACCTCGTGAGGGGGCGGCGACCTCCGGGTCGCCGCCCCCTCTCGTCGTCCCGGGGCCGCGTGGGGCGCTGCGGGGCAGGCCGTGAGGGGGGCCGTGCGGGCGGGGCGATCGCTCGGCGACGAGGCACCCGAGCCCCGTTCCCAGTCGCACCGACCTAAGCTGAGCCCCGATGTCCAGGATCACCCGCGCCTCCGGACCGGCACTGCTCGTGCTGGTGGCGTTCGTCGCACTCCTCGCGGCGCTGCAGTTCGGCGGCGCCGCCGACGCCCCGCTCGTGGTCGACCCCGGCGCGGTCGTGCGCTTCGGCCTGCCGATGGCCAAGATGATGAACAACATCGGGGCCGCCGTCGCGATCGGCACCCTGTTCCTCACCTGCTTCGCGCTGTCGCGCGACAAGCCCGAGTTCGACCGCGCCATGGACATCGCCGCCGGCGCCGCGGGCTTCTGGGCCGTCGCGTCGGCCGTGACGACCTTCTTCACGTTCCTCAGCGTCGCGAACGTCGCCGTCACCTTCGACGACCAGTTCGGGCGGACGCTCGCGTTTTTCCTCACCGACACCGAGCTCGGCAACGCCTGGCTCGCCACGACGCTCGTCGCGGCCGCGGTGACCGTGCTCTGCTTCGCCGTCCGCAACATCTGGGCCCTCGTCGGCGTCACGGTGCTGGCGGGCGGCGGGCTCATCCCGATCGCGATGCAGGGCCACGCGGCCGGCGCGAGCGGCCACGACGCCGCCGTCACCGACCTCGCGCTGCACCTGCTCGGCGCCGCCGTCTGGCTCGGCGGCCTCGTCGCCCTCGTGCTGCTGCGCGGCACCCTCGAGCGCGGCCGCATCGGCGTCGTGCTGGCGCGGTACTCGACCGTCGCGATCGTCTGCTTCGTCGTCGTCGCCGCGTCGGGCGTCGGCAGCGCCGCGATCCGGCTAGGCGACTGGTCGGCGCTGACCACCGGCTACGGCGTGCTCGTGCTGGTCAAGACCCTCTCGCTGGTGGCGCTCGGCATCTTCGGCGTCGTGCAGCGCCGCTGGCTCGTCGGCCGCATGTCGACGCACCCGACCGCGACCGCCCGCTTCTTCTGGTGGTTCGTGACGGCCGAGCTGGCCTTCATGGGGCTCGCGTCGGGCGTCGCGGCGGCCCTGGCCCGCACGGCCACCCCGGTCGAGGAGGTCGTCGCCACCGACCTCGCCTCGCCGACGCCCGCCGAGATCCTCACGGAGGAGCCGCTGCCGGCCGAGCTCACCCCGATGAGCTACCTCACGCAGTGGAACGTCGACCTGCTCTGGGCCCTCGTCTGCGCGTTCGGCATCTTCTTCTACGTCGCGGGCGTGGTGCGCCTGCACCGTCGCGGCGACGCGTGGTCGCTCGGCCGCACGGTGTCGTGGGTGTCGGGCATGGTCGTGCTGTTCTACGTGACGTGCGGCGCCCCGAACGTGTACCAGGACTACCTGTTCAGCACGCACATGCTGGCGCACATGGTGCTCGGCATGGTGATCCCCGTGCTGCTCGTGCCGGGCGCCCCGGTGACCCTGGCGCTGCGGGCGATCCGCAAGCGCACCGACGGCACCCGGGGGCCGCGCGAGTGGATCATGATCCTCGTGCACTCGACGTACGCGCACGTCATCAGCAACCCGATCGTGGCGGCGGTGCTCTTCGCCGGGTCGCTCTTCGTCTTCTACTACACGTCGCTCTTCAGCTGGGCGACGACGACGCACCTCGGCCACTACTGGATGATCGTGCACTTCCTGATCGTCGGGTACCTCTTCGTGCAGTCGATGATCGGCATCGACCCGGTCAAGGGCCGCCTGCCGTTCCCGATGCGGCTGCTCGTGCTGCTGGCGACGATGGCGTTCCACGCGTTCTTCGGGCTCAGCATCATGACGAGCACGTCGCTGTTCCTCGCCGACTGGTACGGCGCCATGGGCCGCACCTGGGGCGCGACGCCCATGGCCGACCAGTACGCGGCCGGCGGCATCGCGTGGAGCGTCGGAGAGATCCCGACCGTGGCCCTCGCCATCACCGTCGCCATCATGTGGAGCCGCAGCGACAGCCGCGAGGCCAAGCGCAAGGACCGTCAGGCCGACCGCGACGGCGACGCCGAGCTCGACGCCTACAACGAGCAGCTCTCGGCGCTGGCGCGGAGCGACCGGCGCTCCTGAGGCCGCGACGCGGGCGCGCCCCGTGCGAGGGGCGCTCGCTCTGGGGGTCGTGCCGGAGGCGCGGTCCGGCTTGGATCGGACCCGGACGTCACGAGACGCCCCCGACCGAGAGGACCACCCGTGGCAGGAACGATCGCCCGTACGCAGCTCGGGATCGTGGTGCTCGGCGTCGCCGTCGCGGCCGTCGTCGGGGTGGCGGGGCCGCACGGCGCCTCCTCGGGTCCGTCCGACACGGCAGCGCAGCACTCGACCTCGACGACGGACGCCGGCTCGCGCTGACCTGCGCCGCGTGCCGGCTGGTCGCCGGTGCGCCCTGGGGCTCACGGCCCCGCGCTCGCCCGCACCCCCGCACCCCCGCCACGCTCGGGCCTAGAAGGGCGCCACCCCGTCGCGGTCGATGAAGGTGCCCGTGGGGCCGTCGGCGCCCTGCGTCGCGAGCTCGACGATCGCGTCGGTGCCCTCGGTCACGGTCTGGTGGCCGCTGTTGCCGTTGAGGTCGGTCGCCGTGTAGCCGGGGTCGGCCGCGTTGACGCGGATGCCCGGCAGCGCCTTCGCGTACTGCACCGTGAGCATCGTGACGGCCGACTTCGACGCCGTGTATAGCGGCGCCACCACGGTCGACTCGACGCGGTCGGGGTCGTGCACCGCGGTGAACGAGCCGAGCCCGCTCGTGACGTTGACGATCGCCGGCGCCGCGGAGGCGCGCAGCAGCGGCAAGAACGCCTGCGTCGTCCGCACGATCCCCGCCACGTTCGTGTCGAGCACTTCGAGCGCGTCGGCGCCGGTGAGGTCGGCCGGGTCGGAGTGCGAGCCCGTGATGCCCGCGTTGTTGACGAGGACGTCGAGCCCGCCGTGCTCGCCGACGTGGGCGGCGGCCGCGGCGACGGAGGCGTCGTCGGTGACGTCGAGCTGCACGAAACGGGCGCCCAGCTCGTCGGCGGCCTGCTGACCGCGCGTCGCGTCGCGGGCGGCCACCCAGACGGTGTGCCCCTCGGCGAGCAGGCGGCGGGCGGTCTCGTGGCCGAGGCCCTTGTTGGATCCGGTGATGAGTGTCGTGGTCATGGCCCGAGTCTGCGCGCTGCCGTGGCCCAGCGCGTGGCCCGGCCGGGCAGGAGGACTCGCAGTACCAGGCAGGGTCGGCGCCGAGACGCGAGGATGGGCACATGCCCGCACAGGACGCCGAGCTCGGCCGGATGCTCTCGACCTGGCGCGCACGCCTCTCCCCCGCCGACGCGGCCCTGCCCGTGGGCGGTCGCCGGCGGGCCGTCGGGCTCCGCCGTGAGGAGCTCGCCGCCCTCGCCGGCCTCTCGGTCGACTACGTCGTCCGGCTCGAGCAGGGTCGCGCCCGGCACCCCTCCGACCAGGTCGCCACGGCGCTCGCCCGGGCCCTGCAGCTCGACGACGCCGAGCGCGACCACCTGTTCCGCAGCGCCGGGCTCCTGCCCCCGACGACGGCCGTCGTCTCGCGACACATCCCGCCCGGGGTGCAGCGCCTGGTGGCCCGGCTGCGCGAGACGCCGATCGCGGTGTTCAGCGCCTCCTGGGACCTGCTGACCTGGAGCCCGCTCTGGGGCAGCCTGCTCGGCGATCCCGACGGCTGGCCCGCCGACGAACGGAACATCGTCGTGCGGGCGTTCCGCGACGCCCGTCGCGAGGCCGGCGGACCGACCGACGGAGGCGCGGGCACCGCCATCCGCACCCGTCACCTCGACGGGGAGGGCGGCTCCCGGTTCCGCGAGGCGCTCGTCGCCGACCTGCGCCGCACGCTGGTGGACCACCCGGCCGACCCGCGCCTCCGAGCGCTCGTCGACGGGCTCGTCGCCGACGAGCCCGAGTTCGCGCAGCTGTGGGCCCGGGGCGCCGTCGGCGTGCACGAGTCGGCGCGCAAGGTCATGGACCATCCGCTGGTCGGGGAGCTCGAGCTCGACTGCGACGTGTTCACCGTGCCGGGCAGCGAGCTCAAGATCGTCGCCTACACGGCGGCCGAGGGGTCGCCCGCGGCGGCCGGGCTCGACTTCCTCCGGGTGTCGGCGGTCGGCGCGGAGGCGCGGGGCCGCTAGGCCAGCATCTCGCGGACCAACGGCACCACCTTCGTGCCGTAGAGCTCGATGCTGCGCATCATCTGCGCGTGCGGCAGGCGGCCCATGCTGTAGCGCATGTCGAAGCGCGAGGCGCCGAGCAGTGCCATGTTCTTGGCGATCTTCGCCGCGACCGTCTCGGGCGCGCCGACGTAGAGGGCACCGTCCGGGCCGGCGCTCGACTCGTACTGGGCGCGGGAGTAGGGGGGCCAGCCGCGTTCGCGACCGAGCTGGTTCGTCTGCGCCTCCTGGTACGGGAACAGCGCCTCCTTCGCCTCGTCGTCCGTCTCGAGGACGAAGCCGGGCGAGTGCATCGCGATGGGCTGCGACTCCTTGCCGAACTCGCCGAGGGCACGGCGGTAGAGGTCGGCGTAGGGCGCGAACTGGGCGGGCTGGCCGCCGATGATCGCGAGGAAGAGGGGCAGCCCGTAGTGAGCCGCGCGGATCACCGACTGCGGCGAGCCGCCGACGCCGACCCAGGTCTTCAGCGTGCCGCTCTCGGGCCGCGGGTACACCCACTGGTCGCTGAGCGCGCCGCGCTTCGTGCCCTGCCAGGTGACGGGCTCGTCCTTGAGCAGCTCGGCGAAGAGCTGGATCTTCTCCTCGAAGAGCACCTCGTAGTCCTGCAGGTCGAGGCCGAAGAGCGGGAACGACTCGGTGAACGAGCCACGGCCCAGGATGACCTCGGCGCGGCCGTTCGACAGGGCGTCGACCGTCGCGAAGCGCTCGTAGACGCGCACCGGGTCGTCGGAGCTCAGCACCGTCACGGCCGAGCCCATGCGGATCCGCTCGGTCCGGGCGGCGATCGCGGCGAGGACGACCTCGGGCGCGCTCACCGCGAAGTCGACCCGGTGGTGCTCGCCGACGCCGATGAAGTCGAGGCCGACCTGGTCGGCGAGCACGGCCTGCTCGACGAGGTCGCGGATCGACTGCGCGTGCGAGACGAGCTCGCCCGCTCCGTCGACGCCGGCGGGGCGCTCCGTGACGTCGCCGAAGGTGTCGAGTCCGAACTCCAGGGGGTGTGCCATGTGGTGCGCTCCATTTCCATGCGTTTGCATCATGCTACGGGAGCCAACCGGGATCGGCCGCCCGGCATTCCTGCCGCGTGACCGCCGCGTCCCGACGTCGTGGAGCACAGCCCGCCGGAGGCGCGGGCCGGCCGCCCTGCTCAGCCCCGGTCGTCGAGGGGGTTGGCCGCCAGCCGCCGCGTCATGCCCGAGCGGACGGCCCGGCCCGCCTCGGAGCCCGGCTTCCGGTGCGCCTGCGCCGAGATCGCCGTCGCGAACTCGGCCGCGAACCCGTCGCGCGGCCGCTGCTCCACGAGCTCGTCGAGCAGGTCGGCCGGCCAGTCCGCCGCCCCGACGCCGCTGACGTCGAGGCTCGTCGCCCGCTCGAGCAGGTGCCCCTCGACGTCGAGCTCGGCCGACACCGCCGGCCACATGTGCCGGACGATCACGTCGCCGACGCGGCGCTGCCGGTCGTCGTCCCACCCGGCGCCCGCCGCGAAGACGCGCGCGACGTCGCCGCCGGCCCGCTCGAACGAGGTCGCGTGGGCGTCGAAGGAGGGCGCGAGCCCGAGGTCGTGGAGCAGCGACGCGACGTAGAGCAGCTCCTCGTCGACGACGAGGCCCTCGCGGCGGCCGAGGTCGGCGGCGAGCACCCACGAGCGCTCGCTGTGGGCGACGAGGGCCGGGGAGGCGTGGGCGACGGCCACGGCGCGGGCGCGCGCCGCGACGTCGGTGGGCGGGACGAGGAGGCGCGGGACACGGGCGGCGGAGTCGGGCATGCGACGAACCTAGGGCCGTCGCGCGCCGCCGCGCGAGTGCCGGGCGGGGCGCGAGAGCGGGTCAGTCGAGCTCGGACCGCAGGAACCTCCTGAACCAGAGCCCGCTCGACTTCGGCGTCCGCGCCTGCGTCTCGTAGTCGACGTGGACGAGCCCGAACCGACGGCTGTGTCCCCAGGCCCACTCGAAGTTGTCCATCAGCGTCCAGGCGAAGTAGCCGGTGAGGGGCAGTCCTCGCCGGACGGCCTCAGCGCACGCCTCGACGTGCTGCCGCAGGTACGCCAGCCTCTCGGGGTCGTCGACCGACCCGTCGTCGCCGACGTGGTCCTCGTACGCCGAGCCGTTCTCGGTCACGACGAGGGGCAGCCCCGGGGCCGCGGCGGCGGCCTGCTCGAGGACGTCGAGCAGGCCGTCGGGATGGATCTCCCACCCCATCTGCGTGACCGGGGCACCCGTCTCGACGAACTCGACCGACTCGCTGCCGGGGTTCGCGCTCGGCCGCCCGTCGGGCTCGCCCGCCCGTGTCGTGTGGCGGCTGTAGTAGTTCACGCCGAGGAAGTCGATCGGCGCGGCGATCGTCGGCAGGTCGGCGAGGGCGTTCTCCGCGAACCACGGCGCCTCGCCCAGGTCGTCGAGCACGTCCTCGGGGTACGACCCCGTCAGGACGGGGTCGAGGAAGAGCCGGTTGCCGAGCCCGTCGATGCGACGTGCGGCGTCGACGTCGGCGGCGGCGTCGCTGGCGGGTCGGACCGAGTAGAGGTTCAGGGTGATGCCGACCACCGCCTCCGGCGCTGCCTCACGGACGACGGGCACGGCCAGGCCGTGCCCGAGCAGCAGGTGGTGGGCCGCCCGGGCGGCCCGGCTGCCCTCCCGGCGCCCGGGGGCGTGGACGCCGCTCGCGTAGCCGAGGAAGGCGGAGCACCAGGGCTCGTTGAGCGTGATCCAGTTCGGGACGACGTCGGCGAGCTCCTCCACGACGAGGCCCGCGTACTCGGCGAAGCGGTGGGCCGTGTCGCGCTCGAGCCAGCCGCCCCGCTCCTCGAGGGCCTGGGGCAGGTCCCAGTGGTAGAGCGTCGCCCACGGCGTCACGCCGACCGCGAGGAGGCGCTCGGCGAGGGCGCGGTAGAAGCCGATCCCGTCGCGGAGCGCAGGCCCCGTCCCCTCGGGCTGGATGCGCGGCCAGGAGATCGAGAAGCGGTACGCGTCGACGCCGAGGCCGGCCATGAGCGCGACGTCCTCGCCGACGCGGTGGACGTGGTCGTCGGCCACGTCGCCCGTGGTGCCGTCGGTGATCGCCCCGGGCCTCCGGACGAAGGCGTCCCAGATGCTCGGGCCGCGGCCGCCCTCGGCCACCGCCCCCTCGATCTGGTAGGCCGCGGTCGCCGTGCCCCAGGTGAAGGACGACGGGAAGTCGTCGCGGCGGACGCTCACGAGGGGTCCCCCGACGGCGCGAGCCAGTCGCCGTCGCCGTTCTCGCTCAGCGCCACGAGCACGTCGTCGCGCTTGATGCCGAGCGCGGCGAGCCGGTCGACGAGGAGGGCCGCGCCGCGCTGCTTGACCTCCGCGCTGTAGCCGGTGAAGGCGAGCACCTGCACGAAGACGATGTCGGTGCGGTCGGCGTCGGGGAACGTCCGGCTGTAGAACAGGTCGCCCTGCGCGTGCAGCGTGAAGATCTGGAAGAGGTCGTCGGCGGGCATCTCCCACCCCTCGACGAGGGCGCTGTGGACCGCCTCGCTCATGCGGGGACGGAGGTCGCGGAGGTGCTCGTGCATGTCGATGCGGACGAGGGGCATGGTCGTACCTGGTCTCTGGTCGTGGCGGGAAGGGTCGTCGTGCGGGTGAGGGTCGTGGTGCGGGAGGGCGTCAGCGCGGCTCGTCGGCGTCGAGCCAGTTCGCGCGGGCGGGCAGGAGCGCCTCGAGCTCGTCCCAGAACGGCTCCGGCAGCTCGACGGTGGCCGCCGCGACGGTGGCCTCGACGCGCTCGAGCTTGCTGATGCCGACGATCGTCGAGGCGATGCGCGGGTCGCGCGTCGAGAAGCGGACCGCGGCGGTCGCGAGGTCGGTGCCCCACGCGGCGCAGACCTCGCGCATGCGGACGATCGCCTCGAGCGTCGCCGGACGGGCGGGACGGTACCCGTAGGAGTCGACGCGGCCGGTCGTGTCGGCCAGGATGCCGCCGCCGAGCACCGCGGCGTTGAGGACGGCCACCCCCAGCTCGCCGGCGCGCGCGATGAGGTCGCCCGCGCTGCGGTCGACGAGCGTCCACCGGTTGTGCACGAGCAGCACCTCGAAGACCCCGAGCTCGAGGTACCGCGCCATCTGCCGGACGTCGCCCCCCGCGAGGCCCAGGTGGCCGATCTCGCCGCGGTCGCGGGCGTCCACGAGGGCCTCCACCGCGCCTCCGGCGCTCGTCATCCGGTCGGGGTCGTGGAACTCGGGGTCATGGAGCTGCACGAGCGGCAGCGGGTCGACGCCGAGCCGACGACGGCTCTCGTCGAGCGAGCGCCGCACGCGGTCGCCGCTGTAGTCGGCCCCGCTCGGGTCGACCTTCGTCATGACCAGCACGTCGTCGGGCAGGCCGCCGTGCTCGGCGATCGCGCGGCCGATGCGTTCCTCGCTGCGGCCGTCCGAGTAGCCGTTCGCCGTGTCGATCGTGCGGATGTCGCTGTCGAACAGCGCCCGCACCAGGTCGACGGCGTCGCGCTCGGCCACGCTGTAGCCGAAGTTCTCCGGCATGCTGCCGAGGGGCGCCCCGCCCGCGGTGACGGGGCTGACGCGCAGCCCCGTCCGACCCAGGGGGACGAGGTCCCAGCGCACGTCAGGCCGCCGTGACGGCGTGCACGAGCCCGTCGGGGTCGACGTGCAGGTCGAGGCCGGCGGCGCTCCCGACCCGGACGGCGTCGGACGGGGTCGTCCCCTCGAACTCCACCGCGAGGAAGCCGGGGGCGGTGAGCTGCGGCTCGCGCCGTCGCTTGTCGGCCTCGGCGTAGGTGAAGACCTCGAGCGACGTGTCGCCGTCGCGGAAGTACGCGATCTCGAAGCCACGAGGGTCGCTCGGCTGGTGGATGCCCGCCATGAGGTCGAAGCCGACCTCGCCGAGGTACATGGCCGTCGCGTCGAGGTCGTGGACGGTCTCGGCGACGTGGTCGAAGCGGGGGCGTGCGGGGTCACCCAGCGCCCAGTCCCGCTCGACGGCCTCCCGGTCGTGCACCTCGTGGTACTGCAACGGGCCCTCGACGAGCTCGAGCAGCGTGCCGTCGGGGTCGTAGAAGAACGTGATGCGCACGTCCCCCTCGGCGTGGATCGGCTCGAGCTGGAAGGGCACCGCGTCGGCGTGGAGCCGGTCGACGAGGGCGTCGAGGTCCGAGACCCGGAAGCCGACGTGGCGGAAGCCGGCCTGCAGGTCGTCGGGGTCGAACGTCGACGCCTCGGGCCGCGGGACGCGCACCAGCCGCAGCTCGGCCGTCACGGCGTCGAGGACGGCGGAGTCGTCGTCGACCTCGACGACCTCCACCCCGAGGTGGCGGCGGTAGAAGTCGACTGAGCGGGAGATGTCGGCGACGTTGATCAGGACGGAACGGATGGCCATGGGCCACTCCTCTCGGTGGGGCGTCGGAGGCCGCGGATCGACCTCGACTTACTTGATGACGTTCAGTTAGGTAGTCGGGACAGCCGTCGGCACGGCATCACGCAGACCAGGTCAGGCGGGGAGGACGGCCTCTGCGCGGCCTGCGCGGGCGTGCGGGGTGAGGACGTGCTGGAGGGCCAGCGACGCGGCACCGACCGCGGCCGCGTCGAGGCCCGGGTCGACGAGCGTCACCTCGACCTCGTGGAGGCTCCGGGTGCGGGCCAGTCGGGAGCTCTGCTCCTCGATCTCCCGCACGTAGATGTCGCCCGCGTCGGCGAACCCGGGGCCGGCCAGGTAGACGCGGCCCAGGTCGAGCAGGTTCACGACCGAGAGCATCGCGGCGGCGACGTAGCGCGCCGACCGCGTGACGACGGCGGCGCAGCGCTCGTCGCCCCGGGCCGCCGCGCGGGCGATCGCGTCGAAGTCGTGCCGGAGGTGGCCGTCGTCGCCGGACAGCTCGAGCTCGAGCCGCAGCGCCGGGTCGGCCATCGCCTCGGCGACCATGGCCCGGGGGCCGGCGACCATCTCGAGGCAGCCGCGCGAACCGCACCAGCACTGCCGGCCCTCGAACTCGACGACCATGTGGCCGATCTCGCCGACGTTCGACGAGGCGCCCCGGGCGACCGCGCCTCCGGTGACGAGGCCCAGGCCGAAGCCGTTCGACATGTAGAGCGTCGCGAAGTCGTCCCCCGCCGACATGCGCCCGGCCCAGAACTGGCCGAGGGCGGCGCAGGCGGCGTCGTTGTCGCGGACCACGGGCAGGCCCATGCGCGACCCGAGCGCCTCCTGCACCGCGAAGGAGTCCCAGTCGTCCGTCGTGAGGGACATGCGCTCTGCACCGGCCCCCAGGTCGAGGCCGGCCCCCGCCACGCCCACGCCCACGACGTCGGCCGTCGGGATCGCCAGCTCGGCGAGCAGCGCCTCGAGCTCGTCGGCGATGCGAGCGACGACGGCGCTCGGGGCCGTCTGCCCGATGCCGGTCGAGACGTGGTGGCCGATCACCCGGCCGCCGAGGTCCGCGACGACGTAGGTCAACCGGGCGTCGTCGAGGGACACGCCCACGGCGTACCGGGCGTCGGGGTTGAGCTCGAGGAGGCTGCGCCGCTTCCCGCCCGTGGCGTCCCCGTAGCCGGTCTCGACCACGAGGCGGTCCTCGATGAGCGACTTCACGATGCGGGTGATCGAGGTCGGGGTGAGACCCGACATCTCGGCGAGCTCGATGCGGCTCACGGTGCCGCTCGACCGGACGAGGTCGAGGACGGCGCTGCGGGTGTTCTGCGACGAGGGCCCGAGCCGACGGACGGTGGTCATCGGGGGTCCTCCCAGCACGGCGTCACTTGATCGCCCCGGCCGCCATGCCTCGCTCGAACTGCTTCTGCAGGGCGATGTAGGCGACGATCGTCGGGATGGCCGTCACGACGGCCGCGGCGAGGATCTTCGGGGTGTCGTCATTGTACTGACGACGGAAGAACTCGGGCAGGAGCGTCACGACGCCCATGTCGTCGTTGACGAGGAAGACCTTCGGCAGCAGGTAGGCGTTCCACGCGTTGATCAGCACGAGCACGATGAGCGCCACGGCCATCGGTCGGGCGAGCGGCACGAGGATCGACCAGAACATGCGCCAGGAGCCCGCGCCGTCGAGCCGCGCCGCCTCGAACAGGGTGTCGGGGATGCCGTCGACGTATCCCCGGGTGATGAGGACGGTGAACGGTATCTGCAGGGCCGCGATGGGGAGGATCACCGCCCAGAACGTGCCCAGCAGGTCGAGGCGCACGGCCGTGGCGTAGAGGGGGGCGATCAGCACCACCTCGGGGAGGGTGAGCGCTGCCATCATGAGCCAGAAGTAGACCTCCTTGCTGCGCACGCGGAGCTTCGAGAAGCCGAACGCGGCCGCGAGCGTCGCCAGGTAGATGATCACGATCGAGCCGCCGGCGACGATCGCCGAGTTGAGGAAGAAGCGGGCGAAGCCCGGCACGGCCAGGACGGCCGCGTAGTTCCCCCAGCCGGAGCCGGCGAACGACCTCGACACCATGGCGTAGATCGGGATGACGAACGGCACCATCGCGACCGTGACCACGAGCTGCAGGAGGAGCTTCGCCCTCAGGGACCGGGTCTCAAACATCCGGCACCTCCTCGACGAGCGGGGTCCGTTCGCGGCTGCGTCGCTGGATCACCAGCGAGACCGAGACCGCGATGACCAGCAGGATGATCGACAGCGCCGCCGCGTAGCCGAGGTTGCGCGACGAGCCCGCCGTCTCGGCGTAGATCATCGTGCCGAGGAACTCCGACGAGTGAGCCGGGCCGCCCTGGGTGATGAGCCAGACGTTGTCGAAGAGCTTGAGCGCCGTGATGAAGTTGAGGATCGCGAGCGACACCGTCACGGGCTTGAGGTTCGGCATGACGACCGAGAACAGCAGCCGGAGGTTGCCGGCACCGTCGATGCGGGCCGCCTCGAGCATCTCGGGGTCGACCTGCGCCATCCCCGCGTAGTAGAGGATGAAGCCGAATCCGATCGAGCCCCAGCAGCCGACGAGCGTCACCACGAGCAGCGACGTGGTCGACTGGCCGATCCAGCCCTGCGCCAGCGAGCCCAGGCCGACGGCCTCGAGGATGCGGTTGACCGTCCCGTCGGTCTGCCAGACCTGGATCTGTGCCGGGGCCAGGGTCGCCGGGGCGACGACGACCGGGATGACGACGATCACCTTGTAGACGTTCGCCAGGAAGATCTTCGAGTGCATCGCGGCGGCGAAGAGCATGCCGCCGACGACCTGCACGACGAAGACGGCGACGAAGTAGACGCCGGTGTTGCGCACCGCCGTCCAGAAGGTGCGGTCGGTGAGCGCCTCGACGTAGTTGTCGAGGCCCACCGCGGTCATGCGCGATCGGCCCCCGGCCCAGTCGAAGAACGACAGGTAGCCGGAGTACACGATGCTGTAGTAGATCAGCCCGACGGAGATGACGAAGCCGGGCAGGATCCAGACGAGGCCGCCGGGCACCAGGCGCGAACGCCTGCGGCGGGGCGCCTCGGGGCGAGGAGCGGGGGGCCGGGAGGCGACGGGCGCCGCCTCCCGGGGAACGGTCACGGTCACGATGAGACGACCCGCCCGCTCAGTCGCTGCCGACGTCGCTGGGCTCCGCCGAGTCCTGCAGCTCGGCCGCGATCTCGTCGATCGACGCGTCGGACGTGGGGTCGAGGACCCGCTGGATGGCGAGCACGATCGCGTCGAGCGTCGCCTCCGAGGTCTGGTACTGCCGGGTCTGCGTCGTCGACGAGCTGTCGGTGATGAGCTGCTCGATCGCGGGTCGCTGGACGGCGTCGTCGACGAGCGAGATCGACGACCAGTCGGGTGCCACGCCCTGCAGCGCCGGGATGAGGTCGAGGGCGTTCGCCACGTTCTGCTGCCCCGCCTCGGTCATCGACATCCACGACACGAAGGTCTTCGCCGCCCCGATGTTCGGCGAGTCGGCGTTGATGGCGAGCCCGTAGTCGGCCTCTCCGAAGTACTCGGACCCGTTGCCCTTCCCGGCGACGTCCGGGAACGCGGCGGGGAGCTGGGTGAAGCAGGTCGGGTCGCTGACGCCGGCGGCCTCCATGGAGGCCTTGCACGACTCGGCGCCCGAGTACTGGGTGTACCAGAAGCCCATCTGGACCATGGCGGCGTCGCCCTTCATGAACTGCTCGTTCGCGAGGGGGTACTGCGTGCCGTCGAGGGCGTCGGGGGCGATGATGCCGTCGTCGCGCATGTCGGAGATGATCTGGAGCGTCTCGACGCCCGCCGGGTCGTCCCAGTTCGCCTCGCCCGTCGCCGCGGCGATGAAGAAGTCGGGGTCGACCGAGTTGGCGATCGAGTGGAACATCTCGCTCGGGAAGGTGTCGGCGCCGCCGGCGCCCATGGTGAAGCAGGTCTTGTCGATCGCGGCGACCGCCTTGCACGTGTCGACCCACGAGTCGTAGTCGACCGGCACCTCGGCGCCGGCCTCGTCGAGGACGTCCTGGTCGACCCAGAGGTAGCCGGCCGCCATGCCGCCGAGCGGCGCGGAGACCAGGCGACCGTCGGAGTCGCGCAGCTGGTCGACGTAGCCCTCGCCGTACTTCGACTCCCAGTCGGCCCCGAGCTGGTCCTCCGCGAGCGACGACAGGTCGATCGCGTAGGGACCCCAGAGGTCGGGGGTGCCGCCGGCGGGCGAGAGGACGAACACGTCGGGGCCCTCGCCGGAGTCGAGGGCGGGCGTGAGCGTGGTGCGGTAGTCGACGTTCTCGAAGTTCTTGTAGGTGACCTCGATGTCGGGGTGCTCCTTGTTGAACTCGGCGATGTAGCGCTCGGCGACGGGGGTGTCGGGCGTGTAGCCCCACCACGTCACCTCGCCCGACTCGGCCGCGGGGACGGAGTCGCCGTCGTCGCTGCCGCCGCCGCTGCTGCTGCAGCCGCTGAGCACGAGGGCGCTCGCCCCCACGAAGACCGCCGCTGCGGTCAGGTACCTGGACTTCTTCGTCATTCTCGTCGCCTTTCAACACGCCGTCGTGATGGAGCAGGAGGGAAGAGCGTCACCGCGCCGTGGTGAGCGGCGGGGTCCGACCGTCAGGCGGCCGCGAGGCGACTGTAACCACGACGAGGGTCGTCAGGCAATACTTACAAACAATTTGTTACGAAGTTGTCCCGGGCCCGGCTAGCGGTAGTGGTGCTCGCCGCGGGCGGCGGCGGCGACCACGTCGGCGATGCGCGCGGCCCGCGTCTCGGGGCGCTTCAGCGCCGCCAGGCGGAAGTAGACCCGGAACTTCTCGGTCTTGCTCGTCGACTCCCAGAACGCGGCGGCGACCGGGTCGGCGTCCAGCGCGGCCCGGAGGTCGGGCGGGGCGACCGCGTCCTTCTGACGGTAGGCCGCCTCCCACCGTCCGTCGGCCTTCGCGCGCTCGACCTCGGCGAGGCCCCCGGCGCGCATCCGGCCCTCGTCGACCAGCCGGGCCACGTGCTCGCGGTTCACCTGCGACCAGACGCTCGCCCGCCTCCGCGGCTGGAACGCCGTCAGCATCCAGTCGTCGTCGACCCGCTGCCCCTGCCCGTCGATCCAGCCGAAGCAGAGGGCGACGTCGAGCGCCTCCGACCAGGTCATGCCGGTGACGTCTCGCCCCTTCTTGCGCAGCAGCAGCCGCACGCCGTCGACGTGCGCGACCGTCTCGAGGTAGTGCACCCACTGCGGCTCGGTCAGGTGCAGGGCGGGCTTGTCGGCGAGGGCGGCCATGGCGCGAGGCTAGCGCGCGTCGCGTGTCCACGGACCGTCGCCCGACGGCGCCTCCGGCGACGGTCCGTGGACACTCGCCCTCGCGGGCGAAGACGGCGAGCGCCGTCAGCTGCCGGTGGGGGCGTCCTCGACGGGGGCCGTCGGGGCGTCGCTGGGCGGGGTGGGGGCGTCCGTGCCGGGCTCCGGCGCGTCGGCGGGCGGGGTGGGGGCGTCGGCGCCGGGCTCGGGCAGGGCACCCGCGGCACCGGGACCACCAGCGGCGGGGCCGCCCGCCGCAGGGCCGCCAGCTGCAGGCCCCTCCGCGCCGGGCGCGCAGCCCGGGGCGGGTGCACCCTCGGGCGGCGTGGCCGGGGTCGCGCCGTCCTCGCCCGGCGCGGCGGGCGGCGTCGGCGCGCTGCCGTCGGCCGCACCCGGGGTCGGGGCCGTGGTGCTGCCCGAGGCGTCGTCGGTCGCGGGTGCCGACGACGAGGCCGACGGCGACGAGGTCGCGGCGGCGCTGAGGCTCGAGCCGCCGCTCGCCCCTCCGGTCGACGCCGCGACGGCGGCGCCGCCCCCGACGAGGGCGAGGCCGGCCGCGGCGACCCCGAGCGTCAGCACGAGGCGCTTCGAGCCGCGGCGGCGGGCCGCGGCGGGGTGGGCCTGCTCGGTGACGGGCAGCTCGCGGGTCGCGTCGTCTCCGCCGAGCCGCTCGTCGCGGCCGGCGTCGCGGCCGAAGGCGTCGCGGCCCGAGCCGTCGCGGCCGGCGTCGTCGCTGTCGGGGCGGTCGAACGGGCTGTGGTCGTTGCTGGTCATGGTCGTCTCCTGACGGGTGGTGGTGACGCGGACCCCTGTCCGCTGCTGGTACGACCCTCGGGAGCGCACCTGAAGCCCCGCTTAAGTCGCCGGGCCGTCCAGCGCTTCCATAGGGTCGGCACGGCGGCGGCCCATCCCGTGGCCGTACGGTCACGCCGGTGATCCCTCCCGCCCGCGTCCTCGTGATCGACGACGACCCCGCCCTGCTCGCCTCCGTCGTCGCCGCCCTCTCCGCCGAGGGCTTCGCCGTGCGCGGCCTGCCCGACGGCGAGGGCCTCGCCGAGGCGCTCCGCTCCGTCGCGCCCGACCTCGTCGTGCTCGACTGGATGCTGCCCGGCGCGAGCGGCATCCGCCTGGCCGCGACGGTCCGCACGACGAGCGACGCGGCCGTCGTCATGCTCACCGCCCGCGACGAGCTCGACGACCGCCTCCGCGGCTTCGCCGAGGGCGTCGACGACTACGTGGTCAAGCCGTTCTCGATCGCCGAGCTGGTCGCGCGCGTCACCGCCGTGCTCCGTCGCCGCGGGCGCGTCCCCGCCGTCATCGAGGTGGGCGACCTCGTGCTCGACCCGGAGGCGGCGGTCACCACCCGAGGAGGCGTCGCCCTCGACCTCACCGCCACCGAGCACCGCCTGCTGGCCTTCCTCGCCGAGAGCCGGGGGCGCACGGTGTCGAAGACGCAGATCCTCACGCAGGTGTGGGGCTACGACGACTACGACCCGAACCTCGTCGAGGTGCACCTCAGCTCGCTCCGCAAGAAGATGGAGCGCGAGGGGCCGCGCCTCATCCACACCGTCCGGGGCATCGGCTACCGGATGAGCGCGTGAGCCCGGTCGCCCGGCCCGCCGCCCGCGACCGGGACGGCGCCCGCGACCCGGCCGCCGTCCCCGACGGCACCGCGGCCCTCGCCACCGGGTCGCTCCGCGCCCGCACCGTCGTCGCCGTGCTCGTGCTGCTCGCGCTGCTGCTCGTCGCGCTCGGCGTCGTGGTGCAGGCCACGCTGGGCCAGCGGCTGCGCGGCCAGGTCGAGGAGCGCCTCCTCGACCGGGCCTCGGCCGCCGCCGCGCTGGTCGGCACCCTCGACGCCGACGACCTCGCCGACCGCCTGTCGGCCCAGGGGCTGTCGGTCGTGATCGACGACCCCGACGGCGGGTCGGTCGTCGCGGGACCGACGCCCGACGAGCTGCGGGCCGGGCCGCCCGCGGTGGGCGCCGAGCTGCCGCCGGCGCCGGGACGCGCCACGGCCGAGGCGGGACCGGGCTCCGGCGAGGCGGGCGACGCCTCCTCGACGGGGTCGCCCGCGGCCGACGCCACGGTGACCGTCGCCTCCTCGAGCGTCAGCTCGGACGACGAGGTGACGACGCTCGTCTCCCAGCTGAGCGACGGCACGACCATCACGCTGACCACCGACTCGAGCTCGGTCGGCGAGACCCTCGCGCAGCTGCGGTGGGTGATGCTGACGGCGTCGGCGGCGTTCCTCGTGCTGGCGGCCGTCGGGCTCGTGCTCGTCGTGCGGGCCACGCTGACGCCCCTCGACCGCATGACCCGCCTCGCGCGCTCGATCGCGGCCGGCGACCGGGGGCGACGCCTGCGGCCGGCCCGCACCGGGACCGAGATCGGCCGCGTGGCCGTCGCCTTCGACGAGATGCTCGACGGGGTCGAGGGCGCCGAGCGCGCGGCGGTCGAGGCCACGGGCGTCGCGGTCGCGGCCGAGCAGCGCATGCGCTCGTTCGTCTCCGACGCCGCCCACGAGCTGCGCACCCCGGTCGCGGGCATGCGCGCCGCCGCCGACACCCTCGTGCGGTCCGACGTCGACGCCGGCCCCGAGGAGCGTCAGCGCCTGGCCGCCCACGTCGTCCGCGAGGCCGAGCGCGCGTCGCGGCTCGTCGACGACCTGCTGCTCATGGCCCGCGTCGACCGCGGCCTCGAGCTCGAGCTCGCCCCGGTCGACCTGGAGGCGCTGGCCGGCGAGGTCGTCGAGGTCCAGCGCCTGCGCCGACCGTCCCTCGACCTCCGCGTGGTGCGGCGCGGTGCAGGCGGCGCGGGAGAGCCAGGGCGCGGCTCCGCCGTCGTCGCGGCCGACTCCGGCCGCCTCGCCCAGGTGCTCGGCAACCTCCTCGACAACGCCGCCCGCGCGACCGGCGGGCGCGGCCACGTGGCCGTGACGATCGACGCCGACGACCCGCACGCCGTGACCCTGACGGTCGCGGACGACGGCCCGGGGGTCCCCGCCGCCGACCGCGAGCGCGTCTTCGACCGGCTCGTGCGGCTCGACCCGGCCCGGCGCACGGGCGACGGCGGCGCGGGGCTCGGCCTGCCGATCGCCCGCGGCGTCGCGCGGGCGCACGGGGGCGACCTCGTGCTGGCGGGGCCGGAGCACGCGGACGGGAGCGGCGCGGCGTTCCGGCTGACCGTGCCCCGACGGCCGTCGCAGCCCGCGCGGTCCTGACGGCCCGCCTAGCCGAACGTGATCTGGTCGTCCGGCGAGATGGTCATGTCGTAGCTGACGGTGAAGGGGACGTCCTCGTCGATCGTGTACGGCACCCCGTCGAAGAGGGACTGCGCCTCGACGACGAGGTGGGCCGTGCCGGGCACGTCGCGCACGAGCCACTGCCCCGGCGTCGACGACGGCTCGACCACGAGCTGCGGGTAGTCGACCATCGACCAGGTCGGCGTGCCCGTGACGCGGTCGTCGACCTGCCGTCCGAACGGGCAGCCGGCCGGCAGCAGCACGGTCTGCGGCACGCAGGAGTCGTCGAGCTGGTCGTCGAGCTGCTGCTGCAGCTCCGCCGAGAAGGAGGCGCGGGCCACGGTCGCGACGGTCGCCGACGAGCTCGCCCCCACGCTCAGCACCGACGCCTCGACGGCGGGCGCCTCGAGGTAGGTGCTGCTGTGCGACAGCTCGAAGCGCGACGGCGCGAGCACCTCGAACCGCGTGGCGACGTCGCCCCCGGCGGTCGTGACCGAGCGGCCGTCGACCGTGAAGCGGGAGTCGTGCTCGGGCGTCACCGCGAGGATCGCCGTGGGCGCCTGCGCGAACCGCCAGGCCCGGAAGACCCCGAACCGCGTGCCGGCCCGCTGCACGACGAACTGCGACTGCGCCGGGACGCCGTCGAGCGTGTAGCCGAGGGTCACGGTGCGGGTGCCGTCGCCGAGCTCCAGCTGCGAGAGCTCGCGCACGTCCTCCAGGCCGCCGAGCGAGGGGACGTCGAGCAGGGCGTCCTCGAGCTCGTCGGTCTTCTCCACGCCCGCGAGGGTGAGGGCGCTCGACGTGTCGCCTCGGTCGACCGCGTCGACGTAGCCGCGGGCGAAGCCGCCGGCGCTGTAGACCGTGGCGTTGAGGGCGGCGACCGTGACGACGAAGCCGACGACGACGAGCAGGGCCGCGCCGCCCCAGACGGCGACCGTGGGCCAGCGCGGAGCGGCTCCCCGCTCCCCCACAGCAGAGGACATGTCCACAGCTTAGGTCGGCCGGGTCACGGGGAGCCGTGGACCCGGGGAGGCGCGGGTAGATTGTGTCTGTCACCGCGCCTCCTCGAGCCCCTCGGTGGCCTGCCGTGACCACCTCTCCCGAAAGGCCCGCCGCGCCCGTGTCCGTCGCCCTCTCCGCCGAGCAGCAGGCGGTCTTCGACGCGATCGAGCACAGCCGCGAGCACATCTTCGTGACCGGCCGGGCGGGCACCGGCAAGTCGACGCTGCTCAACCACCTGTCGTGGAACACCTCGAAGCAGGTCGTCATCTGCGCGCCCACCGGGGTCGCGGCCCTCAACGTCGGCGGGCAGACGATCCACTCGCTGTTCCGGCTGTCGATCGGGCTCATCGCCGACCACGACATCGAGCAGAACAGCGAGCTGCGCAAGCTGCTCAACACCGTCGACACGCTCGTCATCGACGAGGTCTCGATGGTCAACGCCGACCTGATGGACGCGATCGACCGGTCGCTGCGGCAGGCGCGCCAGCGACGCTCGGAGCCGTTCGGCGGCGTGCAGGTCGTGCTCTTCGGCGACCCGTACCAGCTGCCCCCGGTGCCGGGCGACCTGGAGGAGAAGGCGTACTTCCGGGACAACTACCGGTCGATGTGGTTCTTCGACGCCCACGTGTGGGAGGAGGCGTCGCTGCGCATCTACGAGCTCGCGTTCATCCACCGGCAGACCGAGGGCGACTTCAAGGAGATGCTCAACGCCGTGCGGCACGGCCGCGTGACGGCCGAGATCGCGGGCGCGCTGAACGGCGCCGGCGCGAGGCCCGCCCCGACCGACGGCACGGCGATCACGCTGGCCACGCGCAACGACACGGTGACCCGCATCAACAAGGTCGAGCTCGAACGGCTGCCCGGGCGGCTGCTGACGGCGCGGGCCGAGATCAGCGGCGAGTTCGGCGGACGGGCGTTCCCCGCCGACGACGCCCTCGAGCTCAAGCCCGGGGCACGGGTGATGTTCCTCCGCAACGACTCGGAGCAGCGTTGGGTCAACGGCACCACCGGCACCGTGACGAAGGTGCGCGACACGGTCTTCGTCGAGGTCGACGGAGAAGAGCACGAGGTGCAGCCCGCGGTGTGGGAGAAGTACGCGTACTCGTGGTCGGCGTCGACGAAGCAGCTGAAGAAGGACGTCGTGGCGGAGTTCACGCAGTTCCCGCTGCGGCTGGCGTGGGCCGTGACCATCCACAAGTCGCAGGGCAAGACGTACGACAGCGCCATCGTCGACCTCGGCTCGCGCGTGTTCAGCGCGGGCCAGACCTACGTCGCGCTGAGCCGCATCACGGCGCTCGAGGGGCTCTACCTGACCCGCCCGCTGCGCCCGGCCGACATCATCGTCGACCTCGACGTGCGCCGGTTCATGAGCCAGGCGACGCGGGTGCCGGCGATCCACGCGGCGGCGGACGCCGCGGGTGCGGGTGCGGACGCTTCGGCTCCGAGCGCTGGTGCGGGCGCCTCGGGTGCGGGCGCCTCGGGCGCGGACGCCACCCCTGCCGCCGCGACCTAGCCGCGGGAGCCGGGCGCTACGCCGCAGCCGCCTCGGCCTTCGCCGCGGCGAGCGCCACGAACAGCTCGGTGCTGAACCGGTACGCGACGACCACCTCGTCGAGGAGCCGTTCGCGCGCCTCCGGCGACCAGTCGACCGCGTCGAGCTGCCGGCGGTAGACCGACTTGAACTCCTTGGGGCGGGCGATCTCGGCGAAGAGGAAGAACCCGACCCCGTTCGTGTCGAACCCGAACTGCCGCTGCATGAGCGACCGCACGATCTGGCAGCCCGACAGGTCGCCGAGGTACCGCGTGTAGTGGTGGGCGATGAAGCCGCCGACCCACTCCGACGCGCTCTCGATGCGGGCGACGTAGTCGGCCGTGACGGGCAGCGGGCGCACGAGCGACCGCCAGTCGTCACCGAGGAGGAACTGCAGGTCGGACTCGATCGCCGGCAGCCGCGTCAGCGCCGGCGAGAGGAACTGCTCGGCCACGGCGTCGCCCTGCCACCGGGCCGCGACGCGCTCGAGCGACTCGTAGACGAAGAAGTGCTGCGCGAGCATCTGCACGTAGTCGCCGCGCGTGCCCCGACCGGTCAGCAGGTCGGCCATGAACGAGCAGCCGTCGTCGCCGGTCACGGCCTGGGCCGAGGTGCGCTCTCGCAGGGCCTGCGAGAAGGGGATGACGACGGACATCGTGCCCCTCCGATCAGTTAGGTGACCCTAACCCTAGCGAGGGAGGCGCGGGATGGCCACGGTCGCGCCCCCGAGTTCGCCGAGAAGACGGGATGGAGCGAGCCCCCGCGGAGGCTCAGCGGCGGCGGCGCTCCGCCCCGACGGCGGTGAGCACGAGCAGCCCGCCCGCGACGAGGTGGGTGATGTCGTCGCCGAGGTTGAAGGCCAGCAGGTTGAGCTCGGTGTCGCGCACGATGAACCCGAGCACGCCGAACACCACGAAGACGACGCCGACGGTCGCGTTGAGGGCGCGGGCCGAGCCTCGGTTCGACGCTCCGCCGAGGATCAGCGCGGCCCCCGCGAGCAGCCAGACGACGACCAGGGCCGGGTTGACGTTCCACGGTCCGAGGCGCCCGCCGGTCGTGTCGAAGAACGCGCCCATGTTCTCGGTGAAGAGCGCGACGGCCCCCAGCAGCAGCACGACCGTGCCGATCGTCAGGCCGAGGGCGCGGTTCGGCGACTCGCGGATGGTGGGCTCGTAGGCGGCGGGGGCGGTCGTCGTGGTCATCCCTCGATCATGCCAGGTGCGGCGGAGACGCGACCCGGCAGGGCACTCCCGGGGAGGCGCGGTGCCATCATCGGGGGATGCACCCGCTCCGCGTCGTCGTGGCCGTCAACCCCTCCGCCTCGGCCGGGGGCCGCAGCGGCGTCGGCGCGCAGGTGGTCGACGCCCTCGCCGCGGCGGGCCACGACGTCGTGCCGCTCCGCGAGCCGAGCCACGAGGCCCTCGTCCGCGCCGCGACCGCCGAGCTGGCCCGGGGCGCCGACGCGCTCGTCGTCGTGGGCGGGGACGGCATGCTCAACACCGGCGTGAACCTCGTCGCCGGGACGGACGTGCCGCTGGGACTGGTGCCCTCGGGCACGGGCAACGACATGGCCCGGGCCCTCGGGGTGCCGCACGACGACGCGGAGGCCGCCACGCGCCTCCTCGTGGCGCAGCTGGCGCAGCCGCCCGTGGCGATCGACGCGGCCCGCGTGACGCACGCCGGCGGCACGACCTGGTTCGGCGGCACGCTCTCGGCGGGCTTCGACGCGCTCGTCAACGAGCGCACGAACCGGCTGCGCTGGCCGAAGGGCCGTCGGCGCTACGACCTCGCCCTGCTGATCGAGCTGGTGCGGCTGAAGCACCTCTCGTACCGGCTCGAGCTCGACGGCGTCGCCCGCGAGGTGCAGGGCACGCTCGTCACGGTCGGCAACGGGCAGTCGGTCGGCGGGGGCATGCGCGTGCTGCCGGGCGCCCGCCTCGACGACGGGCTGCTCGACGTGCTGATCGTCGAGCGGCTGACGCGGCTGCAGTTCGTCGGCCTGTTCCGGCGCATGTCGGCGGGCACGCACCTCGCCGACCCCCGGGTGCACGTGCACCGGGTGCGCCGCGTGGTCGTCGAGTCGGACGACGTCGTGGCCTTCGCCGACGGCGAGCGCGTCGGGCCGCTGCCGGTCACGGTCGAGGTCGTGCCGGGCGCCTTGCACGTGCTCGCGCCGATCGCCCGCTGACGCGACGCCCTCCGGCGACGCACGACGCACGACACACGACGCCGCCGCGCCGGCACCGGGACCGTCCGCGTCGCTACCCCTGGTGCGGGTCGAAGTCGTGGGGCCGGAACGCCTCGCCGTCGAGGTCGGGCGAGACGTCGGAGGCCTCCGGCGTGCTGCGCGGCCGCGGCGCGCTGATGCCGCCCAGGCGTGCCCGAAGGTCGGCGACGAGGTCGTCGTCGACGATCTCGGGCCCCGACCACAGGCTCTCCGACGTGACCATCTGGCTCGCCGGGCCGAGCAGCACCTGGATCCGCTGACCGGCGCCCTGCTGGTCGACCGCCGGCACGTCGACCGAGTCGGACCGGCCCGACATCGCGAGCTCGCGGGCGTAGTCCATCAGCGCCTCGGCGATGGCGTCGCCCGTGACGATCACGTCGTCGGAGTAGTGGATCCTCTTCACGTCCTGCTCCTCGTCTCTCGGCCTCGCTCAGCACGGTACGCGCGGCGAGGGCCGAGGGACGGCCGGAGGCGCTGCGTTCGCAAAGCGGATGCCGACTCGACCCCGATCACCTGGGTTTCGTATCCTGGACAACGACCGCGACGGAGCGGGCACCCGACCACCGGGACGAGGCACGGCACGACCTCGGGAGAGCGAGCAGGCATGACCCCCGGCGACGGCGACAGCAGCTACGTCTCGGACCCCGCGACGACGCCCGTCCACATCGCGGGGTACCCCAAGCGACGACCGGCCGGCGACGACGGGACGAACCGGCGGACGCGGGGCTCGGCCCGCGGCGCCGGCGCGGGTGCCGGCCCGACCTACGACGACTTCTTCGTCGACGAGGGCAGCAGCGAGTCCGGCACCTGAGGGACGGTCGCCGGCCGACGCACGACGCCAGGCCGCGCAGCGCTCAGCGGCGCTGCAGCGTCTCGCGCGGGTACTCGCCGAAGCGGCGCACGTAGGCCGCGCTGAACCGGCCCAGGTGCGCGAAGGCCCAGCGGCGGGCGACGTCGGCGACGCTCGTGACCTCGGGCGAGGCCGCGCGCAGCTCCTCGCGCACGCGGTCGAGCCGCACCGCGCGGAGGTACTCCGTCGGCGTCGTCTCGAGGTGCCGGGCGAAGGCCTGCTGCAGGCCCCGAGCGGTCAGGCCCGCGTGCCGGGCCACGTCGGCCGTCGTCACGGGCAGGTGCGCGCTCGCGTGCACGAACTCGACCGCCTGCCTCAGCGACGCGTTCCGGGGGACGAGCACCGCCTCCGGCACGGGGGTCGAGGCGTGGGCGAAGGTGTCGAGCAGGGCACGGGCGACGGTGCGCGCCGTCTCGGCGCGGAGCAACGGCGAGACGTGGCCGGTGAGCGTCGTCCGGGCGACCTGTCGCATGACGAGGTGCCAGGCCCGCAGGTCGGCGGGGTCGACCGGGGCGGCGTGGTCGAAGACCACGGTGCCGGGCAGGGCGCCCTCGCGCTCGGCCGCGACGGCGTCCAGCACCCCGTCGTCGACGTGCACGAGGTTCTGCTGGAAGTCGGCGAACGAGAACGAGAACGGCCGACCGGCCGGGAACACGACGGGCTGCCCGGGCACGACCTGCACCTCGTCGCGGCCGAGGTCCATCACGCCGCGGCCCCGGCTGACCCACTGCACGACGTGCTCGCCGGGCGGCTGGATCGTGCCGCGGATCTCGCCCGAGAACCTCGACGTGCGGAGCGTGAGCGACGCGTCGCCCACGGCGGTGTGGCGGTACGCGAAGTCGAGCTCGGTCCGCTCGGCCACGACCCCGGTGCCGTGGTACCCCCGGGCAAAGAACGACGCGGCCTCGTCGGGCTCGTGGCCCTGCGCCTCGATGCGCACCGTACCAGCGCCCGTCTCCTCCATCACGGTCGAGTCAACGACGAAGGAGGCGCGCGCCACAACTCGACACGAGGGGGTTGACGAGGGGGTCGCCGCCGTGCATCCCGGGGCCCGGCTCGCTGTCGGCCCGGGCGCGTACCGTCAGGCCCATGAGCGCACTGGACGACATCGACCTGACCACCCTCCGCGGCGAGCACACCCGCTTCGGGGCCTTCACCGAGGGCGTGGTGCTCGTCGTCAACGTCGCGTCGCGCTGCGGCCTCGCGCCCCAGTACGAGAAGCTCGAGCAGCTGCAGAAGACCTACGGCGACCGCGGGTTCACGGTCGTCGGGTTCCCGAGCAACCAGTTCCTGCAAGAGCTCGGGTCCGCCGAGGCCATCGACGAGTACTGCTCGGCGACCTGGGGCGTGACCTTCCCGATGATGGAGAAGGTGCGGGTCAACGGCCGCTCGGAGCACCCGCTCTACACCGAGCTGAAGAAGACGCCCGACGCCGACGGCAAGGCAGGCAAGGTGAAGTGGAACTTCGAGAAGTTCGTCGTGACGCCCGGCGGGCAGGTGCACCGGTTCCGTCCGACGACCGAGCCCGACGACCCGGCGATCGTCGCGGTGATCGAGGGCGCGCTGCCCGCGGCCGCCGATTAGCGGGAGGCGGGACTCGGCCTGAGGGGACGTCGGCCCCTCGTCCCTCCAGCGCAGGGGTGGAAGCCAGGATGGACGTCGCCCAGTAGTGGGGGTAGCTTGACGATCAAGATGCTTGTTGACTGAGCATCACGGTCGTCCAGGGACGGATGATCGATCACACGGGCCCTGACCCCGCCCACGAACCGGAGAACCGATGACGACCACCGCCACGGACGGCACCACCACCCTCGACCCGCTCCTCGACGGAGACGACGACACGTCGACCGAGACCTCGCCGCGCGGCCCCAGCAGCGACCCTGAGGCCGACCTCGAGAAATTGCTCAACTCGTTCCGCCTGCTGGTGCTGCACCACTCGCGGGTACTGGGCCACCAGGGCGCCGAGTACGGACTCGGCGCGACCGACATCCGCTTCCTCGCCTACGTGTCGGCAACCGGCGACGCGGTGACGCCCAAGCGCGCGGCCGAGTACCTCGAGCTGTCGACCGGGGCCATGACGAACCTCGTCGACCGCCTCGTCGCGAGCGGGCACCTCGACCGCAAGCCCAACCCGGCCGATCGCCGCAGCGTGATCGTCAGCCGCACAGCGAAGGGCGTCGAGGTGTCGCTCGCCATCGGGTCGGTCTACCGCGAGTCGTTCCGGGAGGCGTTCGCTTCGCACCAGTGGCGAGACCTGGCCGACGGCTTCCTCGACCTCGGCGCGGCGCTCGACCGCAACGGCGCCCTGCCCGACGAGGCCTGACGCCCTCGGTCCCAGGACCAACCCCGCAGCCGCCAGAGGCCCGGGCCCGCATCAGCGGGCCCGGGCCTCTGGCATGCCGCAGCGCCGGGAGGCTCGTTCGTTGACAATCGTGTACTTCGCGTTTAGTATTTCAGTGCATCGCTCGAGTTCGTCGCTCGAGATCGCCATGCCCCCTCCTGATCAGCGTCGGTCGTCTCGCCGCGCAGGACGCGGACGACCGGCCACCACGCCCGCTCGGGAGGGCGAGCCCACCCCCGATTGGAAGGTCACACCGTCACCATGACGCCTCAGAGGAACACCCCCTCCTGCCTGGCCCGCTTCGGCGCGCTCGGCCTCGCCGCCGCCACCGTCGTCACCGGACTCACCCTGAGCCCGACCGCCCCCGCCGTCGCCCAGCCCGCACCGTCCGCGACGCAGGAGGCACCCGCCGAGGCCCCCGCCTCGCCGGCCGCCAGCACCCCCGTCGACGTCTCCTCGTCCACGCCCGTCGAGGTCACCGACGAGGCCGACCTCGCCGCCCCGACGATCACCAGATCGACGTCGTACACCAACGCCGCCGGTCAGACCGTCTACCGCTACGAAGGCACCGGCGTCGCCGGCGCCACCGTCCAGCACGGCCCGAGCCGCGCCTCCTGGCAGGACGGCGCAACCGTCGGCAGCGACGGCACCTTCACCGTCGAGACGACCCGCATCCCGGTCGGCGAGCAGAAGATGGAGCTCCGCCAGAAGCTCGACACCCAGGCCTCCGCCAAGATCGAGGTCGCGATCGCCGACATGGTCGCCGAGCTCCCCCGGGTGGCCGTCACGAAGTCGACGTCCTACACCGACGCCGCCGGTCAGACCGTGTACCGCTACGAAGGCACCGGCGTCGCCGGCGCCACCGTCCAGCACGGCCCGAGCCGCGCCTCCTGGCAGGACGGGCCCACCGTCGGCAGCGACGGCACCTTCGTCCTCGAGACCACCCGCATCCCGGTCGGCGAGCAGAAGATGGAGCTCCGCCAGAAGCTCGACACCCAGGCCTCCGCCAAGATCGAGGTCGCCATCGCCGACATGGTCGCCGAGCTCCCCCGGGTGGCCGTCACGAAGTCGACGTCCTACACCAACGCCGCCGGTCAGACCGTGTACCGCTACGAAGGCACCGGCGTCGCCGGCGCCACCGTCCAGCACGGCCCGAGCCGCGCCTCCTGGCAGGACGGCGCAACCGTCGGCAGCGACGGCACCTTCACCGTCGAGACGACCCGCATCCCGGTCGGCGAGCAGAAGATGGAGCTCCGCCAGAAGCTCGACACCCAGGCCTCCGCCAAGATCGAGGTCGCCATCGCCGACATGGTCGCCGAGCTCCCTGCCGTCACCGACCTCGCGGGCTCCACGACGATCAACCCCGACGGCAGCCGGACCCACCGGTACACCGGCAAGGGCGTCACCGGCGCCGCCGTCGCGATCCGCCTCGGCGGCGGCGACTGGACCCCCGCGTCGGCCACCGTGGTCGACGGCACCTTCACCTTCGAGACACGGCTCACCGCCACCGAACAGACCCCGCTGCAGGTGCGGCAGTTCTTCGCCGGCCTGGTCTCCGCCGGAGTCGTCGCCCCGCTGCCCGTCGAGGAGAACGTCTCCCTGCCCTTCGTGATGGAGTCGCCCCGCACCGGCGACACGTTCACCCCCGGCACCGCGACCTTCGAGGGGACCGGCACCTCCGGCTCGACCATCACCGTCACGCCGCAGCGCGGCCTGGCGCCCGTGACGACCACCGTCAAGGAGAACGGACGCTGGTCGGTGACGAAGTCCCTCGGCAACGGCACCTACGTCCTCGACATCACCCAGACCAGCCCCACCGGCGCTCCCCAGGGCGCCATCCACGCCTTCGTCTACGCACCCACCGGCATCGACGTCGAGCGGAACTTCGAGATGATCACGCCCCGGGTCGGCGACACGTTCACCCCCGACTCGTTCGTGCACTTCGTCGGCCAGGGCACCCCCGGCGCCACGATCACCCTCAAGCCCCAGGGCGGCCTCGCCGAGGCCACCACGACCGTCCGGGCGGACGGATTCTGGACCATCCGCCGCGGCATGGGCAACGGCACCTACACCCTCTCCGTCACCCAGACCGTCGGCGGCGTCGTCACCGGAACCCCGATCACCGGCTTCGTCTACGGCCCCACGGCGGGCGGCGACCCCATCACCCGCGAGTTCGCCGTCACCAGCCACCGGAGCGGCGACACCTTCCCGGCCGACACGACCGTCACGATCCGCGGCACCGGCACCCCCGGCGCCACGGTCACGCTGAAGCCCCAGGGCAACCTCGCCGAGAGCACCGCCCTCGTCGACCGGGACGGCTACTGGGCAGCCCCCCGCGGCATGGGAAACGGGGCCTACAGGTTCGCCATCACCCAGATGCTCGACGGTGAGGTCATCGGCACCCCGATCACCGACTTCGTCCTCACCCCCGCCCGCTGACGCCAGGCACAGCACCACACGGCCGGAACGACGCTCCCGGCACCACACCGAGCCCCGGACCGCACCCAGCGGCCCGGGGCTCGGTGTGCCCCGGCGAGGATCGAGCAGCGAAGGGCAATCTGGTGATGTCGCATTCGAAATGTTAGTATCATCGCGTCCCTGACCTTCCTTCACATCCCGAGAACCGAGACTGCCTGTGACCTCCTACCTCACCGCCGTGCGGCGTCACGTCGTGCTCGTCCTCGTCGGAGTGCTGCTGGGCACCACGTTCGGGGCCGTCGCCAGCGCCGCCTCCGTGCCTCTCTACAGCTCCACCACGACGCTCTTCGTCAGCGTCGGCAGCCGGGGCGAGGCCTCGTCGCTCGAGCTCGCCCAGGGGAGCACCGCCGCCCAGAACAAGGTCGTCACCTTCGTGGACGTCATCCGCACGCCGGGGGTGCTCGGCCCGGTGATCGACCGGCTCGACCTCGACACGACGCCGACCGAGCTCGCCGGGCGAGTCTCGGCCGAGAACACCTTCGGCACCGTGCTCATCGACGTCTCGGTCGACGACCACGACGCCCAGACCGCCGCCGACATCGCCGACGAGATCGGCGTCGTCCTGGCCGAGGTGGTCACCGAGACACTCGAACGCCCGAGCGACGGATCGCAGAGCCTCGTCCTCATCACTCCCGTCGAGCCCGCCGAGGTCGCCGTCGTCCCGAGCACCCCCGGCCCGCTCGTCGTCGTCGGGGTCGCGGCCCTCGCCGGGCTCGTGCTCGGCCTGCTGGCGGCGGTCGTGCGCAGCGGTCTCGACACGCGCCTCCACGACGACGCCGACGTCGCCCGGGTGACCGACGCGCCCCTGCTCGGCGCCATCGACTTCGACCCGGCGTTCTCCGCCGCGCCGCTCGCGGTCGCGACGCACCCGCAGGGCCCGGCGGCGGAGGCCTTCCGCACGCTCCGCACCAACCTCTGGTTCCTCGAGTCGGCGCCGGCGGCCGGCTGCCTCGTCGTGACCTCGTCGCTGACCGGCGAGGGCAAGACGACGACCACGGCGAACCTCGCCCTGGCCCTCGCCGAGAACGGCTCGAGCGTCGTCGTGGTCGACGGCGACCTGCGCCGACCGCGGCTCGCCGAGGTGCTCGGCGTCGAGGGGGGAGCGGGCCTCACCGACGTGCTCATCGGCCGCGCCGACCTCGACGACGTGCTGCAGCCCCGCGGCGACCGCCCCCTCAGCGTGCTCGCGTCGGGAGCCATCCCGCCGAACCCCAGCGAGCTGCTCGGCAGCGAGGCGATGCGGTCGCTGCTCGACCAGCTCGCGTCCCGGTTCGACCACGTCCTCATCGACGCCCCGCCGCTGCTGCCGGTCACCGACTCCGTGCTCCTCTCGCGGCTCGCGCGAGGGGCTCTGCTCGTCACCGCCTCCGGCCGCGTCACGTCGAGCCAGCTCGAGTCGGCGACCCGATCGGTCGAGACCGCGGGCGGCACCGTGCTGGGCGTCGTGCTGACGATGACGCCGCGCACCAGCCGCTCGACCTACGACTACGCCTCCGACCCCGCGGGGGAGGCGCCCGCCACGCGAGCCCGACCGGCCCGCCTCCCCCGACGTGGACGCCTCGTCCCGGCCCGTGCCCGCCGCCGAGCGACCGCATCCGGCCCGAGGCGACGCGCGTGAGCCGCGCCGCGCACCTCGTCGCGACCGGCGTCGCCCGCTACGCGGGACAGCTCGGCTCGTTCGCCCTCGTGGCCCTCGTGCTCGGACCCGACCCGGCGGGCCGCTACGCCCTGGCCCTCGCGGTCACGGCCCCCGTGTTCGTCGTCGCCGGGCTCGGTCTCCGGCCCGTCTTCCTCACGATCTCGCCGCGGGTCGACGCCCGCGACGCCGAGCGGCTCCGGGTCGGCGCGTCGGCCGTGGCCCTCGTGGCGACGATCGCGATGGCCGTCGCGGTCGCCGACCCCTCGACCGCCCTGCTCGTGTCGGTCGTCGCGGCGTCCAAGGCCGTCGACGCCTCCGCCGAGCTCTGGTCGGCCTTCCTCCAGGCCACCGACCGTCACCGACGCCTCACGGCGAGCACCGCCGGGGCCACCGCGGCGCAGGTCGCCGCCGTCGGCGTCGCGCTGGCCGGGGGCGCGAGCGTCTCGGGAGCCGTGGCGGCGGGCACCGGCGCCGTGCTGCTCGTGGTGGCGACGAGCATGCGACCGCGGGGCGGGGCCGACCCGCGCCTCCTCGGCTCCGGGACCCGGAGCGGCAGCGTGCGGCGCCTGGTGACCGCGGGTCTGCCGGCCGGCGTCGCGGCAGGCGTGGCGACCCTGGTCACGACTCTGCCGCAGTACACGCTGGGCCAGACCGCCGCGCCCTCCGACGTCGCCGAGCTCGCCCTGCTGCTCTACGTCGTCGCGGGCGTGCAGATCGTGCTGAACGGCTTGTCGCAGGCCTGGATCCCGGAGGCGCGGAGCCGCCACGAGACCGCCCGCCTCACCGCCCGCCACCTCGCCGCGACCACGCTGCGGTGGTCGGCGCTCACCGTGCCCACGGCCGTCGCGGGCGCGGGGCTGACGGTCGTCGTCATGCCCCTCGTGCTCGGCCCGGGCCACGCCCCCGGGCTCGCCGAGCTCGTGCCGCTCGTCGTCGCCGGCTCGCTCTCGGCCGCGATGTTCTGCGGCACGACCGCGCTGACCGTGCAGAACCGCTACGCCGCCTCGCTCGGCGCCAGCGTGGCGACCGTGCTCGTCGCCGGAGCGGCCGGGCTCGTGGTCGTGCCGGCGCACGGCGTGCCCGGGGCGCTCTGGGTGACCGCCGCCGCCATGGCGACCCGCGTCGTGGTCGCCGGGCTGCTCGCGACGGTCGGAGCGGCGGACCGTCCGGCCCGGCACCGCTCTCAGGGGGCCGGCGCGTGACCGCCGTCCTTCTCCTCGTCGGCCTGCTGACGGTCGCCACCGCGGTCGCCCCGGTCCTCGCCCGACCCGGCACCGTGCTCGAGGCCTGGCCGGGCGCCGTCGCGCCGCTGGCCGCCCTGACGGCGGCGACCGTCAGCTTCGCGGTGCTCGGAAACGGCCAGGTCGTCGACCGGCTCATCTACACCCGCGAGTTCCGAGTCATCGGCGGGGCCGACCTCGTCGACGCCTTCTCCGCGCGGCTCGGCACCGGCGGCGAGCCGCTCTACGTCGCGTTCCTCTGGCTCGTGAGCCGGGCGGGCACCGACAGCACCGCCGGGCTGTACACGGCGGTGGCGCTGGTGTCCGTGGCGGCGTTCGTGGCCGGGACGCGCCTCCTCGTCGGGTGGTCGCGCGTGCCGTACGTGCTGTTCACGGCCCTGGCGATCGGCTTCTTCACGGCCTACGCCGGGCTCATCGTGCGGCAGGGCCTGTCGCTCGCAGCGCTCTACGTCGGCGTCTGCCTGGTGCTGCGCGGCTGCCGATGGTGGACCTGGGCCGGCGCGTTCGCGGTGGCGAGCCTGTTCCACTGGTCGGCGGCGTTCGTCGTCGTGCTGATCTCGCTCGTCGTCGTGACGCGCCTGTCGCTCCGCACGGCGATCGCGGTCTGGACGGTCGCCGCAGGCCTCTTCGTGACGGGGCTCCAGCGCGCGCTGCTCGAGCCGCTCGCCGTGCTCGTGCCGGCGGTCGACGGCTACACCGGCAGCGCCGTGACCCACCAGTACGGCGGGTCGAACCGGCTCGACTTCCTCGCGTTCAGCGCGGTGTTCCTCCTCGCCGGGCTCGTGCTGCGGAGGGTCACGACCGTGCCCTCCTGGTACGACACCCTGCTCGTCGTCTACGCGGCGGCGAACACGTACTTCCTGGCCTTCGGGTTCATCGCCTACGCCGACCGCCTCGCCGCGTACTCGTGGTACCTCGCGCCGCTGGTCGTCGCGGTGCCGCTGTTCGGGCTTCGCGGCCGGCTCGGACCGATCGTCGTCGTGCTCGCGACCGCGGTGCTCGTCGTCGCCGGGCTCGTCCGAGGGCCCTTCGCGCCGCTGCTGGGGCTCGCGGAGTGGTGAGCGGGGCGTGGCATCCCTAGCGAGCGTCGGCGGCCACCGCGTCCGCGACCCCGCGCGGGGCGAACCCGAGCACCCGCCGCGCGAGCGACACGTCGGCGCACGACCAGCTGGCGACCGGCTCGGCCTCGACCCAGTGCAGCTCGTGCCGTACGCCGAGCGCCGCGACGAGCCCGCGGTTGCTGACCGCCTCCCCCGAGCCGACGTTCACGACGCCCGGCAGCTCGTCGCCGGCCTCGACCACGGCCGCGACGAGGGCCGCGACGTCGTCGCCGTGGACGTAGTCGCGCACGAACGAGTCGAGCCCGGCGAGCGCGACGGGCGCCTCCGGCGTCGAGGCGAGGAGGCGCGTCACCAGCGAGCGCCGGAACCCCGGCCCCCACGCGTTGAAGATCCGCAGCGCCACCGGCCGCACGCCCCCGCCCGCCGCGAGCCGGGCGGCGACGCCCTCCTCGGCGGCGAGCTTGAGCTCGGCGTAGCGACTGCCCGGGGCGGGCGGGGCGGTCTCGTCGGCGGGAGTGCGGCGCGCGTCGCCGTAGACCGCCGAGGTGGACGGCACGACGAGCGTGCGGCAGCCCACGGCGTCGGCGGCGTCGTAGAGGTCGAGCACGGCGTCGACGGTGACCCGGCGGGCCGTCTCGGGGTCGGAGTCGCACTCGGCGGGCGAGACGCCCGCGGCGACCACGACGGCCGAGGGCCGGGTGTCGGCGAGCACCGCGGCGAGCGCCCGGCGGTCGGTCAGGTCGGCCACGACGTCGACCCCCGGGGAGGCGCGGCGCGCGACGCCCACGACGCCGTGCCCCCGGGCGCGCAGCCGGCCCGCCACCGCGTGGCCGAGGCCTCCGCGCACGCCGACGACGACCACGGGGCCGTCCGGTCCCTCGAGCATCAGCAGCACTCCTCACCTCGGCGCGACCGAGCCCGCCCAGGCTATCCGCTCGGGCAGCGGAGCCGACTCTTGTTCATCTTGACGGTGAAAGCTAAGATATCAACTCTAGATGAGCCATTCCCGCTCGTCACGACGACCCGGAGCCCCATGGACCTGCTGCCCCTCACCCGCGTCTCGCGCGCCTCCTGGCTCGTGCTCGCCGCCGGCACCGCCCTCGGGCTCGGAGCCGGCCTGGGCGCCGCCGCCCTCACGACACCGAGCTACACCGCCACGGCCGATCTCTACGTCGCGGTCGAGAGCGGCGCCGACGCCTCCGACCTCATCCAGGGCGGCACCGCCGCCGAGCAGAAGGTCCGCTCGTACGTCGAGATCGCCACGAGCGACCGCGTGCTCGCCCCCGTGGTGCACGACCTCGGGCTCGACCTCACCGTCCACCAGCTCGCCGACCGCGTCCGGGCCTCGACGCCGACCGAGAGCGTCATGCTCTCCATCAGCGTGACGACCACCGACCCGGCCGAGGCTGCGCGCCTCGCCGACGCGGTCGCGGCCAGCCTGATCGAGGTCGTGACCGACGACCTCGAGGCGACCCCGGCCCGCGGCGCCGCCGCGCTCGCCCTGCACGCCCTCGGGCAGGCCGACGTGCCGACCCGGCAAAGCGCGCCCGACCACGTCGTGCACGCGGTCGGCGGAGCCCTCGGCGGCGCGGCCCTGGCCCTCGGCGCCGTGTCGGCGGCCGCGGCCGTCGACACCCGGGTGCGCACGCGCGTCGACCTCGACGAGGTCGACGACGGCCCCGTGCTCGGCGAGATCTCGTTCGACCGCCGCCTCGACGAGCGCGGGCTCGTCGTGCACACCGAGCCGCACAGCCCCACCGCCGAGAGCTACCGGCAGCTGCGCACCAACCTGCAGTTCCTCGACTTCGGGGCGACCGGGCGCAGCCTCGTCGTCACGTCGTCGGTGCCCGGAGAGGGCAAGAGCACGACGGCCGCCAACCTGGCGATCGCCCTCGCCGAGAGCGGGGCGCGCGTCGCGCTCGTCGACGGCGACCTCCGCCGGCCCCGCATCGCCGCGATGACCGGCGTGGAGGGGGCCGTCGGCCTCACCGACGTGCTCACCGGACGCCTGCCGCTCGACGACGCCCTCCAGCCGTGGGGCACGGGCTCCCTCGTCGTCCTGCCCGCCGGCACGCTGCCCCCGAACCCGACGCAGCTGCTCAGCTCGCCGGCCATGCGGGCGGTGCTGACGGCGCTGACGGCCTCCGCCGACATCGTGATCGTCGACGCGCCTCCGCTGCTGCCGGTCACCGACGCGACCCTGCTCGCCAAGGTCACGGGCGGCGCCCTGCTCGCCGTGGGCGGCGGCCGCGTGTCGCGCCGCCAGCTCGCCCGCGCGCGGGCCGCCCTCGACGGCACGGGCAGCCGTCGCCTCGGCACCGTCCTGACCATGGCCCCGCCGAACCGAGCGGGCAGCTACGAGTACCGCTCCGAGAGGACCCCCGCATGACCCCGATCCGCCTCCTGGTCGTCTGCACCGGCAACCTCTGCCGGTCGCCGATCGTCGAGCACGCCCTCCGCCGCCTTCTCCCCGACGACGGGAGCGTCGTCGTCCGCAGCGCCGGCACCCGCATCGCGTCGGGGCGTGAGGCGCCCGGGCAGACCCTCCGGGCGGGGGCGCGGCTCGGGCTCGACCTGCACGGCCACCGCACGACCTCGCTCACGGCCGCGGACGTCGCCTCCGCCGACCTCGTGCTCGGCGCGGCCCGGGAGCACCGCCGGGCCGTCGTGTCGCTCGAGCCGCGGGCGCTGCGGCGCACCTTCACGCTGCGCGAGCTCGGCCGGGTCGTCGCGTCGGGCGCGACGCACCCGCTCGTCGAGGTGCCTGCCGCCGACCCGGCCGACCGCGTCGCCGCGTGGGTCGCCGCGATGAGCGCCCTGCGCGGGTCGACCACGCGTCCGGCCCGGCCGGAGGACGACGACGTCGTCGACCCGTGGGGCCAGGCCGACGACGTGTTCGACCAGGCGCTCGCCCAGCTGACGCCGTCGGTCGAGGTCGTCGCCGGCGCGCTCGGCACGCTGCTCGCCGCGCCGCGCGACGGAGGGGTCTCGTGAGCGCCCACGTCCGGGCGGCGAGGTCGGCGGGTCCCCTGCCGATGAGCGTCGTCATGCCGACCATGCGCGCCGACCGCCATCTCGCCACGGCCGTGCGGTCGGTGCTGCGAGACGCCGTCGAGGAGCTCGAGCTCGTCGTCGTCCTCGACGGGCTCGATCCTCGCGACGTCGACCTGCCCCGTGACGACCGCCTGCGCGTCGTCGCCCTGCCCGAGCGGCGAGGGACGCCCGCCGCGCTGAACGCCGGTGCCGCCGCGGGCACGGGCCCGCTGATCGCCCGGCTCGACGCCGACGACGTCGCCCTGCCCGGTCGCTTCGAGGCGCAGCGGGCCGAGTTCGCCCGGCGACCCGGCCTGGTCTGCCTCGGCTCGTCCGTCTCGCTGATCGACGACGACGACGCCCCCGTGGGCGCCTGGCCCGCCGCCACCGGACCCGGCCTCGCCGAGGCCCTGCTGCGGCGCAACGTCTTCGTGCACTCGTCGACGGTCTACCGGCGCGCCGCGTTCGAGGCGGTCGGCGGCTACGACGAGCGCTGCACTCGGATGCAGGACTACGAGCTCTGGCTGCGGCTCGCCACGACCGGAGAGCTCGACTCGCTGCCGGAGGTGCTCACCGCCTACCGCGTGCACCCCGGGCAGCACAGCCGCAACACGCCGCCCTGGGGCGCGCCCGCCCGGCAGGTGCGGGCCTCGCGGCTCGCCCTGGCGCGCCACCTCGGCCGCCCGACGCCGGTGCAGCACGTCGAGAACGCCGCGTGGAGCGCCGCGCAGGCGCTGCGGCACACGGGGCTGCGTCGGTCCGCGTACCTCCGCACCTGAGGCGACTGCCCGGCGGTGCGCGTGCGCGGCGCGCACGGCGTGCTGCGCACGGCCGACGGACGGGTGCACGACGCCCGGATCGTGAGGCATCCGCACGATCCCTGGTCACCGATATACGTACGTGATATTCTTCCACTCAATCTGAATCTCGATCACTTTGGAGGCGTCATGCCCACCACCCGCCGTCCGTGCACGTGCCCCGGCTCGTCGAGGCCGACCCTGGACGAGCTCCTCGGCCGCACCGCATCCCCCGCCCCGCTCGAGGTCGACGCCTCGGTCGTCGCCGGCAAGCGCGTGCTCGTGACGGGCGCCGGCGGCTCGATCGGAGGCGAGCTCGCCCGCCAGGTCGCGGGCCTCGGCCCCGCCGAGCTGCTGCTGCTCGACCGCGACGAGACCGCGCTGCAGCAGACGCAGGTCGCCGTCTCGGGCCACGGCCTGCTCGACACCCGCGACGTGGTGCTCGTCGACATCCGCGACGCCGATGCCGTCCGCCAGGTCTTCGCCGCCCGGCGCCCCGAGGTCGTCTTCCACGCCGCCGCCCTCAAGCACCTGCCGATGCTCGAGCAGTACCCCCTCGAGGGCTGGAAGACGAACGTGCTCGGCACGCTCAACGTCCTCCGCGCCGCGGAGGAGACGGACGTCGAGCGCTTCGTCAACATCTCGACCGACAAGGCGGCCGACCCGATCAGCGTCCTCGGCACGACCAAGCGCCTCGCCGAGCGGCTCACGGCCGACACGGCCGCGCGCACCGCTCGCCGCTACGTCTCGGTCCGCTTCGGCAACGTCTTCGGCAGCCGGGGCTCGCTGCTGCCCCTGCTCGAGTCGCTCATCGCCGCCGGTCGCCCGGTCACCGTCACGCACCCCGACGCCACCCGGTACTTCATGTCGATCCCCGAGGCGTGCCGGCTCGTGCTGCAGGCCGCCGCCGTCGGCTCGCCCGGCGAGGTGCTCGTGCTCGACATGGGCGAGCCCGTCCGCATCCTCGACGTGGTCGAGCGGGTCGTGGCGCGCAGCGGCCGCCCGGTCGAGATCGTGTTCACCGGCCTCCGTCCCGGCGAGAAGCTGCACGAGGTGCTGTCGTCCGCCGACGAGGCGAGCGAGGCCCGCGTCCACCCGCAGATCTCGCACTGCACCGTGCCGCCCCTCGCGGCCGACGACCTCTCGACCGACCTCCTCGTCCGTCCCGTGACGAGCGCCCAGCTGGCCGCCGCGTGAGGATCGCCGTCACCGGCGCGACCGGCTTCGTCGGCCGCCACGCCTGCGCCCGCCTCGCCGCCCGGGGACACGACGTGACCGCCCTGGTCCGCCGCGCCTCCACGGCCCCGGCCGGCACCCGCGAGGTCGTCCTCGGCGACCTCGACGGGTCGGCCGTCCCCTCGGCAGCCCTCGGCCGGCTCGACGCCGTCGTCCACCTCGCCGCGCGCGTGCACGTGATGCGCGACAGCTCGGCCGACCCGCTCGCGGAGTTCCGCCGGGTCAACGTCGACGGCACCCTCGCCCTCGCCCGGGCGGCCGTCGCCGCAGGCGTCCCCCGCCTCGTGTTCGTCAGCAGCGTCAAGGTGCTCGGCGAGCGGGCCGGCGACGGCACCTCCGCCTTCCGCGTCGGCGACGCACCCGCGCCCGTCGACCCCTACGGCGTCTCGAAGCACGAGGCCGAGCAGGCCCTGCGCACCCTCGCCTCGGCCACCGGCCTCGGGGTCGCCGTCGTGCGGCCGCCCCTCGTGCACGGCCCCGGCGTCGGCGGGAACGTCGCGCGCATCGCCCGCCTCGTACGGGCCGGTGTGCCCCTGCCCCTCGGCGCGGTCGACAACGCGCGCACCATGGTCTCGGTCCGCACGCTCGCCGCCGTCCTCGAGGGCGCCGCCGTCTCCCCCGACGCCGCGGGGGCCACCGTCCTCGCGGCCGACTCCCGCTCCTTCTCGTCCGCCGAGCTCGCCCGCCTCCTCGGCGACGGGCTCGGCCGGCCCGCCCGGCTCGTGCCCGTGGCGCCGGCCCTGCTGCGCGCCGCCGGCCGCGCGACCGGCCGCCTCGACGACGTCGACCGCCTCACCTCGTCGCTGCGCGTCGAGCCGGGCTCGAACACTGCGTTCTCGTGGGTCGAGGAGTCCGACCCGGCCGACGAGCTGCGCGCGACCGGCGCGTGGTTCCGGTCGGGGCCGAGTGCCCACGCCCGGCCCGCGTCCGCGTCCGCGTCCGCCGACGTCATCGCACCGCGGGGAGGCGCGGCGTGAGCCCCGCACAGACCGCCCTGCTGACCGGCCTGGTCGCCCTGGCCCTCCCGTCGGTGCTGCTGCCCGTCCTGCGGCGCGCCGGCGCGGTCGACGTCCCGAGCCACCGGTCGTCGCACACGGCGACGGCCGTCCGCGGCCTCGGCGCCGCCACCACGCTCGCCGTCGCGGTCGGCCTCGGCGGAGCGCTCGCCCACGTCGCCGACCCCGCCCACCGCTGGATGCTCGCCGTCGTCGGCGTCGGCTCCGTCGTCGCGGCCCTGGTGGGGCTGGCCGAGGACGTGCGGGGGGTCTCGGTCTCCACGCGCCTCCTCTCGCACCTCGCGGTCGGCGCGGCGGCCACCGCGGCCCTCGTCCTGCCCGCCGGCGGGTCGCCTCTGCTCGTGCCGCTCGGCGCCGTCGCGGTCGCGGGCTTCGTCAACGCCGCCAACTTCATGGACGGCGTCGACGGCATCACGGGGCTGCACGGCATCGTCTTCGGCGCGAGCACCGCGGTGCTCGGCGCCTGGTCGGGCCACGAGTGGCTCACCGGCACCGGGCTCGTCACGGCGGCGGCGTTCGCGGCCTTCCTGCCGTGGAACCTCTCCGGCCGCCGGCTCTTCCTCGGCGACAGCGGCAGCTACCTGCTCGGCGCCGTCACCGCGCTCTCGGTCGTCGCGGCCCTCGCCGTCGGCGTGCCCGCCGTCGCCGCGGTCGGCGTGCTCGCGCCGTACCTGGCCGACACGGGCGTGACGTTCCTCCGACGGGTCGCGTCGGGCGCCCGCTGGAGCGAGCCGCACCGCGACCACGTCTTCCAGCGCCTGACGCACTCGGGCCTCGGCCACCTCCGGGCCGCCGCGGTGACCACGGTCGCCTCGGCGCTCAGCGGCGGGCTGTCGATGATCGCGCTGCAGGGCTCTCTCGCGGCCTCGGTCGCCGGGGCCGGCGGGGCGCTCGTCGTCGCCGCGGGGTACCTCGCGACCCCGCGGGTGCTGGCGTGGGGTCGGGGCGCCGAGGCCGGGGCTGCCGTCGCCGGCGGCTCGGCCGGTGCTGCCGCCGCGGGACCGACGGGAGCGGGGCCGGGGGCCGCGCCGCGCCTCCTCGTCCTCGAGTCGATCGACCTCTGCGTGCACTCGCACTTCGCCGGGCAGCTCGCCGAGCTGCGCCGCCGCGGCGTCGACCCCGTCGTGCTCACCCGCGACACGGGCCTGCTCGCCGACGTGCTCGCCACCGACGGCGTGCGTGGCCTCGACCTCGACATCGCCCGCGACCCCTCGGTGCTCGGCGACCTGCGGACGCTCGTCGCGATCGTCCGGGTGATCCGCCGCGAGCGACCCGTCGGCATCGTCTCGGGCACCCCGAAGGCGGCCCTGCTCGGGGCGGTCGCGGGCTGGCTGACCCGCGTGCCCGTGCGGGTGCACCTGCTGCTCGGCCTGCGCGTCGAGACCATGACGGGCCTCGGCCGCGTGGCGCAGCTCGCCGCGGAGCGCCTCACCGTCCGCCTCAGCACCGAGACCGTCGCCGTCGGCGAGGGCATGCGGCGTCGCGCCGTCGAGCTGGGCCTCGACCTGCGGGAGGCGCAGGTCGTCGGCCGCGGATCCGCCAACGGCGTCGACGTGGCCCGGTTCGCCGCCGCGGGGCACGAGCTCGCGTCCGACCCGGGGTCGGACGTCGGCTCGGGCACGGGGTCCGGGCTGGACCCGGACGTCGGCTCGGGCACGGACGCGCTCGTCCGGTCCGAGGCCGGGCTGGGTCGGACGCAGGCCGCGCGTCGCGTCGTCGGGCTCGCCCCGGAGCCCGAGGGCCCGGTCGTCGGCTTCGTCGGACGTCTCGCCGTCGACAAGGGACTCGACTGCCTCGTCGCCGCGGTGCGGCGCATGCGGGCCGACGGCGTCCCCGCGCAGCTCGTACTCGTCGGGCCGGACGACGGCGTCGACCACCTCGCCCCCGAGACCCGGGCCGCCCTCGGCGAGCCCTGGGTCGTGCGGCCGGGGCTGGTCACCGACACCGCGTCCGTCTACGCCGCCTTCGACGTCTTCTGCCTGCCCAGCCGCCGTGAAGGGCTGCCGACGGTCGTCCTCGAGGCCGCCGCGGCCGGCGTGCCGGTCGTCGTCTCGGACGCGACCGGGACGGCCGACACCGTCGACGACGGCCGCACCGGGCTGATCGTGCCGGTCGACGACGTCGAGGCGTGGGCGGCGGCGGTCGCGGGGGTCCTCGGCGACCCGGGAGGCGCCTCCCGGCGTGCCGTCCTGGGGCGCGAGTTCGTGCGCGAGCACTTCGCCGCCGAGGTCGTGCGACAGCGGTACTGCGACCTCTACGAGCGACGCCTGCGCGCCGCGGGGGCGGTGCTCCGGGCGCCGTCGGCCGACCCGGCGCCGGCCCACGCCCCGGCCTCGGGCCCGGCACAGCCCGACCTGACCTGACCTGACCTGACCTGACCACCCTCCATCCCCTCCGTCCTGAAAGGACCCCACCATGCTCAAGCGCACCCCCTTCCTCATCTCGCTGCTCGTCCTCGGCTCGCTGACCGTGGCCGGCTGCACCTCCGCCGACGACGACGCCGCCCCGGCGCCCACGGACGTCGCGACCGACTCCGCCGCGGACGAGGCCGCCGACGACTTCGACCTCGAGGGCCTGACCGCCGCCGAGCGCGAGCAGGTCGAGCCGACCGGCGCGTGCATCGACGGCTACGCGATCATCCGGCCCGTCGACACGGAGTTCACGCAGCCCGAGCCCTGCGACACCGTCTCGGTGCTCGGCACCGGCTCGACCATCACGCTGACCGACGTGGACCACCTGCTGCTCGAGTCGGGCCCGAACACGATCACCGTCACGGGCGGCCTCGACTCGATCATGAGCATCGCCTCGGGCAACGAGGTCACGTACGACGGACCGGCGGTCGAGCCCGAGGACTCGGGCAGCGACAACACGTTCACGAACGTCGGCTGAGCCCGCCGCGTCGGGCCCGGCCGTCCGGCCGGCGCGTCGCCCCGAACCGCGTTCCGAGCCATGAACTGCGTTCCTCCGCGGTTCATGGCTCGGAACGCGGTTCTTCGCGTGCGGCGGATGATCCCTCCCCAGCCAGCCAGGCAGCCCGCCCGCCCACCGGCCCGGCCCGGCCCGGCTACGCGAGCAGGTCCGTGGCGAGGTACCCGGCGTACCCGCCGCGCGTCCGCCCGACGCGTCGTCCGGAGGTCAGCACCTCGCCCGCCTCCGACGCGACGATCGACGCCCCCGAGGCGCGGAGCCGCTCCACGAGCGTCACGTCCTCGTGCAGGTCGAGGTCGCCGAACCCCCCGGCGGCCAGGTACGCCGAGGTCGCCACCCCGAGGTTCGCCCCGTGCACGTGCCCGTTCGGCCGCCCCGGGGTGTGCCGCGACGTCCACGCCGCGATCTGCTCGGGCGAGAGGTCGGCGAAGTCGGGCCGGACCGTCCCCACCACCACCTCGGCGCCCTCCCGCGCCAGCTCGACCTGCGACGTCAGCCACGTCTCGGGCACCGCGGAGTCGGCGTCGGTGTTGGCGATCCAGGTGCGTTGCGGGTCGACGCCGAGCAGCTCGAGCTCGGCGAGGGCCCTCGCCACCCCCAGCGACCGGGCCAGCCCGACGTTGCGGACGCGCGCCTCGACCACCGTCACGCCGGGCGCCAGCCGGGCGACGGCGGCGGTGTCGTCGGTGCAGTCGTCGGCCACGACGACGACCACGACCCGCGCCTCCTCGTGTCCGGGGACTCGGGCGGGCTCGCCGTCGGCGGGGCACGACCCGGACAGCCGGAGGCGCGCCCGGCCGATCGAGGCCAGGCACCTCCCGATGAGCGCCGCCTCGTCACGGGCGGGGACGACGACCGCGATCCCGAGCAGCTCGGGTCGGACACCGCCCGAGGGGGTGTCGAGGCCGATCGAGCCGGTCACCGGAGACCCGTCCGCTCGGCGACCGACCGGCCGTCGCGCGACACGACGTCGAGGAGGAAGTCCGCCTCGACGTGCTGCACCACCCGGGTCAGCCCGGAGCGGTGCGCCTCCGCCGCGAGCGCCGCGTGCACGGCGTCGCCGCTCTGCGCGAAGTCGCCCTCGTCGTGCCGCCAGTGGCACGCGACGATCGAGCCGCCCGGCGCGAGCGCGCCGGCGACCGACGACAGCAGGGCCGTCAGCGCCTCGGGCTCGAGGTAGTAGCCGACCTCCCCGATCACGACGAGGTCCCAGCGGCCCTCGGGCAGCCCCTCGGAGGCGTCGGCCTGCTCGACGCGGACGTGTCGTCGGTCGGCGAGGCGGGCCCGGGCGCGCTCCACGGCGACGGGCGAGACGTCGAGCGCGAGGACGCGGTCGGCCCGGTCGGCGAGCTCGGAGGTCACGACGCCGATCGAGCAGCCGATCTCGAGCACTGCTCCGTACCGCTCGTCGGGCAGCGCGCCCAGAACGAGCGACCGCTTGCGCCGCTCGTACCAGCGCGTCGTCACGCCCCACGGGTCGTCGCGGCGGGCGTGCGTGTCGTCGAAGCGCGCCGGGTCGGCGGCGGGGTCGTGCGGCCCGCGAGCGTCGGGCGCGGCGGGGTCGGGCGCGGCGGCGGCAGACGCGGGGGCGACAGGTGCGGGGGCGACAGGTGCAGCGGCGACAGGTGCAGCGGCGACGCGCGCCACCGTGACCGTGACGTGCTCCAGCGCCGCCGTCGCCACGGGCTCGACGACGAAGACCTCCTCGCGGGAGAAGTGCTCCGCGAAGTCCGGGCGCAGCACCGCCTCGTCGCCGGGAGCCGGGGAGAGGGGACGGAGCTGGCTGACGTACCGGGCGAGGGCGCGCTGCTTGGCGCCCCGCGCCTCCTCGTCGGTCGTCGCGTGCACCAGGTCGGCCCACGGCACGTCCGGGTGCCCCGGGTCGGCCCAGTGCCACATCCAGATCGGGTAGCCGAGGAGGCGCGGCGCGGCCGACCGCGCACCCTCGCCCCCGGTCTCGGCCGGGAGCTCGGCGACGACGGCGGCCGCGATCTCGCCGAGCACCCGGTGGTCGCGGTGCCCGTCGCCGCGCCACGGGGCGAGCAGCAGCCCGGGGCGCCGGTCGCGGAGCAGGTCGGCCACGCGGGCGTGGACCTCGTCGCGGTGCTCGCGCAGGGCTCCGTCGGGCACGCCGAGGGCGACCACCTCGACGGCGGGGCCGAGCTCGGCGGCGGCGGCCCGCGCCTCCTCGAGGCGGAGGTCGCGGAGCGCGGCCCGGTCGACGGTCGACGAGTCGGGGTGGGAGGCGGCTCCGTCGGTGACCACGACGACCGTGACCGGCCGTCCGGCGGCGGCCGCGGTGGCGATCAGGGCGCCGGCCCCGAGGGTCTCGTCGTCGGGGTGGGCGGCGAGCACGACGACGGGCCCGTGCCCGCGCGGGTCGACCTCGGCGAGGGCGCCGAGGGCGAGGCGCGGGTCGGCGGCCCACACGGCGGAGGGCGTGCCGGCCTCGCGGGCGTCGAAGCTCACCACGGGTCGACGCCCGTGGGGGCCGCGTCGGGTGCGGCGGGTGCGGCGGGTGCGGCCGGGGCGGCGGCGGCGGCGAGGGCGCGGTCGCGGTCGCGGACCGCCCCGCCGAGCGACGCGTCGTCCTTCTCGGCGTGGTGCTGGCGCAGGTAGAGCTCGAGGTCGGCGACGCGCTTGGCGTGCGCGGCGTCGGACGCCAGGGGTGCCGGGCCGAGCGCGTGGGCGACCGCGGCCAGGACGTCCTCGGCGGCGTGCGCGACGGAGCCGCGCACCCGCTTCGCGAGCAGGCGCCCCTCGGCGCCCGACGCGGCCCCGGCGTCGACGAGCCCGGCGGCCTCGGCGAGCGCGCGTCGGGCGTCGCCGAGCCGCTCGTCGACGACGCCCAGCGCGCGGAGCAGCCACGGGTCGGGGTCGCGGCGCACCGCGGCGGCGTGCAGGGCGCGGGCGACGCCCACCGCTCCGCCGTACCAGCACGACGCGACGCCGATGCCGCCCCACTCGAACCCGGCGCGGCGCAGGTACCAGCCGGGCGCCCCCACGGGGAACGCCTCGACTTCGTCGAACCGCACGGGCCCCGAGGGGATCTCGGCCATGCCACGGGCGTGCCACGCCCCCGCGACGACCTCGACGCCGGGCTGGCGCAGGTCCACCGCGAAGAGGCGGCGCTCGTCGCCGACCCAGGCCGTGACGAGGGCGCCGTCGAGCTCGCCGGCGAGCGAGCACCACGGCTTCTCGCCGGAGAGCAGCCAGGCGGGAGCGGGTGCGTCGGCCGTGGGGGCCGGGTGGGCGGCGTCGGGGGCGGGTGTCGGGGAGGCGGGCCGCGCCTCCTCGTCGACCTCGGCGGTGGTCGGCGAGGTGAGCCGGGCCTCCAGTCGGGGCGCCGCCCCGGGGGGAGCCTCGGCGGCGAAGACACCCCAGGTGAAGCCCGACGAGGAGGCGCGGGCCGGCAGCACGACGCCGGTCGCCTCGCCCGTCGTGCCCCGGCCGAGGCCCGCGTCGGCGGTGCGCGCGGCGTCGGCGGCCTGCCTCAGGATCGCGACCGCGTCGAGGTGCGGCTCGACGGCCCGGGCGAGCGCGACGTCGTGGGCGGCGAGGGAGGCGAGCGCGCGCCAGAGGTCGGCGGTGTGGCCGGTGCCGGGGACGGGGGTCGGGGTCGCGGGGTCGGTGGCGGAGGTGAGGTCGGCGGCGAGGGCGAGGGCCTCGGCGACGGAGTCCGGGAGGTGGTCGGCGACTCGTCGGGTGATCGTCCCGTGGTCGGAGGCGCGGGAGAGCTGCATCCTCTGACCGTAGGCCCCCGTGAGGCATGCTCGATCCGTGTCCGGGGGACACGTCTCGGTGACAGCCCACCAGACCGACAGGCGGGGCGGGTACGAACGGGAGGCGTGGGGCGCGGACGCGCTCCCGGGAAGGCAGACATCATGACCGAGGTCACCGCCCACCACGGGCTCTTCAAGGACACGAACCTGCACGTCGACGACTTCGGCGGCAGCGGCCGCACCGTCGTGCTCATCCACGGCTGGCCGCTCTCCGGCGAGTCCTGGAGCAAGCAGGTGCCCGCGTTCGTCGACGCCGGCTACCGCGTCGTCACCTACGACCGCCGCGGCTTCGGCCGCAGCGACAAGCCGAAGACCGGCTACGACTACGACCACCTCACCGAGGACCTGCACACCGTCCTCACCGAGCTCGACCTGCAGGACGTCACGCTCGTCGGGTTCTCGATGGGCGGCGGCGAGGTCGCGCGCTACTTCAGCAAGTACGGCACCGAGCGCCTCCACAGCGTCGTCTTCGCCTCGGCCGTGCCCCCGTACCTGATGAAGACCGACGACAACCCGGACGGACCCCTCACCAAGGAGGCGGCGGCCGACATGACCGCCGGGCTCACCAAGGACGAGGACGCCTTCTACGACGACTTCACCACCGGTTTCTTCTCGGTCGACGGCGTGCTCAAGGTCACCGAGGAGGAGCGTCAGGACGCCCTCCGCCTCGCCAAGCAGGCGAACAAGACCGCCGCGCTCGAGGCCATGGCGTCGTTCGCGAACACCGACTTCCGCGAGGACCTGACGAAGGTCACCGTGCCGACGCTGGTCATCCACGGCAACGGCGACGCGACGGTCCCCTTCGAGGGCTCGGGCGCGCGCACGCACGCCGCCATCGCCGACTCGGAGCTGCACGTCATCGCGGGTGCGCCCCACGGTGCCAACGTCAGCGACGCGGACGAGTTCAACCGCGTGGTGCTGGAGTTCCTCGCGCGCTGACGCGCTTGCCGCGCGGCGCGCGGCGCCGTGTCGACCCGCACCCCCGATCCGGCGTCACACCGTCAGTCCCGACGGTGCGACGCTGGTCCGGGGGTGTGGCGCGTGCGGAGTGCCACCGGGCGCACCGCGCCACATCGACCCGCACCCCCGATCCAGCGTCGCACCGTCCGACCCGACGGTGTGGCGCTGGTCCGGGGGTGTCGCGCGTGCGGGGCGCCGCCGGGCGCGGTGCTGGTGGTTCGATCGCGGCCGGCGTCCGCACCCCACGGACCCGCACACACCCCTGCACGCGCCGACGGGTCCGTGCGGGTTCAGAGGGTGACGCGGCGGGACGCACGCGGAATGCTCAGTCCGCGCCAGCCCGACACCGTCCCGACGGACGCGGCTGCGCCGCGCACCCACACCCCACGAACCCACACACACCCCCCAGCGCGCCGACGGGTCTCCGCGGGTCCGCAGGGTCCGGGGGCAGAGGTCGCATGCGACCGCACACCGCCGCAGCCCCGCGCGCCGCGCCCCGCGCCCCGCGCGCTAGAACGACGTGATGCCGTGCAGCGGCCGCTCCGGGGCGAGCATCGCGCGCAGCTGCTGCACGGCGCCGCGCCGACGCTCGCGCACGAGGTCCGCCGCCGCAAGGGTCACGGGGTCGACGCCGCCGAGCCAGAGCGAGCCCAGGGTCGCCACGTCGAGCTCGACGTCCGCCCGGCGGACGCTGGCGCGCTTGACGGTGGCCGCGCCTCCTTCGCTGGTGACGCGGTAGGTGCCGCCGGCCAGGCCGAGCGCGTCGGCGACGGCGATCGTGACGACCCCGTCGGCCGCCCACGGCCGAGCCTGCAGGGCCGCGATCGGGTCGAGCACCCGGAGCCACACGTGGTCTTGGTCGCCGGTGATGCGCACGGCCCGCGGGTCGGGCAGCACGTGCGGCAGCGGGTCGGACTGGGGTGCCGAGTCGTAGCGGATCGTCGTCACGAGGTCGACGGCGAGCAGCAGCTGCCACAGGCCGAGGTAGGCGTCGTCGCTCGCCGCCACGAGGTCGACCACGACCAGCACGTGCACGTGCTCGGCGCCGCCCGGCTCGAGCTTGTAGGTGACGTAGCCGTCGATCTCGCCCGCGGCGTCGCGGTGCACGGCCGCCCGCACCGCGAGGTCGGGCGAGCCGTCGGGGCGGCGGCGGCCGAGCAGCCTGTTCCACGCACCCTCGTGCCGGTCGATCGAGCCGGGGCTGCGCCGGTGGAACGCCGCGAACACGACGGGCGCGACCTCGGCGAGCGCCGACCGCGGGACGAGCTCGACCGTGCCCTCGGGCTCGACGACCAGGCCGGAGGCGCGGCGCACGTCGACCTCGACGGCGCGCTCGCGCGTGGCCACGCCGAACCCGAACCGGCGGTAGATGCCGCCCTCGCTCGCCGTGAGCGCGGCGACCGCGAGGCCCGAGGCCTTCGCCGCGGTCAGGTCGTCGGTCATCATGCGGCGGAGGACGCCCCGCCGGCGATGCGTCGGCTGCACCGTCACGCCGGAGATGAGGTGGGCGTCGAGCAAGGCCCCGCCGCCGACGTTGATCGACTTGGTCAGCGTGACGAAGGTGGCCACGGGCCAGCCCTCGGCGTCGAGCGAGCCGGGGCGCTGCTGCTTCGCGTAGACGCCGGTCAGCACCCGGCCGTCGTCGACCCCGCGGAGGGTCTCGAGCCCGGCGGCCAGCGGCGGCAGCTCGCCCTCGTGGAAGCCGAGGCTCGCCGCCTGCGCCCACGCGGCCGAGGCCTCGTCGGCGCGCGGCTCGTCGGCGGTCGACCCCTCGCCGAGGGCGGGGGAGAACGTGCGGATGTCGTAGTCGTCGTCGAAGGAAGCCACGTCGGCCAGCGTAGGGCGCACCACCGACGACGTCGTCGGCCGGACGGAGGAGGCGCGGGTGGACACCACGGGGCGGGCACCCGTCGACTCCCCTCGGGACGGCGGCGCCGCATCCCGTCTCGCGCATCGCGTCACGGAAGAACGCGGCGCGACGCCCGGAACGTGACGCGACGCGGGGGTGCGAAGCGACGCGACGCGCGGCGCGCGGCGCGCGGGCCGTCTACAGCAGCACCGTGCTGCTCCGCCACCCGAGCGACTCGTCGCCCGTCTGCCACACGACCGTCAGCCCGCGCGGCGCCCCGTCGGTCGACGTGCCGCCCAGCGGCACGTCGAACGTCCGCCCCGACCCGGCAGCCGCGGGCTCGGGCACCTCGACGGGCTCGCCGTCGATCCACGCCCACACGGTCGACGGGTAGCCGACGACCGACGGCGCGGTCGCGTCGGCGCTGGCCGGGCTCGCGAACGACAGCCGCGCCGGGGCCGCCGGGTCGACCGCCTCGGCCGCGGCGACCGGGTCGACGTCGCCGTCCTCGGCCCCGACGTCGGGGTTCGACCAGGTGTACAGCGACTCCCCCGTCGGCGGCACCCCCGCGTCGTCGAGCCGGAGGCCGTCCGCGGTCTCGCGGACGATCCACGCGTCGGCCTCCGAGTCGGTCGTGATGCTGACGAGCGTGAAGGCGCCCTCGGGGCCCTCGACGACGTCGGTGCTCCCGGCGAGGAGCTGGCCGGCCTCCTCCGCGGTGACGGTGCCGTCGGTCGGCGAGTACTCCGCGAACGTCGCCTCCGAGCCGTAGGACGCCTGCGCCTCCGCGGACAGGAGCGGCCAGGCGGTGGCCGTGTCGCCGGCGACGATCGCGTCCAGGTACGCGGTGACCAGCGCCTCCTCGGGGGTCGCGGAGGGGGCCGCCGTGGTGGCCGCGTCGGTCGCGGTCACCGTCGTCGTGACGGTCGGCGGCGCGGCCGTGTCGCCCTCGGCCGGGGTGCACCCGGCGAGGCCGACGACGAGGGCGGCGGTCGCCGCGGTGCCGAGCGAAGCGGTGGTGAGTCGTGCTCGTGTCTGTGTCATGCGGGCGACGGTAGCGACGCCTCCCCGGGTCGTCCCGGTCTTCCCAGGGGACGAGGAGGCGCGCCCCGCGTCACCGGAAGGAGGCCGCCACCCCGTTGCGGTGGTAGTCGAACACGATGCTCGTGCGGGTCGACGCGACCGACGGCTGTGCCGAGAGGTGGTCGACGACGAAGGTGCGCACCGCGCTCGAGTCGGCCACGGCGATGTGCACGAGGAAGTCGTCCTGCCCGCCGACGAAGAACACCTGCAGCACCTGCGGCAGGCGGCGCACCGCGTCCGAGAACTCGGCGATGCTCGCCTGCCGCGCCCCGGGCCGCAGCGTCACGCCGACGATCGCCTGCAGCGGCAGGCCCAGGCTCGTCTGGTCGACGCTCGTGAGGAACCCGGTGACGACCCCGCGGTCGATCAGCGCCCGCAGCCGGGTGTGCGCGGTCGACGGCGCGACCCCCACGGCGTCGGCGAGCGCGGCGTTCGAGATGCGCGCGTCCGTCTTCAGGACGTCGAGGAGGCGTCGGTCGAGCTCGTCGAGCGGGGCGGACCCTCGAAGATCGTTCGGCGTAGACACGGTGTGAGCTGCTTTCTCTGGCCTGACGACGTGGTCCGGTCAGTCTCACAGAATCTTCTTCGCCGGAAACGTCGGCGTAACGAACGATCTCCACGATTGGGCCGAGGAGCACGGCCGGCGCACGCCGGTCGACCCACGGCCGACGAGCGTCGGCGCCCACGGCCGGCAGACGCCGGGCGAACGATCGGAGAAGCGATGCGCGTCGGAGTCCCCACCGAGATCAAGAACAACGAGAACCGGGTGGCGATCACGCCCGCCGGGGTCGACGCCCTCGTCCGCCGCGGCCACGAGGTGCTCGTCGAGGCGGGCGCCGGCCTCGGGTCGCGCATCGCCGACGCCGACTTCGCGGCCGCCGGCGCGACGATCGTCGCGACCGCCGACGAGGTCTGGGGCGGCGCCGACCTCCTGCTCAAGGTGAAGGAGCCGATCGCCGCCGAGCACCACCTCCTCCGCGCCGACCAGGTGCTCTTCACGTACCTGCACCTCGCCGCCGACCGCGCCCTGACGGAGGCGCTGGTCGCCTCCCGCACGACCGCGATCGCCTACGAGACGGTCCAGCTGGCCGATCGCTCGCTGCCGCTGCTGTCGCCGATGAGCGAGGTGGCCGGGCGTCTGTCGATCACGGTGGGGGCGTACCAGCTGATGCGCGCCTCCGGCGGTCGGGGCACCCTGATGGGCGGCGTGCCGGGCACCCCCAAGGCCAAGGTCGTCGTCATCGGCGGCGGGGTCGCGGGCGAGCACGCCGCCGCGAACGCGCTCGGGATGGGCGCCGACGTGACGATCGTCGACCTGTCGCTGCCGCGCCTTCGACAGCTCGAGTCGCGCTTCGGCGGGCGCGTGCAGACCCGGCCGTCGACGCCGCACGAGATCGCCGCGCAGGTGCGCGACGCCGACCTCGTCATCGGGTCGGTGCTCGTGCCCGGGGCGGCCGCGCCGAAGCTCGTCACCGACGAGATGGTCGCGGGGATGAAGGCCGGCGCGGTGCTCGTCGACATCGCGATCGACCAGGGCGGCTGCTTCGAGGGGTCGCGGCCGACGACGCACGACGACCCGACGTTCGCCGTGCACGACGCCGTGTACTACTGCGTCGCCAACATGCCGGGCGCGGTGCCCGAGACGTCGACGCGGGCACTGACCAACGCGACGCTGCCGTACGTGATCGCCCTCGCCGAGAAGGGGTGGCGCGCGGCGACGGCCGCGGACCCGGCGCTCGCGCTCGGGCTCAACGTCGTCGACGGAGGCGTCACGAACGCGGGCGTCGCGGCGGCGCTCGGGACGGAGCTGCACGAGGTCTCGTGAGGCGCCGCAGGCGGTGCGCCGCGGGCGGTCCACGCGCGGGGACCGGGCCGGGGCCGGATCGGTCGGCACCGTCGGACCGGCGCTGCACCGTCGGTCCCGCCGGTGCAACGCCGGTCAGACGGTGCAACGCCGGTCAGACGGTGCACGGCGAGGGGCGACACGCGGAGCGGCCGGACCAGTTGCGAGCCGTGAGGAGGCCTGCCTACACTCGTGCCCTGTTCGAACACACGTTCGAGAGAGGCGGCCCTGATGAACATCTCCACGACCCGATCCGACGTCGCCCTCTGGTTCGCCGGCGAGGCCCCCGACCGCCTCGTCCACGACGGCGTCCGGTACCGCGTGACCGACATGCCGACCAAGCTCTACGACGAGCCGATGTTCACGCACGAGCTCATCACGCACCCGCCGCGACAGTTCGTCGGCTGGCGGTTCCAGGCCACCGACGGGGTCGGTACGACCCACATGTTCGAGGTGCTGCGCGACGCCGCGGGCCGCTGGGTGCTGGGTCGCGTCTACGACTGAACGAGGCCCGGCACCGCGACTCCAGCACCTGAGCAGGGGCCGTGGAGAGACGGAGGCGCGGAATCGGCACCGCACTCCGGGCCGACTTTCCACCTGTGGATAACCCTGTGGGCAACCTGTGCCGACACGCCGCCCTCCCCGTGGAGAAGCGGGGGAGAACAGGGGAATGACTGTGGACAGATCTGTGGAAATGACAGTGGTGTAATTCGGTCAGGGCCTCGTGATCAGGGATTTTGTTAGGCCTCGACCCTGTGGACAAGCATGTGCTCCTGTGGGGAGAAGCAAGACGAGGAGCAGAGGCGGGCCGTCGTGGTAGAGCTCGTCCAGGCCCGACCTGTGGACGCCCGCTCCCGCGGCCCGACCCGCGGTAGCGTCGGGGTCGGTCGTCGTCGGACGGAGGAACGCGCGTGCTGGAGGCGGTACCCGTGCACCTGCGCTGGCAGGCCCTCGCCCTCGTGGCACCGGGCGGCGAGGTCGGGACGGGAGCGCGCGAAGCGCTGGCGCTCACGTGGCCCGCGCCTCCTGACGGGGTGCCCTGGACCATCGCCGCGATCAACGTCCGCGGCGCCTTCGTGCTCGGCGTGCTGCTCGAGGCGCTCGGGCGCCGCGGACCCGACGAGGGCCGTCGCCGAGCGCTGCGCCTGTTCGCCGGCACGGGCGTGCTCGGGTCGGTCGTGGCGGGAGCGGCCGCGGCGGCGGCGGGCATCGCGGTCGCGGCTCGCGTGCTCCCGGGGCGTTCCGTCGCGGCGGGCGCCGGAGACCGGGACGGCCATGGGGGCGGCGAGCCGGACGGTGCGGCCGCGGACGGTGCGGCCGCGGACGGTGCGGCCGGAGACGGACGAGGCGGCGGCGAGCGGTGACCTCTCCCCTGCTGTTCCTCGCGATCGCCGCCGCGGGCGGGCTCGGCGCCGCGTTGCGCCTGCTCGTCGACGGTGCCGTGCGGTCGGCGAGCCTGCGCGCGAGGTGGCTGCCGTTCCCGCTGGCGACGACCGTGATCAACGTGACGGGGTCGTTCGGGCTCGGCCTGCTCACCGGGCTCGCGGCGTCGGCGGGGATGCCGCACGAGTGGCTGCTCGTCGGCGGCGGCGGCCTGATGGGCGGCTACACGACCTTCAGCACGGCGAGCGTCGAGACGGTGCGGCTGCTCGGTGGGCGGCGCCGGGCCGCCGGCCTGCTCGCCGGCGTCGGCATGCTCGTGCTGTCGGTGGCCGCCGCGCTGCTCGGGCTGGTCGTCGGCGGGGCCTGGCGCGGCGGCGGGCTGGCAGCATGGCGGCATGACGTTCCGTTTCGAGGCCGAGCTGTGGCGCTGGGCCGCGCGCCGGGAGCTCTGGACCTTCGTCAGCCTGCCCCTCGACGTCAGCGACCTCGTGACCGAGCTGGTCGAGGGAGCGACGAACGGGTGGGGCTCCGTCCGGGTCGACGCCGAGATCGGCGGCACGCGGTTCCGGACGTCGATCTTCCCCGCCGGGACGGGGCTCGGCGAGGCGGGGTCGTGGGTGCTGCCGGTCAAGCGGGCGGTGCGCGACGCGGCCGCGGCGGAGCTCGGCGACGTGGTCACGGTCGAGCTCGAGCTCGTCGACTTCTAGGCGGGCGCGCGGCCCTCGCGTGGCGTCGCGCGGCGCGGCGCGGCGCGGCGTCACGTTCCGCGCGTCGCGTCACGAGAGAACGCGACGTGACGCGCAGATCGTGACGCGACGACACCGGCCCGCCGCGGCACGCTGCACGAGGCACCGGGCTCGGGCGCCTCACCGCTGCGCGGGCACGGGGAGGCGCGGCCACCAGCACAGCACCGCGTCGCGGTACCGACGGAAGTCGTCCCCGAACCGCGCCTCGAGGTCGCGCTCCTCGTGGGGTCGCACGGCGACGTTCCAGAACACGGCGCCGGCGATCGCGTAGGCGACGACCAGCCACGACGACAGGAGGAGGCCGACGGCGACGCCCTGCGCGATGCTCGCCACGGCCATCGGGTTGCGGACCACCCGGTAGGGCCCCGCGACGACCAGCCGGTTCGGCATGGCGGAGGGCAGGGGCGTGCCGTCGCCGAGCGTCGTCATGACCGCGCCCGACCACAGGCCCGCCGCGCTCGCGACGACGAGCAGCACGACGCCGGCCACCGTCGTCGCGGCGTCGGCCGGGCCCGACAGCGGCAGCGCCAGGCCCCACCGCCGCTCGAGGAACGCCACGACGAGCGGGATCACCGCGAGGAACAGCCCCCAGAAGACGACGATCTCGAGGGCGGTGGTGGCGAGGTTCCTGGCGGGGCCGCGGCGCGCCTCCGCGGGTCGGAAGCCCAGGGGGCCCCAGATCACCCAGTGCGTGGGGACGCGGCCGAGCAGCAGCTGGGCGAGCGCGAGGGCCGAGCCGACGACGGCGCCGGCCATGAGGAGGACTCCCCAGCCGGCCTCGCCGGTGACCGTCGCGAAGACGGCCAGGGCGACGGCGACGAGGGTCGTCCAGACGGTGGCGACGACGGCCGCGGGGCGGAGGCCCGCCGCGGCGAGCGCGGACGCCCCGACGAACAGGGGGACGTCGAACACGGCGACCAGCACGGGGTCGAGGCTGCCGAGGGTGGCGTCGCGGACGGACGGGACCGTGGCGACGGCGATCCACCACGCGGCTCCGGCGACGGCCTGCAACGCGAACCAGGCCCTGCCCCACCGCGTGCTGCGCATGGGGCGACGCTACCGGTCGGAGCTGGCGACGCGGGCCCGAGATCTGGAGCGAGTGACTGGCCGATGGAGCGAGTGACGGGAATCGAACCCGCGCTACCAGCTTGGGAAGCTGGAGTTCTACCATTGAACTACACTCGCGCGCCGCCTCGGAGGCGAACTCGTCCACTATAGCGACCCGCGCCTCCCCGTCTCCGCTGCCTCCGCGTGGCGTCACGTTCTGCGCAGCGCGTCGCGAGAGAACCCGACGCGGCGCGCAGAACGCGGCGCGCAGAACGCGACGCGACGCGAACGACCACGGCCGCCGCACCCGCTCCCCACGCCGTCGGGCACGCGCACCGCGGGGGACGCGCACCGCGGCCGCGGCTGTGAATCCGGGCGGGGCCGCCCCGCGCCTCCTACCGTCGACCGCATGATCACGAAGAAGACCCTGCTGCCGATCGCCGCGCTGCTGATGCTGCCCCTCGCCGGCTGCACGGGCGGCGCCCAGAACACCGCCGCCGGGGGCGACGAGCCCGACGCGTCGTCGAGCCGCACCGACCCGGGCCAGGAGAATGACCTGAACTGCACGCGCATCAGCGAGAGCGCCCTGGCGTCGCTGGCGGACGGGGTCGACGACGACGTGCTCCTCGGCTACGCCGCCCAGGACGGCTCGACCTGGTACGTCGCGGCCCCGGTCGGCGAGAACAACGTGCTCTCCGACACCGTCGGACTCTGGGTGACCGACGGCGACGTCGAGGCCGACGAGTTCGACGGCACGTGGACCTCTGCGAACGACGACGCCGACGAGACGTCGACCTTCGACCGGTCGTCCACGGCGGACGATGACAACGACGCCGCCGAGCAGGCGCTGAGCTGCATCGAGGACGCGGGCGAGTCCGTCAACTGACGCGACCCCCACGAGGAGGCGCGGTGCCTGCCGGTCCGACACCGCGCCTCCCCCTGCGGTCGCGTCGCCGCGCGGGGCCGGTGCCGCGCTCGGCCCTGCCCGTCCGCGCTCAGGAGCTCCGCACCCTCGGGACCCGCACGCACCCCGCGGCGCGCCCGAGGGTGCAAGCGGGAATCGAGGGTGTCCGCGGTTCTCGCGGGTCTCGCGTGCAGGCACAGTGAGCTCGCGGGTCAGGCCGGTGCCGCGCTCGGCCCTGCCCGCGCTCAGGAGCTCCGCACCCTCGGAACCCGCACGCACCCCGCGGCGCGCCCGAGGGTGCATGCGGTTCTCGAGGGTGTCCGCGGTTCTCGCGGGTCGTGCTCGTCCACGCTCGCGGGCTCGCGGGCTCGCGGGCTCGCGGCGGCGCTAGTCGTCCCAGGCGGGGCGGGCCTGCTCGGCGGCCGTCACCACGTCGACCGCGGGGAGGGCGTGCCGGGTCTCCCCGATGCCGAACTCGGGCCAGGTCATGACGATCTCGCGGGGGCCCTCGGGCGGCAGCGGCCACAGCCACAGGGTCGCCGAGGTCGCGTAGGAGCGGTCGTCGCCCGACCCGCCCTGCTCGGCCAGCACGAGCAGCGGCCCGGTCGGCGCCGCGGGCTCGCCGAGGCCGGTGTCGTCGCCCGGTCCCGCCCCGGCGGGGACGTCGAGCTCGGCGGGGAGCTCGTACTCGGCGTGCGACAGCACGGGGGTGCCGTCGGCGAGCACCAGGCCGAAGCGGATGCCCCGCGCAGGGTCGGCCTGGCCACGGAACCGACCGCCTTCGAAGCGGTCCATCAAGTCCGCCCAGTCCCGACGCCCCTGGCCGCGGCTGCGCAGCATCCAGCGGAGGCTCAGGGCGACGCCGGTGGGGTAGACCGCCATGCCCGTGAGGCCCACGGCGACGTGGTCGCTCGACGCCAGCAGCACGGACGTGCCGACGGCCGTCGGCCACCAGTCGGCGGGCGGCCCCGTCCAGTCGGGCCGGCGGGGCTGGTCGACGTCCTCGGGGTCGGCGTCGTGACCGTCGGGCGCGATGTCGGGGAAGAACTGCATGAGCCACCTCACCACGCGCCGCCGCGGGCGACAAGACCGGGTACGGACGAGCCGGAGGTGGCCGACGCCCTCACCCGCAGGCCGGCGTCGCCGCCCCCGCAGACCCCTCGGCCTGCGCGGCCCGCGCCCGCGCCTTGATCGCGGCGATCACGTCGTCCTTCGCGGCCGCGTAGTCGTTCGTGTCCTCCCACCGGCGGGTCATGAGCTCGCGCTTGACGTCGCCGTAGAGCGCGCGGTCGGCCGCGTCCGACCGCAGGTGGTCGCGCAGCAGGAGGTAGTCCGACACGGCCGTGGCCCCGCGGTCGTACACGTGCACGTGCACGTCGCGCTCGGGCGTCCGCACGAGTCGGTGCCCGGGCTCGCGGGTGCGCAGCTCGTACCCGGCGGCGAGCAGGGGCTCGAGCCAGTCCTCCTCCGCGGTCACGTCGGCGACCGCGACGACCACGTCGACGACCGGCTTGGCCGCCAGGCCCGGGACCGACGTCGACCCGATGTGCTCGACGACCACGTCCTGCCCGGCGAGCGCCGCGACGATCCGCGCGCGGTGCTCGCGGAAGACCTCGGCCCAGCGTGGGTCGTGCTCGTGGAGCGCCACCCGCAGCGGCTCGGCGCCGCCGACGAGCTCCACGTCGGTCACGTCGGGTCGCCGCGGCGGGCGGGCTCGGTCGTCGGTCGTCATGTCGTTCCTCCGGGTGTCGCGGCGTCGGGGTGACGCAGTGTCGGGGTGTCGGCCGAGGCCGCCTCGGTCGGGCGGCCAGCCCGCGAACGTAGCCCACCCCGGCCCCGGGGGCAAGGCCGCGCGCCCCGCCGCGTCTCACCCCGCCCCACCGCGGCCGCGCGAGGTGCCAGGCTCGACCCATGACCGAGATCCCCCTGCTGCTCGTCGTGCTCGTCACCGGGTTCGTCGTGATCGCCGCCTCCACGCTCGTCGGGCCGCGGCTCGGGGTGGCGTCGCCGCTGCTGCTGGTCGGCATCGGGGTCGCCGCGAGCTTCCTGCCGGTGTTCGCCGAGGTCGAGATCGACCCCGAGCTGATCCTCGCCGGGGTGCTGCCGCCGCTGCTCTACTCGTCGGCGGTGTCGATGCCGGCGATGAACTTCCGGCGCGAGTTCGGCGCCATCAGCGGCCTCTCGGTGCTGCTGGTCGTCGCGAGCGCCCTGCTGCTCGGCGTCTTCTTCATGCTCGTGCTGCCCGACCTCGGCTTCGCCTGGGGCGTGGCCCTCGGCGCCGTCATCAGCCCGACCGACGCCGTCGCGACCTCGATCGTCAAGCAGACCTCGGTCTCGAAGCGGGTGGTCGCCATGCTCGACGGCGAGAGCCTGCTCAACGACGCGACCGCGCTGGTGCTGCTGCGGACGGCGATCGTGGCGACCGCCGCCTCCTTCTCGTTCTGGGGCGCGCTCGGCACGTTCGCGTACTCCGTGGTGGTCGCCCTCGTGATCGGCCTGGTGGTCGGCTGGCTGAACCTCACGGTGCGTCGACGCGTCACCGACTCGACGGTCAACACCGTCATCTCGTTCGCGGTGCCGTTCGTGGCGTCGCTCCCGGCGAGCGGCGTCGGCGCGTCGGGGCTGGTCGCGGCCGTCGTGGCGGGGCTCGTCACGGGCGTCCGCGCGCCGCACGAGCTCTCGCCGCAGAACCGCCTCTCAGACACCCAGAACTGGCGGACGGTCGAGCTCGTGCTCGAAGGAGCGGTCTTCCTCACCATGGGCCTGCAGGTCAAGACCATCGTCATGGCCGTGCAGGACGACCACGCCGGCGTCGCCCCCGCCCTGCTCGTCGCGGTCGGGGCGCTCGCCCTGACGGTCCTCGTGCGGGCGGCCTACGTGGCGCCGCTGCTGCGGGTGCTGTCGGTGCGGGCGCGGCACGCCGAGGCGATGCGGCCGCGCGTCCAGGACATGTACGAGCGCATCGAGGCCGAGGGCAGCGCCGAGACCTCGTTCGCCGAGCTGAACCGCCGCGCCCGCGGGCGCGGAGAGGCGAGCGGAGGCGCTGCGGCGGCGATCGCGACGGGGTCGGACTCCGTCGTCGCGCCCGTGACGCCTGGCGACGGGACGCCCGCGAACGGAGGCGCGACGACCGGACCCGAGGACGCCCCCGTGCCCGGCAACCCCACGCCGAGCAACCCCGCGACCGGCACCCCCGCGACCACCGCCCGCGGTCGCGAGCCCCGCCGCACCCGGCTCCCGCGTCAGGCCCGCCGCGCGGCCCGTCCCGCCCGGACGCGCGCCGCCCGCACGCCCTCGCAGCGCACGCTCGACCAGTTCACGCGCCGCGTCACGCAGGGGCTCGCCGACATCGAGTACTTCCTGCGGCAGCCGCTCGGCTGGCGGGACGGCACCGCCGTCGTCTGGGCCGGCATGCGCGGGGCCGTCACGGTCGCCGCGGCGCAGACCCTCCCCGACGACACCCCGCAGCGTCCGGTGCTCGTGCTGATCGCGTTCGCGGTCGCGGCGCTGTCGCTGCTCGTGCAGGGCGGCACGATCGGCCCGCTGCTGCGCCGCATCTCGCCGCCGGTCGACGAGGCGGGCAGGCACGCGGCCGAGGACGCCGAACGAGACCGCATCCTCCGCCTGCTGCGCGAGAGCGCGGAGAGGGTGCCCGCCCCCGAGGCCGACGGCGTGACCCGGTCGCGGGAGGGCTTCGTCGTCGCCCGCGACCACACCCTCGCCGTGCTGGCGGCTCAGCGCGAGGCGTTGCTCGAGGCGCGCGACAACGGGCTGTTCGACGCGGACGTGCTCGCGGCAGCCCTGGCCGACCTCGACGCCTCCGAGATCGCGATCGAGCTGCGCGGCCGCACGGTCGGCTGACCGGGGGCCTGCGACCCCGTGCGGCGACGCGAGCGACGACGGAGGCGCGGTGACGGACTGACCGTCACCGCGCCTCCCCCCTGTGGTGCCGGGGTGCTCAGCTGTCGGTGGACTCCGAGTCCTTGTCGTCGTCGACGAGGCCGTCCTTCTTGCCGTCGGGCAGCTCGTCGGTGTAGGTCGCCTGCTCGTCGGTGATGTTCTCGGTCGAGCCGTCGGGGGCGGTGGACGGGGTGCTGTCGTTCGTGCTCATGGGGTGGACGCTACGCCGATCCGCCGACACCGGGTCGGCCTGCGACCTGACGCGCGAGCAGCGCGTCCGTCTCCGCGGCCGTGGGCCCCGTCGCCGGGCCGCGCCGGGTCGTCGCGAGGGCCGCGGCCGCGTTCGCGCGCCGCACCGCCTCGAGCAGCGGCGTCCCGCGCAGCAGCGCGGCGACGAGGACACCGGCGTGGGCGTCGCCCGCCCCGTTCGTGTCGAGCGCCTCCACGGGGAACCCCGCCACGAGCACCGCGGGCCAGCCGCGGTCCGCGACCCAGCAGCCGGCGGCGCCGTCCCGGACGAGCGCGGCACCCCGGGCCCGACGGCTGAGCGACTCGGCCGCCTCGGCGAGCGAGGACGACGTCGGCGAGAGGAGCCGCGCCTCCCTCGCGTTGGCGCTGACGACGTCGGCCCGGGCGACGACGGCCTCCAGCGCCTCGGGCGGCAGCGTGGCGACGAGCGGGGACGGGTCGAGCACGACCCGCACCTCGTCGGCCAGCGACGCGACCCAGTCGACGATCGCCTCGCGGTTCACCGGGTGGGCCAGGCCGTAGCCCGAGACGAACGCGACGTCGCCGGCGACCGGCCGCACGCGGTCGAGGTCGGCACGGGTGAGCTGGCCCTCGGCCCCGACGGTGGTCACGAAGGTGCGCTCGGTCGACGCGTCGACGAGGGCGACGCACCAGCCGCTGTCGACGTCCACGAGCCCGGGCTGGAGCACGTCCACGTCGGCGTCGGCCAGGGCGGCGCGCACGACGTCGCCGAACGGCCCCGTGCCGTACTGGCCGCCGAACGCGACCTCGGCGCCGTCGCGACGCGCGGCCACGAGGGTGTTCAGGCCTCCCCCGGCGGTCACCGCCGAGCCCGAGGCGACCACGTCGCCGCCGAGCTCGGGCAGCTGGTCGATCTCGAGCACGAGGTCGACGACGACGTTGCCGACCGAGACGAGCCTGCCCATCAGCGCACCTCGCGGGCGGCCGGCCGCGACGCGCCCACGGGGCCGTGCAGCGCGCCGCGCGGGCCGCCGAGCAGGAGGTACGCGCCGACCGCGACGACGAAGGTCACGACCCAGCCGAGGCCGTTGGCGCCGACCCACGTGTCGGAGAGCGGGCCGACGAACACCGGTGCGGCGTCGCCGACCTGCACCGCGGTGAACAGCGTGCCGACGACGATCGCGACGCCCCAGGCGCCGAGGGCGGGCAGCGAGACGCCGCCGGTGTACCAGTAGCGACCGCCGCGACGGAGGTCGAGGAGGGCATCGGAGTCGTACCAGGTGCGCCGGGCCATGTCGGCGATGAAGACGCCGAGCCACGCCGTGATCGGCACCGCGAGGATCGAGATGAACGTGATGAACGGCGCGTAGAAGCCGTCGGCGACGAGCATGAAGTAGATCGCGCCGACGAACGTGATGACGACGTCGACCGCGACCGCCCAGACGCGGGGCACCTTGACCCCGAGCGTCAGTGTCGTGAGGCTCGCAGAGTAGACCGAGAGGTGGTTCGAGAGCAGCAGCCCGCCGAACGCGGCGACGAGGTAGGGCACGGCCATCCACGACGGCAGCAGGTCGCGGATCGCCGCGACGGGGTCGCCTGCCTGCGCCAGCGTCGGGTCGCCCGCCGAGAGGAGGGCGCCGAGGCCGATCAGCAGCACGAGCGGCACGCCCGCGCCGACCGCGCTCGCGAGCACGAGCTTGCCGGCCTTGACGCTGGTCTTCGAGTAGCGGGCGATGTCGGCGCCCGCCGTGGCCCAGCCGATGCCGGTGCCGGCCGCGATCGTCCCGATGCCGATGACCATGGCGCTGACCGGGCCGGCGGGGGCCGACGAGACGGTGTCCCAGTCGACCCGCGCGACGAGGAAGACCGCGACGAACACGTTGAGCGCGCCGAAGATCCAGGTAGCCCATCGCTGGATGACGACGATGGCCGCGTGGCCGAGACCCGAGACGAGCACCGTGCAGACGATGAAGACGAGGATCGCGGCGAGCGTGACGAGCGGCTGCTCCTTCGCGCGGCCGTCGGCGCCGAAGAGGATCGCGAAGAGCGAGAGCAGCACGAAGGCGGCCGTCGTCGTGTTGACGGTCTCCCAGCCGAGGCGGGACAGCAGCGAGATCGCGGTCGGCCCGATGTTGCCGCGCACCCCGAAGACCGCGCGCGACAGGGTGAGCCCCGGCGCGCCTCCCCGTCGTCCGGCGATCGAGATGACGCCGACGAGGGCGAACGAGCCCGCGGCGCCGACCACGGCGACGACGAGCGCCTGCCAGATCGTGAGGCCCTGGAAGGCGACGAGGGTCGCACCGAGCGGCAGCCCCAGGATCGAGATGTTCGCGGCGAACCAGACCCAGAAGAGGGCTCCGGCCTGGCCGGTCCGCTCGTCGTCGGGCACGGGCTCGATGCCCCGCTGCTCGATGGTGGTCAGCGTGCCCTGGGTGCGGGCGATGTCGTCGGTGGGTGCGGTCATGTCCTCTTGCGTCCTCGGAAGTGGGTGTGCGGTCGAGCGGGGTCGGGTGGGTGCAGCGGGGTCGGGTGGGTGCAGCGGGGTCAGGTGGGTCGAGGTGGTCGGGGCGCGGCGGGTCGTGGGCGGTGCGCCGCCGCGGGTGGGGCGAGCTAGCGGAGGCGCAGGTCGAGCAGCGAGTCGACCAGCGGCTCGAGGGCCAGCCCGTTTACCGCCGTGACCGTGCGGACGGCCTCGTCGGGCCACGCGGAGGACCCGTGGACGGCGCCGAGCACCGCGCCCGCCATCGCCGCGATGGTGTCGGTGTCGCCGCCCAGGCTGGCCGCGGTGCCGAGGATCTCCCACGGCTCGGCGTCCAGGGCGACGAGGGCGAGCGCGGCGACGACCGACTCCTGCGAGGCCACCGAGGTGCCGACGAGCTGCGACACGGCGTCGATGCGCTCGGCGGCGGGCACGCCGCGGAGGTGCCGACGGGCCCAGTCGGACTTCGCGGCGATGTCGGCGCCGGCGACCCAGTGGCCGCGCGTCGCGCCGATCGCGGCGGCCTCGATCGCGACGTCGACGGCCTGCTCGCGGTCGGCGCCGTCGACGCCGGCGCTGACGGCCGCGGCGATCGCGCTGGCCCCGGCGATGCCGAGGCCCGTGTCGTGGGTGACGCGCGAGGCGTCGCGCACGGCGTCGACGAGGTCGTCGAGCGGGCGGAGCGGCGTGCTGATGCCGACCGGGGCGATGCGCATCGCCGCGCCGTTCGTCGTGCCCGTCGAGCCGGCCTGGTCGGCGGGCACGCCCTGCATGATGCGCTCGACGGCGGTCTTCGTGCTGGGCCCGAGCAGGTCGAGGGATCCCTTGGCCCGCATCCCACGCTCCCACTCGATGAGGGCCTCGGCGAAGCGGACCGGGTCGAGGCGGCCCTCGCCAGCGATCAGCAGCTCGGCGACGAGCATCGCTTGCTCGGTGTCGTCGGTCACGTGCCCGGCGGTCATGCCCGCGGCGATGCGCTGGGACGGCCCGGCGTCGACGAAGTCGGTGACCACGCCGTGGTCGGCGCGGATCTGGGCCAGCGACATCGACTGCGTCGGCATGCCGAGGGCGTCGCCGAGCGCGAGGCCGCGGAAGGCGGCGAGGGCGCGGTCGCGGAGCGCGGGGTCGTGGCGCGCGGCGGGGACGATCAGGTGGTCGGTCATGAGTGGCTCCCGAACTTCATGTGGAGCCGGAACCTGTCCGGCGCGAGGAGGCTGTCGACGCACTCGACGAAGTCGCCGGTGCGGGTGCGGGTGACGCGACGGCTATGGAGGAACGGCGTGCCGACCGGCCGACCGAGCAGGGCAGCGTCGCGGTCGTCGAGGGGCACGACGTCGACCCACTGCTCGGCGTGGGCGGGCACGAGGCCCGACTCGGCGATGGTCGAGGTGAGGGAGCCCCCGACGAGGCCCTGCTCGACGGCGCGGTCGAGCGCGCCGAGGCGGGGCAGGCGGCTGCGTTCGAGCGAGACGGGCGGGCCGTCGGCGACCCGGCGCAGGCGGTCGACGGCGACGAAGGCCGGACCGTCGGCGCCGACCTCGGCCGCGAGGGCCGCGTCGTCGAGCCGCTCGAGCCGGAGCAGCACCGTCTCGACGTCGCTGCCGGTGGCGGCGATCGATCGCGCCCAGCCCGCCCGGGGGTCGAGCGCCGCGCCGTCGAAGGTGACGAGGGAGCCGACGCCGCCGTGGGTGGCGATGTACTCCTCGTCGGCGAGGTCGGACAGCGCGGCACGCACGGTGCCGCGGCTCACCGAGAACCGCTCGGCGAGGTCGTGCTCGCCGGGCAGGCGCGACCCGGCGACGAACCGCCCGGTGGCGATGTCGTGGCGGAGGGCGTCCGCGATGAGGCGTCGCTTCGACGAGACAGGCATGCCGTGACCATACATGTACAAGACCTGTCCAGCAAGATCGGCGGGCGGCCGCGCGACGGCGGAGCGGGTGACGGCCGTCTGGGGCTTCGACCGTCAGCGGCGTCGGAGGCGCACCGGTCGTGCGGAAAGCGCCAGCGCCCTCGGCGCCGTTGTCCGTTTAACGCGCATCCCCGCCCCCGGCTCGACCCGCCCCCCGGCCACCCGGCATCGTGGAGCCCACGCGAACAGCGCGACCGCCCGCCAGCCCCCTGGCGGACGACCGCCTGCAGATGTGCCGATCCACGGCGGCACAGGCTCGATTAACGGCGAGCCGCCCGACACACCCCGGTACGCGGCGACGCAGGGTCGCCAGAGACGAGCAGACGATGAGTCTCCTCCGCACCTCCCGCACGGCCGGGACCCGCCGCGCCCTCGGCACGACGGGAGCCTCCGCATGAGCGAGCTCAGCCACCTCAGCCGCGAGCGCCTGGCCGCCGCCGTCGCCCTCCGCGTCGGCGCGCTGCCCGCCGCCCCCGCCTCCAGCACCTACCTCCGCGAGCCGGGCGTCCCCCGCGTGCGCATCGAGCCGTACCCGAAGCGTCGGCGTGCCGAGCGCCCGCTGACGCCGGTCATCCCGGGGTCCGCCGTGGCCTCGGTCGCGGGGGAGCCGTCGTACGCCGACTTCTTCCTGCCGACCTCCGCCGGCGTCGCCCGGCCGCGCACCGCGGCGACCTCCCTCGCGGGCCGGTCGCGCGCCTCCTGACGGCCGTCGGCACCGCCGCGCACCGGCCCCCGGGCGACCAGGAGGCGCGGCCCGGTCGCCCCTCCCCGGTCGCCCCGCCGGCCCCCCGCGTCGTCGCCGCTCCCGCTCGGCCGCGCCCCCGATCCGGGAATGTCGGTGGTCGCCCCTAGCGTCGAGCCCGATGCTCTCGCCCCCCGTGGGGCGCGGAGCAACACCGGTGTCGGCGTCGTGAAACGGCCGACACGCGGGGCGGGGCAGGCAGGCAGCCTGGTCCGCCCCACCCTCGTGCCCGCGCGCGTCCTGCCGGTGTCCGCCGTACCGGTGCCCGCCGTGCCGGTGTCCGCCGTGCCGGTGTCCGGCGACGCCGCTCGAGTCCGTCGCCCGTGACACGGTGGGGGTAGACCCGTCACGATGGGGCCGTGCCCCACGAGACCGATCCCCCGCCGAGCCGCGCGCCCGCTCGCACGAGCCGATCCGTCGGCCCCGACGCCGGGGCCGTGGCGCGCCTCCTCGGCGAGGCCCTGCTGACCGGCGCCGTGCTGGGGCTCGCCTCGTGGACCGTCCCGCTGCTCGTGGCGGCCGTCGCGTCCGGCGCCGCGTCGCCGCCGAGCGCCGAGGACGCCTCGGCCGTCGGCGCCCCGCTCTCCGTCAGCGTCCTCGTCGCGCTCGTCACCGCGGTCGTCGGCGCGGTGGTCGCGCTGGCGGCGGCGTCGGTCGGGCTCGCGGTGGTCCGCGTGGTCGACCCCCGTCGGGACCGGCCGCGGGCCCGGCTCGTGGCCGGCGCGGTCGCGAGCGGCGTCGTCACCGGGGCGCTCGCCCTGGCGGTCCTCACGCCGACGACCCTGGTGCCGGGCTGGTTCGCCGTCGTGGCCGCGCTCGCCGGCACCGTCGCGGGCGCCGTGCTGCTGGCCCGCTACGAGCGTCGCCGGGACGCCCGCGCCGGCGCCCGGCCCGGCTGACACCCCCGGACCCGCACCGCACCCCCCGTCCCGACGGTGCACCGCAGGTTCGACGGTGCACCGCAGGTCCGACACGACCCGACACGGCGCGACCCGGGTCACACCCCCGGACCCGCACCGCACCCCCTGTCCCGACGGTGCACCGCGGGTTCGACGGTGCGACGCGAGCGCGGCGACGACGACGACGCCGCCGACGACGCCGCACGAGCCCGCGGGCGGGTCAGCTCGGCGAGTCGCCCGCCGACCCGACCGAGTCCTCGTCGTCGGCCGCGTCCGCGGGCCGTCCGTCGGCGCGCAGGTGCATGATGATCCGCCGCAGGTGGATGGACGACAGCACGCCCGGCCCGAGGGTGCTGTGCGCCGCCTCCGACCGCTCGTCGACGACGAGCACGAGCTGCCGCACGGCCCGCGCCGCCGCGCCCAGCGCCCGGTGCGCGCGCGGCAGGGTCGGGTCGGTCTCGTCGAGGGCGTCGCCGACGCGGTCGCACGCGTCGGCGAGCGGGGAGGCGAGGGCGGGGTCGAAAGTCATGGCTCCCGGACGCGACCAGATCGAGTCGGCCAGCGCCTCCGACAGGTCCCTGACGTGGAAGACGACGCGGTCGAGCGTCTCGACGCGTCGGTGGTCGGCCCCCGTGTCGCGCCGGTTGAACAGCGCCCGCGGGTTGCCCTTGCGGCTCTCGTCGCCCTCGGCGAGCGCGTCGCGCACCGACTCGACGGTGTGGGTGAGGGCGTCGGCGTCGCGGGCCCAGGCCTCGTGCTCGGGCGGCCAGGTCTCGCGCAGGGCCGTGCCCATGTCGTGCAGGTGGGCGGCGACCTGGTGCTGCAGCTCGTCGATGCGGCGACCGGCCGCGACGCTCGAGATGCGCGGGGCGACGAGCAGGTTGACGACGAGGCCGACCACGACGCCGACGGCCATCTGCACCAGGTAGCCGAGCGAGTAGTCGTCGGCGTCCTGCCCGCCGATGATCAGCACGAAGAGGGCCGCCATGGGCACGTACTCGCGGCCGGCGCCGAACCAGCCGGTGCCCGAGACGACGATGCCGACGCCGACGATGATCGGGATCGTCCACCAGCTCGGCCCCGTCGTGACGATGACGAGGGTCGCGAGGCCGATGCCCGCGGCGAGCCCGAGCAGCGTCTGCAGGCCGGTGCGCACCGAGCTCATCAGCGTCGGGTACATGCTCACGAGCGCGCCGAGCGGCGCGTAGTAGGGGTACTGGTCGGCGACGCCCGGCACGTACGGCGCGAGGCGCCAGGCGATGCCGACCGCGAGCGCGGTCTTCAGGGCGAGCAGGAGGCGCGGCGCACCGAACGCGAGCCGCAGGCGGCCGGCGACGTGGGAGGACAGGGCGGTGGGCACGCGGCCCACCCTACGGACGGGACGCCCGCGCGGCCGGGGACATCGGCCGAGTCGTCGGCCGGTGACACCGGTGGACGGACGCCGCGCGCGCCGACCCGGCGGGTGCGTACCCTGTCCCCATGACCGGCGACGCGACCCCGCACGACTTCGAGGCGACCCTGCGGTCGCTCGCGGGCGCCGGGCGGGAAGACCTGGCCCAGCCGTTCCTCCGCCTCTTCCCGGTCACGGGCGCCTCGGTCGCGACTCTCGGCCCCGTGCTCGGCAGCGAGACGATCTCGGCCAGCGACGACGTCTCGGCACGCCTCGACGAGCTGCAGTTCGACCTCGGCGAGGGGCCCTGCTGGGAGGCGATGCGCACCGGCGCCGCCGTGGTCGACACCGACGTGCCGGGCAACGCCGACGCCCGGTGGCCGACGCTCGCGCCCGCCGTCGGCGCCCTCGGCGTCTGCGCCGTCTACGCGTTCCCCATCCGCGTGGGGCCGCTGCAGCTGGGCGCCGTCGACCTCTGGTCCGACCGTCCCGCCGATCTCTCCGACGTGCACCGGCGGCGAGCGGGCGAGCTCGCGCGCTCCGTCAGCAGGATCGTCCTCCGCACCGCCTTGGAGGACGTCGCCGACGACGAGGACATGCGCCCGGTGGGCGCTCGCTCGCGACGGCTCGTGCACCAGGCCACCGGCAAGGTGCTCGTGCAGGCCGGCGTCACCCCCGACGACGCGCACCTGCTGATCCAGGGGCTCGCCTTCTCGTCGGGACGGCGCGTCATCGACGTGTCGGAGGACATCGTCTCGGGACGGCTCTCGTTCGCCGCCACCGACGGAGGGATCGAGGAGAACGACCATGAGTGACAGCACCCGAGAGGGCCAGCTGGTCGAGGTCTTCACGAGCCTGGCCGACACGCTGGTCGCCGACTACGACGTCGTCGACCTGCTGCAGACGCTCGTCGACGCCTGCGCCGACCTGTTCGACGTGACCGCGGCCGGCATCATCCTCCCCGACCGCGACAGCGCGTTCGAGGTCGTGGTCTCGACGAGCGAGGCCAGCCACCTCATCGAGGTCATGCAGCTCGACGCCGAGCAGGGGCCGTGCATGGAGTGCTTCCGCACGGGCGCGGTCGTGGCGGTGCCGGACATCGAGGCCGACGCCGACCGGTGGGACGACTTCGGCCGCGTCGCCGTCGAGCAGGGGTTCCGGGCGGTCGTCGCGCTCCCGCTCCGCCTGCGCGACCGGGTGATCGGCACCCTCAACCTCTTCCGCGACGTCGTCGGCGACCTGAACCCGCGCGACGTGCGGGCAGCACAGGCCCTGGCCGACGTGGCGACGATCGGGGTGATCCACGAGCGCACCTACCGCGAGACGACCGTCGTGCAGCAGCAGCTGCAGCACGCCCTCGACTCGCGCGTCGTCATCGAGCAGGCGAAGGGCGTGCTCTCCGAGGTGAAGCGCATCAGCACCGACGACGCGTTCGCGGTCATGCGGCGCTGGTCGCGCGACCACAACCGGTCGCTCTCGCAGGTCGCCCGGGAAGTCGTCGCCCGCGAGCTGCACCTGTAGCGACGGCGCCGCGGCGCGTCCGACGGGCGTCGACGATCCGCCGGGGCGTCACGGCAGCAGCGGCACGGCCGTCCCGCTCACCGTGACGCCGCCCGCCGCCGGCACCGACACCCCGATCACGCTCGGACGTCCGACGTGCGAGCCCTGCCGCACCACCAGCCGGGCGGGCGCCGAGACCACGCCCGCGGCCCGCAGCCAGGCCCCGATCGCGGCGGCCGCCGAGCCGGTGGCCGGGTCCTCGGTGACCGACCCCACGGGGAAGAGGTTGCGCGCCTCGACGACGAGGTCGACCCCGTCGAGCCGCTCCCCCGAGGCCTGGACGACGGCGACGGTGCCCGCCCAGCCGCGCTCGTCCATGAGCGTCCGCATCGCCGCCGGCTCGAAGCGGAACCCGTCGAACGTCGCCCGCTCGCGCACCGCGACCATCGGGTGCCAGTTGCCGGCGAACGCCTCCTGCAGCGGCCACGCCGGGTCGAGGTCGTCGACCGTCAGCCCCAGGAGGCCGAGGAGGCGCGCCGCCGCCCCCGCGTCGAGCTCCCGCACCGCAGGCTCCACGCTCGTGAACATCGCCTCGACGCGTCCCGCGGCGTCGAGCACGGTCTCGACGACGATCGTGCCGGCCGCGGTCTCGACCACGAACGGGCCCGCGCCGTCGCGTTCCGCCAGCGAGACCGCCGTCGCGATGGTGGCGTGCCCGCAGAACGGGATCTCGGCGCCCGGCGAGAAGTAGCGCACGGCGACGTGTCGAGGGTCGCCCCCGACGGCCGGGTCGACGACGAACGCCGTCTCGGGGTGCCCGAGCTCGGCCGCCAGCCGCAGCATCGCGTCGTCGGCCAGGGCCGAGGCGTCGAGCACCACGCCGGCCGGGTTGCCTCCGCCGGGGGAGGCGGCGAACGCGGCGAGCTCCAGCACCGCGGGGGTCGCGGCGGCGGGCGTGGTCGGCGGGGTGCTGGTCATCCCCCGATCCTCCCGCGGGCGTGCGGCGCCGTCCAGCAGGACCGGAGCAGGTCGGCGTAGCTTCCGGCCATGACGAACGAGAAGCAGACGGGCCCCGCCATGGCCGGCGCCGACGAGGCCACGGCCGACGAGAAGGCCAGCGGGCTGGCCGAGCAGGTCCGCCACGACCACGGGGGCGAGGACGACGAGGCCGCCGCCGACGACCTCCGTGAGCGGACCGCTCAGACCGACGAGGCCGACCGGAGCTGACGATCGACACGGCGGCGTGCCTCCTGCTCACCGGCACGGTGGGCTCGGGCAAGACCGCGACCGCCCAGGCCGTCGGCGACGAGCTTCGCCGCCGGGGCGAGCCGAACGCGGTGATCGACCTCGACCAGCTGAGGCGCCGCTGGCCCGCCCCGGACGACGACCCGTTCGACTCCGCCCTCGAGCTCGCGAACCTGGCGGCGGTCGCGGGCGTCTACCGCCGGGCAGGCGCTGCGACGCTCGTCCTCGCCGGGGTCGTGGAGGGCCCGGAGGCCCGACGCCGGTACGCCGAGGTCGTCGGCGAGCCGCTCGTCGTCGTCCGCCTGCGCGTCGACCTCGACCTGGTGCGTCGCCGCCTGGCGCAACGGCACGGGCCCGGAGAGGCCCTCGACTGGCACCTCGCGCGGAGCGGTGAGCTCGACGCGATCCTCGATCGGGAGGACGCTGCCGACCTCGCCGTCGACGTCGGCGACGACCCCGTCGAGACCGTCGCCCGCCGGGTGCTGGTCTCGGCCGGCTGGGTCTGAGCCGTCTGCACCCGAGGCACGGCCGGACGACCCTCGTGGCCGCACCGCCTCACGGCAGCAGGATCACCTTCCCGTCGAGCGTACGCGACTCGGCCAGCTCGAGGGCCTCGACGACGCTCGTGAGCGGGAACCGCGCGGCGATGTTCGCGGTGACGACCCCGCCGCGCACCAGCTCGAGCACGCGCCCGAGGTCCTGCTCGAGTCGGCTGCGGAAGCGCCGCGGCCGGGCCGAGTGCCCGCTCCACAGGTCGTAGAACGTCGCCCGTCGGCGGTTCGGCAGGGCGGCCTTCGCGACGATCCAGCCGAGGTGCCTCAGGAAGGGCGGCCACGCGCTGCCCGTCCCGCGCAGGGCCGAGATGGCCGCGTACGAGACCAGCGTCCCGCCCGGCGCGAGCAGCGACCAGGCCGTCCGGGCGACCTCGCCGCCGATGTTGTCGAAGACCGCGTCGACCCCGGCCGGCACCAGTGCGCGGACCGTCGCGGCGAGCGCCGGGTCGGCGTAGTCGACCGGGTCGGCCCCGGCCCGCCGCAGGGCGTCGTGGTGACGGGGCGACGCGGCCGCGACGACGTGCACGCCGTGGTGCCGGGCGAGCTGCACGACCAGGCCGCCGACGCCGCCGTTCGCCCCGAAGACGAGGATCGTCTGCCCCGGCCGCACCCGCGCCGACCGGTGCAGCATCTGCCACGCGGTGACGCCGTTGACCGTGACGGCCTCGGCGTCCTCGGCCGCGACCCCGTCCGGCACGACGACGGTGTCCCGGGCCGGGACGACGGCGTGGCCGGTCCAGGCGCCGGTCTTGGTCATGCTGGCGACGCGGTTCCCGATCAGCGTGGCGTCGCCTCCTGGTCCCACCGCCGTGACCGTGCCGACGAGGTCGTAGCCGGGCGTGAACGGGAACGCCGGCTGCATCGGGTAGCGGCCGCGGCGCATCGACTGCTCGGCGAACGAGATGCCGGTGGCCTCGACCGCGACGAGCAGCTCGCCGCGGCCCGGCGAGGCGACGGCGACCTGCTCGAGCAGCAGTCCGGACGGCTCGACGACGCCGGGCAGGACGACGCGGGTGGTGGTGGTGACGATCATGATGATCTCGATCCATTGGTTAGTGTTCAGTCAGTCACAACTGCGGGCAAGGAAAAAACGGTGGAGGCACGGGCGGTCAGTGCCGGATGCCCGCGGTCACCGAGGCGGCCCACGAGGCCGGCACGGCACCGAGGTCGGTCTGCACGACGAGGTGGCACAGCTGCCCGTAGGCGATGAAGCGCTGCACCTCGGCCGGGGCCGCGCCCGACACGCGCTCGACCGCGCGGACGACCGAGCCGAGGCCCGCCCGGACCGCGTCGCGGATCTCGGCCACGCTGCTGGCGCTCTGGGCCTGCGCCTGCATCATGATGAGGTCGCGGTCCGCCACGAGGGCGACGTAGGCCGTGGTCATCGCCTCGAGCCGCTGCGACACGTCGGTCGAGGGGCAGGCCTCCCCCGCGGCGACCAGGGCGTCGGCGACGCGCGCGTAGGTGTCGTCGACCGCGGCGACGAAGACGCCGAGCTTGCCGGGGAAGAGCCGGAACACGTAGGCGGGCGAGACGCCCGCGGCCGCGGCCACGTCGGCCACGGGCGTCGCGTGGTAGCCCTTCTCGGCGAACACGTGCACCGCGGCCGTCGTGATGCGGGCGCGCTGCGCCTCGGCGGTGGAGCGGAGCGAGGTCCTGGGAAACATGTGACTGATCAAACACTCACCCCGCGACGAAGTCAAGGATCGGGCCCGATCGTGACGACGGAGGAGGCGTGGCGGGCGGCTGCCTACGCCTCCACCCCCACGATCCGCAGGTCGAGCGACGCCGCGGGCAGCGGCTCCGACGCGAGACGGTCGAGGAGGCGCGTGGCCACCTCGCGCGCCACGAGCGGCCCCGAGGCGGCCTCCGCCACGACGAGGTCGAGCGTGACCCGGGTCTCGTCGCGCGTCACGGCCAGCCCGACGACCGGCACCGGCCGGCCCGAGGCGGTCGCCGCGGCCGACGAGCCCGCGTCGGCTCCCCCGCCGGCCCCGCCGCCGACGACGGCGCTGAGCCCGTCGAGGGCCTCGCGCACGAGGCGGCCGAAGCCGGGTCGGGCGCGCACGTGACGCACGCCGGGCAGCTCGGAGACGAGCGCCCCGAGCTCCGCGGCGAGCAGGCTCAGCCGGGCGTCGTCGAGGGGTGCGTCGCTCATCGGGGGGCCTCCGCCTCGCCGTCGTCGTCGAGCAGGTGGACGTCGCGCACGGTCACGTCGACCGCCTCGACGACGAGCTCGGTCTGCTGGGCGACCAGCGCCGCGACCGCGGCCTTGACCGTCTCGGCGAGCTCGGGCACCGGCGCCCCGTAGAGGGTGCTGACCTGCACGTCGACGCTCACGACCGAGCCGGGCACGGTGACGTCGCCGACGATGCCGCACGACACGACGACCACGCCGGGAACGGAGTCGCCCGCCTCGCGGATCAGCGAGCGGACGGCGCCCTCGGTGATGTGCAGCGACGAGCGCCGGTCGGCCGACAGCAGCGGGATCTCCCGCCCCGAGCGCGACTCGAGGCGCACGCGGCTCATGATGCCGTCGAACCAGGAGGGGTCGGGGGTCGGCTCGGCCGCGGCGTCGTCGGCGAGGAGGTCGGCCGTGATGCGGCGGAGGCGGGCGAGGGCGGCCAGCTGGGCCCGCGCCTCCGGGTCGTCCTCGATGAGGGGGTCGTAGGGCCGGCGGCCGTCGTCGAGGTACTCGGAGAGCCGCGCGGTCGTGACCGAGCCCTCGTCGTCGGTGCCGCCCCGGGCACCCGTCGGTTCGTCCGTCGCCGGAGCGGAGCGCGTCGGGTCGTCGCTCATCGCCAGGCCTCCATCTCTCGGGTCAGGGTCTCGCGAGCCCGGGCCAGGAGGCCTCGGACGACGGTCGGGGTCGTGCCCGTCCGCTCGGCGATGTCAGCGTACGACTCGCCGCCGACCTCGCGCAGGGTCCACACCTGTCGCTGACCGGCGGGCAGCCGGGCCAGCGCGGCCCGGAGGGCGCCCATGGCGTCCTGCGACGCGGCCACGCGCTCGGGGTCGTCGTGCGCGCCCGACTCGGACGGCACCTCGAGGTCGTCGACGTCGGACGTCGGGCGCCTCGAGCGGATGAGGTCGAAGGCCTTGCGGGAGACGATCTTCATCATCCAGCCGCGCACCGCCTCGGGCACCTGCAGCGACGGCAGCTCGCGCCAGATGACGACCGAGGCCTCCTGCACGACGTCGGCCGCGTCGGCGCGCGAGCTCGTGAGGCGGGTCGCGTAGGCGGTCATCAGGCCGAGGTGGCGGCGCAGCAGCACCTCGAAGGCCCGCTCGTCGCCCTCGGCCGCACGGGTGGCGAGGGTGGCGTCGGCCGCGCCCGACAAGTCGACCGGCATGGGCTCTCCCTCACTCCGTCGGCCCGGGGGCCGTCCTCGATGACAGGCCACGACGGCCTCGGGTGAAAATATCAGGTCGACGACCGTGACGTCGGAGGCGCGGGGTGCGTCCCATCAGAGGACCTCGTCGAGCCGCTCCCCGCGGACACGGCGAGGGCCCCCCGCCGAGCCCCAGCCCGGACGGGTAGACCGATACTCGCGCCGCCCTCCGGGGCGACGCCCCGACGAGAAGGAGCAGCCCATGGCCGCCACCGACCAGCCCACCCCCGCCACCGTCGCGAGCACGACCGTGTCGAGCCCGACCGCGCCGAGCACCGGCACCGACCTCGCCGCCGGCGCCGTCGGCGGCAAGACCGTCGTCGCCGACTCGGTCGTGTCGAAGGTCGCGGGCATCGCCGCCCGTGAGGTCCCCGGCGTGTTCGCCCTCGGCGGCGGCGCCGCCCGGGCCTTCGGCGCGGTGCGCGACGTGATCGGCTCGACGGACCTCGGCCAGGGCGTCCGCGTCGAGGTCGGCGAGACCGAGGTCGCCGCCGACGTCACGATCGTCGTCGACTACCCGGTCGCCATGACGCAGGTCGCCGACCAGGTGCGGACCGCCGTCGCCGGCGCCGTCGAGCAGCTCGTCGGCCTGCAGGTCTCCGAGGTGAACGTGTCGATCGTCGACGTGCACATCCCCGGCGACGACGACGAGGACTGACCCCGCCCGGCGCCGGCTGGCGCCTGCCGGCACCGCCCGGGTACGCCTGCCCGGGAAGGTTCCCAGGCACCCGGAGTTGTGTGTGAGACTGCCTCGGCCGCGCGACACCCAGCGCGACGGGGGCCCGTGGCCTCGATGACGACGCCTCCCGCCGTGACGGGCGGCGCTCGGACCGAGCCCGAAACGGGCCGATCCCGCCCGTCTCGGCTGCTCCGACCCGCGTCGCGGTCGCCTCGCCGTCTCGGTTGCCTCGCCTCCGCGGCTGCCGCGCCTTCGCAGCTGCTTCGCCCTAGGGTCGGCCGCCTCGCCTCAGTTCGCCTCAGCGGACGGCGAGCACGATCTTCCCCGAGTGCTTCCCCGACTCCATGCGCTCGTGCGCCGTGGCCGCGAACTCGAGCGGGTACACGCTGTCGAGCACCGGTCGCACCGTGCCGGCGGCGACGAGCGGCCAGACCTCCTCGCGCACGGCGGCCATGATCGCGCGGCGCTCCTCCAGCGGACGGGCCCGCAGCGTCGTGCCCCAGATGCGGCCGCGCTTGCCCATGAGGGCGCCCACGTCGATCGTCGACTCGGTTCCCTGCTGCGTCGCGATCACCATGATGCGGCCGCCCACGGCGAGCGCCTCGACGTCGCGGGCGAGGTAGTCGCCGCCGACGAGCTCGAGCACGACGTCGACGCCGCGTCCGTCGGTCAGGTCGCGCACGACCTCGACGAAGTCTTCACGCTTGTAGTCGATGCCCCGGTCGGCGCCGAGCTGCTCGCAGAACTCGACCTTGTCGGGCGTCCCCGCGGTCGCGTAGACGGTCGCCCCGAACGCCTTGCCGAGCTGGATGGCGATCGAGCCGACCCCGCTCGTGCCGCCGTGCACGAGCAGGGTCTCTCCGGCCTGCAGGCCCGCCGACATGAACACGTTCGACCACACGGTCGCGAGCGCCTCGGGCAGGCCGGCCGCCTCGACGAGGTCGAGTCCCTTGACGTAGGGCAGCAGCAGGCCCTCGTCGACGGCGACGCGGTCGGCGTAGCCGCCGCCGCTCAGCAGCGCCACGACGTAGTCGCCGAGGGTCGTGTCGACGACCTCGCTGCCGAGGGCCACGACGGTGCCGCTCACCTCGAGGCCGGGCCAGTCGGGGGCGCCGGCGGGCGAGGGGTAGCGGCCCTCGCGCTGGGCGACGTCGGCGCGGTTGACGCCGGCCGCGGCGACGTCGATCACGACCTCGCGGGGACCCGGGACGGGCTCGGGCACCTCGCTGACGATCAGGGCACGGGGCCCTCCGGGCACGGGGACGGTGACGGCACGCATGCCTCCATCCTCCACCCGGCGTCGGCCGGGCGGCCCGGCGCCGCCGCGTGGCTAGGCTGACCGGGTGCTGCTCTCCGACCACGACATCAAGCTCGAGCTCGACGCCGGACGCATCGGCCTCGACCCGTACGAGCCCGCGCTGATCCAGCCGTCGAGCATCGACGTGCGGCTCGACCGCCTCTTCCGGCTGTTCGACAACCACAAGTACCCCTTCATCGACCCTGCGGCGGACCAGCCCGAGCTCACCCGCCTGGTCGAGACCCCGGCCGACGAGCCGTTCATCCTGCACCCGGGCGAGTTCGTGCTCGGCAGCACCTACGAGCTCGTCTCCCTGCCGGGCGACGTCGCGGCACGCCTCGAGGGCAAGAGCTCGCTCGGCCGCCTGGGGCTCCTGACCCACTCGACCGCCGGCTTCATCGACCCGGGCTTCAGCGGTCACGTCACGCTCGAGCTGTCGAACGTCGCGACCCTGCCGATCAAGCTCTGGCCGGGCATGAAGATCGGGCAGCTCTGCTTCTTCCGCCTCAGCTCGCCCGCCGACCACCCGTACGGCTCGAGCGAGTACGGCTCGCGCTACCAAGGGCAGCGCGGCCCGACCGCGAGCCGGTCGTCGACGAACTTCGTGCACACGGACGTGTCGGACCGCGACTGAGCGACGACCACCCGCCAGGAGGCGCGCCGGGGGCTCGTCTCGCGCGCCCTCGCCCGGGGACGAGAAAGGGGTGCGGGGGAGACCCGACATCACCCCCGCACCCCTGGACTCGCGTTCCTGAACCGGGACAACGCGAGGCAGGCCCATCCTGCGACGGATCACGCGCCTCCGCATGTCGTGGTGGACAACAAACGAAGCGCCTGGTCCGCGGGCGAAGCGTTTCGGAGAAGTCCCCCCGCGCGGGGGAGCGCCCCGGGCCGCCGTGTGCGTTCACGGGCCCCGGCGGACGTGGTCGAGCCGCGGTCAGGCCTCGAGGGTCTCCCGCGGCGAGCGCCCGAAGCGGGCCGCGTAGGCGGCCGTGAACCGGCCGGCGTTCGCGAAGCCCCAGCTGAGCGCGACCCCCGCCACCGTGTGGCCCTGGGTCGGGTCGGCGACCAGCAGGTCGGCGTGGGCCCCGCGGAGGCGCGCGGCGCGCAGCGCGGTCATCGGCGTCGTCTCGAGGTGGCGGCGGAAGGCGAGCTGGAGCCCGCGCGGGGTGAGGCGGGCGGCCGTGGCGATCTCGACGACGCCGATGTCGTCGTGGGCGTGCTCCTCGATGTAGGCGAGCGCCCGGCGGACCGTCGACGGCAGGGGCCGCGTGTCGCCCAGCCCGGTCAGCCCGACGACGGTCGTCTCGAAGGTCTCGACGAAGGCGGCCACGAGCGAGCGGAAGGCCGCTCCCCTGATCAGCGGGCTCGCCATCGCGGCGTCGTTGCGGACGACGTCCTCGAAGACGTGGCCGACCGCGCCCTGCCAGTGCGAGGCGTGGGCCTCCGACACGGGCCGGAACGACAGCACGTCGAGCCCGGTCGGCGCCGCCAGCGACAGGCCGACGATCTCGCGCTCGACGGCCTCGCGGTCGAGCATGACCTGCGAGAGGTGGATGTCGTGCCAGTCGCTCTGCTTCTCGCCGTCGGTCGGGAAGACGAACCGGTCGCCGACGGCGGCGCGGATCTCGTCGCGGTCGCTCGCCAGCCCGAAGCGACCCTGCCGGACGACCGTGACGCAGAAGTACGGCAGGGGCTGGCTGGTCGCCCGCAGGTCGCCCGTGTAGACGACGTCGCCGAAGGCGAAGCGCTCGTCCCCGACGACGGTGCGCCGGAAGCGGAAGGGGTCCGCGCCTCCCACGTCCATGTCGGTCACGCGGTAGGTGCGGCGGATGAGCTCGTGGGCCACGTCGGGGTCGTCGGTGTCGATGCCGCGCACTCGCGGGTCGTCGATCGGAGCTGCCGACACGATGTCGTCCCTCGTCGAGGTGGGCACGCCGGCCGCGGGTGAGGAACGCCGGGTACGTCGGCCTGATCCGCCGACGAGGGCGAGCCTAGCGCGGGCCCCCGGTCTGTGGACACGGTGCGTACCCCGGTGGCTCGGGAGGCATCGGCGGGCCGCCCCGGCACCGTCGGCGAGACCCGGCGGGACTGTCCCCCGGAGCGACCTCGGGCGCCTCCCCCGGCCGGGTCCGCCCGGGCGGCGTAGCGTCGACGACATGGACTACAGGACCCTCGGGAACAGCGGTGCCTCCGTGTCGGAGCTGACACTGGGCACCATGACGTTCGGCGCCGAAGCCGACGAGACCACCTCTCACCAGATCCTCGACGCGTTCGTCGCGGCCGGCGGCACGCTCGTCGACACCGCCGACGTGTACAGCGCGGGGGTCTCCGAACAGATCATCGGGCGCTGGCTCGCGGCGCACCCGACGGAGGCGCGGCAGGTCGTGCTCGCGACGAAGGGCCGCTTCCCCATGGGGGAGGGACCGAACGACGTCGGGCTCTCTCGCCGGCACCTCGCCCGTGCCCTCGACGACTCGCTCGGGCGGCTCGGCGTGGAGCACGTCGACCTGTACCAGATGCACGCCTGGGACGCCTTCACGCCGATCGACGAGACGCTGCGGTTCCTCGACGACGCCGTCACCGCGGGCAAGATCGGCTACTACGGCTTCTCGAACTACCTCGGCTGGCAGGTCGCCAAGGCCGTCGGCCGGGCCTCGGCGCTCGGCTACGCGCCGCCCGTCACGCTGCAGCCGCAGTACAACCTGCTCGTGCGCGACATCGAGCACGAGGTCGTGCCGGCCTCGCTCGACGCCGGCATCGGCCTGCTGCCCTGGTCGCCGCTCGCCGGCGGCTGGCTGAGCGGCAAGTACCGACGCGACGAGTCGCCGACCGGCGCGACCCGCCTCGGTGAGGACCCGGCGCGGGGCATGGAGGCGTGGGAGGCGCGCAACGCCGACGAGCGCACCTGGACCGTCATCGACGCCGTCACCGCCGTCGCCGACGCGCACGGCGTCTCGGCGTCGCAGGTCTCGCTCGCGTGGCTGCTGTCGCGGCCGGCGGTCACCTCCGTGATCCTCGGAGCGCGGACCGTCGAGCAGCTCGACGACAACCTCGGCGCGTCGGGCCTCGTGCTCGGCGACGACGAGCTCGCCCGCCTCACCGACGCGAGCGCTCCCCGCGTCGACGACTACCCGTACGGCACCGCGGGCGTCGCGCAGCGCGACCGCCGCCTCGACGGCGGTCGCTGAGCGGCGCGGCGCGGCGGCCTGCGTCGCGTCCCGTCCTGCGCGTTGCGTCACGCTTTTTTTTCTTGACGCGATGCGCCGTGCGTGATGCGTGACGCGTGACGCGTGACCGGACCATCCTGCCGAGGGCGGGTACGCGACGACCCGCCCTCGACCTGACCGCGAGCGGCTGACGCCCGGACGAGCGCTGGCTCGCGCCAGCTCGGGGCTGCGCTCGCGCGCTACGCGGAGCGGTGCAGGTCGCGGGTCGCGCCGACCCGGCCCGAGCGGGCCCGCAGCGCGATCGTCGCCACGAGCACGACGACCGCCGCGACCACCGCGGTGACGCCGGCGGTCGTGTCGAGCAGCGTCCCCGTGAAGCGTCCGACCGCGACCCAGGCCAGGCCCCAGACGAGCGAGAGCATCGGCGCGAGGCGTCCTCGCCCGGCCGCCGCGACGGCGACGCCCGACAGCCCGGCGACGCCGAGGACGATCGCCGACCACAGCCCCGTCGACAGGTCGAACCCGTCGAAGCCCGAGTCGACCAGAGCGGCCGCGATGTTCGCCGCCGTGGCGACCGACACCCAGCCGAGGTAGAGGCCCATGGTGCCGTCGGTGACGACGGCGTCGACCCAGCCGCTCGTCGGCGTCCGGAAGAGGATGACGAAGATCCGCGCGAGCACGAGCAGCAGGGCGACGATGACGACGACGCTGAGCCAGACGTCGCCGAGCTGCACCGCCGCGAAGAGCCAGCCCGCGTTGAGCAGCATCGACGCCGCGACCCAGTAGCCGAGGCGGCGGTGCCGGTCGACGGCCCGCTGACGCGGCAGCGCCTGGAAGACCGCGTAGGCGATCAGGCCGAGGTAGATGACCGACCAGATCGAGAACGCCGTGGTGGCGGGGGCGATCGTCGTGGCGTCGGCGCTCAGCGCTCCGCCCGAGGCGTTCGACACCGACGTGCCGCCGAACGCGCCGCTGCCCACGGCGGCGAGGACGACGGCCAGCACCGCCGACACGACGACGACGATCTGGCGGACGACGTCGGACGAGGCGGCGGGGCGGACGGCGGCGGAGGCGGGGGCGGAGGTGCTCATGCGGGCGACGGTAGTCCGCGGATATCTCTTAGTTGCTGAATGATCAGCGGACTGTCAGGAGGCGCGGCCCGGCCCCCACGGACCGCCGCCGGTGCCCCGCCCCGCCGCTGCCGCTGCCCGCACCCCGCGCCCGCGCCCCGCTCAGGCCGCGGGCCGCCAGCGGCGCAGCAGCTGCGCGTTCAGCGCGACGACCACGGTCGACAGGCTCATGAGCACGGCGCCGGCCGCCGGCGAGAGCACGAACCCGACCGGTGCGAGCACCCCCGCGGCCAGCGGCACGGACAGCACGTTGTAGCCCGCGCCCCACACGAGGTTCTGGATCATCTTGCGGTAGCCGACCCGCGACAGCGAGATCACCGAGAGCACCGACCGCGGGTCGTTCGAGGCGAGGACGACGCCCGCCGACTCCACCGCGACGTCCGTGCCCGCCCCGATCGCGATGCCCACGTCGGCCCGGGCGAGCGCGGGAGCGTCGTTGACGCCGTCGCCGACCATGGCGACGCGCTGGCCTCGCTGCTGCAGCTCGGCGACGCGGGCGTCCTTCTCGCCGGGCCGCACCTCGGCGAAGACCTCGTCGATGCCGAGCTCGCGTCCGACCGCCTCGGCCACCTGCCGCGCGTCGCCGGTCACCATCGCCACCCGCACGCCCGCGTCGTGCAGGCGCCGCACGGCCTCCGCCGACTCCGGCCGCACCTCGTCGCGCAGCGCGAACGCCGCCTCGACCGATCCGTCGCGCACGAGGTAGAGCACCGCGGCGCCCTCGGAGCGCCACGGCTCGGTCGCGCGCTCGACCTCGGTCGGCACCGTCAGGGCGCGGTCGCGGAGCAGGCCCGGACCCCCCACCGCGACCTCGACCCCGGCGACGGAGGCCTGGACGCCGCTGCCGGTGAGGGAGCGGAACTGCTCGACCTGCGCCTCCCCGGCGTCGTCGTGACCGGCCGCGGCCCGGACGATCGCGCGACCGAGCGGGTGCTCGCTGTCGCGCTCGACCGCCGCGGCGAGGCGCAGCGCCTCGGCGTCCGACCCCAGGGACGACGAGGAGGCGCGGGCCACGTCCGTCACCGCGGGCTCGCCCTTCGTCAGGGTGCCGGTCTTGTCGAAGAGCACGGTGTCGACCGTCCGCATGCGCTCGAGGGCCAGGCGGTCCTTGACGAGGATGCCCGCGCGGGCGGCGCGCTCGGTGGAGATCGCGATGACGAGCGGGATCGCGAGGCCCAGGGCGTGCGGGCAGGCGATGACGAGCACCGTGACCGTGCGGGTGATCGCCTGGTCGAGGTCGCCGAGGAGGAGCCAGACGACGAAGGTGACGACTCCGGCGCCCGAGGCGAACCAGAAGAGGAGGGCCGCGGCGCGGTCGGCGAGGGCCTGCGCCCGCGAGGACGAGGCCTGCGCCTCGGCGACGAGCCGCTGGATGCCGGCGAGCGCCGTGTCGTCGCCGACGGCCGTGACGCGGACGCGGAGGGACCCGTCGGTCGCGACCGTGCCCGCGACGACGCGGTCGCCGGGGCCACGCGCGACGGTGCGCGACTCCCCCGTGATCATCGACTCGTCCATCTCGGCCTCGCCCGACGCGATCTCGCCGTCGGCGGGCACGCGGGCGCCGCTGCGGACCAGGACGACGTCGCCGGCGACGAGGTCGGCGACGGAGACCTGTTCGGTGGCGGCGGCGTCGTCGGTGCCGGTGGAGCCGTCGCCGGTCGGGTTGTCGCCGGCCGGGCCGTCGCCGGCCGGGCGGACGCGGTCGGCCGTGTCGGGGAGGAGGGCCGCGAGCGCGTCGAGGGCCCCGGAGGCGGCGCCGAGGGCGCGCATCTCGATCCAGTGGCCGAGCAGCATGATGACGACGAGGAGCGCGAGCTCCCACCAGAAGTCGAGGTCGAGGCCGCCGATGCCGAGCGTGGTCGCCCAGCTCGCGACGAACGCGACGGTGATCGCCATCGCGATGAGCAGCATCATGCCGGGCTGCCTGGCGCGGGCCTCGGCCACTCCCCCGCTGAGGAACGGCCAGCCGCCCCAGGCGAAGAGGAACGTGCCGAGCACCGGCGAGATCCACTCGGCACCGGGGAACGACGGCACGTCGTAGCCGAGCAGGCCCGCGAACATCGAGCTGAACGCGACGACGGGGATCGCGACCACGAGGCTCACCCAGAACTTGTCGCGGAACTGCGCGGCGTGGTCGCCGTGGCCTCCGTGACCGTGGTGGCCCGCGTGCGCGTCGTAGCCGGCATGCCCGGCGTGCGCGTCGTGGCCCGCGTGCGCGTCGCCCGCGGCCGACGCGGCCTGCCCGTGCCGCGCCGTCGCGAGCGACGAGTGGTCGGCCCCGGGGCGCTCGTCGGGGCCGGGGGCAGGGTGCTCGTGCGGGTCGGTCATGGTGGATACCCTAGGGGGGTATCGACGGCGCGGTCCAGGTCGAGCCGGATCGCGCCTCCTGGGCGGTTCAGCCGCCGACGGGCGGACCGATGATCAGCAGCACGACGAAGACGACCACGACGGCCGCGACCAGGAGCATCACCGCGAGGGCGAGGTGGCCGAGGATCCAGCGCAGCAGCCGGTCGGTGAGGCGCTGGTCGCGGGGGTCGTCGGTCGCGGTCAGGCGCCAGCGGCCCTCGAGCCCGCCGCGGCGGTCGATGGCCCGTTCCACCGGCAGCGACGCGAAGGGCACGACGGCGCTCGCGAGGGCGACGACGGTCGTGCCGGCTCCCCAGCGCTGGTTGACCGCGACGACGACGCCCGCGACGAGGTACGCGAGGAAGACGAAGCCGTGGATCGGCCCCGCGATGCTCACCGGCCAGTCGCCGACGCGCACCCCGTACTTGAGGATCATGCCGACGATCAGCAGCGACCAGGTCACGATCTCGGCGAGGGCGAACGAGCGGAAGAAGGCACGAGGCGACACGGGTGCTCCTGGAGGGACGCGGACGGGGTCGGTCCCATCGTCGCAGGGCCGTGCTGGGCGGCGGCTCCCGACGTGCACGGCGTGCAGCCGGAGCGGGCGGCGCGGCGTGCAGCCGGAGCGGGCGGCGCGGCGTGCAGCCGGAGCGGGCGGCGCGGCATGCAGCCGCGGCGCGCAGCGCGGCTCAGACCCCGCCGAACCGCTCCGTGCGCACCCGGGTCGGGTCGTGGCCCGCGTCGACGAGCCAGCCGGCGATCGCCTCGACGAACGAGTTCGTGCCGCACACGTAGACGAGCGGGTGCTGCTCGGCCGGCACGACGAGCGCGTCGAGGCGAGCCCGCGTGAGCCGCCCCGCGGGCTCGACCGCGTCGGCCGGGGCCTCGCGCGTGTAGGCCCAGCGGACCGAGACGGCGTCGCCCGGCTGCGCGTCGGCGGCGTCGAGCTCGTCGACGAACCAGCGGTCGGCCGGCGTCCGGACCGAGCACAGGAGTCGCATCTCCGGCCCCGCGGGCAGCAGCCCTCGTGCCCGCACCATCGCCACGAGCGGGGCGATGCCGGACCCGCCGCCGATCAGCTGCACGGGCGACTCCGTCGGCCGCGGCGCCCCGGCCGGCTCGGGCAGGACGGCGTGGACGGCCGAGTCGGGGTCGAACTCCGTCGGCGGCCAGACGAACCAGCCGCCGATCGGGCCGCGCACCTCGATCGGGTCGCCGGGCTCGGCGTGGTCGACGAGGTACGGCGAGACCTCGCCGTCGTCGAGTCGCTCGACCGTGATCTCGAACCGGGGCGGAGCGGCGGGCCCCGGCACGGCCGCGGGCCCGGCCGCGGCGGCGGGCCCCGCGCCCGAGCGTGACGTCCCCCGCACGTCCGACAGCGAGTACGAGCGGGTCGCCTGGTACCCGTCGTCGGCGGTCAGGCGCAGGTCGACGTGCTGACCGGCCCGCGCCGTGCGCAGCCCGGGCACCTCGACGACGAGCGAGCGGCCCCGGGCACCCTGCGGCGAGGCCGACACGACGGTGCCGGGCAGCCAGTCGAACGAGCCCCCGCCCGCGTCGGCCCCCGGCTCGGCTCCGGTACCGGCACCGGCACCGCTCACGCGTACCGCTCTTCGCGCCAGGGGTCGCCGTGGCCGTGGTAGCCCATGCTCTCCCAGAAGCCGCGGCGGTCGACCGCCATCGTCTGGATGCCCTGCAGCCACTTCGCGCTCTTCCAGAAGTAGAGGCCGGGCACGAACAGCCGCGCCGGGCCGCCGTGCTCCGAGCCGAGGGGCGCGCCCTCGTAGGTGTCGACGACCCACGCCTTGCCGCCGAGCAGCTCGCTGAGCGGCAGGTTCGTCGTGTAGCCGCCGTAGCTCGTCGCCATGGCGAACTCGTGGTCGGTCTCGAGGCCGTCGAAGAGGGTGTCGAGCGAGACCCCCGACCAGTGCGTGCCGAGTTTCGACCAGCTCGTGACGCAGTGGATGTCGGTCTCGACCTGCTCGTGCGGCAGCGCCTGGAAGTCGGCCCAGCTCAGCGAACGCTGCCCCTGCTCGGTGCCGACCTGCAGCTCCCACCGCTTGATGTTCGGGGTCGGGCCGGCCGACAGCACCGGGAAGCCCGACTCGAGGTGCTGACCCGGCGGGAGGCGCGGGTCGACCTCGCGACGTCGGCCGAAGCCCGTGAAACCTGCCATGGTGCGCCTGCCTTCTCGTCGGGGGTGGTCACGCTGGGTCGAGTCTGGCCGTCGCACGTGCCCGGCGGCCAGCGCGGACGCTCACTCGAGGGTCGCCGTGCCGACCTCGTCGCCGTCCGCGGAGACGATCGACACCGCGACGGGCCGGTCGGCCACGTCCTCCGGCAGGTCGACGACGGTCGTCGAGGGCACGTAGTCCATCGTGCACGGCCCGGGGTCGGCCGCGCCGAGCGTCACCACGAGGCCGTCGGTGCCGTCGGCCACGAGCGAGCCGACGGGCACCGGACAGGTCGAGCTGCCCCAGGTCGTGACGGCGACCGTGCGGCCCTCGTGGGTCCAGGCCACCGACGGCGCCCCGTCGCCCTCGACCAGGTCGCCCGAGGCGGGCGTCGGCGTCGAGCTCGGCACCGTCGTCCGCCGCGCGGCGGGGTCTCCCCCGGCGCCGGCCGACGCGTCGCCCGGCGAGGCGCAGGCCCCGAGCACGACGGCGAGGCCGAGCGCGCCGGCGGCGAGCAGCAGCACGGCGGGGGCGCGGCGGGGACGGAGGCGGGACGTGTCGGCGAGGGGACCAGGCATGGGTCCATGGTGCCGCAGGCCTCCGACGAGAGCGACCCGCGCCTCCTCGTGGGCCCTGGCCGGGGTCGGGCCGAGCCCCGGCGGAGACGAGCCGGGCCCCGGCAGGCGTCGGCGACCCCGACGGACGCCGCCGGCCTGGGAGCGAGCCGGACCGCGGCTGGACAAGGGTCATAGGCTCGGGGGGCACGACTCCCTCGAAAGGACCGACATGGCTGAGTACACCCTCCCGGATCTCCCGTACGACTACAGCGCCCTCGCGCCGCACATCAGCGCGCAGATCATGGAGCTGCACCACTCGAAGCACCACAACACCTACGTCACCGGCGCGAACACCGCGAACGCGGCCCTCGCCGAGGCCCGCGAGAGCGGGAACCTGGCGAACGTGAACAAGTTCGAGAAGGACCTCGCGTTCAACCTCGGCGGCCACGTGAACCACTCGATCTTCTGGACCAACCTCACCCCCGAGACCGGCGAGCCCACCGGCGACCTGCTCGAGGCGATCGGCCGCGACTTCGGCGACCTCGAGAAGTTCAAGGCGCACTTCACCGCCACGGCGCTCGGCGTCCAGGGCTCCGGCTGGTCGGTGCTCGCGTACGACGTCATCGGTCAGCGCCTCAGCGTCTTCCAGCTCTTCGACCAGCAGGGCAACGTGCCGTTCGGCCTCGTCCCGCTGCTGATGCTCGACGTCTGGGAGCACGCCTACTACCTCGACTACCAGAACGTGCGCGCCGACTACGTCAAGGCGTTCTGGAACATCGTCGACTGGGACAACGTCGGCCAGCGCCTCGCCGCCGCGACGACCAAGACCCAGGGCCTGCTGACCTTCTAGCAGCCGCCCCCCGACGCACCGCGTCCCGGGTCCCGCACCGCGTCTCGTCGCTGTGGGCGGCCGGGGCGCGGTGCGTCGTCGCGTGCGGGCCGCGATGCGTCCGTCGCCCCCGGGGTCGTGCCGACGGCTCTCCCCAGCCCCCGACCGACGGTCCCTCCCGCCTCGGCGGCGCCTGCGACCACGGGATGAAAACCCCGGCCGGAGGCGCGGGTCGGCGACGCCCTCACCTAACCTGTCGACCATGATCGACGCACGACGGTGGGGCCGGCACGCCGTCGCGCCCGCCGTCGCGGTCGTCTACTTCGCGTTCTGGGTCGCGACCGCCTGGGGGCTCGGCGGCGTCGCCGACAACAGCGTCGTCTTCGGGCTCTTCGCCCTGGCGATCGGCCTCTCGTTCTGGATGCCCGCGACCTCGCTCGCGCTCGTGCTCGTCGTGCCCGTGCTGCAGCTGGCCGGCCTGGCCGAGGCCCCGTCGCAGCACACGTGGGCGGCGTACGTCGCGATCGCGCTGGTCATGGCCTTCGTCGCCGTGAAGCCGTCGCCGTGGCTGCGCCTCGCCGCGCTCGTCGTGGCCGCCGTCGCGGCGGGCCTCGCGGCGTGGCTGCTCGCCGTGCCGACCCTGACCCGGCCGCAGAGCTGGAGCACCTGGGTCGGGGCGGGCACGACCGGGCTCCGCATCGAGTTCTCGCTGCTGATGGCGGCCCTGTTCGGCGTGTTCGCGGGAGCGTGGGCGATCGGCGTGGCCTTCGCGAGCCTCCGGCGGGTGCTCATCATCCGCGAGGCGCTCGAGGCCACCGAGACCCGGTTCGAGGCGACCGACCTCGAGCTGCGCCTCGCGCAGGACCGGGCGCGCATCTCGCGCGACGTCCACGACGCGCTCGCGCACTCCCTCGCGGTCGTCGTCTCGCAGGCCCAGGGCGCGATGGCCCTCCGCGCGACGCGGCCGGAGGTCGCCGACGAGTCGCTCCGCACCATCGCCGAGGTCGGACGCACCGCCCTGGTCGACGTGCGGCGCCTGGTGGAGCGCATCACGCAGGACGACGACGTGACCGCCCCTCGCGAGACCCTCGACGACGTCGACAGCCTCGTGACGGCCATGCGCGAGGTCGGCATGGAGGTCGACGTCGTCGTGGAGGGCGCCCCGGGCGACCTCGCCCCCTCGCAGGAGCTCGCCGTCTACCGCATCGTGCAGGAGAGCCTCACGAACGCCCTCAAGCACGCCGGCAGCACGAGCCGCGTCTCGGTCGTGCTCGACTGGCGCGGGCGCGGCCTGTCGCTGCTCGTGACCTCGCGGGGCCGCGGCGCGCCGCTCGTCGCCGCGCGCACCGGGGCCGACCGCGGCGCAGGGGTGCGCGGCATGACCGAGCGCGCACGCCTGGCGGGAGGCTGGCTGACCGCCGAGCCCTCGCTCGACGGGTCGGAGTTCGCCGTCACCGCCTTCGTCCCGACCCGCGGCGTGCCCGACCACCGGCCCGCCCCCGCCGCCCTGCACCACGAGAGAGAGACCTCATGATCCGAGTCGCCGTCGTCGACGACCAGCCCCTGTTCGCCTCGGGGCTGCAGATGCTCATCGAGGCGCAGCCCGACCTCACGTGCGTCGGCACCGCCGTCGACGGTCGCGAGGCGCTCGCCCTCGTCGAGCGCGAGCAGCCCGACGTCGTGCTGATGGACCTGCGCATGCCGGTGATGAACGGGCTCGAGGCGACCGCGCGCATCCTCGAGGGGGTCTCCTCCGACGACCTGCCACGCGTCGTCGCGCTGACGACGATCCAGCGCGACGAGGCCGTGTTCGGGGCGCTCAAGGCCGGCGCCTACGCCTTCCTCACGAAGGACGCGACGCCCGACGACGTCATCACGACGATCCGGGCCGCCTACGCCGGCGACCCGGTGCCCACGGCCGCCGCCGCCCTCGACGTGGTGCACGAGTTCGCCGTGCCGCCGACGGCGCCGCCGCGGGTCGACCCGCTCGAGCCGCTGTCGCCCCGCGAGCGCGAGATGTTCACGCTCGTCGCGCGCGGCCTCAGCAACACCGAGATCGCGACCGAGGCCTACCTCAGCGAGGCGACCGTGAAGAGCCACGTGCGCGCCGTGCTGCAGAAGCTCGGCATGCGCAACCGCGTGCAGATCGTCGTCTTCGCCTACGAGAACGGACTCGTCGACGGCACCGGCCGGAGGCGCGGGTGACGTCGCCCGAGCCCGTCACGCCCCGGCCCGGTGCCCGTCCGCCACGGGCGCCGCGTCCCCCTCGGGCGGCGCGTCCTCCCCGTGCGCCGCGTCCGCCGCGTGCGCCCGGTTCGCGGGAGCGCCTCGCGAAGCGCCTGACCCTCGGGGCCGTCGTCGCCGTGGTCGGGGCGGTCGTGGCCGTCGGCATCCCGGCCAACGCGGCCTGGACCCTGCCGACCCTGCCCGACCGCGACCGCGAGGCGTGGACGATGCCGCTCGACCAGTACGTCTCGGTCGGCCAGATCGAGCTCGCCTACGCGCAGGAGCTGATGCTCGAGCCCTGCATGGCCGAGACCACGGGCGCCGACGCGACGGTGCCGTGGCGCGACGTCGACGCCGCCGCCTACGCCGCCGAGCGTCAGCCGATCCGCGCGTTCGACCTCGCCGACGCGCGGGAGCGCGGCTACCACGTGCCCGAGACGACCGACCCGGGCGAGGCCGCGTGGCGGGAGTTCCAGCTGCGGCAGACCTCGGCCGCCGAGACGACCGCCCGTGACGCGTGCCTCGACGAGCTCTACTCGCAGCACCCCGAGCTGCTCTCGGGCGCGCTCGGGTCGTTCACGGGGTCGGTGAGCGACGTGGCGATCAGGCTGAGCAACGCGGCGTTCCTCGCCGCGCGGGAGGACGACGCGGTGCTCGCGACCGTGCCCGCCTGGACCGAGTGCATGGCCGGGGCCGCCGCCGTGACCGGGTTCCCGCTGGCGGCCACGCCGGCGGGCATGCCGACGCCCGAGATGGCGGCGGCCTTCGCCTCGTCCGACCCGACGACGCGGGTCTCCGACGAGGAGATCGCCCTCGCCGGGTCCGACGCCCTCTGCCGCGAGTCGTCCGGCTACCTCGACGCGCTCTACGACGCCGAGTGGCGGCGGCAGCTCACCGTGCCCCACGACTACGGGGAGCGTCTCGCCCAGGTCGACACCGGTGCCGTGGCCGCCGCGAAGGAGACCGTGGCCCGGGCCCTGACGCGCCTCACGCCCGAGCGCCCCTGACGGCCGCCGTCCCCGGGCGGCAGGCGAGCGGCCTCGAACCGCGCCTCCGGCGCCGGGGTCAGGGGGCGGCGCGACGACCCGTCTCGAGCAGGAGCGCGGGCAACGACTCGACGAGCAGCTCGCGACCCGGCGCGACGAACGACGGCAGCACGTAGCGGAGCAAGTCGGCGAGGCGCTCGACCACGTCCGCCCGGCCGGTGATCGCGCCCGAGAGGGTCTGCACGCCGACGTAGGCGCCGACGAAGAAGGTCGAGGCGCGGTCGACGTCGAGGTCGGCGCGGAAGTCTCCCTCGCCGACGGCGGTGCGGACCAGCCCGCCGATCTCGTCCAGCCACTCGACGTAGGGCTCGGCGACGACGAGCTCGGGGTCGCCGCCCTCGGTGGTGAGCCGGAGGCCGGCCGAGACCATGACGTCGGTCGTGAGCTGGACCGCGAGCGACGCGCTGAGCACCGTGAGGGCCTCGGCCGCCGACGACGCGGCCGTGGTGACCGACTCGCCGAGCTCCCGCGACGACCGGTGCTGCTCGGCGATGACCGCGTTGGCGAGGGCGGCCTTCGAGCGGAAGTGGAAGTAGAGCGCACCCTTGGTCACGCCCGCGATCTCGGCGACGCCGTCGAGCGACGTGCCGGCGTACCCGCGCGCGACGAACGCGCCCGCCGCGGCCTGCAGGATGGCCGCTCGGGTCGCCACGGCTCGCTGTTGCTGGGCCATCTGAGCACCCTCCGGTGGGGCTCTCGACGCGCCGTCCGGATCGGTCGGGAGTCCGGCGCAGACCGGACCGCTCTCGGACGACGGGAGAGCTGCGCTCAGGCTAGCGGGGTCTCCCTGGTCCGCGTCGGGTCGTCGGCCCGGGGCCCTTCCGTCGGCACCGGCCCGTCGACCAGCACCGGCGCCGCGACCGGCTCGCCCCCGACCGGCGGAGGCGCGGTGCGGCTCCCCCGCGGAGCCCGGCTCGCGACGAGCACGCCCGCCACCACGACGACCCCCGCGCCGAGCTCGACCAGGTCGGGCACCTCGTCGAACGCCGCCCACGACGCGAGCACGCCGACGACCGGCACGAGCATTGAGAACGGCGCGACCGTGCTCGAGGGGTAGGTCGCCAGCAGGCGCGTCCACAGCCCGTAACCGAGCACCGTGGCGACGAGCACGACGTAGAGCAGACCGACCACGCTCGGCAGCGCCTCGGCCGTCGCGACGGTCGCGAGGCTCTCGCCGATCCGCCCTGGACCCTCGATCGCGAGCGACAACGCGAGCATCGGCACCGGCGGCACGACCGACATCCACAGCGTGAGGTGCAACGGGTCCGGCGCGGCCGCTCGGCGCACCGCGACGTTGCCGAGGCCCCAGCCGAGCGCCGCGCAGAGCGTCAGAACGACGGGCAGCAGCGCCGCGACCTGCGACCGGTGGGCGGCGATGACGGCGAGCGCCAGCACGGCGACGCCGATGCCGATCGCCTGGCGACGCGTGATGCGCTCGCGCAGCCAGACGGCGGCGATGACGACGGTGAACGGGGCGCTGGCCTGCAGCACGAGCGACGCGAGACCCGACGGCATGCCGGCCGCCATCCCGAGGTACAGGAAGCCGAACTGCAGGATGCCCAGCCCGAGACCCACCATCAGGAGGCGCGCGACCGGGATCGCCGGACGCGGCACGAACAGCAGGGTCGGCACCGCCAGCAACGCGAAGCGCAGCGCCACGAGGAAGATCGGCGGGAAGTGGTCGAGCGCCAGTGCCGTCATCGGGAAGTTGACGCCCCAGCACACGACGACGACGAGGGCGAGGAGGCGGTCGCGAGGAGTCACCCCCTCAGACTGCCGGAGGCGCGGATGCAGGACCAGCGCGACTCTCGCCACCGTCCTTGTAGCCTCCCTTCATGGACGTCCGCCACCTCGACCTGCTGCGCGAGCTCGCCGAGCGCGGCAGCGTGACCGCCGTCGCCGCTGCCACGCACCGGTCGCCGAGCGCGGTGTCGCAGCAGCTGCGGACCATGCAGCGGCAGCTCGGCCTCGAGCTCGTGCGGCGGGTGGGACGCGGGGTGCAGCTGACGGAGGCGGGGACGGCCCTGGCCCGCGCCTCCTCGGCGGTGTCGACGGCGGTCGCCGAGGCGGAGGCGACCGTCGACGCCTGGCGGGCGGGGTCGGTCGGGGTGGTGAGCCTGGCGATCTTCCCGTCGGCCGCGGAGCTGCTGCTGCCCGGGCTCGTCCACCGCATGCGCGCCCACGAGCGCATCGAGCTGCAGGTCGCCGACCGCGACGTCTCCGAGGACGAGTTCGCGCGGCTCACCGCCGACGTCGACGTCGTCGTCGGGCACCGCTCCGACGGCGCCGCCCGGCCCGACCACCGGGGGCTGCGCGTCGTCCCGTTGCTGCGGGAACCTCTCGAGGTCGCGATGCCGCTCGACCACCGGCTGGCCGGGCGCAGCCGGGTCACGATGGCCGACGTCATCGGGGAGCCGTGGATCGGCGTGCCCGACGGGTACCCGATCGACCGGGTGCTGACCGCGATGGCGCTGCAGTCGGGCGTCGCTCCGCGGTTCGTGCACCGCACCGTCCACCTGCCGCTGATCGAGAACCTCGTGGCGGCGGGGCTCGGCGTCGCCCTCGTGCCGCGGCACACGTCGGCGCGGCGGGCCGCCGGGCGCTTCCACCTTGCGACGCTCGAGGACGTGCGGGCCGGCCGGTGGGTCGAGGCGCTCCTGCGACCGGAGCGGGCAGCACGCCCGGCCGTGCAGCGGGTGCTCGACGAGATCCGGGCCGAGGCGGCGGCGGCCGAGGCCGCGTCCGAGGAGGCGCGGCGCGGCTGACGCCGACCGGGCAGGTCCGCCGGGCGGCCCGGCCGGCGACCACGGGAACCTCTGCCGCGTGACCGGGCCTCAGCGCACGCCCTTGCCCGCCAGGAACACGACCGGGTCGGTCGCGACCCCGCCGAGCCGCACCTCGAGGTGCAGGTGGCAGCCGGTCGAGCCGCCGGCCGTGCCGACGCTCGCGATGTGCGCGCCCGCACCGACCGCCTGGCCGGTCGACACGTGGATGCCCGAGCGCTCCATGTGGGCGTAGGCGCTCGTGACGCCGCCGCCGTGGTCGACGACGACGAGGTTGCCGTAGCCGCTCGACGGCCCGGCGTAGGTGACCCTGCCGGCCGACACGGCGTAGATCGGGGTGCCGCAGCTCGCGCCGAAGTCGGCGCCGGCGTGCAGCTTGTACTCGCCCGTGATCGGGTGCACCCGGTAGCCGTAGGCCTGGTACGAGCTGAACGACCGGATCGCCGCGACCCAGCCGGTGCCCGGGTCGGGCTGCGTCGTGCCCGGGCCGGGGGCGCCGGGGCCCACGCCCGGGCCGGGCGCGATCGGACCCGTGCCCGGCCGCGCGCCGGCGGGCGGCGGGGTGGCCGCAGCGGCCGCCGCGGCGGCGGCGCGGTCGGCCTCGGCCTTCGCGTACGCCTGCTCGAGGGTGAGGCGGTCGTCGTGCAGGAGGGCGACCTGCGCCGCGAGGGTCGCCTTCTCGGCCTCGGCCTGCTCGACGCCCTCCCGGGCCGCCGTGCTCGTCGCCGCCGCCGCGTCGAGGGCCGCCCGCGCCTCGTCGACGAGCCGGTCGCGCTCGGCGAGGGCGACGGCGGCCTGGTCGGCGAGCGACGTCGCCAGCCGGTCGGCGGTGGTCGCCCGGTCGCGCAGGGCGGCGAGGTTCTCGCCGAGCTTCGTCGACATGCTGAGGCCCCGCAGGACCTGCTCGGCGTCGCCGCCGGAGGCCATCAGCTCGGAGGTGAGCCCGCCCCCGCCGCCGGGACGGGCCAGCAGCGCGGCCGCGTGGCCCACGACGAGCCGGGCGTCGTCGGCGTCGGCACGGGCCGCCTGGGCCTCGGCCTGCAGCGCCTCGTGCGCCGCGGAGGCCTCGTCGACGGCGGCCTGCGCGTCGCCGAGCACCTGTCCGGCGGCCTCGGCCGCCCCCTCGGCGGCGGCCGCTCGGGCGGACGCTGCCTCGACCGCGACGGCGATCTCGGCCAGCGCGTCCTGCTTCGCCTCCTCCGACCCGCGCGCCTCGAGCACCTGCTGCCACGTCGGGGCGGCGGCGGAGGCGCTCAGCGGTGCCCCGAGCACGGCGGTGAGGGCGATGCCGAGGGCCGTGGCGCTGCCGGCCAGCGAGCGCCGGGCGCGACCGGGGACTGAGCGGGGAGTCGGGCGGGAGGGACGCGGCGAGCGCCCCTGCGGGCGCACGGGGACGGACGGATCGACGGAGTGGTGCATGGTTCTCGGTCTCTGCAGGAGGGAGTCGGACGGTGGCCGGTGATCAGGCGGCCGGGGCCCGCGTCTCGGGTGACTGCGGTGGGACGAGCGTACCGGGGGGTCGCGGCGGGACGGCACCCCCGCGGTGCGGAGGAGGACGGGCAGGGACCGGGCCGGGCTGGGGAGGGACCGGCGCCTCCTCGTCTCCGCCGTCGGGGCGCCGACGCGACCTGGGGCGCCCCGCGACGCCGGTCGGCGGGCGCGGCGGCGACGCGGGTCAGCGGCTGCGCAGGAGCTCGAGGAACTCGTCGGCCATGGCGAGCTGCCGCTCGAGCCGGGCCCGCCGCTCGACGGTCTGCTCGATGAACGCCGCGAGCCGCTCTCGGGTGGCGTCGGGAGCCGCCTCCGAGCCCCCGCCCGCGACCGACCCGTCGCCGGTGTCGAGCGCGTCGACGACCCGCAGCAGCTCGGCCATCTCGTCGAGGCTGAACCCCAGCGGCTTCATGCGCCGGATCACCATGAGGCGCACGAAGTCGTCGTGCGTGTAGAGGCGGAAGCCGCCCTCGGTGCGCCCGGTCGGCTTGAGCAGCCCGACCTCGTCGTAGTGGCGGATGGTGCGCAGCGACATCTCGGTGCGCTCCGCGAGCTCGCCGATGTGCATCGTCGGCACGTCCGAGGTCGTCACGAGGCGTCGCCGGTCATCGATCGTGGCCCATCTCTACCCTCACGTGAGGGTAGGGTCGAGTGCGTCGGCAGAGTCGCCGGACTCCCTCATTCTCCCTCACCACCCCCGGAGCACCGTGACCCTCTCCTCCTCGACCGCTCCGCCGCGCGCCGACGACACCGTCCGCGGCGTGCTGCGCTCGCCCCGCCTGCTCACCCGCGAGGCCCTCGCCGGCATCGTGACGACCCTCGCGCTCGTGCCCGAGGTCATCTCGTTCTCGGTCATCGCGGGCGTCGACCCCATGGTCAGCCTCGTCTCGTCGGTCGTGCTGGCCGTCGTCATGTCGCTGCTCGGCGGGCGGCCCGCGATGGTGACGGCGGCGGCCGGGTCCGTCGCCCTCGTCGTCGCGCCGCTCGTCCGGGCCCACGGCGTCGAGTACGTGCTGCCGGCGGTGCTGCTCGCGGGCGTCATCCAGATCGCCTTCGGGACGGCGGGGCTGGCCCGCCTCATGCGCTTCATCCCCCGCTCGGTGATGATCGGCTTCGTCAACGCGCTCGGCATCCTCATCTTCGTGGCGCAGGTGCCGCACGTGATCGACGTGCCGTGGGTCGTGTACCCGCTCTTCGCGCTGACGATCGCGATCGTGCTGTTCCTGCCGCGCCTCACGAAGGCCGTGCCCGCCCCGCTGGTCGCCATCGTCGTCGTGACGGTGATCGTCGTCGCGTCGGGCCTCGACCAGGTGCGCACCGTCGGCGACGAGGGGCCGATGGGCGGCGGCCTGCCCGGGCTGACCCCGTGGCTCGTGCCGTTCTCGATCGACACGCTGATGATCGTGCTGCCGACCGCGCTGAGCATCGCCTTCGTCGGCCTCATGGAGACCCTCCTCACCGCGAAGCTCGTCGACGACATCACCGAGACCCCCTCGCACAAGGGCAAGGAGTCGTGGGCCCTCGGCGTCGCCAACATCGCCGCGGGCGCCTACGGCGGCATCGCGGGCTGCGCGATGATCGGGCAGACCGTCGTCAACGTCAAGATCGGCCGGGCCCGCACTCGGGTGTCGACGATCGCGGCGGGACTCTTCCTCCTGCTGCTCGTGACCGGGCTCAGCACGGTGATGGCACGCATCCCGATGGTCGCCCTCGCCGCGGTGATGATGATCGTCGCGATCAGCACCGTCGACTGGCACAGCGTCCGTCCGTCGACGCTCCGTCGCATGCCCCTGCCGGAGACACTGGTCATGGTGGTCACGGTCGTCGTCGTGGTCGCGACGGGCAACCTGGCGGTCGGGGTCGCCGTCGGCGTCGTGCTGGCGATGGTGCTCTTCGCCCGTCGCGTCGCGCACGTCCTCGTCGTGCATCGCACGATCGAGAGCGCCGGAGGCGCGGATCGCCTCCCCGGCACCGCCCCGGCCCCCGACGCCGGTCGCGTCCGCTACGACGTGGTCGGGCCGCTCTTCTTCGGCAGCAGCAACGACCTCGTCGAGCACTTCGCCTACGCCGACGACGCGGCGCGGGCGGCGGAGACCGGGGAGGCGACCGTCGTGGTCGACCTGACCCGCGCCTCCGTGTGGGACGCGTCGAGCGTGGCGGCCCTCGACTCGGTCGGGACGAAGTTCGCGGCGCACGGTCTCGGGGTCGAGTTCGTGGGGCTCGACGAGCGGAGCGGGGCGTTCCACGGCAGGCTCACCGGCCAGTTCGGGGAGTGACGCGACCCGCGTGCGCGCGGCGGCCGATGCGCGCGGCGGCCGGGCTCCGGGCGGGGCTCGGGCGGCCGAGGCCGGTGTCGCGTCACGTCCTGGTCGACGCGTCGCGGCAGAACGTGACGTGACGCCCAGGACGAGACGCGAGACGGCGCACGGCTTCGGGCCGCCACCGGCAGGCGCGGCGTACGGCGCACAGCGCGCGGCACCGGCGTGCAGCACCGGCGTGCAGCACCGGCGCCCGGCACCGGCGCCGGCGCCCGGCGCGCTACGCGCCGATGCGGACGAAGTGGTGCGGGCTGTCCCAGATGGGGCGCACCGAGACGAAGCCGCCGGGCTTCGGTGCGTCGAGGATCATGCCGTTGCCGGCGTAGATGCCGTCGTGCGCGAGGTTGTCGAAGACGACGAGGTCGCCGGGCACGGCGTCGGCCGCGGAGACCCGGGTGCCCTCCGAGTCCTGCGTGGGCACGTAGTGCGTCAGCTTGATCCCGAACTGCGCGTAGACGAACGTGATGAGGCCCGAGCAGTCGAACTTCGTGGGGTCCTCGCCCCCGTGCACGTAGGGCGTGCCGATGTACTGCGTCGCCACGGCCAGCACGAGGTCGCGGTCGAGGGTGTCGTAGAGGGGGTCGGCGAGGTAGCTCGCCGTGGTGCGACCGTCCCACTCGGAGTCGGCGGCGGCCGCCGTGTTGAGCACCTTCTGCGTCTGCAGGTCGACGATCGACGTCGCCGAGTACTCGTCGCGACTGACCGAGTCGGCGACGACGGACGGGTCGACCGCGAACTGCTGGCTGCCGACGCGGGCGTCGGGGTGCTGGCCGGAGGCGGCCGCGACCGCCTCGTCGCCCGCCGACGCGAACAGGGGCAGCGTGCCGCTGGCGGCGAAGCCGATGAGCGCCGCCACGACCGACACCTTCTTGACGACGCCGCCGAGGCGACGCGCGACCCCCAGGCGTGCGGCGGGCGTGCGGTCGGCCGCGGGCGTGCGGCCCGCGACGGCCGGGCGAGCAGCACGTGCGAGGCGAGCAGCCGCGACGGGACGACCCGCAGGCCGGGCTGCAGCGGCCGCCGCGGCACGAGCCGCGCGACGCGTGGGCAGCCCCGAGGAGGCGCGCCCCACCAGCACCCCGGAGGTCGCCACCGCGGCGCGGCCCTGGGCCATGCGGTGGGTCAGCGTGTTCTCGGCGGCGGCCTGCGTGGACGCCGCCACGAGCGCCTCGCAGGGCACGAACGACGAACGGCTGCCGTGCGGCAGCACGGCGGCGGTGGCCCGGCGGCGACCGCGGGGCCGGAGCATCGGAGCCTCGACCGAGACGGACGCCGGCGCCGACGGCGGCACCGAGACCGACGCCGCAGGAGAGGCGGAAGAGGCCGACGAGGAGCCCTGCGAGACGCCCGTGGACCAGCCGCCGGGAGCCGACTCACCCTGTGCCGAGCGGCGGGGAGAGGCGGGGTTCGTCACGCGGTTGTTCCTCACGGTCGATCGGACGGGGACGTTCGACCCTATCGCTCGAGCCGCTCCGGCACGACCCCACGTCCGGGCTCGCAGCCCGTTCATGGCTCCGGTCCACGTCCGGGCAGGGACGACGTGCCCGCCGGGTCAGCCCTGCTCGAGCCGCCGACGCCGCACCTCGCGCCTCAGCGCCCGGCGCTCACGCCAGGTCGGCGGAGGCGGCGGCACGGCCGCGCGGGCCGCGGCGCGGCGGGCGTCGCGGCGCTCGTGCCACCGCCGCACCTCGTCGTCGACCTCGCGCACCGGCGTGACGACGGGCGGGCCCCCGGTGAGCTGCCGGCGGGCCTCGACGATGCGTCGGTTGTAGTCGTCGACGTGGGCCCGCACGGCCGTCTCGGTGCCGAGGGCGTCGAGCGTGTCGTCGAACTCGGCGTGCTCGGTGCGGAGCGCCAGGGCGGGGGGCGCGAGCCCGGTGAGCCCCTCGCGCTCGATGAGCCCGCGGATCCACCAGTCGGGGTCGACGGTGTCGCCCGCGAGCCCGGGCAGCGGCTTGCCCGCGAGCGGAAGGTCGTCGAAGTCGCCCCGGGCCACGGCGACGTCGATCGCCGTGCGCGCCCAGGCGCGCATCTCGGCGGCGGTGCGGGTGTCACGGGGAGCGTCGTCCGCGGGCTTCGACCTCTCGGTGCGGTAGCGCGCCGCGTCGACCCGCGGGTCGCGTCTCTCGCTGGCCATGCCGAGAGGGTACGCCGCGCCCCCGACACCCGACCCAGCCCGCCCGGCCCCCGCCGACGAGGAGGCGCGGTGCAGATGATCCCTGCACCGCGCCTCCCCGGACTTGCAGGGCCTACAGCGTCGCGGCCGCCGGGTCGAAGTCCTCGGGCAGCGCCTCGGGCTTCGTGATCGACGACGCGACGTCGACGACGGTGCCGCTCTCGGCCGCTCCGCGGATGGCGAGCAGCACGTCGAGCACGTGGGCCGCGACCGCGCCGCTGGCCCGCTCGGGCACGCCCGCGCGGATCGAGCGGGCGAGGTCGACGACGCCCGTGCCGCGGCCCCAGAACGAGCCCTTGGCGGTGAGCGTCTCGGGCTCCTCCTTGCCGAAGGTCCACAGCGTGCTGTCGCCGTCGAACAGGTTCGGGTCGGGCAGCACGATGGTGCCCTCGGTGCCGCTGATCTCGACGAAGCCGTTGCGGGGCAGCGCGTTCTGGAAGCTCAGCGTCGTCTGGGCCGACTGGCCGGCCTCGAAGCTGATCAGCGCGGCGTGGTGCGTCGGCACCTCGACCGGGAACACGGTGCCGGCGCGGGGGCCGCTGCCGATCTCGCGGGTCTGGTGCGAGGTCGACGACACCGCGGCGACCTTCGACGCCGAGCCGAACGCGTGCACGAGGGTCGTGACGTAGTACGGGCCGATGTCGAACAGCGGGCCGGCGCCGTACGCGAAGAGGAACTCGGGGTCGGGGTGCCACGAGTTCGGGCCGGGCACGTGGAAGAGCGTCGTCGCGGTGAGCGGCGTGCCGATCTTGCCCGCGGCGATCGCGCGGAGCGCCGACTGGATGCCGCCGCCCAGCACGGTGTCGGGGGCGCAGGCGACGCGCACGCCCGCGGCGTCGGCCGCGGCGAGGAGGTCGGCGCCCTGGTCGTGCTCGAGCGCGAGGGGCTTCTCGCTCCAGACGTTCTTGCCGGCGGCGATGATCTGGCGGCCGACCTCGGCGTGCACGGCGGGCAGCGTGAGGTTGACGACGATCTCGATGTCGTCGCGCTCGAGCAGCTGCTCGAGGGTGCCGTGGGCGGCGACGCCGTACTTGGTGGCCTGGCCCTCGGCCCGCTCGGGGATGAGGTCGGCGATGAAGCGCAGCTCGACGTCCTTCACCTGCGACAGGGTGTCGAGGTACTGGCCGCTGATGTTGCCGGCGCCGACGAGGCCGACCCCGACGACGCCCGACCCGATGCCGCCGCTCACGCGCGGGCCTCGGTGTCGTTCTCGGCGAGCCAGGCGTACGACTCGGCGATGCCCTCGAAGACGTCGCCGGCGTAGGCGTCGAACTCGACGACGCGCAGCGCGGCGGGTGCCGCGGCGAGGATCGCCGCCACGTCGACGTCGCCCTGGCCAGCGGGGGTCTGCTGCTCGAAGGCGGCCTTCAGCGCGTCGGGCACCACGAGGGCGCTCTCGCTGCTCGGCAGGGCGGTGGCGATGTCGCCGCTGACCTTGCCGTCCTTGATGTGCAGCGCGACGACGCGGTCGCCGAGCGAGCGCAGCAACGCGGGGGCGTCAGCGCCGCCGACGGTGGCCCAGAAGGTGTCGACCTCGAGCACGGTCGCGGCCGAGAGCTGCTCGACGAAGAGGTCGTAGACGCTGCGGCCGTCGACCTTGTTCACGAACTCCCACTGGTGGTTGTGGTACCCGAAGCGGAGGCCGTAGCCGGCCGCCTGCTCGGTCAGCACGTTCACGCGCTCGGCGATGGCGGCGACGTCGTCCGCGGTCTGCCAGCGGTCGCTCGGGATGAACGGGTCGATGACCGTCTCGAGGCCGATGGTCTTGGCGGCCTCGAAGAAGCGCTCGGCGTCGTCGGCGTCGATGACGGCGGCGTGGCCCGTCGGGGCGGTGACCCCGGCGGCCGTCAGCGCGGCGGCGGTGGCGTCGGGGGCGTCGGCGAACCCGTAGGGCTCGACCTTCGTGAAGCCGATCTCGGCCAGGCGGGCGACGGTGCCCGAGAGGTCGTCGGCCACGGCGTCGCGGACGCTGTAGAGCTGTACGGAGGGGGGCGTGCTCATGAGGTACTCCTTCGTTCCTGAGGTCTGCAGGCGCGTCTCGATGCGGCGGCCTGGTCCATTCTGCTACTTCTGTCGACGCCCGTGCAAAAGTCGACCGACGATCGGCGTCACGAGCTGCTCGGAAATCGGGAGAACGACCTGTCCTGAGGACCCGTCGCCTCGGCCGACGCCTCCGAATGGGGGACATGACGACGACAGTCAGCGCGACCCGCGAGGGCGTGACCACGGCCCCGGTCGAGCGGGCCTTCCGGATCGGCACGCCCCTCACCCCCGTGGGGTTCTACCCGAGGTCGGGTCCCCTCCCGGCGGTCGTCGCGGTGCACGACCAGACCGGTGCGTGGGACGCCCCCGGGCAGACCCGCCGGCTCGAGCTCTCCGGCGGGGGCGCCGTGGTCGAGACCCTGGTGCGCGTCGAGCCGCCCGGTCCAATCGACCACACGGGCACCTTCGTCTACGAGCTCACCGACTTCCGCGGCCCGCTGCGCCTCCTCGTCCGCGGCGGCATCGCCGAGTGGTGGTACAGCGCCGGCGGGGCGAGCGACGGCTCCACGCAGGGCCGCGGCACCCGCATCTCGTGGCGGTACACCTTCCACGCGAGGGCCGGCGCCGGGGTCGCGGTGCACGCCATCGTGGTCGTCTTCTGGGGCCCGTACATGAACCGCGTGCTGCGCGGCATCGTGGCCGAGCTCGACCGCCGCGCCTGACCCGGGCCACGACGGGCGGGTCGTCCGGCGACGCCCGGGCCCCGCGGCGTCGCGACGCGACCGCACGAGGAGGCGCGGGGCGCTGATGCGCACCCAACGCCTCCCCGGGGCGGTCAGTCCCCGGCGCCCGCGGCCCGGCGGCGGCGCAGCAGCACCAGCCCCGTGCCGAGGAGCAGGAGCAGCACGCCAGTGCCGACGATCGGCCAGGCGGTCTCGCTGCCGGTGTAGGCCAGCGGGTCGCCCGAGGCGGCCGCCGCGGCGGTCACGACGCGGAGGTCGTCCCAGCCGTACAGCGAGCCGTCGGCCGCCTGCACCACGACGCGGTGGGCGCCGAGCGCGGCGTCGGCCGGCACCGTGACGCGGATCGTGCCCGCGGTCGAGGCCTCGGCCGTGGTCAGCGCGACCGGGTCGGAGTGCAGCCAGACCGAGAAGGTCGAGCCGGCCGCGGCGTCGCCGAGGTCGACCGTGATCGTCTCGGAGCGCTGGGCGCTCGAGGGCACCGTGACCGGCCCGCGGGTCGCGTCGGTGAGCAGCGCGTCGTCGATCGGCGTGACGCCGGCGGTCGGCGTCGTGCCCGGCTCGGTCGGCACCGGGGTCGGCTCGGTCGAGGGACCGGGCGACGGCTCGGGCGACGGGCCGGGGGTCGGCTCGGTCCCGGTCTCGTCGTACGCCAGGCCGAAGCCGTAGGCGAACAGCGGGGTCGCCGTGTCGTTCGGCACGTCGGGCAGCTGCGCGGCGACCTCGTCCATCGACGACGGCAGCTCGAAGGGCAGGCGCCCCTCGGGGGCCGACTCGCCGGTCACGACGTCGAGCAGCGCCTCGTCCGAGACGCCGTACGCGCCGATGACCGCGTCGCTCTGCTCCACGACGTTCCCGAGCACGAGCGGACGCGACAGCTGCGGCACGGCGATGGTCACCGCGCCCGCGGCGTGGGCCGCGGCGAGCGCCGAGAAGTCGGCCTCCTCGCCCGTGAAACCGAGGTCGGTGAGGTCGTCGCCGCCTCGGGGGTCGGTCAGGCGCACGATGGCGACGTCCGCCTCCTCGGGGGTGTCGACCGGCGTCATGCCCGCGGCGACCGCGGCGTCGGCCGCGACCCCGTACAGGTAGACGGTGGGCGACTCGCCCTCGACCGGCGTCAGCGGCAGCACCGCGTCGTCGTTCGAGAGCAGGGTCAGCGAGCGGGCCTGGTCGGCGAGCGCGACGGCGCGGGAGGCGTCGCTGCCGACGATCTCGGCGGCGGCGGCCGGGTCGACGTACGGGTCCTCGAAGAGACCGAGCTCGAACTTCTGCTCGAGCACGCGCTGGGCGGCCTCGACGACGCGGCCCTCGGTGAGGAAGCCCTCCTCGACGGCCTGCACGATGTACTGCGGCTGGTCGCTGCCGCCGATGATGTCGACGCCGGCGTTGATCGCGCTGGCGTAGCGCTCGGGCAGCGTGAGGTCCTCGACGCCCCAGGGCATGCCCGCGCCCCACGGGCCGACGAACGAGGCCGGGGGCTGGTTGTCGAGGCACTCCTGCGGGCAGTCGTTGGCGATGCCCCAGTCGGAGGTGATGACGCCGTCGAAGCCGTACTGGCCGCGCAGCAGGTCCTGCAGGAGGAACTCGTTGTGCCCCGCGCCGACCTGCTCGATGACGCCGTCGCCGAGGTCGAGGTCCTGCAGGATCGAGTACGTCGGCATGATGCCCGCGGCGTCGACGTCGAACGCGCCCTCGTAGGGCACGACGTGCTCGTCGAAGTTCCCGCCGGGGAAGGCCGCGTAGCGCCCGTAGTAGTAGTGGCTGTCGTAGCCGTTCACCTGGGCGCCGTAGCCGACCCAGTGCTTGACGACGGTCGCGACGCCCTCGTCGGTGATGCCGTCGGTGCCGCCCTGCAGGCCCTCGACGTAGGCGCGCACCTGCTCTTTGACGGTCTCGCCGACCGAGCCGAAGGTGCCGTTCTGGCGGGTCCAGCGCGGCTCGGTGCTGAGGTCGGCCTGGGGCGAGAGCGCCTCGGTGATGCCGACGGCGCGGTACTCGTCCGAGATGATGCGGCCCATCTCGAGGGTCGCCTCGGGGTCGCCGACGGCGCCCATGCCGATCGCGTCGGGGAAGGGCGTGAAGTCGGCGTTCGACACCGTCTGCCCCTCGGTGACGCTGAACCCGTTGCGCGGGTCGGTGCTGATCTTGAGCGGGATGCCGAAGGGCTCCGCCTCGGCGGCCTCCTGCAACTGATTGTGCTGGTCGGCCAGCACGTCGGCGCCGACGCTGAGGCGCGAGATGTACGTGCTGATGTGGCCGTCCTGCAGCAGCGGGTCGAACGCCGCGCGGTCGTACGCACCGCGGCCCGTGAGGCTCGCGTGCATGAGCAGGCCCGCGCGCTGCTCGAGGTCGAGCCGCGACACGAGGTCGGCGGCGCGCTCGTCGGCGGTGAGCCGCCAGTCCTCGTAGGGCGTGAGGTCGCCGCTGCGGTCGAGGTCGCGGAACTGCAGCCCGTCGACGCTGATGATCTCGGTCGACCTCGACTCGAGCTCGGGCTGGTCGGCGGCGACGGCGGCCGGTGCCGGTGTCGCCGCGAGGGCGAACGAGGCGACGAGCGCCCCTCCCGCCGTCACGCCGAGCGCCCGGCCCCTGCGGCCGGTCGCGTGCGTCAGTGATCGCATCTCTACTCCTTCGTAGGTGTCCCGCCCCCATCGGAGGGACACAGCAGAGCTAAAGGCAGCGTTCGGTGAAAGTCAAGGGGACTTCAGGAACTGCGCGACCGCCCGGGCGCGACCGGGCCTCCCCCGGCGACCAGGAGGCGCGGGTCGGCTCCCCCGCCCCGCTCGCGCCACGCGATCAGAGCGACCGCCGCACCGCCTCGACCACGAGGGCGAAGTCGGCGCTCATCGCCGACCGCGCCCCCGTCAGCTGCTGGAACTGCAGCCCGTCCATGACGGCCATGAGCACGCGCGCGACGCCGGCGACCTCGTCGTCGGACCACGCGCCTCCCTCGGTGCGGAGCGTGCGGAGGTGCCCGGCGAGGCTCTCGCCGATCGAGTCGTACCGCTCGGCCATGCGCTCGCGCAGCGGGTGGTCGAGGGCCACGCTCTCGCCGAGCAGCACCGAGAAGAGGCGCGACCAGGCGGGGTCGCCGGCGTTCTGCGCCACGAGGTGCTCGAGCGCGTCGAGGTGGTCGGCCCCGGGGCGCTCGTCGGCGGCGATGATCGACCGGCCGCGGTCGCGCGCGTCGGTGAGCACCGCCTCCAGCACGTCCTCCTTCGAGGCGAAGTGGTAGAGCAGGCCGGCGTGGGTGACGCCGGCGCGGCCGGCGATCGCGGCCATCGTCGCGCCGCGGAAGCCGGTCTCGGTGAACAGGGCGCGCGCCGCGTCGAGGATGTCGAGGCGCCGCTGCACGCCGCGGCTGTTGGGCACGGGGGCCGGGGCCGGGGCGGGGGCGGGGGCGCTCATGCGGCGTCGGGGGTCGGCTCGTGCTGCTCGTCGTAGCCGCGCTGCGCGTCGGCGACCCCGCCGAAGTGCTCGACGGCCCAGCGCTCGAGGGCGCGGAGCGGCTCCTGCAGGGTGCGGCCGGCGGGCGTCAGGTCGTACTCGACGCGCGGCGGCACCTCGGCGTAGACCGTGCGGGTGACGAGCCCGTCGCGCTCGAGGCCCCGGAGCGTCTGGGTCAGCATCTTCTGCGAGACGCCGTCGACCGCGCGGCGGATCTCGGAGAACCGCCGCGGCCCGCCGCCGAGGGTGCCGACGACCAGCACCGTCCAGCGGTCGCCGATGCGGTCGAGCAGGCGACGGCTCGGGCAGCCGGCGGCGTAGGGGTCGAGGTCGTCGAGGGTCCAGGTCCGGTCGGCGGGCGCGGCCTGGCCGGTCGCTGCGGCCGGGCCGGCCGGGGGCGCCTGGTCGGTCGCTGCGGCGTTCATGGTTACCACGAGGTGCCTACTTCCCATCGGTGACTGTCGCGCTTAGCGTAGCCGTGCAGCACCGTCCCCACCATCATCAGAAGGAGAACGCCATGAGCACCATCACCGTCGTCGGAGGGACCGGCTACGCCGGCAGCGCCATCGTCCGGGAGGCCGCCCGCCGCGGTCACGACGTGGTCTCGTTCAGCCGCACCCTGCCCGCCGACGACGCGCGGGTCGAGGGCGTCCGCTACGAGACGGGCTCGATGCTCGAGGCCGAGGCGCGCCTCCGTGCGGTCTCCGGGTCGGACGTCGTCGTGTCGTCGCTGTCGCCCCGCGGCGAGCTCGACGGCAAGATCCTCGAGGCCGACCTCGCGCTGGCGGCCCTCGCGGCCGAGCACGGCGTGCGCCTCGGCGTCGTCGGCGGCTTCAGCTCGCTCCGCCTCGAGGAGGGCGCGCCCCGCATCGCCGAGACCGACGCGATCCCGGCCGAGTACGCCGGCGAGGCCCGTCAGATGAACGCCGTGCTCGGCGAGCTGCTGGCGCAGCCCGAGCCGCTCGACTGGTTCTTCGTCTCGCCCGCCGAGCAGTTCGGCGCCTACGCCCCCGGGGAGGCGCGGGGCGAGTACCGCACCGGGGCCGACGTCGCCTTCTACGACGCCGACGGCACCTCGGCGGTCAGCGGCGCCGATTTCGCCCTCGCGATCGTCGACGAGGTCGAGACGCCGACCCACCGCCGCGCCCAGTTCAGCGTCGCGTACTGACCCGAGCGGTGCCGGCCGGCGCCGTCCCCCTCCTCCACCGCACCTGGGAGCCGCCCGGCGTCCCCGGCCTACCGTCGACCTCACCGCACACCTGAGAACGACAGCAAAGAGGAGCACCCCATGGCACAGGCCATCGAAGCCATCGACGTCGACGTCCCCGTCTCGACCGCGTACAACCAGTGGACCCAGTTCGAGTCCTTCCCGAAGTTCCTCGACGAGGTCGAGAGCATCACGCAGACCACCCCCACCCTGACGGTGTGGAAGGTCAAGGTCGGTCCGGTCGAGAAGACGTTCGAGGCCGAGATCACCGAGCAGCACCCCGACGAGCGCGTCGCCTGGACCAGCACCGGCGGCGAGGTCGACCACGCGGGCGTCGTGACGTTCCACAAGCTCTCCGACACGACGACGCGCGTCACCGTGCAGATCGACTGGACCCCCGAGGGCTTCCTCGAGAAGGTCGGCGGATCGCTCGGCGCCGACAACCACGCCATCAAGAAGGACCTGAAGAACTTCAAGGAGTTCATCGAGTCGCAGGGCACCGAGACCGGTGCCTGGCGCGGAGACGTGCAGGCGTAGCCAGCCGCACCTCGCAGCACCCGACGCCCCGGCGTCGGACCGCGACCCCACGAGGAGGCGCGGTGCCGGTCGTCCCGGCACCGCGCCTCCTCGTCCGCGTCCGGCCGCGCACCGCGGGGCCCGGGCCCGCGCGTCGGCCCCGAGTCCGCGTCCGGCTCAGGCGAGCGGCTCGGCGTAGACGCGGAAGTCGCCGCGCTCGTCGTGCATCGTCCAGATGAGGTCGGCCAGGGCCTCGGGCGAGTGCGACTCCTCGCCGTCGCCGATGCCGAACGGGATGATGAGCTGGCCCACGTGGATGTCCTCGGGGGCGAGCGCGTCGTGCAGCAGCTGGCCGTAGGCGCTGAGCCCCGCGAACGCGACCGAGGTGCCCGTCACGGTCGGCCCGGGGCGCACCGCGCTGCCGCCGTTGATGAGCAGGATCGAGCCGTGCCCGACCGAGCGCATGCCCGGGATCACCTGGTGCGCCGCGGTCACGGCGCCGTAGACCGAGAACTCGATCGGGCCGACGAGGTCGGCGGCGACGGTCTCGAGCACGGGTCGCATGTACTCCTTGGCGGGCAGCGGGCTGTACTGCAGCACCTCGACGCGGCCGAGGCGCTCGTCGGCGCGCTCGAGCGCGGTCGTCAGCGAGGCGGCGTCACGGACGTCGGCGGCGAAGCCCTCGGCCGTGACCCCGTCGGCGCGGAGCTCGTCCGCGAGCGCGTCGAGCCTCTCCTGGCTGCGGGAGATGAGCGCGACGGAGAACCCCTCGCGGCCGAAGCGGCGGGCGACGGCGGCGCCGAGGCCGGAGCCGGCTCCGATGATGGCGATGGTGGTCATGGGTGTCCTCCTCGGTCGGGGCCCGCTCGCGATGAACCGTGTTCCGATCGATGAACCGCGAAGCTTCGCGGTTCATCGATCGGAACGCGGCTCGAGGCGGGAACGGCGCCCGGGCAGTGAGGGTCAGACGGTATGCCCGGGCCCCGGGGCGCGATCCAGCCGGTGCGCGCGGCGGACGCGTGCGGGCGTGCAGCGGACACGTGCGGGCTCACCAGCCGAGGTGCTCGACCCCGTCGAACGGCGTGAGCGTCGACCACCCCGGGCCGGCCGGTCCGAGGTAGAGGCGCACGGGACGGTCGACGTCGAGGGGGTCGCCGTCGGCGTAGGGAGAGCTCGGGCCGCAGGTGTCCGGGGTCGAGATCACCCGGATCGTCTCGCCCGGCGTCGCGTCGCCCTGCTCGACCGTCTCGACGACGACCTCGTAGGCGTGGGCGTCGACGCCGAGCAGCACCTCGGTGCCGTCCCGCGTCACCGACTCCGACGTGATGACGATGTCGGCGGCGTCGCTCATCTCCTGCGCGCCGGTGAAGTCGACCCAGTCGGCGCACGAGGCGGCGGTGCTCGGCGAGCTGCACGAGCTCACGGCGACGACGAGCGCCGAGGCGACCACCGCGCCGAGCACGGTGCGCCTCGTCCTCCGGTCACCTGCGTCCATCCCCGCAGCCTAGGAGCCGGAGGCCCGGCCGCGCCCGCGCGCCCGCAGCACGTCGACCACCACCGCGCCGACGAGCGCGGCCCCGCCGACGACGGCCAGCACCGTGCTCGAGCGCGCGAAGTCCGAGCCGAGCGGCCAGGGCCGTCCGCCCACCCGGCGCGCCGCGAGGTCGTGGACGAGCTGCACCATCGAGCCGAGGCACGCCGTCTCGTCGCCCTCGCCGTGCAACGCCCACTCGGGGGCGACGACGCCGCCGCCGAGCACCGACACGTCGCCGTCGTGGGCGTCGAACCACACGTCGACCGCGGCGCGACGCGGCCAGCGCAGCACCAGCACCCGGGTCTGCCAGCCGGCCCGGCTGACGAGGCCGTCCTCCGACTCGTCGCCCACCCAGGAGTGGACCAGCCGCACGGCCCCGTCCTCCTCGGCCGCCGCCGCGTCGAGGCCGCGTCGCAGCCGGTCGACGAAGGGCGGGCGCGTGGGCTCGGGGATCGGGACGGTCACGGCGCCGGTGTGCATGCAGCCAGTCTGCGCCCGGCCGCCCGCCCTCCGCCCTGCGCCGCCCGCCCCCACGGCACCGCTGCCCCGGCGAGCGCGACCCCCGCGGCCACGACGAGCGCCGCGAGGTACCCCGCCGGCCCGACGATCGCGCCGACGACCACGACCCCCGCGGCCTGGCCGAGCACGAGCACGACGAAGAGCAGCGACGTCCCGGAGGGGGCCCGCTCGGGGTCGATCGCGGTCGTGCCCGCGATGAGTGCCCCGGTCGCCGCGGTGTAGCCCCAGCCGAAGAGGGCGCAGGCGGCGAGCGCCGCGACGGTGCTGCCCGGTGCCGTCGCCAGCACCCCCGTGCCGAGGGCGACCCCGGTCGTGGTGAGCAGCCAGGCCGTCCGTGGCCCCCGTCGGCCGAGCAGCGGAGCCGTCGCGATCACCGCCGCGCCGCCGAGCCCCAGCGCGATCCACGCCCCGACCGACACCGTGTCGCCCGCGCCGGCGTCGACGAGCAGCGCGCGCCCGTAGTTCCAGACGCCCGCCGACCCCGCCCCGAGCAGGAACGCCGCGATCACGAGGCCGGCGTGCCGCCCGAGCCACGACCGCGAGGCCCCCGCCGGAGGCGCGGCGCCCGCACCCGGGACCGCCGGCACCCCGGCCCGGTCGCCTCGTGCCCCGGCCTGCACGTCGGCCGCGCGCTCGGCGACCGCAGCGGGTGCGGGGGACGGCACCGCGCCTCCGGCGCTCGCTCCCGGGTCGAGCACGAGCACGGCCGTCGCGGCGGCGATCGTCACGACGGCGACGACGGCCCAGGCGAGTCGCCAGTCGGGCAGCAGCACGAGGGCGAGCACGCCGGCGCCGACGAGGCCCGGGCCCGTCCCGGCGTTGACGATCGCCTGGCTTCGGGCGACGGCGGGCTCGGCGACCGTGCGGCGGACGATGCTGACCAGCGCGGGCGAGGCGAGCCCGGCCCCGGTCGACCCGACGACGGCCGCGACGGCGAAGACGGCCACCGAGGCGGACGATGCCATGCCGGCCGCTCCCCCGGCGGCGGTGAGGCCGGCCGCGACGACGAGGGTGCGCGGGCGGCCCGCCGCGAGGAAGAAGCCCGCGACCGCGCCGGCGACGTAGGCGAGCGAGGCGCCCGAGCTGACCACGCCGGCGGTCGCGGCGTCGAGGTCGAGGTCGCGCTGCACGTCGGGCAGGAACAGCCCGAACGCGAGCCGCACGAGCCCGTACGTGGCGGCGACGAGCGACGTGGCGGAGGCGAGCAGGGCCGTCGTGCGGCCCGGCCAGAACGAAAACGTGCGTTTCATGTTCGTCAGCCTAGGCTCGTGTCATGGCCATCCGCGCGTCCTCCGAGCAGAAGCTCCTCGACGCGGCCGACGAGCTGTTCTTCACGCGGGGCATCGCGGCCACCCCGGTCGACGCCGTGCTCGAGCGCGCCGGCGTCTCGTCCGCGACCCTCTACCGCGCCTACGACAGCAAGGAGGCGCTGGTCGCCGCCGCCCTCGACCGTCGCCACGCCGCCTGGCTGGGCGTGTGGGACGACGCGGTCGCGGCCGCGCGCACCCCTCGCGCGCGGCTCCTCGCCGTGTTCGACGCGCTCGACGCCTTCCGGGAGAGAGCGGACGGGGCGCGGTGGTGCGCCTTCCTCGGGTCGGCGGCGGAGTACGTCGAGCCCCCCGCGGAGCTGCGGCGGGCCGTCGACGTCGACACCGAGTCGCTGCGGTCGCGGCTGCGCGAGGCCGCGGTGCCGGTCGTCGGCGCGGGTCGCGCCGGGACGCTCGCCGACGAGCTGCTGCTCGTCGTCACCGGCTACCTCGCGATGCGCCTGCGCGACCCGGGGCACCGGTCGGCGACGGCCCGGGCGGTCGCGGCGGCGCTCGTCGACGCGGCGGCGGGGCCGACGACGTAGTCGTCCGGGGCCCGGCGCGCCGTGTCGCGTCACGTTCCGCGCACCACGTCGCGGAAGAACGTGACGCGACGCGCAGACCGTGACGCGACGCCGGCACCCCCGCGACACCCGCACCACGCGGCACGACGCGACGACCGCGGGAGGCGCGGTGCCGGCCTCCCGCGCACCGCGCCTCCCCCGAGCACCTCCGTCGTCTCGCTAGGCGTCGACCGTGGTCGCGGTGAGGATCGCGACGATCTCGTCGGGGGTCGTGGCGCGGCGCATGCGCTCCACTTGGTCTTCGTCGGAGCAGACCTGGGCGATCCGGCTGATGATGTCGAGGTGCGAGCCGTCCTTGCCGGCGATGCCGATCAGCACGTACGCGACCTCGTCGCCGAAGGCGACCCCGTCGGGCACCTGCACGACCGAGATGCCCGACCTGAGGATCTCGTCGGCCGAGCCGTCGTCCCCGTGGGGGATGGCGACGTGGTTGCCGACGTAGACCGTCACCAGCGACTCGCGGCGGTGCATGGCGTCGACGTAGGCGGACGTCGCGTAGCCCTGCCGGACGAGGATCTCCCCGGCCGCCGTGATGGCCGCCTCCTTGTCGACGAACGAGCGTCCGAGCTCGACGTTCTCGCGCGAGAGGACGTCGGGGTCGACGGCGACGGGTGCCACCGGTGCCACCGGTGCCGCCGGCGCCGCCGAGGCCGCCGCTGCTCCGTTCGCCGTCCTGAGCACGTCGACGATCGCGTCGAACTGGGTGGCCTCGACGAAGTTCGTGATCGCCATGAAGCGCACCGTGCCGTCGTCGTGCCGCTGCTTCGTGCGGTCCATGAGGTTCGTGTGGGTGACGATGAGGTCGACCCCCTTCGGGATCTCCTCGATCTTCGAGTTCGTCACGGTCACGTCGAGCATGGCTTTCCTGACCTTCGTGGCGAGGATGGACGCCCCCATGGCGCTCGACCCCATGCCGGCGTCGCAGGCGACGACGACGGTCCGGATCGGCTGGCCGGCGGTGCCGGCCGAGGCCAGGCCCGCGTTGATGCGGTCACGCTCGAGGGCGTCGCCCTCGGCTATCTCGTCGTCGTCGCCGCGGCGCTTGCCCGTCTTCAGCAGCAGGGCCGCCAGGAGGAAGGCGACCGCCATCCCGGCGAAGAAGCCGATCAGGTTGCCCGCCAACGCCCCCTTCGGCGTCAGGGCCAGCATGGCGAAGATGCTCCCGGGAGAGGGCGTGGCCACCGTCCCGCCGTCGAACAGCACGAACATCGACAGCGACGTGGCGATGCCGCCCATGGTCGCGAGGACGAGCTTCGGGTTCATGAGGACGAACGGGAAGTACACCTCGCCGATGCCGCCGACGCCGGCGATGAGCGCCGCCATCGGGGCCGTGCGCTTGGCGAGCCCCCGGCCGAACACGGTGATGGCGAGCAGGGTGCCCACCGACGGTCCCGGGTTCGCGTCGACCAGGAAGAGGATCGAGCGTCCCTGCTCCGCCACCTGCTGGATGCCGAGCGGCGCCATGATGCCGTGGTTGATGGCGTTGTTGAGGAACAGCACCTGACCCGGGGCCACCGGGATGGCCAGGAGCGGCAGCAGGTCGTTCGCCAGGATGAAGTTCACGCCCGCCGACAGGACCGCGAGCACGACGGCGAAGGCAGGGCCGATGGCGAGGTATCCGGCGACGACGATGACGAGCCCGAGGATGCCCATCGAGAAGTTGCTCACGAGCATCTCGAAGCCGGCCTTGACGCGGCTGGCGAAGAAGCGGTCGACCTGCTTGAGCAGGAAGGCCGCCAGCGGGCCCATGACCATGGCTCCGGCCAGCATCGTCACATCGGAGCCGACGATGACGCCCATGGTGGCGAGCGCTCCGATGGCCCCGCCGCGGGCGCCGTGCACGATGTGTCCGCCCGTGTAGCCGATCAGCAGGGGCAGGGCGTACGTGATGATGGGCGACACGAGGTTCGCGAGGTCGGCGTTCGGGAAGTATCCCGTCGGGATGAACAGGGCGGTCAGCAGCCCCCACGCGACGAAGACGCCGAGGTTGGGCATCACCATCCCGCTCAGGAAATTGCCGAATCGTTGGACGCGCTGCAGGATGCGGCGGTCTCGTCGGGGATGAACGTGCGTCGTTGCGATGTCCATGAGCTGCCCTCCAAGGCGGGTGGTCTGTCGGAGTGGTGCAGGGCCCGTCGACGGCGACGGGCGGGGGTCAGCGGGACTTGCCGCCCGTGACGTTCAGCGTCGTGCCGGTGATGTAGCTGGCGTGGTCGGAGACCAGGTACGAGACGAGGTCGGCGATCTCGCCCAGCTCGCCGACGCGGCGCAGCGGGATCGAGGAGGCGTAGTCGTCGTCGATGAGGTCGGGGTCGAGACCGCGCGTGTAGGCCAGGGCGGCGTAGTTCGCGTCGCTGTTCATGGCGGTGCGCTTGTTGATGCCGGGCGCGACGCCGACGACGCGGATCCCGTGCTGGCCGAGCTCCTTGGCCCACGACCGGGTGAAGCCGTTCAGCGCGGCCTTGGTGGCGGCGTAGAGGCTCTGCCCTGCCGAGCCCTCGGCCCCGGCCTCCGACGAGATGTTGACGATGACGCCCGACTGCCGTTCGACGAAGTGGCGCGTCACGGCCTGGGCGCAGAGGAAGGGGCCCTTCTGGTTGACCCCGGTGATGAAGTCGAAGTCGGCCTCGGTCGCCTCGTACTCCGGCTTCTCGCCGTAGAAGTCGACCAGGAGGCGGGGGCGGTTGACGCCGGCGTTGTTGACCAGGGCGTCCACGTGGCCGTAGGTCTCGACGACGTCGGCGACGAGCGCCTCCACGCTGGCCTTGTCCGTCGTGTCGCAGGTGACGAACCGGTCGCTCCAGCCGGGCACGTCGTCGTTCGTCCGGAGGTCGGCGACGACCACGATCGCGCCGTTGGCGCGGAGGGTGGCCGAGATGCTCGCGCCGACGCCCGAGGCGCCGCCCGTGACGATGACGACCCTGCGGTCGAGGTCGATCCAGTTCTTCATGCTGTGGTCCTTCGGTGCTGGTAGCCGGAGCGGGTGGGGGTGGGGATCGGTGCGGCGATCACTCGAGGTTGGCGTGGTGCTGCCACAGGCTCGCGAGGTCGATGCCCTGCGAGTCGATGAGGGCGAGCGCGACCGAGTCGCCGAGGAGCAGCAGGCACTGCTCGAACAGGCTCGTCATCGGCTGCACCGAGCTGACCTCGGAACCCGACGAGAACTTCGTCTGGACGGGGATGCGGACGAAGACGTCGGCGTGCGCGGCCATCGAGCTCGACGGGTTCGCGCCGATGTGCGCGACCCGCGCGCCGATCGACTTGGCCTTCGCGGCGATGGCCAGGGGGATGGCGCTCTCGCCGCTCCCGGAGCCGACGACGAGCAGGTCGGCGGGCGTGATGGCCGGCTCGGTGACCTGGCCCACGACGACGGTGTCGACGCCGAGATGCCCCAGGCGCTTGGCCACGGACTCGAGGGCGAGGAGGACGCGTCCGACGCCGACGAAGAAGACGCGGTCGGCCTCGGCGATGCTGCGGCTGAGCGCGGCGACCTCGTCGTCGGACACGGCGTCGAGCGTCGCGGAGACCTCGGAGACGACGAGCGACTGTGCCTCGGAGAACTTCATCGGGCCACCGCCCCGACGACCTCGGTGGCGCTGACGGACGTCGCCGGCTCGGCCGCGGACGCCACGACCTCGTCGAGGCGCCGCTTGTTCTCGGCCAGGGTCGCCCCCGGGATGAAGAGGCCGGTGCTTCCGAGGACCAGGTTCGAGGCGCCGGCCCGGACGAGGTCGGGGATGGTGTCGAGCGACACCCGGCCGTCGACCTGGAGGTCGACCTGGGGCGCCTCGGAGTCGATCAGAGCACGCAGGCGATGCACCTTCTCGGCGGCGTACGGCACCTGGGTCTCGCTGCTCGAGGTGGCGTAGCCGGGGTTGATCAACATGGCGCAGACCATGTCGACCTGGGGCAGCACGTACTCGAGCACCGACAGCGACGTCGCCGGGTTGAGGGCGATGCCCGCGCGGGCTCCGGCGCGGCGGATGAGCGTGACGAGCCGGTCGACGTGGAGGGTGGGTTCGTGGTGGAACGTCACGCTCTCGAAGCCCATGTCGAGCACGGCGCTGACGAAGTACTCGTTGTTGGTCGACATGACGTGCGCGTCCATCGGCAACGACGTGACCTGGCGGAGCCGGGCGGCCGTGTCGAGCCCCATCGGCATGCTCGGGCTGAAGCTCCCGTCGATGATGTCGACGTGCAACGTGTCGATGCCGACGGCCTCGAGCTCCTCGACGGTCGCCTGGAGGTTGACCAGGTCGCCCGTCATGATCGACGCCGAGTAGGTGACTGGTCGCATGGCGGCCTGCCTTCCGTGTTCGTGGGGGTGCGGGAGGGACGGCCTGGTCGCCTGGGCGGCGACGCTGGACGGCCCGTGTGTCACAGTAGGAAAGAGAATTGAGCCGTTCAACGACGGATTAATGACGGATCGGGGCATTAATGACGGAACACGTCGGCGCGGGGCAGGCGTTGCCGCGGCTGGTCGCCCCGGCGAGGCCGAAGAACATCTCCGTGCTCACCGAGGACGTCCTGAGCGCCGTCGCACAGGCAGTCGCCGACCTGGGGGCTCCCAGCAAGGCCGACCTGGTGAGACACACGGGGCTGCCACGGTCCACGGTCAGCTCGCACGTCGACTGGCTGCTCAACCGGAACGTGCTGGTCCGCGTCGAGGGCGAGAAACGCATCGCCCGAGGACGGCCGGCGGAGGCCGTGGCCCTGAACGGCCATGCAGGCTGGGTCCTCGCCGTCGAGATGGGCGCGCTCAAGACGACGGCGGCCGTCGTCGACCTCGCCGGCGAGGTCCTCGCTCGTCGGCAGATCGAGCTGCCGGTCTCGCAGGACCCCGACTCGTACCTCGGCTCATTGACCGACCTGCTCCACGAGCTGACCGAGGAGGCCGCCGTCACGGCCGGACGCGCCGTGCCTCCGGCCAACTGGGTCGCGGCCATGGCCCTCCCCGCTCGCATCGACACGGAGACGCGCACCCCCCTGCGTCCCACGATCATGCCGACGTGGGACGGCTACCCGGTCGGGGCCGCCGTGGAGGAGCGGCTCGGCTGCCCCGCGCTGCTCGAGAACGACTGCAGCGTGCGGGCCCTGGGCGAGGCCGGCTTCCTCGGCCCGGAATACCTGCCGCTGATCTCGGTCCAGATCGGCACCGGCGTGGGCGCGGGGATCGTCGACAGCTCGGGCCTCATCATCCGCGGCGCGAACGGGGCGGCGGGCGACGTGGGCCACATCCCCTACTCCCGGGGAGGCGACGCCCTGTGCAGCTGCGGCTCCCGGGGCTGCGTCGAGGCCGTCGCGTCCGTCCCCGCGATGCTCGCCAAGATCGAGGCGGCCGGAGTCACCTGCAGCGACCCGACGCTGCGCGGCTCCGACCTGCTCCTGCGCCTCCTGCTCGAGGGAGACCCGGCGGTGACGCAGGCCATCGACGAGAGCGCCGAGGCCATCGGCGAGGTCGTCGCCTCGCTCTGCAACGTCATCAACCCCCGACGCGTGGTCATCACGAGCGCGCTGGCGAGCGTCGGCCACGAGCTCCTCGCCGGGGTCAGGAGCGCGGTCTACTCGCGCGCCCGCCCCCTGGCCACGAAGGACCTCGTCATCGACTACAGCCGCCTCGGCGCCGACGTGGGCATCGCGGGCGGCTATCTCATGGGTCGAGAGCACCTGCTGCAGCCGAGCTCGATCAAGGCCCTGCGCGTGGCCGATCCCGTCACCGGCTGAGGCCGGACGACCGCGGGAGGCGCGGTGCCGGCCTCCCGCGCACCGCGCCTCCCCCAGGTCCCGTCGTCAGCCCGCGTGCGGCAGCCGCGCCTCCAGCACGCCGTCGACGACGCGGGTCTCGAAGACGGGCTGCGGCGAGGTCGCCGGACCGTGCACCACCTCGCCCGTGCGGAGCGAGAAGACGCTGTCGTGCCAGGGGCAGGTGATGCAGGCCTCGCCTCCCTCGGTCGTGACCTCGCCCTGCGACAGGGGCGCCGAGAGGTGGCTGCAGACGTCGGAGAGCACGTCGACCCCGTCGCCGCGACGGAAGGCCGTGACCCGCTCGCCGTCGACCTCGTACTGCGTCAGCCGGCCCTCGGGCACGTCGTCGATCGGGGCGACCGGGTGCCAGCCGGGGCCGACGAGGTGCGGCAGCTCCTCCGCGTGGTTGGCGCCGACGGCCTGGCGGTAGGCGAGGTGGCCGCCGATGAAGCCGCCGAGACCGACGGCGCCGAGGCCCGCCCAGCCGAGCAGCTTCGCGCTGGTCTGCCTGCCGCGCAGCCGCTGCACGTACGACGCCCCGTAGAGGCCCGTCGCGACGAGGTTCGCGGCGGAGTGCACGAGGCCGACCCGCTTCTGCTGCTCGTGCGTGGCCGCCCAGTCGGCGAACCCGGCGAGCGCCGACGGCGTCACCGCGAGCAGCCCGACGGCGACGAGCCGGCGGGCGGCCACCTCCTGGCCGGGCATGGCGTCGAGGACGGCGGCGCTGATCCACGAGCCGGTGGGCACGAGCACGAGCACGGGGTGGAGCGGGTGCCCGGCGGGCACGCCGTGCAGCAGGTCGCGGAGCGCCCGCGGCTGCAGGGCGGCGTCGACGACGGCCTGCACCGTCGCGACGAGCGGGTCGAGCACCGTGGCGTTCTCGACGGCGGACAGGGCCTTGACGATCGGCAGTTCTCGCATGGGACGACTCCTTCGACGTGGGCGTGCGTGACCTGACCCAACTCCCGTCGGGCGGGCGCGGTCCGACCCCCGACCTCGCCCGCCCCCGGCGAGGGACGCCCGCCCGCGCCCTCGCGCGTGCTCTGCTGGTCGCATGACCCTCGACCAGCTCGTCCCGTGGATCGTCGCCGCCGCCCTCCTGGTCGTCGTGATCGTGCTCGCCCTCGTGTCCCGCCGTCGCCTGGGCGCCGCCCGGGCCGCCGCGCGGGCCGAGTCCGACGAGCAGTCGCGCCGGGCCCGCGAGCAGCAGGCCGCGCTCGAGGCCAGCCACGACCAGGCCCTCGCCCGCACCGGCGCCGAGGCCGCCCGCGAGAAGGAGGCCCTGGCCGCCGAGCGCGCCGCCGCCCTCGAGGAGGCGAAGCAGGCGCGCGCCCTCGTCGCCCACGGCCTCAAGTGGGAGGCGACGTCGCGCGAGCTCATCGCCGACGCGTGTCGTGAGGCCGGGGCGGACGTCGTCCTCCTCACCAACGTGGTGTTCGTGCCCGTGGTGAGCGGCGCCTCCGGACGGTTCGTCGCCCAGGTCGACCACGTGATCGTGGGCGAGACCGGCGCGCTCGTGGTCGAGAACAAGAACTGGCGCGGCATCGTCTTCGACGGCACGCTGCCGAGCACGGTCTTCCCGGCGTTCGGCGGCGTCGTGGACGAGGCCGAGCTGACGCCGCCGTTCGCGCTGCAGCTGGTCGACGACTCGCCGACCGTGCTGACGGTGCGGACGCACCAGGGCCGGAAGGCGCCCGCCGCGCAGGTCCGTCGCCAGGCGCAGCACCTCTCCGACAGGGTGCACGCCGAGCTCGGCGCCCGCTGCTGGTTCGACACGGCCGTGCTCTACTCGCACCCCCGTGCGACGGTCTACGCGACCGACCGCGACACCGCCGAGGGAGGCGCGTCCACCCCGATCGTCGCCACCCGCGCCCAGCTCGTGGCCCTGGTCCGCGAGCTGGCCGGACGCTCGACGAAGCGCCTCTCGCAGGCCCGCGTCGAGGACGTCACCGCGCTGCTCGCCTCGTACGGAGCCGACGTGCTGCGCTTCGGCTCCTTCGCCCAGGAGTCGCGCCCCGGCTCGTCCGTGCCGGTCGCCGCCGCCGAGCTGGTCGCCTCCGCCGAGCCCGTCGCGGCGGGCGAGCCCGAGCCCGAGCCCGACTCCGAGCCCCGGCGTGGGGACGACGAGCCCGCGGAGCCCGAGTCGGCCCCGACGGCCGCGGCCGCCCCCGGGTCAGCGTCGACCCCCGGGTCAGCGCCGGCCCCCGGTTCGGCACCGGCCCCGACGTCGACGCCCGGACCCGCGGAGGCACCCCCCGCCTCCCCCGCCCAGCCCGCGGAGGCGCGTCCCGCCCTCCCCAGGCCCCTGCCCGACCTGCGCACCGCGGCGACCCCCGGCCGCCCCCTCCTCCGCCCGGCCTCCGCCCCCGCCCCGGCCGCGCCCCCCGCCACCCCGGACGCCCCCGCCGCCCCCTGAGGTGTCCCACCAGGGCCACCCACCAGGGCACCCCTGCGTCGTAGCGTGAGGGCATGGCCATCCGAGACGACGTCCGCGAGTTCCTCATGTCGCGCCGTGCCCGCGTCACCCCCGAGGCCGTCGGCCTGCCCGGCGGCGGCAACCGGCGCGTGACGGGGCTGCGCCGCAGCGAGGTCGCCGCGGTCGCCGGCATGAGCGTCGAGTACTACTCGCGCATCGAGCGCGGCGCCATCGGCGGCGCCTCGGCCGCGGTGCTCGACGCGATCGCGCGGGCCCTGATGCTGACCGAGCCGGAACGCGACCACCTGATCGACCTGGCCCGCGCCTCCGACGGGTCCCCGGTCACCGGGCCGGGTCGCGCCCGCCGCGCGTCGAGGCCGGTCGAGCAGCGCCCGGCCCTGCGCTGGGCGATCGAGGCGATCACCGAGGGCGTCGCCGTCGTCCGCAACGCCCGCCAGGAGATCCTCGCCGCGAACGCCCTCGGCCGCGCCTTCTACGCTCCGGTGTTCGAGGGCGCCGAGCGCGCGGGGACGTCGCCGAACTTCGCGCGGTTCCAGTTCCTCGACCCGGCGTCGCACGACTTCTACCCCGACTGGCAGCGCTTCGCCGAGATGTGCGTGGCGAACATGCGGGCCGAGGCCGGGCGCGACCCGTTCGACCGCGGCATGCACGACCTGGTCGGCGAGCTGTCGACGCGGTCGGACACGTTCCGCAGCCTGTGGGGCGCCCACGACGTCCGCCGCCACGGCGCCGGCACGAAGCGGTTCTGCCACCCGCTCGTCGGCGAGCTGACGCTGGCGTACGAAGACCTCGGCGTCACGGCCGAGCCCGGCGTCACCGTGCTCGTCTACACCGCCGAGCCCGGCTCGCCGAGCGCCGACCGGCTGCGGCTGCTGGCGTCGTGGGCCGCGACCGACGAGGCCGAGGCACCGGCGATCGCGGGCAGCACCACCGCCCCGGGCACCACGACCACCGTGGGCACCGCCCGCACCCCGGTCCTCCGCGACCGGACCGAGTACCACCACGAACCCGATCACGATCACGAGCGCGACCACGGACAGGAGCAGTCATGAACATCGAGCCCATCGCCCCCAGCGTGAAGAACCCGCCCGAGATGTTCGTCGGCGACGTCTGGTTCGACCCGATCGTCGCGCCGCACGACGCCGACCAGCGCACGACCGTCGGGCTGGTGCGCTTCGCCCCCGGCGCCCGCACGGCCTGGCACTCGCACGCCCGCGGGCAGTACCTGCGCGTGACGCAGGGCACGGGCCGCTTCGGCACGCGCGACGGGCAGGTGCTCGAGGCGCACGCCGGGCAGACGGTCTACACGCCTCCCGGCCAGGAGCACTGGCACGCCGCCGGCCCCGACTCGTACATGGAGCACCTCGCGATCCTCGAGTCCGCCGACGACCCCGCGACGACGACCACCTGGCTCGAGCACGTCAGCGACGACGACCTGCAGGCGCCGCCCGCATGACGGAGGCGACAGCGCAGGAGGCGCGTCCCGCCTCCCCGGGGATGTCCCGCGGTCTCACCCTCCTCTTCGCCGTCGCCGGCGGAGCCGCGGTCGGCAACCTCTATTGGGCGCAGCCCCTGCTCGGCGTCATCGCCGACGACTTCGGCATGTCGACGAGCTCGGCCGGGCTCGCGGTCACGCTGACGCAGGTCGGGTACGCGCTGGGGGTGTTCTTCCTCGTGCCGCTCGGGGACGTGGTGGACCGCAAGAAGGCGATCCCCGTGCTGATGGGCGGGGCCGCCGTGGCGCTGCTCGCGACGGCCGCGGCACCGTCGTTCTCGGTGCTGCTGGCGACCCTGGCGCTGATCGGCGTGACGACGGTCGCAGGTCAGCTGATCACGCCCCTGGCCGGCGACCTGTCGACGGACGAGCAGCGCGGCCGGGTGCTCGGCACGGTCGCGTCGGGCCTCGTGCTCGGGCTGCTCGTGTCGCGGGCGATCAGCGGCATCGTGGCCGACCTGCTCGGCTGGCGCGCGGTCTACGTGGCGGCGGCGGTGATCATGGTGGTGCTGACGCTCGTCATGGCGCGGCGACTGCCGACCCTGCCCGCCCGGGGATCGGTGCCCTACGGGGCGCTGCTGCTGTCGGTGCTGAGGACCGTGCGCAGCCGCACGGTCGTCACGGTCATGCTGATCGGCTCGCTGACGATGTGCGTCTTCACGATGTTCTGGACCGGTCTCACGTACCTGCTCTCGGCCGACCCGTTCGGGTTCTCGGCGACGCAGATCGGGCTCGTCAGCCTGATCGGGGTGGTCGGGGCGGTCGCCGGGATGCAGGTCGGCAAGCTGTTCGACCGCGGCCTCGGGGTGCCGGCGATCGGGGTCGCGCTGTCGGTGATCCTCGTCGGTCTCGTGGTGTCGGGGCTGGGCTCGCGGCTCGCGCTGGTGATCTTCGCCTCGGTGGCCCTGTTCTCGGTCGGGGCGCAGGCGGTGCAGGTGCTGGCTCAGACGCGGATGCTGTCGATCGACCCCGCGGCCCGCAGCCGCCACAACACCGTGTTCATCGTCGGCAACTTCATCGGCGGCGCCGTCGGCTCCGCCCTCGCCGGCACCCTGTGGCAGGCGGGCGGCTGGCCGTTCGTCATGGTCGTCGCGGCGTGCCTGCCGGGCGCGGCCCTGACGGTCTGGGCCGTGCAGCGGCGGCGGGCGCTGGCCTAGCCGCCTACGCCCCCGCGCACGACGCGTCGACGCCCAAGAACTGCGTCTCGCCGTCCGGCCCCAGCCACACGCTCGCGATCCCGCAGTTCGGGAACCCCGGCGGCAGCAGCGTCCCCGGCACGAGCAGCGGCAGCAGCGTCTGGATGTACGCGCCGTGGGTCACGACCAGAACGTCGCCCGAGGCCCGGGCCCCGGCGTCCGGGCCGGCCCCGTCGGGGACGGTGGTGATCGACGCGACGGCGCCGCGCATCCGGGTCCAGAGCTGGTCGGCGTCCTCGGCCATGTCGAGGTCGTCGGTCTCGGCGATGGCGTCGACGAGCTGCTCGAACCCCGCGGCGGCGACGGTGCCCCACGCGCCCTCGGCGCCGTAGGCGACGCCGTGCCGGGCGAAGAGCGGCTCCCACAGCGCCGGGTTGGGCTGTCCCTCCCAGCCGCCGAACGACCACTCGCGCAGGTCGGTGAGCGGCGTCGCCGTCAGCTCGGGGTGCCCGGCGAGCGCGCCCGCGGCGGTCTCGCGCGTGCGCAGCAGGTCGCTCGTGAACGCCGCCGTCAGCGGCACCCCGCGCATCCGCTCGCCGAGGGCCGCGATCTGCCGACGCCCGCGCGGCGTCAGCGGCGAGTCGCACCAGCCCTGCAGCTGCTTGCGGACGTTGAAGAGGGTCTCGCCGTGACGGACCAGGTGGAGGCGCAGGCCGGCTCCCGAGGTCACGCCGCGTCGAGGTCCGACTCGAGCATCGCGGCCAGCTCGTCGGCGACGCGCTCCTCGTCGGTGCCGGTCACGTCGAGCACGAGCTCGGCGCCGCTGCCGGCGCCGAGGCTCATCACGGCGAGGAGGCTGCGGGCGTCGACGGTCTTGTCGGCGAGGGTGATCGTGACGGCGTGGCCGGTGGCGGCCGCGGCCTTGACGAAGAGGGCGGCGGGGCGGGCGTGGAGGCCGACGGACGAGCCGACGGAGACGGTGCGCTGGGTCATGGGGTGGTGCCTTTCGTGCGGTGGTGGTGGTCGGTGGGGGTGAACGGCCGGGGCGACACCGGCGAGGCAGGTGTCGCGCCGGCAGCCCGGGTCATGCGGGCGCGGCCCGGGCGATGTGCAGCGCGAGGTACGCGATCTCCTCGTTGGGCAGCTCGACGTCGTGCTCGGCGCGGAGGAAGGCCCGCACGCGCTCGGCCGACGCGACGGCCCGCGGGTAGCGCGTGCTGAGGCTGGTGAAGAGGAAGTCGTCCTCGCTCGTGACGAAGCGGCCGGAGAAGAAGCGCTCGGCGAAGTACTGCAGGTGCGCGACGAAGCGGGCGGCGTGGAGGTCGCCGCCGTGCAGGCGGGCGCCGGTCGAGTGCTCGACGATCGTGGTCAGCTGGCCGATCAGCTGGACGACGCGCACCGAGTCGACGCCCTCGTGCCCGACGTCGGCGTTGACGAGGTGGAACGCGACGTTCGCCGCCTCCTCGTCGGGCAGCTGCACGCCCAGGCGCTCGTGCGTCAGGGCGACGGCCCGTACGCCCACCGCGTACTGCGTCGGGTAGACGGTGCGCACCTCCCACACCAGCTTGTTGACGATGACGAGGCCCTGCCGGTGCCGCTCGACGGCGAAGTGCAGGTGGTCGGCGAGCGCGAGGTAGACGTGCGGGTCGAGCTGCAGCCCGCTCTCCTCGCCGGCCGCGACGATCGCGCGCGTGAGGTCGACGAACTCCCCCGGGATGCGCGCCATCAGCTCGACGAGGTCGCGCCGGTCGGCCGCGGGCAGCTCGACGAACGTCTGGTCGACGGCGTCGGCGCGCACCGGGTCGCCGGGCCGGGCGCCGTAGCCGATGCCCTTGCCCAGCACGACCCGCTCGACGTCGTGCTCGTCGACGACGAGCACGACGCTCGAGTTGAGCACCTTCTTGATCTTCTGCATGGGGTCTCCGTCGACCGGGCAGCCCGCGGGGCGAGCGCCTAGGACAGGTCGGCGCCGTTCGTGGCGATGACCTTCTGGTACCAGGTGAACGAGTCCTTGCGGCGACGCTCGAGCGTGCCGCCGCCCATGTCGTCCTGGTCGACGTGGATGAAACCGTACCGCTTCGACATCTGCGAGCTGGAGGCGCTGATGAAGTCGATGGGAGCCCAGCTCGTGTAGCCCAGCAGCTCCACCCCCTCGTCGACGGCCCGGATCATCTCGCGGAAGTGCGCCCGGAAGTAGTCGATGCGGTAGTCGTCGTGGATGCGGCCGTCCTCGGTGACCTCGTCGCGCATCCCCAGTCCGTTCTCGACGATGAAGAGGGGCTTGCCGTAGCGGTCGTAGAGGTCGATCAGCGAGACGCGCAGGCCGACGGGGTCGATCTGCCAGCCCCACTCGCTCGACTCGAGGTACGGGTTCTTGACGCCGAGCACGGTGTTGCCGGGCACGCGCTCGACGTCGGGCTGCACCGACTCGGTCATCGTCATGTAGTAGCTGAACGAGATGTAGTCGACGGTGTGGTCGCGCAGCACCTCGACGTCGTCCTCGGCGAACGGCACGGTGACGCCCTTGCGCTCGAGCAGCGCCGTGGCCAGGCGCGGGTAGGCGCCGCCGGCCTGCACGTCGGTGCAGAGCCAGAGCAGGCGCTCCTTCTCCTGGGTGGCGACGACGTCGTCGGGGTGGCAGGTGCGCGGGTAGGTGGTCAGCATCGTCAGCATGCAGCCCATCTGCGACTCGGGCCACAGCTCGTGCAGGGTGCGCGTGACGCGGGCCGACGCGACGAACTGGTGGTGCAGGGCCGTGTAGCAGGCCTGCTCGAGGCTGCCCTCGACGGTCTCGTCGATGATGCCGCCCGAGGTGAACGGGTGGCGGAGGATGCCGTCGATCTCGTTGAAGCTGAGCCAGCGCGAGACGAGGTGGCCGAAGCGCTCGAAGCAGGTGCGCGAGAAGCGCTCGAACAGCTCGATCGTGCTGCGGTCGACCCAGCAGTTGTTCTTGAGCGCGAGGGCGAGCGGCGGGTCGTAGTGCGACAGCGTCACGAGCGGCTCGATGCCGAGGCGGCGCATCTCCTCGAAGAGGGCGAGGTAGTAGGCGACGCCCTCCTCGTTGGGCTCGAGCTCCTCGCCGGTCGGGTAGAGGCGGGTCCAGGCGATCGAGACGCGCAGCACGCCGAAGCCGAGCTCGGCGAAGAGCGCGAGGTCCTCCGGGTAGCGGTGGTAGAAGTCGATGCCGCGGCGCTTCGGGTAGTACGTGTCGTCGGGGTCGCTGATGGCGGCCTCGATCGAGGCGAGCGTGTTGGTGTGGTGCAGCGCGTACTCGCGGGGGTCGACGTTCGGCTTGTACGTGTTGACGTCGGTGACGGCGGGGCCGCGGCCTCCGACGTTCCACGCGCCCTCGGCCTGGTTGGCGGCGATCGCGCCGCCCCAGAGGAATGTGTCAGGCAATGCCATCGGTGAGTTCCTTCTCTGTCGTGGTGATCAACGGTCGCCCGGCGGAGGCGTGCCCCGCGGCGTCGACGACCACGTCGTAGCGGTCGGTGTTGGTGACGACGACCGGGGTGGTCGTGTCGTAGCCCGCGGCCTCGAGGGAGGCGAGGTCGACGTCGAGCAGGGCCTGGCCGACCTCGACGCGGTCGCCCTGGGCGACGTGGGCCGTGAAGCCGCGGCCCTCGAGCTTCACGGTGTCGAGGCCGACGTGCACGAGCACCTCGACGCCGTCGTCGGCGGTGATGCCGACCGCGTGGCGGGAGTCGAGCAGGGTCGTGACGACCCCGGCGAGCGGGGCGACGACGGCGCCGCTGCTCGGGCGGACGGCGACGCCCTCGCCGAGCACGCCCGACGAGAAGACGGCGTCGTCGACGTCGGCCAGGGGCACGAGCTCGCCGTCGACGGGGCTGACGATCTGCAGGCGGCGACGGGTGTCGGCGGCGCTGGACGCGCCTCCGGCGGGGGTCAGCGGGTCGGGGGCGACCGCGTCGTCGGCCTCGCGGCCGAGCTTCTCGCCCGCGGTCGCGTCGGCGTCGCCGGTGCGCTGCAGCGTCGCGGAGGCGGAGTCGCGCCAGATGATGATCGACACGACGAACGAGACGGCGACCGCGACGGCGCCGCCGATCGCGGCGTGGAAGATGTTCCACGGGTTCGCGGCGTCGACGAACATCGTGAAGCTGGCGAGGCCGGGGCCGACGACGGCGAAGGTGCTGACGAGCCAGAGGCCGAGGTAGGCGCCGCCGGCGAGGGCTCCGGCGATGACGGCGACGAGGGCGCGGCGGTTCTGCAGCGTGATGCCGTAGAGGGCGGGCTCGGTGATGCCGAAGAGTGCCGAGATGCCCGCCGAGATCGCGGTGGCGCGGAGGCGCGGGTCGCGGGTGCGGATCGCGATCGCGAAGCAGGCGCCCGCCTCCCCGAAGTTGTGGGCGAGCGAGGCGACGAGGTAGAAGCTCTCGCGGCCCGTGGCCGACATGGTGGCGATGGTCGGCGGGACGAAGGCCTTGTGCATGCCCACCGAGATGATGAAGGGCAGCAGGGCGGCGAGCAGGGCGACGGCGACCCAGCCGAGGGTGTCGTAGAGGCCGACCATGGCGCCGGTGAGCAGCGAGCCGGCGCGGAACCCGAGGGGGCCAAGCACGAGCATCGTGATCGGGCCGACGACGAGGTAGCAGACGAAGGGCACGAAGAAGACGCGGATCGGGCCGGGAGAGATGCGGGTGACGAACTTCTCGACGGGCCAGAGCAGCAGCACGGCGAGGATCGCGGGGAAGACCTGCGCGCTGTACGCGATGGCGGGCACGTCGAGGCCGAGGAGCGACACTCCCCCGTCCTGCGCGACGAGCGTCGAGAAGTTGACGAAGAGCATGAACGCGACGACGCCGATGGCGAGGGGCACGTTGACGCCGAGCTTCTTGGCGGCCGTGTAGGCGACGAGCACGGGCAGGAAGGCGAAGACCGCGTCGGGGATCGTCGAGAGCACGAGGTAGGTCTCGCTGGTGGCGGGCAGCCAGCCGACGGCGGCGAGGGCGACGAGCAGCGACTTGAGGATGCCCGCGCCGGCGATGGCCGGCACGATCGGCGTGAACACGCTGATGACGAAGTCCATGGCGGTGGCGCCGGCGCGGCGCCACGTGAGGGCCTGACGAGGAGGCGCGGTGGGCGTGGACGTGCCGCCTCCGCCACCGCCCCGGGCGCGCTCCACCGCGCGGTGCACGTCGGCGACCTTGCTGCCCACGACCACCTGCGTCTGGCTGCCCGAGTGGAGGGCGCCCATGACGACCGGCACGGCCTTGAGGGCGTCGAGGTCGGCCTTCGCGTCGTCGTGGAGGGTGAAGCGCAGGCGGGTGCTGCAGTGGTGCAGGTCGGCGATGTTCTGGGCGCCGCCGACGCCGGCGATGATGGCTTCGGCTTCGTCGTCTCGACTCATCAGGGTGGGTCCTTCCTCGGACTCGGGGACGTCGCTCCGTCGCGGGCGACCGCCGTTAAACGAGAAAAGGACCCGAGCGCTCGTCGTCGACGAAACGTCCGGATCCTGCCTGCACGACCAGTCACATGTCCTCGTCCATGAGAACACGTGTCGCGCAGATCGGCAACTCGGGTGGTGCTGTGGTGGTGGCGCGGTGGGCCTCTCGGTCTGGTCAGTCGCCCCAGGGGCCGAGGTCGCCGCCGCCGATGCCGTAGAGAGCGATGCCGATGACGGCGGCGATGGCCAGGATGCCGACGGCCAGCGGCGCCCAGTCCATGAGGAGCTCGGAGCGGGAGCGCGGGGGCTTGGCCGAGGAAGCTGTGGTGGTGCTTGCGCGCCGCGGCTTCTGGGCGGGTGCGGCAGGCGCGGCGGCGCCGGTGGTCTCGTCGCGCTCGGCTTCTTCGAGGGCCTTCCGCAGGTCCGCGCGGAAGCGCCGGTCCACCTCGGAACCGCCGGCGTCGACGGGATCGGTCATGCTGCTCCTCCTGCGGTCCCGCGCACAACGCGGTGGTCGGACGACGAGCCGAGCCACGCGGCCCCATCGCTCGATCAGGCTAGGCCATCCCCGTCGCCGACCCGTCGGACTGACCCGAGGTCGGGTGGAGGTCTGAGCCCGCGTCTCGGCGGACGACCGCCAGGTGAGAGTGAACGTTGTCCCCAGTGGGTCCAGCAGACCTCTCAGTGCGAAGGGCTCATTGCAGCTCAGCCGTTGCTTTCGTCGTACGCCTCATACGGAAGTGCGCGGAGATACCAGAAGAGCTTCATCAGGATGAAAACGGCGAACCCACCGGTGAGTGTTCCGATCCAGAAGAACCACAGACCTGTGAAGAGCGCCACGAAGGTCCCCAACCCCGTCGCCATGCCGCTGGACATCGCTCCGTAGTAGGCGATCTCCCGGGGACAGGCTCAGCTCCCCATCGGCATGTCGACGAAGCGGGAGAACATGCCGTGGAACGCCACGGTGATCGTGTCTGTCGGGCCGTTGCGGTGCTTGGCGACGATGAAGTCGGCCTCGCCCTGGCGCGGGTTGTCCTTCTCGTAGGCCGACTCGCGGTGCAGCAGGATGACCATGTCGGCGTCCTGCTCGAGCGAGCCCGACTCACGCAGGTCGCTGATCGCGGGCTTCTTGTCGGCACGCTGCTCAGGGCCACGGTTCAGCTGCGACAGCGCGATGACCGGCACCTGCAGCTCCTTCGCCATGAGCTTCAGCGCACGCGAGAACTCCGAGACCTCCTGCTGACGGCTCTCGACGCGCTTACCCGACGTCATCAGCTGCAGGTAGTCGATGACCACGAGCTTGAGGTTGTGCTGCTGCTTCAGCCGGCGGCACTTCGCCCGGATCTCGACGAGCGTCATGTTGGGGGAGTCGTCGATGAACAACGGAGCGTCGTTGATGCGCCCGCGCACCTGCGCGATGTTCGTCCAGTCACGCGCATCCACCGTTCCCTTGCGCATGTTCTGCAGCGGCACGCTCGACTCGGCCGACATCAGGCGCATCGCGATCTCGCTGCGCCCCATCTCGAGCGAGAAGAACACCGACGCCTGGCCGTGCTTGATCGACGCGGCGCGCGCCAGGTCGAGCGCGAGCGTCGACTTTCCGAGCGCGGGTCGCGCCGCGACGATGATCAGCTGACCGGGGTGGAACCCGTTCGTCAGCGCGTCGAGCTGTGCGAAGCCGGTCGGCACGCCGGTCATCTGACCGTCACGGCCCTTGGCCGCCTCGATCTCGTCGATCGCGACCGTCACCGCCTCGTTCAGCGGGACGTAGTCCTCCGTCTGCACGCCGCCGGCCACGTTGTAGACCTCGGCCTGCGCGTTGTTGACGAGGTCGACGACCTCGCCCTCGCTCGCGTAGCCCATCTGCACGATGCGGGTGCCCGCCTCCACGAGACGGCGCAGCACCGCCTTCTCGGCGACGATCGACGCGTAGTACCCCGCGTTGGCCGCGGTGGGGACGACGCCGGTGAGGGTGTGGAGGTACTCCGCGCCTCCGGCCCTCGACAGGTCGCCCGACTTCATCAGCTCGTCGCTGACCGTGATGACGTCGGTGGGCTCACCGTGCGAGTACAGGCCGAGGATCGCGTCGTAGATGACCTCGTGCTTCGGCACGTAGAAGTCCATGCCGCGCACCGTCTCGATGACGTCGGCGACGGCGTCCTTGCTCAGCAGCATGCCGCCGATGGTGCTCTGCTCGGCGAGCAGGTCGTGCGGGGGGACGCGGTCCATGCCCATGCCGCCGCCGCTGCGCCGGTCGCCGTCACGGTCGTTCGACGTGTCGCTGGCGAGACCGAGGTGGGCGATCGACATGCAGGCCTCCGGGACGGTGGTGGGGAGCGGGTGGGGTGCCGACGAGCAGCACGCGCGACGTCCAGGACCGTTCTACGTCGGACCCCCGACATCCCCGTGTCGACCCGCCGTGACCCACCCCTGACGAGCGCTGGTACACCTTATGGACACCTAGTTGTCCACAGCAAACAACCCTGTGGATAACTCTGGGGAGAACCGGTGAGCAACGCCGGGGTCTGTTGGGGAGAACTGTGGATCAACCTGTGGAGAAAAAGTTACTTCACCGGTTTTCGATGCATCTGACCTGGCCTTTTGTTTTCCCCATCCTGTGTGGGAAAACTTGTCTAAACCCGCGGTTGAGACTCCCGATTTGACATCCGGCTGTGGACGGAGAACTTGACACAGCGACATCCCAACCGGTACGTATCGGCTCACGCTCAGGTCGGTGTTCAGCCGCCCGTAACCGCCTGTCCGGCGTACGCGGGGCCGTCGTCGCACGGCTGAGAACCCCGTTCCGTTCGAAGAACCACCCCACCCCACCCCCGAGACACGAAGAACCCCGCCCCACCCACGCACCCCCGAAGAACGGGGGCGGCAGGCAGGACGGGGTCCCGAGCCGGTGAGGACTACTTCGCGGAGACCACCGTGAGGGTGATCGTGGCGATGACGTCCTCGCGCAGGCGCAGCGTGGCCTCGTGCTCGCCGGTCACCTTGATGGCGGCGGGGATCTCGACCTTGCGCTTGTCGATCGTCGCGACGCCCTGGGCGTTCACGGCGTCGGCCACGTCGCCGGGACGGACGGAGCCGAACAGGCGGCCGTCGGCACCGGTCTTGACGGTGAGGCGGATCTTCTGGGCCTCGAGGCGCTGCTTGAGGTCGTGGGCCTCTTCGATCGTCTTGAGCTCGCGGGTCTCGCGGGCCGTGCGGATCTGCGCGACCTGCTTCTCGCCACCGCGGCTCCACGCCACGGCGAAGCCCTGGGGGACGAGGTAGTTGCGCGCGTAGCCGTTCTTGACGTCGACGACGTCACCGGCCGAGCCGAGGCCGGAGACCTCGTGCGTGAGGATTACTTTCGACATGGTGCTTCTCCTTCAGTCGGCGCTGATCAGCGGCCGGAGCCGGCGTAGGGGAGGAGCGCCATCTCGCGGGCGTTCTTCACGGCACGGGCGATGAGGCGCTGCTCCTGGACGGAGACGCCGGTGATGCGGCGGGCGCGGATCTTTCCACGCTCCGAGATGAACTTGCGGAGGGTGGCGACGTCCTTGTAGTCGATGACGCCGACGCGGATCGACTTCGCGGGAGCGGCGTTCTTGCCGCCCTTGCCGCGGAGGGGCTTGCGGCGGTCGCCGCTGCTCTTTCCAGCCATGGGATTTCTACTTTCGAGTCAGATGAAGAAGTGAGGGACGACGAGCTCGAGGCCTAGAAAGGCGTCTCGTCGTTGTAGGTGCCGCCGCCGCCGGGGGTGTTCCAGACGTCGCCGCCCTGGGCGTTGCCGCCCTGGGCCGGCGCGGGCTGACCCCACGGCTCGGACTGCTGACCGCCGCCGACCTGGCCCTGCTGGCCGCCGCCGCGGTTGCCCCCGAAAGAGCCACCGCCGCCGCCACCACCTTCGCGGGACGAGGAGGCGCGGGTCACCTGAGCGGTCGCGTAGCGCAGCGAGGGGCCGATCTCATCGACGTCGAGCTCGAAGCTGGTGCGCTTCTCGCCCTCCTTCGTCTCGTACGAGCGCTGCTTGAGCCGCCCCTGCACGATGACCCGGCTGCCCTTGGTGAGGCTGCTGGCCACGTGCTCGGCGAACTCGCGCCACACGCTGGCACGGAGGAAGAGCGCCTCGCCGTCCTTCCACTCGTTGGACGCGCGGTCCAACGTGCGGGGGGTCGACGCGATGGTGAAGTTCGCGACCGCGAGCCCGTTCTGCGTGTAACGCAGCTCGGGGTCGCCGGTCAGGTTGCCCACCACGGTGATGACGGTCTCGCCGGCCATCGGCTACTCGGCAGCCTTGGGCGCAGCGGGAGCCGCAGCGGGCGCGGCCGGGGCCGCAGCAGGAGCCGCGGCGGCGTTGGCGGCCTTGCGGGCGGCCTTCTCGTCGGAGAGCTTCTTCGCGGCGGCGACCATCGCGATGGCCTCCTCGGCGCGGAGGACCTTCGTGCGCAGCACGGCCTCGGAGAGACCCAGCTGGCGGTCGAGCTCGACCGTGGCCGAGGCGTTCGCCGTGAGGTTGACGACGGCGTAGATGCCCTCGGTCTTCTTGTTGATCTCGTAGGCGAGGCGACGACGGCCCCAGATGTCGACGTTGTCGACGGTGCCGCCATCGGTGCGGATGACGTTGAGGAACTTGTCCAAGCTCGGGGCGACTGTGCGCTCATCGATCTCGGGGTCCAGGATGACCATCAGTTCGTACTGGTGCATGACTAACCCACCTCCTTCGGACTTGACGGCCACAGACGGTCTGTGACAGGAGGGTGTTCATGTCGTGCGCCCGCCGAGAAGCAGACGCAACCTTCCCAGCGTACCGGGTCGCGCCTCCTACTTCAATGCCGGGTCGTCGGTGGCCTGGCCGGTCGGGCCGCCGCGCGCCTCGGCCACCGCGGCCTCGCCCGCCGCGTCGGCGGCCGCGAGCGCGTCGTCGACCGACAGCGCCCCGGCGAACATCTGGTCGAGCAGGGGAGTGATGGCGTCCTGCGCCTCGCCGTAGATCGCGGTCGGCGCCGGCACCGTGTCGCCCGACGCGATGACGTCGAAGAAGGGCGAGACGTCGACCCCGCGCTTCGCCCAGTACGAGTAGTAGGGCTGCTGCGCGCTGGTCACGGCGGGCACGGCGGCGCCGTCGCGGCCGATGTACTCGGCGCCGTCCGACGAGCCGAGCCACGCCATCACCTTGGCGGTGTCGTCGAGGTGGCCGGTGTGCGCGTTGCCCGCGGCGACCACGCCGTTCGTCACGCTGACCCGGCCGGCGGGCCCGGCGGGCATCATCGCGACGCCCCAGTCGAACCCGGCCGCCGCGTCGACCTTCGACAGGCTGTAGAGCCCCGACTGGAAGAGCGCCATGCGGCCCGACGTGAAGGCGTCGAGGCTGAGGTCGGGGTCGGCGCTGGTCTCCGCGGCCGGGGGAGCGACGCGGTGCACGGCGACGAGGTCGACCAGGTACTGGAAGGCGTCGCGCGCCTCCGGCGTGTCGAGGGTGAAGGAGGCGCCCGTCGCGTCTTCGAGGCCGCCCCCGGCCGACCCCAGGTAGTCGAGCCAGATCGCCTGCAGGTCCTGCCCGGCGTTGTAGCCGTACTGCGTGACCTGGCCGTCGAAGGCCGGGTCGGCGGCGGTGCGGCCCTGGTCGTCGAGGGTCAGCTGCTCGAGCGCCGGCAGGAGCGTGTCGCCCTCGCCGCCGCCCGGCGCCCAGGTGAGGTCGTCGAGCGCCGCGGGGTCGATGCCGGCCGCCTGCAGCATCGTCGCGTTGTAGTAGAGCGCGATGCCGCCGTCGCTGAGCTGGGGCACGCCCCACAGCTCGCCGTCGCTCGTGAACTGGTCGACGACCGCGGGCGACCAGGCGCGGCGGGCGGTGTCGCCGAGCACCTCGTCGACGTCGACGAGGTCGCCGCCGTCGACGTACTGCCGGTAGTTCGCGCTGTTGAGCCAGTAGACGTCGGGGGCGTCGTCCGCCGCGACGTCCTCCTCCAGGTCGTCGAAGTAGTCGACGTAGGGGACGACCTCGACCTCGACGTGGATGTCGGGGTTGTCGCGCTCGAACGCCGCGAACGACTTCTCGTAACCGGCTGCGACGGTGTCGTCCCAGAGCCTCACGGTGACGGTAGTCTCCCCGTGCTCGGACGGGGTCAGGCGGCTGCCCGCGACCGGGGCCGTCGAGGCGCCGAAGGCGGTGATGCCGACGGCGGAGGCCACGACGATGAGGGCGCAGACGGTCGTCGCGCCCACGGCTGCGGAGGGTCGGGTGAACACGGAGGCAGGCTACCCGGAGGGAGCGCGGGCGACGGCCTCGTGACCGACGGTCGTGCGCCCAGCGGCCTGGCGCCTCCTACGCTCGTGCCTCCCGAGTCTCGGCCGTGAAACCGGTCGAGCAGGTGTCGGCTCAGGCGCCCGGTCAGCCCTCGGCCCGGTCGGCCCACCAGGCGAGCAGCCGCTGCTCGGCGACCTCGGCGCCCAGCGGCCCCTCCTCGGTGCGCAGCTCGAGCAGGAAGCGGTACGCCTCGCCCACCTCGCGCCCCGGCGCGATGCCGAGCACGCGCTGGATGTCGTCGCCGTTCAGGTCGGGCCGCAGCGAGTCGATCTCCTCCCGCTCGCGCAGCTCGGCGATGCGGGTCTCGAGGTCGTCGTAGGCGAAGCCGAGCCGGTCGGCCTTGCGGCGGTTGCGGGTCGTGACGTCGGCACGGGTCAGCATGTGCAGCCGCTCGAGCTGGTCGCCGGCGTCGCGGACGTAGCGCCGCACGGCCGAGTCCGTCCAGGCGCCGTCGGTGTAGCCGAAGAACCGCAGGTGCAGCTCGATCAGCCGCGACACGGCCGAGATCGTGTCGTTGTCGAGCCGCAGCGCCTTGAGCCGCTTCTTCGCGAGCTTCGACCCGACGACGTCGTGGTGGTGGAAGGTGACGACGCCGCCCGGCTCGAGCCGCCGCGTGGCCGGCTTGCCGCAGTCGTGCAGCAGCGCCGCGAGCCGCAGGGTCAGGTCGGGCGCCTCGCCCGGGTGCCGCTCTCTCTCGTAGCCGATGGCCTGGTCGAGCACGGTGAGGCTGTGCTCGTAGACGTCCTTGTGGTGGTGGTGCTCGTCGACCTCGAGGCGCATGGCCGCGAGCTCGGGCAGCACGTGGTCGGCGAGGCCCGTGTCGACCATGAGGCGGATGCCCTCGCGCGGGGCGTCGGTGCGCAGCAGCTTGCCGAGCTCGTCGGCGACGCGCTCGACCGACACGATCGACAACGTGGAGGCGCGGGTCGCCATCGCGTCGCGCACCTCGGCCGCGACCTCGAAGCCGAGCTGGGCCGTGAACCGTGCCGCCCGCATCATGCGCAGCGGGTCGTCACGGAACGAGTCGACCGCCGTGCCGGGCGTGGCGAGCCGCCGGGCGAGGAGGTCGTCGACGCCGCCGGACGGGTCGACGAGCACCTTCTGCGGCAGGCGGAGCGCCATCGCGTTGACCGTGAAGTCGCGGCGGACCAGGTCGCCCTCGAGGGTGTCGCCGAACTCGACGACGGGCTTGCGGGTCTCGCCGTCGTAGACGTCGCTGCGGTAGGTCGTGATCTCGACCACCTCGCCGTCGACGCGGGCGGCGATCGTGCCGAACTGGCGGCCGACGTCCCAGTGCGCCTCGGCGATCGGCACGACGATCGCGAGGATCTGGTCGGGGTCGGCGTCGGTCGTGAAGTCGAAGTCGTTGACCGGGCGGCCGAGGAAGGCGTCGCGGACGGGGCCGCCGACGAGCGCGAGCTCGTGGCCGGCCGCGGCGAACGCCTCGGCGAGGGCCGCGACGCGGGGCGTGGCGGCCAGCTCGTCCAGGCGCTGGACGGCGGAGGCGACGGTCTGCATGACGGACCACTTTGCCACAGTGCGTTCCCCGAGAGCCCGGCCCGCGCCTCCTCCCCAGGGCTGAGAGAGGAGGCGCGGGCCGGGGACAGAGGAGCGTCCCGCCCCGCCTCCGAGACGAGGTTGCCTAGACTCGGCATGCCCCGACGACCCCGTGGTCGAGGGGGCACCACGCCTATGAGACTCCTCCACGCCCTGATCGCCGTCCTCACGGCGGTGTTCGTCGTGGTCGTCGGGCTCCCCCTCGCCGGGCCCGTCGCGCCCGCGTCGGCGGCGTCGGGCGGGTCGGCCTCCTCCACCGCCGCGGGCGACGTGACGCTCGCCGTCTCCCCCGCCGACGACGGCGTCCTCGTCCCCGGCCGCGACCTCGTGCTCGACCTCACCGTGACCAACACGACCGAGACCGACGTGGCGGAGGGCGTGGGGCGCGTCTACCTCGACCGCGCCGCGTTCACGACGCGGGCGAAGCTCGCGAGCTGGCTCTCGCCCGACGCGACGAGCGTCAGCGACTACCTCGGCTCGTACCTGGCCCGCGTCGACGTGCCCGCGGTGGCGGCGGGGTCGACCCAGGTCGTCACCCTCACCGTCCCCGCCGCGCAGGTGGCCCTCGACGGCTACGCCTGGGGCGCCCGGGCCCTCGGCGCGCGCGTGGTCGACGCCGACGGCGCCGAGGTCGCGCAAGACCGCACGAGCGTCGTCTGGCACCCCGGCGACAGCGTGCCGCCGACCCGGCTGGCCGTGGCGGTGCCGATCACGACGCCCGAGACCGAGACGGGCGTGCTCGACGCCGGCGCCCTCGCCGCCTACACGTCGTCGGACGGCACCCTCACCCGCCAGCTGCGCGCGGTGCAGGGCACGCAGGCCGCCGTGGGCGTCGACCCGATGATCATCGCGTCGATCCGCCTGCTCGGCACGGCCGCGCCGGCGTCCGCCCTCGACTGGCTCTCGCAGCTGCAGGCCTCCGGGCTCGAGACGTTCCCCCTCGCGTACGCCGACGCCGACGTCGCGGCCCTCAGCCAGGCCGGAGCCGGCACGATCCCCGCACCCACCTCGTTCGACCCGCTCGTCGACGAGTCGCTCTTCGCCGAGCCCGACGAGACCGAGCCGACGCCGAGCGACGACGCGACGCCGACCGACGAGGCCACGCCCTCGGGCGGGGCCACGACGTCCGGCTCCGACGCGCAGGCACCCGGCTCGGACGGCACCGGAGGCGCGGACCCCGTCGACCCCTCCGCCACCGACCCGGCCGGGCAGGCCCCCGGTCCCGGCTCCGAGCCCGGCGACGACCCCGCCGCGCCGCCCCTCCCCACCACGGAGTCGCTGCTCGACTGGCCGTACGACGTGACCGGCGTCGCCTGGCCGACCCGCGCCTCCGTCGTCTCGTCCGACCTCGACGCGTTCACGGCCGGCGGGTACACGACGACCGTCCTGTCGAGCTCGAACGTCGACGGCTCGACCGACGCCACCGAGAACGCGGCCGTCGACCTCGGCGACGCCGCCGGGGTCGTCAGCGACGACACCCTCTCGACCCTGGTGCGCCGGGCCGCAGGCGCCCAGGACGACGCCGCGTGGGCCGCGGCCATGGCCGAGCTGTCGGCGAGCGTGGCGACCGCGACGCGCGAGCGGCCGAGCGACGCCCGCACCCTGCTGACGACGCTCGACCGCGGCTGGTCGGCCGAGGGCGGCTACCTGCACGAGACGCTCGTCGCCCTCGCGGCCCTGCCCTGGGCGACGACCGCGAGCCTCGCCGACGCCGTCGACAGCACCCCCACCGCGGCGACGGTCGTCGACCAGCCCGAGGACGACGAGCGGGTCGCGCAGGTGCGCAGCCTCGTCGAGGCCGACCGCCGCGTGCTCGACCTGGCCTCGGCGCTCGAGCAGCCGCAGGTCGTCACGGCGGCGGCCCGCCTGCGCACCCTCGCGCTCGCCTCCCACGCCTGGCGCGACAACGCCGAGGGCTTCGCCAGCGAGGTGGCGGCCGCGACCGCCGAGTCGACCGCGACGGCCGGCCTCGTGTCGGTGGTGCGCGGCAGCGACCAGCTCATCCTCGGCGACCGGTCGTCGCTGCCGCTCTACGTGCAGAACGCGACCGACTCGACGGCGACCGTCTACCTGACCGTGCAGCCGTCGAACCCGATCCTCGCCGTCGAGGAGAACCGCATCGAGGTGACGGTGCAGGGCCAGTCGCAGTCGCGCGTCCGCGTGCCGGTGCAGTCGGTCGCCAACGGCACGGTGCTCGTCTCGATGACCCTGACCAGCCCGACCGGCGTCGCCATCGGCAGCCCGAGCAGCGTCTCCATCAACGTGCAGGCCGGCTGGGAGACCGCGATCACGTGGGTCTTCGCCGTCGGCTTCGTGCTGCTGTTCGGCGGCGGCATCTACCGCACCTTCCGCAAGCGCCGCCGTGCGCCAGACGGCGGCGACGGTGACGACGATCCCCGAGACCACACCCCCGGCGACGGCGACGGGCCCACCAGCACGACGACCGATCGCAGCAGCAGCAGCCCGGAGGCTCCCATCCACCCGAGACACCCGTCGACCTCGACGACCCCCTCCACCTCGACGCCCTCGACCTCGACGCCCGGCCCGGGCGAGACCGCGTGAGCGCCTCCCCCGCCGGGCTCGGCCGGGCGAGCGTCCTGCTCGCCTCGGGCTCGATGGTCTCCCGCGTCCTCGGCTTCGTGAAGACCGCGGTGCTCGCGGCCGCCATTGGGCAGAGCGCCAGCCGGGCCGCCGACTCGTTCGCCCTCGCGAACCAGCTGCCGAACAACATCTACGCGCTGATCGCGGGCGGCCTGCTCAGCGCCGTGCTCGTGCCCCAGATCGTCCGTGCGGCCACGAACGACGACGACGGCGGCCAGCGCTTCATCAACAAGATCGTCACGCTCGGCACGATCGTCTTCGCGGCGGTCGGGCTGATCGGCACCCTGCTCGCGCCGATGCTCGTGCGCCTCTACGCGCAGCAGGCGAACAGCACCGGGCAGGGTGGTTACACCTCTGACTCCATCGCCCTGGCGACGGCCTTCGCCTACTGGTGCCTGCCGCAGATCTTCTTCTACGCCATGTACTCCCTGCTCAGCGAGGTGCTCAACGCACGGCAGGTCTTCGGCCCGTTCACGTGGGCGCCGGTCATCAACAACGTCGTCGCCATCGCCGGGCTCGTCGTCTTCATGGTGCTGTTCGGCGGCTCGGCGTCGAACTCGGTCGTCGACGTCTGGACGCCGGGGCGCATCACCGTCCTCGCCGGCACGGCGTCGCTCGGCGTGCTCGCCCAGGCCGGCTTCCTGCTCTTCTTCTGGCGTCGGGCCGGCCTCCGTTTCCGCCCCGACTTCCGCTGGCGCGGCGTCGGCCTCGGCGCCACGGGCAAGGCGGCCGGCTGGCTCTTCGGCATGGTGCTCGTCACCCAGCTCGCCGGCCTCGTGCAGAGCCGCGTGGCCTCCGAGGGCAGCGGCGCGGGCGCCTCGAACGCCGTGCTGGCCAACAGCTGGCTGCTCTTCATGCTGCCGCACGGCATCGTCGCGGTCTCGATCGCGACGGCGTACTTCACGCGCATGAGCGGGCACGCCTCGCGCGGCGACCTGCGCGCCGTCCGCACCGACCTGTCGCAGTCGCTCCGCACGATCGGCATGTTCATGGTCTTCGCGGCCGTCGCCATGATCGTCGTCGCGCTGCCCTTCGCGAGCTTCTTCGAGAGCACCTTCCGGGGCGCCACCCAGATGTCGCAGGTCATCGTCGGCTTCATGCCGGGGCTCGTGCTCTTCAGCGTGCTGTTCGTCGTGCAGCGCGTCTTCTACGCCCTGCACGACCAGCGCACGCCGTTCCTCATGCAGCTCATCCAGTCGAGCGTCTTCGTCGTCGGGACGCTGCTCTGCTCGGCGGTCGTCCCCGACGACCGCATCGCCGCCGCCATCGCCTGGACCACCTCGATCGCGGGCTCGGCCCAGACCGTCGTCGCCCTGGTGCTCGTCAAGCGTCGCCTCGGCGGCATCGACGGCCGCTGGGTGCTGCGCCGCTACGTGCAGTACTCGGTCGTCGCGGCCGTCGCCGGCGTGGTCGGCCTCGTCGTCGTGTTCGGCCTCGGCAGCTTCGACCCGAACGGCTTCGCGCACTCCAGCCGCATCGCCGGCCTCTTCTCCGTCCTCGTCGCGGTGGCGTTCATGGCCGTCGTCTACTTCGGCCTGCTGCGCCTCGTGCGCCTGCCCGAGCTCGTCGAGCTGCTCGACCCCGTGCTGCGCCGCGCGCGCCCGCTGGTGAGCCGGCTGCTGCGTCGCTGAGCCGCTCCGCGCCTCCTCGACGTCCCTCTGGGAGGCGCGGAATAGCCCGCCGCTAGGATCTGTTCGATCAGGCGGTGCGGGAGACCGCAGGGCCCGACGAGGGCCCGCCCGGTCCCCTGCCCGTCCACACACGTCCCTGAGGAAGGTGCTCATGCGCCAGATCATCATCATCGGCTCCGGCCCCGCCGGCTACACCGCGGGCATCTACGCGGCCCGCGCCGGTCTCGAGCCGCTCATCGTCGCCAGCTCCGTCGAGGCGGGCGGTGAGCTCATGAAGACCACCGAGGTCGAGAACTTCCCCGGGTTCCCCGACGGCATCCAGGGCCCCGAGCTGATGTTCAAGCTGCAGGAGCAGGCCGAGAAGTTCGGCGCCGAGGTGCTGCTCGACGACGTCACCAGCGTCGACCTGACCGGCGACGTCAAGACCGTCACGCTCGGCAGCGGCGCCGTCGAGGAGGCGCTGACGGTGATCTTCGCGACGGGCAGCGCCTACCGCAAGCTCGGCCTGGCCGACGAGGAGCGCCTCAGCGGCCGCGGCGTCAGCTGGTGCGCCACGTGCGACGGCTTCTTCTTCAAGCAGAAGGAGATCGCGGTCGTCGGCGGCGGCGACTCGGCCATGGAGGAGGCGACCTTCCTCACGCGCTTCGCGAGCAAGGTCTACGTCATCCACCGCTCCGAGAGCCTCCGCGCCTCGAAGATCATGCAGGAGCGAGCGTTCTCGAACGACAAGATCGAGTTCCTCTACAACAAGCAGGTCTCGGCCATCCTCGGCGGCGAGAAGGCGACGGGCGTGCAGCTCACCGACACGGCCGACGGCAGCGTCAGCGAGCTCGAGCTCGACGGCCTCTTCATCGCGATCGGCAACGACCCGCGCGTGCACCTCGTCCACGGCCAGCTCGACCTCACCACGGACGGCACGATCGCGGTCGAGGGCCGCAGCTCCAAGACCAACCTCCGCGGCGTGTTCGCGGCGGGCGACGTCATCGACCCGACCTACCGCCAGGCGGCCACCGCGGCCGGATCCGGCGTGGTCGCGGCGCTCGACGCCGAGCACTTCCTCGCCAGCCTCGACCAGACGTTTCTAGCCGAGCACACCCCCGGCGCCGCCGAGGGCATCGACACCGCCGAGTCGGTCGCCCCCGAGACCGTCTCCGCGTAGCGGTCCCCCGAGCCACACCAGCCACCACGACGAAAGGAACCACCATGAGCAGCGCCAAGGCAGTCACCGACGCCTCCTTCGAGGCCGACGTCCTCACCTCCGACAAGACGATCCTCGTCGACTTCTGGGCCGAGTGGTGCGGTCCGTGCCGCGCGGTCTCGCCGATCCTCGACCAGATCGCCGCCGAGCACAGCGACAAGATCGAGATCGTCAAGCTCAACGTCGACGACAACCCCCAGACCGCCATGCAGTACCAGATCACGTCGATCCCGGCGATGAAGGTCTACAAGGGCGGCCAGGTCGTCAAGACCGTCATCGGCGCCAAGCCGAAGCAGGCCCTCGAGGCCGACCTGGCGGAGTTCCTGGCGTAGTCGACACCGACGCACCGAGAGCCCGCCCAGCGCACCTGCTGGGCGGGCTCTTCCCGTCTCACCGCGCCTCCGGGCATATCCTGAACCGCATCACCCTCGACCGACAGGCATGCAGATGACGAACAAGGGCACCAACCTCGACCCGTGGTACGACTCCTACGCCGACCGCACCGCCGGCCTGAGCGCCTCCGAGGTCCGAGCCCTGTTCGCCGTCGCCAGCCGCCCCGAGGTGGCGTCCCTGGCAGGCGGCATGCCCTTCGTGTCCGCCCTGCCGCGTGAGCTCGTCACGGGCGCGATCGACCGCGTCATGTCGGCCGGCGGCGGCGCCATGGCGCTGCAGTACGGCTCGGGCCAGGGCACGCCCGCGATCCGCGAGCACATCATGCAGATCATGGCGATGGAGGGCATCCGCGGCAGCGCCGACGACGTCGTCGTCACCACGGGCTCGCAGCAGGCCCTCGACCTCGTCACGCGGCTCTTCGTCAACCCCGGCGACGTCGTGCTCGCCGAGTCGCCGAGCTACGTCGGCGCCCTCGGCGTCTTCAAGGCCTACCAGGCCGACGTCGCGCACGTGGCGATGGACGACGAAGGCCTCGTCCCGGAGGCGCTGCGACAGACGATCGCCCGCCTCGCCTCCGAGGGCCGCACGATCAAGTTCCTGTACACGATCCCCAACTTCCACAACCCCGCGGGCGTCACGCTCACCTGGGCACGCCGCCTCGAGATCCTCGAGATCTGCCGCTCGGCGGGCATCCTCGTGCTCGAGGACAACCCCTACGGCCTGCTGTACTTCGACCAGCCGGCCCCCCAGGCGATGCGGTCGGTCGACGACGAGGGCGTCATCTACCTCGGCTCGTTCTCCAAGACGCTCGCTCCCGGCTTCCGCGTGGGCTGGGCCCTCGCCCCCCACGCCATCCGCGAGAAGCTCATCCTCGCCAACGAGTCGGCGACGCTGTCACCCAACTCGTTCGGGCAGTTCGTCATCACCGAGTACCTCGACCAGGCCGACTGGCGTGGGCAGATCGACACCTTCCGCGGGCTCTACCGCGAACGTCGCGACGCCATGCTCGGGGCCCTCGGCGAGTACCTGCCCTCGCTGTCGTGGACCGTGCCCGACGGCGGCTTCTTCGTGTGGGTCACGCTGCCCGACGAGCTCGACTCGAAGGCCATGCTGCCCCGGGCCGTCAAGGAGCTCGTCGCCTACACGCCCGGCACCGCGTTCTTCTCGGACGGCGGCGGTCGCCAGAACATCCGGCTCTCGTTCTGCTACCCGACGCCCGAGTTCATCCGCACCGGAGTGGCCCGCCTGGCCTCGGTCGTCAACGGCGAGCTCGACCTGCTGCGCACCTTCTCGTCCGCGCGTCTCGGAGCACCCACCATCCTCCGCGAGGGCGTCACCATGCCCCCGCCGAACATGTCCTGACCAGCAAATACCGGCTCGTCTGCCCGATCGGACGAGCCTCGGCCGACCACGCACCTCCCGACCGGAAAGCGATCCCGATCCCATGAACGCCAGCGCCCTCACGTCGGTCACCGTCCTCGCCGGAGGCATCTCGCACGAGCGCGACGTCTCCCTCCGATCGGGGAGGCGCGTGGCCGACAGCCTGCACGCCAACGGCATCGCCGTGCAGCTCCGCGACCCCGACGCGACGTTGCTCGCACACCTCGCCGCCGAACGCCCCGACGTCGTGTGGCCCGTGCTGCACGGAGCGAGCGGCGAGGACGGCGCGCTCCGGGGACTGCTCGAGGCGCTGGACATCCCGTTCGTCGGCAGCACGTCCGCCGCGGCTCGCCTCGCGTGGGACAAGCCGACCGCCAAGGAGCTCGTGAGCCGGGCCGGCGTCCACACGCCCCGCGGCATCACCCTCTCGCACGACGCGTTCCGCGAACTTGGCGCCGTCGGCGTGCTCCAGGCGATCACGGAGGAACACCCGGTCCCGGTCGTGGTCAAGCCCGCTCGGGGCGGCTCGGCGCAGGGCGTGACAGTCGTGGATGACGCCTCGCAGCTCCCCCGCGCGATGGTGGACGCATACACGTACTGCGACGACGTCATCGTCGAGCAGAAGATCACCGGGACGGAGATCGCCGTCGGCGTCATCGACACGGGCGACGGCCCCACCGCCCTGCCCGCCGTCGAGATCGTGCCTCGCGGTGGTGTCTACGGTTTCGAGGCACGGTACAACGCAGGCGAGACGACGTTCTTCACGCCGGCCCGCCTCGAGGCCGACGCCAGCTCTGCTGCGGCAGTCGCCGCCGTCGCCGCGCACGAGGCCCTCGGCCTGCGGCACCTGTCCCGCGTCGATCTCATCGTCGACGCGGCGGGGACCCCGTGGTTCCTCGAGGTGAACGTCCTGCCCGGGCTGACCGAGACCTCGCTGGTGCCCATGGCCCTGGAGTCGGCCGGCTACGAGCTCGGCCTGTTCTACGCGGCTCTGGCAGAGAAGGCCGTTCGCGACCACGTGTGAACGAACGCTGTTTCACGTGAAACGGCGATACTTCGCGGAGGAGGTCGATCGGGATGCCCGTCCAGCAACATGCGCGAAACAAGATCTTCCTGCCCAGGGCCAGCTGCTCGAAGGACCCTCGCAGGACAGCCTCACGTCGACATCCCTATGCCTGGTCCGAACGGCGAGGTAGCAGGCCCGTGGTGACGCTGCCTCTGTGAACGCCTCTCGGCATCCGCCGTCAGTCGATGAGCAACGTGCATCGACCACCGACGGTTCAGCATGCGTCCAATCAGCCGCGTACTGATTGCAACTCTTCCGACACGGATCGTTCCGCACTTAGCCCCAGCGAAGCGACTCGGCTGCAGGCGTGTAACCGCCTTGTGATCAGGAGGCGGGGGCTCAACAGTGCTCGGTGATCCTCAGCGAACGATGTCATCACCGAAGTTCGGGTGCTTCCGAGCCCACAGGAAGCGATCTGAGCGGTCTGTCGCGGCACTCCCCAGTGCTGAGACTGCTGAACGGGCTCTCCTAGGCCCTGAAACGACCCCATTCGGATCGTCGACGGCGCGAAACGCCCCTTCGAGATGACCCAAGGGGCGTTTCACGTGAAACACGGTGCAGTCGAGTTCAGCTGTCTGCAGACTCTTCCTGCCCGAGGGCAGACAGGATGCGGTTGAGATCCTCCATGGAGGCGAAGTCGATGGAGATGGACCCCTTCCGCGCACCGAGGCGGACCTTGACTCGCGTCTCGAGTCGATCCCCGAGGTGTTCGGCAACTTCGTCCAGGTGAGCCTGGTGACGACCCACCGATGCTCGGGTCGACTTCGGCGCCGATGGGGTCGACCCCGCTGCGATGGCCTCCGCTGCCCGCACAGAGAGGTCCTCGTTGACGATCTTCTCGGCCAGGCGTTCCATCAGCACCGAGTCACCGGTGGAGAGGATGGCCCGAGCGTGGCCAGCCGACAACACACCCGACGCCACACGGCGCTGCACCGACGCCGGCAGGCGGAGCAGGCGCATGGTGTTCGAGATCTGCGGACGGCTTCGACCGATCCTGCCGGCGAGCTCGTCCTGCGTGATGCCGAAGTCGGCGAGAAGTTGCTGATAGGCCGACGCTTCTTCGAGCGGGTTGAGCTCAGCTCGGTGCAGGTTCTCGAGCAACGCGTCGCGCAGCATCGACTCGTCGGCCGTGTCCTTGACGATGGCGGGGATGGTCGCCAGGCCCAGTTCCTTCGTGGCGCGGAGGCGACGCTCGCCCATGACCAGTTCGTACTGGACGTCCGTGACGCCCTTCGCGCCTCCGGCACGCTTCTTCGCGCTCGAGACCGGGATCGGCCGCACGACGATCGGCTGCAGCACGCCGACCTCGCGGATGCTGGAGACGAGCTCGGCGAGCTCTTCCTCGCGGAACTCGGTCCGAGGCTGCTGCGCATTCGGGACGATGTCGAGCGGGTTCAGGTTGGCGAGGCGCGCACCGGGCACGGCGACCAGCTCTTCGGCAGTCTGCTGTGCCGTCGGGAAGAAGACGTCGACGGGCCGGCCCTGCGTCTCGTCCGCGACGGGGATGAGGGCGCCGATGCCTCGGCCGAGCCCTGTTCTCTTGGTTGCCACTACTGGGGTGCTCCTCGACGTGCTAGTTCGGCCGCCGCCTCGAGGTACGAGATGGAGCCGGGTGAATTGGTGTCGTAGCTGATGACGGTCTGCCCGTAACCAGGGGCTTCGCTGATGCGGACCGACCGGGGGATGAGGGTCTGCAGGGCCTCTTTCGGGAAATGCTCACGCACGTCGGCGACGACCTGCTGCGCGAGGTTCGTGCGACCGTCGTACATCGTCAGCAAGATGCTCGAGACCTGAAGGGACGGGTTGAGGTGCTTCTCGATCAACTGGATGTTGCGCAGCAGCTGACTGAGACCCTCCAGCGCGTAGTACTCGCACTGGATGGGGATCAGCACCTCGCTCGCGGCGACGAAGGCGTTGATGGTGAGCAGGCCCAGCGAGGGCGGGCAGTCGATGAACACGTAGTCGTACCGCTCGCCGGCGGCCTCGGTCGCCTCGAGGTACGTCTGGAGCGCACGACTCAGGCGCTGCTCGCGGGCGACCAGCGAGACCAGTTCGATCTCGGCGCCGGCCAGGTGGATGGTGGCCGGGATGCAGTACAGGTGGTCGAACTCCGGGCTCTTCTGGACGACGTCCGCGACATCGCCGTCGCCGACGATCACGTCGTAGACGCTCGGGGTCTCCGCTCGGTGCTCTACGCCGAGAGCAGTCGAGGCGTTGCCCTGGGGGTCGAGATCGATCACGAGCACACGAGCGCCGCTCCGGGCTAGCGCTGCCGACAGGTTGACGGTGGTCGTGGTCTTGCCGACACCGCCCTTCTGGTTCGACACGGTGAGGATGCGCGTCTTGGCGGGTGGGGGCAACGGGTCGCGCGACAAGGCCGCCTTGCGCCGGTTGAGGTCGGCGAGTTCCCGGGCGAGGGGAGTGCTGCCGTCGTACTCCGTGGACGAACTCACCGATGGACTCTCCGAATCGCTCTGTTTCACGTGAAACGGCCCACCTGCATCCACACCGTCTGAGCGAACACGTCAGCTCAGGGCGGGGCGATCAACCGGGTCCAACTCTAGCCCGAGCGACCGACAAAGCCGAGAGGACCGCCGTGCTGCGACGAGGTCATCTCGACCGACGTCGCGCAGGGGGACGACCCGTGTCGAGGATGAGAACAGACGCGTCGAGCCGACACTTTGCACAGGCTCACTCACATGTTGGTAAGTAGGTGTCCCGGATATCCGGGAAGACCGGTCAATGAAGGACACCAACAAAGTATTTGCTGATCAAGACCGATTGTGAGGCCAACTTGCCCTCAATCAGACGACGAATTCACCACGGCAGACGACACGCGTCCCCCGGCGCCCCGAGATGATCCGCGCACCGTACCTCGGGCTCAGATCGCCTCCTGTGGAGCCGCCCCCGCGCCTCCGGCGGGGTCAGTCGAGGGTCGCCCGGAACACCCGGGTGATCTCGCTCTCGTCGACGAGGCCGACGCCGAGCTCGAGCACCTCGACGTCGACGAGATGGGCCTTGGCGATCGCCTTCTTCGCCGCGACCAGTTCTTGGTCGACGCGGGCGCCCTTCATCAGCAGCAGCTGCCCGCCGGTCTTGACGAGCGGGGCCGTGAGCGGGATGAGCTTCGAGAGCGCGGACACCGCGCGGGCCGTCACCTGGTCGAGCCACCCGTCGAGCTCGACCTCCTCGGCACGAGCGCGCACGACCTCGACGTTCGTCAGGCCGAGTCGATCGGCCTCGGCGCGGAGCCAGTCGGTCCGTCGTTCCATCGGCTCGATGAGCACGAGAGTGGCGTCAGGTCGAGCCGCCGCCAGGACGAGACCCGGCAGGCCCGCTCCCGACCCGACGTCGCCGACGCGACCGGCCGTGAGCAGGGGAGCCACGAGGCCGCAGTTGACGACGTGCCGAGTCCACAGGCGCGGCAGCTCCAGGGGCCCGATCAGCCCGAGCTCCTCGCCGTGCTGCGCGAGGTCGGCGGTGAACTGCCGCACGACCTCGAGGCGGTCGCCGAAGATGCGGGCGGCGACCTCAGGTTCGATCTCGAGCTCGGTGAGCGCGTCGGTCATCGTGTGCCGGCCCCGCGTCAGGCGCGGGTGATGACGGTGTGGCGGTCGCGGCCTTCGCCCTCGGACTCCGAGGTGAAGCCGCGGGCGGCCACGATGTCGTGCACGAGCTTGCGCTCGTACGACGACATGGGCGGCAGGGCCGCGGCCTCGGCGCCCTCCTCGATCTTCTCGACGGCACGGTCGACCATGGCGCCTAGCTCGGCCTCGCGGGTCGAGCGCGACCCGCCGATGTCGAGGATCAGGCGCGAGAACTCGCCGGTCTTGGTCTGCACGGCGATGCGCGTGAGCTCTTGCAGGGCGTTGACCGTCTCCGGCTTCGAGAGCACGCGCAGGGCGCCCTCGCCGCCGGTCGAGTCGACCGAGATGTACGAGCGGCCCGCCTGCACCTCGATGTCGATGTCGCCGTCGAAGTCGCAGATGTCGAGCAGCTCTTCGATGTAGTCGGCGGCGATGTCGCCCTCGTCGAGGACGCCCGCCTCGTCGTCGGCACCGGCGGCGTCGCCGTCGACGGGGGGAGTCGAGGAGGCGCGGGGCGCGTCGGTCTCGACCCGCGCCTCCTGCAAAGCGTCCGTGGTGCCCTCGGGCAGGTCGCTGCTCGTGCTGTCGCTGTCGTTCATCTCGATCGTCTCTCCGGGTTCAGGACTTCGTCGGCGTGCTCAGGAGACCGCGCTCCGTCGGCCGGGACCGACGGAGCGACGGATCACTTCTTGGCGCCGTTCTGCTTCTTGGCGCGGTTCTTGCCGACGGGCTGCACGCGCTGCGTGGCCTTGGGGACGGCCGGGGCCGACTCGATCTCGGTCACCGTGATGTCGCCGAGGCCGAGACCCTTGCGCTGGGCCTTCTTGGCCATGCGCTCCTCGCGGGCCAGGGCGGCCTCGCTGCCGGGCGTCGGCATGTTGCGGATGACGATGAACTGCTGGGCCATGGTCCAGATGTTCGAGGTCAGCCAGTAGAACATGACGCCCAGGGGGAACGAGAGACCCGAGAAGACGAACACGAGGGGGAGGAAGTAGAGGAGCATGCGCTGCTGCTTGAACATGGGGCTCGCCTTGGTCTCGGGCGACATGTTCTTCGAGACGATCTGCAGCTGCGTGATGAACTGCGACGCGGTCATGACGACCACCATCGCGCCGGCGAGGAGGCGGACCTCCCACGTCGTGGCGCCGAGGAAGGTCTCCTTCAGCGGGGCGCCCCAGAGGGTCGACTCGCCGAACGACGCGGAGAGCTGCTGGCCGAGCAGGCCGATGCCGACCTTCTCCTGCTGGGCGTTGTGCAGCACGGTGTAGAGGCTGAAGAAGATCGGCATCTGGATGAGCAGCGGCAGGCACGAGCTCAGCGGGTTGGTGCCCGTGTCCTTGTAGAGCGCCATCGTCTCGCGGGACATGGCCTCGCGGCTGAACTGGTCGCGCTTGCCCTTGTACTTGTCCTGGATCTTCTTCAGGCGCGGCGCGATCTCCATCATGCGGCGCTGGCTCTTGATCTGGCGCACGAAGATCGGGATGAGGGCCGCTCGCACGACGAGCACGAGGCCGACGATGGAGAGCACCCAGGTGCTGCCCCAGCCGGTGCCCATGCCGAACGACGTGAGGACGTTGTGGAAGCCGACGAGGATGGCCTCGACGAGCCATCTCAGTGGCCAGAGGATCGTGCCGATGAAGTCCATGGTGTGCGGGTCAGCCCTTCCGGTGGGTCTGTGCGAGGAGACGGGGGGCGGCGCCGAGGACGGGGCCGGGCCCGTCGGCCAGGGGGATCACGAACCCGAAGGCGGTGAGGGAGTGCTTCTGACGACGAGGCCGAGGGACGTCGTCGACGCCGCCGGCGGACCAGGGGTTGCACCGGCCGATGCGCCAGGTGCCGAGGGCCACCCCGCGGACGACGCCGTGCTGCTGGATGGCCTCGAGCGCGTAGCGGGAGCAGGAGGGGTGGTACCGGCAGACGTCGCCGTAGAGGGGGGAGACGACGGCCCGGTACGCACGGAGCACGACGACGCAGGCGTTGCGAGGCAGCAACGCCACGACCTGCAGTGCCCTGATCACGATTCCACGACCTTGTCGACGACCCCCGAGATGTCCCTGAGCAGGGTAGACCACGGAACGTCGAGGCTGCCTGGCAAGGCGCGGATCACCACGTCGGTGCCGGGCGGCGTCGTCGGCAGCAGCTCGTGGCACACGCCCTTGAGGCGTCGGCGCACGGTGTTGCGGGCGACCGCGTTGCCGACCGTCTTGGCCACGATGAAGCCGAACCGCACCTGGTCGTCGTCACGACGACGCACGTAGACGACCGAGTGCGCCGTGCCCGACTTGCGGCCACGGCGCACTGTGTTTCGGTAGTCGTCTGCGCGGACGATGCGGTTGGCCCGGGCCAACACGGAGGGTTCTACGCCGAGAGCTCGGTGCGGCCCTTGCCACGACGGTGCGCGAGGATCGCACGGCCGGCGCGGGTGCGCATGCGGGCGCGGAAGCCGTGCTTCTTGGCGCGGCGACGGTTGTTCGGCTGGAACGTTCTCTTGCTCATGGTGTTCTCCGTAGGGGGAAGCGGACACTGGCCTGCTGCCGACGTCCGGGAAGTCTTGTACAGCCCAATCGGCTGAAATCAACTGATTAAAAGTACGCGGCATCCGTCCCGTGGTCAAACGGCGGACGGGCTCGGGTTTATCCACATTGTTGAGAACTCGGGTTGCGAGAGACATACTCGTGCGAACTACAGTGGGTACCTCACGCTCCAGATCCCCGTAAGTACACGGATTCCACGGCTCTCCCGGCCACGACGCCCACCGTCGACCGGTGGAGAAAGCTGTGCATAAGTCGGTGCAGAGATCCCCTCTGTCCGGTCGGCGCGGAGGCGTGCGCACGAGAACCGGGGCACTCGACAGAGCCCCACAGGAAGAGGAAGCCCCGTGGCGAACACCGTCGATCCGGTCCAGGACCTCTGGCGGTCCGTCCTGGCCAGCCTCACGACCGACGACCGGATCACGCCCCAGCTGCACGGGTTCATCAGCCTGGTCGAGCCGAAGGGCGTGCTCGGCGGCACCCTCTACCTCGAGGTCCCGAACGACCTCACCCGCGGCATGCTCGAGCAGCGCATCCGCACCCCCCTGCTCGAGTCGATCGCGGCCCTCGGCGACGCCTCGGTGGCGAGCTTCGCCATCACGGTCAATCCCGACATCACGCCCGACACCCTCACGCAGCAGCCGGAGGAGTCCGAGCCCGCCCACTACATCGAGGCCCCCTTCGTGCCGGCCCCGGTCGAGTCGCCCGCGACGGGCAAGCGCAACGACTCGCGCCTGAACCCGAAGTACAGCTTCGACAACTTCGTCATCGGCGCCTCCAACCGCTTCGCGCACGCCGCGGCCGTCGCCGTGGCCGAGGCGCCGGCCAAGGCCTACAACCCCCTCTTCATCTACGGGTCGTCCGGCCTCGGCAAGACCCACCTCCTCCACGCCATCGGCCACTACGCCGAGACGATGTACCCGGGCATCCGGGTGCGGTACGTCAGCAGCGAGGAGTTCACGAACGACTTCATCAACTCGATCGCCAACAACCGCTCGAACCTCTTCCAGCAGCGGTACCGCGAGATCGACATCCTCCTCATCGACGACATCCAGTTCCTCCAGGGCAAGGACTCGACGCAGGAGGCCTTCTTCCACACCTTCAACACGCTGCACGACCACGACAAGCAGCTGGTGATCACGAGCGACCTGCCGCCGAAGCACCTCACCGGCTTCGAGGACCGCATGCGCTCCCGCTTCGAGTGGGGCCTCATCACGGACGTCCAGGCGCCCGACCTCGAGACGCGCATCGCGATCCTCCGCAAGAAGGCGCAGAGCGAGAAGCTGCAGGTGCGCGACGAGGTGCTCGAGTTCATCGCGACGAAGGTGTCGAGCAACATCCGCGAGCTCGAGGGCACGCTCATCCGCGTCACGGCGTTCGCGAGCCTCAACCGCACCGCGGTCGACATGGCCCTCGTGCAGACCGTGCTCAAGGACCTCATCACCCTCGACGAGGACAACGTCATCGCGCCGGTCGACATCATCAACTCGACCGCCGACTACTTCAAGCTCACGGTCGACGACCTCTACGGCTCGTCCCGGTCGCAGGCCATCGCGACGGCCCGTCAGATCGCCATGTACCTCTGCCGTGAGCTGACCAGCCTCTCCCTCCCGAAGATCGGGCAGCTGTTCGGCAACCGCGACCACACGACGGTCATGTACGCGAACAAGAAGATCAGCGAGCTCATGAAGGAGCGGCGCTCGATCTACAACCAGGTGACCGAGCTGACCAGCCGCATCAAGCAGGACACCCGCTACAAGTAGGCGAGTCGCGGGCGCTGCACCGCCCCTCCCGACCGCTCCGCCCCGACGGGCGTCGACCTCGTGTCGACGCCCGTTCGTCGTCCCCGGAGCCCCGTGGAGGCGCGCTGCCTGCCCTCAGGACCGCCATCGATCCCACAGTGTGGATAACCTGTGGAAAGTCGTGGATAACTACCTGGTCGACTGTGGGCGGATGACACGACCCTGTGGGAACGGCCTCGGCCGAGGATCGGGCCGTGCGACTTCTCCGACCGTCGCTCCACATCCCGTCCACAGGTCGAGAACGTGTCATTCGCCGGAGCGACGGGGTTTTAAACAGGTTATCCACACTGTGCACAACGGTTAAGACTGTTAATCCTGGATTACAAGAAATTGATGAAGAGACAACCTTGTGGACAGCCGGCCGCCCTCCCGGTGCCCGGGACGGGCCGCCTGTCCGCTGTGGCAGTATTGGCGGGCCGTCCACGAGCAGGTAGTCGATAGGGGTCCCCGCGTGAAGTTCCAGGTCAACCGTGACGTCTTCAGCGATGCTGTCTCGTTCGCGGTGAAGCTGCTCCCGCAGCGCACCACGCTCCCGATCCTCAGCGGCGTCCTCATCGAGGCCACGACCGACGGCCTCACGCTCTCGTCCTTCGACTACGAGGTCTCGGCCCAGACGAGCATCGCGGCGGAGGTCGACGAACCCGGCACGATCCTCGTCTCGGGCCGCCTCCTCGCCGACATCGCGAGCCGCCTCCCGAACGCCCCCGTCACCTTCGCAACCGACGAGAACCGCATCGCGGTCAGCTGCGGCTCGGCGAACTTCTCGCTGCTGAGCATGCCGGTCGAGGAGTACCCCACGCTGCCGACGGTGGGCGAGCGCTCGGGCGTCGTGCCCGGCGACCGCTTCGCCCTGGCGATCTCGCAGGTCGCCGTCGCCGCGTCGCGCGACGACGTCACCCCGGTCATCACCGGCGTGCAGCTCGAGGTGACCGAGAACGCGCTGTCGCTCGTGGCCACCGACCGCTACCGCGTCGCCGTCCGCGGCATCGACTTCGACCCCGGCACCGCCGCGAGCAGCGAGACCACGACGGCGCTCGTCCCGGCCCGCACCCTGCAGGAGGTCGGCAAGACCTTCGGCAACGCGACGACCGTGGCCGTCTCGATCACCGGCACCGACGACCGCGAGCTCATCGCGTTCCAGGCCGGCGACAAGACCGTCACCTCGCTGCTGATCAAGGGCAACTTCCCCCCGGTCAAGCGGCTCTTCCCCGAGACCGTCGAGAACTACGCCGTGATCAACACGGCCGAGCTCGTCGAGTCCGTCCGCCGCGTCTCGCTCGTGCTCGAGCGCGAGGCGGCCCTCAGGTTCACGTTCACGATCGACGGCCTCACCCTCGAGGCCATCGGCAGTGAGCAGGCGCAGGCGTCAGAGTCGATCGATGCGTTGTTGACGGGAGAGGACACGGTGGTCTCCTTGAAGCCGCAGTTCCTCCTCGACGGTCTCGGAGCGGTCCACTCCGAGTTCGTGCGGATCTCCTTCACCAAGACGGAGAACCCGAACAAGCCCGGTCCCGTGCTGATCACCAGTCAGTCGTCGAGGGACCAGGCAGGGGCTGACAGCTACAAGTACCTGCTGCAGCCCAACCTCCTCCTGCGCTAGTCGCGCGCCACAGAACCGGGGCGCTCACCGCGCCTCCCACGAACGAAGGATTCACATGCACATCGGCCTCGTCGGTCTCGGCAAAATGGGCAACAACATGCGCGCTCGCCTGCGCAACGCGGGCATCGAGGTCACCGGCTACGACGCCAACCCCGCCGTGTCCGACGTCGCCGACCTCGGCGCCCTCGCCCAGGCGCTGCCGTCCCCCCGCCTCGTCTGGGTCATGGTCCCCCACGGCCAGATCACCGACGCGGTCATCAAAGACCTCAGCGAGGTCCTCGAGCCGGGCGACCTCGTCATCGACGGCGGCAACTCGAAGTGGCTCGACGACGAGGTGCACGCGACGCTCCTCGACTCGAAGGGCATCCGCTACATGGACGCCGGCGTCTCGGGCGGCGTCTGGGGCCTCGACAACGGCTACGGCCTGATGGTCGGCGGCGACGCGGCCGACGTCGAGCGCGCCATGCCCGTCTTCGACGCGTTGCGTCCGGAGGGCCCCCGCGAGGAGGGCTTCAGCCACGCCGGCGGCGTCGGCGCGGGACACTACGCGAAGATGGTCCACAACGGCATCGAGTACGCGATCATGCAGGCGTACGGCGAGGGCTACGAGCTCCTCGAGGCCAAGGGCCTCGTCGAGGACGTCCCCGCGGTGTTCAAGGCCTGGCAGCGCGGCACGGTCGTCCGCTCCTGGCTGCTCGAGCTCATGGTGCTGGCGCTCGACGCCGACCCCAAGCTCGAGGCGCTCTCGGGCTACGTCGAGGACAGCGGCGAGGGTCGCTGGACGCTGGAGGAGGGCATCGCCCACGCCGTGCCGATGCCGGCGCTCAGCGCGTCGATCTTCGCGCGCTTCGTGTCGCGCCAGGGCGAGGGCTCGCCGACCATGAAGGCCGTCGCCGCCCTGCGCAACCAGTTCGGCGGCCACGCCGTCAAGAAGGCCTAGCCGCCTTCCCGGCCCGCGTGCGAGTACTGCATCTCAGCCTGACCGACTTCCGGAACTACGCATCCGCCGAAGTCGCTCTCGCGCGCGGGCCCAACCTCTTCGTCGGGCGGAACGGCCAGGGCAAGACCAACCTCGTCGAGTCGCTCGGCTACCTCGCGACCCTCGGGTCGCACCGGGTCTCGTCCGACGCGGCGATGATCCGCCAGGGCACCGACTCGGCGATCGTGCGGGCCCGGCTCCAGGCCGGCGACCGCGAGCTGCTCGCCGAGGTGCAGATCAACCGGTCGTCGGCCAACCGGGCGCAGGTCAACCGCGGGGCGATCAAGCCCCGCGAGCTGCCGCGGTACTTCACCAGCGTGCTCTTCGCGCCCGAAGACCTCGCCCTCGTCCGTGGCGAGCCGTCGGGCCGCCGCCGCTTCCTCGACGAGCTGCTCGTCACCCGCGCGCCGCGGTTCGCCGGGGTGCAGGCCGACTACGACCGGGTGCTGAAGCAGCGGAACACGCTCCTCAAGTCGGCCCGCGCCTCCGGGGTGAAGCCCGGCCAGCTCGGCACCCTCGACATCTGGGACGAACGACTCGTCGCCCTCGGCAGCGAGATCGTCGTCGCCCGCGACCGTCTCGTCGCCGACCTCGCGCCCGAGGCCGCCCGGGCCTACGCCGCCGTCGCCGGCGAGGACCACGCCGCCCGGCTCTCGACGGTGCTGAGCATCCGCGGCTCCGTCCCCGACGACGAGACCACCGCCGCGGAGGCGCCGAGCGAGTCGATCCCGGCGGCCGACGTCCCCGAGGTCTTCCGCCAGGCGCTGGCCCGGGTCCGCCCGTCCGAGCTCGACCGCGGGCTCACCCTCGTCGGCCCGCACCGCGACGACCTCTTCCTCTCGCTCAACGGCCTGCCGGCCCGCGGCTACGCCAGCCACGGGGAGTCGTGGTCGTTCGCCCTCGCCCTCAAGCTCGCGTCGGCCGCGGTCGTGCGCGCCGACTCGGTGACCGGCGATCCCGTGATCGTGCTCGACGACGTCTTCGCCGAGCTCGACGGGTCGCGCCGCGACCGACTGGCCGACGCCGTGGCCGACTACGAGCAGGTACTGATCACGGCGGCCGTCGAGGGCGACGTCCCCGACCGCCTCAAGGCGCACACCGTCCGCATCGCGGCCGGCACGATCGTCGAGCAGCCGGAGCCGCCGGTCGAGACCCCCGCACCGGCCTCGATCCCCGACGCCACGGCTGGTGACACCCCCGACGACGGTGTCGGAGGTACGGCATGAGCGGCGGCGACGAGGCGACCGGACCCGCGGCCGCGGGCGGTGCCGGGGCGGAGCCCGCGCCTCCCCGGGGCGAGGCAGGACTTCCTGCTCCTCGCGGCGAGGCAGAACCTCCTGCTCCTCGCGGCGAGAACGAAGCCCAGCGCGTCTACCTGCGGTTCCGCCGCGTCTTCGGCGACCCGAACCAGCGCTCGCGCGACGGCCGCCGACGCAAGGCGATCAAGCTCGGGTCGCCGAGCCAGCCCTTCGGCACCGGCCGCGAGCCGCGCGGCATCGCCGACGTGCTCGCGAGCGTGACCAGCGAGATGGGCTGGAACTCGCCCCTGGCGCAGTCCGAGCTGATGACCGCGTGGCCCGACATGGTCGGCGACGAGCTGTCGTCGCACTCGCACCCGGTCTCGATCGACGACGGCACGCTGACCGTGCAGTGCGACTCGACGGCCTGGGCGACGCAGCTGCGGCTGATGCGCGGGACGGTCACGACGACCATCGTCCAGAGGTACCCGGAGGCGGGCATCCAGTCGGTGCGATTCTTGGCACCCAACGCCCCGTCCTGGAAACGCGGTCCCAGATCGGTCCCAGGGCGCGGTCCTCGCGATACCTACGGCTAGGGAGGGTGAATCGTCCATCGGCCTCGGGAAAATCCCTCTGAGGGCGGATCTTCCCCTATCGGGGAGGGGGCTGCGGTAGACTCTGGAGGTCGTCCTGGGCGTCGCTGTCGAGCGTCGCGACCGGGTGCGGCACCCCTCGTCCCCGCCGGCAGGAGCCCCCACGCACATGTCACTGAATCCCACCGACGCCGAACAGCCCGACGACTCCTACGGCGCCAGTGCGATCCAGGTGCTCGAGGGCCTCGAGGCCGTCCGCAAGCGACCGGGCATGTACATCGGCTCCACCGGCCCCCGCGGCCTGCACCACCTCGTCTACGAGATCGTCGACAACTCGGTCGACGAGGCCCTCGCCGGCCACTGCGACCACATCGAGATCACGCTGCGCGAAGACGGAGGGGTGCGCGTCGTCGACAACGGCCGCGGCATCCCCGTCGACATCCACCCCGTCGAGGGCAAGTCGACCGTCGAGGTCGTGCTCACCGTGCTGCACGCCGGCGGCAAGTTCGGCGGCGGCGGCTACGCCGTCTCGGGCGGCCTGCACGGCGTGGGCAGCTCGGTCGTCAACGCGCTCTCGAGCGAGCTCGACGTCGAGGTCCGCCGCCAGGGCAACGTCTACCGCCAGAGCTTCACCGACGGCGTGCCCGTCTCGCCCCTCGCCAAGGGCGAGGAGGACGGCACGACCGGCACGACGATCACCTTCTGGCCGAACTCCGAGATCTTCGAGACCGTCGAGTTCGACTACGAGACGCTCCGCACCCGGTTCCAGCAGATGGCGTTCCTCAACAAGGGCCTCCGCATCGAGCTCAGCGACGAGCGCGTGCAGGAGGAGGGCGTCGAGGCGCGCCACGACGTCTTCCTCTACGAGAAGGGCCTGGTCGACTACGTCCAGTACCTCAACACCGTGAAGAAGGTCGAGACCGTCCACGACGACATCATCGCCTTCGAGCAGGAGGACACCGAGAAGAAGATCTCGCTCGAGGTCGCCATGCAGTGGAACACCTCTTACCAAGAGAGCGTCCACACCTACGCGAACACGATCAACACGCACGAGGGCGGCACGCACGAGGAGGGGTTCCGCGCGGCGCTGACCACGCTGGTCAACCGCTACGCGAAGGACCCCAAGAACAAGCTGCTCAAGGAGAAGGACGACAACCTCACCGGCGACGACGTCCGCGAGGGCCTGACGGCCGTCATCTCGATCAAGCTCGGCGAGCCGCAGTTCGAGGGCCAGACGAAGACCAAGCTCGGCAACACCGAGGCGAAGTCGTTCGTGCAGAAGGTCGCCTTCGACCAGATCACCGACTGGTTCGACCGCAACCCGCGTCAGGCCGCCGAGATCGTCCGCAAGGGCATCCTCGCGTCGCAGGCCCGCATGGCCGCCCGCAAGGCGCGCGAGCAGACCCGCCGCAAGGGCGTGCTCGAGTCGAACGGCATGCCCGGCAAGCTGAAGGACTGCCAGAGCAAAGATCCGTCGCTCTCCGAGATCTTCATCGTCGAGGGCGACTCGGCCGGCGGCTCGGCCGTCCAGGGCCGCAACCCCGAGACGCAGGCGATCCTCCCCCTCCGCGGCAAGATCCTCAACGTCGAGAAGGCGCGCCTCGACCGGGCCCTCGGCAACAACGAGGTGCAGGCCATGATCAAGGCGTTCGGCGCCGACATCGGCGAGGACTTCGACCCCGACAAGGCCCGGTACCACAAGATCGTGCTCATGGCCGACGCCGACGTCGACGGCCAGCACATCACGACGCTGCTGCTGACGCTGCTCTTCCGCTACATGCGCCCGCTCATCGACCTCGGCTACGTCTACCTGGCCCAGCCCCCGCTGTTCAAGCTCAAGTGGACGAACGCGCCCCACGAGTACGTGTACAGCGACGCCGAGCGCGACGCGAACCTCCTGCAGGGTCGCGCGGCCGGCAAGCGCATCCCGAAAGACAACGGCATCCAGCGCTACAAGGGCCTCGGCGAGATGGACTACAAGGAGCTGTGGGAGACGACCATGGACCCTGACACCCGCACCCTCCTGCAGGTCACGTTGGAGGACGCGGCGGCCGCCGACACCATCTTCGACACCCTGATGGGCGAGAACGTCGAGTCGCGCCGTGCCTTCATCCAGCAGAACGCGAAAGACGTCCGCTTCCTCGACATCTGACCCGCGCCTCCGGCCCGGTCGGAGCACGCCCGCGCCCCGCGGAGACGACCGGGGCAGACCACGACAGACGGAGAATCATGGCCGACGAGCCGACCACAGCCCCCGAGGGCGACGACGCCGAGGGCACCCCCACCTTCGCCCCGGCGATCAAGCGCGACAGCATCGAGCAGGTCGACCTGCAGCTCGAGATGCAGCGCTCGTACCTCGACTACGCCATGAGCGTCATCGTCGGCCGGGCGCTGCCCGAGGTGCGTGACGGCCTCAAGCCGGTGCACCGTCGCGTGATCTACGCGATGTACGACGGCGGCTACCGCCCCGACCGCGCCTTCTCGAAGTGCTCGCGCGTCGTCGGCGACGTCATGGGGCAGTTCCACCCGCACGGCGACACGGCCATCTACGATGCGCTCGTCCGCCTGGTCCAGCCGTGGAGCCTCCGCTACCCGCTCGCGCTCGGCCAGGGCAACTTCGGCTCGCCCGGCAACGACGGCGCCGCCGCCCCCCGGTACACCGAGACGAAGATGGCCCCGCTCGCGCTCGAGATGGTGCGCGACATCGACGAAGACACGGTCGACTTCCAGGACAACTACGACGGCCGCACGCGCGAGCCGGCGATCCTGCCGAGCCGCTTCCCGAACCTGCTCGTCAACGGCTCCGTCGGCATCGCGGTCGGCATGGCGACGAACATCCCGCCGCACAACCTGCGCGAGGTCGCGTCGGGCGCCCAGTGGTACCTCGAGAACCCCGAGGCGACCCGCGAAGAGCTGCTGGAGGCGCTGATCCAGCGCATCAAGGGCCCGGACTTCCCCACGGGCGCACAGATCCTCGGCGTCAAGGGCATCCAGGACGCGTACCGCACCGGTCGCGGCTCGATCACCATGCGCGCGGTCGTCAACGTCGAGGAGATCCAGGGACGCACCTGCCTCGTCGTCACCGAGCTGCCCTACCAGGTCAACCCCGACAACCTCGCGATCAAGATCGCCGAGCTCGTCAAGGACGGCCGCATCGGCGGCATCGCCGACATCCGCGACGAGACCTCGGGCCGCACCGGCCAGCGCCTCGTCGTGGTGCTGAAGCGCGACGCCGTCGCGAAGGTCGTGCTGAACAACCTCTACAAGCACACGAGCCTGCAAGAGAACTTCGGCGCGAACATGCTCGCGATCGTCGACGGCGTGCCCCGCACCCTCGCGCTCGACGGCTTCATCTCCGCCTGGGTCGACCACCAGATCGACGTGATCGTGCGTCGCACCCGGTTCCGCCTCAAGAAGGCCGAGGCCGACGCCCACATCCTGCGCGGCTACCTGAGGGCGCTGGACGCCCTCGACGACGTCATCGCGCTCATCCGCCGGTCGCCCACCGTCGAGGAGGCGCGGGCCGGCCTCATGGAGCTGCTGGAGGTCGACGAGATCCAGGCCTCCGCCATCCTCAACCTCCAGCTGCGTCGCCTCGCCGCCCTCGAGCGCCAGAAGATCCAGGACGACGCCGACCAGCTCGAGCGCGAGATCGCCGACTACCAGGACATCCTCGCCAAGCCGGAGCGCCAGCGCACCATCGTCAGCGACGAGCTGCGCGACATCACCGACAAGTTCGGCGACGACCGCCGCACCGAGATCATGTTCGGCTTCGACGGCGACATGAGCGTGGAGGACCTGATCCCCGAGGAGGAGATGGTCGTCACCATCACCCGCGGCGGCTACGTCAAGCGCACCCGCAGCGACAACTACCGCAGCCAGCACCGCGGCGGCAAGGGCGTGCGCGGTGCCCAGCTGCGCGCCGACGACGTCGTCGACCACTTCTTCGTGACGACGACGCACCACTGGCTGCTCTTCCTCACGAACAAGGGCCGGGTCTACCGCGCCAAGACCTACGAGCTGCAGGAGGCCGGCCGCGACGCGAAGGGCCAGCACGTCGCCAACCTGCTCGCGATGCAGCCCGACGAGCAGATCTCGCAGGTGCTCGACATCCGCGACTACGAGGTCGCCCAGTACCTCGTGCTCGCCACCCGCGACGGCCTGATCAAGAAGACCGCGCTCACCGAGTACGACACGAACCGCACCGGCGGCATCATCGCGATCAACCTGCGCGACGACGACGAGCTCGTCTCGGCGCTGCTCGTCGACGAGAGCGACGACCTGCTGCTCGTGTCCCGCCACGGCATGTCGCTGCGCTTCACCGCGACCAACGACTCGCTGCGGCCGATGGGTCGCTCGACGTCCGGCGTGAAGGGCATGACCTTCCGCGAGGGCGACACCCTGCTCTCCGCCTCGGTCGCCGACGACTCGGGCTACGTCTTCGTCGTCACCGAGGGCGGCTTCGCCAAGCGCACCGCCGCCGACCAGTACCGCATCCAGAACCGTGGCGGCCTCGGCATCAAGGTCGCCAAGCTGGCGGAGGCGCGGGGAGACCTCGCCGGTGCCCTCATCGTCGGCGAGGACGACGAGGTGCTCGTGGTGCTCTCCAGCGGCAAGGTGGTACGGTCTGCCGTGGCCGAGGTGCCGGCCAAGGGTCGCGACACCATGGGTGTCGTGTTCGCCCGGTTCGCCGCGGAGGACCGCATCATCGCGGTCGCCCGCAACTCGGAGCGCAACCTCGTGGCCCAGACCGACGAGGCGGCGATCGACGCCGTGGGCGACAACGAGGCCGTTCCCGTGGTCAGCCCGGGAGACGTGATCGACGCCGTCGACGCACCGGAGGGCCGCGAGGCGTCCGACGAAGAGAGCACCGGAGAGGGACAGATCGATGAGTAGCGTCGCGGAGAGACTCCAGCGCAAGGCCAAGCGGCCCGCCGGCACGAAGCAGGTCCGGCTCAAGCTGGTCTACATCGACTTCTGGTCGGTCGTGAAGCTGTCGTTCCTGATCGCCGTCGCGCTCGGCATCATCACGGTGGTCGCCACGTTCCTCATCTGGCTGATCCTCAACCAGACGGGCATCTTCAACGACCTCGACAGCCTGCTGCGCGACATCCTGGGCGACCAGAACTTCACGCTGCAGAACTCGTTCAACATCGGGCAGATCATGCTCTTCTCGATCGTCGTGGCGATCCTGAACATCGTGGTCGGCACCGTCATCGGCGCGATCGTGGCCGTGCTGTACAACCTCAGCGTCCGGGTCACCGGCGGACTGCTGGTCGGCTTCACCAACAACTGACGTCGTCGGGGGCGAGGCCGGTCGGCCCCGCCCCCTCGATTCGTCATCCCCGTCGTGGTGCTGTAGGCTTTACGACGGCCAGGGGGCTATAGCTCAGGCGGTTAGAGCGCTTCGCTGATAACGAAGAGGTCACAGGTTCAAGTCCTGTTAGCCCCACTCCCGTGAGAACACCGACGGGTCTCCCCGCACCACGGGGCCTTAGCTCAGTTGGTAGAGCGCCTGCTTTGCAAGCAGGATGTCAGGAGTTCGATTCTCCTAGGCTCCACGAAAAATGGGCTCATCCCTGCTCGTTTCCCGGAGGGGAACTCGCGGGGATTTTTCGTTCGTGCTGGTTCGGCTGCGCCGCCGCTCCTGCGGCGCAGCGTGCCGGCGGAGCCGGCCCCATGGGCAGCCGAGCGCGGAGCGGTCGACGTCGCTTCGCTCGTCGACTGGGCGGAACGTCGCTTCGCTCGTTCCACGGGGAACATTGCTTCGCTCGTTCGATGGGCAACATTGCTTCGCTCGTTGCCCCGACAACGTCGCTTCGCTCGTTGCGGGGGGGGGAGACACGGAGGGCCCGCTTCCGGGTGGAGGCGGGCCCTGGCGGGGTGGTGCTGGTGTTCGGGGGTGTCAGGCCTTGGTGTCGGCGTCGTCGTCGGCGACCCAGAGCTCGTCGTCGGCACGGAGGGTCTGCACGGCGGCGAAGACCAGTCCGCCGAGGGCGACCACGCCGAGGCCGATGAGGAGCACGCCGCCGACGCCGGGGCCGCTCTTCTTCTGGGGCACGTACTTCGACGCGACCTTCGAGCCCTTCTTCTTGGCGTTCTTCACGGCCTTCTTGACCTTGGGGTCGTTCACGAGGTCGAGACCGTTGAGGTACGACGTGACCGCGGGGTAGAGGTCGTGCTTGAAGCGGTCCTGCGCCTTGGTCGCGACGTGGGTGCCGGCCGACAGGCCCTGCGAGACCGCGGGGCGGACGTTGTCGTCGATGGCGTGCTTCACGCGGGGCACGACGTTCTTGTTCGCGTACTTGACGCCGTGGTCGCGAGCGTCGCCGACGACCTGGCCGGCGTGGCTGAAGACCTCGCGCTGCTGGGACCACACGTCGACCGCGTGCTTCTTGAACTTCTTCAGTTCTTTCTTCTGCTTGCGTGACAGGGCCACAGTGTTCCTCCAACGATCAATGGGCAGCGAGACGTGCGGTGCTGGTGTCCCATCCTGGCACGGGGCATCCTGGCAGGTAACACCGTGAACGCTGACCGGTCGCTGACGGATCAGGGCGCTGTGGAAGAATGTCGCCCATGTCACTCCACACTGCTGTCGCCACCATGAAGACGAACAAGGGCACCATCAAGATCGACCTGTTCGGCAACCACGCCCCGAAGACCGTCGCCAACTTCACCGGTCTCGCGACCGGCACGATCGAGTGGACCCACCCCTCCACGGGCAAGGTCAGCACCGACAAGCTGTACGACGGCGTCGTGTTCCACCGCATCATCAAGGACTTCATGCTCCAGGGCGGCGACCCGCTCGGCCAGGGCATCGGCGGCCCCGGCTACCAGTTCGACGACGAGATCCACCCCGAGCTCGACTTCTCGAAGCCCTACGTTCTGGCCATGGCCAACGCGGGCATCCAGGGCGGCCGCGGCACCAACGGCTCGCAGTTCTTCATCACGACCGTGCCCACCCCGTGGCTGCAGGGCAAGCACACCATCTTCGGCGTCGTCTCCGACGACGAGTCCAAGAAGGTCGTCGACGCCATCGAGGCCGTCTCGACCGACGCGCGCGACAAGCCCCTCGACGACGTCGTCATCGAGAGCGTCACCATCGACGAGGTCTAGGTGAGCCAGGTCCCGCCCGAGTCCTCCGACCACTGCTACCGCCACCCCGACCGGCAGAGCTTCGTCCTCTGCCAGCGGTGTGGGCGCACCATCTGCGGTCAGTGCCAGACGCCCGCAGCCGTGGGCGTGCACTGCCCGGAGTGCGTTCGCGAGGCCCAGGCCTCGGCGCCCCGGGTGACGTCGGCCACGGTGACGCGCCTGCGCGGTGCGGCTCGAGGCGGGGCCCCCGTCGTCACGTGGTCGCTGATCGCGATCAACGTCCTCGTCTACGTCGTGCAGTTCGTGAGCGGAGGCGCCGTCACCTCGGCCCTCTCGTTCTACGCCCCGATCGCGCTCGACCAGCCGTGGCGGATCGTCACGTCGATGTTCACGCACGGCAGCGTGCTGCACATCCTCTTCAACATGTACGCGCTCTTCATCTTCGGGGCGCAGCTCGAGAGGACCCTCGGGCGGGGCCGCTACCTCGCGCTGTACGCCATCAGCGGGCTCGGCGGTGCCGCCGCCGTGTCGCTCCTCGCCCCCGGCACGCCGGTCGTGGGGGCCTCGGGCGCGATCTTCGGCCTGATGGCGGCGTTCTTCGTCATCTCCCGCAGCCTGGGCGGCTCGAACGGCATCCAGCTGCTGGTGCTCCTCGCCATCAACTTCGTGATCGGGCTCGTGTCGCCGGCCATCTCGTGGCAGGCGCACATCGGCGGCCTGCTGGTCGGCGCCGCCGTGGCCTGGGTCTTCACGAAGACCCGGCACCGTTCCAGGACGAAGGTGCAGATCGCCGCGCTGTCCGGCATCGGGCTCGTCCTGCTGGCGATCGTGTTGGTGCGCTCTGCCCAGTTCCTCGGCGTGCTCTAGCGAGCTCGAGCCGGCGCGGGCACGAAGGAGGCGGTACCCACCCGGGTACCGCCTCCTTCGTTCGTCGCTCCTCGCGCCGCCCACCTCGGGGCCCGAGCTTCTCCACAGAAGTTATCCACAGGCTTATTAACACTGGGGACAATTACACGGATGTAACTCCGAACGTGCGTTCGAGCCGGGGTCAGCGCCAGCGGGTCGTCATGAGGAAGCCGATGAACATAATGCCGAAGCCGATGAGGATGTTCCACGAGCCGAGCGACTGCACGGGCAGGGTGCTCTGGCTCACGTAGAAGACGACGATCCAGGCAAGGCCGACGAGCATGAAGCCGAACATGACCGGCTTGAACCACACCGGGTTGGGCGCGTCGGCGGAGGTGCGAGCCTCTCCGGAGCGGGCCTCGCGGACGCGGGCGGGCTTCGAGGTGCGGTTCGAGTCTTTGGCCATGGCGCACATCCTACCGTCAGGGTCCCCGCGGGCCCCTGGACAGCCCGGACCCCGGGCGGCGGAGCGCGCCGGGGGCGCTGACTAGGATCGACCCATGACCGACGACCAGCGCCGACCTCGTGGTCGACGGACGGCCGCCGTCCGGAGGCCTCGCCGCCGCGTCTCGGTCGTGGGCGTGCTCGGCGAGCTGCTCATCACCGCCGGCGTGCTCGTGCTCCTCTTCATCGGCTGGCAGCAGTGGTTCAACGACCTCGTCGTCGCCGGTGAGCACCGTGACCAGGCGTCCCAGCTCAGCGACCAGTTCCGCCAGCAGGCGGCCGAGCAGCCCTCCGCGCCCGCGGACGGCGAGCCGCCCGTGACTCCGGCCCCGGCCGAGGCCGAGACGTTCGCGAACTTCTACGTGCCGCGCTTCGGCGCCGACTACGCCGTGCCGATCGCCGGGGGCACGAGCACCGTGCGGACCCTGAACGCCATCGGCATCGGCCACTACGACGACACCCAGATGCCCGGCGAGGTGGGCAACTTCGGGGTCGCCGCCCATCGCACGACCTACGGCGCCCCGTTCGCGCAGATCGCGGACCTCCAGGAGGGCGACCGGATGTACGTGCAGACGAAGGACGGGTGGTACACCTACGTGTTCCGCAACCTCCAGTACGTGCAGCCGACCCAGGTCTCGGTGCTGCAGCCGGTGCCCGACGCGCCCGACGTGAGCGCCGCCTCCGGGGAGCGTCTCATCACCCTGACCAGCTGCAACCCGAAGTACACGGCCCAGGAGCGCATCGTCGCCTACGGCGTGTACGACTCGTGGCAGCCGCTCGACCAGGTGCCGGCCGAGCTGGCCGCCGCCGGCGTGGGGAGCTGACCGTGTACGGAGCCCTCTGGCGTATCCTTCCAGGGCCGTGGTGGGTCAGGCTGGTCATCGTGCTGGTGCTGCTCGCCGCGGCGCTCTACGCGCTCGTGGAGTGGGTCTTCCCGCTCGTGAACGAGATCATCCCCGCCCCCGACGTCACCGTGGAGGACTCGTGACCCGCATCCTCGTGGTCGACAACTACGACAGCTTCGTCTACACCCTGAACGGCTACCTGCAGCAGCTCGGCGCCGAGACCGAGGTCGTGCGCAACGACTCGTTCGCGGCGGCCGACGCCCGGTCGCGCATCGACGAGTACGACGCCGTGCTGCTGTCGCCCGGGCCGGGCACGCCCGCGGCGGCCGGCGTCTCGATCGACGTCGTCCACGCCGCCCTGGCGGTCGACAAGCCGCTGCTGGGCGTCTGCCTCGGCCACCAGGCGATCGCGGAGGCGCTGGGCGCCACCGTCACCCACGCCGACGAGCTCATGCACGGCAAGACCTCGCGGGTGACGCACGACGACAGCGGGTTCTACGACGGCGTGCCGCAGCCGTTCACCGCGACGCGGTACCACTCGCTCGCGGTCGTCGACGACACCGTGCCCGCCGACCTCGAGGTGACGTCGCGGACGGAGGGCGGGGTGATCATGGGCCTCCGCCACCGGGCGGCGCCCGTGTACGGCGTGCAGTTCCACCCCGAGTCCGTGCTCACCGAGGGCGGTTACCGCATGATCGGCAACTGGCTCGCCGTGGCCGGCCTGCCCGAGGCGGCCGTCACCGCCCGCGGACTCGACCCGCTCGTCGACCTCGGCTGACGACGCCGGGACCCGGCGTCGGCGTCACTCGGCGCTGCAGACCCCGAGCTGGATCGACGACCCCTGGGGCTGGTCGCCCGGCGGGAGGGACTGCGTGGAGACGGTCTGACCCGAGCAGCCGTCGTCGGTGTACGTGCCCACGGTGAGGCCGAGCTGGTCTTGCAGCAGGTCGACGGCCGTGGTCACCGACTGGCGCGTGACGTCGGGCACCTGCACGAGGCCGTTCGAGACGACGAGGTCGATCGTGGTGCCCTCGCGCAGCTCGCTGCCCTCGGCCTCGGAGGCCTCGAGCACGCCGCCCTCGGCCACGTCGACCGAGTAGTCGGTGGTCTGCTTGCCCTGGTCGAGGCCCGCCGCCGTGACCGCCTGCCAGGCCGCTGCGACGTCGAGGCCCGCCACGGCGGGCATCGTCGACATCACCGGCCCCGACGAGACCGTCAGGGTGATCTGCATGCCGGCCGGCACGTCGGTCGTGCCCCCGGCCGGGTCGGCCGAGATGACCTGCCCCTCGGGCACGGTGTCGTCGGGCACCTCGGACCGGACGGCCACGAGGCCGAGGTCTTCGAGGTCGGCCGCGGCGTCGTCGTAGCTCATGCCCACCACGGCGGGCACGGTGGCGCCCTGCGACGTCGTGATCTCGGGCGGCCGGATGTTGGCGACCCAGAAGACGACGGCCACGATGACGATGGCGACGAGGACGATGCCCGCCCAGATCCACGCGACCGGCGGCCGCGTCTGGGTGCGCTGCGGACGGTCGTTGTCGTCGGAGGAGAGCTCTTTGAGGGCCGCCTCGCTGCCCGCGCTCGCGCGCGGGTCGACGCCGAAGAGGGTCGTGCCGGCGTCGTGCACCGGGGGACGACGAGCGGGCGCCCGGCCCTGGCCGGCCGCCTCGACGTCGTCACGGAAGTCGGCGGCGGTCTGGAACCGCTCGAAGCGGTCTTTCGCGAGGGCCCGCAGGACGACGGCGTCGAGCGCGGGCGAGATGCCGGGCTCGATCGTGCTCGGCGGCACCGGTGCCTCGCTGACGTGCTGGTACGCGACCGCGACCGGCGAGTCGCCGCGGAACGGCGGGCGCCCGGTGAGCAGCTCGAAGAGCAGCACGCCGGTCGAGTAGAGGTCGGAGCGGGAGTCGACGGTCTCGCCGCGGGCCTGCTCGGGGCTGAAGTACTGGGCCGTGCCGAGGATCGCCGTGGTCTGGGCGACCGTCGCCGACGAGTCGGAGATCGCGCGCGCGATGCCGAAGTCCATGACCTTGACCTGGCCGGTGTGGGTGACCATGACGTTGCCGGGCTTGATGTCGCGGTGGACGACGCCGGCACGGTGCGAGTACTCGAGCGCGGTCAGGATGCCCTGCGTGATGCGGACGGCCTCGGCGGGGTCGAGGGGCCCCTCGCGGACCATGTCTTTCAGGAGGCGGCCCTCGACGTGCTCCATGACGATGAAGGGCACCTGCACCTCGTGCCCCCGCGCGTCGCGCACCGTCTCTTCTCCGGCGTCGAAGACCCGGACGATGGTCGGGTGGGCCATGCGAGCGGCCGCCTGGGCCTCTTGGCGGAAGCGGGTGCGGAAGGCGGGATCGGTGGCGAGGGCCGGCTTCATCAGCTTGATCGCGATGCGGCGGCCGAGCCGGGCATCGGTGCCGACGTGCACGTCGGCCATGCCGCCCCGACCGATCAGCTCGCCGATCTGGTACCGGTTGGCGAGGAGGTGAACGCCCTCTCTCACACCTTCAGCCACGCCCTGCACTCCCGTCGAGACCGCTGTCGGTTCCCACGGTCGGAGCAAGTGTACTGGCCACGCTGCCCCCAGATCGGGTGCCGACGTACGCCCGAGGGATGATTGTCAGCGCTTCGTGACCCCGGACGCGACGGAGGCCGCGACCCTCGCGGGTCGCGGCCTCCGTGCGTGTCTCAGCGGCGGGCTCAGGGCCGCCCGTTGCCGCCGTTCCCGTTCCCGTTGCCGCCCTCGCCACCGCCGTTGCCGGGGCTCGACGGGGAGGGGCTCTCGGCCGCGGGCTGGGTGACCGCGATGGTCACGCCGGCCGAGGCGGTGCTGGCGAGCTGGCCGCAGTTGGCGACGTAGGTGACGGTCATGTTGCCGGGCGTCGTGGACTTCACGTCGACCTGCGTCACGTTGGTGCCCAGACCGCCGCCGGCGGCCCCGCTCACGTCGGTGCCGCCCGTGATGTTGTACGAGTAGCCGGTCAGCGAGTAGCCGGTCGGGCAGTTCTGGTAGGCCTGCCACGAGACCGTCACCGTCGACTCGCCGTCGCCCACGACCGTCGTCTCGGACGCCGAGGGCGCGGTCGGCTGGGTGGGCGTCGGCGCCGCGCGGAAGATCGCCAGCGTGATGGTGTCGCCCTCGGACAGGTTGCCCGTCGGGTTGAGGCTCGCGACCGTGCCGTCGGCGGCCGCGTCGGGTGCCGGGGTGGAGCTGTCGACCGACTCGACCACGAGGCCGAGGTCTTCGAGCTGCGCGCGGGCGTCGGCCTCGGCGAGGCCGATGTAGTCGCTGGCGTTGACGGGGATCGTGGTGGGCGTGTCGACCGGGGTCTCGCTCGGCGTCGTCTGCGTCTGCGAGGGCGTCTGGCTGGGGGCTGACGCCGAGGGCGTGTCGACCGGGTCGGGCTGGTCGGACGAGACCGCGAACGCGATGAGCGCGGCGACGCCGACGAGCACGACGACGCCCAGCACGATGAGGGGCCAGAACCACGGGCTGCGCGGCTTCTTCTCGTCGGGGAGCTCGTCGTGCAGCGCGTCGGGGTCGGCCGAGCCCGGGACGTAGCCACCGGTCGCGGGCTGGGCGGAGGACCCGGTCGGGTCGTAGAGCCGCGTCGTCGCGTCCTGCGCGGCGAACGCGCGGGTCGCGGCGTCGGCCGACAGGGCGCCGGCCGCGGCGATGGCCGGGACGGCGACCGTGGCGGCGGCGACGTCGCCCCGGCGGAGGGCCCGGGCGGCCTGCGCCAGGGCCGAGGCGGAGGCGGGACGGTCGGCGGGCTTCTTCGCGATGCACGAGAGCACGAGGCGACGGACGGGCTCGGAGACCGTCGAGGGGAGGTCCGGCGGCTGCTCGTTGATCTGCGCCATGGCGATGGCGACCTGCGACTCGCCCGTGAACGGACGACGGCCGGCGAGGGCCTCGTACGCCACGATGCCGAGCGAGTAGATGTCGGTGCTCGGCGACGCCGGGTGCCCGCTCGCCTGCTCGGGCGAGAGGTACTGCACCGTGCCCATGACCTGGCCGGTCGCGGTGAGTGGGACCTGGTCGGCGATGCGCGCGATGCCGAAGTCGGTGATCTTCACGCGGCCGTCGGGGGTGACGAGCAGGTTGCCCGGCTTGATGTCGCGGTGCACGAGGCCCGCGGCGTGGGCCGCCTGCAGGGCCGACGCGGTCTGCGCGACGATGTCGAGCACCTTGTCGGTCGGGAGCACGCGGTCGCGCTCGAGGACGGTCGACATGGCCTCGCCGGGGACGAGCTCCATGACGAGGTACGCGCTGCCCTCCTCCTCGCCGTAGTCGAAGACGTTGGCGATGCCCTCGTGGTTCACGAGGGCCGCGTGCCGTGCCTCTGCCCGGAAGCGCTCGAGGAACCCGGGGTCGCCGAGGTACTCGTCCTTGAGGATCTTGATCGCGACCGTGCGGCCGATGACGAGGTCGGTGGCCTCCCAGACCTCGCCCATGCCGCCGATGGCGACGCGGGTCGAGAGCTGGTAACGCCCACCGAAGGTGATTCCGCCCGAAGGTCTCATTTGTTCAGCACCGCCTCTAGTACTTTCTTCGCGATTGGTGACGCGACACTGTTGCCGAACGCGGACTGGCCCTGGCCGCCGCCGTTCTCGACGACGACCGCGACGGCCACCTCGGGATCTGCGGCGGGAGCGAACCCGGTGAACCACAGGGTGTAGGGGTCTCCGGTGCCGTTCTCGGCCGTGCCGGTCTTGCCCGCCACGTCGACGCCGTCAATTCTTGCATTGCTCGCCGCGCCGTCGGCCACGTCCTGCACCATCATGTCCGTCATGGTCGACGCCGTGTCGGCGCTGATGGGCTTGCCGTACTCGCTGGGCGAGAAGTCGCCCACCGGCGAGAGGTCGGGGTTGACGACGCTGTCGATCAGCGTGGGGTTCATCTCGGTGCCGCCGTTCGCGATGGCGGCCGAGACCATCGCCATCTGCAGCGGCGTCACGCGGTCGGAGCCCTGGCCGAACGACTGCAGCATGAGCGTCGCGTCGTCGATCGGCGAGCCGTTCGACGTCTCGGTGGGGAACCGGCTCGGGGTGACCGCCTGCGGGATCGCCAGCGACTCGTCGCCGAAGCCGAACGCCTCCGCCTGGTCGCTGAGGGCGTCGGCGCCGAGCGCGCGCCCCAGCTGGGCCATGGGGATGTTGCACGACAGGCGGAGCGCCGTCGCGATCGTGGCGTTCTCGCCGCCTCCGCAGCTGCCGCCCTCGGCGTTGTTGATGCTGGAGGTCGACTGCGGGAGCTGCAGCGTGGCCGGGTTCGGGAACTCGCTGTCGGGCGTGTAGTCGCCGCTCTCGAGCGCTGCGGCCACGGTGATCAGCTTGAACGTCGAGCCCGGCGCGTACAGGTCGCCCTCGATCGCCCGGTTCTGCAGCGGGTCGCCCGGGTCGGCGACGAGCGCGTCGTACGCCGACTTGACGGCGTCGCGGTCGTGGCTCGCGAGCTGGTTGGGGTCGTAGCTCTCCTTCGACACCATCGCGAGGATCTTGCCGGTCTTCGGGTCCATCGCGACGACCGAGCCGGCGTTGTCGCCGAGGGCGTCGTAGGCGGTCTGCTGCACGGCGGGGTCGATCGTCAGGTTGACGGTCGCCCCCTCGGGGTCCTGGCCGGTGAGCACCGAGTTGATCTGGTCGAAGAACTGCGCGTTGGCGTTGCCGGTGAGGTACTCGTTCATGCTGTCCTCGATGCCGCGCGCGCCCTGGCCGAGCGTGTAGTAGCCCGTCACCGGGGCGTAGACCTGCGGGTCGGGGTAGGTGCGCTGGAACTCGTAGACGTCGTCGACGGGCACCGACTGCGCCACGGCCTGGCCGCCGACCAGGATCGGCCCGCGCTGGGCGCTGTAGCTGGCGAGCAGGGTGCGGTAGTTGCGCCCGTCGGCCCGGAGGCTGTCGGCCTGGAAGGCCGTGATGTAGGTCGTCGAGAGGAAGAGCGCGACGAACATGGCCAGCACCACGAAGCTCACGCGCCTGAGTTCTTTGTTCATCAGCCGATCACCGTCCTCGGTTGGTCGCGGATCGAGTCGGACAGCCGCAGCAGGAGGGCCACGATGATCCAGTTCGCCACGAGCGACGAGCCGCCCGCCGCCAGGAACGGCGCGGTGAGCCCGGTCAGGGGGATGACCCGCGTCACGCCGCCGAGGACGACGAAGACCTGCAGGGCGATGACGAACGAGACGCCGACGCCGAGCATGCGGCCGAAGTCGTCCTGGCCGACGAAGCCGATGCGGAAGCCGCGCGACACGAGCAGGAGGTAGAGCGCGAGGATCGCGAAGATGCCGGCCAGGCCGAGCTCCTCCCCGAGCGACGCGAAGATGTAGTCGCTCTCGGCGAGGGGCGTCGTCTGGGGGCGTCCCTGCCCGAGGCCGGTGCCCACGAGGCCGCCGTTCGCGAAGCCGAACAGGCCCGTCACGAGCTGGTACGACCCGCCCACCGCGGAGTACTCGGTGGCGTCGAAGGGGTTCAGCCACGCGGCGAACCGCCCCTGCACGTAGCCGAGGAAGGTGCTCGCCACGATCGCCCCGCCGAGGAAGAGCGTCAGGCCGAGGACGATCCAGCTGGCCCGGCCCGTGCCCACGTAGATCATCACGAGGAAGAGGCCGAAGTACAGCAGCGACGTGCCGAGGTCGCGCTGGAAGATGAGCACGCCCATCGCCACGACCCAGACGAGGAGGATCGGGCCGAGGTCGCGCGGCCGCGGGAACCGCATGCCGAGGATCTTCGGGCCCATGATCGACAGGTTGTCGCGCGCCGTGACGAGGTAGCCCGCGAAGAAGATCGCGAGGGTGATCTTGCCGATCTCGCCCGGCTGGAAGGAGAACGGGCCGATGTCGATCCAGACGCGGGCGTTCAGGCCGTCGCGGCCGAGACCCGGCACGAGCGGCAGCAGCAGCAGCACGATCGACGTCGCCATCGCGATGTAGCGGTAGCGGGAGAGCACGCGGTAGTTGCGGATGACGAGCAGCGCGATCAGCGCGATCGCCATGGCCATCGCCGTCCACGCGATCTGCTTGATGCCGAGGGCGCCCCAGCCCGACCTGCCCTCGGCGAGGTCGAGGCGGTAGATCATGGCGATGCCGACGCCGTTGAGCGCGAGGGCGATCGGCATGATGAACGGGTCGGCCTCGCGGGCGACGACCCGCAGCACGAGGTGGAAGACCAGGGCGAGGCCCAGGATGCTCGACCCGGCGATCAGGACGCTCGGGTCGATCTCGCCCAGCGCCCCGAGCTGCACCAGCACGACGGCCGCGGCGCAGATGCCCGCCGCGATGACCAGCATCAGCAGCTCGAGGTTGCGGAGCTTCGCCGGCTGGCGGAGGCGGATCGTGATCGCCTGCGTGAAGTTCTGGGGTGGGGCGGAGGCGGGGGAGGCGGACGTCGGGGACTGCCCCGCGCCTCCGGACCGCGGCGACTGGCGGTCGATCAGCTCGGTCGAGGCGTCGTCGCCCGTGCGGTCACTCGGCGGCATCGGTCAGCCTCTCGACGATGGCTCGCGCGTCGCGGAGCGAGTCGGCGTTGATCGTGTCGGAGACGGTCTGCTGCGTGTAGTTCGGCAGGTCGGCCACCTGGAGGTCGGTCTGTTCGAAGACCTCGCTGAGCGTGATCGGCCCGAGGCTCTGCTGGACGCCGCGGTAGATGACGACCGTGCCGCCGTCCTCGCCGACGTAGTAATGGTCTTGGGTCCACTGGTAGGCGAGCACGAGGCCCGCGACGAGGGCGCCGACGGCCACGACGAGGGCGACGAGCCAGGTCACGCGTCGGCGTCGCCGGCGGCGGCGGTCTTCCGCGATGAGCTCGGCGAGGTACTCGTCGGACTCGGGCTCGAAGTGGCTGTCCTCCGGCGTGCTCGCGACCTTGAGGGGGTGCAGCAGGATCGTCGGCAGGCGGAGGGGCTTGCGCCCGGCCTCGGCCTCGAAGGTGAGCGGCACGGAGGCCGAGCCGACCGTGACCGGGGGCTCGACGGCCGAGTCGCCCGTCTCGTCGACGTCGACGACCACGACGGTCACGTTGTCGGGGGCGCCGTGGTCGAGGGTCTCCTTCACCAGCCGGCGCGCGGTCTCGTCGGCGTCGAGGCCGGCGCCGAGGGCCTTCTTGATCCGGTCTTCGGCGAGGTAGCTGCTGAGGCCGTCCGAGCAGATCAGCCACCGGTCGCCCGGCTGCGTGCCGAGGGTCGCCGTGTCGATCTCGGGGGCGGCGTCGACGTCGCCGAGCACGCGCATGAGCACGCTGCGCCGGGGGTGCACCGCCGCCTCCTCGGGCGTGATGCGGCCGCTGTCGACCAGGCGCTGGACGAACGTGTGGTCGGAGGTGATCTGGCTGAGCTCCTCCTCGCGCCACAGGTAGATGCGCGAGTCGCCGATGTGGGCGATGGCCATGCTGTCGCCCACGCGGAGCATGGCGCTCACCGTGGTGCCCATGCCGGTGAGCTCCTGGTGCTCGAACACCGTCTCGGCGAGCAGCTGGTTCGCCGCGATCAGCGACGACTGCAGGGCGAACTCGGCGTCGCCGGGGGAGGTGTACTGCCGGTCGGTCTCGCGGATGCGACGGATCGCGATCGCCGACGCGACGTCGCCGCCCGCGTGCCCGCCCATGCCGTCGGCGACCACGAACAACCGGGTGCCGGCATAGCCGGAGTCTTGGTTGTTCGAGCGGATCTTGCCCACGTCGGACAGAGCAGCACTCTTGGGCTGGGTCATGGGGGCCTACCGCCGGAGCTCGAAGCTCGTCTGGCCGATCGTCACGACGGAGCCCGCGGGCACCGGGGTCGGGACCGTCACGCGCTCGCCGTCGAGGAACGTGCCGTTGGTGGAGTCGAGGTCTTGCACGACCCAGCGACCGTTCCAGAGCATGAGGCGGGCGTGGTGGGTCGAGGTGTAGTCGTCGCGGATGACGAGGTTGCTCTCCTGCGAGCGACCGATCGTCAGCGGGCCGCCGCCCAGGGGCATCTCGAGGCCGGCCTTCGCGCCCTTGGTGATCACGAGGCGGCCTGCGGGACCGTCGGCGACGGGGGCGGCCGACGCCGCGCCTCCGGACGAGGAGGGGGCCGCGGGGGCTCGCGGGGCGGCGGGCGCGGGAGGCGCGGCGGCCGCCGCCTGCACCGGCTGCTGATCGCTCGGCAGCTTGCGCGTGCGGTTGCCGAACAGGTCGGAGCGCAGGGCGAACACGATGGCGAAGACGAACAGCCAGAGCACCGCCAGGAAGCCGAGGCGGAGCGCCAGGAGGGTGAGTTCACTGGTCACCGATCGACCCCTCTCTCGAAGGGGTCGGGCGTCGACGACTGGGGCAGCACCCGGAACACGATACGCGTACGGCCGATCTCGATCGTCGAGTCGGGCTGCAGCGGCGCCTTCATGACCGGGTTGCCGTTGAGCTTCGAGCCGTTAGTCGAGCCGAGGTCTCGGACCTGGCCGTGCTGGCCGTCCCACAGGATCTCGACGTGCTGACGGCTCGTGCCGGTGTCGGAGATGGTGATGTCGGCGTCGCTGCCGCGCCCGATCACCGTGCGCTGACCGACCAGGGCGTGACGTCGGCCGTCGATCTCGACGAAGGGGCGCCACTTGACCTCGCCGCGCACGTTGCGCGACTCGACCTGCATGATGCCGACGCTGAGCGAGTCGTCTTCTCGGAGGCGGACGCCGAGCGGCCCGGCGAAGCTGTAGCCCTGCGCGGTCGCGTGGCGCTGGGTCAGCTGCGTGAGCTCGTCGATCAGCGTCGACCCGATGGCCGACATCGTGGAGTAGTCGGCGGGGGAGAGCCGGACCAGCAGCTCGTTCGGGACGAGGATTCGGTCGCGGGAGACCACGGCTGCCCTCGTGTCGAGCTCGCGACGCAGGGCGTTCGTGATCTCGAGGGGTTGCACGCCCGAACGGAACGTCTTGGCGAAGGCGCCGTTGACGGCGCGCTCCAGCCCACGTTCGAAGTTGTCGAGCAGTCCCATCGGTCTCCAGGTAGGGGGTCACGGGTCGCCCGATACTAGCGGGGTCGGGTGGAGCTCCGCCCTCCGCGGGCCGCCCGGGGGCCGGGCGCGCCGCCTCGGGGGCTCGCGTCATGCTAGTGTTCTCGAGTTCGCGCGAGTGGCGGAATTGGCAGACGCGCTGGCTTCAGGTGCCAGTGCTCGAAAGGGCGTGGGGGTTCAAGTCCCCCCTCGCGCACGCGAACGAAAAAGGCTCTCCCTCGGGGGGGCCTTTTTTTCGTTCGAGTGCTCGTCGACTGCGCCGCCGCTGCTGCGGCGCAGGCCGTCAGGGGAGTGGCTCGATGAGGCGCGGGCCGTTGTTGCGGACGTTGTTCGCGTCGCGGCTGACCTCGTGGTGCACCAGGTCGTGCGCCACCTCGTACGAGTCGCGGTCGAGCAGCTGCAGCAGCTCGTCGGTGCCGAGGTGGTCGCCGAGCCAGTCGTCGTACGAGTCGGGTGCCAGGCAGGCGGGCATTCGGTCGTGCACCTCGCCCGGCGAGACGTGCGAGTCGCGGGTGATGACCGACATCGACAGCACCCACCGGTCGGGGTCGTCGTCGGCCTTCGCCGGATCGGGCCACGCGCTCATCACGCCCGCCATCGCGAGCCCCGTGCCGGGCTGGTGGATGAAGTGCGGCTGCTTGCCGGTCTCGGTGACGACCCACTCGTAGTAGCCGAGCGCCGGCACGATGCAGCGCGCCTGCGCGAACGGCCGACGGAACATGCCGCTCGTCGCGACCGTCTCGATGCGCGCGTTGATCGGCTGGGGCCTCTTCTTCAGGTCGGGGTACCAGGACGGCGTCAGCCCCCAGCGGGCCAGGGGCATCTCGCGCGACCCGTGGCGCTCGCGGACGACCGGCACCGCGGTCGTCGGGGCGACGTTGAAGTCGTCGGGCAGGTCGCCGAGCCCGTCGAGCAGGCTCGGCAGCAGGTCGGAGGTGGCTCGGGCGATGACGTAGCGGCCGCACATGCCGCCAGTCTGCTCCGGGCCGCCGACATCGGGCAGGCGGGCGGGACTGGGGGTCGACCCGCGCCTCCTGCGGTGCGACACTGTGCGGCATGGACGGCAGCGTGGGCAGCATCCGAGGGTTCGTCGTCGTGGGCGTCGTGCCGACGACCGCCGTGGCCGTGGTCGAGCGCGCCGCCGAGTTCGCGGCGCGGTTCGGCACGGGCCTCGCCTGCGTGACCGTCGAGCCCGACCGCATGGCGTTCGCCGAGGGCATCGACGGCACCGTGCTCTCGTACCCCCTCGATCCCGACAGCTACGCCGCCGAGATCGAGTTCGACCCCGCCCTGGAGGCGCGGCTCGCCCCGATCGCCCGCGCCCACGGCGTCGAGCTGGCCCCGTTCGCCCTCGTGGGGGAGCCCGCGAGCGTGCTGGGCGTCCTCGCCGAGCGCGTCGACGCGCCGATGATCGTCGTCGGCAGCCGGGAAGCGGGGCTCCGCGGCAGCGTGCGGGAGTTCTTCGCCGGCAGCGTGGCGCTGCACCTCAGCCACCGGCAGCACCGGCCGGTCGTCGTCGTGCCGCTCGCTCCCGTCGCTCGCGCCGAGGCGCTGCCGTGGGAGGACGAGCTCTAGCCGAGCCCTCCGAGCTCCTCGCGCGAGGCGGGCGGGTCCGCCCGAGCCGCACGGCCCGCGTCAGACGTGCGTCGACCGCTCGTGCTCGGCGTGGTCGACCGGCTCGAGCTGGAACGTCGCGTGCTCGACCTCGAAGTGCGCCGCGAGGCACTTGTCGAGGGCGTCGAGCGTCTCGTCGACCTTCATGTCGCAGAACACCTCGCGCTCGACCACGACGTGCGCGGAGAAGACCGTCGCCCCGCTCGTGATCTGCCAGGCGTGCACGTCGTGGGCCGAGACGACGCCCGGGGTCCCCGCGATGTGCGAGCGGACGTCGTCGAGGTCGATGTCGCCCGGCGCCGAGCCGAAGAGCACCCGCAGCGCCTCGCGCAGCAGCGACCAGGCACGCGGCACGATCATCGCCGCGATGATGATCGACCCGACCGAGTCGGCCTGCACGAACCCGGTCGTCAGCACGACCACCGACGCGACGACGACCGCGGCCGAGCCGAGCAGGTCGCCGAGCACCTCGAGGTAGGCGCCGCGCATGTTGATCGAGTGGGTGGCTCCGCCGCGCAGCACGAGCAGGGCGACGACGTTCGTCGCGCCGCCCACGAGGCCGACGACGAGCATCGGCACGCCCAGCACCTCGTGCTGACCCGGGTCGAGCAGTCGGCCGACCGCGGCGACGGCGACCGACACCGAGACCGCGACGAGCACGAGGCCGTTGACGAGCGCCGCGAAGACCTCGGCGCGACGGTAGCCGTAGGTCTGGCGCCCGCTCGCGGGGCGGGCGGCGACGATCGTCGCCACGAGCGCGATGACGAGGCCGGCGAGGTCGGAGAACATGTGCCCGCTGTCGGCGAGCAGGGCCAGCGAGCCCGAGAGGACGGCGCCGAGCAGCTGCGCCACGAGGCCGACCGCGATGACGACGATGGCCAGGCGCAGCCGACGGCCGTCGGCCGCCATGTGGCCGTGCGAGTGGTCGTGCGCCATGGGGATGGTGCCTCCTCGTCCGTGCCGCGGGGCAGGACCGTGTCGGGGGCCTCGTCGGGTGCCGAGGGCGACGTCGAATCTACCGTCGAGGGCCGTGCCCCGACAGGCCGCGGGCCCAGTCGATGACGAGTCTCATCATCGTGCTCACGGGGCCGGTCACGACCGGGTCGGGCGGGGGCGGGGCACGTCGGCCCCGGGGCGGAGGGCGCAGGAGGCGCGGGGCGGGCAGGCTGGGCCGATGACCGTCACCAGCGCCTCCTCGTCCCCCTCCGCCCCCGGCCTCGTCGCCGTCACGGGCTCGACCGGCGCCGTCGGCGGCCGCGTGGCCCGCACGCTCGCGGCCGCGGGCGTGCCGCTGCGGCTCGTCGTCCGCGACGCGGCCCGGGCCCCGCGGCTGGAGGGCGCCGAGCCTGAGGTCGTCGTCGCGTCCTACGGCGACCACGCCGCCTCGGTCGAGGCGCTGCGTGGGGTCGACGTGCTCTTCATGGTCTCGGCGGCGGAGGCGCCCGACCGCCGGGCCCAGCACCTCGACTTCGTCGACGCCGCCGCGGAGGCGGGCGTGCGGCACGTGGTCTACACGTCGTTCCAGGGCGCGGCGCCCGACTCCGTCTTCACCCTCGCCCGCGACCACTGGGCCACCGAGCAGCGCCTCGCGGAGTCGGGCATGGCGACGACGATCCTCCGCGACAGCTTCTACCTCGACGTGCTGCCCGAGTTCGCCGGCGAGGACGGGGTGCTGCGCGGCCCGGCCGGCGAGGGCCGGGTGGCCGCCGTCGCCCGCGCGGACGTCGCCGACGTGGCGTCGGTCGTGATGCAGCGCCCCGACGAGCACGCCGGCGCCCGCTACGAGCTGACCGGCAGCGAGGCGCTGACGCTCTCCGAGGTCGCCGCCCGGCTCGGCGTCGTGCTCGGCCGGCCGATCACGTACCACCCCGAGACCCTCGACGAGGCCTACGAGTCGCGACAGCGCTGGCAGCCCGAGCCGTGGCAGGCCGACGCGTGGGTGAGCACCTACACGTCGATCGCGTCCGGCGAGGTGTCGGCGGTGACGACGGCGGTGCGCGACCTGACGGGGCACGCGCCGCTCACGATCGAGACGCTGTTCGGGCGCGGCTGACGCACGGCTCCACGCTGACGCGCGGCTCCACGCCGACGCGCGAGCGCCGCTAGCGCACCCCCCGTGACGACAGCACGCCGCTGACGCCGAGCACCAGCACCGACGCGAAGACGCCGACCATCGGCACCTGCCACCCGCCGGTCACGTCGTGCAGCCCGCCGATCGCGAGCGGTCCGAGCGCGGCGATGCCGTAGCCGCCGCCCTGCACCAGGGCCGACAGCCGCCGCGCGTCGTCGTCGGTCGACGCCATGCGCACGATGACGATGAAGATGATCGTGATGCCGCCGCCCTGCGCCGCCCCGCCGAAGACCGACCAGAGCAGCCACAGCTCCGGGGCGAAGAGCAGGCCCAGCGGCATGGCCGTCCAGAACAGGGCGACGAGCGCGATGACCCACGACGGCCGGACCTTGAGCGCGAGCAGCGGCACGCCGAGCGCCCCTACCACCGCGAGGATCTGGAACACCGACGAGCTCGCCCCGGCCGCGCTGCGCGTGAGGCCGACCTCGTCGCGCAGCAGCGTGGGCATCCACGCCGTCAGCCCGTAGTACGAGAAGGCCTGGCCGCTGAAGGCGAGGGTGAGGCCCCAGGTCGTCCAGCGGCGCAGCAGCGGTCGGCGGCGGTCGGCGGCGTCCTTCGCGGCGCTCGCCTCGTCGACGACCGAGATGCCCCCGGTGAGGACGTCCGAGGCGCCGGAGGCGCGCGCCGCCTCGTCGGGACCGCTCGCCCCGCCCTTCCTGGCCGCCCCGGTGAGGGCCAGTCGCGGCCCGACCGCCACGCACCAGACGACCCCGGCGACGATCGCGATGAGGCCCCACGTGACGAGGGCGAGCGGCCAGCCGACGACGGCGGCGATCGGCGCGGTCGCGAGCGACGTGATCATCGACCCGACGTTGAGGGCCGACGTGTAGATGCCCGTGACGAAGCCCGCCCGCTCGGGGCTGAAGTCGCGGCGGATGACCACCGGGAGCACGACGTTGCCGATCGTGATGGCCACGCCGATGACGATCGTGCCGATGAAGAGCCACGACTCCGAGCCGAGGGCGCGCAGCACCGTGCCGAGCACGACGCCGACGAGGCCGATCGTCACGGCGAGCTCGGGCCCGGCGCGGACGATCAGGGCCGAGGCGGCCGGGCTGGCGAGGGCGAAGCAGAGCACCGGGATGCTCGTCAGCAGCCCGGCGACGACCGCCCCGAGGCCGAGGTCGGCGCTCATCTGGTCGAGCACGGGCGCCGTGGCGACGATCGGGCCGCGGAGGTTGAGCGCGATCAGGACGATCGCGAGGGTCAGCAGCCAGACGGGGGCGGAGCGGACGACCGACCCGCCGGCGCGGCTCACTCCGCGCCGCGCAGGGCGCGGTCGCCGATCGAGACGCCGAGCAGCTCGGCGAGCTCGTGCACGTCGGCCGCGACGGCCACGGCCCCGACGTGCTCGGCGGCGTCGCCGTAGCCCCAGCCCGCGGCGATGGTCGGCACGCCGTGCACGGCCGCGCCCTCGACGTCGTGGTGCCGGTCGCCGACGAGGACGGGACGGGAGAGGTCGGCACCGCGCGCGCGGAGGCGACGCAGCGCCTCCTCGACGACGTCGGCCTTGGTGTTGCGCACCTCGTCGTCGGACGCTCCCGTGATGACGTCGAGGTGCTTCTCGAGGCCGTGGGCGACGAGGATCGCCGTGGCCGGGGTCTCGGGCTTCGAGGTCGCCGTCGAGGTCGGGATGCCGGCGGCGTGCACCGCGGCCATCAGCTCGGGCATGCCCTCGTAGATGGGGCTGTCGAGCGCGCCGTGCTCGAGGTAGTGCGCCCGGTAGAGCCGCATGGCCTCGACGAGGCGGTCGCCGGAGAGGCCGAGGCGCACCTCGAAGCTCTGCGGCAGGGGCGGACCGACCCAGGCGAGCATCTCGTCGGCCGGCGGCACGGGCAGTCCGAGCGCGGCGATGGTGTGCGCGAGGCTCGCCGTGATGGCGGGGGCCGAGTCGGCGATCGTGCCGTCGAGGTCGTAGAGGACGGCGGTGTAGGGGAGAGTCATCGTCCCCAGCTTAGGAGCGGGCGGCCCCGGTGCCGTCGGCGGCGCCGCGCTGGTGGCCGAGGTGGCGGGGCCCGCGCTCGCCGAGGCCGTCGCGCCCGTGCTCGGTGCGGTGTCCGTCGGGGCCTCCCCAGGCGGGGAACGAGCCGGAGACGGACTCGAAGATCGGGGTGGCGTCGCGGCGCGCGACGATCGAGTCGAAGATGGGCGAGTGCACGGGTCTCCCGAGGTCGGACGTGGCGTCGCCCGACCGGGGCGGGGGCGGGCGACGGGGCCGGTGTCGGCCGGGAGTCATCCTACGGTGATATGTACATTTCGCCAAAGGGTGCGGCGAGGGTGTCCGGGCGCACCCGGCACCCCCCGCCCGCGCCTCCGGCCGGTGCTCAGAACAGGCGCGAGTGCGAGTCGTCCATGCCGCGCATGGCGTCGTAGTCGAGCAGCAGCGTGCGGATGCCGCGGTCGTGCGCGAGCGTGCGGGCCTGCGGCTTGATCTCCTGCGCGGCGAAGACGCCGGTCACCGGGGCGAGGTGCGGGTCGCGGTTCATGAGCTCGAGGTAGCGCGTCAGCTGCTCGACGCCGTCGATGTCGCCGCGGCGCTTCAGCTCGACGGCCACCGCGCCGCCCGACGCGTCGCGGGCGAGGATGTCGACGGGCCCGATCGCCGTCATGTACTCGCGGCGGACGAGGGTGTGGCCCTCGCCGAGCAGGTCGATCTGCTCGGCCAGCAGCTTCTGCAGGTCGGCCTCGACGCCGTCCTTCGTGAGCCCCGGGTCAACGCCCATCTCGTGCTGCGAGTCGTGCAGCACCTCGTGGATCGACACGACGAGGATGTCGGCGGTCTTCGCCTGCGTGACCTTCCAGAGCTGCGTGACCCCCGCCTCCGCCTGGTCGGCGTCGGGCTCGAGGGTGCTGATGGTGCACGGCGGGCTCATCCAGTTGAGCGGCTTGTAGCTGCCGCCGTCGGAGTGCACCAGCAGGCTGCCGTCCCTCTTGACCATGAGCAGGCGGGTCGCGAGGGGCAGGTGGGCGGAGAGGCGGCCGGCGTAGTCGACCGAGCAGCGGGCTATGACGAGGCGCACCCGACGATCCTACGGGCCGGGGGCGAGGAGGCGCGGGTCGCGTCCCTGATGATCGCTCGCGTCACCCTCGACACGATGTGGAATGCGAGATGCGTCCAGGTCAGCCCCCGGGGAGATGCCCCGAGGCGACCCGAGAGGACCTCCGGCCGTGAGTCCGAGTCGTCGCGGGAGGGCGTGGCCGACTACTCGGTCGCCTGCGGCGCGGACGAGCCGCGGGCCTGACGCCCTGGCTCCCGCGCGGCGCCGGAGGCGAGGCCGGCGACCACGATGAGGACGAGCACGACGTAGAGGCCGTTCAGCAGCCCCACGTGCTCGCCGAGGAACCCGATGATCGGCGGCATCGCGAGGAACGCGACGTAGCCGATGGTCGCGACGGCGCTCACTCGGGCGGCCGCGTTCCGTGAGTCGTCGGCCGCGGCCGACAGGCCGACCGGGAAGCCGAGGGCCGACCCGAAGCCCCAGAAGACCACGCCGACGACGGCGAGCCACGGGGCCGGGGCGACGATCACGAGCAGCAGCCCGACGATGGCCGCCGCGGCCGAGAGGCGCAGCATCGGCACCCGCCCGAACCGGTCGAGCAGGGGCGAGCCGGCCACGCGGGCCACCGTCATGGCCGTCACGAAGACGAAGAAGACGACGGCGCCGCCCGAGTTGCTGAGGCCGTGCCCGTCGACCATGGCGAGGGCGAGCCAGTCGTTGGCGGAGCCCTCGGCGGTCGCCATGCCGAGCACGATGAGGCCGATGAGCAGGGTGCCGGGCGTGCTCCACACCGCGAGGCGCGAGCGCCAGCCGCCGGGGGCCGCGGCGTCGTCGAGCTGGTCGGCGGCCCCGTGGCCGAGGTCCTCCGACTGCATCCAGCGCGTGACGACGACCGTGACCGCCGCGATCACGACGGCGAGGACGGAGACGTGCAGCGACACCGCGACGCCCGCGCGCTCGGCGCCGGCGCTGATGAGCGCGCCGACCATCGTGCCGAGGCTGAAGGCCGCGTGGAAGAGGGGCATGACCGTGCGCCCGAGCACCCGCTCGGCGGCGGCGCCGGAGACGTTCATCGCGACGTCGCACGTGCCGTTGCCGAACCCGAAGACCGCGAGGCCGAGGACGATGCCGGCGAACCCGACGCCGAGGTCGGCGCTGAGGCCGGCCACGACGAGGCCGACGGCGGCCACGACCAGGCTGACGAGCACCGTGCGGCGGGCGCCGAGGCGCGCGATGACGTGGCTCGAGAGGGTGATGCCGACGATCGAGCCGACGCTGAGGCCGGTGACGAGCAGGCCCATCTCGAGCGTCGAGGCGCCGAGGATGTCGCGGATCGCCGGCACGCGGCCGAGCCAGGTCGCCATGCCGAGGCCGGAGAGGCCGAAGACCACGAAGAGGGCGTTCCGCCACATCACCACCTGGCGACGGGTGAGCCCGCCGTCGTAGGTGCGGGCGGTCGTGGCTGCTGCGGTCATGTCTGAGGGGCCTTCGGACGTCGGTGCACGGGCTGGTCGGCGTCGGTCCGACCGTCGCGGGCGGCGGGGCGCCCGGTCGGTGATCGAATCGATTCGATCACCACGCTAACCGACGTCGCGGAGCCCCGCAAGGAGGCGCGTGCCGGGCCGCCGAGGACCCTCCCGACCCGCTCCGCCCCGTCGGCTAGGCTGCGGCACCATGATCCGTCAGGAGGGCGCCGTCGCCGCGAGGCCGACCCTCGCCGCGGTCGCGCGAGCGGCGGGGGTGAGCGCGAGCACCGCCTCCCTCGCGTTCAGCGGAGCGGGGCCGGTCTCGGACGAGACCCGCGCCCGCGTGCTCGCCGTCGCGGCCGAGCTCGGCTACGGCGGGCCCGACCCGCGGGCCCGCTCGCTGCGCCGCGGTCGCTCGGGCATCGTCGGCGCCGTGCTCGAGGACACCCTGAGCAACGCCTTCCGCGACCCGGTCAACATCGCGATGCTCGACGGCATCGCCGACGTGACCGGGCCGGCCGACAACTCCCTCCTGCTGCTGACGGAGACCGAGGGCGAGACCTCGCGCCTGCTCGACGCGCCCCTCGACGCCGTCGTGCTGTTCGGCTGCAGCACGAGGCTCGACGAGTCGGTCGCGGTGGTCCGCCGCCGGGGCATCCCGATCGTCTCGATCGAGGCGCAGCCGCTCGAGGGCGTGCTCGACATCGGCGAGGACAACGTCGGCGCGTCCCGGCTGCTGGCCCAGCACCTCCACGACCTGGGGCACCGCCGCGTCGCCGTCGTCGCCCTGGAGCTCGGCCCGACCCGGTGGCTCGGGCCCATCACCGACGAGCGCGTGGCCGCGGGCACGGCCTTCACCAGCCTCGAGCGGCTGCGCGGGGCCCGGCTCGTCTACCCGGGCGTCGGGGGCGTCGTGACGACGGGCAGCGCGACCTCCGAGGGGGCCCGCGCCGGCCGCCTGCTGCTCGACGTGCCCGCCGCCGAGCGGCCCACCGCGATCATCGCGCAGAGCGACCTGCTCGCCTCGGGCGTCATCGCCGCCGCCGACGAGCTCGGGCTCTCGGTGCCGGGCGACCTCAGCGTGGTCGGCTACGACGGCGTGCGCCTCGACGACCCGCGTGCCGCGAACCTCACGACCGTCGTGCAGCCCGCCGTCGAGAAGGGGCGGGCCGCGGGACGCGCGGTGCTCGCGCTGCTCGCGGGGGAGCCGGTCGAGTCGACGACGTTCACGAGCGTCTTCCGGGCCGGGGCGACGACGGGGCCGCCGCGGGTCTGACCGTGCTGGTCTCGCCGGGCCGCCCTATCATCGCGGTGTGTGGATAACAGTCCTGTCTGTCTCCGTCGCGTTCGTCGCGGCCCTCGTCATCCCGATCGCCGTCACCTCCGCGGTGCGGCGCGGTGACCGTCGCCGCGGCAAGAGCTGGCCCGTGGCCGACGCGGAGACCGGCGTGCTGTTCACCGTGCGACCGCGCCGCTGGCAGCGCGTGGTCATCCGCACCGTCGGCGTCGTCCTCATCGTGGTGGGCGGCCTGTTCAGCCTGGTGAGCCTGGTCGCCCTCGCCGACCCCGACGACGCCCTGCCCGTCGGGGCCGTCGTCTCGGCGATCGCGATCCTCCTCGGCGGCGTGGCGTTCGTGCTGCTCGCCAGCGCCATGACCCGGACGCGCATCGAGGCGCTGCCCGACCGGGTGCGCGTGCGGAGCGGCTTCCGGGCCGAGCGCGAGGTGCTGCTCGACGACGTCGCGGCGTACGTGCCGCTGAAGAACAGCTACGGCGGCGTCATCGCGAAGGACGTCGACGGCACGCGGCTCTTCGCCACGAACGGGCTCGCGCAGGGCTACGACCACCTCGTCGACCACCTCGAGCGACGGACGCCGGCGACCTGGGCGAAGTCGGGGCTCGCGAGCACGCCGCGGTAGCGCCGCGGGGCGGACGGGTCAGCGCGCGCCGACGACCAGCCACGCGTCGGAGCGGGCGCGCCACGCGAGGGTGATCGCCCGGGCACCGACGTATCCGAGGCCGAAGGCCAGCCACAGGGCGACGGCGCCGGACGCGCCGGGGGCGACCCGCGCCTCCAGCGGGATCAGGATCGCGAGGTAGGCGAGCACGCTCACGACGGAGGCCAGCCCGAGGTAGCGGGCGTCGCCGGCGCCGAGCAGCACGCCGTCGAGCACGAAGACGAAGCCGGCCAGCGGGATGCCGACGGCCATCGCGACGACGACGGGCGGCAGCAGTTCCCGCACCCCGGGGTCGCTGCTGAAGACGGGCGCCAGCACCGGGGCGAGGGCGGCGAGCAGGGCGCCGAGCAGCACTCCTCCGCCGACGCCGAAGAGCATCAGGCGACGCGTGACCGCCCGCACCCGGTCGCGGTCGCCCTGGCCGAGCGCGTGCCCGACCATCGCCTGCCCGGCGATCGCGAGGGCGTCGAGGGCGAAGGCCAGCGTGCTGAAGAGGGTCAGCGCGATCTGGATGACGGCGAGGCCGGCCACCCCCGAGGCGGCGGCAGCCGCGACGGTCGCGACGAGCGCTGCGCGGAGGCCCGCGTTGCGGAGCAGCAGCCAGGCGCCCGAGCGCGCCGTGCGGCCCACGCCGGCGAGGCCCGGTCGCAGGTCGGTGCCCACCTCGCGGGCGGCCCGGACGGCGATGACGACGTAGACCGCGGCCATGCCCCACTGCGCGACGACCGTGCCGGCCGCGGAGCCCGCGATGCCCCAGCCGAAGCCGTAGAGGAAGAGCGCGTTGAGCCCGGCGTTCGCCGCGAAGCCGACCGTGGCGACGACGAGCGGGGTGCGCGTGTCCTGCAGGCCGCGGAGCAGCCCGGTCGCGGCGACGACGAGCAGCATGCCCGGCAGCCCGATGAGCGACACCGAGAGGTAGGTGGCGGCGGCCCGCGCCACGTCGCCGTCGACGCCGAAGAGGCCGACGAGCGGCCGCGCGGCGACCGCGCCGACGACCGCCAGCACCACGCCCACGAGGACGGCGAACCAGAGGCCGTCGATGCCGGCCCGGATCGCCCCCCGCCGGTCGCCCGCTCCCAGCCGTCGGGCCACCGTCGGCGTCGTCGCGTAGGCGAGGAAGATCAGCAGCCCGAGCGCGGTCTGCAGGATCACGCTCGCGACGCCGAGCCCGGCCAGCGGGACCGAGCCGAGGTGACCGACCAGGGCGGTGTCGGTCAGCAGGAACAGCGGCTCGGCGACGAGCGCCCCGAGGGCCGGCACCGCCAGCCGCAGGATCTCGCGGTCGAGGGGCGACCGGAGGCGCGGGGCCAGCCGGAGGCGCGGGCTCAGTCGGTGCCCCGCAGCCTGCCGATCGCGCTCATCAGGTGGAACACCACGATGGCCGCGACGGTGCCGAGGATGATGCCGCCGAAGCTCGCCCCGCCGAGCGCGAGCGTGAAGTCGGCGATGCCCATGATCAGCGCGATGCCCGCCGTCAGCTGGTTCTTCGGCCGGCTGAAGTCGACCTCGTTCTCGACCCAGATGCGGATGCCGATCACGCCGATGAGGCCGTACAGCGCCGTCGTCACGCCGCCGAGCACCCCCGGCGGGATGGTGAAGATGACGGCGCCGATCTTCGGCGAGAGGCCGAGCAGGATCGCGACGACGCCGGCGATCCAGTACGCGGCGGTCGAGAAGACCCGCGTGGCGCTCATGACGCCGATGTTCTCGCCGTAGGTGGTCGTGGCCGAGCCGCCGCCGAGCCCCGCGATGACGGTGCTGAGCCCGTCGGCGAAGAGCGCCCGGCCGGTGAGCGGGTCGAGGTTGCGCTTGGTCAGCTGCCCGACGCCCTTGACGTGGCCGACGTTCTCGGCGATCAGCGCGAGCACGACGGGCAGGAAGCCGAGGTAGATCGGCAGCTGCGCGATGTCGAACGCCGGCGCGGTGAAGGTCGGGAGGCCGACCCAGGGCTGGTCGGCCACGCCGCTGAAGTCGACGGCGCCCGCGACGACCGCCGCGACGTAGCCGACGACGACGCCGACGAAGATCGAGAGCCGGCCGAGCAGGCCACGGAAGAGCACGGCGCTGAGCACCACCGCCGCGAGCGTGACGAGGGCGATGCCGGGCGACTTCGCGAAGTTGTCGCGGGCGGCCGGTGCCAGGTTGAAGCCGATCAGGGCGACGATCGCGCCGCTGACGACGGGAGGCAGCAGCGCGTCGATCCAGCGCGTGCCGGCGAGGTTCACGACGAGGCCGACCACCGCGAGCAGGGCCCCGACCACGACGATGCCGCTGAGGGCGAGGGGCATGCCGCCGACCTCCTGCGCCGCGGCGATCGGCGCGAGGAACGCGAACGACGAGCCGAGATAGCTCGGCAGGCGGTTCTTCGTGATCAGCAGGAAGAGCAGGGTGCCGATGCCGGAGAAGAGCAGCGTGGTGCTCGGCGGGAAGCCGGTGATGATCGGCACGAGGAAGGTCGCGCCGAACATGGCGACGACGTGCTGGCCGCCGAGGCCGATCGTGCGGGGCCAGGTGAGGCGCTCCTCCGGGGCGACGATCTCGGTGGGGTCGACGGTCTTGCCGTCGCCGTGCAGTGTCCAGGGGAGGGCCATGCGCAGAACTGTATCGGGGCTCCGGTTTCCTCCGTATTTCCTGAGTGCTGCTCGCGGCGGTGCCGCCCGGCCCGACGTCGGCGGCCTCACCTAGGCTGACGGGCATGACGACCGACGCCCTGCCCTCCGGCATCACCACCGACGAACTCGACCCCGCGGTGCGCCCGCAGGACGACCTCTTCCGGCACGTCAACGGCTCCTGGATCGCCCGCACCGAGATCCCTGAAGACAAGGCGCGCTACGGCTCGTTCCTCGTCCTCGCCGAAGAGGCCGAGGCGGCGGTGCGCGACATCATCCACGAGTCGCAGGACGCCGACCCGGGCACCGAGGCCCGCAAGGTCGGCGACCTCTTCACGAGCTTCCTCGACGAAGAACGGGTGGAGGCGCTGGGCGCGACCCCGATCCGGTCGCTCCTCGACTCCGTGGGCGCCGTCTCCTCCGTCGACGAGCTCCTCGCGCTCGTCGGCAGCTTCGAGAAGCAGGGCCTCGCCAGCGTCGTGCAGCTCTTCGTCGACAACGACCCGGGCGACCCCGGCCGCTACGTCCTCTTCGTCGAGCAGGGCGGCCTGGGCCTGCCCGACGAGTCGTACTATCGCGACGAGAAGTTCGCGTCGGTGCGCACCGCCTACGTCGCGTTCGTCGAGCGGATGCTCTCGCTCGCCGGCCTCGACGACGCCGCCGGCCGCGCGTCGCGCGTGGTCGGCCTCGAGACCGCGATCGCGACCCACCACTGGGACAACGTCGCGACCCGCGACAGCGACGCCACGTACAACCTCCTGCCGTGGTCCGAGGCCGCGGCGCTCGCCGAGGGCGTCGACCTCGGCGCCTGGCGCGACGCCGTCGGCGCGCCGGCCGGCGTGTTCGACGAGGTGGTCGTCCGCGAGCCCTCCTTCCTCACCGGCCTGGCCGGGCTGCTCACCGACGAGCGCCTGCCCGAGTGGCAGGACTGGCTGCGCTGGCAGGTCGTCCGCTCGTCGGCCGCGTACCTCTCGTCGGCCTTCGTCCAGGCGAACTTCGACTTCTACGGCCGCACCCTGACCGGCACGCCCGTGCAGCGCGCCCGCTGGAAGCGCGGGGTCTCGCTCGTCGAGGGCGCCCTCGGCGAGGCCGTCGGCCGCATCTACGTCGAGCGCCATTTCGCCCCCGAGGCCAAGACGGCGATGGACGTGCTCGTGGCGAACCTCGTCGAGGCATACCGCCAGAGCATCACCGGCCTCGAGTGGATGACCGACGAGACCCGCGCCCGCGCCCTCGACAAGCTCGACAAGTTCACGCCGAAGATCGGCTACCCCGAGACGTGGCGCGACTACTCGGCGCTCGAGGTCGACCCGACCGACCTGCTCGGCAACGTGCGCGCGGCCGCGGCCGTCGGCTTCGACCGCGAGCTGGGCAAGATCGGCGGGCCGATCGACCGCGGCGAGTGGTTCATGACGCCGCAGACGATCAACGCGTACTACAACCCCGGGTTCAACGAGATCGTCTTCCCCGCCGCCATCCTGCAGTTCCCGTTCTTCGACGAGAAACGCGACGCCGCGGCGAACTACGGCGCGATCGGGGCCGTGATCGGCCACGAGATCGGGCACGGCTTCGACGACCAGGGGTCGAAGTACGACGGCGACGGCCGACTGACCGACTGGTGGACCCCCGCCGACCGCGAGGCCTTCGAGAAGCTGACCTCGTCGCTCATCGCCCAGTACGACGCCCTCGCCCCGGCGCAGGTGCCCGACCACCACGTCAACGGCGCGCTCACCATCGGCGAGAACATCGGCGACCTCGGCGGCCTCTCGATCGCCTACGAGGCCTACCTGATCTCGCTCGACGGCGCCGAGGCGCCCGTGATCGACGGGCTGACCGGCGTGCAGCGCTTCTTCCTCAGCTGGGCCCAGGCCTGGCAGCTGAAGATCCGCGACGAGGAGGCCGTCCGCCTCCTCTCGATCGACCCGCACTCGCCGAACGAGTTCCGGTGCAACCAGATCGTCCGCAACATCGACGAGTTCTACGAGGCGTTCGACGTCTCGGAGTCCGACGCGCTCTGGCTGCCCGCCGACCAGCGCGTCACCATCTGGTAGAGGTCGCCGGGTGGCAGGCGCGACGGCGGGCGGGGTCGACGACGGCCCACGCCACGGGGGCGGACGCCACGACGAGTCGTTCGGCGCCGCGTTCGAGGCCCTCGGCGAGCTGGCCCTCGAGGGTGCCGCCGTGTCGGCGACCGTCGTCGACCTCGACGTCGGCAGCGACCTGCTGCTCGTCGACGAGTCGGTCGCCCTGCCGATCGCCCAGCTCGGGGTCGTGCTGCTGCTGATCGAGGTCAGCGCCCAGATCGAGTCGGGGCAGCTGCGACCGCTCGACGAGATCGAGCGCCTGGCGGGGCCGGGCGACCGCTCGGCCGTGGGCGGCGGCGGGCTGTGGTCGTACCTGCAGCGCCGCTCGCTCGCCGTGACCGACGCCGCCGCGCTCGTCGGCGCCCTGCGCGACCCCGCCGCGGTCAACGCCCTGATCGGGCTCGTCGGACTCGACGCCGTGCGGGCGCGGGCCGACGCCCTCGGGCTCCGCCGCACCGCCCTGCTCGACGTGGCCCGCGCCGAGCGCGGACCCGACGACGCCCCTGCCCTCGCGGTCGGCTCGACCCGCGAGCTCGCCGCGCTCGCGGCCCGCCTCGCGCACGGCGAGGTGGTCGACGCCGCGGTCAGCAGCCGGGTCCTCGGCTGGGCGTCCCTGGGCGTCGACCTCTCGCTCGTGGCGGCGCCCTTCGGGCTCGACCCGGTCTCGCACCGACGCCTCGACCACGACCTTCAGCTCGTGCACCTGGCGGGCATCGACGGCGGGGTGCGGTCGGAGGTCGGGGTGCTGCGCGGCCCGGCCCGCGGCGTGGCCTACGCCGTGACCGTGACGTTCGACGACCTGACTCTGGGCCACCGCCTCCGCGTGTCCGGGGCGCTGCGCACGGTGGGGACGACGCTGCTCGAGCACGTGCACTGACGGCCCCGAGGGCGGGGGCGGGGGTGGCGAGCTAGTCGACCAGGCCGAGCGCGACGACGCGGCGCAGGGTCTCGACCCCGGCCGGCGGGCAGCGGCCCGCGTCGGCGCTCGTCACCCAGTGCAGGGCGCCGACCTCGGCCGACGCGGCGACCGGCGGGCTCTCGGCCGTCGGCTCGGCCGCGTAGAGCGTCATGTGCACCTCCCGCCCGTCGGGCTCGCCGTGGGCCTGGCTGACCACGGTCGAGAGCTCGCGGACGCTCGCGCGGTCGAGCTCGAGGGCGACCTCCTCGCGGGTCTCGCGGACGAGGGCGTCGACGCCGCCCTCGCCGGGCTCGCGCTTGCCGCCGGGCAGGTAGAGCACGTCGCGGCCGCGGGCCGTGACCATGAGGAGGCGGCGGTCGCGCACCAGCACGAGGGCACTGACGACGATCGGGTCCATCCCGCCATCCTCCTGCGTCCGAGCCTGCGCCTCCCCCGAACGGGCGACGCGTGTCGCCTGGCCCCCGGTCTAGTGTCGGAGGCGGACGGGCTCAGGGGGAGCCTGGTCAGGAGGGCCTGATGACCGACCGGACGCCGCACCTCGACGTGCCCGACATCTCGCTGACCGAGCTCGTGCTCGGCGGCCTCGACGCCGCCGACAGGGAGCGCACGGCGATCGTCGACGGGCTCTCGGGCGCGCGACTGACCTACGGGCAGCTGGCCGACGGGGTCGACCGCGTCGCCGCGGGCCTCGCCGAGCGGGGCGTGCGGCCGGGCGACGTCGTCGCGCTGCACAGCCCGAACACCCCCGGCTTCGCCCTCGCCTTCTTCGGCGCCCTGCGGGCCGGCGCCGTCGTCACGCCCGTCAACGTGCTCAGCACGGCGCACGAGGTCGAGGGCCAGCTCCGCGACGCGGGTGCCGTGCTGCTCGTCACGGCGGGCGCGCTCCTGCCGCAGTCCGGGCCCGCGGCCGCGGCGCTGGGGCTGCCCGACGAGCGGGTCGTCGTGCTGGACGGCGCCGACGGCCACACCGACCTCGACCGCCTGCTCGCCTCGACGGGCGCCGTGCCCGACGTGACCGTCGACCCCGGCTCGGTCGCCGTGCTGCCGTACTCGTCCGGCACCACGGGACTGCCCAAGGGCGTGCGGCTGAGCCACCGCAACCTCGTCGCGAACGCCGTGCAGAGCGCCGCCGCGCTCGACGTGCACGCCGACGACGTCGTGCCGGCCGTGCTGCCGTTCTTCCACATCTACGGCCTCACCGTGCTGCTCGACGTGACGCTGCTGCGCCGGGCCACGCTGGTGACCCTGGCGCGGTTCGACCTCGGGGACTACCTGCGCCTCATCGAGGGGCACCGCGCCTCCTACCTGTTCATCGCGCCGCCCGTCGCGCTCGCCCTGGCGAAGCACCCGGCGATCGACGAGCACGACCTGTCGAGCGTGCGGGCGGTGCTGAGCGGGGCCGCCCCCCTCGACGCCGACCTGCTGGCCGCGGTCGGCGAGCGGCTCGGCGCGCGGGCCCGCCAGGGGTACGGCATGACCGAGGCGGGCCCCGTGACCCACGTCGGGCCGTTCGACCGCGACGACCTCTCGCTCGGGTCGGTCGGCGTCCCCGTGCCGGGCACCGAGATGCGCGTCGTGTCGATCGAGACCGGCGCCGACGTGCCCGTGCCCGCCGAGGGCATGGGCGAGCCCGGCGAGCTCTGGGTGCGCGGGCCGCAGGTCATGCTCGGCTACCTCGACCGCGACGACGAGACGCGGGCCACGGTCGACGCCGACGGGTGGCTGCACACCGGCGACGTCGTGACGGTCGACCACCTCGGCGCGACCTTCGTCGTCGACCGGCTCAAGGAGCTCATCAAGTACAAGGGCTACCAGGTCGCGCCCGCCGAGCTCGAGGGGCTGCTGCTCGGGCACCCGGGCATCCGGGACGCCGCGGTGGTGCCCGGGGCCGACGCCGAGGGGCAGGAGATCCCTGCCGCCTTCGTCGTGCTCGCGGCCGGGTCCGAGCTCGACGAGCACGCGGTCACGAGCTGGGTGGCCGAGCGCGTGGCGCCGCACAAGAAGGTGCGGGCCGTCACCTTCGTCGACTCGGTGCCGCGCTCGGCGTCGGGCAAGATCCTGCGGCGCCAGCTGCGCGACAGCGTCGGAGGCGCGCGATGACCGCCGAGACGGCCCCCGCCGCCGAGACCCCCGGCCCCGACGCCGCGGCCGCCGACCAGCGTGCCGACGACGTGCGTCGTCGCGACGCCCTCGACCGCCTGGGCCTGCTCGGCACCGGCGCCGAGGAGCGCTTCGACCGGATCACGCGCCTCGCCAGCCGGGAGTTCGGGGTCGACCTCGCGCTCATCAACCTCGTGGGCGAGGACGCGCTGCACGCGAAGTCGCAGCCCGTCGGGGTCGACTTCGGCACGACGCCCTTCGGCACCGCCTTCTGCGAGCACACCGTGCGGCAGCCCGGCATGCTCGAGATCACCGACGCCGCGGCCGACGCCCGGTGGTCGCAGCTGCCAGCCGTCACCGAGCACGGCATGCGCTTCTACGCCGGCGTCCCGCTGCGGGTCGAGACCGGCGAGGCCGTCGCGACGCTCTGCCTCTACGGCCAGGAGCCCCGCACGCTCGACGACGACGAGCGCGGCCTGCTCGGACGCCTCGGGCAGTGGGCCCAGGCCGAGCTCCGCACCGACGACACGGCGGCCGACGAGCAGGACGCGGCGGACGCGTCGGCGCCCGACGCCGAGACCGACACCGTCCCGGGCCCGCGCGGCCAGGCCCGCGTCTCGACCCTCGCGATCCCGTTCGGGACCGTCAGCGGCGACGCGAGCGCCTGGGCCGAGATCGACGGCACCCTCGTCGTGAGCCTCGTCGACGTGATGGGCAAGGGCGAGGCGGCCGGGGCCATCGCCCGGGCCGTCGTCGCCGACCTGCAGTCGCACGGGGCGGTCGACCCGGCCGAGGCCCTGCGCCGGGCCGAGCAGGCGGTCGGCGCCCGGCTGCGCGACAGCGACTCGTTCACCACCGTCTTCCACGCCGTGCTCGACCTCGGCACGGGCGAGCTCCGCTACGTCGACGCCGGCCACGGCCTGACCATGCACCTGGGCGCCGACGGCCGCGGCACCCGGCTCTACTCGCGCAACCTGCCGCTCGGGCTCGTCTCCGACGGCGACGAGTGGGAGGTCGGCCGGCTCGCGGTCGGCCACGGCGACGTGCTCGTGTCGGTCTCGGACGGCGCCCTCGACGCCTACGACTCGACGCTCGACAGCCTCCGCCGCCTCGGCGAGGAGCTGCTCGGCTCGCGCGACCCCGGCGCGTTCTTCGACGCGCTCGCCGAGCGCGTCGCCGCCCAGCTGGTCGACGACGACGTCACCGCGGTCGTCATCGCCGTCAGCTGACGTCGCCGACGCGGCCCGCGGCCCGCGGCCCGCCTACCGCGGGATGACCTTGAACAGCACCTTCCACCGCACGAGGCACCAGATGACCGCGATGACCGCGGTGTGGATGAGCGTGCCCTGCCACCAGCTCGCCCGGTCGAGGCCGGGGATGTTGGCGACGGCGAGCACGAAGAACACGTGCACGATGAAGACGTAGAGGCTCGCCTGCCCGAGCGGCACCCACAGCCAGCTGGTCGCGGCGGCGATCGGCTTCCAGAACGCGGTCAGCAGCGCGTAGGTGATGACGACGACGAACGCCACGTCGACGAGCCGCCCCCACTGCAGGTCGATGCGCTGGTACCCGCCGAGGTAGAGCGAGTCGTACAGGTCGGCCGGGAACGGCGCCGGCGTGAAGCCGTACGCGTGCCCGGCCCACAGGTAGCCGAGGAACGCCGCGTACCCGACGACGAACGCCGTCACGAGCACCAGGCCGAGGCGACCGGTCAGCGCCCTCGTCACCTGCGTGCGGTACCAGCCGAGCACGAGCCCGTGCGTGAAGAGCACCTGCCAGATGAAGAGCGGGAACACCGCGTCGAACTGCGGGGCGATCGACAGGGCCTCGGGGAAGGCGTAGTGCAGGCCGTAGAGCGCCCAGCTGACGAGCAGCACGACCCACCAGGCGCCGCGCTTGACGAGCCACATGAGGGCGGGGACCGCGAGGCTCAGCACGACGAAGAGGCCCATGATGTTGAACGGCCACGGCCCCATCTGCAAGGTGAGGAACTGCTTCACCGCGTACCAGGGCGGCGGGTAGTCGAGCAGTCGGTCGGCGTTCGGGTAGAGGTCGTAGACGCGGCCCTGGGCGCCGCCCCCGCCGCCGCCGGTGCCGCGGTCGGTGAAGGTCGTGATCGCGCTCGTGTCGATGAACGGCACGAAGCCGAGCACGAAGACGAGCAGCACGACGGCGAGGGCGACGACGTACTGCTTGCGGGCCCGGACGAACGAGGCCACCGCGGCGCCCCACTCGGTGCCGCGGCGGAGCGCGAGCGGGTAGACCATGCCGAGCACGATGCCGCTGAGCATCACGAACATCTCGGCGCCCGTGATGCCGCCCACCGCCTTGAGCGCGACGAACGACCACGGGCTCGTCACCTCGATGTGGGTGACGACGACCATGATGATGATGAAGCCGCGGAACAGGTCGATGCGCAGGTCGCGGCCGGGCTTGCCGTCGTCGGGGTACCGCCACGAGGGCAGGAGGCGCCGGGCCAGCCCCGCGAGGAGGAAGGCGATCGCCAGCCCGCCCGCCATCGCGACGATCCAGCCCATCGCCTCGCCGTTGCCGACGTCCTGACGCACCTGCACGCTGGCGACGGTGCCGTCCTCCGGGGTCACGCGGTCGGTCACCGGCCCCCAGCGGATCAGGCCGGACGCCTCGAGATCGGTGCGGAACGCGGTCGCGAGGGTCGCGTCGGCGGTCGCGCGCCAGTCGACGACGGCGCCTCCCGCCTCCGCCTCCTCGCGCTCGGACTCGAGCCAGGTCACCGCGTCGATCGTCGGGTGGGCCGGCAGCGCCGTGAGCACCTGCTGCCACCAGCCGCGCTTGACGGCCTCCTCGCCGTCGCCGCCGAGGTCGGGGTCGTAGAGGGCGCCCGTGTCGAGCACCAGCGGCAGGTCGCGGGCGACCGAGAAGCGGTCGACGAACGACTGCGCCTGCGGCTGGACGTAGCCCCACGTCTCGTCGAGGCGGGACTCGAGCTCGCCCGCGACGGGGGCGGAGTTCTCGGTGAGCGGCACGTCGGTGCCGGCCGCCGCCTCCTGCGCTCCCTTGCCGAAGTAGTAGAGGGAGAGGCCGACGCGGTCGACGGCGCCGTCGCCCGGCCAGTAGGGCCCGTACGGGTCGTCGCTTTCGGTCAGCGCCCCGTCGTCGTCGGTGTCGAGCGCCTGCAGCGTGTCGGCGGCGAGGTCGTCGATGCGACCGCCGGCCCGGTCGAAGGGGTAGCCCGCGCCGTAGGAGGGCGCCCAGACCATCTCGGCGTCGTCGGTGCCGGCGTGCACGGCGCCCGCGACGGTGCGGAACGCCTCGCCGAAGCGGATCGGCTGCTGGCCCCACGAAGTCCACGAGCCGTTCATCTCGGCCGCGAACCGGATCAGGTGCCGGGTCGCGTAGTCGTCGTGCACCTCCTGCGCGAAGGTCGCGAGGGTCGTCGCGTCGTCGGCGGTGAGGTCGGCGAGCGGCCCGCTCGGCTCGAGGCTCACGACGAGCACGGCCCCCTGCTCGGCCGCGGCGCTCGCGGCCGTGGTCCATTGCTGGCGCGCCGGCTCGTCGAGCGGGTAGGCGATGCGCACGGCGTAGAGCGACGGCGTCTCGCCGAGGCGCTCCTGGTAGCCGCCGGGCCCGTCGGAGGCCCAGTCGAGCTCGGGCCCGAACAGCACGTCGCCGCCCGTCGCCGCGGGGCCCGTCGGGGCGGGCGAGGACGACGCGGAGGCGCGGGCCGGCGACGCGGGATCGCCGGCGGCCATCGCGGGCGCGGCCGACACCGCGAGCACCGCCAGGGTCGCCGCCGCCGTCGCCGTCCAGCGGCGCAGGCGGCGGCTCAGGCCCGCCCGCACTCCAGCTCCCACACGTTCTTGCCGTCGACGAGGAGGTGCTCGAGGCGGTCGAGGGAGACGAGGGCGAGCGCGAGACCGCGGCCGTCCTCCTCGTCGAGGCTCGCCATCGTGACGGTGCTGAGGTCGACCTGCGCCGGCAGGCCGTTGTCCTCGAAGCGCGCGCGCAGCGAGCGGTCGTCGGCCTCGAGCACGAGGCTGAACCGGCGCCCGGGCGCGCCGTCGAGGCGACGCGAGTGCTCCACCACGTTGCCGGCGATCTCGATGACGGCGGTCTCGAACGCGAACCGTCGCTGCATCGGCACCTCGCCGACGGCCGGCCACCACTCCTCGAGCAGGTCGTGCACGAGCTCCAGGCTCTCGAGCTCGACGTCGGCGTCGACGAGCTCGCGCCGGGCGGTCTCAGCCACGCAGGGCCTCGTCGACCGTCGCGCGGGGGCGCAGCACACGGTCGAGGTTGGTGATGCCGAGCACCATCGTGACCTGCTCGGTCGGGGCCGCGATGCGGAGGTCGCCGCCGGCCTGGCGGGCCGTCTTGAGGCAGGCGACCAGGGCGCCGAGGCCCGACGAGTCGACGAACGTCGTCCCGGCGAGGTCGATGACGATCGTGCCGCCGTCGCGCTCGATGACCTCGGTCACGGTGTCGCGGAACGCTCGTGCCGACACCATGGTCAGGCGGCCCTGGGGGCCGACGACGGTGCCGCCCTCCTCCTTGCGGACGTCGAACTCGATCATGCGGTCTCCCTTCCCTGCCCCGGCGTGCCGGGGCCCTGCGATGCGGTGCCGTCGTCCTGCTCTGGGGGCCCGGAGTACGACACGGCACGGATGACGATGCTGAAGACGGCGAGGTCGAAGAGCACCCACGCCACGTTGACGAGCGGGGCGATTCCCTCGGCCTGGCCCGCCGCGTACCGGACGCCGACGACCGCGAGCGAGACGACGAGCGCGGCCATGACGAACAGCTGCGGCCGGACGAGGTCCCACCGGCGGACGTGCGCCTCGGTGCGGGTCTTCGGCGTCACGGCGAAGCCGAGCGAGCGGCCGCGGTAGACGTTCTGGAAGGCGGTCGTGACCGAGCGGATCCAGATCGGGAAGAGCGCGAGCGAGTACTGCTGCCCGCGCCAGGTCGGCCGGCCCGCCGCCACGACGAGGAAGAGCAGCTGGTTCAGCAGCAGGAACGGCACGAGCCGGGCGAAGAAGTCGACGCTGAACGCCGTGACCGGCAGCACGCCGAAGCAGAGGTAGAGCACGGGCGCCGCGACGTAGACCACCGCGGCGAAGCCGGAGAGGTAGCTCCACATCGTGGAGAAGTACATGAGGCGCTGGCCCCAGCTGAGGCCGCGCTGCAGCAGCGGGTTCTCGCGGAAGAGCACCTGCATCGTGCCCTGCGCCCAGCGCAGCCGCTGCGTCAGCATCGTCGGGAGGTCCTCCGGCGCGAGGCCCTTCGCGAGCACCTCGTCGTGGTAGACCGAGCGCCAGCCGAGGCCGTGCAGGCGCATCGAGGTCGCCATGTCCTCGGTGACCGAGATGGTCGCCAGGGGCATGATCGCCTGCGCCTCGTCCTCCCGCCCGACGTCGAAGGCGGCGACGAGCATGCTGACCGACTCGATCGCGCCGAGGGGCGACCAGTCGGCGTGCCCGAGCGCCTCGACCGCGGCGTCGACGGCCGCGTCGTCGGAGGCGAGCGCCTCGGGCTCGCCCGCCATGGCGGCGAGCTCGGCGAGGTCGGCGCGCAGCGAGGCGATGTCCTCGTCGCTGAGGGCACGGCGGACGGCGTCGACCCGGCGCTGGAAGGCCCAGGTGACGTCGGCGAGGGCGTCGCCCGCGGCGACGGCCGCGCGCAGCTCGTCGAGGGCCGCCGAGACCTCCTCGAGGGCGCGCACGGCCCGGGGCTCGTCGCGGTGGGCGGCGAGGGCGCGGTCGAGGATGCGGCGCGACGAGCGCACCGCGCGGTGCACGGCGACGGTGACGTCGCTCACGTAGCGCGACACCCCGAGCTGCATGAGGGCCTCGCGGCGGAGGATCGCGTTCGACCCGCAGAAGAAGGCGGCGTTCCAGCCGTCCTTCGACTGCTGGATCGGACCGTAGAAGAGGGGCGCCTGGCTGCCGAGAGGGTCGCTGTCGGACGTGTTGACGAACCACTGCGGCGTCTGCACCAGCGCGACGTCGTCGTCCCGGAACCAGCCGAGCGTCCGCTCGAGGATCTCGGGCTCGGGCACCTGGTCGGCGTCGAGGATGAGCAGGAACTCGCCCTCGGTGACCATCAGCGCGTTGTTGAGGTTGCCCGCCTTCGCGTGCCGCGGCACGTCGGCGGTCCAGGCGCTCGACCGCGTGACGACCCCGATGCCCTCGGCCTCGGCGAGGGCGCGGAGGGCGGGCCGGGCGCCGTCGTCGAGGATCCAGGTCTGGTGGGAGCCCCGGATGCGCTGGGCGGCCCGGGCGGTGCGCATCACGAGGTCGAGGGGCTCGTCGTACGTCGTGACGAGCACGTCGACGGTGGCGTCGGGGTCGGGGGGAGGCGCGGTGCCGCGTTCGCGCAGCCGCCAGGCGCCCAGGCCGAACAGCAGCGAGTCGACGAGGCTGAACGTCTCGGCGAGCACGAGCGGCACGGCGATCCACCACGAGTCCCAGTTCACCGAGGCGAGCCAGCGCCAGACGACGTAGTTGACGCCGAGCACCGCGGTGAGGAACACGACGACGCGGATGAGGAGCTGACGACCGCGGTTCGTCGACGGCGCCGCGGCGCGGTGGCCGGGCACCCGCCGCCGGGGCGGCGTCGCCGGACGGGCGGTGCGCTGCGGGGGCGCGACCGGGCGCGACGTGCGGCGCGGGGCCTCGGTCGGCGCCTCGCGGGCGGGCGGCGCCCACGTCGAGCGGCGGGGCGGGGCCGCGGTGCGGGAGGCACGACGGGGCGCGTGCGCGGTGCTGCGCGTGCTCATCGCGGGTCCCCCTCCGGTGCGGGCTGCGGCGGCCGACCGGCCGGCCCGACGCCGTCGTTCCACGCTAATGCGACCGCCGCTCATGAGCGCGCGGTCTCGGGTCGCATCTCTGGGGGACACGAACGTCCCCCGACGGGTCGGCTCGCGCCTCCTCACCGGGGCCTCCGGCCGCTCTGGTGCCGAGCGGGCACGGGTCAGCGACCCCGGATCAGCCCGAGCGCCAGGGCCTCGGAGAAGGTGCCGGCCGACGGGCCGCCGTTGCAGGTGCCGTCGCTCTCGCCCGGGCGCTTGATCCAGAGCAGGGCGTCGAGGCCCGTGCCGTCGGAGACCGCTCGGGGCGTCGTGCCGAGCGCCACGCCCGACGGGTTGCACCAGTCGCCCTGCCAGCCGCGTCCGTTGCGCGAGGTGTCGATGACGTAGCGGGCCTTCCCGCCGAGCGCGGCGCGGACCTTCTCGGCGTAGGCGCGCTCCTCGGCGGTGGTGCGGTAGTTCGAGACGTTCGTCGAGAAGCCCCTCGCGCGGTCGACGCCGGCGGCCTTCAGGCGCTTCGCCATGACGGTCGGGTCGACCCACTGCGAGGTGCCGGCGTCGAGGTACGCCGCGACCCCGGCGTCGGCGAGGGCGTCGACGGCGTGCTTCAGCAGGCCCGTGCGGTCGCCCTGGCCCGGGCAGTCCCCGAGCAGCGCCAGGGCGTCGGGCTCGACGACCACCACGGCGCCGGTGCCCTTCAGGGTCGTGGCGACGAGCGACGACCACTGGCGGTAGCGCGGGTCGGTGAAGCCGCCCGCCGAGTGCAGGCCGCAGTCGCGCTGGGGGATCGCGTAGAGGACGAAGACGGGCACGCGGCCCTGTCGCCGCGCGGTGGCCACGTCGGCGCCCAGCTGGCGCACGAGCGTGGCGTCGTCCATCCAGTCGCCGAGCCAGATCGCGCTCGGCTGCCCCGCGATGGCGTCGAGCTCGGCGGCCACGCCGGTGCGGCCGGCGGCCCGGGCGGCGGACTGGGCCTCGACGGCGGCGCTCCAGCTGGGCCGCGACTGCCCGGCGGCGAGGGGGTTCGGCGACACGGGGCTCCGAGAGGGGGTGGGGGACGGCGTGGGGGCGGGCTTCGGGGCGGCCGTGGCGACGGGCTTCGCGACGGTCACCGACCGGCAGCCGAGCTGGCGGTCGCTGCCCGGGCCGACGTTCGCGGCGACGAGGCAGACGGAGCGCGTGCCGGCGGCGACGCCGGTCACGGTCGCGACGACGCCGTGCATCGGGCCGTCGGCCGGACGCGCCCGTCCGACGTCGGGACGCGACGCGTTCGCGGTCACGCTCGCGCGCTTCGTCCCGTCGACGACGACCCGCACCGTCACGGCGCCCCGGAGGTCGGGGTCGACGGCCCAGCCCCGCACGCTGACCGACCCGGGGGAGGCGCTGATCGCCTCGTCGAGACGGCCGGCGGGCGAGCGGTCGGCCGCGGTGGCCGCCCCGCCGCCGAGCACGACGGACGACGCGACGGCGGCGGCGACGAGCACGCCGACGAGCAGGCGCGCGGGGCGGGTCTTGCGGGACGGCACGGCCGTGTTCCTTCCGGACGGGAGCAGGGGAGCGCCCTCGCCGGCAGGGGCCGGGACGGGAGCGCCCGGTCAGCGTAGGCAGGCCCCCGCCGTCGCCGCCCCGCCCAGAACGGGGGCGTCGGCCAGCCCAGAACAGGGGGAGGCCGGGCTCGTCGAGACCGTGCCCGAAGGGTGCTCCGACGCCGCGGAGGTCGGCTCAGCCGGCGGAGGCGCGGGGCTCGTCGCCGAGGGAACGCAGCCCCGCGACGGCCTGGCCGCCCGTGCCGCTGATGCCGAAGAGCGCCTCGAGGCCGGCACGGAACTCGTCGCCGCGACCCTCGCGGGCCAGCTCGCGGGCCCGCACCGAGGGGGTGTGCAGGAGCACGCCGGCGAGGTGCCGGAGCGCCTGCTCGGTGCCCTCGGCCGAGTCGCCGCGGCCGCGCGCCCGCTCGATCTCCGCGTCGAGCACGTCGTAGACGTGCTTGCGGAGCGCGACGACGGCCGGCGCGAGCGACTGCTCGGCGGCGACGGCCTGGAACTCGGCGGCGGCCGAGGTCACCATGGCCCGCGCGTCGTCGGCCGCCTGCAGCTGCGTGAGCGGGGCGTGCAGGCTGATGGTCTCGAGGTCGAGCAGCTCGACGCCGGGCACCGACGCGACGGCGGGGTCGACGTTGCGGGGCAGGCCGAGGTCGATGACGAGGCGGCGGGCCTCGTCGACGACCGACGGCACGACGACCGGCTCGGCCGTCGTGGTGCAGGTGATGACGACGTCCGACCAGGCGATCGCCTCGGCGAGGTCGTCGTAGGGGCGCAGGTCGTGCTTGAGCCCGAACCAGGAGGCGCGCCCCGAGCCCGAGAACACGGCCAGGTCGCCGGCGCCCCGGTCGCGCAGCGCGACGACCGTCGTGGCGGCGTACTGGCCGGTGCCCACGATGAGCACGCGGGCCTCGGCCCAGTCGGTGACCCGCGACGACGCGAGCTCGAGGGCGAGGCGCACGAGCGACCGGCCCGCGCCTCCGACGTTCGTGCGGTTCTTGACGCCGCGCGAGGTGTGCGAGGCCTTCTGGAACAGGCGCTCGAGGTCGGACGACGTCGTGCCGACCTCGCGGGCTCGCTCGAGGGCTCGGCGGACCTGCCCGGAGATCTCGTCCTCGCCGACGACGACCGACTCGAGGCCGGAGCTCACGGCGAAGAGGTGCTCGACGACCTCGTCGCCGGTGATGACGCGGACGCTGTCGCGCATCTCGTCGGGGGAGACGCCGCTGGCCTCGCTCATCGTGCTGATGGTGGCCTCGACGGCCACGGCGCTCGCCGCGGTGAGGGGCTCGTCGACGTCGAGGTAGGCCTCGAAGCGGTTGCAGGTCGCGAGGACCACGGCACCGCTTACGAAGTCGCTGCCGTCGACCAGGGTGCTCGCCGCCGAGGGTGCGCCGATGCTCAACTTCTCGAGGAGGTCGAATCGGGCGTTCCGGTGGGACGCCGTGAGGCAGATGAGCACTGAGTGATCCTAACGCTGATCAGCCGTTTCGGCTGGGTGTTGGCTCGATGTCGAGACGACGCTCGGGCACGGGGGTCCATGATCGTTGTCTGATGCAACACGGCCGCCGCACCCGGCGACGCGACCGGTGCCCGTCCGTCCGAGGAGGACCCATGACCACGACCACCAGCACCCAGTGGCAGCTGCACGCCCGACCCGTCGGCGAGCCGACCCCCGACGACGTCCGTCGCGTCGAGGTGACGCTGCCCGAGCTCGGGGAGGGCGAGGTGCGCGTGCAGAACGAGTACCTCTCGGTCGACCCCTACATGCGCGGCCGCATGAACGACGTGAAGTCGTACGTGCCCCCGTTCGCGCTCGACGAGACGATGACCGGCGGCGCGGTCGGCCGCGTCGTCGAGTCGCGCAGCGACGACCTCGCCGTCGGCACCGTGGTGCTGCACGACCAGGGCTGGCGCGACGTCGCCCAGGGCCCCGCCGCTGGCTTCCGCCCGGTGCAGCCGACCGAGGGCGTGTCGCTCTCCGCCTACCTCGGCGTGCTCGGCCTCACCGGCCTGACCGCCTACGTCGGCCTCACCGAGATCGCGGGCATCCGCGAGGGCGACGTCGTCTTCGTCTCCGGCGCGGCCGGGGCCGTGGGCTCGATGGTCGGCCAGATCGCCCGCCTCAAGGGCGCGTCGCGCGTGGTCGGCAGCGCGGGCAGCGCGGAGAAGGTCGAGCTGCTCACCTCGAGGTACGGCTTCGACGCGGCCTTCAACTACCGTGACGGCGACGTCGCCGAGCTGCTGGCCGAGGCCGCTCCCGACGGCGTCGACCTCTACTTCGACAACGTCGGCGGCGACCACCTCTCGGCCGCCCTCGGCGCCTTCCGCGACGGCGGCCGAGCCGCGCTCTGCGGCTCGATCGCGAACTACAACGCGACCGGCGCCCCCGTGGGCATCACGAACATGACCAACGTCGTCACGCGCGGCCTGACCCTCACGGGCTTCACGCTCGGCAACTACCGTCATGTCGCCCCGGCCTTCCAGGCCGAGATGGGCCCGTGGCTCGCGGCGGGCGACGTCGTCCACGACGAGACCGTCGTCGAGGGCATCGACTCGGCGTTCGACGCCTTCACGGGCCTGATGCGCGGCGACAACGTCGGGAAGATGGTCGTCGAGATCGGCTGAGCCGCGCCTCCGGCGGGGGGTGCACGGACCGCGTCCAGCGGTCGATGGGAGGATGAAGCACGTGAACCTGCCTCAACAGCACCCCCTGGCCACCGGCCTGACGACGCGCTCGCCCCTGGTGCGCGCCCTGCGCGGAGACCGGCCCGAGCGCCTCCCCGTCTGGTTCATGCGGCAGGCCGGGCGCTCGCTGCCCGAGTACCGCGAGCTGCGGGTCGGCACGAAGATGCTCGACGCGTGCCTCGACCCCGCTCTCTCGAGCGAGATCACGTTGCAGCCCGTGCGTCGGCACCACGTCGACGCCGGCATCTTCTTCAGCGACATCGTCGTGCCGATCAAGATCGCGGGCGTCGCCGTCGACATCGTGCCCGGCCGCGGGCCCGTGCTCGAGCAGCCGATCCGCACGGCCGCCGACGTCGCCGCGCTGCGGCCGCTCGACCCCGCCGCCCTGTCGCCGATCGCGGACGGCGTCGCCCGCACCGTCGCCGAGCTCGGCGAGACCCCGCTGATCGGCTTCGCCGGAGCCCCCTTCACCCTCGCGGCCTACCTCGTCGAGGGCGGTCCGTCGAAGGACCACATCCGCGCCCGGGCCCTCATGCACAGCGACCCCGGGACGTGGGAGGCGCTCCTCACCTGGGCCGCGGACGTCACCGGCCAGTTCCTCCGCGCGCAGGTGCTCGCCGGCGCCAGCGCCGCGCAGCTCTTCGACTCGTGGGTCGGCAGCCTCTCGCTCGCCGACTACCAGGCGCACGTCGCGCCGTTCTCGGCCCGGGCCCTGTCGCACGTGGCGGGCCTCGGCGTGCCGACGATCCACTTCGGCGTGGGCAGCGGCGAGGTGCTGAGCGCCATGCACGGCGTCGGCGTCGACGCGGTCGGCGTCGACTGGCGCATCCCGCTCGACGAGGCGTCGCGTCGCCTCGGCGGCGGCGTGCCCGTGCAGGGCAACATCGACCCGGCGATGCTGCAGGCGCCCTGGCCCGTGCTCGAGGAGCACGTCCGCGACGTGGCGCGGCGCGGCCGCTCGGCCCCCGGCCACGTCCTCAACCTCGGCCACGGGGTCAGCCCCGAGACCGACCCCGACGTGCTGACGCGCATCGTCGAGCTGGCCCACAGCCTGTAGGAGGCGCGCCCCCGTGACCGAGGCGACCAGCGCCGCCGAGGCGACCGCTCCCGCAGGCGCACGCCGCGCCTCCCCGGCTCCCGTCGGCCGGCCCGACGTCGTCGTGGTCGGCGGGGGCGTCGCGGGGCTCGTGGCCGCCCGCGACCTGGCCCTGGCCGGTCGCCGCGTGGTGCTGCTCGAGCGCTCGCACCGGCTCGGCGGCGAGGTGGCCCGGCACACCGTGGCCGGCCTCGACCTCGACGCGGGGGCCGAGAGCTTCGCGACGAAGGGCGGCGTGGTCGCGGCGTTCCTCGACGAGCTCGGGCTGGGCGCCGACGTCGTGCTGCCCGACCCGCGGGGCGCCTGGGTGCAGCACGGGGCGGGCGAGGCGTTCCCCCTGCCGCGCACCGGCCTGCTCGGCATCCCCGGCGACCCGACGGCCGACGACGTCGTCGCGGTCATCGGCCGGGCCGCAGCCGAGGAGGCCCTGCGCCTCGACTCCGCGGACCCGGCCGTGGGCGCCGACCACGACACGGTCGGGCCGTTCGTCCGGGCCCGCATGGGCGCCGCCGTGCTCGACCGGCTCGTCGCGCCGATCGTCGGCGGCGTGCACTCGGTCCACCCCGACGCGCTCGCGGTCGACCGCGTCGCGCCCGGCCTGCGCGCCGCCCTGGCCCGCGAGGGGTCGCTGGCCGCGGCCGTGCGGAGCGTCCGCGCCCTGGCGCCCGCCGGCTCGGCCGTCGCCGGGCTGCGCGGCGGCATGGCGCGGCTGGTCGACGCGCTCGTCGACGACCTCGGGCGGCTCGGCGTCGACGTGCGGCTCGGCACCGACGTCGCCGCGCTCGACGCCCGCTCGGTCTCGCTGGCCACGGGCGAGGTGCTGACGCCGCCGCACGTCGTGCTCGCGGTCGGCGAAGGCGCTGCACGGGCCCTCGAGGGCCGGCCGCGACCCGCCGACGGCGGCCTCATCACCCTCGCGACGATCGTGCTGCGCGACGACCGCCTCGACGCCGCCCCGCGCGGCACGGGCGTGCTCGTCGCGCCGGGCGCCGTCGGCGTGCGGGCCAAGGCGCTCACGCACGGCACCGCCAAATGGCCGTGGCTGGCCGAGGCCGCCCACGGTCGCCACGTGCTCCGGCTCAGCTACGACTCGCCCGTCGTCGACGCGGCCACGAGCGACGACGAGCTGCGCGCGCAGGCGCTCGCCGACGCGTCGGCGCTGCTCGGCGTCGAGCTGCGCGCCGGGTCGGTGGAGGGCACCGCGCGGGTGGTCTGGGACGCGCCCGTCCCCGAGGAGGCGCACCGCGCCTCCCCGTCGCCCCTCGACGGCGTCGTCCGCGTCGGCGGCGCCGTGGCCGGGCGGGGGCTCGCAGCCGTGGTCGTCCGCTCGCGCCGCACCGTCGCGGAGCTCGTCTCCGCCGCGACGACGGGCTGAGCCGGGCCGACGCGCCCGGACGCGCCCGGCCTGTCCGCTGGCGGCGGGTCGCCGCGCCCGGGCGGGCACCGGCGCTCGCGCCCGGGCTAGATTGGACCGACGCGCCGGGCACCGGTCCGCGCGCGGACGACCACCAGGATGGAGCGACATGCGAGGCAAACTGATCTTCGTCGCCGGAGCAGCACTCGGCTTCGTGCTCGGCGCACGAGCCGGCCACGAGCGTTACGAGCAGATCTCGGGCAGGGCCTCGAAGCTCTGGCACAGCCGCGCGGTGCAGCGCCAGGTCGTCAAGGCGGAGGACTTCGCCGGCGCGAAGGCCGCCGACGGCGTCGACGCGATCGTCGTGGGCGTCAAGACCCTGCTCGTGAAGCTCGTCGGGGGCGGGCGGAAGAAGAAGCGATGACCGACTCCACCCGGAGCGACCGCGTCCGCCACGGCAAGGGCTCGCGGTCGCTCTTCGCGCTCGTGCAGGACCTGCCGACGCTCATCACCGACCTCGTCAAGGGCGAGCTCGCCCTCCTCAAGCACGAGGTCGTCGGCACGCTCAAGGCGTTCGGCGTCGGCGCGGGCTTCCTCGTCGGGGCCCTGATCTTCGTGTTCGCCATGCTCGGCGTGCTGCTGACCGGCATCGTGCTGCTGCTCGCCATCTGGCTGCCGGGCTGGCTCTCGGCCCTGATCGTCGCGTTCGTGCTGCTGCTCGTCGCGGCGCTGCTCGCCTTCCTCGGCTACAAGAGCATCAAGAAGGGGCTGCCGGCCGTGCCGGAGAAGACCCTCGCCAGCCTCAAGCGCGACCTCAAGGCCGTCAAGGGCGTGGGCACCATCCCGAACGCCAGCCTCGACGACCGCTGACGCGCCTCCTCGCCCTTCCTCGCACCACCCGATCGGAGAACACCGTGAGCGACACCGACGACATCCAGGCCCGCATCGACCGCACCCGCGCCGAGCTCGCGGCGACGCTCAACGAGCTCGAAGACAAGCTGAACGTGCCGAAGCAGCTCGGCATGGCGGGCCACCGCGCCAAGGCGTCGTTCGAGCGCGACCGGGCCCCGTGGCTGGCCGGCGTGGGCGTCGCGGCGCTCGCCGTGGGCGGCATCGTCGTCGCCGCCGTCAAGAAGCGCTGACCGCCTCGCCGGCCCTCCCCGGGCCCGGCCTCGGGCGTACCCCGGCGGGGACGTTCGAGGTCGAGGCTCCTGGTTGGGCTCCCAGCCGACGCAGGGAGAGAATGGAGCAATGAGTTCCCCGTCCGACGTGCCGGTCCCCGACCTGCCGACGTCCGATCACCCGGCCGCCCCCGCGGGCGAGCCGTCGCACCACCGTCCCGACGCCGCCCCGACGCCCCAGGGCGAGGGCGACCAGGGCGCCGAGACCCTCGGCTACACGCTCTGGGCCGTGCTCCGCCGCGACCCGCAGAACCCCTACGCGCCCGACGAGGCCGACGTGCCGCAGCTCGACGAGCTGGTGGCCTCCCTCGCCGAGGAGGGCGTCGTCGTCCGCGGCTTCTACGACGTGAGCGCGCTGCGCGCCGACGCCGACGTCATGATCTGGCTGCACGGCGAGGTGCCCGAGGCGATCCAGTCGGCGTACCGCCGCCTGCTCCGCACCGACGTGCTCGGCGGCCTGCTCCCGACGTGGAACGCGATGGGCATGCACCGCCAGGCCGAGTTCTCTCGCAGCCACAGCCCCGCCTTCATGCGCGGCAAGGAGCCCGAGGCGTGGCTCACCGTCTACCCCTTCGTCCGCAGCTACGAGTGGTACCTGCTGCCCGAGCCGGAGCGCCGCCAGATGCTGGCCGACCACGGCAAGCAGGGCGCGGCGCACCGTGCCGTGCTCACGAACACGGTCGCGAGCTTCTCGCTCGGCGACTACGAGTGGATCCTCGCGCTGGAGGCCCCCGAGCTCGTCCAGCTCGTCGACCTCATGCGCGACCTCCGCTACACCGAGGCCCGCCGCCACGTCCGAGAAGAGATCCCGTTCTACACAGGGCGACGGATCACCACCACCGAGATCATCGAGGTCCTGTCGTGACCGACACCACCGGCATCACCAACGGCGAGCTCGTCCGCGCCGCGACCCCCGCGGCCGCCCAGGGCCCCGAGCACGTCAGCGAGCCGACCGCGTACGACGCGATCCTGCTCGCCGGCTTCGGCGGGCCCGAGGGCCAGGACGACGTCATCCCCTTCCTCCGCAACGTGACGCGCGGCCGCGGCATCCCGGAGGAGCGCCTCGAAGAGGTCGCGACCCACTACCGCCACTTCGGCGGCGTGAGCCCGATCAACCAGCACAACCGCGAGCTCAAGGCCGCCCTCGAGGGCGAGCTGTCGCGACGCGGCATCGACCTGCCCGTCATCTGGGGCAACCGCAACTGGGACCCCTACATGGCCGACGCCGTGCGCGAGGCCGACGAGCGCGGCTTCACGAAGCTCATCGCCGTCGCCACCAGCGCGTACTCGTCGTACAGCTCGTGCCGGCAGTACCGGGAGGACTTCGCCATGGCGCTCGAGGCGACCGGGCTCGAGGGCAAGCTGCAGATCGACAAGGTGCGGCAGTTCTTCGACCACCCCGGCTTCGTGCAGCCGTTCATCGACGGCGTGCGGAAGGGCCTGGAGGAGGCGCGGGCCGCCAACGCCGCCCTCGACCTGACCACCGAGGTGCAGGTGCTCTTCGCCACCCACTCGATCCCGTCGTCCGACGCCGCGCGCAGCGGGCCGGAGGCACGCGGGTTCGACGACGAGGGCGCCTACGCCGCCCAGCACAAGGCCGTCGCGGAGGTCGTCATGGCCGCCGCCGAGGCGGGTCTCGGCCTCGAGGCGCCCGCCGAGGGCGGCACGACCGTGCCGTGGCAGCTCGTCTACCAGTCGCGCAGCGGCCCGCCCTCGATGCCGTGGCTCGAGCCCGACATCAACGACGCGATCGACGCCCTCGCCGGCGGACCGACCCGTGCCGTCGTCATCGTGCCCCTCGGCTTCGTCAGCGACCACATGGAGGTCATGTGGGACCTCGACGAAGAGGCGCTCGAGACCAGCGAGAAGAACGGCTTCTGGGCGACCCGCACCCCCACCCCCGGCATCGACCCGAACTACGTGACGGGTCTCGTCGACCTCGTGCTCGAGCGGGTCGAGGGCACCCCGGCGGAGGACCGCCCGCACCTCACCGACCTCGGGCCCTGGTACGACGTGTGCCGTCCGGGCTGCTGCGAGAACGTCCGGCTCGGCTTCAAGCCCGCCGTCTCGGGACTGGTCCCGTAGCGGCGTGGCGACACTGCGAGTAGGGACGAGGGCGAGCGCGCTGGCGGTCGCCCAGTCGACGACGGTCGCCGAGCGCCTGGCGGCCGCGACGGGGCACGACGTCGAGCTCGTCCGCGTGCACACAGAGGGCGACCGCACCCAGGCGACGGGCGAGTCGCTCTCGCTCGGCGGCACCGGCGTGTTCGCCAGCGCCCTCCGCGAGTCGCTGCTCGCCGACGGGTGCGACGTCCTCGTGCACTCCCTGAAGGACCTGCCCACCGCCTCCCACCCGGGTCTCGTCATCGGCGCGATCCCCGGTCGGGCGGACGCCCGCGACGCCCTCTGCGCGCGCGACGGGCTCACGCTCGAGACCCTGCCCGAGGGGGCGAGGGTCGGCACCGGCTCGCCGCGGCGCGTGGCGCAGCTGCTCACGCGACGGCCCGACCTCGAGGTCGTGCCCATCCGCGGCAACGTCGACACGCGCCTCCGCCGGGTCGACGACGACCTGCACGCCGTCGTCCTGTCGGCGGCGGGCCTCGAGCGCCTGGGCCGCTCGTCGGCCGTCACCGAGCTGCTCGGGCTCGGCCCGTGGCCCAGCGCCCCGGGCCAGGGGGCCCTGGCCGTCGAGGTGCGCGAGGGCGACGCCGACGACGACCTCGCCCGCGGCCTGCGCGCGCTCGAGCACCTCGAGACCCGCCTCGTCGTCACCGCCGAGCGCGAGGTGCTCTCGGCCCTCGAGGCCGGCTGCTCGGCGCCGATCGGCGCCACGGCCGTCGTCGACGCGGGCCTGCTGCTGCTCAGCGCGACGGTCTACCGGCCCGACGGCACCGCCCACGTCAGCGCGTCGCACGCCGTCTCGCTGGAGGACGGCCCCCTGGCAGTCCAGCTGACCGACGTGCACGAGGTGGCCGGCCGCGTCGTCGCCGAGCTGCTCGAGCTCGGCGCCGCCGACCTCGCCCCGCTCGGCGACGGCCCCGGCGGCGGCGACCCGATCGGCAGCGCCTCGTGACCGCCGTGAAGCCCCTCAAGGGCACGCGCGTGCTCGTGCCGCGCGGCGGCACCTGGGGCGACAACGTCTCCGCCTCGCTGCGGTCGTTCGGGGCCTCGCCCGTCATCGCCCCGATGATCAACTTCGCCCCGGCCGAGACGCCCGAGCTGCTCGCCGCGGCGCTGGCCCGCCTGCAGGCCGGCGTCTACGAGTGGCTGGTCGTCACGAGCGCCACCACCGTCGACGTGCTCGTCGGCAACGGCATCCGCCCGCCGGCCGAGACGCGCGTCGCGGCCGTCGGCGAGACCACCGCGGCGGCCCTGACGCTCGCGGGCTACCGCGTCGACTTCGTGCCCGAGGGCGACAACTCGGCCCGGGGCCTCGTCAAGGAGTGGCCGCGCGAGTCCGTCGCGGGTCGCGTGCTCGTCCCGCAGTCCGACCTGGCCGAGCCGACGCTCGTGGCAGGCCTCTCCGAGCGCGGCTTCGACGCCGAGTTCGTCTCGGCCTACCGCACGGTCGGCGTGCCCGTCTCGTCCGAGGTCGTCGACGGCGTCGCGTCGGGCGACATCGGCGTCGTGCTCGTCACCTCGGGCAGCGTCGCCCGCCAGATCGCGGCCCAGCTCGCGCCCCTGCCCGAGGGCACGGTCGTCGCGTGCATCGGACCGCGCACCGCCTTCGACGCCCGTGCCGCCGGCCTGCCGGTGCACCTGATCGCCGAGACCCGATCGGCCGCCTCGCTCGTCGAGGCCGTCGTCGACCACGCCGTGGCGCTCCGCGCCGAGGCCGACCCCGGGGCCGACGGCCTCGACGAGGTCGACCGGTAGGTCGCCGACGCGACGGCCCGCCCGTCGCGCCGCCCTCCACCCGACCGCCCGCCGCTCGTCCGCCCGGCGGTCACGATCCACCCGAGAAGGCCATGTCACAGTTCCCCCGCGTCCGTCCCCGCCGCCTCCGCGCCACCCCGGCCATGCGCCGGCTCGTCGCCGAGACGCGGCTCCACCCCGCCGACCTCGTGCTGCCGATGTTCGTCCGCGAGGGCATCGACGAGCCGAGCCCCATCGCGTCGATGCCGGGCGTCGTGCACCACAGCCTCTCGAGCCTGCCGCGGGCGGTCGAGGAGGCCGCGGCCGCGGGCGTCGGCGGGGTCATGCTCTTCGGGGTGCCGCTCGAGAAGGACGCGATCGGCTCGGGCGCGACCGACCCCGAGGGCATCCTCAACGTCGCGACGCGCGTCGCGGTCGACGCGGCGGGCGGCGCCCTCGTGGTGCAGACCGACCTCTGCCTCGACGAGTTCACCGACCACGGCCACTGCGGCGTGCTCGCCGCCGACGGCTCGGTCGACAACGACGCGACCCTCGCCCGCTACGACGAGATGGCGGTCGTGCAGGCCGAGGCCGGCTCCGAGCTGATCGGCATGAGCGGCATGATGGACGGCCAGATCGGCTCGGCCCGCGAGGCCCTCGACGACGCCGGCCACGGCGGGACCGCGCTGCTCGCCTACGCCGCCAAGTACGCCTCGGCGTTCTACGGCCCGTTCCGCGAGGCCGTGCAGTCCACGCTCGTCGGCGACCGCCGCACCTACCAGCAGGACGCCGCGAACGGGCGCGAGGGCATCCGCGAGGTCGAGCTCGACCTCGCCGAGGGCGCCGACGTCGTCATGGTGAAGCCGGCGATGAGCTACCTCGACGTGCTCGCCGAGACCGCGGCGATGAGCCCGGTTCCGGTCTGGGCCTACCAGATCAGCGGCGAGTACGCGATGATCCAGGCCGCCGCCGCGAACGGCTGGATCGACGCCGACGCCGCCTCGTACGAGAGCGTGCTGTCGATCAAGCGTGCGGGGGCCGACACGATCCTGACGTACTGGGCGACGGAACTGGCCACGCGCCTCCGGAAGGGACTCATCTGATGAGCGAGAGCAACGAGCAGTACTTCACGCGGGCCAAGCGCTCGATCCCGGGCGGGGTCAACTCGCCCGTGCGCGCGTACGGCAGCGTCGGCGGCACGCCGCGCTTCCTCGTCGGGGCGCACGGCGCGCACGTGACCGACGCCGAGGGACGCGACTACGTCGACCTCGTCGCGTCGTGGGGCCCGGCGATCCTCGGGCACACGCACCCCGAGGTGCTGCGTGCCGTGCAGGAGGCCGCCGCGCGTGGTCTCTCGTTCGGCGCCTCGACGCCCGCCGAGACCGAGCTCGCCGAGCTGGTGCGCGAGCGCGTCTCCGTGGGCGACGCACGGCCGATCGGCAAGATCCGCATGGTGTCGACCGGCACCGAGGCGACGATGACGGCCATCCGGCTGGCCCGCGGCTACACCGGCCGCGACCTGCTGGTGAAGTTCGCCGGGCACTACCACGGGCACTCCGACTCGCTGCTGGCCGAGGCCGGCTCCGGCGTCGCGACGCTGTCGATGCCGGGGTCGGCGGGCATCACCGCCGAGACCGCGGCGCAGACCCTCGTGCTGCCCTACAACGACCTCGACGCCGTGCGCGCGGTCTTCGACGAGCACGGGCCGCGCATCGCGGCGGTGATCGTGGAGGCAGCCGCCGCGAACATGGGCGTGCTCGCCCCCCAGCGCGGCTTCAACCGCAGCCTGTCGGAGATCACCCGTCGCGCCGGGTCGCTGCTCATCATCGACGAGGTGCTCACCGGCTTCCGCGTCGGACCCGCCGGCTGGTGGGGCCTCGAGGCCTCCCGCGTCGTGCCCGACGGGGCCGGCTGGGAGCCCGACCTCATCACCTTCGGCAAGGTCATCGGCGGCGGCATGCCGCTCGCGGCGCTCGGCGGCCGGGCCGAGGTCATGGACTTCCTCGCACCGCTCGGGCCCGTCTACCAGGCGGGCACGCTGAGCGGCAACCCGGTCGCGGTCGCGGCGGGCATCGCGACCCTCCGCCTCGCCACCCCCGAGGTGTACGCGAAGCTCGACTCGCTCGCCGACCAGCTGTCGACGGAGGTGTCGTCGGCCCTCTCGGCCGAGGGCGTCGCCCACACGGTGCAGCGGGCCGGCTCGCTCTTCTCGTTCGCCTTCGCCGAGACGGCGCCGACGAACTACGACGACGTGCGTGCGCAGCAGACCTGGCGCTACCCGCCGTTCTTCCACTCGATGCTCGACTCGGGGGTGAACCTGCCGCCGTCGGTGTACGAGGCGTGGTTCGTCACGGCGGCGCACGACGACGCGGCGGTGTCGCGCATCGTCGACGCGCTGCCCGCGGCGGCGAGGGCCGCGGCGGCGGCGACCGCCGCGTAGCAGGCGCGGAGCGGGCGCGGCGCGGGCCCCCGGCGGCCCGGGGCTCGGAGCCGGCCCACCGCACCGCGGTGCGCGGCCCTCGCGGTGCCGGCGCGACGGGTGCAGGCGCCCGCCCGGCGGCCTCAGCCGCGGCGCGTCCGCGCCAGCCAGCGCCCGTCGAGCCGCTCGATCGTCAGCGGGTGGTCGAACGCGCCCGACACGAGCTCGCTCGTCAGCACCTCGTCCGCCGTGCCCGTCGCGAAGACCCGGCCGTCACGCAGCAGCATCGCGTGCGTCGTGCTCGCCGGCAGGTCCTCCAGATGGTGGGTGACGGTGACCGACGCGACCTCGGGGTGCTCCCGGCGCAGCAGGTCGACCGTGTCGAGCAGGTGCTCGCGGGCGGCGACGTCGAGCCCCGTCGCGGGCTCGTCGAGCAGCAGGAGGGCCGGCTCGCCGACCAGCGCCCGGGCGATGAGGGCCCGGCCGCGCTCGCCCTGCGAGAGCAGGCTCCAGCGGCTGTCGCGCCGCGCCTCCAGCCCCACGGAGGCGCGGAGCAGGTCGGCCCGCTCCTCCTGCTCCCGGCTCGGTCGCCACCGCAGCTCGGGGTCGCTCGAGCCCGTCAGCCCGGTCAGCACGACCTCGTGCACCGTGTTGTCGCGGACCATGCGGTGCCGCGGGTCGACGTGGCCGATGTGTCGGCGGAGCTCGCGCAGCTCGACCCGGCCGAGTCGGCGCCCGAGCACCTCGACGGTGCCGCCGGACGGGTGGCCGAGGGCCCCGCAGAGCGTGAGCAGCGTCGTCTTGCCCGCCCCGTTCGGGCCGATCAGGGCCCAGTGCTCACCGGCACGGACGGTGAGCGAGACGTCGCGCAGCAGGTCGCGGCCCGAGCGGGTGACGCGGGCGTCGACCACGTCGAGCACCGGGGCGGTGTCCCCCGGTGCTGCGACGTCGTCGGAGGAGGTCACGTCGTCGGTGCTCAGGAGCGGTAGACGCCGGCCTCGCGGACGGCCGCGTAGAGCCCCTCGAAGCGCGCGGGCTGCATGCGGACGGCCTCGGCGGCGGCCGCGGCGTCGTCGGCCTTGACGGCGTCGCGCAGTGTGGTCGTGAACGAGGCTGCGACGTCGAAGTCGAAGATGCCGTTCGCGGACGGGCGGCGGAGCAGCAGCAGCAGGCGCGGTCCCGTGTTCGACCACAGGCGGTCGAGCGCGGTGCTGTCGGCGGCCTGGAGCAGGATCTCGTTGAGGCGGATCAGCCCCGGGATCTCCTCCTCCTTCTTCGACTTGAACGCCTTCGCGCGGGCGTCGAGCAGCTTGACGACCTCGGCGCGCTGGCCCTTGTCGAGCTTCGGCACGGCGCGCTCGACGAGCAGCGACCAGACGGCGTAGCCGACGTCGACCGTGTCGACGAACTCGTCGTACGACGGGTCGACGATGCGCGTGTAGCGGTTGGCCTCGATGTCGACGAGGGCCTGGTCGGCGAGCTTGGCGATGGCCTCGCGGACGGGGGTGCGCGAGACGCCGAGCCAGGCGACGAGCTGGTCGTCGTTGAGGCGCTCCCCGAACTCGAGGGTGCCGTCGATGATGGCGTTGAACATCTTGTCGTAGACGACGTCGCGCAGGAGGCGACGCGGTGCCGGCGGCTGGTCGGTCAGCGTGGGGATGGGCATCGAGGGTGCTCCTTCGTCGGGTGAGGGGGGAGGCGGCGCGGCGCGGTCGCAAGCATGTGCCACCTCCAATGCGCTGAGGATGTATCGGGTATCCGGTACTTCAGACGACCCTAGTACGCCGGGGCCGAGTGTGCGGCGATGCGCCGCCGCGCGTCAGCCGCCGACCCGGACGACGGTGCGTCCGCGTACCTGGCCGGCCACGATGCGGGGCCCCTCGGCGATCACGTCGTCGAGGTCGACCTCGACCGTCATCGAGTCGAGCAGGCCGAGGTCGAGGTCGGTCGCCAGGCGGCCCCACGCCTCGCGGCGGAGCGCGAGGGGCGCGTCGACCGAGTTGACGCCGGCCAGGGTGACCGCGCGCAGGATGAACGGGATCACCGTCGTCGGCAGGTCGGCCCCCTGGGCGAGCCCGCAGGCCGCGACCGTGCCGCCCCATGACGTCTGGGCCAGCACCGACGCGAGGGTGGTGCTGCCGACGGAGTCGACGCCGCCGGCCCAGCGCGGTCGCTGGACGGGCTTGCCCGCCTCGGCGAGCTCGGCCCGGTCGACGACGGTCGTCGCACCGAGCGAGAGGAGGTAGTCGCCCTGCTCGTCGACGCGACCCGAGGAGGCGGTGACCGAGTACCCGAGGCCGCTCAGCAGCGCGATCGCCACCGACCCGACCCCGCCGGCGGCCCCCGTCACGACGATCTCGCCGTCGTCGGGTCGGACGTCGCGCTCGAGGCGGAGGACGCTCAGCATCGCCGTGAACCCGGCGGTGCCGACGGCCGCCGCCTGCCGGGGCGAGATGCCCGCGGGCACGGCGACGAGCGACCCCGCGTCGACGACGGCCCGCTCGGCGAACCCGCCGTGGCGGGTCTCGCCGAGGCCGGCGCCGTTCAGCACGACGAGGTCGCCCGGCGCGAAGCGGGACGACGCCGACGTCGCCACCGTGCCCACGAGGTCGATGCCCGGCACGAGGGGGCTGACCCGGGCGACGCCTCGGTCGCCCGCGAGGGCCATGCCGTCCTTGTAGTTCAGGCTCGACCAGGCGACGTCGACCACGACCTCGCCACCGCCCTCGCCACCGTCGTCGCCACCACCGTCGTCGCCTCGGCCGCCCTCGGCGCCGACGTCGGCGGGGCCCCGCAAGAAGGCCTCGTCGACCTCCTCCACGCTCGCAGGACGGTCTCTCTCGACGACGACGGCACGCATGGCTGCGAGGCTACGCCGCGTCGCCGCGGGGCGGCTCGCCCGCGGCTGCCCCGGCCCGTCCGCCGAGGAACCCGCCCAGGGCACCGACCAGGTCGAGGCCCGTCGTCGCCTTGACGACGTCCTGCAGCTGCGTCATGTTGTTCGCCACCGACTTCGTGAGCTCGTTCGCCCCGTCGGTCGAGACGACCGTGAGGGCGTCGATGTTGCCCATCGGCGCCGCCATCTCGCGCGCGATGTCGGGCAGGCGCGAGATGACCTGCGAGGCGAGCGCGGCCTGGCCGAACTTGCCCTGCGCCTCGGCCAGGGCGTCGACGGCCTCGGCCTCGGCGAGGCCCTTGGCCTTGATCGCGGCGGCCTCGGCCCGGCCGGCGGCCTCGACCGCGGCGGCCTCGTTCTCGGCCGCCGCCCGGGCGGCGTCCGCGAGCTGCGTGCGGCGGAACGCCTCGGCCTCGACCGCGGCGTTCGCGGCGTCGCGCTCGGCCTCTGCGTTCTGCACCGACGCGTAGGCGGCGGCCTCGGCGGGCTGGCGCACCTCGATGTTCAGGCGCTCCTGGTTGACCTTCGCCTGTTCGGCGACCGCGATGCTCTCCTGCTCGGCGACGAGCTTGTCCTGCATGGCACGGGCGAGCTCGCCGGCCGCGGCGGCCTCGGCCTGGGCCCGGTCGGTCTCGGCCTTGATCTGCGCCTGGCGCACGTCGAGCTGCAGCTGGCGCTCGGCGGTCTGCTGCGTGTTGCCGATGCGGGCGAGCGCCGCGATCCGCTCGGCCTCCGCCTCGGCGACGTCGGCGTTCTGCTTCGCGACGGCGGCCTCGGCCCGCCCACGGTCGGCGAGGTACGTGCTGCCGGGCGTCTCGATCTCGCGGATGTTCATCGTCTCGATCTGGAGGCCCAGCTCGGCGAGCTCGCCCTTCGTCTCGTTGACGGCGTCGGCCGCGAGCCGGGAGAAGTTCTTGACGAGGTCGTCGACCGGCTGCCCGCCGATCAGGCCGCGGATCGACCCCTCGAGCGACTGCTGCACGATGACGGGCAGCTGCTGCTGCTGCAGCAGGTAGCGCTGGGCGGCCCGGCGGACGCCGTCCTCGGTTCCCGTGACCTTGAAGTTGACCGTGGCCTTGACCGCGGTGCGGATGTAGTTGGCGTCGATCGCCTGCACCTCGACCGGGGTCTGGTACTGCTCGAGGCTGAGCGTGAAGCCCTCCTGGAAGATCGGCCAGACGAACGTGCGCCCGCCGATGATCACCTTCTGCGGGCTCGAGATGCCCCCGCCCTCCGACCGTTCGGCCCCGCGGCCGACCACGATCAGCGCCTCGTTGGGCGGCACGCGGCGCACGCGGCTGGCGACGAACGAGACCAGGGCCAGGACGATGACGACCGCGACGACCACGGCCACGACGCTGATGTTCTCGGAGATGAAGTCCACAGGGCTTCCTTTCGGTGGGGGTCAGGGGTGGGGCCGTGCCCGCGGGCGCCGACCCCGAGGCGGGGATCAGGAGGCGCGGGGCACGGGGCCGGGACCGCCGCCGGCACCCGGCACGGCCGGGTCGCCGCCGAGCGGCACCACCTCGACGCGCGGACCCGACTCGGCGACGACCCGCACCCGCACGCCGCGTTCGATGCGCCCGGGGCTGACGGCGAGGCGCCGTTCGAGCTCGCGGGCGTCGTCGAGGCGCACCTCGCCGCCGGTCGGGGTGGTCGTCTCGGTGGTGGTGCCGACGAAGCCGACGGGCGACCAGTGGCCGCCGCTGTCGCGACGCGTGACGTGGCGGACGGCGGCCTGCACGACGACGAGGGCCACGGCGGCCATGACCGCGGCGACGACCCAGGTCAGGGCGGGCGCGAGGCCCGCCTGCTGCGTGACGACGCCCGACAGCCCGAAGATCGACAGCGCCGAGCCGACGGCGACGCCCGACACCAGGCCGTCGCCGACGTCGAAGGCGTCGAGCAGGTCGCCGACGACGATGCTGAGCAGCAGCAGGACGAGTCCCACTGCCCCCACGACGATGAACGTGATCATCCGTCGAGCCTGCCAGGAGGACCGGGCGGGCGCATCGGCTGCGCGACGGACCGGGGAGACCGGCTCCGCGCCTCCGACGGGGGAAGGACGGTTGGCGAGGCCGCGGTGGAAGGGCGGACGCGCCCCGGCTCAGCCGAACAGGATGGACGCCTCGTCGTACCGGTGCTGCGGCACGACCTTGAGGCTGTCGAGCGCCTCCTCGAACGACACGTGCACGATCTCCGTGCCGCGCAGCGCCACCATGCGGCCCCACCGGCCCTCGACCACCGAGTCGCTCGCGGCCATGCCGAGCCGGGTGGCGAGCACGCGGTCGTACGAGGTGGGCGTGCCGCCGCGCTGGATGTGGCCGAGGGTCGTGGCGCGGGTCTCGATGCCCGTGCGCTCCTCGATGATCGGGGCGAGCCGCTCGCCGATGCCGCCGAGCCGCGGGCGGCCGAACGCGTCGAGCCCGCGCTCGGAGTGCGCGTCGCTGCCGTGGTCGGGCACGAAGCCCTCGGCCACGACGACCAGCGGGGCGCGGCCGCGGTCGTAGGCCGACTTCACCCACGCGACGATCTGGTCCATGCTCGTCGCCTGCTCGGGGATGAGGATGGCGTGCGCGCCGGCGGCCATGCCCGAGTGCAGGGCGATCCAGCCGACGTGGCGGCCCATCACCTCGGCCACCATGCACCGGCTGTGCGAGTCGCCGGTGGTGCGCAGGCGGTCCATCGCGTCGGTCGCGATCTGCACCGCGGTGTCGAAGCCGAACGTGTAGTCGGTGGCGCCGAGGTCGTTGTCGACCGTCTTCGGCACGCCGACGATCTTGAGGCCCGCGTCGGTGAGGCGCTTGGCGGCGGCCAGGGTGCCCTCGCCGCCGATCGCCATGATCGCGTCGATGCCGAACCGCTCGAGGTTCTCGCTGATGCGCTCGACCCCGCCGTCGCCCTCGAAGGGGTTCGTGCGGCTCGTGCCGAGGATCGTGCCGCCCTGCTTGGCGATGCCCTGGATCTCCTTGCGGGTCAGGGGCATGACGTCGCCGTCGACGACGCCACGCCAGCCGTCGCGGAAGCCCACGAACTCCTGGCCGTGGATGGTCGTGCCCTTGAGCACGGCGCCGCGGATGACCGCGTTCAGGCCGGGGCAGTCGCCGCCGCTGGTGAGGATTCCGATTCGCATCGCACTGCTCCGTCGCATGTCGGGCCCGAGGGCCGGCCGAGATCGCCTCCATCATGGCGCACCGGGGTCGACGCCCGGTGCGGTCGACGCCGGGGAGGTCGCCGGGAGCCGGTACTACCCTCGACCCATGACCGATCAGCCCGCGTCGCGACCGCCGTCCCCGTGGGCGCGCTTCCGCCGGCCCGAGCCGGGCGAGCAGCGGCAGCGGCCCGAGGCGTCGCCGCCGCCGACGGCCGGGGTCGTGGGCGACGGCTGGACCGCGAGCGCAGGAGGCGCGTGGCCGGCAGCCGCCACCGCCGCGCCTCCGTACGCCGCGCCTCCCCAGGCGCACGACCCCGTCTCCGCGCCGTCGGGTGCCGCGACGGCCGGCACCGCGGCGACGGGCACGGCGTCCGTCTGGGCTCCTCAGCCCTCGGGCGACTGGTCGGCCCCGACCTCGTCGCCCTCGTTCGGCTCGTACTTCGGTCAGGACGACGACGACTCGTGGGCGGACCCGCGCCCCGTCGACGACGACCCGGGTCGCGGCCTGGCGATCGCCTCGGTCGTGTTCGGCGTCTTCTTCGCGCCGCTCGGCCTCGTCTTCGGGCTCGTGTCGGCCCGGCGCTCGCGGGCGGCCGGCCGGCCGGCCGGGCTCGCGCTCGTCGGCATGGTCGTGGCCAGCGTCATGATCGTGCTCGGCCTCGTGTACGGCATCGCCGTGCTCGACTGGGTCTCGCGCCTGTCGACGGCCTGCGCGCAGCTCGGCCCCGGCGACTACGTCGACGCCTCCGGCCGCGGCGTCACCTGCCGCTGACCCGCGGCGTCCCGCCCCGCCCCGCCTTGCGCGGGCGGCGGGCGGCGAGCGGCGAGCGGCGAGCGGCCAGCGACCGCACCAGGCTCTGAACCCCGGCCCGCCGCCGGCCGCGACCTACAGCTGCACCGTGCCCGTGTCGGCCACGTGCTCGGGGTGGCCGCCGGTCAGGGCGGCCTTCGCGTACTTGAGGTAGGTGACGGCCTTCGGCTCGTTGCTGACCCAGTACTCGGCCGACTCGACGTCGACCTCGATGAGCGCGACGGTCGGGTCGTCCCGGCCCTGGTCGAACCACGCCTCGGCGCCGGTCGACCACATCTGGTCGACGAGCTCGCGGTCGTGGGTGACCGCCGCCTTTCCCGAGAGCGAGAGGTAGCCCTTGCCCGACTCGACGGCGACGTTGACCTGCGCGTGGGCCTTGATGTCGTCGACCTTGGGCGACGGGTCCTGCGTGAAGAAGTAGACCTTGCCGTCGAAGTCGCGGTCGACGATCGCGAGGGGGCGGCTGACCAGGTGCTGGCCGTGGCTCTGGGTGGTGAGGATGCCGATGCGGCTCTTCTCGAGCACCTCGGCGACCTTGCTGATGTCGTTCGTGTCGTTCGTGTCCGTCATGTGCCGGACGCTACGCCGGAGGCGCGGTGCGCGTCACACGTGATCGCCCCGGCCTCCGAGCACCCCGGGCACGCCACCAGCTGCGCCCGGCACTGCACGTCGACGCAGTTCTGCATGCGCGAGGTGGGGGCCGAGCAGGCGACGCACGTGCCGATCACGGCCGCGTGGTCGGAGAAGGCGACCGAGCCGCGTCGGTCGAAGACGTAGAGGGAGCCCTCCCAGAGGCCGTCGTCGCCGTAGGCCTCGCCGTACCGCGCCACGCCCCCGTCGAGCTGGTAGACCCGCGAGAAGCCACGGGCCGTCATCAGCGACGAGAGCACCTCGCAGCGCACCCCGCCCGTGCAGTACGTCACGACCGGTGCGTCCTTGAGGTGGTCGTACCGCCCGCTGTCGAGCTCCGCGACGAAGTCGCGCGTCGTCGCCACGTCGGGCACCACCGCCCCCCGGAACCGGCCGATGCGCGACTCGAACTCGTTGCGTCCGTCGAGGAACGTCACGTCCTCCCGCTCGACGAGCTCGTGCAGCGCCCGGGGCGAGAGGCGCTCGCCGCCCCCGACGACCCCGCCCTCGTCGACCACCAGCTCGTCCGGCGCCCCGAAGGTGACGATCTCGTCGCGCACCTTGACCGAGAGCCGCGGGAAGTCGTCGCCGGTGCCGGCGCTCCACTTCACGTCGAGGTCGCGGAACGGCGCGTAGCCGTGCGTCGCCCGCAGCCAGCGCTTGAGGTCGTCGAGCTCGCCGCCGAGCGTGCCGTTGAGGCCGTGCCGGGACAGGAGGAGGCGCCCCCTCAGCCCTAGCGATCCGCACAGCTCCTGCTGCCACAGCCTCACGGCCTCGGGATCGGCCAGCGGCGTGAAGACGTAGAAGAGCAGGATCTTGGGGACGGCCACCGAACGAGTGTAATTGCTCCATCCCTCGCCTTGCCGTGCATGTATGCCCTAATGTGACACATCAGTGCTCTCAGAGGAGGTCCCCGTGCCGGTCCCCACGACGTCGACAATGCGCATCCCGCGCCGGCTCCACCGAGACGAGGTCTACGAACGGCTGCTCGAGGCCATCTCCGACGGGACGCTCGCGCCGGGCGAGCGCATCCGCGACCGCGACCTCGAGGTCTGGCTCGGCGTCTCGCGCACGCCCATCCGCATGGCGCTCGCCCGGCTCGAGGACCTCTCGCTCGTCGAGACGACCAGCCAGCGCGCGACGCGCGTCAGCCCCGCCCGCCCGGCGTTCGTCGCGGGGCTCGCCCGCACGGCGGTGCTCGTCTGGGGCCGGGTCGCCCCCGAGGTCGTCCGGGCCGACGCCGCTCGTCGCAGGCGGGTCGTCGACGCCGTGCGCCGGGCCGAGCGTGCCTGGGCCGTCGGCGCCGTGACGCCCTCCCCCGACGCCGGCCCTCCCCCGCAGGAGGCGCGGCTCGGCTCCCCGACGCCCGCCCCCGCCGTCGAGGCCTTCGTGTCGCTCGGCGAGTCGATCGTGTCGTGCTCCCCGAGCGCGGTGGTGCCGGGGGTGGCCCGTCATCTCGGCCTGCTCGTGCAGCACCACTCGGCGACGACGACGGGCGGCCTCGACGTGGCCGCCGCCGGCGCCGTCGTGGGACCCGTGGCCGACGCCGTGGCGCGCGTCGACGCCGAGGCGCTCGTCGACGCGGTCGAGCGCCTGGCGACGGCGTTCGCGCCCTGCGGCCGCTAGCCCCTCGCCAGCCGGTCGGCGCCGGCCCGACGGCGTCAGCTCGTCGGCGTCGCCGGCACCGGCGCGAGGCTGTCGCGCGCGAGCAGGGTCGTCACCGCGCGTCCGGCGTCGACCCATCGGCGGTCACGCAGGGCCTCGTCGGCCTCGGTCACGACGTCGTGCAGGTCCGCGACGGGCAGGGCGACGTCGAGATGGCGCAGGAGGAAGGCCGCCCGGTTCTCGAGCGGCTCGGACGCCTTGCGCGTCAGCGGGTTGGCCGACAGCTCGACGAACGGCGCCGTGGCGTCGAGCAGGTCGTGGCAGCTCGGCGCGGGCGCGGTCACGGCGGCCCGGAGCGCGTCGGCCAGCACCGAGGCCTCGGCGACGGGTGCGGTCTCCGCCGAGCGGACGGCTTCACCGTGCAGCAGTCCCAGCAGCTCGAGGGTGTCGAGCAGGTCGGCGTGGGAGACGGCGGCGACCCGGGTGAACCGGTTGGCCTGGATGTGGACGAGGCCCTGCGTCGCCAGGCGGGCCAGCGCCTCCTTCACGGGGGTCTTCGAGACGCCGAGCCAGGTGGCGACGTCGTCCTCGAGGAGGCGCTCGCCGGGACGGAGCGTGCCGTCGGTGATCGCCCCGAGGACGGAGTCGAAGGTGAGGTCGCGGAGGAGTCGGCGGGGTCCGCGCGCGGGACGGTCAGGAACGGGCATGCTCTCTCCAATGTGAGGAACAACAAATATCACAGAGTCGGCCGTGCTCGGGACGGAGGGCACGTCAGGACGTCGGAGGCGCGGGTTACCATCTCGACATGTCCGACCTGCCGTCCGCCGCGCCCCGCCCGACGACGGGCGACGTCGACGGGCCTCGCGACGCGACGCCCGACGCCGAGACGACCTACCGGCCGTCGCTGCCGGTCGACGTCCTGGCGACGGTGCGGCCGCTCTCCCGCGGCGCGGGCGACCCGAGCTTCCGAGTCGTGGCCGGCCGCGTCTGGCGCGGCGTCCGCACGCCGCGGGGCGCCGCGACCCTCTGCCTCACCCCGGGTCGCGCCGAGGTGCACGCCGCGGCCTGGGGCCCCGGTGCCGAGTGGGTGGTGGCGTCGGTGCCCGAGATGCTCGGCGCGGGCGACGACTGGTCGGGTCTCGACGTCTCGGCGAACGCGTTCCTCGCCGCGGCCCGGCACCGCTCGCCGGGGCTGCGCCTGACGCGCAACGACCTCGTCGTGCAGATGCTCGTGCCGGCCGTGCTCGAGCAGAAGGTCACGAGCCGCGAGGCGTGGCGCGCCTGGCGCGAGCTCGTGCGGCGCCACGGCGGGCCCGCGCCCGGTCCCGCGCCCGAGGGCCTCGTCGTGCCGCCCGACGCCGCGACCTGGCGACGGGTGCCGAGCTGGGAGTGGCACCGGGCCGGCGTCGGGCCCCAGCGCTCGGCGACGGTCATGCGCGTCTGCGCCGTCGCCGACGCCCTCGAGCGCACCCTCTCGCTCGGCCGCGGCGGGGCCGAGGTCGAGCGGCGCCTCCGGTCGGTCGCCGGGGTGGGCGTCTGGACGGCCGCCGAGACGATGCAGCGGTCGCACGGCGACCCCGACAGCCCGAGCGTCGGCGACTACCACCTGCCGGCGCTCGTCGGGTGGGCCCTCGTCGGGCAGCCCGTCGACGACGACGGCATGCTCGAGCTGCTCGAGCCCTGGCGCGGCCACCGCGAGCGGGTCATGCGGCTCATCACGGCGAGCGGGTTCTCGAAGCCGAAGTTCGGCCCCCGGATGACCATCCAGGACCACCGCTCCCACTGACGCCGCCCGTCCGCCCGCAGCGGGACGCCGGCCCGGGTCCCGGCCCCGGCCGGCCTCAGGCCCGGGCGACCGCGGGGGCGTCAGGGGAGGCGTCGTCGCCGATGCCCTCGAGCACCCGTCGCGAGAAGCCGAGCACGACCGCGTCGTCGCCGGCCAGGGCGTCGACGAAGTAGCGGCGGATCGCGGCGGTGTGCCCCCGGGTGGCCGAGAGCATGGTGCGGCGGCCCTCGGGGGTCAGCTCGACCCACGTGCCGCGGGCGTCGGAGGCGCAGTCCGAGCGGCGGACGAGCCCGCGGCGCTCCATGCGCGTGACCTGGTGGCTGACGCGGCTCTTCTCCCAGCCGATCTGCTCGGCGATGTCGCGCACCCGCAGGCGGCGGTCGGCGCTGCGGCCGAGCCCCACGAGGATCTCGTACTCGGGGGCGGAGATGCCGGCCCCGTCGTGGAGGCGCAGCTCGAGCACGCGGTCGAGCCGCCGACGCATCGCGTAGAACTCGTCCCAGACGACCCAGTCGTCGTCGGAGAGGTGCTCGGCCATTCGCCCAGTGTAGGGACGGTGGTGCGGCATATCCTCGTCGCATGCCCGAAGTGCGTCCCGCCGACCTCACCCAGCAGGCCGTCCAGACCGCACGCCGCTGGCTCGCCGAGGCGGCCGCCGCGCCCGTCGACCGCGACGCCCGCCGCCTGGCCGCCGTGCTGCGCGACCCCGAGGGCCTCGACTTCACCGTCGGCTTCGTCGACCGCGTCATGCGCCCCGAAGACCCCTCGGTCGCGGCGGCGAACCTCGACCGCCTGAGCCGGTCGACGCCCGCCTCCCTGCCGTGGCACATCCGCGCCGCCGTGGCCGCCGGCGGCGGCTTCGGCCCCCTCGCCCCGCGCTCGGTGATCCCCGTGGCGCGTCGCGCCTTCCGCGGGCTCGTGCAGCACCTCCTGCTCGACGCGACGCCAGACAAGCTCGGCCCGGCGCTGGCCGCGCTGACGAGCGCCGAGGGCGTCCGACCCGTCCTCGCGCCGCTCGGCGAGGCCGTGCTCGGCGACGCGGGCGCCGACCGGCGCCTCGCCGAGGTGCGGTCCCTGCTCGAGCGCGACGACGTCGAGCACGTCTCGATCCCGGTGGCGTCCGTGGTCGGGCCGCGCTCGCCGTGGGGCACCGACGAGACGAGCGCAGCCGCCGTCGAGCGACTCACCCCCCTCTACGAGCTCGCCCTCGCCTCGAGCCCGCCGAAGGTGATCGACCTCGACCTCGGGGCGTACCGCGACCTCGACCTCACCATCGACGTCTTCACGCGCCTCCTCGACCAGCCCCAGCTCCTCGACCTCGAGGCGGGCATCGTCGTGCAGGCCCACCTGCCCGACGCGTTGGCGTCGGTGCAGCTGCTCACCGACTGGGCCCGGGGCCGGGTCGCGCGCGGCGGCTCGCCCATCCGGGTGCGCCTCGTGACCGGCGCCGACCGAGCCCTCGAGCTCGTCGAGTCGAGGCTCACCGGCTGGCCGCTCGCCACCTACCGCACCGTCGTCGAGACCGGCGCCAACGTCAAGCGCGTGCTCGACTGGGCCCTGCGCCCGGTCAACGCCGAGGTCGTGCACATCGCCGTGGCGACCCACGACCTCTTCGACGTCGCGCACGCCTGGGCCCTCGCCCGGCAGCGCGAGGTCACGCACCTCGTGAGCTTCGAGATGCCCCTCGGCGTCGCCACGGCCGCGGCGGAGGCGGTCCGTCGCGAGATCGGCGCGATCGACCTCTACGCCCCGGTCGTCCGGCCCGGCGAGTTCGACACGGCCGTCGGCTACCTGGTCCGACGGCTCGACGAGCTGACGGGCCCCGGCGACCACGACGCCGCCGACGGTGCCGACGACGGCGCCCACCGCGCCGCCGACGACCCGCGCGACGGCGCCGCCGACGACAGCGCGGCCGACTCCACGGCGCCCGACGAGCAGCGCTACCTCGACGCGTGCGCACTGCTCGAGGCCCAGGGCGGCGCCGACGTCAACGCCCCCGGGCCCGCCCGGCGCCAGGACCGCACGAAGCCCGCGCGACGCCCGGCCGCGCTCGGTGCCCCGGGCCAGGCCGCGGCCGCAGACCCCGCCGGAGGCGCGCGGCCCGTCACCGAGCCCGCCACCGACCCGGCCCTCGAGCGCAACCGCACCTGGGCCCGGCGGCTGCTCGTCGCGTCGCGCACCTCGCACGCGGGCGTCGAGACGGTCGGCGCGTCTCGGGTGCTCGACGCGGCGCAGCTCGAGGCCGTCGTCGCGGCGACCGCGCAGGCCGGCGCGAGCTGGGGCCACGAGCCCGCGGCGGCCCGCGCCGAGCTGCTCGACCGCGTCGCCGACGCCCTCGCCGCGCACCGCGCCGACCTGATCGAGGTCATGACGAGCGAGGTCGGCACCACGGTCGGGGAGGGCGACCGCGAGGTCGGCGAGGCGATCGACCTCGCGCGCCTGCACGCCCGGCTCGCCCGCGAGCTCGACGACGTGACCGGGGCGCGCTGGGCGCCTCCTCGCCTCACGGTCGTCGTGCCGCCGTGGGCCTCGCCCGTCGCCGTGCCGTCGGGCGGCGTGACGGCCGCGCTCGCCGCCGGCAGCGGCGTCGTGCTGAAGCCCGCGCCCCAGGCACGCCGCAGCGCCGCCGTGCTCGCCGAGACCCTGTGGGGGGCGGGCGTCCCGCGAGAGCTGCTCGCGCTCGTCGAGCTCGACGAGGACGAGCTGGGCCGCGACCTCGTCGCCCACCCGGCCGTCGACCGCGTCGTGCTCACCGGCACGTTCGAGACGGCCGAGACGTTCCGTGCCTGGCGTCCCGACCTGCCCCTCGCCGCCTCGACCGCCGGGGGCGGCGGCAGCGTCGTCGTGACGCCCGCCGCCGACCTCGACCTCGCCGTGGCCGACGTCGTCGAGGGGGCCTTCGGGCGGGCCGGCCAGAGCTGCACGTCGGGCGGCCTCGTGATCCTCGTGGGCTCGGCGGCGCGCAGCGACCGCTTCCGCCGCCAGCTCGTCGACGCCGTCGCCAGCCTCGTCGTGGGCTGGCCCGACGAGCCGACGACCCAGGTCGGGCCGCTCGTCGACCCCGCCGAGGGGCGCGTGCTCGAGGCGCTGACCGTGCTCGCGCCCGGCGAGAGCTGGCTCGTCGAGCCGCGACAGCTCGACGACGAGGGGGTGCTCTGGTCGCCCGGCGTCCGCGACGGCGTGCTCCCCGGCAGCGCCGCGCACCTCGACCAGGCGCTCGCGCCCGTGCTGGGCGTCATGCACGCCGAGACCCTCGACGAGGCCGTGCGCCTGCAGAACCAGCTCGAGCGAGGCCTCGTCGCCGGTCTCCACTCGCTCGACGTCGACGAGGTCGCGCGCTGGCTCGACGGGGTCGAGGCCGGCACGCTCGCCGTCGACCGGCCCGTCACGGGCGCCGTCGTCGGTCGTCGTCCGGTCGCGGGCTGGGGGCGCGCCACCGTCGGACCGGTCGTCTCGGTGGGCGGGCCCAACGCCGTGATCGCCCACGGCACCTGGTGGGCGGTCGCCCGCGAGCCGCACCCGTCGCTGCGCCTGACCGGAGTCGGCGACCGCGTGGTGGCCGTCATCGAGGCCGCGCGCTCGGGTCTCTCGTTCGAGCAGTTCGACCGCGTCCGGGCCGGCGCCGCCAGCGACGAGCTGGCCTGGCAGGCCGAGTTCGGGGTCTCCCGGGACGCGGCGGGGCTCGAGGTCGAGCGCGACGTGCTCCGCTACCGGCCGGTGCCCGTCGTGCTGCGCCTGTCGGAGGGGGCCGACCCGGCCGACCTCGTCCGCCTCGTCGCGGCGGCCGCTCGCGTGCGCGCGCCGATCAGCATCAGCGCCGCCGAGCCCGTGACGTCGTCGCTCGTGCAGCTCTTGCGCTCGCCGTCGTCGCCCGTCCGCCTCGGCGAGGTCACGGTCGAGGGCGACCAGGCCTTCCGCGACCGCGCCGCCGCGGGGCTGCTGCAGTCGGGGCAGGGCAGGGCCGCCGCCCCCGACGACCTCGAGCTGCTCGCTCTGGCGACCGGTGCGGGCGGCGCCTCGACGACGGCCGACCCGGAGGCGCGGGCCGAGTCCGCCGCCCCGGTCGCCCACCGAGGCCTCCGCATCCGCCTCGTCGGCGGCGACGCGCGAGCGCTGGCCGCGGCTCTCGGCGGCGACCCCGACGTGACCGTCTGGTCGGGCGACGTGACCGAGGCCGGGCGCGTCGAGCTGCTGCCGTTCCTGCGGGAGCAGTCGGTGTCGCTCACAGCGCACCGCTTCGGGGCGATCGATCCCGAGTTCCGCGACCTCCGTCTCTAGTCGGGCGGCCGACCGGCGACGTCAGGCCGGCTGTCGGCTGATCAGCTTCGACAGCACGATGGCGCTGCGGGTGTGGTCGACGTTCGGGGCGTTGCGGACCCGCTCGAGCGCCTCCTCGAGGGAGGGGATGTCGCGGCTGCGCATGTGCACGATGGCGTCGGCGCTGCCGGTCACGGTGCCGGCGTCGACGACCTCGGGCACGGTGCTGAGGATGCGCTGCAGCTCGGCCGGCGAGACCGTCCCGCGGCAGAAGAGCTCGACGAAGGCCTCGGTGCCGAGGCCGTCGACGGCGGGGTCGACCTGCACGGTGAAGCCCTTGATCACGCCGTCGGCGACGAGGCGGTCGACGCGGCGCTTGACGGCGGACGCGCTGAGGCCGACCGACGACCCGATGTCGCCGTAGCCGGCCCGGGCGTTCTGGCGCAGCAGGTCGATGATGCCGTAGTCGAGGTTGTCCACATCGGGCATCCTACGCGCAAATGTTGCGCACAGCCTGTGCTAGACGCTGAATCGTTGCGTACGGAGCGGCCACCGTGCGCGAGAGGGGTGTGACACTGGCAGGCGTGAGCATCGAGACCCCCACGAGCCAGCCGTCCGCCCCCGCCACCGCCCGTCGGGCCACCGAGCGCACCGTGCTCATGTGCCGACCCGACCACTTCACCGTGAGCTACAGGATCAACCCCTGGATGGACCCGCGGGTGCCGACCGACACCTCGCTCGCCGTGCAGCAGTGGACGACTCTCTACGATACCTACGTTCGGCTCGGCTTCACCGTCGAGCTGATCGACCCCCTCGAGGGCCTGCCCGACATGGTCTACTCGGCCAACGGCGGCTTCACGCTCGACGGCAAGGCCTACGGCGCGAGCTTCACCTATCCCCAGCGCCAGCCCGAGGGGCCGGCCTACATGGACTGGTTCCGCGACGCGGGCTTCGAGGTCGTCGTGCCGGAGGAGGTCAACGAGGGCGAGGGCGACTTCCTCCTCGTGGGAGACGTGATCCTCGCCGGCACCGGCTTCCGCAGCGCGTCCGACTCGCACGCCGAGATCGCCCGGGTCTTCGGTCGCGAGGTCGTCGGGCTGACGCTGGTCGACCCGAGCTTCTACCACCTCGACACGGCGATCGCGGTGCTCGACCCCGAGCCCGTCGACGGGAAGCACAACATCGCCTACCTCGAGAGCGCCTTCGACGAGGCGTCGCTCGCCGTGCTGCGCGAGCGCTTCCCCGACGCGGTCCTCGTGGGCGAGGAGGACGCGAGCATCCTCGGCCTCAACTCGTACTCCGACGGCTACAACGTCGTCATCGCCGCGAAGGCGACGGGTTTCGAGCGTCAGCTGCGCGAGCGGGGCTACAACCCGATCGGCGTCGACCTCTCCGAGCTGCTGCTCGCCGGCGGCGGCGTCAAGTGCTGCACGCTGGAGCTGCGCCGCTGACGAGCGGTCAGCCCCGCCCGCCCGGTCGCAGGAAGAGGTAGACCACCGAGCGACCTGTGCGGTGCTCCTGTGCGACCTCGAAGCCGAGGGCCCCGAGCTGCCGCTGGTCGGCCGCCGTGAGCACGTCGGCCTGGCGGCGCACGATCCAGAGCCGGTCGACGTCCTCGAGGCGGTCGACGAGCTCGTCGGCCTCGGCCTCGACGTCGAGCTGCAGGGTGACGTCGGTGTACCGGCCGTCGGGCACGCCCGACCGGACGAACGCGACGTCGTCGAGGCCGGCGAACCGCTGTGGGTAGGCGTAGAGCGCCTGGCGGGGCCTCGTCGAGACCGTGCCCGACGCCTCCAGCAGGAACGCGTCGCCCGGGCGCGCCTGGTGCTCGACGTAGCTCGAGAGCTGAGCGAGGTCCGAGCCGCCGCCCTTGCCGGTGGGCTGGCGCTGCAGCACCCAGGTCGGCGCCGAGGCGGCCACGAGCACCCCGACGAGCACGAGGCTGATCCACCGTCGACGGAACCCGGTGACGGCGACGGCGAGCAGCAGGCACATGCCCGGCGCCGTCCAGGCGACGAGCCGGGCCTGGAAGAGCGGCGCGCCGGCCACGCCGACGAGCAGCAGCAGCCCGGTCGGCAGCACGACCCACAGGGCGCCGAGCAGCACCACGCTGCCGGGCGTGCGCGAGCGGTCGCGGAGGCGCGTGCCGAGCAGGATCAGCAGGGCCGCCGCGACCACGGCGAAGGGTGCCGACGTCGCGAACCAGGGCTCGACGAGCACCGAGTACCAGGTGACGTCCGCGCCCGTCGAGGGGTCGTCGGCCCCGAGCAGCCGTGCACGCTCGCCGATCACGGTGCCGATGGCGGGAGCCGTCACGAGCAGGGCGCCGCCCGTCGAGATCGACCAGCCGAGGAGGCGGTGGCGGGCTCCCCGACGCCGACGCTGGGCCGGTGCCAGCAACAGGAACACCCCGTGCACGACCACCACGGAGACCATCGGCACGAACACCGCGACCGACGCCGCGAGACCGGCGCCGTAGCCGGCCCACCACCAGCGGCTCTGCCGTCGGGAGGCGACGAGCACGAGCACCGTGAGCCAGACGGCCAGGGCCGCGTGCACCGCGTAGGGCCGGGCCTCGATCGCCTCGAGGGTCAGGCGCGGCAGGACGGCGTAGACGACCGCCGCGATCACCGCGGTGGTGCGGTTGGTGAGCATGCGGGTCAGGACGAGGAGGCCCGCCGCGCCCGCACCCACCGCCAGGGCGCTCGGCAGCCGGGTCGCGAACTCGCCCTCGCCCGCCAGCGAGGTCCACGCGTGCATCGCCAGGTAGTAGGCCGAGTGCACGGCGTCGCGCTGGTGCAGGAAGGCGAGCAGCTCGTCCCACGGCAGCCGCGCGGCCTGGAGCGTCGTGCCCTCGTCGCTCCAGTACGACGGCACCCACGAGGCGACGACCCCCACGACCAGGGCGAGCAGGCCGGCGAGCAGCGGGTCGAGCCAGCTGCTGCGGGGGTGCGCGACCGCGGGGTCGTGGCCGATGCTCACGCGGTCGGGGTGGTGGTCTCGGGCAGGGCGGCCTTAAATGAGGCAGGCCCCGCCGAGACGGGGCCTTGCGTGGCTGGACACGGCATCGATCCGTGGACCTTTCGATTTTCAGTCGAACGCTCTACCAACTGAGCTACCCAGCCGTGGAAGCCGGAGCCTCCGGAAGGGACGGGCCCTCCAGGCGAGACGATCGTCTCGACAGATTCGCGATGACGACACTCACCTCAGCGACCCTGACCGGACTTGAACCGGCGACCTCCGCCGTGACAGGGCGGCGCGCTAACCAACTGCGCTACAGGGCCAAACAATTGCTTCTGATACTACCCGGACTCGAGACCATTTCTGGAATCGTGACCCCAACGGGATTCGAACCCGTGCTGCCGCCGTGAAAGGGCGGTGTCCTAGGCCACTAAACGATGGGGCCCCGGTGATCCAGGAATCACAGAGCAACCGAGGCAAGAGCATACGGATGCGCGAGGCATAATGCAAAACGAGGTCGTCCCACGGTCGGTGACGCGCCTCCGCGGTCCGTCGTCGGCGGCGCGCGAGGGGCTCGCCACTCCGCCGCCGCTGCCGGGCCCCGGCCGCGGGGGCGGCTAGGTTCGGGTCGTCCTCGACCGGCGACCCGGGACCCGTCCCGCCCCGCACCGCTCACGACCTCGACTGATCGGGAACCGATGATCCACCCCCAGACCGCCCCGCGACCGCGCCGCGCGCTCGGCGTCGTCGCGACGGCCCGCAGCCGGGCGGCGCGCGTCGTCACCGGCGTCGCGGCCCTCGCGCTGGTCGTGAGCGTCGGCGTTCTCGCCGCCCCCGCACCGGCCCTCGCCGCCGACTACCCCTCGTGGGACGACGTCATGGCGGCGCAGACCGACGCCAACGCCAAGACCAACGAGATCACCAACGTCAAGCAGCTGCTGGCCGGCCTCGCCACCGACCTCGACGCGAAGAACGCCGACGCGGTCGCCAAGGGCACGGCCTTCGAGAAGGCGCAGACCGAGTACGACCAGGCCGAGTTCAAGCTCGGCCAGCTGCAGCAGCAGGCGGATGCCGCCAGCGCGGTGGCCGCCGCCAGCGAGGAGCGCGCTGGCCAGCTCGCCGCCCAGCTCGGGCGCTCGTCGGGCGGCAACGACATCAGCAGCAGCCTGATCTCCGACCCGGGCGACGCCGGGCAGCTGCTCTACAAGATCGGCGCGATGTCGAAGCTGACGGAGCAGGCCGACGGCATCTACTCGCAGGCCACGCAGGACCGGAACACCGCCCAGTCGCTCAGCGACCAGGCAGACGTCGCCGCCAAGGCCCTCAAGGTGCTCGCCGACAAGGCCGAGGCTGCCCTGGCCGCCGCGAACGAGGCCGCCCAGGCCGCCGCCGACGCCGTCGCCGAGCAGGAGGCCAACCAGAGCACGCTGGAGGCGCAGCTCGCGACCCTCGAGACCAACGTGCGCCACACCGCGGACGAGTTCGAGAAGGGCGAGGCCGAGCGCCGCGCCGCTGAGGCCGCCGCGGCCGCCGAGGCGGCGCGCTACGGCAGCCCGACGAACGGCACCCCGGCCGGCGTCGTCTCGAGCGCGGGCTGGACCCGCCCGGCCGGCGGCAACATCTCGTCGGGCTTCGGCATGCGGGTGAACCCCGTCACGCACGCCTACATCCTGCACGCGGGCACCGACCTGGCCGCGGGGTGCGGCACGCCGATCTTCGCCGCGGCGAGCGGCACCGTCTCGTACGCGGGCTGGTACGGCGGCTACGGCAACTTCGTGCTGCTCGACAACGGCGGCGGCGTCACGACCGGGTACGGCCACCAGCCGAACGGCGGCATCGCCGTCAGCGTCGGCCAGCACGTCGAGGTCGGCCAGCTGATCGGGCACGTCGGGTCGACCGGCAACTCGACCGGGTGCCACCTGCACTTCGAGACGCGCATCGGCGGCACGCCCGCCAACCCGGTCGCCTTCATGGCGCAGCGCGGCATCACGCTGTAGCGACCGCCCCGCACGACGGAGGGCCCGACACCATCCGGTGCCGGGCCCTCCGTCGTGCGTGGTGCGGAGGGGTCAGTGGCCTTCCTCGGCGAGCTTGACGATGCCGGCCTCGACGATGGCCTCGGCCTCGGCGGCGTCGCCCCAGCCCTCGGTCTTGACCCACTTGCCGGGCTCGAGGTCTTTGTAGTGCTCGAAGAAGTGCTCGATCTCCTTGCGGAGGTACTCGGGCACGTCGGTGACGTCCTGGATGTGCTCCCAGCGCGGGTCCTTCGCCGGGACGGCGATGACCTTGGCGTCGCTGCCGCCGTCGTCGGTCATGTTGAAGACGCCGACCGGGCGCACCTTGACGCCGACGCCGGGGAAGAGCGGGTAGTCGAGCAGCACGAGCACGTCGACGGGGTCGCCGTCGAGGCCCAGGGTGTTCTCGAAGAAGCCGTAGTCGGTCGGGTACACGAAGCCGGTGAAGAGCACGCGGTCGAGGTAGACGCGACCCGTCTCGTGGTCGACCTCGTACTTGTTGCGGCTTCCCTTGGGGATCTCGATCACGGCGTCGTACGCGGCCATGGGTGCTCCTGGTTCAGTCTGGGGGCGGTGCCGACCGGACCGGTCGGCGGCTGGCGATAACGTTACAAGATGCCCGACAGACCGCGTCTGACGCCCGCCGTCGCCGATGTGCGACGCGCGGTCCGCGCCTCCCTCGGCGACCTCCGTGCCGACGACCTCGTGCTCGTCGCGCTCAGCGGCGGCGCCGACTCCCTCGCCCTGGCCGCGGCCACGGCCTTCGAGGCGCCGCGTGCCGGGCTGCGCGCCGGCGCGGTCGTCGTCGACCACGGCCTCCAGCCCGGCTCGGCCGAGGTCGCGGCCGCCGCCGCCGCGCAGGCGACGGCGCTCGGTCTCGCCCCGGTCGAGGTGCGCCGCGTCGCCGTCGGCACCGAGGGGGGCCCCGAGGCCGCCGCGCGGGAGGCGCGCTACCGGTCGCTCGGGGAGGTCGCCTCCTCGACCGGCGCCGTCGCCGTGCTGCTCGGCCACACCCTCGACGACCAGGCCGAGACCGTGCTGCTGGGGCTCGCCCGCGGCAGTGGCCCGACGAGCCTGCAGGGGATGGACGCGGTGGCGGGGCCGTGGCGACGGCCGCTGCTGGCGGTGCGGCGGGAGGCGACCCGCGTCTCCTGCGCCGATCTCGGGCTCGAGCCCTGGGACGACCCGCACAACGACGACCCCTCCTACGCCCGGGTGCGCGTGCGCACGACGGTGCTGCCGGTGCTCGAGCGCGAGCTCGGCCCGGGCGTCGCGGAGGCGCTCGTCCGCACCGCGGCGCAGCTGCGCGAGGACGCGGAGGCGCTCGACCACTTCGCCGAGGAGGTCGCGGAGGAGGTCGCCGACCACGCCGAGGCGGGCATCTCGCTCGACGTCCGCTCGCTGGCCGCCAACCCGGCCGCGCTCCGCCAGCGCCTGATCCGGCTGGCCGTGTCGAGCGAGTTCGCCCTCACCCTCAGCCGGGCCCAGACCCTCGAGGTCGCCCGGCTCGTGACCGACTGGCACGGCCAGGGAGCGGTGTCGTTGCCGGGCGTTACAGTTGTCCGCACGGGAGGCGCGCTGCACTTCGCCGCGACCGCCGCTTCCTGACGACCCCCACCCCCCGCACCCCTCACCGCCCAGGAGGCACGTCCGCCATGGAACTCAGCGACATCGAGAGCGACCTCACGAGCGTCCTCTACACGGAGGAGCAGATCCACGCGAAGATCGCGGAGGTCGCCCGGGTGGTCGAGGCCGACTACGCGGGTCGCGACCCGCTGCTGGTGGGCGTGCTCAAGGGCGCCGTCATGGTCATGGCCGACTTCGCGCGCGAGCTCAAGCTGAACGCCCCGATGGACTGGATGGCCGTGTCGTCGTACGGCTCGGGCACGAAGTCGTCGGGCGTGGTGCGCATCCTGAAAGACCTCGACACCGACCTGCACGGCCGCGACGTCATCATCGTCGAGGACATCATCGACTCGGGCCTGACCCTGTCGTGGCTGCTCGACAACCTCCGCACGCGCGGCGCGGCCTCGGTCGAGATCTTCGCCCTGCTGCGCAAGCCCGAGGCGGCGAAGGTGCACGTCGAGGTCAAGTACGTCGGCTTCGAGATCCCCAACGACTTCGTCGTCGGCTACGGCCTCGACTACGACGAGAAGTACCGCAACCTGCGCGGCGTCGGGGTGCTGGCTCCGCACGTCTACAGCTAGTCCGCGCCTCTCACCCCAGTAGGGGGCCGCGCAGCCCGCTCAGAGCGAACACCCATGGGCCACATGGGGGGCTCGTTGTAGCCTTTCGCTCACGTTCTTCCTGCAGAAAGGTGACGGGCCGCGCCCGTACTGACATGGACTTCAAGAAACTCTTCCGCGGACCGATCATCTACATCGTGATCGCGGTGATCGGCATCGGGATCGGCTGGAGCGTCATCAGCGGCGCCGGCTCGACCGAGGTGTCGACCCAGAAGGGCCTGGAGTCGCTGAACGGCGACAAGGTCGCCTCCGCCACGATCTTCAGCAACGAGCAGCGCGTCGACCTCGTGCTCAAGGACGGCGGCGCGCAGGAGCGCTTCTACTACTCGACCCCCCGCGGCTCCGAGGTCGTCACGGCCATCAACGACGCCGACCTCGACAACTTCGACGACACCGTCACGCAGACCAACTGGTTCGTGTCGCTGCTCGGCATCCTGCTGCCCTTCCTCATCATCGGCGGCATCTTCTGGTTCCTGCTCTCGTCGATGCAGGGCGGCGGCAGCAAGGTCATGCAGTTCGGCAAGTCGAAGGCCAAGCTCGCGTCGAAGGAGACGCCGCAGGTCATGTTCACCGACGTGGCCGGCGCCGACGAGGCCATCGAAGAGCTCGAAGAGATCAAGGAGTTCCTCAAGGAGCCCGCGAAGTTCCAGGCGGTCGGGGCGCGCATCCCCAAGGGCGTCCTGCTCTACGGCCCTCCCGGCACCGGCAAGACCCTGCTCGCCCGCGCCGTCGCCGGCGAGGCCGGCGTGCCGTTCTTCTCCATCTCGGGCTCCGACTTCGTCGAGATGTTCGTCGGCGTCGGCGCGAGCCGCGTGCGCGACCTCTTCGAGCAGGCCAAGCAGAACTCGCCCGCCATCATCTTCGTCGACGAGATCGACGCCGTCGGCCGCCACCGCGGCGCCGGCGTCGGCGGCGGCAACGACGAGCGCGAGCAGACCCTCAACCAGCTGCTGGTCGAGATGGACGGCTTCGACGTCAAGACCAACGTCATCCTCATCGCGGCGACCAACCGGCCCGACGTGCTCGACCCCGCCCTGCTGCGCCCGGGCCGCTTCGACCGCCAGATCGGCGTCGACGCCCCCGGCCTCGACGGCCGCAAGCAGATCCTCGAGGTGCACGGCAAGGGCAAGCCCCTCGCCGCCTCGGTCAACCTCGAGGTGCTGGCCCGCAAGACGCCGGGCTTCACGGGTGCCGACCTGGCGAACGTGCTCAACGAGGCCGCGCTGCTCACGGCCCGCTCGAACGCGCAGCTCATCGACAACCGCGCCCTCGACGAGGCGGTCGACCGCGTCATGGCCGGCCCGCAGCGCCGCAGCCGCATCATGAACGACCACGAGAAGCTCATCACGGCGTACCACGAGGGCGGCCACGCCCTGGCGGCGGCGGCGATGCGCCACACCGACCCGGTCACGAAGATCACGATCCTGCCGCGCGGCCGCGCCCTCGGCTACACGATGGTGCTGCCGCTCGAGGACAAGTACTCGGTCACCCGCAACGAGCTGCTCGACCAGCTGACCTACGCCATGGGCGGCCGCGTCGCGGAGGAGCTCGTGTTCCACGACCCGACCACCGGCGCCTCGAACGACATCGAGAAGGCCACGGGCACGGCCCGCAAGATGGTCACCGAGTTCGGCATGAGCAACAAGGTCGGCTCGGTCAAGCTCGGCCAGGGCTCGGGCGAGCAGTTCATGGGCCGCGACATGGGCCAGCGCGACTACTCCGAGACGATCGCCGAGACCGTCGACGCCGAGGTGCGCGTGCTGCTCGAGCAGGCCCACGACGAGGCCTGGGCGGTCATCAACGACAACCGCGACATCCTCGACCACCTCGCGGCCGAGCTCCTCGAGAAGGAGACGCTCGACCACGACGAGCTCGCGGTCATCTTCAAGGACGTCAAGAAGCTGCCCGAGCGCCCGCAGTGGCTCTCGAGCGACAAGCGTCCCGTGTCGGACCGCCCGGCGATCCCGATGCCGACGAAGGCGCCGGTCGACGCCGAGGCCGTCGACGGCGGCGTGGGCTCCGAGCCCGAGCCGCTCACGACGCGCAAGCGTCCGCCGCGCACGACGCCGGGCATCGCCACGGCGTAGCGCCCGAGGGGGCAGGGGCATCCGCCCCTGCCCCCTCGCTACGCTGGGCACCCGTCCCGTGGCCCTGATCGGAGGAACCCCGTCGTGACCGACATGCCGTCGAGCGGGCAGCCCCGCGACGCGTCCGCCCCTCTCGGCGACGCGTCCTCCGTCGACGCAGCCTCGACCGACGGGGCCTCGAACGACGCAGCTTCGAACGGCGCGGCCTCGGGCGACGCCGTCGCCGCCTGGAAGCGGCCTCGCGGCCGCCGCCGGTACACCGAGCCGGTCGTCGTCGACGCTCCTCCCGCCAGCGCCCCCGCGGGGGAGACCGAGCGACGCCTCGCCATCGCCCGCGACGAGCGGGCCGCGGTCCTGCCCCCGGCGCAGCTGCCGCCGGTGACGCACACGCCGGCCACGCGCAGCCCGGCGACCCGCACCCCGGCAGCGCCGACGCCGGCCACGAACGTGCCGGCCGCGCGCCCGGCGACGGGGGCGGGCGCGGGGGAGCCGACCCGCGCCTCCTCGCGTCGGCTGGTCGTGGGCGGACGCTTCGACGGGCCGTTGCCGGAGGGCGACCGCACCGAGGGGCGCCTCGGGTCGCACGCGGCACCGGGGCTCGTCGACGGGCCGACGCGGCCGTCCGCCACGCCGCCGCGCGTGCTCCGCGAGCGGCAGCGCGTCGGGTCGCACGCGGCCCCGCCCGAGGCCCGCGCCGAGCTGGCCGAGCTCGAGGCCGAGCAGGCGGCCCGCGCGGCCGCCGGTGCCGCCGCTTCCGCGCCCGCCGCCCTGGCGCCTGCCGCCCTGGAGCCCGCCGCCCTGGAGCCCGCCGTCGTCGCCGGCGTCACGGGGGACGCCGGCCCGGCGCTCGCCTCCCGCGCCCGCCGGGCCGCGCCTCCGGTCGTCGTCGCCGGGCGGACGCTCGTCATGGGCATCCTCAACGTGACGCCCGACTCGTTCAGCGACGGCGGCCGCTTCACCGAGGTCGACCGCGCCCTGGCCCACGCCCGCGAGCTGCTCGCCGTGGGTGCCGACGTGATCGACGTCGGCGGGGAGTCGACGCGACCGGGCTCCGTGCGGGTCGACCCCGTCGAGGAGCGGCGCCGGGTGCTGCCCGTCGTCCGCCAGCTCGCCTCGGAGGGGGTGCGCGTCAGCGTCGACACCATGAACGCGGCCACGGCCGCCGCCGCCGTCGAGGCCGGCGCCGAGATCGTCAACGACGTCTCGGGCGGCCTGGCCGACCGGCAGATGGCCCGGGTCGTCGCCGAGACCGGTGCCACCTTCGTCGCCATGCACTGGCGCGGGCACCTCGGGCCGGGCCGCCTCGGCGCGGCCCACGTCGGCACGGGGCACCTCGGGCTCGAGCGCCTGCTCGACGTCGGCCGCGGCGCCGGCCCCGACGACGAGGCCCTCGGCGACATGGCCGGGCTCGTGCGCGACGAGCTCGAGGCCCGCGTGGCCGACCTCGTCGCCCAGGGCGTCGACCCCGCGAGGGTCGTGGTCGACCCGGGCGTCGGCTTCTCGAAGGACGCCGCGCAGAACTGGCAGGTGCTCGCGGGCCTGCCCGAGCTCGCGCGCCTGGGCTTCCCCGTGCTGGTGGGGGCGTCGCGCAAGCGGTTCCTCGGCGAGCTGCTGCCCGACGGCGCCCCGGCCGAGCAGCGCGACCCGGCGACCGCGGTCGTCAGCGTGCTGGCGGCGCAGGCGGGGGCCTGGGCGGTGCGCGTGCACGACGTCGCGGCGACCCGCACGGCGCTCGACGTGTGGCGGGCGTGGGAGCGGGGAAGCGCCTCCGGACGTCCGGCGAGGCACGCGTGAGCGGCGGCCCCGGCGAGGCGCCCGCCCTCGCGGCGCGCGGCCTCGACGTGCTGCGGCTGACCGGCGTGCGGGCGACCGGCCACCACGGCGTCTTCGACCACGAGCGGCGCGACGGACAGGAGTTCGTCGTCGACGCGGTCGTGCACCTCGACGTCCGTGCCGCGGCCGCGGGCGACGACCTCGACCGCACCGTCCACTACGGGGTGCTCGCGGAGGAGATCGTGGCCGCGATCGAGAGCGACCCCGTCGACCTGATCGAGACGCTCGCCGAGCGCATCGCGGGCGTCGTGCTCGCCCACCCGGCGGCCGCGATCGCCGAGGTGACGGTGCACAAGCCCGGAGCGCCCATCACCGTCCCGTTCGGCGACGTGTCGATCACGATCGTGCGGGAGCGGGCGTGAGCGGCGGCACCCGCCGGGCCGTCGTCGCGCTCGGCTCGAACCTCGGCGACCGCGCCGAGCTGCTGCGCGCGGCCGTGGCCGAGATCGACGCGACGGCGGGGGTCTCGGTGGTCGCCGCCTCCGCGCCGGTCTCGTCGGTGGCCGTCACGCTCGAGGGCCCCGACGAGTCGAAGCCCGAGTACCTCAACGCCGTGCTGATCGCCGACGTCGACCTCGAGCCCCTCGAGCTGCTCGACGCCCTCGCCGCGATCGAGCAGCAGCACGGCCGCGTGCGCGACGAGCGCTGGGGCGACCGCACGCTCGACCTCGACATCGTCGCGCTCGGCGACGTCGAGCTCGCCACCGAGCGCCTCACGCTGCCGCACCCGCGTGCAGCCGAGCGCGCGTTCGTGCTCGAGCCCTGGCTGCAGGTCGACCCGGAGGCGCGGCTCGGCCGAGCAGGACGCGTCGCCGACCTCCTCGAGCTCCTGCCCGACCGCACCCGGGTCGTGCCGGGCGCGGGTCGGCTCGACCGGCCCCCGACCGCGCGGCCCGAGCCCGACGTCGAGCCGACGCCGCCCGACCCGACCCCGACCGCCTCGACCTCGACCCCGACCACCTCGACCCCGACCACCTCGACCCCGACCCTCGGAGGACCCGCGTGAGGCACACCCGCCCCGGCACCCTGATCGGCCTCGCCGCCGTCGCGCTGGCCGTCGGCTTCGTCCTCGACGCGGCGCTCGTCGCCTCCGGCAGCCCCGCGGTCGTGCCGCCCGCCGCGCTCGGCCTCGTGCTGATCGCCCTCGGCGCCGTCATCGTCACCCTCGCCCTGCCCGTGCGCCGGGTGGCCAAGGGCACGAGCACCGAGCGCGTCGACCCGTACTACGCGACGCGCGTGCTGCTGCTCGCGAAGGCCAGCAGCCTCTCGGGCGCGCTCTTCGGCGGGGCCGCCGGCGGGGTGCTGCTCTTCGTCCTGACCCGCGGCGTGGGCCTCGCGCTAGGCTCCGTCGTGCCCACGGTCATCGCCGTCGTGGGGGGCCTCGCCCTCCTCGTGGCGGGGATCGTCGCCGAACGCATGTGCACGGTGCCGCCCGGGGACGACGACGAGGGCGGACCCGGGGCGCAGGCAGCCTGACGCCGCCCGACCACCGCCGACAGCACGCTCCCGGAGGACCCGCCATGGACCGACTCGACGTCGACGACGCGACCTGGACGGGCATCTCGCCCCGCTACGTCTGGCCCGAGGTGGTCGGCTGGCTGGTCACGGGCCTGCTCGTCGCCGCGGCCACGATCCCGCTCTGGTTCCTCGACGCGTGGCAGTGGCGGCTGATCACGGTCGCCCTGGTCGTCGCGACGCTCGTCACCTGCGCGTTCGTGCCGCGCCGGGTGCGGTCGATCCGGTACCAGCTGCGCGAGGACGACCTGCTGCTGCGCAAGGGCATCCTCTTCCTCCGCTTCGTGGCCGTGCCCTACGGCCGCATGCAGCTCATCGACATCAACCGCGGCCCGGTCGTCCGGGCGCTCGGGCTCAGCGACCTCAAGTTCGTGACCGCGGCCGCCGCGTCGGCCGTGACGATCCCTGGCGTGCCGGAGGCCGAGGCCGAGGCCCTGCGCGACCGCCTGGTCGAGCTGGCCGAGTCGAGGCGGGCGGGGCTGTGACGGCGGCCGGTCCCGGCGGCGGCGACGCGCCTCCTCGTGTCCCCGGACCGACGGCGGCGCCGGCGGAGGTCGCCGCGCTGACCGACGGCGAGTGGCACCGGCTGCACCCCGCGACGCCCCTGCTCAAGGGCGGCATCGCCCTGGTGATCCTGCTCGGCATCGTCGTCAACAACGCCCGCGAGTTCGTCGTCGGGGCCTTCGTGCCGGGCGAGCGCGGCGACGGCGAGGGCGACCCGTTCGGGTACGTGCTCGGCCACGGCCTGCTCCTCTGGATCCTGCTCGGCATCGTCGGCTTCGTCGCCCTGCTCGTCGCGGTGTTCTGGCTGTCGTGGCGGATGAACACGTTCCGCGTGACCGACGACACGGTCGAGGTGCGGAGCGGGGTCGTCTTCCGCACCAACCGCCGGGCGCGGCTCGACCGGGTGCAGGGCATCAACATCCAGCGGCCGGTCGTCGCGCGGGTGTTCGGCGCCGCCAAGCTCGAGATCAGCCAGGCGGGCGACGACGCGAACGTCACGCTCGCCTACCTGCGGAGCGCCTCGGCCGACGACCTGCGCCGCGAGATCCTGCGGCGGGCGTCGGGGGCGCAGCGGCGCGACGACGAGGGCCCCGGCGCGACCCACGCCCCCTCGCTGGCCAAGGGCGGCTTCGTCGGGGTCGTCGAGCAGCGCGCGCAGGAGTTCCTCCGCGACGGCGACGGACCCGAGGAGGCGCCCCCCGCGTCGGTCGTCAAGGTGGACGTCCGCCGCCTGGTCGGCTCGGTCGTGCTCAGCGGCTTCACCCTCTTCATCGTCGCGGCCGTCGTCGCGGTGATCGTCAGCGTGCGGCTGACGGGCGAGTTCTTCCTGCTGTTCGCCCTGCTGCCCGCGGCGCTGAGCACCGGGCCGTACTACGTGAGCCGCGTGACGAAGTCGCTGCGGTACAGCATCGCGGGGACGCGCGACGGCATCCGCATCGGCTACGGGCTGTTCTCGACGACGAACGAGACGCTGCCCCCGGGCCGCATCCACTCGGTGCGGGTCAGCCAGCCGCTGCTCTGGCGGCCGTTCGGCTGGTGGCAGATCTCCATCAACAAGGCGTCGCGGTCGAAGGCGGGCGACGCGGCGGCCCAGCAGAGCGGGGCGATCCTGCTGCCGGTCGGCGACGAGGGCGACGTGCGGCGGGTGCTCGAGCTCGTGCTGCCGGAGCTCGTCGGCGTCGGCGCCGCGGAGGCGGAGCTGGCGGCGGGTGCCGCGGGTGCGGGCGCCGGGGGCGCGGGTGCCGCGGGCGCGGCGGGTGGTGTCGACGAGTCGGCGCCCACGCCCGAACGCGCGCCGGAGCCGCTCGTGCTCGCGAAGGAGGTCGGCGAGGCCGCCGACGACCACGCCTCCCACACCCTCCGCCTCGTCGAGGACGGCCTCACCTCGCGGGGCGCCGACGGCGGCTTCACGACCTCGCCCCGTCGGGCCGCGGTGCTGCGCTGGTTCTCCTGGCGGCGCAACGGGTTCCGGGCCGCGCCCGGAGCGGTGCTGCTGCGCAAGGGGGCGATCTGGCGCGAGCTCGTCATCGTGCCCCTGCCGCGAGTGCAGAGCGTCGGACTGCACCAGGGCCCGCTGCTGCGCCGGATGCGCCTCGCCGCCGTCCACCTGCACACCGTCGCGGGTCCGATCACGGCCCATGTCGGGGCGCTCGACGAGCACGACGCGATGACGTTCTTCCGCGACACGGCGCGCGACGCGGTCGCGGCCGCGCAGGCCGACCGCACGCACCGCTGGCTGTCGGCCGCCGTCGGCGACCCGGCCCGCGCCTCCGCGTCCCCCGCCCCGGCCGCCGACGCCGACCCGCACGACCCCACCCACCCGCACCCCGACGGAGGCCGCCCATGAGCCCGCAGCAGAGCGGCCGCCTCGGCATCGGGATCGTCGGGGCCGGACACGTCGGCCCCGTGCTGGGCGCCGCGCTCGCCGCGGCCGGCCACGCCGTCGTCGGCATCTCGGCCGTCTCCGAGCGCAGCCGCGACCGGGCCGAGGCGATGCTGCCCGGTGCCCCCGTGCTGACGGTGCAGGAGGTGGTCGAGCGCAGCGAGCTCGTGCTGCTCGCCGTGCCCGACGACCAGCTCGAGGGGCTCGTGCAGGGCCTCGCCACGACCGGCGCCTGGCAGGCCGGGCAGCTCGTCGTCCACACGTCGCCGGTGCACGGGCTCGAGGTGCTGCGCCCGGCGCTCGGGGCGGGGGCCATCCCGCTCGCGATCCACCCGGCGCTCACCTTCACCGGGACGACGATCGACCTGGTCCGGCTGCGCGAGGCGTGGTGTGCGGTCACCGCTCCCGTGCCCGTACAGCCGATCGGCCAGGCGCTCGTCGTCGAGATGGGCGCCGAGCCGGTGCTCGTCGCCGAGGCCGACCGGCCCCGCTACGCCGAGGCGGTCGCGACGGCCACCGAGTTCTCGGCCGCGATCGTCACGCAGTCGGTCGCGATGCTCGCCGAGCTGGGCGTCCCCGAGCCGGGCCGGGTCATCGCGCCGCTCGTCCGGTCGGCCATGGACCGCGCCCTGGGCGTGGCCGAGGCGTCGGTGGGCCCCGGTACCATCGACGTGGCCGGGTCCGTCCACCCGCCGACCGCGTTCGGCGGCTCCGGCGCCTGAGGGCACCGCGCCTCCTCGTCTCCACCTCCCCCCGTTCGTCGCCACCTCGCAGGAGCACCTCACCGCCATGACCGACGCCCCCGAGACTCCCGACACCGCTCCCGCGACCGGCACGGCCGGCGCCGCTCCCGCGACCGGCACCGCTCCCGCCGACGACGCAGCCGCCCAGGCCGCCGCCGCGGCGGAGGCGTCCGAGCAGAAGCAGGTGCGGCTCGAGAAGCGCGAGCGGCTGCTCTCCTCGGGGCGCGAGGCCTACCCCGTGGGCGTGCCGGTCACCGACACGATCCCCGCGGTGCGCGCGCGCCACGCCGAGCTCGAGGCCGGCGCCGAGACCGGCGAGGTCGTCGGCCTCGCCGGCCGCGTCGTCCACGCCCGCAACACGGGCAAGCTCTGCTTCGCGGCGCTGCAGGCCGGCGACGGCTCGCGCATCCAGGCGATGGTGTCGCTCGCCGAGGTGGGCGACGAGTCGCTCGCCGAGTGGAAGGAGCTCGTCGACCTCGGCGACCACGTCTTCGTCAAGGGCCAGGTCATCTCGTCACGGCGCGGCGAGCTGTCGATCATGGTGAGCGAGTGGTCGATCGCCGCGAAGGCGCTGCTGCCGCTGCCGAACCTGCACTCCGAGCTCAGCGAAGAGACGCGCGTGCGTCAGCGCTACCTCGACCTGATCGTCCGCGAGCAGGCCCGCACCACGGTGCGTGCCCGCGCCGCCGCGGTCTCGTCGCTGCGTCGCACCTTCGACTCGTACGAGTACCTCGAGGTCGAGACCCCGATGCTGCAGACGATGCACGGCGGCGCCGCGGCCCGGCCGTTCCGCACGCACAGCAACGCCTTCGACACCGAGCTGTTCCTCCGCATCGCGCCCGAGCTCTTCCTCAAGCGGGCCGTCGTCGGCGGCATCGACCGCGTCTTCGAGATCAACCGCAACTTCCGCAACGAGGGCGCCGACTCGACGCACTCGCCCGAGTTCGCGATGGTCGAGGCGTACCAGGCCTACGGCGACTACGAGCAGATGGCCCGCCTCACCCAAGAGCTCGTGCAGGACGCGGCCATGGCGGTCTCCGGCTCGCACCTCGTCACCCTCAGCGACGGCACCGAGTACGACCTCGGCGGCGAGTGGGAGCGCGTGCCGATGTACGAGTCGCTCAGCGCCGCCTCCGGCACCGAGGTCACGCCCGAGACGAGCGTCGCCGACCTGCAGGCCCTCGCCGCCACGGTCGACCTCGTCGTGCCCCACGAGACCCACGGCAAGCTCGTCGAAGAACTGTGGGAGCACTTCGTCAAGCCCTCGCTCGACCGCCCGACCTTCGTCGTCGACTTCCCCGTCGACACGAGCCCGCTCGTCCGCCAGCACCGCTCGAAGCCCGGCGTGGTCGAGAAGTGGGACCTCTACGTGCGCGGCTTCGAGCTCGCCACGGCGTACTCCGAGCTCGTCGACCCCGTGATCCAGCGCGAGCGCTTCGTCGAGCAGGCCGCCCTGTCGGCCCGCGGCGACGCCGAGGCGATGCGGCTCGACGACGACTTCCTCCAGGCGCTCGAGCACGGCATGCCGCCGAGCGGCGGCATGGGCATGGGCATCGACCGCCTGCTGATGGCGATCACCGGCCTCGGCATCCGCGAGACCATCCTGTTCCCGCTGGTCAAGTAGCCCGCACGCCCGGCCCCGGCCGCGCCACCACGCCTCGAGCGCCGGAGGCGCGGGGCGGCTCCCGAGGCTCGGTGCCCGTTCACGGGTCCGACCGCTTACGCTTGCCGGGTGCCTGAGACATTCTGGGGAGCTGCCGTCTTCGCCGTGACGCCGACCATCGTCGTCGGCCTGATCTTCTGGTTCGCCGTGCGAGCCCTGCTCCGCGCCGACCGCACCGAGCGCGCCGTCTACTCGCAGATCGAGGCGGAGGAGCGCGCGAAGGCCGAGGCCGAGGAGCGCGCCGCGTCCGGCGAGAGCCGCACCACGGCCTGACCAGCCGACCCCCTGCGTGACGGAGGCGCGGTGCCGGACGGGCACCGCGCCTCCGGCGTTCCCGCCTCTCGAGGGTTCTCGCCGACGTTCCCTCACGTGCGTGTACCCCGGGTCGTCGGCGCTCGGCGTACACCCGCGCGTCGCCTGCCGTCAAAGTTGACAGCCTCACGTCCCCCGAATCCGTCGAAACCCTGGACGCGTGCTCCGAACAAGCTTGCGAACGGCCTGAGTGGCTTCTGTACGACTATGCGGCTGCGCCAGAGTGGTCACACGCCGAAGAGCTTCACGAACTATTCGACATGACAAGAACGTCTGTATTCGAGCAGGGAGAGAACGATGACTGCTGTCACCACCACCCGCACCACCAGCGAGACCACGAGCGCCGCTGACGACACCGAGGTCGAGGTCCTGTCGCAGGTCCGCGGCGCCTCCACCGACCAGGTCGGCGACTACCTCCGCCACATCGGCCGCATGCCCCTCCTCGACGCCGCGGAGGAGACCGAGATCGCCCGTCGCATTGAGGTCGGCCTCTTCGCCGGCGAGAAGATGAAAGAGCTCCAGGCGGCCGACGCGGTCAAGAAGAACCGCACCAAGGCCCACGCCGAGATGCTCCGCGACCTGCGCTGGCTGCAGCACGACGGCGAGCGTGCGAAGGACCGCATGATCACCGCGAACCTCCGCCTCGTCGTCAGCATCGCCAAGCGCTACACGCAGCGCGGCCTCCCCTTCATGGACGTCATCCAGGAGGGCAACCTCGGCCTCGTCCGCGCCGTCGAGAAGTTCGACTACACGCAGGGCTACAAGTTCTCGACCTACGCCACGTGGTGGATCCGCCAGGCCATCGCCCGCGGCCTCGCCGACAAGGCGCGCGCCATCCGCATCCCGGTGCACACGGTCGAGCGCATCAACCGCATCTCGCGTGCCGAGCGCGACCTCACCGTCGACCTGGGCCGTGCGCCCACCGTCGAGGAGGTCGCCGAAGAGGTCGCCATGGAGGTCGCCGACCTCGTCGAGCTCAAGTCGCGCTCGCACGAGCCCGTCTCGATCCACACCGTCGTCGGCGACGCGGAGGACAGCGAGCTCGGCGACTTCATCGAGGACGAGGAGACCCCCTCGCCCACGGCCGCCACCGAGAACGCGCTGCTCAACCGCGACATGCACGCCCTCGTGGCGACGCTGCCCGAGGACGAGGCCCGCGTGATCCGCATGCGCTTCGGCCTCGACGACGACCAGCCGATGACCCTCGACGAGATCAGCAAGCGCGTCCACAGCTCGCGCCAGGCCGTCTCGCGCGTCGAGAGCCGCGCCCGCCTGCGCATGTTCGCCAAGGCCGTCTCGCAGGACCTGCAGCTCTACCTGCAGTAGGCCGCAGCTGCCGAAGGGCCGCTTCCCCGTGGGGGAGCGGCCCTTCGTCATGCCCGGGCCGAGGTGGGCGACGAGTGTCCACGAACCGTCGCCAGCCCGGTCCGGGCGCGACCATCCACCCGCAGGCCTCGGCCGGGTCAGGACGGGACGTGAGCGTGGGAGGCGCGGTCGATGTCGTCGGGGTCGCTCGCGTCCTCGAGATCGGGCGCCGCGCCTCCGCGGGTCGCCGTGTCGTCGAGGGCGGCACCCTCGTCGAGGGCACCCGTCGCGTCGCCGTCGGCCGTCGACTCGTCGACGACCTGGTCGTCGAGCTCGACGTCGTCGCCGCGCGCGTCGAGCCCGACGACGGGGTCGCCCTCGGGCACCGCGAGCGGGCCCGGGCCGAGGCCGAGCGACGGACGCTTGTGCGCGGTGCGCGCCTTGAAGCGGGCGCGGACGTCGCTCGGGACGAGCTCGAGCAGCTGGTCCTCGCGCAGGGGCAGGTCGAGCAGGCTGAGCTTGAGGCGGCCCTTCGTCTGGTGGCGTCCGGCGTCGAAGCGGATGACCTGGCCGGCCTCGCGGCGCAGCCGCATCGAGACGACGCAGCCCGCGCTGACGTCGGCGACCACGCGGCCGTCGACCTCGAGCCCGGCCGACTGCGTGCCCGCACCGATCTGGAAGCGCAGCGCCTCGCCCGGCCCGAGCACGACCGAGCGGTCGATGCCCGACATGGGCGCGACGGGGGTGATCAGCGTCGCGGCGACGGCGGGGGAGAGCACGGGCCCGCCCGCCGCGTAGTTGTAGGCGGTCGAGCCGGCGCTGGTCGCCGCGATGATCGCGTCGGCCTTGTAGTAGCCGTAGGGGGTCTCGTCGACGACGAGGTCGGCCGTCACGACGCCCTCGCCGGGGCGGCGCGCGATCGAGACGTCGTTGAAGGCGAGGTAGCGGCTCTCGGAGCCGGACGTGGTGTGGACGACCTCGATCGCGTGGTGCGGCTCGAGCGAGAACCGCTTCTCGCTCATGCGCTCGAGGGCGTCGGTCAGCTCGGCGGGCTCGACCTCGACGAGGAAGCCCACGTTGCCGTAGTTGACGCCGAGCACCGGCACGGGCCGACCGGCCACGAGCCGCATGGCCCCGAGCATCGTGCCGTCGCCGCCGAGGGCCACGACGACGTCGACGCGGTCGCGGAAGGTGGCCTCGTCGACGAGCTCGACCCCGCTGTCGCGGCCGCCGTCGCCGGCGGACACCCGGTCGGCGTCGGAGGCCCGGGCGACGAGGGAGACCTGCTTGCGCGCCGCCGCGTCGGCGTCGCCTGTGCCTGCGCCGGCGCCTGCGCCCGACGCGCCGCCCACGCCGGCCGCCCCGCCGTGCGGGACGCTGCCGGGCACGCCCGCGGCCTTCCACGCGCAGAGGATGTCGATCGACTCGCGGACGGACTTGGTGGGGTGGGGGACGAGCCCGACGGTGAAGGTGCCCATGACCAGACCGTATGCGCCCCCTCTGACACCCGCCCGAGGACGTCGTCACGCCGCCAGCGAACAGGGGATGTGGCCCCCAGGGCCCGTGGTTACTCTCTCTGTAGAACCGGTCCCACCCCCTGCGGGCACCGGCCGCACAACGGTGACGACACTCCCACCCCGTCACCGAGGGAGCTAGAAGATGTTCGAGAGATTCACCGACCGTGCCCGTCGCGTCGTCGTCCTCGCCCAAGAAGAGGCGAAGATGCTCAACCACAACTACATCGGTACCGAGCACATCCTGCTCGGGCTCATCCACGAGGGCGAGGGCGTCGCCGCCAAGGCCCTCGAGTCGCTGGGCATCTCGCTCGACGCCGTGCGCGAGCAGGTCCAGGACATCATCGGCCAGGGTCAGCAGCAGCCGACCGGCCACATCCCCTTCACGCCCCGCGCGAAGAAGGTCCTCGAGCTGAGCCTCCGCGAGGCCCTGCAGCTCGGCCACAACTACATCGGCACCGAGCACATCCTCCTCGGCCTGATCCGCGAGGGCGAGGGCGTCGCCGCCCAGGTGCTCGTCAAGCTCGGGGCCGACCTCAACCGCGTCCGCCAGCAGGTCATCCAGCTCCTGTCCGGCTACCAGGGCAAGGAGGCGGTGGCCGTGGGAGGCGAGCAGCAGCAGGGCGCCCAGGGCGGCAGCCAGGTCCTCGACCAGTTCGGCCGCAACCTGACGCAGGCCGCACGCGACAACAAGCTCGACCCGGTCATCGGCCGCGAGAAGGAGATGGAGCGGGTCATGCAGATCCTCTCCCGCCGCTCGAAGAACAACCCCGTCCTGATCGGCGAGCCCGGCGTCGGCAAGACCGCCGTCGTCGAGGGCCTCGCGCAGGCCATCGTCAAGGGCGAGGTGCCCGAGACGCTCAAGGACAAGCAGCTCTACTCGCTCGACCTCGGCTCGCTCATCGCCGGCAGCCGCTACCGCGGCGACTTCGAGGAGCGCCTGAAGAAGGTCACGAAGGAGATCCGCACCCGCGGCGACATCATCGTCTTCATCGACGAGATCCACACCCTCGTGGGTGCGGGCGCCGCCGAGGGCGCGATCGACGCCGCCTCGATCCTCAAGCCGCTGCTTGCCCGCGGCGAGCTGCAGACGATCGGCGCCACGACGCTCGACGAGTACCGCAAGCACTTCGAGAAGGACGCCGCCCTCGAGCGACGCTTCCAGTCGGTGCAGGTCAACGAGCCGTCGCTGCCCCACACGATCAACATCCTCAAGGGGCTCCGCGACAAGTACGAGGCGTTCCACAAGGTCTCGATCACCGACGGCGCCATCGTGTCGGCGGCGAACCTCGCCGACCGCTACGTCAGCGACCGCTTCCTGCCCGACAAGGCGATCGACCTGATCGACGAGGCCGGGGCGCGCCTCCGCCTGTCGATCCTCTCGGCGCCGCCCGAGCTCCGCGAGTTCGACGACCGCATCGCCGGCGTGCGCGCGCAGAAGGAAGCCGCCATCGAGGACCAGGACTTCGAGAAGGCCGCCTCGCTCCGCGACGAGGAGAAGAAGCTGCTCGGTGAGCGCCTGCGCCTCGAGAAGCAGTGGCGCTCGGGCGAGGCCGGTGCCGGCGGCACGGTCGACGAGGGCATCATCGCCGAGGTGCTGGCCCAGGCGACCGGCATCCCCGTCTTCAAGCTCACCGAGGAAGAGACCTCGCGTCTCGTCTTCATGGAGCAGGCGCTGCACCAGCGCGTCATCGGTCAGGAGGAGGCCATCGCGGCGCTTTCCAAGACCATCCGACGCACGCGTGCGGGCCTCAAGGACCCGAACCGCCCCTCCGGCTCGTTCATCTTCGCGGGCCCCACGGGCGTCGGCAAGACCGAGCTGGCCAAGGCGCTCGCCGAATTCCTCTTCGACGACGAGGGTGCCCTGATCAGCCTCGACATGTCGGAGTTCGGCGAGAAGCACACCGTCTCGCGGCTGTTCGGTGCCCCTCCCGGGTTCGTCGGCTTCGAGGAGGGCGGCCAGCTCACCGAGAAGGTGCGTCGCAAGCCGTTCTCCGTCGTGCTCTTCGACGAGATCGAGAAGGCCCACCCCGACATCTTCAACTCGCTGCTGCAGGTGCTCGAAGAGGGTCGTCTCACCGACGGCCAGGGTCGTGTCGTCGACTTCAAGAACACGGTCATCATCATGACGACCAACCTGGGGTCGAAGGGCATCGCCGGCGGTCCCGTCGGCTTCCAGATCGAGGGCGACACCGCGACCGGCTACGACCGCATGCGCGCCAAGGTCAACGAAGAGCTCAAGAAGCACTTCAAGCCCGAGTTCCTCAACCGCGTGGACGACACCATCGTCTTCCCGCAGCTGTCGGGCCCCGAGCTGCTGCAGATCGTCGACCTGTTCGTGAAGCGCCTCAGCGACCGCCTGCTCGACCGCGACATGACGGCCAAGCTGACGGTGCCCGCGAAGGAGCAGCTCATCAAGGTCGGGTTCGACCCCGCCCTCGGTGCGCGCCCGCTGCGTCGTGCGATCCAGCACGAGGTGGAGGACCGCCTGTCCGAGCGCATCCTCACGGGTGACCTGACGGCGGGCGACCACGTGCTGGTCGACTACGTCGACGGCGAGTTCGTCTTCACCACGACCCGCCAGCCGGGCCGCGAAGAGGTGCTCGTGCTCGAGAAGAGCGACGACTAGGCACCACCCGCGGGCTCGTCCCGCACCACGCCCGAGGGCGGTCCGGCTCCGGCCGGGCCGCCCTCCGGCGTTCCCCCCGCCAGGAGGCGCGGGGCCGGTGGGTAGGCTTGCCCGATGACCACAGGCGACCAGCACGGCATCACGGTGCGCGACGCCGTCGTCAGCGACGTGCCGCACATCCAGCGGCTCTGCGAGCCCTTCGTGAAGCGTCGCATCCTGCTCGGCAAGGACCTCGTGACGCTGTACGGCGACGTGCAGGAGTTCCAGGTCGCGGTCGGCCCCGACGGGGTGCCGATCGGCTGCGGGGCGCTGCACGTCATGTGGGACGACCTCGCCGAGATCCGCACGCTCGCGCTCGACCCGGCGTGGATCCGCAAGGGGGTGGGGCACCGCCTCCTCGACTCGCTGGAAGGCGCCGCCCGCCGCCTCGAGATCGGTCGCCTCTTCTGCCTCACGTTCGAGGTCGACTTCTTCGAGAAGCACGACTACCTCAACGTCGGTGACGAGGGGCTGGTGCCGCCGGAGGTCTACGCCGAGCTCGTACGGTCGACCGACGAGGGCGTCGCGGAGTTCCTCGACCTGGCCCGCGTGAAGCCGAACACGCTCGGCAACTCGCGCATGCTCAAGGCCCTGCCGTCGCTCGGCTGATTCTCAGCGCACACGCCGCCGCCCTCACCGGCCGGGCCGCCGCCCGCGCCTAGCCTGTGCGCATGTCGACGTTCACGAATCCGACCGGGCCGCAGCCGCCGTCGGTGTACTGGCGTCGACGCGCGGTGCTCCTGCTCGGGCTCGTCGTCGTGGTGATCGTCATCGTGCTGATCGTCGTGCGACCGGGGTCGGGGGCGGAGCCCGGCGCGGCGACGACCACCACCCCCGCCGCCGAGGCACCCGCGCCCGAGCCGTCCGCGACCGGGACGGCACCCGCCGCCGACGCGACCGAGCAGGCCACCGACGCCCCGGCAGCCGGGGACGCCGCCGCGTGCGACGCGAGCGACGTCGAGCTGGTGCCGATCGCCGACAAGCAGTCGTACGCCTCCACCGAGCTGCCGCAGATCTCGATGTCGATCACGAACACGGGCTCGACGGACTGCGTGCTGAACCTCGGGTCGTCGCAGCAGACGTTGACGGTGTCGAGCGGCGAGGAGCAGTACTGGTCGTCGAAGGACTGCCAGGTCAACGGCACCGACCAGGACGTCACCCTCACCGCCGGCCAGACGCTCACGACCCCGGCGATCGCCTGGGACCGCACGCGCTCGTCGGCCGACACCTGCGACAGCACCACCCGCACCCCCGTGACGGGAGGAGGCGCGACCTACCGCCTCTCCGTCAGCGTCGGCGACATCACGTCGACCGAGACCGCCCCCATGATCCTGAACTGAGCGATGACCGACCCTGCTTCCCCCCGTTCCGAGGCGCTCGAGCTGGCCCTGGCCAGCCAGGACGTCGCCGCCGTCGCGTTCGCGCTGCGCCACGACGTGGTCGTGGTGCCGAAGCTGGTCGTGCCGCCGGCCGACGCCTCAGCCGACGCCTCAGTCGACGCCGACTCGTCCGAGCCGGTGTTCGGCGCGGCCGAGCAGGTGCGCGTCTTCGGGCGCGAGAACACCGACAAGCGCATCCTGCTGCTGTTCTCCTCGAAGGAGGCGTACGCCGCGATGGTGCCGGACGACCCCGACCTCGAGGTCATGCTCTACGACAGCGACGCGCTGCGGGCCTTCATGGAGGTGCACCTCGACGTGCTCGAGCAGGTCTTCTTCGACATCGCCGGGCCGCACACGATGGCGGCCGCGCCCGAGGACCTGCTCAAGGCCCTGCGCTAGCCGCTGGCGCGGCCGGGCCGCCGCCGGGCTTTCGTCCCGAGACACCGTCGACGGGACGGGACACGCTCGGGCCCGGGCGTGCATCGTCCCCCGGGCCGTGTTTCCTGGCCGCCTGCGCGGGTCAGGCCGGCAGCCTGGCTAGAACGCGCCGTCGAGCTCGCGTTCGCGCGGCGTGGACGCCGCGCTGAAGGCGAGCCGCAAGGCCTCGCGCAGGTTGCCGCTCTCGGAGTCGACGAGCTGCGTGAAGCCGAGCCGACGGGCCTCGGAGGCGCGCTGCTTCGGCGACGAGACGGGTCGGATCTCGCCGGCGAGGCTGATCTCGCCGACGGCCGCGAGCGTGTGCGGGAAGCTCTTGTCGCGGCTGGCGCTCGCCAGGGCCAGCGCGATGGCGAGGTCGGCGCCGGGCTCGGTGATCTTGATGCCGCCGACGGTCGAGACGTAGACGTCGGCGTCGCCGAGGCGGATGCCCGCGCGGCGCTCGAGCACGGCGAGCAGCATGGCGACGCGCGACGAGTCGACACCGTTGACGACGCGTCGGGGCTGCGGCGTGCTGCTCGCGACGATGAGGGCCTGAACCTCGACGGGCAGGGCGCGACGCCCCTCCATGGCGACGGTGATGCAGGTGCCGCTGACGGGCGGGCCGCCGCGCGACATGAAGAGGCCGCTGGGGTCGGCGACCTCGGCGATGCCGTCGCCGGTCATCTCGAAGCAGCCGACCTCGTCGGTCGGGCCGAAGCGGTTCTTGTGGGCACGGATGAAGCGGAGCGCGGTCTGCCGGTCGCCCTCGAACTGGCACACGACGTCGACCAGGTGCTCGAGGAGGCGCGGGCCGGCGATCGTGCCGTCCTTCGTCACGTGCCCCACGAGCAGCACCGGCAGGTTGCGGTCTTTGCTGACGCGGATGAGCGTCGACGCGACCTCGCGCACCTGCGAGGTGCCGCCGGCGATGCCGTCGATCGACGACGACGAGACGGTCTGCACGGAGTCGACGATGACGAGCTGCGGGTCGACCTGGTCGATCTGCCCGAGGATGACCGAGAGGTCGACCTCGGCCGCGAGGAAGAGGTTGTCGTGCATGGCCCCGGTGCGCTGGGCGCGCAGCCGCACCTGCGAGGCGCTCTCTTCGGCCGTGACGTAGAGCACGCGGGCACCGGTGGCCGCGGCGCGCGAGGCGACCTCGAGCAGGAGGGTCGACTTGCCGACGCCGGGCTCGCCGCTGAGCAAGATGGCCGCGCCCGGGACGATGCCCCCGCCGAGCACCCGGTCGAACTCGTCGATGCCGCTCGGCCAGTAGGCGACGCTGTTCGCCTCGACCTGGGTGATGGGGCGGGCGACGCGGTCGGTGCCGACGGTGACGGCGGCGGTGCCGCGGGCGCTGACGAGGGCCGAGGTGACGTCGACGACGGTGCCCCACCGTTGGCACTCGCCGCACCGGCCGGCCCACTTGAGGCTGGTCCAGCCGCACTCGGTGCAGCGGAAGGAGGGGGAGGTGGAGCGGGCCATGGGTCCAGGGTAGGTGGACCCACCGACAGAGGGGGCGCCTCCGGACGGGGTGGGGTCAGTCGGCGGCGAGGGGTCCGGTGCCGCGGCGGGAGGCTCGTCCGGCGGCACGTTCGGCGGCCCGGGCCGTGGTGCCCGCGGCGGCCGAGTCGTGCACGGTGGCGTCGGCGTCGGAGACCGCGCGGTCGGCGGCGATGCGGGCGACGCGGGCCGCGATGGCGGGCTCGAAGGCCGAGGCCCAGACGCGGTAGCCGCGGTCGTTGGGGTGGAAGAGGTCGCCGGCCGAGTTGCGGTACGTGCGGAGGAAGCCCTGCGCGCGCGTGGTGGCGTAGAGGGGGGCGACGGTGAGGCCGTGCTCCTCGGCGACGCGGCGGAGGACGGCGTTGGCGTGGGCGACCTTCTTCTCGCGGTCGGGGATCCACATGCAGGGCAGGTCGGCGACGATCGCGTGGCTCGGCAGGGCGGCGTAGACGTGGCGGATGTTGCGCTCGAACGCCTCGGGGTCGTAGTCGATGATGTCGTTCGCACCGATCGCGCAGGTGACGATGTCGGGCTCGTACTTCTCGAGCTTCGGCAGCTGGTCGCGGCGGCAGAGCCAGGTGGTGGCGCCGCTGACGCTGAGGTTGACGACGCGCAGCGACGAGTGGGTGGCGGCGCGGAGGCGGGTGGAGAGGCGGCCGACGTAGCTGCGTCCGGGGCTCGAGGCGCCGATGCCCTGCGCGGCGGAGTCGCCGAGCGCGACGTAGAGCAGGGCGCCCTTGTGGTCGAACCGGGCGCGCCACCAGGCGGAGTGCACGGGCAGCAGGTCGTTCAGCTTCGCGGCCTCGGCGCGCTGGTGGCGGGCGAGGCGGCGGTACGTGGCGAAGAGCGCGGAGCCGACGGCGAGGGTGCCGGCGACCCCCGAGAGAGCGGCGAGCGACGGGCGGAGAGGCATGAGCGGAGAGTACGCCCGGGCGGCCACGCGTCCGCTGCGGGTCGGCTGCGCTCCCGCTGGGCGACACGGGGAGGCGCGGGTCGGCCCCGCTGCCTCGCTCCCGATTTCGACAACCCCCCGCGGATGTACTAATCTCTCTCTCGGTACCGTGTCCGAGCGGCCGAAGGATCATGTCTCGAAAACATGTGTGGGGGAGACTCCACCGTGGGTTCAAATCCCACCGGTACCGCCAAAGGGTTGTTTGCGCTTCGTTCGAAATTCGTTTGCGGAACTCAGCCCGAGAAGAAAGCCCCCGAGTAGTTCGGGGGCTTTCTTCCGTTTCGGGCCTAGAAGCGCTTGCCGAAGAGGGTTTCGAGGCTGTTGAGCGGCTCTTTTCGAACCATCGAGGGCCCCGTCGGCTTAAACGACGAAGCGGCGCGCCCTTGTGGGCGCGCCGAATTACATCGTGAGCGTTGGGGTAGAGCTGAAAGCTCGGGTGTTGTGTCTTGGAACGAGCCTGGGCCTACGTTCGCGGAGGTGGGTCGTCGGCGGGTCCGCTCGTCGGGAACGGGGAGAGTTCGGGCCGGACGTAGTCGGCGCGGTAGTTGCTCATGCCTTCGGCGTCACGACGGCGGGTGCGCCGGGCAGGCGTCGGCGTCAGGCCTTTCGCGACGCGGCGGTCGCGGTCCTTCGGCGCTCGGTGCTTGGCCGCCAGGAAGGTGACGATCTTCCGGATGTTCGCGGCCGTCGCGAGCATGGCCAGAAGGAACTGCTGAGCGGCAAGACCTCGCAGGCGCCGCGCGCTGGAGTCGGCGATGCGCTCGGGGCCTGTCTTGATGAATGCGTTGAAGCTCTCGATGCTGTTGCGGTCGCGGCGGTAGGTCTTGGACCATTCCTTGCTGCCGTAGGGCAGCATCTGGTTCATCTTCTCGCCGTCCTCTGGGCGCACGGTGATTGAGGTCTGGCAGCAGACCTTGTCTTTCTGCTTTGGGACGTTGCCCTGCAGCACCTGCCGGCGTTCCTTGTCCGGGGATGCACGCTTGTCGAGCTGGCGGAGAGGGCACTCGACCGTCGCACTCGGGCCGAGGGCTGGGCAGCGCATCTTCACGTTGCCGTTGGCGTCGGGACCCTCCTTCTTGTGGAGTCGGTATGCGTCACGCTCGTCGATCTGCTGGGACCACTCGACGTTGTCGATCTCCTTGTTGTTGCGCCGCACCGTCGCGTCGAGGAGTCGCTTCGGGGTGCCGGGGCAGAACTGACCGCCCTCGACGAGCTTGGCTCCACCGACCTGGCCCCGGACACCGGTCTGATTCGCGCGGTTGTAATCGAAGACGAGGCCGACGCCGAGCTCTCTCATCGGACGGTGGAAGTCCTCCATGGTGAGACCCGCCGAGTATCCGAGGTCGGACGAGAGGCGCGCGATGTCATAGCCGCGTTCCTGGATGTTCTTCACGAGCTCGACGGTGTGGAAGCCGATGCCTTTGTTCGGCGTAGTCAGGCTTGCTCCACGGATCAGCTGTGGTGCTTCGGTGGGGTCACCTGATGGGTCCTCGTTGACGTCGATGATGAGGTTCGCCGTGTAAGCGAGCAGCCACCGGCTCCGTGCTTGCTTGACGCTGGCTTTGCCGTCCTCCTTGGTGTGCTTGCTGAAGACCCGTTCTTTCTCGCCCTTGTCGATGGGGTAGAGGTCAGCCTCGAGCTCCATTGCGTACTTCGGCTGTTCTTGGTCTGTGCCTGCGATGAACATGGGCTGCTCGACGCCGTTCTCCCGCGGCCAACGATTCTTCTGGCTCGGCGCACGCAGCACCGTCTGGTCGACGGAGAGCGCAAGACGCTGACGCCGCACGGCTCGAGGCAGGTTCTGGGCGGTGGCCTCCAGCAGCGTGTTCGTGAAGGTCATGCTGCGCTCGTGTGCCCGGCGTTCGATGTTCTTGTCCCGGAGCGCGTCCAGGCTGCTCCGCTCCTCGTGAGTGAGGAGCCGGCGCGGTGCCGGCCAGGCATCCCAGAGGTCGATGATGCGGTGCATGGCCCGCCATGCCAGGAAGTACCAGTCGTTGGGCTTGTCGTTGTCGTACAGGTGAGCGATGCCGAGCTCGCGACGGGCTTCATCGTCGAGACGGTGTTCAAAGACGCGGCCCATCTCGCGCACGAAGATCATGGACTGCTCCGACAGGAGCATCATCACCACGGTCAGGATGGCCAGGTCATCGATCTTTGCCTTGGCGCCGCCCGGAGCTTTCTTCTGGCGGTCCTCCGCGCGCCAGGTCGCGAGGAGCTCGATGACGCCGGATGAACGGAGGAAGGTCATCCACTCTCGGGCGTCGGCGCCGCGGAATTTGGTGGTCTTGGTCGATCCGCTGATGATTCGGTCGGCTGTGTAGATGCCGTTGAAGAACTCCTCGTCGTGGAAGGAAGATTCGCCAGTCACTGAGTCGCTCCCGTTGAGCGGAGAAGCGCGTGAAGCTCAGCCTCAGGCATGACCTTGGCCTGTGGCGCGTATCGAAGGAGCGACGAGACGTTCTTGAATCCGGCCGCGTAGACGATGCTCGCTAGGGGCAGAACGTTGATCTGGTCCACGATCCAGGTGATGCGAAGGCGGCGAATAGCAGGGCCCTCGTATCGGGCGCCGTAGTGCATCAGCGCGATCTCCCGGGAGGACTCCTTGCGGTGAGGAATGACCGCATAGTCATCGTCGTCAAGGCCCTCGAAAGCGAGGTCCGCGTAAGAATCCCACCCGATACGGATGGGGATGCTTCGCGGCGCCTTCCCGGTCACGCGGACGACCCAGCCAGCCGGAGTGCGCGTCAAGTCTCGGCCACGGACCGCGGCGATCTCGGTCGCTCCGAGGCCTGCGCCACCGGCAAGCGCGAGAAGCCCGTATGAATCACGGCGGGCTCGGTCGGTGGACCTCGACGCGGCCCAGCTCTCGAAGGCGGGAAGCTCTGCAGGTGAGAAGGGTCGTATCTCCCGGCTCTGCTTTCTAAGGCGGTGAGGAGACGGTTCGTAGCCGAGCGCTTCAGCGAGGTTCAGGAGTCTGGCTTCGGCCAGCTGCTGCGTCTTGGCGCTGGGGTAGGTGCGTGCGAAGCGGTAGATCATGGACGGGTAGAAGAGGTCATCGCGGCGCAGGTCCGCACCGGCCTCGTGGAACGCCCACACGACGTACCGGCTCGCGAAGGTCAGGAGGATCCTCGTGTAGAGCATGTCGTGAGGTTTAGCGTCGAGGACGCACGCGAGCGTGAAGTCCCGAACGGGCAGCCACTTGGTCGGGGCGATGCGGCGCGGGTGGTATCGCAAGATCGCCTCCTGAAGCTCCAGCGTGGCGTGGTCATTAGATTGACCAAAGTGTGCTACTGCACGCTCGAGTTGGGAAGGGGGGAAAGTCGCAGGCTGTGTCTCGTCAGGGGTGGTCACGAGAGATGGACATGAGACAAGACGGGGTCATCAAGCAGTCATATGCGCTCTTAGCGCACATCTAAACTATCGGGGTGCCCGATCCACGTTTTGAGCCGCGGTCGTACCTGCGTGAGCCAAGCCGTTTCGGTCGCGACCCTGAAGCTCAATGGGTCTCGACGGTGTCGTTCTCGTCAGGCCAGCTCGACCAGTGGGGTGCTTCGCGCATCCAGCACCGCCTCGCCTGCAGCATCAGAGCCGCAATAGCGACGCGGTTTCGCTCGGTCGGGAACTACGCGGCTGCGTCTGGGCAAAGCCCTGAACGGTTGGGGCGTCTCCTCAGGGGTGAGGTCGTGATGCGTCTTGAAGATGTGGCCAGCGCCCGTCGCCACCTAGGCGTCTGAGCTGGCCTGAGCGACGTGGGGTGTGCTGGCTGTGTCTCGGCCAGAGCGCTGCCTCGGCTCATGCTGGAGCGGCAGTCGTCACCGGAGCAATTCCCGCCGCGGGTCGTCGTCCGACCTCGCGACATAGGGCAGGAGTCGGTCGAGCGCTTCGGCCGACTGCAAGCCGGCGACCTCGAGCAGGAGGTCTAGGGGTGTCCCGCGTCGCAGGTGTTCGACGATCCAAGTCGCGCGCATGCGTCGTGATTGGAGTTCGACCGACGGACGCGGAATTCGACTGACGAAGTCGGTGACGAGATTGATGTTCCCGCCTCGCTGCCCACTGCGGAATGCCCATCGGGATGCGGCCCTGGACGCCGTTCGGCGCGTCAGGAGGGGCGCCCACTGGCTGAGTACCGGGACGTCTCTCGCGTCGTCACCCGACACGTGCACCACGACGCCCCGATCATCTGTCGTGACGTCCGCAAGTTCGAGATCGATGATCTCCCGCCCCGTCAGTCCCGCCCCGAGGCCCAGAGCGAGGAGCGCACCGGCGCTGGTCGTCCGTTCCTCGTCGTGCTGGCTACTGGCCCACGACAACAACGAAGCCACCTCGCTCGGGGTATACGGACGTGACGCCTCAGCCTTGCCTAGGGCTCGGAATGTGCCGGCAGCCTCGTCGCCCAAGAGTGCCTCCGACGTGCGTCTCAGGCGAGCGCGCAGGGTGTTTTTTCCGGCCCTGCTGTACTGCCCGAGGTGATGTTGCACGAAGCGGTTGATGAACCTCGGGTCGAAGACGTTGTCATCTTCGAGGGGGACGCTTGCTGTCGCCCAGGCGAACAAGGCGAGACGGGAGACGGCCGGGTAGAGCTCCTTCTCGGAGTACGGCGTTCTGGGGGCGGTGTCTCGAACGACGCGCTGCACGTAGGGGCGGATGGCGTCCCACTGATCAGCGGGCATCTTCGGCGTGTAGTCGTAGTGAGCCGCGGCCGGCGCCTCGGGCTGTCTCTCTGCCATGCGCCTCACCACCTCGAGTTGCCGCTCGCGGCGTTCGTCAGCCCCATCGCTCACCGGCACTCATCTCCAAGCTCGAATGTGGTCATTACAATGACCAATTTGGGACACGTTCGACGGGGCGGCCGTGCGCTCGAGCCGGCACGCCTAGCCTTGCGGCATGGGTAGAACAGCGCGCGCGAAACCAGCCGCGCTAGCTCCGTCCCCGTGGCCGGACGTCCACTCGGACGACCCGATCGGGGAAGTGGCTCGCAGATTCGCCCAGAACCTTCGTCAGGCCGTCGGCAGTCGCAGCATCCGGTCGGTGGCCGAAGCTTCAGGCGTCACCCATACGACTCTTTTGAGCGTCCTGGCGGGCCAGGTGTGGCCGGACCTCGAAACGATCGCGAAGCTCGAGCGGGGGCTCGGCGTCGGTCTATGGCCACGGGGCCATTGACGGCCGTCTTCGGTCAACTTCCCGGGTTCTTCTTCCCCTTCGCAGAACTCGTCTCCGACGGGGGTGAAGCCGTCTCAGGAGCGTCCACCATGGTCACCTCGCTTGCTTTTGGTATCCGCGAGAAGCGCTGTCGGTCGAGAGCGGGCAGATCGGCGAGCCACGTGGCTCCACGTGCGGCGAGTCGTGCTCGAAGCGATGTGCCTGTGATGCCTCCTTCTAGGTCCGTGATCGGTGTGGCCTCGAGCTGGAATTCGCCGAGCTTCAAGCACAAGCTGATGTAGGCCAGGTAGGTCTTCCTCACATGCGCCGTCAGGGACACCGGGGCGTCATTGGTGCTTTCCTCATGAAAGGCCTCGTCGGGCGAAATCCAGGTGACCGAGGCCTCGTGCTCGCCGGCCTTCGCGCTCAGGCCGTGGATGGCGCCTTCTGGGTGAGCGCGCCAGATGACCCTCGGGTTGACGGTGTCGGTCAGCGAGTCGCTCAGGTCGAGGACACGGCCTTGCGCCGTGACGATGCCAAACGCCTTGCTCTTGGGAGGAATCGCCTCATTTTCTGCGCTCATGGTCATAACTATTACCACTTCGACCGGCTTCGTGCCAGGATCGCGACGACATGAAACGAGGTGGTGGCATGCACGCGATAGGCCTGAGGGACGGCCAGGTCGAGATCACGGGCCTGAGCTCGAGCCCCGCGAGCGTCGCCGTGTGGCGAGCGGACCCCGGCCGCGAGATCTCCGGGTGGCACTTGGACACGGTCGACCTGAGCATGAAAGACGGCAGGCCCTTCGGGTACGTCACCTTCGTAGAACCAGGGGCCGGCCGTGAAGCTCAGGTAGCCGTTCGTTGGGATCATGTGCACGACCAGCTCCAGTGCTTCGCAACGGACCGGAACATCGGCAAAGAGCGAGGCGAACTCGAGCGGGACGTTCGTCATCGAGTTGGCGCGCTGATGGCTGCCTACGCCCAGCTGGGCCTGTCGATCGCAACTAGTTACGTTGCCGCCGAGGCATTGCGGACCGCGGCCAATCTGGCGCCCCATCGCTAGCTGCTCTCAGCCCCCGGGTACGGGGAGAGCGTGGTATCGGAGTCCGGACCGCAGCGCCCCCGCTCGTCGGAGAGCCGAATTGCGGTCAGACTCTTTGAAGCCAACACAAAGGGGCGCGACTGCCCATGGCGTCGTCAAGTACGCCTCGGTGAAGAAGCGAGCCGGGGGCTTGGCCCAGCAGAGCGACTGGGGCGCCGAGTCGACGAGCGTGGCCCGGCGCGGCATGAGAGAGGGCGGTGCCACGGTTTGGGGCCGTTCAGCGGCGGATCTTGTCCGTCGAACTTGACGGAAGGTGTTCGCCTATGTGGCCGATGTAGATGCATCCGTCGTTAGAGACCTGGTCGTAATAGTGGATTCGAAGCTTTTGCTGCGCTGACCAGCTGTGCGGCTTGAAGTGAGACCACATATGCACGTGCCCAGTAAGGTCGACCTCCTTCGGCACGGGAAGGAGGCGATGATCGCCGAATCGCGCGCGGGTGTCGCTTGTTTCGTCTCGGGCGTGCTTGTTCGGTGGGACGTGGAACCGGTCAGCAGGACCGGATTCGCAGAACGCGTGCACGCTGCTGTCCCACACCCCATCGAGGCGCGACGCCCGGTAGGCAGCCATAGTGCCCAACGCGTCCCAGGCCGCGCGGAGCCCGGCTTGGTCGAGGTCGAGCGCTTTCACCGCTTTTACCGTCCGTAGGTTCCCGGTGATGACGAGTTGGTGGGTGGCGAGTCTGGGATCGGTGAGGAGGGCGTCCCAGTCGGCGGGGCTTGAGCCGAGCGGGTTCGCCGGTCCGTTGTCGTCCACCCAGCTGTACGCGTTCGCTGGGTCATGCTCGATCACCTTGCTGCGTAGGAATGCGGCCTCCCGGTTCTTTGCCGCGAACTGCACGTCAAGGCGATCCCGTTCTCGGGTGACCGCAGCAGCATCGGATCGTTCGCCCTCCAACGTGTCCTCCAGCAACTCGACCTTGCCGCGGAGTTCGTCGTTGTCCGAGAGCAAGCGCTGAACCGATTCTGCGTCCGGCACGGTTCGTGTCGCGGCATCAAGTAGTTCGAGCAACGTCGACTCGAGGAGATCCGGCAGGCCGAGGAAGTCTTGCAGCTCCATCAGCTGGCGGAGAGCCTCTGCTCGCGCGGAATTTGCGGTCGCTACCTCGGTGCGGAGCGCGACGATGACATCCGCCGAGAGGTCTTCCGCCGCTACTGGCGCTACCGCGGGAACGGATAGGCCAATCGTATCGACCATGGTGGGCTTCAACGCCGGTCGCGCAGCCTGTCGGGCTGCGACGCGTTCGCTTAGCGGCACGGCATTTGGTTCGACCGCGGAACGGAGCCGCTGCGCGGCGGTGCGGTCGAAGGCCCTGTTCCACTCTCGAACCGTCGGGGGCAGTGGCTTCTGGTACTGACGAACGAACCGCTCGACGGTCCGTTCGATGTCAGCATCCAGTCCGGCGAGGGTCCGCGTCGTCAGCCAGCGCGCCGCGGCTTCAGTGGCGGGGTCGTCTAGATCCACGTCCGGTGGGTAAGTCCGTAGCGTCCCAGCCCCCACGGCACGCCGACCGTGCAGAGCGCGAAACTGCTCAGCGGAGATTGGGTCGAGCGAGACCACATGTGCGATGCCCGCGCATCGTCGAGTCCACCGGCGCACACCCTGCATCCACTGTTCGAATTCGATCCCGTCGATGGGTGCGGCGACAAGGACCGGGAGACGACGAGTCCGGTCATCAATCAGTTCCTGAAGCTCCTTGAGCCCGGCGTTCGATACGTGCCGCACACCGGTGCGGACGGGACCAACATCTGAGAGATCAACGACGTCGAGGATCATGTCCGCGACCTTCGGTTTCGCTGCCCGTCGCCGGTCAGAGGAAGCCGTCCGGACGCTGACCCATCCTCCACTCGGGCCGTCCACAGCGACGATGGTCACAACAAACGTTGTTCCCCGATTTGTGTTCCACGCGCGGACCCGGACCCCGTCCTCGCGTCCTGCGCGACGGTGCAAGACTTCGACTCGGCGTGTTGGGGGTGAGCCGACTGCTTCGCCTTCGACACCCGGGTCAATTTCGACCCCGAGCTTGTCTCTACTCCACGCGGCCACCTCGTCGAGCACGCGGCGCAACCAGTTGCTACTGCCCTGGGTGGTCCAGTACGCCTGATAGTCGTGATCCGCAGGTGCGGCAGTCTCCGTTTGGCTAACGTCCGTGCGCTCATCCGTGGTCGTCACTGATCCACCCTTCGCTTAGTGAGAGAAGCTTACCTAGGGAAGGTGTCGTCATGCGCTGGCTCCCTTTCGGTTCTCGGCATCGATCCCAGCACGGTCCGCTGATGGTCACGGCCATACCGGCCCTATGCGGGCACGTCGGCCATGTCCGGCATCGACGTCCTACCTCGCCACCGGTTGTGCACTACTCGCTAACCGTTTCCGCCCCCGGGGTACAAAGCTGGTTCAGGCCGTTGACTCGGCATCGTCGGACCAGGTGGACGGATGCTTCACCTTCCGGATCAGCGGCAGGGGGATGCATCACGGGAACTTTTCGTCTCTCCCAGCGGCTCATGACGTCAAACGCGTCGCTGACATCGCGGTCGCCGCAAGGTGCTGCCTCCAAGTCCACAAGTGGACGCCCGCTGTGCCCACTTCTGGGGCGACAGGCGGGGCGGGGCATCCACCTCGACCTCCACATTTACGCTCGGGCGGCTCTAGCCGCCCCGCTCACCCGGTGGCGGCCAGGTTCTGCCGGCGCCTCCACTTCTCGGGGTCGTTCGCCTGCTCGCAGAGGGGGTTGGAGGAGGGCCGAATAGCGACCGCCGTGGTCGATCCAAGGCTGCTCGTCAGGCCTGGTGAGTTCGCAACTAACGCGCTATGTCGTTCCGGGCGAGCCCTTGGTTCCACATCGCATTGCGCACCTGCTTGATCGTGTCCGAGTGGACGCGAGAGGCTCATTCTCGACGTTTGGGCAAGCCCAAATGAGACCCAAGTGGGTGTGTGGCTGTCTCTCGTTGTGCGCAACGTGTCCCTCAGCTCGTCAGAAATGTCTGATCGGGGTCTTACTATGTCCGTATGGAGCACTTCTCGATCGTCAAGGCCATCGGCCGCGCCGCGCTGGCGGCGGATAACCGGGAGGTCGTTGCTCATCAGCTGGTTCGCCTCGAGGCCGCGCTTCGCAGTTCTGGTGACGGCGACGCTGATGCCCTTCAGAAGATGATTTCTGCCGCTTCCCGCCCTCGCCGAGCTGCGCCAAGCCGCGTTGCTCGAAGCGCAGTCTCCGCGTTGGAACGTATGGCGGTGGGTGTGCCGGTGCCGGTTGATCCAGAGAGCGCGGCCCCGCTTGCGATGGTTGTGTTCCCTGAGCAGAACACCGCGAGTCGACCTATCTTCAACGACGTCGTGACGGAGATGGTGCAGTCACTGACCAAGGAATGGGATCATCAGGAGCAATTACTGCAGGCTGGCCTGCATCCGTCATTGACCGCGTTGGCCTACGGCCCGCCCGGGACAGGAAAGACATCGCTCGCGCTTTGGCTCGCCAAGGAGCTAAATTTGCCGGCAGTTGTTGCCCGTCTTGACGGTCTTATCAGCTCTCTGCTCGGGACAACAGCGCGCAACCTCGGCTCGTTGTTTGAGTTCGCAAACAGGTACGAGTGCGTCCTCATTCTCGACGAGTTCGACGCCATAGCGAAGCTTCGAGACGACCCCAACGAAGTTGGGGAGATCAAACGAGTTGTGAACGCGCTCCTACAGAACATGGATGGACGCGCCGCGATCGGCATCACTCTGGGATTGACCAACCACGAAGCGCTCCTTGATCCAGCAGTTTGGCGTCGGTTCGAGGTGCAGGTGCCGATCCCCGTACCTGCCGTTCCCGAACGAATTGCCATTGTCGCCGCAGCTTTGGGCGACACCCCCGGCATCGAGGCGGAAGCGAAGCTCATCGTCTGGATGACCGATGGCTTTTCAGGGGCGGAGGTGACCACGGTGTGCAAGAAATGGCGGAAGCGCCAAATTGTGGACGGTCTAGCCCGCACCGACGCAGTGCAATTGATCATGCAGGTCACGGCTTCCACTGCAGCGCGTTTTGGTGCAGCGGATCGTCCTGAGTGGCCGAACCGTGAAGCTCTCATCGCCGATCTAGTCCTGAGTGACACTCTTCACTTCTCCCAGGGTGAACTGGCACATTTGTTCGGCATCAGCACCAAGACCGTAAGCCGCCTAGTGAATAAAATTCAGAGCGAGGATGGCAATGCCTAACCAGCCAGTCCAGATCGTCACAAACCCGCAGCGGCTGACGCAACGGCGCGACAAACCGTCCCCAAATTCCGCCGGTACCGATTTTTTCGCAGGCAATGACGCTGGATTTGCTCGCCATCAGGTGCGGTTGACGACGCAACTCGCCAGCATCATTAGCGCACTAGAAGTGCCTACGTACATGAATGATTACAATGGCTTGGGTTTTGTAATCGTCAAGATGAGTTCCCAAGCCATCGCTAAAACACACCGGCCGCAGATACGCCTGTTCAAGAAGAATGCAGTTCCTCATGTGGCCACGCGGGGCATTGGAGAACCAATCTTCGCCTGTACCCCGGAGACGCTTCGTGGAGTCCTTGAGCGGCTCCGTCAAGCTGAACTCAGCGTCGGTACCAAAACGCTAAAAACTGGAGAGATCGTCGCGAACCCGACGAGAGCCCGGTGCGAAGCGTCTGCAATCGCGAGCATTGAGCTGTGGTCTGTCGCAGACAAGCGTGCCTTCGATGCTGAGGATGGGGTTGCGTGGCTGAGTCGGTCCGGGTCGGGTGGCAGATACCACGTGGAGCTCTTCCCATTTGGTGGGGTGTCAGCACCGGCATCTCTGACACGTGCTGGCCAGAGCGCAGCGCGAGCGCTCGAGAACGACCTCACCAACGTCTCCGTTGACATAAATGCGCAAGCGGCTCGCGGGGTGGGCGGCCCGCTTGCTCTGTCTGTGGCTGTGCTTGAACCAGGCGTCCCCGGGCGTACTGAACTCGGAATCACACTCGAGGAAGTCGGAACCGCGCTTCGAAGCCGCGGGAACCCAGCCCCCAACGTCGACGTCGACGAACATGCGCGTGTTCTCAACGCTCTCGAACGCAACCCGCTCGTACGCTCCATCACGCTCCCGCCGCTCCCCTCAGCCACGCAGGGAGAGGCTGCAGCCACCGGCGCCCTGGCCTTGCCCGTCCTCCCGGGCCCCGACGAACAGACCCTGCCGATCATCGGTGTACTGGATGGGGGCGTTGGGTCCGTGCTCGACCCTTGGGTTGTCGACCGCTGGACGGTGATAAGTCCATCGGACACGGACGCGGAGCATGGCACGTTCATCAGTGGCCTCCTGATCGCGGCAGGACCGCTTAACCCGTCGCTTTTGGATTCAGCACGTCCGGCCTGCCGGATACTGGACCTTAAGGTGTTACCAGCGGACCCTGGAGGCACTGGTGTCAACTTTGGCCGCTACTACCCCGGTGGAGCCGCGGAGTTTCTCGACGAAATTGAAGACGCTGTCCGAGATGCCAGGAAACGGTATGACGTCCGAATATTTAACTTAAGCGTAAATTTTGACGGGCCCGGCGACGACGCGCGTTACGGCTTCGCGGCGCAGCGTTTGGACGAGATAGCGCGACAGCACGACGTCATATTTGTGATATCCGGCGGCAACCTTGTGCCAAGTGATCAACGTGCCGAGTGGGGTACGAATCCTGACCGAAACCTTGCTGCGCTGGTTCGGGAGACAAGGACGACGGTCTCGGAACCCGCTGAGAGTTTGTTTAACCTGTCAGTAAGTGCGTTGAACCCACCTGGTATTGGTGGACAGGTGCCCTATGCCCTCACTAGGTACAGTCGAAGAGGGCCGGGGTTGCGCGGAGCTACAAAACCAGATCTTGCGCATATCGGCGGTAGCGGCACGTACGACAGCGTCGCTGGTTACGGCCTGGTCTCAGTCGATGAGGCCGGAGCGGAAGTCACGGACTGCGGGACCAGCTTCGCGGCGCCCCTTGTCGCGCGCGAGCTCGCTGACCTCGACGTCGCCATTCAGGGGGATGTGCCCCGTGAGGTGCTCCTGGCTCTCCTGATCCACGAGGCGAGAATGCCGAAGCAACTTCAGAAGGGGTCAATCGGTGCAGTCGCAACCCAGCTTGCAGGTTTCGGCGTGCCCAGCCAGACGCACCACACTCTGGAGCGTCCCGACTCGGAAATCGTAATGGTCTTTAACAGCACTGTGCTGCCACGCGAGGAGCACAGTTTGGACTTCTCCTGGCCGGCTGCCCTAACCACAAACGGTAAGTGCCGCGGGTATGCCCGGCTGACTTTGGTTGCGCGGCCGGTTCTTGCCTACGAGCACGGGGACGAACGTATTCGCGTCAACATCGACGCTAAGCTCATGCAGCAAAATGAGGATGGCGGGTTCAACAATGTGCTGAAGCCTGTCCACAACCCCAACGCCATGGCCAACCCAAAGACCGAACGCGAACGGCTGCGAGAGAATCACAAGTGGCAGGTCGTGAAGAGGTTCGAGACGGCCAACATGCGTGGACGTGGCAGCAGCTCGACGTGGCGGTTCTTTGTTGAGTACCTGACCCGCGCGGAAGAGCCGCTCCCGATTAAGGGCGTCGAGTTCGCCGCGGTCCTCACGATTTCCGACCCCAAGGGCGTCGCACCGGTTTTTCAGCAGATGCGACAACAACTAAACGCACGAGGGGTGCAGACCACTGACATTCGGGTCGGAATTCGCAACCGAGTCAGCACGCGAATCTGACGTGCGGGACCCGGAGAGATGCGTCGGAACCACTGTCGGCTCTGGCGGCCCCGTGGCCCGAACCTTACTTCTTCTTGGACTGATCCTTCTCGGGGGAAGGCGCCGTCTTCTTGGCCTGAGCGCTCGCGCTGCTCCGCGTCACATACTTGCCGGTCGTCGGGTTTACTCGGACGCCGCTGACGCGGTATGCCCCGTTCCCTAGGCTCTGAAGTGAGTAGCCGTTTGCCATGTCTGTCTCCTGCCTAATTTGGAGTCTACGTCCTGGACACGGATCCGGTAGATGCAACGAGCCGTTCGCCCCAGTCGACCGCGATGTCAAGTGTCGTGTCCATCCACATTGCCGTCGACTGGAAGTAGGTCTCGGCGCTTCCAGGCAAGCCAACGCTTAGGACGGCTGACGCGATTCCCGGAAGGCCGTCGAGTTCCACGCGAATTGGGGTGGCAAAGACGGTACCCCAGCGACTCGTCGTTCCCTCTTGCAGGTCCTGAAACACCGTCGCTTCGGCGCCGAGCGCACGGCCCGCGATCCACTGGCTGTCGTGACCGCTAGGCACGTGGCGCACATCGTCGATGGAGCGGAAGCAGCGATCTTGAGCTGCGTAACGAGCAACGTTGCCTTGCCCGTCTGCGATCCATAGCGTTGCGTTCAGGCGGTCGACGTTAAACGCCGTGCAGAGCGAGGTGGCGTCCGAAAGCAGCTGATCTGAGTACGCCTGCTGCAGGTCCTGAAACGAGTCGACATGCGCCTGCCACAGAGTGGCAGCTCGCTCCTGCGGTGCGCGGTAGCCGGGTGCATGTAGATGCCGCAACTCTCGAATGATCTGCGCGGCATCCGAGTGGTCTTCGAGGATCACGGGAGTAAGACCCGCTGCGCTCCACTGATCAGCCAACGCCTCCTTGATCTGGTCGAACTCCGGCCTTGTGACGTGAAACGATTCCCTGGCCAGAAGTACCAACGCGTTCGATGCGTCGGGAGCGGCCAGGGCCACGTGTAGCCAACGCCGAACGTCGGGGTCGCGGTAGGACGTTCCTGCGATCACGATGGCCCCTTTCTTGGCGCACGCGATAAGCAGGCGTTGCTGCCACGAATCCGGGTCTCCTAGCAGCTCGTTAAAGTCGGAAAGGGTAAGCACGACATCTTGGCTCTCGCGCACTGATGCAACGCCGTGGAGGTGATGCACCGGAATCGTTCCAGCAGGCCGTTGGTCGTCGATTCGGGGCTCAGCAGTGACCGCATCGCCAGCTTCGTCGATTGCATCCTCGATAAGCGTGTCGAAATTCAGGGTGATAACCGTGGACTCTCCCAAATCTCCGGCCAATGCGTGGCTTGCTGCCGCAATGTGCAGAGGTGACGGGGACAAGTCGTTGAGATTCGAATAGAGCGCTGCTCGAACGTATTGGTCCCAACGCTTCCCGAGCCGCCGGCGTGCCGCTTCCGCTACGAGCAAAGGGTCTTGTCGATTAACCAACAACCACGCGGCGTCCTGATCGGGAACTGACCCAGAGGCACGAAGGAGCCGGACTGCTAGCTCCTCCCACCCGGGCAAGCCTGACGCTGCTGATGCGCCAGCGCCGAGCAATAGCGTGACGTGTTGGTCACTTCCTGAGTCACGGAAGGAGCCCATCGTTGCAGCGGTCAAGTCGGGCGCGCTCACAGCATCATGCTGTCACACGAGCCACGCTCGCGGTTTCCGACGGTGGCGAGCCTCACGCTTTGTCATTGAGCGCCCACGCCTTAAGCGTCCGGGGGTAGCTCGGGCAGTACGAGGCGGGTCTCGTAAGGGTTGTAGCCCTCAGCGGCATGCAGCTGTGGAAGATCATGATCAGGCAGCCCCATCATCTCTAGAGCTGTCTTTGCGAGATCGTGCGAGGAGCCGATGGACTGTCCGTCCGCGATGGACGCGTAGAAGCGTGCCGCGTAGTTGATGGCGTCAGAATCCCCTATTGAGTCGGAATGACCAATAGCGAAGGCCGCGATGCTTTCTGTCAGACGGTAAGCCTGTGCAGCGGTCCTGCACGCATTGAGGACGACGAGAAGCGGAGTTTCGTCGACAGCTTGTAGAGCACGCCCCAGTAGCCGGCCGGACATCGTATGACCGTCATTGTGGGCGTCGACATCTTCTTCGAAGACAATGACGTCCTCGTTGCCGTGGCCGGAGAAGTGGACGACGTGAGGGGTGCCCTGCGTGAGACCGTTCAGAAGGTCTGCGCCCGTCGCAGCAGGCCTGACGTCGAGTCGAACCTGGTCGCGACCAGACGCGAACCGAACTGCATCCTGAATTTGCTTCTGCTCGCGTCCGACGCGCAGGTCATCTCGGCCTGACGAGGTGAGGATAAGGATGCGGAGGCGCTCTTTCTTCGGCTGTCGAAGGTCGGCTATTGCCCTCTCGTGCACGTCGAAGCGCATCGCCATCTCGTCGCGCAGACGGCCCGTCTCGGCTCTGACTGTCGTCACTTGCTGAGCTCGTTGCCTTTCTAGGGCAGTGTCGGTCTGCTGACGCTTTCGTTCCGACGCCCTTAGTTCCGAGGCTTCGGCGGCTGACATCTGCCTTTGAAGAGCTACTTCTTCGGCTAGGCACTTGCTCGCCTTGGTCTGCCAAGCGGCGGCGTCCTTGCCGGCGGTGTTGGCGTCCTGCTCGTACCTGTCTGCGTCCCGCGATCGGGACTTGCGCGTCGACTCGCTGCTTGTCTTGGATGCAGCAGTCCGAGCCTTTGTCGCATCCGCCCGCTTGGCGTTCTCTTTCGTTCGTGCCGCCGAGGCCTTCTTCTCCGCATCGGCCTTCTGCGCGCGCTTCCGTTCGAGTTGAGATCGAATCGTCGAGCTGCTCATGGTGCGAGGCTAAGGGAACGCCCCGACTCTTGGGCGCAGAAGAGTTCGAAAAGTCCCGCGGTGCGGTGACCTACGGTTCTTCTCCCGCCGTACGCGCATGGGGTGTTCATGCTTGAGGATCACCCACGAGGCGGAAGCGAGGCTCCCCGCCTCGGTCAAGCCACCAACAAATTGGCAACAGTGAGGCCTGGGGCTCCAGAACGTTTGCCGGGTTGCGGGCGCCGCCGCGGCAAGGGGAAGCCCGACACGCCCCGAGGGCGGCGGGGGCTGGCAGGGGAAATCGCTCTGACGTTCGGGGGAAACCCAGCTTTGGTCTAGGGTCCGAGGCCCCAGTCTGCAACGATCGAGGGGATCTGCAAACAGCCCGCCAAAGGGTTGTTTGCGGATTCAACAGAATCTGTTTGCGAGTCCCAAGCCAAGAAAAAACCCCCGAGAAATCGGGGGTTTTTTCGTGCGCAGCTCAGTCTTGAGCCGGTTAGCGGTTGGTAGCCGAAGTATCAGGTCAGTGGCAGAGGCTGCGGGCGTTACTCACACGACTCTGCTGAGTGTCTTGGCGGGCCAGGTCTGGCCAGACCTCGAAACGATCGCGAAGCTCGAGCGTGGCCTCGGAGTCGCCCTCTGGCCGCGCGACTAGCGATCGCCCCTGAGTGTCCCTTCGTGGTCACGACGGCTCCCCGTCTTCCGTTGACGCTAGGTTTGCTGGTAGCGACGAAAGATCCTCTGGAACGTCCACCATGGCCACTTCGCTGGCCCGCGGAATTCGCGCGAAGCGTCCCTGGTCGGGACTGGGCAGGTCGGCAAGCCAGGCGGCTCCCCGCTCCACGAGTCGGGTTCGAAGCGACGCTGCAGTGATGCCGTCTCCACGATCCGTGACCGGAGTTGCCTCGAGTTGAAACTCGCCGAGCCGCAGGCACGCGAGTACGTAGGCAACGTAGGTCTCCCTCGCATGGGTCACGAGCTCGTTCGGAGCGTTCTCGCTGCTTGTCTCGCGCAGCGCCTCCGCTGGTGACGCCCAGCTGACGGACGCTTCGTGCTCCCCAGTGGTAGCCGAGAGTCCAAAGAGGGGACCCTTCGCGTGGGCGCTCCAACTGACTTACATACTTGCGCCGTCATTCAGCAAATCGCTGAGATCCAGCACCCGCCCCTGGACCGTGATGATGCCGAAAGCTCTTCGGTGCCCGAGGCCCGCCGCGTCATTCGTGCTCATGGTCATTAGTATTACCACGCCCTGGGGCTTGATGCCAGGTTTGTACCCAATGAAGGCGGTGGCGGAGTGAACGAGAGCGAGCTTGTCGAGGGGCAGCATCAGATTGTTGGGTTGGCAGCGAGCCCGAAGGCGGTGGCTGTGTGGGGGGCAGACGACTCTCGGGTTGCTTCCGGCTGGCGACTGAGCGCTGTGGACCTCGGCATGAAAGACGGCAGGCCCTTCGGAGCCCTTGGCTTTGACGCGCTCGACAGCTCCCGCCACGTACGGGTCGCCGTCCGATGGGATCACGTGTACGACCAGTTGCAGTGTTTTGTCACAGACCGGGCGTTTATCGGCCCGCAGCGAGAAGCACTCGAGCGCGATGCCCGTCACCGTGTCGGAGCGCTGATGGCTGCTTATGCTCAAGTCGGACTGTCGATCGCTGCAGGAGTCGTCGCGGAGGGCGCCATCAAGGCTGCCGCAAATCTCATTCCAACTGGTCCGAATCGGCCCTCATGACTGCCGTGCCGCAGTGCGAGTATGAGCCGAGGAATGTTCAGAGTGCGTGATAAGTTGGACAGTACGAACGGTCAAGAGGCCACGGGGACAACGCCAGGTTTGCTGTCAAACCCTTCTGGACATCCAGTTGAGGCGCCCCGGGCTCCTTGGCCGTTCGTCGTGTCAGAGCCCCGGGGAGGGCCACCAGGGGTAGTCCTGAAGTGTTGCCTTTCGAGTCATGGCCTTAAAGCCGTAGCCGGTGCTCGCCCCCGCAGATGACCGGCGAATTTGCGGACGAACATGCAGCAAGTGGTGGGGCTCGTAGCCGCCAAAGCGGTCGACGTTCATAGCGGCGCTCAGCATGCCGGCATACTGATCTGCCGCCTGCATGCCGGAGTTCGTTGACATCGCCAAAAACTTCGGCGTGCCCTCAAGCAAGGACCAGCGTGCCCATCCCTCGCCTCGGTCCTTCTTGATCCGGAAGTAGTCCAACGTCTTGTCATGATCGAACCCCCGGACGTGACCAAACGAGACTCGTACGTCTCTCATGCCCCCTGGCCAGTACTGCGCCGTGAGGAGCAATCTTTCCATCATCAATCCAGCGGTGTAGTTGTAGAAGGTCGATTGATCGCCCCGCATCCCAGCAGTCTCGGGAATGGCCGCCTTCTCGAAAATGACGTAGTTGATCGTCACTCCTGGCACCTTCGCGAGTTCTCGCGTGACGAACTGGCGGCGGTCAAACGTCTTGACGTGCTCTTTCCAGTGCAATGGCTTGCCCTTACCGACCCCGAACCGCCCTTTCACCTCGATGACCGCTCGGGACAAGGCCGAATAGTGCTCTTCGGCAACAACGACCCCGGCCATGCTGAAGAAGCGCGAGGCTTTCGGGCCCGTCCCGCGATCTCCCGTTTCGTCCACGAATGCAAGCACCTTCTTGCGCTGAGTTGTGGGCGCCGTGCGCGGCACAAATCTGTGAGTCATAGGTCTCCCCCCGAGTCGGTCCGAGAACCGACCTCCGGGGCAGCTCTAAGCGGGGCAATTTTACTTGAAGTCCTGTCACTTCCTTACCCACCTGATCCCGTGTCGGTTGGCACGAAGGCAGCGCGGGCGAATCAGGACCTCGGGGTCATTGCGGGAGAGGGGTCGCGCTGGTGGCGCTGCGAAGGGCACCGCGGAGGGTGATGGGTGTTCTCGGTGACAGTGGTCCAGAAGTGGCCAGGGGCGGGTTGCCTCGCCGGGTGGAACGGCCTGGTTCCGTGCCGCGCCTGTTGGTACGGTGATGCGCGTGACACGGGGTGCCGCGCCCATGCGCGGCTGAGAACACACCCGTCGAACCTGATCTAGCTCGTACTAGCGAAGGGATGTCGTGATGCGAACGCGCGCGCCAGAAGACCGTCCACCCATCAGCCCAGAGGCTGAACACCACGTCGAGGCGAGTGCCCAACTACTCGATCTCCTCCGCGCTTCAACCCCGCTCGTGCAGTGCCTGACCAACTCGGTGGTCATCGGTTTCACGGCTAACGTGCTGCTGGCCGTCGGCGCCTCACCGGCCATGGTCGACCTGCCCGACGAGGCTGGCCCCTTCGCGCGGGTCGCGTCGGGGGTGCTCGTCAATCTGGGCACGCCCCAAGCGGCCCAGCGTGAGGCGATGAGGGAGGCGGTGGTCGCGGCCACCGAAGCCGGCACCCCCTGGGTGCTCGACCCGGTCGCCATCGGGAGCCTGCCCGTGCGCACCGCACTGGCTGAGATGCTGCTCGGCCACCGCCCCACCGTCATCCGCGGCAACGCCTCGGAGGTGCTGGCCCTGGCCGGGCTCGGCGCCGGCGGGCGTGGGACGGACTCGTCGGAGACCCCCGACGCGGCCCTCACGGCCGCCACCGGTCTGGCCGGGACAGCGGGTTCTGTGGTCGCCGTTTCCGGTCCCGTCGACGTCATCACGGACGGCAGCACTGTCATCCGCGTGCACACCGGCACCGAGCTGCTGACCCGGGTGACAGGGGGTGGCTGCGCCCTCGGGGCCGTCATGGCCGCCTTCGCCTCGCTGTCCGACGACCGGCTCGCCACGACGGTAGCCGCGACCTCGGTCTACACGGTGGCCGCCGAGCTGGCCGCGGCCGATACGTCCGGGCCTGGATCGTTCGCGGTCGCCCTGCTCGACCGGCTCTCGTCGCTCACTGCCGAACAGCTGCGCGACCGGTCGTCCCTGACGACGGAGTCGGCGTCATGAGCACAGTCGGCGCAGCCGGACCGGTCCAGGGCGTCCATTTCGTCACCGACCCTGAGCTGACGCTTCGTCACGGCCTGCTCGCCACCGTCGACGCAGCCGTCCGAGCGGGGGTCGCCGTCGTGCAACTGCGCGACAAGCACGCCTCGGCCCGAGACCTGCTCGTCACGCTCACCGCGGTCGCCGACGTGGTGCGCGGACGGTGCACCCTCCTGCTCGACGACCGCGTCGACGTCGCCCTCGCCGCCCGACAGGCCGGGGCCTCGGTCGACGGGGTCCACATCGGCCAGAACGACCTGCCCGCGCTCGCCGCGCGCAGGATGCTCGGCCCCGACGCCGTGATCGGGCTGACCGCGAACTCCTCAGCCCACCTCACCGCCCTGGCCCCGCTGCCCACCCGGACGGTCGACTACCTGGGCGTCGGGGTCATCCGCCCGACCACCACGAAGCGCGATCACCCCGAACCTCTCGGCGTGACGGGGTTCACGGCCATCGCTGCCGCGACCGACCTGCCGTGCATCGCGATCGGCGGCGTGGGTCTCGACGACATGGCCGGGCTGGCCGGCGCCGGCGGCGCAGGTGTCGCCGTCGTGTCGGCGATCTGCTCGGCGGACGATCCAGGACGTGCGGCTCGCGATCTCGTGACCGGCTGGGCCGAGGCGACGAAGGTGACCGCGTGACCAGGGCGGGCGGCGCGCGGGACGCGACCCGCGCCTCCTCGGGGTCCGGTGCCGGGAGCCCCGCGGTGCCGCGCGTGCTGAGCATCGCCGGCACGGACCCCACCGGCGGGGCCGGCATCCAGGCCGACCTCAAGTCCATCGCCGCCGGCGGCGGGTACGGCATGGCGGTCGTGACGGTCCTCGTCGCTCAGAACACGCGCGGGGTGCGGTCGGTTCACGCTCCGCCGGCCTCGTTCGTCCGCGAGCAGCTCGATGCGGTGAGCGACGACGTCGCCGTCGACGCGATCAAGATCGGCATGCTCGGCGACGCCTCGACAATCGACACCGTGTCGCGCTGGCTCGACGAGACCTGGCCGACAGGAAGTGCGGTTCGACCGCCGGTGGTGCTCGACCCGGTGATGATCGCTACGAGCGGCGACCGCCTGCTCGCCCCCGAAGCCGAGCACGCGCTGCACGATCTCGTCGGTCAGGTCGACCTGGTCACCCCGAACCTGCCCGAACTCGCCGTGCTGGCCGGGCAGCCCGTCGCGACCACCTGGGCGGACGCACTCGACCAAGGCCGACGAGTCTCGGCATCGACCGGCACCATCGTGCTCGTCAAGGGTGGACACCTGGACGGCGACCTGTCGCCCGACGCACTCGTCGATGCCGCGGGACGACTCGGCGGTCGTGACATGGTCGAGGTGCCGGGCCGTCGGGTCGCCACCTCGAACACGCACGGCACCGGGTGCTCCTTGTCGAGCGCCCTGGCGACCCACTTCGCACGTTCAGGAGACTGGGTGTCGGCTCTCGAGACATCGAAGCGGTGGCTGCTGGGCGCGCTCGACCGATCCGACGAACTCGCCGTCGGCCACGGGGCGGGCCCGATCAACCACTTCGCCGAGCTCTGGGACGCGGCAGGGGTGACCTCGGGCGCGACGACACCTGGTCCGGCCACCACGGAGGCCTGGTGGAACGGCATCCGAGACGTCCGTGTCGCCGTCGACGAGCTCGACTTCGTGCGCGACATGAGGGACGGCACGCTCGATCGGGCTGTATTCGAGCACTACCTCGAGCAGGACTCGATCTACCTCGAGCGCTACGCCCGCGCGCTGTCGCGGGCAAGTCAGCTCGCGCCGACCACCGACGAGCAGGCGTTCTGGGCGCAGAGCGCCGCCGCATGCCTCGACGTCGAGCTCGAGCTGCACCGCGAGCGGCTGGGCGGTGCGGTGAGCACGGCCACCCCGCCGCACCCGGCCACCGTCGCCTACACCGACCACCTGCTCGCCGTGGCCAGCGGTGCCTCCTACGGTGTGCTGGTCGCTGCGGTGCTGCCCTGCTTCTGGTTGTACAGCGACCTGGGCGAGCGGCTGCTCGCGGCCCGACACGCGACCCACCCTTACGGCGAATGGCTCGACACCTACGCCGACCCGGCTTTCGCCGAGTCGACGCGACGGGCCCGCGAGATCGCCGATCGTGCTGCGGTCGAGGCCGGCTCGACGGAGCGGCAGGCCATGTGGGACGCGTTCCGCACGTCGTCATGGCACGAGGTCGCGTTCTTCGACATGCGGCTGTGAACCGACTTCCGGGCCGCTCGTTGCCGGGCGACTGCACGGTGCTGATCGTCGATCGACGTTCCTGCGGACCGACGCGGACGCCGAACGCTACGTCTTCCACCCAGTCGTGGCTTAGTGTTTCGCCGTGACAGGCCCCGACTCGACCATGCGCCCGGCAACCGTCTACGACGTGGCCCGGGCCGCCGGCGTCTCGCACATGACCGTCTCGCGCTACCTGCGTGGGACCGTCAAAACGAGGCCCGAGACAGCGGCCCGGATCGACCAGGCCGTCGCAGACCTTGGGTACCGTGTCAACCGGACCGCGCGGGCGCTCGCCTCGCCCGTTCCCCGGAGGCTCGCCGCTCTCGTCTTCGACCTGCACGAGAGCGGACCGTCCCAGATCGTCCAGGGAGCCGCACAGCACGCCCGGGAAGCGGGCTGGTCGTTCGACCTCGTCCCGATCGTTGACGAGCGAGACGTGACGGTCACGCAGGCGCTCGCGTCGCTCGACCCCCATGGCCTGGCCGGCGTCCTGGTCATCGGTCCGACAGTCGCCATCCGTCGCGCGCTCGAGGGCGAGGACGTCAAGCTACCCGTGTTCTGGGTGGACGAGGACCTCGACCCCGTCGACGCCCCGCCCCTCAGCCTGAACGGACAAGGCGCGGCCCTGGCCGCGGCTCATCTCGTCGAGCTCGGCCACCGACGGGTGGTGCACGTGGGCGGCCCGGCGGGCTGGCGCGCGTCGGAGAACCGAGAGCGCGCCAACGAGGTGGTCCTTCGACGAGCGGGTCTGGACGCATCGGTCGTCGCCAGAGGCGACTGGACCGCTCGCTCGGGTTGGGCAGCGGCAGACGCTGTGCTCGACAGCGGCGCAACGGGCGTCACCGTCGCGAACGACCAGATGGCTCTCGGTCTGATGGCGGGCCTCGCCGCATCGGGCGCAAGGGTGCCCGACGACGTCAGCATCGTGGGGTTCGACGACATTCCCGATGCCGCGTACCTGATGCCCGCCTTGACGACGGTGAGGCTCGACTACGTCGATCAGGGGAAGCGACGGCTCCAGGGACTCCTTGACCAGATCACCGGGGGCGACGAAAAGTTCACCCCCCACGGCGGGACCATCGAGCTCGTCGTCCGGGACAGCACGCGCCGACTCTGATCCGCATGGCCTAAGCACGCCTCGTCATCTGGCCGATTTGTCGCACTGAGCAACATTTCACGCCGGGGCATTTACATCGCCGAGCCCGTCGCCTAGTGTTGCCGCACGGTTGGTGTTAGCGGTAACACGCTCCCGCCGCAGGCATGACTGGGCCCCCGACACCGACGTTCGTGGTGCCCGGAACATTACGAGGAGGTAATGCCGTGAACGTTCGACGCATCGGAGCCCTGGGAGTCGGTCTGACCGTCGCCGCCGGTCTTTTGACCGGTTGTTCCGCCGGATCAGGGGGCGATGACGGGCCCGTCACACTCACCTACTGGGGCTGGGCCCCCAACATGGACGAGGTGATCGGCGAATGGAACGCCGCCAATCCCGACATCCAAGTCAAGTACACCGAGGCCGCCGGAGCCAGCGACCTGCCGCCCAAGCTGCTCTCGGCCGAACGTGCCGGCAATGGCCCCGACATGGCGCAGGCCGAGTACCAGAAGATCCCCTCGCTCGTCGTATCCGGTGTCGTTCAGGACATCACCGAGCAGACTGAGTCGTTCCGCGACGAGTTCAGTGACGGCGCCTGGGCGCAGACGACTCTCGACGGTGCGACCTACGCGGTCCCGCAGGATGCCGGCCCGATGATGATGTTCTATCGGAAGGACCTGCTCGCCCAGTACGGCGTCGAGGTGCCCACCACCTGGGACGAGTACCAGCGGGCTGCGGAGACGATCCACGCCGCAGATCCCAGCGTCTACCTCGGCACCCTGCCTCAGGACGGTGCCACTTTCACCGGTTACGTGCAGCAGGCCGGCGGCCAGTGGTGGACCTCGAAGGGCTCGACCTGGACGGTAGATGCCGACGGTGCCGAGTCGACCGAGGTCGGCGACTACTGGACGGGGCTGGCTGACAGCGACGTGCTATACGAACAGCCCTACCTCACCCCCGAGTGGAACAAGCTGCTGACCGACGGCAAGATGCTGTCCTGGAACGCCGGCGTCTGGGCTCCCGGCGTCATCGAGAACGTCGCCGCGGACACCGCCGGCAACTGGGCCGCCGCTCCGCTGCCCAGTTTCTCGGCCGATCAGGGCACCGGCTCGATGGGCGGCTCGGCCGTCCTCGTCACCAAGTCCTCCGAGCACGCCGCCGAGGCGACGAAGTTCCTCGAATGGCTGAACGGCAGCGAAGAGGGCTCCGGCCTGCTGGCTTCGGTCTCGAACCTCTACCCGGCCTCGACCGCCGGGCAGGAGCAGCTGGCATCGGCCCCGGTGCCGGCCCTGCTCGGTGACCAGAGCGACTTCTACTCGATGGCCGCTGAGGCGTCGGCCACGGCCGCGCCCGCGATCTGGGGCCCCAACGTCCAGACCTCGTTCGATGCGTTCTCCGACGCCCTGGCCGCGCAGCTCCGTGACGGCGGCAGCTACGCCGACGCGTTGACCTCGGTGCAGAAGACCACGGTCGACGACCTCGAGAAGAACGGCTTCGACGTCTCGAAGTGACCCCGAGGCAGGGTGCCGCCCCGCGGCGCCCTGCCTCCACGACCGAAGGGACGCCCATGTCCAGCACCACCTCGGCTCGCGCGACAGGCGCAGCCTCATCACCCTCCGACGGACCAGGAGGCGCGACACGTGTCACCCACGCCGGTTCGGCCCCGAAGCTTCCCGCCCGTCGCCAGGGCGCTAGGCACCTGACCCCGGTCGCGGCCCCCTGGCTCTTCCTCGCACCCGCCATCGCGCTGTTCGTCACGTTCCTGCTCATCCCGATCGGCTACGCCGCGTACCTCAGCGTCACGAGCCTGAAGGTGACCGGGGGCGGCGCATTCGGCACCCGGGAGTCGGTCTTCGTCGGTCTCGAGAACTACTCGTCGGCGCTCACTGATCCCGAGCTCGGAGCAGCCCTAGGCCGTCTGGCCGTATTCGGCCTCATCTCAGTGCCATTCACGCTGCTCACTGCCCTCGCCTTCGCGCTCCTGCTCGATGTGCCTGGCGTCCGGGCGAGTCGTTTCTCACGAACCGTGATCTTCTTGCCGTACGCGGTGCCCGGCGTGATCGCCACGCTCTTGTGGGGGTTCCTCTACCTGCCGAGTACCAGCCCCGTCAGCTTCGTCACCCGTGCCCTCGGGCTCGGCGACGTGCAGTTCCTCACCGGCGACAACCTGTTCGGCTCGCTCGCGAACATCTCGATCTGGGGCGGCGTCGGCTTCAACATGATCGTCATGTACACCGCCCTGCGGTCGATCCCCGCCGACATCTACGAGGCCGCGGCCATCGACGGAGCGACCCAGTGGCAGATCGCCTGGCGCATCAAGATCCCCCTGATGACCCCCGCCCTCGTGCTCACGACGCTGTTCTCCCTGATCGGCGCGTTACAGGCCTACGGCGAACCGCAGACCCTCAAGAGCCTGACCAGCGGCATCTCGACGACGTTCTTCCCCTTGATGAAGGTCTACCAGGACGCGTTCGGCAACGACGACGTCTCAAGTGCCGCCGCCACCAGCGTCGTGCTCGCTGTCGGCACCCTCGTCATCTCGCTCGTGCTCCTCCGACTGTTGCAGCGTCGCGCCTTCGGCGACGAAGAAAGGTGACCGCGATGACCTCGGTCCGACTCCCCACCGCGACCCGGCGCCCCGGCGCCCCCCGCCGCAAGCCGATGGCCACCGGCCCGACGATCATCCTCCTGATCGGGGCCTTGTACTGCCTGGTGCCGATCGTCTGGGTGGTGACTGCCGCCTCCAAGTCGAGAGAAGAGCTCTTCAGCACCTTCTCGTACCTGCCGGGCACGGGCTTCGCGGACAATCTGACCAACCTGTCGTCCTACGGCGGCGGCGTCTTCTGGCAGTGGGCCCTGAACAGCCTGCTCTACTCGGGCGGCGGGGCAATGGCCTCGACCCTCGTCTCGGCCGCCGCCGGCTACGCCTTGGCCATGTACCGGTTCAAAGGGCGCGAGATCGTCTTCATGACGATCCTCGCCGGCGTCATGCTGCCCCAGATCACCCTGGCCATCCCGCAGTACCTCTTGATCTCGAAGATCGGCCTGGCCAACTCGTACTGGGCCGTTCTGCTGCCGGTGCTGATCAACCCGTTCGGCATCTACCTGGCCCGGATCTACGCCCAGTCGTCGGTCCCGCTCGAGACCGTCGAGGCCGCCCGCATCGACGGCGCGAGCGAATTCCGCATCTTCCGCCAGGTGGCACTGCCCATCCTGGTGCCCGGTCTCGTGACTGTCTTCATGCTGCAGTTCATCGGCATCTGGAACAACTTCCTGCTGCCGTTCATCATGCTCAGCGACGAGACGAAGTTCCCGCTCACCACAGGGCTCTACCTGCTGCTCAATCAGGGCACCGGCCAACCCGCCCTCTACACGCTCGCGATCATGGGCGCCCTGCTGTCGATCATCCCGCTCGTCGCGATGATGCTCTTCCTGCAGCGCTACTGGAAGCTCGACCTGATCTCAGGCTCGCTCAAGGGCTGATACCCGACGACCTGCCGGCACCGAGCCGCCTGCCCCACCGACCATCGCACCGCTGAACCACCAGAAGGACCACCGTGATCACCCAATCCCTCGCCGGCGACCGCCGCGACACCCCCGTCAGCATCCGCCCCGACCGCCGCATGATCTTCGGAGGTGACTACAACCCCGAGCAATGGCCCGAGAGCGTGTGGCCCGACGACGTCCGGTTGATGACGGAGGCGGGGGTCACGACGGTCACACTCGGCGTGTTCTCGTGGGCGGCGATCGAACCTGCCGACGGGGTGTTCGAGTTCGGCTGGCTCGACCGCATCATGAGCCTGATGCACGAGGCCGGCATCGGCGTGACGCTCGCGACGCCCACCGCCGCGCCGCCCATGTGGCTGATCGAGCAGCACCCCGAGATCATGACGGTCGACGAGTCGGGCATGCCGACCGGACGGGGTGGACGCCTCGGCTGGTCGCCGTCGAGCGTGGTGTTCCGCGAGCACGCGCTGCGCATGGTGCGGGCGCTGGCCGAGCACGTCGCCGACCACCCGGCTCTGGTCCTCTGGCACGTCAGCAACGAGATCTCGAACGAGAACGGGCACACCTTCGACGACGAGACCGCGGTGGCCTTCCGGCGCTGGCTCGAGGCACGGCACAGCACGATCGAGCGCCTGAACGACGCCTGGGGCACGGCGTTCTGGGGGCACACCTACCCCGACTTCGAGCACGTTCGGCCACCGCGGTCGGCCCGTACGCACCACAACCCGGCGCTGCTGCTCGACTTCGAACGCTTCACGTCGGAGGCGTTGCTCGGCCACTACCTCGCCGAGCGCGAAGTGCTTCGCGAGGTCACACCCGACGTGCCCGTCACCACGAACTTCATGGTGATGCGAAGCGGTGGGGTCGCCGACTACGAGCGGTGGGCCCGCGAGGTCGACGTCGTCTCGAACGACCATTACACGATGGGCGCCGACCCCCGCCGTCACGAAGAGCTCTCCTTCAGCGCCGCTCGCACCCGAGGCATGGCTGGCGGTGGTCCGTGGCTCTTGATGGAGCACTCGACCAGCAGCGTGAACTGGCAGAAGCTGAACCTGGCCAAGGGGCCCGACGAGATGCTGCGCAACAGCCTCGCCCACGTCGCCCACGGTGCCGACGGGGTGTCGTTCTTCCAATGGCGGCAGTCGCGCTCGGGCGCCGAGCAGTGGCACTCGGGCATGGTCCCGCATGCTGGCCCCGAGTCGCAGGTGTTCCGCGACGTCTGCCGACTCGGCGCCGTGCTCGGTCGGCTCGACCGGGTGGTTGGCAGCTCGGTCGCCCAGGGTGACGTGGCAATCGTCTGGGACCAGCAGTCGGTCTGGGCTCTCTCGACCAGCCGCACCCCGCACGACGACCTGCCCTTCCACGACCTCCCGATCGCCGTACACGCCGCCGCGAGCAGGGCGCACCTCGGTGTCGACGTTGTTCCGGTCGACGACGACTGGTCGAACTACCCGGTGGTCGTGCTGCCGAACCTGTGGCTCGCCGCCCAGGGCATGACCGAGCGCGTCGACGCCTACGTTCGCGCCGGTGGCCACCTGGTCGTGACCTGCCGCTCGGGCATCGTGGACTCCGATGACCAGGTGCTGCTCGGGGGCTACCCGGGGGCGTACCGCGAGACCCTCGGCGTGCGCGTCGATGAGTTCTTCCCTGTCCCGGGCGACACGCTCGTGACCGCGACGGTCGGCGACGGGGCGACGTGGGGCGCACGGCACTGGACCGAGCGAGTCGAGGCGACCCGCGCCTCCGTCCTCTCGCGGTGGGTGGACGGCCCGCGGGCCGGAGAACCCGCCGTCACCCTGAACGAGGTCGGCGACGGCGAGGCCGTGTACGTGTCGACGATGCCGGATGCCGCAGGTTGGGACGCCCTGCTGGCGGCTCTCGCCGGGCGGTGGGGGCTGAAGCCGACTGTCACCGCGCCTCCTGCGCTCGAGGCGGTGACGCGGCGCGCACAGGACGGCACCGACGTCGTCTTCCTGCTCAACCACGGGGACGAGGAGGCGCGGATCGGCCTGGCCGGGCACGACCACGTCACCGACGCACCGTTCGGGGGCGTCGTGCCCGCGGGTGGAGTCGCCGTCGTCGCGACGACCGCCGAGGAGGCCCGCGCATGAGGTTTACCGACGGTTTCTGGCAGATGCGGCCGGGCGTCGAGGCGCTCTACGCCCAGGAAGCCCTCGACGTGTGGGAGCACGACGGCGGCCTGGTCGCCTACGCGCCGACCAAGAGGATCGAGTCCCGCGGCGACACCCTGAACCGCCCGATGCTCACCGTGTCGCTGACCTCGCCCGCCGAGGGCGTCATCCGGGTGCGCATCGAGCACCATCAGGGCACTCGCGGCCGCGGCGGTTTTGACCTGCCGGGTGACGTCGGCTCGCGCATCGGGGTGGCGGACGTGGCCGACGGGGTCGGCACGCTGACGTCGGGCCCGCTGACGGCCACCGTCCGTGAGGGGGCGCCCTGGTCGCTCGACTTCACGTCGCACGGGGAACGCCTGACCGGGTCGGGTCATCGATCGGTCGGATACGTGACGGACGCCGACGGTCGCTCGTTCGTGCACGAACAACTCGACCTCGGCGTGGGCGAGACGATCTATGGTCTCGGCGAACGCTTCGGCCCCTTGGTCAAGAACGGCCAGTCCGTCGACATCTGGAACGCTGACGGAGGCACGTCGAGCGAGCAGGCCTACAAGAACGTGCCGTTCCACCTGTCTAGCAAGGGCTACGGCGTGCTCGTCGACGACCCCGGGGCGGTCTCGTACGAGATCGGGTCCGAGGTCGTAGAGCGCGTGCAGTTCTCCGTCGAGGGCGAGTCGCTCGAGTACCTCGTGATCGCCGGGCCGACCAAGAAGGACGTCCTCGAGCGGTACACGGCGCTGGCCGGACGACCCGCCCTAGTCCCGGCCTGGAGCTACGGGCTGTGGCTGACCACGAGTTTCACGACCTCGTACGATGAGGCGACGGTGACGTCATTCATCGACGGCTTCGCCGAGCGCGACCTGCCGCTGTCGGCGTTCCACTTCGACTGCTTCTGGATGCGCGAGTTCAACTGGACCGACTTCGTCTGGGACCCGCGGGCGTTCCCTGACCCCGACGGGATGCTGGCCCGCTTGCACGAGCGTGGTCTGCACGTCTGCGTCTGGATCAACCCGTACATCGCGCAGCGGTCGGTCTTGTTCGCGGAGGCGGCGGCGGCCGGGTACCTGGTGAAGAAGGCGAACGGCGACGTATGGCAGTGGGACATGTGGCAGGCCGGCATGGCGCTGGTCGACTTCACGAACCCGGAGGCGGTGGCCTGGTACCAGGGCTACCTGCGGCAGCTCACGGCGCAGGGCGTCGACTCGTTCAAGACCGACTTCGGCGAGCGCATCCCGACCGACGTCGTCTGGCACGACGGCAGCCACCCCGAGGCGATGCACAACCTCTACGCGCAGCTCTACAACCGGGCGGTGCACGAGGTGCTGGTCGACGAGCGCGGCGAGCGCGACGCCGTCGTCTTCGCCCGCTCGGCGACCGTCGGCGGCCAGACGATGCCCGTGCACTGGGGCGGCGACAACTCGTCGAGCCACGTGTCGATGGCCGAGACGCTGCGCGGCGGCCTGTCGCTGTCGATGGGCGGCTTCGGCTTCTGGGCGCACGACATGGGCGGCTTCGAGGGGCTGCCCGACGCCGGCGTCTTTAAGCGCTGGCTCGCCTTCGGCCTGCTCTCGTCGCACTCGCGGCTGCACGGCTCGAGCTCGTACCGGGTGCCGTGGCTGTTCGACGACGAGGCCGTCGACGTCACGCGGTCGTTCACCAAGCTCAAGCTCTCACTCATGCCCTACCTCTTCCAGGCCGGTGTCGAGGCGCACGAGAAGGGGGTGCCCGTCATGAGGCCGATGACTCTCGAGTTCGATCGGGACCGGGCCGTCTCTCACATCGACACGCAGTACATGCTGGGCTCCGACCTCCTGGTCGCGCCCGTCTTCTCGGCCGACGGCACGGTCGACGTCTACCTGCCGCACGGCCGCTGGACGAACTGGTTCACCGGCGAGGTCGTCGGGGGCGGTTCGTGGCGCACCGAACGGCACGGCTTCGACACCCTGCCGCTGTACGTTCGCGAGGGTGCCGTCATCCCGGTCGGAGCCCGCGAGGATCGACCTGACTACGACTATCTCGACGGGCTGACGCTGCACGTCTTCCCTGGATTTAGCGGGAGGAGACAAGTCGCCATCACGGATATCGAAACGGGATGCCAGACGATCATCCAAGTAGGTGAACGCGAAGGAATGCTCGAGGCTGCGGTTCTCGACACCGGACGCGTCGTGTCAGTTGTCAGGGAAGGCGTTTAGCGCAGTGTGGTAGTCAGCCATAGGTGTGTCGACTTCAAGTTGCTGTCTCGCAAGCATTTGGGGTCGACTCGGCTTCCCTCGAGAGACCCGCTCGGGCGCTTTAAGGGGCCCTGCCTAAAGGCATGCGGGTCTCGGTGCATTTAGAAAGCTTTTCCATCGAAGGCCGCATCCTGTGCGGATGCAACGATCTGTTCGGTGACGCCGGGCCACCCGAATCGTTCGAGTAGGTGCACGCTCGGCGCGACGGCTAGCTCACGCGCGCTAAAGGCAGCTGCGGGTCCCTCGGGGAGGACGACGGTTCTTTGCCAGTCGTTTGTGCTGAGGCGGTAGTCGCCGTGAAAGGGGGTGCGGCGACGGTCGCCTGTAGTTAGATGCCACCCCTTCGCGCCGAGGAGGCGCAGATGCACAGACAAGGGGCCGGAGTAGCCAATCGCTTCTCGGTATCGAAGGGCGAAGCTCAACGCTTCCGTGAACTGAGCGACGGGAAGCCAAACCGGGAAGAAGCGATTCTCGTCCTCGATATCGCCAAGACTGTTCCAGTCGTCCTCGAGATCGTGCGGCAGGCGATGCCACGATGCATACTGTCCACTTTCGAAAGCCGCCCACACCTCAGTGTGAATGAAACGGTTCTGCTCACTGACCCACCGGTCGCCGTGCTCGGGGTTCTGAACGAACGGGAAGGGCCAACCACGAACGCTGACCGTAGCGGACCGCACCGCTGGGAGGAGATCCGAGAACCCGACGCGCTCAGATTCGAAATCTGCCGGACGGATTGTGTACTCGAACCGAGCTGATGGCACGATGTCCTCAATCGCTGCCTGCGCGATGAATGCAGTGCGCTCGTCGTTGTACTGCTCGTCGTCGCTGGGCCGATCTGGGAGCGGCAATCCCGCGCCGCGGGCGGTCCTCAGGAACCGACCCAGCTGCTTCTGAGTTGCGAGGTCGAGTACCTCGCGGAGCTCATTGTGTGTATGTGTAGCTGTGCTCTCTGGCTTCCGGAACGACCGTGTATAGAGATGACCGAGTCGGATCACACCCTTTGGCGCATCCCTGGCGGCCAGGATTGGGATGTCGTCGAACTCAGCAATCTCGAGAACAACGACGTCTCGTCCACTCGGAAGCTGACGCCTACTCCGTGACAGACGAACCGGCGGATCCGCGTACCGATTAATTTTGTCGACGACAGTGTCGAAGTCCATCCACTCCGCAACGAGATTCGCGTCCAGACCGCAACGCTCCGGGTCGTTCTCATCAACCCCGATGATGACGTATCCGCCGTCGCGTTGATTTGCCATAGCGATCGCAGCGCGGGCGACTTTGACCACGAAGTCAAGGTCGGAAGAAGAACCGGGGCCCTTGAACTCCACGTTGCGCACCTCGTGGCCCGCCGCGATGAAGGCAGCAATCTCTAAGTTGGAGAGCACGCCGCCACCCTAGAGGTCGCTAGTCACGGTGGCAACACCTTTGGCCCGGCTGCAACCCGGCCGTGATCACGAGGAAGAAGGGGACCGTGAGGGATAGCTTTAACGCTGAACGTGCGAAGCTAGCTGCTCTAAAACTGGGCATTCGCGTCTCACCTGCGTGGATCAGTACGGTCTTTGCAGTCTGGTTGCTGTGCGACGTTGCGCCTCTGCGTTGAGCCCGAGGAGAGCCATGAGATACGCAGCGACCGTCGCGTCGGTCGCTTGCTCGAGTTCGAGAAGGCGGTCACCGAGGCCGACGGCTTCGTGGGCCAGTCCGTTGCGGGTCTTTGTTATATCGCTCAGCCACTGGTCGCTGTCAGACATGATCGCACCGACAGTGCTCGCATCCACCTGTTCGAGGATGCTGCGCATCCTCTGCCGGAAGGAGGGGCTGGTTGGGTTGTTGCGCAGCTTCCGACGAACCCAAATGCGTTCCTCGTCACTAGTCATCGCGTCGAGAGCGCGCCTCAGCCGGCTCTCAAAGACCGTCGCGTCGATGTCGCGTTCGGGTGGCGTAATGTCCAGCGATCGGTGTGTTGCTTCGGCGGCAATGGCGGTCAGCAACGCTCGGGACTCGGTGTAGCCGGGACGGTCGTAGTAGTTGCCAAAGTAAGCGGACGTCCCTCCGCGCGCGGTTCGTTGCAAGGGAACCCATTTCGAGACGAGTTCTTCAAAGGGCCTGTCGTCGCAAGTGAACCGCCAATCGGAGGGCGCGGGTGCGAGAGGGATCGCTTGGTGGATGTGCCGGACATAGGTTGGGATGTCGTTGCTCGCCTGCGGCCGCGAGTCAGCAGACGCTGGCGCCCGAGCAGGAATGACGGACATGGAGACAACACCGCATGCGGTGCCGGCGGCCAGGGTGAGCAAGTCCATGAACGCTTTTACGTGTTCGTCGAGAGTTTCGATGGTGCAGGGTGACGGGGCGTCGATGCGCAGGCGGGTGCTGGTCAGTCCGACCACCGATGCGTCGCCTCGTTGTAGGTCGAAGTCGAACCCACCGTGTCTCTTGACAGCGGTGTACGTCCAGTCCTGGACGACGACGCTCCGATCCGGAACGGCAGCAAACGCTGCCGACCCTCGTCGGATTTCAGCAGATTGGCGAATGCTCTCGGTGCCGAGCCAGGTGACTAAGTTCTCGAGCTGTACCCAAGCTCCCTGCCATACGGCGGGTTCATCCGGGTCGATGTGAGTCCCTATGAACGCCCGATTGGCGCCGATTAAGTGGACGTCAGGTCCATTGCTGAAGCCGAAGCCGTAGGTGGTGGACTTACGAGTCCACGCCTCCTGAAGCGTGATGTCTTGATTGTTCGCGCGTCCGTGGATCAGGGGCATGGGGCGCTCATCGGCGGAGACCGCCCACCCGCCTGTCTCAAGTGGTGTGCGAATGCTGAGGTCGAAGCCGCCAACTAGATCAAGAGTGATGTCGCCTTGGTCCGAGATGGTGAGGTTACCGGGCTGCATTCTCCCTGTCGGCCGGGAGCCACCACCTACCTCGAAGGATCTGCATGTCCCAATCGTGACGTATCCGACGAGGGGCGGAATTACCGCTGGTTCGTCATGGTGACCGGTTCGACTCCGTCGCTCCACCTCGGAACGGACCTTTGACAAGAGCAACACATGCGAGGGGGATAATTTGCCCCCTCACGAGGGAACATCAGAGTTGAGGAGCTCAAACAGCTGCGACAAATAGGGGCAGGCGGAGATGTGCAAACAGCCCGCCAAAGAAAACCCCTGCTGAGGCAGGGGTTTTCTCATTCCCTCATCGGCTCGTGGTGCGCTTGTGGTGCATCCTGCAAGAAGGACCGCTTGACCGACGCGTCGCGCGGTGGCAGCTGGGTGTCTCGCCTCGGCTTGAGATGCTCTCGGTTCTGAGCTCAGACGCTCTTGTCTCGTGCCGGTCGAGTGGGGTCCTGAGTGCTTAGTCGAGTGAGTGGCACCACGTTGGCCGGCTAGAGACCTAGTAGGGGTCGACGCGGCGACGTCGCTCGATGAGAACGGTGTCACGCCATACCCCGGCATACGGGCCCGTGTCGGAACGCGCGATCCGTTCCCGCGTCCCGACCCGGCGGAACCCCGCCCGGGCGTGGAGGGCCAAACTCGCCCCGTTCTCGGGGAAGATCGACGACTGAACGGTCCAGATGCCCGTGGCATCGGCTGAGGCGAGGAACGAACTCAGCAGTTCACGCCCGATGCCTCGGCCCTGGGCCGAGGCGGCGATGTAGACGGAGTGTTCGACGACGCCGGCATAGGCCGGCCTGGTCGACGTCGCGGACGCCGCCACCCAGCCGAGGACCGAGCCCGTGGTGTCGTCGACGGCGACGAATCGGTGCGCGGCGAGCTTGCCGGCATCGAACGCCTCCCAGGTCGGGGTGTGGGTTTCGAAGGTGGCGTTACCGGTGTTGATGCCTTCTTGGTAGATCTGCTCGACGTCGGGCCAGTCGTCCGGGGTCATGGCCCGGACGGTGACGCTCATGAGCAGCACCCACCTGCTGCCGGCCCGTCGTCGGCGCACCCCGAGGCGTCCGGGAGGTTCGTCGAGCAGACACCCGTGTCGGGGAGTTCGAGCTGCACGATCCGGGCCGCTTCATGGTTGCCGGCGAGTTCGTCCGCGATGGAGCGGACCTGCTCGTAGCCGGTGAGGAGCAGGAACGTCGGGGCACGGCCGTAGGACTTCATGCCGGCGATGTAGAAGTTCGGCTCCGGGTGCCCGAGCTCCGCGACCCCGTGCGGGTAGACCGTGCCGCAGGAGTGCAGGTTCGGGTCGATCAGCGGGGCGAGCTGCCGGGGCGCTTCGACGATCTCGTCCAGGGACACCCGGACCTCACGGAGCATGTCGAGGTCGGGGCGGAAGCCGGTCGCGTTCACCACCACGTCCGCAGCGACCGTCAGGGGCTCGCCGCGCCGACGGCCGACGAGTTGCACGCCGTCGTCGGTCTTGATCACGTCGTCGACCTCGAACCGGTCGACGAGGTCGATCGCGCCCGCGCGGACGAGGTCGCGGACGGCGCTGCCGAGGTCCCCGCGGCCTTCGAGCTGGTCGGCTGCGGACCCGTAGACCAGGGCGGGGTTGCTGCTGCGGATCGCCCACGTGATCGTCGTCCCGGGCGCTTCCTTGGCGAGGGTGGCGAGCTTGATGAGGGTGTTCGCGGCCGAGTGGCCGGCGCCGACGACGACCGTGTGCCGGCCGGCGAACCGTTCCCGGTCCTGGCCGAGGACGTCGGGCAGGGCGTGGCTGATACTGCCCGCGACGGCGTCGCCGTGGGAGAGGCCGACCCCGGAGGAGGTGAGGGTGTTGGGGGTCGTGTAGGTGCCGGAGGTGTCGATGACGGCGCGGGCGAGTTCGTCGCGCACCTCGCCGTCGTGGTCGAGGCGCAGAAGGAACGGCGTCTCGGCCCGCCCGGTGGAGCGGGTGCGGTCCATGCCCTGCCGGGACACTGCCGTGACCCGGTGCCCGTACCGGATGCGGCCCGACAGCTCAGGGGTCGCGGCGAGGGGTTCGAGGTAGTCGCGAACGAAGTCGGCACCGTAGGGGAGCTTCTTCGCTGCCGGGGCCTCCCAGTCGGTGGTGTCGAGGAGGCGCGCTGCGGCCGGGTCGACGAGGTGCTCCCACGGGGTGAACAGGCGCGTGTGCCCCCACGCACGGACCGCCGTCGCGGCACTCGGGCCAGCTTCGTAGATCACGACGTCGACGCCGCGTTCGAGGAGCTGCGCGGCAGCCGCGAGGCCCACAGGGCCGGCGCCGATGACGGCGACGGGGAGCCCGGCAAGGGCCGGGGCGGCGGTGCGGGGCGGGACAGAGAGGGTGAGACTCATGCGGGGAGGCCCTTCGATTCGATGCCGAGTTCGGTCAGGAGCTATTCGACGAGCTTCCGGACGTCGTCGCGGATGAGGCGCACCTTCTCGAGGGGGAACCCGGCGGGGTCGGTGAGGTGCCAGTCGCGGTAGGTCTTGCTGGGGTAGATCGGGCACGCGTCGCCGCAGCCCATCGTGATGACGACGTCCGCTGCCTGCACGACGTCGTCGGTCAGCGGCTTCGGGAACGCCTCGTCAAGGTCCAGGCCCAGCTCCCGCATCGCTTCCGCGACGACGGGGTGGAGATCTCGGGCGGGCAGGGACTCGGCTGAGCGGACGTGGACGGCACCGCCGGGGAGGACGTTGGTGAACACGGCCGCCATCTGGGAGCGGCCGGCGTTCTGCTCGCAGACGAACAGCACCTCCGGCACCGTCCGCTCGATCGCCCCGGTGGCCTGCCCGAGGGCGGTCAGCCGGTCGACGGCGAACCGGGTCGCGTTGGTGGTCAGGTGCGCACGGACCTGCGCTGTGCGAAGGAGCGCCGTGTAGGACTCGAGCACGTACCGCTCGATCGTCTCGGGCCCGAAGATGCCCTTGAACCGAGTGGCGAGGTCGCCCGCGGCACGCTTGAGTGCGTCCTCGGAGAAGGCAAGGCCCGGCAGGCCGCGCCTCGTGGTCAGGTCCGTCATCGTCGTCTCCTCGCAGCTCAGGGTCAGGCGGTCGCGGGTGCGATCTCGGCCAGCAGGGCCTGGATGCGGCCCTTGATGTCGTCGCGGATGGGGCGGACGTCCTCGATGCCGCGGCCGGCGGGGTCGGTCAGCTCCCAGTCCTCGTAGCGCTTGCCGGGGAAGATCGGGCACGCGTCGCCGCAGCCCATGGTGATCACGACGTCGCTGTCCCGGACGGCCTCCGTGGTGAGGACCTTGGGCTGGTTCCCGGCGATGTCGATGCCCTCTTCGGCCATGGCCTGGATCGCGATCGGGTTGATCTGGTCTTTCGGTTCGCTGCCGGCGGAGAGGACGTCGACGCGGTCGCCAGCGAGGGCCTGCATGTAGCCGGCGGCCATCTGGGAACGGCCGGCGTTGTGGACGCAGACGAACAGGACGGTGGGCTTGGTGCTCATGACGGGTTCCTTCGGGTAAGGGTCAGACCCGTTCAGCGACGCGCGCTGCCGGGGCGGGGGACGGGAACAGGCGTGGCCGCAGCCACAGGGACAGGTACACCAGCGCCACGAGCGCCGGGACCTCGATCAGGGGGCCGACGATGCCGGCGAGGGCCTGGCCTGAAGTCGCCCCGAACGTGCCGACCGCGACCGCGATCGCCAGCTCGAAGTTGTTCCCCGCGGCCGTGAACGCCAGCGTCGCCGTCCGCTCGTAAGCGAGGCCGATCGCCCGCCCGGTGAAGAACGCGACGAGGAACGTGACGGCGAAGTACAGCAGCAGGGGCAGGGCGATGCGGACGACATCGAGGGGCCGGTCAACGACCTGCTGGCCTTGCAGGGCGAACAGCATCACGATCGTGAACAGCAGCCCGTAGAGGGCGAAGGGGCCGATCTTCGGCAGGAACCGTGTCTCGTACCAGGTGCGCCCCTTGGTCGCTTCCCCGATGCGGCGAGATAGGTACCCGGCGAGGAGGGGGATGCCGAGGAACACCAGGACGCTGAGGGTGATCGACCACATGCTGAACGACGCGCTCGTTGTGGGGAGTCCGAGCCAGGCGGGGAGGACCTGGAGGTAGAACCAGCCGAGGCCGGCGAACGCGACGACCTGGAACACCGAGTTCAGGGCCACGAGGAACGCAGCAGCTCCTCGGTCGCCACAGGCGAGGTCGTTCCAGATCAGCACCATGGCGATGCACCGGGCGAGCCCCACGATGATCAGCCCCGTGCGGTACTCCGGTAGATCGGGCAGGAACACCCACGCGAGGGCGAACATCAGCGCCGGTCCGACGACCCAGTTCATCGCTAGCGACGACACCAGGAGGCGCCGGTCACCGGAAACGGCGCGTGCGTCGGAGTACCGCACCTTCGCCAGCACCGGGTACATCATCACCAGCAACCCGACCGCGATCGGGACGCTCACCTGCCCCACCTGGAACGAGTGCAGCAGCTCACCGAACGCCGGGACGAACACCGCCAGCAGCAGCCCCGCAGCCATGGCGGCGAGAATCCACACGGGGAGGAAGCGGTCAGCGGTCCCGAGCCGGGCAGGTGCGGTGGTGGTGGTCGTCATGCAGCTCCGTAGATCGATGAGTGTCGATGCGTTGAGCCTGCCCCAACCCATCGACGACTGTCAATCTGTGTGGAAGAGTGTTCACATGCCCGTTGCCGAACTCCTGCCCCTCACGGACGTGACCGCGTGCTGCGCACCGCTGGCCCGGGAGGCGATGGACGCCGAGAACGCCGAGAAGCTGGCCCGCAGCCTGAAAGCCATTGCGGACCCGGCCCGGCTCCGGCTTATCTCGATGGTCGCCGCGCACGAGGGCGCCGAGGCGTGCGTCTGCGACCTCACCGAACCTCTCGGGCTCAGCCAGCCGACCGTGTCGCACCACTTGAAGGTCCTCGTCGATGCCGGCATTCTTACCCGCGACAAGCGCGGCATCTGGGCGTACTACGCCCTCGTCCCCGGGGCTCTCGACTCCCTCGGAAAGCTCCTCGTCACCGCATAGGTCTTTACCCCCTACGCGTCCGGTAGTCGATGGCCTATCGGACGCCTCTCCGCATGGGCAGCGAACCGTCAAGCCCTGGCTGTCGCAAGGCTGACGGTGGTCCTGGCCTTCGCTTCGCGATCACTGAGACGTGGTTGCCCGACGAGCGAACTGATGCCCGGCACACCGCTGATTCGATTGCCTACATCGAAGGAGAGCGACAGTCGTTGGAAAACGACGCTATGGCTCGAACCCCTGAGAACGTGGTCGTCTACGGGCGATTCGAAAGGAGTTCCCCGTCTGTCGCCTCCTGGACGTTCTCAGGGATAGACGGAATGGACGCCGCCAGATCAGTCGAGGAAGCCGTGCAGCTACTTGACGAAAACGGCTACGAGATCGTCAGCGTCACAGAGAGCGGAAGTCCGAGCGACGCTGGTGCCTGGTCGAACATGTATATTTTCGGTCGCTGGCTGAAGTGATAACTCATGCGCTGACGGGCACGACGCCCCCCCGCTGCACACTCGTGCGGTGAGGGGTGGGGGCGTCGCGTCCGGTGGATGCCCCGCTAGTGAGACGCAGTTACGGGGTCCAGCCATCATCAGGAGTGCGCATCCGCTGCGCGCTTTCACTCGCCGTCGCGATACCCAGGTTTGCGTGCTTGGCGTGGAAATCTAGCCACCGCTTTTCCATGGCGGGGTCGAGGAGCGAGCTGCCTATCTGGACGGCTGTTCCGCCGCGTCGAATGTTGATCTTGTCCCAGCCTCCTTCCGACTCGGCGAACCGGTAGGTCAGCTGGTTCCATGTGGGGTCGAGGTAGACAACACTTGCACTTTCCCGATCAGCAATACCCGCACCGCTGATGTCGCTAGGAACAGGGCCTTCCGATTTGAAGCGGTCTGCTCGGTAGGCCATCCGTTTGCTGTCCACGGTGGCCCTCATGGCCTCTTTGGCGTCGGACTTCGGCGTGCTGCTATTGATGGCCGTTCTGTAGCTGAAGTCGGCCTTGCTTCCGTCGACGCGCGAAATCCAGATGCCGATGGCGTCACTAGACACATTGAACATGTCACCGTCGCTGGTCTTGCCGATGTAGAAGTGATCAATTCCTGCGCCAGTTTTCTCAACGCCCTCAGGGTGCCGGTCAACAAGCTCGCGGAGCATCTGGTCGTGAATCGGGTCGGTCACCGTGCCATACGTGGCATAACCGCTCTTCCGCAGAATATTGCGAAACGCTGCCTCCGCACCTGACTTGGAAGACCAGGAGAACGAATCAAGGATGACGGGAATTGAAACGCCCACGTCAGATTCGTCCCTTCCGGTCGGGAGACGTCTTGCAAGTTGAGCGAATGTCCATGCTCGGAATGTAGGCCGGACGATGATCGCGAGAGTTCATCGGCCGGTTGACGATCGTCCCACGGGCGTCTGGTTCGGGAGGTGCTCAGGTGTCTAGCCGAGCTAACGCGACCGTGGATCCCTGCAAGCGGATTTCTACACTCGCGATCTTCAGGCTGGGAATAGCCGTCGACGCAGACAGATCTGCGGCACGCGAGCCGGCTGCGTCCCACGTCGCGACGGTAAGCGTGGTGTTGTCCGTTTGTGTGACCACGAGCTCGTATCCGGAGTTGTCTGGCGCATCCGCGCCGTAGTCGCAGTTCCAATCGAGCCTCGTGCCCCAAGATTTCTCCTCGATCTGCAGACCGGCAGTAAGGGTGGTGGAGTCAGTTCCGGGGTCCATTGGCTGGAACGTCATCTGGGCCGTTGCTGGGCCGACGTCGTTCCTTGCGCCTACGGCGACCCCCCCGAAGACGGCGGCAGCAACAGCAGCGGCAACTGCGAGAGCCATGACTCCTCGGCGGCGGCGTTGACTCTTGCGGAAGCGGTGGGCCATCAGCGACAACGTTCCTGATGGCGCCTGAGTTTCGTCCATACCCAGAGGTGACTGGATGGCAAGGGCCTCTTCCGGCGAGATTCGGCTCAGGATGCCTGGGAGACCCGCAAGTTCCGTCACCGCTTCACGGCAGTTGGCGCAGGTACTGAGGTGCTGCTCGTATTCGCGACGTTCATCGGTAGGGAGCGCTCCGAGGACGTAGGACGCGTCCCAGTCTTGGTAACGGTCCTCGTTAGTTTGGAGATCGCGATGCTCAGTCATCGTGTGACGCCCCTTTCTTGGAGGGCTAGCCTCAGCCCGCGTAACCCGTAATGGAGCCGCGATTTCGCGGTTCCTTCTGGGATGCCGAGCCGTCTCGAAATTTCAGGAATGCTCTGACCAGCGAAGTACGCATAGACGACGATTTGACGGTGGTGGTCGGAGAGCGACGCCAGCGCGTCCGCAACCATGATGCTGTCCAGGACCGCATCAGTGCGATCGAGAGCAGCGCCTTCTACCTCGCCAGGGGCTGCCACTTCTCGTCGACTCCGGGCAGATCGTGCGTCGTCGATGACGAGGCGCCGAGCGACGGTGAACAGCCACGCTTGAGCAGCATCCTCGTCGAGCTCCAGCACCTTAGGACGCTGCCATGCTCTCAGCATCGTCTCTTGAACGATGTCCTCGGTCAGTGCCGCGTTCCGAGTGAGGCTGTGTGTGTAACGGCGAAGCGCCCCGCCGTGGCACTCGAACAATGTCGACAAGAGCTCATCACTGGCTCGGGTCATGACCTTCACCGCCTCGCGCCAGTGAAGTCCGGCTGGTGCCTGATCCAGGACAGCCTCTTGTCGTGCCTGTATCGAGCGCACCGAGAAACGCCGATGCGCACCAATGATCGAACCTCATGCCATCGACCAGGCCAGGACATGGGTTCACCGTCTGAGCGGAAGCAGTCGACGTATTCGCACCCACTGTCTCTGCTTTCATGTCGATGAGCACTGCCTTGTGGCTCCTTTGCTCGGGTGGGGTCGTGGAGCTGCGAGGGCCTGCAACCCGGAGAGTTCCGTCCGGCAGGCACGCGCGCGATCAGGAGGCTGGGGTTGCTGCGCCCTCAGTGGCTGCTTCCATGTTGATCGTGCCGTCCGGCTGGAGGACGTACCAGGCATCCTTCACGCCCTGTCCGTTGACCTGTCCCGGCTCGGTGTCCTTCGCGAACCGGTACACCGGCCAGCCGTCGACGGTCAGCTGGGTTGTCCCGTCCGTGCGGGTGAGGGAACCGATCTTGCCCGTGATGCCGTCTGGAGAGGACGTGTCGGAGGCTTCAACTGCCGGCCAGGTCATGGCGCATTCGTCGTAGCAGTTGCTGGTGCCCGAGTCCTGCTTGTCCATCTTGAACGTGTAAATCGTGTACCCGGCGTCGTCGGTGATGATTTCGCCCAAGGGAGACGTCGCGGTGCCGAGGACTGCCGCTGCCGCGGTGGTCTCGGCGGGGGCCGGCTCGGTGGAGTCGGTCGTCGTGGATGATTCGGCAGATGTGGCGCACCCGGAGAGAGCGGCCGCGGCCAAAACGGCCATCGTGAGGGTGATGGTCATTCGCTTGTGCATGATTCCTCCTGCTGGTACGCCGGCCCAGGTAGCCCGCTCACTACGAACACGATGCAGCTCATCCAGGAGTTCATCCGGGGCCGAAAAAGTTTGGCGGTCGCAGGCAGCCGTCCTCACTCTTGGCGAAACGGGTGGCAGACGCGAGTGACAACCCTGCGCCGAGGGCACCGCTGTCACACATCATCACTCTGGGCCACTGCTCGCAGCTGCGGCGTACACGTCCTGCTGGACGACGTGACTCTCCATGTTCACGGCGTGATCTGGTCTCGAAACATCCCCCGGGACCGGATTACGGCGATCTCAGACGTCGGCCAGGTCGAGTACAAGGACGCCCGCGGCTACGGCATGACGGTCCAGATCATGTGGCTGATGCGTGCAGTCGACGATGACGAGCGCTTCGTTCTCGGTCGTCTGCAACGTCCCTGGTGCGAGGCGATCGCGAAGCTGCGCGACTGGGCTGACGTCAAGGGTGCTCCCTGAAGCTGTTCCGATGAGCCATCGCTTACCGAACCGGCGGGCTAGTCCGCTACTTCCAGCGTCGACGCCAACGCTCGGCGCGCGTCGCGAAAGCGAGCATTGCGAGACCCAAGCCATATCCGAGCGCTATCCAGCCCCAGCCCGGGAGAGCAATGATCCTTCCTGAGGACCATTACGCGACGCCATCGGGGCCACTCGTCGCCCACCGGTACGAGCTGTAGGCGATGAATGAAGCGCCGGCAACGTAGAAGGCGATGACCGCCCGACCTGCAGGTCTACGTGTGGGCTTGGGCATGATTCCGAACCTAGAGCGAACGTGCCTTGCCGGTCTGCCCGGTAGCCGATGGTTCGGCGAGACGTTGGCTGAAGCATGGGCGCCTTGCCCAACTTCCACGGCTCAGGCGGCTTGACGGTCGCCAGTGTCGCCGGGCTGGTCCTGTCAGCCGAGTGTGATGGCGACGAGGCCACCGATGCCGACCACGTAGAGCACGAGCACGACGAACGAGTCCACGCCCATGCCCGCGATGCGTCGTCGCGGCCGGAAGAGCAGGCCGACGGCGTAGACGAGCGTGAGGAGCGCGGCGAGGGCGGTCAGGTAGACGTCGCTGGTGTTCGACTGTGGCAGGATCGCCTGCCCGGAGATGACCGTGGCGACCAAGAAGAGCACGGGCAGGAAGGCGTTGCCGCCGAAGATGTCGCTCATGGCCAGGTTGTCGTCGCCCTGCTTGACGGCCTGCAACCCGGTCGAGATCTCGGGCAGGCTCGTCGCCAGGGCCAGGACCGTCGCGCCGAACAGCACACCCGACAACCCGATCTGCGACGCGGCCGCATCGCCCGCGCGTTCCAGCACGACGCCGGCGACGAGCGTGGCCAGGGCCGACAGGCCGAAGACGACCGCGGCCTTCTTCGTGCTCATGGTCGTCGGCGACGGGTTCGAGCGCGTCCGGTGTCCGCTCGGTCGCGGCGTCGACGTGTCAGGTGCCGCTCCGGCCTCGTGCCACGGCAGGCCCTTGCCGGCACGCTGGACGAGGAACAGGCCCACGAGCCAGATGACGGCGATGAGGACGACGTCCGGCGTCAGGCGCGCCACTGTGAGCGAGGACGGCAGCTGGGTTCCGGCGATGACGACGGCGAGGACCGCCACCACGACCAGTGCCTCAAGCAGCAGCCCTAGGGAGGCCGCGCGATAGGTGAGGGGTTGGACCCCCTTGCCGCGTTTCCCGAGGGCGTCGAGCACGACGAGGACGACCGTCTGAAGGGCGATGCCGCCGAGGATGTTGCCCGCGGCCACCTCGAGCGAGCCCGAGACGGCGGCGCTGACCGTGATGGCGATCTCGGGCAGGTTGGTCGCCACCGCGAGGACGATGAGTCCGCCGAGCGCGCTGCCGAGGTGGAGTCGGGAGTCGAGGACGTCGGTCGTTTTCGACAGCTGGATGCCGGCGACCCAGATGACGGCGGCGCCGGCGACGAAGATGGCGGCCAACAGCCAGAGGGGAAGGGTGTCCATGCGTGCTATGCAACTCCTCGGGGTGCGCCTCTTGACGCGGGGCGATCGTCGAGACGGATGCCGGCGGCCCCCCGGGCGGTCCAGGCGCCTTGCACTCGTCGCTGACGGGGTCCACGCCCGCCTGGACGGCCTCACGTCCCTGTCTGTCGTGCTGGGCGCCATCGGGGTCCTCGCCGGCTTCCCGCTCGCGGACCCCATCATCGGCCTGCTCATCGCAGCCTCGATCATGGTCCTGCTCTGGGGGACGGTGAAATCCATCGGCCGACGGCTGATGGACGGCATCTACCCCGACCTCCACAAGCGAGCCGAGCACGCCCTGGAACACGCCGAGGGGCGTGCGGGGCGTCCGTGATCTTCGTCTCCGGTGGATCGGGCACCGTCTCACCGGCTCCGCAACCATCAAGGTCGACGCCGAAGACCTCCTGACGGCGTCCGAGACCGCCGACCAAGCCGAGGCGCATCTGCGCGCTGCGCTCGGCAACCCCGACGCTTTCACCCTTACACCGGTACCACTGGTGCCGGCTCAGAGGGTCTGATCAGCCGTACGCGGCACGATACCTCCGGGGGGTATCTCTTTTCGATTCTGATCCTGAAAGAACGACCATGAACCGCACCGCCACCATCTTCATCAGCGCAACTGCGACCATTGCTGCCCTCGCCCTCGCGGGGTGCGCCGAGGCGTCGTCGTCCGCAGGCGACACGTCGCCCGCGTCGTCGTCCCAGGCTGCTGCCTTCAACGATCAAGACGTCGTGTTCACCCAGATGATGCTCCCGCACCACACCCAGGCCGTCGAGATGAGCGACATGCTCCTCGCGAAAGACGGTATCGACGGGGACGTGACTGCCCTTGCCGAGACGATCAAGGCCGAGCAGGCCCCGGAGATCGATCAGCTCACGACATGGCTCAAGGCGCGGGGGCAGGACACTGAGGCGTCCATGGATCACTCCATGGACGGCATGATGAGCGACTCCGACATGGACGCCCTCGAGGATGCTGACGGAACCGACGCGGCGCGGCTGTTCCTGGAACAGATGACGGCACACCACGAGGGGGCTGTCGAGATGGCGCAGACCGAGATCGATGGTGGGCAGAACCCGGCCGCGGTCCAGCTGGCGACAGCGATCGTCGCCTCACAGACCGATCAGATCGCGACGATGAAAGACCTTCTCGCCTCAACCGACTAGATCCACCACGCCCGGTTGAGTGAGGCCACTACGTGCGTGCCCACTTGGCCCCACGGCCGAAGTCGAGCACCTGAAGGCTTGGCACAGCCTCAGGGCGTGGCTGCTCGGCCTCCGATGAGAGCAGTGTCGCGCCACACCCCGGCGCCACGCCCTCCGGGAGGATCGTCGCCGACTTCGGCCGCAACATCGTGGGCTGGACCCGCTGCCGGACGACCGGTGTCCGCGGGGAGACCGTCACCCTCCGGCACGCGGAGGTCATCGAACGTGGAGAGCTGAGCACACGCCCGCTCCGCTCCGCCGAGGCGACCGACCGCTTCGTCCTGTCGGGCGAGGAGGACCTCGTCGAACCGACGTTCACCTTCCACGGGTTCCGCTACGTCGAGGTGACGGGGTGGCCCGGGGGGATCGACGAGCTGATCGGCGGAGGCCTGACCGCGCTGAGCGTCAGCTCTGACCTGCGGCGGACCGGCACGTTCTCCTGCTCGGAACCGCTGCTGGACCGGCTGCACGAGAACGTCGTCGCGAGCACGGTCGGGAACTTCCTCGACCTCCCCACGGACTGCCCTCAGCGGGACGAGCGGCTCGGATGGACGGGGGACATCGCCGTGTTCGCGCCGACGAGCACCTTCCTCTTCGACGCCTCCGACTTCCTCCGCGACTGGCTGCGCGACGTGACGCTGGAGCAGGAGCACCAGGGCGGAGTCGTCCCCTACGTCGTCCCGGATGTGCTCGAGTACGTCGGCGCCCCCGGCGACCTCCTGCCGGTGGATTCCACGGCCGTCTGGAGCGACGCGATCGTCTGTGGGCCGTGGGCCGTGGGCCGTGGGCGGTGTGGACGGCCTCAGGCGATGCCGCGGTCCTGCGCGGGAATTTCCCGGCGATGCTGTCCCACCTGCGTCACGTCGAGGGGCTCCTCTCTCCTGGAGGCCTGTGGGATCGCGGCTTCCAGTTCGGAGACTGGCTCGACCCGGACGCCCCCCCGGATGACCCCGCCGCGGCGAAGGCCGATCGGACCCTCGTCGCGACGGCGTGCCTCCACCGGTCCGCCAAGCTGACCGCCGAGACCGCGCGCATCCTCGGACGCTCGAGCGAGATGGCCGAGATCGAGCGACTCCGGGACGCCACGAGGGAGGCCTTCCGCACCGCCTTCGTGGACGACGAGGCGCAGCGGCCCCGGAACCACTGCGAGACGGCCTACGCCCTCGCCCTCGCCTTCGATCTCCTCGACCCCGATGAGATCGGCTGGGCGGGATCGCGGCTCGCGGAGCTCGTGGAGGCGAACGGTCATCGCATCGCGACCGGCTTCGCCGGGACTCCCTGCATCCTCGAAGCCCCGAGTCGGAGCGGGCAGCTCGCGACAGCCGGCCGACTCCTCCTGCAGACCGAGTGCCCGTCGTGGCTGTACCCCGTCACGATGGGGGCGACGACGGTGTGGGAGCGCTGGGACTCGATGCTCCCCGACGGCAGCATCAACCCCGGCGAGATGACCTCGTTCAACCACTACGCGCTGGGAGCCGTAGCCGACTGGATGCACCGCGATCTCGCCGGCCTCGCACCGGCGGAGCCCGGATACCGTCGTGTCACCATCGCCCCCCAACCGGTCACCGGCGTGGAGTGGGCGAAGGCAGAGCTCGACAGCCCTCACGGGCGCATCGCGGTCGGCTGGAGCCGAGAGGGAGATCGGCTCCTTCTCGACGTGGCTCTTCCTCCGGGAGTGACCGCCGACGTCTCGGTGGGCGATCTCGACGTCCACGTGGCGGCGGGCGTCCATCGCCTCAGCGCGAGCCTCGACCGCACGCTGCCGAGGACGCGAACCCTCTGACACGGCGGGCGCGAGCGGACGCGCCAGGAGCTGCCGCAGCACTTCGGGCTCGCGGCTTCCCGCCGCCTCGCGGCCGGGGTCCTCGGTCCTCGTCCGAGGCGTCGCCCAGATCGGAACGGACGTCACGGCGCTCATCCGCGCCGCATGCGACCGCATCGACGAGCCCGCGCAATAGCACGAGCTTGAGATCAGGCAGCGCGAAGGGCTGTGATCCGTTCCCGGATGCGGGTGTCGAGGTCGCCGAACTCGTCGAGGACGTCCATCGCGGCGTAGGCGCGGCCGCGGACTCGTTCGGTGACCGCCTGGACCACGCCGTGTTCCTCCAGCGACTGGACGCCGCGGTAGACGCTGCGCTCGGGGAGGCCGGTCGCCTCGGCGAGCTGCTCCACGGTGAAGACCGGGAGGGCGAGGAGAGCGGGGAGGATCAGGTCGGCGGCGCTGCCTGCTCGGGGCGCGGCCTGCTCACGCCAGGCGTCTTCGTACCGGGCGAAGGTGCGGGCGGTGCCCCGCGCCTCCCGGGCTGCGGTCTCGACGCAGAGGGCGAGGTCGGTGATGATCGGCACGACGTCTCCGGACCGATAGGCCGTGAGCAGGGCGAAGTAGTGCGGCGTGTCCGCCGCCAGGGCGCTGGCCACCGGGAGCACGGTGTGTGGTGTCACCCCGCGACGGCGGAGGATCGCGCCGATGAGGGCACGGCCGATGCGGCCGTTGCCGTCGGTGAAGGGGTGGATGCTCTCGAACTGCGCGTGGGCGATCGCGGCCTGCGTGATCGGCTCGACGTCGTCGCGGTTCGCGAACGCGATGAGGTCGTCGAGGAGAGCCGGGACGTCCTCCGGAGGCGGGGGGACGTAGAGCGCGTTGCGGGGGGCGTACTGGGAGCCGCCGATCCAGTTCTGCACGTCTCGCACGGTGCCGGCGTAGCGACTCTCAGTGGGGTCGTCCCGCGTCAGTGCCTCGTGCGCGGCGAGGATCTCGTCGAGCGTGATCGCCTCGCTCGAGGCGGCGATGAGCCTCGTGATGGCGGCGCCGGCGGCGACCATCGACATGGCCGACTCGTTCTCCTTCAGGCCGCCGATCGCGCGGGCGAACGCGACGGGCGTCGCCTCGACGTGCTCGATGCGGCTCGAGGCGACCGACTCCATGCGGATGAGGAACCCGGCGAGCGGGCTGAGCACGCCGCCTGCCACTCGCTCGAGGTCGCCGGCCTCCCACCGTGCTCGGGCCAGGTCACGGTCGGGCCCGGGCGGGGGAGTGAGCATGGCGATCGTGGGCGGCAGGGACACCTCGACCTCGGCGAGCATGCGGTCTTCTCGGGTACCTCGTCGGCCGGAGCTCGCCCACGGAACCGTCGTCGTGGTGTGGGCTGGCCAGATGGGCATCGGGCCTCCCTCAGTGTCATTGACTCGCCAGATAATGACACTTATGACGCGCATGTGTCAATTGCGCTGACGTTGTTGCCACTTCCTGGCCGTCATCTCGCCTCGTTGTGGGGCTCGATGACGTTTCGCCCGTCTGGCTGGATGGAGGCATGGGGAACGAGAACAACGCGCCCGGCACGTCCGCGCAGCGCGAGTACGACCGTCGGCGCGCCAAGGACGAGGCCGCGATCCGCGACAGATGGGGACGACTCGGCGGCATCGCCGTCGCTCTGTCGGACGAGCGGCAGAGCACCACGGCGTGGAAGTCGGGCGCGAAAGGCGAGCTCGTCGTCGGGCGGAAGCTCGACGGCATCGCCTCCCCGAGCATCGCCGTGCTGCACGACCGCCGCATCCCGGGCAGCCGGGCGAACATCGACCACCTCGTCGTCACCACGGCCGGGGTGTGGGTCGTCGACGCGAAGCGCTACGTCGAGAAGCGGCCCGAGCTGCGCATCGAGGGTGGTCTGCTCCGGCCCCGTGTCGAGAAGCTGATCGTCGGCGGCGACAGGACGCGCCTCGTCGATGCGGTCCTGAACCAGGCTGGCCTCGTCACCGCTGTCGTCGGGCCGGTGCCGGTCAGAGCGGCTCTCTGCTTCGTGGACGCCGACTGGCCGATGTTCGGCGGCTCGTTCACCACGAGGGGAGTCGAGGTGCTGTGGCCCGGAAAGCTCGTGAAGCGTCTGGCTTCGGAGGACGGCCCTGTCGACGTACCTGCCGTCGCGGCGGCGATCGCCGGCCACTTCCCGCCCGCCTGAGCCGACGCCGGACGCCCGACGCCCGACGCCCGCTAGCGACGACGGCGCCCACGAACGACGAAGACCCCCGGTCTCCCGGGGGTCTTCGTCGTGTCAGCGACCGCCGCAGCGGCCGCGGCCAGCGCTAGTCGGCGTCGACGACCACCGTCGTGATGACGGGGGTGCGGCGGTGGCGACGGAGGAACCAGCGGCTGAGGCCCTCCTCGATCGCCTGCTCGGCGGCCAGGCCGTCGAGGCGGCCGCGCGCGGCGGCCTGCTCGAGGGCGGTCGCCGCGACGTCCTCGGCCTGGGTCTGCCAGCCGGCGGCCTCGACGAAGCCGCGGGGGATGAACTCGACCGGGTCGACGAGCTTCTGCGTGTTCTCGTCGAAGATGCCGAGCACCGTGATGTGGCCCTCCTCGGCGAGCGAGAGGCGGTCCTTCAGGGCGTCCTCGGTCGCGACGCCGATCGTGGCGCCGTCGACGAACACGTAGGGCGCGGGGATGCGCCCGACGATCTGCGCGCGGCCGCGGTCGAGGTCGACGACGACGCCGTCCTCGGCGACGAGCACGCGGTCGGCGGGCACGCCGGTCGCGATCGCCAGGTCGGCGTTCGCGGTGAGGTGGCGCCACTCGCCGTGCACGGGCAGCACGTTCTTCGGCTTCACGATGTTGTAGCAGTAGGTCAGCTCGCCGGCGCTGGCGTGACCGGAGACGTGCACCTTCGCGTTGCCCTTGTGCACGACCGTCGCGCCCCAGCGGATCAGGCCGTTGATGACGCCGTAGATCGCGTTCTCGTTGCCGGGGATCAGCGAGCTCGCGAGCAGGATCGTGTCGCCCTCGCCCACCTTGATGATGTGCTCGCGGTTCGCCATGCGCGACAGCGCCGCCATCGGCTCGCCCTGCGAACCGGTGCAGATCAGCACGATCTTGTTGTCGTTCATCTTGCTGAGCTGCTTGAGGTCGACGACCAGGCCCTTGGGGATGTTCAGGTAGCCGAGGTCGGACGCGATGCCCATGTTGCGCACCATCGAGCGACCGACGAAGGCGACCTTGCGGCCGTGCTTGTGGGCGGTGTCGAGCACCTGCTGGATGCGGTGCACGTGGCTCGCGAAGCTCGACACGACGATGCGCTTCGGCGCCTCGCGGAAGACGCGGTCGATCGCCGCGCCGAGGTCTTTCTCGGCCGTGGTGAAGCCGGGCACCTCGGCGTTGGTCGAGTCGGTGAGGAACAGGTCGACGCCCTCGTCGCCCAGGCGGGCGAAGTGGTTGAGGTCGGTGATGCGCTTGTCCATCGGGAACTGGTCCATCTTGAAGTCGCCGGTGTGCAGCACCAGGCCCGCGGTGGTCCGCAGCGCGACGGCGAGGCCGTCGGGGATGGAGTGGTTCACGGCGACGAACTCGAGGTCGAACGGCCCCGCCTGGTGGTGGTCGCCCGCGGCGACCTCGTGCGTCACCGGCGTGATCTTGTGCTCCTGCAGCTTCGCCGTGATGAAGGCGAGCGTGAGCTTCGAGCCGACGAGGGGGATGTCGGGACGTTCCTTGAGGAGGTAGGGGACGCCTCCGATGTGGTCCTCGTGGCCGTGCGTCAGCACGATGGCCTCGACGTCGGCGAGACGGTCGCGCAGCGCGGTGAAGTCGGGCAGGATCACGTCGATGCCGGGCTGCGTCTCCTCCGGGAAGAGGACGCCGCAGTCGACGACGACGAGCTTGCCCTTGTGCTCGAAGAGCGTCATGTTGCGGCCGACGTCGCCGAGTCCGCCGAGCGGCGTGATGCGCATGGCGCCGCGCTTCAGGGGCTGCGGCTTCTTGAGGTCGAGGGCGTGCTTGATGATGGCCATGTGTGTCTTTCGTCAGGGTGTGCGGGACGTGCCGCTCGCGCTCGTCGTGAGCCCGGACCGGCGGGTGAGACCCGGCGCGTTCTGCCGGCTGTCTCGGATGTCGTGGAGCGCATGTCGTCCCGGTCGACCGGACTCGTGGTGGTCGAGTGACGGGGAAGAACTGTGCGTGGTCAGGGCGACGAGAGTCGTCTCGCGCGCCTCGCTCTGCTCAGAGCATGTCACGACGGCCGCCGAACCGCGAACGCAGGAGGCGCGGAGCGGCCTGGGCAGGGAGGCGCGGGGGCCTGCCCAGGCCGTCCCGCGCCTCCTCAGGCGGTCGCCTCGGTCGCCTCGGTCGGCCCGGCGTCGGTCGGCTCGGAGTCGGTCGGGTCGGCTGAGCCGACGGGCGCGGCGGGTGCCGGGCGGCGACGGCGACCGCGGGGCGCGGGGGCCTCGGCGGGGAGCAGGCCGGTCAGCAGGGGCATCGACTCGAGGCGGCCGCGCTCGACGTGGGCGGCGGTGAGCAGCTCGGCGACGTCGACCTGGCCGGCGACGATCGCGTCGACGATCTCGCGGTGCTCCACCCACATCGCCGTCGTGTCGCGCTGCGGCGTGAGGCGGAACAGCCAGCGCACGCGACCGCTCATCAGCTTCGTCACTCGCCGCAGGAGGGCGTGGTCGGCGAGGGCGATGATCTCCTCGTGCAGGTCGGAGTTGCGGGTCGACGGCGGGGCGGCGTCGGCGGACGTCGCATCCACGGGGTGCGCGGCCCCCTGCGCCGACCGCAGCGCCGCGAGCATCGGCTCGACGTCGGCCCCGGCGGCGGCCCGACGCGCGGCGAAGGCGGAGGCCATCGGCTCGAGCTGGCGGCGCAGGTCGAAGACCTCGGCAGCGTCGGTGACCGTCAGCACGTGGACGACCGCCCCGCGCCTCGGCTGGGTCGTGATGAACCCCTCCGACTCGAGGATCGGCAGGGCCTCGCGCACGGGGATGCGCGACACCTGCAGGCGCTCGGCGATCTCGCGCTCGTTGAGCTTCGACCCCATCGCCAGCTCGCCCGTGATGATCTGCTCACGCAGGGCGTGGGCGATGCGGGCGGGGGTCGGCTCGGGGCTCATGGGGACCATCCTGACAGGTCGTCCGATGTCGCCGTTGGAATGCCAAGCGACCACCCTGCGGTCTGAAGCGGCCCCAAAGTGCCCGTTTGGTATGCGAAAGTGACGCGCACGTAAGAAGTGTGTGACGACCGTGTTACGTCGGCCCTCGGAGCGCGGGGCCGCACTTAGCGTGGCCGACGTGATCCCCTTCCTCGCCCGCCGACTGGCCCTCGCCGTCGCCACGGTCCTCACCGTGGTGACCATCGCCTTCGTGCTCGGCCGCGCCACCGGAGAGCCCGGGGCGCTGCTGCTGCCCGACAACGCGACGCAGTCCGACATCGACGCCCTCAACGGCGCGCTCGGATTCGACCGACCCCTGGTCGTCCAGTACCTCGACACGCTCGTCGGCCTCGTCACGGGCGACTTCGGCGACTCGTACCGACTGCGCGAGTCGGCCCTCGGCCTCGTGCTCGAGCGGGTGCCCGCCACGGTGGAGCTCGCCTTCTGGGCCTTCGTCATCGGGCTCGCCCTCGCGGTCGCCGCCGCGCTGACGATCCAGCTCACCGGCAGCCGGGCGCTGCGGGCGGTCGTCGGCTGGGCGGGCGCGATCCGCCAGTCGGTTCCCGACTTCTTCTTCGCGCTCCTCCTCGTGCTCGTGTTCTCGGTGCTGCTGGGGGCGCTGCCGTCGCTCGGTCGTACGGGCTACGCCAGCCTGGTGCTGCCGGTGGCCACCCTGGCGACCGGGCAGTTCGTCATGTACCTGCGCCTCCTCGACTCCGCCCTCAGCGAGCAGGCCGGGCAGGACCACGTCCGCACCGCGATCGCCCAGGGGCAGAGCCGGATGCGCGTGCTCGTCACGAGGATGCTCCCGAACGCGGCGCTGCCCGTGCTCGGCATGGCCGGCCTCAACCTCGGTGGCCTGCTCGGCGGCACGGTCGTCGTGGAGGTCGTCTTCGCCTGGCCGGGCCTCGGCAAGCTGCTGACGGACGCCGTCAGCCAGCGCGACTTCCCGATCGTGCAGGCAGGGCTCGTCTTCGTGGCCCTCGCCTTCGTCGTCGTCAACACCGCGGTCGACGTGCTCGTCCACCGCGTCGACACCCGGACGGCCGCCGCGTGACCGCCGCGCCGCTCGTCGCCGTCGCGACGCCGGTCGTCCGCCGCTGGCGCCCCCGGCCCGGAGCCGTCGTCGGCGTGCTGATGCTCGTCGTCGTCGTGGGGCTGACCGCGATCGTGCCGCTGCTGCCCGGCCGCGACCCGATGGCGCAAGACCTGCGCGCCGCGCTGCTGCCGCCCTTCACCGACCCGGCCCACCCGCTCGGCACCGACGCCCTCGGCCGCGACCTGCTCGCCCGCATCGCGCTCGCCTCCGCCGTCACGCTCGGCATGACCCTGCTCATCGTCGTGATGAACGCGGTCATCGGCACGACGATCGGGGTGCTGGCCGGCTGGGCCGGCGGCAAGCTCGACGCCGTCGTCACCTGGCTCAGCAACGTCACGCTCGCCATGCCGGTCGTGCTGCTGCTCATCGCCGTCTGCGCCGTGCTGCGGCCGAGCGCGGGGCTGACGATCGTCGTGCTCGGCTGCACCTGGTGGGTCGGCTACGCCCGGGTCACCCGCACCGTCGCCGCGTCGCTCCGCCGCCAGGACTTCGTCGTCTCGCCGCTGACCCAGGGCGCCGACACCGTCTGGGTCCTCGTGCGGCACATCGTGCCGAACGTGTGGCCGCACACCCTCATCATCGCCGCCACCGACATCGCCACGATCGTGCTCATCACCTCGTCGCTCGAGTACCTCGGGCTCGGCGTGCAGCCGCCCGTGCCGAGCTGGGGCTCGATGATCTTCGACGGCCAGCGGCACCTCGCGGGCGACCCGTGGCTCGCGCTGCTGCCGGGGCTCGTGATGTTCCTCGCCGTCGGCGGGGCCCAGTTCGTCAGCCAGCAGTTCACCGCCGAGACGCGCGGCGGCCTGCTGCGCACGGGAGGAATGCGATGACCACCGTCCTGCAGGTCGACGACCTCCGCGTCGAGACCGTCGGCGACGCCCCGCGCACCCTGGTCGACGGGGTCTCGCTCCGCGTCGACCGGGGCGAGTCGCTCGGCGTCGTGGGCGAGTCGGGCTCGGGCAAGAGCCTCACCGTCCTCGCCGCGCTCGGGCTGCTGCCCGTCGGCACCCGCGTCGCCGGCGGCCGCATCGTGGTCGACGACCACGTGCTGGTCGACGTCGAGGCCGGTCGCTGGGCGAGCGACCGCGAGCTGCGGGCCCTCCGAGGCCGCACCGCCGCCATGGTCTTCCAGGACCCGATGTCGTCGCTCGACCCCCTGCGAGCCGTCGGCGCCCAGGTCGCCGCCGCCGTGCGGGTGCACGACCGGGGGCTCGGCCGTCGCGCGGCCCGGGAGCGCGCGGTCGAGCTGCTCACCTCGGTCGGGGTCCGCGACGCCGCCGAGCGCGCGGGCACCCGCCCGCACCAGTGGTCGGGCGGCATGAGGCAGCGCGCGATGATCGCCATGGCGATCGCCCACGACCCCCTCCTGCTCATCGCCGACGAGCCCACCACCGCCCTCGACGTCACGGTGCAGGCCCAGGTCATGGACCTGCTCGCCGAGGTGCGCGAGCGCACCGGCTCGGCCCTCGTGCTCATCACCCACGACCTCGGGCTCGTCGCCGAGAACAGCGACCGGCTCGCCGTGATGCACCACGGCCGCGTCGTCGAGACGGGCGAGACGCGCGCGGTGCTCGCGGCCCCGGCCGAGGAGTACACCCAGCGCCTCATGGCCGCCGTGCCCGCCGAGCAGGAGCGCACGGCGCCGGCAGTCCGCGTCGGCGAGCCCGACGCGCTCGCGGCCGACGACATCGTCGTCGAGTACCGCGTCGCCGGCCGCCGCGAGCCGGTGCGCGCCGTCGACGGGGTCACGCTGCGGATCGCCGCCGGCGAGACCGTCGCCGTCGTGGGGGAGTCGGGCTGCGGCAAGTCGTCGCTCGCCAAGGCCGTGCTCGGCATCCAGCCCGCGACCTCGGGCCGCGTCGCGCTCGGCGGCACCCCGGTGCGCGCGGCGCTCGCCGAGCGGTCGGCGCTGCAGCGCGAACGGGCCCAGATCGTCTTCCAGGACCCGTGGTCCGCGCTCGACCCGAGGCTGACCGTGCACGAGATCGTGGCCGAGCCGCTGCGCATCCGTCGCGCCTACGACACGGCGACCGTCGCCCGCCTGCTCGACGACGTCGGCCTCGACGAGAGCTTCGCCCGGCGCCTGCCCGCCCAGCTCTCCGGCGGTCAGCGCCAGCGGGTCGGCATCGCCCGCGCGCTCGCCCTGCGGCCGCGGCTGCTCGTGCTCGACGAGCCCGTCTCCGCGCTCGACGTGTCGATCCAGGCCCAGGTGCTCGAGCTGCTCGACGCCCTCCAGCGCGAGCACGGGCTCGGCTACCTCTTCATCTCGCACGACCTCGGGGTCGTGCGCAGCATCGCCGACCGGGTCGTCGTCATGCAGCACGGCCGCGTCGTCGAGGAGGCGCCCACCGCCCAGATCTTCGCCGACCCGCAGCACCCGTTCACGCGGCAGCTGCTCGACGCCGTGCCCCGGCTCACGGGGCCCCGCCGCGGCGCGGGCCGCTGACCGCCCCCGACCTCGCACCCTCCGACCCTCCCGCCGCGCCACCCACCGAAACGAGGACCCCCATGCCCCGACCCGCCACCCGCCGTCGCCGGACGCTCGCCGCCGGCACGCTCGTCGCCACCGGCACCCTGCTGCTCACCAGCTGCGCCGGCGACTTCGACGACGCCTCCGCCGAGGGCGAGACGCCGACGTCGATCGTCGCCGCCATCCCGACCGACCCGACCTCGATGGACCCGATCCGCTCGGGCGCGCTCGTCGTGCTGTCGGTGTTCTTCCACACCTTCGACCAGCTGACGACGATCACGGCCGACGGCGAGCTCGCCCCGAAGCTCGCCACCGAGTGGACGTCGAACGACGACCTCACCGAGTGGGAGTTCACCCTCCGCGAGGGCGTCGAGGCCAGCAACGGCGAGGCGATCACGGCGGAGGACGTCGCGTTCTCGTACCAGGCGATCCTCGACGACGAGACGAGCGAGAACTTCGCCTACCTCAGCTCGGTCGCCTCGGTCGAGGCCGTCGACGACCTCACCGTGCGGTTCACGCTCACGTCGCCGTTCTCGGCCTTCCCGCGGACGACGTCGCTGATCTCGGTCGTCCCGGCCGACACCTACCAGGAGGAGGGCGCGGACGCCTTCGCCCAGGCGCCCGTCGGCTCGGGGGCCTACGTCTTCGACAGCGTCCGCACGGGCGTCTCGTACGACCTCGTCCGCAACGACGACTGGTGGGGGGAGGCGCCCGCGATCGAGCGCATCTCGATCCAGCCGGTGTCGTCCGACGAGTCGCGCGTCAACGGCGTGCTGTCGGGCAGCCTCGACGTCGCCCCGATCGGGCCGACCCAGGTGTCGGCGGTCGAGGGCCAGGACTCGGCGCAGGTCTTCTCGGCGCTGTCGAACGGCGTCGTCTTCCTCGGCGTGAACAGCACGAGCGGGGTGCTGACCGACGTCCGCGTGCGGCAGGCGATCGGGCTCGCGATCGACGACGAGGCCATCACCGAGGGGCTGCTCTCCGGCCTCGCCGAGCCGGCCAAGGCGACCCTCGCGCCCGCCGTCGAGGGCTACAGCGACGACGTCGAGGACGCCGGCTACGACCCCGACCGCGCCCGGGAGCTGCTCGCCGAGGCGGGCTACGCGGGCGAGACCATCCCCTTCGACTACGCCACCGACGGTCGCATCCCGCTGTCGTCCGAGGTCGCCCAGACCGTGCAGGCGTCGCTCGCCGACGTCGGCATCACGACCGAGCTGCGCGGGGCCGACCAGCAGGCGCACACCCTCAAGGTGCGGGGCCGCGAGATGCAGGGCATCTACCTGAACACGTGGGCCCCCTCGACCGTCGACGGCGACCTGCCGCTCACCGACCTCTACGAGCCCGCCGGCAACAACAACTACGCCCAGGACCCGAAGACCGCCGAGCTCGCCACCGCCCAGCGCGCCGTCACGGGCGAGGCCCGGCAGGAGGTCTTCGCCGAGCTGCTCGACTACAGCAACGAGCAGGGCTACTACGTGCCGCTCTACGTGCCGATGAACAACTACGCGGCCGACCCCGACCTCGACTGGACGCCGCGTGCCGACGGACTGTTCGACTTCACGCAGACGAGCTTCCGGTGAGCGGGGCCGGTCCCGGCAGCGCCCTGCTCTCCGACGTGCGGCCGTGGGGCGGACCGCCCGCCGACGTGCGCGTCGTCGACGGCGTGATCGCCGAGCTGCTGCCCGTCGGCACCGTCCCGGGGGCGGGAGAGGACGTCGTCGACGGGCGGGGGCGCCTCCTGCTGCCCTCGTTCGCCGACGTGCACGTGCACCTCGACTCGACGGGGCTCGGGCTGCCCTTCCGGCCCCACACGGGCACGCCGGGCGTCTGGGGCATGATGCTCAACGACCGCGCGAACTGGCGAGGCGCGGAGGCGCCGATCGCCGACCGCACGACCGAGGCGCTCGGTCGCATGGTCGCCCGGGGCACCACGAGCGCCCGCAGCTACGCGCAGGTCGACGTCGACGCGGGGCTCGAGCGGCTGCAGGCCGTGCTGGCCGCGAAGGAGGCGCACCGCGACCGGGCCACCGTCGAGGTCATCGCCTTCCCGCAGGCGGGGCTGCTGCGCGAGGCGGGCTCCGTCGAGCTGCTCGACGAGGCGATGTCGCAGGGGGCCGACGTCGTGGGCGGCATCGACCCGTGCCTGCTCGACCGCGACCCGGCACGTCACCTCGACCTGGTCTTCGGGCTCGCCGAGAAGCACGACGCCCCGATCGACGTGCACCTGCACGAGCCCGACCAGCTGGCGAAGTTCTCGGCCGAGCTGATCGTCGAGCGCACGCGGGCCCACGGGATGACCGGTCGCGTCACGATCTCGCACGGCTACGGGCTCTCGGCGCTGCCGCGCGAGGAGCTGCTGCCGCTCGTCGAGCAGTTCGCCGAGCTCGACATCGCCTGGGCGACCATCGCCCCGCCGAGCCCGCTGCCGACGCTGCTGCTCGCCGAGCACGGCGTGCGCGTCGGGCTCGGCGAAGACGGCCAGCGCGACTACTGGTCGCCGTACGGCAACGCCGACATGCTCGACCGCACCTGGCAGCTGGCCTTCACGAACGGCTTCCGCCGCGACGAGCACGTCGAGCACTGCGTCGCCGTGGCGACCGTCGGCGGCCGGTCGGTGCTCGGCACGGCCCCCGCCCTCCGCGACCACCTCGACCGGCCCGGGGCCTCGGTCGGCGACCCGGCCGACCTGCTGCTCGTCGAGGGCGAGACCGTGACCGCCGCGGTCATGGACCGCTCGCCCGACCGCACCGTGCTCTTCCGCGGTCGCGTGGTCGCCGACGGGCTCGAGCTGACGGGCGCCGCATGATCGTGCTCACCGCCTCCGACCTCGAGGGCCTCGTCGACCGCGCCGCCACCGAACGGGCCGTCGAGCGGGTCTTCGCCGACGTCGCCCGCGGCGTCGCCGACCAGCCCGCCCCCACCTCGATGAGCACCCCGGCGGGCACCGGACGCTACGTGCTCATGGCCGCGCTGTCGGAGACGACCGGCACCGCCGCGGTCAAGCTGCTCGCCGACGTGCCCGACAACGCGGGCCGCGGCCTGCCGACGCAGCGGTCGCTCATCACGGTGCTCGACCGCGCGACCGGGGCGCCGGTCGCCCTGCTGCACGGGGGAGTGCCCACCCGGGTGCGCACCGCGGCGGCCAGCGCCGTCGCGACCCGGGCGCTCGCCCGCGACGACAGCCGCGTGCTCGGCCTCGTCGGCGCGGGCGCGCTGGCGCGGGAGCACGTGGAGGCGCTCCGTCACGTCCGCGACTGGAGCCGCCTGGTCGTCTGGTCGCGCTCCGGCTCCCGGGCCCGGGCCCTCGTCGACGACCTCGAGTGGGACGGCGCCGTCGAGGTCGTCGACGCCTGCGACGACGTGCTCGACCGGGCGGACGTCGTCTGCACGCTGACGCCGTCGGTCGAGCCGATCGTGCACGGCGACCGGCTGCGGCCGGGGCAGCACCTCAACGTCGTCGGGGCCCGGCCGCGACCCGACGAGCGCGAGGTCGACGCGGTCGCCATGGCGAGATCGTCGGTCTGGGTCGACGACCTGGCCACGGCGCGCTCGAAGTCGGGCGACCTCATGCTCGCCGTGGCCGAGGGGGCGCTCACGCTCGACGACGTGGTCGGCACGGTCGGCCAGGTCGTCGCGGGCCTGCGCCCCGGGCGGACGAACGCGCACGAGATCACCCTGTTCGACTCGGTCGGCATCGGCGCGCAAGACCTCGCGATCGCCGACCTGCTCGTGCGGGCCGCGCGCGAGCGGGGCGTGGGCCTCGAGCTCGACCTCGCCGGGTAGACGGGGGTCGCCGCACCGCGGATCGGCCCGCAGATGGCGACGAGTCCCGGCGCGGTGCGCGAGACGCGGTCCGGTGCCCGGAGAGCCCCACGGGGTACAGGGCGACGCGACCGCCTCGGGAGGCGCGGGGCGGCAGACCGGCGCCGCCCCGCGCCTCCTGCGGTCCGGTCCGCACCCGGGGTACACGCGCTGTCCGCCGAACGTGTGACCCGTGTGGGGGCTGCCTGTTCTGGGGTCTGTGGGGGGTGCCGTACTGGTCGGTACGGTCAGCCGACCCTCCGGGAGACGTGTGCCCGATCACGTGCGCCGAGGGGTCGATCACGACCCGACCCGCGCCGACCCTGCCGTCGCGCACCTCCCCGAAGAGGCCTCATGCCGTTCTCCCTGCCTGCCCACCGCGCCGACCCCGCTCGCGCCCGCCTCGTCGCGCGACGCGTGCTCGCCGGGGGCGTCGCCACGCTGCTCGCCGTCGGCGTCGTCACGACAGCGGCGCCGAGCGCGCCGGTGACCGCGTCGGTCGCCGCGCTCTCGTGCGACCAGAACACGCTGTACGCGGTCGGCAGCGACAAGACGCTGCGGGCGATCGACCTGTCGGCGACGAGCGACCCGACCACGGTCGCGACCTTCCCGAACGCCAACAACGGACTCGGCATCAGCGCGGGCGGCAAGAAGGCGTACGCCCTCGTCAACAGCACGACCGCCGACACCGTCCTCGACACGTACGACACCGACGCCGCCGTGCCGATGAGCTCGACGACCGGGATCGAGCCCGGCGGGCGCACGATCCTCCGCGGCGGCGTCGACCCGTCGAACGGCCTCTACTACTACGCGAACGGCGACCTGAGCCCGAAGGTCGGCGGGGTCGACACGACCACCGTGCCGCCGACCGGACTCGGCCAGGTCGCCACGGTCGACATCCCCGGCGCGGTCGCGAGCTCGCGCAACGACGCGCGCGGCAACGGCGACCTCGCCTTCAGCCGCAGCGGCACGATGTTCCTGCTCTACGACCAGATGGTGCAGCGCGTCGGCGGCGAGCTCCCCTCCGCGAAGAAGGCGACGCCCGAGACGCTGCCTTCGACGAACGTCGCGACCCTCGCCGCGTCGACCCGCGCCAACGGCGTCGCGTTCTCGCAGGACGGCTACCTCTTCCTCTCGTCGACCGCGAACGGCAACAGCACGATCACCAAGGTGGACCCGACCTCGGGCGCCGTCGTCGGCACTCCTCGCACGGTCAGCGGCGTCGCGATCACCGACCTCGCCACCTGCAACTACCCCAACACGACCTCGGCCACCACGACGATGGGCGAGCGCAAGGACGCCGACGACGGCTTCACCATCTCGCTCACCGGCGACAACGCGCCCGACCGCGCACCCGTCACCGCCAGCACCGGCCAGGGCGTCGACACCGCGACCGCCGGCCCGATCCTCGCCGTCGGCGGGGCGACGTACACCGTCGAGCAGAAGCCCGGCTCGACCACGAGCGCCGCCGACTACGCGACCACCTGGCAGTGCGCGGACGGCACGTCGAAGCCCGTCTCCGACGGGTTCGGCTCGAAGGCCAGCTACACCCAGCCCCGCTCGACGAGCGAGTCGTCGTCCGAGATCAGCTGCACGTTCACGAACGTGCTCGCGGGCACCGCGACCGACGACACCGGCGTCGACGCCGTCTCGGGCGAGCCGACCGTGCTCGGCCAGCTGACCGCGAACGACGAGGGCACCGGCCTGACGATCACCTCGGTGACGCAGGGCAGCCAGGGCGGCCGGGTCGTCCTCGACCGTGACGGCACCGTCACCTACACGCCCTCGACGGCGTTCTCGGGCACCGAGACCTTCACGTACACGGTCACCGACGCGGGCGGCAACACCTCGACCGCGACCGTCACCACCACCGTCACGCCGCGCGCGGCCGACGACGCCGACATCCGCGTGCCGGCCGTCCCCGCCGACGCGACGGGCGCCGCCGCCACCACGACGATCCCCGCCGCCGCGCTGCTCGGCAACGACGCGGGCGCGGGCCTGCACCTCACCGACGTGACCGTCACGTCGGGCGGGGGCAGCGCCTCCGTCGACGCCGACGGGAACGTGGCCTACTCGCCCGTGCCCGGCGCCTCGGGCCCCGTGACGCTGTCGTACACGGTCGCCGACTCCTCCGGCGCGACCTCGACGGCCACCGCCGCCGTGATCGTCGAGCCGAAGGCCGTCGACGACGCGAAGACCGTCGCGGGCGGCCAGTCGACCACCTTCACCGACCTGCGCGGCAACGACCGCGGCACGGACCTCGAGGTCGTCGACGCGGCCGTGCTCACCGGCGGCGGCTCGGTCGCCGTCGCGAAGGGCGACGTCACGTACACGCCCGAGCCGGGCTTCTCCGGCGTCGCGACGATCAGCTACACGATCCACGACGCCTCGGGCACGCCCAGCACGGCGACCGTCACGATCACCGTGAAGCCCGCCCCCGTCGGCGACGTCAAGACCGCCACCTCGGGCGTCGCGACGACCTTCACCGACCTGCGCTCCAACGACCAGGGCGTCGACCTGACCATCACGGCCGTGACCCAGGGCAGCGCGGGAGGCGCGGTGTCGATCACCGACGACGGCGACGTCTCGTACACCCCCGCCACCACCTTCTCGGGCACCGAGACCTTCGAGTACACGACGACCGACGCCGCCGGGAACACCGAGCAGGCCGTCGTCACGGTGACCGTCGCGCCCCGGGCCACCGACGACGCGCGCACCACGCCCGTCGGCGGCACCGCCACGTGGAAGGACCTCACGACGAACGACGCGGGCAGCGACCTCGTCGTGACGAGCGTCACGGGCGGCCGACCCGGCAGCACCGTCACGCTCGCCGCCGACGGCTCGGTCACGTACACGGCACCCCCCGGTTACTCGGGCACCGACGCCGTCACCTACGTCGTCACCGACGGCGCCGGCCAGGTCTCGGCGCCGGCGACCGTCACGGTCACCATCGCCCCGACCGCGGGCGACGACGCGCGCGCCACGACCACCGACGCGCCCGTCACGCTGAGCGACCTCCGCGCGAACGACGCGGGCAGCCTGCTGACGATCACGGCCGTGGGCGATCCCGACAAGGGCGGCAGCGCCTCCCTCGGGTCCGACGGCACCGTCACGTACACGCCGCTGAAGGGCTTCTCGGGCACGGAGACGTTCACCTACACCGTCACCGACTCGGCCTCGCAGAGCCGCACGGCGACCGTCACGATGACCGTCGCGCCCGTCGCGACCGACGACGCGTACCGCACCGCGGTCGACGTGCCGCTGACGCTGACCGACCTGCGGGCGAACGACCGCGGCACCGCGCTGCGCGTCACGGCGGTCTCCGCCTGCACCGCCGGCGGCACGGCCGTCGTCACCGGACGCGACGTGGTCTTCACGCCGAAGGGCGGCTGGTCGGGCGTCGACACCTTCACCTACACGGCGACCGACGTCGAGGGCCAGCAGGTCACCGCGACCGTCACGGTCACCGTCGTGCCGACCGCCGTCGACGACGCGGGCACGGCGCAGGCCGGCACCCCCGTCACCCTCACCGCGTTGCGGGCGAACGACGCCGGCGACGCCCTCCGCGTCACGGCGGTGCGGGGGACCAGCGCCGGAGGCGCGGTGTCCGTCACCCCGGACGGCGACGTCGCCTACACGGCCGCGTCCGGCTTCTCGGGGCGCGAGACCTTCGACTACGAGGTGACCGACTCCGCGCGGCAGACCGCCACGGCGACCGTCGTCATGACCGTCTCGCCGACCGCCGTCGCCGACCGCCGCCTCGCGACGGCCGACACGACCGTGGCCCTCACCGGGCTGCGCGACAACGACCTCGGCAGTGGCCTGCGCATCACCTCGGTCACCCGGGGCGACCAGGGCGGCACGGCCACGATCGGCGCGGACGGCGACCTGCGGTACACGCCGGCCACCGGCTTCTCGGGCGTCGAGCTGCTCGACTACACCGTGACCGACTCGTCGGGCGGCACGAGCACGACGACCGTCACGATCGTCGTCGCGCCGACGGGCTCGCCCGACACGCGCCGCACCGTGGTCGGCCAGTGGACCGTCTTCAGCCTGCTGGGCGACCTGCACGGCCGCGGCTTCCGCCTCGTGTCGGTGAGCGACCCGAAGCACGGCGTCGCGACCTTCACCGCCAACGGGACGGTCAGCTACGTGCCGCTCGACGGCTTCTCGGGCGTCGACACCTTCGGCTACCGGGTCGTCGACCAGGCCGACCAGCCGGTCGAGGACACCATCACGATCACCGTCACGCCGACCGCCACGGTGGACTCGTTCCGCACCGCGGGCGACACGGCGATCACGCTGTCGCAGGCCCAGATCGTGGGCAACGACCGCGGCAGCGACCTCACGGTCGCGACCGTCGGCGACCCGAGCTCCGGCTCGATCGCCCGCGGCGCGGACGGCAGCGTCGTCTTCACGCCGGCGAAGGGCTTCGCCGGCACGGTGACCTTCCCCTACACGGCGGTCGACAGCTCGGCCCTCGAGGCGGAGTCGGTCGTGACGATCGTCGTCGACGCGGTCGTGACGCCTCCGGTGACGGACCCGCCGGTGACGACGCCTCCGGTGACGGACCCGCCGGTGACGACGCCTCCGGTGACGGACCCGCCGGTGACGACGCCTCCGGTCACGGACCCGCCGGTGACGACGCCTCCCGTCACGGACCCCCCGGTCACGACGCCGCCCGTCACCGACCCGCCGGTCACGACGCCGCCGGTCACGACGCCTGACGACGGCCCCGCCCCCGTGGCGGTGCCCGACAGCGGCACGCTGACCGCGGGTGCCGGCCACGACCTCGTGGTCCGTCCCGGGAAGGGCGTCCTGTCGAACGACAGCGGCACCGGGCTCACCGTCGCGCTCGACGGAGCACCGCGCCACGGCACCGTCGAGCTGGCCGCGGACGGCTCGTTCACGTACACGCCCGACGCGGGCTTCTCGGGGACCGACACCTTCACGTACACGCTGACCGACGCCTCCGGACGCACCACCACCGGCGTCGTGACGATCGTCGTCACCCCCACCGCGGTCGACGACGCCGCGCACGTCCGGGCCGGCGGCACGCTGACGCTCGGCGGCTCGGGCTCCCACGCGGCGCACGGCCTGCTCGACAACGACTGGGGCAGCTCGCTGCTCGTGGTCGGCCACGCCGAGGCGGCGCACGGCACGCTGAGCATCGGCTCGGACGGCTCGGTCACCTACGTGCCGGCGCCCGGCTTCTCGGGGGTCGACGTGGTCACCTACGACGTCGTCGACGCCGAGGGCCGCACGAGCAGCGCGACGCTGACCGTCACGGTCGACGTCTCGGCGGTCGACGACGCCGGCAGCACGATCGCCGGACGGCCCTTGACGGTGCCCGCCGACCGCGGGCTGCTGGCGAACGACTCCGGCTCGTCGTTGACTGCCGCCCTCGCGACGCCCCCGTCGCACGGCACGGTGACGGTCGCGGCCGACGGCTCGTACGTCTACACGCCGACCGCCGGGTTCTCGGGCGTCGACACGTTCACGTACACGGCGACCGACGCCGACGGCGCGTCGACCACGGCGACGGCGACCATCACGGTGGTCTCCGCGGCCGCGGCGGAGGACGACCACCAGGTCGCCCTGCCCGGCCGCCCGGTCACGGTCGACCCGATCGCCAACGACACCCCGACGGGCGGGTCGCAGCTCGACCCGACGACCGTCGTCGTGATCGACCCGGCGACCGGCGAGGGCGTGCCCTCGGTGACGGTGCCCGGCTACGGCACCTGGACCGCGGGCGACGACGGGAAGGTCACCTTCACCCCGGTGCCCGGCCTCGTCGGGGACGCGTCGATCGACTACCAGGTGACCGACACCGCCGGCCAGACGATCACCGGCACGATCACGGTGTCGTACCCGACGCTGCTCGCCTTCACGGGCTCCGACTCGGCCACGGCCGCCGTCGGCGCCGGGGTGCTGCTGCTGCTCGCCGGGCTCGCGCTCGTCCTGCTGCGTCGCCGCCGCCCGGCCGGCCCCCTGCGCCGCCCCCGGCACTAGTCGCCGCGGCCGTTCCCTCGAGGGCGGGTGCCCGTGCTCGAGGGCGGGTGGTTCGCTGCCCGCCCTCGGTGACGGAGACCCGCCCTCGGCAGTACCTGGGCCGGGACGGAGCCGTGCCCAGGGCGGTGTCGGCGGCGGCATGTATCTTCATGTCGAGAGATCCCCCGCGAGTAGCGTGGGGTCCGCACGCACGCAGAGCGACACGAGGGAGCACCAGCAGGCATGTCACGGATCATCTACACGCTCACGGACGAGGCGCCGATGCTGGCGACCTACTCGTTCCTGCCCATCGTCCAGGCCTACGCCCGCACCGCCGGCGTCGAGGTCGAGACCCGCGACATCTCGCTCGCGGCCCGCATCATCAGCCAGTTCCCCGAGCGGCTCACCGACGAGCAGCGACAGGGCGACGCGCTCGCCGAGCTGGGGGCCCTGGCGAAGACGCCCGAGGCCAACATCATCAAGCTGCCGAACATCTCGGCCTCGATGCCGCAGCTGAAGGCCGCCGTGGCCGAGCTGCGCTCGCAGGGCTACGACCTGCCCGACTACCCCGACTCGCCCGCGACCGACGACGAGCGCGACGTCAAGGCGCGCTACGACCGCGTCAAGGGCAGCGCCGTCAACCCCGTGCTGCGCGAGGGCAACAGCGACCGCCGCGCGCCGCTCTCGGTCAAGAACTACGCCCGCAAGCACCCGCACCGCATGGGCGCGTGGACGGCCGAGTCGAGGACGAACGTCGCGACCATGGGCGTCGACGACTTCCGCTCGAACGAGAAGACCGTCGTGATCCCCGCCGACGACACCCTCCGCATCGAGCACGTCGGCGCCGACGGCTCGACGACGGTGCTGCGCGAGTCGATCCCCGTGCTCGCCGGCGAGGTCGTCGACGGCACGGTGCTGCACGTCGCGGCGCTGCACGAGTTCCTCGCCGCGCAGATCGCCCGGGCCGAGGCCGAGGGCGTGCTGTTCTCGGTGCACCTCAAGGCCACGATGATGAAGATCAGCGACCCGATCCTCTTCGGGCACGTGATCCGCGCCTTCTTCCCCCGCGTCTTCGAGCAGTACGGCGACGACCTGCGAGCCGCCGGGCTCGACCCCGCCAACGGCCTCAACGGCATCCTGCAGGGCCTCGCCGCGCTGCCGAACGGCGACGAGATCAAGGCCGCCTTCGACCAGGGCATCGCCGACGGCCCCGACCTCGCGATGGTCGACTCCGACAAGGGCGTCACCAACCTGCACGTGCCCTCCGACGTCATCGTCGACGCCTCGATGCCCGCCATGATCCGCACCTCGGGCCACATGTGGGGCCCCGACGGCGACGAGCACGACACGCTCGCCGTGATCCCCGACTCGAGCTACGCCGGCATCTACCAGGCCGTGCTCGACGACTGCCGCGCGAACGGCGCCTTCGACCCCGCGACGATGGGCTCGGTGCCCAACGTCGGTCTCATGGCACAGGCCGCGGAGGAGTACGGCTCGCACGACAAGACCTTCGAGATCCCCGCCGACGGCACGGTGCGCGTCCTGAACCAGGCCGGCGACGTGCTCATCGAGCACGAGGTCGCGACCGGCGACATCTGGCGCGCATGCCAGACGAAGGACGTCCCGATCCGCGACTGGGTCAAGCTCGCCGTGACGCGCGCGCGCGCCAGCAGCACGCCGGCCGTCTTCTGGCTCGACGAGAGCCGCGCCCACGACGCGACGCTCATCGAGCTCGTGCGCGGCTACCTCGCCGAGCACGACACCGACGGCCTGCAGATCGAGATCCTCTCGCCGGTCGACGCCATGGCGTTCTCGCTCGAGCGCATCCGCCGGGGAGAAGACACCATCTCGGTCACCGGCAACGTGCTGCGCGACTACCTCACCGACCTCTTCCCGATCATGGAGCTCGGCACCTCGGCCAAGATGCTCTCGGTCGTGCCGCTCATCAACGGCGGCGGGCTGTTCGAGACCGGCGCCGGCGGCTCCGCCCCGAAGCACGTGACGCAGCTCGTCAAGGCCGACTACCTGCGGTGGGACAGCCTCGGCGAGTTCCTCGCGCTGGCCGTCAGCTTCGAGCACCTCGCGACCGCCACCGGCAACGCCAGCGCCCAGGTGCTGGCCGACACGCTCGACGCCGCGACCGGCCGCTTCCTCGACGAGAACCGCTCGCCCGGACGCGCCATCGGCACGATCGACAACCGCGGCAGCCACTTCTACCTGGCGCAGTACTGGGCCGACGAACTGGCCGGCCAGACAGTCGACACCGAGCTCGCCGCCGCGTTCGGCCCGCTCGCCGCGTCGCTGCACGCCGACGAGGAGGCCATCGTCGCCGAGCTCATCGCCCCCCAGGGCAGCCCCGTCGACATCGGCGGGTACTACCACCCGGACGCCGCGAAGACCGAGGCCGTCATGCGGCCGTCGGCCACGCTGAACGCGGCGCTCGCGACGCTGTAGGCAGGCGGGGCGGCGGCCGTCGCCCTCGGAACCCCGTTCCGTTCACAGAACCCCGTTCCTTCGTGGTTCTTCGAGCGGAACGGGGTTCTTTCGCGTCGCGGGGCAGCTCGCGTCCGCCCCGAACAGAGCGCCGGAGGCGCGGCTCAGCCCCGCAGGGAGCCCCGCGTCGCCCGCGTCACCGCGCGCACGATCGCGGCCCGGGCATCGCGCCCGGCCCGGGTCGGCAGCAGCGGGTACGCATGCACCTCGCCGACGCCCTCGTGCCACTCGACCGCGACGCCGGCCTCCGTCGCCGCCGCGCGGAGCAGGTGCGCATCGGGGTTGAGCACGTCGCGGGTGCCGGTGAAGACGGTCAGCGGCCCGAGGCCCGCGAACTCGCCGAAGAGCGGGCTCACGACGGGGTCGCGGAGGTCGAGGGCGCCGCGCCAGTGCTCCGCGAGGACACGTCCGCCCGGGGTGCCGAGCCACGGGTCGGTGGGCTGCACGTCGGGGATCCGCGGGTTCTCCCAGGTCAGGTCGAGCGCGGGCGCGATGAGCACGGTCCCCGCCACGTCGGTCCCCGCGTCGCGGAGCGACTGGGCGGCGGAGAGCACGATCTGTCCGCCGGCGCTGTCGCCCGCGAGCACCACCGGGCCCTGCGCGGTGGCGACCAGGTCGGTGAGGCCGACCCGCGCCTCCTCGGCGGTCCCGAACGGCACGAGCCGGTAGATCGGCAGGACGACGGTGGTGCGGGCCTCGGCCGCGAGCTGCGCGGCGAGGTGCCAGTGCTGCACGACGATCTCGCCCACCCAGCCGCCGCCGTGCGCGTAGACGACCGTGCCGGCCGAGTCGCCGTCGCGGCGGGTCAGCGTGTAGACCGGCCAGCCGCCGCGCTGCTCGACGTCGACCCGTACGTCGGAGCGCAGCGCGCTCGGCGGCCCGAACGGAGCGGGCCGGAGCGAGCTGCGCCGGATGCGCCGACGCGCCCCGGCCGCGGTGACGAACGTGCTGTTCGCCCTCGTGACCCGCAGGAAGACCGGCACCAGCCACCGCGGCGCGACCACCCGCGCCGCGAACGGCACGCGGACGGGACGAGCAGCGGCAGCGGCGGAGGCGGAGGCGGGCACGGCGGAACGCGGTCGGCGGGTCACGGGCGCGACCCTACTCGGCGTACGTGTAGAAGCCCGCGCCGCTCTCGCGCCCGGTCTTGCCGTGGTCGAGGTAGTCGCGCTGGATGATCTCCGCGAACGCCTCGCCCTCGGGCCCGCCCGCGACCGAGACGGCGTGCACCGTGCGGAGGCCGATCACGTCCATGATCTGGAACGGCCCGAACGGCGCCCCCGTGCCGATGCGCCAGGTCGTGTCGACGGTCTCGGGCTCGGCGACGCCCTTGACGAGCAGCGCCGACGCCGCGTTGAGCAGCGGCACGAGGAGGGAGTTGAGCACGTAGCCGGGCTGCTCCTTCTTGAGCTCGATCGGCACCATGCCCATGCCGCGGGCGAACTCGACGACGCGCTCGTAGACCTCGGGCGAGGTCTCGGTGGTGCCCATCACCTCGGCGGTGTTGTTGATCCAGATGAGGTTCGCGAAGTGCAGCGCGAGGAATCGGTCGGGCCGCCCGGTCGCGTCGGCGAGGGCGCTCGGCAGCAGGGTCGACGAGTTCGTCGCGAGCACGGTGCGCTCCGGCAGCAGGGGTGCGAGCCGCGAGTAGAGGTCGCGCTTGAGGCCGAGGTGCTCGGGCACGGCCTCGATCACGAGGTCGGCGTCGGCGACGGCCTCGGCGAGGTCGGAGGAGTACGAGAGGCGACCCAGCGCCTCCTGCGTCGCCTCTTCCGTCGCGCCGCGGAGGCCCTGCGGCGTGAGGTAGGTCGCGGCGAGCCCGGTGAACCGCGCGCGACCGGCCTCGAGGGCCTCGTCGCTCACGTCGTACGCGGTCACGGTGCTGCCGCTGTACGCCGCCTGGAACGCGATCTGCGCGCCGAGCACGCCCGTGCCGAGCACGGTCACGCGGCGGAGGTCGGAGCCGTGAGCGCCGGAGGCGCGGGTCGCGTCGTCCGCGGAGGTCGCGGACGCGGCGGTGCCGGTCGCGGCGGGGCCGCTCGGCGCGGCGGGGCTGGTGGTGTCGGTCATGAGGAGGTCCTTCCGGAGGGGGTCGTGGGGGTCGAGGAGGAGGAGGTCGTGGCGGGCGCGGCTGCGGGGGTCGAGGCGGACGAGGCGCCGCCGGCCGGGCGGTGGCCGCCGAACACGAGCCCGTCGCCGCGGACGCGCCCGAGCCGGAACAGCACGAGGTCGCGCAGGTAGTTCTGGTGCAGCCGCCACGGCGCGTGCGCGCCCTGGCGCGGCAGCAGGTGCAGGCCGCGGGCGACGTAGCCCGAGCGGAGGTCGATCAGCGGGCTGAGCTCGCCGAGGCGGCCCGGCCGTGTCGGTGCGGCGGGCGTGACGCGGGTCTCGCCCCGCGCCTCCATGCCGTGCAGCACCCGCTCGACGAAGCGGACGACGAGGTCGATCTTGAGCGTCCACGAGGCGTTCGTGTAGCCGACGGCGAAGGCCATGTTCGGCACGCCGTCGAGCATCGCGCCCTTGTAGGCGACGTGGTCGGCGGGGTCGACCGGGCTTCCGTCGAGCGTGAGTCGCATGCCGCCGAAGAGCTGCATCGTGAGGCCGGTCGCGGTGACGATGACGTCGGCGGGAAGCTCCTCGCCCGACGTCAGCCGCACGCCGCCGGGCGTGATCGTGTCGATCGTGTCGGTGACGACGCGGGCCGTCCCGTCACGGAGCGCCCGGAACAGGTCGCCGTCGGGCACGACGCAGAGGCGCTCGTCCCACGGGTCGTAGCGCGGGGTGAAGTGGCGGTCGACGTCGAAGCCCTCGGGCAGGCGGGCGGCGACCCGCGAGCGGAGGAAGCGCTTCGTGCGCTCGGGCGCTCGCCGGCTGAACTGGTAGGTGAGCAGGCCGCCGGCGATGCCCCGCCAGCGCGAGACCCGGGCGGAGGCTCGCAGCCCGATCCGCCTCGACCTCGGCAGCAGGCGCCGGTCGATCGAGGGCAGCGAGGTGACCCAGGTCGGGGAGCGCTGCAGCATCGTGACGCGGGCTCCCTCGCGGGCGAGCGCCGGGACGAGGGTCATCGCCGTCGCGCCGCTGCCGATCACGACGACGTCGCGCCCGGCGGTGTCGAGGTCGTCGGGCCACTGTTGCGGGTGCACGAAACGACCGGTGAAGTCGTCCTCGCCGGGGAAGGTCGGCCGGTGCCCCTGGTCGTACCGGTAGTAGCCCGAGGCGAGGAAGAGGAACACCGTCGTGAGCTCGGTCGTGCGGGGCTCGCCGGTCGCGCGGGGCTCGCCGGTGCCGGTGCCGGTGCCGGTGCCGGGGGCGTTCTGCTCGCCGGTCTCGACCGTGAGGCGCCAGCGGTCGTCGTCCGACGACCAGTCGGCCGCGACGACGCGGTGCCCGTACCGCACGAGGCGGTCGACGCCGGTCTCGGCGGCGGTGTCGCGGATGTACTGCAGGATCGTCGCGCCGGGGGCGATCGCTCGGCGGTCGGTCCAGGGGCGGAACGGGTAGCCGAGGGTCGCCATGTCGCTGTCGGAGCGGACGCCCGGGTAGCGGAAGAGGTCCCACGTGCCGCCGCTCACGGCCCGCGACTCGAGGATCGCGATGCGCCGGTCGGGGAAGGCGGCCCGGAGGCGCGCCGCGGCTCCGATGCCCGAGAGGCCCGCGCCGACGATGACGATGTCGAGGTCCGTCGCGGTGGCGTCCGCGACGTCGCCGGGGTCGCCGCTGCTGTCCGAGCTGCTCTGGTCGGGGGCCGTCGTGGTCATGCTCCGACTCTATCGACACTGTGTCGAGAGCATCAACAGCATGTCGAGAACACTCAGGAGAGCGGTACCATCGGGGGATGCCTGCCGATCTCGACGCCGCCTCCGCGCCTCCTGCGGGTCCTGGCTCTGCTGCTGCTTCTGCTGCGGGTGCGGCGGCTGGTCCGGGTGCGAGCGCCGGGGCGCCGCGCGGGCGACGGGCGGCGCGCGTGTCGGGCGACGAGCGGGAGTCGGCGATCCTCACCACCGCCGACCGGCTGCTCGGCGAGAAGGACTTCTCGGCCCTCACGATCGACGACCTGGCCCGCGGCGCCGGCATCTCGAGGCCCACGTTCTACTTCTACTTCGCCTCGAAGCGAAGCGTGCTGCTGGCGCTCCTCGACCGGGTGGCGCGCGAGGCGTCGCGGCGGTCGGCAGAGGTCTTCACCGGGCTCGAGGACGATCCGGCCGCGACCTGGCGACGCGTGATCGCGGCGTTCTTCGACACGTTCGCGCAGCATCCGGGCGTCGTGTCGGCCGTCGTCGGCGCCCGCGGCACCGACCCGGAGCTGGTCGAGCAGTGGTCGCGGCTGCTGCAGGGCTGGATCGACGAGACCGCCGCCGCGATCGAGCGCGAACGGACGCGCGGCGCCGCCGTCGCCGGCCCCGACCCGCGCGTGCTCGCGACGAGCCTCAACCTGCTCAACGAGCGCGTGATCATGGCCGCGCTGACCGAGCCGAGCCTGCCCGCGGCGGCGGTCGACCCCGTCGACACCCTGCTGCACGTCTGGCTGAGCAGCATCTACGGCGTCGCCGGCCCCGCCCGCTGACCCCGCGCGGTGCCCGCGTCGTCCGCGCTGCACCGTCGGACCGGCGTTGCACCGTCGGGACGAGGGGTGCGACGCCGGGTCGGGGGTGCGACGTGCACGGGGCGGCGCCCACCTCGGTGGTGCGCGTCGCGCTCTGGGCGTCGCGTCACGTTCTGGCGCGACGTGACGTCGAGAACGCGACGCGACCCGGGGGTGCGGCTCGGGCCACGGTGCCCGGCGGGGGGAGGACGGCAGGAGGCGCGGCGCCCGTGGGCACCGCGCCTCCTGATCCGCAGCCGGTCGGCTAGTGCTGCGCGCCCGAGTGGTCGAACGTGCCGGCCGCGCGGCGGCGGCGGGCGACGAGCACGGCTCCCGCAGCGACGAGCATCGCGGCGAGCAGCAGGGCGGGGAGGGCCTCCGACCCGGTGAAGGCGAGGGGGCCGCCGCCGGCCGTGCCGGCACCGGGCACGACGCCCGCGCCGTCGCTGCCGTCGCTGCCGTCGCCGTCGCCGCTGCCGGGCACCGGGCTGGCCGAGGCCGTCGGGGCGGGGGCGACCGCTCCGTCGGCGACCGTCACCGCGGCGTCCAGCACGACGCCCGACTGCACGCCGGTCAGCGTGACCGTCGCGGAGCCGAGCTCGTCGGGCGCCGTGACCGAGAAGGTCGCGACGCCGTCGATCACGTCGACGGTGCCGAGGTCGACCGGGTCGCCCGCGGCCGGCGTGAGCACGCCCGAGACCTGGCGGTCGCCGGCGACGCCGCTGGCCGTCACGTCGAACGTCGCACCCGGCGCGACCTCGGCGGGCGCCGAGACGGTCGCGTCGGCGCTGAGGCCGTCGAGGTCACGGTCGAGCTGCAGCGCGTTCACGATCGTGAAGAAGTTGTCGGTCTGGTCGATCAGGCCGACGACGTTCGCGGCGCCGGGGCCGTAGCCGGCGACGCGCAGCTGCGTGCCGGTGTGCTGCTGCGACCCGCCCTCGGCGGCCGTGCCGTAGGCGATCTTCATGGTGGAGCCGTCGACCGTGGTCAGCGCCGTGCTGAGCGTCGCCGGCGGGGTGCTGTCGACGATCTGGCTGGTGTGCGCGTGGTCGGCGGTGACGATGACCATCGTGTTCCCGTCGGCCTCGGCGAACTCGAGCGCGGCCTGCACGGCCTCGTCGAGGTCGAGCACCTCGCCGATCTGTCCGCACGCGTCGGCGCTGTGGTCGCGCTTGTCGATGGAGGCGCCCTCCACCTGCAGGAAGAAGCCGGCGTCGCCGTCGAGCAGGTCGATCGACTTCTCGGTCAGCGAGCGGAGGCTGAGGTCGGTCGAGAGGCGGGCGGGGTTCGGCTGGCAGGTCTGCGGGGCGAGGTCCGCGCCTCCCACGGTGGCGGTCGTCGCGGCGTAGCGCGTCGGGAAGTTGCCGTCGGTGAAGGTGCCGAGCACGGGAGCCGTCTGGTCGGCGGCGGTCACGGCGTCGAGCCCGGCGGCGTCGCGGACCACCTGGTAGCCGCGGTCGGCGGCCTGGTCGAAGAGGGCCGAGCCCTCGTACTGGCCGGCGCGGGCGGTCTGCGTGAACGAGGCCGCGCCTCCGCCGAGGGTCAGGTCGGCGCGCGTGCCGATGATCTGCTCGCTGATCGAGCCGAGCCCGCCCTGGTCGAGCGCGTCGTCGCCGCACTGCTCGACGGTGTCGGGGCCGTAGCAGCTGCGCGCCGCGACGTGGGCGGCCTGCACCGCGGGGGTCGCGTCCTGGAGCTCGGCGGTCGAGACGTTGCCCGTCTTGAGGCCGTTCGCCTTCGCGATCTCGAGCAGCGTGTCCTGGGGGGTGCCCTCGACGTCGACCGAGATGGCGTTGTCGTAGGTCTTCGTGCCGGTGGCCCAGGCCGAGCCGGTCGCCGCGGAGTCGGGCACGTAGTCGGGCTTGCCGGCGTTCGGGCCGCTCTTGTTCAGCGAGTACGTCGTGTACTGGCCCGTCAGCGGGAGCGAGTCGATGCCGGGCAGCGTCCCGCCCGCGCCGTAGGCGTAGTTGCGGGCCGAGGTGATCTCGGAGTCGCCCATGCCGTCGCCGATCAGCAGGATCACGTTCTTCGCCGGGCCGGCCTGCACCGAGTCGAGGAGGGCCTGGGTGCTGTCGTCGATGCTGCGGGCGGCGCCGCCGTTCTGCGCGACGTCGGCAGGGGTCGCGGCCAGGGCCGCGGTGGGGACGAGGACGAGGGAGGCGGCGATCGCCACCGCCCCCGTGGCGAGGGCCGCGCGGGGGCGGCGGGTGCGAGTGGTCACGTGTGTTCCTGCTCCAGTGATCGACGGTGCGGGGAGGGTCCACCCCTGATCGGGGACCTCGCCAGTCGAACGGCCGGAGGTGGCCGCGGGGGGTCGCGGAGGTGTCGTCGCGGTGACCGGGCGGCGACGAGTTGCAGGGCGCGCAGCGACTCGAGCGGGGCCGGGCGCGGATGCGGGTGCGGGACCGGGGCCGGGTGCGGGCCTACTGCACCGCGGCCGTGAGGCGGGCGACGTTGTCGAGCACCTGGAGCCCGGCCGGGCGGGACAGCCACGCGTCGAGCTTGACCTCGCGCGACCTCGACCGGTAGTCGTCCTCGACCTCGCGCATGCGCGTGACGAAGTGCGAGCTGCGCACGAGCAGCGACACCTCGAAGTTGAGGCTGAACGAGCGCATGTCCATGTTGCTCGAGCCGACGACCGCGACGTCGTCGTCGACCGTGAAGTGCTTCGAGTGCAGCACGGTGGGCTTCTCGTAGAGGAAGATGCGCACCCCGGCGCGCAGCAGCGTCTCGTAGTACGAGCGCTGGGCGTGGTAGACGAGGAACTGGTCGGCGACCTCGCACGCGAACAGCTGCACGTCGACGCCGCGCTCGGCGGCCGTCGTGATCGCGTAGAGCATCGAGTCGTCGGGCACGAAGTAGGGGCTCGCGATGATGAGGCGCTCCTGGGCGCCGTAGACCAGCGCGTTGAACAGGCGCAGGTTGTTCTCGCCGTCGAACCCCGGCCCGCTCGGCACGACCTGGCAGTCGATCGCGTCGGGGCCGGTCGCGCGGCGGACCTTCTCCGGGTCGCGGTCGATCACCGGCAGGTCGTCGGTCTCGCTGTACCAGTCGGTGAGGAACAGGGCGTTGAGGCCGATCGCGGCCGGCCCGTCGAGCCGCACCATGAGGTCTTTCCACTGCAGCCCGCGACGGATGTTGCCGCGCTTGTTGTAGCTCGGGTCGGTCATGTTCTGCGAGCCGGTGAAGGCGACGTCGCCGTCGACGACGACGATCTTGCGGTGGTTGCGCAGGTCGGGCCGGCGCCACATGCCCTTCGTGGGGTGGAACGGCAGCATCTCCTCGAAGGCGATGCCCGAGGCGCGCAGCCAGTCTCTCGTGACGCGGCCCTGCGGGTTGCGGATCGTCGCCCAGTGGTCGTAGAGCACCCGCACGGTCACGCCGCGCTGGTGGGCGCGCGCCAGGGCGTCGAAGAACGGGAAGGTCGTCTCGTCGCGCGTGAGGATGTAGAACTCGACGTGGACGTACTGCTCGGCCTCGTCGACGGCGGCCGTCATGGCCTCGATCGAGCTGCGGTAGTCCGGCAGCAGCCGTGCGGTGTTGCCCGGGCTGAGGGGCATCGCCCCCAGGGTGCGGTTCAGCTGGACGACGGTGCCGAACCAGGGCGGGTCGGTCTCGACCGTGGCGGACTTCGTGTCGAGGTCGGCCGTGCTGTCGAGGATGCGCTGGTTGATCTCGCGCTGCTTCTCACGACGGTCGCGCGGCAGCTTCGTCGAGCCGATCAGCCCGAACAGCAGGCTGCCGGGGATCGGCGCCACGAAGATCGTCATCAGCCACGCCATCGCCGAGCTCGGACGCCGGTTGCGCGGCACGGCGACGACCGCCACCACCCGGATCACGATGTCGACCACGAGCACGACCGTCGGGAGTGCCTTGAGCACGGAGCGCCATCTCATCTGCTGATCCTCCCAGGCGGCGCCGACCCGCGCCTCCCCGGTTCGCTGTGGATGTGCACGAGCGCGCTCGGCGGACAGCGGGGGAGGAGGCGCCGGACTCGAGTCCCTGTCTTGCGCGGTCGCCCGAGGGTGCCTAGCCTCGACGCGTGATCATCTCCCGCAGCGCGACGCCCTCGGGGCGATCGGGGGTCGTCGGCGGTTCGTCCGCCGGCTCCAGGTAGACGTCGACCTCGTCCGATCGACCTCCCTGACCACGACCACCCCTGCTGCTGCCCGATCGTCGCGCCGACGCACGTGCGCCCGACCGACCGCTCGCCCGTCCACGACGGGGGCGGTCGCGTCACCGCGTCCGCCGTCGCCGCGCCCCGTCGGCAGCCCCCACAGAACGGCATCGCCATGATCACCCTGACCGACGAGACCCTCCGCGCCTCCTTCACGAACGCCACGCGACGCGAGGTCGCCGACCTGACCCTGCCCGCCGGCTTCGACGACCTCGACTGGGCGTCGCTCGACCTCCTCGGCTGGCGCGACCCCAAGTACGCCCGTCGCGCCTACGTCGTCGTGCCGGTCGGCGACGAGGTCGTCGGCGTCGTGCTGCAGCAGGGCACCGCGGCACCGCGGTCACGCGCCCAGTGCACCTGGTGCCAGGACGTCACGTTGCCCAACGACGTCGCGTTCTTCTCGGCCCGCCGGTCGGGGGCCGCCGGTCGTGCGGGCGACACGGTCGGGACGCTCGTCTGCAGCGACTTCCAGTGCTCGGCCAACGTCCGCGTGGCGCCGCCCGTCGCCTACCTCGGCTTCGACGTCGAGGCGGCGAAGGCCTCCCGCGTCGAGGCCCTGCGCGAGCGGGCGGCGGGGTTCGTCGGGGCGGTGCAGAACGGCGTCTGAGCGACGGCCGGGGCGGCGGCGCGGGCGCGGGCGGCCGCCGGGGCGGTGGAGGCGGCGGGCCGAGACCGCAGCGGTCGGGCCGCAGCGGCCGGGTCGCCTAGCTGCTCGAGCTCGAGCCGGACCCCGTCGAGCCCGAGTCGTCGCCCTGGCCGGGCAGGCCGCCCTGCCCGCCGGGGAACCGCCCGTCGCTCGTCCCGGTGCCCGGCCCGCGCAGGCCGCCCATGACCGACCCCGCGGCGAACCCGCCGACGCCGCCCACGACGAGCCCGACGACGAGGGCGGCCACGCCGACGATGACCGGCAGCAGCCACAGCCGCCGACGGAACACCGAGACCCGGGGAGGCGCGCTGCCGGTCGCCGGCGCCCCGCCCGCCCCCGGGGCGCCCCCCTGCCAGGCGCCCGCCTGCCAGGCGCCCTGCCCGTCGCCCGAGGGTGCGGGTCCTCCGGCGCCGGGGCCGGCGGCCGGCCCGGGTGCGGGTGCGGGTGCGGGCGCGGGTGCGCTCCAGCCTGCGGCCGGGGCGTGCGTCGTCGTGGTGGCGGCAGTGCCGGTGGTGCCGGTGGTGCCCGGGCCGATGCCGGTGGCGTCGGTGCTCGGCGGCTGGGGGTCTCGGTGCTGGTCGGTCATGGCTGGTCCTCGGGGTCGGGGCGGGCTGGTGTCGTGAGGACGTTAGGTCGTCGGCCTTGCCCGCACCTCGCGGGAGCTTCTCGATCCGCTGAGCGCCGATGTCCGCTGGCGGCACGGCTCCAGGTGACGCGCCTCCCCGCGGAGTACCGTCGGCCTCCGGCACCGGGCCCCGTCGCCCGGTCGACGAGAGGCTGACGACATGAGCGGTTCGGACGACAAGCGCGACTCCCTGCGATCGGCGGCGAAGCGCGCCCTCGACGCGATCGACCGGAGCGGGGTCGTCTCCGACACCGACCGGGAGGCGCTGCGAGACCTCGCGGGACGCGCCGGCCAGGTCGTCCGCGACGCCGCAGCCCCGCCGCGCTCGGGCTCGGCGGGAGCCGACGTGCCCACGGCGACCGTGAGGCCGACCCCGAAGAAGGCGCCGGTGCCGAAGGCTCCCGCGCCGGAGTCGGCCTCGGCCGAGCAGCCCGAGGCCGCGAAGCGCCCGTCGTCCGGCGCGACCGCCTCGACCGGGACGGCGCCCTCGGGGCGCACCCCGGCAGGAGCCGGGTCGTCGACGGGAGCCGCGCCCGGTGCGGCGACGCGACCGTCTGCGGAGCGGGCGCCGGTCTTGGCCGAGCCGGTCCGCGCCTCCTCGTCGGGGTCGGGGTCGGGGTCGGGGTCAGGGTCGACGTCGTCGCGGGCCGACCGCGTGCGCGAGACCGTCGACCGGGTGCGCGACGCCGCCCACACCGGTCGGGACGCGGCCGAGCGGGCGCAGCAGTTCGTGCGGGACGCCACGGGCGAGGCCCGCGACCTCGCCGCGGCCGCCGAGCGCATGGTGCACGACGTCACGCGCGCGAGTCGCGACGTGGCCGAGACCGGGGCGGACGCCCTGCGCGACGTGGCCGACACCGGGGCCGAGGCCCTGCGTGAGACGACGGGTCGCCTCGAACGGCTCGTCAAGCGTCAGGAGCGCCTCGTGCTCGCGGTCGGCGGCAGCGTCACGGTCGCCCTCCTCGCCGTTGCCGTCGCGGTCGGGCGCCGACGCGGCTGATCCGCCTCAGCCGACCTGAGCCCGCTGCCCTCAGCCGCGGAGCGCCAGCGCCTCGCTGCGCCACCGTGCCCAGGTCGCCCAGGGGTCGGGTTGCCCGGCCGCCACCGCCCGCACGTGCTCGAGCAGCTCGGCGTCGGCGGTGAACCACTCGCTGCGGCCCTGCCGCTGGGCGGCGAACTGCTCGTGCCGGGCGTGCTCGACGTGGCGGTCGCCTCGCTCGAACGCCAGCAGCTGCTCGTGCCGGATCGCCGCGAGCCGCTGCCGGGGGTTGGCCGAGGTGCCGATCTTGATGCGCTCGGCGAAGCGCAGGTAGTACACGACGTCGACCCGGGGAGGCGCGAGGTCGCCCTCGGGGACCTCGCCGTGCCGCCACTCGCACACCGCGCAGAGCCAGCCCGACGGCCACCGCACGCCGAGCCTCGAGCCGCACGCCAGGCACGGCGAGGGCAGCACGTCCTCCGTGCCGACGCCGTGCTCGCCCGCCGCCCAGTCGGCGGCGAGCCCGAGGTGCTCCGTGCAGAGGGGGACCGGCGTGCCCTCCGCCACCGGCTCGGCGCAGGGCGAGGGCCTGCCGCCGGCGTCGAGTCCGCCCGCACAGGCTCGTCGCGCGTCGACGTCGGTCTCGTGGTCCATGCCTGGACGGTAGGGGCGGCCACCGACATCGGCGACGCGACCCGCGCCTCCTCAGCCGAGCAGTCGGGCCACCGCCGCGCGCACGATCTCGCGCTGCGCGTCGAGGTCGGTCGTCGCCCCGGGCGCCGCCGCGCCGGCGCCGGCACCGGCGGCCCCGGCACCCGCGCCCCCGGCCCGCGCCCCGCCGGGCAGCTGCGACCACGCCGTCGCGATCGACAGCACGAGCACGAACACGTCGTCGACCGGCCACGGAGCCGACCCGACCCCGAGCCGGGCGAGCTGCCCGGTGGAGGCGTCGCGCACCTCCGCGAGGACCGCGAACGAGTCCTCCCAGTCGTGGGCGTCCTCGAGCCGGGCCCAGCTCAGCAGACGCTGGTTCTCGGGGTTCTCGGCGAGGTGGTCGAAGATCGCGACGGCGAAGTCGGCGGCGCTGGCGACCGGAGAGCCGGCGCGCCCGGCGCGCTCGGCCGCCTCGCCGAGCGCCGCGAAGGAGTGGTTGAGCACCGTGGTGAAGAGCGACTCCTTGTCGCCGAAGTTGGCGTAGAGGCGCTCCTTGCTGCAGCCCGCCGCGGCGGCGATGCGGTCGACCCGGGCACCCGCGAGGCCCCGGGCGGAGAACTCGTCGGTCGCCGCCCCGAGGATGCGTCGACGGGTCTCGTCGGGGTCGTAGGCCATGCGAGGAATCTACCTGCTCGCTTTCCAACCAACCAGTAGGTAGGATGTTCCGGTCCCCGTGTCGCACCCCGCGCCTCCGCGCGTCCCGACGCGACTCGGCAGGACCCGCTCGACCCAGGAGAACCGTGACCACCTCATCGACCGCATCCGTCCCGACCGCCGAGGCGGCGCCTCCCTCGTCCCGCCGCTGGTGGGTGCTCGTCATCGTCGGGCTCGCCCAGCTCGTCGTCGTGCTCGACGGCACCATCGTCAACATCGCCCTGCCGCAGGCCCAGGCCGAGCTCGGCCTGAGCGACGAGAACCGCCAGTGGGTCGTGACCGCCTACGCCCTCGCCTTCGGCGCCCTGCTGCTGCTCGGCGGCCGCATCGCCGACTTCTGGGGCCGCAAGCGCACCTTCATCGTCGGCATGATCGGCTTCGGCGCGGCCTCCGCGTTCGGCGGCGTCGTCGAGACGGGCGAGCTGCTCGTCACGGCCCGCGCCCTGCAGGGCGTCTTCGCGGCGCTGCTGGCCCCGGCGGCCCTCGCCGTCCTCACCACCACCTTCAGCCGCGGCCGCGAGCGGAACACCGCGTTCGCCGTCTTCGGCGCCATCTCGGGAGCGGGCGCCGCGGTCGGCCTGGTGCTCGGCGGCGTGCTCACCGAGTTCGTCAGCTGGCGCTGGTGCCTGCTCGTCAACGTGCCGATCGTGCTCGTCGCGATCGTCGCCGCCGCGCTCGTCGTGCGCGAGAGCAAGGCCGAGGGCGACAACCGCCTCGACGTCGTCGGCACGGTCGTCGTCGCGCTCGGCCTCGCGTCGCTCGTCTACGGATTCACGCAGGCCGAGGACGGCTGGGGCTCCGCTGTCGTCATCGGCTTCATCGCCCTCGGCGCGGGCCTGCTCGCGCTCTTCGTGCTCGTGCAGAAGCGCAGCGACCACCCGCTGTTGCCCCTCGGCGTGCTGACGAACCGGGTGAGGGGCGGGGCGTTCCTCGTGCAGATGATCGTCGGCAGCGTCATGATCGGCGCGCTGCTGTACCTGACCTTCCACCTGCAGATCGTGCTCGGCTTCGGCCCGCTCGAGGCCGGCCTCGCCACCCTGCCGATGACCGTCGTCATCATGGTGATGGCGCCGATCCTCACGAAGCTGCTGCCCGTGATCGGCCCGCGCGTGCTGATGATCGTCGGCCCGGTCGTCGCGGCGATCGGCCTGTTCTGGCTGTCGATGGTCACCGTCGACGGCGCCTACGCCACGCACGTGCTGCCCGCGCTCATCGTCATGGGCGTCGGCCTCGCCGGCGTCTTCGTGCCGATGCAGAACCTCGCGCTCGCCGGGGTCGCGCCGCACGAGGCCGGGGCGGCCAGCGCCACCTCGAACGCCATGATGCAGATCGGCGGATCGATCGGCCTCGCGGTCTACACGAACCTGTACGCGTCGGCCGCGGCCGGCAGCTCGGCGGAGGGCTTCGGCGCGCTCGTCGACGGCTACTCGGCGGCGTTCGTCGCGGCCGGAGTCGCGACGCTGATCGCGGCGGTCATCTCGTTCGCGATGATCCGCGGCACGAAGGAGGAGCTGCTGCCCTCCGGCCCGGTCGTGCACATGGGCTGACGCCCCCGGCGCACTGCCCGCCGCGGAACCCCGTTCCGTTCAGAGAACCACGTTCCTTCGTGGTTCTGTGGACGGAACGGGGTTCTTCGCGTGCGGGCGTGCGGGCGTGGTGCGGGGTGCGGGCCGGGTGCGGGGCGCCGGGTGCCGCCGCGCGGCCGGCCGGGGCCCGGGGAGGCGCGGTGGGCGCCCGGCGCACCCCGCGCCTCCCGCGGTCCCCGCCTCACGATGAACCACGTTCCGATCCATGAACCACGAAGCTTCGCGGTTCATCGCTCGGAACGCGGTTCGCGGCGAGCGACCCGGCTCAGCCACCGCGAAGAACCCCGTTCCGTTCGAAGAACCCCGTTGCTTCGTGGTTCTCCGAACGGAACGGGGCTCCGAGCGTGCCGCAGCCGCAGCCGCAGCCGCAGCCGCGGCTACTCCGACTTCTCGCTCTGCCACTCCTCGGGGGCGCGGTCGCCGTTCGGGCGGACCGGTCGCACGTCGCCGACGATCGGGATCGCGCGCTTGCGCAGGGCCCACAGGTACCGCACGAAGAAGTGGGTGAGCGTCGACAGGCGGTTGCCGTTGCCGAGCAGGCTCGTGATGTGGACGAACACCCAGAGCAGCCACGCGACCGGCCCGATCATCGTGACGCCGCTCGGCAGCTGGACCACGGCGGCGTTGGTGCCGACCGTCGCCATCGTGCCCTTGTCGTGGTACTTGAAGCGCTCGAGGCGCTTGCCCGCGAGCATCCGCTGGATCTGCTCGCCGATGTGCTCGCCGCCCTGGATCGCCGGCTGGGCCAGCTGCGCGAGGGCGTCGTCGGTGGCCGCGATGTCGCCCGCGGCGAAGATGCGGTCGAGGCCCTTGACCGTGAGGTCGTCGTTGACCTGGATCCGCCCGCCGTGCGTCTGCGGCACGCCCCAGCTCGCGACCTCGGAGTGGGCGGCGACGCCGGTCGCCCAGATGACGAGCTCTGCCGGGATGAACTGGCCGTCGGCGGCGACGACGCCGTCGGGCCGCACCTCCTCGACGCCGGTGTCGAGCCGCAGGTCGACGCCGCGCTTGCGCAGCACCTTGGCCGCGTAGCGCCGGAGGCGCGGGGCGAACGGCTTGAGGAGCTCGCCGCTTCGGTGCACCAGCGTGATGGTGATGCTCGAGGCGTCGATCTCGGGGTAGGCGTCCTTGAGGGCCTGGTCGCGGAGCTCCGCGAGCGAGCCCGCCATCTCGACGCCGGTCGCCCCGCCGCCGACGATGACGACCCGCACCTCGCCGCTGCCCTGCGAGGCGGCCGCGTTCTCGAGCTGGGTGAAGAGCTCGTCGCGGATGCGCAGCGCCTGCGAGCGGGAGTACATCGAGTAGGCGTACTCGTAGGCGCCCTTCGTGCCGAAGTAGCTGGTGTTGACGCCGTTGGCGAGCACGAGGGCGTCGTAGGCGATCTCTTCTCCGTCGCGGAGCGTGATGATGCGCTCGTCGGCGCGGACGGTGGTGAGCAGCCCGTGGCGGAACTCCGCGTTCGACTGCTTCGAGCGCAGGCTGCGGAGGAAGTAGGTCACGTCGCCGGCGTTGAGGCCGCCCGTGGCCACCTGGTACATGAGCGGCTGGAACATGTTGTAGACGTGGCGGTCGATCAGCGTGATGCGGACGTCGGCGTGACGGAGCGCCCGCATGGTCGCGATGCCGGCGAAGCCTCCTCCGACGATGACGACGTGGGGACGGCGGTCTCCGGCGCGGGGGTCTTCGGCCATGGTGGTGCTCCTGCGGTCTGGGGTGCGGCGGTGGTCGCCGTCGACCCCGGGGGCGGGCGCGATCGTGTCGCACCCGGGGTCAAGGCTACCCACTGTGCAGGCTCTGGGCAGCTACTCAGGATCGTCGGCGGAGGGCGCCTCGCCGAGCAGCGCGCCGTGCGACTGCGCGAGCTCGTGTCTCATGTACGCGACGGCCTCGCGGTTGTCGGGCTCGGGCAGGTCGCTGACGACGGTCTCGGCCATGAGCGGCGTGCCGAGGTCGAGGAGGAAGGTCGCCACGACGGCGGCGCCGCGGTCGTCCACCGCCGCGAGCTGCACGGTGTCGCCGCCGCCGAACTGGGCGATGACGGCGGCGTACTCGAGCAGCACCTCGGCTGCCTCGTCGCCGACCAGGAGGCTCCGCGAGCTGAACGTCACGAGCTTCATCGCTGATTTGTACCGCGCCTGCGCCCTGCCGACCAGGGGCCCGCCCGGACATCACCCTGGTGAGAAGCCGGGTGGCGGCCGTGAGCCCGGACAGGGCCGTCACGTCCGCGTACCGTGAGGGCTGTCGGAGGCCCAGCCTCCCGGTCCGGTCCTGTTCCCGCCGATGCCGCTGCCGTTGCCGCAGCAGAGGGGCGATCCGAGAACAGAGAGCACAGGAGATGCCATGAAGGGCTACGTGCTGTACCGCCCCCGTCCCGAGTCGTCGTCGGACATGATCCGCCACGACCGCGAGGCCGGCGACAAGCTCACGCTCGTCGCGTCGCTCGAGGAGCTCGTGCCGGCCGACGCCGAGCTGAGCGGCCTCGTCGTCGACGACGGCGAACCGTGGGAGGCGCGGCGTGCGCCCCAGGAGCAGCCCGAGATCCCGACGGGGCCGGGCCTCGCCCCCGTCACCCCGATCTTCGGACTGCCCCGGTCGCGGGCGAAGGTCACGAAGTCATAACGGCACCAACCCTTTTCCGTGAGGGCGGCGAACCCCTTGCATCCCCACCGGGAAATCACAGAAAAGGACCTGATCATGAACGCTTTCACGCGCAAGAACATCGTCAAGGCCGGCCTGGGCGTCGTCGCCTCGGGCGCCCTCGTCTTCTCCCTCGCCGCCTGCTCCATGGACGACGCCGGATCCACTGACACCAGCTCCGCGTCGTCGTCGGCGTCCGAGCCCGCCGCGGAGGCCACCCCCCTGGCCTCGATCGCCGACCTCAGCAACGGCGTCGACACCGAGGTCACCGTCGACCAGAGCTTCGTCGACGCCCTCACGAGCCTCGGCCTGACCCCCGGCGTCGTCGGCTCCGCCACCTTCGACGGCGGCACCGGCACCTTCGCCTTCCCGATCACGGGCGGCAACGTCGACTACTACGACCCCGCCAGCGACGTGCGTCCGTACGTGCAGGGCGAGATCGACCACGACGGCTCGGGCCTCAGCCTGACCGCCGGCGACACCGTCGTCGAGCTCAGCGACTTCCGCATCGACCCGGGCGAGTCCAAGCTCTACGGCACCGTGACCGCCAACGGCGAGGTCGCCGCGGAGGACGCGTACCTGTTCAACCTCTACGGCGGCTCGCTGAAGCCCCTCCAGACCGACGGCGACAACGCCATCCTCGAGGGCACCACGGTGCACATCAGCCCCGACGCCGCCGCGCTGCTGAACACCACGTTCGGCACGACCGCGGTCCAGGACGAGATGCTCGTCGGCGTCGCCAAGATCACCGTCGCCACCAAGTAGCACCCCGACAGGCGACGGCCCACGCCGACGCCCACCACGTCGGCGTTCCCGGTGGAGCCCCGCTGCGCATCGCGCAGCGGGGCTTTTCCGCACCCCGGGGCTTTTCCGCGCCCCGGGCGCCAGGGCCCCGGGGCGCACGGCGCGGGACGGCAGGAGGCGCGGTGTCCGACCTGCGGACACCGCGCCTCCTGCGGGGATCGCCCCGGCGTCAGCCGCCGAGGACGACCGCGCCCGTGTGGGTGCGGATCGTCGTGGTGCGCGTCGCGAAGCGGTCGAGCTGGGCGCGCACGTAGCGGCCGAGCGAGGTGCGCTGCACGGAGGGCGTCACGTACGCCCCGATCGTGGTCATGTCGCGTGCCGTCGAGGAGACGTACGAGCCGACGGTCGCGTCGCGACGGGCCGTGCTCGTGAACTGGCCGCCGAGCGGGAAGGGCTGCGCGGGGGCGGTGCGGGTGCTGCTGGTGCTCATGGGGGCTCCTGTCGGTCGTTCGCCGACGGGCCGGGCCGTCGGGGGAGACCAGGTCTGTCGTCACCGTCGGCGTGGTCCCCACCCTAGCCCTTCTTTTGAGTAGTTCAAAACAACGCGGATCATCGGCGTGTCCCGAGCCCCGACGGGGAGCGCGGCGGGGCGGTAGCGTCGGCCCGTGACCTTGCTCCTGCCCGCGCTCGTCACCGTCGTCGTGCTGACCGCCCTCGCCGCCGTCGTCGTGCGGGGCCTGGGGCTCGAGCAGCCCTGGCTGCAGCCGTGGGCGATGCTGCGGGCGGTCGTGCAGCTGGGGCTGCTCAGCCTCGTGCTCGTCGGGGTGATCGAGCGGCCGGCCTGGGTCGCGGCGTTCCTCGCCGCGATGGTGCTGGCCGCGGCGTGGACGGTGCGGTCGCGGCTGGGGCTGACGGCGCGCCTCCTGCCGCTGCTGGTCGGCGTCGTCGCCGCGTCGGCCGCGGTGCCGGTGGCGGTCGCGCTCGGGCTGGGCGCGGTCGAGCCGAGCCCACGCTACGTGCTGGCGGTCGGCGGCATCGTCGTCGGGAACGTCATGGCGGTGACGACGCTGATGGGACGCCTCCTGGGGGCGAGCCTGGTCGCCGACCGCGACGAGATCGAGGGGTGGCTCGCGCTGGGCGCTGCTCCTCGGGTCGCGGCGCGGCGGGCGGTGCGCTCGGCGGCGTCGTCAGCGATCGTGCCGTCGACCGACCAGACCCGCACCACCGGGATCGTGACGCTGCCGGGTGCGTTCGTCGGCGCGGTGTTCGCGGGGGCGTCGCCGGTCGAGGCGGCGGCGTTCCAGCTCGTCGTGCTGGCCTGCATCATGGCGGGCGGTGCGCTGGCCGTCTCGCTCGTCTCATGGCGGTTCGGGGCGCCGCGCACGCTGCCGACCGAGGCGGCGCCGCTGCGCTGAGGGCTCGCCCGGCACCGGCTGGTCAGCCGCCGACGAGCAGCTTCAGGCCGAGCGCGGCCATCACCACGGCGATGACGCCGTCGAGCACGCGCCACGCGCCCGGCCTCGCGAACAGCGGACGCAGGAGGCGCGACCCCAGGCCCAGCGCCGAGAACCAGACGACGCTGCCGGTCACCGCTCCCGCGGCCCACCACCAGCGGAGGTCGCCGGGCTGCTGGTTGGCCACCGACCCGAGGAAGACGAGCGTGTCGAGGTACACGTGCGGGTTGAGCCACGTGAACGCGACCGCCGTGAGGACGGCCGCCCGCGTGGTCGTGGTCGTGGTCCCGGTCGCCTCTCGAGCACGAACACCCGCCCTCGGCAGATCTGCGTGCGCCGACTCGGCCGCGACGGCTGCGTCCGCCGCGACGCCGGCGGCGACGTCGGCGGTCAGCGCTTCGCCCGAGGGCCGCAGCGCCCGCCGCGCCGCGAACACGGCGTACACGAGCAGGAACCCCGCGCCCACGACCCGCACCGCCGTCACGACCTGCGGCGCCGCCTCGACGACGGCGCCGACCCCCGCGACGCCCGCGGCGATGAGCACGGCGTCGCTCAGCGCGCAGACCAGCACGACCGGCACGGTCAGGCGGGTGCGCCCGAGCAGCCCGATGCGCAGCACGTAGGCGTTCTGGGCGCCGATCGCGACGATGAGGGCGAGGCCGGTGCCGAAGCCGAGCAGGGCGGTCGACAGGATGGTGGAGAGGGGCACGGCTCGACGCTACGGCCGCGAGGGCGATCGTCGTAGCTAATGCGATGCATGAGTCATAAGCTCACGTGATGATCGGATCGACGCCCGACCAGCTCGCTACGCTGCGGGCGCTGGTGGAGGAGGGCTCCTTCGAGGCCGCGGCCCAGCGCCTCCACGTGACGCAGCCGGCGGTGTCGCAGCGGGTCAAGCAGCTCGAGCGGCTGGTCGGGCAGGTGCTCGTGCGGCGCACCCTGCCGGTGAGCACGACGGCCGCCGGCGACGTCGTGCTGCGCTACGCGCGTCAGGTGCAGCTGCTCGAGGCCGAGGCGGCGGCCGAGCTGGGGCACGGCACCGCCGGGGGCGCCGGAGGCGCGGGCGGCCCCGCCAGCACCCGTCCCGTCCCGACGTCGGTCGCCCTGGCCGTCAACGCCGACTCGCTCGGCACCTGGTTCCTCGGGGCGCTGGCGTCGTTGCCGTCCACGGTCGCCGCCGTCTTCGACCTGCACCGCGAGGACCAGGAGCACACGACGTCGCTCCTCCGCTCGGGCACCGTGCTCGCCGCGGTCACGTCGACGCGCGAGCCCGTCCAGGGCTGCTCGTCGGAGCCGCTCGGCCTGATGCGCTATCGGGCGGTCGCGAGCCCGGGCTTCGTCGAGCGCTGGCTCGACGGCGACGGCGACGGCCGTCTCGCCGACAGCGGACTCGCCACCGCCCCGATGATCGACTTCGACCGCGCGGACGACCTGCAGCAGCGGTTCCTCCGTGAGGAGCTCGGCCACGACCCCCGCCCGCCCCGCACGTTCGTGCCCGCTACGGCCGACTTCGCGCGGGCCGTCGAGCTCGGGCTCGGCTGGGGCATGCTCCCCGAGCAGCAGTGCGCCGACCTCCTCGTCGACGGCCGGCTCGTCGACCTCGCGCCCGGCCGGGCGATCGACGTCGCGCTCTGGTGGCAGCGCTGGACCCTGCCGTCGCCGCTGCTCGACGCCGTGACCGACGCGGTGCGGGCCACGGCGGCGCGGGAGCTGCGTCCGGTCACCCGACCCGCGCCTCCGGCGGTGGGCCCGAGCCGGGGAGGCGCGGCTAGCGTGGACCGGTGAGCACCGTTCCCGAGACCCGCACCCCGCCGCAGCAGCCCGAGCAGCCCGTCACGACGACGCCGCGCGCCTCCTGGGGCGCCGACGCGTTCGGGGCCGACGGGCGTCCTCGGCGGACGCGGACCTTCTCGACCGGGGTGGGCGAGATCGTCGGTTTCGTCGACGACGACGTCGTGCGCGTGCTCGGCGTGCCCTACGCGGTGGCCGAGCGTCACCGGGCTCCGCAGCCCGCGCCTCCCGCGGTCGACGACGACGGGCAGCCCGTCGCCTTCGAGGCCTTCACCCGGTCGCCGGCCTCGCCGCAGCTCCCGTCGCCGGTGCTGGAGGCCCTCATCCAGGGCGCGAGCGACGGGATGATCGCGTCCGAGCACTGCCAGTTCCTGTCGATCACCCTGCCCGCCGACGTCGGGCCGGACGAGCGCCTGCCCGTCATGGTCTGGATCCACGGCGGCTCGTACGTGACGGGCGCCGGAGACCTGCACGTCTACGACCCGGTCACGCTCGTCACCGAGCAGCGCGTCGTCGTCGTCACCGTGACCTACCGGCTCGGCATGTTCGGCTACCTGGGCGACGGCGACGTCGTGCCCGCGAACCTCGGGCTGCTCGACCAGGTGCAGGCCGTGCGCTGGGTGCACGACCAGATCGAGGCCTTCGGGGGAGCGGCCGACTCCGTCACCCTCTTCGGGCAGTCGGCGGGCGGCGACGCGATCGCCCACCTCATGATCAGCGAGGGCGCGCGCGGGACGTTCCGCCGGGCGATCGTCCAGAGCGCTCCCCTCGGGCTGATGCGCGGGCGGTCGCGGATGACGTCGGCCATGGTCGCCGCCGTCGGGGCGGCCGGGGCGGACGACCCCGTCGACGACCTCCTCGCGCGGCAGGCGACGGCCGAGCGGGCAGCGGTCCGGTACGGGCTGCGGGGCGGCATGGCCTTCGGCGCCCAGTACGGTCGCGCGCCCCTGCCGGCGGAGGACGAGCGCGAGGCGGCGTGGTCGGCGGTGGCCCCCGAGGTCGACGTGCTCATCGGCACGACGACGGAGGAGACCGGGCTGTACGTGCCGTTCGTCGGGGCTCTGCGCCGGCTCACCGGCCTGCCGCTCGTCGGCCGCGCGCTGCGCCGCGCGCTCGTTCGGGTCACGACGGACGCGGTCTACACCCGTGACGCCCGGCGGTTCGTGGCCCGGCACCGGGCCGCGGGCGGTCGCGCCACCCGCTACGAGATCACGTGGCGACCGCCGGGCAGCGACTACGGGGCGTCGCACATCACCGACGTGCCCCTGCTGCTCGGCGGACGCGAGGCGTGGGGTGGGTCGGCACTGCTCGGCGATGCCGGGTGGGACGAGGTCGACCGCCGCGGCCGCCGCCTGCGCCAGGTGTGGGGCGACTTCGCCCGCACGGGCACCCTGGCGGGCGACGCGGCCGCGGGGCTCGGCGACACGCTGCGCCTGTTCCGCGACTGAGCGCGGCTGGGCCGGGCCGCGCACGACCCGGCCCGGCCGCCTACCCCCGCTGAGCGGCGAGCACCGCCTCCGCGACCGCGACGAGACGGTCACGGTCGGCCGGGTCGGGTGCCGCGTTCGGGTCGTAGGTGCCGGCGACGGCGACCCAGGTGTCGTCGACCAGCAGGTCGAGGGTGCAGGCCGCGCCCTCGAACGACAGGCACGCGTACGAGGCAGCGTCCGCGCCCGCGACGGCGACGGCCTCGCCCGGCGGAGTCCGCGTGCCGAAGGCCCAGCCGCTGCCGGGGGCGAACGTCGTGGTGGTCCATGTCAGGGGCATGGAGTCGTCCGTCGTGTCGGGCCCGATGCTCCAGCTGCAGTCCACCGCGGTCGACTGGGTGCGCAGGATGCCCGTCCGCTGCGATCTGTCGGTCTCCGTCGGACCCGTCAGGAGAGGGTTGTCCGCGGCGGCGGCCACGTCGGCGCGGGCGAGGTCGGCGCAGGTCGTGTCGCTCCACGAGGTCTCGGGCGCCACCCAGGGGGCGGGCGGCGTCGTGTCGCCGATCGCGGCCACGACGCTCGCGACGACGGCGCCGTGCGCGGCGGGATCGCCCGCGGGGGCACCGGCGTCGGTGCTGCGTGCGCTCGTCTCGATCCACCACTCGCCCGCGACCGTCGACGTGTTGCACGTCGGCGAGAACTCAGGTTCGCAGTTCGCCGCCGAGACGTCGCCGACGCCGAGGCTGGGCAGGCCCGACTGCGACAGGCCGGAGATCCACTCCCGGCCGCGGTCGCCGGCCGGGGACACCACGACGCCGAGGGAGTAGTCGGCGTATTCGTTGCCGTCGGGGTACCAGTGGCACTCCAGCACCCCGGCCTGGAGGCTCGAGGCGGCCTCCGACGGGAAGTAGCTGCCGGGGTCGTACTCCTTCGCCCGGGGGACGAACGAGCCGAGGTCGATGCGCGTCGCGAGCTCGGCGCACGAGAGCGGCAGGGCCGGCTCCGGCACCGTGGTCGTCTCCGGCTCGACCGGCCGCGGCGTCGACGGGGTCGCCGTCGCGCTCGGCGTGGTCGTCGTCTCCGGCTCACCGGTCGGGACGGCGGCGGGCGCGGCCTCGAACGGCGACGGGAGGAGCAGCGCCGCGGCCCCGCCGGCCCCGCCGATGCCGAGCAGGGCGACGAGCCCGAGCGTCAGCCCGAGGTGCCGACGGGCCCAGGGCCGCGGGTGGGCGGGCGGCGTCTCGGCCGCGCGCTGCAGCACGCCCTGCTTCATCGAGACGAGCATGCGGTTCAGGTCGTCACCGGTGGGGGGCTCAGCGTCCATCGTGCGTCACCGCCTTCCTGAGTCGGGCGCGGCTGCGCGACACCCGTTGGGTGAGCGAGCCGACGCTGATGCCGAGTGCCTTCGCGGCCTCGGCGTAGGAGCGCCCCTCGACGAGGCAGAGCTCGACGACCTGCTGGTCGAGCGGCCCCAGGGCGCGGATCTCGTCGCGCACCCAGCGCAGTCGCTCGCGGGCCTCGGCGGCGTCCTCCGCCCCGAGGTCGACGAGCTCGAGGGGCAGCTCGTCGGCGCTCGACCGCCGACGGGCGCGACGGAGGTTCATGGCGTGGTTGCGGCAGGCGACGAGCAGCCAGGGCAACAGCGAGTCGTCGTGCAGCCGGATCTCGCCCGATCGCCGCCACATCGTGACGAGGGTGTCCTGCACGACTTCCTCCACGTCCATCCGGCTGTCGACCAGCGCCCACGCGTACCGGGTCACGGTCGGCGCGTAGCGGTCGAAGATCTCCGACAGCGCCGCACGGTCGCCCGTCGCGGTCCGCCGCACGAGATCGGAGTCGCTCTCCGTCGTCAGGTCCATGTCCACCCCCTCTACCTGAGGAATGTCGGGTCCGGCGCGATCCTGACAGGCAGGCTCGAACTTCTCTCAGGACGTCCGTCGACACGAGGAGGCGCGGTGCGCCTGGGCGCCGCAGCCCCCGCCCCCGAGACCCCCGCCCCCGTGCCCCTCATCCGTCGCTCCCGCCCCCCGGCTCGGCTCGACTCAGTGGACGAGCACGACGGCCAGCGTCGCGGGCGCGCTGTCGTCCGACCACATGCCGGTGAGCACCGCGGCCGACTCGTCGTGCGCGTCGCCCGCCGCCGAGACCAGGTCGCGGGGCGTCACGCCCTCGGGGCGTCGGGCGACGACGACCGTCACCCCGCCGGCGCGGACGACGGTGGAGCCGTCGACGGTCGTCGCCTCGCCGACCTCGACGGGCGGCACGGCCGTGCCGGGCTCGCCGCTGCCGACGACCGTGGTCGACGACTCGTGGGTGACCTCGCTGCCGTCGGCGGCGCGCACGACGATGTCGGCGTGGCCGCCGCCCGTGAGGGCCGTGGCGACCAGCGTGGCGAGGTAGACCGGGTCGGCGACGGCGTCGTAGACGAAGCGCTCGCCGAGCACCGAGTGCCGCATCGTGCCGACGAGCGACGCCTCGGCGCCGGCGAGCGGGGCGTCGCGGTAGGTGACGGGCACCTGCAGCACGGGCCCGTCGCCGGCGCGCAGCAGCAGGGTCTCGAGCCCGACCTCGCCGGCCGGGTCGTCGAGCCGGTAGGCGGCCACCTTCACGACCGAGGCCGGGTCGCCCTCGAACCAGGGCTGGGAGGCGGCCCACGGCACGACCAGGTCGAGCTTGGACGGGACGAGGGTCGCTTCGTGGAGGAGTGCCATGCCGACCAGGGTAGGGGCAGCCGCCGACACCGTCGGGCGGCGACGTACCCTGGGCGGATGATCGAGACGGACGGTTCGCAGGGCGGCCAGGCCGCGCCTCCGGAGCCGGGCACCTACCGGCACTTCAAGGGCGGGCGCTACGAGGTCGTCGGCACCGGGCGGCACACCGAGACCGACGAGCTGCTCGTCTTCTACCGCACCCTCTACGACGACCGGTCGCACTGGGTGCGGCCGCTCGACGACTTCGTCGGGCGGGTCGTGCGCGACGGCTACGACGGACCGCGCTTCGTCCGCGAGGGCTGACGGCGGCGCGAACGCGGCGGAGCGCCCGCCGGCGGAGCGCCCGCGGCGGGAGATCCGGGAGGACGGGGCTCGTCGCCCGCGCCCTCCCGGAGACCGGCCCACCGGGGTCGCGACCGCGTCGGGGACGGTCACCGGTGCCGTGGGCCCGTCGGCGGGCAGAGGGGCAGGGGCACGCCGACGGTGACGTCGGCGACGGGTTCAGGGGCACCGGCGATCCACCCAGCGGGGTCTCGACCGGTCGCCGCGAGCCTAGCTGCCGGGCACCCCGTGGCGACAGTGCCCAGGATGATCTCGTGTCATCCGGACGGATGAGTTTGCCAGGAGTCTGTGTGGTTCCGGTCAGGCCCGTCGTGCATGCTCGTCACTTCGCCCGAGCGCCCGCCCGACACCGGGGTGCCCGCGGCGGACGAGCCGGGGCCCCGAGGCCTCGTGGGACCCCACACCGACCCCCGTCACGCCGACGCGTCCTCGCGCCGCCTGCCCGCCGTCAGCGGATGCCAGGCGTGCGTGCCCCCGCACTCCGGGAGGGACCGTCGGACGCCGCCCGCGGCGATCGCGCTTCCGCGCGTGACATGTGCCTGTCCGAGTCGACCTCGACCAGATCGAGACCGAGACCAGGAGGCGCGGGTCGGCCAGCGATAGGACGTCATGACCCCGAACACCCCCCGCACCGACAGCACCGCCCCCGACGGCGCCGGCCCCGACGCCGCGACGACGGGCTCGACCCCCGCCGTCACCCGCCGCTCGCTGGCCGCGACCCGTCGCCGCGCCGCCCGGCGCAAGCTCGTCGCGATCGGCTCGGTCGCCGCGATCGCCCTCGTCGTCGGCACGGGCTTCGCGCTCTCGACCGGCGGCGACTCGAGCGAGGCCGTCGCGGCCTCGCGGGTCGAGGCCACGCAGCAGCAGGCCGCCGATCGCGCTGACGCGCTGTCCGAGGCGCAGGCTGAGGCGACCATCGACATGGCCTCGCAGGTCGTCGACTCGACGAGCGGCAAGGTCGACGCGAGCGCCCTGCAGGCCTCGCTCGCCAGCCTCGACGACTACCAGGCGCTCGACGCCGACACCGTCGCGGCCCGGGTCGCCGACACCGTCGCGACGGCGCAGACCGTCCAGGCCGCCGCCGCCGAGGCCGACAAGGCCGCTGCCGCCGCAGCCGCCGCGCAGGCCGCCGCCGAGGCACAGGCCGCCGCCGAGGCCCAGGCCGCCGCCGAGGCGAAGGCCGCGGCCGACGCCGCCGCCGCGCAGGCCGCCGCGAACACCCCGGCCGCCGCCAAGGCCGCCGCGCAGTCGATGATGTCGTCGAAGTACGGCTGGGGCAGCGACCAGTACAGCTGCCTCGTCAGCCTCTGGACGAAGGAGTCGGGCTGGAACTACGAGGCCTACAACCCCAGCGGCGCGACCGGCATCCCGCAGGCACTGCCCGGCAGCAAGATGGCCTCGGCCGGCAGCGACTGGGCGACCAACGCGACGACGCAGGTCGCCTGGGGCCTCGACTACATCGACCGCGCCTACGGCACCCCCTGCAGCGCGTGGGGCCACAGCCAGTCGGTCAACTGGTACTGATCGCCGGCTGGCAGCGGGGGCACCACCAGGCCCGGCGGGACCGACCGTCGGGCCCCGGCGGGTCGTCGCGGGCCTCGACCCGGGTGCCGCAGCGCAGGCACGGACGCCCGGCGCGACCGACGACCCAGTGGGTCTCGCCGCGCCGGGTGCGCCCCGTCGTGACCTGGTAGGCGCCCGGCACCGTCGCCGAGAAGCGCAGCGCCCTGGCCGCCACGTCGACGAGGGCCTCGACGTCGACGGCCCCGACCGGCGTGGCCGGGTGGAGCCCGCGCAGGTAACCGACCTCGTTGGCCCACAGGTTGCCGAGGCCGGACATCGGTCGCTGGTCGAGCAGCGCCGCACGTACCGTCACGTCGGGCCGGGAGCGGAGGCGACGCACCGCCTCCCCAGGGTCCCAGTCCGACCGCAGCGGATCGGGCCCGAGGTGGCCGATCAGCTCGCGCTCGTCGCGGGTCGGCACGAGGTCGACGACGGGCAGGTCGACGCCCCAGAGCGTGTGGCCGTCGTCGAGCCGTGCCCGCACGCGCACCTGCCGCCAGAGGCGCGTCGGCAGCGAGCGGTCGGGACGCGTCACGGTCCACGAGCCCTGCATGCGCAGGTGCGTGTGCAGCGTGGTGGCGTCGTCGAAGCGGGTCAGCAGGTGCTTGCCGTGGGTGTCGAGCTCCACGACGCGACGGCCGGCCAGCGGCTCGCCCGCCCGTCCGCCCGACCGCAGCTCGCCGTCGACCACGATCCTGCCCATCAGCCGGGGCCGGAGGCGCGCCGCCAGCAGGTGGACGCTGTCGCCCTCCGGCATCCCCTCCCCGTGCCGCGTCAGACGCGGGCGCGGGCCTCCGTCAGGGCTGCGCGGTGCTCGTCGAGCGCCCCCTCCCGTCGCTCGGGGGCGACGTCGTCGAGGCGGTCGAGGAGGCGCAGGGCCGCGTCGAGGACCGCCGGCTGTTCGGCCGCGTAGGTCCGCACCGCGTGGAGGACGGAGTCGACGAGCTGCTCGACCGTGGGCCAGGACAGCAGCACGACGGGGTGCCCGGCGTCGTCGACGAGCGCCGTGGTCGGCTCGCCTCGACGCCAGAGCGGGACGAGCACCCCGGCGGACATGTCGAGGGCGCTCACCCCGGTGTACGGGTCGTTGGTGCCGGACGCCAGGCCGCGCACGGCGATCTCGACCAGCTGCTGCAACGCGAACTCGACGTCGTGCTGGGGCGTCCGCGCCCTGCCGACGACGACCGCCCGGCGGATGCTCGCCACGGCGGCGGAGGGCACGGGCGTCGAGGTCGTCGCGACCACGTCGCCCGCGATGACGTAGCGGCCGGGCATCGCGACCACGTCGACCACGGTGTCGGCGTCGACGGCCGCGCGACGGAGCGCCTCGAAGGTCAGCGACTGGACGTAGCCGTCGACGGGGGTCCGGACGACGGAGCCGGACGGCGCGGGAGCCGTGGGCGTGCGCGCCGCGGCGGTCGTCGAGAGGGCGGGGCGCGCCTCCTTCGTGGTCCCCTCCGGGACGTCGTCGGGGTAGGCGACCGCCGCGACGACGCGTAGGTCGTCCATGACGCGGCCCTGCAGCGACGTGATCTGCACCGAGGTCGCGATGTGGTGGATGAAGAAGACGAGCACCCCGACGTCGAGCACGCCGATCAGCACGGCCACGTGGACGGCGATGACGGGCACGAACGCGCTGGCGTCGTCGACCTCGGTGTGGACCGTGCGCATGACGACGATCGCGTAGAGGAACGTCGAGGTGAAGACCGCGAGCACCAGCTGGTTGGCGCGGTCGGCCATGAAGTTGCGGACGAGGCGCGGCCCGTAGGTCGACGACGTGGTCGCGAGCACCGAGATGGTGATCGAGAACGAGGTGCCCGCCACGGTGAGCATCGACGAGCCGATGATCGACAGGATCGACCGGCCGCCCGAGGCGCTGAGAGCGCCGAGGAACGCGACGTCGTCGGTCGCCCCGGCCGGCAGCGCACGGTCGAGGGCGACGAGCGCCTCGGCGAGGACGACGGCGACGACGCCGAGCAGGGCGGGCAGGAACCAGAACGACTCGCGGAGCCGCACCAGCCTGCCGGGGGCGTACGGTCGCGTGGTCACGGGCTCGAACGTATCCCGGACCGCCGACGTCGGGCCGTTCCGCTCGTCGCGGCGACCCCGCCCGCCGGGCTCAGTTCTGGGGAGGGATGGTCGCGAACTCGTCGCTGTACTTCGGGTCGGGCTCGGACGGGGTCGACGAGGTCGAGGGGTCGACCGGCACGTCGACGGTCGGCTCCGGGGTCGCGGGCTCGGGGGTGCTCGAGGGAGTCACCGCCGTGGGGGAGACGGTGACGACGGGATCGTCCTCGGGTGAGCCGCAGCCGGTCAGCAGTCCTGCCGCCGCCACGATCGTCGCGGCGCTCGCCGCGGCCTTCGTCACCCTCGCCCTGATCCCCATGTGCCCGAGCCTACGCACGCCCGGCACCGGTGTCGCCGTCGCCCTCGACGACCTGCGGGACGGGTCCTGCCGACGGCGCCGCGCCTCCCACGGTCGACGGCCCTCAGACCACGGCGACCAGCGTCCACGCCCCGCCGTCGCGACGCAGCACGCGTCCCGACCGCACGTCGGCGAGGTCGCCCACGGTCGCCTCGACCACGGCGCCGATCGCGACCGCCACGTCGTCGTCGGGCGACGTGTAGCGCACGACGAGCTGCGGCTCGCCGCGCAGCACCATCACGTCTCGGGCCTCGACCGTCGTCAGCTCGGCCGCCGAGTCGGCGGCGCGCGGCAGCAGCTGATCGGGCGGCACCCCCGGCCGGAGGGTGCCGACGGACAGGGCGACGCGGTACGAGGGCATGCCCCGATCCAAGTCCCTGCCACCGACATCCGCGGTGGACGCGACGTGTCCACGCCGCGAAACATGCCCGACGCACGACGCTGGCATGATCCGGGCATGAGGCGCAGCGCGTTCACCCATCTCGAGTTCGACGTCGACGGCCCGGCCGAGTTCGTCCTGTCGGTCGCCGCGGCGCGGCTCTACGACCCGATCGACGAGGAGGCGCTGGTCGTCACCCAGGACGGCTCGCCCCTCGCGGTGCGCGAGGTCGACGACCGCCACGGCACCCGCCTGCACCTCTGCGAGGTCGAGGCCGGACGGGTCGTCGTCGACTACCGGGTCGTCGTGGAGGGTCGCTTGGACCCTCCCGAGCAGGAGGAGATCGACCTCGTCCGCTACCGCCGCCCGAGCCGCTACTGCGAGTCGGACACGCTCTTCCCGACCGCGCGCGCCGAGTTCCGCGGCCTGGCGGGCCGCGAGCTGCTCGCCGCGGTCAGCTCGTGGGTGGGCTCCCGCCTCGCCTACGTGCCGGGGGCCAGCGCCCCCACCGACGGCGCGGTGCAGACCCTGCTCGACCGGCAGGGCGTCTGCCGCGACTACGCGCACCTCGTCATCGCGCTGCTCCGCGCCCTCGACGTGCCGGCCCGGCTGGTGTCGGTCTACGCCCCGGGGCTCTCGCCGATGGACTTCCACGCGGTCGCCGAGGCCTGGGTCGACGGGGCCTGGCACGTGGTCGACGCGACGGCGCTGGCACCGCGGCAGACGCTGCTCCGCATCGCGACGGGACGGGACGCCTCCGACACGGCGTTCCTGTCGAGCTACGGCGGCGCCGTGCGCATCGCGGCGATGGAGGTCGGCGCGGTCGCCGACGTGCTGCCGACGGACGACGTGACCGCCTTCGTCAGCCTCGGCTGACCCGGCGGGCCGACCCGCGCCTCCGGGACTCCGGTCCTGCCGCCGCCCGAGGCGCACGTGCTGCGCGCCTCGAGGGAGAGGGGGGCAGCGAGCGGGAGCGGGGCAGCGAGCGCTCAGCGGCGGGTCAGCACGACTCCTCGGCGACGGCCGCGCGGGCGGCGGGCTCGTCCTGCTCCGAGCCGGCGGGCCACGACGACGGCCCGGCCGAGCCGGCGGGGTACTCGTCGAGCGGCACGTCGCCCGCCGTCCACGCCTGGACGACCGGGGTGATGATGCGCCAGCACTCCTCGGCCGAGTCGCCGCGCACCGAGAGGGTCGGGTCGTCGTCGAGGATGCCCTCGAGCACCTCGCCGTACGCCGTCAGGTCGGACGCCCCGAAGTCGGTGTGCAGCGCGGCCCGCGACAGGTCGTAGGCGTCGCCCGGGCCGTTGACGTTGAGCTCGAGCGACATCTCGTCGGGGCTGATCGAGATGCGGAGGCGGTCGGGGGTGCCGCCGCCGGTGAACTCGCGGGGCACGTGGGTCGGCGGGCGGAAGGTGATCGCGATCTCGCGGCGCCGCGAGGCGAGCGCCTTGCCCGAGCGCAGCAGGATCGGCACGCCGGCCCATCGCCAGTTCGCGACCTCGACGACGACCTCGGCGAGCGTCTCGGTCTCGAGCGACGGGTCGACGCCCTTCTCGTCGGCGTAGGCGGGCAGGTCGCGGCCGTCGACGGTGCCGGCGGCGTAGCGGGCCCGGCGGGTGTGGTGCGCGGGGTCGTCGCCCCAGACGCGGGTCGCGCGCAGCACGAGCTCCTTCTCGTCGCGGAGGTCGGGCGCCGTCAGCGTGGCCGGGGCGTTCATCGTGAGCACGGCCATGACCTGCAGCAGGTGGCTCTGGATCATGTCGGCCATCGCGCCGGCGTGGTCGTAGTAGCGGGCGCGGTTCTCGAGGCCGAGCTCCTCGTCGTAGACGATCTCGATGCTCTCGACGTGCTGGTTGTTGAGCATCGGCTCGATCAGGCGGTTCGCGAACCGGAGGCCGAGCAGGTTCAGCACCGTCGACCGCCCGAGGAAGTGGTCGACCCGGTGCACCTGGTCCTCGGGCACCAGCTCGAGCACCTGCCGGTTGAGGGCCTCGGCCGACTCGAGGTCGGTGCCGAACGGCTTCTCGAGGGCGAGCGAGGTGCCCTCGGGCAGGTCGACGTCCCCCAGCGCCTGGCACGCCCTCGCCGTGATGGCCGGCGGCAGGGCGAAGTAGATCGAGGGAGGCGCGGAGCAGGCCTCGACCAGCGTGGTCAGGCCCGCGGCCTCGGTGACGTCGGCCGTGATGTAGCGCGTCGACTCCAGCAGGGCGTCCACGGCCGGCCCGCCGGCGTCGACCGAGGCGAACGAGTCGCGGACGCGCTGGGTCCACTCGGCGTCGGTGTACTCCTCGACGCCGGCGCCGATCAGCTCGACGCGGCGCCCGGGCTCGTGGGCGAGCAGCCCGCCGAGGCCCGGCATGAGCAGCCGCGCGGCGAGGTCGCCGCTCGCGCCGAGGATGAGCAGGGTGGCGGGCTGGGGCGCACTCGTCGACGTCATGCCCTGCACGGTAGACCGCACGCGCGGCGTGCGGCCCCCTCGCGCGCCCCGGCGACGGCGTCAGCGGGGCCCGGCGCCATCGTCGACGCGACGGGCGGGACCGCCCTCGGGACGGGGAGGCGCGGTGTCGGACCACGGAGGACGCTCGGCCACGAGACGCCCCGCCTCGACCGCACCCTCGGCTTCCGCAGCGCGGGCCGGTGGTCGCACGGGTGGGCCGAGGCGACGTGGCTGGTCGGCGGCCCCCAAGTCTGACGGGGTGGCCGCCGGGGGACGGCCACGAGGGGGAGACACGATCCTGCAGAAAGCCGTGCCGCCGTCGCTCAGCGAGGCGTACGAGCAGCCCCACTTCGACCGGGTCGCCGTCTACGTCACGCTCGCCGCCGCCGTGCACTGGGCCGAGACGCCGGCCGACATCTTCCGGGCACACGCGCTCGGCTGCCCGGGCACCATCTTCCGGGCACACGCGCTCGGCTGCCCGGGCACCGAGTTCTCGCCCGACCTGCCGTACGTCGACGTGATGCGCTTCGAGAGCACGGGCGCCCTGCTGCTCGAGCAGGCCGTCGGCGGGCCCGACCGCGAGACGCAGCGGCGCACCGGAGGCCCGTTCCTCGAGCACCCGCCGTTCACGGGAAGCGGCTTCACCGGCGACCCCGAGCACGTCGTGCCCGTGTCGTGGCTGCCCCACCGTCGCGTGCCGGCCGGAGCCGAGCTGTACCGGAAGGCCGCCGACGGGTCGAGCACCTACCGCGGGCGGTTCGTGTCGGCCGCCCACGGCTGGGAGTTCGTCGACGCCGTCGAGCGGGGCCGCGTCCGCCAGCCGCGCACGGTCGACCGCCGCGTGGGCGGGCTGGCCCGCGTCGGCGGCGTCGTCGACGTCGCCGACCTCGTGGACGACGGCGCGACCGTCGTCCTCGCCCGCCAGGGCGGGCGTCCGGAGGGGGACGGCTGGACGCCGACGACGCCGGGCATGTGGGCGCGCAGCGTCCCGGCGTCCGACGTCGACGAGTACTCCGAGATCGACGTGCGCGTGCAGCACGAGGGGGCGGACTTCCGCGTCGTCGGCGAGTTCACCGACGACGGTGGCGGCACGCGGCTCATCGGGATCTACATGGGGCACGACGCGGAGTTCGCCGAGGCCCGGGGCTTCATCCGCACCGAGGCGGGGGTCTACGAGCGTGAGCTGCCGCCGGAGCTGCTGGCCGGGGCGACGACGCGCCAGACGCAGCTGCGCGGCTGGCCGGGCACGACCCCCGCGGCGGCCGTGTCGTCCGCCGATCGACGGCCGCGCGGCCGTGACGAGCGAGGCTCGTCCGGTGGCTCGTGGTGGTCGAGGCTCCGCCGGTCGTGAGGCCGGCGCCTCAGCGACGCCTCGTCGGCCGCACCGAGACGACCTCGGCCGTGGCCCCGTGCGGCAGGTCGACGACCAGCCGCACCGCGTCGGCGACGGACTGCGCCTCGAGGTAGAGCGACGGGTCGTACGTGCCGCCCTCCTTCTCGACGAGTTCGTGCTGCATGTCGGTGTCGACGCGGCCGGGGTGCACCGAGCTGACGCGGACGCCGTGCGGGCGCTCCTCCTCGCGCAGGGCGTCGGTCACGGCCCGCAGCGCGAACTTGCTCGCCGCGTACGTGCTCGCGCCCGCCCCGGCCGTGAAGCCCGAGCCGCTGTTGATCGCGATGACCGTGCCCTCGGCGGCCCTCAGCGCCGGCAGCAGCTGCCGCGTCACCTCGGCGACGGCGAACACGTTGACCTCGAACACCCGGCGCCACTCGTCGAGCGTGGTCGTCTCGATCGTGTCGCCGCCGATCACGCCGGCCGCGTGCACGAGGACGTCGAGCCGGTCGAGCTCGGGCACGACGATGCCGGGCGTACGGGTGCCGGGCGTGCCGGTGCCGGGCCCGCTGGTGCCGGGCGTGCCGACGACGCCGGCCCCGAGGTCGGCGGCCCACACCGAGGCCGACGGGAGCTGGGCGGCGATCGCGGCCAGCGCCTCCTCGTCTCGTCCGTGGAGGACGACGTGGTGGTCGCGGGCGAGGTCGCGGGCCACGGCCAGGCCGATGCCGCGGGTGGATCCGGTCACGAGGGCGGTCTTCATCGCCCCAGTCTGCCGGGGCGGCCCGGTGCCGGTCACGCCAGGGGGTCGTGGCCCCAGTTCATGAGCGACCAGCGCCACGGGGTGTCGGTGACGTCGCCCGAGGGCCGCTGCGCCGCGTGCCGGGCCACGTAGCCGTGCACCTTCGACATGTGCGCCCAGTCGCCGTCGGTGAGGTCGGCCTTCTTCGCGCGGAGGATCCGGACGATGTGGCGACCGCTGTCGTGGCCGACCGACTCGCCGGTGCCCTTCGAGTGCTGCCCGACGTCCTTCGACTCGTCGGTGCCGAGCCACTCCTCGAGCCGGGAGGCGGTCATGTTCACGACGTCGTGGAAGTCGTCCCAGGTCTGTTGCCTGTCGTCGTCGCTGCTGTTCTTCTTCGTGCTGTCGGCCATGCGGGCGATGATGCCCCCGCCCGCTCGGAGCCGCCTCAGCGGACGACGGGGATCGGCCCGGTGAGCTGGGGGACGTCGCGGTCGCTGAGCAGCCAGTGCTCGCGCGTGGAGGTGACGAGGAAGGCGAGCGGCCCGGGGCGGCAGACGACGAGCGCGCCGCCCGCCTGGTGGAGCACGCCGTCGAGCGCGCCGCCGAGGTCGCGGTCGTCCTCGGCGCCGGAGGCGGAGAGCACCGAGCAGCGGCCCTCGGCGCCCATCGCCTGCAGCAGGCGGCGGATGCCCTCGGGGTCGCTGCGGTCGGGGCCGAGCGGGTGGGCCGCGCCCATGTCGACCCAGTCGACCGACTCGGTCAGGGCCGCCAGCGCGTCGTGCGAGGCGCCCGGGTCGTCGGTGGCGACCGACTGCACGACGTCGCGTCGGTGCGGGGCCGCGAAGGCCTCGAGTGCTGCGATCACGGGTTCGGGGAGCGACGCCACGAAGCCTCCTCAGGGTCGGAGGGTCCATCGTCCCACGAACGGGCCACGGCCCGCGGGCCACGGTCGCGGGCGCGGTCGCCGGGGGTGCGGGCCGCGCCGCGCCCGACGTGCGTGGCGTGCGCCCGCGGGCTGGGAGGATGGCCGGGTGAACGCACCCACCGCGCAGCCGGCCCTCGGGCTCCTCCTCGACGTCGACGGCCCGATCGCCAGCCCGGTCACCCGCAGCATCGCGATCCCGGCGATCACTCGCGACCTCGTGGCGCTCGCCGCGGCGGGCGTGCCGGTCGTCTTCAACACGGGCCGCTCCGACGCGTTCATCCGCGACGAGGTCGTCGGCCCGCTGATCGCCGCGGGGCTGCCGGCCGGCGCGCGCGTGCACGGCGTCTGCGAGAAGGGCGCGTCGTGGTTCTCGATCGGGCCCGAGCACAGCCCGGGCGGCATGAGCGAGGTGCAGGTCGACGAGACGCTCGCCATGCCCGCCGACTTCGCCGCCGAGATGGAGCAGCTCGTCGCCGACGAGTGGTCCGACCTCGTCTTCTTCGACCGCACCAAGCGCGCGATGGTGTCGATCGAGCAGCTGACCACGGTCGCCTCGGCGGCCTACCTCGCGCGCCAGCGCGCCCTCGACGAGCAGGCGATGGAGGCGCTGGTCCGCCGGGGTCTCGGGGTGCGACGCCTCGACGACGTGCGACCGGACGCGGCGGGCGAGGTGCAGTGGCGCGTCGACCCCACGATCATCTCGACCGACGTCGAGTCGGTGCACCTCGGCAAGGACCGAGGCGCCGAGCGCGCCCTCGAGCTGCTCGACGCCGACGGCGCCCGGCCCCTCGCCTGGCGCACCGTCGGCGACTCGCGCAGCGACTACGCCATGGCCGACTGGCTGCACGCGCAAGGGCACGAGGTCGCGCACGTCGACGTGCGCCCGGCCGACGGGGTGCCGAGCACCCCGTACCCGGTGCTGACGAGCGCGACCGGGGCGATCCACGACGAGGCCGGGGCGGAGTTCCTGGCGGGCTGGGCGGCGCAGCTCCTCGGCTGAGCGGCACCGCGCCTCCCCGTGGTCCGTCGCCCGGACCCCTGCGCCGGGCGCGCTCGGTGACCCCGGGGGGCGGCCGCTGGCCGTTCCGCGCACCGGCGGGTGCCCGCCGGGTGACCGGCCGCGGTGAGCGCGGGTGGCTGTCCGGGTGACGGGTCCCCGCCGATGCCCGTCAGTATCGGGAAGTGGCGCCCGGGAGGGCCCACGGCCCCCCGAACGGGGGGCACGTACCCCCCGAACGAGGCTGTACTGTCTCTCTCAGTCGCCTCCTGGGTCCCCCGAAAGGCCCACAAGCGACGAGCCCCGCACCGCCGGATCACCCGTCCGGCGGACACCCGGCGAGGCTGTCACCCGAGGGCGTACCCGATCGCCCATCCCGCATCGCTCCTGCCCGGGGCGGTGAACCCGAAGTCGCCGCCGCTGCCGACGCCCCACCGGACGTCTGCCTCGTGCTCACCCATCGACGACCGGTTCTCCGCTGCCCCGAACTGGAGAAGCACCCGCATGTCCCGAACCATGCGTGCCGTCAGCCCTGCCCAGGGCCCGGCCGACGTCAGCGACGGCACGGCCGTCCCCGCCCCCGCCACGACCGACCGACCCGTCGACGCCACCCACGTCGACGAGGGGCACCTGGCAGCCCCGGTCGTCGAGCGGGAGGCGGGGACGCGGCGGCGCGACCTCCGCCGCGACGCGCCCGTCCGTGCGACCCCCGTCAAGGCCCCCGTGCGGCTCGCCGCGCGTGCCGAGGGGTCGCGGACGCACAGCCCGGTCATGGTGCTGCTCGTGCTCGTGGCGACGCTCGGCATCCTGTTCTACGCGCAGTTCCTGCTGAACCCCGCCAACCGCGGCGACATCCTGCCCTACGCGATGATCATCGTCGCCGAGGCGATCCTCGTCGTGCAGGCGCTCTTCGCCATGTGGACGATCCTCTCGGGCGGCCAGGACCCCCGTGACTTCGACTTCCACGCCACGCAGGACTCCCTCTTCGACCTTCCCGAGGTCGAGCGCCGCGGCCTGCACGACCAGCCGCACCTCTGGCCGATGGTCGTCGCCGGCCGCGAGGTCGTCGTCGACGTGTTCATCACCGTCTACGGCGAGGAGCTGTCGAAGATCGCCACCACGGTCGAGGCCGCCGTCGCCGTCCGCGGCGCGCACCGCACCTGGGTCCTCGACGACGGCCGCAGCGACGAGGTGCGCGAGCTCGCCGGCCGCCTCGGCGCCCGCTACATCCGGCGCCTCAGCAGCAACGGGGCCAAGGCCGGCAACGTCAACCACGCGCTGTCGATCGCGAAGGGCGACTACTTCGCCATCTTCGACGCCGACTTCGTGCCCTCGCCCGACTTCCTCGTCGAGACCGTGCCGTTCTTCGTCGACGAGAAGGTCGCCTTCGTCCAGACGCCGCAGACCTACGGCAACCTGACGAGCCTCGTCAGCCGCGGCGCGGGCTACATGCAGACCGTCTTCTACCGGTTCATCCAGCCGGGCCGCAACCGCTTCAACGCCGCGTTCTGCGTCGGCACGAACGTCATCTTCCGCCGCGCGGCGATCGACGAGGTGGGCGGCATCGACACCGACTCGAAGTCGGAGGACGTCTGGACGAGCCTGCACCTGCACGAGGCCGGCTGGAAGTCGATCTACATCCCCATGACCCTCGCGGTCGGCGACGCCCCCGAGACCATCGAGGCCTACAGCAAGCAGCAGCTGCGCTGGGCGACCGGCGGGTTCGAGATCCTCATCCGCCACAACCCGCTGAGCCCGCGCCGCAGCCTCACGATGGACCAGCGCCTGCAGTACTTCGTCACCGCGACGAACTACCTCACCGGCATCGCCCCGCTGCTGCTGCTCATGGTGCCGCCGATGGAGATCTTCTTCGACCTGCGCCCGATGAACCTCAGCATCTCGGTCGGCCAGTGGTTCCTCTTCTACGCCGGCTTCTACCTGATGCAGATCGTGCTGGCGTTCTACACGCTCGGCTCGTTCCGCTGGGAGGTGCTGATGCTCGCGTCGGTGTCGTTCCCGATCTACGTCAAGGCCCTCTGGAACGTGATGAGCGGCAAGGACGAGGCGTGGAGCGTGACCGGACGCGCCGGCAAGGTCTCGTCGCCGTTCAACTTCATCATCCCGCAGGTGCTGTTCTGGGTCTTCCTCAGCCTCACCTCGGTGGTCGCGATCGTCCGCGACGTCGACAACGGCGTGCTCACCCTCGCCACGGTGTGGAACCTCCTGAACACGGTGATCCTCAGCGCGTTCATGGTGGCCGCCACCCGGGAGGCGCGCTCCATCAAGCGGTTCGCCCGCCTCGCGAAGCGGGGCGTCGCGCCCGTCGCCGTGCCGGCCGCGCCGAGCACCGTGCAGGTCGGCCCCGCCCCCACGCGCACCCTCGTCTCCCGACCCGCGCCGCGCACCCCCGCGGAGCTGCTCGCGCTCGAGGCGGCCGGGCTCGCCACGCCCCCGCGCGGCACGCCCCTGGTCGGCGCCGCGGAGCTCGACCACGCCGCGCTCGCCCACCTCGCCGACATGACCCCGAGCGACGACCCGCGCCAGCAGGCCCGCGACGACGCCCGCCGGGCGCTCCTCGGCGCCGAGCGGGCCCGGGCGACCGGCCGCCGCGCCGCGCGCGGTGCCGTCCCCGACGCCGCCGCGGCCCGCGAGGCGACCGACCACGACCTGACGACCACGACCGCGGCCCCCGCCGCGACCACGAAGGAGAAGGTCTCCTCATGACCTGGATGAACCGACTCAAGCTGGCCACGGGCATCCTCGTGGTGTTCGTGATCGTGGCGGCCTCGACGATGATCTTCACGCAGCGCCAGCAGCAGGCCTACAGCATGAGCGCCGAGATCGCGGCGCAGGAGTACTCGGTCGGCACCGACTACAGCGGCACCATCACGAAGTCGTTCGTCGAGAACGGCCAGTCCGTGAAGGAGGGCGACACCCTCTTCGAGCTGCAGAGCCTGTCGCTGCTGCAGGACATCCAGATGGGCCTCGTCACGTACGAGACGTCGACCTACTCGGTCGACGACGCCGGCGTGCTCACGCTCAAGGCGGCCGTCGACGGCACCGTCGCGGACGTCGTCCTCAAGGAGGGCGGCTTCGTCCAGGCCGGCGGCACGCTGGCCACGATCGACAAGAGCGGCACCCTGTTCGTCAAGGCCGACTTCGTCCTCACGCCGCGCGACTACGAGCGCATCGTCGAGGGCGCCGAGGTCGACCTCACCCTGCCCAACCAGACCTCGGTCGCGGGCCGCGTCAGCGAGGTCGCCGTCGAGACGAAGGACGGCAGCGCCGAGACGACCCTGCAGGTCGCGAGCGACGACCTCGTCGAGGGCTCGTACGCCGGGCTCGTCACGCCGGGGACGCCCGTGACGGCGAAGCTGCACCTGCGCAACGACGGCGTGCTCGCCGGCCCGGCCGACTCGATGCAGGGCTTCCTGCGCCAGATCGGCCTCTGATCATCGGCGCCCGCGCCGTCGTCGCGCTCGCCGTCGTGGTCGCCGGAGCCCTCGTGCTGACCGCCTGCACGAGCGCGCCCGACGCCTCGCCCGACGGCTCCGACGGGCCCGCCCGCGCGGTCGGCGACGTGCTGCCGGCCTCGGTCGTCGACCCGCTCGTCGCGGCCCTGCCGCAGGAGTCCGTCGCCGCCGTCCCGACGATGCGCCTCGCCGACGGCCTCCTGCCGCCGACGAACCGCTGGTTCTCCGGACTCGTCTTCGGCGACGCCCCGATGCCGGTCTTCCCGTTCCCGATCTCGTTCCAGCTGACCGAGGGCGGCCTCGCCGCCGGGCAGCCGGCCCCCGTCGCGTCGGCGACCGCGATCGTCGGGCCCGCGCTGCCCGACATCACCCTCGACCTCGGGGCGACGAGCGCCGTCGTCAGCGCCTACGACGACGTCTCGGTGACGGTCGAGCACCGCGACGGCGACGCCGTGCTCGGCCACACCGTCGTCGCGCAGGGCTCGCCCACCGTCTCGTACACGGCGGCCTCGGCGCAGGTCGACACCCTCGGCCAGGCCGTGGACCCGCTCGACGACGGACGCGGCACGATCACGGTCGGCGACAGCACGTGGGGCGTCGTCGTCACGGGCGGCAGCCTCGACGGGTCCTCGGTGGACCTCGACGAGGGCGGCTCGGTCGTGCTCGTGGCGGTGCCGGCCGGGGCGGACGACGACCAGGTCGCCGCGGTGCTCGACGCGGCCGCCTCGCCGCTGACCGGGGTCGCGACCTCGTACCGCGCCTCCGGGTCGGGCGACGCCGCCGTGCAGACGACGGAGCTCTCGTACGAGACCGCGAGCGGCGGCGACACCCTCGTCGTCGCGGTGCCGCACCAGGGCGACGCGGCCGTCACCGCGGGAGGCGCGGACACCGGACTCCGCTACCCGACCGTCTACGGCACGGTCGGCCTCTCGACCGGCACGGGGCTGACCTTCGACGCCCCGACGACGACCGCCTCGCCCGCCCTCGACCTCGACGGCGTCACCGACGACCAGCGCGCCACGATCGCGGAGCAGCTCGCCGTCGACGTCGCGCAGACGCCCACCTTCGCCGCCGACACCTACTACGGCGGCAAGGCGCTCTACCGCGCGACGATGCTCTGGCAGCTCGCCACGCAGCTGGGCGACGAGGCGTCGGCCGAGACGATGAAGACCAAGATCGTCGACGAGCTCGACCTCTGGACCGACCCCGCCGGCTGCGAGACCCGCGACCAGGAGTGCTTCGTCTACGACCCCGCCGTCAAGGGCGTCGTCGGCAAGGCGACGTCGTTCGGCTCGGACGAGTTCAACGACCACTACTTCCACTACGGGTACTTCCTCTACGCCGCCGGCGTCATGGCCGCGGCCGACCCCTCGCTCGCGGAGGGCTGGCAGCCTGTCATGGACCTGCTCGCGGCCGACATCGCCTCGGGGTCGCAGAACGGGTCGTTCCCCGACCGGCGGGCGTTCGACCCCTACTGGTCGCACAGCTGGGCGAGCGGGTACTCGCCGTTCGCCGACGGCAACAACCAGGAGTCGTCGTCAGAGGCCGTCACCGCCTACGCCGGCCTCTCGCTCTGGGCCGGCGCCTCGGGCGACGACGCGCTCGGCGCCGAGGCCACGTGGATGCTCAGCGCCGAGTCGCAGGCGGCGCTCGCCTACTACGTGACGCCCGACCTCGACGACGACGTCTACGCGGGCGTCGGCGGCGCGGCCGGCTTCGACCACGAGGTCGTGTCGCTCAACTGGGGCGGCAAGCGCGACTACGCGACGTGGTTCTCGGCGGAGCCGTCGGCCATCGCGGGCATCCAGCTCATCCCGCTGAGCCCGACGTCGATGGGCTACCTGACGTCCGAGGGCGCCGGAGGCGCGGAGAAGGTGGCCGCGCTCGTCGCCGAGGCCGCCCCCGACGGCTTCGACGGGGCGCTCGGCGACTACGTGCTGATGTACTCCGCCCTCGAGGGCGCCGCGGCGGCGGACTCGGCCTGGGACACGCTGCTCACCCTGCCTGAGGACGCCGTCGACGACGGCAACTCGCGGGCGTACGCGCTCGCCTGGGTCGCGGCCGCCGGCGCCGCCGCGCGCGGGTAGCGCGAAGGCGCGGGGAGGCGTGGAGCGGCCTCCGGTTAGGCTGGCCGGGCTCGCGAGACCCGACCGACCCCGACCCGAGGATGCATCATCGAAGCCGTCATCGTGCCGATCCTGGTGGCCGCCGCCGCCGTCCTCGTCGTGATCCAGCTCGTCTACCGACGCCGGGTCATGCGCCGCCGCGAGGCCGCCGGGCAGGCGGCCGTCGGTCCTGGCACGTACGTCGTCTTCGCCGTCATGCTGGCGTTCTTCCTCTTCGCGGTGTTCTTGTTCCCGAAGCTGGTCGGCTGAGGCGGGGCGCGCCTCCGGCGGGCGGGTCCGCGGGAGGGCGACGCGCCTCCGGCGGGGGTCGTCAGTCGGCCACGCGGACGCCGTCGGTGCGACCGCGCACCACGCCGTCGTCGCCGACCTGCACGAGGGTCGGTCCCCAGAACGGCGAGCTCGAGAGGTCGGAGCCGATGGAGCTCCGCCAGAGTGCCCGGCCGTCGTCGAGGTCGAAGGCCTGGATCGTCGGGCCCGCGCCGCTGCTGTAGTAGAACGACACCGAGTAGCCGGTCGTCCGGGACGAGGCGATCACGTACGACGTGACGGGGAGCTCGGTCTCGAAGCGGGTGCGTCCCGTGGCGGGGTCGAGCGCGGCCACGCTGCCGGTCGCGTCGTCGGGCAGGCTCTCGAACGAGTTCGTCGCCCGGGCCGCGAACACGACGTCGGCCCCGGTCGCCGACGAGACCTGGAACTGCCGCGTCGCCGTGGGCGAGCCGCCGCCGCTGCTGCCGTCGTCGGACCCGGGCCAGGGCAGCTGACGGGTCCAGCGGTCGTCGCCGGTCAGCGGGTCGACGCAGGTGAGCGCGCCGGTCGACGTGTCGCCGCCGCCGGTGCTCGTCGCGTCGGCGCCGCCTGAGCCCCCGTCGCTGCTGGCCGCGTCGTCCTCGGCCGCGTCGCCTTGCCCAGTGCCGTCGACGACGACGCAGCCCGAGCCGAGGGTCGGGTAGGTCGACTCCGGCACGTCGCGCTGCCAACGGAGGCCGCCCGCGTCGTCGAGCGCCATGAGCTGCGACGTCGGTCGCCCGTCGACGAGGTGGCTGCCGCTGACGAGGGCGCCGCCCGTGAAGGCCTGCGTGAAGTCGATGCTCGTCATGTCGCCCGGCAGGGGAGCGACCTCGCCGGTGCGCGCGTCGATCACCGACCAGTCGGGGCGGGTGCCGAAGGTCTCGGCGACGCCGTCCTCGACGTCGTCGAAGAGCTGCACGACGAGCAGGTCGCCGACCAGCCACGACTGGCCGCCGTTGGCGCCGCGTCCGGTCCAGGCGGGGGTCCGTAGGTCGTCGGCGCGGTAGAGCGACAGGGTCGTCACGTCGGCGGGCCGGGACGAGAACGACCCGTCGGGGCCGTAGCGACCCGCGTCGACGATCGAGACCGCGGCGGCCGTCGGGCTCTGGCCGACCGACTCGAGCAGCTCGCCGTCGTCGGCGAGCGTCGCGGCGTCGAGCTGCTCGGCGATCGCGCCCGTCGCCAGGTCGATGCGCGCCAGCCCGCCCGACGACCGGCCGTACTCGCCCGGCAGCGACACGAGCGCTTCTCCGGCGGGGCCGCCGGTGGTGTCGTCGCCCTCCGCGCCCTCGCCCGTGTCCCCTGAGGAGTCCGCGCCGCCGAAGCCCGTCAGCAGCGCCCCGAGCGACGTGTCGCTCGCCGTCGCGACCTGCGTCGACGTCGCGTCGACGCCGAGGCTCGTCGCCACGTCGGTCAGCCACCGCACCTCGCCGGTGCGCGCGTCGAGCCGGAGGAGCCGCCCCGCGCCTCCCTCGCAGCCGGAGTCGACGCCGTAGCTGCGCGACGTCGTCGTCACGAGCACGTCGTCGCCGAGCCGGGCGACGGGGTCGAAGCCGAGGCAGGCGGAGTCGGGCTCGACCGCGAACGCCGCGGCGAGGTCGAGCTCCCAGAGCGTCTCGGTCGGTTCGGTGCGGAGGTCGTCCACCGTCGCCGACGGCCGCACGAGCACCGGGTAGTCGGGGCGGGCGGCGAGGCCCACCGACGCGACGAGCGCCGTGGCGACGACGAGGGCGGTCGCGGCGACCGCGATCCGCCGACCCGGAGGTGCGGCCCGCCACGTGCGCCCCGCCCGCCCCGCGAGACGGCCGAGCGGGCCCTCGCGCCACGACGGACGCGGGAGTGCGGCCGCGTCGAGGTCGCCGCGGGCGTCGAGGTCGAGGTCGGCGTCCGCGCCCCTGCCCGCGTCGTCAGGGCGCGTCGCGCCGGGACGGTCGGGGGCACCGGCCGAGCCGGGGGCCGACCCGGACCCGCGGCCTGCGAGGCGATCGCCTCGGGAGGTGCCGGGCTCGGGGGAGCCGGCCCGCGCCTCCCACGGTCTCTCGACGCCGGTCGGTCGGGCCGGGCGCCAGGGATCGTCGTCGGTCGCCATCCCGCCATCGTAGGAGGCGCGGGGCCCGCCACGCCGAGGACGTCACCGACGCGACGCGCGGGTACGATGGCGCGTCGTCCTGGTCGGGACGGCGACCGTCGAGCGAGGAGACGACATGACGACACCCGTGCGGGCCAAGGGGCCCCGCAGCCTCTTCCGGACCAAGTCGGTCGAGGCGTCGATCCAGGACTCGCTCGAGTCGGAGAGCAAGCTCAAGCGCTCGCTCGGCGTGACCGACCTGACGCTGATGGGCATCGCCGTCGCGGTCGGCGCCGGCATCTTCTCGGTCGGCGCGAACGCCGCCGCGAACTTCGCCGGTCCCGGCGTCATCATCTCGTTCGTGCTCGCCGCGATCACCTGCGGCCTCGCGATCATGTGCTACGCCGAGTTCGCCTCGACGATCCCCGTCGCGGGCAGCGCGTACACCTTCACCTACGCGACGATGGGCGAGTTCCTCGCGTGGATCATCGGGTGGGACCTCATCCTCGAGACCCTGACCGGCGCGGCCGTCCTCGCGAAGTACTGGGGCATCTACCTCAGCACGGTCTTCGAGCAGTTCGGGGTGCCGCTGCCCGACACGATCGCGATCGGGCCGGTCGACCTCAGCTGGGGGCCGTTCCTCATCGTCGCGGTGTTCACGGTGCTGCTCGTGCTCGGCACGCAGCTCAGCTCCCGCGTCGGCGGGGTCTTCACCGTCATCAAGGTCGGCATCGTGTTGTTCGTGATCGTCGTCGGCTTCTTCTTCGTCAAGGCCTCGAACTACACGCCGTTCATCCCGGAGTCGCAGCCGCGCACGGGCGAGGGCGCCGCCGACGTGTGGACGCAGTCGCTGTTCTCGTTCCTCAGCGGAGCCGCACCGGCGCAGTACGGCGTGTTCGGTCTGCTGGCCGGGGCCTCGCTCGTCTTCTTCGCCTTCATCGGGTTCGACATCGTCGCGACCAGCGCCGAGGAGGTCAAGGACCCGCAGAAGACGATGCCGCGCGGCATCTTCCTCGGGCTGGGCATCGTCACGCTGCTCTACGTGCTCGTCGCCGTCGTGCTGACCGGCATGGTCTCGTACCGCGACCTCGCCTCGAGCGAGACGCCGAACCTCGCGACCGCGTTCGAGCTCGTCGGCGTCGACTGGGCCGCCAAGGTCATCGCGGTCGGGGCCCTGATCGGCCTCACCACGGTGATCATGGTGCTGCTGCTCGGGCTCGCGCGCATCGTCTTCTCGATGAGCCGCGACGGGCTGCTGCCCCGCGGGCTGTCGAAGACCTCGGCGAAGCGCGGCACGCCCGTGCGGGTGCAGGTGCTCGCCGGGATCGTCGTCGCGCTGATCGCCGGGCTGACCGACGTGGGCGTGCTCGAGGAGATGATCAACATCGGCACGCTGTCGGCGTTCGTGCTCGTGAGCATCGGCGTCATCGTGCTGCGTCGCACCCGGTCGGACCTGCCGCGCGCGTTCCGCGTGCCGCTGGTGCCGTTCCTGCCGATCCTGTCGGCGGTGCTCTGCGTGTGGCTGATGCTCAACCTGACGACGCTGACCTGGGTGCGGTTCGCCGTGTGGCTCGTGATCGGCGTGGTCGTGTACTTCGCGTACGGGCGGCGTCACTCGCGGGTCGGGCGCGGGGAGTAGCGGCCGCCTGCGGCTGCTGCCCGGCTGCTGCGGCTGCTGCCGTCGGGAACCCCGTTCCGTTCGAAGAACCACGAAGCTTCGTGGTTCTTCGAACGGAATGGGGTTCTTCGCGTTCGTGGCCGCGGCCGGCCGGCCAGCCGGGTAGGCCGGGTCAGGCGAGCTGGTCGAGGGCGGCGACGACGTCGGCGACCTCGGTGCGGGTCGTGTAGTCGACGTGCACGTCGGCGAAGACCACGCGGCCGTCGCCGTCGACGACGAGCACCGTCGGGAACGGGATGTCGCCCGTCTCATCGGCGTTGCTGTCGGCCACGTCGAAGCCGAGCTGCGTGTGGGCGGACCGGGCGTCGGCGGTCGGCTCGGTCACGATGCCGAGCGCGCTGCTGAGCACGTTGCCCGGGTCGGACAGCACCGGGAACTCCAGCGAGCCGTTCGACGTCGCGAGGTCGGAGCCCTCGGGGGTCTGCGGGCTGATCGCCACGAGCGCGACGCCGCGGTCGCGCAGGGTCGGCAGCAGCTCCTGCTGGTACGTCTTCAGCGTCAGGTTGCAGTACGGGCACCAGGCCCCGCGGTAGAACACGAGCACGGCGGCGCCCTCGCCGACGACCTCGGCCAGCGAGACCTCGTCGCCGGCCACGGTCAGCAGGGTCGCGTCGACGAGCTGGTCGCCGACGGCGACCGCGTCGTCCGGCACCCCGGCCTCGGTCAGCGCCTTCTGCTCCCCGTCGAAGACGGCCGACAGCTCGGGGCCGATCTGGGCGGTGAAGCCCTCGTTGAACGTGGTGACCTGGTCGGCGATCGTGGGTGTGGACATGCGAGCTCCCGGGGACGGGCCGACGTCGGGTGCCGACCGTGTGCGCCGATGCTAGGACGCGCCTCCTCGGATTTCCCTCGACGTCGTCACACGGCGTCACGCGAGCCGGCCCCGCCACCAGGAGGCGCGGCCCGCGAGATCAAGGCCCGTCGCCTCGGCGACCGCTCACGTCTGGCAGTGGGGGCACCAGTACGTGTCGCGCAGCTCGAGCTCGGACTCGCCGAGCTCCCCGCGGACGATCGTCGTGCCGCAGCGGAGGCAGGGCTTGCCCGCACGGCCGTAGACCCAGTCGGTCGTGCCCCGGAGGTTGCCGGTCGTCGTCCGCTCGATGCGGTCTTTGTTGGCGACGATGAGGCGGTGGGCGAGGTCGATCATCTTGGGCCGGTTCTCGACGTCGCCGACGGGCCTCGTCGGCAGCACCCCGCGCAGGAAGCAGACCTCGGCCCGGTACACGTTTCCGAGCCCGGCCAGCACCCTCTGGTCGAGGAGCGCCAGGCCGATCTCGCGCCCCGGGTCGGCCTCGAGGTTGAGGAGAGCGGACGACGCGTCCCAGTCGGGGCCGAGGAGGTCGGGGCCGAGGTAGGCCGTCACGCTGTCGTCGTCGTCGCGGGGCACGAGCTCGACGATGCCGAGGTCGAAGCCGACGGTCACCCAGTCGGCCGTCTCGAGGACCACGCGCGCCTGGTAGGCGGGCCGCTTCCACTTCGTGCCGTGGCGGTAGACGTGCCACGACCCTTCCATCTTGAGGTGGGTGTGCAGCGTGAGGTCGCCGACGTGGTGCAGCAGGTGCTTGCCGCGCGCGATGACGTCGTCGACGACCTGACCGCTGAGGTCGACGGTCGCGAAGGCCGGCACGCGGAAGTCGGTCGACGTCAGCGTCTGGCCGTGCAGCACGGCGTCGAGGTTCTTCGCGGCGCGGTAGACGGTGTCTCCCTCAGGCACGGGTCACCGCCTACGACCGCAGCCGGACGCCGCTCGGCGTCGGGGCGAACCCGGCGTCGCGGAGGGCGTCGCCCAGGGGGGTGCCGAGCACGAACTCGCCGTCGACCCGCTCGACCGCGAGCTTGCCGAGCCGCTGCCGGACGACGGAGGCGAGGGACTGCGCCGCCAGGGCCAGCTCGCGCTCGTCGGGCTCGCCGAAGGTCAGCACGGTCTTGCCGCCGCGCTCGACGTAGACGGTGAGGCGGCCGTCGACGAGCACGACGAGCGAGCCCGCCTTCCGGCCCGGGCGGTGGCCGGTCTTCTTCTTCGAGGCCGGCGCCGGGACAGAAGTCGAGACGGAGGCCGCCCCGGAGCCCGTCGTCGGCGTCGAGCCCGTCGACGTCGTGCTCGTCGCCGCCGGGTCGTCGGCACCGGCACCGGCACCGGCACCGACGCCGACGGCGACCGGCCCGTCCGCCGCCTCGGCGGGTTGACCCGGCCACGGCAGCGCCGCGCCGTACGGGTTGGCCGGGTCGGTCGCGGCGAGCGTCACGACGGGGATCTCGCGCCCGCGACCCGCCGCGGCGAGGGCGTCGTCGTCGCGTCGGTCGGACTCCTCCCGGACGAACGACCTGAGCCGGTCGACCGTCGGCCCGGTCGCGAACTGCGCCGCGCCGAGGCCCTCGACGAAGTAGCCGCGACGCGCGCGACCCGTCTCCTCGAAGCCGCTGAGCACCTTGTAGACGGTCGAGAAGCCGCCGCGCACGCCCTCGTTGGCCACGGCCCCTCGGGTCACGACCCCGTGACGCTCGAGGAGGATCTCGGCCATCGCCGCGGCCCGCACCGTCGCGTCGGGCTCGGAGAGGGGCAGCAGCGACCAGCGTCCGCCGACCGTCGGCGGTCCGGACTGACGCGGCATCGCGATGCGGCCCCGGCTGCGGTACGACGACCGCGACCGGGTGGGTGCCTTGGCTCGCGGCGCCTTGCCGCCCACGCGCGTACGGAGGGGGGCGAACGTGTCGTTCGTGATCTGCCCGGCCCAGACGAGGTCCCAGATGGCCGTCACGAGCGCGTCGTCGTCGGTGCTGCCGACGGCGTCGGAGAGCTGCCGGAAGAAGTAGGCACCGCCGCCGGCGAGGGCGGCCAGCACCTCGCGCTGCAGCTCGTCGGTGTCGGTGCCGAGCGGCTCGGGCAGCGTGACCTGCGCGCCGTCGGCGAGGTGCAGGCTGACCCAGCCGTCGTTGCCCGCGAGGCTGCCCGCGCCCGACCAGATGACGTCGCCCGTCGCCGTGAGCTCGTCGAGCATGCCGGGGACGTAGTCGGTGACCCGGGCGGGCAGGATGAGCGACTCCCACGCCGAGGCCGGCAGCGCCACACCGCTCAGCTGGTCGACGACCTGCACGACGCCGTCGAGGCCACGCAGCCCCGAGCCCTTGGCCCCGGTCGCGACGTGCTGCCAGGTCGGCAGGAACCGCCCGAGCGTGTCGGGGGCGACCGGCTCGACCTCGTGCCGCAGCGCGGCGAGCGACCGGCTGCGGAGGCGCCGCAGCACCTCGGCGTCGCACCACTCGCTGCCGACCTGCTTCGGTCGGAACTCGCCCTCGACGACGCGCCGCTGCACCCCGAGCTTGCGCAGCGTGTCGAGCACGACCGCCGTGCCGAGCCCGAGCCGGTCGGCGACCATCTGCGGGGTGAACGGGGCGTGGGTGCGCGCGAAGCGCCCGACGAGGTCGCCGAGCGGGTCGTCGACCGGCTCGACGAACGCCGTGGGCACCCCGATCGGCAGGGCGACCCCCAGGGCGTCCCGGAGGCGCGACGCGTCCTCGATGCCGGCCCACCGCTCGACGCCCGAGTGGGTGAAGCGGAGGACGCGGTTCGACCTCGCCAGGTCGCCCAGCGCGCCCGCGAGCCGGGCCCGACCGTCGTCGACGGTGCTGCTCGTCGCCGTCTCGGTCGCGAGCCAGCTGCGCTCGACGATCTCGCCGGTCGTCAGGGGGCCGAGCAGGCGCAGCAGGTCGACGACGCCCTCGATGTCGCGGGCCCGGCGGTCGGGGGCGAGGCGCTGCAGCTCGAGCTCGTGCTGGTCGATGACGTCGGGGTCGAGCAGCTCGCGGAGCTCGGCGCGGCCGAGCAGCTCCTGCAGCAGCGACGAGTCGAGCGACAGGGCGGCCGCTCGACGCTCGGCGAGGGGCGAGTCGCCCTCGTACATGAACGCGGCCACGTAGCCGAAGAGCAGCGAGCGGGCGAACGGCGAGGGAACCTCGGTCTCGACCTCGACGACGCGCACGGCGCGTGTCTCGAGCTCGCGGGTCAGGCTCATGAGGGCGGGCAGGTCGTAGACGTCCTGGAGCACCTCGCGCACGGCCTCGAGCACGATCGGGAACTGCGGGTACTTGCGGGCGACGTCGAGCAGCTGCGACGCACGCTGGCGCTGCTGCCAGAGCGGCGACCGCCGACCCGGGTTGTAGCGCGGCAGGAGCAGGGCCCGGGCCGCGCACTCGCGGAAGCGCGACGAGAAGAGGGCGGAGCCGCCGACCTCCTCCGTGACGATCTCGTCGAGGTCGTCGCTCTCGAACTGGAACAGCTCGGCCCCGGGGGGCTCGGCGTCGGTGTCGGGGATGCGCACGACGATGCCGTCGTCGGCCGCCATCGCGCCGCCGTCGACGCCGAGCTGGTCGCGGATGCGGGCGGAGATCGCGAGCGCCCACGGGGCGTGGACCTGCATGCCGTAGGGGGAGTGCAGCACGAGCCGCCAGTCGCCGAGCTCGTCGCGGAAGCGCTCGACGACGAGGGTGGTGTCGGAGGGCACGTGCCCGGTCGCCGCACGCTGCTCGGAGACGAACGCGAGCAGGTTGCGGGCCGCGCGCTCGTCGAGGCCGCCCGCCGTGACGCGGCTCGTCGCCTCGTCGACGGACGAGCTGGCCAGCTCTCGGATGTAGCCGCCGATCGCGCGGCCCAGCTCGGCGGGGCGGCCGATGCCGTCGCCCTTCCAGAACGGGACGCGCCCCGGCTGGCCGTAGGCGGGGGAGACCAGCACGCGGTCGTGCGTGATGTCCTCGATGCGCCAGCTCGTGGCGCCCAGCGCGAAGACGTCGCCGACCCGCGACTCGTAGACCATCTCTTCGTCGAGCTCGCCGACGCGCGCGGCCTTCTCGCCGACCATGAAGACGCCGAAGAGGCCGCGGTCGGGGATGGTGCCGCCGCTCGTGACGGCGAGCCGCTGGGCACCGGGCCGGCCGGTCAGCGTGCCGTGCACGCGGTCCCACACGATGCGCGGGCGCAGCTCGGCGAACTCGTCGGACGGGTACTTGCCGCTGAGCAGGTCGAGGGTGGCGTCGAAGGCCGAACGCGGCAGGGTCGCGAAGGGCGCGCTGCGGCGGACGGTGTCGAACCACTCGTCGACGTCGATCTCGTCGAGCGCGACGGCGGCCACGGTCTGCTGCGCCAGCACGTCGAGCGGGTTGGTCGGCACGCGCAGCTCTTCGATGAGGCCCGCGACCATGCGCTCGGCGGCGACCGCGGAGTGGATGAGGTCGGCCCGGTGCTTCGGGAACATCACGCCTCGGCTGATCTCGCCGACCTGGTGCCCGGCGCGGCCGACGCGCTGCAGCCCGCTGGCGACCGACGGCGGCGACTCGACCTGCACGACGAGGTCGACGGCGCCCATGTCGATGCCGAGCTCGAGCGAGCTCGTCGCGACGACGCAGCGCAGCCGACCGCTCTTGAGGTCGTCCTCGATGATCGCGCGCTGGTCCTTCGAGACCGAGCCGTGGTGGGCCCGGGCCAGCAGCGGCTCGCTGCCCTGGGTCTGCCCGCTGCCGCCGATGAGCTGGGCGGGCGAGCCGCCCCCGACCATCGGGTTGCGCTTCGGGGCGGCCGGGGCCGCCGGGGCGAAGGGGTCGGCCACGGCGGCGTCGGCGACGGCCTCGGGGACGGCGCCGGCGGCGACGAGCTCGCCCCGTGCCTCCTCAGCGGCCTGCAGGGCGGCGGCCCGCGTCTCGGCGTCGGCGCCGGTGCGCTCGAGCCAGATGTCGTTGAGGCGCGCGGTGAGGCGCTCGGCCAGGCGCCGGGAGTTCGAGAAGACGATCGTCGAGCGGTGGTCGAGGATCAGGTCGACGATGCCCTCTTCGACATGGGGCCAGATCGAGCCCTGCGGCGCCGACCCGGCGGCCGAGCCCTCGAGGGGCGCGGCGGTGCCGAGCTCGGTCATGTCGTCGACGGGCACGACCACGCGGAGGTCGAACGTCTTCTCGGATCGCGGGTTGACGATCGTGACGGGCTTGCGGCCGGAGAGGAACCGCGCGACCTCTTCGGGCGGGCGGACCGTCGCCGACAGCCCGATGCGCTGCGCCGGGGCGTCGAGGAGGGCGTCGAGGCGCTCGAGCGAGAGCGCGAGGTGCGCGCCGCGCTTCGTCGCGGCGACGGCGTGCACCTCGTCGATGATGACCGTGCGGACGCCCTTGAGGTTCTCGCGGGCCGCCGACGTGAGCATGAGGTAGAGCGACTCGGGCGTCGTGATGAGGATGTCGGGCGGCGTGCGCTGCAGGAGGCGCCGGTCGCCGGACGAGGTGTCGCCCGACCGCACCCCGACGCTGAGCTCGGGTGCCTCGAGGCCCAGGCGCCGGGCGGTCTGCGTGATGCCGACGAGCGGCGAGCGGAGGTTGCGCTCGACGTCGACCCCGAGCGCCTTCAGCGGCGAGATGTAGAGGACGCGGGTGCGGTGCTCCTTCGCCTCGGGCGGAGGCGTGCTCGCGAGCGAGTCGATCGACCACAGGAAGGAGGCCAACGTCTTGCCCGAGCCCGTCGGGGCGATGACGAGCGCGTCGTCGCCGTCGCTGATGGCCCGCCAGGCCCCCTCCTGCGCGAGGGTGGGCGCGGGGAACGCCCCGCGGAACCACTCACGGGTGGCGGGGGAGAAGCGCTCCAGGACGTCGGTCATCGTGCGCCCCATCCTGCCCCGCACCACCGACATCCGGCCCCGGGCCCGGTGCGTCGCCGACGTCGGGGGCCGCCGCTACGGTGGGCTCATGCCCACCCTCCTGCACCTCGACTCCTCGGCCGACCTCCGCGCCTCGCGCTCGCGGGCCGTCACCGCGGCCTTCGCCGACGCCTGGCGCGCGCTCGGCGACGACCACGTCGTCGTCCGTCGCGACCTGCACGTCGACCAGCTGCCCCACCTCAGCGACGCCTCGCTGCACTGGCCGCCGCGCCTCCGGCCCGAGGGGGCCTCGCCCGACCCCGCCCACGAGGCCCTGCAGCACGAGCTCATCGCCGAGCTCGTCGCCGCCGACGTCCTCCTCGTCGGGGCGCCGCTCTACAACTACACGGTGCCGTCGACCCTCAAGGCCTGGATCGACAACGTCCACCTGCCCGCCGTGACGGCTCCGTTCGACGGCGACGACCAGCAGCCGATGCTCGGCAGGCCCGCCGTCGTCGTGACGAGCCGCGGCGGCTCGTACGACGCGGGCTCGCCCACCGAGGGCTGGGACCACGCGGTGCCGGTGCTCGACCAGATCCTCGGCAAGACCCTCGGCATGGCCGTCGAGGTCATCGAGACGAACCTGACGCTGAGCGACCTCCTCCCCATGCCGCCCGAGGCCCGCGAGCGTGCCGACCGCGAGCTCGCCGCCGCCCTCGAGACGGCCGCCGAGTCCGCTCGACGGCTCGGCTGACCCGCCGGCGAGCGACACGACGATGCCCAGGAGATCCGTGGCGAGGCGAGCCCAGGCGGCCTCGGCCCGCGTGCTCGGCTACGTCGCGGCGCTCGCCGCGGTCGTCGGCGTCGTGGCGCTCGCGAAGGGCAGCCCCGGGGTCGGGGGCCTGCTGTTGCTCGCCGCGTTCGTGCTCGTCGCCGTCGCGTACGCGCTCGTCCGCTCGGTGAACGCGGCCGCGCGACGGCGCTGAGCCGACCTCCGTCACGACACGAGGAGGCGCGGCTCGGCGCTGCCCGCCCCGGCCGTCCCCGAGGTGCATCCGTCCGGGCCCCGTCCCCCGGGCCGAGCCGATGTCGGCGGCCCCGCCTAGGCTCGGCCCCATGCAGAGCAGAACCCTCGGCCGCACCGGCCGCGACGTGTCCGTCATCGGCCTCGGCACCTGGCAGCTGGGAGGCGACTGGGGCGACGTGAGCGAGAGCGACGCGCTCGACGTGCTCGGCGCCTCCGTCGAGTCCGGCGTGACCTTCTTCGACACCGCCGACGTCTACGGCGACGGCCGCAGCGAGCAGGTCATCGGCCGCTTCCGTGCCGCCAACCCCGACGTGCCGCTGACCGTCGCGACGAAGATGGGCCGTCGCCTCGACCAGGTGCCCTCGAACTACGTCCGCGAGAACTTCGTCGCCTGGGTCGACCGGTCGCGGCGCAACCTCGGCGTCGACACGCTCGACCTCGTCCAGCTGCACTGCCCGCCGACGGCCGTGTACTCCGACGACGCCGTCTACGACGCCCTCGACGAGCTCGTCGCCCGCGAGGCGATCGCCGCCTACGGCGTCAGCGTCGAAGAGACCCGGCAGGCCCTGACCGCCATCGCCCGGCCCGGCGTCGCGACGGTGCAGATCATCCTCAACGCGTTCCGCCTCAAGCCCCTCGACGAGGTGCTGCCCGCCGCCCAGCGCGCCGGGGTCGGCATCATCGCGCGGGTGCCGCTCGCCAGCGGGCTCCTCTCGGGCAAGTACACGACCGAGACGACGTTCGCCGAGAACGACCACCGCTCGTTCAACCGCCACGGCGAGGCGTTCGACCAGGGCGAGACCTTCAGCGGCGTCGACTTCGAGACCGGCGTGACGGCGGCGCGTGAGTTCGCGGAGTCGGTTCCCGAGGGCGTCACCGTGCCCCAGGCGGCGCTCGCCTGGATCGTCGACCAGCCCGGCGTCAGCAGCGTCATCCCCGGCGCGCGCAACGTCGATCAGGCCCGGGCCAACGCCGCGGCGGGTGACGTGCAACTCGACGAGGGGCTCGACTCCGAGGTCGTCCGCATCTACGAGAAGTACTTCCGCGACGAGATCCACGCGCGCTGGTGAGTCCTGCGTCCACGTCGGGTCACGGACGCGCCAGCGCGCTGTGATCTGACGGCGGGGGTCGTCGCCCGGGGCGGACGGGCGCCGCTCAGGCGTGCCGCGACCCCTCGCCCGCCAGCACCGCGCGGTACCCCTCGCGGAAGGTCGGGTACCGGAACTCGAAGCCCGTCCCGCGCAGCAGCGCGTTCGACAGGCGCTTGTCGCCGCCGCCCTGGCGCCCCGTCGGTGCAGCATCGGCGCTCGCCTCCGGTGGCGCGTCGACGCCCAGCTCCCCGGCGAGAAAGACCAGCACGTCGTCGAGCCGCACCGGCTCGTCGTCCGTGCCGAGGTAGAGGGGGGCCGGCTCGTCGAGTCCGGCCAGGTGCACGATGGCGGCGGCCGCGTCGTCGCGGTGGATTCGGTTCGTGTGCGGCGAGGTCCCCGGCGAGAGGGTCGCGCTGCCCGCCCGCACCTGCTCGATCAGGCGCTCGCGGCCGGGCCCGTAGATGCCCGACAGGCGCAGCAGGGTGGCGAGCGGGGCGCGCGACCGGAGCCGCGCCTCCGCGTCGACCAGGACGTCGGCCGTCGGCGTCCCGCCGCGGGCCGGCGTCTCCTCGGTGACGACGCTGCCGCCGTCGACGTCGTAGACCGCGGTCGACGACACGACGAGGAGGCGCGGGTCGGCCGCCGACCGCTCGATCCCGTCGAGCACGTGGTCCAGCCCGTCGACGTAGGTGGCCCGGTACTCGGCCGGGTCACGACTGCCCGCGGCGAGGGCGACCACGACGAGGGTCGCGTCGTCGTCGATGACGGGCACCTCGTGACGGAGGTCGACCGCGCGCCCCTCGATCTCCGCGGGCAACGCCTCGGGGTGCCGGCGCAGGCCGACCACGCGGTGCCCGAGCCTCGCGAAGCGGAGGCCGGTCTCGGTGCCGAGGTCGCCGCAGCCGGCGATGACGATGCTCATGCAGCGACCCTACGGGCGAGGCGCTGAGAGCGCCTCGCGCCGGTCGAGCGTCCACGGATCGTCGCCCGGGGACGGGCGACGCGACGAACCGTGGACACTCGGCACCGCGAGGGGAGGGAGGGCTAGAGGCGCTCGAGGGTCGCGGGGTCGAGCTCGCCGCCGAAGTACTTCTCGAGCGCGGCCGAGAAGCGCCGCTCGGACGGGTCGGCCTGCGCGAAGAGCGTGAGCGACGACCGCAGCTTCACGGCGTCGATGACGCCCAGCACCTCCTCGGCGTCGTCGCCGGGCAGCTCGAGCAGGGCGTCGACCGCGTCGAGCAGCCGCGGCCCGAGCAGCGGGTGCGCGAGGTAGGCCCGCGCCTCGCCGATCGTGCCGATCGCGTACCGTCGTGCGGTCTCGCTCGTGCCGAGCCCGGCGACCTGGGGGAAGACGAACCACATCCAGTGCGTGCGCTTCTTCCCGTTGCGCAGCTCGCGGAGGGCGCGGTCGGCGGTGCCGCCCTCCTCCTGGGCCGTGACGAAGCGCTCGAGGTCGTGGCGCGAGGCGAGGTCGTCGGGCGACAGGGGGGCATGGGGGCCGGTGGCGTCAGGCGTCCCGGGTGCATCGGTCGAGTCGGTCATGTCCCCGGTCTACCGCGCCCGGGCCGAACGCGTTAGTCTGGTCGGCTGCCCGCCTCCCGGCAGCGCGAGACCGCCGCGCGCACCCGCGGCCCGAGGGCCTCCCATGACCCCGCACGACACCGCCGTCCCCGACGGCCCCGTCCACCCCGTGACCGGCGTCCGCGTCGAGCAGCTCGTCGTCCCCGCGTCGGTCGACGCGCACGACGCGGCCGACTTCCTCGAGTCGGTCGAGGTCGAGAACGCGATCCGACGCGACGCCGTCGGCTCCGACGAGCTCTCGTGGGAGGCCGCCGAGCTCCTCCCCGGGCTGCTCGACACGACCTGGGCCGACCGCCGCCGCTTCGTGGTGCGCGAGAACGGGGTCGCGGTCGGGTTCGCCGACTACGAGACCCGGCGCGAGGGCGACGCCGCCGGCACCGCGTGGGTCGACCTCGGCGTGCTGCCGGACGCTCGCCGCCGCGGCTACGGCACGCTCCTCGCCGAGCACCTCGAGTCGCTCGCCGCCACGGAGGGCCGGTCGCAGCTCATCGCCTACGTGCGCTCGCTCGGCGACGGCGAGCCCCGCCTCGCGCCGCCGACCGGGTTCGGCTCGGTGCCTGCGGGCAACGGCGAGGTGCGGTTCCTCCAGCGCCGCGGCTGGGAGCTCGGCCAGGTCATGCGCTGCAGTCGTCTCGCCCTGCCCCCGGACGAGGAGGCGCTCGCCGCCGTCCGCGACCGGGCCCGGGCCGCGGCGGGCGACGAGTACCGGCTGCACACCTGGGTCGGACGCTCGCCCGCCCGATGGCTCGCCGACCTCGCCGACCTCGAGACGCGCATGAGCACGGACGCCCCGTCGGGCGGCGTCGACGAGCCCGAGGACGTCTGGACCGCCGAGCGCGTCGCCGACGAGGAGGAACGCTCCCTCGCCGGCCCCCGCACCCGCTTCACCGCCGTCGTCGAGCACGTCGCCTCCGGCCGGCTCGCCGGGTTCAGCCAGGTCGAGGCGCCCGCCTCGCGCGAGCGTCCCGCGTTCCAGCAGGACACGCTCGTGCTGCGCGAGCACCGCGGCCACCGGCTCGGCTGGCTGCTCAAGGTCGCGACGACCGACCTGCTGCTCGCCGAGCGCCCGGGGCATCCCGCGGTCATCACCTACAACGCGGAAGAGAACCGACCCATGCTCGACGTCAACGAGGCCGTCGGCTTCGTGCCGCTCGAGCACGAGGGCGTCTGGAGCAAGAAGGCCTAGCCCCGGGAGGGGAGCCGAGGGGCAGGGAGGCGCGGCGACCAGGGGAGCCGGCCCGCGCCTCCCCGGGGCCCGTCGTCAGGCGGTGAAGTCGGCGCTGATCTCGGCCGTGACCTCGATGTCGGCGGGGGAGAGGTCGAAGACGGCGTCGCCGCCGCCCGTCGCCATCGTCGCCGCGCGGGCGAAGCCGAAGCCGCCCGAGCCGGTCCCGCCGGGGCGGAGGCCGGGCTCCCACACGGCCTGCAGCGTCGGCGTCGCGAGCCCGAGCGCCTCGGCGTAGTCGCCGGCCCGGGCGACCGCGTCGGCGACCGCCGCGACGCGGGCCGCCCGCTCGGCCTCGGGGCGGCGGTCGTGGCTGAGCGACCACTCGATCCAGTCCACGGCGACGCCGTCGCGCTGGGCGACCTCGGTCACCCACGCCGCGAGCACGTCGAAGTCCTGGAACCGCACGTCGACGGTCGACCGCGACCGGAACCGCACGACCGGCTCCCGCCGCGCACCCTCGGCGGACCCCGAGGAGGCGCCCCCGCCCTCCCCCGCGACCGGTTCCGTCACCAGCCCCACCGACACGCCCTGCGCGCTCCACCAGGTCGCGGCGCCCTGTCGGCGGTGCCCGGTCGCCTCCTCGGCGACGCGCGCGTGGAGGGCGACGCTGTCGCGGACCACCCGCTCGCGGTCGTCGCCGTCGAAGCCGAGGGTCAGGTGGACGACCCCTCGCTCGGCTCGGTGGCGGTGGGTCACGGAACCGGACACGGAGATGGTCGCCACGGTGCGCCTCCTGCTCTCTGTCGGCCGAGCCGGGCGACCGAGCGGTCGCCGCGGGGCTACGGCGTGGTGGTGGCGTCGTCGACGAGCTCGTCGACGGCGAAGGGGCTGGTGACGCGCGAGATGAACGCATTCAGGTCGTCGAGCTCTTCTTGGCTGACGCCGTGGGCGAGGCCGGGGTAGACCGTCTGCTCGGCGTCGGCGTGCTGCTCGAGCCACGCGGTGGTGCGCTCGACGGCGGCCGTCGGGATCACCGAGTCGATGTCGCCGCGGCCGTAGAAGACCGAGGGCCGGAGCTCGGCGAGGGCCTCGTCGCGAGCGGTCGTCGCCTCAGAGGCGTCGGGGACGACGAAGCCGGCGAGCACCGCCGCCCAGGCGAAGCGCTGCGGCGCGTGGCGGAGCAGCTGCAGCGACAGCGACCCGCCCTGGGAGAAGCCGAGCAGCGCGATGCTCGGGTGGGCGTCGCCGAGGGAGTCGACCCAGGCCAGGACGCCCTCCGCGGCCTCGTCGACGGGGCCGGGCTCGGGCGAGCCGGGGGTGTCGAGCGGATACCACGACCAGCCGTCGCCGTGCGGGAGGGGGGCGCGGAGCGAGGCCAGCACGAGGTCTTGCGGGAGGTACGGGGCCAGTCCGATGAGGTCGCCCTCGTGCGAGCCGACGCCGTGCAGGAGCACGAGCAGGGGGCGGCCCGCCCGGTCGGCCTCGTCGGCGGACCAGCGGATGAGCGCGGGATCGATGGTGACCATGGGGCGAGCCTAGCCAGGGCCGCCGACGCGGGGCGCGCCTCCTCGTGTTCGCCGCTGGCGATTCCTCGCCCGACTGTCACAGGCGACTAGTAGACATGGGCCATGAGCTCCGTGCAGACACCCGACCCCAATCCCGGCTGGCTCTCCGAGGAGGAGCTGCACCAGATCAGGCAGCGCCTGCCGATCCTGTACGTCGAGGCGGTGCCGGTGCGCACGGACGGCATGGGCATCGTGACCGAGGTCGGCGTGCTGCTGCGGGCGTCGCCCGAGGGGTCGATGTCGCGCATGCTCGTGTCGGGGCGCGTCATGTACGGCGAGAGCCTGCGGACGGCGCTGTTCCGCCACCTCGAGAAAGACCTCGGGCCGATGGCGTTCCCGCAGCTGCCGCCGTCGCCGGTGCCGTTCCAGGTCGCCGAGTACTTCCCCCTGCCGGGGTCGTCCGTCTACACCGACTCGCGGCAGCACGCCGTCTCGCTCGCCTACGTCGTGCCCGTCACCGGCACCTGCGACCCCCGGCAGGACGCGCTCGAGCTCACGTGGCTGACGCCGCACCAGGCGGCCAGCGCCGAGGTCGCGGACGAGATGGAGGGCGGGCGCGGGGCGCTGCTGCGCAGCGCGCTCGCGTCGGTCGGCGCGCTGCAGTAGCGCGCGGCGCGCCGCGCCGCGCCGCGCGGGTGCGCGCCGCGCCAGCCTCCGGTGTTGCACCGTCTGACCGGCACTGCACCGTCGGGACAGAGGGTGCGACGCCGGGTCGGCGGTGCAGCACGATGGTTCTCCACAGGCGGGGAGGCGCGGGTCGCGTCCCCCGGCCCGTGTCCGTCATGCTCGTCCGATGCGTGACGTGTCGGCCTTCATCATCCGCCGGAGTGAGGTGGTGGCCGACGGCGGCGACAGCTCGGCCCTGGAACGTGATGCCCGAGCGGGGTGCCTGCGCCGGCTGGCCGCGGGCGCATACGTCCGTTCGGACGACTGGGGCATCCTCGACCCTGAGGAGCAGCACGCCGCCCGTGTGCACGCCGTCGTGCCGCGGCTGGGTCTCGAGACGTTCGTCTCGCACGAGTCGGCGCTCGCGCTGCAGGGGTTCCCGCTGCTGGGCGACTGGCCGACGAGGGTCCATGTGATCGCGCGGGGGCGTCCGCGTGCCAAGGTCTCCGCCGGGCTGCACCGCCACGCCGTGCCGCTGAGCGATGACGAGTGGCGCATGGTCCAGGGCCTGCCCGTCGTGCTGCCCGCCCGCGCCGCCGTCGACGTGGTCAGGGACCGTGATCTGCGGGGAGGGGCCGTCGTCCTCGACCACGGTCTGGCGAGCGGGGCGTTCGTCCGTGCGGACCTCGACGCCGTGCTCGCCGACCGCTGTCGGGTGCCGGGCAGCCGGAGGGCCGCCGCCTCGGTGGCCTTCGCCGACGGGCGCTCCGGTTCGCCGGGGGAGTCCCTCAGCCGCGCCGTCATCCACGCGGCCGGTCTGCGGGCGCCCGTGCTGCAGGCACGGTTCCCTGCGTCGGGACCGCTCGTCGGGATCGTCGACTTCTGGTGGCCCTGCTGTGGGGTCATCGGCGAGTTCGACGGAGAGTCCAAGTACCTCGACGAGGCCCTGCGGGGCGGGCGCACGGCGAAGCAGGTCGTGATCGACGAGAAGTGGCGAGAGGACGCGCTGCGCGCGCAGCCCGATGTCCGCGGCTTCGTGCGGTGGGACTGGTCGGACGCGCTGCGTGGCGAGCCGCTCCTGCAGAAGCTCGCGCGCGCCGGCGTCTGCTGAGCGCGGGTCGCCCCGTCGGGTCGGGGGTGCGGGTCGCCCCGTCGGGTCGGGGGTGCGAGTTGCACCGTCGGATCGGCGTTGCACCGTCGGGACTGGCGGTGTGGTGCAGGTCTGGGGGTGCGGCGCCGCGCGGGCGCGGCGCGCAGCGCAGCGCGACGCCCCCAGGCGGCGGCGGTGAGCCGCGCCCGGGGGCGTCGCGTGGGGGTGGTGCGGGGGCCTAGCGGCCGCTGCGCTGGCCGCCGCCGCTGCGCGGCTTGCCGCCGACGAGGCCGCCGACCTTGAGGCCGCCGGGACGACCGCCGTCCGAGGAGGCGCGACGCGCGCCGCCGCCGGAGCGCCCGCCCGACGACCGCTCGCCCTGCGACGCCGCGAAGTCGGCCTGGTCGTTGCGCACGGCGTTCGTGCGGCTCTGGCCGCCGTCGCTCTGCGCGCGGCGACCCGGCTGACGGGTGCCGCGAGCCTCGTCGCGCGCACCGTCACGCGCACCGTCGCGACCGCCCTCGCGGACCGGCGTCACGGCACCACGGCCGGACTCGGTCGAGTAGAACGTCGACGCGCCGCCACGGGGGGCCGCGTCACGTCGCTGCGACCCGTCACGGGCGCCGCGACCGCGACCCTCGCCGCCGCCGGCGCGACCGGACTCGGGGGCGCGGCCCGCGCCTCCGGAGCGGCCGCCCGCCGCGGGACGACCCGAGCGGTCGGCGCGGGCGATGGGGGCACCGGTGGAGTCCTGGCGGGCGGCACGCTTGCGCTGCGCGTTGGCGCCCTGCGAGCGACCGCCGCCGCCCTGCTGCTGCTGCTGCTCGGACTTGGGGGCGGGCTTGACGTACGCCGCAACCTCTCCGACGAGCGCCGCGACCTCGGGTGAGGAGGGCGTGACGGCCGTGGTGGTCGGACGGATGTCGGCCTTCTTCATCAGCTGGGCGACGTCGCGCTTCTGGCTGGGGATGACGAGGGTGACGACGTCGCCCTCGGCTCCGGCGCGGGCGGTGCGGCCCGAACGGTGGAGGTACGCCTTGTGCTCGGTCGGCGGGTCGACGTGGATCACGAGCTCGATGTCGTCGACGTGCACGCCGCGGGCCGCGACGTCGGTGGCGACGAGGACGCGGGCGGTGCCGTCCTGGAACGCGGCGAGGTTGCGGTCGCGCTGCGGCTGCGACAGGTTGCCGTGCAGGTCGACCGAGGGGATGCCCGACTCGGTCAGCTTCTTCGCGAGCTTCTTGGCGTGGTGCTTCGTGCGCATGAAGAGGATGCGGCGGCCCTTGCCCGAGGCCAGCTTCTGCACCAGGGCGTTCTTGCTGTCGAGGTCGGGGGTCTCGAAGACGTGGTGCGTCATCGCGGCGACGGGCGAGTTGGCCTCGTCGACCGAGTGCAGCACCTCGTTGTGGAGGAACTGCTTGACGAGCTTGTCCACGCCGTTGTCGAGGGTCGCGCTGAAGAGCAGGCGCTGGCCGTCGTTCGGGGTGGCCTTCATGATGCGGGTGACGCCGGGCAGGAAGCCGAGGTCGGCCATGTGGTCGGCCTCGTCGAGCACGGTGATCTCGATCGCGTCGAGCTTGATGAAGCCCTGCTTCATGAGGTCTTCCAGGCGGCCGGGGCAGGCGATGACGATGTCGACGCCCGACTTCAGGGCCTGCACCTGGCGGTTCTGCGAGACGCCGCCGAAGATCGTGGTCGTGTTCATGCCGTAGGCCGCGGCCATGGGGGCCAGCACGGCGTCGATCTGCGTGGCGAGCTCGCGGGTCGGGGCGAGGACGAGGCCGAGCGGGCGGCCCGGGCGGCGCTTGCCGCCGGCGAGCTTGCCGCCGAGGCGCGCGGCCATCGGGATCGAGAAGGCGAGGGTCTTGCCGGAGCCGGTCTTGCCGCGGCCGAGGACGTCGCGCCCGCCGAGGGTGTCGGGCAGGGTGTCGACCTGGATCGGGAAGGCGTTCTCCTTGCCGTCCTTCGCGAGGGCGGCGACGATCGGGGCGGGGACGCCGAGCGAGGCGAACGAGACGGCGGGCGCCTCGGTCGAGTCGGTGGCGGAGCCGGTCGTGGGCTCGGTGGTGAGTGACATGCGTGCCTTTCAGGGGCAGGTGTCGAGCCGGGCCGAGGCTGCGGGCCGCGCGGGCCGGTCGCGCTGACGAGGGTCAGGGCGCTCCGGGGAACGGCGGTGCAGAGCCGGTGAGCGGCTGTCGTAGCCGGGCTCGAGGTGTGGCGACGGTGCAGGTGTGCACGATCGTTTCGCCGCAGAGTGAGCTTCGCGCGCCTGCTGGATGCCTGGGTGTGTGCCAGGTCGGGAGGCGAGGAGGGGCGTGCTACGACGCAGGGAGCCGGTCGAGCCGACTCGCAAGTGGTGCCAGTCTAGCGGCCGAGCGCCCAGAACGCGAGGAGGCGCGGATCAGCCCCCGAGGAGACCCGCCCCGGCGGCCCGCCCGGCCGCCTGCCCGGCCCGCCCTCAGTGCGATCCGTCGTACCGCTCGCCGACGGGGATCTCGACCTTCACCCGGTTGCCCGGCTGGGCGAGCGGGCAGGCCCAGGCGGGGTCGTAGGCGCAGCTCGGGTTGTAGGCGAAGTTGAAGTCGAGCACGAGCGATCCGGGAGCCTCGCCGGGGCCGAGGTCGGCGCCCTTGACCGTGTCGAGCAGGTAGCGGCCCCCGCCGTAGGTGCCGCCGGGCTGCCCGGCCAGGGCGTCGCCGACGGGCACGAAGATCCCGCCGCCGTACGACCGCAGCCGCCAGACGTCGAGGCTGCCGACGCCGGGCACCTCGACGAGCCCGACCCGGTCGAACGGCACGTCGCCGTCGGTGCCGGTCGCCACGACCATGCGGTGCGGCTCGGCCGCCGTGATGGGCACCTCGAACCGCCAGGCCGGGTCGTAGGGGGCCGTCGGCAGGCCGGCGAAGCCGGGGCGGTCCTCGGGCAGCAGCGGGGTGACGCCGCTCGTCGAGAACAGTTCGTCGCGGGTGCGCCGCCAGAGGTCGTGCGCGGCGACGACGTCGTCGGCCTCGCGCACCTGCCGGTAGAGGCCGTGGATCGTGCGACGCCAGTGCGCGAGCTCGAGCCCCGAGTCGAGCGGGGAGACGGGCTCGCCACCTCCCGAGGTGGGACGCGAGGTGGGACGCGAGGCGGGACGCGCGGCGGGGTCGGACGACGGGGCGGGGGTCGGGGTGCTCACGCGGTGCACGGTAGTCGCGGGCCGGTGGGGGAGGCCGGGGGCCGCAGCCTCAGCCCGCGTGGCGCGGGTGCGCCTCGGGCGTGCGCCAGCTCGGCGCGAGGGCGCGCATCCGCAGTCCGCGCCACTGCCAGACGAGCCAGAGCCCGGGCCAGAGCAGCGGTCCGAGCAGCCCGGCGTGGAAGACGAGGCGGTCGCGGAGCAGGGTCCCGCGGTCGCCGGTGGGCGAGACGGCCATCCGGTGGTCGATGCGCATCCGGGCGAACTGGCCGCTGGTGCCGCGACCCGTGTCGCGCTGGATCCACGCCCCGTCCCGCTCGTGCCAGTCGAGGTCGACGTGCGTGTGCCCGAGGGGGAGCAGGCCGAGGATGCGTGCGGAGACGGGGTGCGCCTCCTCGTCCCAGCGGTCGGGGAAGCCCGAGGGCTCCTCGGAGCGGTAGCGCACGAGCGGCGTCGTCACGGCGACCATGACGGCGGGGTCGCGCAGCGCGTCGGCCGCGGCGTCGACGGGGCAGGCGAGGCGGATCTTGAGCTGGACGTGCATGGGTCGAGTCTGCTCTCTCGGGGTGGGTGAGCGCCGCGCCCTCGGCCGTCGGCGGCCCGGGGCGAGAGCCGGCCGGAGGCGCGGGTCGGCCCCCGCAGGCCCCCTCGCGTAACGCGGTGCAACACCGGTGCGCCCGCCGGCCCGGGCTCGTAGCCTCGACCCGTGACCGACCAGCTGAGCGCCGTGCTGCCCGACCTCGCGACCCGCTGCCCGGCGGCGGACCCGGCGCCACTCGAGCAGGCGACGTACCAGGTGCGGTTCGACCACGGCGTGGCCGGGGCCCGGCGCATCGTGCCGGGAGCCCACGTCGTCGTCGTGGCCGACGCCCTGGACGGGCACGGCACGCTGTGCAGCGCCGACGTGCTGGCCCGCGTCGCCGCGATCGCCGACGACGGGGCGGACGTGGTGCTCGCCGTCTCGGGCTCCGACTCGGAGGCGATCGCTCGGCTCGTGCTCGAGCGCCAGGCCGCCCGGGGCGACCGCGCGTTCGTCGCCGTCGTCGCGGCCGGCGCGGTCGACCTGGTCGACGGCGGCGAGCACTTCCGCCCCGCCGTCGAGGACCAGCTCGTCGCCGGCTCCGTCGTCGACGCCCTCGCCGCGGCCGGGGTCGACTCCTCGTCGCCCGAGGCCGCGCTGGTGTGCGCGGCGACCGTCTCGCTGCGGGGGGCGGTCTCTCACCTGACCCGCGCCTCCTCGTCGGCGGTGCAGCTGCGCTGAGGGTCGGTGGGCGGGCGTGCTCTCCGCCGCGTCACGTCCTGGACATGACGTCGCGCTTCGTCACGACGTCACGTGCAGAACGTGACGCGACGCGGGCCGACCGTGCACCCGCACCGGGAATCAGACCCGCGGGCGTAGCGTTCCCCCCGTCGGACGGCTGACCGACACCCGTTCCCCGAGGAGAACCCCATGAAGGCTGTGCTGAACGACGGAACCGTCATCGCCGAGGCGGCGAAGGACGACCTCATCTCGATCGAGGGCAACTGGTACTTCCCGCCCGCGAGCGTCAAGAGCGAGCTCCTCACCGAGAGCCCCACCGCCTACCACTGCCCGTGGAAGGGCGACACGCAGTACTTCAGCGTGAAGCAGGGCGAGACGCTCCTGCAGGACCGAGCCTGGAGCTACCCCACCCCGATCCCCACCTCCTTCGACCGCGTCGGCAAGGACTACTCGGGCTACGTCGCGTTCTGGAAGGACGTGCAGGTCGTCGAGTAGTCGACCCGGGCCTGGCGCCTGACGGGCCGGGCAGGCCCCCTGCGTGACCGCTGCGCCCTCCGATCCGGGGGGCGCAGCCGCACGTCCGGGCTCAGCCCGCGAGCCGGGCCCGGTGCGCCCGCACCTTCGCCCGGTTGCCGCACCGCTGCATCGAGCACCACCGCCGCGATCGTCCGCGGGACTCGTCGCGGTAGACGAGGCCGCACAGCGGGTTCGCACAGCGCCGGAGGCGCGACTCGTCCCCGCCCCCGAACCCGACCTCGTCGAACAGCCGCACCGCGTCGCGGGCGACGGTCGCCAGCGCCTGACCCAGCCGCAGCCGCCCCGCACCCGCCTGCCGACGACCGCCCGCGAGCGACGGCGGCACGTCGGGCAGCGCCGCGAAGAGGTTGACGGTGTCGACGTCGTCGGGGTCGGGCGAGGTCGCGTCGACCGCCGCGACGGCCAGCCGCGCGGTGGCGTCGCGGAGGGCGCGGGCGTCGGCGAGCTCTCGGTCGGAGGCCGCGCCTCCCACGCCCGGCCACCGCTCGGCGACCCAGTCGTCGAGGTCGGCGGGCAGCAGCAGCCCGTCGTGCGGCGTCGAGCCGTCGGCCGGCAGGGCGAAGCCCGACTCGGGGCCGAGGCGCGACCCGGCGCGGAAGCCGCCGAGGTACGCGAAGTCGAGCCCGAGCGAGCCCGAGTCGAAGAACCACGGGGTGCCCGTGTCGGAACGGAGCCACTGACCAGTCACCTGACCACCCTAGGCGGTTTCGCGGCGGGCTCTCGAGGCGGGTTCGTCAGGTCGGCTCGTCAGGCCGGTCAGCGCAGCAGGACGCACCGCGGAGGCGCGCCTCAGACCGCCCGCTTCGTCCAGCTGATGAGGTGGGCCGGGTCGTACCGCCGCGAGCAGCGTCCGCAGGCGAGCGGCCGCTTCGGCTCGCGGTAGCGGAAGTGCTCGTGGCCCGCGGCGCAGACGCCGACCCAGGGTGCGAGCTCGGACGCGATCGCGCCGTCGTGCAGCCGGTCGCCCACGTAGCCGAGCTCGGCGGCGGTCGCCTTCCAGCGCGGACCGTGGCCGGCGCGCGACCCCGCGACGGCGTGGGCCACCTCGTGCAGCAGCACCTGGTGGATCTCGTCGTCGTCGTACCGGCCGGCGAGATGCCGCGAGACCGAGATGCGCTTCTTGCCGTAGTCGCAGAGGCCGGCGCGGGTCTTGGCGTTGTCGAACGCGAAGGTCCACGCGGCGGGGTCGAGGTGCAGGGCGATGAGGGCGTCGGCCCAGCGACGCACCCGGTCGAGGTCGGCCACGACGGGTCAGCGGGCCCGGTGCTGCCGGCGGCCGAGGCCGGGCCGGCGGGGCCGGTCGTGCCCGCACCCGTGCCCCGGCTCGCGCCCGTGCTCGCGGCCGTGCGCGTGCCCGGGCTCGCCCTCGTGCGCGGCGTGGACGACCGGCGAGGAGGCGCCGGTCACCGCCGCGGGAACGGCCAGGTGGTCGGCTGGTCGTCGCGCGGCAGCCCGTCGACGACGCCCGTCACGCCGGTGGTGCCGGGGCGGGGGTCGTCCTCGTTGCGGTCCTCGTCGTCGTGCGCGGGGGCGTCGACGACGGTGGCGCGCTCGCGGTCGCGGTGGCCCGCGGCGTTGGCGGCGAGGCCGGAGATCTTGCTCCAGAGGCTGGCGTCGGCGCGGGGAGGCAGCGCGGGCTCGGGCTCCTCGACGGGGGCCGGGGGCTGACGCGGGCTCCAGGGGCTGCCGGCGTGGCCGGTGCCCCCGGTCGACGGGCCGGTGCCCGCCGGGTCGGCCGACGCGGTCGCGGGCACCGAGGTGATCGGGCCCGAGAGGTCGACGGGGTTCGTGTCGCCGGGGCGGGCGTCGCCGGCGCCGCCGACGGGGCTGCCGCCGCCGATGAGGGCGTCGACCCCGCGGGGGCGCGGGGCGGCGGGGGCCGGTGCCTCGGTCGGCGCGGGGGCGGCGACCGGCTCGACCGGTCCGGTGCCCGCGAGGTAGGCGCGGACGACGCCGTCGAGCGCCGAGCGGAGGTCGTCGATGCGGTCGCGCGGGGCGCCGGTCGCCTCGAAGGCGAGCAGCGCCTGCGAGAGGGTGTCGCGGGCCTCGTCGTGACGGCCCAGGTCGAAGAGCGTGTAGCCCTCGAGCTCGGCGGCGGCGGCCTCGAGCTCGCGCCACTCCTCCGTCGAGGCGGTGATGCGGCTCGTGTGCAGGTCGTTGAGCGCGCGCTCGAGCTTGCCCTGCTCACGGAAGACGTGGGCCCTCCGGATGCGCGCGGCCGTCGAGTCGGCCCGGTCGCCCGTGAAGTGGGCCAGCCGGAAGGCCTCCTCGGCGATGGCGAGCGCCTCGTCGAGGCGGCCGAGGGTGCGGAGCAGGTCGGCGCGCTCGCCGAGCGCAGAGGTGCTGCGGCTCTGGCCGAGGGCCGCGAGACGGGCCTCGGCGGACGGGACGTCGACGGCGGTGCGGAGGCTCACGGGGTCGAAGCCGTGCGCGGAGTGGCCCTGCCGGGGCGCCGGCGCGGAGGGCGCGCCACGGTCCGGCTGCGTGCTCGGGCGGCGGTCGCTTCCGGGTGCTGATCCTGAGGAGGGGGCGTGCGGGCTCATCGAGTACGAGGGTAACCGCCCGGCACCCGTTCGGGGCGAGCGCCGCGCGCGGGCGTCGCGCGCGACGCGCTACTCGACGGGCTCGAGGGGGACGCTGACGATGCGGTCGTCGCCGGCGGAGGGCGAGCCGCGGCCGTCGGTGTTGTTCGTGACGAGCCAGAGGGTGCCGTCGGGGCCGGGCAGCACGTCGCGGATGCGGCCGAGCGAGTCGTCGCCGGCGAAGCGCTCGGTCGGGGTCGCCTCCGACTCGGCGGGCACCTGGATCTCGAACAGCTTCTCGCCGCCGAGCCCCGCCATGAACAGGGTCGAGCCGACCGCCGTCAGGCCGCTCGGGCTCGCGTCGTCCGTCGACCACTGCAGCAGCGGGCTGATCGTGTCGCCCGAGCTCGAGCGGCCCTCGACGTCGGGCCAGCCGTAGTCGGCGCCGGGCGAGACCGAGTTGAGCTCGTCCCACCGGTCTTGCCCGAACTCGGCGGCCCACATGCCGCCCCAGGCGTCCCACGCGATTCCCTGCGGGTTGCGGTGGCCCATCGACCACACGGGCGACCCGGCGAGCGGGTTGTCGGTCGGCACGTCGCCGGTCGGCGACAGCCGCAGGATCTTGCCGGCGAGCGAGTCGGGGTCGCGCGCCTCGTCGCGGAGGTTCGCGTCGCCCGTCGTCACGTAGAGCATGCCGTCGGGCCCGAACGCGAGGCGGCCGCCGTCGTGGTTCGACGCCTTCGGGATGCCCGTGAGCACCTCCTCCTGCGGGCCGAGCCCGTACGAGCCGGGCTCGCCGGTGATCGGGGCGCGCACGACGCGGTTGTCGTCGGCGGTCGTCGCGTAGGCGTAGAGGTACGACGGCGAGCCGGCCAGCACGGCGAGCCCGAGCAGCCCGCCCTCGCCCTCGTGCACGACGCCCTCGATCGTCGCGACGTCGCGCAGTCCGCCCGAGGCGTCGAGCTCGACGACCCGGCCGCTGTCGCGCAGGCTGACGAACGACGAGCCGGTGTCGAGCCGCACGACCGACCACGGGGCCTCGAGCCCGGTGACGACGTCGGTCGGCTCGGCGCCGTCGGCGACCCGCACGGCGGCCGTGTCGGTGGTCGCCGCGACGGGGCCCGGGCCGGGCTCCGCGGTGACGGGGGCGCTCGAGCGGGTCGGGGACGAGTCGGGGGCCGAGGTGCCCGCGTCGTCGCCGGAGGTGCAGCCGACGAGCACGAGCGCGACGACGAGGGCCGTCGCCGCGGTGCCGACGCGCGTGCGTCGGGGGCGGTGCTGTCTCGGTGTCATGGTCCGCGCCTCCTGGTCGTCCCCCCATGAGACACGAGGAAGGCGACACATGGGGCGCATCGTTGCACGACCGTGACGACTGAGCATCTGTCGTCATCGGCCGGAGGCGCGGTGCGGCCTACGCGCTCGGCGTCAGCTCGGCGCGGAGCGGGTAGTCCTGCCCCTCGAGGATCAGCTGCGCGCCCGCGCCGGTGCGCAGGTTCACGACCACCGGCGCGAGCAGGTTGACCGTCATGCCGCTCTCGGCCGGGGTCGCGACGACGAGCAGCAGCGCCTCGGCGGGCGTCTCGAGCTCGAGCAGCGCCGTCTGCTCGTCGGTGAGCACCGGCGAGTAGTCGCCGAGGTGCACGCTCGCGTCGAGCACGAACAGGCGCTGGCCGCCCTCGGAGCGGAGGGCGAAGAGCCCGGTCGCGCCGTCGATCTCGTCGAGGACGAAGTCGACGACCGGCTCGAGGCCGAACGGCGGGGCGGTGAAGGTCACGGGGCGGGTCGTGGTGCTCATCGGATGAAGTCCATCAAGGAGGTCTGGAGGACCTTCGCCGTGACGGCGAGGGCGGCCTGGTACGAGTTGTTCTTGAGCTGGAGGTCGAGCACGGCCTGGCCGAGGTCGAGGTCCTCGATGCCCGAGCGCTGGGCCTCGAGGGTGACGGAGGTGTCCATGAGGGTGTCGTCTGCTCTCAGGAGCTGGGCGTGGCTGGCGCCGATCCCCGACTGGACGCCGCGGAGGTCGGTCACCCTGGCGTCCAGGGCGGTCAGGTGGGTGGCGACGTTCGTCGCGCCGGAGCGCAGGTCGCCGGTGATCGTGTCGATCAGGGAGAAGACCGAGGCGGGGCCCGTGCCGAACGCGGCGGCTCCGTCGGCGTCGACCCGCACCGTGGTCTCGGCGCCGACCCGGCGGGTGACCGCCGAGCCCGCCGTGCCCGTGTACGAGAAGTCGTCGCGGAAGGCGACGCCCGCGTCGGAGGTGCCGGCGAAGACGCTGCGGCCGTTGAAGCTGGCGTTGGCGACGGCGAGGAGGTCCTTCTTCAGGCCGTCGATCTCGGTCGCGATCGCGTCGCGGGCGCCCTGCGAGAGGGTGCCCTCGTTCGCGCCCTGCAGGGTGAGCTCGCGCACCTTGGCGAGCAGCGAGTCGGCCGAGCTGAGGGCCGTGTCGGCCGTCGACAGCCAGCCGTTGCCGTCGTCGACGTTGCGGCTGTGCTGCACGAGGGCCGACTGCAGGCTCTTGACCCGCAGCGCCTCGGCGGCCCCGGTCGGGTCGTCGCTCGGCTTCGAGATCTTCTGCAGGCTGGAGGCCCGGCCCTGCGCCTCGGCGACGCGGGAGGCGCCGGCCTGCAGGTTGTGCTGCGACTGCAGGGCGGTCATCTGGTTGGTCACGCGCGTGAGCATCACGGCTACCTCCCGACCCGGCCCATGCCGTTGATGAGGGTGTCGAGCATCTCGTCGATCGCGGTCATGACGCGGGCGGCTCCCTGGTAGGCGTGCTGGTAGCTGAGCAGGTTGACGTTCTCCTCGTCGAGGCTGACCCCGGCACCGGAGAGCTGGCGGTTCTTCGCCGACGACGCGGCGAGGTCGGTGAGCGTCGAGCGGTCGCCCTCGCTGCCCGCCGCGGCGCCGACGCCGGCGACGACGGCCGACCACGTGGCGTCGGGCGAGCCCGTGCCGACCCCGACCTGCGAGATGGCCTGCGCGACCGAGCCGTCGAGGGCGCCGCCGCCGGCCTTCCGCGAGGCGATGCTCGCGGCGTCGGTCGGCACGACGACGAGGCCGCGGGCCGCGGGCACCCCGGCGGTGAGGCGGAAGAACTCGCCGCCCGCCGTGCCGTCGGCCTTCACGCCCGTGGAGTGCACGGCGTTGACCTGGGTCGCGAGCTGCGTGGCGAGGGCGTCGTACGAGGCCGCCGCCTGGGCGAGGGTGCCGCCCGTGCCGGTCGCGTTCGCGGGGGCGAGCAGGGAGACCGCCCCGGCGAGCGTGCCGCCGTCGAGCGCGATCGACTCGTCGGGTCGGTGGGTCCAGCGGATCGAGACGGCGGCGTCGCCCCCGGCGGCCGCGGCCGCCATGGAGTGCTCGCCGACGACGGTGACGCTGCGGGCAGTGGTGCCGCTGACGAGGGCGTTGCCGCCGATGAGGACGTCGACCGTGCCGTCCGCGGCCTGGCGCACCGTGCCTCCGGCCAGCGAGGCGATCTGCTCGGTGAGGCGCGAGCGGGCGTCGACGAGCTCGTTGGCGCTGACGCCCTGCTGCTGCGCGGTGCGGATGCGGTCGTTGAGGTCGGCGACCTGCACGGCCGCCGAGTTGAGCTGCGTGGCGAGGCCGTCGACCTGCTGGCGGACGCCCGACCACTGGGCGTCGACCGCCGACCAGCCGCTCGCGATGCTGCCGGCGAGGGTCGTGGCCTGGCCGAGCAGGGTCGCCGCGGGGCCGGCCTGGCTCGGGTTGTTGCCGACGTCGCTCCAGGCGTTCCAGAACTTGCCGAGCTGGCTCGCGATGCCCGTCTTGCTGGGCTCGCCGAGCGACGCCTCGAGGGTGGAGAGGGCGGTGGCGCGCACCGACTGGTAGCCCGCGGCGGCGGCCGTGCCGCGCACCTGGCCGTCGACGAGCTGGTCGCCGAGGCGGGCGATCGCGTCGACCGTGACGCCCTGGCCGGCGACGACGCCCGAGCTGAAGATGCCGACGCGGGTCGGCGCCTCGATCGACGACGTCGTCACGCGCTGGCGGGTGTAGCCCTCGGTGTTGACGTTGGCGATGTTCTGGCCGACGACGTCGAGGCCGGTGCGGGCGGCGACGAGGCCGCTGTAGGCGGTGTTCAGGCTGCCGAAGGTGCTGACCATGTCAGAGCCGCCCGTCGAAGAGGTGCCCGCCGGAGGCGCGGCCGACGCCGGCAGCGCCGCCGTGCGACCCCGAGGCGCCCGCGCCCACGGCGCCGCTCGCGTCGTAGATGCTGCCCGCGGCCGCGTCGGCCGCCGTGGCGAGGGTCTCCTGGGTGGCCCGGGCCGCGGCGCGGAGGAAGCGCTCGTTCTCGTCGCGGAGCTGCGAGATGCGGGCGGTGAGCTCGGTCATCGAGCGCAGGTGGCCGGTGAAGATCTCTCCCCAGGGGCCTGCGGGAGCCGAGGCGATGATGTCGCGGAGGGGCGCCTCCTCGTCGGTGCCCCACTCCTGGGCCACGCTCGAGACCTCGACGCTGCGGGCCAGGCCGGCCTCGCGCAGGCGGTCGAGCACCTGCTCGACCTCGCGGCTGGCGTGGTCGACCCAGCGGGTGCGGCCGGCGGTGAGCAGCAGCTGCTCCTCCTCCAGCTTGAAGGTGAGCAGCTCGAGCAGCTCGCGTTCGCGCCAGAGCAGCGCGGACAGCTCGTTCGCGCCCATGGTGGTCTCCTCGGTGGGGTGTCGTCGTCGGGTGTCGGGGGAGCGGTGATGTCCCCTGCACGGAGGACTATCGGCGGAGGCGCGGGCTGCGTTAGCGAGCAGGGCGCCCTCGATGCAGCGACCCGCCCTGCGCGACGCGGTCCGCGCCTCCTACCGGGTCGGCGCCGGTGGGCGCCAGTGCCTCGCCACCCCAGGTCGGGGGAGGGGGTACGGGAGGGGTCCCCCGGAGACGTGACACCCGTTCCCCCGCACTGGGGACACGGGGGCACTTATCCAGCCAACCGGTTCTCAGTAGCGTTGTGGATGCACGGCGGAGGAACGACACGCCGGGTCGAGAGCACAGCTCACCCGACTCGCTCGTCCCACTCGGACCGACGCACCGCTCGTCGGAAGAGCCCTGATCAGAGGGCTGTTCGTCGCGCCGGAAAACATCTGCCGCCCGCTCGCCGGGCCTCGTCATGCTGGGAGCATCGACATGAACCGCACCGAACGCAACGCCCTCGTGGTCGAGAACCTGCCGCTCGTCGGCTACCTCGTCTCCGAGGTCTGCGCCCGGGCCACGCACCTCTCGCGTGACGACCTGGCCAGCGTCGGCGCGGTCGCGCTCGTCCAGGCCGCCGACGCCTTCGACCCGACGCTCGGCATCCCCTTCGGCGCGTACGCCCGCACCCGCGTCGTCGGCGCGTTCGCCGACGACATGCGCTCGGGCGACTGGGCCAGCCGCGGCACGCGCAAGCGCATCAAGGAGACCCTCGCCACCCAGGAGGCGCTGACCGCCTCCCTGGGGCGCGTCCCGTCGGTCGACGAGCTGGCCGGTGCCCTCGGGGTCGACCGCCAGACCGCGACGAACGCCCTCACCGACGCCGCCCGCACCGTCTCGGCCCTCGACGACACCGTCGCCGACCACCTCGCCGCCGACGTGCCGCTGCCCGGGGAGGAGCTGCTCGCCGCCGAGCGCAGCCGCTACGTCCGCGCCGCCGTCGAGGCCCTGCCCGAGCGCATGCGCCTCATCGTCGAGGGCGTCTACTTCGGCGACCGCAGCGTCACCGAGATCGCCGACGAGCTCGGCATCACCCACAGCGCCGTGTCGCAGCAGCGCACGGAGGCCGTGCGCCTGCTCCGCGACGCCCTCGCGGCCCACTACGCCGACGACGAGCACGCCGACTTCGTGCCGGTCTCGAAGACCGCGCCGGCCCGCCGCAGCGCCTACCTGTCGCGCGTCGCGACCAACGCCGCCGTCGGCATCGCCCGCGCCATGCGCGAGCCGCAGGCCGACGGCTTCGTCCAGGCCGTCTAGGCCCCCCAGAAAACTTCCGGCGGTCGACTAACGACCGCCGGGACCCGGCCGACAGTAGCCGGTGTCAGCCCACGGACGGGCTGACGAACACCACCCAGTCACGGAGGAGAACACCATGGGTATGCAGATCAACACCAACCTCGCGGCCAACAACACCTACCGCAACCTCAACGCCACGCAGAACGACCTGTCGAAGAGCCTCGAGAAGCTCTCCAGCGGTCTTCGCATCAACCGTGCCGCTGACGACGCGGCGGGCCTCGCGATCTCCGAGGGCCTGCGCTCGCAGGTCGGCGGACTCACGGTGGCCGCACGCAACGCCCAGGACGGCATCTCGGTCGTCCAGACCGCGGAAGGCGGACTGACGGAGGTCCACTCGATCCTCCAGCGTGTGCGCGACCTCGCCGTTCAGTCGGGCAACGACTCGAACAACGCGGACGCCCGCACCGCCATCCAGACCGAGGTCACGGCGCTCGGCGACGAGCTGACCCGCATCGCCTCGTCGACGAACTTCAACGGCATCGACCTGCTCAAGGGCGGCGACGCACTGACCTTCCAGGTCGGAGCTGGTTCGGTCGGCACCACCGACCAGATCTCGGTGGCGCGGACGGACATCACCGCCGTCGCAGACGCCGTCAAGGCCCTGACGTTCGCCGACTCGGCTGCTGCCCTGACCTCGATCGCCGCGGTCGACACCCAGATCAAGAACGTGTCCTCGGCCCGTTCCGAGCTGGGTGCGGTCCAGAACCGCTTCGAGCACTCCATCGCGTCGACCAACGTCGCGAAGGAGAACCTCACGGCGGCCCAGTCGCGCATCCGCGACGTCGACATGGCGGAGGAGATGGTCAAGTACACGCGATCGAACGTCCTCAGCCAGGCCGGCACCGCGATGCTCGCGCAGGCGAACCAGAGCACCTCGAGCGTCCTGTCGCTCCTCCGCTAGTCCGCTAGCTGAGGTCGGGCCGCTGCTCCCAGCAGCGGTCCGACAGCTCTCGAGCAACACGGTTCCCGACCGGCGGTCGGGGCGCGGCAGCTGATCCTCCGCGCCCCGGCCCCCGGTCACCCGACTTCCTGCATGCCCCTGATCCCCTTGCCCGACTGAAGGAGCACCCGATGGCGTCACTCGGCATCGACGGCCTCGTCAGCGGGCTCGACACCACGACGCTGATCAACACGCTGATGGCGTCCGAGGCCGTCCCGCAGACGATCCTCAAGAACAAGGCCACCGTCGGCCAGACCCTCGTCACCGCCCTCCAGGGCCTCAACACGAAGGTGGCCGACCTCGCGACGCTCGCGAAGAAGGCCTCCGCGGTCGACTCGCTCGCCGTCTCGACGGCCACGAGCAGCAGCACCTCCGTCACGGCCGCGACCACGGCCGGCGCGATCCCCGGCCAGCTCGACTTCACGGTCCGCTCGACGGCCCAGGCGAAGAGCGGCGTCACCGCCGCGATGACCGCCTGGCCCGACAGCCCCGCGACCCTCACCTTCGTGGGGGCCGGCGGGAAGACGACCGAGGTGACCGCCGCCTCCTCGTCGCTCGACGACGTCGTGAAGGCCGTCAACGCCTCCGCGGACGCCGGGGTGCGGGCGACCAAGGTCGCCTCCGGCAAGGACGCCTCGGGCGCCACGCTCTACCGCCTGCAGCTGACCTCCGCGACGAGCGGGGCCGAGGGCGGCTTCGAGGTCCATCGCGGCACGGCGGCGGCCGTCGCCGACGGGTCGGCCGTGAACCTGCTCACGCAGCCGGGCGCCGCCGTCGTCAAGGAGGCGCGCGACGCCTCCGTGACCCTCTGGGCCGGCACCGCGGCCGAGCAGGTCGTCACCAGCGCGAGCAACACCTTCAGCGACCTGCTGCCCGGCGTCTCGGTCACCCTCGCGGCGACCGCGAAGGCCGACGAGGCCGTCACCGTCACCGTCGCTCGCGACACCGCGGCGGCGTCGAAGGTCGCCTCCGACCTCGTCACCGGCCTGAACGGCGTGCTGACGCTGATCGCGCAGCGCTCGGCCAGCACGACCAGCACGAGCGCCACCGGGACGACCTCGGTCACGGGCGGGGCCTTCACCGGCAACTCGACCACCCGCGAGGTCTCGCAGCGGCTGTCGTCGGCGATGAGCGCCCCGATCGGAGGAACGTCGCCGTCGAGCATCGGCATCTCGATCACCAAGACGGGCACCTTCGAGTTCGACGACGCCAAGTTCCAGACGGCGCTGGCGGCCGACCCCGCGAAGGTGCAGTCGATGCTGACCGAGCTCGCCGGACGCGTCTCGACCGCCGCGAGCAGCGCCTCCGACAAGTTCGACGGCACCCTCACGAAGGTCATCACCGGCCAGCAGTCGCTGGTCAAGGACCTCAACGACCAGGTCTCGGTCTGGGACGACCGGCTCTCGTCGCGTCGCGCCCAGCTCCAGAAGACGTACTCCGCCCTCGAGACGGCCCTCAGCTCGCTGCAGTCGCAGCAGAGCTGGTTGACGAGCCAGCTCTCGAGCCTCTCGACGAGCAGCTGACCCCATGGACGCCACCTCCTTCGCGGCCTTCGCCGCCACCTCCCGCCCCGCGGCCGTCGCGCAGAAGCAGCGCGCCGCCTACAACGAGCAGGCCGTGCTCTCGGCGACGCCCGTGCAGCTCGTCACGATGCTCTACGACCGCCTCATGCTCGACCTCGCCCGCGCCGAGCAGGCGCAGGTGATCAGCGACTGGACCACCGCCGGCGAGCAGCTGCTGCACGCGCAGGCGATCATCGCCGAGCTGTCGTCGTCGCTCAAGGTCGACGTCTGGGACGGCGGCGAGGGGCTCTTCGCGCTGTATACGTACACGTCGACCGCGCTCATCAACGCCAACGTGCAGCGCGACGTCGCGCTGACCCGCGAGGTCGCCGGGCTGCTCGCCCCGCTGCGCGACGCCTGGCACGAGGCCGCCGCGTCGCTCCAGGCCGGAGGCGCGGCCGGCTCCGGCCTCCCCGCCCCGGCCGTCCCGGGTGCGGCCGTGCCCGGTGCCGGCGCACAGGTGCCGGCGGGGGCCGCGGCGTTCGGGGGCGCGACCTCCGGGTACGGGGCGACCAACGCCTCCTCGTCGTCGTTCGGGGGAGCGCTCGGTGTCGCCTAGGACCGACCGCACGCACGCCGCCTGGGTCGCCGCGCTCGAGGAGCTCGAGCAGCTGGCGGCGGAGCCGGTCGGGGTCGAGGGGGCCGGGGCTGGTGCTGGTGCTGCTGGCGCTGGGGCTGGTGCTGCTGGTGCCGGGTCGGCGCGGCCGCTGTGGCAGCCGCCGCGCGACCTGGGGCCGCTGCCCGCCGACCTCGCGGAGCGGGCCGCCGCCGTCGTCGACGTGCAGCGCGGCGCGCTCGCCCGGCTCGAGGCGGCGAAGGCCGCGGTGCTGCGGCACCTCGGCGTCGTGCGCACGGTCGAGGCGTCGCACCAGCCCGAGCGGCCGGTGTACCTCGACGCGACCGGCTGAGCCGGGCCCTGCCGGGCCCGGCCGGTGCTCGCGTCGCCGCGAACTGCGTTCCGATCGATGAACCGCGAAGCTTCGCGGTTCATGGTTCGGAACGCAGGTCATCGCGGGGCGACGCCGTGCTCGAGAAGCAAGGCCAGCACCGGCCACCGGGCCGTGACGCCCCGCACGGCGAAGAACCCCGTTCCGGTCAAAGAACCTCGAAGGAACGGGGTTCTTCGACCGGAACGGGGTTCCGAGCAGCCGGCCGCGGCCGCGGCCGCGTCCGCGGCCCCGCCTACGCCGCACCTACCCCCACGGGATCACCCCGACGACGATCGCCACCGCCAGCATCACGAGGCTGACCACCGCGGCCCGCCACAGCACCTTCTTGTGGTGGTCGCCGAGGTTGACGTTGGCGAGGCTGACGAGCAGCAGGATCGCCGGCACCAGCGGGCTCTGCAGGTGCACCGGCTGCCCGATGACCGAGGCGCGGGCCATCTCGACGGGCTCGATGCCGAAGGCCGAGGCGCTCTCGGCGAGCACGGGCAGGATGCCGAAGTAGAACGCGTCGTTGCTCATGAAGAAGGTGAGCGGCAGGCTCAGCACGCCGGTGATGGCGGCCAGGTACGGCCCCATCGCGTCGGGGATCACGGCGACGAGCCACTGCGCCATCGCGTCGACCATGCCGGTGCCGTTCAGCACGCCGATCAGCACGGCGGCGGCGAACACCATCGACACGACGCCGACGATGCTCGGGGCATGGGCGACGATCTCGGCCTGCTGCTGCTTCACCTTGGGGAAGTTCACGAGCAGCGCCACCGCCGACCCCACCATGAACACGTACGCGAGCGGGAACAGGTCGAGCACGAGCAGCACCATCACGGCGACCGTGAGCACGAGGTTGAACCAGATCATCCGCGGCCGCAGCGTCTCGCGCATCGGGTCGAGCATGGTGTCGGCCATCGTCCCCGACCCGCCGAGCGCACCGTTGGCGTCGCCCGCTCCGCCGATCCCCGACGAGGAGGCGCGGGTCGGGTTGTCCACCGCCGTCACCCCCGGTGCGTCCGCCCTCGATCCGTCGGCCCGGCCTCCGCGCAGCCCGAGCGCCACGGTGGGGCTGGTGAACATCGAGACGCCGCGGCCCTCGGCCACGCCGGAGCCGGCGTTGGCCATCGCCTTCGACAGCGGCACGGCGACGGCCGCGGTGTCGAGCGAGACGCTGCCGCCGAGACGACGGCGCTCGCGGAGTCCCATGAGCCAGGCGAACGCGAACGCGACGACGAGGCCGGCGACGAGCGACGGCACGAGCGGCACGAAGATCGACGACGGCGACACGTTGAGCGCGGCGGCGGCGCGGACGGTCGGGCCGCCCCACGGGACGATGTTGAGCGTGCCGTTGATGAGCCCGGCGACGCAGGTGAGCACGACCGGGCTCATGCCGAGGCGCAGGTAGATCGGCAGCATCGCCGCGGTGGTGACGATGAAGGTCGTCGAGCCGTCGCCGTCGAGGGAGACGGCCCCGGCGAGGAGGGCCGTCCCGAGCACGATCTTCGCGGGGTCGTTGCCGGTCACGCGCAGGATGAACCGCACCAGCGGGTCGAACAGCCCGACGTCGATCATGAGGCCGAAGTACATGATCGCGAACATGAGCAGCGCGGCCGTGGGGGCGAGGTCGCCGACCGCCTCGATGACCATGTCGCCGATGCCGAGCCCGGCGCCGGCGAAGAGCCCGAAGATCGTCGGCACCATGATCAGCGCGAGCATCGGCGAGAGCCGCTTGGTCATGATCAGCACCATGAAGGTGAGGATCATCAAGTAGCCGAGCAGGATCAGCATCGGGACTCCTTCGTCCGGTGTGCGTGGTGGTGCGGGCGCGGCGGTGCGCGTCCGGGAACGCTAACGGCAGGCCGGAGGCGCGTCCTGCTTGAGCGCGTTCGCGACGTTCTGCGCGTTCTGCTCACGCGCCTCCTCGTCGCTGGCCCGCTGCCCCACGCCCCCGCCGCCCGCACCGCCCCAGCGCCCGACCCCGGTGCCGGATTCGCGCGGGATAGGGCGCGGGCGGCCCCGACCGCCGCGGCCTCACGGCCCGGCAGGCCGCAGACCTCTCGTTCTCGGCACCCCCGAGCCCCGCGGCTACGCTGACGCGCGTGACCGACGACAGCTCACCGCGACGGGCCCGCCGCCCGAGCGCCCCGCACCGCCTGCGAGCCCGACGCCGCCCGCGCCGCCCTCGCCGCTTCGCGACCGAGGTGCTCCTGCTGCAGCTCGCCGTCGTCACCGCCGTGGTCCTGCTGACGAGCGCCGTGTTCGCGGGCATCGCCGTGCAGCGGCTCGGGCACGAGGCCGAGGCGACGGCGCTCGCCGTGGCGCAGAGCGTGGCGGCCGACGCCGACGTGCGCTCCGAGGTCGCGCGGCTCAGCGTCGACGGGACCGAGATCGACGAGGAGGCGCTGGCCGACGGCCCCCTGCAGCTCACCTCCGCCTCGGTGCAGCAGCGCACCGGGGCGCTCTTCGTCGTCGTGACCGACGACCGCGGCATCCGCCTCGCGCACCCCGACGCCGAGCGGATCGGCGAGCGGGTGAGCACGAGCCCCGACGCGGCGCTGCGCGGCGAGGAGACCGTCGCGTGGGAGCGCGGCACCCTCGGCGACTCCGCCCGCGCGAAGGTGCCGGTCTACGCGCCCGACGTGGCCGTCGGCGACCGGGCCGGCGTCGTCGGCGAGGTCAGCGTCGGCTTCGCCCCGGCCCGCGTCTACGACACGCTGCTGCGCGACAGCGTGCCCGTCGTCGGCGTCGCGCTGCTCGCCCTCGCGCTCGGCACCGGCGCCTCGATGCTCGTGCGGAGGCGGCTCGACCGCCTCACCCTCGGCCTGCAGCCCGACGACCTCGCGACGCTCGTGCAGAACCAGCAGGCCGTGCTCGGCGGGGTGGGCGAGGGGGTGCTCGCGGTCGGGAGCGACGGCCGCGTGAGCGTGTGCAACGAGCAGGCGGCCGAGCTGCTGGGCGTGGGCGAGGCCGTGGGGCGCCTCCCGCACGACCTGGGCCTGCCCCCCGAGCTCGTCGAGCTGCTGACCCGCGACCGCGCCGCCGCGGGCACCCGGGCCGCCCCGACCTCGACCGCCACCCCGACCTCGACCTCGACCGCCGCCCCGACGCCGCCCGCGACCCCGGCCCCGAGCTCGACCGTCACCCTCGTGCACGGCCGCCACGTGCTGCTCGTCGACGTGCGCCCGGTCAGCCGCGAGGGCGTCGACCTCGGCCGGGTCGCCGTCGTGCGCGACCGCACCGCCGTCGAGGCCCTCACGCGGCGGCTCGACGCGGTCGGGGCGATGACGACGGCGCTCCGGGCGCAGCGGCACGAGTTCGCGAACCGCCTGCACGCCGTGTCGGGGCTGCTCGAGATCGGCCGCACCGAGCAGGCCCAGCGCTACCTCGCCGACGTGCTCGAGCACGGGCCGCTGCGCTACCCGGTGAAGCACGCCGACCGGCTGACCGAGCCCTACCTGCAGGCGTTCCTCGGCGCGAAGGGGGTGGAGGCGGCCGAGCGCGGCGTGCTGCTGCAGCTCGGCCCCGAGACGCTCGTGCAGGGCACGGTCGTCGAGCCGGGCGACGTGACGACGGTGCTCGGCAACCTCGTCGACAACGCGGTCGCCGCGGCGGTCGCGGGCGGCGTCACGCCCGCCTGGGTCGAGGTCGAGGTGCTCGACGACGGCACCGACCTGCACCTCTCGGTGATGGACTCCGGCGACGGCGTGGCCGACCCCGCGGGAGTCTTCGAGCGTCGCCCGGCCCTCGCCGACGACCCGGCCGGAGGCGCGGACCCCGACCGCGCCCACGGCCTCGGCTTCGGCCTGCCCCTGTCCCGCGACACGGCGCGGCGTCACGGCGGCGACGTCTGGCTCGGCTCGCCCGGCGGCGACGGCCACGGGGCCGTGTTCTGCGCGCGCCTGGCCGGAGCCGTGGCGCCCGCCGAGGCCCCGGCCGCGCCCGCCGCCCCGGCCGCGCCCGCACCTGCCCTGTCCGCACCCGCCCGCCCCGGAGGCCCCGCATGACGACCCCGCAGCCCGCGACCCCGCACGTCGCCCCGCCGCCCGCGACCCCGCAGGCCGCCGCCCCACTCGCCGTGCTCGTCGTCGACGACGACTTCTACGTGGCCGACGTGCACCGGGCCCGGGTCGAGGCGCAGCCCGGTCTCACGGCCCTGCCCTCGGTCGGGACGGCCGCCGAGGCGCGCCGCGTCGTCGCCCGCGGCGGGGTCGACCTCGTACTGCTCGACCTCTACCTGCCCGACGGCAGCGGGCTCGACCTGCTGCGCGAGCTCGACGTCGACGCGTTCGTCCTCAGCGCGGCGTCCGACCCGGCGACCGTGCGGTCGGCGCTCCGCCGGGGCGCGCTCGGCTACCTGATCAAGCCGTTCGCGGCCGACCTGCTCGACGAGCGCCTCCGGGCCTACCTGCGGTTCCGGCACGTGCTCGACGACCGGGCCGGGGTCGACCAGGAGGCGCTGGAGCGCGCCCAGCGCATCCTCCACTCGGGAGACGCCCGCGCCTCCTCGTCCCGCTCGCGCTCGGCGACGGAACAGGCCGTGCTGGAGGCGGTGGTCGCCTCGCCCGAGGAGCTCTCGGCCGCCGACGTGGCCGACCGCGTCGGCGTGAGCCGGGCCACCGCGCAGCGCTACCTGGCGACGCTCGCGGGCGACGGCCACCTCACGATGCAGCTGCGCTACGGCACGACGGGTCGCCCTGAGCACCGCTACCTGCGGGCCTGACCCGAGCGCGGCCCGCGGGCCTCGGCTACCGGTCGACCGCCGGAGGCGCGGGTCGAGGACGCCGGATCGTCGCCACCGTCCCCGTCACGAAGACCGCCGCGACGACGACGGACGCGACGATCAGCAGCGCGTCGACGACGGTCCACCCCTCGCCCGACTCGACGACGTTCAGCACCACCGCGGCGATGAACAGCAGCTGGCTGACCGCGAGGATCCCCCACCCGACGGCCGAGCCGCGAAAGGTCGGCCACTGCAGTCGCAGGCGACCCTGGTCACCGGTGTCGTTCGCCTTGTCGGTCATGAGGCCCCCTCGCCGTCGTCGACCCCTCCACGGTACGTCGGGCCCGGCGACCCCTCAAGGGGCATCCACCGACCTGTCAGCTGCCGCGTCGAGGTCCCCGTCACGATCGGGTGGTCCGCCGCCCCCCGGACTGGAGGGCGGTGAGGCAGAGTGGGCGCATGACCCGTGACCCCGAGCTGCCCGCCGCCGCGCCCGTCGACGCTCACGCGTACGTGGAGGAGCCGCAGCGCTGGCTGCCCTGGCGCGACGTCGTCACGAACGTCGTGATGGTGCTGGTCGGCGGCGTGCTCGTGTGGCTCGCGGTCGACGTCGCGGGCCTGTCCCTGCTGGTGGCGCTCGTCGGGTCCGGGGTCGTGGTCGTGGCGGGGCGGGCCGTCGCCGATAAATTTATCAAGGAGTCCGGGTGAATCTGATAAATTTATCGCCATGCGGTCGCCCCTCTCGAACCCGTTCCAGCCCGGTTCCGACATCGTCCCCGATGTCTGGGCGGGCCGATCAGAACAGATGAGCGACTGGCGCGAGGTGCTCCGGCCTCGCCGCCGGGCCGGCCTGTACGAGACCGGGCGCACGATCCTGGGCGAGCCGGGCACCGGGAAGTCGAGCCTGGTGCGTCGCATCGCGCGCGAGGCCGCCGAGGCCGGTGACTGGGTGACCCCGCAGCTGCGGATACCGTCGGGTGCCGACCCGTTGAAGCTCGTCGCCTCGGCGGTGCTCCTGCTGGCCGATCGGGCCGGGCTCCGCGCCTCCGGGCAGCAACGGGTGCTCGCTCTCCTGGCGCGGGTGGAGCAGATCGCCGTCTCCGGTTTCTCCCTGACCCTGCGGGGCTCGGACGGCGCCGAGGGTCCTGAGCCCTTCACCGCGCTCTTCGACCTCCTCGTCGAGCTGGGCCAGGCCGCGATCGCGCAGGACGTGGTGGTCGTGATCCACGTCGACGAGGTGCAGAACATCACGGACGACGCCGCGCTCTCGCAGCTCCTCATCGCCCTCGGCGACGCCCTCTCGCACGAGGTCGACGTCGAGCTGCCGGGCGGGGGCACCGTGCCGCGGTACCTGCCGATCGCCGTCTACCTCACGGGGCTGCCCGACTTCGAGGACATGGCCGGGGCCCGGAAGGGCGCGACCTTCGCACGGCGGTTCCGCACGGTCACGCTGACCGCCCTCGAGGAGGGGGACCTCCTCGCGGCCCTGCAGCCGTTCGCCATCCAGGGGTGGGAGACCGCCGACGGGCACGGTGGCCTCGACGCCGTGCGCATGACGCCGGAGGCGGCCCGGGCGATCGTGGCCCTCTGCTGCGGCGAGCCCTTCCTCTTCCAGCTCGTCGGCCAGCGCGCCTGGAACGCCGGTACCGCACCGGTCATCACCGAGGAGGAGGTGCTGGCAGGCTGGCGCGTGGCGGAGCGGGAGGCGTCGGCGCACGTCGAGCGCATCCTGGGTCGGCTCCCCTCGCGCGAACACGACGTGCTGGCGGCGATGGCCGCCCTGCCGTCCGCGGACCGACAGCTCACCCGCATCGCCCAGGAGATGGGCATGACGGCGACCCAGCTCGGGCCCTCCTCGCAGCGGCTCGACACGGTGCGGGGCATCATCAGCCGGGGCAGGCCCTACACCTTCCGAAACCGAGCGGTCGAGGCCTACCTGACGACGGACTGGCCTCGCGTCGACTGACCCGGGCGGACCCGCTGGTCACGAGTCGGGCGGGTCAGCTCAGCAGCCCCGACCGGTAGCCCCAGACCACGGTCTGCAGGCGGTCGCGAGTGTCGAGCTTCGTCATGACCCGGGTCAGGTGCGACTTCACGGTGCTCGTCTCGATCACGAGGCGCTCGCCGATCTCGTCGTTCGACAGGCCCTCGCCGAGCAGGCGGACGATCTCCTGCTCGCGGGGCGTCAGCACGTCGACCGGCACCCCGCCCGCCGTCGCCGCCTTGCGCCGGGTGAACTCGGCGATGACGCGTCGGGTCGTCGCCCCGTCGATGGCCGCGCGCCCCGAGGCGAGCGCGCGCACCGCGGCGACGAACTCGTCGGGCTCGGCGTCCTTGAGCACGAAGCCGCTCGCCCCGGCCTCGAGCGCCCCGAACACGTACTCGTCGAGGTCGAACGTCGTCGCGACGAGCACGGCAGGGCCCCGACGAGCATCGCCGTCGGACCCGCCGCCCGCCTCGTCACCGGCCCCGCGCGCCGTCAGCCCCGCGCTCGTGATCGCCCGCGTCGCCTCGATGCCGTCGCCGCCGGGCATCCGCACGTCCATGACGACGACGTCGGGCCGCGTGCGCCGCACGACCTCCACGCCCTCGCGCCCGCCGGCGGCCTCGCCGACGACCTCGATGCCGCCCGCCGTCTCGAGCACGATGCGGAACCCGGCCCGCACGATCGACTGGTCGTCGACGAGCACCACGCGGATCACGCGGCGCCCCCCTCGGTCGGCAGCTCGAGCAGCACGCGCCAGGTGCCCGACCCGGTCGGCCCGGCCTCGAGCAGCCCGCCGACGAGCGCCGCGCGCTCGCGCATGCCGACCAGCCCGTACCCGGCGGGCGCCGAGCTGACCGGCACCGGCGGCACGTCGTTCTCGACGGTGACGGCGAAGCGGCCGGGCCGCGACGCCGTGGTCAGCAGCACGGGGGCGTCGGGAGCGTGGCGGCGGGCGTTCGCCAGCGCCTCCTGCACGGTGCGGTAGGCGGTCACGTCGGCGAGCGGGGCCAGCACGGGCAGCTCGCCCTCGGATCGCTCGTCGACGACGGCGCCCGTGGCGCGGACCGCCGCCACCAGCTCGCCCACGTCGCGGAGCCCCGGCACCGGGGCCGTCCCGGTGGCGTCGTCGCCGGTCTCGCGCAGGATGCCGACGATCGACCGCAGCGAGTCGAGCGTCTCGCGGCCCTGCGAGCGGACGCTGCGCAGCGACTCCTTCGCGCGCTCGGGGTCGACGTCGACGAGGCGCTCGGCGGCGCCCGCCTGCACGACGAGCCCGGTGAGGTGGTGCGCCGCGATGTCGTGCAGCTCGCGGGCCATGCGGGTGCGCTCCGCCGCGACGGCCGACCGGGTCAGCGTCGCCTGGTGCTCGACCGACTCGGTCGCGCGCAGCCGGGTCTCGCTGTCGTGCCGACGCCGCAGCGCCACCCACGACCCGACGGAGGCGCTGATGCCGTTCACGAGGACCGCCGTCGCCACCAGCGCCAGCGCCTCGACCGCCGAGCCGAGCGGCTGCGGGCCCGCGTCGGCGCCGAGCAGCTGCTTCACGACCGCCGTCGCGCCGAGCACGGCGCCGACGGTCTCGACGCCGACCGCGAGCAGCAGGACCCCGACGGCGGACCGCGTCGAGAGCAGCGTGCCGACGGTGTACGCGGCGACGACCGGGGCGGCCGTCCAGATCGCCAGGCCGCTGGGCAGCACGGCGAGCAGGCAGGCCTGCACCACGCTGATCGCCAGCAGCGTTGCGACCGGCCAGCGCCGCCGCAGGGCGAGCGGCAGGCACTGCACCACTGCGAGCACGAGCACGACCGTGGTCTGCGCGTCGGGGATGGAGCGGAACGCCCCGTAGAACTCGCCCATGCCGACCAGTGCGCCGAGCAGCGCGACGGTGACCACCGTCCAGACCGCGGCGAGCACGACGTCGCGGCCGGACGGCGTGCGGACGCCGACGCCGGCCAGCAGCCGACGGGCCGCCGCGAAGCCCGGCCCCGTCCCCTCGTGCCGCGACGACGCAGCCGGCGCAGCCGACGCGGCCGACGCGGCCCGCGCCGACGCGGCAGGGCGGAGGGGCGCGGAGGAGTCGGTCACGTCCCGAGCATGCCAGGTCCCCCCGACGTCGTCGCGACCGTCGGTCTCGCCCTGGGGACGCCGGGCCGGGCGACCGCGCCCGGGGAGGAGGGGCCCGCGCATCAGAAGCTCACGCTCGGGGAGAGCAGGCGCCACGCCACCGCGAACGCGGCCAGCACGACGAGCGCCACGACGACGAGCACGCGTCCGGTCACGGACGCCCAGCCGCGGTGCTCCCGCACGGCCTGTACGGCGGCGACGGCGGCGGGCACGATCGCGACCACGCCGACGAGCTGGACGGCCTGCAGCACGCGCAGCGACACCGCCGACACGTCCTGGAACGCCATGGCCTGCCCGGCCACGACGCCCCACCCGGCGAGGGCGAGCAGCGTCGCCGCCTGACCGATCCGTGAGAGGAGCAGCGCCCGACGGCGAGGTCCGGTCTCGCCGCGACGGGCGGCGACGAGGTCGCGGCGACCCGTGCGGCGGCCGAGGCCGACGAGGGCGGCGGTCGGCCACGCGACCACCGAGACGAGCAGCACGACGACGGCCGCGATCACCGACGGCAGGGCGACCGAGGCGACCTGCCAGGGCTGCGCCCGCAGCATCGTGAAGGAGGCGCCCCACGAGACCGCCGAGACGGTCGCGTCCGGCCCCTCGCCGTCGACCCGCGAGGCGAGCAGGGCGTCGCCGCCCACCTCGCGCCACAGGTGGTCGTCGACCAGCTCGTAGACGCCGGTGGTGACGCCGAGCGGCTTCGGGGTGACGGCGATGGTGCCGTCCGTGCGCGGGACGATGGTCGTCTGCCCGCTCAGCGCGAGGAGCGCGCCGGGGTTCGTGACCGGCGAGCGGGAGGAGGTGTAGACGCCGGCCATCGCGGCGGCCGCGGCGGCGCCGTCGGGGCGATCCGCGCCTCCTGACGAGTCGTCGGACGTGGCGTCGGCACCGGCGTCGTCCCGCAGGTACCGGTCGGCGAAGCCCTGCAGCACCGCGGTGCGCAGCTCGAGGGTGTCGGTCGCGGCGCGTCCCGAGCCGTTGAACGACACGAAGATGCCCGCGTCGGCGTCGGGGAACATCCGCATCGCGCTGTGGAAGACCTGCGTGTCGCCGTCGTGGCCGAAGGCCGCGAGGTCGGGGGTGCTGTCGTCGAAGAAGCCGAGGTCCATGCGCTGGCCGACGGCGAGGGTGCCGAGCTGGTCGGCGCCGAGCGCGGGCCGGTGCATCTCGGCGAGGGTCGCCGGCTCGAGCAGCGCCTGGTCGTCGGGCAGGTCGCCGAGGTGGGCGAGCATGAAGCGCGCCATGTCGGTCGCCGTCGCCGACATCGCGCCGGCCGGGGCCGCGTTGACGACCTCGGTCGGCACGGACGGCTTCGAGTCGTCGGGGTAGCCGGTCGCGAGGCGCGCGTCGAGGTCGTCGGGCAGCGGCTGCGCGAACGACGACGAGGTCATGCCGGCGCGGTCGAAGACCTCCTCTTGCAGGAGCTCGGCGAACGGCTCGCCGCTCACCCGCTCGGCGACGTAGCCCGCGAGCGTGGCGCCGTAGTTCGAGTAGGCGGGCGTCGTGCCGGGCGCGTAGACCTGCGCGGGCGGGGCGGTCGTCACGGCCTCGCGCAGCGTCCGCTCGCTGCCGGGGGTGCCGATGAGGCCGGCGATGACCTCCTCGAACCCGGCGGTGTGGGTGAGCAGGTGGCGGAGCGTGATCGCGCCCTTCGGGGTGTCGAGGTCGAAGTCGAGGTACTGCTGCACGTCGGCGTCGAGGTCGAGCTCGCCCGCCTCGACGAGCTGCATGATCGCCGTCGCCGAGACGACCTTCGACACCGAGCCGATGCGGAAGAGCGTGTCGTCGGGGTCGACCGCCCGTGCCGGAGAGTCCTCGGTGCCGGTGCCGGTGTCGGCGAGCCCGTAGCCGCGGGCGGTGAGCAGCTGGCCGTCGGCGACGACCGAGACCGTCGCGCCGGGGATGCCCGTCGTCGGCAGCGCCGAACCGACGGCGCCGTCGAGCCAGGCGTCGACGTCGTCCTTGGTCAGGTCGCGTCCGCCGGGCTGGCGGTGGGGGCCGGCCGGAGGCGCGGGCTCGGCAGCCGCGCCGGTCGCGTCCGGCGCGGTGCCGGTCGCGCTCGCGGCGGCACCGGTCGAGCAGGCGGCGAGCGGCACGGCGAGGGCGACGACGGCCGCGGCGGCGGCGAGGCGGGGAAGGAGGCGGCGGGCGCGGGGCCGCGTCGCCGGGGGGATGGTCGGAGGTGTCGATGTCATGCCTCCACGCTCGCCGCTCGGCCGCGGCGCCACAGGGGGCGGAGGTCGGGACCTGCCTTGCGACTCAGGTCGCAGGCGGGGCGACCGGTCGTCGGGGCCGATGCCGCGCCTCCGGAGGTTCCACGACACCTGATGTGGGGATGGTTGTCTGATCGAGATGCTTGTTCAATGAGCTAGTTGGACGAGAGCCGCACCAGGCACACCCTCGTGCCCTCGCTCTCGATCAGGAGAACCCGTGACTTCCTCCCTCATCACCTCGGCGCCCCGCGTCGAGCCCGGCGACGACGGCGACCGCTCCGCCGCGCCCGGTCGTGCCGGCGGCGGCGCCCGAGCCGTGTTCCGTCGCTACTCGCTCTCGCCGCTCGTCAAGCAGGCGCCGTCGCTGCTGCTCGTCGTGCTCGCGATCGGCCTCTCGCTCACCGTGCCCGAGCTCGTCGTCACGAGCTACTCGGGCCTCGTCATCAGCCTCGTCGTCACGCTCATCGCGACCGTCTGGGCCGCCGTCGTCACCGCGCGCTCGGGCACCCTGGCGGCGTGGGCGATGCTCGTGCCGACCCTCGACTTCGTCGCCCTCGGGATCCTCCGTTGGTCGACCGGATCGTCGGCCTCGATCTTCACCGCGCTGCTCGTCATGCCGCTCGTCTGGTTCGCCGCGGAGGAGGGCCGTCGCCACGTCGTCTACGCGATGCTCGGCACCGCGCTCGTCATCCTCACGCCGTTCGTCGCGGGACTCGGCGCCGGCGACCGCATCACCGAGCTCACGCGTCTCTCCGTCGTGATCATCGTCTACGGGTGCCTCGCCGCCGTCATCAACGAGCTCAGCCGCCAGGCCGGCGCGCAGCTGCGGCTGTCACAGGCCCGCGAAGAGAAGGTGCAGGCCGAGATCAACGACGCCGCCGACGTGCAGCGCTCGCTGCTGCCCGGCACCGCGTTCGCGACGCCCGGCTGGTCGATGGCGGGGGCCTGCCTGCCCTCGGCGACGGTCGGCGGCGACTTCTTCGACTGGTACCCGACCGACGACGGCTTCGCGCTGACGGTCGGCGACGTGATGGGCAAGGGCGTCGGCGCCGGCCTCATCGCGGCGGCGGTCCGTGCGGCGGTGCGCAGCTCGCGTCGGGACCGCGACCCCGGGACGGCGATCGTCCGCGCTTCCGAGGGTCTGTCGTCCGACCTCGACGAGCGGGCCGTCGTCTTCACGACCCTCTTCCACGCCCGGGTGCGCGGCGACCAGCTGCTCTGGGCCGACGCCGGCCACGGCCTCACCCTCGTGATCCGCGAGGACGGCCCGAGCGAGCGCCTCGCCGCGACGAACCTGCCGCTCGGCCTCGGCATCGACGACGAGTGGCAGACCCACGCGACGACCCTCGAGCCCGGCGACCTCGTCGTCAGCTTCAGCGACGGCGTGCTCGACCTCTTCGGCGGCGGGCTCGACACGTTCGACCGCATCACCGCGCTCGCCCAGGCCGACATGCGCCCGACGGCCGTCGTCGACGCGCTGGCGACGCTCGCCCGCGAGCAGGGCCACGACGACGACGTCACGGTGCTGGCCGTGCGCCGCGTGCCCGAGGACGGCGGCCTGCCCGCCGCCCTGCCGACGGCGTCGGGCACCTGGTCGGCCTGAGCGTCACGGTCCGCAGGCCCGCGCGAGACGCCGGGTTCTCTCGCCGTCGAACGACTCTCCTGCTGTTCCCGGGCTGAGCGGCGTATGTTCGGCGCCAACCGGGCGGTGAAGGCCGTCCGAGCCGACGGCACGGATTCGGGTCCTGGTCGTCGGGGGTGGGGCCGCCGCGTAGGGGTACGCGATGCCGGCCCCACCACTGCGTCCGGGCCCCGCGGTCACGACGCGACCGGCGTCGGCGACCGGGCCCGCGCCTCCGGCCGGCCCCAGCCCTCGGCTCAGTCCTTCGCGCCCCCGCCGAGCGCCGCGCGCAGGAACGGCGCCGTCCGGCTCGTCCCGTGCGCCGCGACCTGCTCGGGCGTGCCCTGCGCCATGACCTGCCCGCCCGCGTCGCCGGCGTCGGGCCCGAGGTCGACGACCCAGTCGGCCTGGGCGACGACGCGCATGTCGTGCTCGACGATGACGACGGTGTTGCCCGTGTCGACGAGGTGCTGCAGGTGGCCGATGAGCCGGTCGGCGTCGGCGGGGTGCAGCCCCGAGGTCGGCTCGTCGAGCAGGTAGAGCGTGTCGCCGCGCTGGCCGCGGCGCAGCTCGGTGGCGAGCTTGACGCGCTGGGCCTCGCCGCCCGAGAGGTCGGTCGCCGACTGGCCGAGCGAGATGTAGCCGAGGCCGACGTCGAGCAGGGCGTCGAGGTGGCGGGCGACCTCGTCGTCGTCGGCGAAGAACTCGCGGGCGCGCGTCACGGTCATGGCGAGCACGTCGGCGACGGTCGCGCCGTCGAGCTCGATCTCGAGGGTGTCGGCGGCGTAGCGGGTGCCTCCGCAGGCGCTGCAGGTCGCGTGGACGGTCGGCAGGAAGAGCAGCTCGACCTCCATCGTCCCCTCTCCCTTGCAGACGGGGCAGCGTCCGGCGGGCAGGTTGAACGAGAAGCGGCTGGCGCCGTAGCGGCGGCGCTTGGCCTCGGGCGTCGCGGCGAAGCGCGCGCGGATGCGGTCGAAGAGGCCGGTGTAGGTCGCGACGTTCGAGCGGGGGGTGCGACCGATGGGCTTCTGGCTGACCTGGACCACCCGCCGGAGGCGCGCCTCCGGACCCTCGGCGCGTCCCGTCGTCGGGGCGGTCGCCGAGCCCGTCGCGAGCAGCGGGTCGAGCGTCGTGTCGGCCGGCTCGTCGTCGGCCGCGTCGTCGTCGGCGACCTGGGTCGCGAGGCTCGTGCGCAGCAGGTCGGGCAGGGCGTGGGTGACGAGGGTCGACTTGCCCGAGCCGGAGACGCCGGTGACGGCGGTGAACGCGCCGAGCGGCAGGGTGACCGAGACGCCGCGGAGGTTGTTGCGGGTGACGTCGCGCAGCTCGAGCCGGTCGTCGCCGGGTCGGCGGACGAGCTCGCCGACGGGGGCGTCGGCGCGGTCGCCGAAGAGGTAGTCGCGGGTGACCGACTCCGGCACGTCGCGGAGGCCGTCGAGCGGGCCCGAGTAGACGACGGTGCCGCCCTCGGTGCCGGCGCCGGGGCCGATGTCGACGATCCAGTCGGCCTCGCGGATCACGTCGAGCGAGTGCTCGACGAAGAAGACGGTGTTGCCCGACCGCTGGAGGCTGCGCAGGATGCCGATCAGCGCCTCCGCGTCGGAGGGGTGCAGGCCGGCGGACGGCTCGTCGAGCACGAACACGACGCCGAAGAGGCGCGAGAGCACCTGGGTGGCGAGGCGCATGCGCTGCAGCTCGCCGGAGGAAAGCGTGGGGGTGGTGCGGTCGAGCGAGAGGTAGCCGAGGCCGAGGTCGCGGATGGGCGCGAGGCGGGCGATGACGTCGGCGGCGAGCTGCTGCGCCGCACGCCGCTTCTCGAGAGCCAGGGGAGGCGCGGTGTGCCATTCCGGCCGGAGCACCGCCTCCATGAGGCCGGCCACGTCGTCGAGCGGCATGCCCGCGATCTCGGTGATGTCGTGCCCCTCGACGGTGACGGCGAGGGCGTCGGGGCGGAGGCGCTTGCCGTGGCAGGTGTCGCAGGCGACGCTGACCATGAACTCGGAGGCCTTCTCGCGCATCCGGGCGCTCTTCGATCCGGCGAACGTGTCGAGCACGTAGCGCTTCACGCCGAGGAAGGTGCTCATGTACGACGGCTCCTGACCCGCGGCGACGGCCGCGCGTGTCTGGGCCGGGGTGAGGTCGCGGTAGATCGGCACCTGCGGCGACTCGTCGGTGTACAGCGCCCAGAGCTGCTGGTCGCGGGGCACGTCGCGCCACGGCACGTCGATGTCGTAGCCGAGCGAGACGAGGCTGTCGCGCAGCTGCTTGCCGTGCCAGGCGGAGGGCCACGCGGCGAGGGCGCGGTCGCGGATGGAGAGGCTGTCGTCGGGCACCATCAGTTCTTCGGGCACGTCGTAGACGCGGCCCAGGCCGTGGCAGGTGGGGCAGGCGCCCTGGACGGTGTTGGGCGAGAAGTCCTCGGCGAGCAGCATCGGGGCGCCCTCGGGGTACTCGCCGACGCGGGAGAAGAACATGCGGACGACGTTGGCGAGCGTGGTGGCGCTGCCGACGGTCGAGCGGGCGGTGCCGCCGGAGCGCTGCTGGGGGAGAGCGACCGCGGGCGGCAGGCCGTCGATGGCGTCGACGTCGGGGGCGCCGACCTGGTCGATGAGGCGGCGGGCGTAGGGAGCGACCGACTCGAAGAAGCGGCGCTGGGCCTCGGCGTAGAGGGTGCCGAAGGCGAGCGAGCTCTTGCCCGAGCCGCTGACGCCGGTGAACGCGACGAGGGCGTCGCGCGGGATGACGAGGTCGACGTCGCGCAGGTTGTGCTCGCGGGCGCCGCGCACCTCGATGCGGTCGAGGCGGGGCTGCTGGTCGCGGTCGGTGTCTCGCGCGCTGGCCTTCGTCGTGGTGCTTGTGCTGGTGGTGCTCGTCTTCTTCGCTGCCATGCCGGTCGTCTCCCTGTCTCAGCCCCCGTCACGGCGACCTCCCGAGCCTAGGCTCGCGCCGCTGCGCGTGGTCGGGCCGACGACGGTCAGGGAGTCGCGTCACCGGTCGTCGCGACGAGCGTCGTCCCGTGCGGAACCCGAGCGGCGCCACGGAGCAGAGTGGTGTCACGGTGACGGATCGGGGAGACATGACGACAGTCGAGGCCACCGTGGCCACGATCGAGGCCGAAGGGCTCGACCGGTTCCGGTACGTGATCGGTGACGGTCACGCCAACGAGATGGACGCGCTCGTCCTCACCGAACGAGACGGTGTCTGGACATCTTTCTTCACCAGTGAGCGGGCGGCCGTCATGACGACCAGCATCCGCACGTACGAGAACCTGTCGGACGCTCTGGACGACTTCTTGCACCTGATGAGGCAGCGGGCGGAGTTGGAGGTGCTCATGACCCGTGTGAGGGGCTCCAACAGCATCGCGCACGAGGAGTAACGGGAGTCGAAGGGCTGACGGACCCGCCTCGCGGCGGTGTCACCGTAACAATGCTGTGAGGTTCGACAGCGCACATCACCCCTGCGCGGTCTTTACTGTCTCGGTCATCGCGCGAAGAACGCATAGAGACAACGGGGCCCGCCATCAAAATGTCAACAGTCATGCATCGCCTGGCAACAGTGTTCCTGGCAATGGCATTCGTCGTCGTCGTTCTCGCCGATCGCTTGAACGAGATGGACACCGGCCCGGGGGTCAATTATGGCGCCGGTCTGATGTACCTGGTTGGTCTTGTTCTGGGCGTTGTGGGGCTTCTCATGGCTCTCGTGGCCTTGGTTGCCCACATCGCTCGGCGCCGACGCTCGAAGTAGGTTCGTTCGAGCCGGGGGCGTCTTGCGGCGGCTGCATCACCCCTCGTGGCGATCGCGGCGCGACCACGGCCATCAGGATGTTCTCACTGCCCGTCAGGCGGTCACCTATTGCGACCAGCTGCACCGCGTCAGCTCCCAGGGGAGCTATGACTGGAATGGTGGCAGCATCGAATCAAGTCCCCGTGCCTCGACCGTCCCCGGCCACGCCTCGGGCTCCGGCTAACTTGCGCTCGACCAGAGCTCGGACCCCCGCCTCATGCTTCACCGTCCAGGCGACGGCAGCTTTGAGAGTGTCGAACCTCCGCAGCTACAGCCGGCGGCCTCCCTCGTCGCGGCAGTGCGCGTAGACGTCGAACACGCAACGGCCCAATGAGCTGCGGGTTGTGACATATTCGAGGGCAGGCCCTGGCTTTTTGTGCACAAGCCAGAGTCTGTCTAACCCAGGGCATATCGTTCGCGCGTATGGAGAGGGCTCGCGTCGCTTGGCGAGGACGCGGCGCCTCGTATCGCCGGATCCCCGCACACCCACACCGGCGCGGTACGAGAATTCACCTACACGAGCTGCTCGAAGAAAACCATCGGCGAGCTGAACCTGCAGGCATCCAAGATCACGTCGTACTTACCGCCAAAGCACTAGCAACCTGAGGGCTGAGAACACCTAGACGGCCGTGAAGGGCGGCCTGGCGTGCCACTTCACTCCGCGTTTTCATCTTCTGAAGAGTTGGCACGCGGCACGGCTTCTGACCAAATGACCTTGCTCGAACCAGCCCGCAGCGTTTGCGGGCTAGTGCTTCGATCCAGCCAGACAGACTCCAGATGCTGACGCTCGATCATCTGCGTTTCATAGGTTGTTCCGCCGATCTCGACGCCAACGGGCCTTTCGATAATGAGTGGACGTTCCTTCTCATCCCACCCTGCAAAGAATTCATCGTCTGACACCGGGTAAGCAGAGAACGTCCCGGTCACACGCTGCCCGTCCAGGAGAGCCGCCATACGCAAAATACGTTGAGCTTTGTCAGCCGACAGGTCATCGAGCCTCGGGATAGTGACCCGGGAGAAGGTGTGGCGTTGCAGTACGGACAGGGCCCTGACGAGCTTCCCAAAGCTCTTCGCAGCAGCCGACATGTAATTGTCGTCGAATTCAAAAGGAGGCATGACGACCTGGCCTGCTTGCACGGCGAGCTGCAAGGAGTTCCCCGGCAGCCTTGCGATTAACTCGACAGCCGGTAAGGCAACCGACGGGGCAGCCCCCGTCGCGGTGTCAGTCTTGATCACAATCTCATCGTGGCGCCCTTCGGCACCGACAAAGTACTCGAATGCGGCGGCGGGACCGACCTCAACTCGCAACCAAAGCCCACTGCCTCGTACACCCCACGAGCGGGTTGCGGCAGTAACGGGGAGGGTGAGCAACGTAGACCCGTCGGGCGTGACCAACCGAACCTCTAGCGGCGGAAGCGTGTCGTCACCTAGAGGTGTGACAATCCAGGCGGTTGCAGCCGACGACTGCCCCAATGTTGTTCCCGGAGGGCCCTCTGTCTTGACCACGGTGCCGGTCGCTTCATGCAGGGGAGCGCCGTAGTACATCCACCGTTCCAGCGCTTCCCTCTCCTCTGGGGTTGCCGCGGTGAAGTTGTACGTGCCTCTAATGGGTCTTAGCTCGGCGGAGACCTCAGAGCGGGCGATCACGTGCGTAACGAGGTATTGGTTCTCGCTGACTTGCTCCAAGGTGGAGAGCATGAGACCTGGTCGTTCGACCTGAGTCATCGACTCCTCGGGCGAGAGATCACTGATGTTCCCAGCTCGAAGTTCAAGTTCGTAATGGTAGAAGGGGTCGACCTCATCTAGGGACGCACCTAGAGCCTGCATCCGCTCTTGAATCGAGGCGAGGAGAGGGTCCCCTTCACCCTGCGGTTGCTGGCCGCCCGACAAAGCGGTAGCCATAAGTTCGTGCATGCGGTCCTCACCGCCCCCGAAGAAGTAGGCCGCTAACTTCGGGCTGTCAGCGGCCCAAGCGTCCAGCAAGGCCCTGCCCACCCAGTTGATCTCGAAATCGGCGCCGACAGTCAGCTCCTCGAACCAGATCTCGTTTTGCGGCGTTGGTTCGAGGGGGAGCACCAGCGACCACGACTTGATGTCTCGCGTTGGGATCACTTCCTTCGTAAAGCGGTCCCACGACTCTTTAATCTGCTGTTTTGCCGATGCCGATAAATTTGTGGCGAATCGCTTCACCTGGAAAATCTCCCAGCCGCCGGCACTGGGGATCTGGACGTCGATTCCTCGGTCGCCTTGCGATGGGCGAATTTGGTTGCCGCGTCCGGCACGCAGCAGGAGGTAGGCCGCCGCGAAGTCTTCGACGCGTTCGCCCGGTTCCCTCTCCCAGTTGACCATCATGGTTCCCATTGTCGCGTGCGACGCCCGGCCGAGGGTTCAGCGCAAGCGATTTGTTCTGGAGTTTTGGGGACCAGGGGGCATGGCATGAGGTACGCCTAGATGCCGCGTGTGCGGTTGCTTACGCTTTTGAGACACTTCCAGAAGAATTCGTCAGCGCACTAGTCAATTCATCGATGGGCATAAGACTTCCTTTTCGCAGGGTTCCCGGGCGACCAAGAAGCCATCGCCGGCTCTTGCTCGCAATTAGCGGGTTGAGAGCCACAGGACCGTCTAACGGCTTTCCGATCAGAAGGAGTTGTGTGGGCGAGAGCGGGAACGCTACCGTGCAGAGGTCTGAACGCTTGGTTTCACGAAACAGAAGCACTGCACCGTCTCCGGTGACGAACTCACCCGGAAGAACCTGCCAAGCCCATGATTCGAGCCCGAGCGCGTTTAAGCGCACCACGTCTTTCATCGACTGGGACAGCAGGAGCCGGTCTGCGGCATTGAACTCGACATCCTCAGTCGTTCCGTTTGTTCTTATGAGGACGGCTGGCGTGCGGACGCCTGTTTGATCGGCATAGCGGCCACGGTCGAGGTACATATCGAGAAAGGCGATCATGGCGGCCAACGTCTCGGCGTCCAACTCCGGGTCTTGACCACGAAGCTTCGCAATGGCCTGCATCCCGTGGCTCTCGATCTTGGAGTATTCCTTCTCGAGATTTCGATTCAGCACGTTCGGTTCATACGCATAGCTGTGAACCGTGGCATTGTTCACCGATGACGGGTAGCCGTGGTTCCGGCCCATGTCGATGACGTCCACCCGGTTGCGCTCGTCAGCCCATGCTCGGATGTACGCCTTAGTCAGGGTATGCGCTCGACGGACTTCTTCTTCAGCCATAGTCGCACCCTATGGCGCACAGCTCTTTTTGCCACGGCCCACAGACGGTTGATTCCGGCCCGGTCCCTTTCGGATGTCCCGTTGGCGTGCCGAAACCCCACCCTGTCCAAACAGAGTTTCCAAGCAGCCCGGGTTTCTGGGACGGCCGGCTAGGCGGTGTCCGATAGACGAGGTGCTCAACCCCCGACGCACCATGCCAAAACGCTGGCCCGAAATCGCCAGATCGTCCCTTCGACCATTGTTCGACGATCCACCGACCGACCGCGATGTTTTACTGATCTGAAGAACGGACCGACCAGGTCCCACACCTTGTCCGGGAGCACATCGCGCAACACCGGCACTCGCTGCGCTCGAGGTCGCTGCGCTCCCGCGCTCCCGCGGTGCCGGCTGCGTCGGCGCTGCCTGGTACCCGGGGCTCCCGACACGCCATAGGCGGTTGATGCCACGGCGTGTGAAAGTCAGAAGAACAAGCCTCGTCAACTCCTTGAAGGTTGCGACGGGCTGACGTCGAAGGCTTGGCTCATTGCGATGGCGACGGAGGGTGCGCTTAAGGGGCGTTGTGACGCGGCGCCCAGACGATCGTCGCGCCGTCAGGGTCTTCGTCGATAATGTCGTCGCTCAGATTCTCTGCGCGTCGAACACCCACCATGTAGTGGCCGCGCGTGCCCGAGTACTCGAGCCGACGAACTGTGAGGCACTGGACCTGATCATCGTTGTTATAGATGATGCCCGACATCGCGTCGATGAGGCCCTTGACAAGGTTGTCGACGTCTTTTTTGACGCGTCCGCCGGCCATGGGGACCACGGCGACGATCGACAGACACACGGGTCCGCTGGGGATCATCGGCATGGATCTGCCACCGTGGCCTTTTGCCAGCTGTGTGGTGACGCCCTCACGGATAGCGACTTTCAGCTTGTTGGCTTGGGCGGACCAGGGGTCAACGTCCACGGGGAAGTGTCGCTCGCGAGGGCCGCAGGTCGGGCAGGCGAATTGAACGAGCCGCGTCGCTTTGCTCGAGGTGGTGGTGTGGACTAGAAAGCCTCGGCTGAGCAAGCGTGTCATACCCAAGGTTGACAGGGCTAGGAGGTCGTCCTGAGCGCGGAGCCAGGACACGACTGCCTTGCGTTGCTCCGTGCTGGGGTCCGCGGGCAGCGGATCGTTGGTGGCGTGCGAGTATGCGCGGAACACAGCCCCGAGTCGTTCCTGGGCAGGCGCTTCGTCAGGCAAGGTGTGGAGCTCGGCATTGATGCCTTCGTTGATCGACACGGTGCGTAGCCTTCTCTCGCGGCGGGGTCAGACTTGCCCTGCCCCCTAACTTTTGATGAGGGCGTGGCCACCATCAGTGACGAGGCGACCTATCCTCGACTTATGACAGAAAAGATAGCTGTATCAGTTGTCCTTAATCGCGACGTCCCGGTCAACGCTTCGCACGGAGTCTGGGTCGTGACGCTCTATGCAGAGAACGGCGAACTGGTCGGAGATCCCATTGTTCTGCCAACGCAGGAGCGCTCATTTCACCCGCACGAAGAAGCGGGGCAGGCGCTGCGCACGCGCGGCTATTTTGTCGGCAATTGGTTCAACGTCGAGGGGGACAGGTGGAATGGGGAGGTCGAGCCGTTCGGGCCGAAGACCACGGTCCATGTCCATTTCCTTCAAGGTCCCCTTCACCTGTCTGGAACCATTGAAGCGTACGGGCTTCCCGATTACGTCAAGCTCGATTCAGGTGACCGTTACCCGCTCTGGCAGCGAATCCCCAACATGGATTCGAAGGGAAGCGCTGACGCGCACTACAGCGAATTTCACGGTCTTGAGTTCCCGGCCGATGCTCCAGTGTGTAGTGACGCGCGGTAGGTGACGCAGACGTTTGTCGCTGCCTTCGTGGCCGAGATCATCGCATCGACGCCTCTCCGGGGGCTCACGGAGCTGCTGTCCACGCGGCTGCAGCATCGCAGCATCGCCTAACCGCGCTGTGTAAGCGAAGGCCCGCGCCTCAGGGGTGTCAACCCCAGAGGGCGCCTACCGTGTGGGTGTACGTCAGCTGGGGCCAGGGGCTCTAGCCCACATGGCTAGAGATTTCTCGTGCCACTGCACAAAGCCTCTTTGCTTGTAGAGACGGATAAGTGCCGGCGTTGCGGCTACCGTCTCGACGATGTGCCCGGCGGGAATGTGGCTCTTGAGGGTTACGGTCGCAGCGAGGAGGGCGCTAGTGCCTTGCATGCGAGGATCACCGGCAAGATACGAGACCTTCCACTGCGGTGCCCGCGGCGGTTTCGTGAGTTCTGTGCCTCTGCTTCCTTTTGAGTGGCTAAAGCCTGCTGCCCGCCGTGCTCGGCGTCGGTCCCGACCGGCCACGCCCAAGCTGATGAGGAACAGGGCGGAGGAGGCAACGATTAAGACCCCGAGGGCGGCAGCAGCCCCGGCGGCGGCGGTCAGGATCCACGGAGACGCACCGGCTTTGACTAGCAAGATCAGGGCTAAGAAGACCAGTGTGACGAAGCCGCCAACCAGCGCGGGACCCCGGAGAATGTTGCGGGCCCGGCTGGCAGGGCGTCTGTCTTCGAGCTGAAGGGCGACCCCAGGTCGCCACCAGAACTGACCCACGAGAATTCCCGCAAGGGTATTGATGAACATCCACGGGACGGCCATCCAGACCAGGTTCTTCTCTAGGCCCTTCGCTGTCGGTTTCCCGTGACGTACAAACGCGAAAGCGAGGAGCTCGGCGATTTGGCCAGCGTGTCTCAAGCGTGCTCGGGAGAGCGGCGCGACTAGAAGAGGTAGCCGCGGGAGTGGACTGGTCTGTGCATGCACATGATGCATTATCGGGTGCCAATCCCTCCGTGCAAGCGCAACGAGTGCCTTGTGCGCCCCGCTCTCGGAGTCACCTAATCAAGCGAAGTGGTGAACCTGCTCCAGTGGACGTTGTCCAGCGCCCCTTCGGGAGTCCCAGCGGGATTTCCATTGCTTTTGGTGGGCAACGTTCCGCGGGCGTCCTGGACAGATGCGCTGTAGCGCGCGATGCCGGCATGAGGGCCTTGGTCAGACATGGTGACGACGATCTCTCGGTTATTCCAGTAGACGCGGTACGTGCGCTCCTCCCACGCTTCGGTGACCTGTGGCATTTGCTGCAAAAGCGAAAGTGTCTCATCCATGCCCCGACCTTATTGGCTGCCACCAGAAATGTGGCCACTGGATGCGACCGAGCGCCGGCTGGCGAAAAACGTGTTTCGTAAGAGGAAGGTCTTGCGGGAACCTGCCGAAGGTGCCCGTCCGATAGGCGGTCGTTCGCCGGGACACCTTCTCGAGCTGCTTTTGGGTCGGCTTCGGTCAAGTGGCGCCTGGCCTGCGGAGTCGCGTATGCCTGTAGTCGAGCTCCATTTGACAGGCCGGCAGCTACTTAGCTGCTGGCCTCTTTGGTTTTCGATGGCCCGACACAGGCGGTAAGTCTTCGGAATTATCGCGCCTCGCCTCGCCTCGCCTCGCCTCGCCTCGCCTCGGCTCAGCGAGGCGACAGCTAGTGCCTACGCAGGCGTCCAGACAGCTGCAGGGCGAGAACAGCTGATCCGGTTCCGGCTTCTACCAGGGTGCCTAGATCACCGGGATCTGCGTCGAGGACGACTGGCGGACAACTTGCCTTCCAGCCAAGCGGCTCCACCGAGAACACTGCCAGCTGTGGCGCTCATGACAAGAGTCACCAACACGAGTTCGGCACTGTTCACGAATGGTCGCAGCCACGATTTTCGTTGCGGTTTGCGTGCCGCTACTTCTTGAGCAAACCAGGTCAAAGTCCGAGCCCCGCTGAGCCACGACGCGAGCTCATTTGCGGCTTCAACTCCGATGCGAGTTGCGGCGCGATCTGAGCGGGCCGCACGCATTCGGCCAACTTCGCCGTTGAGCCAGATCACCAGGACCTCCTCGGACTTGGTGGTGAGCAGCCTCAAATTGGCGGCCGCGAGGGCAAACTCCAGGGCATGGTTGGCCCAGAGCCGGCCGTAAATGGGGCGAGCTTGTCGGCGTGCCACGGCTTCAAGGCTGCGGATGACTTCCCGGACCATCTCGAGGCGCCGCTGCTGGTCAGCTGATCGGGCCTGCCGTCGTCGATCCCACGCCGTCGTCGTCACAGTGACGATGGCGACCGCCAAAGAGCCAGCGGCAAGAATGAACGGGCCCGTTACGTCCACCCCAGCACCGCCTTGTGGGGGAGTGGCAACGACCGGACGGGCGGCACGTGAAGTTGAGCCTGGAGGACTCGAGTCATTCTGAGCACATGGAGCATCTCCATTGCCCGCGCGTCATCACGGGTTGGCTCCTGGGTCGTCTAGGACCGCGTCGATGAGTGCGTCCTGCTCGGCGCCCGCGGGGGCCCCTTCGCTGCCGACGGCGACACCTGCGGCGAGCCCGTCACCCGTCAGGCGGATCAAGCGTGCACGGTCAGGGTCGCCGCACTCGGCTGCGATGAGCCCTTCCCATCGCGCAAGGGCGTCCCGGAACGGGGCCGCGGCGTCGGTGTCGGGCTCGTGGTCGAGACGGTGCGCCTGGGCGAGGGCACGGTAGAGTGCGATGGCTCCCTCCGGCTCCAGGGAGGGCTCGAGCCATGTCCGGGCAGCTCGCCCTTCGGCAGCGCCGGCCTGCACGGCTGCGTCAATCGTCGTGATGGTACTGACGGCGAGCTCGGCCATTAGCGCCGCGCGGGAGGGGAACGGGTCGATGACGTCGGTGTCAGCGAGCCCGGCGGCGGCGGTCGCGTCGTGCGGGTCGGGCACGCTCACCTCGCGGATGGTCAGCGTCTTCGCTGCTTCGAGAATCAGGTCTCTGTGGTCCATGACCGAACAGTAGCCGAAACATACCGTTCGGTCGCTTCCATGAGGCGTCCTAGCGGGAGGGGCCGGTCCGCGCCTCACGACTAATCTGCGCCCCCACAATCACGGCAGGCGATTACGACGGAACTTGGGCACCGGCGTGGCCGGCCCCGCATTGGGTCTCTTTGTGAGCTATCCGGAATATGTCCTCGACTCGGGCCTTGCTTTGGCTGCGGGGGTGAGCGGGGGGTGGCCCATGCGGGTGACACCTCAACGCCAATGAGGATTGTTCGAAATGGCCCCCATTCGAGTGTCACAATCTCTGGCGAGAGTGGCCGTACTGTGCGGTTTGGGGCTGCTGGCGTCAGTGATGACGCGGACTCGGGCCATGGTTTCACCCAGCACAGCCCGGTCCCTCTCGACGAGACGTGTTGGTTTCATACCGATCACACACTCGGGGGTTTCTCATGCGTCTTGCCACCCGTCCATCTCGTCCCGGAACGAGGTTTGCCGCAAGGGCAGCCCTCGTTGGGATCACCTGCGCTGCCCTCGTCGGCGGCGTCGCCCAAACCGCCCAGGCGGCCATCCCGACGGGGCCCACCACCGTCGGGCTCACCGGCCAACGCCCGTCAGCCACTTCCTTGCCCTTCGCCCTCAGCGATCAGGTGCAAGCCTCGGTTGATGTCGTCACCGGCAACCTGCTGCTGTCCACCACGGCACTGTCGCTTCCGGGGGTGAACTCCACGATCCCGATCGGGGCGAGCTACAACTCCCTCGGCTGGCAGACCGGTGCCACAACCACCAGCGCTGCGAACAACTGGGCCTACAGCCTCGCGGGGGCCGGCAGTCTTTCCCTCGTCGGATCGAACATCGTCTACACGGGAGCCGACGGGGTCACGTGGCAGTTCGTGCCCGTTTCCGGTTCGGCGACCGCGTACACGTCTCCAGCTGGGTTCAAGCAGGACCTGACCAAGACTGGAACCACCGGCTACACCCTCACGGACCGGACCTCCCGCCAGGTCGTGACCTTCGACGCTGACGGGAAGGCAACCGCGGTCGCTGACCGCAACGGCAACTCCACGAGCATCGGCTACGCCAGCGGTCAGCCCACCTCCGTGGTGTCGACCGCCGGCCCGACCGCCGCCCGCACCGCGGCACTGGCTTACAGCGGCACCACCTTGACCGTGACGCAGACCGCGAACGCGTCGACCTCGCGATCGGTGAAGTACGTCAAGGACTCCTCCTCGAACCTGACCTCCTTCGTTGATGCCCAGGGCAAGACCACGACCTTCGGGTACTCCGGGCGTGATCTGACGAAGATCACCTCCAACACCGGCGCTGTGACCAACATCAACTACGACGGCACCACCCACAAAGTCGCCCGGGTCGACCAGCTGAACACCACCGCCGGTTCTCCCGGTACCTCGACCACCCGGCTGTCCTACGCGTCGGCCACGCAGACTCTGGTCGCGGGTCCGAACACGGACAGCACGCTGGCGATCACGGCTGTGCCGCGGACGACGTATACAATCAACTCGACCCAGAAGGTCGTGAACAAGGCCGTCGATGCCGCCGGTCGTGAGCGGACGGCGACGTACACCGGCAATGCCGACGTCCTCTCGTCCACGACGGGTGTCGCTGGTGCTACCGGGGCGGGGACCACGACTGGTGCGTATGGCGCCAACGGCGGCAACTCCCGCACCTCGACCACAGGCCCCAACGGGGCTAAGTCGCAGACGACCTACGGATCGACGGCGGCGACGGCGTATCTGCCGGCCTCGACGACCGATGACGCCGGTAACCGGTCCCTGACCACTTTTAACGGTGCCGGGAACGCCCTCGCTAGCTCTGACGCTTCCGGCGCTACGGCGACCTTGACGTACAACACCGACGGCACCGTTGCGACCGCATCTGCCCCGGGTAACGGCAGCAACAAGACCGTCTACGGCTACACCGCCGCCACCAAGCAGCTCGCCAGCATCACCCCCGTCACCGGCACGAGCCTTCAAACCAAGGCCTTCACCTACGACGGCTACGGCCGGCTTGCGTCCCAGACCGATGGGCGCGGCAACACCACCGCCAAGGTGCGCTCCTCCCGGGGCCCAAAGACTGGGCTCTAGGGCTGGTCACTGACCACCAAGACGTCTTGTGGGCCGGAATCGTCTGAATCCCGCTGCGTCGAGATGGCCGATCAACGTAACTCGCACTAGATCGTGAGCGGCGCCGCCGCGGGTATTGAGGGTGCAGGGCTGAACTAGTCGTTTACCTGGCGGGGGTATTAGGAACGCAAGACGAAGAGGATCGACGCGGCCGCAAAGGACCTCATCCAGGCGCTCGAGAAGCACGCGCAGCTGTCTGCCCTGAAGCCAGTGCCGCTGAAGAAGGTGGCTCGGGCCCGTGGAGCTTCGCAATGCGCAGCTGATGGACCTCCAGGACCAACGGAACTAGGCACTTCCGCTAGTGACGGTGGGGGCTCGTACGCTCCGGCCGCGTGGGAGTACGAGGCTCGGGAGAGGCAGCAGCGAAGATTCTGCGCCGGCCGATCCCAACGCACCCGCTTGCGGTGCCGCCGGCACCGGGACAGTTCGGTGTGTGGCAAGTCCGCCGGGTGCGCTCTGCGCCCCTTGGCTACGTCCTCTCGCGCCCCGAGCTGGCCGGCATTGCCTACCACTGCTACGCCCACGGGCGAGACGATGCCAGCGGCCGGCCCTGGCTACGACGAGAGGGCAGCCTGAACAGCGCCGTCGTGTGGATGATCCAGCACGAGGCCGAGCAGTCGGCCCTCACGGGCCGGCTGCACCCCCGAGCCGGACGAGTGGCCGTCGTGACCGCGGGTAGCGCCCGGTCATGAGCTGGTTCGTCAGGCACCGCCCCAAGGGCGACACGAGTGCCGAGGCCGTCGCCGTCGAGACAGGCGCCTCGACGCCGGCCGACGCGATCGACCAGGTGCGCGCCACGCTCCCTGAGGATCGCATCGTGACCTCGGTCGCTCCCTACTGAGCCCGAGAGAGCCGTCAGGGGCCGCGCGTAGCTTTGGCTCCGGTCAGCTTCCCCCCGAGCTGGCTGAGAGCTGCCGGGCGGTCCCTAATCCGCTAGGCAGCAGCAGCCCCCGCATTCCGGTTCCCCCCAGCCGGGCGGGGGCTTCTTCGTGCGCGCAGACCGTTCTCGAGTCCGGTGCCGGCCCAGGGGAACGGCCCGCTACACGGTCCGGGGGAGTCGCTGCGCTCCCGGGGAGCCGCTGTGCGGCGCTCAATGCCCTTCGGGCACCGCATTTTGCCGTGAAGCCTTCGGCGGCTCGGTCGCTGCGCTCCCTCGTAGCCACCTCCGGGTCTCCCCTCAAGTGGCTGCGCCACCGGCTCCTCCGAGATTTTCGGCACGCGGTCGCGGGGCTCCCTTATTTCGCGCCGAAATTCTCTCCTCTGCCGCCCTTCGGGTTGCACTGCGCCCTCCGGTCGCTAAGGCGGAAAACCGCCTTCACGGCAAAAAACGAGAGGGAGAGGAAGCAAATGCAGAAGCAGCAGATCACCACCGTGACCACGCTCGTTCCGGTCACAGGTGTGGGCGAGTTGCAGCGCCAGCTCCGCAAGTTGGGCGAGGGCGACTCGGACCTTTCGACGTTCGCGCGGAAGGGGTGGGAACTCGCCCACACGGCGACCATCACCGGCCCGAGGTCGTGACGTTCGTCGACACCCTCACCCGCACCGACAGCGAGTGACACAGGACGGGAGGGACCTATTCGAACCAGGCCCCTCCCGCTCCACCCATCATCACCGATCAGAGCGGGGCGGCCATCTGGAGGCGGCGACCGAGGCGGTCCAGGCTGAGCCGCGCCTCCTCGTCGATGAGCGAGCGGTGGAACGGCGTCGTCGGCTCCTCCGCCGCGAAGCCGGCCGTCTCGTAGAAGGGGGCGTTCCACGGGACGTCGGCGTACGTGCGCAGCGTCATCCGCTTGTGGCCGCGCTGCCGGGCGTGGTCCTTCGCGGCGTCGAGCAGCCTCCGGCCCAGCCCGCGGCGCGCGTGGGCCGGCCCGACCGAGAGCTGCTCGAGGTGGCACACGCCGCCGGCCTCGAGCACGTGGGCGAAGCCGGCGACTTCACCGGGCGGCAGCTCGACCACGAGCACGAAGCCGGGCTCGGCGAGCCGGGTGCTGCCGGCCGGGGCCGGGGGCCACGCGTCGGGCTGCAGCAAGTCGGTCAGGAGCCGGTCCGCCTCGTTCTCGATCGCCTCGAGCGCACTCGCGTCGTCGGGCCGGGCGAGTCGGATGCGGGGGTCCATTCGACGAATCTACGAGCAGATCGGGCCGGCGACAGCCGTCGGCCTCGACGCGCCCGGCCCGCGGGGGCACACTGAGGCGGTGATCTACTACGTCGCCCCGCTGGTGCTCGGAGCATCGTTCGTCGGGCTCTGCCTCGTCCTCCGCGCCGAGCAACGCGGTCGTCGCGGCAAGTAGATGCCGTCTGCGCAGGCCCTCAGCGAGGCCGATCGCCGCGTCGTCGCCGCGTGGGCGGCGGACTGCGCGGAACGCGTCCTGCCCCTGTTCGAGGCCGAGGTCCCGGGCGACGACCGCGCCCGGGACGGCATCGAGCGCACCCGGTCCTTCGCTCGCGGCGAGCTCGACGCGGCCGGCGAGATCCGCCGGCGCTTCGCCGCCGGTCGAGCAGCCGCCGCGGCGACGTCACCGGCGGGGAAGGCGGCCGCCCGGGCAGCCGGCCAGGCCTCCGGCGTCGCCCACATGGGAGCACACGCCCTCGGTGCCGCCGCCTACGCCGCCCAGGCCGCCGAGCTGGCCGCCCCCGGGCAGGGCGGCGCCGCCGAGCTCGCCTGGCAGCTGGCGAGCATGAGCCAGCCCGTCGCGGACGCCCTCCGCCAGCTGCCGTCGCTGGGCGAGGACTCCTCCGGCCCCCTCGGCCCCGGCTTGCTCACCACCGGCCTGCTCGGCCCGCACATCCGCCGTCTCCAGTCAGCCCTCCAGCCCTCCGGAGGCGCCTGATCAGCCCTGACGCCGCGTCCAGACCCGCTCGGTGCGGCCCGCCGCGAGTGCTCCGAGCACCGTCGCCACGACGACGTACCCCGTGGCCGACCCGACCAGGTGGCTGACCATCAGGGCTCCGAGGCCGGCGCAGGCTCCGGCGACGACGCCTCCGACGGTCGCCATCGTGGCGGTGCGGACGGCGAGGGACGAGCCCTCGATCGACTCCCGCACGTACAGGCACGCCCCCGCGGCGAGAAGCCCGACGATCGGCCCGACCAGCAGGCCGACGAAGCCCGCGATGATCGCGAACACGATGGGGAGCCCCGCCTGCCCCGGGGCGAGGACGGCGGAGTCGGCCCCGGCCTGCAGTCCGACGAGCAAGCCGACGAAGCCCGTTACGGCGCCGACGAGCACGCCCTGTCCGGCGCCCCGTTTGAGGAAGGTGGCGACGATGGTCGGCCGCCGACCCGTCGGGGCCGGCTCCGATCCCGTCGGTGCCGCCGCCTCCTCGACGTGGTCGTCGGATGCGCTCGTCTCGTCCATCAGTCCCCCCGGCCTGTCGTCCGTCACGCTACTGGTCACGGGCGTCCGTCGGTCAGCCGGCCAGCGCCTCCCACACCGCGTCGTACGCCGGGGTCGGCTCGCCGTCGTCGAACAGGAGGTCGTGGCCCTGCTGCAGGCCGTCGTCGTCGACGAAGAAGTCGTAGCGGTCGTCCACTCCCCACGTCGTGTACGAGACGCACGTCTCCGAGCGGAGGCAGGCCCCGGCGACCGTGGCGAACTGCTCCGCCTGCGCGTCCTCGCCCTCGGCGTCGGTGACGTCGTTCTCGGAGATGCGGACGAGCAGGCCTGCGTCCTCGAAGGCGGCGAACGTCGTGGCGAGGTCGTCGGCCGAGATCGCGTCGGTGCCGAGGTCGTAGACGTGGGCCTGCAGGCCTACCCCGTCGATGTGCCCGCCCTGCGCGTTCGTGTCGAGGGCGAGCTGGCGCAGGGCGTCCTGACGCGGCCCCGGCACGTCGGCCCCGTTCTCGTTGATGAACTGCCTGACCTCCGGGTCGGCGTCGTGGACCGCCTGCGAGACGACCACCGGGTAGCCCTGGCCGAAGACGCGCCTCCACACGTTGTCTTGCAGGTCGGTGCCCTGGTCGACGTCGAACGGCTCGTTGACGACGTCGAGCGAGTCGAGCCGGCCCCGGAAGTGCGTCACGACGGTCGATACGTAGTCGAGTAGCGCCTCGGCACTGGCCTGACGGTCGGCGTCGGTGTCGGTGGGGAGCTCCCGCATCCAGCGGGGCATCGCCTCGGTGAAGGCGATGGTGTGGCCGTGGACCGCGATGCCCTTGCTCTCGGCGAGGTCGAGGAGGGCGTCGGCCTCCTCGAAGTGGTACTCGCCCTGCCGGGGGGAGAGCGCCTGCGCCTTCATCGCGTTCTCGGGGGTGAGGGCGCCGAACTCGCCGACGAACGCGTCTGCGTAGTCCTCGTCGGAGGCGAGCGGGCCGAGGGCGACGGCCGCGCCGACGAGGAAGTCCGGGCGCGTGCGGGCGGCGAGGGCCTGCAGGCCGTCGGGGGAGGGGCCGGCGTCGGCGGCCACGGGGCCGGCGGTTGCCAGGGCGGACCCCGGCGCCGAGGCCGTGAGCCCGTCGACCGTGAACGACCCGTCGGCGCTCGACAGCCCCAGCCACAGCTCGCCCGACTCGAAGACGTCGCCGAGGGGGAGGGTCGCCACGGTCGTGTCGTCGCTCGCGATCTCGAGCTGGTCGCCCTGGCGGTGAACGGACAGCTCGGCCTCGGGGTCGTCGAGCGTCACGTGCTCGTCCTCCGCGGGCCGGGGGTCGATGACGTCCTGCGGAGGAGACCCGTCGAAGACCGCGACGCCGAGGTCGTCGCCGCGGAGGGTGAGCCGGAGCCCCGCGGGCTCGAGCCGGAACTCGTCGGCGATCACGGGCGGGCTGTCGAGGACGGCCAGGGTGGCGTCGGCGGTCACGTCCGAGAAGGAGGCGCGGAGCGAGAAGTCCCCCACGCCCACCAGGTGCGTCCCCGCGAGGTCGACCGGCGGGTCGGGCTGGCCGCCGCCGCCGTCCTGCTCGACGATGCTGCGGCCGGTCGCCGTCACCCGCAGCTCGGCGCCGTCGGGGGTGACGCCCGGGACGTGCTGCCAGTCCTGCTGGAGGAGGTCGATGACGGTCTCGGGCTCGTCCGACCCGTTCGGCCTGTCGGGCTCGGTCGTCGACGTGCAGCCGGTGAGGGCGAGGAGGAGGGCGACCATCGCGCTCGTGACCGGGAGCGTCCTCGGCCGCGTGGCTCGCCGAGACGTCGTGCTGCTCATTCCGCACACGGTACAGAAGCGCGCCTCCGCGGGTCGGCTGTCGTCGGAGCTGAAGGTCGGTGGGCCGAGCACCCCTCGGTCGGCCGCGTCCGCTCGGGGGATGAGGCGCGTCGTCACGGCGGCCGATGCGGTGCGCGGGCGACCCGGCTCAGGATGAGACGGTGCATCCCGCCCGCGACACGACCTCCGACGCCTCTGTCGGCTCCGTCGCCGACGAGCGGCCGTCGTGGTCGCTGAGGGTCCTCGTGGGCACGGCCGCCGTCTGCGGCCTCGTCTTCGCGTTCTTGGCGCTCGCCGCCAGGGACCGGTCCTACCTCGTGTTCTCCCTCGACGATACGCGTCTGCTGCTGCTGTCTGGGGTCGTCGGCGGGGCCTCGTCCGGCCTCGCGGCCCTCGTCGCGGATGCGCGGCGGCGGTCCCGCTCCCCGCACACGGCCCTGAGCCGGGCCCGCAGCTACGCGCTCCGGGCGGTGCTGGCGCTCGCGTCGCTCGTGGCCGTGCCGTTCGCCTGGCTGGTCCTCGTCTTCTCCGGAGCGGTGCAGTACACCTCCCTCGGGGTGATCGACGGCCGCGAGTACGTCGCGCGGGAGGTGACGTTCGACGAGTCGAGCATCACCCTCTACGAGCGCCACGGCCTCGAGATCAAGCCGCTCCGGACGGGCGGTGCGTCGATGGCGGACGGCACTCCCTTCGCGGACGGCGACGTCGTCGTCTCGCGGGCAGGGGAGACGGTCGAGGTCGCCCTGCCGGCCGGCCAGATCACCTTCGTCCCCGGGCTGCTCGACGACCGGTAGGGGGTCGTCCGGCGCTGGACCCTCTCGAGCGAGGTCCGGCACTGCGGCCGAGCACCCGCCCGGCAGCCCGCCCGGCAGCCCGCCCGCGGCGTAGCGTCGCAGGTCGTCACGCGAGGGAGCACAACATGAAGGTCGTCATCACCGGGTCACGCGGCAAGGTCGGCCGCGCCGCCGTGCAGCGGTTCGTCGACGCGGGGCACGACGTGCTCGGGGTCGACCTCGTGCGGCCCGTCTTCGACGCGGGCGCGGTCGTGCCGGGCCGCTACATGATGGCCGACCTCACGGACGCGGGCTCGGCCTACGCCGTCGTCGCCGGCGCGGACGTCGTCGTCCACGTCGCGGCGATCCCGCAGCCGACCGCGAACCCGGCGCACGTCGTCTTCCAGACGAACCTCATGTCGACCTTCAACCTGGTGGAGGCGGCGGTCCGGTTCGGCGTGCCCCGCTTCGTCAACGTCTCCAGCGAGAGCATCGTCGGCAACTTCTTCCCCGAGCGGCCGTTCCTGCCCGACTACGTGCCGGTCGACGAGGAGCACCCGCTCCACCCGCAAGACCCCTACGCCCTCTCGAAGGCCTTCGGCGAGCAGTTGATGGACGCCGCCGTGCGGCGCTCCGACCTGCGCGCGATCTCGATCCGTCCGAGCACGGTGCACGACGACAGCAACTACGAGGAGAACCTCGGCCCGCAGGTGCGCGAGGCGTCGCCCGACAGTGCGAACTTCGGCAGCTACATCGACGCCGACGACCTCGCCGACGCCCTGTTGCTCGCCGCGGAGTCCGACCTGCCCGGCCACGAGGTCTTCTACATCGCCGCCGCCGACAACGCGGGCGGCCACGACTTCGCCGCGACCCTGCGCGAGCACCACGGCGACCAGGTCGAGCTGCGCGAGCTCGACCGCGTCGACTCGTCGGGCATCTCGACGGGGAAGGCCGAGCGCTTGCTGGGCTGGACGGCGAAGCGCTCGTGGCGCGACCACCTCGACGCCGACGGGCGCCGGCTGGCGCGCGACTGAGGTCGCGCCTCGTCGCTCAGCTCCGACGCGACCCGGCCTCACGCCTCCGCGCGCTCGCCCCCCGGCGCCTGCAGCCCCACGGCCGGCAGCACGACCCCGTCGATGAGGCCGAGCAAGAAGGCCCGGTCGACCGGCTGCTTCATGATCAGCGTGCGGTAGGCGACCATCGACGGCGAGATGAGCGCGAGCCCCTCGACGTCGACGTCGGCCGAGATCTCGCCGCGGTCGATCGCCCGCTGCAGCAGTCGACGGTTGATCTCGACGCGCGGCTCGACGATCGCGGTGTTGACCGCCGCCGCGAGCTCGGGGCTGTGGGCGAGCAGCGAGACGATGCCCGCCATGACCTTGAGCTTCTTCTCGTTGTCCTGGATCGAGTGCGGCCGGATCATCGCCACGAGGTCGCCGCGCAGCGTGCCCGTGTCGGGCAGCGAGGCGGTGCTCCCGGGCCCGGGCGCCGCCTTCATGCACGCGACGGCGTCGATCACGAGGTCGCTCTTCGACGCCCAGCGCCGGTAGAGCGTGGCCTTGCCGGCCTTCGCCCGCGTCGCCACCATCTCGATGGTCATCCGGTCGTAGCCGGTCTCGGCGAGCACGTCGATCGCTGCCTGGAGGATCTCGGGGTCACGGGAGTGGTCGCGCTTGCGGCCCAGCTTCACCGGCGCCAGCTCGGGCACGGCGTCGGGCGCCAGCTCGGGCGCAGCGTCGCGCCCCGAGTCGTGCATGACCGCCGCGGTCGGTTCGACATGCGTCATCGCCTGCCCCTTTCGTCGACCGCCCCATTCTAGGCCGCCCATTCCGAAACTGGGTAGTTCCGAAACTGGGAGGAACCGTATAGAGTCCCCCGCATGTCCTCGATCTCACCTGCCACGAGCGGCCGTCCCGCCGTGGCGTCCCGCCGCTGGTGGACCCTCACCACCGTCGCCCTGGCCCAGCTCATGGTCGTGCTCGACTCCACCGTCGTGAACATCGCCCTGCCGAGCGCCCAGGCCGACCTGGGCTTCTCCGACGGCGACCGGCAGTGGATCATCACCGCCTACTCCCTCGCCTTCGGCAGCCTCCTGCTCCTCGGCGGCCGCCTCTCCGACCTCATGGGCCGCAAGCGCACCTTCGTCATCGGCCTCGTCGGCTTCGCCCTCGCCTCCGCCCTCGGCGGCGCGGCGGGCAGCTTCGGCCTGCTCGTCGCCGCCCGGGCGCTGCAGGGCGCGTTCGGCGCGCTGCTCGCCCCGACGGCCCTCGCCGTCCTCACGACCACCTTCACCGTCCCGAAGGAGCGCGCCCGCGCGTTCGGCATCTTCGGCGCCATCGCCGGGGCCGGAGGCGCGATCGGGCTCCTGCTCGGAGGCGTCCTCACCGAGAACTTCGACTGGCGCTGGAACCTCTACATCAACGTCGTCATCGCGATCGTCGCCGTCGTGGGCGCCGTGCTCTTCCTCCACACCGCGCCGCGTCAGGGCCCCCGCCCGAAGCTCGACGTGCCCGGCACGATCCTCGTCTCGGCCGCCCTCTTCTCGCTCGTCTACGGGTTCTCGAACGCCGAGACCGAGGGCTGGGACTCGCCGCTCACGTGGGGCTTCCTCACCGCCGCGGCCGTCCTGCTCGCCGCGTTCGTCGTCTGGCAGCGCCGCGCGACGCACGCGCTCCTGCCGCTCGGCGTGATCCTCGACCGCAACCGCGGCGCGGCCTACCTGTCGGTGACGATCGCCGGCGCGGGCATGTTCGGCATCTTCCTCTTCGTCACGTACTACCTGCAGACCTCGCTCGGCTACACGCCGATCCAGACGGGCGTCTCGTTCCTGCCGATGATCGGCATGCTCGTGCTGGCCGCCCAGCTGTCGACGAACATCTTCGTGCCGCGCTTCGGGCCGAAGGTCATGGTGCCGTTCGGCATGGTGCTCGGCGCGTCGGGCATGCTCTACCTCACCCGCCTCGGGCTCGACAGCACCTACGCCCACGACGTCCTGCCCGCGCTCATGGTGCTCGGCTTCGGCATGGGCTCGATCATGCCCGCGTCGATCCAGACCGCCACCCTCGGCGTCGACCGCGGCCACGCCGGGGTCGCCTCGGCCATGGTCAACACCGGCCAGCAGGTCGGCGGGTCGATCGGCACGGCGCTGCTCAACACCCTCGCCGCCACGGCCACGACGGGCTACCTGGCGTCGCACCTGCCCGCCGACGCCCGCACGGCTGCCGAGGCGGCGGTGCACGGCTACGCCACGGCCTACCTCTACGGAGCGGGCTTCTTCGCGCTCGGCGCCGTCCTCGCCGTGACCCTCTTTCGCACCAAGGCCGACACCCGGGCCCGGGCCGAGGCCGCCGCGGGCGCCCAGCCGGTCGGCGACCCCGACTCGGCCGTGCCCGAGCCGGTCGTCGCGCACTAGCCGCCGGTCGGCGCCCGCAGCACCCGCGTCGTCACGGACGAAGCCCCCGTCGACGACCGCGAGAGCGGCGTCGGCGGGGGCTCCGTGCGCGGCGGGGCCGGCGGGCGCTAGCCCACGACCTCCGTCGTCGCCGTCAGCGGCAGCTCGGCGACCGAGGTGCCGACGTGCAGCGTGAACTCGCCGGGCTCGTGGGCCCAGGCGCCGTCGCGCCAGTCGGCGAAGGCCCGGGCGGGCACCGTGACCTCGACCGTGGCCGAGGCACCGGCGTCGAGCAGCACGGGCGCGAAGCCGACCAGCCACCGGGCCGGACGGTCCACGTGCGACTCGGGGCGCGACGCGTAGACCTGCACCACGTGCTTGCCCGCGCGGGCGCCCGTGTTGGCGACGTCGACGGAGACCGTCACCACGCCTCCGGCGCTCACCGTGTCGGAGACCCTGATGCCCGACTGCTGCCAGGTCGTGTAGCCGAGGCCGTGCCCGAAGGGCCAGGCGGGCTCGGTGCCGGCGCGCAGCCAGGCGCGGTAGCCGACGTGGATGCCCTCGTCGTAGGCGACGACGCCGTCGCGCGGCGTCACGTCGATCACGGGCACGTCGGCGGCCGCGGCCGGCCAGGTCGTGGGCAGGCGCCCGCCGGGCTCGGCCAGGCCGGTGAGCAGGTCGGTCAGGGCGTGGCCGTACTCCTGCCCGCCGAACCAGGTCAGCAGCACGGCGGCGGCGTCGTCGCGCCAGGGCAGCTCGACCGGCGAGCCGGCGTTGACCACGGCGACCGTGCGCGGGTTCGCGGCGAGCACGGCGCGGGCGAGGTCGTCCTGGCGACCGGGCAGCGCGAGCGTGGAGCGGTCGAAGCCCTCCGACTCGACCTTGCTGTTCGTGCCGACGACGAGCACGACGAGGTCGGCGTCGGCCGCCTCGGCCGCGGCGGCGTCGATGAGCGCCTGCGGGTCGGAGTCGTCGGCGTCGAGGCCGAACGTGAACATCATCGCGCCGTCGAACGACTCGCCGCTGGCCTTCGCCTTGCGGAAGCGCACGGTGAGGTCGACCGTCTGGCCGGCCTCGACGTCGAGCGGGTGCGACTCGCTCGGCGGCGCCAGCAGCGCCGCCCCGAGCTCGTCGCCCTCGGCCGCGACCGACGCCGTGAAGAGCTCGTCGCCGTCGACGACGAAGGTCGCCTCGCCGATCGACGCGAAGCCGAGGCGCACGCGGCCGCTGACCGACGGGGTCCAGGTCGTCGTCGCCACGAACTCGCCGAGGCTCGTCACGGGGGCGTCGCCGCCGATGTAGACGAAGGAGGTCGCGCGGCGCTCCTCGGTGTAGATCTCGGCACCCGCCTCGTCGAGGAACGACACGTGCACGCCGGGCTCGCCCGTCACCGGGTTCGTCAGTTCGGCGAGGGGCAGCTCGGCCACGCCCTCCTGCACGACGGCGCCGACCGACCAGGTCACCTCGGCGTCGGGGAACGCCTCGCGGATGCCCTCGATCGGGCTCACGACCGACTCGGGCACGACGGTGGCGCTGCCGCCGCCCTGCGTGCGCGCGCGGTCGGCGTTGTCGCCGACGACCGCGATCCTCCGCACCGAGCCGGGCGTGACGGGCAGGATGCCGTCGTTGGCGACGAGCACCGCCCCGGCGGCCTCGGCCTCGCGGGCGAAGGCGACGCCGTCCTCGACGAACGTGGGCCGGACGCCCTCGAAGCCCTCGAGCGCGCCGACGCGGGCGGCCAGCGTGAGGATGCGCAGCACCTTGCGGTCGATCGCCTCCTCCGAGACCTCGCCCGCCTGCACGGCCGTGACGAGCGCGTCGCCCCAGGCGCCGACAGGGCCGGGCATCGCGAGGTCTTGCGAGGCCTTCGCGCTGTCGACCGAGCGGACCCCGGTCCAGTCGCTGATGACGACGCCGTCGAAGCCCCACTCGCTGTTGAGCGGCGTCTCGAGCAGGTCGTTCTCGGAGGCGGTGGTGCCGTTGATCGAGTTGTAGGCCGACATGACCAGCCAGGCCCGCGCCTCCACGACGCTCTTCTCGAACGCGGCGAGGTAGAGCTCGCGCAGCGCGCGGTCGCTCACGACGACGTCCGCCGTGAAGCGCTCGGTCTCGAAGTCGTTCGCGACGTAGTGCTTCGGGGTCGCGCCGACGCCGTTCTCCTGCGCGCCGGCCACGTACGCGGCGGCGAGGTCGGCGGTGAGCAGCGGGTCCTCGCTGAAGCCCTCGAAGTGGCGGCCGCCGAGGGGCGAGCGGTGCAGGTTGATGGTCGGGCCGAGCACGACGTCGACGCCCTTGCGGCGGGCCTCGACGGCCGAGGCGTGGCCGTAGCGGCGCGCGATCGAGGTGTCCCACGCCGCGGAGAGGGCCGTGCCGCTCGGCAGGTTCAGCGACGGGCTGCGCTCGTCCCAGGTCTCGCCGCGGACGCCCGAGGGGCCGTCGGAGAAGAGCATGCGGCGCAGGCCGATCTCCTCGATCGGCCAGCTGGTCCAGAAGTCGCGGCCGGTGAGCAGCTGCACCTTCTGCTCGAGCGTCAGGCGCTGGAGGAGGTCGAGGAGGCGCGGGTCGTCCGGCGAGACCGCCGGCCTCCCGGTCGCGGTGCCGCCGTCCGCGGCGAGCTCGGTGTCGGTCGGGGTGGTGGTGTTGGCCACGGTGCCTCCAGGTCGGGGCGGGCCCTCGTCGGCGCCGCCTGGCTCGACGCTACCACCCGACACTGAACACGACTAGGTTTTCGCGGACGGGCCCCGGGTGGCCCGGGGCGGCCCGGCGCCGGGTCGCGGGGCGGCCGGGGCACGGCGCGGCGCGGCGGACCCGCCCACCGCCGATAGCCTGTGCGGCATGACACGACGGGGTTCGTACGCGAAGGGCGTGGCCAAGCGCGAGGAGATCCTGCGGGTGGCCCTCGAGGTCGTCGATCGGAACGGCATGCGCGGCACCTCGGTGCGCGAGCTCGCCGACGCGGTCGACCTCACCCAGGCCGGCCTGCTGCACCACTTCGGCAGCAAGGAGGAGCTCTTCCTCTCGATCCTCACCGTCCGCGACGAGGAGGCCGCGGCGCGCATGGACGGGCTCGACGTCATCGACCAGTTCCTCACGGTCATCGCGGACAACGCCCGGACGCCCGGCATGGTGCAGCTCTTCACGAGCATGGCCGCCGCCGCGACGAGCGACGCGTCGCACCCGGCCCACGCCTGGTTCGCCGAGCGCTACGTGCGCTTCCGCACGAGCCTCACCGACACCATGCGCCGGCGGCAGGCCAGCGGCGAGATGCCCGACGACGTCGACGTCGAGAAGCTGGCCGGCGTGATGATGGCCGTCAGCGACGGGATGCAGCTGCAGTGGATGCTCGACCCGACGACCGACATGGCCGCGCACGTGCGGCTCGTGTGGGAGCTCGCGCTGCGGAGCGCGGTCAGCGCACCTTCTTGATCGGCACGATGGCGACCGCGCCGATCACGGTGACGAGCCCCGCGCCCCAGAGCATCAGCACGTAGTTCTGGTTGTCGGCGCTGCCGACGCCGAGCAGCAGCAGCGCGAGCGCCGGGGCGAGCGACTGCGGCAGGGCGTTGGCGATGTTGATGACGCCGAGGTCCTTGCCGGGGCGGTCGGCGTTCGGCAGCACGTCGACGACGAGGGCCGTGTCGACGGCGGCGTAGATGCCGTAGGCGAAGCCCATGACGATCTCGGCGACGTAGAAGCCGGTGACCGTCTCGGCGTGGGCGAGCATGACCAGGCCGACGGCGAAGACGAGGGTCGAGCCGGCGACGAAGACCTTGCGGCGGCCGGTGCGGTCGCTGAGCCAGCCCGAGACGGCTGCGCTGACCAGCAGGGCGATCGTGTAGAGCAGCACGCCGAACGCGACGGCGGCGGTGGCCTCGGCGACGTCCTCGATGCCCAGGTGGTCCTGCATGTAGAGGAGGCGGTACGTCGTGAACATGAACGTGCCGAGCGTGATCAGGAACCGCGACCACCAGGCGAGGCCGAAGTCGGGGTTCTTGAACGGGTTCGTCCAGAACGAGCTGACCAGGTTGACGAACGTGAACTTCTTGAGCTCGTACTCGGGCAGGTCGTCGCGGGCGACGATCGCGTAGACGATGACGAGCACCACGGCGAGGACGCCCGGCAGGACGAACAGCACCGGCAGGTTGCCGACCAGGAAGACCGCGAGGTAGAGGCCGGCGAGGATCGCGACGTTCTGCGCGAGCGCGATGATGCTCGACGCCCGGCCGCGCTGGAACTCGGGCACGTTGTCGGCGAAGCTCGCGATCAGGGTGGCGAGCACGGCGTTGGCGGCGACCTGGGCGAGCAGCCAGGCGAGCGTCAGGCTGAGCTGGTCCGGCGAGAACGCGACGAGCGCGAGGGCGACGGTCAGCAGCACGACGCCGCCGACGAGGTACGGGCGGCGCCGGCCCCAGCGGGTGCGGGTGCGGTCGCTGAGCGCGCCGATCAGCGGGTTGGCGATCAGGGCGCCGAGTGCGCCGATCGGCAGCACCTGGCCGATGAGCGTCTCGGGGCTGTCGGGCGCCAGCTGCTGGGCCTTGAGCTGCATGCTCACGAACACCGGCGCCAGCAGGGCCACGAACAGGCCGAACTGCGCGAAGCCGAGCGCGGCCAGGTAGCCCTTGCCCACTCGCACGGTGCTGACGGGTTGGGTGAGCACGGTCTCACCAGCGGGACCGGTCGCGGTCATGACGCCTCCTCGAGTCAAAAACCTAGCTGCACTAGGCGTTGGTGACTGTACCCGACGAGGCCGAGATGTCAAGAGTTGCGCGTCATGTGTCGTCTCGGACGCGACGGAGGGCCTGCCTCCCGGCGAGCCCTCCGCGTGCGGTCCTCGACCGGCTACCCCTTGACGCCGCCGGCGCTGAGGCCCGACTGCCAGAACCGCTGCAGGAAGAGGAAGGCCGCGACGAGCGGCAGGATCGACACGAACGACCCGGTCAGCACGGTCGAGAAGAGCACCTGCGCCCCGCCGCCGCCCGTGGCCGCCTGCTGCCACTGGGCGAGGCCGACCGTCGCCGGGAAGAGGTTCGGGTCGTTGAGCATGATCAGCGGCAGGAAGTAGTTGTTCCAGGTCGAGACCAGGGCGAACAGCAGCACCGTGACCACGCCCGGCGCGAGCAGCCGCGACGAGATGGTGAGGAAGATGCGCAGCTCGCCGGCCCCGTCGATGCGGGCCGCCTCGAGCAGGCTGTCGTCGACCGCCTCCGACGCGTAGACGCGCATGAGGTAGACGCCGAACGGGCTGACCAGCGACGGCAGGATGATCGCCCACGGGGTGTCGACGAGGTTCGCCGCGCTGAACAGCAGGTAGGTCGGGATCGCCAGGGCGGTCAGCGGCACCATGACGGCGCCGAGGATCAGCCCGAACACGAACGACCGGCCCTTGAACACGTACTTCGCCAGCGAGTAGCCGCACATGGTCGCGAGGATCGCGGCCCCGACCGAGCTCGCCACGGCGTAGAGGATCGTGTTGCCCATCCAGTGCAGGAAGATGCCGTCCTGGAAGGTGAACAGCTGCGCGACGTTGTCGCCGAGCGCGAAGGTGCGCCCGAACGCCAGGCCGAACGTGCTGAAGATGTCGGCGTTCGTCTTCGTCGCCTGCACCGCCAGCCAGACGAGCGGCAGCAGGAAGTACGCCAGCGTGATCCAGAGGATCACGGTGAGGATCGGCGCCTTCTTCTTCGACCGCTCGACGCGACGTCGCGGGCGTCGCCGACCCGCGCCTCCGGCGCTCTGGAGACGGCGGGCGGGCCGGTCGGTCGCCGTGGCTCCGGCGGTGTCGACGGGGGCGGGTGCGATCGTCACGAGAGTCGCTCCTTGCGCGAGGTGGCGAGCTGCACCACGTAGCTGATGATCATGATGAGGAACCCGAGCAGGAACGCGATCGCCGCGGCGTAGTTGACGTCCTGGTTGCGGAAGGCGACGTTGTACGCGTAGAGGTTCGGGGTGAAGTCGGAGCCGATGGCGTTCGGCGCGATGCTGTAGAGCAGGTTCGGCTCGTTGAAGAGCTGGAACGACCCGATGACCGAGAAGATGACCGTCAGCAGGATGGCCGAGCGGATCGCGGGGATCTTGATGCTCCACGCCACCCGCCACGGCCCGGCGCCGTCGATCTCGGCGGCCTCGTACATCTCGGTCGGCACGCTGCGGAGCGCCGCGTACAGCACGATCATGTTGTAGCCGATGAACTCCCAGCTGACGATGTTCATGGTGCTGCCGAGCACGTTCTGCGGCGAGAGCAGGTCGGGCGGGGCGATGCCGACGCTCGTCAGCACCTGCGCGATGAGGCCCGACTCGCGGCCGTAGAGGTAGCCCCACATGAGCGTCGCGACGACGCCGGGCACCGCGTACGGCACGAAGACGGCGAGGCGGACGAACTTGCTGCCAGCGACCTTGCCGGTGTCGAGCGCGAGGGCGACGAAGAGGGCGATCACGAGCATGATCGGCACCTGCACGAAGAGGAACAGCGCCACCCGGCCGAGGCCCGCGTAGAAGCTCGGGTCGCTGAGGGCGCGCTGGTAGTTGGCGAGGCCGGAGAAGACCTGGCCGCCGACGAGCTGCGAGGTGAAGGTGCTGAGGTACCCGGCGTAGCCGAGCGGCACGAGGAACATGCCGGCGAACACGATGAGGAACGGGATCGCCAGCGCCCAGGCCGCGATGAGCTGGGGGCGGTGCAGCGAGCTGGTGCGCCGCGGCGTCGCGGGCTGACGGGAGGACGTGGAGACGCGGGGTGCGTCGCGACGGGGGGTGACGGAGGTGGACATGGGGCTCCTTGCCGGGCTGGGGGCGCCTCCCGAGGCCGTCGGCCCGCGCGGGGCGGGACCGGGGGCGACGGGAGGCGCCGTGAGCGCTACTTGACGGTGAAGCCCTGCTGCTTCGCGTAGGCGGTGACGTCGTCCTGCCATGCCGTGAGGGCGGCGGACATGTCGGAGTGGTCGGCGATCGCCTTGCCGAGGGTGTCGTTGAAGCTCGAGTAGACGTAGTCGTTGAACGGGAGCCACTGGAAGTCGGTGCTGACCGTGTCGGAGATGCCGGCGAAGAGCTCGTTGACCTTCTGGCCGCCGTAGAAGTCCGACGCGGTGTCGGTGAACTCGGGGCTCGTCAGGGTGTCGGTCGTCGTCGGGAACAGGAACTGCTCGTTCGCGAACTTCAGCGTCGACTCGGCGTCGGTGTTGAGGAACTTGCTGAACTCGGCCGCGACGATCGGGTTCTCGGTGCCCTCGATCACGGCGTCGCTCGAGCCGCCCCAGTTGCCCGAGACGTCGTCCCCGGCCTCCCACTGCGGGATCTTCGCGGCGGTCCACTTGCCGGCCGTGTCGGCGGCCGTGCCCTGCAGGAAGACGGGGCCCCAGGCGGCGGTCTGCCAGCTGGCGTACTTGCCCGACGAGAAGCCCTGGTACCAGGAGTCGGTGAAGTCGGCGTCGGTCGAGACGAGGTCCTTGTCGATCAGGTCCTGCCAGAAGGTGACGACCTTCTGCGTGTCGGCGGAGTCGAGGTCGATGCCGACCGTCTTGTCGCCGTCGTACGAGAACGGCTTGGCGCCGGCCTGCCAGAAGAGGCTCACGACCTGGCCCGGGTCGTTGCCGGGCAGGTTCGAGATGTACGAGTCGGTCTTGTCCTTGATGGTCTGCGCGTCGCTGGCGAAGTCGTCCCAGGTGGCGGGCGCCTCCGTGAGCCCGGCCTGCTGGTAGATGTCGGATCGGTAGAGGTTGCCGATGGGGCCCGAGTCCTGGGGCACCGACCAGACGCCGGTGTCGTCGGCGACCTGGTTCCAGACCCAGTCGACGGTCTCGTCCTTCAGGTCGGCGCCGCCGTAGGGCGTGAGGTCGACGAGGCTCTTCGTCTGACGGAACGACGGGATGTACTGGTACTCGATCTGCGCCACGTCGGGGGCGCCCTTGCCGGCCTTCAGCGCCGTGCGGAGCTTCGGGTACTGCACGGTGCCGGTGCCCGTGTTGACGACGTTGACGGTGATCTTCGGGTACTTGGCCTCGAAGAGGTCGACCTCCTTCTGGATGTCGGGCACCCAGGTCCAGAAGGTGATCGTCGTCGGGGTGTCCATGGCCTTGTCGATGTCGGCCTGCGAGACGGCTGCGGTGGTGCCGCCGCCGTCCGCCGAGCCGCCGGACGGGGCGCACGCGGTCAGCGCGAACGCCGACACGAGCGCCAGGGACACGAGCGCCTTTGCTGTGTTCTTTCTCTTCATGACAGTTCTTCCTCGAAGGGGTGGGGGTGTGGCGGAAGGGGAGGGAGCGGGGGCTAGGGGGTGACGCTGGTCGCGTCGTCGTCGTCCTGGTCGTCGTCGACGAGCTCGAACACGTGGGCCGAGCGCGGGGCGAGGGTGACGGCGGTGCCGGCCGCGACGACCTCGCGGGTCTCGAGGTCGCGGACGGCGGCGGGCGTCGTGACGGCGGCCTCGTGGGCCGACCAGTTCGAGACGAACGCCAGGTCGGGGGACTCGGGGCGGCTGCCCGTCGTGACGGTGACCGTGTCGGTCGCCGCCCAGGCGCGCACCGCCGTCGCCGGCACGAGCCAGCGGGCGATGCTGCGCGACAGCTCGGGGTTCGGCACCGTGGCGACGTAGGTGACGCGACCGGCGCCGGAGGCGCGGGTCGTCATCACGGCGTCGGCCCCGACCTCGGTGGCCGGGAACCGCAGCACGACCTCGGCCTCCTCGACGACGAGCACGTCCGCCCAGCGCGTGCCGGCCGAGCCGGGCTCGAGCTCGATCGTCGGGGCGTCGGCGTCGGCGTCGGCCGACTGCACGAGGAGCGGCTCGTCGAGGTTCGTGTACTCCTCGTACCAGACGCCCGCGGGGCCCGAGAGGACCGCCGGGGCGACGTCGCGACGGGCCCGGGCGAGCTCGTCGCCGTAGCCGGTGCGGACGCCGACCACGAGGTGGCCGCCCGCCTCGGCGTAGGCCGCGAGGGCCTCGAGGGTCGCGTCGTCGGCGACGTAGAGGCCGGGCACGACGAGCACGGGGTGCTCGGCGGCGACGGTCGCGGGGTCGGTGGCGAGGAACTGCGCCACGTGCTGGATCCGCACTTGCGCCCCGGCCTCGGCCAGGCCGCGGTAGTGGGCGTCGAAGAGGTGCAGGTACGAGTCGGGGTCGGGCCCGCCGTCGGGGAGGGCGAGGGGCGGGTAGCCCTCGAACGACCACTTCGTGTCGGTGGACCAGAGCATGAGCACGTCGCTGGCAGGGAGGAATCCGTCCACCGCGCCTCCTACCGCCTTGAGAGTGGCGCCGAGGGCGGCGACCTCGCGGTGGATGCGTCCGGGACGCTGGCTGTGCGGCAGCACGCCGCCCCAGTAGGTCTCGACGCCGAAGTGCAGCGTGTGCCAGTGCCAGTACTCGACCATGCGGGCGCCGCGGGCGACGAGCGCGAGGGCGGCCTGCTTGATCTGCCCGTCGAACGGCGGGTGGTTCTGCCACGGGCCGCCGATCGACTGCGCGTTCGTCTCGGTGACGAGGAACGGCGCCTGCGCCGACGAGAACGCCCGGTCGCCCCACTGGTGGAGGGCCCAGACGCCCGTGTGCCACCAGCCGGCCTCGCGCTGCACCTCGACGCCGCGGGTGAGGCCGTCCTGCATCTTGTAGTACGGGTTGCCGGCGGTGACGTCGAGGCTCTCGACGAGGCGGTCGTCGGCGACCTGGGGGCGGGCGTACGAGATGCAGGTCGTGACGAACTGCTCGTCTCGGGCGTACTCGCGCACCACGTCGGCCTGCCACGCGATCAGCTCGTCGGCCAGCTCGCCCTGGAAGCGGCGCCACTCGAGGTCGTACTGCGGCTGCACGTTGCCGTCGGGGCGCCAGAGCTGCGACCACTCGGTGAGGCGGTGCGACCAGTAGACGAGGCCCCACTCGTCGTTGAGCGACTCGACCGAGCCGTAGCGGCGCTCGAGCCACGCGACGAAGCGCGCGAAGACCTGGTCGTTGCGGGGCAGCTCGTTGCCGGGCTCGTTGTCGACCTGCCAGCCGACGACCGCGGGGTGGTCGGCGTAGCGGGCGGCGACCCTGCGCACGACGCGCTCGGCGTAGAAGCGGTAGGCGGGGTGGCTCTGGTCCATCTCCTGGCGGGCGCCCCAGCCGACGCGCTGACCGGTCGTGCGCTCGGCGGCGATCTCGGGGTGGAGCACCTGCAGCCACGGCGGCACGGCGTAGGTCGGCGTGCCGAGGATCACCGAGATGCCGCGGGCGTGGGCCCCGTCGAGCACGGGCTGCAGCCAGTCGAGGTCGAACTCGCCCTCGCGCGGCTCCCAGGTCGACCAGACCGACTCGCCGACGCGGATCACGGTGAAGCCCGCCTCGACCATGAGGTCGAGGTCGCGGTCGAGGGTGCCGGCCTGCTGGTACTCGGCGTAGTAGGCGGCGCCGAAGAGGACTCCGGAGTGGGCGGGTGCTGACGTCATCGTCGACCTGTTCTCTCGTGCCGGTCGTCGTCGACCGGCGGTGTCTGCCGCGATCTCCCGCGGCGGGCGGCGCGGATGTTGTCGATAACATCGGCGCTGGGAGAGAAGCTAGCCGAGCCCGGGGCGGCGCGCAAGAGCCACTTTCGGCGGGCGCGCTGCCCGCCTGCCCCCTCGCCCCGCCCTGCCCCGCCCGAGCGCTCTGGCACCGGCGCCCCTCAGTCGCCGACGGCCCCCGTGGAGGCGCGCCGCACGAGCCGAGGGGCCGGCAGCCGCAGCGTCTGGTCCGTCGCCCGCCCCTCGATGAGCGAGATGAGCGAGGTGACGACGTGCTCCCCCTCGAACCGGAAGTCGAGCTCGACCGTGCTGAGCGGCGGCACCATGAACTTGGCCTCGGGGGAGTCGTCGATGCCGACGACGCTGACGTCTCCCGGCACCGAGACCCCGGCGGCCGTGAAGGCGGCGATGAGGCCCATCGCCATGGCGTCGTTCGCGACGCCGACCGCCGTCAGCGCGCGGCCCTCGTCGGCGAGACGGTGCTCCGCGACCAGCCGCCGCCCGGCCGACCAGCCCGACTCGGCCGACCAGTCGCCCGGGACGACGTCGACGACCTGCCCGCCGCCCCCGGCGACGGCCGCGGTGAAGCCGTCGAGGCGCTCGCGGGCCGCGAGCCACTGCGCGGGCCCGGCGACGTAGGCCACGCGGCGGTGGCCGAGGTCGACGAGGTGCTGGCCTGCCTCGCGGCCGGCGTGCTCGTTGAGGGTCTCGTCGGTGTCCTCGAGCAGCAGGCCGAAGTCGCGCGCCACGGGCACCGTGATGTCGCGTCGGGCGATCGTCTCGCGGGCCACCGCGGTCTGGGCCATGAGCACGATCCCGGCGATCTGCTGGCTGAGGACGAGGTCGAGGGCGTCCCGGATGCTGTCCTCGTCGGTGCCGTCCATCGAGACGATGTCGGAGACGTAGCCGAGGTCGCGCGCCGCCTTCGTCGCCCCGGCGATCGTGAGGGCCGGGCCCGTCTGCTGCATGTTGTCGGCGAGCAGCGCGATGCGGTTCGTCCGTCCGAGCCGCAGGAACCGCGCCGCCGAGTTCGGCCGGTACTCGAGCTCGGCGAGGGCCGCCTCGACCTTCTGGCGGGTCGCGGGCCGGATGCCCTCGAAGCCGCTCAGCACCCGGCTCACCGTCTGGTGCGAGACGCCCGCGCGCTTCGCGACGTCGTAGATGGTGGCGTCGGGCATGGACCGAGCGTAGAGGTCGGGCGCGGGCCGCGGGTCGTGGAACACTCCTCCCATGACCCGTCCCTCCGCCGTCGACCTGCTCGCCGGCGCGCGCTTCCGCACCCTCTGCGTGGCCGTGGCCACCGAGCTCGACCCGGAGGCCGCCTCCCTCGTCTGGGACCTGAGGTCCCGGGTGGGCGAGGCCACCGCCCTGCCGGGCACCTTCCGCACGCCGTCGGGGCAGGTCGACCGGCTCGCCCAGCGGCTCGCGGCCGTCCCGACGGAGGCGCTGGCCGGCTGGGCGGACCCGCTGCGGTTCCTGCCCGCGCTCGCGACGGCCGTCGACTCGGCGATGCCCTGGCAGGCGCCGCACGTCGAGGACGCCGTCACCGCCGACGCCCGGGTGCGAGAGGCGCTGCTGCCGGTCGCCGAGGCCGTCCTCGCCTCGCCGGCCACCGCCTGGTGGGGGAGCGACGTCGACCTCGACGCCCAGTGGGTGACGACGCCGGTGCGCGACGGTCGCGTCGTGCCGAACAGCAGCCCGGGGCCGGTCGCGGAGACGCTCGCGCACTGGTCGGCGAACCACGACCGGGAGAACGCCCCGCCGCGGGGCCGTGCCTCCGCCTGGCGGTCGTCGAGCGGCAGCTGGTGGTCCGCGCCCCACAACCACGGCCCGGCGGTCGACGAATGGGCGTCGCCGCACTCGTCGACGCGGCGCGTGGGCGGCCTCGGATCGGTCGAGCTCGAGCTCGTCGAGGACGGCTTCGGCGACCACGAGGCGTTCCTCCGGCGGCTGACGCCGACCCGTCCGCCGCGCGTGCACGAGGTGCACACCGCCGCCGACTGGGCCGACCTCGTCGCCCGCTGGCCCCGGGACGCCACGTCGGCGCACCGCGGCGACTGGTTCCGGTCGACGGGCCGCGACGTGCCGTGGTCCGTGCCCGACTGGCCTCGCGTCGCCGAGGAGCTCGACGCCGTCCACGTGTCGGTGCAGGGATGGCTCGCGGCCTCAGGCGAGGCGGTCGACGTCCCCGGCGGCGCGACGGTGCTCGCGGGCTGGAACCCCGACGAGACGTACTGGCTCACCGACGACGTCACGGTCGCCGACGAGGCCGAGCACTGGTCGTCCGACGACGAGGTCGACGAGATCCTGACCTGGAGGCGCGTCTAGGCCGCCCTGCCCCCGCCCGTCACCGGAACCCGCCGACCTGCTGCTCCACCGGCACGGTGCCCTCGACGACGACGTCGCCGGTGTGGGCGGTCGTGACGGTCTCGATCAGCACGATCTCGACCTCCTCGTCGGCGACGGGGTTGTGCTGCACGCCGCGGGGGACGACGTGGAACTGGCCCGGGGTGAGCACGACCTCCTGGTCGTCCGGCAGCTGGATGCGGAGGCGCCCCGAGACGACGAGGAACATCTCGTCCTCGGCGTCGTGGGCGTGCCACACGAGCTCGCCGAGCAGCTTCGCGACCTTGACGTACTGGTCGTTCACCCGCCCGACGACCCGGGGCGTCCAGTGACGCTCGACCTGGGCGAGCTCGGACGCGACGTCGATGCCGGAGAGAGGTGTCATGCGCCCATCCTGCCCGCCCGGCCCCCGCGCTCGCGGCGGCCCGACCGGCCGGAGCCCTAGGTTGGCGGGATGACGCAGCCCCGTGACCCGCTCCGCCCCGCCGACGTCGTGGTGGTCGGCGACGTGACGATCGTCCCCGACGCCGCCCGACCCGTCGCCGCGGTGGTCGCCGGCGGCGCGACCGCGGACTCGGAGGCCGCCGTGCGCTGGGCCACGTGGCCCGACGCCCCGCTCGGCGACCACGCCCCGGGCGAGGCGCAGGTCGTGCCCGCCCCGACCGGCGCATGGGTCGTGTACCGCCCCGAGGTGCCGGACGACGCGCCTTCGGTCGCACCCCACCCCGTGGCCGTCCACGTCGGGCTCGACGCAGTGGTCACGGTCGTCGCGCTCGGCGACCGGCACGTGCTCGGCGCCGACCAGGACGGGCTGTGGCTCGGCGACGCCCGAGACGCCTTCGAGTGGTCCGGGCGGCTGCCGTTCGAGGGCGACGACGACCCCGGTGACGGCGACGTCGCCGAGGGCGGCTCGGACGGGGTCGAGCCCGACCCCGAGACGCTGCCGTGGGTGCCCGAGACCCCGTTCTGGCCCGAGGCCGGAACGGCGGACGACGAGGAGGCGCGGGCCGACACCCGGCACCGCGCACCCGACGACCCCGACCTGACATGGTCGGCGGACGACGACCCCGACGGCGACCCCGACGACGACTCCGTCGTCGCGACCGCCGGCTGGTTCCTCACCGCCGGCAGCGGCGACGACGCTCTCGCGCTCCGCCTCGGACCGGACGGCATCGAGTTCCCCGACGACCCCGACGACCCCGACGACCCGGTCGCCGACGCCGAGCCGCCGAGCCCGACGCCGTCGACCGTCCTCGCCCTCGTCCGCCCCGACGGCAGCCGGGCCGAGGTCCGGGTCGACCGCCTCGCCGACGGCGTCCGCCGCGAGGGCGACGAGCTCGTCGTGCGGTTCCACCCGACCGGGCCGCGGCAGGTCGCGAGCCGCTGGGGCGGGTGGGACGTCGTGTACGAGCCGCGCGAGGTGCGGGTCGACGTGTCGGCCGGGCTGCCGGAGGAGATCGTGACGGTCGGCGCGGCGACGGAGCCGGCGCCGGAGCACGACCCGGCCGCCTGGGAGCGGGAGGAGGAGGTGCGGGAGTCGGCCCGCGCCTCCTGGTCGGGCCGTCTCGACCTCGTCGGCGTCGACGGCTCGCGCTGGGCCCCCTGGGGCGGCGACGAGACGGCCCACGCGGCGGCCGTCGCGCGCCTGACCGCGGTCTTCGAGGGGCTCGGGGAGCCCGTCGTCCTCTGGACCCGCGAGCACCCGGGGCTCCGGCGCGCGCCGAGCGAGTACCGCGACGTGCGGGTCGAGGTCGTCGGGGAGTGGCCCGACGTCGAGCTCGTCGTCAGCCTCGAGCACCGGTCGATGCCGCACCTGCGGCTGCGGCGGCGCTACCGCGTGTCGGACGAGACGGGGCGTCCGCTCGAGTGGCAGTACGTCACGGTGCACCTCGACGAGGACGTCGCCACCGCCCTGCCCCCGCGCTCGCAGGCCGTCGACGGCGTGCTCGACATCTGAGCCTCGCTCGGGCGCTCGTGCGAGAATTCCCCGAGGCCCGCGACCGGGCCGCCGACGGGGGTGGAGCGCGTGGTGCGAGGCTGGCCGGGGCGACGCCCCGACGAGGAGGCGCCTCCCGCGTCCGCGGACGCACCCGGCCCCGCTGCCCGCCACGGTCGCCTGCCGCGGCACCCCGCGTGGCTGACGGCTCTCGAGGGCGGCGCGGTCGTCGTGGGCGTCGTGCTCGTGAGCTCGGTGTCGATCGCGGCCTGGGCGACCTGGGACGTGGCACGGCAGATCCAGGGCAACTCGGTCGACCTGACCGCCAACGACGGCGGCGACGCGACCCCGCTGCCCGCCGTCGACGAGCTCGAGGGCGGGTTCAACGTCCTGTTCGTCGGCGCCGACAACGAGGAGGGCCAGGACCAGGCCGCCTTCGGCCAGCGCGACGCGACCCTCAACGACTTCAACCTGCTGCTGCACGTCTCGGCCGACCACACCAACGCGACCGCCGTGAGCATCCCGCGCGACCTGATCGTCGCCCACCCGGAGTGCACCGACCCCGTGACCGGCGAGACGTCCGCCGCGCGGTCGGCGGCGCCGATGAACACGGCGATGGCGCGCGGCGGCCTCGCCTGCGTCGCCGACACGGTCGAGTCGCTGACCGGCCTCGACGTGCCCTACGCGGCCGTGCTGACGTTCGCGGGCGTGCGGGGCATCAGCGACGCGATCGGCGGGGTCGACGTCTGCCTCGCCGACCCGGTGCGCGACCCCGACTCGGGCCTCGACCTGGAGGCGGGGGTCCAGACCCTGAGCGGCGACGACGCCCTGAAGTTCCTGCGCACGCGGTACGGCGTGGGCGACGGCAGCGATCTGGCGCGCATCTCGGGGCAGCAGGCGTACCTCTCGTCGCTGCTGCGCAAGGTCAAGTCGGACGGCACCCTGACGAGCATCCCGACGCTGTACTCGCTGGCGAACGTCGCGGCGAAGACGATCACGCTGTCGTCGTCGCTGACGGACGTCGACCAGATGATCGCGATGGCGCGGGTGTTCCGCGACATGGACCTCGCCGCGGTCACGTTCGTGCAGTACCCGGGCACGACGGAGGATCCGTCCTACCCCGGCAAGGTCGTGCCGATCACGTCGCAGGCCGACGTGCTCATGGCGAAGCTCGCGGCCGACGAGCCCGTGGTGCTGGCCGGCGACTCGACCGGTCTCGGCACCACGCTCGACCCCGCCGCCACGGCGCCGCCGGCCACGCCGGGCGACCCGGCCGCGCCCGACGCGTCGGCCGACCCGTCTGCCGACCCGACGCTGCCGGGCACGCCCGCCGAGTCCGGCGCACCCGCGCCGAGCGACCCGGCCGCCGAGCCGCTCGAGGGCCTCTCCGGCCAGTCGGCCGCCCAGCAGACCTGCTCCGTCGGCTACGGCCGCGGCTGAGGCACGGTCCAGGCGCGACGGCCCCGCCGCACCACCCCGTCCCCGGCGACGGCCGCGAGAGGACCGCCCGCATCCCACCCGCCGGCACGCCGCGACGCCACGGCCGGGGCGACTACCGTCGCCCCCGTGAGCCGACCCGACGACGACGTCCCGCCGCCGTCGGCGCCCGCGCCCGACCCCGGCCCCGATCCCTGCCGACCGCTCCCTGCCCCGCGGCTGGACCCGCATCGGGCGGCGACGCCGGTGGACCATGGGGGCCGGCGTCAGCACCCTCAGCGTCTTCGTCGAGTCGCCGGCCGCTCCCGGCCAGCCCCTGCCCGCCTCGTGGTGAGCACCCGCCGGAGGCGCGCCTCACCCCCCGAGAGGACCCACCCGTGACCGAGACCCAGACCGCCGCCCTGATCTTCTCCCCGCTGTTCGTGGTCTTCGGGGTGTGCTTCGTCGTCTTCCGGCAGCACATCTCCGATGCTGCCCGTCGGCACCGCCGCGAACAGGGCGTCTACGTCGGCCCGCACACGCAGACGCCCGGCCTGATGATGATCGGGGGCGCCGTCATCGCGCTGGCAGGCCTCGGCTTCGGCATCGCCGCGCTCACCGGCGCCGTCGCCTGACCGGGCGCGCCCCGCGCCTCTGCCCGCGCCGCACCCCCGGACCCGCACCACACCCCCTGTCCCGACGGTGCAACGCCGGACCGACGGTGCAACGCGACCCGACGGCGCGGCGCGGCGCGGCGCCGCGCGGCGGCGCCCACCCCACTACGGGGGCACGCCCTTACGTGACCCCGTCGCGCGCCGATAGAGCGCCCTGAGCACGGAACGCTCGACACCCCGGCCACGGATCGGCCCCTCGACCACTCGCACCTGGAACAGGCATGCCCCTCGAATCCGTGACCCAAGCGGCGCTGCAGAGCGCGCTCGACGGCCTCTCGCTGCGCCAGAAGACGATCGCGAACAACATCGCGAACGTCAACACCCCCGGCTACCAGGCCAAGCGGGTGCAGTTCGAGGAGGCGCTCGGCCGCTCCGTCGAGCAGGGCAGCGGGGCCGTGAACGCCACCACGCAGCGCAGCCTCGAGCCCACGCGCCTCGACGGCAACAACGTCAACCTCGACACCGAGACGCTCTCGAACGTCGACACCGTGCTGCGGTACCAGTTCGCGACGCAGGCGATGAACTCCGAGCTGACGGCCGTCCGCGCCGCGTTCCGGACCAGCTGATGCCCGCCTTCGACGCGATCGGCATCGCGAGCACCGGCCTCACCGTGCACCGCAAGTGGCTCGACGCCGTCTCCGACAACATCGCCAACGTCAACACCGTCAAGAGCATGGACGACACCGCCTTCCAGGCGCGCTACGTCGAGGTGCAGGAGGGCGACGGCACGACCGGAGTCTTCGTCAAGGCCGACCGCTACGGCAGCGAGGCCGGCCGCGTCACCTACCTGCCCGACCACCCGCTCGCCGACGCCGAGGGCTACGTGCGCATGCCCGACATCGACCTCGGAGCCCAGATGGGCGACCTCATCATGGCGCAGCGCGGCTACCAGGCCAACGCCGCTGTCGTCGACCGTGCCAAGACGGCCTACGAGGCCGCACTCCAGATCGGACGTGGCTGATGCCCCTCTCAGGAATCCCGGCGATCGGCGCCGTCCAGCAGTCGGGCTACGCCGACGTCAGCTCGCTCACGAGGGCCGGAGGCGCGTCCGACGTCACCGGCACGACCACCGCGCCCAGCGCCTCCGGATCGACCTTCGGCGCCTCGATGGCCGGTGCCGTCGAGGGCCTGCAGCAGCTGCAGGGCGAGGCCAAGACGCTCGCCGTCAAGGCCGTCACCGGCGACCTCACCGACATCCACGACGCCACGATCGCGGCCACGCGTGCCCAGGTCACGCTCGAGCTCGTCAGCGCCGTCCGCAACAAGGGCGTCGACGCCTTCAACGAGATCATGAGGATGCAGGCCTGATGCCCAGCGCGCTGAAGAACTCCCTCGACCGCATGCGGTCGACCCTGGCCGGCTTCTCGATCGCCCAGAAGACCATCGCGGTGATCCTGCTCGCGGCCCTCGTGCTCGGCTCGGTCGCGCTCGTCAGCTGGCTGACCAAGCCGACCTACACGCCGCTGTTCAGCGGCATCGACCCGGTCGACGCCAGCGCCATCGTCGAGCAGCTCAAGGCCGACGGCGTCCCGTACCAGCTGACCGCGGGCGGCCAGACGATCCTCGTGCCCGAGGCGAACGTCTACCAGGAGCGCCTCACGGCCGCCGCGGCGGGCCTGCCCTCGACGGGCGGCGACGGCGGCTACTCGCTGCTCGACACGATGGGCGTCACCTCGTCCGAGTTCCAGCAGGACGTCACCTACAAGCGCGCCATCGAGGGCGAGCTCGCGAAGACGATCATGGCGATGGACGGCGTGAAGACCGCCAGCGTCCAGCTCGCGATCCCGGAGGAGAGCGTCTTCGTCTCCGAGCAGGCCGACCCGACCGCGTCCGTCTTCGTCGAGACGCAGGGCGGAGCGACCCTCACCGACAAGCAGGTGCAGGCCATCGTCAACCTGACCAGCGCCTCCGTCGAGGGCATGGCGACGACCGACGTCGCCGTGACCGACGCCGCGGGCACCGTGCTGTCGCAGGTCGGCACCGGAGCCGTGGGAGGCGCGACCGGCCAGGCGGGCGACTACGAGTCCAAGGTCCAGGCCTCGGTGCAGTCGATGCTCGACAAGGTCGTCGGCGCGGGCAACTCGTCCGTCGTGGTCGCGGCCGACCTCGACCAGAACTCCGGCACCCGCGTCACGGAGTCGTTCTCGGCCCCGACGAGCGGCCCGATCGCCCTCAACGAGTCGAGCACCACCGAGCAGTACGGCGCGGGCGGCGCCGGTGCCGACGGCACCGGGTCGACGGGCGTGCTCGGCCCCGACAACATCGCCGTGCCGAACGGCACCACGACGGCCGCCGACGGCTCGAGCACCACGACCGGCGGCGACGACGGCTACGTCAACGAGTCGGCGACGAAGAACAACGCGGTCGACAAGACGACCGAGACGATGAGCGTCCCGGCCGGCACGGTCAGCCGCCAGACGATCTCCGTCGCGATCGACGCCGGGGTCGGCGGCAACGTCAACCTGCAGAGCATCAACGACCTCGTCTCGAACGCCGCCGGCGTCGACACCGCCCGCGGCGACGCGGTCGAGGTCGCCCTGGTGAACTTCGACACGTCGGGCGCCGAGGCCGCGAAGGCCGCGCTCGCCGAGGCCGACAAGGCAGCCGCCGCCGAGCAGATGTGGAACACCATCCGCACCGTCGGCTCGATCGCCGCCGTGGCGATCGCCGCGATCATCGGCTTCATCGTGCTGGCGAAGCGCAGCCGCCGCCAGGCCCGTGAGGACGTCGACCTCGGCGAGCTCCGCGCCGGCAACGCCGCGCAGACCTGGGACGCGACGATGCCGCTCGACATCGGCGACTCGGCCTCCCGCCGCATGCTCGTCGACGACACGGCCACGCGCCTGCCGGTCGACGCGCCCGAGCCCTCGCCCGAGTTCGTCTCGGCCGAGCGCAAGCGAGCCGAGATCGACGCCATGGCGGAGCGCGACCCCGAGAAGACCGCCGAGCTCCTCCGCGGCCTGATGGACCAGAAGGCCGGAGCGTGAGCCTCGTCCCCGCCGCCGGCCCGGGCTCGGGCGCGGTGGCCCTGGGCGCCTCGGGTGCCGGGGGCGGCGTGGGCGTCGCGGGCGGCGCCTCCTCGTTGACCGGCGCCCAGAAGGTCGCCGTGATCCTCATGCAGATGGAGCAGCAGCGCGCGGCCACCGTCATGAAGCAGTTCAGCGAGGAGGAGGCGGAGGAGATCACCGCCGAGATCGTCCGCCTGCGCCGGGTCGACCCGTCCATCGCCGAGTCGGCCGTCGCCGAGTTCCACGACCTCACGACGAGCGGGCGCTACCAGCGTCGCGGCGGCCACGACGTCGCCGTCGGGCTGCTCGAGGCGTCGTTCGGCTCGGAGCGGGCCGCGGGCGTCATGGAGCGCCTCGCGTCGAACGCGATGGGCAAGAGCTTCGAGTTCCTCGACGAGGCCGACCCCGGGCAGGTCATCACCCTGCTCGAGGGCGAGCTGCCGCAGACGATCGCCCTCGTGCTCGCGCACCTGCGGTCGCAGCAGGCGTCGGCCGTGCTGGCCGGCCTCGACCCCGACGTCCGCACCGACGTCGCCCAGGCCATCGCCACGATGGGCACGGCGACCCCGGAGGCCGTCGGCATCGTCGCCACCACCCTCAAGGTGCGGGCCGGCGCCGTCGTCGCGCCGCGCGAGCAGGTCGAGGTCGTCGGCGGCATCCAGCCCCTCGTCGACATCATCAACCGCAGCGACAGCGCCACCGAGCGCGCCCTGCTCGACGGGCTCGACGCCCGCGACCCGGTGCTCGCCGAGGAGGTGCGCTCACGCATGCTCACCTTCGAGGACATCGTCAAGCTCGAGTCGCGCGACATCCAGCAGGTGCTGCGCGGCATCGACGCCGCCGTGCTCGCGACCGCCATGAAGGGCGCGCTCGCCGCCGTGACCGAGGTCATCCGCGGCAACGTGTCGGAGCGCAACCGCGAGCTGCTCGACGACGAGATCAAGGCCATGGGCCCGGTGCGCAAGTCGCAGGTCGAGGAGGCGCGGGCCGAGGTCGTCCGCGCCATCCGCGAGCTCGAGGCCCAGGGCGCCATCACGGTGCACCGCGCCGACGAGGACGCCCTCGTCGAGTAGCCCGGCGCCTGCCGTCGCCGCCCCCGTTCGGGGCAACTGCTTACGCGACCCGGCCCGCCGCCGAGAGTCGCACCTGAGCACGGATCGCTCACCCACCCCAGGCCACGGATCGGCCGCACGCCCTCTCGCCTGAACGGCCCCGTGATGCCCGATCCCGTGACGTCCCCCTCGCAGGGTGCCTTCTCGCGCGTCGTGTACCCGTCGCTCACCGGGACCCGTGCGGCCAGCACCGCCCCGACCGCGAGCAGCACCGCGAGCAGCGCTGCGACCGCGAGCGCCGCCGCGACCGCCACGCTCACGCACCCCGTCCCCTCCGCCGAGTCCGTCCGGGCCCGGGCCGAGGCGCAGGGCCACGCGGCCGGGTACGCCGTCGGGCTCCGCTCCGCCGAGGCCGAGCTGACCGCCCGCCGCGCCGCGCTCGAGGCCGAGTTCGCCGACGCCCAGGCCCGCCTGCACCAGCACGTCGCCGAGCGCGCCGTCGCCCTCGAGGCGGCCGCGCGCGCGCTCGACACCCGCACCCTGCCCCTCCTGGCCGACGCCGAGGAGGCGCTGGTCGCCACCGCCCTCGACCTCGCCTCCGCCGTGGTCGGCTACGAGATCGCGGCGTCCGAGCCCGTGGCGGGCGACGACCCGCGCGGGGGCCGCACCGCCCGCGCCGCCGTGACCCGCGCCCTCGAGGGGGTCGACCCCGCCCTCGTGCACCGCGTGCGCCTGGCGCCGTCCGACGTCGCGCACGTCGAGGAGGCGGCCCGCGCCGCCGGGCTCGTCGTCGTCGCCGACCCGCGCCTCCGTCCCGGCGACGCCGAGGCCGAGCTCGCGACCGGCCTCGTCGACGCCCGCCTGGCGACCGCCCTCGACCGGGCCCGCGAGGCACTGCTCGACGCCGCCGCCGTGCCCGACGCCGACGCCTCGACCGTCCTCGACGCGACCGGTACCCCGTACGCGGCCGGCGCCCCGCACGGCCCGGGCACCGCGGTGCCCGGCGCGACCATCGCCCTCGGCGAGGTGGCCTCGTGACGCTCACCGCGCCTCCCGCGGTCTCGCCGCGCCTCGGCAGCCGCCTCGCCGCCGCCCGCCGGGCCGCCCGTCCGCAGCGGGTCGGCCGCGTCGTCAGCGCCGTCGGCCTCGGCCTCACGATCGAGGGCCTCGACGCCGCCGTCGGCGACGTCGTCACGCTGGGCGACCGTCCCGGGGCCGACGCGCTCGCCGAGGTCGTCGCGACCGGTCCCGAGGGCGTCCGTTGCATGCCCCTCGGCCGGCTCGTCGGCGTCACGGCCGGGATGCCGGCCCGCTCGACGGGGCGCCCGCTGCTCGTGCCGACCGGCGAGGCGCTCTTCGGCCGCGTGCTCGACGGCCTCGGTCGCCCGATCGACGGCAAGGGCCCGCTGCGCGGCGCCGACGGCCGCCCGGTCGACCTCGTCACGCTCGACCACGAGACCCCCTCGGCCATGCACCGGGCCCGCATCGACACGCCCCTGCAGCTCGGCGTCCGCGTGCTCGACACGCTGACGACCGTCGGCCGCGGGCAGCGCGTCGGCCTCTTCGCCGGCTCGGGCGTCGGCAAGTCGTCGCTGCTGTCGATGATCGCCGGCGGCTCCGACGCGCAGGTCAGCGTCATCGCGCTGGTGGGGGAGCGCGGCCGCGAGGTGCGCGAGTTCCTCGAGGACGACCTCGGCCCCGAGGGCCTCGCGCGCTCGATCGTCGTCGTGTCGACGAGCGACGAGCCCGCCCTCATGCGCCTCCGGGCCGCGTTCGTCGCGACCCGCATCGCCGAGTCGTTCCGCGACCGCGGCGCCGACGTGGTGCTGATGATGGACTCGCTCACCCGCGTGGCCATGGCGCAGCGCGAGATCGGCCTGTCGGTCGGCGAGCCCCCGGCGACCCGCGGCTACCCGCCGTCGACCTTCTCGGTGCTCGCCGAGCTGCTCGAGCGCGCGGGCACCGACCGCGTCGGGTCCGTCACGGGCCTGTACACGGTGCTCGTCGACGGCGACGACCACAACGAGCCGATCGCCGACGCCGCCCGCAGCATCCTCGACGGGCACGTCGTGCTCGACCGCAAGCTGGCGGTGACCGGGCACTTCCCGTCCGTCGACGCCCTCGGCTCGGTCTCGCGCGTCGCCTCGAAGGTGACGTCGCGCGAGCAGCGCGCGGTCGCGACGGGCCTCCGCAAGGTCATGGCGGCCCGCAAGGCGGCACAGGACCTCCTCGACGTCGGCGCCTACCAGCGCGGCACGAACCCGCTCGTCGACGCCGCCGTCGACCACCAGGGCGCGATCGACGCGTTCCTGCAGCAGGGCATGGACGAGCGGGCGACCGCGCACGACTCGTGGCAGCGCCTCGTCCAGCTGACGACCCGACTCGGAGGTGCCTGATGGCCCGCACGTTCTCCCTGGTCGGGCTGCTCCGGCTCCGCCACGCCCAGCAGGACCAGGCCGCCGGCCGCCTCGCCGACGCCAACGAGCGCCTGCGCGACGCCGCCGACCGCCGCGTCGCGGCCCGCCGCACCCTCGAGGACGGCCCGGCCGAGGTCACCGACGCCGCGATGCTCAGCGCCGTCGCCGCGGCCCGCGCCTCGTCGCGCGGCATGCTCAGCGAGCTCGACGCCGTCGCCGGTCGCCGCCGCACCGAGGCCGCCGAGGCCCAGGAGGCGTTCAACGCCGCCCGCCGCGCCGCCATCGGCCTCGAGAAGCTCGAGGAGAAGCACGCCGTGATCGCCGCCGCCGAGGACCTCCGCGCCGAGCAGTCCGCCCTCGACGAGATCGCGAGCCGCACCGTGACGGCCGCGCTTCCCGCCGTCCCCTCCGCCCCCGCGGTCCGGTCCGCCGGCGCAGCCCCCGCGACGCGCTCGACCCCCGCGCCCTTCCCGTCCCCCTCGTCCCTGCCGACCCCTGGAGGCGCGTCATGAGCCCCGTGACCGACGTCCTGTCCCGCATCCAGGACATCCAGAGCCAGATGCAGGCCCTCCGCACCGGGGGAGCGTCCGCGCTCCTCGGCGGCGCGACGGGCGTGAGCTCGACGGGCTCGGCGGCCTCCGCCGGCGCGTTCGCCGACGCCCTCGCGACGAGCGGCACCGGCACGGCGACCGGCGCCGGCCTCGGCACGGGCGCGGCGAGCGCGGCCGCGGCCTCCGGCGGCCTGGCGACCACCGCCTCCACCGCTGCCGTCAAGGGCGCCGTGGCCTCGGGCAGCGGCGCCGTCGGATCCGACGTCGTCGAGGCGGCGAAGAAGTACCTCGGCGTGCCCTACGTCTTCGGCGGCGAGGACCGCACGGGCATGGACTGCTCGGGCCTCGTGCAGACCGTGTTCAAGGACCTCGGCGTGACGATGCCCCGCGTCGTGCCCGACCAGGCCGACATGGGCGCGGAGGTCGGCTCGCTGGCCGAGGCGAAGCCCGGCGACCTGCTCATCCCGAAGGGGGAGGGCCACGTCGTCATCTACCTCGGCGACGGCAAGGTGCTGCACGCGCCGCGTCCCGGCAAGGACGTGCAGATCGTGGGCAACTGGTACAAGGACTCCGACCTGGCGACGATCCGCCGCATCGTCCCCGCGACGGCCACGGCGACCGCCGGCATCGCGCCCACCACGAGCGTCGGGGCCGCGTCGTCGACGGCGTCGGTCGACCTGATGACCGCGCAGCTGCAGCGCCTGATGAGCTCGGGGGTCGCCTCGTGAGCGTCGATCGCACCCTGCCCTTCGTGATCGCCGCGCCGGCGTCGCCGTCGTCGCCCGCCCGCTCGACCGGCGCCCTCGGCGTTCCCGGCGCGGGAGCCGTCGGCTTCGGCGACGCCATGAGCGCCGCCCGCCACGACCACGCCCGCCCCGACCACGCGTCGTCGCGCCCCGAGTCGCCCGCCGCGCGTCAGGCAGCCAAGGAGGCGCGCCTCCACCGAGACGTCCTCCCCCGCCTCGCCGAGGCGGTCGCCCCCACCTCGCCCGCGGCCGCCCCCGTCGCCTCGACGAGCTCGTCCGTGGCCGCCGCCGGCGCCGCTCCCTCCGCGTCCGACCCGGCTGCCGTCGGCACCCCGGGCTCCGACGCCGGTGCCCCCGCCGCGCTGGACGCGGGTGCCGCGGCCCTCGTCGGCGGTGCGGGTGCTGCCGCCCTCGGCGGCGGTGCGGCTGCCCTCACCGACGGTCCCGCTGCCCTCACCGGCGGTGTCGCCGATCGCGGCGCGGGTGCCACCGTCCTCGCCAGCGCTGCCGCCGGACCGACGCCCGCCGCCGTGCCGCCCGTCCCCGCGACGGCCGAGCCCCTCGCCGCCCCTTCGCCCGTCTCGCCCCTCGCGGATCGCCTCACACCGTCCGACGCGCCCGGCTCTCCCGCCACCGTCGTCGCCGCCGCAGCAGCCCCGGCCGCCCCGGAGGAAGGACCGTCCTCGCTCGTCGAGGAACCCCCCGCCCCCGGCACCCCGCTCCCCGCCCCCTCGTCCGCCGCCCTCGCCGCAGGACCCGCCCTTCTCGTTCCCGTTGTCTCGCCTCCAGGCGAAACGAGCTCCCGCTCGGGCTCCGCCCGCCCTCACCCGGCATCCGCCGACTCGGTCTCCACCTCGGACTCGGCCCCCGTCGCTTCGCCCGGAGGCGGGACGACCGATCAGCCCGCACCCTCCACCGGCGCGGCCGCGGCGCTCGCCGCCACCGCCCCGTCCGCCGTCCTCGCCGCCGCTGCTGCTGGTGGAGCCGCGCCCTCGACGCCGATCTCCGCCGCCACCACGCTCGCCTCGGCGACGCTCCCGGCAGCCACCCCGGCCCTCGTCACCGCACCCGGCGGCGCAGCCACCCCCGTCACCGGGCCTGCCGCACCCGCCGCCACGACGTCCACGGCCTCAGCCCAGCCCGCTTCGCCTGCAGGCGAAGCACCCGTCCCCGGCGCACGCGGCACCGAGCCCGTCACCCTTCCCGCGCACATCTCGCCGCGAGGCGACACAAGCGCATCGCGCGCGCCTCACCCCGCGCAGACGCCCACCGCCCTCGGAGCGACGGGCCTCACCGTCGCGACCGACGACGCCACCGCCCTCCGTGACGGTGCCCTCACGTCCGGCCGCACCGCCTTCCTCGCGACGGCGACGGCGTCCGCGCCGACGACCCCCGCCACGCCCGCCCCGGCGCAGCCCGCCCCCGCCACCCCGTCCGGAGGCGCCCCCACCCCCGCGAGCACCGCCTCGGCCACCGCCCTCCCGGCCTCCGCACCGGCGGGCCCGGCCCCCACGACGGCCCCCGTCCCGACGGCCCCGGGCCCGGCGGCCCCCGTCGCCGCGGCGCCCCTGACGCCCGGCGCGCAGGCTGCGACCGCCGCGACCGCCGCCCCTGCCGCACCCGCCGCGACCGCCGCGACGAGCGCCGGAACCCCGACCGCCGGCACCCCGGGCGCCCTCGGCTCCACCACGACCGACCCCCTCTCCGACGCGGCCCCGGCCGCCGCCGCGTCCACGACCGCCCCATCCACGACCGCCGCCCCCACGGCCCTGCCCGGAGCGACCCCCGCGGTCCCGACCGCGACGCCCGCGGCGACCGCCGCCCCGGCACAGCCCGCCGCCCCGAACCAGCCCGCCCCGCTCACGCAGCAGCTGCACCGTCCGCTGTTCTCGCTCGCGGCGGCCGGCCCGGGCACGCACGTCGTCACCCTCAGCGTCAGCCCCGAGGCCCTCGGGCCGGTGACCGTCCGCGCCCACGTCGGAGCGCACGGCATGCACGTCGAGATGTTCGCCGCGTCCGACGCGGGCCGCGAGGCGGTGCGGGCGATCCTGCCCGACCTCCGCCGCGACATGGGCGGCGCCGGCGTGCCGACGAGCATCGACCTCTCCAGCCACGACCAGCCCGCCGACCCCCGCGGCGACCAGCGCGGCCTGCTCGGCGACGCCCGCGACGCGACCGGCAACGGCAGCAGCACCGGCGGCCGGGGCGCGGAGGAGGCCCTCCGAGGTCGCGGCCCGCGCCCCGGCGACGAGGCCGCCGACCTCGGGGCGGCGGGGCGGGCTTCCGGCCTACACCGCGCCTCCTCGTCCACCACCTCGATCGACGTGCTCGCCTGACCGGCCGGCCGCACCCGACCCCACCGACCCTCACCACAGAGACCAGGACCACCAGATGCCCTCGATCGACCAGATCTCCGGAACCGTCGACAAGGCCGCCCAGTTGGCGGCCATGGCGGCGAACAGCTCGGCGCGCGCGCCCAAGCAGACGATGGACAGCGAGATCTTCATGCAGCTGCTCGTCACGCAGCTGAAGAACCAGGACCCGTCGTCGCCGATGGACACGAACGCGATGATCTCGCAGACCACCCAGCTGGCGATGATGGAGCAGGTCACCAACCAGACCACCACCGCCAACGAGGGCTTCTCGCTGCAGATGCGCATCGCGGCCTCGAACATGGTCGGCAAGCAGGTCAGCTACGAGGGCCCCGACGGCAAGCCCGTCACCGGCACGGCGACCAGCGTCTCGTTCGCCGACTCCGTCCCGAAGGTCACGGTCGGCGGGAAGGAGGTCGCGTTGGATCTCATCTCCGGCATCACCGCCGCGACCACGCCGTAGGCGACCCGCACGGCCCGCACGGCCCGCACGGCCCGCACGGCCCGCCGGCCCGACCGGCACCACCAGCACCACCCACGAACTCAGCACGACCCCACAGCACCGCCCGGGAGCAGGACGCGACCGGTCAGACCCGCGCAGGACGCGCCTCCCAGGCACCGCACTGAAAGGCAGCTCTCATGCTCCGCTCCCTCTACTCCGGCATCTCCGGACTCCGCTCGCACCAGACCATGCTCGACGTCACCGGCAACAACATCGCCAACGTCAACACCGCCGGCTTCAAGGCCTCGACGACCCAGTTCCAGGACACGCTGTCGCAGATGACGCAGGGCGCCGGCGGCCCGCAGACCGGCATCGGCGGCACGAACCCCGCCCAGGTCGGCCTCGGCGTGCAGGTCGCGGGCATCTCGACGAACTTCGCGCAGGGCTCGGCGCAGGCCACCGGCAAGGCGACCGACCTGATGATCTCGGGCGACGGCTTCTTCGTCACGCGCCTCGGCAACGACACCGTGTACACGCGTGCGGGCTCGTTCGACTTCGACGCCGACGGCCGCCTCACCAGCGCCGACGGCAAGATCGTCCAGGGCTACTCGGCGACGAACGGCGTCGTCAACGACGGCGGCGCGGTCGGCGACATCAGCCTCCCCCTCAACGGCGCGGCCCCCGCGACGGCGACCACGGGCGCCAACGTCGGCGGCAACCTGCCCTCCGAGACCGCGGTCGGCGACTCGCTGACGCGCGACTCGAAGGTCTACGACGCGTTCGGCACCGAGCGCACCCTGACCCTGACCTTCACGCGCACCGACGGCGGCTGGAGCGTCCGCGGCACCGACGGCCAGGGCACCCCCGCCACGACGAACCTCACCTTCACGAACGGCACCCAGAACGGCGCCGGCTCGCTGACCGTCGGCGGCGTGACCGTCGACCTGTCGAAGGTCACCGGCTTCGCGGCGCTCAACACCGTCGCCGTCACCGAGCAGAACGGCCGCGAGGCCGGCACCCTGCAGGGCTTCTCGCTCTCGAAGGACGGCACCCTCGTCGGCCAGTTCAGCAACGGCGAGTCGCTCGCCGTCGGCCGCATCGCGCTCGCCACGTTCGCCAACCCCGGCGGCCTCGAGAAGACCGGCTCGTCGGGCTACCGCGCCACGGCCAACTCGGGCAACGCGGCCGTCGGCATCCCCGGCTCGCCCGGCGTCGGCTCGCTGTCGAGCGGCCTGCTCGAGATGAGCAACGTCGACCTCAGCCAGGAGTTCACGAACCTCATCGTCGCCCAGCGCGGCTTCCAGGCGAACGCCCGCATCATCACCACCTCCGACGAGGTGCTGCAGGAGCTCACCAACCTCAAGCGCTAGTCGCTCGAGGCCCCACCAGGAGGCGCGGGGCGGCCCCCCCCCCCCCGCCCCCCCCCCCCGCGGGCCCCCCCCCCCCCCGCCCGCCGCCCCCCCCCCCCCCGGGGGCGCCCCCCCCCGGGCCCCCCGGCCCCCCCCCCCCCCCGGGCAGCCCCCCC
>NZ_RKIE01000004.1 GCF_003751785.1 Frigoribacterium sp. PhB160
AAAGGGAGTCCGGCGGTGTCCTACTCTCCCACAAGGTCCCCCTTGCAGTACCATCGGCGCTGAGAGTCTTAGCTTCCGGGTTCGGAATGGGACCGGGCGTTTCCCTCTCGCTATGGCCGCCGAAACATTTACCACACAACCCCCACAACCAGAGTTGTGGGTGAGGGTGAAGCCTGTTTCAGACCATGCCCACCACGAATGGGGGGACTTGTCTGTTTTGTTGTTCCCACACACCAGACGGATGGGTGTGTTGGGGTGTTTCCGATAAGGGTCGTTACCGACCGTCTTTCGGGAACCACATAGTGGACGCGAAGCAATCTTTCTTCCTCCTCTACAGGGGAAGAGTGTTGTCAAGTTATCGGCTTATTAGTACCGGTCAGCTCCATGGGTCGTTAGTCCCCACTTCCACATCCGGCCTATCAACCCAGTAGTCTAGCTGGGAGCCTCTCACCCCGAAGGGTATGGAAATCTCATCTCGAAGCCGGCTTCCCGCTTAGATGCTTTCAGCGGTTATCCGTTCCGAACGTAGCTAATCAGCGGTGCCCTTGGCAGGACAACTGACACACCAGAGGTTCGTCCATCCCGGTCCTCTCGTACTAGGGATAGATCTTCTCAAATTTCCTACGCGCGCAGCGGATAGGGACCGAACTGTCTCACGACGTTCTAAACCCAGCTCGCGTACCGCTTTAATGGGCGAACAGCCCAACCCTTGGGACCTACTCCAGCCCCAGGATGCGACGAGCCGACATCGAGGTGCCAAACCATGCCGTCGATATGGACTCTTGGGCAAGATCAGCCTGTTATCCCCGAGGTACCTTTTATCCGTTGAGCGACAGCGCTTCCACAAGCCACTGCCGGATCACTAGTCCCGACTTTCGTCCCTGCTCGACTTGTCAGTCTCACAGTCAAGCTCCCTTGTGCACTTACACTCGACACCTGATTGCCAACCAGGTTGAGGGAACCTTTGGGCGCCTCCGTTACTCTTTAGGAGGCAACCGCCCCAGTTAAACTACCCACCAGGCACTGTCCCAGAACCGGATCACGGTTCGTAGTTAGATATCCAAAGTGACCAGAGTGGTATTTCAACATTGACTCCACCCGAACTAGCGTCCGAGCTTCACAGTCTCCCACCTATCCTACACAAGCCACTCCGAACACCAATACCAAGCTGTAGTAAAGGTCACGGGGTCTTTCCGTCCTGCTGCGCGTAACGAGCATCTTTACTCGTAGTGCAATTTCGCCGAGTTCGCGGTTGAGACAGCTGGGAAGTCGTTACGCCATTCGTGCAGGTCGGAACTTACCCGACAAGGAATTTCGCTACCTTAGGATGGTTATAGTTACCACCGCCGTTTACTGGGGCTTAAATTCTGAGCTTCGCTTGCGCTAACCCTTCCTCTTAACCTTCCAGCACCGGGCAGGCGTCAGTCCGTATACATCGTCTTGCGACTTGGCACGGACCTGTGTTTTTAGTAAACAGTCGCTTCCCACTGGTCTCTGCGGCCTTTCCCGCTCCGGGAGTAAATCCCATCACGGTTCCGGCCCCCCTTCTCCCGAAGTTACGGGGGCATTTTGCCGAGTTCCTTAACCACGATTCTCTCGATCTCCTTGGTATTCTCTACCTGACCACCTGAGTCGGTTTGGGGTACGGGCGGCTTGAACCTCGCGTCGATGCTTTTCTCGGCAGCATAGGATCACTGATTTCCCCCAATCGGGGTACGCATCGGGTCTCAGGCACATTGACGACGGATTTGCCTATCGTCAGCCCTACATCCTTACACCAGGTTCACCTTACGGATACCATCGCCTGGCTCAGCTACCTTCCTGCGTCACACCTGTTAATACGCTAAACGCACCAGCATGGGGTCGAGCGTTAGACCGGCCGGCATCACCCCGAAGGGATCCGCTCAGCCGGGTTAGGACTCTTAGCACCACTGGATTATCTTGGGCGGTTCTTCGCCGGTACGGGAATATCAACCCGTTGTCCATCGACTACGCCTGTCGGCCTCGCCTTAGGTCCCGACTTACCCAGGGCGGATTAACCTGGCCCTGGAACCCTTGGTCTTTCGGAGGACGGGTTTCTCACCCGTCTTTCGCTACTCATGCCTGCATTCTCACTCGTGTGGCCTCCACGGCTGGTTTACACCGCCGCTTCACTGGCCACACGACGCTCTCCTACCACTCCGTACGACTGAACCACGAAGGCTTGTCTATAATACGAAATCTACAACTTCGGTGGTGTGCTTGAGCCCCGTTACATTGTCGGCGCGGAATCACTTGACCAGTGAGCTATTACGCACTCTTTCAAGGGTGGCTGCTTCTAAGCCAACCTCCTGGTTGTCTATGCAACTCCACATCCTTTCCCACTTAGCACACGCTTAGGGACCTTAGTTGGTAGTCTGGGTTGTTTCCCTCTCGACAATGAAGCTTATCCCCCACTGTCTCACTGCTGCGCTCTCACTTACCGGCATTCGGAGTTTGGCTGACGTCAGTAAGCTTTTGGGCCCCATCGGCCATCCAGTAGCTCTACCTCCGGCAAGAAACACGCAACGCTGCACCTAAATGCATTTCGGAGAGAACCAGCTATCACGAAGTTTGATTGGCCTTTCACCCCTATCCACAGCTCATCCCCTCCATTTTCAACTGAAGTGGGTTCGGTCCTCCACGACGTCTTACCGTCGCTTCAACCTGGCCATGGATAGATCACTTCGCTTCGGGTCTAGGACATGCGACTGTATCGCCCTCTTAAGACTCGCTTTCGCTACGGCTACCCCACACGGGTTAACCTCGCCACATATCGCTAACTCGCAGGCTCATTCTTCAAAAGGCACGCTGTCACCCCTACAAGGAGGCTCCAACGGTTTGTAAGCAAACGGTTTCAGGTACTATTTCACTCCCCTCCCGGGGTACTTTTCACCTTTCCCTCACGGTACTTGTCCGCTATCGGTCATCTGGGAGTATTTAGGCTTATCAGGTGGTCCTGACAGATTCACACGGGATTTCTCGGGCCCCGTGCTACTTGGGATCCCCATTCAGCCAGCGCCAGCATTTCGGCTACGGGGTTCGCACCCTCTATGACCAGCCATTCAAAGCTGTTCGCCTATACTGCGCTGTAACTGTTCCTGTCCGGCAGAACAGAACAATAGGTCCCACAACCCCGACCATGCAACGACCGCCGTCTATCACACATGACCGGTTTAGCCTCTTCCGATTTCGCTCGCCACTACTGACGGAATCACTGTTGTTTTCTCTTCCTGTGGGTACTGAGATGTTTCACTTCCCCACGTTCCCTCTACCCGCCCTATATATTCAGGCGGGAGTCACCAGGTCAAAACGCCTGGCGGGGTTTCCCCATTCGGAAATCCTCGGATCAGGGCTCGATTATCAGCTCCCCGAGGCTTATCGCAGATTTCTACGTCCTTCTTCGGCTCCAGATGCCAAGGCATCCACCGTTTGCTCTTAGAAACTTGACCACAAAGTTGCCACCAGCTCGTAAGCCGGCAGCTCAGTGTTATCTCATTCGCCAACCACACCCAAAGGTGTGATCGGTCTAAGAAATTGCACTTAGTATCACAAACAACAACCAACCCGAAGGCCGGCACTGCTTGCGACTAAGATGCTCGCGTCCACTGTGTAGTTCTCAAAATACGGGCGGCACCAGAATCACCCTGCGATACATGCAGGACTTTCCTGGCCCAGAGGAGTTCAACCCACCCCTCCAAACGGAGGCGGAAGGTTTGGTCCCTCAGGACCCAACAGCGTGCACACTCCCCCACCCCATCACCCTCACGTTCCAGACACCCGAAGGTGACGTACTAATGCTGGCGACTTCGCGAGAAAGTCATTGTCAATGTTCCACCCATGAGCGCCAGCCGAAGACATTCGCTTCGGAACTGACTTGACCAGATGATCCCTGTGTAAACAGCAGGGCTGGTACATGCTCCTTAGAAAGGAGGTGATCCAGCCGCACCTTCCGGTACGGCTACCTTGTTACGACTTAGTCCTAATCACCGATCCCACCTTCGACAGCTCCATCCCACAAGGGGTTAGGCCACTGGCTTCGGGTGTTACCGACTTTCATGACTTGACGGGCGGTGTGTACAAGGCCCGGGAACGTATTCACCGCAGCGTTGCTGATCTGCGATTACTAGCGACTCCGACTTCATGAGGTCGAGTTGCAGACCTCAATCCGAACTGAGACCGGCTTTTTGGGATTCGCTCCACCTTACGGTATCGCAGCCCTTTGTACCGGCCATTGTAGCATGCGTGAAGCCCAAGACATAAGGGGCATGATGATTTGACGTCATCCCCACCTTCCTCCGAGTTGACCCCGGCAGTCTCCTATGAGTTCCCACCATAACGTGCTGGCAACATAGAACGAGGGTTGCGCTCGTTGCGGGACTTAACCCAACATCTCACGACACGAGCTGACGACAACCATGCACCACCTGTATACCGACCTTGCGGGGCGACCATCTCTGGCCGTTTCCGGTATATGTCAAGCCTTGGTAAGGTTCTTCGCGTTGCATCGAATTAATCCGCATGCTCCGCCGCTTGTGCGGGCCCCCGTCAATTCCTTTGAGTTTTAGCCTTGCGGCCGTACTCCCCAGGCGGGGAACTTAATGCGTTAGCTGCGACACGGAGACCGTGGAATGGTCCCCACATCTAGTTCCCAACGTTTACGGCGTGGACTACCAGGGTATCTAATCCTGTTCGCTCCCCACGCTTTCGCTCCTCAGCGTCAGTTACGGCCCAGAGATCTGCCTTCGCCATCGGTGTTCCTCCTGATATCTGCGCATTCCACCGCTACACCAGGAATTCCAATCTCCCCTACCGCACTCTAGTCTGCCCGTACCCACTGCAGGCTGGGGGTTGAGCCCCCAGATTTCACAGCAGACGCGACAAACCGCCTACGAGCTCTTTACGCCCAATAATTCCGGACAACGCTTGCACCCTACGTATTACCGCGGCTGCTGGCACGTAGTTAGCCGGTGCTTTTTCTGCAGGTACCGTCACTTTCGCTTCTTCCCTACTAAAAGAGGTTTACAACCCGAAGGCCGTCATCCCTCACGCGGCGTTGCTGCATCAGGCTTGCGCCCATTGTGCAATATTCCCCACTGCTGCCTCCCGTAGGAGTCTGGGCCGTGTCTCAGTCCCAGTGTGGCCGGTCACCCTCTCAGGCCGGCTACCCGTCGTCGCCTTGGTGAGCCATTACCTCACCAACTAGCTGATAGGCCGCGAGTCCATCCTTGACCAAAATTCTTTCCAACTCCTAGCCATGCGGCTGAAGCTCGTATCCGGTATTAGACGCCGTTTCCAGCGCTTATCCCAGAGTCAAGGGCAGGTTACTCACGTGTTACTCACCCGTTCGCCACTAATCCCCCCAGCAAGCTGGAGTTCATCGTTCGACTTGCATGTGTTAAGCACGCCGCCAGCGTTCGTCCTGAGCCAGGATCAAACTCTCCGTAAAAGAAAAAACAGACCAACCGGAAAAAGGCCGGATCTGCTGAATTTGATGCTGACCAAAGAACAAAACAATCTGACGATTGT